>NZ_OZ244926.1:0-2815000 GCF_965221965.1 Ekhidna sp.
GAAGGAACATCGATGTGCTACTGCATCAATGCGGATGTTTGGAATACGGTTAAAACCCGACTTCAAGGACTGATGGACAGCTATAACCCAACCGAGTGTTGTTAAAAAAATTTGAATTAATTCATCGTAATAATACGATATATAAATGAAAAAATATCAACTTCAAAGCAATGACTTAAGTACAAGTCTGGTCTTCTATCGGGCACTGTTTAATCATATGCCGGAGGAGATCGGGCCAGACCGATTGAGATTCGAAACGCCTCAGCTTCAGTTGAGCATTACTGAAGCAAGGGTCCCTGCTATTCCCACATATCCTTTTTCACTTCATGTAAATGAGAAAGACTTGGTAGAGGTTTACGGCCGTATGAGGCGTTTTACTACGAAGCAACGATTCAGAGAACAATGTGAAGAACTGAATGGTGCCATTGGGCTCACGGACCCGGATGGCAACCAGTGGATCATTGGAGATGAGCAACGGGAAGTTGAATTTGAAAAATGCTACATCAATTAGTAAACACTTTAAATATATAACTATGGAACCATTTAAATTTCATGTAGGACTGAATGTCACAAACATTGAACAAACAACCGATTTCTATAAGCGACTTTTCGGGCAGGAACCTGTAAAGGTTGAGAAAGGGTACAGCAAGTTTGAGCTGGATAATCCCGGCTTGGTGATTTCATTCATTGAATCGAAAAATCCAAGCCCGCAATTTGGACACATGGGTATCCGTGTAAACAGCGATACGGACTTGGCTGAGAAAAAAGCTGAGTTGGAATCTTTGATGAAAATTGAGCTTGAGGAGACCAATACTTCTTGTTGCTTTGCTGTGCAGAACAAATTCTGGGTGAAGGATCCGGATGGCTATGAGTGGGAGGTATACCACTTCCTGAAAGACGATGATAAAATGGGTGGTCGTCAGGATGCAAAAGAAGGCAAGAAGGATCTTGTGGCTTGTTGTTAACTAAAATTGGCTGCTGAAAGGCTGTCATTTCGACGATAGGAGAAATAGTTAAACTTTGTAAGTATGGATTTTCTTACAGGAAAGAATTTCTTGATTCTATCGAAATGACACCACAGATTTTTCAGCAGCCTTTGTTTACTTTTTAATTAATATGATTTCAAAACTTTACCAATACATCTCCTCACTAGACCTTCAGTCAATAGCTGAGTCCCGAAAAGAAACCTTGAATCAGGTGGTTCAATACATCAAAAAAACGGATCACCCGAAACTCAATTTCATCTGTACACACAATTCTCGCAGGAGCCATTTGAGTCAGATATGGGCGCAAACCATGGCGCATCACTTTGGTGTGAAAGTCGAAACGTTTTCCGGCGGCACTGAAGCCACGGCCTTCCATCCGAACGCTGTTGCTGCCATTGAAAAAGTTGGTTTTGTGGTAAAAAAAAGTGATGGAGCTAATCCAAGATATGAGGTGAAGTTCTCAGATGAGGCTTCACCGATGGCCTGCTATTCCAAAACGTTTGATGATCCGGTAAATCCAAGCTCGGGGTTTGCTGCTATTATGACCTGCTCTGAGGCAGACTCGGAATGTCCTATTGTGTTTGGTGCGGACACCAGAATCAAGCTTTTTTATGAAGACCCTAAAGTGTCCGACGGAAGCGGGAATGAGGAGAAAGTCTATGGAGAAAGATGCCGGCAAATTGCGACTGAAATGATGTTCGTTTTTCAGCAGATAAAAACCTGATTTTTAGAATCAATTCGAGGGGATGTACGTTGAGATACAAAAACATATTTATGTCCATACCCTCACACCTAAAACTCAAAGTTCCTGATACCGAATATCCTCGAATCATCATCATTGGAGGTGGGTTTGGAGGTCTGAAACTTGCTAAGGCATTGAAGAAATTAAGGGCCCAGGTTGTGATGTTGGATCGTAACAATTTCCACACCTTCCAACCACTTTTGTATCAGGTTGCCACTGCAGGTCTCGAACCGGATTCCATTGCCGGACCGCTCAGGAAATCCTTTGAGGGACACTTCAATTACATCTTCCGAATGGTGAAGGTTACCGGCGTTGATTTTGAAAAGAAGGAAGTGCAAACCCGGATCGGAAATCTTTCTTATGATTACCTGGTCATCGCCAGCGGGTCAGTTACCAATTACTTTGGCCAGGATGATTTGCAAAAGAAAGTATTGCCGTTGAAACGTGTTGTCCATGCCCTGGATTTGAGAAGCCATATTCTCCAGACCTTCGAACAGGCAGAGCTGACAGAAGATAAAGACAAACTTGACAAGATGATGAATTTCACTGTGGTAGGTGGAGGCCCTACAGGTGTGGAGGTGAGTGGAGCACTTGCTGAGCTTCGAAATCATATTTTGCCCTCTGACTATCCTGATCTGGATTTTAGTCGGATGCAAATCAACCTGGTGGAAGGGTCCGATCGCTTGCTGAATGGAATGAGTGAAAAATCAGGGAAGGAGGCGCTCAGGGCGCTGGAAAAGATTGGCGTAAATGTAAAGCTGAATGCCATGGTGAAATCATTTGAAGATGGAGTAGTTCAGCTGAATGATGGTCAGCTGGAAAGTGATTCAGTCATCTGGGCCGCCGGAGTAAAGGGTAACATCATCGATGGGCTGCCGGCTGAATCGGTTATGAAAGGACGGATTTTGGTGGATGAATACAACCAGGTGAAAGGCCATGATTATGTATTCGCTGTTGGTGATGTGGCCATGATGGAAACCAAAGATTTTCCGAACGGGCACCCTATGATGGCCCCTGTGGCCATGCAGCAGGGAGAACATCTTGCCGGGAACCTGAAGAGACTGTTTTCAGATAAACCGCTCAAGCCATTTAAGTACCTGGATAAAGGGTCGATGGCTACTATTGGAAGAAATAAAGCGGTGGTGGATATGCCCGGAGGATTACATTTCAAAGGATTTTTTGCCTGGCTTATCTGGATGTTTATCCATATTCTTTACCTGATTGGTTTTAGAAATAAGCTAATCACATTAAACAACTGGATCTGGAGTTATTTTACTTATGACAAAGGCACAAGGCTGATTATACGAACTTTTACGGCGGAGCAACGTAGGAAAGCTTCGCGGGATGAATAGAACCACAAATCCCATAATTTATCCATACTTCAAATCGTTCTTTTGAATTTGAAATGGAATCATATTTTTGCAAGCCAAACTCAAATAGTAAACATGGAAGATCAGGCAATCAATAAAGACCTTCAAAAAGAACATCAGGAAAAAATCCAGAAGGTAATTTCTGAAGTTGGGAAAGTAGTGATTGGCCAGGAATACATGGTCAATCGATTGCTCATTGGGCTATTCACTCAAGGGCATATTTTGCTTGAGGGGGTACCTGGTCTGGCAAAAACCCTGACGGTAAATGCATTGGCTGATGTACTGAAACTAGACTTTCAACGTATTCAGTTCACCCCGGATTTGTTACCAGCTGATTTAGTGGGAACCATGATCTACAATCAGCAGAAAGCTGAGTTTGAAGTAAAGAAGGGTCCAATTTTCGCCAACCTGATTCTGGCAGATGAGGTGAACCGTTCCCCAGCCAAAGTGCAGTCTGCACTTTTAGAAGCCATGCAGGAAAAGACCGTTTCCATTGGTGAGACCACCTACAAACTGGACCGCCCATTCCTTGTAATGGCTACTCAAAACCCAATTGATCAGGAGGGAACCTACCCATTGCCTGAAGCTCAGGTCGATCGATTCATGTTAAAGATCCATGTGGATTACTTGAGTAAGGAAGATGAGTTGGAGGTGATGAGACGAATCTCCAATATGAGCTTCAGTCCTAAGCTGGAAACGATTCTTACCAAAGAGGATATTTTTTCTATCCGAAATGAAATCAACCAAGTAACAATTTCCGAGTCTATTGAGAAATACATCATCGAGCTTGTATTCGCCACGCGAAATCCGATGGATTATAATCTCAAAGAAGAAGCGCAATACATCCAGTTTGGCGCTTCTCCAAGAGCCTCAATAAACCTAAATCTTGCAGCTAAAGCAGTTGCTTTTTTCAACCAGCGTGACTATGTGTTACCTGAAGATGTAAAAGAGGTTGCTGATGATGTCCTGAACCACCGAATTCTGCTCAACTATGAAGCAGAAGCGGATGAAGTTTCTACCCATGACATCATTAAATCCATATTATCTAAGGTTAACATCGCAAAATAGCGATAGACACAAAAGATTATTTTATGGTTGGGGCTTTACAATTTCTTAACAATTGTAACAGTGGCCTAACAAACATCACATTCATTTAATGATTTCGTAACGGCTTACCCGATAGCAGTTAACATTGGTCCTTCAATTTTGCGAGTACAAATTGATCTATCAAAATATTTAAATCGCAAAAACGAAATGAAAAAATTATTTGCTATCGCAACGTTGATCACAGGAACATTATTCATGATTTCTTGTGGTGATGATGACAGTTCTCCGGCACCAACAGATGCTGAACTTCAGGAAGCAGCTTTAGAAGCTGCTGCTGCTGCAGTTGGTGAGGTTGTATCTACAGATGCTTCTGCTGCTGGTGTTGATCCGGATGATTCCAATTTTGATTGGACGCTCACCAAGAGTGGAGCAAGAGTAACTCAAACTATTCCTGACACTGTAAAGTACACTGCTAACATTTCAGAAGATGCAACATGGTCAGCAGATGTGGTACACCAACTGGATGGTAGAATCACAGTTCTAGATGGAGTAACACTTACAATTGAAGCTGGCACAGTAGTTACAGGAAACAGTTCACTTCAGGGAGTGAATGCTGCAGTGCTTATGATTGCCAGAGGCGGAAAGCTTATGGCCCAAGGAACTGCACAAAACCCAATCATCATGACGACTACTGATGATGACGGAACACTTACTGCTGCAGACAAAGGTTTGTGGGGAGGTTTGGTAGTACTTGGAAAAGCAAAAATTTCTGAAGAAACCGTTCCTGCTCAAATCGAAGGAGTACCTGCAGATGATACCAATGGTCTTTACGGAGGTAATGCCGACAATGATAACTCCGGAACGTACCAGTATATCTCTATCCGTCACGGTGGTGCAGTAATCGACGCAGCTGCTGGGGATGAAATCAATGGATTTACACTTGGTGGTGTAGGTTCAGGAACAACTATCGATCACATCGAAATTTATGCTAACAGCGACGATGGAATCGAATTCTTTGGAGGAAATGTTGATGTTGACTATCTGGTAGTTACTCAGGTTGGTGATGATGCAATTGATATTGACCAGTCTTACGCAGGTACGGTTTCTAACTACTTGGTTACTGTAGATGCTGATTCTGATGAAGGTCTTGAGATCGATGGAAGAGAAGGTGATCTTTTGGGCGGAACTAGAGATAACTTCACCCTATCTGGAGGAACAATTCAGGCTACTGGTGGAGCATCTATCACTTGTGATTTCAAATCAAAAGCAAGAGGCACTGTTACTAACCTGAATGCGAACGGTGGAACAATCAAATTGTCAGCTTCTTTTGATCCTGAGACATTGGAAGAGGAAGAAGATGCAGCATTGAATGTGGTAGACGGAAACCTTGTTTTCACTACAGTTAATGCAGCATTCTCTGTTTATACTGATTCATTTGAAGAATAAGATTTACTGAATAAACAAAACAAGCATCCCGTGAAAGCGGGGTGCTTTTCCTTTATAAAAGGGAAAAAGCGATAATATTTTTTTAAGATCAAGATGAAACAAAACGTACTTTTTGCAAGCTTTCTTTATTTAATTGGATGTGTAGCATTTGCCCAGCAAGGCTACCTGAGAGGAAAGGTAATTGATGAGACAACAGGTGAAGCACTATTTGGAGCTACCGTTGTAAAACAAGGCACAACAATGGGTGCCGTAGCAGACTTTGATGGTAATTATTCACTATCTCTACCGGGTGGAACGCATACCATTGTTTTTCAATCCATTGGATTTCAAAATATTGTAATTGAGGATGTAGAAATTGAGGAGGGTGAAGCCACCATTTTGGATATGGTGATGAAAGAAGATGTTCAGCAACTGGGGGAAGTTGTTGTGACAGCTGAAGTAATCAAAGACAATGATGTCGGGGTTTTGCTAGTCCAAAAGAAGTCCATCAATACACTTGATGGGATATCTTCGGCAACCTTCAGAAAAATAGGAGATAGTGATCTATCCGGAGCGATGAAAAGAGTGACTGGAGTATCTGTTCAGGGAGACAAATATGTTTATGTAAGGGGTCTTGGCGATCGTTATACCAAAACATCGATTAATGGGATGGTAATTCCAGGGCTGGATCCGGATCGTAATGATGTTCAGATTGATATATTTCCTACAGGTATTCTAGAGAATGTCCTGGTATATAAAACATTTACCCCGGATCTGACCGGATCATTCACGGGAGGTCTGATTGATATTCAGACAAAGAGCTTTCCGGATCAAAAAAGCACCTCGGTTTCGTTTAGCTTAGGATATAATCCGGATATGCACTTTAACTCAAACTACCTGAGCTATGAAGGATCGTCTACAGACTTTTTAGGCTTTGATAATGGTCAAAGAGAGTTGCCTGTTACTGAAAACCAGGAAATACCACAGAATAACGAAACCACGAATCTGTTTGATCCAACGTTGGCAGGTACCCGAAACAAAAGCTTCATGAATAGTAGCTTTTCATTGAGTCACAGAAATCAAATTGTGGGCGAAAAGCTGACATGGGGATACAATGCTTTATTCACCTATCGAAATCGTATCAATTACTTTGAAGGATTTGAGCGAAGAAGGTATGAACGAGATGGTACAGGAGATGATGTAGATCTAATTCGTGATTTCACCGCAAAAGGAGACTTATCTTCTAATGAAGTACTTTGGAGTGGGTTGATTTCGGTTGCTGCGAAAACAAAAAACTCAACCATTGGCACAAACTTTTTACACATTCAAAATGGGGTGAGTTCGGCACTGGATAGAACCAGAAGCAACTCTTCATTGAACAACCCAACTTTCCTATACAATGATATCCTGACGTACACACAGCGTCAGATGAGTAACAATATCTTGTTTGGCAAACACAAATTGAATAACAAACTACAGCTGTCGTGGGCGAATTCAATCATTTATTCCAGACAATATGAGCCTGACTATCGGGAAACTGCGATTAATGAGGATGATGGTCAGCTTGGTTTCCGAAATGGTGGATTGATAAACCGTTTCTGGAGAAACCTGTCTGAAATCAATGAAAGCTTTAGAGTTGATTTGGAGTATGACCTGAATAAGAATAATAAGTTGAAATTCGGAGGAGCATATACATACAGAGATCGTGAATTTGATGTGTACAACTACTTATATGGGAACCTTCTAACAAGCAATGTGGATAGCTCAGATCCTAATGACTTGCTTCCTGGCAATGCCATTAGTTCTGAAAGGCCAAACGGTTTATATGTACAAAATGGTACCGATCCAAGTAACGCATATGATGGTAAACAAAATATTTCTGCCGGTTATGTGATGAACGAGATGAACATCACTGATAAGTTGAAGTCTATTTATGGTGTTAGGTTAGAGTCTACAAATATGTTCTACTCAGGAATCGTGGAGCAGGAAGATGGCTCCAGTGAATTGGTGGAAGATCAAAAGACTCTCAGTAGAACGAATCTGCTACCATCAGTCAGTTTGATCTATAATCTGAATGCAGACATGAATCTGCGAGCATCCTTCAATAAGACATTGGCTCGTCCTTCATTTAAAGAGAAGTCAGAAGCTTTTATTGCGGATCCAATTACAGGAATTTTCTTCATCGGAAATATTAATACAAAGCAGGCTGATATCTTAAACTATGATTTGAGATGGGAGTACTTCTTTACCCCTGGTGAGATGGCTTCTGTGTCATTCTTCTATAAAGATTTCACAAATCACATTGCCATTGTGGCGTTTGATGTTGCTCCTAACCAGGTGACCCCACGAAATGTAGGTGAGGCTGTTGCGTATGGAACTGAGGTGGAGTTTAGAAAGCGCCTGGGCTTTATTGATTCACGATTGGATAATTTTAATATTGGAGGAAACTATTCATACACCATCTCTCGTGTAGATAGAACTACGGTTACCGTAAGTGAGACAGGTGAGAATGAGTATGAGAGTGAAGTAAACTTTAGAGGGACTGAGCAAGGTGTAGACAGATACAGAAACATGAGTTTGCAAGCTCCTTTTTCAGTGAACACATTCCTAAGCTATGAAATGCCAAATCAAGATTTGTCTGCCACACTTTCGTACAATGTTCAGGGAGAGACGCTTACATTTGTTAGTGCCGCCAGGGTACCTGAAGTGTATACCAAGCCATTCCATTCATTGAACTTTAAAGTTTCTAAAAACATCACTGATCGATCCAATTTGAGTTTGAGAGTGACAAACATTTTGAACGACAATAATGAACTCGTGTATAAAAATGGAAGTGAAGAAGCGCTATTCTCCGACCAAAGACCGGGAAGGTTATTTACGCTGAAGTACACATATAATTTCTAAAGACAGTCATCATTTAAAGCATAGAGAAAAGTAGGTTCCAGTTTGGAACCTATTTTTTTTCTATCATTTTAATTTCTGCTTTTAGCCCCTCGATTTCCTTCTCAATTTCCGCAATCTGATTCAACAATTCCTGCTTCTTCGTCTCTAAGGCAGCATCCCGATACTCATCGCTTAAGTCATCAGCTTTTTCTTGCTTATCCTCTATTCGCTCTAATAAATCCTTGATGTAAAATTCCTTTTTGAAATCCAGTATCATGGCCAGGGCCTGCTCATTATACTTTTCATTTTCTACACCCAGAAAGAAATCTGAGCCCCCGTTACCATCTGTGGTTTGTGTGAAGATTTCAATATCAACGTTACCATCACTAATCTGGGATGGCACGGTCACCTTGTAATAGGTTTTCATATTTAACGGAGCGCCAAATGCCCTTGCATACTCCCACCACCCTCTTCTCACCTCTTCCCAGCCAAAATCAAAGTTTGTGGTATACCCTTTTAAAGCCTTACCTTCCAGGGATAATTGTGCAGCAGTGGCTTTCGGGGAATACTTTTTTTGCGCAAAACCCACTGTCAGGGTGAACAAAAAAAGGCATCCGAGAGTATGTTTATAAACGCGTGTATTCATGACTTCAACAAAACTAAACGACTCAATCAAAACGGTGCTTATCACCGGAGGTTCAGGACTGGTAGGCACTGAGCTGAGCAAGTTACTCACATCGTCCGGTTACAAAGTGACACACCTTTCCCGCAATCCAACGCAAAAACATTACCAGACATTCTACTGGGATGTTAAAAAAGGCGAAATAGAAGATGAAGCCATCACATCTGCGGATGCGATCATACATCTTGCTGGTGCTGGAGTGTCTGACAAAAGATGGTCAGATGCATGGAAAAAAGAGATTTATGATAGCCGCATTGATTCTACTCGTTTGCTTAGAGAGAAAGTAAAAGAATTGAATCCGAGCCTTAAACATTTCATTTCTGCCTCGGCAGTAGGGCTATACGGATGGGATACAGGGGATCAACTGGTTGATGAGTCCACCGCTAAAGGTGAGGGCTTTTTAGCTGATGTTGTGGAGGATTGGGAGAAAGAAGTTGATGAATTTGAAAAGCTAAAGATCAAAACTTCGAAAGTAAGAATTGGGATTGTTTTGAGTGAAAAGGGTGGAGCTCTGGTAGAAATGGCCAAGCCAATCAGGTTTGGTGTGGGTGCTCCACTCGGATCCGGAAGACAGTATATGAGCTGGATCCACATTAAGGATCTCTGCGGCATATTTTCACATTTGCTTCAAGATGCTATTGGCGGAGTATTTAATGGAGTAGCACCAAATCCTAAAACCAATAAAGAATTCACCAAATCTGTAGCAAGTCAGTTGGGAAGGCCACTTTGGCTGCCGAATGTTCCTAAATTTGCGCTCCGATTGATTGTGGGCGAAATGTCGGATATATTAGTCGGTGGCAATCGCGTGTCCAGCAAAAAAATAGAGGACACGGGATTTAATTTTCAATTTGCAGCGTTAGACGATGCGCTGCAGGACTTACTACAATAGCGAATGGAAGAAAAGAAATCAATTTCCAGAGAGGAGGAAGCTCGCATACTGGAGGCCTTCAAAGAGAAAGACTGGAATGAAATAAAGAGTGCGGACTCCTGGGTAATTTTCAAGGTTATGGGCGAGTTTGTCCAGGGCTTTGAGAAGATGGCTAAGATTGGGCCTTGTGTATCCATTTTTGGTTCAGCAAGGACCAAGCCGGATGACAAATATTACAAAATAGCTGAAGAGATTGCAGCGAAGGTGGTCCGTCATGGATATGGGGTAATTACCGGGGGAGGACCAGGTATCATGGAAGCCGGTAACAAAGGAGCCAATGCCCAGGGTGGTAAGTCCGTAGGTCTGAACATTGACCTTCCTTTTGAGCAAAACAACAACATTTATATTGACAGAGACAAGAGCATCGATTTCGATTACTTCTTTGTTCGCAAAGTCATGTTCGTGAAATATTCCCAGGGCTTTATTGTGCTTCCGGGTGGGTTTGGAACGATGGATGAATTATTCGAGGCATTAACCCTGATCCAAACCAAAAAAATCGGGCAGTTTCCAATCGTTCTTGTGGGTCGTGAGTTTTGGTCGGGCCTGGTGGACTGGCTGAAGAAGACCATGCTGGAGATTGGCAATATCAGCGAAACAGATCTGGACCTTTTTCATGTGGTAGATACAGCTACAGAGGCAGTGGATGTCATTGACGAATTCTATACCAAATACAACCTGAGTCCAAACTTCTAATTGGAACAAAAAAAATTGAAGAAGCGAGAGG
This sequence comes from Ekhidna sp., assembly GCF_965221965.1. Lineage (GTDB taxonomy): Bacteria > Bacteroidota > Bacteroidia > Cytophagales > Cyclobacteriaceae > Ekhidna. The sequence goes on from NZ_OZ244926.1 coordinate 10,788, forward strand.
AAGTAATCGAGGTAATTGGAGCGAGGGAGCACAATCTGAAAAATATAGATGTGACGCTTCCGAGAAACAAGCTCATCACTATCACGGGAATCAGTGGCAGTGGCAAGTCTTCTTTGGCATTTGATACAATTTACGCAGAAGGTCAGCGGCGATACATGGAGAGCTTCAGTGCCTATGCCCGCGCTTTTATCGGAGATATGGAGCGCCCAGATGTAGACAAGATTGAGGGGCTGAGTCCTGTTATCTCGATAGAGCAAAAAACCACCTCACGGAATCCCCGATCGACAGTAGGGACGGTAACGGAAATTTATGATTTCTTTCGTCTGCTCTATGCCCGCGCAGGTGAGGCATACTCCTACCTTTCAGGGAATAAAATGACCCGACAGTCTGAGGATCAAATCATCGAAATGATCCTGAAAAGCTATGACGGTCAAAAACTGGTGTTATTAGCCCCCGTGGTGAAAGGCCGGAAGGGGCATTATCGGGAACTCTTTGTCCAGATCCGAAAACTGGGATTTACGAAGGTGCGAGTAAATGGTGAAATACAGGACCTGGTGCCTAAGATGCAGGTGGACCGATACAAAACACATGATATTGAAATTGTCATTGACCGGATCAAAGTTTCCGAAAAGGATAAAAAGCGGATTCGTGAATCCATAAACACTTCCCTGCGGCATGGTGACGGGGTAATGATGATTCAAAAAGAGGATGGCACCATTTCTCATTTCTCTAAAAACTTGATGGATCCTGAAACAGGACTGGCCTATGATGAGCCAGCACCGAATACCTTTTCATTCAACTCACCCTATGGTGCATGTCAGGAGTGCAACGGCTTAGGCATCATCGAAGAAATCTCAAAGGAATCAGTCATCCCTGATCCTTCATTAAGTATCAGCCGCGGAGGAATTGCCCCGCTGGGGGATTATCGCGACATCTGGATTTTCAAGAAGATTGATGCGATCCTGAAAAGAAATAAAGTCAACCTTTCCACTCCAATAAATAAAATTCCGGAAGAAATAATTGATGTGTTGCTTTACGGGGATAGTGTTCCGGTGGCTGTCAGCTCAGTCAAATATCCGGGCACAGATTGGCATACCAAGTTCGAGGGGATCATCAATTTTCTGGAGAAGCAAAAAGACGGTGGCTCGGAGAAAATTCAAGCCTGGGTGAAAGAATTCACGGATACCAGAACCTGCCCAAGCTGCAATGGATACCGACTCAAAAAAGAAGCTCTCCATTACAAAATCGCTGATAAGCATATTGGCGAGTTGGCGGAGATGGATATCAAGGGATTGGGTGAATGGATGGTTGGTCTGGAAGATCGCCTCAATGAGCGTCAGTTGGTGATTGCGACAGAAATTCTCAAAGAGCTCCGAAAGCGCATTGGGTTTTTATTGGATGTCGGGCTGGATTATCTGAGTCTCAATCGACCTCTGAAAACACTATCCGGAGGAGAAGCTCAGCGAATTCGACTAGCGACACAGATTGGCACCCAGCTGGTGAATGTGCTTTATATTTTGGATGAACCAAGTATCGGACTCCACCAGCGTGATAATGTGAAATTGATCCAGGCACTAAAAGACCTGCGTGATCTGGGAAATACCGTCATCGTCGTAGAGCATGATAAGGACATGATGATGGCATCCGATGAGGTCGTGGATATTGGGCCGGGTGCCGGCAGACATGGAGGACACATTGTCGCAAAAGGAAGTCCTAAGGAGTTTCTAGAGCTTGGTAGCTCCACCGCTGATTACATGAAAGGCATACGAAAAATAGAAATACCTGCAGAACGGAGAGGCGCGAACGGAAAGTGGTTGGAGCTATATGGCGCTTCCGGGCACAACCTGAAGGAAGTAGACCTGAAGTTGCCGCTAGGAAATTTGATTTTGGTTACTGGCGTGTCGGGAAGTGGTAAGTCGACATTAATTCATGAAACACTGTATCCGATTCTGCGTCAGCATTTATACAAAAGTCGTCAGGAGCCGTTGGCGTACAAGAAAATCAAAGGAATTGAGCACTTTGATAAAATCATCGAGGTAGATCAATCTCCGATCGGTAGAACCCCAAGATCCAACCCGGCAACTTATACTGGAGTTTTCTCTGAAATCAGAAGTCTGTTTGCACAATTACCTGAGGCGAAAATCCGGGGCTACAAACCTGGACGATTTTCTTTCAATGTGAAAGGCGGACGATGTGAGACTTGCGGAGGAGGAGGTATGCGGGTGATCGAAATGGATTTTTTGCCGGATGTACTGGTACCATGCGAAACCTGTAAAGGAAAACGATATAATCGTGAAACTTTGGAGGTAAGGTTTAAAGGCAAGTCAATATCAGATGTACTGGATATGACGGTTTCTCAATCAGTTGAGTTTTTTGAAAATCAGCCAAGGATTGTTCGAAAGCTTAAAACACTTGATGAAGTAGGACTTGGCTACATTTCATTGGGGCAGCATGCTACCACACTATCCGGAGGAGAAGCGCAGCGTGTAAAGCTGGCAACTGAACTTTCGAAGAAGGATACCGGTAAGACTTTTTACATCCTGGATGAACCCACCACCGGCTTGCACTTTCAGGATATCGAACACCTGCTGGATGTATTGCAAAAGTTGGTGAATAAAGGCAATACGGTGCTGATCATTGAGCACAATATGGATGTGATTAAGGTGGCAGATTACATTATCGATCTGGGTCCGGAGGGAGGTTTTGCCGGAGGACAAATCATTGCCCAGGGCACCCCGGAGGAGATCGCGAAGGTAGAAGGCAGCTACACCGCCAAATTCCTGAAAGAAGAGCTTAATTTATGAGTGCCTCAACACCAGCATCCCCGAAATAGTAATAGTCTCCACGATGGTCGAAAGCAAAATCGCTTTCTTCCAAGATTAAATGATCAGCCACGCTGATGTCATTATTGGCTACATCATTAAGTGGAAATTCTTTGATGAGCGATCCATCGTAGCTATACACTTTTACCATTTTCTGAAAGACCCGATCTGTGTCCACTTGCATTCTCAATCCTTGATTGGATTGCATGGATGCCTCAGCAGCTCCGAGTAAAATAGAACCGCTGAGCATTAGCAGTAAGAGTAGTGATTTCATTGTTTTTAACCTTTTAATTTGAGTTTAGTCCTGTTCCTCTTTACGACGAATAACTGCACGGGTTTGTTAAATCTCATTAATTCATCAGGGGTTTTAGTTAATGATTTGTTAAAAAACCACTCATCCACTCATTCATGCTCCTGTGATAATTCTACCAAGAAAATATTTAGCACTTCATTAGCTTTATCCGCTCATGACTAAGACACGGATATACTGGCTTTGCCAACTATTGGGCTGGGGCATTTATGGATTTATTCAGGTTTTCCTCTATACCATCGCCCAGGGCTTTGATCCTGATCAGGTAATAGGTGTCTTATACCAAGTGATATACTTCATTGCCACTACTCATTTTTTGAGAAGCATAATCATCAGAAGAGGATGGCTTAACCTAAGGCTTAGCTATCTTATTCCACGTCTGCTGATCACCACCTTTTTGCTTAGTGGATTGAACTATGGGTACTTGCTGATCATTGAATACATCAACAACAGCATCTCCAGGCAAGACCTGATGTTTTTGACGGTGCTTATCAATACGTTGGGATATTGGGTTGTTTATTTTATCTGGGTGATTTTTTACTTCACCTTTCACTATGTAGAACGGTATAATAAATCTCTGAAGGCAGAAACAGCCGCACGAGAGGTGGAGCTGAAAAACTTAAAAGCACAGCTAAACCCACACTTTATTTTCAATGCGCTCAATAGCATACGGGCGCTGGTCGATGAAAATCCGCGTAAGTCAAAAGAGTCCATCACCCAGCTTTCTCACATTCTGAGAAATTCGCTTATGAGTGACCGAAAAAAAATGATTCCATTTATGGATGAATTGAAAACAGTCATGGACTACCTGGCGCTTGAATCCATTCGCTATGAGGAGCGGCTGGTCACCAAATTTGACATTGACCGCAACTCGGGGAAATTCATGATTCCACCTTTGATGTTGCAGACTTTAGTGGAGAATGGCATTAAACATGGCATTTCCAACCTGAAGCACGGAGGAGAAATCAGTATAACCACCATCGTAAAAAGGAAACAACTACTGCTTCAAATCCGTAATACGGGTCAGTTAACTAAGGCGATAGATGTGAAAGAAGGATTCGGGCTGGCCAATACGAGCAAACGGCTGGAGCTGATATTTGGGGAGGCCGCCAAGTTTGAAATAAAGAACGAAAACAAAAACACGGTTTTAACGTCAATCACCCTGCCCGCCATTGATTATTCAATGCGGGAAATCGATTAGATATAAGTAATTTAACCTACCAGAATGAAATGAGCATAATTAGGCATTACAGCTTCTTAGCTACAATCAGAGTTATGCGCATTCCATGTGGCCTTTGAAAAGACTAATATTTACATGAAAGCGATAATTGTTGATGATGAGCGTTTAGCGCGTAAAGAACTGATCTCACTTTTGAGCAACCACCCTGAAATAGAGGTGGTGGATGAAGCCGCTAATCCGGATGAGGCAGTGGAAAAAATAGAAAAACACAATCCCGATGTGGTCTTTTTGGATATTCAGATGCCCGGTAAAACGGGATTTGAGATGCTGGAAGGGATGGAGCGTGTGCCTCAGGTCATCTTCACTACAGCCTACGATGAGTTTGCACTAAAGGCTTTTGAATACAACGCACTCGATTATTTACTCAAACCCATACAGCCGGAAAGACTTACGGAGAGCTTAAATAAGGTAACCATCAAATCGACTGACAAGCCCGCAAAGCAACAAAAGCTGAGCAGTAAAGATCAGGTCTTCGTGAAGGACGGGGACAAGTGCTGGTTTGTAAAGCTAGAGGATGTGCGCTTGTTTGAATCGGATGGTAATTACATCAAAGTCTATTTTGACAAGTTCAAACCAATGATTCACAAATCATTGAATGCGCTAGATGAGCGACTGGATGACCGTCACTTCTTCCGCGCCAGCAGAAAGCACATCATCAACCTTGGCTGGGTAGAATCTATTGATACCTGGTTTAACGGCGGACTATTGGTGCAGCTAAAAGGAGGCGAAAAAATCGAAGTAAGCCGAAGGCAGTCGGCACGGTTTCGAGAGATGATGAGTCTTTAATCCTTCACCTCTTCCAGAAATGCTTTTTCCACGTGCCAATCTTTGGATAGTGTCAGAATCGCCGTGGTTTCCATTTCGGTCACATAGCCTTTTTTGTGGGTCTCTTCCCAGACTTCCATCAGGTATTTGATGCGGTCAGTCTCACTCATCTTCGTAAAGATTTTGGAAAGGAATTCCCGTGAGCGTTCAAAAGCAGAGAGATAGTCTTCGGCAATGAACTTATTGGCCCACTCCATCTCCTCGTGCGCCTGCATTTGATTGGCAGAGGCTTCCAGCATTTCACGTTCCTCATCATCTAGCCCGTGGTAGTGAAAGATCAGCGATTTTAAGAGTAAGAGAGCCTTTTTTGTTGTTACGTCCATTTGAACTTCAAAAGTAGAGCTTATCGCCGATTATCCCTAAGCAATTTATACAGTGAAGACTACTCTTCAGGGAAAAACAGCCGTAAAGCAATTTCATCTGCCACTAAAAACCCGTGTGGCTTTAATCGCAGAAAATCACCAGTCATTTCAATCATGTTTTTTTCATGGATTTCCTGTAGGAAAGTCGTGTGTAAATCCTCAACTCGACTACCGGACAGTGACTCAATCATTTTCAGATCCACTCCTCCGGATGTTCGAAGCTCGGTAAGAATTCGCTCATTGATCCGCTGAATATCAGAAAGTTCTTCTTGCTCAGAATATTCCAGATTCTCGTTTATTGCCTTCAGGTATTTGACATTGTTGCGCACATTGAAGCTTCTTGTATTTTTCCCATCAAATGAATGTGCTCCGGGACCAACTCCCAGGTAAGGAGTGCCTGCCCAGTATGAGTGATTGTGACGTGAGTGATATCCTTTTTTTCCGAAATTAGAGACCTCATACTGGATATATCCATTGGCAGTCAAAAAATCAATAGCGAACAGGTATTGCTCAGCAGCAGCATCCTCCGGCAGCTGGATAAGTTGGTTCTCACGTTCCCATTTCCCAAACACCGTTTTTTCTTCGATCGTCAACCCGTAAAGAGAGATATGTTCGGGATCAAGAGAAGTGATGGCCTTAAGGTCTTTTTCCCAGGCGTTTCGATCATGATTGGGAATGGCGTAAATCAAATCGAGCGAAATATTTTCAAATCCTGCCGATCTTGCATTTCTGAAAGCTTTAACCGCCTCTTCCGATGAGTGAATCCGATTCATCCACTGAAGCTTCTGTTCATCAAACGTCTGGATGCCGATGCTCAACCGATTGATCCCGTGTTTATATAATGCTTCTGATTGCGCTTTTGTCAGATCTTCCGGATTAGCTTCTAAAGTAACCTCTGCTGTGCTTGACACAGTGAAGTTTTGATGAATACTCTCCAGTAGCTTTTCGAGTTGTGGTCCCGATAATAATGAAGGTGTACCACCACCAAAATAGATAGTCACTATTTCATCTTGCAGGTAATCTTTTCTACTTACAATCTCATGGGCAATGGCATCCACCATTTCATCCTGCCTGCTCAGGTTGGTGCTGAAGTGAAAGTCACAATAGTGGCATGCCTGCCTGCAAAATGGGATATGGATATAGATGCCAGCCATGATTTGGGCTAAATTGCAAAGACCGATGCAAAGAATTCTAATTCTGTTGGTTTTTGTGTACGCCAGCGCTTCTCATGCGCAGATAAAATCTCAGGTTTTTGTGGACGGAGAATTAAAAGATAGTCGCACGTTCGCAGATACGATTCAGCTCACCAACTATATTGAGAGGCTGCAACTTGAATGGATCAATAAAGGATATTATTTCTCAGGAATTGATTCCCTTGTAAGCAATGGTGAATCGCACATTTATCTTCACAAAGGAGAGCCTCTCAAAGTGAATCTGGATGTATATAAAGGAAAGAAGCTTGCTAAGCAACTGGAGAGGGAGCTTGATAATTACTCAAACAGTGGATATCCATTCGCTTCGATATCGTTGGATTCTTTGAGCTTAAATGGAGAAGTTTTATCTGGAAAGCTGCAAATAAAATCCGGTCCTGAGATCGCATATGATTCTGCATATTTCTTCAGCCCGATTAAAACAAATCATAGCTATATCTATCAGCTACTGGATATTGTGCCGGGCGGCAAGTTCAGTGAGCGATCATATGCTCAGATCAGTAAAAAAGTTGAGCGGTCTTCCTTTCTGAGTATTCAGCGTCCAACAGATCTATCTTTTAGAAATAAGAAGGCGAAAGTTTTTTTGGATCTCAAAGAGGAGGCAGCCAATACCTTTCAGGGTGTTCTAGGACTTCAGCAAAATGGTAGCCAATCTTCAACTTTGGTAGGAAATATCGAGCTGGATATTCAAAACCTGTTTAGGTTCGGGAAGCAATTTATGTTCTCGTGGGAGCGATTTTCGGAGGAATCACAGCGATTGAATATTCTTTACAAGCATCCATTTTTTTTAGATTCCAAAATTTCACCATCCTTTCGGTTTGATCTGCTGAAACAGGATACTACGTTTCTGACCCGCCAGTTTGGACTCGGCGTGTATACTTATATAGCACCTCGGGTCGAATTGTTTTTGGAGTACGAACAGACGAAGGGGACATTGCTCTCAACAGATATTCAATTTTTAGAAGGTACCGGGCTGGCGGGATTTACCCGATCACTTTACAGCTTGCGACTCTCTCAGGGAAATTTGATGAATCTGGGTCGTCTGACTGATGGAGTGGTTTGGGCAGCCTCGGGTGGAGCTGGAAGAAAATCAGTAGATCGAAATCTGGATGTGCCTGATGCGTATTATGATACCATACAGACCAATACCAATTTTTATCAATTCGAAGGGGTGTTTGCTTATCAATTAAAAACATTCAAAAGACAAGCATTTTTTCATCACCTTACAGCAGGATCAATTGAAAATGATCAGCTGCTACAAAATGAGCTTTATCGGGTGGGTGGCCTTACCACTTTAAGAGGCTTCAATGAAAAGGCCATTTTTGCCAGACACTATTTTTTGAGTCGCATGGAGTTTAGGTCATTTTTTGAAGAGAGGAGCTATGCATATGTTTTTTATGATCAACTTATTTATCAAAGACGTGATCTCAGGGATTATCCATTTGGTGTAGGACTGGGTTTTGCGCTTGCAACTTCGTCCGGTCAATTTACTTTTGCGCTTGCTGTAGGAAACTCAGAAAATCAATCGATTTCATTCTCAACCATGAAAGCTCACTTTGGTTACATTTCACGATTCTAAATGAAAACATTTCACATCATAGCATGTCTGTTATTCGCTGGCTTCAGTGTTGCTCAACAGGACACAATCGTGGTGGTTGACTACACAAAGGTGATGATTGCAACGAATCCGGATGGAAAAGTTTACCCGATCACTTCGCTGGATAATGAGCAGCAAGTGGGGTTTTTCATTAGCGGGATGCCAGAAGGCACAATAAGAATATGTCATCCTGAGGAGCTCTTCATGTGGGTAGATGGAAGATTGTTCGACACCTTTAAGGGATGCAGTTACTATAATCCGGAAGAACTCTTTTCAAAAAAGAGAAGCGACACGCTTTATGTTTCTATCAGTACGAAGAACTCACTGGCAGACCTGAAATGTGAATTGGTGATTTTTGAAGAATTACACGTGGTTCGAGAAGAGGTGGCTTTACCGAGGGAAATAAGAAATGAATTTAATGAATTTGTGATCTTAAGTCTGTTGTTGATCCTGGCTTTTCTTGGAGTGATTGTTTCGAATTATCCAGGTAGGATTTCTTATCTATTGCAGCGGTCCTTCACTTTTAAGTTGAGTGCTTACGAATTTATCAACACTGATTTTTTCAGTGCGCAGAGTATGAACCTATTGTCTTTTTTTTCACTTTCTGTGGCTTTCACTGGACTCTACCTGGACGTTTTACTTGACAATCACCTTTTTGGCAACCCGGAAACTACCAGCGGTTTCATTTGGCAATGGCTTCAGCTTTCAATTGTCGTATTTTTTCTTTTCCTGGCAAAATGGGTCGTGATCTCCGTTGTTGCGCAGCTATTTAAATTCAGGGGGCTTAAGAATTTTCAGTTGTTTGATTTTTTAAATTTCAATACGTTTTTGCTTGTTCCGATACTTCTTGTATTGGTGTCTGACTTCATTATTAATGGTTCTGGAGATTCATGGATTGGGCCAGGCATTTTTATTGTGTTCCCAATTGTTGTTGTTCTGTTCGTGGTATGGTTCACTTTTAAATTTGTTAGTAATTCTCCACGTAAAAAACTTATGATAATTTCCTACCTTTGTGCCACTGAAATCATACCTGTTATTCTTTTAATGGGATGGTTCTACAAATAATTATATAAAGAGGAATTTACATGAGCGCGACTGATGATCTTTTGGTAATGGATAAAGAGCGATTGAAGGAAGTAAAGAGCATTTTAGTTTCACAACCAGAACCTTCCGACCCTAATTCTCCATATCATAAACTAGCGGAAAAGTACAATCTTAAAATTGACTTCCGAAAATTTATTGATATCGATCCGGTAGATATAAAGGAGTTTAGAAAGCAAAAAGTAAATATCCTCGATCACACGGCGGTAATTTTTACCAGCCGAAATGCAGTTGATCATTTCTTTCGCTTAGCTACTGAAAGCAAGATTGAAATACCAACTGATATGAAGTACTTCTGTATTTCTGAAACAACAGCTAACTACCTGCAGAAGTACATTGTCATCAGAAAGAGAAAGATATTCACAGGGGAGCGAACTGCAGCTGATTTACTTAATGTGATCAAGAAGCACAAGGATGAGAAGTTTATCTTCCCATGTTCTAATATCAGAACAGATCATATTCCTGACTTCCTCGACGAGAACCAGATGCAATGGTCAGAAGCTACTATATATAGAACAGTGGCTGCAGACCTATCTGATCTTGACGATGTGACATATGACATCATCGCATTTTTTAGTCCGTCAGGTATTGAGTCTTTGTTACAAAACTTCCCTGATTTCAAACAAAATAATACTAGAATAGCTGCCTTTGGACCCACAACTTCGCAAGCTGTAAAGGATGCCGGGCTAATTCTAGATATTCAGGCGCCTCTACCAAATGCGCCTTCTATGACTGGTGCCATTGAGGTTTATATTAAAGAGGCTAATAACATTTCTTAAGAATAAGGGTATATTATTTGTAAGAGTTATACTTACAATATGAATTGGAGCCCTAGAATCATCTGTACATTTTTATTGCTGCTTGTGGCTAGTGCTGGAGTGGCTCAGAATGATTTTTTCTTCAATCATTATATGTTTAATCCTTCCTATTACAACCCGGCATGGGTTGGTACAGAAGATCAGGCTTTTGTGGCAGCACATCACAGGAGCCAGTGGGTGGGTTATGATGCCACCTTTGATCCGGGAGGAGCTCCTACTACTCAACTTGTTTCATTAGTTGTGCCAGTGAAATCAACACTTTCAGGCTTTGGTGTTTCAGTCTCCAATGATAAAGTGGCTAATGTTAATAATTTACAAGCGCGCTTTTCGGTCTCTATCAAAAAGGACTTCCGATTTGGTCAGCTTTCACTGGGCTTGATGCCTGCAATTAATGTCCAGTCTCTTGATCCCAACTTTAGACCTGTAGATCCCAATGATGGATCAATCCCGTCAAACAAAGAATCTCAGCTTAAACCAAACCTGCACGCCGGTCTTTATTTTAAATCCAGGAAGGAATATTTCGTAGGAGTTTCCGCTGAAAACATTCTGGAGCCGGGCTTTGATTTTGGAACGGATGCTGAAAACATTGTGCCGATCAATTATTTACTGATGGGAGGCACATCTTTTGGACTAATGAGAGAGCTAGTACTCAATCCTACGATAATGGTTCGATCGGACCTGAACACTTATACATATGATATTAGTGCTATTGCGGTATACCAGGATAAAATGTGGGGAGGGTTAGCGTTTAGAAGAGCAGAGTCTCTCAGTGTATTATTAGGTTATTCATTTTTAGAGAATAATAAGCTTAAAGCCGGGTATTCATTTGATTATGTAATCAAGGATCAGGATGCTAAGCAGCCAACCTCGCATGAGGTTTTTATTCGCTATGATTTGCCGGATTTGGTCTTTGGTGGAAGGAAAGCCGTGAAAACCCCGAGGTTCACTTTTTAACCCCTCAGATAAAAGCCTTCGTCCAAATTTATCGTAAAACTTGTCCTAAATAGATTTATGATTATATATTTAGGCTGAATATCGTGCAATAATTCTTGCTAAAGTTTGTTTATTTTACATACTTGCATGTTCAATAAAGGTGTTATGAATAAAATGCGTGTTTTTACAATATCAAATTGTACTGTCCTTTGCTGCGCCATAATTCTTTCAGGTTGTGGGCTTTTTGGCGGGGATCAAGGAGACAGAGGAGAGCTGATTGGAGCTCCAGACAGACAGGGATGGGAGATGACCAGGCCATTTGGTATGGTTTCAGTTCCATCTGGTACTTTTCACATGGGGCAAGCGGATGAAGATGTAGCCGCTACTCAGATTAATTTTAACAAACAGGTAACTATTGGGGCATTCTTTATGGATGACACTGAGATCACCAATAATGAATACCGGCAATTCACTCAAAACCTCCAGGAGAGTTCTGAGATTGATTTGCCAACAGGTTATTCCATTGCGGATCTGATGCCCGATACAACTGTTTGGACAAGAGATTACACACACCATATGGGAGATCCATTGGTTGTGTATTATTGGTCTCACCCCGCTTTCGATGATTATCCGGTAGTTGGTATTGACTGGAATGCTGCGAAGTATTTCTGTGAATGGAGAACTACTTATTTAAATGAGTATCGAACAAGTGTAGGTCTCCCTGTTATGCCAAACTTCAGGCTTCCGTCTGAGGCTGAATGGGAGTATGCTTCCAGAGGAGGTAGAGATATGGCAAAATATCCTTGGGGTAACCCATACATTAGAAACGCAAAAGGTTGCTTGCTGGCAAACTTTAAGCCTGGAAGAGGTAACTATTTTGATGATGGTTATGCATATACCTCTCCAATTGGAACCTATTTTGCAAATGAGTATGGTCTATATGATATGGCAGGAAATGTTGCGGAGTGGTGCGAAGATGCCTATAATGCATCAGCCATGCCACTTACATGGGATTTGAACCCTACTTATTTTGATGAGACTATCCCTTTTAAAGTAATAAGAGGGGGATCATGGAAAGATATTGCTTACTATTTGGAAACTGGAACTCGTTCATTCGAGCATCAGGACACCACCCGCGCATCTATTGGATTCAGATGTGCAATGACTTATCTTGGTAGATCATCAGGATACGAATTTTAATTAAATCAAAAACGAATAAATTACTAACCTAAATATTATTACGATGAGCAAAAAAGGCGGATTTCAGGAGCTTCTCTATTCCACTATAATGCCGAAAATATACGGAATAGGAGCTGCAGTTGTAATCGTGGGAGCGATGTTTAAAATTCTTCACATGCCAGGTGCATCCCTTATGCTTGGGGTAGGTCTAACCACCGAGGCTGTTATTTTCTTTTTAAGTGCATTTGAACCGAAGCATGCCGAGCCGGATTGGGCGAAAGTTTACCCGGAGCTAGCAGATGACTATGATGGTCCTGCAGCAGCTCCAAGAAAAGCAGTACCTCAGGCAACCGGAGCGTCTGCTCAAATGGATAAAATGCTTGCTGAAGCGAAAGTAGGTCCGGAGCTTATAAAAAGTCTGGGCGAGGGTATGCGAAACATGGCTGAGTCTGCTAAGAAGATGTCAAATCTTAGTGATGCAGCGGTAGCTACCAACGAATATGCCGGTAACGTGAAGTCTGCTTCTAAATCATTGTCCGAGATGAACAAATCTTATGCACAGGCAATGGAAGCAATGTCAGGAATGGCAGATGCGACAAAAGATACGAAAGAGTACCACAGTCAGGTTCAGAATGTGACCAAGAGTCTGGGTGCTTTGAATGCAGTGTATGAAATGGAGTTGAAAGACGCCCAGAGTCATACCAAAGCATTGAATAAATTTTATTCAAACATTAGCGGTGCGCTTGAAAGCATGGCTGAGGCAGGAAAAGAAACTTCTGCTTTCCAGGCTGAGCTGAACAAGCTAACTTCTAACATTTCTGCTCTTAATAAGGTATACGGTAATATGCTTACCGCTATGAGAGGAAGCAATCAGTAATTAACCCTTAAAACGAACAATTATGGCAGGAGGAAAAGAAACACCACGGCAGAAAATGATCGGCATGATGTATTTGGTGCTGACAGCTTTGTTGGCATTGAATGTTAGCTCCACGGTCTTAGACAAATTCGCCTTTATCAATGAAAGTTTGGAGCGGGCAAATGCTGAAACATCTGAGCGAAACGCTCGGACCATCGTTGGTATGAAATCTGCCGCTAAGGATAAGGGTAATCGAGAAGATGACCTGAAAGTAGTTGCTGATGCAGAGGCCTTACGAGCTGAGACTACAAAAATTCTAGCCGAGCTAGAGGACTATAAAGAACAATTTGTTGAGATTACCGGAGGATATGAAGAAGGTAAAAAGGGTGACAAAAGATTCATAAATGGTAAAACTGATTATGATAAAGTAGGTCACTACATGATGCCTGAGGAAGAAGGTGGAGAAGGACACGGTGCTAAAATGAAGCAATTACTTAATGGATATGCTGAATATATTCAGGAGGTATTGAAGAAAAACGACGCTGATGAAGCTAAACTTCAACAGTATCATAAAATTGCGTTAGATGCAGACGAGGACCCAATTTATAGCCGAGATGAAAATCAAAAAGGTAAGAAGTGGTCACAGTTGGCTTTTGAAAATTCACCAACGCACGCAGGATTAGCGACAGTAAGTGAGTTTCAGGCGAATGTTCTGGCTTTTGAAACTTCTGCCCTTGACTTTTTGGTAAAAAGAGTGGGTCTAAAGGACATTACTTTTGATCAAATCCGACCTGTTGTAATGCCAGAGTCTAAATATGTAGCGGCAGGTACTAAGTATCGTGCAGATATGTTTATTGCTGCTTCAGCCTCGGGATTGAATGACAAAATGGTTATGACCTATAATGGTGAGGAAGCTCCTGTTGTTGGGGGTGTAGGTAAAGTAGAGTTTACTGCCACTCCGGGAAACTACGATAAGAGTGGTAACGCCAGAAAGGAAATCGTCGCATCCATTACTGTTCCTCAGGGAGGTGGTAGTGATACAACTTTTACTGATACCATTGAATATTATGTGGTTCGCCCAGTAATTCAAATTCAATCGCAATCAGTAAACGCACTTTATTACAACTGTGGAAATAAGCTTGATGTACAGGTTCCTGCTTTAGGAACATCTTATAATCCATCATTCTCCGCAAAAGGAGGTGATGCAATTAAAGGATCTCAAACAGGTCAGGTAACTGTTGTGCCAAGAGCTCAAAATGTTACTTTGACAGTTTCAAGTGGAGGTAATGTAATTGGTTCGCGAGAGTTTTCTGTGAGAAGTATTCCAGCACCAGATATTAAGGTGTTTACCGGTGCGGGAGAAGTAAACTTGAAAGAGGGTATTGATTCCGGAACACCAGAACTTTTCCTAAGAGCGATACCAGATGAAAGTTTTGCTCAATTCCTTCCTGATGATGCTAAGTTTAGAGTAGCAGAAGCTGAGGTGACCTTAGTAAGTGGAGGTTTGGGAAGAGGATCGATCCGTGCCGGAGAGCAAATCAACTTGAGAGGAATGAGAGGAAGAAAAGGAGATCAGCTGGTAATAGAGATCAAAAAGGTACAGAGACAAAACTTCAGGAAGCAAGTGGAAACCTTTCCCAAGCACACTCGCTTTATCAATATTTCATTGAAGTAGACTTGTCAGATAAAACAGTGTTATGAAAAAATTAGGTTATGTAATTGTTTTTAGTCTTTCGCTCACCTTTGGGTTTGCGCAAGAGGAGTTGGCACCTTTGGTAAAACCAGAGGTTGAGGAATCTCAGGTGATGTTTAAAAAGACCGTTTGGAGAAGAATGGATTTGGAAGAGAAGCAAAACCGGCCTTTCTTTTCCTTAAACGGGGAGGTTTCCAGGTTGTTGATCGAAGCAGTAGATGAAGGCCTTCTAACGCCTTACAGATCTGACTCATGTATCAACTTCATGCCGGATATCATTTTCGTATCCAATATTTCTGTTGAGCGAGAGCAAAACCCGTTTGTGGGAGGTGGCTTCAATTCCGGAGGATTTGATTCTTTTGGAGATGAATCTACAGACGATGCGGCAGCAGATGAGCAGGGAGAAGAAGCACGTCAGGAAGCAATACCTGAGAACTATTTCTCAGTACTTTATATAAAGGAGGATGTAATCTTCGATCGAAACAGATCGAGAATGTATTATTACATCCGATCCTTGAGTATAGCTTTACCTAGAGATGCCGGATCACTATATAACCCAGCTGGGTTTGAAAAGAAAGTAGCTCACTTCAGATATGATGATGTTGTGGCATTGTTCAGAGGTCCTTACGCCGACAAAGCAATTTACTTCAATAGACAAAACCCTGGACAGCACATTAATATGAGTGATGCTTTCGAATTGAGATTATTTAATGCGCCTATCGTGAAAGTATCTAATCCTCAGGATTTGGATATTCGCCAGCTTTATGCTGATGAAATGGCAGAGGATCCTTTGAAGGTTATAGTGATACAGCAAAAATATGAGTATGACTTGATGGAGTACGAGTCAGAACTCTGGGAATATTAATTTTGATTTTAACCTAACCCTAATCCACCGTAAAATGAACATTCGTAATTTACTCTCCTTTTTTTTGATCATTGGATGCATTGTAGTCTCTGCACAGGAGTTTGGAGAGTTTACAGATGCCAGAGATGGTAAAGTCTATAAGACCGTGACTATTGATATAGCACTCGAGGGAGGTGTTTATGTAAAAAGAACCTGGATGGCGCAAAACCTGGCCTATGAAGTTCCTGAATCTTTCTGTTACAAGAATGAATCAGCTTATTGTGAGGCTTTTGGCAGGTTGTATACCTTCAAGGCAGCAAAGGAGGCTTGCCCTGATGGATGGCATGTTCCTACTATCGGAGAGTGGCAGTTACTTTTTAATACCTTTGGTGGTATTCATGATGCGGGTATTGCAATTCAAAAGGGCGGAGAGAGCGGATTAGATTTAGTGCTTGGTGGATTTGGCGATCCGGGCAGAGTTTTTAAGAATGTTGGGATCAGTGGTAATTACTGGGATGCAGAGAAAAAGTCTGATAATACTTCCGGTCTGATATCTGTTCAAAAAGGATCAAAAGAAATTTATCATAGTGTAATTGGTGATTGGCACAGAAACAGCTGTCGATGTGTCAAAGACTATTAATTGCAATAAGAATTAAGTTTTTAAAAGGAGATCATCAAAGGTCTCCTTTTTTTATTGCTTCAAGTACAATGTTTGTTTTCGATTTACCAATCAGGTCAATCAGGTCTTTTTCTGCTGATTGTTTTAACCTGGAAATACTTTTGAATTCTCTTAGGAGCGTTTCTTTTGTTTTAGTACCAATTCCACTAATCTCATCTAAGGCGGAGCTATAAGACGACTTACTCCTTTTCTGTCTGTGAAAAGTAATCGCAAATCTGTGGGCTTCATCCCTGAGTTGTTGGATGAGTTTTAATGATGTTGATTTCTTACTTATATATAAAGGTATATCGTCATCCGGGAAGTATATCTCTTCTAGTTTCTTCGCAATGCCAATGATGGGTATTTGACCGTAAATACTCAATTCTTTAAGGGCTTCACAGGCGGCACTAAGCTGTCCTTTTCCTCCGTCAATGACAATTAATTGGGGAAATGGAAGACCTTCATTTTTCAGGTAGGAATACCTTCTTCCAACAACTTCTTTCATGGAGGCAAAATCATCAGGACCTTTGACCGTTTTGATATTGAATTTTCGATAATTCGATTTCGACGGTTTGCCATCAATGAAGCACACCATTGATGCAACAGGATTTGTGCCTTGAATATTGGAATTATCGAAGCATTCAATTTGAACCGGAAGTTCAGGGAGCTTTAAATCAGACTGTAGATTTTGCAGAATGGCCTCATTGGGCTGAGCGCTTTTTCGTGAGAATTTTTCTTTCTTGAAGAAAAGTGCATTTTTATGTGAAAGCTCAACAAGCTTCTTCTTGTCACCTATTTTAGGTATGATCACTTCTACATTTTCCCAACCCTCAACTGGGTAATTGGTAAGGATAAAAGGATTATTGCTGCCATACTTTTTTCTTAGATCAAAGATCGAGAACCGGAATACATCTGCATTGTCTTCCTCAATTTTCTTCTTTACCTCAATTGTTTCCGAATTGACAATGGCTCCATTCTCTATCTTCATGTAATTGATAAACAATGATTTTTCATTGCTCGACTCAGTCATCGTAAAGACATCAGTGCTGGTAATTTTTTGGTTAACGATAAGTGATCGGGATTGGAATTTTTCGAGCCTGTCCAGTTTATCTTTATAGGATTGTGCCAACTCAAATTTCAGCTCTTCAGATGCTGCTTGCATCTTTTCTTTATAGGACCTGCTCACAATACCAATTTTCCCTTTCAGGATTTTGCGAGCCTCATCAATGTCTTTCAGGTAATCGGATTCGGACTGAAGCCCTTCACAGGGACCCAAACAATTTCCAATGTGATATTCCAGGCAGACTTTAAACTTCTTTTTTTTGATATTCTCTTCTGAGAGATTGTATTTGCAGGTCCGAATTTTATGAAGCTTTCGAATCAAGTCAAGGACCCCATTCATAGCTTTTACACTGGTATATGGGCCAAAGTATTCTCCTTTTGAGTGATCAATTCTGCGGGTAGAATAGATGCGAGGGAATCGTTCGTTTGTTATGCAGATACTTGGAAAGCTTTTGTCATCCTTCAGAAGAATATTATACCTCGGCTGATGTTCTTTGATAAGGTTATTCTCCAGGAGAAGCGCGTCAAACTCAGAAGAGACTATTACGAACTCGATTTGCTTGATTTCTGAAACCAGTCGATAAGTTTTTCTATTGTCAAGGTTGGCTTTTGTAAAGTAGCTCGAAACTCTCTTTTTCAGGCTTTTAGCCTTTCCAACATAAATGATAGTGTTTTCCTTATCAAGGAATTTGTAAATTCCAGGCTTTTCCGGAAGCTTTAGATAGTCCTCTCGAGAGTATCGTTGAAACTGCATTACATGAAATCATCTTCATCAACTACGTCATAATCAACAGTATCAGATGGGTTTGTGTTCTCCTTGTAGAGTTCACAGTCAATCACTGTATTGAGTGGCTTGGTAGGCTTTTCGAAATACCCTTTCTCATAACCTAATGCCTCATCGGCATAGACTTTATGCATGTACCTTTCCCAAATTGGTAGAGCCGTTCTTCCTCCTTGACCCATGGCCCAATTTCTAAACCTAATGCTTCTGTCATCTCCGCCTACCCATGCGCCTGATACAAGATCTTTCGTAACACCAATGAACCAACCGTCAGAAGCATTCTGAGTAGTTCCGGTCTTTGCTCCTATTTCATTGTTTAGCTTCAACTCATAGTCTAATGCACGGCCAGTTCCCATCTCCACAACTCCCTTGAGCATATGAAGCATTACGTATGCTGTTTCTTCATTGATGGCTTCCTGTTCATCTGGAACAAATTGCTGGATGACATTACCATTTTTATCTTCGATTCTAGAGATGAAAAAAGGCTTAATATGTGTTCCTTTATTCACGAACGTGGAGTAAGCTCCAACCATTTCATAAATGGAGACATCACCCCCTGCTCCAAGACATAGGGATGGGACGGCATCCAATTGACTTTCAATCCCCAACCTTTTAGCATAATCAACGACTGTAGACGGACCAATACGGTTCATCATGAATGCCGTTATACTATTGACTGACTGTGCCATCGCTTGACGGATAGTCATTACCTCGCCTGTAAATCTTCCATTGGAGTTTTGAGGAACCCATGTCGGAGGATCCTGTCCTGGAAGACTAAATGAAACCGGGGCATCTACAACAGGAAAACAAGGCGAGTATCCATTATCAATAGCAGCAGTATATACGATTGGTTTAAATGTTGAGCCTGGTTGTCTTTTACCTTGCTGCACATGATCGAATTTGAAATACTCATGATTGATCCCTCCTACCCATGCTTTGATGTACCCTGTTCTTGGGTCCATGGACATAAAGCCGGCTTGTAGAAAACGTTTATAGTAATTCAACGAATCATAAGAGCTGAAAACAGTATCAATTTCTCCTTCCCAGGAGAATACTCTCATCTTCTTTTTCTTATTCAGGTAGTAGTTTATCGAATCTTTCTGATCTCCAAATCTGTCTCGAAGACTCCTGTAAACATCCGTTCTTTTGATGGCCATGTCCAGAAACTCCGGAATCTCGTTGTTATCATCGTCGATCCACGGATTTTCTCCTTTCCAATGCTCATTGAAAATTTGCTGAAGGGTATCCATGTGTTCGGCCACCGCCTCTTCAGCATATTGCTGCATTCGGCTGTCAATGGTGGTGTAAATCTTAAGCCCATCATCGAAGAGGTCATATCCGTTTTCGATTGCCCAGTTGACTAAATAATTCTTTGCCACTGTTCTAAAGTAGGTGGCCAGTCCTTCATTCTGACTTTCAACTTTATAATTGAGCTCAATTGAATCTCTATTCAGAGTATCGAACCGGATTCTATCTATGATGCCATACTTATGCAGATTCCATAGGACTTCTGTTCGCTTGCGATGTGCATTATCAGGATTTAACACGGGGCTCCAGCGAGTTGGAGCGTTGATGGCACCAACTAGTACAGCAGATTCAGCATAATTAAGTTGAGATGGGAGCTTGTTAAAGAATGTACTTGCTGCTACTTTGATGCCGTATGAGTTACTTCCAAATTCCACAGTATTCAGATACATAGCTAGAATCTCCTCTTTGGTATAGGATTTTTCCAATTGTACTGCGATAATCCACTCTTTCAGTTTGGTAATGATTTGTCCAAGTGTACGGGATTTATAAAGCGAACCTTGTTCGGCTGTATTGGTCCTAAACAAATTTTCGGCAAGCTGCATGGTGAGTGTGCTACCTCCCCCCTGGAATGAAAAGGTGAGCTTACCAATTACTGCACGAACCAATCCCTTTAGGTCAATCCCCGAGTGGTTTTTGAAGCGAACATCTTCAGTTACTAATAGGGTGTTAACCAATTCAGGGGAAAGTTCTTCGTAGGTTACAGGTGTCCTGTTTTTACGAAAGTATTTCCCAAGGGATACTCCATCGGCACTGATCAATTCCGAAGATAAGTCGGGATCTGGACGCTCTAATGCCTGAAGGCTGGGGAGTCCACCAAACCACCCAAAGGCATCATTTTTGACCATTAAAAAGATGGTGGGAATGCCTAAAACTCCCAAAATGAATACGATCCAAAAAACTCTTAATGAGTATTTAATAAGCTTTTGCTTCATCAATAATGCTTTTCAAAAAACGTCAGATATGCAGACACATCTTTTGTCCTGTAGAAGATATCAAAGTTATCTTCTGTAATTACAAATACCTCAAACTTTTGTCCTTTAAATGTATCTCTTAAGTTGATCTCCTCCTTAAAGGAGTTCATAAAATTGACGGCAGTGCTTTTCCCAGGGAATATATTAATCAATAGCATTGACTTTTCGTCGCTAAGAATGAGGTTTCCTGTTTTTAGGTTGGATAGGTTTTTTTCTTTTAGATAGTTGGTGACAAGGCTGGGGAGCTTATCGGACATGTCAGATTTGATATCATAAACAATGACAAATAAGTGTTTCTGTGTAAAATCTTCAATGAATCTCGCTTTAGCACTGTTATATCTTTTTTGTTGAAAATTCTCAGATGCAGTGAGGAGTGATTGGGCATAAGTCACCAGTTCGCTTTCTGGGTAATTTTTAATGAATTCTCCGATCTCAAATTGATACTTATGATCCTCCTCCATCTGGCCAATAGCGAGTACCCTTAATAGGGCCACATTATCACTAAATTCATTATCCGGATGTTGGCTTAGAGCACTATCAGCAGCAAATAAAACCGATTGATATTCTGTTTCTTTATACAGACCGTATAATCTTTTGTACAGTTTTTTTAATTGTTCACTAATTGCAAAACTTTCTTCACGATAGTTGGGGTTGTCCACCAGCTTAGCATAAATAGTCTCAGGATATTTTTGCTTAAGGACATTGCCCTTTTGTGTGGATTTATTTGGGTTAATTTTTTTGTAAAGCAGATAAAGTTGATAGAGCACTTCTGCTTCATATTCCGTCTGAGGAAATCTAGAAAGAAGTTCTTCAAAAGACTCAGCGGCATTTCCATCCTCCTCTAGTCTTAAATTATAAATGTTCCCAAGATTATATAAGGCATCCTCAATTTCACCTAATAATACATCTTTTTGCTCTTGAGTTGTAGGAATATCTGACATGAGTCTCCTCGCTTCATCCTCCACTGATTCCTTTTCAGCCTCCTCTCCTGTTGCTTCAGACCTGTCATTTGATGCAATTGTTTCATCATCAGTAGGCGGTGCATTTAATTGCGAGGCTGATTTATTCTTTCGCCTCCAGTCATCTTCCAATGGTCTATCACCCCATTTACGAATAAAATCATTACGTCCCTTGCTCAATGCGCTGGAGTTGTTGAAGTACCACACCGAACCGGATGAGGCCGTTGTTATCAAGTTGTTATCTGAACTTTCAGAAATATTTCTTGCACGGTTAATGGCAGCTTGTTTTTCTTTTTTCTTTCGCTCCTCTTCCTCAGTTCTTTCTTTTTTTAATTTGGCAGTAAGCATTGACAGTACAGAGTCTTCCGGAAGGGAGGCCAGGTGGAGTAAGCTGTCATTTTCCTGAATGGTGACAATCTGCTCGACGAAATCTACTAAAATTTCCTGCCGTTCCTTGATTGCCTCATAGTTATTTTCATCTTTTGGCATGGTGCTCACTGTGCTGTCATAATAGCTTTTAGCAAGGACGAAATCCTTGAGTGTATCGTAGTAGATTTCACCAAGACTCAGGTAGGAATAGGCTTTTTGTCGTTGGTTTCCTTCGCTTGACCTTACTGACAGCTTATAGTTTTTGATTGCCTCTTCTACATTGCCGTTCTTCAACTCAAAGCCAGCGAGTTCATAGTATATCTTGTCACGATACTCCTTATTCTTGGGATCTTTGAGTAGGTTTTTGAAGTATTTTTGGATTTTTTTCAGATCCCCTTGATCGGCTAGCTCTGTTACCTGAGCCATGTAGAGTTTTGCGTAAAATTCAAGCTCGTAGCTTGGATTATTCTTCAGTACATTTTTGTAATACCTGAATGCTTCACTTTCAAAGTTTAGCTCATGAAATGTCTGTCCTATTATGAAATTAATACGGGCTTTATCTGAAGACTTTAGTAACTCTTCGGCTTTTACCAGGCTCCCCACCATTTTACTTTGATCACCTTTCTTTTGATACAGATAGGCGGTGTTTAGATGCATTCTGCGCTGATTCTCTTTACTCAGCTCTTCTTTTGCCAGGTAATCCGTTACTGCAACTGCATTATTATACTCTTCAAACTCAGTGAAACTCCTTATTAATTCTGTGAGGGCATGATGCCTCGCATTATCATCCTCACTATGAGTATTTACATATTTAAAGGTCTCAATAGCATCGGGAAACTCCCGTGCATAGTATCTCGCTTTGCCAACTAAAATATAGCTATCATCTTCCCACTTGCTATTTGGGTGGCGCTGGATAGCAATTGAAGCTTTTTGAATACAATCCTCAATTGGTTCTTTCAGAGAGGCCGATTTAGCTGAATCAAACTGGGCGTAGATGGGTAAAACTTTATTGTAATTCCATTCCTGGCTTTCAAAAATGGATGTTTCGATTTCATTGATTCGCTCATTAGCGATGAAATATGCATTGAAGTGGGCTGTGAGATCGTGATAGGAGTTGCTTAAGGGGTTGTTTTTGTAAGGAGAACAACCTGCTAGAAGCAAGATCAAGCACACGGAAAACAATTTTTTCAAAATACGCCTAAACGGGTTCGATAAATAACGATCGCAAATTCAATTTGGTGTAAAGATAAAACAAGGGGTGATTGCATACCTTTGTCGCCTTAAATTGCAATTTATGGCTGCAAGAAAAACATTTAGCAACTGGCTAACGAATAAATACCTGCTCATTATCCGTAATGAAGAAAATTTTGCGGAAAAGACAACATTTAGCTTCAATTATGCCAGATTGTTTCTTCTTCTCGCAGGGGTTGGATTACTCCTCCTTTCACTAGCTGTTTATCTGGTAACCGTGGCTTTAGAACAATGGCTAGACCCCAGACATGCGCAAATGGAGGCCAACCGTCAGGTGTTGGAGTTGTCCATGACCGTTGACTCTTTAGCTCAGGAGGTAGAAAATAAAAACATTTACATTGAGAATGTGCGCAAGATCATCGCGGGAGAGGAAATCGACCAGAGTATGGATGTGAGTCCCGAATCTGATTTGCAGCCAGCCGAATTGAATGAGACAATACAGCCTGTTGATTCCCAGTTCCGAGCCGAATTTGAAGGGTCTGAGCTTGCTGAGATCACAGCTTTGCCTATCTCCGTTTCTTCCAATATTTATGAGTTGAGGGATGTTTATCTGTTCAGCCCTCTGGATGGAATCATTACAGATGGCTTTAATCCTAAGGCCGATCATTATGGGGTAGATATGGTAGCGCCTGAAAACGAACCCGTACGTTCTGTTGCTGACGGAGTGGTTATTATGTCATCCTGGACGCTGGATGGTGGGTATATTTTAGCAATTCAGCACCCGGGCAACTTAATTTCGGTGTATAAACACAATTCGGAATTATTTAAAAACGTTGGTAGTTTTGTGGCGGCTGGAGAAGTTGTAGCCACTATCGGAAATACAGGTGAGTTGACATCAGGGCCGCATTTACATTTAGAATTGTGGCATAATGGCAACCCTGTAAATCCACAAGAGTATATTGCACTATAAAATCAGGCTATGTTGAACAAGAATCAAAAAGAAGTAGAAGAGTTGAGTAACTCTAGTAATATAATTGGTAAAGGCACGATCGTAAACGGAAGTATCGAAACGTTTGGAAACATCCGTGTCGAAGGTAAAGTCATTGGCGATATCAAAACCAAATCGAAGGCAGCATTCGGGCATTCCTCTCAGGTTGATGGAAGCGTGCTGGCACAAAATGCAGAAGTAGCCGGACACATTACAGGAACAATTGAAGTGACTGAACAGCTTGTGCTGAAGGCAACAGCCACCATAGATGGTGATATTATCACGAATAAGCTTTTGGTGGAATCTGGGGCTACTTTCAATGGAAAATGTAAAATGGGCGTGAAAAGCAAGGAGATAAAAATTGGAAAGCCCGAAGACAAAGAGCAACCACAAGCACTCAAGGCCTGATCAAAATCAGAAAGATGATAAGTCATACATGAAGCTTTACGGCCTGGTGTTTGAGCTTATCGTCATGAATCTCATCTTGATTATCGGTGGTTATTACCTAGATGAATATCTCTCATCCAGCCCGGTGATTATTCTGATCACCACATTTCTTGCAATGGCCGGAACCATCTGGCTCCTTTTAAAATCTTTAAAATGAAAAAGTGGGTTATTCTTGGGGTGATCACCCTGCTTTTACTTGTCGTAGGACATTATTTTAAAGCGGAACTTAACCTTCATGAATCATTCAACATCATAGTGGCCTTCTTTGCTATTCAGGCTATCGTGCTTTTCCGAATTGATCAATGGTCGCCCAGTGAATGGAAAACCCAGATTGCTCTGGTTAAAATAGTGATCCGATTACTTTCATCTCTTGTCTTCATTCTGATTCTAGTATACACCCAGGATAACCTCACCAACCTGGTAATTCAATTTATTGTACTCTATTTGATATTCATGATCTTTGAAATAGTTGAGGCTTTGACTAACTTGCGCCGAAATTGAGGAACGAACGAATATCCGATGAAAATAGGCTCAATATTGAAGCAATCTAACTTTCTGAAAATCAATAAGTTTTTAGCAATTCTGTTGCTTGTTTTTCCTGGTTTAGTATTCGCTGGTGGCGGTTCGAAAGATGGTGAAGATGAGCCATTTGATCCAAGTGAATTAATCAACCATCACATTTCAGATTCCCACGTTTGGGAAATTTATCACGGACTCACTGTACACCTTCCGGTAATTGTTTATTCGGAAGAAAAAGGATTGGATGTTTTCTCCTCTCATAACTTCTTCAATGAAAATCATGAAGTAGTTCCTTACAATGGATATGTAATGGATCATGACCACATCATGCTGGAGAGTGGAGGTCATGTGCTTGATGTCTCTATCACAAAAAATGTGCTTTTCATTATTATTGATGCACTCTTGCTTATTCTGGTTTTTATGGCAGTGGCAAGAGGGTATAAGAAAAATGAGGGACATGCTCCGAAAGGAATTCAGTCATTGTTTGAGCCAATCATCGTATTCGTTAGAGATGATATAGCGAAGGAAAACATCGGTCATAAATACGAGCGGTTTATGCCGTTTTTGCTTACTGTTTTCTTCTTCATCTGGTTTGGAAACCTTTTAGGGTTGCTGCCAGGTGCCGCAAACATGACCGGGAATATTTCGATCACATTAACGCTCGCGATTTTCACCCTTTTAACCACGCTTTTTTCAGGGAGAAAAACATACTGGCTGCACATAGTCGATCCATTAGGTAAATCCATGCCATGGGCAGGCAAGATTTTATTATATATCATCTTGTGGCCGGTTGAAATCATCGGGATTTTTACAAAGCCTTTCTCACTGATGATTCGACTTTTTGCGAATATCACAGCGGGTCACATTTTGATCTTGAGTATTATAAGCTTAGCGTTCATTTTTGAAAGCCTGACAATCGGAGTAGTTGGAGCGCTTTTCGCGACTGTGATGAATATGCTGGAGCTTTTTGTAGCAGTGCTTCAGGCGTATGTATTTACGCTTTTATCTGCTTTGTATTTTGGACAGGCAGTGGAGGAGCATCATTAATTTTTAGAACCAATTTTAAACTAATAAATATATAATTATGGGAGCAATTGGAGCAGGTTTAGCAGTACTAGGAGCAGGACTTGGTATCGGTTTGATCGGTAAAGGAGCAACTGAAAGTATTGCAAGACAACCAGAAGCAGCGGGTAAGATCCAAACAGCAATGATTATCGCGGCAGCCCTTATTGAGGGTGCGGCACTATTCGGCGTTGTGGTAGGTCTGTTGGCTGGAACAGGAAATTAATTCCTAAAACAAACTTGGCTATGACCACATTAGGTGGCATGGCCAGGTTTTTTTAAAAAAGACATTTACACTAAACAAAATATATCGTGGCACTAGTTACCCCCGACATTGGACTGATCATTTGGCAGGTGATCGTTTTCCTGATCGTACTATTTATCCTTCGTGCTTTCGTATGGAGACCTATTCTGAGTGCACTTAAAGCTCGTGAATTTCAGATCGAAGACTCTCTTCGTGCAGCAGAAAATGCAAAAGAAGAGATGGAGCAGATCAAAGCGGATAATGAATACCTTCTGCAGGAAGCACGAATCGAGAGAGATGCCATTTTAAAGGAAGCTAAAAAAGAAGCTGAGCATATCGTTGAGCATGCCAAAGCAGAAACTTCGGATATCACGTCTAAAATGATCCAGGATGCAAGAGATGCAATCGAGGTAGAGAAGAAAGCAGCACTGAACGAGGTGAAGGATTTGGTGGCATCATTGTCATTGGAGATCGCTGAAAAGGTACTTCGTGAGAATCTTTCTGACGATAAGTCTCAAAAAGCATTGGTTAGTAAGTTTATCAAAGACGTAAAAGTTAACTAAGCATGTCTGTTAGCAGAATAGCGGTTCGATATGCAACACCAATCCTCGAGTTGGCTGAGGAGAAGAAGGTTCTTGACAATGTGAAAGAGGATATGGAGTCTTTCATCAATGTTTGCGAGGAAAGCAAGGAATTCACATTGATGCTGAAAAGTCCAATTATCCCACACCAACGGAAAGCAGAGATTCTGAGAAAGATTTTCACCGGGAAGGTGAATGAGCTAACACTTTTATCTTTCGACCTTATCGCTAGAAAAGGCAGAGAAAATATGCTTGAAGCTATTGCCGAAGAGTTCCTTCACCTATACAATGTTAAGAAAGGATTGGCTGAAGTTTCAATTACCACAAGTGTAGAGCTGGATGAAGAGATGAGAAAGGCATTCGAAAAACTTGCTAAGGATATCACAGGGATGGAACCGCTCCTTAGTGAGAAGGTAGACCCTGATATAATTGGTGGATACATTTTAAAAGTGGGAGATCGTCAGCTAGACGATAGTGTGAGTGGTGAACTGAAAGAATTAAAACTGAAGTTTTCAAAAAATAAATAACATCAAGCCGACAGGCTAAACAAATAAAATTATGGCACAAGTAAGACCTGATGAGGTTTCAGCAATTTTAAGAGAGCAGCTTTCTGGACACAAGACAGAAGCTGAGCTTGAAGAAGTAGGTACCGTACTACAGGTAGGTGATGGTGTAGCCAGAATCTACGGATTATCCAATGCTCAGGCTGGAGAGCTTTTGGAGTTTGATAATGGCTTGAATGCACTTGTATTGAACCTTGAGGAAGACAATGTAGGAGCAGTACTTCTTGGGGACTCTGCAAATGTAAATGAGGGAGACACTGTAAAAAGAACTGGCCGAATTGCTTCTATCCAAGTAGGAGATGGCATGTGCGGACGTGTTGTAGATACATTAGGTAATCCTATTGACGGTAAAGGCGATATCGAAGGTGAAACGTTCGAGATGCCGCTTGAAAGAAAAGCACCTGGGGTTATCTACAGAGAGCCGGTAAGTGAACCACTTCAAACAGGTATTACGGCAATTGACTCAATGATTCCGGTAGGAAGAGGTCAGCGTGAGTTGGTAATTGGTGACCGTCAAACAGGCAAGACCGCTGTGGTAATTGATACAATTATCAACCAGAAAGAATTTTATGATAAAGGAGAGCCTGTTTTCTGTATCTATGTAGCGATTGGTCAGAAGGCATCAACAGTCGCGGGTATTGTAGCACAACTAGAAAAAGCTGGCGCGATGAAATATACAGTAGTGGTAAGTGCCTCCGCTTCTGATCCTGCTCCAATGCAGTTTTATGCGCCGATGACAGGTGCTGCGATAGGTGAATACTTCAGAGATACAGGTCGTCCTGCTCTAGTGGTATATGATGACCTTTCGAAGCAGGCTGTTTCATATCGTGAGGTATCACTGCTTCTGAGAAGACCTCCGGGTCGTGAGGCATACCCTGGAGATGTATTCTATCTTCACTCAAGACTTTTAGAGAGAGCGGCAAAAATCATCAATGATGATACTGTGGCTAAGCAAATGAATGATTTGCCACCTTCATTGAAAGGAAAAGTGAAAGGAGGAGGCTCATTGACTGCTCTTCCAATTATTGAGACACAGGCGGGTGACGTTTCGGCTTATATTCCTACTAATGTAATCTCCATTACGGATGGTCAGATTTTCCTTGAGACAAACTTGTTTAACTCGGGTATCAGGCCAGCGATTAACGTAGGTATTTCAGTGTCACGTGTGGGTGGTAACGCACAGATCAAGTCAATGAAGAAAGTAGCTGGTACATTGAAGCTTGACCAGGCACAGTTCCGTGAACTAGAAGCGTTCGCTAAATTTGGATCGGATCTGGATGCTGCTACTCAGAGAACTATCGACAGAGGTAGAAAAAATCAGGAAATCCTGAAGCAGCCTCAATTCTCTCCAATTCCGGTAGAGGAGCAGGTAGCAATCATTTATGCTTCTACAAAAGGCTTCCTTGACCCTGTTCCTGTGAATAAGGCGAAGGAATACCAAACTGAATTTATGAATGCGATGAGAACCACTGGCAAGGATGCTTTAGTAGACTTCAAAGCTGGTAAATTGAGTGATGAGGCTGTTGCGAAAACAGAGGAAATTGCTAAGGACATTGCTTCCAGATATAAAAAATAAGACTATAGATGGCCAATCTTAAAGAAGTAAAAGGTAGGATTCAGTCAGTTGTTTCAACACAGCAGATCACTAAAGCCATGAAAATGGTGGCAGCTGCAAAGTTGAGAAGAGCCCAGGATCGTATCATTCAAATGAGGCCATATTCCCAAAAGCTTTCTGAAATCATTCAGAATGTTTCGGCCGGTCAGTCTGACTCTAATGATAATCCTTATTCAGAGGAACGATCAATAGAGCGGGTGCTGCTGGTAGTTGTATCTTCTGATCGGGGGTTGTGTGGAGCGTTCAACAGTAGTGTTTTTAAAGGCACCAAAGCATTGATCGCTGAAAATTACAGTCACGCCGAGGCTTCAGGGAATCTGGAAATTTTACCAATTGGTAAAAAGGCTTATGAACATTTCTTCAAAAGAAAGTACAAGGTAATTGATACATACTCTCACCTGATGGAGAAGCTAAACTTTGCAGATGCAAAGGAGGCCGCAGAGATGGTGATGGCTGAATTCCTTGGAGGTACATACGATCGAGTGGATATCGTTTATAATGAGTTTAAAAACGTAGCTACCCAGATTGTAAAAAAGGAGCAATTCCTTCCAATAAAAGAGGCAGAGATTGAGGAAGAAGAGTCTTTCGGTGAGATTGATTACATCTATGAACCATCCAAAGAATTTATTTTCGATGAGTTGGTGCCAAAATCTCTGAAAACCCAGTTTTACAAAACACTACTGGAATCTAATGCATCTGAGCATGGAGCGCGTATGACGGCAATGGACAAAGCAACGGAGAATGCGGATGAGCTTCTAAAGGAGCTAAGATTGAAATACAACCGTACTCGTCAGGCAGCTATTACTACAGAGATTTTAGAGATCGTAGGAGGTGCCGAGGCGTTAGCACAGGGGTAATGATTGGGCGAGCATATCGTACCGCTCAAATTTTATCTATAGATATTGTAATCGGGGCAGTGATACTGCTCCGATTTTTTTGTGCCTATTTTGATGTATCTCCAGGGTGGGAGGTGTATGTTCTGCTTGGAGGGACAGTGTGGCTTATTTACGCAACAGACCATCTACGTGATGCTGAAAAGTCCGTTAAATCGAAACGTGAGAGGTATCTATTTCACAGGCGAAATAGAAAGATCCTGATTGCAGTAGCTATTTTGACTTTTCTTTTTCTTTCATGCCTTATCCTTTTTATACCAAGGGTCATCTTTCTCGGAGGATTTGCTCTTTCGATTTTGTCTTTTGTCTATTTGCTTGTCCAGCATCGATTATCTCGTTTCCTTTCAAAGGAGCTTTATGTGGCGATGGTTTATTCTTGTGGAATACTAATGGTTCCATTTCTGTTGAGCCAAAGGTTCAGGTGGGATATCTTAATTCTTCTCATACTACTCACGTTTGTGAATCTTGTTCTTTTTAGCTGGTATGAAAGGGATGATGACTCAAGCGATGGATTCCTTTCGATTGCAACAGAATTGGACTCAACTCAGTTGGAAAAGGTAATCTTGCTATTGACTACTGTTGGACTAAGTATTTCTCTTCTTTTTTTTAGTTCAGTGACACTCTATTTTACTGTCGGATTTACCATTTACGCTTTAATGACCATCTACCCAGAATGGTTTAGAGTAAATCATCGCTATCGGGCTATTGGAGATGGTGTATTTTTATTGCCAATCCTTTTTGAATGGCTGTAAACGATTTTGACTCCATCGCTCCTTTTTATGATTGCCTTGCAAAACTCGTTTTTGGCAAATCCTTACTAGAGGCTCAGCTAGCTCACATTTCGGAAATTAGAGAGAAGGATCATGTATTGATTTTAGGAGGAGGTACTGGGGAAATTCTGGAGCATATTCCGTTTTGTAAAAGTGTTGATTATGTGGAGAAATCAAAGCAAATGATTCGTCGAGCAGAGAGACGACAGGTAAACCTATCAATCAATTTTATCCACCATAGTTTTCTGACCGTTGAGTTAAACAAGCAGTATGATATCATTATTTGTCCCTTTTTTCTGGATTGCTTTGGTGAGGAAAACCTGTTGACTGCTATCTCAACATGCAAGCAAAAGCTTACTTCGGGTGGAAAGATGATTGTAATCGATTTCGCCGAAAATTCGTCAGACAGTTGGATTGTAAAGCTTATGCATTTTTTCTTCAGAATAACTGCAAACCTGGAATCGAGAAATCTGAAAAATATTCATATTCAAATGCTTTATTCGGACTTTCAACTAATAGATGAGAAATTTTCACATCGAAATAAGCTTTTTTCTCGTCTTTATAGAAACCTTTGAAAAAGAATTCTGTCTTTAACCCGATCGTGAGCACCACACAGACCATCCATAAGCACCTGATTATACAAAGTCAGCAAGGAGACCAGGCGGCTATGTCGTCACTTTATGGCCTCTATGCCAAGGCGATGTATAATATCTGCCGACGGATGATGGGTGATGAGGAAGAGGCGAAGGATTTACTTCAGGAATCGTTTATAGACGCATTTCAGAAGCTGCCGTCGCTGCGAGAAGTCAATACGTTTAGCTCATGGATCAAACGGATTGTGGTTAATAATTGCATTAATGCCATCCGTAAAAAGAAGCTTGATACAGCCCAGCTGGAAGAGAACGCTGATTTTGTTGAGGAAGAAGAGGATGATTTTGAGTATACACAGTTTCAGGCGGCTCAGATTATGCAGGTGATCGATTTACTACCGGATGGATGCAAGACGGTATTGAACCTTTATCTGTTTGAGGGGTATGACCACAAAGAGATTGGTGAAATTTTAGGCGTTTCGGAATCAGCTTCGAAGGCGCAGTATTGTAAGGCGAAAGCACGAATAAGAAAAATATTAGCGGAAGAAAGGAGCCAACATGCGGGATAGTTTAAAGGAACATATTGAGAATAGCAGAGAAGATTTTGAGATCTATCCTTATGATAGCGATCAGGAATGGGTGAAACTTTCAAAAAAGATTAAGCCTCAAAAACGTGATCCATGGAGAGTGGCCGGGATAGCCGCTTGTTTTGCTTTGGTCATAGTAGGTTCTGTTTTTGTAGCGAACAACAAGCATTCTGGGAATAATGAAGTGGCGGAGCTTGAGAATTTTTATGAGGGCGAGATCAATCAAAAAATCACACTAATTAAAAGTCAACTTGAAGACGACAAGATTCTTAAAGATCTGGAAGAAATGGATGCAGCCTTTGCTGAGTTGAAGGCTGATTTGAATGATAATGTAGATAATGAAGAGGTGATCACAGCGATGATGGAAAATTATCGTCTAAAGCTTCAAATACTGGAAGAAATATTAAACGAGCTGGAGAAAGAAAAGAGTGAAGAAGTGCTTTAACATATTAATGGCCCTAATACTGACAACTCCTCTGTTGGCACAGGTACGGCAGGAGCGTGACTTTAAGCGCTCATTTGCAGTTCCTGATGATGCAAAGGTTGAGGTTGTCACTAAATACGGTGAAGTGATTGTTCGCACCTGGAATTTGGACTCTGTTCGGTTTGAAGTAGTGGTAAGAGCAGAAGGAAAAAATTCGTCAGCGGTAAGTAAATCCATGTCACGCGTAGATGTCAAATTCAGAAAAATTGGCAGTGTAATTTCTGCAGTTACCGAAATCAGCAGCGGAGGCGGTATTTTTGGAAACGTGCTGAGTGAGGTTGAAGGTGTGATGGGCAATAACAAGCTAAAAGTGGATTATCAGGTGTGGCTTCCGGAGGATGTAATGTTGAGTGTGGAGAACAAATATGGAGACCTTTACATGGCCAACCTTAATGGAAGGGTAGATCTTGACATTTCTCATGGTGATATCAAAGCCAATGATCTGTCTGAAAGTCTCAATCTTAAGCATAGCTTCGGAAAGGCTTCTTTCGGTAAGTTGAAAGACGGTATTTTCACTCTGCGAGGAGCTGAGGTAAGAATTGATGAGGCTATCGATTTGAATATTGAAAGTGGAAGCTCCGAAATTCGTGTTGATAAAATCGGGCGAGTTCAGTTGAATTCACGGAACGATAAGATTCACTTAATGGATGCACGAGAAATCATGTGTGAAGGCTCTTTCACTGATTTAACATCAGATTTATTAAGGGGGTCAGCCAGGTTAGATTTCAGCTATGGAGATATCTATCTAAGTCGTATTGAAAAGGATTTTAATAGCATTGATATCACTGGAAAATCAACAGACATCAACCTGGTTCTTAACCAGGCATCCTACATAAAAACATATATAAAAGGACCGGAAGATCGAATGATCTTGCCTAATAGCATGCTTACCATGCAAAAGCAGCAATTTGCTGATGAAGGTAAAATCTCTTTATCCGGTTTTGTTGGAAATACCAACACTCGTCATGGTCAGTTGCTCATTGAAGCTGATGGTGGTGAGCTGATTATTGCCATTAAAGAAACGCCAATTTTCGTAGACCGAGATTAACACC
The DNA here is from genome assembly GCF_965221965.1 of Ekhidna sp. Taxonomy (GTDB): domain Bacteria; phylum Bacteroidota; class Bacteroidia; order Cytophagales; family Cyclobacteriaceae; genus Ekhidna. The sequence goes on from NZ_OZ244926.1 coordinate 44,273, forward strand.
TACATGTACCGTCACCACCGGAAACCCGTGAAAATAATTCTCTATGTATTTTTTGCGCTGATTTCACTCGGATCAGCAGCACAGCAGCTGTACGAAAAGTCAGGTGGAATCAGACTAGGCCATACATCTGGCCTCACTTATAAGAAATTTGTAACTGAGGATGAGGCCGTTGAAATGATTCTGAGCGGAAGAAATGAAGGGATGCAATATACGGCCCTATATCTCTTTCATCAGCCCATGGAATTCTCCTTCAATGATCGATTCTACCTGCACTATGGGATAGGCGGACATGTAGGCTATGAAAAATTTGATGATATATCGAAAACACTTTCTAATGCAGCTGGCGATGAATTTGTTTACGAATCAAAGAGCTTTTACACCATGGGTGTGGACGCAAGCCTTGGCATAGAGTATCGATGGCTGGAGGTCCCAGCTACCTTCGGATTTGATATCAAGCCGTACTTTAATTTCATTGGTATGAGGCATACCAAAGCACGGTTCTGGGATGCTGCCATTTCATTTAAATATGTTTTCTAAGTGGTAAAAAAGTCACTCATTATATCACTCATTCTTGCTGCGTCAACTTTTGTCAACGCACAGACCTACATGGATACCAATGACCCCAAGGATGAAGAGGTGAAGTCTCTTTTAAGTAAAAAAAATGACCTCAATGCATTTGGTGCAGCAGATCTGAAGGTTGGGGATTTGAATGGCGAGCGTGGTTTGTTGGTTGGAGCATATGGTGGTTTCATCATAAACAGAAGATATCTTTTTGGAGTGGCGGGTTATGGATTAGTCACAAATGTAGAGTTTGAAGGCCTAGTGCCAGGTCAAACGGAAACTAAGCAACTTAATCTGCACGGAGGGTATGGAGGTGTAATTATAGGCGGGACGATTGCTCCTAAAGAATTGATTCACATCAGTTTTCCGATCATTTTAGGAGCAGGCTCACTAGAGGTAGTTGACAAAGACTTTTTTGTAAACAATCCTGCAGATTCTGAATTCACAGTAGAAAACACGGTGTTTTTTGTAGCAGAACCCGGAATCGAAGTGGAATTCAACATCACCAAATATTTCAGATTAGGAGCTGGAATGACCTATCGTTACGTTTCAGGCACAGAGCTGGAAAATGTAGAAGATGAAGATATTTCGGGTACTACAGCTTTGATCAGCTTCCGATTTGGAAGATTCTGATTAACACTATCTTTGACCTGTATTTAAAACAGGTTATCTTCTTTACGTGAAACTCACCATTCACCTATCCGGATTGTTAATCTTGTGCCTCCTGTCATCTATTCAGGCACAAAGAATCAATTATGCTCAGGAAATTGATCGAATCATTAAGCAATGTGACTCACTTGTCTATGATCAACCACATGTGAGTCTGGAGTTGGCTGAAGAAGCCAATCGATTAGCTAATGAAGCAAAGGATGATTCGCTAATTGCTGTCACACTCAATAGAATTGGCAGTGCTCATTGGTCACTGGGAAACCCTATGGAAGCACTAGAGAAGATTCAGGCTTCTCTCCAGATTTCAGAACTGAATGATTTTGAAGAGGTCATGGCTAAGAACCTGGGAAACATTGGAAATGTATATGCAGCGTCGGGCCTGGACTTGGATGCAATTGGTTATTACCGGTCTGAGCTTGCTCTTCAAAAGCAGTTAAAGGACACATTTCGTCTGTTTGCAGTCAACAATAATATCGGGAAGGCTTTCCTCGATCTTAGCTACTTCGATTCGGCTAGTTTTTATTTAGAAGAGGCACATAAATTTCTGGATCCTAAGTTCGTTCATTTACATTCGATTTACTTTTTCAATAGAGCAGAACTCAATTTCAAGAAAGGAAATTTTCAGAAGGCGGATTCTCTGGTGAGCCTCACTTATGAAAATGCAAGGGAGTTCAATAGCAAGAGAGGGATTATTCGCTCTAATCAACTGATGGCAGAATTGAATCGCTCCATGGGTAAGAATGAACAAGCGCTAAAACTAGCCATAGAAGCTTATGAGATGGCATTAGAGAGTGGTGTTAAAGAGCTTATCTATACAGCCTGCAAAACATTATCGCGATGTTACGGTGCTGTAAATAAATATGAGGAGGCTTACAAAATGGAGCTGTTACATGAACAGTATCTGGATAGTGTTCAGAGTATTAATACGGTTAATGAACTTGAGCTCCTATCCTACTACCAGCGACTTTTTCAAATGAGGGTGCTTGAATCGAAAAATAAATTGAATAAACAGCTGGCAGACCAACGGCAGTTAATTATTCAAGGACTAGTTGTGGCTCTGGTGATTGCCGCAATTTTGATAGCCATTATTGTAATGGTAGTGCGCGAGTTGGGTATTCGGAAAAGAAAACTGGAAGATCTGAACAAGTTCAAAGCGAAAATTTTTGCCATTGTTTCACATGACTTGAAATCTCCTATTCAATCGGTTTCAGGAGTGATAGAAATGTTTAATGAGAAGCTCATCAGCAGGGAGGAAATAGAACCACTTTTACCAGAAGTAAAAGAGAAAACTTCCAATCTCATGAACCTACTCAACAACATATTCCTTTGGGCAGAAGGGCAAATGGAAGGAGAAAATCTGAGGAAAGAAGACTTTTCCTTGAACCCATTGATTGAAGAACTGGATGAAGAACTACGGGAAAGGTTAGATGAGAAAGAAATCAATTTGAAATATGATTCGGCATTTGGTTTTTACCTTCACTCGGATCGTGGAATTGTGAGAGTGCTTTTGAGAAATCTGATAGTAAACGCAATAAAGTTTTCAAATCCTAAATCCACCATCGAAATCAACTGTGTCCAAGGTAACAAAACGAAAGTGATCGAGGTGATAGATGAGGGTATTGGGATGTCACCGGAAAAGAAGGAAAATTTATTCTCCGGAGGACTTGAAAGCACTCCTGGAACCGCTGGCGAGCGTGGAAACGGATTGGGTTTAGCTCTCTGCTATGATTTTGTAAAAGGTCTTGGTGGAAAAATCGAAGTGGAAAGCGTGCAAGGTAAAGGATCTGTATTTAGAATTATTTTCACAAGTCAATCCGGGTAGCAATGACCATTTGTGGCTTTCCATTCAGGTCTCTAAACGCCAACAGAAAGTACTCTCCACCATCTTTGAGCTTCCATTTTTTCTTTAATTCTTGTGCACTCAATGGGTAGTTTCGCGTGACTACATTGATCTTTCCACCTGTTCCGTATTCCTTAATCGAGCCCTTTTTTGCTACTTCTTTTACTTCATAGATTCGACCGGGAAAGATTTTAATGACTTGATCAGAGGTATAGAGATGTGTATTTTCTGAGATTTTCTTCAGGTTGAATGCTTCTCCAATTTTTTTGAATGCACCAGCTTTCAAAATAGAAGCGTTTGGCTCGTAGATAAAACGTCCATAGCTATCATACGAAGGATTTGCTGAGTGTTCTTCATCAACAGAGAATGAAAAATTCGGTTGATTGGTTTCCAGATTAACACACCTTATCAAAGGGGTGCCCACGAACTCAAAATCAATTAGAAACAAAAGTTCTTTACAGTCATTTTTTATTGAAACAACATGTACTTCTTTGATACCATCAATCCTTTTAAATACTAAATTGATATCAAGTAGTGGAGAATACTTGATCAGTAACTCCGATACCCTCTTTTTAAGAAGTGGCATCAAATCAATAAGGTTGGGGGAGCAATCCTCTATTTGAAAAACGCGATTTCTGCTTTGGTCTCTTCTGGCAGGATCGATATAAGCTACAGTATTTTTTTTATCAGTTTTATGATCTTGAAGAAAATTACCAGCCTCTGCATTAATGATTTCTATTGGCTTTTCCAACATCGCTGAATTATGCTGAAACACATCGCATAATTCTGTACTTTCCTCTACATAGGTTGTGCGCTCAAATGAATCGGAGAGAGAAAGACAGTCTATTCCCATTCCGCCAGTAAGGTCTATCAGGTGTTTTCCGGAGATTAGTCCCTGTCTGTATTTACTGGTTAGGCTTGATGAGGCTTGTTCCAACGAAAGTGGCAAAGGCATCACTAATTCGTAATTCTCAGCCCAATTATCGAGCTTACCTTTGGCTTTCTGCCGTGATCGAATTTGGTTGACTATATCTTTAATGTGCTCCTTGAAATCAGGAGGAGGGTTTAGGATGAGCTTAGTTGTGTCTGAATTTATATTTTCACGAATATATTTCCTGACTTCTGGTTGAGTTAGAAAATCAATACGTGAAGTCATAAGCCACTCAATAAACCAAGCTGTGCTCAAGCATATATTCCGCAATCTGGATGGTGTTGGTTGCAGCCCCTTTTCTGAGGTTGTCAGAGACCACCCAAAGATTAAGTGTCTTAGGCTGAGTTTCGTCACGTCGAATTCTACCTACGAATACATCGTCCTTATCATGAGCATTAAGCGGCATTGGGTATTCGTTTTTACCGGGATCGTCTACAACAGTAACTCCGGGAGCTTTTGACAGAATGGAGTACACTTGTTCAAGTGTGTATTCATTTTCAAATTCCACATTGATAGCTTCTGAGTGTCCTCCAACAGTTGGGATTCGGACGCAGGTTGAAGTGACTTTGATGGAATCATCACCCATGATTTTTTTGGTTTCATTCACCATCTTCATTTCCTCCTTCGTATACCCGTTTTCCTGGAATACATCGATGTGAGGGAGTGCGTTCATATCTATTTTGTGTGGATACACTTTTTTGATATCCTTTCCTTCTCGTTCTCCTTCCAACTGATCCACAGCACCTTTTCCGGACCCGGTAACTGACTGGTAGGTAGAAACAACAATACGTTTTATTTGGAATGTATCATGAAGTGGCTTAAGGGCCACCACCATTTGAATAGTTGAGCAGTTAGGGTTTGCAATGATTCGGTCATCGATGCGAAGCACATGCCCGTTTACTTCCGGTACGATCAGTTTCTTTCCTGCATCCATTCTCCATGCTGAGGAATTATCAATCACCACTGTTCCGGATTCAGCAAATTTCGGAGCAAACTCCAAAGAAACAGACCCACCTGCTGAGAACAGAGCAATATCAGGTTTGGCAGCAATTGCGTCTTCCATCGAAAGAATCGTGTATTCCTTATTGTTGTATATGATTTTTTTACCGACTGATCGCTCTGATGCTACTGGTAAAAGCTCATCTACAGGAAAATTTCTTTCGGACATAATCTGGAGCATCTTTTGGCCTACCAGACCGCTCGCGCCTACTACTGCAACCTTCATATTAGCTTAAATTCTTTGAACAATGATTGTCATACAAAACTACTACTTTTATGATTCGATGAGATAAAGTATCGGTTCTACATTTCTTTCTGAAAAGTATCTTTTTGGGAATAACAATGCACTTCCGATCCACTAAAACCACAAGATATGCCATCAAAAACTCACCATATAAAAAGAGTATTTCTCTGCCTTCTGCTCATTATTGTTTACCAGGTTGCCCCTGCTCAAACGGGCGATTTCATTTTGACTCACCACTCACCCAAGCATTCGGAGATAGATAATATCAATTTTGAGATCACTGCAGACAAGAACGGAATTATTTGTATTGCCAACAGATTTGGTGTTTTGAAGTACGATGGGAATGAATGGAGTTTTTACCGAACAAATTCATCAGCTCTCTCTCTATCCGTTTCTGAGGATAATGTTGTTTATGTCGGATGCCTCGGTGGATTTGGTAAACTTGATTTTATTTCCAATACGTATAAATATGTACCCATTGTAGATAGTGATTCATTAACCGATCATTTTTTGCAAACCTTCACTACGAGGAACAAAGTTTATTTTTTGAGTGATAAGAACCTCTATCAATATGAACCAGAGACGGAGACGGTAACAAATCTGCTGTCAGGAGATTTTCTCAATGGATACTTAAAGGATAGCACGCTATTTATTAATACCTATGAAGAAAAGGTTTTAACTGTCAAGTCGGGAAAAATTGACAGTCTATCAAATCCAGGGAAGTTATGGGGAATTATCCTACCATCCCCAGATGGTAAAAACGAATTTTCAGTAGATCTGGAAGGTGGACTTTATGTGAAGCAAGGTGATCAGGTCAAGCCACACCATCATCATGATCGATTGCAAGAGGCAGGTGTTGCGATTACAGATTTGGAATGGGTGAATGATTCTCTTGTAGCATGTTCAACGATTGAGTCGGGAGTATTTTTTCTTCATGTTAGTGACTCAAATTATTTCGAGGTAACGGACTACCACTCAGGGTTACCAGACAATGAAATACATGATTTGTTTGCAGATGAAAACCAGGGGGTATGGGTGGCGCATGAGTTTGGTCTGACACGGATCGCCCCACTTTTTCCAGCATACAGCTATACCAATTTTCCTGGACTGGAAGGAAATCTAATTGAGGCTCAGCGTATCAAAGAAGATTTGTGGATTAACACGAGCCTGGGTGTTTACTACTTTTCTCGTGATACCTCCTATCGCAGCAGAGTGTATGTACAGCAGGTGAAGAAGGAGTCTCAGAAATCAAGGAAGGTGGTAGCACAACAGCAAACTCAGGAGGATGAAGATGAGCAGCAGGAAGAAGAGGCCGAAGAGGAGGAAGATAAAAAGAAAAAGCGTGGTTTTTTGAGTGGTTTATTTAAGAAAAAGGATCGGGCAAAAGAGAGCAATGAGTCTGAAGAAAAGAAAGGTTTCTTTAAAAAGATCTTCTCATCAAACGATGAACAAAAAAGTGAGAAGGCAGCCGAAGAAGATAAGTATAAATATGTAAGACGGGTAGAGAAGGTAGTTACCGGAGTAAGCTATCAATTTCATCACGTTCCTGAGACTGATGGCAAGTTTCGACAGTTGATAGAAACCAAAGATCGGATTCTTGCAACAAGTCACACCGGCATCTATGAGATTGATAAGAATTCTGCGCAATTGGTCATCAACCATCCTGTGAAATATGCATACGCTGTACCAGCCACTAACAAGCTATTAATCAGTACTGAACGGGGAATGCTAAAATATTTTGACCTGATAAATAATATCTGGACCGAGATTTCAAGCACCTATTTTGAGGATGTGATCTTAAATGTGTACATGGATCACTTGGGTGAAGTTTGGCTGGCAGGCACCACTCATATTTATCAGGGAGTCTTTAAGGATGAGGGTTTTGATATTCAGCATAGCTATGAAATTAATAATCGCTACTATGATGAATTGAGTATTTGGGAGCACTCAGGAAAACTATATTTCATTAATTCTCAAGGCTATTTCCGTTTGGATCGGGAGATGGACCGGATTGTGAAAGACAGGGATCTGGAAGAGGAACTTGGCTCACCACACCATCATATTCATAATGAAAAAAGCAGGGTATGGCTTTACAATGGAAAAATATGGCAGCTACTTCTTCCTGATGGTAACGTGGAGGAATTCAAATACCTGGGTGTTTTTCCGAACCTGAAGTACATCAATTATGACGAAAAGTTGGAACGTTATTGGCTTATTACAGACGATAATCAACTCCTGGCTTATTCTGCAAAACAAATACCGGAATTCCATCAGTCTTATTCCATGTTTGTGAAGAGACTTGTAGGAAAAGAAGGTGAGCTTAGAGTTGATCAGCAACTCCAGCTTTCTCATGATCAAAATATGCTGAGTATTGAATTGCTCAAGCCGGATTATGTGGGTTTGCTGAATCCGGAATACCAATATCGCCTGAGTGGATTAACAGATGAGTGGTCGAAGTGGACTCATGCAAACCTCATCGATTACAGTTATCTCCCTCCCGGGGAGTATCAATTAGACGTTAGGGTACGTGATGCATTAGGTCAGGTGGAAGAAGACACCTTGTTGAGTTTTACAGTAGCCACCCCTTATTGGCAGCAGCCTTGGTTTTATGCAATTCAGGCGGTTATTCTCGCGCTAATTATTGGGATTACCTCCAGGTTGGATGAGTCTAAGGCCATCAACCGTATCGTAAAACATGGCTTGAGCATTTTGACATTAGTGGTGATCATTCAGTTTATGCAGGCCGTTATTGGTGCATTTCTTCAAATAGAGAGCACACCGGTAGTTGATTTTCTCATTGATGCCGGGATAGCTATCATGGTATTTCCGTTGGAGTGGGTTTTGAGAAAACTGATTCTGGATGGAGGGCTGAAAATTTCTGGAACAGCAGAAACGACTAAGTTGTGAGAATACTATTCTACGTATTGTTGAGCTACTCTGTATTCATGGTGAGTGCTCAATATCAGGATGATTTTGAAGATGAAACATTAGGTGATACTCCTGATATGTTTTCTCCACCCTTGATTGGTGATGTTGGGAATTTCATATTAGTAGATGATGGAGGAGAAAGGAGATTACGATCTAATGCAGGAGATTTAGACTCATCTTTAGAATACTACTTATCTACAGAATCTGATGCAATTTATGAAGCGAGCTGGGAGTTCTACATTGACTTGAAATTCAGTACTTCAGGAGCTAATTATGTTGATTTCTTTTTGGTAAGCGATAATGCAGATTTGTCATCTGTCCTAAATGGATACTTTGTTAGGGTGGGGGATACTGAAGACAGGATTGCTTTTTTCAAAATAGTAAATGGAACCTCAACAGAGAATGATCCACCAATAATTACAACAGCGGATGGATTAGTGAATAGTAGTTCAAGCAATCCATTTAGAATTCGTGTTACCAGGGATGATGTTGGAAATTGGGAGTTATTAGTTGATGAAGATGCATCTGGCTCTTTTACTTCGATTGGTACTGCTTTCGATGATGACGTTTTGGAAAGCTCATACTTTGGACTCTTAATCGAGCAATCAAGCGCTTCCTCTCCTGCCAATAATCATTTTTTTGATGATTTTAATATTCAGGGAGTTTCTTATCCAGACACCTCACCACCCACTATCCAGACCATCACAACAATTTCTAATACTCAAGTTGATATTCAGTTTAGTGAGCCTGTTGATGAAACAACTTCGGAAGTCATCGGTAATTATGAGATAGATGGAGGTGTCTCCGTTGCGGATGCTTCTCGAGATGCCTCAAACAATTCCATCGTGCACCTCACTGTTGATCAGCTTACGAATGGTGCCACATACACACTGACAATTAATAATGTGGAGGATGAAAATGGAAATATGATTGGGACCAATAGTCAGCAGAGTTTCGAGTATCTGGTTTTTGAAGAGGCTGTTTTGTTGGATGTGGTGATCAATGAATACATGGCTGCACCGAATGATGAGTCAGGGTTGCCAAGCGAGGAATATGTGGAAATATTCAATCGGTCTGACAAGTTTATCGATCTTGAAAACTGGACAATAAGTGATGCATCCGGCTCCTCTTCAGCATTCCAGTCAACGACATTGCGACCGGGTGAATACCTGATCTTAGCTGCAACAGGAAATGAACCCTTATTCTCGGGGTATGGAGATGTCCTGGAAGTATCTTCTTTTCCGGCACTTAACAATTCAGGGGATGACATTATAATCGCAAATGCATCAGCAACGATTATTCATCAATTGAGCTTTGAGGATACTGAAGATGGGGTCTCCACAGAGCTAATTAACCCAAATGATCCATGTCTTTCCATAGAAAGCTATGCTCTTTCTACAGATCCCTCAGGTGGGACTCCCGGCACTCAAAATTCTGTCTTCGATGACACCCCGGACACAACCAAGCCCACCATTCTATCTTACAGCTTTGACATAGGCGTGATCATAAATTTCTCCGAAGTTATGGATGCTGCCAGTCTATCAAGCGGGGATTATGAAATAACCGGCGGCCTTACTGTCAATCAAATCAGTGTGGAAGGAGAGTTTCCAACATCTGTAGAAATAACTTTCAATGAATCTATTGAGGCTGGTAAGCAATACGAACTCACCCTCTCTAATGTGGCGGATTGTTCAGGTAATCTAATCGATGAAATAACTTTTTCATTTGGTTTAGGAAGAAGCCCTGTTTTCAATGAATTGATTATTACAGAGATTATGTTTGACCCTGACCCTCAACTGGAACTGCCAAACCGTGAGTTCATTGAGGTTTATAATGCTACCGAGGACATAATAAGCCTTGAGGGTGTGGAGCTGACTGATGCTTCTTCCACTGTTGATCTTCCACCTATGATGATAGGCCCGGGAATGTATTATGTGTTAACCTCAACATCAGCGGCTTCTGAATTTGGTGATAATGTGATTGGCGTACCGAGCTTTCCTTCATTGAATAATTCCGGTGAACAATTAATTCTCTCCCGAAATGAGGATTTGGTTTTTTCTGTGAATTATGATCCCGACTGGCATGATGAAGACAAAAGCGAAGGGGGGATCACGCTAGAAATGAAAGACGTATCCAACCCCTGTAAGGAAGAGGATAACTGGGGTAGTTCGGATGATCCTGATGGCGGAACGCCGGGACGAGCTAACTCAATTACGGAGAGTTTTCCTGACAATTTTTCGCCTGAAATTATCCGTGTATTTGCTTTATCTGGTGATTCTGTCAGGATTGATTTCAATGAAAAACTGACTCCATCGAATCAGATAGCTGTTGATGTTCAACTTTCCCCCTCGGTTACAGTAGAAGAAATTATTTTCAACTTCCTTTATCCACAAACACTGTTTATTAAGCTGAGCTCTCAACTCACAGAAAATGTTCCGTATACGCTAACCATTTCCGATGTTAGTGATTGTTCCGGAAACACTTCGAATGATTTATCAGCTGTGTTTGCACTTCCTGTTCAGGCTGAGGAAGAAGAAATTAAACTTAGTGAGGTGCTGTTCAATCCACGACCGAATGGAGTTGATTTTGTGGAGATTTATAATGATTCAGATAAATATATCAGTCTGAAAGGCTGGCAGATAGCCCGACTTGATACAGAAGAAATTGACTCAGATGTCATTTTCGAGGAAGAGTTGGTTTTAGCTCCCAATCAATATCTGGTGCTTACCACCGACAAAGACGTTCTTCTCACCAATTACCCGAAGGCACAAACTGAGAGTCTGTTGGAAATGGCTTCTATGCCACCTTATAATGACGATGAAGGCACAGTTCTAATTTTAGATTCAAACGCTGATGTTAAGGATGAGTTCTTCTATAAAGAGGACTATCATTTCAATTTATTGGAAAGTGTAGATGGCGTTTCACTGGAGCGTGTGTCTTTTTCACAGCCAAACAACGCGGACAATTGGCGTTCGGCCTCCAGTACTGAAGGCTTTGCTACTCCTGGTTACCTTAACTCTCAATCCTTTATGTCAGATGTGCCAAAAGGAAGAGTTACTGCGAGCCCTGAGGTTTTTATCCCCGGAAATGTCGGGTCCGGTAGAGATTTCACGACAATTAATTATGAATTTAGCGAACCTGGGAAGTTTGCAAACGTGAACATCTATGATCAAGTGGGAAGACTGGTAAAAAATTTAGCACAGGGAGCTCTGCTCTCCACTACAGGGTTTCTTCGCTGGGATGGTGACACAAATGATGGAAAAATGGCACGAATGGGTTACTATCTGATCATATTTGAAATATATGATAGTAACGGCAACTCTGAGACCATCAAAGAAACAGTGGTGGTTGGAAGAGATTTTTGAAGTGAAATTCTCAATTTGGATTTATCCAATTATTTATTGTGCATCAAGGTGAGTATTTTCGCTTGATTTTTACGTTGTTAGAATTTAAATATCACCTGCCATGAGCGAAAAGACGAGATATTCAGATGAAGAGCTAAAAGAATTTGAAGAGCTTATTCTACAAAAGCTGAATAAGGCGAAAGAAGAGCTGAATACATTAAAAGCATCTCTTACAAGAGAATCTGACGATAGCGGCGATAATTTTTCTTCAGTGAAGACATTGGAAGATGGTGCTGATACAGCAGAGAAAGAGCAGCTGAGCCAGCTTGCAGGTCGGCAGCAGAAGTTTATCAATAACCTGGAAAATGCATTAGTGCGTATCAAGAATGGCACCTATGGCATTTGTGTGGATACCGGAAAGCTTATTTCTAAGGAGCGACTAATGGCAGTACCTCACACAACTCAGAGCATAGATGCTAAGTTGAACAGAAAGCCGTAATGGACTATCTGGCAAACCATATTCAAGCACTGGTTTTTTGCTCTCCAAAACCCATTACTGAAGATGAAATTCAGGAGTGCCTCAAAGAGATGTTTGACGCAGATGTGCCTGTAGACGACATAACTTCCGGGCTGCAGGTTATCGAAGAAAAATTCAAAGACGATGATTTTGCCATGGAATTGGTCAAGTCAGGAGGTGGATATCAATTTCTAACTAAGCCAGCATACCAGGCCAGCATTGGTATTTTGCTAAAGCAACAATCAAAGAAACGCCTTTCCAACTCAGCATTGGAAACACTTTCTATCATTGCATATAAACAGCCCATTACAAAAAGTGAAGCTGAACAAATAAGAGGAGTGAGCTGCGATTACTCCATTCAGAAGTTATTGGAGAAAGAACTTGTTGAAATCAAGGGAAAGTCCGAAGGTGTGGGAAGACCTTTGCTATATGGCACCAGCCAAAAATTCATGGATTACTTCGGCATCAATGATCTAAAAGAACTTCCTACCCCGAAAGATTTTACTGCTGAAGACAATACCATCGGTGAAGAGAAAGAATAGTCAGTTCTGCCGATGAAGAAGCCCCAAAAAAAACCAACCAATAAACCAGCTGAAATTCGGCTTAATAAGTTTGTGGCCAATGCCGGAGTTTGCTCCAGGCGTGAGGCTGATAACCTGATTGCCTTAGGTAAGATTAAGGTGAACGGGAAGGTAGTCTCTGAAATGGGCTATAAAGTAAAAAAAACTGATACGGTTGAATACAAAGGACAAAAGCTTAAATCTGAGACCCATCAGTATGTTTTATTAAATAAGCCTCGTGGTTTCGTCACCACCACAAAGGATCCTCATGCTAAACGCACAGTAATGGAGCTGGTGGAAAAAGCATGCGATGAACGCATCTACCCGGTCGGGAGATTAGATAAAGAAACAACCGGTTTACTGCTTTTTACCAATGACGGTGAGACGGCAAAGAAGTTAACCCATCCATCACATAAAGTAAAGAAGATTTATCAGGTCGAACTGGATAAACCCATTACCAAGGATGACTTTGATGCCATTCTGAAGGGAGTAAAGCTTGATGATGGTATGGCTACCGTTAATGAAATGGCGATTCTTGGTGAGGATAGCAAGATTCTTGGAGTCGAAATCCACATTGGAAGAAATCGGATTGTTCGAAGAATTTTTGAGCACTTTGGCTATACAGTCAAAAAGCTCGATCGGGTAATGTTTGCGTCCCTTACTAAAAAAAATCTACCCAGGGGAAAATTCAGGCACCTCAGCCCCAAAGAGGTGATGGGGCTTAAAGGTGTGAAATAATCATTTCATTGAATTAGTGATATAACTAATGATTGAATCATTGGCTATAATCTTATAATGACCTAAGCCTTTTACATGAACGAACGAAGCATGTGGCCAGGCATTTTCCAACTCTTCTCCTTTTCCAAACGGGATAACCTGATCATCTTCACAGTAAAAAAGGTGGGTATTTATGTTCTTTAGATCGTTTGCTTTGATTCGAAGGTCAAAGTAATCTATAGAGTGATGGTATTTATCCTTGACAAGTCCGCACATTGCCTGATAAACAGACTCGTTGCACCCAACATCATTGACAATATCCTTAAAAAAGTAGCGGATATAAGGAGGAGCTGCGATGACGAAAAAATGCTTAGGCTGAAAGGCTGAACCAAGCTCACTCAATGCAATTCCTGAAGCAAGTGCTCCAATGGAATGACCAACTACTGTTTGATAAGGGCCATTTTTAGCAATGTGATTTTTAATGATATCTCTAAACTCGGGCATTGCCGTATGCTTTCCCTGAGAGTTTCCGTGGGCGCGCATATCGATTGCTTCAACCTGATAACCCTCAGCTACCAATTTTTTGATCATCCGTCTAAAGTCTGCGGCTTTTGATCGCCAGCCGTGACATAATAAAACTTTAGGTCCTGAAGTTCCCCATCGGTAGTACTTAATCAAATCTCTTTGATAGCTGGTTTGAGATACTTCAGCTTCGCTAATGATTTGACGCTGTGGATCGCTATATCCAACTCTGCCCGGCATAGTGAAATAATGCCAGATAATTGAGGCGGATCTTTTTGCAGAGGCGTGCTGAAGCAGACCAAGGCCTTTTTTTATTACCTCAATTTTCCAGTTTGTTTTTGGTGGGCGTTCAGCTGGTCGGCTGATATCTTCCCCTTTTATTTCAATGTGAGTTACCATAACTTAATATACCAATCGGTATTTTAATGTATAAATTTTTTTAAATACTTATTGCGTTAATTTGTTTTTCCATGAAACGTTTCACAAGCTGAAAGGATCTGCTATCGCCTTCTATTCTTGAAACAGAAATCACTCCTTCGATAGTCGAGTAGAAAAAATTGGCGAACTCCTCAGCATCTACCTCGCGTTTAATCTGCCCTTCAAGTATCCCTCGATTAATGATCTTCGTCAATGAATCTTTGAGTAAGGCGATAGATCTAATAACTCTCGACCTAAGAAAGGGAAGACTGTCATCAGCTTCTATAGAAGAATTCAGAACAGGACAACCTCCGGGAATCGGTGGTTCATTAAGATATTCCTCATAAAAATCGATGATAGCTTTCAGTTTATCAGGTGCAGTATTTTTCATACGGACTCTTTTGGCAATCTCTCCTGCGACGATTTCAACTCCACGTTCAAATGCAGCAGTGGCTACCTCATCTTTATTTTTAAAATTCCCATATATGGCTCCTTTGGTAATACCTGTAGCGGAGGTAATGTCGGAAATAGACGCAGCGTTGTAACCCTTCGTGTTAAAAATGGGAAGGGCTTTATCAATGATGAGCTGCCTGGTATGTTCGGGATTTCTCGCCATGATGCAAATATACCAATCGGTATATTAAAATAAAAATCAATTTATAACTATTCTAAAATAGTATGCATGCATACTATTTTGTTGATTTGATTTTATCTTCGGGGTGCTATTGAAGAAAGCTGAAATTAGGTAGCTTTATGTGAAGAGCTGATTGTTGAGTGAAAAAGAAAAAAGCCACCCTTGAGAGGATGGCTTGGGTGGTGCTGAGTGCCTGCCTGCCGGGTAGGCAGGGATTCGATGGTACTGGCGTCCATCGGAGTTGCGTCCCACCCACTGACTCACGGATTTTTCAAGTCTTTGAGTTAGTGGAATAAAAAAAGCCACCCTTAAGGAAGGATGGCTTGGGTGGTGCTGAGTGGATCGACCGGGCTGGCGTACCAGCCACCGACTCACGGATTTTCAAAATCTTTGGGTTAGTGGAATAAAAAAAGCCACCCTTAAGGAAGGATGGCTTGGGTGGTGCTGAGTGGATCGACCGGGCTGGCGTACCAGCCACCGACTCACGGATTTTCAAAATCTTTGGGTTAGTGGAATAAAAAAAGCCACCCTTAAGGAAGGATGGCTTGGGTGGTGCTGAGTGGATTCGAACCACCGACTCACGGATTTTCAGTCCGATGCTCTACCAACTGAGCTACAGCACCAAAATTTGGGTTGGCAAAAGTAGGTATTTCTTTGAAAAGGCAAAATTTAAATTGAAGTTCGTAGCAGGAATTTTTTAAAGCATTATGGAATATATCCCTCAAATCGTTTTTGTACTGGTAGCCGGTTTCTTCGGTTTCCTTATTTTCAGAAGAATCAAGCGTATTTCCAGTAATATCAAATTAGGTAAAGATGTAGACCTCACAGACAATAAGGGTGAGCGGTTAAAGAATATGATTCTGGTCGCTTTTGGCCAAAAGAAGATGTTTAAGCGTCCGATACCTGCCTTTTTGCATTTATTGATTTACATAGGTTTCGTCCTGATTAATATCGAAGTTCTCGAAATTGTGATCGACGGGATATTTGGAACTCACAGAATCGCGGCTCCAATCCTAGGCGGGCTATATACGGGGTTGATCAACTTCTTTGAATTTTTAGCTGTAGGTGTACTTTTCTCATGTGTGGTCTTTTTAATTAGAAGAAACATCCTTCGAATTAATCGATTCAAGAAAATTGAGATGGTTGGCTGGCCAGCATTGGATGCCAACCTCATTCTCATCATAGAAATTTTATTGATGGTAGCCATTCTTGGAATGAATGGTGCAGATCAAATTCTTCAGACACGTGGAGCGGATCATTATGTACAGACCGGATCTTTCTATTTCAGTTCAATGATGTTTGGATGGCTGGATCAACTAGACACCAGTTCACTCATATTTGTCGAGCGCACCGCATGGTGGTTTCACATTGTAGGAATATTTGCTTTTGCTCTATACGTAACCTACTCCAAGCACCTCCATATTTTTATGGCGTTTCCAAATACCTATTACAGCAGACTTGACCCTAAGGGTAAGATGACCAACATGGATGAGATCACGAATGAGGTAAAGATGATGCTGGGTATGCCGGTAGAAGGAGATCAATCACCACCACCTGAAGGCATGCGTTTTGGCGCAAAAGACGTAAACGACCTGACTTGGAAGAACTTAATGGATGCCTATGCCTGTACCGAGTGTGGCCGATGTACCTCGGAGTGTCCGGCGAATCTTACAGGTAAAAAACTATCGCCCCGAAAAATCATGATGGATACCCGAGATCGGCTGGAAGACGTGGGAAAAAATGGTTTGGATGATGGAAAATCCTTGCTTGGCGATTACATCCAAAAAGAAGAAATTAATGCATGTACAAACTGTAATGCGTGTGTAGAGGCTTGTCCGGTAAATATTAACCCGCTAGACATTATCCTGCAAACACGTAGATATGTAGCAATGGAGGAGTCTGCGGCTCCCGAATCATGGAATATGATGTTTCAAAATGTGGAGACAAACTTTGCCCCATGGAAGTTTGGCGTGCAGGATAGGTTTAACTGGTCTAACGAATTAAAAGAAGGAAAATGAGCGAAATACAAATACCAACCGTAGCAGATTTAGCAGCTAAAGGAGAGAAACCCGAAGTATTGTTTTGGGTAGGTTGTGCCGGATCTTATGACGACCGATACAAAAGTGTGACAAAGGCATTTGTGAAAATTCTAAATAAAGTAGGTGTAAATTTCGCTGTGCTGGGACCGGAAGAAACCTGTACTGGTGATCCGGCAAGAAGAGCAGGAAATGAATTCTTGTTTCAGATGCAAGCAATGTCTAATATCCAGGTTTTGAATGGATATGAAATCAAAAAAATTGTAACTGCCTGCCCACATTGTTTCAATACAATTAAAAATGAATACCCTGAGCTTGGTGGTAATTATGATGTTGTGCACCACTCCCAGTTTCTTCAGGAACTCATCAATGAGGGTAAAGTAGAGCTGAAAGGCGGAGGTGAGTTTAAAGGAAAGAAAATCACCTATCACGACTCATGCTTTTTGGGACGTGCCAATAATGTTTATTCGGCTCCTAGAGCTGTTTTAGAAGCGCTGGATGCTGAACTGGTGGAGATGAAGCGATGCAGAACTAAAGGACTTTGCTGCGGAGCAGGGGGAGCTCAGATGTTTAAGGACGCAGAGCCAGGTAATAAGGAAATAAATATTGAACGCACAGAAGAAGCTCTTGAAACAAAAGCAGAAACGATTGCTGTGGCATGCCCCTTCTGTATGACCATGATGTCTGATGGGATTAAGAACAAGGAGAAGGAAGATTCAGTAAAAGTGAAGGATCTGGCGGAACTCATCGCAGAATCAGAAGGTTTGGATTGATATGTTGATTCCATTTGAACAAATGCCTGAAAACGCTCGCCTTTGGATCTACCAGGCTGAGCGAAAACTAAAACGGGAAGAGCTTCGATTTGTCGAGGAAAACACCAAAGCTTTTTTAAATCAATGGCAGGCCCACGGTCAGGACCTGAAAGCTTCCTTTTCTATTGAGTATGATCAGTTTTTAATTATATCTGTTGATGAGTCATTCAGTCAGGCCAGTGGCTGCAGTATTGATGCGTCTGTCCATTTAATTAAAGCATTGGAGAATGAACTGGAGGTTTCTTTCATGACCACCAGTCAAGTTGCTTTTTTGCAGGATGATCAAATCAATCTCTATGCATTCAATCAACTTAGATCACATGTGGAAGAAAAAGCGATCACACCAAACACACTTGTTTTTGACAATACTGTGCAAAACGTAGCGCAATTTCGATCTGGTTGGCTGAAAGAAAGTAGTAAGACATGGGTAAAAAGGTACTTTAAGTAGGGCTTTTGGTTCGTTTCTTGTTTCAGGTTTAGCTAATTTCGGAAAATCATCTGAACAAGAATTTCGTTATTCCTATATGCGATTCATTCAATACGTACTCATATCACTTTTCATGTTTGGCTGTTCGCTTGAAAAAAGTATGAATAATGCTGAATTTGACGCAGTGATAGCCAAACTGGGGGACTCACCAGAGAGAAATTCAGTAGAAGAGAACGTCATGGTTGGTGATGCCTATCGTAAATCCAATCGAATAGTAGAGTCTATCCCATTCTATGAAGCCGCCATCAAGGATGGAGGTGCACCTGAGGAAGCCAATCTTTATTTAGCACAAGGCCTTAAAGTGGAACAAAATTACGCTGAGGCAGAACGCATTCTTAATAATTACCTTCCAAGAGCCAGAGATGAAAAGACGAAAAAGCTTGCGGAAAAGGAGCTTCAAAACCTTCGGAAAATTGATGAACTGGAGGAGGATGAAAGTTATTATCGGGTGAAGAACCTGGAAGATATTAATACCGACAAGGCAGAATATTCACCGGTTTATAGCAACAATTATCTCTATTTCACATCCAATCGGGAAGGAGGGAAAATTTACCGAACCACGGGTACTCCGTTTACGGACATTTATCGTGTAGCTACCCGAGGAGCGAATGTAAACCTGACAACACTAAATTCACTTGATCCAATCATCAATCATGTAGATACAAATGAGGGGTCAGTCGCTATCTCTCCGGATGGCACTTCCATGATATTTGCCAAGGGGAATGACGGAAAGGCAAAAGGCTATAGTGAGGTAAACTTATTTTTTACCAGATACAGAAATGGTCGTTGGTCTGAGCCTGTCCCGCTTTCCATCAACATAGCTGAGGCATGGGATTCCACTCCTGCATTTTCGCCAGATGGAACAACCTTGTACTTTTCTTCAACCAGAGAAGGTGGATATGGCGGTGCGGACTTGTATCAAGCTAAAGTAAATCGTAGAGGCCGGTGGGTAGATGTGAGAAACCTGGGGCCTGAGATCAATACAGCAGGTGATGAAATGTTTCCATACGTTAGTGAAGATGGCAGTCTATATTTTTCCTCGGATGGTCATCCGGGTTTTGGAAAACTGGATATGTTTCGGGCAGTTCGCGAGGGAGGGACGATCTCAATCAATAATCTGGGAAAACCAATGAATTCTTCTGCTGATGATTTCGGTTTATACCAATTTGACCTCCAAAAAGGCTTTTTCACTTCTAATAGAAGAGGAGGAAAAGGAGATGACGATATCTACACTTATGTAAATGATGATCCGGACCTTAAAATTGTAAACTACTTTCTTACTGGCGTTACAGTCACAAAAGATGACGCTGGACAAGAAATCATTTTACCAAATACTAAAGTATCCCTCACGGCAGATAATGGTGATGTTTTGGATGCTTCATTTACAGGTGCTGATGGACAATTCAAGTTCAGAGTGTATCCAGAAGAACACTATGATCTGATAAGTGAAAAAACAGACTATTTCACAGTAAGAAAAGACTTTACCACTATTGGAAAGACGGTGGATAAAACAACACTTACTGAATTTATCACCGATATAAATTTTGAGACTAAAATCATGATGGACCCAATTGTATTGGAAAAAGCCATCGTGCTGGAAAACATCTACTATGATCTGGATAAAGCTAATATCAGGCCTGATGCAGCATTAGTTTTGGATAGTCTTGTTCAAATCATGAATGATAATCCGGAAATCTACATTGAGCTTGGATCGCATACAGATAGTAGAGCTGATGACGATTACAACATGAAACTATCTCAGCGAAGAGCACAGTCTGCGGTTAGCTATATTATCAACGAAGGAATAGAGTCAGACAGAATCGTAGCGAAAGGATATGGAGAGACCAAGTTGATTATAAAAAATGCACAAACGGAGGAGCAGCATCAAAAAAATCGACGTACAGAGTTTAAAGTGCTCCGCTACAATCCGCGGGATCGAGACGATGATCTACCACCTGACGAGCCTGTAGACGAATATGATCGATTCTTTAAGGATTCGGGCGATGGAAACGGATAAACACTTTTCTTTGCAAATAAAAAAAGGAGTATGACTGATCGGTACGCACAACGAGGCGTTTCAGCAGACAAAGAGGACGTTCACTCAGCAATCAAAAATATTGACAAAGGACTTTTTCCGAAGGCTTTTTGTAAAATCGTAGAAGATATCTCCGGTGATCCTGAATACTGCACGATCATGCATGCAGATGGGGCCGGGACTAAATCTTCATTGGCATATCTCTACTGGAAAGAAACGGGTGATCTAAGCGTCTGGAAAGGTATTGCTCAGGATGCCATTATTATGAATGTAGACGATCTGCTGTGTGTAGGCAGTACCGATAATATTCTCCTCTCTTCGACTATCGGCCGCAACAAGAACCTGATTCCGGGCGAAGTAATCGCTGAAATCATTAATGGAACGGAGGAAATACTTCAGATGCTACGGGATAATGGCATCAATATCAAATCTACAGGAGGAGAGACGGCAGATGTAGGCGATTTGGTTAAGACGATCATTGTAGACAGTACGGTGACCGCACGAATGAAGCGAATGGATGTGATCAACAATGAGAACATTCGGGCTGGAGATTTCATCATCGGTATTGCTTCCTATGGTCAGGCTTCCTATGAAAAAGAGTACAACGGAGGTATGGGTAGTAATGGGTTGACTTCCGCTCGTCATGATGTTTTTGATAAGATTTATGCTGATAAATATCCCGAATCTTACGATCACGGGGTGCCTAAAGACTTGGTTTATAGCGGGTCAAAAAAACTAACAGATTCGGTAGAAGGATCTCCTTTGGATGCAGGGAAACTGGTACTTTCTCCAACCAGAACATACGGTCCAATTATTCAGTCAGTCCTTAGAGAAATGCGATCTGAAATTCACGGCATGATTCACTGTAGCGGAGGAGCCCAGACGAAAATCCTTCATTTTATTGACAACCTTCGAATTGTAAAGGATAATATGCTTCCGATCCCTCCTTTATTTCAAATGATCCATGAGGAAAGTGGCACAGACTGGAGAGAGATGTATAAGGTGTTCAATATGGGTCATCGAATGGAGATTTATGCACCAGAGGAGTCAGCAGATGAAATTGTGGAAATAGCACGTTCTTTTAATGTGGAAGCACAAGTAATCGGGCGAGTAGAGCCTTCTGATAAGAAAGAGCTAATTATTCAATCTGAGCACGGCATTTTTAACTACGAATGAAAGCATATTATTCCGAGTTAGGTGATGATAAAATCACGCTACTTCCGCTCACAGCTGACCATATTCAGGAAATGCGGCGGCTAAGTGGTGACCCAGACATCTGGACATGGTACACAGAAGACCTTACAGATCCCGATGGACTGGAATCGTGGATGACTAAACGGCTGGAAGAATCTCAGCGTGGAGAAAAGATGTCTTATGCTGTTCAGCTGAACGAAACCGGAGAAATTATTGGTTCTTCAAGCTATGGCCATATCGATTGGACGGAGAAAGGAATTGAGATCGGATGGACTTGGTTAGGTAAAGAGTTTATTGGTTCAGGAATCAACAAGCATATGAAATACTTAATGCTTAGTCATGCATTTAATGCAATGGGTATCGAGCGTCTGGAGTTAAGAACAGATGAGGAAAACATCAGGTCAAGAAAGGCCATGGAAAAAATTGGTGCAAAGCATGACGGCACGTTGCGCAACCATCGCTCTACACAAGGTGGACGAAGAAGAAATACAGTGGTTTACAGCATATTGAAATCCGAATGGCCGGACATTCGTAAAACGGTCTTTAAAGAGTTTTAATGGAAGCATTTCTAATTATCCTATCCATTCTACTAATTGCAGGCGGAATAATTTTTTCTATTCTTCCTCCTTTACCCGGGCCCTTGCTCACATATGGTGCTATGATCTGTACGCACGCTGTTTCTAACGATACTCAGTTTAGTATCACCTCATTTGTGATATGGGCGATAATCGGAATTATAATCCTGGTGGCTGACTATATATTACCAGTTGCCGCAACCAAACGTTTTGGTGGAACAAAAGCCGGTGTGATTGGTGGGATGATTGGAATGGTGGCAGGTATCCTATTACCCATTCCATTTGGAATCATTTTAGGTCCATTATTAGGAGCAATTATTGGTGATCTTTATGGCGGAAACAGAATTAAGTCGGCATTTAAATCAGGATTTGGCTCATTCCTTGGTTTTATTGTAGCCACGGCCCTAAAACTTCTCTATTCAATTATTTTGGGTGGTGTGATCGCGTGGAAGGTGGGAGGATTTACAGTGAATGCATTAATGGAAATGTTTTAGACCAGTACTACACTCAATAAGCCAGCTACGATAATCACATCTATATACCTCTTTAAGTTTATAAAATCTCGCATTTTATCTGCTTTAGCAAGTTTATAAGCCATCCAGAAAACGAAAATCAGTACGCTAAAAAAAAAGTACCGAACGCTCCAGTTGGGGATCGACCATAAATAAAAGGTAAGCATACCAACACCTGCAATTCCTGCCAGATAAATAACCGTCTTTGCACCCCTGATTCCCCAAACAATGGGGACAGATTGAAAGCCAAACTGCCCCTCACCTTTCGCACTGATAATGTCTTTGATGTTTTCACGGATAAATATGGTTACACAACCAAACAAAGAATAAGCCACTACGAGTAAACTAAACTCTCTGAAATAGATCATCACAAGAAGCAATGTCAGGCTTGTGAGGAAAGCAATGGTGAGCGTGCCCAATAAAATCCATCGCTTCAAAACGGCACTGTATGTCCAGAGCGCTCCGGCTGAAAAAATATGTATAGCACCTATAAAGGGATCCACAAAAAAGCCAACACCAATCCCAGATAAGGTAAGCACAATATGAAACAACAGTGCAAGTCTTCGCCCCAACGTTGTGCCAATGATCACCTTCCCTGGTCGATTCACCATATCGATCTTTTGATCAAAGTAGTCATTGATGATATATCCTGCAGCCCCAATCATTCCAGTACTTAGAATGAATAAAATAAACCTGGCTTTCATCAGCATCCACAACGGCATGTCCAAAAGAAAGTAAGCGGTAATGAATTGTGTCAATCCGATAATGATCAGGTTTGGAATTCTACTGGCGATCAAAAATCCGGTAGCGTCGTTAGTGGGAATTTTCACTGGTGCTGGCGAATACTTTCTGAGATCATTCGATACAGGTTTTTCATTTGTTCGTCTTTCAGCATTCCCATATGTCTGCCAATAGTCTCTTCATCGTCACGTATTGCAGGACCTGTTTGCGATTTGGAGGGATTTAGTTCAATGGCTTTCCGAAAGGTTTCTTCCACCAGAGGTTGTATATCCTGGAACCTCATATCCAAGTCCGCAAGCAGTTTCTCTGATAAATGAAACATATGATTGCTGAAATTGCATGCAAAAACGGCCGCTAGGTGAAGTTTGGAACGATTCAATGACGTCATTAACCTTACATCATTACTAAAGCTTCTCACGAAAGTGAAAATTTCTTTTTCCCCCTCATCAGATCCTTCCACAAAAATGGGTATCACATTAAAGTCTACTTCCTTGGTTTTGCTGAAAGTCTGAAGTGGATACATGACACCATGCTTTTCATGCTTATTCAGGTCTGATATTGCATTGGCACCTGAGGTGTGAAGAATGATGGCTTCAGAAGCAGTCAGACTATCAGATACTTCTTTGATTTTGTCGTCCGGCACGGTCAAAATTATGAAATCAAATGCATCCGGATCCAACTGATCCATTGACAAGATGAAGTCCTCAGTTGGCGTTCGTGAAAATATGGTTACCTCATGTCTTTTGGAGGAAATTCTGTTGGCCAGGTGATAGCCGACATTCCCATACCCAATGATTGCTACTTTGCTCATTGAGTAAATTTAATGCTGATGGATTTATAACCCTAACATGGACTTTATACCTCTACTCCCTTGTCACGCATTTTTATAAACTCGATATAACGACGATTGATCGCCACTACAAAGCCAATGACCAATAGGAAGGTGCCCAGCCATAATAAGTTGATCCACGGTTTTTTCACAGCCTCCATAATGATCCAGTCTTTTTGGGTGGTTTGGTAGGCCAGAACTACTGCGTTTTCTTGAGGAACAATATTTTGTATTGAGATTCTAAAAGCCAGGTCATTAACCTGATCATCAATTCTACCAATATATTCTCGATCGCGAATGACAAAAACAGGCTCGGAAGCATACGTTTTATACTCACCCTGAACCTCTATGACTGCTTTTACCGCTACATCTCCACTGGATAGAGGAGTACCATCAATTTCAGAGATTGGCTCCATTCGTGTGAGTGTGGCTACATAGTCATTGATAAAAAACTGGTCTCCTATTTCAACTTTTACTTCTTTTGGATCACTCCAATCCGGCTCCTGTTCTGGATCAGGAAATGTGCGGACGTGTGTGTACATGTCAGCACTTAAGTTCCTTTTGATATCTGGAGAATAGACGATCATGTCCATCGTCTCATTGATTTGTACCCTCGGAAAGAGTGTGAATTGTTTTTCTCCTTCCTTATGATATTCGACCTCAAAATAGCTGTTTTCAGGGTTTATCAACGTCAATGTATCGCCCTTCCTTGTGACTTTAAGGGGATCTGGCGTAAGCGCTAATTCACTTTCATCCACGTACCCCTCCTCACGTGTCATTTTTCGAATTCCTCTGTAAATCATTGAGTATTCCTTCATTTGCCGCGGCTCGTTGATGAAAAGGAGCAGGTTATCTCTATTCACCTCTTCAGGGAACTCCGTGCTCCAGACCATAGAGGTATAGTTTGTGGAAAGAATAGTTGAATATCCGCTAGAAAATAGAATGCCTATCAACATCAGTGCAATGCCTATATGCGTGATAGCTCCACCTGAGAGCTTGATGTTTGACTTGGCTACTCCAATGAAAATCTTTGCATTTGCAACGATGGAATAAACACTTGCTATCAAAAGTATCAGGTAGTAAGGATTTGTGATTCTACCCAGCACAATCACCAACCCTGAAATAATCAAAGAGATGAGAAATGGGGTTGTTAGTTCAGCTTTCAGCTTTTGGCGATCCATCTTCTTCCACCAAAAGAATTGCCCGGTACCGGAAAGAATGGCAAGGAAAATGGCCAGTATCATTTGTGGCAGTGAGTACGCATCATAGATGTCGGTTGGTGGGGCAAGATTCAAATCAAAACCAAGCGATCCGGCAATCTTGTTGTAAACAGGCATGGAAGTGTAAACCAACACTTGAAATGCCATTAGACACAGAATGGCTGCCCCCATAAAAATCCAGAACTCTCTGGAATATGTAGATGTCTCTTCTTTAGTGCTTGGAACTTCTTTCCATCTTTTGGCAATGAAGAAAATAGACAAGGTTAGAAATGCTAATAAGTAGACTAAAAGCTGGCCGGATAGGCCTAAATCCGTAAACGAGTGCACCGATGAATTTCCAAGGATCCCACTTCTGGTAAGGAATGTGGCATACAGAACTAAAAGAAAACTAGCCACGACAAGTATCATAGAAAGTTTGAGGGCAGATCCACTTTTTTTGTAGGCGATCATGACATGGATCGATCCAACCAATACAAGCCATGGAATATAGATGGCATTTTCTACCGGATCCCAGTTCCAATAACCTCCAAAATTTAGTGTTTCGTAGGCCCAATAGGCGCCCATTAAAATACCCACTCCAAGGATCATTGCTGAGAACTGAGCCCATGGTAGTGCGGGACGAATCCATTCTTTGTTTTTTCCAATGATCAACCCACCAATGCAATAAGCAAATGGAATGACGGTGGTTGCAAATCCGAGGAACAAGGTAGGAGGGTGAATGACCATCCAGTAGTTTTGAAGGAGTGGATTTAACCCGTTTCCATCTTCAGGGATAAAATTTGGATTGGTTTTGAAAATAGGTGCATCTATTACATCACGAAGCAGCATGAATGGGGAGCTGCCCAGCTTCATATCAAAAATTACCACTCCTAAAATCATCGAAGCAAGGAATACCTGTGTAAGTGACATGATGAGCATCACTGGAGCTTTCCAGAACTTGTTGGTATTGATTAATACAACTCCCAGGACTGCATTCCAGAACATCCAGAGTAAAAATGAACCTTCTTGTCCTTCCCAGAAACAGGAGATTTGATAATAGACCGGAAGGAGCTTGGAACTGTGACTAAAAACGTAGTGATACTCAAAGTAATGGTTGGTGATCAGATAAAACAGTGTTCCGATTATTCCAAGGATTGCAATGGCGTGAGCATAAAATACTTTGGACCCAAATGAAGTCCATTGTGCATCCTGATTTCTTCCCTTGAAGTAGGCATATGCTGAAAGCATGCTCGTAACGAATGCAATGATGACAAACGCATGACCCAATTGTCCCTCGAAATAATGTATCATAAGCAGGCTTAGATTTTAGCCATTGATTTTAGCTGGTAAATTCTGGTTCTTCCTGGTATTTAGAAGGGCACTTAAGTAAGATTTTCTCCGCAACGAATTTATCTCCCTGATATGCTCCCACGATCACCACCTGTTCAGAGCGGGTAAAGTCCGTCGGTATAGGTTCAGCATACAGTACTTGCTGACGAGATCCATTTTCATCTATCATGTCAAATTTGAATGAAAGCTTATCCGGACTTTCTTCAATTCCTACTACATCTCCTGATGCAGTTTTAGGCAATTCACCTACGACATGGATGCTTTTTTTAAAGCCCTTTTCGGATAGCTCTTTTGCTTCTTTAAAAGAGACATATGTGCTCGCATCTCCCGCCATGGAAATGATCATCGTGATCGCTACTGCAATGATGATTATTGCTACTATGTATTTCTTCTTCATTTCTCCTCTATTTCCTTTTCTAAACGCTTTGATCGCTTGTCCAGTTTAAACAGCAAAAAGAAAAATCCAGCTAATATGATCAGGATAATAGCGATCACCACATAGATTTTTCCTTCATCACGAAAATCATCTGCCATTTCAACCTGAGCATGGGCAAATTGAGTTCCGACGAGCATCAATATTCCTAAAATATATCTAAGCATCTTCCAGTTTTTGTTTTGTGAGTGATAGTCGTATAGCTATGGTCGCAAGCCAGTACCCCAGAAGAGACCAACCAATGACTGCCAGATAGAATACCTTCCTCAAATTACTATCCAGGTCGTAAGCATTGAACCCGGGATTGCCTCCATTTCCGGGATGCAGACTGTCAGACATTCTGGGTAGAATGAAAAGCAGTGGGATCATGAGAAAAAAGGCAAAAATGTTGAACACAGCTGATATTCTATTTCGTTGCTGTTCATCCTGAATGGATCCCCTAAGCACGAAATAAGCCAGATAGATTAGAAGTGAGATGGCCGATGCATTTTGCTTGGGGTCGTTGCTCCATGGCTCACCCCAGGTAAAGTTTGCCCAAATCATTCCGGTGACAATGCCTAATACGCCAAAAGCAATACCCATATTAGCTAGCTGGAAACTATAAATATCATATTGGTTTTTACCAGTTCTTAAATATCTGATTGCGTGAATAACAGAACCAAGGAAAAGCAAGATCATCCCAAACCACATCGGGACATGAAAATGAAGTGCTCGAATGGTTTCGTTTAAGATGGGAAGTTTGGGGACAGGAAAGAGTAATCCCGCAACTACTGTATAGGTTAAAAGAACCGCACATAACCATTTCCACCAATCTGTTTTTAGTAAATAACCCATCACGATTTCCAGGTAAAAGGGAACAAAACGAATGTGAGCGCAATGATAATCACATCGACTGAGAACAGGGTGATAATATTACCTTGAATCTGCGTAAAAACGTAGCTATCAAGTATTTTGAAGCTGTTGCTAATGGCTAAGATCAATACCGGAATTATAACCGGAAATCCTAAGACCGCCATCATAATTGAGCGGTTGGTAGATCGAAAGGCAATGGATGAAACCATGGTGAATGCCGAACTTAACCCGAGGCAGCCTAAAAATAAGTTGAGGATAAACAAGGGATAGTTGATGATGGGATTGCCCATGAGCACAACATAGATAATCAGTGAAATGAAAGCAATGCCTGTCAGATAAAGAAAAGAGTAAATGAGTTTGGCCTGGATGATTTCAGCAGGACGACAAAGAAAAAAATAGTAGTGTGTTCGGCGTTCTTCCTGAATGAAGCTTTTGGAGATGGCGTTAATAGCTGTAAAAAGAAGGATAATCCAGAATAAGGCATTCCATACTTCCATGGACACAAAACCTTTAAAAGCCATGTATGTGGCAAAAATGGTAGAGGCTAAATACAAAAGAATTCCTGAAATGGGATTTTGCTGTCTCCAGTCAACGAAGAAGTCTTTCTTAATAAGGGCCATAACACGTCGCACATCGCAAAGATAGATTCAAACTTCCGCACTCCTTGCAAATACTTAGCATTCCCTTTAGCATTGCATAAAATCTTTGAATATGGCGTTTTGTTGAAATCTCGACATTTGCTTCTAAACGATGAAAAAAATTCTTGTAACTGGTGGTGCCGGGTTTATCGGTTCTAATTTGATCGAATCTTTGCTTGATCGTGGCTATCGAGTTGTTTGCCTGGATAATCTTGCAACCGGATCGGTGAATAACATTAAAGACTTTGAAGGGGACAAGAATTTTGAGTTTGTATTGGGAGATATTTTGGATTTTAACCTAGTGTCAAAATTGACAGAAGGAATTTATGCAGTTTCACACCAAGCGGCTCTCGGTTCGGTTCCACGCTCCATAAAAGACCCTATTACATCGAACAGAGTAAATATTGAAGGCACTCTAAATGTATTTAAAGCATGTGTGGATAATAAAGTGGAACGAGTTGTTTATGCCGCTTCCTCCTCCACTTATGGTGATTCAAAGAAATTGCCAAAAAAAGAGAGTGAGATAGGAAAGCCACTTTCGCCTTATGCTGTAACGAAGTTAGTAAACGAGCTATATGCCGATGTTTTTCAAAGAGTATACGGACTCAATAGCATTGGGCTTAGATATTTCAATGTATTTGGTCCCAAACAAGACCCCAATGGCCCTTATGCTGCAGTCATTCCTTTATTCATCAGCGCAATACTTTCAAACCAACGTCCGACTATAAACGGAGATGGAAGTTATAGTAGAGATTTTACGTTTGTGACTAATGCTGTTTTAGCTAATATTCTGGCTTTGGAAGCTCCTTTAAATAATTATAACACTGTCTACAATGTAGCATGTGGAGAGCAAACCACGCTAAGAGAACTGGTCCGGTACATAAATGAAATTGTGAGGCAAGATTTAGAACCTATTTTTGCGAACAATAGAGAAGGGGATATCAAACATAGTTTAGCAGATATTTCAAAAGCAAAAGAGGCACTCAGTTACACTCCAGAATACTACATAAAGGAGGGCTTAGAGCACACAATTGAATGGTATAAAAACAATGAAGCAAGAGTAAAGTGACATTTATAAACCAAAAAATATTAATAACGGGTGGTGCAGGCTTTATAGGTTCACACGTAGTGAGAAGATTCGTGAAATCCGGAAAATATCATGTGGTCAATCTGGATAAGCTCACTTATGCTGGAAATCTTGAAAATCTTCGGGATATAGAAAAGGAATCAAATTATGAATTCATAAAAGGAGACATATGCGATTTTGATTTTATAAGTGAGCTTTTCAATGATTATGATTTTAAGGGAGTTATTCACCTCGCTGCTGAATCTCACGTAGATCGCTCCATCTCCAATCCGATGGAATTTATCCAAACGAACGTTGTAGGTACAGTAAGTCTTCTCAATGCAGCGAAAGAATCATGGGCAGGAAAGGAGAATCGAAGGTTCTATCATGTCTCCACAGATGAGGTTTATGGTTCGCTTGGCGAGGAAGGTTTTTTTGTAGAATCTACTTCTTATGATCCAAAATCCCCATACTCAGCCTCGAAGGCTTCTTCTGATCATTTTGTTAGGGCCTATGGAAATACTTATGGTCTGCCTTATGTGGTTTCGAATTGTTCTAATAATTATGGGCCCAATCATTTTCCAGAGAAACTAATTCCACTGATGATTCATAACATCAGGAATAAGAAACCACTTCCGGTTTATGGGAAAGGGGAGAATATTAGAGATTGGCTCTTTGTTGAGGATCATGCAAGAGCCATAGAACTTATCTATGAAAAAGGTAAAAGCGGAGAAACTTACAATATTGGAGGTTTCAATGAATGGAAAAACATAGATCTGGTGAATCTGCTTTGTGATGTAATGGATCGTAAACTTGGTAACAAAAAAGGCACTTCTCGAGAATTGATCACCTTAGTTAAAGATCGGGCGGGACATGATATGAGATATGCAATCGATGCATCTAAACTTAACCAAGAGCTTGGTTGGGAGCCGTCATTGCAGTTTGAAGAAGGATTAGAAAAGACAGTAGATTGGTATTTCAACAATGAGAAGTGGTTAAATGACGTGACGTCAGGTGATTATCTTAAATATTACGATGAGCACTATTCAAATAGGTGAAGGTTGTGATGAGCATGCACGCCATCAAACATCGGATAGATGAATAATGAGCATGGAGAATTCTATGTTTGCCATTTATTAAATAGATCAAATACATGAAAGGAATAATACTAGCTGGAGGTTCGGGAACCCGATTACACCCATTGACATATTCGGTAAGCAAACAGATTCTTCCAGTATACGATAAGCCCATGATTTATTATCCACTTTCAACATTAATGTTGTCTGGGATAAATGAGGTCCTCATAATCAGTACCCCCAGGGATTTACCAATCTTCAAAAACTTGTTAGGTGATGGCTCTTCTTTAGGATGCTCTTTTTCATATGCTGTGCAAGATGAGCCAAGAGGACTAGCTGAAGCATTTATTATTGGTGCAGATTTTATTGGAAACGATAGTGCTGCTTTGATACTTGGAGACAATATATTTTATGCTTCTGGCCTGTCCAAAAAATTGCAAGCTTGCATAAACCCAGACGGTGGAATCGTATTTGCTTATCATGTAAACGATCCGGAACGATACGGGGTGGTTGAATTTGATAATCAAAACAAGGCAATTTCAATTGAAGAAAAACCGGTTCAGCCCAAATCAAATTATGCGGTTCCCGGTCTCTACTATTATGATAATGAAGTAGTGGAAATAGCCAGGAACGTAAAGCCCAGTCCAAGAGGAGAACTTGAAATTACAGATATAAACAACCACTATTTACAAGCGAATAAATTAAATGTTCAGGTTTTTGACAGGGGAACAGCCTGGTTAGATACAGGAACGTTTGCATCCTTGATGCAAGCTGGGAATTTTGTAGAGGTTATTGAAGAAAGGCAGGGATTGAAAGTCGGTTGTATTGAAGAGGTTGCATATAAAATGGGGTACATATCTTCTGAGCAATTAGAAAAGCTTGCAAAGCCACTGGAGAAAAGTGGATATGGATTATACTTACTTAACTTACTTAACAAATGAAAGCAGAGGAGACGGAGTTAAAAGACTGTTGGGTACTTGAGCCCAATGTTTTTGAAGATGAAAGGGGGTACTTCTTTGAGGGCTTTAATTCAAAGAGATTTAAGAGTTCCACTGGATTTGATTTTGAGGTAAAACAAATTAATCACTCGAGATCAACTAAAGGAGTTTTGAGAGGCTTACATTTCCAAACTCAGGAGAAAGCGCAGGCTAAGTTAATTTCCTGTATTGATGGAGAGCTATTGGATGTGGCGGTTGATTTACGCCCAAAGTCACCTACCTATGGTAAGTACTTCATGATTCGACTCTCAGCTCACAATAAAAAACAGCTATTCATACCTAAAGGAATGGCTCACGGATTTTTAGTACTAAGCGAGTCAGCGAAACTAATGTATTTGGTGGATGAACTATACTCTAAAGAACATGATGCAGGCATCATTTATAATGATCCGAATCTAAACATTAGTTGGGGAATGACTGAAAGCGAGATGATTCTATCAGAAAAGGATAAACACTTACCTTTACTAAAAGATGCTAAAATTGACTTTTAATGCCTAAAAAGAAAGTTTTAATAACTGGTGGGGCAGGTTTTTTGGGTTCGCATCTGTGTGATCGATTCATAAAAGAAGGCTACCATGTTGTGGCAATGGATAATCTTCTTACAGGAGATATCGAAAACATTGAACACCTGATTGGGAATGAGGATTTTGAGTTTCATCATCATGATGTCTCAAAATACGTCCACGTTCCTGGTGAGCTGGAATACATACTGCACTTTGCTTCCCCGGCGAGTCCAATTGACTATCTTAAAATGCCTATTCAAACCATGAAAGTAGGCTCTTTGGGAACACTCAACTGCTTGGGCCTGGCAAAGGATAAAGGAGCAAGGATGCTCATTGCATCAACCTCAGAAGTATATGGTGACCCTCTCGTTCACCCTCAAAGCGAAGAGTACTGGGGAAATGTAAATCCAGTAGGACCAAGGGGAGTGTACGATGAGGCGAAACGATTTCAGGAGGCACTGACAATGGCCTACCATACATTCCATAATTTAGAAACCAGAATCGTTCGGATTTTTAATACGTTTGGTCCTCGGATGAGACTCGATGACGGAAGGGTCTTACCAACATTTATTTCGCAAGCACTAAAAGGTGAGGATCTCACCGCTTTTGGTGATGGATCCCAGACTCGTTCTTTCACATATGTTGATGATCTTATCGAAGGGATTTACCGACTACTAAAAAGTGATTATGCACAGCCGGTAAATATTGGAAATCCCGAAGAAATAACCATTAAAGAATTCGGCGAGGAAATCATTCGATTAACCGGAAGTAAATCCAAAATCATATATAAGGATTTGCCGAAGGACGATCCCAAGCAACGTAAGCCTGATATCTCACTAGCCAGGAAGATTTTGAGGTGGGAGCCTAAATTCACAAGAGCAGATGGACTTAAGCCTACATTAGAATATTTCCAGAAGAAGGTACTAGGCTGAAAGGTTTCACCTATTTTTGCGGCCTGATTCTGATTTTCAGTGAGTTACTCCGTTGGTATCATAGGGCTTGGTTATGTCGGGCTTCCGCTTGCAGTAGAAAGTGGAAAGCACTACCCCACTGTGGGCTATGACATAAATAAAAATAGAATAAAAGAGCTTTGTTCTGGTCATGACCGGACTTTTGAGGTTGAAAATGGAGAATTAAGTGAGGTGCAAAACCTTAGCTTCACCTCTGATATTGAAGATTTACGATCCTGTAATTTTTTCATAATTACGGTACCCACTCCTGTAGATGAAAACAATAACCCCGATTTGAGACCCTTAAAAAAAGCCTCGCTGCTGGTGGCATCCTTGTTAAAAAGTGGGGACATTGTGGTGTTTGAATCGACAGTTTTTCCTGGATGTACGGAAGAAGTATGTGTGCCAATCATTGAAGAGGAAAGTGGCTTGGTATTCAATAAAGATTTCTTCTGTGGTTATTCTCCGGAGAGAATAAATCCGGGAGATAAGAAACACAGGATCACTAATATATTGAAGGTCACCAGCGGAAGCACACCTGAGGCAGCTGATGAGGTTGATACTTTTTACAAGACATTAATTGAAGCTGGAACCCACAAGGCTTCTTCCATTAAAGTGGCAGAGGCTGCTAAAGTCATCGAAAACTCACAGAGGGATATCAATATTGCTTTTGTTAATGAGCTAGCTATTATTTTCGACAAACTTAGTATTGATACTTCCGAAGTATTAGAAGCTGCAGGAACAAAATGGAACTTCCTGCCATTTACGCCGGGGCTGGTTGGAGGTCACTGTATAGGTGTGGACCCATTTTATTTGACGCAAAAAGCCGAGTCAGTTGGTTATCACCCTCAGGTGATTCTTTCTGGTAGAAAGATAAATGACCAAATGGGACAATATGTCGCTCAAAAAGTCATTAAAATGCTGGGTCAAAAGGGAAAGCTTAGCAGAAGCGCACGTGTCATGATCTTAGGGTTTACTTTCAAAGAAAATTGCCCGGATACTCGTAATACAAGAGTCATCGATGTATATGAGGAGCTAAAGTCATATGGTATATCCGTTGACATATACGATCCTCAAGCAGATGCATCCCAAGTTGTCGAGGAGTATGGGATTGTGTTGTCTTCTGGATTTGAAGGACAGTATGATGCAGTTGTACTTGCCGTTTCTCATTTAGAATTCCTTTCAATGAACTGGGACGAAATAAGAAAGAATACATCAATCATCTATGATGTAAAGAGTGTATTGCCAAAAAATCTTGTTGATGGAAGACTTTAGAAAACATATCATCCCCCATTCACACGCCGTAGGCCGGGAAGATCGCCAACGTAAGAATGGTCATAAAGCCAAAGTCTTATGGTTCACAGGGCTTTCGGGATCAGGTAAATCTACTTTGGCTGGAAGATTTGAGACATATTTGCACAATAAAGGCCTATGCACATACATTCTGGATGGTGATAATATAAGAACAGGTTTAAACAATGATCTGGATTTTTCTGATGAAAGTCGGAAAGAGAATATCCGTCGGATCGCGGAGGTTGCAAATCTTTTTATAGATGCTGGTGTCATTGTGCTGACGGCATTTATTTCACCATTTAAAGAGGATCGTCAGGCAGCAAAACAGGTTGTCGGTGAAGAAAACTTCCTCGAAATATTTGTGGATTGTCCTTTGGAGGTATGCGAGCAGAGGGATGTAAAAGGGCTTTACAAAAAAGCAAGAGCAGGTGAAATAAAACACTTTACGGGTATAGACTCGCCTTTTGAGGAACCAGATAACCCTGACGTGAGGGTTAGTACGGCAAAGGATTCATTAGAAAAGTGTTTAGAGCAATTAATAGAAAAAATAGAACCACAATTTAGGTTATGAACAAATACAATCTGACTCATTTAAAAGAGCTGGAAGCCGAATCTATTTACATATTGCGGGAAGTTGCCGCGCAATTTCAAAAACCTGCAATCCTGTTTTCAGGAGGGAAGGATTCAATTTGTGTGACACATCTTGCAAGAAAAGCATTTCATCCTGCAAAGATTCCATTTCCTTTGGTACACATTGATACCGGCCATAATTTCCCTGAAACCATGGAGTTTCGAGATAACCTAATTAATGAATTAGGTGCTAAACTGGTTGTTGGATCTGTCCAAAAATCAATTGATGATGGTAGAGCAGCGGAGGAAAAGGGGAAAAATGCAAGCAGGAATGCAATTCAGACAGTTACACTTTTGGATACCATAGAAGAATATGGATTTGATGCATGTATAGGAGGAGCCCGGAGAGATGAAGAGAAAGCGAGAGCTAAGGAACGTTTTTTTTCTCACAGGGATGAATTTGGCCAGTGGGATCCAAAAAACCAGCGTCCTGAGCTATGGAATATATTCAATGGCAAACATCAGTTTGGTGAGCACTTCAGAGTGTTTCCTTTGAGCAACTGGACGGAGATGGATGTTTGGCAATACATCATGGCTGAGAATATTGATATACCGTCACTTTATTTTGCGCATGATAGAGAAGTAGTTTGGAGAAATAATACCTGGCTGCCTGTATCTGAATTCATTCAGATAGAAGATTCAGAGGAAATTGTTAAGAAAAAGCTTCGGTTTAGAACTTTAGGTGATATAACAATCACCGGGGGTGTAGAGTCTGATGCCGACACCTACGAAAAAATCATTGAAGAGGTTGCTGCAGCCAGACACACTGAGCGTGGAAATAGAGCAGATGACAAGCGATCTGAGACAGCAATGGAAGACAGAAAGAAAGAGGGGTATTTTTAATCACTACATTTAGAAAGACATGGAAGGATATTTAGATATGGAACTATTGCGCTTTACCACTGCCGGTAGCGTAGATGATGGAAAGAGTACGTTAATCGGAAGACTGCTTTTTGACTCGAAATCAATTTTTGAGGATCAGTTGGATCAGGTTAAGCAAACCAGCGAACGTCGTGGCGCTACAGAGGTAGATCTGGCATTGCTAACAGACGGCTTAAAAGACGAAAGAGAGCAGGGAATCACCATTGACGTTGCTTATAGGTATTTCGCAACTCCGAAAAGAAAGTTTATTATAGCAGATACCCCGGGACATATTCAGTATACGCGAAATATGGTAACAGGTGCATCTACTGCAAATGTGGCTCTTATTTTAATTGATGCACGGAATGGCGTAGTTGAACAAACGTGCAGGCACTCTATCATCGCTTCTCTTCTTCAGATCCCTCACATTATTGTTTGTGTCAACAAAATGGATTTGGTAGACTATAGCGAAGAGCGATTCAATGAAATCAAAGAAGATTTTGAAGATTTTGCTTCAAAGCTTGATGTAAAGGATGTTCGGTTTATTCCAATCAGTGCGTTGAAAGGTGACAATGTGGTGAACAGGAGTGAAAAGATGAAGTGGTTCGAAGGCTCTACTCTCCTGTACACTTTGGAGAATATTCACATAGGTAGCGATCATAATCATATTGATTGCAGATTCCCCGTTCAGACGGTTATCAGACCACAGACCGATGAGTACCATGATTATCGTGGCTATGCAGGAAGAATTGCGGGAGGAGTTTTTAAGCCCGGCGATGAAATAATTGTGCTTCCGTCTGGCTTTACCTCCAGGATCAAGTCAATTGATACGTTCGATGGTGAAGTTGAAGAAGCTTTCGCACCTATGTCCGTGACGATTACTTTGGAAGATGATATTGATATTAGTCGAGGTGACATGATTGTACGAACAAATAACCAGCCTGAACCAAAGCAAGATGTGGAGGTGATGCTATGCTGGTTAAATGCAAAAGGACCTCAACCACGTGCTAAGTATACGATTCGTCATACGACGGCTGATGCCAAGGCAATGATTAAGGATATTCGTTACAAGCTGGATATTAATACACTTCATAGAAATGAGGAGGATAAGAGCATTACAGCTAATGATATATGTAGAGCACAGTTGAGAACGACTCGACCTCTTTTGGTTGATCCTTACAGAAAAAACAGGAATACGGGAAGTATCATTCTTGTGGACGAGGGAACTAATGAGACGGTAGCTGCCGGAATGATCATATGAGTATAAATCCAGAATTACTTTTGGAAGTCGCCAAGAAAGCAGCTCTTTCGGCAGGAACTGAGATTCTCAAGATCTATGAATCTGGTGATTTCTCTATTGAAGCCAAGGCAGATGACTCCCCATTGACTCTTGCGGATAAAGCAGCGCACAATAAGATAGTCTCATTTTTAGAGGAAACGGGAATACCTATTTTAAGTGAGGAGGGTCGGGATATTTCTTATGAGGAGAGATCCAAATGGGAATATTTTTGGTTGGTAGACCCTTTGGATGGAACCAAAGAGTTCATCAAAAAAAACGGTGAATTCACTGTCAATATTGCTTTAATCCACAATGGCGAACCAATTCTAGGAGTGGTTTATCCTCCTGTTTTGGGAGAAATCTTTTGGAGTATTAAGAAAAGAGGGGCTTTTAGAGAGCGAAATGGACAAGTGGATAAGATAAATACAACTAAAAAGTCACTTTCTGAGTCAGGGTTAAAAGTGGTGGCGTCACGGTCTCACATGAGTGAAGAAACTGAGGCCTTTGTATCGAAACTGGATTCACCGGAAGTGGTTTCAAAAGGAAGTTCTTTAAAGTTTTTGTTAGTTGCTTCCGGAGAAGCAGATGTGTACCCGCGTTTTGGGCCAACGATGGAATGGGATACAGCTGCTGCTCATGCAATTGTCTCTGAATCCGGAGGACGAGTGACATTAGAAGATCAGAGAACTCAATTGGCTTACAATAAGAAAAATTTATTAAATCCATACTTTATCGTATTACCTTCATAAGAATGAGAAAGCTATTTATAATACTCTCTTTGTTTTGTTTGACTTCATTTGAGATGAACGCTCAGGACTTTCAAAGCGTTGATTTGAAGACCATAAATGTGGATAATCTGACAGACGAGCAAATTCAGAAATTCGTGGAGAGAGCTCAATCTTCAGGGCTGACACAAACCCAGATGGAAGAGATTGCAAGACAGAGAGGAATGTCAGAAGTTGAAATCTCCAAACTTAGATCACGGATCTATACACTCAACCCGGAACTAGCTGAAATGCAGACCACAGAGGGTGAAACTTCAGTGTCGCTCAGCAGGCTAAGGACAGACCCTGCAGAAGCAAATCCTTTCGATAACAAGGAAAGTATTACTACTTCCAAAAAAAGGGCTTTTCCAATTTTTGGGATGGACTTTTTTCAGAGACAAAGTGAGGATGTAAGCTTTGCCTCACCATTGAATATCCCTACGCCCGCGAACTATGTTTTGGGTGCCGGGGATGAAATAATTATTGATGTATATGGGGCATCAGAAATCACCTATCAGCAGGAAATATCTCCTGATGGACAAATTATCATCTCAGGAATTGGCCCGATCAATTTGGCAGGCCTAAAAGTGGAGGCAGCTCAAAGCAAAGTGTTGAATAGGCTATCCTCCATTTACTCCGGCCTCAAAGGGAGTAACCCAAATACTTTCCTTCAGGTTACTGTTGGAAATATTCGAACAATAAGCGTAAATGTCATTGGGCAGGTTTCACAGCCCGGAACCTACATCCTCAATTCTTTTTCAAGTGCATTCAACGCCGTATATGCAGCGGGCGGACCTACTGAAAAAGGCTCTTTGAGAAGTATTAGAGTTGTAAGGAATGCGAAAGAAGTTGCTACATTGGATGTGTACAAATATCTTTTTAGTCCTGAGGAAGTTGAAAACCTGGTACTACAAGATGGAGATAATGTTGTCGTTGACGCGTACATAAACAGAGTGAGTTTATCCGGAGCAGTGAAGAATGAAGCACGATTTGAAATGCTGCCACAGGAGACATTAACTGATCTTTTTCAGTATTCAGGAGGCTTTTCAGAGGGTGCATACACAGATAATTTGGTGATAGAAAGGCCCACCAGTAAAATGAAATCGATGTTATCTGTTGAAAATGATGAGTTTGATCAGGTAATTCTTCAAAACGGCGATTCCATCAACATTGGTAGCATCATTAACCGATTTGAAAACAGAGTATCCATAAATGGAGCAGTATTTAGGCCAGGTGATTATGAGCTCAAGGAAGGGATGATGCTTTCCGGTCTCCTCAAAAAAGCAGAGGGCCTTCGTGAGGATGCATTTTTGGGAAGAGGTAACATCTTCCGACTTAATAATGACTTAACACTAAAAAATATTTCTTTTAGTGTAAAAGACGTGAAAGAGGGCAAAGAAGATGTGGTGTTGCAAAGAGATGATAGAATCGTTATCCAATCGATCTTTGACCTAAGAGCTTCATTGAATGTTCAAATAAAAGGAGAAGTAAGGAACCCTGGTACCTATCAATACCTGGATGGAATGACTGTGGAAGATTTGATAACTAGGTCCGGAGGATTCAAGGAATCTGCCAATAAATCAGTGGTAGAGGTAGCAAGACAATTAAGCTCAGACAATGGAGATATCGATCGTACCGCAGAGATATTTACATTCCCTATTAACGAAGGATTGGGAATTTCTGATTCTGCTTCTTCTTTTGAGCTCAAACCTTTTGATGTTGTTTTGATTAAACGCTCTTCGTATTATCAAGCACAAAAATTGGTAAAAATTGAGGGTGAGGTACTTTATCCGGGGTTCTATGCGCTTGAAACACGGGAGGACAAGATATCAGATCTAATCGAAAGAGCAGGGGGGTTGACGGAGTTTGCTTATGCCGATGGAGCCACAATCTTGCGAAGAAGTGAATATTTTGAAGATACTACTTCGATGGATGTGGGAGAGGACCTTGAGGCTGATTTATTCAGATCTAAGCGCTTGAAGGATTTGCAGAAAAGAGATGTGAATAATGATGTGAATCAACTTGGTGAAAAAGAAAGTATTGGTATTGATCTGGGGGAATCATTGGACAAGCCTGGTTCAAAATATGATCTGATTTTGAAAGATGGAGATGTTATTAGTATTCCAAGAAGAATCCAGACGGTGAGAGTAAGAGGAAGTATTCTCTATCCCAACACTGTAAGGTATGAGCCAGGTATGAGTGCCAAACGCGCTATATCGCAAGCAGGTGGTTTCACTGATGATGCACGACCGAGAAAAACCTATGTGATATATGCAAATGGGTCTGCAGAGCGGACCAGGAGTTTTTTGTTCTTCAAAGACTATCCAAAACTGGAGCCTGGCGCTGAAGTAATTGTGCCACAGCGAGTAAGAGAAAGAGAGCCGTTAAATGCCCAGCAATTGATAGGAATTACTTCTTCCCTTGCTACTTTGGTTTTGGTTATCACTCAAATTAACAGGTAAATGTATTTCGTTCAAATAAACGATTAATGAAAGAGGTATCCATTAACTTACTTATACAACTTATTTGGAATAAGCGATTTTCTTTGTTAAAAACAATGGGAATAGCTGCGTCTATCACGCTTGTTTTAGTTTTAATCATGCCAAATGAGTATGTC
Source organism: Ekhidna sp. (assembly GCF_965221965.1). Taxonomy (GTDB): domain Bacteria; phylum Bacteroidota; class Bacteroidia; order Cytophagales; family Cyclobacteriaceae; genus Ekhidna. The sequence continues at coordinate 84,886 of NZ_OZ244926.1, forward strand.
TCAAAAGTTGTTGTTATTCCTGAAGAGAGTTCATCCCCACTTAGTGGTAGCAATTTGAGCAACCTTGCCTCAATAGCGGGTGTTGATATTGGTGGTTTGGCACCTTCTGAATCTTTGTCACCTGAACTTTATCCTAAAATAATAGGAAGCACACCCTTTGTTTTAAAATGTTTGAAAACTGAAATCAACTATAAGAATGAAAAAATCTTTTTAAGGGAATATATAGAAGAGGAGATAAGAAAAACACCGTTCGGTTATGTTAAATCCTTGGCATATTTTCCTGTTCGTTTAAAGAGAGAAATTTTTGACAAAGAAATCGATAATAAGTCTCATTCTGACACTTCACTTATTAGAATTTCTTATTCGGAATTGGAAATTATGGATGGCTTTCGAGAACGAATTTGGGTTGAAATGGATGAAGAAACAGGTACAATTGGACTCTTTGTTGAAATGCAAGACCCATTAATATCTGCAAAAATTGCAAAAGAAGGTTATAAATTTTTAATGGAATACATTGAGGTTTATACTACTGCAAAAGAAAAAAGGAAGTTGGATTTCGTGAGTGGGCAATATGAGAAAGCAAAGAAGACTTATGAATCTGATCAAAGAGAATTGGCTAATTATATGCTATCCAATCAAAATATTCGTGATCCAAGAGTGCAAATGCGTCAGCAAGAGTTGGAATCCAAAGTGAACTTAAGTAGTGAGGTTTACTTTCAATTTGCAAATGAATATCAGTCAAGTAGGATTCAGTTGGAAAATAAGACCCCTGTGTTTACTGTAATTGAACCAGTGGTTGTTCCTGTGGAAAAGGCTTCACCGAATAGGACATTAATTTTGCTTTTAACTGTCATTTGCTCTTTTATGGTTCATGCAGGAATCATTGTTGTAAAATCTATCAATGATTAACCTTAAAAGGCTTAAGGATTTTCTAGGAGAGGATTTATCCTATATTCTCTCCGGAGCTTTTTTTACTTTCGTTTTCAGATCTTTTGGAGCTGCTATTTCCTTTTTCATGAATATAATTGTTGCACGCGAAATAGGAGCTGACGGTATTGGTAGTTACCATTTGGTGCTGACTTTATCAACAGTTTTTTCAACAATAGCGCTATTAGGATTTAATAATCTTTTAACAAAAATTGTCCCTCAATTTGTATTGGAGCAGGTAAAAATATCCAGCTTGTTTACTAGGGCTGTTAAATATTCTTTTGGTACTTCTCTTATAATTAGCTTGATACTTTGGCTAGTTTCTTATCATCAATCCATCAATGGAAATTTGGAGATTGCACTTAGGTTCACAAGCTTAAGTGTGGGGGCGATGACTATTATACCGTTATCTGCAGATTATTTAAGGGCACTTTTAAGACCCAGAATATCAGCGATCTTTCAAAGTTTTCTGATCCCCTCATTGCTTTTTGGTGTTGTGCTAATCCTAAAATCAACAAATCAGTTAAATGTCAATAATTTTTTAATTTCATATTGCTTAATTGCCAGTCTTATATCTTTAGTCAGCTTCATTGTATCCATAAAAATTTCCCCTAGATATCAGGATATAATTTCAAGAAAAATTCCTCTATTTAATGAGTCGAAAAAATTCTACTATATAAAATTGGTAAATATTCCACTGAGATACAGTGATGTGCTTATTTTGAGTATTATGGTTTCTGCTGTTGATTTGGGAATTTACACCACCTCATTAAGGTACTCTGTCTTATTACAGTTTGTTTTGCTTGCATTTTCACTTATAAGTGCACCAAAAATCTCACTGCTATTATCTAAAGAGAATTGGATGGGTCTAAAGCAATTAATTCGGCGTGTAAGTTTGGGAATAGTCATAATTACTCTTCCAGTAACGTTGTTTTGCTTACTTTTTCCTCAATTTGCTATGGGGGTATTTGGTAAAGAGTTTTTAGCAGGTTCTCCTGTGTTGGTGATATTGACCTTAGGACAAATTGTGAATATGGGAACTGGAGTTGTTGGAACACTTTTGACTTATTCAGGTAATCAAAGTGATGTTTTAAAAGTAAATGGAGTATCCGGAGTTCTAAACATACTTGCTTCTATACCTTTAATACACTATTTCGGTATTCTTGGAGCTGCCATAAGCTCATCTTTGTTTCTAGTTCTTGGGAATTTAGCACAAGTTATTCTCGTGTACAGAAAGTTTGGTTTCTACTCTTTCCCCCTGCTGAAATAAATAAATTATGAAAATCGATTTCATTATTGCTGGGGCTCAAAAATCTGGAACAACGGCTTTGCATAAGTTCTTAGGAAACCATGAAAGCATTTTTATTCCAGATAAAAAAGAGCTTCACTATTTCGATGATAGCTTAAAGTATTTGCTTGATATCAATTATAAATCATATCATAAAAACTTTGAGAATGCTTCTCTCCAAGACGTCAAGGGGGAAATAACACCATCCTATATGACGGATAGAAGGTATGCGAAGCGTATTTTTAAATACAATCCTAATATTAAGCTGATTTTTGTTTTGAGGAATCCGATGTATCGAGCTTACTCACATTATCAAATGATGGTTTCTAGAGGAATTGAAAGTTGGGATTTTAAAAGGGCCATTACTGTGGTGAGAAAATTTCCTTTTAAAAAGACCAGATACAAAAACAAGTTTCATTATTTGCAGAGAGGCTTTTATGGACAAATGATAGAGGAATATCTTAACTTTTTTCCCAGAAATTCCATTTTGGTGCTTAATCATGATGAAATGGAGAGGGATTTACTTTCGTTTCTGAATAAAATATTGTCATTTCTGGGGGTTAGCGAGTACAAAAAAATTGAAAATGAGGTTGTTTTTTCTAATCGTTATGAATCAATGCCGAATGATTTAAAGGATTTCGCATATCAGTTTTATAAAGACGACATTAAGAAACTAGAGCATTTAACAAATATCAGTTGTGAAAATTGGAAGCCTTAAACCTCCGATTCTAATTATTGGAATGCATCGATCTGGTACCACAATGATATCCAAATATTTGGATTCAATTGGTATTTGGTCAGGTCCCTTTAAGAGGAAGGATGTAAACAATGAGTCTCGCTTTTTTATTAAGCTTAACGATTGGCTATTAAGAGAGACAAATGCTTCTTGGGACAACCCATATAATTTTAAATTTATAGATGAAAGTGCTCAAGAAAGGCTGTCTTTAGACGTAGAAAGGTATCTAAATCGCTTTTTAGGCTTTAGGTTCTTTTTAGGAAAGAATCCATTTTCAAGTACATTTTTGTGGGGATGGAAGGATCCCAGAACAACGATTACATACTCTATTTGGAAAAAGTTGTTTCCAAAAATGAAGGTTGTTATTGTGGTAAGAAACCCTTTCGATGTAGCCAATAGCTTATATGTTAGAAATACCAAGCTAAAGCATAATAAAATAGGCTTCATAAAGAAAATTAGACGCTTTTTCCTTTTTGGAAGAATAGGTTATCAACAATCGACAAGAATGAATGAGTTGGAGGAAGGAATTAAGTTATGGATGCAGTATAATGAGTGCGTTGTACAAATCCACCAAGAGATGGAAGAAAATTGCCTTATGTTTAAATATGAAGATTTTCTGGATGATCCCCGAGATCATCTTAAGCGAATAAATTCATTTTTGAATGTTGAGGATAAAACTGAAACAATCAATGAGTTCATATCACGATTAAAACATGATAGAAAGAATTCATTTTTAAAAAATGAGAAGCTAAGAGGGTTATTTGAAAAATATAAAACTTATCCTCTTGTAAAGTATTTTGGCTATGATGAAGTTGAAAAATGAATACTATTCAGCCCAAGTTTGTTTTTTTAATTTCAGTTTTTTTCTATTTCCATTTTTTGGATAATACAGTTTTTGAGTTATTTCAAACTCTTTGGTTATTAGGTGTTTCTGTACTAGGAGGAATTACTCTTTTAATAAACAGATCGGAAGATCCTTTCATAAAAAAATTTTTTAGAGTAAGTCTCATCATTGGCATAGGGTTATGCCTATCAGTTATTCAATCATACCGAACCATAGGTCAGCCCATAATATCTGGAATTATCGCTTGCTACAAATATGTACTAATTCTAGGGCCAGTCTACTTATACGTTTTGTTTATCAAACATATTGACGATATAAAATGGCTTGAAAAGTGGCTAATTGCAGGCGTTTGGTTAAATTTTTCCTTATACATTTTGATTAATATCATATACAGGGATAGTGTTGAGTTTAGATCTCCTTTTTCTAATTCATTGCTAGAGTTTAGGCCAGAAATATATACGCGAACTTTCATAATTTTTGGTTATCTGTACTATTTTCTAAGGTATCTTGAAGATAGAAAACACGAATTTTTGATATTAGCTGGATTGCTTTTTTTTATTCCTCATCTTATCGAATTGCAACGAGGACAGTTTCTGATCACGGTCTTTCTGTCTGGGATACTTCTGATTAGAAACAAGAATAATTCATCATCATTTGAGTTTATCGGTTTTTTGATGGTTTTAGTAGGAGGTATTGTGTTGGTAATCCTTTTTGTAGAACCATTTCAATATTTTTTTCGAGAAAAAATCGATTATTTCAATGAAGCAATAATGGCAGTACTTGGAATTGACTCAGATGATTCTTCAAGTCAGGGAAGAATTACACAATTTCTTTTTATGTATGAAGGGCTAGTCAACAACTTTGTACTGGGAAATGGATTTCTTAGATCTTCGTTTATTCAGGAGCTTTATGGAGAAGAGTTTTATTTTCATGTGTCGGATTTAGGTCCCCTTGGGGCGCTATACACTTTTGGATTATATTCATTAGTTATGGCAGTTTCCTTATATTCAATTTATAGATTGATATCAAAATCGACTCGAAAGCCTCGCTTTGAACTAATAACAAAAGGCTTGGTTGCATATCAATTATATCTTTTGCTTATTTCAATTCAGACTGCAAAAATTATTTGGAAGCCACACCACTTTATCATGGTAAGTGTCCTAATTTTTTTATTCACCACATTCAAGATTGATGAAAGGATTGGAAAGTCTACTTAAAGAACTGAAAAACCAAAAGATATTGGTTCATTTGGGTTACCATAAAACTGCCTCTACTTGGTTGCAAAATGAACTGTTTATTTCCGCAAACGAAGTTTTCGAACCTTTTTCTACGCGTGATAAAGCACATAGCACATTAGGTGAATTGTTTTTTCAGAACAAAGAAGGTTACCTACTTTCTCCATTCAGTGAACACGTGGAATTAGATGAAATATTAAGGGTTTACGAAAGAAAGAAAAGCAGCGACAAAATTTTGACTATTTCTCACGAAAGATTGTCGGGAAACCCTCAAGCAAGTGCGTTCGATGCACCAATTATAGCAAAAAGATTACATAATACTTTTCCAAATGCAAGAATTCTAATTCTTATTAGAAATCAGGTTGACTTAATCACCTCATGTTATTTTCAATACCTATCTAAAGGTGGAACCAAGTCAATAAAAAAATATCTCAATGATTCATATGACATGCGAATGCCGTATTTTTCACCTGATCATTTTGACTTCACTGATTTAGTTGCCACTTATCAACGCTTTTTTGGTCAAAACAATGTATTGGTTTATCCCTTCGAGTTGTTTAAGAAAAACCCTGACAATTTTGTTTCACAATTATCACGTTTTATTGGAAGAGAAATCGATTTCAACAAGTCTAGATTTGTTGAGATCAGAAATCAAAAAAAGGCAAAGTTCCTTACTTATTATTTACGCTTTTTAAATCTGCTTGCATACAGGTCTTCAATGAATGGGTACTCTCCCTTCTATCACCCACTATTGGCATGGCTCATCATTAAAGCATTTAAGGTTATGGGCTGGTTATCACCAAATTTTCTAGAAGAATATATTACGAAAAAAGTCAGAGGACAAGTAAAATTTTTTGTTGGGAATCGTTATCAATCCTCTAATGAGAAGCTTAGCAAGCTTATCGGGTTAAATCTTCAGGAATTAAATTATTAGTTGAATTGAGGAAAGTATTAGTAATTCTTGTAAACTACAATTCCGAAACGGATACTAAAGTATGTGTAGACTCATTATTTCGTCATGAGGAAGAGTGTGATGTAAATGTTGTAATAGTTGTTAATGCATTTAAGCAAAAGAAGATTCTCAATGAGTTATCTAATGATGAAAGGGTTAATATTCTCTATCCTGAGAGTAACATAGGCTTTGGCCGTGCGAATAATTATGCGTTGGATTGGGCATTCAAGCACTTAGACTTTGAATACGTTTATGTTCTTAATAACGATACGGTTATTGATCGGGGGGTTATTACTGCGTTAGCAAAAGTACTTGATGAAGAGAGAGATGTCGTTATTGCAACTCCGCGAATAATGTATTTGAGTGAACCTGAAAAGGTTTGGTATGGAGGAGGTGAAATAAGAATGTCCTCTGGGAGACCATATATTTATGATTTTGGTGAATACCCGTCTAAATCTCGTTCTCTTAAGGATAGATATGTGACATTTGTTTCCGGCTGCTCAATGTTATTCAAGAGGGATTTTTTTGATAAAAATACATTGTTTGATGACCGTTTCTTTATGTATTGTGAAGACCTTGAACTATGTATTCGAATCAATCGAATGGGACTTAAGATGAAATATCTCGGTAGCATCTACATTTATCATAAGGTTCATGGAAGTGCTGCAAGTCATAATAAAAATAATTATAGTGGTACACATATTAAGAATCCAAACCTGGCATTTCATTTTCTTAATATTTATCGTAATAGGAGAATCGCAATGAATATGCATTTAAATGGAAAAGAAAAGTTTGTATTTAACCTGCTGTTCTTTTTTGATGTTAGCTTTCACGCCTTAAAATTTTCATTAAACGGCCGGTTTAAACCGGCGCTGATGTGGTTCAAGATTTTGTTCTAATCTTTTTTATTCTTATTCCAGAATGATTTAACCGTACTAAATCTATTGTTGGTTATATCATTAGAAATGAAACCATATTCATCTTCATAATCACTACTCACCGTTAGACACCATCCGTTCCATTCTGCGTACAGAGTAAAGTATGTCCAATCCCACTCCCACTCTTCAAAAATTTCCATAGCGTCCTTCAAAAATAGGTCTGCTCCGTTTGCCCACCTTACAGCACTAAACTCACCAACCAAGATACGCGCGTTATGTTCTTTTTGAAATTTTCTAACCGCTCTTAAGCTTCTCTTTAATTCTTCTTTGTCATGATATACTGCTTCATTTGAATTATCTGGCCTAATCATTCCCGGATAATCTGTGCTTGATGATTTAAGTCCCTTCATTCCTTGGTATGTGAATTGATGAGGCTCATAGAAGTGAAATGAATATATAACCTTATTGTCTTCCAAAGGTCGAATCTCTTTAAAACCATGTGGGGCCCCATTTTCAGTGACTTGCGCTATCATATATCGAGTTGTATCAACTTCTCGAATATCGTTAATTAGCTGATCAAATATTTTTTTGCCGTGATAAAGATTCTTTGTTTCGTATTCGGTATTTGGCTCATTCAAAAGGTCATACCCGATCAAATTTTTATTTGAGTTATATCTATTTGCAATCATCATCCAGAACTCTTTCATATTTGTGTAAAGATTTTCTGGTTCATCATACCTATGTTTAACCCCATGAAGCGCTACAAAAAAATCTATATTAAGATCCCGGCAATATTTAGCAACAGAGTCTAATCCCTGCAAATACCTACCATAAGTATCTTCAAGTTTTTCACTCTCGTCTTCAGATCCATCGCTATTATGTTTTTTTCTATTTTTTCTTCGACTTGACTCAAAAAATGAGGATGATTTATCCAGAAATACTTGAACTCTCAACAAGTTAACTCCCCATTCCTTATATTTTTCTATCATCTCTTTGGTGACAAATTCACCAGTAGTAACCGATCCTTTATGATAGACAAAAGGCTTAATGTTCCCTCCTCTCCATATATTTAGGTCAGTGCTTGATGCTGAAGTCTGAAGCCTGCTATCTTTGCCAGCTAATAAAAGTGTCAACACAATAAATATTACTCTCATAAGTGATAATTTCCCATAAATATAAGTATGTATTCATTGGTTTACCATTTTCAGCTTCAAGCGCCATTTCCAAGGAGCTGATTGAGCAATACGATGGAGAACCAATACTGGAAAAGCATAGCAACGCTTACGAATTGAAGACCCAAACCTCTATTGACCTCAATGAGTACCGACTTTTCGCATGTATAAGAAACCCTATTGATATTGCATTTTCTCAGTACTCCAAATTTTTGAATAATCCAGGCAAGGTCTTTGAAACAAAAAAATACTTTAGAGAGAATGGCGGACACATTACTAAAGCAGATAGAAAATGGTTCCGCAGGATTCAACTTGGGCTGTCTTTTGATGAATTTCTAAAAGGAAAATTCAAATTACCGGTAGATACACTTTACAGCTACAATCATAAGTACCTGGACTTTGTGATTAATTTTCACGATCTCAATGACTCTTTTAAGGAATGCATTAAGTCTATAGGATTGACTCCTAAAAGAGATTTGCCTGTCTTTAATAAAACCGGTAAAAAGATAGAGGTGACTTTTCCTACAAAGTATCCGTATGCCTTCAAACCTTTTTTGGCTACTTATGGTCATTTTATGAATGTTTCAGTTCAATGTAATCCCTTCTATCTAGCACTATTTAAACTGTTGCGATTGCTCCGAATTATAAACTGGAAGCGACGGTTTTCCCGGATGAAGCACGATATCGAAGCTTACAAAAGTGATAAGTACTATCAAAATGTAGCCAAGAAGAGGAATGAGTAGAGTAAACTTTTTTATTGTAGGGGTTCCGAAGGCGGGTACAACTTCATTGCATGACACATTGGCCAGGCATTCGCAAGTGTACATGTCCGACCCGAAAGAGGTAAACTATTTCTCAGCTGAAGATATTTTGAATGAAAATTTGTACTATCGGGCAGGTGTGGTTTCTAGCCTCGTCGATTATGAAAAAATATTTCAGGATAGGAATGAGACAATACTTGGTGAATCCAGTGTCTCATATTTTGGCTACTCCTCAGTTCCGCTAAAAATAAGGGAGTATAATCCGGAGGCTAAAATCCTCATTGTATTAAGAAATCCTGTGCAGAGAGCTTTTTCTCACTACCTCATGGATAGGAAGCTAGGTCATTGTACTGAAACATTTGAGGAGTTAGCTAATCAATATCTCAACAATAAAAAGGATCTCAAAACTCGTCAATATTTTAGCTTAAGTGAATATTCTGAATCTCTAAGCAGGTACTATGAACTATTCGAAAAGAATCTCTTTGTTTGCACATACGATGACCTTCTCAATAATGGAAAAAACGTACTTGACGAAATTCAGAAATTCTTGAAGATTCAAGAACAAGATTTATCACTTGCAAGCAGCAATAGATTTTCAGAGCCTAGAGGATTTATTGGGAGATTTTTGTATGAAAAAAGGAGAATTAGGTCTATTGTAAAAAGTATACTACCCGCCTCTGCACAAAATTTTCTTCGATTTATTTTCCTGCAGACCACAAGAAAACCTTCGATAGACCAGAAAATAAAAGTAAGGTTGCAGGATCATTACAAGCATGATTTGAGAAAGGTAGAGGACCTTACAGGAATAGATACAAATTCACTTTTGAGATGAAAGTAGGCATAATTGATCATGTAGGGAGAAAGGCCGGTATGGATTATTATACCTCTTCGTTGGCAGAAGGGCTTGCAGAAAATGGTGCAGATGTGTTTATTTATTCAAACTTTGCTGTGTCAAACACATCTTATAAAGCATTTAGTGTTTTTCCTTTCTTTGTAAAGAATCCAATACTTCGATTTGTTCGCATATTCAGAGGGTTTGCATTGGCTATTTCTTCGTTGAAGAAAAATAGGATTAAGCATTCAATTGTCCACTTGTTCAGTGCTGATTTATATTATGTTTTTCTACTTCTATTATTGAAAATTTCAGGCCAAAGGTTGATTCTGATTAGCCATGATTCTCAAAGTTTTGCCGGATCTGAATCTATGGGTCTGAGAAAATTTTGTTATAACATTTTAGCATCCAGAATCATTGTTCATAATGCCTACTCCTTGGAATCCACACTTCCATTGATTAATAAAAAGGATAAAATTGTAAGCATCAAACATGGCTCGTTTGAAAACCTGGTTGATAGCTCCATCACCAGGGAGAAAGCCAGAAAAAGGTATGGTCTTAAGGAAGGTGATTTTTTTGCTGTTTTTTTCGGACAGATCAAGCGAATTAAAAGGCTGGATGTTTTTTTATTGGCCGTGGAATGTGGTTCGAATATTAGATACCATGTTGCTGGAAGGGTCTGGAAAGATGATTTTGATAGCTATAAGCGGATTATTGATAGTAAGGACTCGACTTGCCTTACTTTAGATATTGGCTATATATCTGATAGTGAAAGAGAAAATCTTTTTAAATCCGCTGATGCAATTGTTTTGCCATACGATGAAGTGTATCAAAGTGGGGTACTTTTAATGGCTATGTCATATGGTGTGTGCCCAATTGTATCAAACATAAAAGCATTTAAAGAAATAATAGAAGACAATGAAAACGGCTTACTCTTTGAGCAAGGCAATTCAAAATCTTTGGCTCATGTTATCTCTTTGCTGGCAAAAAATTCAGATCTAAAGCAAAAAATATCCAGGAATGCCAGGGAGTATGTCAAATCTGAATTTTCATGGGATTCGATAGCTAAGGAATATATCGACAAAGTATTAGGATGAAAATAGCAATTTTAGGATCCAGAGGCTATCCGTATGTATATAGTGGGTATGAAACTTTTGTTAAGGAAGTATGCGAACGATTGGTCAAGTTGGATGATGTTGAAATTACTGTATACTGTCATAAAAATCTTTTTGAGGTTAGACCAAAAGAAATCAATGGAATAAAGTTGAAGTATATTCCAACCATTAAGAGCAAATCATTAAGTCAGCTTGTTCATTCTTTTCAGTCATTTATTCACGCTTCTTTTTCAAATTACGATATTGTATTTGCGGTGAATTCTGCAAACGGACCATTTGGCTGGATACCACGTCTTTTTGGGAAGAAAACAGCGATAAATGTAGATGGACTGGAATGGTTAAGGCCGAAATGGAAAGGTCTCGGGGCTAAGTATTTTTACTGGTCATCGAAGCTTTGCACAAAAACCTTTAACAAGATTGTTAACGACTCAGATGCAATGCGTGATTTTTATTTAAAGGAATTCAATACGGATTCAACTGTAATTGCTTATGGGGCAAATATCCGGGAATCAAAAAATCCTAAAATTTTACAGCAGTGGCAACTAGAATCTCAATCTTACTATCTTATTGTCGGTCGTCTAATACCCGACAATAATGCAGATGTTATCGTTCGTGAGTTTATAAGCTCCACGTCGAAGAAGAAATTAGTAATTGTTGGTGACGTGCCGTATAAGGATGCCTACGCAGACAGGATTAAAAGTGTTAATGATCCTCGAGTGGTTTTTACTGGATATGTAAAAGATCAGGATTTATTAGCAGAGCTATATCATAATTGTTATGCCTACTTCCACGGGCATGAATTTGGTGGCACCAACCCAACAATGCTTAAGGCACTTGCTTATGGATGCGCAATTCTAGCAATAGACACTCCCTTTACCCAGGAAATGCTGTCAGGTAATCAACATGGATTTTATTTTTCTAAAGAAGAAGGAAATCTTAGATCGCTAATAGAGCAGGTGGATAATGATAACGGACATCTTGAGGAACTTCGCAAGTCAGCACGTAATAGAATAATAGAGAATTACACATGGGAAAAAATAACTGATCAATACTACAATTTTTTTAAAACTCTGCTAAAGTGATAATGACCATTTAATTCGTTAAAATTGCGCTCTAATTCATGTTGGAATGCCGCAACACCGCTACTCCAAATACTTCCTCCTTATTTTCCTTTTGGGAGACTTAATTTCACTAAATATAGGAGTACTGGCTGCTTCTTTTTATCAGTTCAACTCCTTAGATTATCCACCAAAATATACAACGCTTCATTTCTTTCTAAATATTCTTTGGGTGCTAATTTTTTTTAGTAGCCGGTTACAAGATATTAATAGACAGTCTCAACTCTTAGATCACCTAAATCGAGTATTGTCAGCATTAGTAATTAATCTTTCTATAGTCTTTGCGCTGTGGTTTGCTCTACAGCCTGTCGACTACTCAAGGAAGTACCTTTTTGTCACATATTTAATATTTACTGTAGCAATAATATGCTGGCGATCGGTTTGGCACTATTTCATTCGATACTCCAGAACTAAAGGCTATAACCTTCGAAATGTGATGGTAATTGGGGGTGGAGACCTTACTGATACATTGATCCAACATTTTCATGAAAATCCGGAGTTGGGATATAATCTTGTTGGTGTTTTTGAAATCAATGAAGAGGGCCCGATACATAAGTTGGAACGGGTGGCCTTAGAAAAAAATACAGACATCATTTTTTGCCATTTACCAAATCTTAGTGAAGATGATGTCAAAGAGATTATTGATTTTGCTGAGAATAATTTAATTAAGGTCAACTTAATATCGCAGTTCAGTAGACTCATGACTCACAACCTATCTATAGAGCAGTATGGAAACATTCCAATTATCAATGTAAATACAATCCCTCTCGATCATGAAGTGAATCGAATTGTAAAAAGAACCTTCGATATTTTGTTTTCTTCCCTTGTGATTATTTGTATTCTTTCATGGTTGATTCCCGTAATCGGATTGCTTATTAAGCTCGAGTCAAAAGGGCCCGTATTCTTTAAGCAAAAGAGGCATGGCAAGGATAATCAGGATTTCATGTGCTGGAAGTTTCGCACAATGACGTACCAAAAGAATGCTGCCTTTAAGCAAGCTCAGAGAAATGACAATCGAATAACCAAAATTGGTGCTGTTTTACGTAAAACATCGATCGACGAGTTACCACAGTTCATTAATGTTTTTTTAGGAGACATGTCGGTGGTTGGCCCCCGTCCTCATCCAATTGCCTTGAATGAGGAATTCCAGCCTCAGATCGATCGATTTTGGCAAAGACATGCTGTAAAACCAGGAATTACCGGGTTAGCGCAAGCAAGGGGGTTTAGGGGTGAGACTGCTGAATTTAGCGACATGAGTGGAAGGGTCAGGCTGGATCGTTTTTATGTAAAGAACTGGTCACTGACACTTGACTTTAAAATCATTTTGCTAACTGCTATTTCAATCATTCGCGGGGATCAAAAAGCTTATTGATAGAATACCAACAGTTGATGAATATGGTTCATGCGAATTCCCTGCCTGACGGCAGGCATGTGGCCGCTGAAAAACAAATTATATACACATGAAAAAAGTATTAGTGACGGGAGGGCTGGGTTTTATCGGTTCGCATACCTGTGGGGAATTGCTAAGCCAGGGGTACAAAGTCATCGTTGTTGATAATCTTTCTAATTCTGAACTTGAAGTAAAGGACAGAATAGAGAAAATAACTGGTAAAAAAATTGATTTCATTCAAAGTGATTTGGCAGATAAGGAATCTGTCAAGGTGCTATTTGAAAATCATGAAATAGACGCTATCATTCATTTTGCAGCGTCAAAAGCAGTAGGTGAATCTGTGGAAAAGCCCATTCTTTACTATCAAAACAATCTGATATCTCTACTTAATCTGTTGGAAATGAGTGGGGTATATGGAGTCAACCAGTTTGTCTTTTCCTCATCCTGTACGGTATATGGCCAGCCTGATAAGCTTCCTGTTACAGAGGACACACCAAAGAAGCCTGCGGAATCACCTTATGGAAACACGAAACAAATTTGTGAGGAGATTATAGAGGATTATTGCAAAGTAAAACCGTCTTTCAAAGCAATTTCTCTTAGGTATTTTAATCCGATTGGCGCACATAAAACAGCACTAATAGGCGAGCTGCCTCTTGGTGTTCCAAATAACCTTGTTCCCTTCATCACCCAGACAGCTGCTGGTATTCGAGAAAAACTGAAGGTATTTGGTGGAGATTATGACACACCGGATGGCACATGCATCCGAGACTATATCCATGTAGTTGACTTGGCCAAGGCACATATTGAGGCTCTTAAATATGCTGAGAAGATGAAAGAGAATTATGATTTGTTCAACGTTGGAACGGGAAATGGATACTCTGTGCTGGAAGTGATCAGGTCATTCGAACGAGTTTCCGGAGTGAATCTGAATTATGAGATAGTCGACCGTAGATCTGGGGACATAGAGAAGATCTATGCCGATACTACTAAAGTGAATAGTGTATTGGGCTGGAAGGCAGAATTGGGACTGGATGATATGACCCGGTCAGCATGGGACTGGCAAAAAAGTTTATAATGTTTCGAAAGTGCATTTCAACTATAAAATTCATCCGTTTGCCGAAATAGTTAAAATATCCCTTAAAAAATCAACATTTTTGAAGAAGACTTTGGGTGTATTTCCATAAGTCTGAAAATTAAAATAATGGGACTGCCGCTCGCCATAGCCACCTCGTTCTTAGTAACGCTTACCCTGATGCCTGTAGTTATTAGGATCTTTAGATCTATTGACCTGCTGGATCGTCCGGATAAGAGAAAGATTCATAGTGTTAGCACACCATCTCTAGGCGGTATCGCCATATTTATTGGAATAATCATGGCGCTATTGATGGCACTGCCCATCGCTGATTTAGCAACCGAGAAGTATCTATTAGGAGCAACCGCTCTTATTTTTTTACTTGGTGTAAGGGATGATTTGTCAAGTCTTTTGGCTCAGCATAAGCTGGTAGTTCAGGTTTTTGCTGCATTCCTTGTGGTTTTTTTGGGGGGTGTTAAGATAGAAGGATTCAATGGCTTATTTGGAGTAAATAATTTCCCGTGGCTCTTTGATGAGATTTTTACCGTATTTGTCATTGTGGTTATGACCAATGCATTTAACCTGATCGATGGGATTGATGGGTTAGCAGGAAGTGTTGCACTGATCATATCAGTATTCTTGGGTTGGACGGCCTTTGAAAGTGGACTCCATGTTAACTCAGCACTGGCATTCGCTATTTCAGGAGCTACTCTGGGATTTTTGCTTTATAACTGGTATCCATCTAAAGTCTTCATGGGTGATACAGGGTCGATGGTTTTCGGATTTATGCTCACCGTTTTAATGGTTAAGTTTTTAACTACACCTATCCCTCCATCAACAATCTTATCGCCGGTAGCTACAAGTTTGGCACTTTTCGTATTGCCTGTCTACGACACATTAAGAGTGATGCTAATAAGGATATTTACAGGAAGGCCACCACTCTCTCCAGACAGAAATCATATTCACCATGTATTACTAAAGTTAGGATTAAATCACGGTCAATCAACGGTTTGTCTCGCAGGCTATAATGTGATAATGATCGTGTTTGCAGTAACATTTCAAAGTATAGGGGAACTGTGGATCATGCTTACCATGACGCTAACGACTATAATCATCGGGGCTTTGCTGGATAGAAAACTGATGAGAAGAGAGTCTGCCAGACTGGCCAAGCTCATTCCTCCTGAAATCAGGGTGAGCAAATCGCATACCTCAGTTTAATTGCTATTTTTGCGGTTAATTCTTGAACTGCAAAACTTATGCTCGAAAAGGTAAAATCATTCATTTCTGAAGTAGAAAATGCTACTGCTAAAACGGAAGAGGAGGTGGAAAGCTTCCGCTTAAAGTTTGTCGGAAGAAACAATGTGATTAATGATCTTTTCGAAGAGTTCAAGCAAGTTCCGGCAGAGCAAAAAAGAGAACTTGGCCCTGCACTTAATAATTTAAAAAATCTTGCTCAGAACAAGCTAAAGGAGTTGTCCAGCACTGTGAGCGCGGGAAAGTCATCATCTAGTGATATCGATGTAACACTACCCGGAGCATATGGAGTGGAGGGGTCTATCCACCCCATTTCTCAAACAAAAAGTCGAATCATTGAGATTTTTGAGCGTCAGGGTTTTAATGTGGAAGATGGTCCGGAAATTGATAATGACTGGAATAACTTCACTGCCCTCAACTTCCCGGAAAATCATCCTGCCAGAGAGATGCAGGATACTTACTTCATTGAAAAGAATCCGGATATTCTGTTGAGAACACATACCTCCAATGTTCAGATCAGATTGATGGGCAGGAAAAAACCACCCATTCGATCCATTATGCCTGGCAGAGTGTATCGAAATGAAGCTATTTCAGCTCGAGCTCATTGCTTTTTTCATCAGGTTGAAGGATTGGTCGTAGGTGAAAATATAAGTTTCAGAGATCTGAAGAATACACTTTATCATTTCTCTAAGGAAATGTTTGGTAAGAATACTAAGATCAGGTTAAGACCTTCTTATTTTCCGTTTACAGAGCCAAGTGCTGAAATTGATATCAGCTGTTTCATTTGTGGAGGAAGTGGCTGTAAGATTTGTAAGCAAACGGGGTGGGTAGAAATTGCAGGATCAGGGATGGTAGATCCCAACGTTTTGGAAAACTGCGGGATCGATTCGACCAAATACAGCGGATTTGCTTTTGGTATGGGCATAGAACGTATTACTATGCTTAAATACCAAATCGATGATCTTAGGTTATTCTCAGAAAATGACGTCCGCTTTTTGAAGCAATTTTAAAGAAGGTCTGAAATGATTTTTTCCTCCGTAACACCTTCTGCCTCAGCTTTGAAATTCCGGACGATTCTATGACGAAGAACTGGAGCAGCAACCAGCTTCACATCTTCAATATCAGGAGAATATTTTCCTGTGATAAGGGCATTACATTTGGCAGCCAGTATTAGAAACTGACCAGCACGTGGACCGGCACCCCATTCCAGATATTCCTGAGCTAATTTATCAGCTTTCTCTCCTAATGGACGTGTTTTTGACACAAGGTTCACAGCATATTCAAACACATTATCAGCTACAGGTACTTTTCGTACCAGCTCTTGATATTTCAGGATTTTATCTTTAGAAATGATTTCTTTTACTTCTCCTAATTGCTGAGAGGTAGTGCTTTTAATCACCTCGACTTCATCTTCATATTTAGGATAATCCAGCTTAATCATGAACATAAAACGATCCAGCTGCGCCTCCGGAAGGGGGTATGTTCCTTCTTGCTCTATTGGGTTTTGGGTAGCTAAGACAAAGAATGGCTTATCCAAATCATAATTTTGTCCTGCGATGGTAACAGCACCTTCCTGCATGGCCTCTAGCAAAGCAGATTGTGTTTTAGGAGGAGTTCTGTTTATTTCGTCAGCTAGTATTACATTGGAAAAAACAGGGCCTTTGATAAATCGTAAATTGCGTTCCTTATCCAATGTCTCAGCACCAAGAATGTCTGACGGCATTAAATCCGGGGTAAACTGGATCCGGTTAAAATCTAATCCCAGACACTTCGAAACCGTTTGAACCAACAATGTTTTGGCAAGGCCTGGTACCCCAACCAGAAGTGAGTGCCCATTGCAGAATAGAGCAGTTATAAGCAGTCGGACTACATCTGATTGTCCGATAATTTTCTTCGAAACTTCTGACTCTAGATTTTGAAAATCATTTGCTAATTCATCTGCAAGTTTCACATCTGTGGTTTCTGCCATTGCTCAATTATTCCTTTAAGTGACTGCTCCTTTTAATCGTAATTTAGTTTTCGAGGTTACAATAATCGTATTCAGGGTCAATTTCAATGAAGACATTGCCTCGTGCTTTTTCAAACCACTGAGAGATTTTGGAGTTTTTCTTTTGGGCGAGTGCAGCGTTGGCAATTTTCTGATAGTCTTCATCCAGATTAGCCTGATGTGGCGCTATTTTATTCTTGTAATAGATTATCCTAAAAGCATAGGTTCCATCCTTTTTCTGAAACCGGATTGGTTTCGTGATGTTACCAATTTTCATTGTATCTATGGTGAAGAAAATATTCGGGTCCAGCTGTTCTGCAGGAACTCTTAATGCACCAGTCTCATCCTGAAAAAACCCACCGGCGGATGACGTTTCCTGGTCATCTGAATGCTCTTTGGCAGCAGCTTGAAAAGTTATGCTATCAAGCTGAATTAGGGTTCGTAAGCTATCAAGAAAATTTTCTGCTCGCTGATAGTCGTTCTGATTTGGTTGTGGGCTAATCAAAATGTGTCTGGTTTTAAATGTGTTACCCCTTTTTTCCTGAAGTTGGATCAAGTGAAAACCAAACTGGGTTTCTACTGGCATAGAAACCTCTCCGGGTTTCATTGAAAGGGCTGCCGCTTCATATTCCGGTGCTAACTCTCCTCTACTATAAAATCCAAGCTGCCCACCTTTAGCGGCTGATCCGGGATCCTGAGAGTATTTTTTAGCTAAAACTGCAAAGTCAATACCGCTTTCGAGTTGGCTTCTTATGTCTAACATAAGGTTTTTCACCTTGTCTTTCTGGGTCTTACCTGGCTCGGCTTCTTTTACAATCTGAGCAATGGATACCTCTGTTGAGAAGTACGGAAGAGAATCCTGGGGTATGTTTTTGAAAAATTTCCTAACCTCTGCAGGAGTCACTTTTAGGCCGGATGTGAGCTCAGATTGCATACGCTGAATAGTGAGTTGCTCTTTGATGTTATCGAAAATTTCTGATCTGATCTGCTCAATACTTTTGCCATAAGCATTTTCGATTGCTTCTTCACCACCGAATTGTTGAGCCATGACTGACATTCTTCGGTCAAGGTTATTATTTACTTCAGCATCATCAACAAAAATTGAATCGATTTCTGATTGTGCCATTAGCATCTTATTGACTACCAACTGTTGCAAAATCTGACATTTGGCATTACTGCCACGCATTTCCCCTCGAGAGAGGAAGTCCAGATAGGAGCGTTCCAGCTCCGATTTGAGAATGATATAGTCATCTACTTTGGCGATGATCTTATCGATCACTACCTCGTTTTCCTGAGCAAACGAGGAAAATGCAAACATTATCGCCGCACTAATTGCTGTAAATCTCAAACGCATTTGTCTGTTCTGCTTCTTCATAAATTTTCTTTTCCAGCTCCTTCTTCAGAGCAATTTTCCGTTTGTTGATGATGATATCAGTTACACTCTCTCGAATGAATTCGAGCGGGGCAATTTCTCCCACAGTTTTGTACTCAAAAATTTTCAGGA
Organism: Ekhidna sp.; assembly: GCF_965221965.1. GTDB lineage: Bacteria > Bacteroidota > Bacteroidia > Cytophagales > Cyclobacteriaceae > Ekhidna. Next base: position 103,951 of record NZ_OZ244926.1, read on the forward strand.
AGTAAATAAATTCTTCATCTGATACTTCGATGGAGCTATTTGCTTTCAGGAATGCTGTTTTGTCGTTTACGTCTTTAAGTGGTGTTTCAATGAGAACCTCGTCAAATTTCACCCAGACAGAATCCTCTACAAAAGCCTTTACAGCATGTTCCTCTGCATAGCTCCAGATTTCAGTCGTATCTTGAGGGTAATTTCTCAACGCCCTTCTGAGTCTCCATACATTAGGTGCTTTTGATGGCACCTTAAAATAAATGCACTTGGCCAGGTTCTGTCGAAGAACAAAGTTCTCAGATTTTTCATCGTAATACCCGCGAACCTCTTCATCACTTACTTCCTCATTGAGGTTAGCTTCAATGTATTTTTTTTCAAGTTCATGTACCATAAGAGCATATTGGTAGTCGAGTACTTTGTTCTGAATTCTTGCTTCATTGAAGTCAATGGCTTCTTCCGCCCGACTAATCATTAGCTGCTTCTTCACCCAGTCCAGCACAAATTTTTCAACAAAAACTGTGCTGTCTGCTGCTGTAAGATTGGCAGGAATCAATGCACTGATGTTGGAGGCCAACAATTCCTTTTCTCCAACCCTGGCGATTACTTCTTCATCAGTCTGCTCTTTTGGCTGAAAGTACTGACATCCGGTAATGAGTAATATGTTGAAAATGAGGATATTTCTCACTTTTAAGGATACATTTTTATGAGCCTGCAAATATTGTGATTCTTTTCAGTAGAGAACTCAATTTTATCCATTATTCTTTTCACAAGCATGAGACCCAGACCACCTTGCCTTCTGGTCGAGACCAGCTCCTCCATGGATGGAGATTCATATTCATTGATATCGAAACCTGCCCCTCTATCTCTAAAAGTAAAAATGATTTGTTTTGGCTTAAAATCTATGTTGAATTCAATGTGACTTTGTGGATTACAGTCGTTTGCATGGATAATCAAGTTAGCACATACTTCGTCCACTGCAAGCACAAGCTTATGTGCCTGAAGGTCGGGTACATTGTACTCCTCCAGCATATCTGACGTGAACTGGCGTATTCTTACCAGCTCATCTTTTTTACATCCTATGGTCAGCTTTTTACCCATTCAAAGTCTCTACAGCTGCTTCTTTGGTTTCTACTATGGTTAATAATTTTTCTAAACCCAGTATGTCAAAAACTTGTTTCACAGTTTCATTTATTCCAAAAATTGCAAGCTCAATTTTTTGCAATTTGAATTCATCTAAGTGAGAGATAAATACGCCTAAACCTGCGGAAGAGATATAGTTTAGCCCGGACAAATCAACCACTATCTTTTTTTCTCCATTTCCCATAGCCTCTTTTAGCGCATTGTCCAGGTAGATGCTTGAGCCTGCATCAATCTCTCCATTTACGGCAATGAAGTAAACGCCATCTTTATTTTCTGTGCTTATTTCAGCCATTTTTCTTGTCTTTAAATTGGACTACTACCAATGTATAATCATCATCAATGATCTCATCTCCTATAAAGTGAGAGAGATCACTTTTAATTCCTTCTTTTACTTGGTCGGGTGCTTTTGAGGCATGAGTGGTGAAAGCTTTTTTTAGTCGCTCACTTCCGTACTGCTCTCCTTCAGGATTCTTTGCCTCGGTGATACCATCTGTATATAGCAGCAGTGTATCACCCGCATGATAATTTACAGTATTGCTATGAACGTAATCTTCATAGCTTGAGTTTCTCACCATCCCTAAACCCATGCCATCACACTTTAGGAAATCAACAGAGTTTTCATTTTTACAATAAAACAAACTTGGGCAATGGCCAGCTCTGGAGAAATTTAAAATGTTTTTATTGGTATCAATATCGAAATAAGTGGCCGTAATGAATGACGTTTTTTCCAGGCACTGACCTAACGCGATATTGGCCTTTTTGTTAAACTCTTCAGGTGATACGCCCTGATTAGCCAGACTATGAAAAATACCCTTCATTTGGGCCATCTGAAAAGCCGCGCTTGTACCTTTTCCGGATACATCTCCAATAATCAAACTAAACCGATTTTTTCTGTACTCCAGGATATCGTAATAGTCACCCCCTACTTCATCGGCTGCCATGGAGAAAGCTGCCATTGTCAGGTGATCATTATTGATAAGTGAAGTTGGCAGCAAACTCTTCTGAACATTTTTTGCGATCTTAAGCTGCTCTTTGTATCGTTCATTTTCAATCGACTCCTGAATCAGCGAAAGGTTTTCCAAAGAGATGCTGGCTTGGTTTACGAAGGTGGTAATGATGTTTACCATCTCTCGATTGAATGCCTCAGAAACTTCATTGAGCAACACAATGAATCCCACTTGCCTATTTTGAACCATGATCGGCAGAGCAATGATGGATTTGTATTGCGAGTGTTTTAGGTCATCCGTGAGTTTACCGGGGTTTGCCTCGCTTTTAAGCGTTAGGCTAAGAATATTTTTTATGGTTTCACTTTTAATCGCTGACTTTACCTCTTCTACCTCTTCATCTTTTAGGTTGCGGATTATCTGTGTAGTCCCGCTTTCTTCCTTTACTTCCAGCCAGGCGGCATCTGCAAAAACGGCACTCATGGAGCTTTCCAGGAGTATTTCGTAGGTTTGATCTTTCGTCTCACCTCGAGGTATCGACTGGCTAAGTTTTTGAAAATCAAGTGCCTCTTTGAGCTTCTGTTCAAAAACAGAAGAGGTTGGTAGGTTGAAGAGTGTAACCAGGATGGAGATGACAGCATAGAGGAATAAGAATCCGAAAATCCCATAGGTGAAAGTTCGATCCAGTAGGTCAATCACCAGCACATCCGTATAAGAGAATTTTAACAGGTTTAGAAGAAAGTGATAGAGATAAATGCCGGATAACAAAATAAAAAGAATGCCTTTCCATTTCTGCTTAAAATTCAGGTAGGCTACCCACTTAAGATTGAAAACAAGGATCAGTGAAAAACATCCCAGTATAACAAGTGCTACCCTAAAATTCGCTTGCGCAACACCGGCTCCCAGAAAATCAAAAAAAAGTGCTGCAACCAAAGCGATTTCAAAAAATCCCCATAGCTGTAGAAGGTTTTTGGATTTCTGGTAAAGAATCAAACGTTTCCAAACCACGAGGGTAGAAACCATAAATATTACCACCAACCCCACTAAGATGTTATAAAAGAAATTGATCGTAAGTGGGCTTTCTACAAGCGTAGTACTTGCGAATAGATTGAAGAACAATTGAATCGCAAGCGAAATGAGCGTTGTGATTAAACCTGTAATAAAAACTTTCCACAGAAGGTCGGTGAAGTTGAGGCTATCAGCTTTTGTGATTATGTATCTGTAATAGGCAAATGTGGAAAGCACAAAGCCAGTGAAGCACAGCTGTGGAAAGAAGTTGGAGAAGTCCACCTTCATGTCATAGCTCTGTACGAAAAGCAGGTAAATGCTGGAGCCGGTAAATAGCAGCCAGCAAATAATAGCTCCAAGAAAGCTAAGTCTTATTTTCACCTTGTCCGACACGGCGACAAAAATACAGACCTTAGGCTACAAAAGGGTTAAAGAGTGGGTTTAACCGGTTAAAGTATGTTAAGGAAGTAGATTGAGAATTTGTTGCAGATATTTTTTGTCTACCTCATCAAAATCATTCAGCTGGTCACTATCTACATCTAAAACGCCGATCACCTTTCCCCCTTTTACTACAGGGATGACGATCTCAGATTTAGAAGCTGACGCACACGCTATATGACCGGGAAATTCGTCCACATTTGGAACAATAAGTGTTTGCTCCCTCTGCCAACTGGAACCACAGACCCCTTTCCCTTTTTTGATACGTGTACAAGCAACCGGGCCTTGAAACGGGCCAAGAACCAATTCATCTTCTGAATCTACGAGGTAAAAACCTACCCAGAAGAAATCCATAGCTTCCTTCAGAGCAGCGGCGATATTAGCAAGGTTAGCCACCAGATTGGTCTCACCATAAAGTAGTCCATTGATTTGAGGTATCAACGATTCGTATTTTTCCTCTTTCGTTCCTTCCTTAATTAATGCTAAATCCTCAGCCATGGTTGTTTTTATAAATGGTTAATCGATCTGCAAAAATAGTCTCTTCTTTTTCCGGCTTACCTTCTATTTCCGGTGCGGGAATACCCTTGCCAAAAGTAGTGGGAGAAGTGAACACTCTTGCCTCATCCCAACAGTTTTCATTGATGAATGAGTTCATTGTTTGTGCTCCTCCCTCGATGATGACAGATTGTATTTTCCTCTCGTGGAGTTTTCGCAATACACTCCAGGGATTATTCAGGTCGGTTTTGATCCATTCGATGTTTTCTTTCTTCTCTTCCTTTAATGCATTGAGAATTAGGGTAGAAGCTGAGGAATCAAATAGTTTAAAATCCTTATGTACTTCCAGATTGCTGTCCAATAAAACCCTCACTGGATTTCTGCCTGTCCACTCCCTGGCAGTTAGTGAAGGATTATCATGAATCGCTGTGTTTTTCCCAACTAGAATGGCGTCTTCTTCCGTTCGCCATTTATGGACAAGCTGTCTGGAGTAAGGTTCACTGATCCATTTAGAGTCAAAGTTTTCTCGAGCGACAAAGCCATCAGCTGTCTGGGCCCATTTGAGGATGACATAAGGTCGTTCTTTTTGAACCGAGGTAAAGAAATGTTTATTAAGTTCAAGTGCTTCCTGCTCTATTATACCAAGGGTTACTTCTATTCCTGCTGATTTTAATTTTTCAATCCCTTTTCCATCAACCTGATCAAACGGATCCCGACAAGCAATAACCACCCGCTTTATTTTCTTTTCAATGAGTAAGTCTGCACACGGTGGGGTTTTGCCGTGATGAGCGCATGGCTCTAAAGTGACATAGGCAGTACTTTCCGTGAGTAATGATTGATCTTTTACGGATGTTATGGCATTCACTTCAGCATGTGCTTCTCCATATTTTTGATGATAGCCTTCACCGATGATTTTTTCATCATGTACGATGACACAACCAACCATTGGGTTGGGGGAGACAGAGCCCTTGCCTCGCTTGGCCAGATCAAGGGCCCTTTGCATGTATCGGCTATCATCCACTGAGTGTGTAATTTCGCTTTTGAATGAAAAATGTGAAGCAAATCTGGCAAGAAACAGCGAAACAGCTGGAAAAAGTTTATGATCAGCGTGAAGCTGGGAATATTAGTTATCTGCTTTTAGAAGATTTGTTTGATGTATCTCGTGCTTCCATTCTCTCAGCAGAGTCATTGGATGTAGATCATGCAAAACTTAAGCAGGCGATTAACCGATTGCTTAATCATGAGCCATTGCAGTATGTAACGGGTGTTGCAGACTTTTATGGGAGGAAATTTCGAATGGCTCCCGGTGCATTGATTCCCAGACCAGAAACAGAGGAGCTGGTTGATTTGATTGTGAAGGAAAATCGAATAGAAAAACCTAAAGTGCTGGATGTTGGAGTTGGGTCAGGTTGTATTGCTATTGCACTGGCACTTGAACTAAAAGGAGAAGTCTTTGGAACAGACATTTCAGAGGAGGCACTCTCCATTGCCCGATCCAACGCGGATCGATTGAACGCCAACGTTGATTTGATTCAAAGCGATATTCTATCGGAACGCCTGCCGGTGAATGAGCTGGATATTTTGGTGAGCAATCCACCTTACATTCCACAAAAGGAGTTTGAACAGATGGCAAAAAATGTAACGAACCATGAGCCGGAACTGGCACTTTTTGTTCCTGATGATGATCCGCTGATTTTTTATAAAAGAATTGCCAAAGAAGGCTTAAAATCTTTAAAAAGGGGGGGTAAGCTCTACTTTGAAATCCATGAGAGATTTGGTTCTGAGGTTAAAATGGGTTTAAAAAAAGCAGGCTATTCAGATGTTGTAGTTCACAAAGATATGCAGGGCAAGGATCGGATGGTGAGTGGAAATTTATGATTAACCAAGTGCGGTCTTCATGTTCCTAAACGCTTTAAGATACATGTTGGCGTTAAAAAAATATAGCACTTCGAAAATGAGGACTGCAGGCCATGTATAATGCCAAATCAAGAAGTAATCTCCCAAATGAGCTAAAAAACCAACTAGCATAATCAGTACCCCGAGAATCATTAAAATTATGTGGATTGGTCGTTTATCAAAGTTGATTAGGCTCTTTAGCCGTTGATTAGACTCCTCGGTCAGATTAAAGCTCTTTGAATCAAGCTCATTGTAATGTTCGTATAAAAAGCTCTTCAGGTGTATTCGATGATGCGCATTAAAAATCAGTGAAATCATCATTGCACCAAAGAATGCTGTATTATTCCACCGAAATTTTTCTGTTAGCTCAAAGAATTCATTGAGCATTGCGTAATTAATTATTGCAAATCCTAAAATGATAATGAATGCAAGAAATGGGAATGCATACCTAAAGCCCATGGGGCCTGTTTTACTAGTCTTGTTAATGTTCCAGGTAGTGTTCCAGGATTCAATGATTTTCTTTCGCTCTTGAATCAGATCGCTCATGGTTCAAAAATATTAATCAAACTGAAAATTCACACGAACTGTTGCTATGCCTTCAATAGTGGAGCCATCTTTTTTTGCTGCATTCCATGCTGGCCCCTCTTTAACTAACCGTATAGCCTCTTCATCACATCCATATCCAAGACTTTTTTCTATTTTAATATCAAGGATTTCCCCGAATTCACTGATTGTCAGACTCAATATCACCTCTCCTTCAATATTATTTTCTTTTGCCGCCTTCGGGTAAATCAATTCTTGTTTCAAATATTCTTGATATAGACTGTCTCCAAAGGAAGGTTTTGGAGGAATAATTTCAATTGATTCCCGATCATTCATCTCAGCAATCGTAGCTCCACTACTTCTTGCTGCAGAACGGGCTGCAGCAGGTTGATCTGAATTTACCTCTTCTATGGCCTCTATTTTCTTCGCAGAAAAACTTTGAATAGGTACTACGACCTCTTCTTCCATCACTATCATTTCATCTGTCATGGGCTCTATCACCACTTCTTTTTCAATATCTTCCGCTTCTGCTAATTGCAGTGCCTCGCCTTTGCCTTCAAGTTGACCTACTTCATCAACATCATCCGACATTGCAAGGGCTTCCCTCTCTTCTACTTCAGGTGCAGGTTTTTTAGCTAAAATTTCTTCTCGTTCTTCGAGCTCTTTTACTTTATTGCCTACTTCTTTTGATGAAGCCTCATCTTCCGGGATTTCCTTGGATGCAGGAATTGTATCTGGCTTTGGGCCTGATTGTGTATGTTCTTCGATCGGCTCTTTTTCCATGGCTAATTGCTCACCCTCCATTTGTTCGGTGAAGAAATAAACGGTGAAGTACCCGACCATTAGCAATGCAACAACAGCTGCCATGCGCATCCATGACCAAGCCTTCTTCTTTTCTCTTCGAATTCGTGACCTTAAATGTGTCAGATCCTTCAGCGCATCAGCATTCTGTTCTTCAAATCCTTCCAGGGCCTCTTGGGCAAATGGATCATCCAAAACCTCACGCTCAAAAGCATGCGCCTCTTCTGGACTCATTTGGCCCTTTAGATACCGTTCAAATTGTTCGCTATGGTTTTTATCGTTTGACATTCTTGCTTTCCAAACACATTTTCAAGTTACGTTTTCCATTTTGGATGTGGCTTTTCACTTTTTTTAAGTCAAGCCCTGTTTCTTCATTCACCTGCTGATAGCTTTTCTTTTCAATGAAAAAGAGCTTTACACATTTACGTTGTTCTGTTTTTAATTCCTCAATGCAGGCTTCTAATGCTTCCAAATCTTTTTCTAATGCTATTTTTTCGTCATTGAGATGCACCTCCTCTCCCAATTCCATAAAAACTTCAGTATGAATTTCCGGATTCTTTTTTCTAAGCTCCATTAGACAGTGATTTTTACTCACCATATACAGCCAGCTTTTGAAGTGCTGCACCTCCGTATATAAGAGTTTCTCTGAGATCTGCTCGTAGATCGACATCACGGCATCCTGCGCATCGTCTCGATTTTTCAGATACTTCAGGCAAAGACCATACACCAGATGTATGTATTTGTTGAATATCTCACCGAGCACCTCCTGATTACCGGTATTCCGATAAAACCGAAGCTGTAATTCGTCTGTGGGTGATATATTCCCGTTTTCTGTCATTTCGACGAAGGAGAAATCTTTACTTGTTGCGAGAAATACATTATTGGTAAATATCTCTCACTTCGTTCGAGATGACAAAGAAATATTGCTCGCTCATTTCTAGCCTGCCATTGTCGGCAGGCTCACCGAGAAATCTTTACTTGTTATTTAAATAATCCCAAGCTCCAATCTCTTCATTTAAGAATTTCCAATTTGGATTCACTGATTCAATCAGTTGATTCTTTTTACTTCTTCGCCACTTTTTTATCTCATGTTCTCGGTCAATTGCATTAGTTACATACTGGTGTCTTTCGTACCAAACGAGATTGTAGCAATAATATCTACCAGCCCATGTTTTGCTTTTACCTCTGTTTTCATAATGCTGGAGAAGTCTCGTAGGGAGGTCATTTGTCATTCCTACATAAACTACAGTTCGTGCCGGATTGGTAGCTATATAAACGAAGTAGTTGTGATTCATTTTTAGTAAATATCTCTCACTTCGTTCGAGATGACAAATTTGCTGTTTCTCTTTCCGTTTCTTGGAACATAAAAGAAATCTTTTTTTGATTTCAAAAAATCATTGAAGGTAAATATCTCTCCCCATGGTCGAGATGACATGCTGACTGATTTTCTCTTGATTTTGACTGGCTCAGAAAAAAATCAACTTTTTTTTATGGAATCCCATTCATGCCTGCATCTCAATGTCAAATCAAACGAAAAATGGCATGAAATGAGCCGAAAATTCGCGAATGACAACTATGAACCATTATTCTTTTTTTCAGCGAATTCCATGTCTCCTTTTAAAACATAAATTAAAATGACATGAAAAATCTAATAATCTTCTTCTCAATGATACTGGCTCTCAATGTTGATGCCAGATATGTAAACGGAACCGTATATGATGAAAACGGTCAGACCCTCTCAGGGGTAAATGTTTTAATTAAGGGAACAAGTAATGGCACCACTACAGATGTAAATGGTTTTTACTCGGTTGAGGTCGAAAGTGAGAAGTCCATTCTGGTGTTCTCACTTATTGGCTATGAAAGTAAAGAGGTTAAGGTTGGGAAAAGCAAAGTGCTGGATGTTACACTTAAGATTGGCAAGCTTGAACTTGAAGAAGTGGTGGTTGCTGAAGATGCAGTAAGCAGACCCATGATGGAACGTAGTAAACTGGCAAAAGGAGCAGGAAATATGGCAATGAGCTATGCTCCTACTTACTATGATCAAGGTCAGTATCACAACACCGAAGAGTATGCAACCATCCATGAAAATGGATTCAAAAAAGTGCTTGACAATGCGCTTTCCACATTCTCAATTGATGTGGATGCGGCTTCTTACAGCAACATGAGAAGATTTATCAACAATGGTCAACTGCCTCCGAAGGATGCGGTTCGCATTGAAGAAATGATCAACTACTTCAATTATGATTATGAAAATCCGACCGGAAAAGATCCTTTCTCGATTAATACGGAAGTTGCTAGAGCCCCCTGGAATGAACAGCATTTGATTGCACAAATCGGATTGCAAGGAAAAAAGATCGAATTGGAAAATCTTCCTGCATCGAACATTGTGTTTTTATTAGATGTGTCCGGCTCAATGAGCGCACCAAACAAACTGCCACTATTGAAGTCTGCATTCAAACTTTTAGTGAATGAGCTTCGACCTCAAGATAAAGTTTCTATAGTGGTATATGCCGGAGCAGCAGGAGTGGTGCTTGAGCCGACCGATGGAAATGATAAAAAGAAGATCATGGAGGCGTTGGATAATTTACAAGCTGGAGGCTCCACTGCCGGAGGTGCAGGGATTCAGCTGGCCTATAAACTAGCCAAAGAGCAATTTGTAGAGGGTGGAAATAATAGAGTGGTTTTAGCTACTGATGGTGATTTTAATGTAGGTGCCAGCAGCAATGCATCGATGGAGCGATTGGTTGAGGAGAAGCGAGACGAAGGGGTTTTCTTAACAGTACTTGGATTTGGAATGGGCAATTACAAAGATTCCAAAATGGAGATCTTGGCAGACAAGGGCAATGGAAATTATGCCTATATCGATACGATGAAAGAAGCAAAGAAGGTCTTGGTCAATGAGTTTGGAGGCACCATGTTCACCATCGCGAAGGATGTAAAAATTCAGGTGGAGTTCAATCCGGCTGTCGTTCAGGCCTACCGATTGATTGGGTATGAAAATCGTTTGCTCAATGACGAAGATTTCAATGACGATAAGAAAGATGCGGGTGAGCTGGGAAGTGGACACACCGTAACTGCGCTTTATGAAATCATTCCGGTGGGAGTGGAGAGTGCGTTTGTGAAGGATATCGATCCATTGAAGTATCAGTCCAACGATCAAAAAACAACGAGTTCTACAGATGAGCTGCTTACGGTGAAATTCCGCTACAAAGAACCGGATGGATCAAAGAGTAAGTTGATCACTCAGGTTGTGGAAAATGAAATTAGAAAGTCAAGTAACAACCTGGATTGGTCGATGGCAGTGGCAGGATTTGGAATGCTTTTGAGAGATTCTGAATACAAGGGAAAGTTAGCTTATGAAGATATTTTAAGTCTTGCAAGGTCAGCCAAAGGAAAAGATGATTTTGGTTATCGAGCGGAGTTTATTGAGCTAGTTGATCTAACCAGTAGAATGAATACGAGACAGTAATGACTGTTGAGTTTAGTCTGAAGGCGAGGAATCATTCCTCGCTTTTTTTGTTTTTTTGGGTATGGATAAAGTACAACTCGGAAAATCAGATTTAGAAATATCTCCTATCGTATTTGGTGCCTGGGCCATTGGTGGCTGGATGTGGGGCGGTACTGATGATAAGCTTGCGCTCGAGGCAATGAAGGCCGGATATGATTTGGGAGTGACCTCCATTGATACTGCACCGATCTATGGTTTAGGTCATAGTGAGAAAGTGGTCGGAAAATTCATCAAAGAAGTGGGAAGGGAGAATGTAGAGATCCTCACTAAATATGGCTGGAACTGGAAAATGGATAAAGGAGAGTATGTGATGGATGGAGCTGAACCCGGAGGACCATCTCAAAAAGTGTATTCTTATGCCGGAAAAGATGGCATCCGCATGGAGGTGGAAGACAGCCTGAGAAGACTGGGGATAGACTACATCGATTTGTACCAGATTCACCGACCGGACGCCACCACCCCAATTGAAGAAACTATGGAGGAAATGGAAAAACTAAAGAAGGAGGGAAAAATTCGAGCAGTTGGTGTTTCCAACCACAATGTGGCATTAATGAAAAAAGCCATGGCAGTCACTGAACTGGCATCTACACAATCTCCATACAGCATGGTGTATCGAAAAATTGAGAAGGACATCCTTCCGTTCTCGATTGAAAACAACATTGGCATTCTGGCTTACAGTCCATTGCAGCGAGGGTTGCTAACAGGAAAAATTACTGCGGACTATGAGTTTGGTGAAGGAGACCACCGTCCCCGAACCAAATTTTTCAAAGAACCGAACCGATCAAGGACCAATCAGTTTCTTCAACTAATCAAACCAATCGCCGAAGATCATGGTGTTACACTAGCACAGCTGGTCATCAATTGGACAGTGCAAAGAGATGGAATTACAGCAGCTTTGGTCGGTGCACGAAATGCAAAACAGGCCGAAGAAAATGCCAAGTCATTGAGCTTTGAATTGTCAAACGAAGAGGTCAATGAAATTAATTCCCAGCTAGAAAAAGTGGTAATTGATCACGATGTTTGAGAAATGGATGCAATCAAGCTGGAAAAAGGAGAGGTGATTGTTGATGAGAATACGATCACAATCATTGATCAATCGAAAAAGCAAAGCAGATGGTTATTGGTTTCCTCTGTGGCCTGGACATTATACGGTATTATTTCTGTATTCAGGTACATAGAAGAAGGGGATGACTTTCTTCTTTGGACAGGGCTTTTTATAGGAATTGGACATTTCATAATTGCTTTTTATTACTTATTTATTAACACAACACAATCTGTTATTCCTAAAGATCAAATCAAGTCCATTAAGAAAGGAAGTAGACTCGGGTTAGGGTATGTTTCAATAAAGTTGAAAAGTGGAAGAACCCGAAAAATCAATCAGTTGGGAAGTAAAACGGATGAGATCGTAGAGTTGATTAGAAAGTGATTGCAACAAACACAATGAATCCCACCACGAGTGCGGCTTCAATGGTATTCTGAATGCGTTTAGGTTGTTCTTTGCTTATTCGGTTACAGATAAATCCTACTACCCAGCTTACCAGAAGCCCAATCACTCCTATAGCCAGCAATCCAACACTAAATAGTATCCCCCAGCCTTTACCATCATTCATTTCATTAAAGTAGAGAATTGACCAGATGGTGGTTAGAAACAGATGGAGAATTGAAACGATCTTGAGAACAGAAAGCTTTTTCATGTCCTCAAAGTTAAATTCAAACGGTGCGATACCTATGATAAAAGGCATCACACCGTATGATATTTGTTGATTTGGGCAAACATCAATTTTTTTTCAAAATGACTCATATAGTCTCCTCTTCGGAGGAGGAAGAGGTGGGTAAATTATAAAGCTGTCATTTTGAAAAAATTGAATAAAGAAAACATGTTTGTAAAACCCACCGCTGCGACGGACCGACCCAACCCCTCCAAAGGAGGGGATTTAAGGTGTTTTCTTTTTATTCTCTTAAAATTGAAGATTCAGGGCTAAAAGGAAGTTCCTTCCTGCCTGAGGATAATAATAGTTTTCTCTCACGACATAATCGCCACCTGCATAGCCAAAAGTGTATCCGTTTGAGGAATACTTCTCATCCAGAATGTTATTGACCAGCAAGCTGATGTTTACATTCTCAATGGATGAAACACTGAAATTGTAGCTCAATCTAAGATCATTGACAAAGTAAGCATCAATGCTTCGGTCTTCATTGCCGGTATTGTCCAGGTATTGCTGACCTACATATTTACTTCTTAATGATGCATCAAACCCATCAAATGGAGAATAGGTCAATTGACTGCCACCTATGATATTTGGAGAGAATGAAATATCAGTGTCCTCATACTGGGTTTCTTCGATATTAAATTCATCGAAGTTGGTTCCGTAATTGTAAAGCACCTCTGTGAAGTTGGAAATCTTGTTTCTACTTAAGGTGAGGTTCGCATCCCATCGTAGCTGATCAGTGAATTGGTAAGCGCCAACTAACTCTACCCCCATTCGATAGCTATCAGGTACATTTTGGCGAATGCTGGAACCAACATCATTCAACTCACCAGTTAATACCAGCTGGTTTTCATAATCCATCAGGTAATAATTGGCTTGCAAACTAAAATCCTGGCCATAACTGCGATAGCCTACCTCCAGGTTTCTCAAAGTTTCGTGCTTTGGTGTGATTCCTCCAGGAGCGTCAACAAAATCATTTCTCACAGGCTCTCGATTTCCAATGGCAAATGAAGCATACACATTGGATTGCTCATTAAGCTGATAAGTAGCTCCAACTTTTGGGTTGAAAAAGGTATAATCATCACCGGTATCGATTACTCGTAAATCACTGTCAATGCCGACCGTTTCATAATCGATCTTTCTCACCTGTATGTCTGCAAACAGGTTAAGGTCATTCAGCTGATAGTTTGCTTTTAAATAAACATTGAAATCTGTTTTCAAGCCGTAATTATTATAGTACCGTTCCCTTATCTCACTGTTGCTGGCATATTCAGCCCAGATGATTTCACCAAAATGATCTCCATCATATTTATTCCATGCACCCCCTAAAGTAATGTCCAGGTCATCTTTCAGGTAGTTGAATGAAAAAGTGGTACCATAGAAATCATTATCCAGCCATCGCCTCCTGATGAGATCAGTAGAAGTAATCGTAGTGTCTCCCAACACCACATTATCTAATCCATAATCAGCAAAATCATCATCATTTCTGTATTGCTCAAAATAGCCCCTACCGTAGGTATAATGTCCAGCTATATTTGCTGTCAGTGCATCACTCAATTGATGTGATAGATGTAATTGATAATGATCCTGCTGATAATTATCCACCTCGTTTTCGTAGAGGTAGTAATTGAATGTTCGCCCGGCTGTTCGAATATTTTGTGCCTGCTCGGGTGTATATCCATTGTTGGCAATCACTTCTTCAATGCCTGCCTCATCATTTTCTAACACGGCCTGTGGCGTTCCCCACCAGCTTTGATAAGTTACCTCTTTGCCTCCAAAAACCAATGCTTTGAGAATGGTCTTATCACCGTAATATCCTCCGGAGAGGAAGTAGGATTGCAGATCAGATTCAGCCCGATCAATGTATCCATCGGAGGCAATTTTTGATAGTCTGGACTCAAAGGACCATTTATCATTTAGCAATCCGGTGTTATACATCAGCGTATGCTTGCGTGTATTGAATGATCCAAAGCTGTTGTTTACTTCGGCGTATGCATCTCGTGATGGGACATTAGTCTGAAGGTTGACTGTCGCCCCGAATGCTGCTGCTCCGTTGGTTGAGGTTCCGACTCCTCTTTGAATCTGAATGTTGTCCACAGAGGAAGCAAAGTCCGGCATATTCACCCAAAAAACGCCATGTGATTCCGAGTCATTGACCGGTATACCATTTATGGTGACATTAATACGGGTAGCATCACTACCGCGAATTCTAAGCCCGGTATATCCCACACCTGCACCTGCGTCTGAGGTGGTGACCAGAGACGGTGAAAGGTTCAATAGAATGGGTAAATCCTGTCCCAGATTTACATCCTCGATTTCCTTTTTTGAAATTTCGGAATAGGTGGTTGGCGTGTTTTCATTGGCACGTGTGGCGTATACAATCACATCGTCCAACTCCTGTGTTTTTAAACTGTCCTGCGAATACGCAAAACCTGTCAGAAGCATAGCTACTGACAACCATAAAGCTCTCATGTTGATAAAAAATTAAAACATTTAACCATACGGGAAGCGGGGACTCCCCACCATTGGTTATCATACTGGCTTTTAAGCCGCTCCCTACGCCGGCATTACCCGGATCAGGTCATGGGTATGATCTCAGCCTTGTCTCGTTCACTTGAACGGGATCGGCACCCCTTTCGGGCGCAAAGGTAGGACGCAATTCCTAAATCCTGAATTTAAAATCCAAAATCCTTATACTTCACTCAACTCCAGCCAGCGCATCTCTTTCTCTTCCAGCTCTTCCTCGATGGCTTTGATTTGATTGCTGATTTCTTGTAGTTTTTCGTATTCGGTTTCGGAATTAAGGGATTCTTGCAATTCAGCCTTTTTCGCCTCTAGTTTAGGGATGTCTTTGTCCAACTGGTCCAGCTCTCGTTGCTCATTGTAGCTGAGTTTACGTGCACTTTTTCCTTTTTCTTTTACCGGTTCAGCTTTCGGTTGCTCCTTCTTCGTAGGTGTTAAGTCTGCTACCGGAACTCCTTCTTTCTCCCGGTAGTCGGTGTAATTGCCAGGAAAATCACGAATTTTCCCCTGACCTTCAAAAACAAACAAATGATCCACCAGTCGATCCATGAAATACCGGTCATGGGAGACGACCATCAGGCAGCCGGTGAATTTTTGCAGGTAATCCTCCAGCACATTGAGTGTGGTGATATCCAGGTCATTGGTGGGCTCATCCAGGATGAGAAAGTTTGGATTGGCCATTAAAACCCGCATCAACTGGAGCCGGCGTTTCTCACCGCCGCTTAGCTTGCCAACAAAGTTGTGCTGCATCTTGGGAGGGAATAGAAACTGATTTAACAACTGAGATGCCGAAACCTGCGAACCGTCTTCCAATTGAATGTATTCTGCTACCTCCTTCACGATATCCAGCACTTTCTTATTTGGATCAAAGATGGTCTCGTCTTGGGTATAGTACCCGAACTTGGTGGTCTGTCCCACTTCCATGTGTCCGGAATCCGGTTTAATTTGCTGAGAGAGGATATTGAGGAAGGTGGATTTGCCCACTCCATTTGGTCCGATAATGCCTACTTTTTCCCTTCGCTTGAAAACATAGCTAAAATCTTCTATCAGCTTTTGATTGTCAAAGGATTTAGAAATATGCTCCAGCTCCAGAATTTTTTTCCCTTGACGCTCTCCTTTTAGATTGACTTCCATCTTTTGCTCTTGAGTGCCACTGTGCGCCTTGGATTTGATATCCTGGAATGCATCCACGCGGTATTTTGCTTTGGTACCACGCGCTTTTGGCTGTCGCCGCATCCATTCCAACTCTGTTTTGAACAGGTTTTTTGCTTTATCGATGCTTGAAGCCTCCATCTCCATGCGTTCGGCTTTCTTCTCCAGAAACTGGCTGTAGTTGCCTTTATATCGGTAGATATTTCCCTGATCAATTTCCAAGATTTCGTTAGTGACCCGATCCAAGAAGTAGCGATCATGAGTGACCATCAATATGGTTAGGTTGGCTGTGGCGAGGTAGTTTTCCAGCCATTCGATCAACGCCAGATCTAGATGGTTGGTCGGCTCATCCAGAATAAGAAAGTCAGGATTAACGACTAAAGCCTGAGCTATTGCCACACGTTTTTTCTGGCCTCCCGATAGCTCCTTGATTTTCTGCTCAAGATTATGAATGCCTAATTTCCCTAATAACCCTTTAATCTGATGCTCATATTCCCACGCATTTAAAGCATCCATTTTTTCCAGGATTGGGGTGAGATCTGGTGCATTGGAAGGATCATTCTCAGTTTTCCATAGTGCCAATTCATAATCCCGAATGACGTTGAGTTCTTCTTTGTCGTCCGAAAAAACGGCCTGTAGTATTGAGTCGTCTTCGTTAAATTTTGGATGCTGCTCCAGCATAGAGATGGTAAGCCCTTTGCGAAAGGAGACTTTTCCTTTGTCGGGCACTTCTTTTCCGGCAATGACTTTCATCAAGGTGGATTTTCCCACACCATTAACACCCACTAGTGCAGTTTTTTGACCTTGATCGAGACCGAAGGTAATACCTTCAAATAGCCGCTTTTCATCGTAGCTCTTGGAGAGCTCCTCCACCGACAGATAATTCATGCGACAAAAGTAGCCATTGCAGTACTGGAACAAATCATCATCAATTAGTTTTATATACCTATGAAGTATATAGTCATTTCCACACTCCTCATTTCTTTAGTGGCCTGTGCCCCATCCAGTTCTCAGGACAAACCAAATAATCATACGCTAGCCGAAAAACCGCAAAATTTCAATGATTATTGGTATGCGGGGGAGGCGGAGATTACCAGCTATAAGCTGGAACAGGCAAGGTATGGCAAAATCCATTCGGGAGAGGCGGTTATGATTTTTGTAACAGAGCCGTTTTCAAAAAGTAAGCAGGTGAAGCTGGATGACTGGCGTGATGAAAGTGCCGATAATGTGAGCGTCATGAAGCTGAACATGACTAAGAAATTCCTAACGGGCATTTATCCATACTCCATGATGATGAGCACGTTTACCCCGATTTCTTATGATCAGTATCCGGATCCTTTCAAGGTGACTACTTCATCACAAGAGTGGTGCGGACATACCTGGATGCAGCTGAATTTGCAAGAAAAGGATTTTCGTCTGCGTGGGTTTTCTTACTTCGAATCTGAGGGGGATGTAGAAGTTGCTGTGCCCAATGTTATGTTGGAGGACGAGCTCTGGACTCGCATTCGGTTCAATCCGGAGAATTTGCCAACAGGTAAAATAAAGGTTCTTCCTTCCACTTTTTACTTGCGATTGAGACATCAGGAGGCAAAACCTAAAGTGGCTGAAATAACGAAGTTGCCCGTGCATGAGTCTGAGTTTTCAACAGAAGATCATGTGATCTACAAAATCGAATACAATGACCGTACCTTGACGATTTACTACGAACCTGAGTTTCCGTTTACAATTCTCGGCTGGGAGGAAACCTACCTGAGTGGTTTTGGTAATCCTGAAATCCTGACAACTAAGGCGAAGCGGATCAATTCAATCAAATCGGCTTACTGGGGGAAGAACAGTAACAAGGATAGGGAGATCAGGAAGGAGCTGGGTTTAGGAGTGGAATAAAACATCCCCCTCCGGCCGCACTTTTCTTTTGCTCACCCCCTTCAAAGAGGGATTACTTCTCACATTTATTTTGCAAATGTCCCCTTGAGGGGACAACAGGGGTGTTTACATTTGAATGATGAATGAAAGTAAAAACCCCTGGATCACCCATTCCTCAAAAACCATCTACGAAAACCCCTGGATTACATTAACAGAGCATGATGTCACCAATCCTGGAGGAGGCAAAAGTCTTTATGGTAAGGTACACTACAAAAACTGGGCCTTGGGAATTATTCCATTGGATAAAGAGCAGAACACTTGGTTGGTTGGACAGCATCGATACACCCTGAATGAGTACTCGTGGGAGATTCCAATGGGAGGAGGACCATTGACTATTCCTAAACTAGAATCTGCGAAAAGAGAGCTCAAGGAGGAGACAGGACTGACTGCATCGAAGTGGACAGAAATTTGTAAAATCCACACATCTAATTCGGTGACGGATGAAGTGGGAATTGCTTACCTGGCTGAGGAACTTACTCTGGGAGAAACTGAATTTGAGGAAACAGAAGACCTAAAAGTGTGGAGACTTCCATTTAGAGAAGCATTAGCGATGTGTGATAGAGGCGAAATTACGGACAGTTTGAGCGTTGCAGCTATCTATCGCTTAGCCAGGATGCGGAAGATCACCTAATTCAATACGGTGAAAGTGGTAACTTGATTGTAAATGTTGTGCCTTCAGCCGGTTGGCTTTTTACTTGTATTTCACCTCCATTTAGTTGTACGAACTCATAAACCAATTGGAGACCTAACCCCAAACCTGTCTCGCCTAATGTACCCTTTGTTGAAATGGTCTCGTCCAGATCAAAGAGCCCTTTTTGCTTATCCTCCGATATACCTACTCCATTATCGATCACCTGAATGATGCAATAATTTCTGTTTTCATCAGCCTCAGCCCGGACCTTTACAAAGCCGCCTTTGTTTGTAAACTTGATGGCGTTGTTTACCAGGTTTCTAAGGATGGTAGAGGTGGTATTGCGATCCGCATTCAGATAGCATGGCTGTTCAAAATCGAGTTTAAGTTCAATCTCTTTTGATGCTGCAGTGTCTTTAAACATCTCCATAACATCATTTACAAGAACTTTTAAGTCGAGACGCTCCGGAACGTATGGGAAGTGGCCACTTTGCTGCAACGCCCAATTCAACAGGGTATCCAAGAGTTTTGTGAGGCGGTCCACTGATTCGCTCATTTGATCGACCATTCCTCTTACTCCCTCAGCGTTACCATCTTTAAGGTACATCTGGCAGACAGTCACTAAACCTCCAAGCGTATTAACCGGCCCCCTAAGGTCATGCGAGATGATAGAAAAGAATTTGTCTTTGGTTTGATTCAACACTTCCAGATCATCATTTTGCTTTTCAAGTTGCTTGCTTAGTCGGTTCTTGGATTTAAAAGATGAGTAAACGATAATGACAAGACTTATAAAGGCTATCAGAAGTATTCCACCAGTTATGATGATTATTTGATTATTTCTTTTTTGCTCCAGCAAAAGATCCACTTCTGCCTGCTTTCTCCCTACCTCATACTCCGTTCTCATATCTCCCAGCCTTTGTGTGGTTTCCAAATTTTGAATACTGTCTTTATATGCGTGATACTGGGTTTGATACTTGATTGCTTCTTCTAACTTTCCTCTTTTCTTGTACAGCTTGAAGAGTAGATATGAGGCATCTCTCACCTGCTCTTTCAGTCCGATACTTCTGGCCATTTCCAGACCGATTAGGGTATACTTGATTGCTTCTTCCTCAGCATTTTCTTCTTTGAAGATATTACCAAGTTGATTATAATAATCAGCCATACCATACTTGTCGCCGAGAGGTTTCAGCATTTCTATGGCTCTGAAAAGGTCTTCTTTAGCCTTTTCCCGATCTCCTTGCTTCCAATAAACGAGTGCACGATTGCCAATGATGTAGGCAACTCCCAGCTCAAATTTTAATTGTCTGAGGATAGGTTCTGATTCATTGTAATAGGCCATTGCTGAATCATAATTGCCAATTAAATAATAATCATATCCGAAATTCAACAAGCTCAGGGCAAGAGGTTGTTTTTTACCCAACTCCCTCAGCATTTCTATTGTTTTTGAACCATAGAATAGTGCATTTTCTGAGTCACCATTTTGGGTATAGCAAGTAGAGATTTCTGCATAAATCTCTGCGAGGATATTTTTGAACTGCTGTTTTGCAGCCGCTTTATCTGCTGCCTTAAAGAGATTTTCAAGTCCGCGTTCCAGATTGCCCATAAACCGATGAGCAATACCCATTTGCATGTATGCCTTTATTCTGTATTCATCACTATTAGCTTCTTCTGCCAGCTCCAATAAATATTCAGAGTATTCGAGTTTTTTGTCAGGAGCAATCGTATGTGTAGGCAATCGATAGTATGCCTCCATTTCCTGACTTGGGGTTAGGATTCCCTTGTCAATTTCTTTTTTGATGCTATCTGCTTTTTGCTGGTTTTGGGCGGAACTCAAAAAAGAAAAAATCAAACAGAGAATCAGAGGAAGAAAATGTTTGAATTTTTTCATGGTAGTGATTAACCTTCACCGACAGCTTCTTCACCGGAATCCGACTGCCCTCCAACGGTAATTTTAGGATCAAGTCTTACACGAATGCCATTCTCTCTTGCCACATAGACAATATCATATTTCAATGAAGTTTGGTTCTGATCAGTTAGGAGAGGGACTCGAATTACCCACATTTTATGCGGAACAAAATCTTCGGGCAGATCACCCAGGTAAGCTTCAGATGCTTCATCAAACTCAATGCTATCTACTTCTGAAAGGCCCCCGCCTGCAAACCAGAAAATATAATCTCCGGGATTAACAATGGCAGTAATTGAGGTTTCAACAACTTCCTGATAGCCTTTGAAGTCATCTGTATTAGTGTCGAATAGTAGTTTTCCATCCTTGTGTTTCAATACAGTAATGGCTTTATCTGAATCTTCAAACCTTCCTTTGACGGTCTCCAAATAGTCATTCGCAAGTGCTGTGGCAGCAATCATATCTTCATCGATGCTGTTTTCTTCAATGACTTCATCCTGACATGCAACAAATAGAAGAATAGCTATTAGTGCAAGCTGTCTTACCCGTAATATCCTCATACTGTGGTGGTTAATTATAGTCTTAAAGATACCAAACTAATAACAATGTTTATCAATTGATAATATTTTGGGCATCATACTTTTCCACTTTTCGACCAACTTGCCAATTATCAGATCGAATAGGTTCGTTACCCTCTACTAGTGAAATATTTAATGAACAAGAAGTTTAACGAAGAGATTTTTCAATCTTCGATAGACAAAAAGTAAACGATGTTTAAGAGTGCTATTTGTTAATTGTTGAAGGTACTACCTTGCGGCTGCAATGAAAATGAGGCATGACAATTAAAGAACACCTGAGGAAGAATATTGTACTTGCTACCCCTGTGATCATTGGTCAGTTAGGCCACATCATGGTAAGTGTGGCTGATAGTGTGATGGTGGGGAGGATTGGAGTCATTCCATTGGCAGCAGCCACTTTCGCGGGCACCATTTATCATGTGCTAATGCTTTTTGGAATTGGTGTGAGCTACGCGATTACTCCAAAAGTGGCGGCCACAGATACCAAGGATAGGCCAAGGCTATTAAAATTTCTTCAGAATGGATTTTTCATGAATCTTGGTCTGGGGATTTTACTGTTCACGCTTGGATACTTCGCCAGCCATTTTCTTCAATATTTTGGTCAGGAGGTCCCGGTGGCTGAGGCTGCAGGATCTTACTTAATCATCATGTGTGGATCATTGATTCCATTGATGATCTTTCAAACTTTTCGTCAGTATGCGGAAGGACTTTCGGATACGTTTAGTCCAATGGCAGTTTCTGTTTTGGCGAACTTGCTAAATGTATTTTTCAACTACATGCTCATTTATGGCAAGCTCGGTGCGCCTGCACTAGGATTAAATGGGGCAGGGCTTGCAACCTTGATGGCCCGGATTATCATGTTTACTGTAATGATATGGTGGGTAAAAGGAAAAATATCGGGTTTTGAATGGAAGTATGATTGGAGCGGGATTAAAGATTTATTGAGAATAGGACTTCCATCTGGTTTACAATACGTATTTGAGATAGGTGCGTTTGCGACGGCAGCCATCATGGTGGGGTGGATTGGGGCAGAGGCTTTAGCTGCTCACAACATCGCATTGAATTTAGCCGCTATTAGCTATATGGCGGCTACAGGACTAGCTGCAGCGTCCACTATAAGAATAGGAAATCAAATAAGGCTAAAGGATCGGCGTAACCTAAGGATTGCCGGATTCTCATCATTTGGATTGGTCACCGTTTTTATGGCTGGTTGTGGGCTTACGTTTATCTTGTTGAGAAATGTACTTCCTGCCCTTTATATAGAGGATGCAACGGTACAGGTAACAGCTGCATCATTGTTAGTCATTGCTGCTGCATTCCAGATCTCAGATGGTTTACAAGCTGTAGGTCTTGGCGTGCTTCGGGGATTGACAGATGTGCAAGTTCCAACCATCGTCACATTTGTTGCGTATTGGTTGATTGCGATTCCGGTTGGTTATTGGCTTGCTTTTCACGGAGGATATGGAGTTCAGGGAGTATGGTATGGATTGTCCATCGGGCTTACCATTTCAGGAGTTTTGCATATATGGCGGTTTAACCGACTGTCTAAAAAGATCAAATTTGTATGAGAAATTCGCTATCAGGTCTGTTTAGTCTTTGCACATTAATGCTATTGGGTCAACCCAAAATTGATACGATGTTTAGGGTGCCAGTTCCAGAGCCAATGTTCACAGAAATTGCTCCTAAGGTCTTGATTGATGAGGCTCATAATAATTTACACAAAAAAGAAACGGGGTTATATGCTTTGACCCGAATGATGGAAGCTGATGGAGCAAAAGTGTTTGCTAATGACAAGGGATTTGCCGAGAAAGGGTTGGCGGAATTTGATGTGCTGATAATTGCGAATGCCTTGCATGATTCCAACGTAGGAAACTGGCAAAATCCGTGTCCATCGGCATTTACTAAACAAGAAATTAAAGCGGTCGAGAAATTCGTTAAAGAAGGGGGCAGCTTGTTATTAATTGCGGATCATATGCCCTATGGTGGAGCAGCTCAGGATCTGGCCAAAAAATTTGGAGTCAAATGGAATAATGGGTTTGCCATACGGCAAGGGCAGCACTGGCCGCCCAGCGTTTTCGAGCGGAAGAATAATATGGCTTTAGACTCGCCGGTGACAATAGACAGTGATTATGGTAAAAAGATATCTTACATCGCAAGTTTTTCCGGATCGGTGTTCAAGGTTCCGGAAAGTGCCGAACCCTTCATGGTCTACGATGACTCGCACTTCATACTGATGCCGGAAGTAGCCTGGCAGTTTTCTGAAAAAACGAAAAACGAAAATTCAGCTGGCTGGATACAAGGAGCTTGCATGGAATACGGCAAAGGCAAAATCGTATTTCTGGGTGAGGCAGCAATGATCACTGCTCAGCTTGGTGATAATGATCATCGGGTTGGAATGAATAATCCTGAAGATGCACCTGAAAATGCCCAGCTGGCACTGAATATTTTTCGATATTTGGCTGCCAATAAATAGCCTGCCCTAGTGAGGAAAAAACAAGCTGCTCTTATTTTCATCTTTGCTACTGTCCTGATTGACATAATTGGGATTGGTTTGATTATCCCTGTTTTGCCTCAGCTTCTCATGGAGGTTTCTGGGTTGAATACCAGCGAGAGTTCATTTGTTGGTGGGACATTGATTGCAACCTATGCAATCATGCAATTCTTTTTTGCTCCCATCCTGGGGGGACTCAGTGATCAGTTTGGAAGGAGACCACTGTTACTCATGGCACTTTTCGGATTGGGACTGGATTACTTAATTATCGTGTTTGCTCCCAACCTGATCTGGCTCTATATCGCACGAATGATTTCCGGGGTGTGTGGCAGTAGTATCACCGTGGCTAATGCATACATCGCAGATATTAGCACACCGGAGAATAAAGCCAAGAACTTCGGAATGATCGGAGCTGCATTCGGTTTGGGGTTTGTCATTGGGCCAACATTGGGAGGGTTTTTGGGAGAGATCGGGACACGCATTCCTTTTATGATTGCAGCCGGTCTGGCCTTTTTGAATATGTTCTACGGGATGATCGCCATTCCCGAATCGCTTCATCAAGAAGACCGTAGAGCTTTTACCTGGAAGCGAGCGAACCCGTTTGGCACTCTTAAACAAATTTTCAGCTACAAGAAAATCGTAGGATTGGTGATTAGCCTTTTCTTTATTTATGTAGCGGCTCATGCCACTCATACGAATTGGGCCTACTTTACCAGTGAAAAATTCGGATGGACGCCTCTGGATATTGGCCTGTCTCTAGGATTCGTAGGGATCATGGTGGCGATTGTTCAGGGAGGTCTTGTTGGACCAATTGTCAAAAAAATAGGAGAGGTGAATGCGGTATATACGGGATTCATTTTTAATGCCTTTGGACTACTGATGATGGGGATTATTCCTTATGGGTGGATGGCATATATAGTCATCATCCCGTACGCTTTTGGAGGACTGGCAGGGCCATCGCTTCAATCTATCATGACCAGTGAAGTGCCAAAAAATGCACAAGGTGAATTGCAGGGTGGCATCACCAGCATCATGACACTGACATCCATTGTAGGACCATTACTGATGACGGGCATTTTTCGATATTATACGAATCAGGAGAATGACATCTATTTCCCTGGTGCACCATTTATGGTAGGTACAGCTATCGCTATTCTCAGCATTTTCATTGCGAGAACATCTCTAATGAAAATCAAGCACGAGAGCGCTTGAGCGAATTCCACGTCCACATGCCGGCCACAAACTCTATGAACGAGAATACAACTAAAGCAAGTGTACCTCGCTCGAAAACATACAGCCAGATAAAGAACACAAACTGGATGATACGGACTTGAACAGTGAACCCAAAAAATGGGACAAGATTCTCTTTCGCATTTCGGATATAGTAATATCCAAGCACAGCTACCACAAACCCAATCACAATCCGCCAGACACTTTCCGGATCAGGAATCCCGATGGAGGATAACAAAGAAGATGGAGCCAGCATAAGAAAAAGCCCTTCGATGAGCAGGTAGATTCCAAAGAGCCAGACGGTTTTCGCAGGTTTTTGCATAGCTAATCTTTTTCTAAAGGTAGCTACTCATCTCTCAATTTCCTTGTTGAATGATTATAAACATCTTGTAGCATTTTGTTATTTACTTAACAAAAGTGAAACTTATCTATTATATTCACGTTTGTTAAGCAAATATTTTAATCAAATGGAGTATCAATTGGGAGAATTTGAAGAGCTGGTATTGCTGACCGTAGCGGCGCAGCATGATCAGGCGTATGGTGTGTCAATACATGATTTTCTCAGTGAAGAGACTAAGAAGAAAATCAACATCAGTGCAATTCATGTGGCACTGAAGCGGCTTGAAAAAAAGGGTTTTGTTGATTCACGTTTTGGAGGAATCACAGAAGAGCGTGGAGGAAGACGCAAGAAGTTTTACATTGTGACTGCCCTGGGTAAAAAAGTATTAGATGCCTCCCACGATCTCCGAACTAGTATTTATCAACGAATCCCTCAAATACAATTCTCAGGCGTTTAGTATGGCAGAAGCACAACCACCAAAATGGGCACTTAAATTTTTGAGATGGTATTGTCGGGAGGAATATCTTGATGAGATCGAAGGAGATATCTTTGAGTTTTTCTATCGTCGATCCAAGACATCTAAAAGATCTGCAAACCTGTTTTTTGTCTGGAATGTCTTCCGCTCCTTTCGATTGATCAATTTCAAAAAAACTCAACTATTTAATAATTGGACTATGAACTTATTTAAGAACTATACAAAAATCTACTTTCGCAGGCTAAGGCGAGAGTATGGACATTATCTGGTCAATATATTTGGTTTGGCTTTAGGCTTTACTGTGCTCTTTTTCATCTTGATGTATGTGTACGATGAGCAAAATTTTGATGCTCATCACTCCAAAAAGGAGCGGGCTTTCAGGGTTGTCAATAAAGTGGAGGAGGAGGATGGTGTTCATCATTACTTATCTGTACCCGGCCCATTAGGTGAGGCTTTGAAGCAAGAATTTCCAATCATAGAGGAAACCGCCCATTTGACCTATACGGGCTCTCAGGTAATGGCTTCAGGAGATCGCAGGTTTGCAGATAGAGATTGGGCAATGGCGACTCCAGAATTATTTAAAATACTCGATTTTGAGATCGTGAGTGGCGATCCCACCAACTCCAAAAATCCGGTCGGCATGGTGATTACAGAGGAACTGGCAATGCGCCTGTTTGATACGAAAGATGCGGTAGGAAAAGTAATTGAAGAGACCAATTTTGACAATGTTGAGGTTATTGCTGTGATGAAAGATATGCCTCGTAATTCATCCTATCGATTTAACAATATATATGTGCTTTCCAGCTACGATCATTTGAGTGAAGGATGGAAAAACTACATTCAATCCTGGTCGGGACGGTTTGCCCAAACATGGGTGCTCTTTAAGGAAGGTGCTGATCCTTCATCGATTCTTGAATTCAAAGAAGAGTTTGTAGAGAAGTATGTTTCAGAGGAAGAACGGGAGCTGGTAGACTTCTACTTTCAGAACGTAACAGATATGCACCTTGGGTCTACTGGCATTGAAACAGGGGGCATGAATCCGAGGCTGTCTATTCCTTACAGTGATCGTGAGTTTGTTTCTGTTATTCTGTTGTTGGGTATACTCGTTGTGTTTATTGCTACACTTAATTACGTGAACTTATCCTCTGTGCAAGCATTGAAGCGTACATTGGAGGCGAGCATGCGAAAGATCAATGGAGCTAATAATCGCAACCTGATCATTCAGTTGTTCTATGAAACTTTTCTGACGGTTCTCATTGGGTATGTGGTCTCAACCATACTGATATTGGTTTTATTTCCGATATTCCTTCAGATAGCGAATAAGAGTTTTGAGCTTTCGTTGCTGTATTCTATTGATCTGATCCCTTATCACATTCTTGTTGTTTCCATCGTGTGGGTACTCTCCGCCATGGTTCCCGCTCTGTATTACTCCCGACTCAAACGGTCGCTTCTTGTTTTGAAGAATGCGTTTTCAGGCAAAGGGGATAAACTTAGAAAAGTACTTGTTGGAGTTCAGTATGCGCTCTCCATCTTTTTGATTATTGGGTCAATGGTGATCTATCGGCAGCTAGACTACATTCAAAATAAGGATCTTGGGTTCAATAATGAGCAATTGATTGTGTTGGATATCAATTCAGGAAGTGCAAGGAGTAGTTTTAAAGAGATTATTCAGGGCATTAAAACCCATGCAAATGTCGTGAATGCTTCTACCTCCAGTCGCGTTCCTGGCGAATGGAAAAACATTCCAAAGGCGAACCTATCCATGACGCTGACTAATCAACCAATTGAAGCCAGTCACTATGGTGTAGATCACAGATGGCTGGATACCTACCAAATGAAATTGAAGGAAGGACAAAATTTCACCGGAGCAGACAAAACAGATAGTCTAAGCATTATCATCAATAGCAGCACAGCAGATATGCTAGAACTGGAAAACCCGGTTGGGGAAAGCATATGGGTGATGAGTAACCGTGATTCGGTTCGAATGAAGGTCATCGGCATCATTGAAGACTTTCATTATGAATCATTGTACCAGCCAATTGGTCCGGTAGTGATTACAAGCTGGAATAATCACGTTCGATCGATCGATTATTTCACAATCCGCTACGCTCAAAATCCCAAGCAAACACTGGAACATATCGAGCAGGTGAATGCAACATTTGATCCGGGAACTCCTGCAGAGATCAATTTTTTAGATGATCAGTGGAATCGCTTTTATAAATCGGAAGAAAGTAGAGCGACTATTATTTTGATTGCCTCAATCATCTCTATTCTGATTTCAGCTTTCGGACTATTTGGGCTGATTAATTTCACCATGGAACGAAAAACCAAAGAGATAGGCATTCGGAAAGTTGTCGGAGCTTCCATTGGGAATATTATTACACTTGTGCTCAGGGACTACCTGGTTCTGTTGCTGATTTCATTGCTTATTGCAGCACCAGTATCTTGGTACCTCTTTAGCGATTGGTTGTCAGATTTTGCCTATCGGATAAATTTCAGTGCTGACCTTTTCTTTATAGCATTTGCGCTGGTGTTGATTATTTCATTTACCACGGCACTTGCGCGTATACTTAAGATTGCGAAATCAAATCCGGTGAAAGCCATTCGGTATGAGTAGGAATTCAGCTCTTTGGGTGCTTGTCCTGTGCTCGTCCACCTGGTTGCCTATCAAGGCCCAAACTCATGATGAGCTTATGGCTGAGCAAAAACAATTGATAGGCGTTCTTTCAGGTAAATATCAAACTCCTTCTGGCGGCTATATTTTAGCAAGGGGGAGTGAGGATGAACGCGAGCAATCACGTGAATTTTTGGTGGAAGAAATCCGAAGCATTGGATTGAAGCCGGAGGTGCATTCGTACCGGATGCCCAACCTGAACCCACTGATTGATTTGCTTTTTGATCCCTTCAAAGGGGCAAATGTGTACACCATTCTGCCAGCTACAACTGAGACCGATGAGTATGTGGTGCTTGGCGCACATTACGATTCTGAAGTAGACTGTCCCGGAGCAATTGATAATGCGTCCGGATCAGCCTTGATTTTCAGTGTGGTGAAACATTTGAAATCTTTAAATAGTCGCTCTAAAAATGTGATCCTGGTGTTTTTCGATCAAGAAGAGGAAGAATTGGTTGGTAGTCGGGCATTTGCTAAGCTCCTTTTAAAAAGGGAATGGAATATTCACTCCGTTCACACTTTTGATATGGTGGGTTGGGATGGAGATGGGAATAAAGAAATGGAGTTGGAATTACCTACCCCTTATTTGGAAGAAGTCTATCAGAAGAAAGCGGATGAGCAGGGTATCCCACTTTATATGACTTCCATCAACTCAACCGATCACCATTCTTTTAGGCAGGTAGGCTTTCCTGCGATAGGTGTCAATGAAGCATATGGAAAAAGGGATTCCTCTCCATATAAGGACACGCCTGAAGATACATTTGAAACGGTCAATTTTGACTACCTGGCAGGATCTACATTATTTGTATTGGAAGTCATGAAAGAAATACTGAAATGAGTCAGATTAAAGAAAATCTTGAACAGATACCACTCCTTTCAGTTGCTCTGGTAGTAAGTGTATTAGCTTTTCTTGTGAAAGGCATCAGTTATTTGATCATTGGCAGTAGTATTCCTTTTCTGCTGGGAATGATCATACTTGTTTTGATTGTATTCAGCCTTACTAGACGAAATAGATTTTCCCGAAGAATTTTCCGCTTCTGGGGGTGGTTGTTGATTTTTTGGGGCATTAGCAGATTGGCTGTTGAAATCATGTTTATGCTCGCTTCCGTTACTGAAGAGCACATTCAAAATCAATTTACCATCGGTCAGAGATTACTTAGTATGGGTGCTATAATTTTTGGTGTATACATTATAAGAAAAGTTAGATTCTATCGCGAAGCGACTACCTGATAGAAAACATTTTGGTCGAAAAAAGCGAGAATTCTTACCAATAAACTTTGAATCTGAAACTTACACGTACAATTTCTGGTTCTTTTGTCGTATATTAAGAAGTTATTTATTGCAAAATCAGTCTCTGGAAGGCTATCTTTGCAGATTGCTTTTTTATACCCATAACAAATTAGTTTTTAATAAGATAATATGCGACAGTTAAAGATTACCCAGTCAATTACTAACAGGAGAGAGAGCCACACCCTGGAAAAATATTTTACTGAGGTAAGTAACGTTCCAATGATTACTCCTGATGAGGAGGTTACGCTCGCCAAGCGTATCAAGGAAGGTGATGATTTGGCATTGGAAAAACTCGTGAAAGCAAACCTTCGATTCGTTGTGTCTGTAGCCAAGCAGTACCAGAACCGAAGCTTACCACTCAATGACTTGATCAACGAAGGAAACCTCGGATTGATCAAAGCCGCCAAGAAGTTCGATGAAACCAAAGGATTTAAGTTTATCTCCTATGCCGTATGGTGGATTCGTCAATCCATTATGCAAGCATTGGCTGAGCAGTCTCGAATTGTTCGTCTTCCGATGAATAAGTCTGGTGCAATTAACCAGATCAGAAGAGCTTATGCGGAATTGGAGCAGCAGTTTGAGCGTGAGCCGACCGAAGAAGAACTGGCTGACATCCTGGAGATGAAGCCTAGTGAAGTACGAAACACGTTGGGTGCTGAAGTGAAACAGATGTCCATGGATGCTCCTTTCGGTGAAGATGAAAGTGGATCATTGCTTGATGTACTTGAAAATGTAACTACGGGTCCTACCGATGGAAATCTTGTATTCAATGATTCATTGAAAGTAGAGACCATGAGAGCATTGTCTACACTTACTGCCAGAGAAAGAGAAGTGGTGATGATGAGCTTTGGTATCGGATGTGATAACCCTTTCACTTTGGAAGAGATTGGTGATGCGATGGGCTTGACTCGTGAAAGAGTCAGACAAATCCGTGAGAAGGCACTTCAGAAATTAAGAGAGCCTGGCAAAAACAGAAGATTGAAAGAATTCTGTGCAAGCTAATAACTGGGAAAAGCATTAATTTAATCCCTGCCAACCGGCGGGGATTTTTTTTGCTCAAAATCGAATCATGCCCATTCAGGAAAAACTTGCATATGCACTGGATCGAAAAGATCAGGAACCAAACAGATTGGTAGCAAGGCAGATTGTGGAATCCGAGGGCCAAAGAGGAATAGAGGACCTGATCGAATTCATTGAGAGCAAACCCAAAAAAAGAGCCCAGATGGATGCCATGCTTGCGTTAGCCTATGTGGGTGAAATGAGTCCTCAGGTATTAGCACCTTACGTCCACTTTCTGATCAGTAAGCTGAACGATCCGATCAACCGGGTCATATGGGGGAGTATGATTGGTTTGGCTCATATTGCACATTTGGTTCAACCAAAATTGTTCAGCGGACTTCCGAAAGTGATTGATGCAATGGATGCCGGAACCGTGGTAACACGGGACTATGGCTTTCGAATTATGGTCGACTTGTATAAGGATAGGCAATTTCAGGAAGATATGTTTCTGCTCATTCAGGAGCAACTAATGAAAGCACCGTCCAATCAATTGGGACAATATGCTGAGCGGATTATAGAGGTGTTGAACAAAAATCACCTAAATCCGCTTATTGAAACGTTGGAATCGAGGAGGGAAGATGTCACGAATGAGCATCACATAAAAAGACTGAATAAAAACCTTAAAAAGCTTTACAAACAATTATGATTCACTGGGACGATTTTGCGAAAATTGAAATGCGAGTAGGAACCATTCTGAAAGCCGAATCATTTCCGGAAGCTAAGAAACCGGCCTACATCCTTACCATTGATTTCGGCCCTGAAATCGGAATTAAAAAAAGCTCGGCCCAAATAACCACACTTTATAATAAAAAGCGTCTAAAAGGGGAGCAAGTAATTGCTGTAGTAAACTTTCCTCCTAAGCAAATCGGTCCCTTCATAAGTGAGTGCCTGGTGATGGGAATCTACAATGAACAGGAAGATGTCGTCCTTCTTCGTCCGCAGCGAGAGGTGATGAATGGGTGTAAGGTTGGATAATGAATGGGTGTGGTGTTTCTTTGCGCCCGGAAAAGCTAAATCTTAAATCAATAATTCTACAATCCTAAATTTCATGTCCCAAACTCATCTCGTTTCCTGGAATGTTAACGGCGTAAGAGCCATCGTAAAGAAAGATTTTATCAAAGATGTGAAGGAGATGGATCCGGATGTTCTTTGCCTGCAGGAGACCAAAGGACAACCAGAGGATGTGAAGACAGCACTTCAGCTGTTGCCACAATATGAGGTGGCAGTAAACTCTTCGAAAGAGCGAAAAGGGTATTCAGGAACCGCTATCTTATCCAAAGAGAAGCCTCTTGAAGTTTTCTATGACATGGGTATTGAAGAACATGATAAGGAGGGAAGAGTGATTGCGGCGGAGTTTGAAAATTTCTTTGTGGTGACCGTTTACACACCCAATTCCGGGGAAGGCATGAAGCGTCTAGATTATCGGTCAAACTGGGATGATGCATTTAGAGAATACATCATCAGCCTGGAAGAGAAGAAGCCCGTGATTATTTGTGGGGACTTAAATGTGGCCCACACAGAGATTGATATTGCAAGAGCTAAAGAAAATTATAATAAGGCTTCAGGGTACACCCAGACAGAAATCGATGGATTGGAAGCACTACTCAACGAGGGGTATATTGATACGTTTCGTTTAAAACATCCCGAAGAAGTAAAGTATTCCTGGTGGAACTATAAGTATCGGGCTCGTGAACGAAATGTCGGCTGGCGGATCGATTACTTTTTGGTGAGCGAGAAACTGAAAGATCAGGTGGCAGAGGCACATATTTACAACGAATACATGGGGTCGGATCACTGTCCGGTCGGTTTAAAACTTAATAGCTAAGAAGCATGGAAACAAAAAAAATTCCTTTAAATGACCTGCACGAAAAGCTGGGAGGCAAGATGGTTCCCTTTGCAGGATACAACATGCCTGTTCGATATTCTTCGGATAAGGAAGAGCACCTCACAGTACGTGAGTCGGTGGGAGTATTTGATGTCTCACACATGGGAGAGTTCATGCTTCGAGGACCACATGCTCTGGATTTGATCCAGTGGGTAACGAGTAATGATGCTTCGAAAATCGAGGATGGACAGGCTCAGTATTCTTGTCTGCCGAATGATAAAGGCGGAATCGTGGATGACCTTTTGATCTATCGTATGGGTGAAGAGGAATACATGCTGGTAGTAAACGCTTCCAATATTGAGAAGGACTGGAACTGGATCAAGAGTCAGGATAAGTGGGGCGTGGACATGGAAAACATCTCCGACGATATAGTACTGCTTGCCGTTCAGGGGCCTAAAGCAGTAGAAACCTTGCAAAAACTTACCGAGGTTGATTTATCAGAAGTAAAATTCTATCGGTTTATACAAGATAAACTGGCCGGTAAGGAAATGATTATTTCAGCGACTGGCTACACCGGTTCCGGTGGATTTGAGTTGTACATCAATAAAGCAGATGCTGAGGAAGTTTGGAATAAGGTTTTTGAGGCAGGTGAAGAATTTGGTATTAAACCAATTGGTTTGGGGGCTCGAGATACTTTACGACTTGAAAAAGGATTTTGCCTGTACGGCAATGACATTACAGATGAAACATCTCCACTAGAAGCCGGGTTGGGCTGGGTGACAAAATTCACTAAGGATTTCGTAAATAGTGAAAATCTGAAAGCGCAGAAAGAAGCTGGCGTGACTCGAAAACTAGTAGGGTTTGAAATGATTGATCGAGGTATTCCAAGACATGACTATGAGCTGGTAGATGCTGAAGGTAATATCATTGGTAAGGTAACATCAGGGACCATGTCTCCTTCACTAAATGTAGGAATAGGGATGGGCTATGTAACCAAAGAGCATAGCGCACCTGATACCGAAATCTACGTGCAGGTTCGAAACAAAAGCTTGAAAGCGAAGGTGGTGAAGCCTCCGTTTCTTAAATAACCAGACATGAAAACCATCGAAGTTTGCTTAACCCCGGACCTCATCCACCAGCATGACCTGTCCGGAAAGATTGTCGTGGTGGTCGATATTTTTCGAGCCACCTCCTGCATCGTGACGGGGCTGGCGAATGGCGTAGAAGCAATCAAACCGGTAAAGGAGGTGGAGGAGTGCAAAGCACTGGGAAAAGAAGGATACCTCATGGCAGGAGAACGTGGTGGACAGAAAGTAGAAAGCTTTGATATGGGGAACTCGCCTTTTGAATACCTGGAAGATCGTGTGAAAGGAAAAAAAGTAGCCATCTCCACAACCAATGGCTCCAATGCCATACTGAAATCAGAGGGAGCAGATGCTATTTTGATTGGGTCATTCCTGAATCTTGAGGCACTTGCTGAATACATTTTGCAGTTACCAATAGGTGTAGTAGTACACTGTGCCGGATGGAAAGGCACGCCAAATTTAGAGGATACCCTCTTTGCCGGGGCACTGATCGATGAATGTGCAGAGGAAATGGAGCCGATCGGGGATGCTGCCTTATTGGCACATCAGCTGTTTGTTGCCAATCATGAAAACTTACTGGGACTGGCCTTGCAATCCAGTCACGCCGAGAGACTCAAGGGTTTTGGTATCGAAAAGGACCTGGAGTTTTGCATGGAAGAAAGCAAGTACCAGGTGGTGCCGAAGTTCATAGATGGGGAGTTGGTAGCTTGATCTTAAAAAATCTAGATATCTCTAGTTGAGAATTCTAGTTTGTAATACATTTACAAAACAAAAACCAGTGGCACTAGAAACCACTGGCTTAACTGAAGATTACCGAGAACTCGTTTTTCCCTTGGAATGGGAGACGAGTTTTTCTCTTTTCAGGGGCTCTTGTTAGTCTCAATTACATTGGAAGTGTATCAAGCAATAGCCCCATCAAGTAATTCTATGGTAAAGTTCTCTGATAAAAAGCGCATTTCCAAGCAGTTATTACGGGTTACTTAAATCAATTTGGAATTTTGAATTACTTAATAATAGCTTGTATTTCAGTGACTTATCTGTAAAATTTGTAATTGCAACTTTGATGAAAACGCGTTGAAATGGGGGTAAAAAAAAGTGAAAAAAAAATTAAAAATATTTTTGTAACAATTTTTCACATAATGAGTCTCGAAAAGAAAAGCAAATTTTTATTTTTGCGGATTTTTTATAAAAAACATCATGAACTGGTTATTTCCCCTTCTCGCCATTGTAGCAATCATCCAGATTGCCATTTTCATCATGGCTCGCCGCATTCGTAAAAAAGAGAAGGAAAATAATGTACTGCTGAAATACAATATCAACTCTCGCCAGCGAGCCTGGCAGCTACTTGGGGATCAATCCATTCCAGAGGAGGATAAAGTGGAGATTAAGAAGTACTATGATGGTGATGAATAAGATACTGCTGTTATGCCGTGCCTGACACGGCATCTTCCACTAAGCTTTAGATCAAGTCCGAATTGAAAGAACGGTCATTTCAACTTCTCATTCTCCTGATGCCTTGTGCCATCACGAGCATTCTTCTTTTCAAGATTTTTCTTAAGTGCTTCTGCAAGGTCCACACCCGTTTGGTTCGCCAGACAGATTAGTACCCAAAGTACATCGGCCATCTCATCTCCCAGGTCTCTGTTTTTGTCAGACTCTTTGAAGGACTGTTCTCCATACGTCCGGGCCATGATGCGTGCAAGCTCTCCCACTTCCTCGGTGAGCATCGCCATGTTGGTGAGCTCATTGAAGTAGCGCACGCCTTTTGTTTTTATCCACTCATCTACAACCTTTTGTGCTTCTTCTATCGTCATCAATTGTTGCTGTTAGCTTCCAGGTGTTCATTTAGGTGTTTGAGCTCAAAGCCTTCTTCTTCAAGCTTTGAAAGGTAGAAAGCCATTCGGTCTCTTTCCTCTTTCATCAGGCTGTCCATGTTTGGGTCAAATTCCTTGAACGTTTCATGTGGGAAGCGTTTGCCCGGCTCGTAATTATCTTTCCAAAAGAGACTTTCTACCACTGTGCCATCCTGGTAGTAATACTTAAATTCTTCAGCCAACCGGTCATCCATGAAATTCATCATATGTCCGGAAAATATTGGTTTCCCTCCCTCAAAGTAGAAGTAGTCATCCCTTTCGAAGTGAGGCGTTTTGATAATGCCTACCAATTTCATAAGACGTCCCTCATTGAAGTAGCCTCGCACTTTGTAAGTGGAATCTGCCTGCACAAAATCATCTTCTACAATGCTGACGCGATGATTTTGATCAATGTGTTTCACTTTGTAGTCCACTGCTTTCACCAGTGGCCGGTTTTCTTTTTTCACTTCAGAGCCACATGCCCATAACAAGCCAATGACTACAATGAGGGATAGATTTTTCATAACACGGGTTGGTTTTTATAGAAAGTTAATGAATTCCCTCTTTTATCGTGGGTGTGTTCCACCGAAGTAACAAATTCTTCGATGTATGGATCCTGACATTATTGATGTCTACGAAAATAAATAGGTGTTCAGATCGAACAAAAACGGACGAATTGCGTGCATAGAAAAACAAATTAGATCGTTTTCAGATTCTAATAGATAAACCATTAAAACATAAAAAATGAAAACCTTAAAGATTGCATCACTTTTTACATTGAGTTTGATGCTTGTATTTTCAGCTTCCGCGCAGAAAGATAAAAGCAAAAGGCCAAGTCCTCCAGCTCAGGTATCCCAAGAGATAGATGGCACCAAGATTACGGTAGATTATAGCAGGCCGTCTAAACGTGGAAGGGAAATTTTCGGTAGCCTTGAAGAATATGGAAAGGTATGGCGAACAGGGGCTAATGAGTCTACCTGGATTGAAGTATCGGATGATGTAGAAGTAGAAGGAAAAAAGCTGGCGGCAGGAAAATATGGACTATTTACCATTCCTGGAAAAGATGAATGGACAATTATATTCAACAAAAAATGGGACGGATGGGGCGCTTATGAGTACAAGGAATCAGATGATGTACTTCGAGTGAAAGTGGAGCCAGTAGCTATGGATGGGGTAGTTGAAACCTTCACCATCGATATAGCAGATAATGGAGATGTGAGCCTGGCGTGGGATCAGACGCAGGTAACTTTTTCAATCCGCTAAGATTTTAAAACAAGTAAAAAGCCCGACAAGTCGGGCTTTAATTTTTACACGATATTTAGATTCTGCTCCTTAATTTTTTCAAGCTCGTCTTTCATCATTACGACCGTTCGCTGAATTTCAGCGTGATTGGCTTTTGAACCTATCGTATTGATTTCACGACCAATCTCCTGGGAGATAAAGCCTAATTTTTTCCCTGCACACTCTTCTTTATTTATCACTTCATCAAAGTAATCCAGGTGTTGTTTTAGCCGTACCTTTTCCTCTGAAATATCAAGTCGCTCCATGTAAAAAATCAATTCCTGTTCGAATCGATTTTCGTCTACTTGCACTCGGTCTCTGATTTCATCCAAATTCTTTTGAATTCTGGATCGAATGTTTTCAGATCGGCTCTCATCATTTTCTTCGACACTTTTCAGTCCATTTCGGATATTGGTAATGTATTCTAGTAGTTTTTCCGTTAAGGCATCCCCCTCCTTTTTTCTAAAATCGATGCACTGATCGATGGCAGCATTTAAGCTAGAAATAATATCATTTTTTGGTAGAGCTTCAGGATCGAGTTCTTGCTGTTTAATTACATCTGGAGCCTGCAATGCCAGTTTAACCAGGTCTGAGCTTTCTTCATTTACTGCTTTGGAAAGCTGATCAAATTTTTTGAAATAGGCCTTGAATCTGGCCTCATCGACTTGCACAGATAGGTCGGCATCTGCAGCCATCTCCAGCTCAATATTGAGCATCACTTTTCCACGCTTCAGTCTATCTGTAATTACGCCTCTAATAGCGGCTTCCAGAGCTGATAGTTCCTTCGGAATACGCGGGGAGAAATCCAGAAATTTGCTGTTCAGTGCTTTGATCTCTGTTTTGATCAATAGATTTTGGCTGGTGCGTTCATCTCGCCCATACCCGGTCATGGATTGTTGCATATGTGCAAAGTTAACCTTTGGACTAAAAGTCTAGGCCAAGAGTGAAATAAAACCGATAGTCTTTCACTTCACCATCAATGTAAGGACGGGCTGCATCGAACTTGATGTAGTAGCCAAACAGGACAGTTCTGAGCCCAAATCCAAATCCACCAAGCCATGGGTTTTGGAATTTGACAATCTCGGCAGAGAACGGATTACCTTCAAACTTTCGGGTAATAGGCCTGCCATCTTTAAATGGAGGTGAGCCTGTCCAGACCGATCCGATATCTCCAAATCCGATGATCTGAAAGTTTCTCAGGAAATTAGACTTGATCGGGCCATTGGTCAAGTATTGAAAAAGTGGAATTCTCAGCTCACTATTAAAAACCAATACATCAGAGCCATATGCCTCATTGTAGTCTAGCCCCCTTAAGTTGGTTACGAACTCATTGAAAAGAATGTCACTATTGTCTTGTCCATCGGTAATGGCCAAAGGATCCTGCTCACCTTGTATTTCAGCATTTGCAAACAACCAATTGTCCATACCTCCCAGCATATAATCTTTGCGTGCTGGTCCCATTTGTTTACCATATAGGATGCGATTGGCCCAGGTGATTTCACGATGAATTTTTTGGTAATGCCTGAAGTCAAACCTCAGGTTACTGAAGTTCATATTGGAATTTTCGGTATGAAAATAAGTGGTGTATTCCAGCAAGGCACGAGTTCCCTGAAACAGATTAAAAGACCTTTCAACCGTGTTGTCAAAAATAAATGATATGCTTCCTCCGGCATACCTTTCCCGACTGTTTTGAGCTAGTTCGTTGGATTGGCCAGTTACACTTAAATAATTGAGGTTGGTAAATGAGGTTTCTGTAAAGAAGGGAGATACCTCAGCTCGGAATGTGTGAGTGACAGGTAAAGCGGCTGTTAACTTAAAACGATTCAATTTGTATTTATGCCGGAAGGTGTTGTTCTGATTTTCCAGGATGTAAGTCTTACGGTCAAGCCGGACTTTAAAATCCATCCAGTATTTCAGATAATGCAATTCTGCAAACAAATCGCCCTGCTTGAAGTCTGTTTTTAATAAGGCCCCTCCCTTGATTTTATAATTTTCCAGTACATCATTGATCTCCGTTTCCATGAACATCATGAAGTTTCGGTATGGATCCCATAAGAAAGATGTAATCACATTATTAAACTGAAATCTTGGATTGTACGGTATAGGGCCTAGGCGTTCATTTTCCTGCTCGAAACTCTGATACTTGCTAAAGAAGGATTCTGGCTGGAAGGAAGATTCACTTTCGTCTTCAAAAACATAATTGTCTGTGTCTATCCAGTTTGGATCATCTTCGACTATTGTACTGTCAGAAGATTCCTCTCCTTCAAAATCAAAGTCATCCGTATCGAATTCATCTTTAGGTGTAACATCTGTCTCTCCCTTGTTCTCTGTTTCAGCATTTCTTAAGACACGAGTGACTACTCGTACGGCATTTTCTCTCCGCTTACGAGGTGTTTCGGTCGTGAATTTGCTGGTATTTAAATTGGTTATTGTGTCATAATAAACACGCTTTTCGCCTTCACCAAGCATGGAATAGGTAAGACGATCCGGATTGAAGTGTAAGTCGTAGCTAAGTATGCTTTTGTCAAAATTGGTGATTTGTGTGTTGATCGAGTCATAGAGGTTATATCTGTAAAGGTTTGATATACCTTGTTGATCACTGAGGTAATAAATCTCATTAATATTTTTTGCGTATGGCTTGCGATCTTCAGCATACGAATTGGTTAACCTGAAGAAGTTGGTTGTGGTTGTGTCCAGGTCGTAAACGAAGAGATTAAAATTATTATCCAGCGTTTCAAGAGGAACATCACTAACATTTACAGAGTCACTTGCACGATTTGAACTGAAAACAACGGCGGCTGTTCCAGGAACAAAAACCGGGTCTAGGTCATCATAAATATCTCTGGTAATTCTACGTAGTGCATTTCTATTCATTGCAATAAGAAAGATGTCATTTTGACCATCTATATCACCGGATATTACAGCAAGTCGTCCATTGTCATTGAATGTAAAGCTCTCAACCTGTCTGAATCGATTGAGCGGTTTTTGCCCTTTGTCACCTGTATCTACATTGAAGGTGTTGAGATAGAGAAACCCTCTCTTGAATAGAACTACTCCCACTGTACTATTGTCCTGCCAGTCTAACAGGGGAAGGTGTTTGTCTACATCTTGTCCATTAATTCGATACCCACCCGTGACAATCTTTTTTGAATTGCCAGTCTTTAAGTCAGTTACATACACTTGATATTTTCCGTTTTTCAGCATCGCATAGGCCACTTTATCCGCATCCTTGTTGAAGCTGATTGAACTGGTAATCAGATCCTTTGAGTTTCTAATATCTTCAAGTAGTCGATCTTCCCCTACATTGGTATAGTTCTCTTCTACTTCTAATCGTTGGAGGAGGTAATAATTTTGCCAATCATCAAGAAATGTTTTGAAGGAAACACCAAGTGTATTAGCGATGCTGTTTTCTTCTTTGCGGATGATTCGAGTCAGGTTGAGGATGTTAGAAATATTTCCTTCTCCATATTTCACAGCAATGAAATTCCAGATACTCTGCCCGACGATTCGAGCAGACTCTCCATCAATGCGTTTTAGCTTTTTGATTTTCTTTCTACTCATATAATCGCGTAGATAGTCATCCATTTCTCTTGACCATCCATAGGCGATATACCTCGCTGCGCCATCTATAAACCAATCAGGCAAAGTCAACAGGTAGCTGTTTTGAAAAATCTCGGCCAAGCTACCTCCATACATCATATCATTGATCAGCGTACTGGCCAGTTTGTAAATGAGGTCTTCTTTGAATTGATTCGCCTGCCCCGGGTAAGCCACTTCTAACTGGAGCTTTACAAACTCAGTTCGTCCGCCAATGGTGTAAACTGCTCCATCGATTCCAACATTACTTTGTTGTAAATCATGAATGGAATTATAGATGAAGATTTTTGTTTTGCTATAAGGAGCATAACCAAGTTTATCGGTCAGTTCAACGAATTTATCCTCTAGGAAATCAATCGCCTCCAACGCGTATTCCTGACCTCCGGGATAGTAGTAAACATCAAAATTATTTGTGCTGTAATAGTACCAATCAAAGTTCTTATACTGAATTCTATTTTGTCCAAAAGGGGTCGTGTAGTGCTGGCTAAATGCCATACCCACAATAAAAAAGTATGGAATGATGTATTTAAGAAACCCTTTGAACATGTACTTCTTCGTCTATCTCACTTTTTCCTTGCAAAACATCCACGAAATGTTCTGCAAAATACGGTGCTAAAGAAACACCTTTCGTGCCAAAACCATTAAAAATCGCTAAAGTTTTATGTGTTTTATGCAAACCAATATACGGTTTTCTGTCATGTGTAGCCGGCCTAACACCCGCTCTTTTATCAATTATTTGATATTTGCCTATATACAACTTTTTTAACCTTTCCTCAAGCGATTTGATTCCTGATTCCTGGGGTTCATAGGTGAGGTTATCGTGATCGTATGTCGAACCTACTGTAAAAAAACCATCTTTTGGTATCATAAACACCCCCTGATTGATAATATAATCAGATTCCAAATCAACTTTAATGTCCATTACCTCACCTCTGACCGGTCTGAAAGGCAACTGCCAATAAGGATTTTCGGGAAGAGAGCCTTCACAGAAAATGACTTTACCTGCGGTTATATTTTCGTATTGAACACTACCCTCTTCCATTCTTAGTTTATTATAATCAAACACTTCACTCCTGTAAATTCCCTTATGCTGCAAATAATTCTTCATGACCATCAACATCTTCGGCAAGTCAACATATCCGGAATAATCCAGTATGATTCCTCCAAGCCGGTCATTTACATCAGGGTATCCAATGCTTTTTTTTCTAAACTCTTTCAGGAAGTTCTGGTGTCCTTCATTAGCCACTTTTCCATCCCAATCATTTTGGTCCTCAATGGATTTAAAAGGACGATAAATAGGAATCTGATGTAAAAATGTGTCCTCTAGTTCATGCTCCAGCTGTTTGTACTGCTCTTCTAGCGTTGGGAACAGCTGATCAGCACGCCAGGTTTTTACCATTTTTCGTCCCGTAATCGGGTTATAAATTCCAGCGGCTTTTTTGGATGAGGTTTTGTCTATGTCCTTGTCTATCACCAGAACAGACAATTCCCGCTTCAGCATCTCAAAAGCGAGCCACGAGCCCGCAAGACCTTGCCCCACTACGATATAGTCCACCTTAATTTTTGGCACTTTACTTTTGTAAACTCAAAGACATAAAACTATATCAGATGAAGATAAAATCATTCGTTTTCAACCCGTTCTACGAGAATACATATGTGGTTTCTTCGGAAAAAGGAAATTGCTTGATTTTTGATCCGGGATGCTATGAAGATTACGAGGTGGAAGAACTGAAAGAATACATTCATATGAACGATCTGAAGGTAGTTGCAATAATAAATACGCACTGTCATATCGATCATGTGCTAGGCAATGATGAGCTAAAAGCGATCTACAAGGTTCCATTAAAAATCCCTGAAAACGAAAAAGAAGTATTTGGCTCCATACCCGCTTACGCACCCCAGTGGGGCATGTCAGGCTATCGGCATACGGAGGTAGATGAATTTTTAAAAGGAGAAGATACTTTGACGCTTGACGAAGTGCAGATGAAAATGATCGAGGTTCCCGGTCACTCACCCGGTCACCTGATGTTTTATATTGAGGAAGAAAAATTGATGATTGGAGGAGATGTGCTTTTTAGAGAAAGCATCGGGCGAACGGATCTACCCGGGGGGAACCACGATGACTTGCTTAGAAACATTCAGGAGAAAGTGTATACGTTACCAGAAGATGTTCAGGTTTTGCCAGGGCATGGTCCTGCTACCACTATTGGACATGAAAAAGTACATAACCCGTTTGTAAAAGGATGAAGAAGCACATCCCCAACTTTCTGACTTGTGTCAATCTGGCAATTGGATGTGTAGGGATTTATTACACCCTGACTGGCCAGGAGATTAGCGCATTCTATTTCGTGATAGCAGCAGGGCTATTCGATTTTTTTGATGGGTTTGCTGCAAGAATGCTCAAAGTACAATCTGAAATTGGGAAGCAGCTAGACTCCCTTTCTGATCTGGTTTCGTTTGGCCTTTTGCCTTCCTTCTTTATGTTATCCTGGCTTCAGGGTAGTTCAGATTATTTTTGGATAGCTATTGTCATTGCTGTTTTTTCGGCCATTCGACTTGCTATTTTCAATATCGATGAATCTCAGTCCGATAGTTTTAAAGGGTTGCCTACACCTGCCAATGCAATCATGTTGACTTCCCTCATTTTTCTACCATTTGAGATTTACGAATACACATTGATCAGCATTTGTATTTTTTCAGCAATCATGTTGGTATCACCTGTCCGTCTCATTGCATTGAAATTCTCATCAGCAAGATGGAAAGGAAATGAAGACAGGTGGGTGTTGATTCTGGGAGTATTGACTCTTCTGATTGTATTTCAATGGACATCTTTGCCCTATTTAATCCCTTTTTACATACTGGTGTCTGTCGTTTCTTTTGTTGCTCGGTTTACCAGATAGAATTTTTGCCTTGAAGTATGCGTTTAACATAAGAATGAAGAGAATCGGATGCTACATTTTGGGGCTGGTGCTGGTTCAGTTCACATGGGCACAGTCTTCCGTTTTATCAAGTGGAACCTGGTATAAACTAGGTATCACGGAAACGGGCATCTATAAAATTGACCGTAATACATTGGATGTCCTCGGTGTTTCGTCCTCTATTGATCCTCGGAAGATTAAAATCTATGGAAACGGAGTAAAAGGCATTTTACCTCAGTCCAATAGTGAATCCAGACCTGAAGATTTGATTGAGAATGCAATATTTGTTTCTGGTGAATCTGATGGCTCCTTTGGTCAAAATGATTTTATCCTTTTTTACGGTGTGAGTCCGAATAAGGAATCCTGGACAGAAGCAGGGTTTGAATACGAGAAAAACATTTATTCGGATACGGCCTATTACTTTCTACGAATAGGAGGAGCAGAAGGAAAGAGAGTCACTGCTAAACAAAACCTTGCGGGTTCTGCTACGAGCACTATCACAAATTTTCACGATCATATTGTGTTTGAGGAAGACGAGGTTAATCTGATTTCCTCAGGAAGAGGATGGTATGGAGAAACATTAACTAGTGGCGAATCACAGTCTTTTTCACATCAGATAAATGGGCTTTCCTCTTCCATTGATTTGACATTGAGTGGTGTCAGTCAATCATCAGAGTCTGCTTCCTTTGACATTTTTTCAGGCACTAACTCAATTGGCTCCATTTCAATTGCTTCAGTTCCGGACGGCCCGGGAACAACCTATAGTGTAAAGGCCAGGCAGGAGGTCGGTGAATTCACATTACCGAGCAATTCAACCTTTGATTTAGA
The DNA here is from genome assembly GCF_965221965.1 of Ekhidna sp. Classification (GTDB taxonomy): domain Bacteria; phylum Bacteroidota; class Bacteroidia; order Cytophagales; family Cyclobacteriaceae; genus Ekhidna. The sequence goes on from NZ_OZ244926.1 coordinate 148,077, forward strand.
GATTGAGTTCAACGGGAACGCCTCAGGTGAGCGTGGGTACATTGATTATTATAAGATGACTTTCCAGCGAAATCTGAGGTTATACAATTCAGAAACTCATTTTCGATGGAGTGAAAATGTAGGGGAAGTATTGCAGTATGAGGTTGGTAATGCGGCTGAGTCTACTATCTGGGATGTTACTGACCCGACCAATATTCGTGAGCAGGAATTTTCAATCAGTGGAAATAAGGCTCTATTCAAGAGTCAAAGCTCTGGGGTGGAAGAGTTTGTGGTTTTTGTTGGAAATGATTTCCCAACTCCATTTGTCTTTGGTTCAGTCTCGAATCAAAATTTAAAAGGAAACTCCAGCTTTGATGGTATCATAGTCACACATCCGGGTTTCGAGGCTGAGGCAAATCAATTAGCACAATTTCATCAAATCCATGATGGATTAAATATTCAGGTAGCGACCACAACGGAGGTTTACAATGAATTCTCATCAGGAAGACAGGACGTCTCGGCAATTCGTGATTATGCAAAATATGTTTACGATAAGGGAGGACAGCTTAAATATTTACTGCTTCTCGGAGATTGTTCTTATGATTTTAAAGATCGGATCATTGACAATACCAACTTCGTTCCAACGTATGAGTCGAGAGAGAGTTTTCATCCCATTTTCAGCTACTCTTCAGATGATTATTTTGGCTTTCTTGAAAATGATGAGGGTGAATGGGTTGAGTCATTGGCTGGAGATCACACCATGGAGATTGGCGTGGGACGCCTTCCGGCCAAGTCCAAAGAGGAGGCAAAAGCAATGGTGGATAAAATCATCTACTATAGCACCAGCCCAAATACGCTAGGCAAATGGCGAAGTGAAGTGACCTATGTAGGGGATGATGGTGATGGGAACATTCATGCAAGACATGTGGAGGAGTTGTCCGAGCTAGTTGACACTACCTATGCACAATACAATATCAATAAAGTGTTGCTTGATGCATTCGTTCAGGAAGCATCCGGCTCCTCAGAAAAATCTCCTCAAGCCAGTGCGGCATTGAAAACAAGAATCAAGAATGGAACCTTCTCTGTCAATTTCATTGGGCATGGAAACGAAAGGCTCTGGATGGAAGAGGAGATTCTAACCCGTTCGGATATTGATCAACTGACTAATAGAAACAAGCTCCCAATTTTTGTAACCGCCACGTGTGAGTTTGGTCGATATGATGATCCGATTAGGGTTTCGGGAGCGGAAGAATTGCTATTGTCAGAACAAGGAGGTGGCATTGCATTGCTCACCACTAGTCGGCCGGTGTTTGCCAGTACTAACTTTAGTCTGAATCAGGCTTTTCATGAAAACATTTTCCGAAAGGAATCCAACCAAAACCTGAGGCTTGGAGATGTTATACGCCTCACAAAGAATGAGGGGTTAGAAGGACCCGTCAATCGAAATTTCACACTTTTGGGAGACCCAATGATGATGCCTGCTTTTCCAAAGCTGGATATCGTAATTAATAAAATTGGAAGTGAATTGGATACGCTAAGTGCTCTGGAGGAGATAACATTTACTGGTCAGATAGAAGAAGGCGGATCGATTCGAATGGATTTTAATGGACGCCTCATTGCTGCTATTTACGATGAGGAGCAAAATTTTAAGACTCGTGGACAGGAAAGTACCCCATATACTTATAAGTTGAGAAGTAACACTCTTTTCAGAGGAGAAGCGACAGTAGCAGAAGGAGCATTTACCTTCACGTTTATCGTGCCCAAGAATATTTCCTATCAGTACAAAAGAGGAAAAATGAGCCTTTATGCATGGGATAAGGACAATAACATTGATGCGGGCGGATCTTCTCGAGAATTTGTCATTGGCGGTACGAATCAGAGTCCAGCGGAGGACAAGGAAGCTCCAATCATTTCTGCTTTTATGAATGATGAATCTTTCAGGAATGGTGATGTCGTTGGGGATTCACCTTTACTGATCGCGAATATTGAAGATGAAAGTGGAATCACCACAACGAGATCCGGTGTTGTGCAGGGGATTACGCTAACGATTGAAGGAGAGACCTTTAACCTCAATGATTTCTATACAGCAGAGGCAGATAATTATCAGCGGGGTACGGTGGTTTATCCACTACAGAATTTGGAAACAGGACACTACAGTGCAATTCTCAAAGTTTGGGACACGCATAATAATGCATCTGAGGCATCCATTGATTTCACAGTGACAGATGAACCTGTCTTATTTGTATACAACCCTGTTACCTATCCTAATCCGGTGCAGAGTTCCACTACTTTTGCTTTTGACCATGATCGGGAGGACGAAGATTTATATGTGACACTAATGATTTATGGGTCTGGTGGGGATGTGGTGAGCAAGGAAGAACTATTGTATGAAAACAGCCAGCGAAATGTGGAGATCCCTTGGAATGCACAAACGGATACCGGTGAGCGGTTAATACAGGGTATTTACTATGCCCGGTTAATTATCCAGAGTAGATTGGATGGTGCAATGAAAGAAATCACACAAAAGCTCGTTATTGTAGATTATTAGCACTTTAGTTATTTGAAAATCAGCAGTTTTATTCAAAATATTAATTGGTATTCACCTGATAATGTTAAGTTTGGCATCCTTTTATAAATTCATTCGAATGAATCATCTTGAGAAGAAGATATTCGCAATCCTTCTGGTTTTTGCAGCTGTTCCGACTTTAGGTCAGTCTTCCTTTATTTCTGGACAGGACAGTCTCAGAAACCCCATTACAGTAGCCGTTCCGTTCTTAGGCTTTGCACCGGACAGCCGGGCATCAGCCATGGGAGATGTCGGTGTGGCCACCTCCCCTGATGCAAATAGTGTGCACTGGAACAATGCCAAACTGGCTTTCATTGAAACGGACATGGGATTTTCTTTCTCTTACTCACCATGGTTGGGAAATATCGTTGATGACATGTCTTTGAACTACCTATCGTTTTATAAAAAAATTGATCAGACCCAGACGTTTGCTGCCTCTTTTAGATATTTTGATCTTGGGGAGATTGCGCTTTACGATGAGTTCGCAAATCCGAATGGGGTGGAGAATCCAAGTGAGCTTGCATTTGATGGAACTTATTCCAGAAAGCTTTCTGAAAACATGGGTGTCGGCGTTACCCTTCGTTTTATTTGGTCTAATCTTGCTGGTAATATAACCGGAGCTCCTGATGCTAAAGCCGGAACCTCTGTGGCGGTGGATCTGGGGTGGTATTACACCAAACCTTTCCTCCTATCCGGTAAAAACTCTGAGCTTTCAATCGGTGCTCATCTTTCTAATATTGGCCAGAAAATTACTTACAGTGCGGAAAGCAATGAAAACTTCATACCGGCCAACTTTAGGCTTGGTTCAGCATTTAAAACAAACCTAGACCCATACAATACAATTACCCTGGCATTTGATATTAATAAGTTGATGGTTCCTACACCCCCTATTTATCAAACGGATGGAAGTGGAAACATTGAAACAGACAGTGACGGAAATAAGATCATAGCAAAGGGAAAAGACCCGGATCGACCACTATTATCCGGAACTTTTGGCTCCTTTGGTGACGCACCCAGAGGATTTAAAGAAGAGCTCCAGGAACTCACCTATTCAGTGGGTGCAGAATATTGGTACAGAGATATTTTTGCCGCTAGAGCAGGGTACTTCTCTGAACATAAAAATAAGGGTGACCGAAAGTATTTTACAGTAGGTGCAGGTTTTAGGTATCAAATTTTTGGGTTCGATTTCTCTTATTTGATCCCGAAGGGACAAAATCATCCATTGGCTGATACACTTCGAATTTCATTGCTTTTCAATCTGGATAAAAGCCAGGACGGGGAAGGCTAATAGCTCAAAAATAAAGACATTTGAAAGGGAAGAGTTGACTGTGAGGAGTTGGCTCTTCCTTTCTATTTTTGCCAAAAATTATTTGTATGAACGCACTTTCCAAACGAATCAAAAGTATTCCTGAATCAGCGACACTAGCCATGGCGGCCAAGGCACGCGAGATGAAGGAAAAAGGAATTGAAGTTATCAGTCTTAGTCTCGGAGAGCCGGATTTCAAGACACCTAAGCATATTCAGGAAGGTGCGATAGCAGCCATCAACTCAGAAAACTACTTCGCTTATCCCCCGGTGAATGGATACCTTGATCTTAGAAAGGCAATTTCAGAAAAGTTCAAGCGAGATAATGGATTGGACTATGGCCCTGACCAAATAGTTGTTTCAAATGGAGCAAAGCAATCAATAGCCAACGTATTTATGGCCATCCTGAATCCGGGTGATGAAGTGATCGTGCTGACGCCATACTGGGTGAGTTATTCGGCTATGATTCTGTTGGCAGAAGGGAAGCCCGTGTTTGTTAGAGGGACGATTGAAAATGATTTTAAGGCGACCGCCGATCAGATCAAAGAAGCCCTTACAGATAAAACGAAAGCGATCATTTTTTCATCACCGTGCAATCCAACGGGTTCTGTATTCACAAGAGAAGAGCTTGAGGGGATTGCGGATGTACTGAGAGATAGAGAAGATATCACCATTGTTTCAGATGAAATTTATGAGCTGATCAATTTTGGGAGCAAACATGAGAGCATAGGAACCCTTGACGGGATGCTGGAACGAACCGTAACGGTGAATGGGTTTTCCAAAGGATTTGCCATGACGGGCTGGCGTGTTGGATATATCGGTGCACCATTGTGGATAGCGAAAGCCGCCAACAAGATGCAGGGGCAATACACCTCAGGAAACTGCTCGATTGCTCAGCGTGCTGCGTTGACAGCACTAACAGGTCCAATGGAACCTACGCATCTAATGGCCAAGGCTTACGAAGAAAGAAGATCGCTGGTCTATAATCTCCTCAAAGAAATTCCGGGGTTTGAAGTGAACATGCCACAGGGTGCTTTTTACTTCTTCCCTAATGTTAGACACTATCTTGGAAAGTCGCATGGTGACAAGAAAATTGAGACGGTAAATGACTTGTGTATGTTCTTGCTTGAGGATGCACATGTTTCATTAGTAACTGGTGAGGCATTTGGAGATCCGGAATGTTTGAGATTATCATACGCAGCATCAGAGGAGGAATTGAAAAAGGCCATTGCAAAAATGACCGTTTCTCTTGCTAAATTGTCTTAGTAATGAATTCTATTGAAGACGTATTTGAGGCATTTAAAGACAAAACAGTACTTGTTGTAGGAGACGTAGTGGTTGACTACTATATGAGAGGTAAGGCCAGTAAAATATCCAAGGAAGCTCCTGTTCCGGTACTTACATTGGAGAAAAAGGAAAGTAGACTGGGAGGAGCGGCTAATGTGGCAATGAACTTGAGAGCACTCGGAGCAACACCCATTCTATGTTCTGTGGTAGGGGATGACCCTGATGGCGAGGCGTTTGAGCAACTGCTGGATTATGAAAATATGCCGAATAAAGGCATCATTAGAAGTCAGAATAGAGTAACTACTACCAAGCTTCGAATTACATCGGGGTTACAGCACCTCATCCGTGTCGATAACGAAGATGTACATCCGTTAATTGATCTGGATCAAAAGTCCTTGCTTCATCATATTAGAAACCTGCTAGACGAATGTGACTTGGTGATTTTTGAGGATTATGATAAAGGAACGATTAATCCGGAGGTCATTGAGCAAACAATCAAGTTGGCAAAAGACAAGAATATTCCGATAGCAGTAGATCCGAAACGCAGAAATTTCACTAAGTACCAGGGAGTTTCGCTTTTCAAAGTAAATGTTGCTGATCTTCAGGATGGCTTGGATATTGAATTTGATGCACTTGATGAGGAACAACTCGCAAATGCAGCAACACAGCTGAAAGAAAGTGTAGCCGCTGATAACTATTTCATTACCCTTTCCAAGAACGGCATCTTCTATGATTCAGGTAAAGAGTCTGGTAAGCTTCGCTCTCATCCCAGGCAGATTGTGGAGGTACTGGGAGCAGGAGATACAGTGATTAGCATTGCGGGTCTTTGTTTAACGTTGGGATTGCCGCTGGAATTTATTGCAGAGCTGGCAAATATTGGAGGAGGAATGGTGTGTGAAATGCCCGGTGTGGTTCCAATAGATAAGGAAAAACTATTTCAGGAAGCCAAAGAAAATTCGATACTCAAAAAATATCTTTAATTTGGCTGGTGACAGCCATGAAAAGATTCGGAATAGTACTCATCATCCTTTTGTGGATGCCATTCAACTCCAGTAGCCAGGAGGTCATTGATGGCGTGATAGATTTATCCAAAACTGATCTTAAAAACAATGCTGTTCCACTTAATGGCGAGTGGGAGTTCTATTGGAATGAGCTTATCAAACCAGACTCCATTGATTATTTTGAGCCGGACTACTATAGGTTTCCAAAACTTTGGAACGGAGGAACAACTCGTGGAGGACAAAAACTCACCAGTTCAGGTTATGCCACTTACAGGGTGCGAGTCATTTTACCACCCAAAACGCCCGAGCTGGCGATTTCTTTAGGTGAGTCTTATAATGCATACCTCCTTTATTATGATGGGTTTGAATTTGGAAAAAATGGTAAGGTTGGTAAGCGAAAAGAAGATTCTACACCTGACTGGATGCCTAAAGTTCTATCCCTGGCCCGATATCAAAACACGTTGGAATTTGTATTACAGGTTTCCAATTTCAGACATACCAAAGGGGGTGTCAGAGAGCCAATCATGATTGGTGATCGGAAAGTGCTCAATGCAAAAAGAGATTTCGATTTTAGCTATGATTTTTTGTTAAGTGGAAGTTTGATCATGGGTGGACTTTTCTTCCTGGGCCTCTTCATGTTTGGACAGCATGAGCGTTCCGTACTTTTCTTTGCTCTATTCTGCCTCACATTTAGCTACCGAATGATTGGTAGCGGTGAATATGCGATCCATGCATTGTATCCCAATATGTCCTGGGAGTTGATTATTCGGGCAGAGTACCTGGCCCTGTTTATTCCCTGTGGTATTTTCACCATATATAGTTATTCCTTGTACCCCGAGGATAGCAAGAAAACCATATTGCTTGGTTTTTCAGTGATATCAGCAATATTCTCACTGCTTTCACTTTTTGCGCCTACCATAGTGTTCACTAAGTTGGTGGAACCGTTTTTCATCCTGGTCATCGTTGCAATTTTTTACCTGATTTATGTTTATTGGATTGCATATAAGCGAAATAGGACGGGGGCCCAATATGCTTTTGCCAGTACAGGCATTGTGTTCATGGTGGCGGTTTATCTGATTTCGGTTTATCTCACTCCAGTACAAGAAAACACTTTCCTCACCTTTATAGGATTTATTTTATTCTTCTTTTTTCAATCGCTAATTCTTTCTTTTCGATTTGCTCATTCATTGAAGAAAGCGAAGGACGCTGCGGAAGATGCGTCTAAAGCCAAAACAGATTTTTTGAGTACCATCTCACATGAGATTAGAACACCACTCAATGCGGTAGTAGGGATATCTCATTTTCTGATGAATGAAGAACCACGAAAGGATCAAAAGGAAAGCTTAGAATCTCTCCAGTTTTCAGCCGAACATCTTACAGCGCTGATTAACGACATTCTGGATTATAATAAACTGGAATCTGGCTCTATAGAGTTCGAATTTACGGAGGTAAACCTTGAGAATATGGCGAACAAGATCATCAAGGCTCATAGTGCATTGGCAAAAGAAAAAGGGCTGAGTTTGGTGCTTGAGCTGGATGAAAATATGCATTCAATGGTTCTTGCAGATCAAACCCGAATTTATCAAGTGCTCAACAATCTCATCAACAATGCACTGAAATTTACAGCCAAGGGATATGTTAAGCTCAAAACCACGGTCCTAAGCGATGATGAGCGCAAGCAAACGTTAAGAATTGAAGTGATTGATTCAGGGATTGGAATTCCATATGACAAGCAAAAGGTGATCTTTGAAAGGTTTACTCAGGCAGGCTCTTCTACGACCCGGGAATACGGTGGAACTGGTCTGGGTCTGGCAATTATCAGAAAAATTCTGAATATGGTAGGATCGGAGATATACGTAAAGAGCGAACCTGATTCAGGTACTATTTTCTGGTTTGATCTGGGTTTTAAAAAGGTGATGCATGAAGCAGTGGATGAGGCAGTGCAGGAAGAAGAGGATACAAACATTATTACTGGAAAGAAAATTTTGCTGGTAGAGGACAACCAGATGAATATCATGGTGGCCGAGAAATTCCTGAAGAAGTGGGAGCTTATTGTGGAAGTAGCTCATAATGGTCAGGAGGGAGTGGATAAAATGAGAGAGAATAAATACGACCTGGTACTAATGGATCTTCAAATGCCGATCATGGATGGCTATAAAGCCACCAGGAAAATCAGAACGTTTGATGAGAAAACCCCGATCATAGCCCTTACAGCGTCTGCCCTTTTAAAAGTTCGCCAGGATGTAATAGCAGCCGGAATGAATGACTACATCACCAAGCCTTTTGATCCGAACGAGTTAAGAAGAAAAATTGCGCTCTACATCAAGTATCAGTGAGTCGATAGCTCCTTCACTGATTCAATAAAATACTTCACTTTTTGCGGATCTGTATCAGGATAAACACCATGCCCCAGGTTTGCAATGTGTGGGTGATCACCGAAAGCTTCAAGCATTTTCTTCGTTTCATTCTTGATCAACTCATTGCGCCCATAAAGTGCACATGGGTCGAGATTTCCCTGAAGAGTCTTGTTGGGTAAGATTTCACGAGCTTGCCTTGGATCCATATTCCAATCCAACCCTACAGTTCGGCAGTTGATGTCTTTCATTTCAGGGAGCGCCCACCATGCGCCTTTTGCAAAAACAGTGACTGGCACCTCAGTGATCGCATCACAAATCCTGGAGATGTACTTAAGGGAGAATTCAGAATAATGTTCCGCCGGCAGCACTCCCGCCCAGGAGTCAAACACCTGCACCATATCAGCACCTGCCTGCACCTGCTGATTCAAATAGCCGATTGTAGACTCTGTAATCATATCAAGCAGCCTATGAGCCATTTTGGGTTCTGAGTAAAGAAGCCTTCTGGCTTTGGAGAAGGTCTTACTGCCACCCCCTTCTATCATGTAAGAAAAAATGGTCCATGGAGCACCTGCAAAGCCTATCAATGGTACCCTGCCATCCAGTTCTTTTTTCGTGATTTTGAGTGCTTCATACACATATCCCAAATCGGCAGGATCTGCCACCTTCAATGCTTCTAGATCAGATTCTGACTGGACTGTCTTGGGAAAGTGAGGCCCTTTTTTCTCCACCATCTCATAGGTAAGTCCCATGGCCTCAGGAATGACCAAAATATCGGAGAAAATAATCGCTGCATCTACTCCAAGTATATCTACCGGTTGTATCGTCACTTCAGCAGCTAAGTCAGGAGTTTCCACCAGCTCTTTGAAGCCGGACAAGCTGTTACGTACTGCTCGGTATTCCGGTAGAATTCGCCCTGCCTGACGCATCAGCCAAACAGGAGTTCGCTCGGTTTTCTCACCTTTGGCAGCTCTGAGTATAAGGTCATTTTTTAGCATGGCCGCAAAAATAGGCATGAACAAGAAACTCTGGCGACAAAGCCTCAGTTATTGGGCTAAACAAATAGTATCTTTGAGTATGGGCGTATTGTTTAACAGTTTTGAAGAGTGGAAAAAGGAATGCCAGGCAAACGATATTCCTTTATTCAAGCCTGTTCTTGATTTTGAGATTAATCAAAAGGGCAAGAAAGAAGAAGATATCTGGACCGGAATTGATCAGGCCTATCAGGTGATGAAGGAGGCTGTGCAGTCCGGGTTGAGTGAGGAGATGAACTCCTATTCCGGTATGATCAATAACGGGGCAAAAAAAGTGATGAACTTTCCTAAGTCTGTCCTTTCCCCGGAGTTTCAAAAATTGGTTGCTCGCGCTCTTGCTGCGAAGGAGGTTAACTCATGCATGGGTCGGGTGGTGGCAGCACCTACCGCGGGTGCGAGTGGAATACTTCCGGGCACTTTGGTGACACTTCAGGAAATCCATGACATTCCGGATCAAAAAATTTATGAGGCCCTTTTAATTGGTGCCGGGGTAGCTTTGATTTTGGAAAAGCGAGCTTCCATAGCAGGAGCTGTGGGTGGATGCCAGGCCGAGACAGGTGCCGCAGCTGCGATGGCTTCAGCCGGAATCACCTATTGTCTGGGTGGAAGTAATGATCAGATTTTCAATGCGGTCGCCATTACCATTCAGTGTATGCTGGGATTGGTGTGCGATCCGGTGGCCGGGCTGGTAGAAATACCATGTGTAGTAAGGAACGCAAGCGCAGCAGCAATCGCCAACTCATCAGCACAAATAGCACTCGCAGATGTGAGCCCGGTGATACCTGTAGATGAATGCGTGGACGCTATGGGTGAGGTAGGACAGAGTATGGAGGCACGATACAAAGAAACCGCGCAAGGTGGATTGGCTGCTACTCCTACAGGTCGCGCAATCTCAAAGCGTGTGCTGATTCAGGATATCGAAGTGATGGAAGATGAGCCCGAAGAGGATTAAAAAGCCACAAAATCCTCTATCAGCCAGAAGGCATACTTCACAATCAAGGTAATAACAGTGCTCCATAGAATAGCACTGATCCACATCCATTTAAGTATAAGTCTTTTCCTGGATCCAAGTAGGTTCACCAATAATCCACCTCCGGGAGGAGTGAGCACTAGTGGTGTAAGAAGACAAATACCTTTCAGTCCAAATGTTCGCCATATTTTCACAAATCGTCTACTCTTCTTTGTGAATACTCGCTTGGTTTTTCTAAACCGTTGAAAGAACCGATGAATCTCATTCCCGAAAAAAGTAAACAGGTAAATGGTCGTCATCATGCCCAGTGCAGTTAGTACAATGATGGCCGGAACAGGTAGGTCATTTGCTACACCGAACGTGGGGCCAAACACAAATTTGAGTCCACTGAGGAAGTAAACGGTAAAATATTTCAGGGCTGTGGCCATAATAGTTGGCTAACTTAAAGAGACTAGTTTAAAAACAGACGGCTCGAAACATTTTTAGCCCTTATCTTTGTCGCTTTTTACAAACTGAAGGTATGCTAAATCTGATAATATTTGGTCCTCCGGGAGCTGGAAAAGGAACTCAAAGTGAGCGACTAATTAAGAAGTACGGTCTGTGTCACATATCTACAGGCGATCTGTTTAGATGGCATACGAAAAACGATACTGAGCTTGGGCAAATAGTTAAAGAGATCATCAACAATGGTGACCTGGTTTCCGATGACATTACCATTGCGATGCTCAAGGAAGAAGTAGAAAAAAATCCTCAGGCGAGTGGTTTTTTGTTTGATGGTTTTCCAAGAACTGTCGATCAGGCGAAAGCGCTGGATACCTTAATGGAATCAATGGGCACTGCTATCCATGCAGTAATTGAACTGAAGGTAACAGAAGAAGAAGTGCGAAATCGTATTGCGAAACGAAAAGAGCTCGAAGGCCGTGCGGATGATGCTTCCGATAAGCTGGACAGAAGAATCGGAGAGTATTTCAATAAGACCGTTCACGTGCTTCCTTTCTATGAAAAACAAGGAAGGCTATCTACCGTGAATGGTATCGGTGATATCGATGATATTTTCTCGGAGATAGACAAAACCGTCTCAGCACTGGAGGTCTAGAGACCTATGGAATCCAACTTCATTGATTACGTAAAATTCTACGCCAAATCAGGTGATGGCGGAGCTGGGTCTGTGCATTTCCGTAGGGAAAAGCATGTCCCGAAAGGCGGGCCGGATGGAGGAGATGGCGGCCATGGAGGTCATATCATTTTACGTGGCAACAGTCAGTTGTGGACCTTGTTGCACCTGAAGTATCGAAAACACATCACCGCAGAAAATGGAGGTCATGGTGAGGGCAATCGTAAGTTTGGCAAGGATGGGGAAGACATCATTCTGGAAGTGCCGATCGGGACGATAGCCAAAGACGCTGAAACGGATGAAAAGCTGGTGGAGATCATGGAAGATGGCGAGGAGAAAGTGCTGCTTCCGGGTGGAAGAGGGGGTCAGGGAAACGTTCATTATAAGTCCGCCACGAACCAAACACCGCGCTATGCCCAACCGGGGATCGAAGGAAAAGAAGCTACGATCATCCTCGAGTTAAAAATCCTTGCAGATGTAGGACTGGTTGGCTTCCCGAATGCCGGAAAATCCACCTTACTTTCTGTAGTTTCTGAGGCTAAGCCCGAGATCGCAGATTATCCATTCACTACACTGGTTCCGAACCTGGGAGTGGTTCCTTATCGTGATTATAAGTCATTCGTGATGGCAGACATTCCGGGAATTATCGAAGGGGCTGCCGAAGGAAAGGGACTTGGAAATAGATTCCTTCGGCACATTGAACGTAATTCCATTCTGCTATTCATGATACCGGCAGATGCGGCAGATATCCGTAAGGAGTATGAAATTCTTAATGGTGAATTAAAAAAGCACAACCCGGAGTTAATGGATAAAGACCGACTTCTGGCCATTACCAAGTCAGATCTGCTGGATGAAGAGCTCATGACCGAAATGAAAGAGGAGCTACCGGAGGTCGAGACACTGTTTATATCAAGTGTTACGGGGCTAGGCATTCAACCTCTCAAGGATAAAATCTGGCAGCTGTTAAATGACTGACATATTGGCACATCAAGCCCCATTGGCAAAGAAATTGTCATTCCCAGAACGTCTTTAAGCAAGTTGAAAGAATGAAGGAAACAAAAGAAAAAGTGAATAAGGAGCAGGAACTATCAGAAGAGCAGGAAGCTCAGGCTCAGGAAGAGCAAGTGGAGGAGAATGAAGTAAACGCTGAAGAGGAGGAGGTTGAAGAATCAACCGAGCCGACACTTGAAGAGCAGCTTGGAGAGGCCAAGGATAAATACTTGCGTCTCTATTCGGAGTTTGAAAACTTCAGAAGAAGAACATCAAAAGAAAAACTTGATCTGATAAGTACCGCCAACAAAGACCTGATGGCTGACCTTTTGCCAGTATTGGACGACTTTGAGCGTGCGATGAATGCTTCAGAAGGTAGCGAAGACATCAAGGCGCTGAGAGAAGGAATGGAGCTGATTCAGAACAAGCTCAACAAATCCCTTCAGAACAGAGGGTTGAAGAAAATGGAAGTGAAAAAGGGCGATGCATTTGACGATGAGATGCACGAGGCGATCACCCAGATTCCTGCTGAAAAGGAATTGGAGGGTAAGATTGTGGATGTAGTGGAGCCCGGATATACCCTGGGAGAATCAGTGGTACGATTTGCAAAAGTGGTTGTAGGAGCGAAGCAATAACATGGCAAAAAGAGATTATTACGAAATACTGGGAGTAGACCGTTCGGCAAGTAAGGATGAGTTGAAAAAAGCATATCGGAAGATTGCGATCAAATTCCACCCGGACAAAAACCCCGACGATAAAGAAGCGGAAGAGAAATTCAAAGAGGCGGCAGAGGCCTACGAGATTCTTAGCAATGATGAGAAACGTCAGCGCTACGATCGGTTCGGTCATCAGGGAGTTGGTGGAGCCGGTGGCGGTTTCAGTGGCGGTGGCATGAACATGGAAGATATCTTCTCTCAGTTCGGAGATATTTTCGGTGGTGGCGGCAGCCCGTTCGATAGCTTCTTTGGTGGCGGTGGCCGTGGGGGTCGCAGAACCAGAAAGGGCACCAACCTACGGATCAAGCTTAAGCTCACACTTGAAGAAGTCGCTCACGGTGTTGAGAAGAAAATCAAGGTAAACCGGCTCATCGTAGATCCGGATACTAAATTTCAAACATGTTCCAGCTGTAACGGTACCGGTCAGGTACGCAAGGTGATGAACACCATGCTGGGACAGATGATGAGCACCTCTACATGTCCTGCCTGTGGTGGCAGTGGACAGACAGTAGAGAGTCGGGCAGCAGGAGTGGATAGCTCAGGACTGAAGCGACAAGAGGAGGTGATCCCAATCAAGATACCGGCAGGGGTAACGGACGGCATGCAGCTTTCCATGTCAGGAAAAGGAAACGAAGTAGCAGGTGGTATACCTGGCGACCTGTTGATCCTGGTGGAAGAGGAGGAGCATGATATATTGAAACGAGACGGTAATAATATCATCTACGATCTGTACATCAATTTTATAGATGCAGCTCTTGGGACATCCATTGAAGTACCTACCATAGACGGGAAAGTAAAGATCAAAATCGACCCTGGAACTCAGAGCGGAAAGATCTTGCGCCTGAGAGGAAAAGGAATCAAATCCGTGGAAGGTTACGGTCAGGGAGACCAGCTGGTTCACGTGAATGTCTGGACGCCTAAAAAGCTGAGCGCTGATGAGAAGGAGTCCCTTGAAGCATTGCGTGATTCACCCAATTTCCAGCCGGATCCGGGAAAAGCAGATAAAAGCTTCTTCGAGCGAATGAAGGAATTCTTTTAAGCGCAGAAACTGCATAGAAGTCATAAACAACTTAGGGTTCTTTGTGAAAACCTTAGTGTTCTCTTTGGTTAAACACCAAAGTTTTTATCTAAATCGACTCACGATTCGCAACCTCTACATAACCTATCCGTAATAAGAATCCATGTTGCGGTTGGTATTGATGGCAGGGATCGCTCTGCTTACGAGTCAAAGTGCGCTTGCACAGCTAAAGAAATTTTACACAATAAAAGAGTCAGCCGAGTTCGATACCGTTGACTTTTATCTTAAAGCAACTGCTACAAACTGTCTGCTGAAGCAAGCCGATGCAGACAACAATCCACTAACAATTTACGGAAACCCCGATCTGGATAAGATCAATCCTACGTTTGCCAGCAAGGTGAAAAACGGAACCTGCAAGGCTAAGTTGGTACTGGACGAATACAATTCGTCCGGGTTTGGTGACAGCTTCTCCATGGCCGTTTCCCGCAGTGACAAAGACAATGACTTCTGGAAGGTAAATCTGAATAAAAGCGAAATCTACCGATTGAATCTGATCTACGGATTTGGCAATGCCGATGTAAACCTGACCGGATCCTCAGTACAACGAATGAAGATCAAATCAGGAAGTGCAGATATCGTGGTGGGCTATGATGATGGCAACATGAACCCGATCCAGATGGACACCTTTTTTGTGAAGGCGGATTTCGGATCTATCGTAGCGAAACGAATGGATCTGGCCAGAGCCAAAAATGTAATTACCAAGATCGGTTTTGGAAATGTGCTGCTTGACTTTGATAGTGAGATGAAGGAACGATGCAGCATCGATGCGTCGGTAGGTGCGGGTAACCTCGAAATACTACTCCCGCGCGATGGAACCCCGATCATTATTGAAATACGCGACTCACCGCTTTGCGCAGTAAAACTTGCTGATGGATTTGAAGAGGTAGAGAAAAATGTGTTTGTCAATATGAGCTACGATGCAAACGCTGAAAACCTACTCTCCTTCAACGTAGATGTCGCTCTCGGCATGGTACGCTTCAAGTACGCTGACTAATTTTTTTAATTTCAGAACTACTTTTTAACTGTCACTCCGAAGGAGTCCATGGACTTTAGAAAAGAGAATTCTCTGGAGGCGGAGGCCATTGCATTATTCTGGCATTTAAGAATTCCCATTTAGGGTTAAACTCATTTATCAGATTCTCTTTTAATTCCCTTCGCCAATTTTTAATTTCTTTTTCTGCTTCAATCGCTTTTTCAGCGGAATCGAACTTCTGATAGTAGAGGATTTTATAACAATAATTCTTACCTGCAAAGCTCTTTCTTGTTCCTCGATTCAGATAATGCTCAGTTATTCTTCGCTCCAAATCATTTGTCATTCCAGTATATAAGACTGTTTTCTTGGGTTGGTGGTAATATAGACGAAGTAATTTGACATGTGTTTATTATGTAAAACCTAAAGACCCCAATCTACTGAGTCATTCCGGAAGAGTCAATGGAATTAAAAAGTTGTGCTAATTGCTCATGGATGCCTTCGGCATGACGTCATGAAAAAAGGAACTCCTGGTCTCACTCCACATGCCCCAACAACCCCTTCACCAACAGCAGCTGCGCCGCGCAGTAGGTAGACATGATAAACACCCCTGCATACGGAATAGCCGTATGAAACGAATTAACCGCCAGGATGGAGTCTGACAACACGAACAAGATACTGCCGTATAGTGCTAGCTGATAGCTCTCCTGTGAAGTGTTCCCCTCACGCAACCGTGCCATGATCGCCATGGTCATGATCACCAGGCCGTACACCACGATCGGGATGGTAAAATCACCGGCAGGGAGCAGGAAGTAGAACAAAGCCAATCCGTAAAGAATGAATGGAAACACCCGATAAAGGTTCAACGGAGGTTTTTGATACGTTGATTTCCTGAGCACCACCACATAAATGATTTGTGCGATGAGAAACAATCCGATCCCCGCCATGAAATACGTCTCGTTTGCCTGATACATCAGCACCACATCTCCCAGCCAGGAAAACAGCAACGCTCCGCTAAGCAGCAAAATTCGTAAGGTCGTCTTCCCAATGCTGGACCGATAGACATAAAACATGAGCAGCGGCATCAACAGCGGCTTGGTGAACTGATCCAGTTCTTCCGAGGGGATCGCTTTCGCGATGACATTCGCTGCAGATACGGCAATATAGATCCAGAAAACAAGGTTGGTCATGGTGCAATTATAATCAGTAAACCGATTACTCGAAGTAGTCACAGCGTCAAAACATTATCAATTGATAATAAAATTCAAATATAATGTTTTGGTTAATTTGAGTTGCATGAAATATTCTTTTGATGTGGATAATTTGTGGATAAGTAATTATAAAAAAGTATAAACCGGTATTGCTTATGAAAATACATGGGAATATGATTGCAAGTCATTAGTCACCTTAAATCACCTTATCATGCCAGTCATCAAGTATTTTGACCGACTAAAGCGAATGGATGATCTCATTCGCAGGAGAGCGACGGGTTCTCCTGAACAGTTTGCAACAAAAATGGGAATGGATAGAAGCACTTTGATGCGTTATCTATCAGAGCTGAGAGAGCTAGATGCTCCCATCTATTTTGATCCAATTAAACAGTCCTATTATTACGAAGAAGAGGTCTGTCTGGAACTAGGCTTCAAAAGAATTTCCAAGAATGTAATGGCCCGAAAAGTAGGAGGAAGTTTTTTGAAAGAAATTTACCCAGTCTCAAAATATGCGACTAAGCCGCTTCAGGTTTGTAGCATGTTTAACTTTTAAATTCTAAAAATCATGAAAGAATTAAGTTTAGAGAAAATGGAAAATGTTGAAGGCGGTGGATGCACCGTTGGTGAAGGAGCAGCTGTTGTTGCCTCAGCTGTTGGAGTAGGTCTAGCTATTGCATTTCCACCTGCTGGTTTTGCTCTTATTTTTGCAACTGGCCTTTCGGCGGGGTTTAGTTTAGGAGCATCATTAGCAGAATGTACCAGTTAATTAAGAAAATGGAATTGTTATGAGTAAACAAGGGTTAAAGCGGCTTTTGATGGCTGAATCAGTTGTTGTTGGAGTTTGTTTGTTTCTTATAGTAAACGAACTTATTACGATTAATAATTCCAGCAATGAACAATCATTATCATCTTATTCATTTATTGTATCTCCCATGCTCACAATTGTTGTGATGCTTATTCTCATTAGAGATGCTTTTTTGAAATTGAAACGATCTAGATGAATTTTGAAGAAGCTGTTCCGAGATGCAGCTTCTTCATTTTAGACAATTATGAAGAAATTGTATATCTACCTTTTGCTAATACTATTAGCATCTATTTCAGTGTATGTTTTCCAACAAATTGTTGTTACAGATACACTTTTAAGTGATCATCTTAGTCAACAACTCTCTTTTAATCGAATTGAGCAACTCCTGGAGTTTCGTGATAAATGGTCATGGGTAAACTATGCCATTCTGCCCATCATTTACCTTCTCAAATTCACGTTCATCTCGCTCTGGATACTTAGCGGCATCATATTGTTCGGATACAAAACCTCTTTCAAAAAAATATTTCAGGTGGTATTGGTGGCGGAGTTTGTTTGGATCGTTCCATCGCTGCTAACTATCATCTGGTTTGGTCTTATAGATACAGACTACACTCTCGTAGATGTACAATACTTCCAGCCATTGTCACTCATGAATTTCTTTGATGGAGAGTTGGTGGAGTCCTGGCTGGTGTTCCCGTTGAAAGCGTTAAACCTGTTTGAGGTTGCTTATATGTTGGTGCTGGCAATAGGCATCAAGAAAGTCATTAATCGGGATTACAATACTTCCCTTGGGTTTGTGGTGCCGGTGTACGGGTTAGGCCTGGTCACCTGGATTGTATTTATCACTTTCCTTTCTATTAACCTTTCTGCATAAGTGTTATGAACAAAAAAAGAATTATTGTAATCGTTGGTATCGTGGTTTTTGGTCTACTGGGATGGATGGGCTATTCCAGTGTCTCATCCCTAAGAGAGAAGGAGGAAAAGGAGGAGGTTGCCGAAGAACTATCATCTTTGTTTTTAAGCCTTGGTATAGATGCAGCCGCTCCGACAGGGGTTTCCCTACTCATGTATTTCAATAGTGAGTGCGAGCACTGTCAGTGGGAAGTAGAAAAGCTCAGCGAAAATATGGATCAATTTGCTGATGTCAACTTAGCTATGGTGTCATTAGAGCCGACAGATAGTGCTTATCAGTTTTTAAAGAATCATTCGCTTGAACAGTATTTCATAGAAACCAATCCGGAAAATATCATGAAGACGTTTAGTGGAGGTGTTCCCCAGATTTTCATATATGAGGGGAATAAGCTTAAAAAAAAATTCAAAGGAGAAGTGAAGATAGAGGTACTGTTAAAGGCTATTAAATTGAAATAGATGCTGAACCAAGTTCAGCATGACCTTACTATTTTAAGTAACCCTGAACTTGTTTCAGGGTCTACACCCTAATATGAAACCAAACCTCAAAACTTTAAAATCTCAATTCGTTCACCAGCATGGTCAATCCGATTGTGGAGTGGCATGCCTTGCTTCTATCATCAATTATCATGGTGGAGAAAGAACCCTTGACGAAATCCGTCAGCTAAGTGGGACCACAAAAACCGGAACTTCATTACTTGGGCTCTATCAGGGAGCTAAATCCTTAGGTTTTGATGCCGCGGGCCTGGAAGCTGATGGAGTAGATAACCTCAAAGAGCTTGACAGTCCAGCCATTTTGCATGTGATCCTGGAAAATCGATTGCAACACTATGTGGTGTATCATGGATTTGAAGGTGACCAATTAATCATTGGTGATCCCGGAAGAGGAGTTGAGCTTTGGTCTAAGAAGAAACTGAATGAAGTCTGGCAATCCAAATCATTGCTCAAGCTTGAACCGAACGAACAATTTCAAAAAGTAAAGAGCAAGAGAAGTCGCTATCAAAATCTGATTGATTGGGTTAAAGAGGATACCAATATTTTGTTGGCGTCTCTTTTTCTGGGAATACTAATTGCCATTTTTTCGCTCGCCACTGCGGTGTTCTCCCAAAAGCTGATAGATGTAATCCTGCCAACACAGGATATGACGAAGCTGATTGTAGGGTTGGTGCTATTTGCGTTTGTCCTTTTGGCCAAGAATGGATTGGGTTTCGTTCGGTCTACATTTTTGATCACGCAAAGTAAGGACTTTAACAACCGGATGATCAGTTCATTTTTTAAGTCGCTTCTCAATCTGCCGAAATCTTTTTTTGATTCGAAAAAGACGGGTGAGATGATCGCTCGTATGAATGACACCCGAAGAATTCAATCGACCATCAGCAACCTGGCAGGCAATCTTTTGATTGAATTTCTGGTCATCGTTACCTCACTGGTAGGAGTTTTTGTCTATGCATGGCAGGTAGGACTTATCGTGGCAGTATTTATTCCGGTTTATGTACTGATCTTATGGCGACTGAATAAGCCGATTATTAATGCGCAAAAGGACGTGATGGGCGCATATGCGATGAATGAAAGTAATTATGTAGACGTGATTAATGGCATCTCAGAAGTAAAGAGTACCGGAAGCATGGGCTTGTTTCATAAAACCACTACGTTGTTATACGACGCATTTCAGGATCAAATTTTCAAACTTGGAAAAATTCAGATCCGCTTCAGTGTACTAACTGAATTAGCGGGTATTGTCCTTTTGATCAGCGTGATTTCTTATTCCTCAGCTCTGGTGCTGCAGGAGGCGATGCTCCTTGGAACGATGATGGCTATCTTGTCATTATCCGGTTCCATTGGTCCGTCGCTGGCACGCATTGCCATCTTCAATATTCAAATGCAAGAGGCTAAAGTAGCTTTCAATCGAATGGAAGAGTTTACAGGTCTCGAAATGGAATCAACCAACGGAGAGAAGTTGAACACGATCGATAAGATTTCTTTTGAGAGAATGACCTTTCATTATCCGGGTTCATTGGGACTGTTAAAGGAAATTGATCTTACCATCAAAAAAGGAAAGCTATACTCTTTATTGGGAGAGAGCGGATCAGGTAAGAGCACCATTCTTCAAATCATGCAGCGGTTTTACGACCCAGTTGAAGGAGTAGTAAGAGTTAATGAGACGAAATTAAACGAAGTGGATATTGACTCATACCGAACCAAAGTAGGGGTAGTTCCTCAAGACATTAAGATTTTCAATAACTACTTGCTATTCAATATCTGTTTATCGGAAAATGAATCCGATTATGAAAAAGTAATTCCATGGTGCAAGGAAATGGGTTTTGATAAATTCTTCGAGAAACTTCCTAATGGATACATGACGCTGCTTGGAGAAGAAGGTGCCAACATTTCCGGTGGTCAAAAACAATTGGTGGGGTTGGCCAGAGCACTTTATAAAAACCCTGATATCCTATTGATTGATGAGGGAACGGCTGCTATGGATCGGGAGACAGAAAAATTCGTTATGAGTTTGCTTCAAGCACTCAAACAAGATAAGGGCATTCTGATGGTAACCCATCGAGTACAAACAGCAATGGAGTCTGATGAAGTTTACTTGTTGGAAGGCGGAAAGATTATCGATTCTGGAGAGCCATTGGATTTGGTTGAGAAAGAGAATTTTTTGAGTAAGTATTACCAGGAATTAGTAAAGCCAGTCGCTTAATTTCTTACTCTGGAGAGTTCTGTTACATGATAGTCCTTATAGTATGATAGTGCTTTATAATGCACTATTGCTTCCCGACAACCCCTATCATTTCATATGCGACACTAAAAGTGCTTTTTGAAGCACTTTTTTGTATAATTTCATTCTTTTCCCTTATTTTTGACTACAAAAGAGCATCATAATGCACTTAGAAGAACTGGTTATCGCATTGAAAAAGCGTAGGGAGGTACTTGGAGTCACACAGGAGCGGCTTGCAGAGCTATCCGGGGTAGGTCTGCGCACGTTGAAGGCATTGGAAAGTAAAAAGAGCAACCCAACACTGGAAACGCTGGCTAAACTGGCAGATGTGCTGGGCATGGAACTGAAGCTGGAGGTAAAAAAACCTGAATTGTAGTCATGAGACGGGCACAGGTACTATGGAATGGTCAACCGGCAGGCATACTTACTCAGGTAGGCCCATCAAATTATGAGTTTGAGTATTCGCAAGCCTGGCTGGCAGATAGTAGCAAGCCCGCCATTAGTCTTACACTTCCAAAGCGTGAGAAGAAATACCAGGCCGATCATTTGTTTCCGTTCTTTTTTAATATGCTTTCTGAAGGAGTAAATAGAAAGCTGCAAAGCAGAATGCTCCGAATTGATACAGAAGACCATTTCGGGTTGTTACTAGCCACCAGCTCAAATGATAGCATCGGCGCAGTAAGTGTGGTCCCACTAAATGGCGAAGGAGAATGAGTATGCCGGAGATAAAATACTGCCCGGGAACATTAGCTGAAGGCTTTGATGCATACAGTCAAGCCTGTCTCAGAAGGCTCTTTAATGGTAAAAAAGTAAGCCATATTTTGCCCTACTATCCTCCTGAGTTAAGTGAAGAAGATGCTGAGAAGTTTATGGATAACCGGAAGCGCATATCCATCTCCGGTGTGCAGGAAAAAGTCTCATTGATTTTGGAAAAGAACAAACTACGCCTGACAGAAGAGGGGGAGCAAGGAACCTATATTTTAAAACCCATACCGAGGGATTTGAAAAAAGTAGGACAGGTCCCGGCCAATGAACACTTAACCATGCAAATCGCGAGGCAGGTGTATGGCATCAATACGGCAGAAAATGGGTTGATTTTTTTTAAGGATGGATCTCCTGCTTATATCACTAAGCGATTCGACGTGAAAGACAAAAATTCCAAATGGGGAAAGGAAGACTTTGCTTCGCTGGCGGGCAAAACAAGTGAAAACTTCGGGGCGAATTTCAAATACGAATACAGCTATGAAGAAATGGCCCAATTGATTCGAAAATATGTGCCGGCAGCAGTCATAGAGATGGAAAAATTCTTCTCGCTGGTGGTGTTTAATTACTTATTCTCGAATGGTGATGCACATTTGAAAAACTTTTCATTATTACAAACGACCAGTGGTGATCATATTCTGAGTCCTGCTTACGACCTGATTAATACGCGTATCCATGTGGATGACACGGATTTTGCACTGAGCGAAGGATTATTCATCGATGACTTCATGTCAGACCATATGAAAGTCAATGGTATGGTGGGTTCAGCGGATTTCGTTGAGTTTGCCAAGCGAATTGGCATTGGTAAAAGGCGGATTGAACCTTTGCTGGCTCCCTTTGTAAAAAAACAGGCATTTGTGGAAGAGCTTATTGATCGATCATTCCTGAATGAGCCTACCAGGAAAGTTTATTTGCAGCATTATCAAGACAAGAGAAATCAACTGAGTCTTTAAGCGCTACAGGTATTAACTCTCTCCGTTTTTAATTACCTTCATTCAGTAAAACGATAAACAACCAGAACCATGAAAATCTCACTCATTGCCCTCCTTCTATCCTTCAGTATGTTCCCTGCCAAGCTGCCTGAGCTCAATGCCAGGGTCATTGATTATGTGAATAAAAACATGGGCAAAAAAGTGGATCGTGGGGAGTGCTGGGACCTGGCGGCCGGTGCTTTGGCGTATGCCGATGCGTACTTCGATAGAAGTTCCATAAAGACCGCTACGATCTACGGAAAAGAGCTGAACCCTGAAAAAGATGAAATCTTACCGGGTGACCTGATCCAGTTTAAAAAAGTGAAGATGAAATGGCAGGACGGAAACAAGATCTATGAATCGTCGCTGGGTATGCCGGACCACACCGCCATCGTGTACAAGGTGAATGGTAAAGGAGACTATGAAATAGCCCACCAAAATACTGCCGAGTTTGGAAAGAAAGTAGGCGTAAACAATTTCCGCCTGGACAGAGTGACCAAAGGCAAAATGTACTTCTATCGGCCAGTGGCTACTAAGGAGGAAATGTAAGTCTCCCTGGGGCCCTCAAAAAGGAAAAACTTTTTAGTTATCAATATAAAGTTCGCGCTGGCCTCCTCGCTGCTTACCATTCTCAAACAACACTATACTTTTCTTAATCTTTGGGATTTGGATAATTAGGTAAGGACGATTATCAAAGTCTGATGTATCACTGTCTATGGTTTCGTAGGCAACAATAAGTTCATTATCATTTTGAGCGATTTTCGTCAGTTTGATTGAGTCAGCTCCTCTAGTTCGTTCTCCCAGAAAAATTTCAATTAGCATCTTCTTTTTATAAAGTGATTTGTCATCAAGGTTGTTAGCTTGTCTGAATTCTTCTGATAGAGATTCTAAGTTGAAATATTTGTTGAAACAAACCATTGCTACATCATTGAGAGGCGACTTGTTACCTTGGGCAATGATTGAATACTCTACGTTTTCTAAGTCATCCTGAGCTATTAGATCGCTAGAATTAATAAGCAGTAGTGTGGAGATTGTTAATAAAACTCGGGTTGCTCTCATATGAATTTTTTAAAAAGATACTTGAACTCAAATATGCTATATAT
The DNA here is from genome assembly GCF_965221965.1 of Ekhidna sp. Lineage (GTDB taxonomy): Bacteria > Bacteroidota > Bacteroidia > Cytophagales > Cyclobacteriaceae > Ekhidna. The sequence continues at coordinate 171,921 of NZ_OZ244926.1, forward strand.
CTGCTTAGGTATTTTGGAATCCATCATGAATTTAATTTAGCAGTTTGAATGTCAATAGATCACTGCATCGCAGTGAAAGGGACAAAATCACGTGTTGGGGTGTGGGTCGGCTGGATTGATTTTATCCCGTAGTAGAACGAAAGCCTCTTTGCTTCTTTCTTGGCAATGAAGAAAGAAGGGCCTCCCCGGTCTGAGGGGGATAAAAGAAAAAATACACGCCAATCCATTGGATCAACGTGCATACAAAACTTCATTTAGCTAGGCTCCACTACACCCACTACTTCCAGGTACTGCTCCTGCCCCTCCAGCGCAATCCGAGTGATAGCGATGAAGTCCGACATCCAGTCCTCGAGTGCATCCAGCGCTTCATCCCGCTCTTCGGTGGCTTGCTGCGCTTCGCCCATTTCTTTTAGCTGCTTGTGATAGTTGGCAGCCACTTCCTCTGCTTTGGCTTTACCTTCAGTCAGTGCTTCGGTGGTGATGTTGAATCGGGCCAATGCATCCTGTACAGATTGTGTGTTGAGTGCGTTGGTGTAAAACGCATTCACCTGCTTCAAAAATCCGGAAAGCGTCTCTTTCCTTCGGCCACCCATCTGCATGCTTTCTTCTGCACCCCGATCTCCACGCAGTGCGATGCGGGCGATCTTCAGGTGCCGCATGTATAGCGCCTTCAGTTCGGCACGGGATACATGCAGTGCGTCGGTCGCCTGAAACTGTTCCCCATATTCCTTCTTCTGCTTTTCGTTCAGGTCGTTGGCCGTAGTGTAAAGCGCCATGCCCTCATCCAGCTTGGCACTATCATAGCCAAACAGCGCCAGGCTGGCGTTTACAGGGGTCACATTTTTGGCATTTTCCAATGCCGTTTTCGCGAATAACAATTTTCCATCAATAGTTTCCTGGTTCATTTTTTTAAATGTTTAAGAATTGAACATGATTAAAAGCTGGTCGAATGTCTTTGCCGGACGGTCGGATACGATTTTCCCCCGGTAGAATGTCATTTTCTTATGGTCGGATATGGTTACCCTGCGGTCGAATGTGTTTCCCCTGAGGTGGAATGTGATTTTCTTATGGTAGGGGATGGTTCCCCGATGGTCGGATATGATTTTCTTGTGGTTGTGAGTGTTTTCCTGCCGGTAGGATACGATTTTCCTGTGGTCATGGGTGATTAGTAGTTAGGTGATTGCATTAAGTGAAATAAAACAAAGCGCCTAAACTATGGAAAACGGTAGGAATGTGCAAGGGGTGGAGTGGGAATGTGAGACACGCATTTCAAACGCGCGTCAGCTGAGGGAGTGAATTTTATTTATCTCTTTTTGTTATTGCTTCCTGTTTATCTTTTGGAAGCTGTGCGTATATGCCACTAACTTTCTTGGGGAGGGCAATCATATATTCAACTATAATATTGGTTAGTTCAAAAAGTTTCCCAACTGTCTCTGGATTATCTGTGTCGATTTGACCAGGATGTACTGCATCATTTCCAGTGACTCTCACAATATCTAATGATTGTTGGACTATTTCAGGAAGACCTTTCTTGACTAGATTAGAGATATCATTATTAATATTTTTCCCTGATTCTCCGAGCTCTTTACATAAGACTTGAATTCCCAAACGAAGTAATGCTGCCGCTCCCCTTGGGGATTTATGGTGTATTGCTGTCGCCTCTCTATAAAGCTTGAGAACTGCTTGTGGCATTTCTGTATTAGGAAATGGTGCCGAACCAATTTCAGGAAAAATCATAACCTTATCTACCCATAAAGTGTGATCGCCACAATGTTGACAAGTGCCTACTCTTATTGGATTATTACCTCGATTTCCTTTGTCCCAGCTTATGCTCCACCAATCTTGTTTGGCAATTGCACCACAGTTAGGGCATGTAAAAGACTTAGAATATACTTGGGGTTCTATATGGTTCATGGTATTAATCTTAATTTCATTCGGTTTGCTTCATTTGAGACTTAAGTTTTGCGAGCCCCTCTTGACCTGCCAAACTTCCAGTAATTCGCCTTATTGCAGTGACGGGGTAAATATTGTTTGGGCCTTTAAAATCCCACAATTCAACCAAGCCTCGTTCCTCAAGTGAATTAATTAGGTCATAACTAGATCTATAATCATATCCTTGAGAGCCTAGGTAGCTAGTGACGAAATGTTTGAGGCTAACAAAGTTATCTCTATTCCGAGCTGCCCATTTTTCGGATTCTTCTAGTTTTTTAAGTAATTCATCTTCAGTTATTACATCATAAATTGCATAAGTGTGGGTAATACTTTCTTTGATTAAATCTTTTTCATCCAAACTAAAGGACACATTATCTACTTTGTCATTAGCTTCTTCAATAATATCAACTAATTCACTAGTAAGCTTTTCAGCCCTATCCAAATCGAGTGCTGTGAACAAATTATTGTGAGCAACCTTATGTCGTATTTTTTCAAGTTCTTCCCATTTTTGTTGAAAGGACTTATCCTTAAAAGTGTCTTTAAAGAACTTAGTGTAATTACTCTCGAGTTCTTTTTTGAGATTGGTTATTGCTTCTGAAGTTTCATCTAATTCTAGGACTCTAGTCACAATATCATCACGACTAATAAATCCTGAGGACTGTGAATGTGCAATTTTTCCTAATTCATTAAAATCTATAAGGTATGCTTTATTGTCTATATATTCTGAGAAGACAGTTTCGTTGTTTTTCCTCTGAACAACTTTTTTTTTCATTTCGGAATCTGCAGTTACATTCCACCAGCTCACACCTAATTTTGTTACAAAGAACTTTATTAAATACTTTCTTAGAAGATTCTCTACTCTATTTACTTTCGGGTAAATTTCGCAGGAAATCTTAGATGATATTTCGTCCGATAATATATAGATATGGTCGTAGTTCTGTCTTTTAAGGTGTGAAATCAGTTTCAGTCGAAATATTTCAAGCGGTTCAAAATCACCTTTTAATTTGAGTAGAAAAGTATTTTTTACACTTAAATCATTTTCTTCCTCTCTACTAAGTTGACTAATAGCAAGAGTAATATTCTGCGAGTCATCAACAATACTGTTTTCTCTCCTTTTTGGCTCAATCCATAACTCACCGTTTGCCATCAAGGAGTAAACAAGATTTCGTTCATTTTTAATGACTGATCCTTCTGAAGAGTCTAAACAGAGTATTTCAAAGATGTATCTAGTTTTCATGGTGATGATATTGTTATTATAGATCTTAACTGAGCGTAAGCATGCAGATGAATAGTATCAAAATTGATTTAATCAAATATATCCATTTTTATACTAGCTACTGGTTCGGGGTTTTCGTAAGGCTTTTGAATAGATGCCTGTCTAGTCCCACTGTCTAGTCCTCGTCTGTGACGAGGATTCCTAAATCACTGAGTTTTCAACGAGGAGAAGCGGAACCTTAGAGGGTTCTAAACCCACTTGATATTGTATTTCTTGAGTTCTGAATCCAATGTTTGTAAGGAAATCTTATCTATTAGCTGCGTATCAAATTTGAGCTTTTTACCAGCTGTCTGAATGATATACTCACCTGCAAATCGCCTAATTTGGGTCTCTTCGGATAGTAGGATGGATGAGGAGTTGAGGAAGTCGTGAACGCACAAATAGTCATCTTTTATGGTGACGTATGGTTTAAAAAAACGATATCCAAATAGTGTGACATTCATGGTGCCGATCATCAGCCATCCGTAGAAAGTCCAATCTCCTGGATTAGAATTAAGGACTTGGAAAACAGTCAATACAATCCATACTGAAGCGATGATCAAGTAAAATTTTAATCGTTTTTTATGGTATTGAAAATGCATATCGGTGATTGCTGTCTTCAAATTTAATATCTATTACAGTTGGGGTGAATCATTTCCCCTTAAAAAGCAGATACACAAACGCCAGAAAAGCCAAACTACCACAGCCTGCAAACACCACAGGGAAGTTGTCTGGATTTCCGTTGTAGATCTGTCCGGCCAGCATAGCTCCCATTCCTATGCCTATTTCCAGAGCCATGAAAAGGGTGGAGAATCCCCGTCCACGAAATTTGTCAGGCGCAAGGTCGGCAGCCCATGCAAACAATGCAGGAGAAGACAGTCCATAGCCTGCACCGAAAATGAGTGCTCCGGTAAACAGATGAAATGCTGATGCTGAGAATCCGATGTAAACAGATCCGCTACCCACTATCAGCATGGCGGCTATTAGCACTTTTCTTCGTCCGAACTCATCGGAAAGTCGCCCCCCCACTACACGGGAAATGAGAGATGTAACGGTAAAGTAGGAGAAAAAGAGCCCTTTGTTTTCAATCCCAAGCGAGACACTTAAGTCAGGTGCTAGTGTGAGTGCTGCGCCAAACGAGAATGTCACCAGCATCATCACGACTGATGGCACGATTACAGTCGGTTCGTAGATATCCGATCGTTTGATCATGAGCAATTGCCTCGAAAAGCGGTGCTTATTTTCCACGGTCTCTTTCATGCCGGCAATCACGATTACCGACAATAAAGCGACAGCTGCACTGCTGTAAAACAGCACATTGATATCATAATGAATGGCGATCACTCCACCCACGTAATTGCCAATCCCCATTCCGGTCATACCAAAGAAGCTCAGAATGCCCATTCCTTCACCTCGCCTGTTTATCGGGACGATATCCGCCACGTACGCTGCTGTACCTGTGGGCTTAAACCCCGTAGAAAAACCATGTAAAAACCGGATGAACAAGAAAGCATAAATGTTCAGGAAGAATGGATAAAATAGTGATACCACTGCTGTGACTGCCGCTCCAAACACCATCACCGGGATCCGGCCCCATGTGTCCGTGAGCTTTCCACTGAATGGTCTCGAAATAAGTGCTGTTAGCGTGAAAAAGGTGATGTGCAGCCCAATGTAATCCTCCCCGCCAAACGTCCGCATAAAATCCGGAAGCTCGGGGAGCACCATGTTGAATGAGCCAAAAAACAGGAAAGAACTTAAGGACAGTAGCCAAAAGTTCAGCGAGTATTTTTTCATTTGTTAGTTGTGCAGCAATCTCATTTTTTTTAAAAAGTCATTCTGAATTTATTTCAGAATCTATTGAGTTGGATTTTCTTACCCTCAAATAGATCCTGAAACAAGTTCAGGATGACAAATCAATCCTTGAGAAGCCTTTTTAAAAAATTGAATACATCTCACTAAGGAACCTACTCCTCATGAAGCAAATAAGCCTTGATATAATCATTCAAATCCCCATCAAGCACGTTTTGCACATCCGTTCGCTCATAGCCGGTTCTGGCGTCTTTAATGAGTTTGTAGGGGTGCAACACATAATTTCGAATTTGTGATCCAAAATCGATGGCTTTTTTTCCTGCTTCTATCTGATCTCTTGCTTTGTTGCGCTTTTCAATCTCCATCTGGTAGAGCTGTGACTTCAGCATCTGCATGGCGCGCTCCCGGTTGGCAAGCTGAGAACGCTCCACCTGGCAAACTACCACAATTCCGGTAGGCTTATGTGTCAGCTGTACTTTGGTTTCCACCTTATTGACGTTCTGCCCTCCGGCACCACCGGATCTGGAGGTATGCAATTCTACATCTGAGGGGTTGATGTCAATCTCAATCGAGTCATCTGCTACCGGGTACACATACACGGACGCAAAGGAGGTATGTCTTCTTCCGCCACTATCGAAAGGTGAGATCCGCACCAATCGATGCACGCCGTTTTCAGATTTGAGGTAGCCATAGGCCATCGGCCCATCAAACTCGAGTGTGACGGATTTTACGCCGGCCACATCACCGGCCTGGTAGTCCACTTCTTTTACTTTGTATCCGTTTGCCTCACCCCACATGATGTACATCCGCATGAGAATGCCGGCCCAGTCGTTGCTTTCCGTGCCTCCTGCACCCGGCGTGATCTGCAGCATCGCTGAAAGCTGGTCTTCTTCTTCACTGAGCATTTTTTTCAGCTCCAGGTCTTCCAGCATTTTCATGGCTGATTCATAGGCTTCAGCCACTTCTTCATCCGATGCTTCACCTTCCTGGTTAAATTCATGGAGGGTTTCCACATCCCCAAGTGCGGTTTCTACTTCTTCGTAGCTTTCGGTCCAGCCTTTCAACAGCTGGATTTTTTTCATGGTTTTTTCCGCTTCGTCAGGATTATTCCAGAAGTCGGGTTGGGCGGTAACAAGCTCTAGTTCTTCGAGGTTTTTCTTTCGACCATCATAGTCAAAGGTACCCCCTCAAGGCATTAACACGAGCCTTTAAATCTTTCAATTCTTCGTTTGTCATGGAATGTTAAAATTGAAGTGGCGAAGATAATAAGACATTAACTAGAACCATGAGCTATTTTTTTGTTCATTTTTGATGGACCAAAAACGAACCAAAAAGTCCTTGTCAAAATCAATCCAGCTTACCCACATCCCTACACGTGATTTTGACATTTCGCCGTTTCGGCGATTGGTTAGATCATGCTAGTCAACCTCTCTAATCGAAGTTTCGTCTGTTGTATGGCCTTAAATCATGAGTGTAAAAAAATTGAATCAAGTAAAGAATAGAATTCAAAACCACTGTTTGAGTCCCGAATACCATCGGGACGAGTTTGGTTTTGAGTGCAAAATCAATTCAATTTTTTAGCGAAGGATTTATAGCCTTGATTTTTTGCTTCGTTTTTCATCAAGAAAAAATGAAGGAAAGACGAATCACCCAATCTTCTTGATCCAGCCGTACTTATCTTCTTCCGTACCCATTTTGATGCCGGTCAGAGCATCCAGGAGTCGGTTGGAGATTTTTCTGGTTTCGATTGGAGGAAGTGTATAGTCTGTACCTTCATAGCCGATCACGGCAATGTGGGAAACGGTAGCGGCTGTTCCGATACCGAATGCTTCAGTCAGTGTTCCCTTCTCAATTGCTTCCACCACCTCAGTCACGGTGATTGGTCGCTCTTCCACATTCAGTCCCCAGTCTCTGGCCAGTATCAAAGCACTTTCTCGTGTGATACCCGGTAGGATAGAATCAGAAGTTGGAGGAGTGATCAGGGTGTCGTTGATCACAAACATGATGTTCATGGTACCTGACTCCTCAATGAATTCGTGGTTTTTTCCGTCGGTCCATACCAGCTGGTGGTACCCCTGTGCTTGTGCTTGCTTGGCAGGGTAAAGAGATGCAGCGTAGTTGCCTGCTGTTTTTGCAGATCCTACACCTCCTTTGGATGCACGGGTAAAATGTTTTTCGATTTTTACTTTCACAGGCTCAGAGTAATAGCCGCCTACAGGTCCGGTCAATACGATGAATTTGTATGTTTCGGATGGACGCACCCCGATGAATGGATCATCTGCGAACTGGAAAGGACGGATATAAAGTGAAGTTCCTGGTTTGCCAGGCACCCATTTTTTATCCAATGAAACCAATGCTTCAATGGATTCCATGAAAAGTTCTTCGGGTACCGGAGGCATACACATGCGCTCGGCACTTTTGATCATCCGTCGGGCATTGGCTTCCGGACGGAAAATCAGGATATCTCCATTTTCACTTTTATGAGCTTTTAGTCCCTCGAAAATGCTCTGCGCATAATGAAGGGTGGCGTTCGCCGGGCTGATAGAAAGGTTTTGATAAGGAGTAATTCTAAGGTCTGTCCACTGACCATTTTTATAATCAGCCACAAACATGTGGTCGGAAAAGGTCTTGCCGAATGCCAGGTTGTCGAAATCGATTTCGGATAGTTTGGAATGAGTAGTTTCGGTGATTTGAATGTCCAACGTATCAGTCATTTTCTTGCGTCTTTGGGTTGAAATGGGGTTTATTTCAATCCGCCCCGGGTGCCCAGGGTACTTCCTTCACACCCAATATGTGGCCGATTGCGCGCGCAAAGATGAACAAATAATCAGACAATCTATTCATGAACTGTAATATTGGCTCATCAACTGGCTCGTGATTAGCTAACGAAATGATGCTTCGTTCGGTTCTGCGGCACACCGTTCTGCAGATGTGAGCCAGGGAAACAGCGGGGTGTCCACCGGGTAAAATAAAGTTCTTCAACGGCGGTACTTCACCATCAAACTTGTCGATCCAAACTTCCAGTTGCTGTACCTCGGTTTGTGTAATCTTGGGTAGCTCAAATCCTTTAAATCCAGCTTCAGTCGCCAAAAGGCTACCAATTGAAAAAAGATGCTCCTGGATCCAATAAAGTTGTTGTTTCAATCGATTCTCAACCCCATCATGATCTTTCAGGTGTCCAATGAAAGCATTCAGTTCATCTACATTTCCATACGCTTCGATGCGAAGATCCGCTTTGGAAACTTTTTTTCCTCCTAATAATGAAGTTTGTCCTTTGTCACCGGTTTTCGTGTAGAGTTTGGCACTCATGCGGGCACTCTTGAAGTTCTCACATTTTTGTTTAACTCATCGGATTCAATCAGCCCATCGCGCAATCGTACAATTCGGTGCGAATATTCGGCAATGTCTTCTTCGTGCGTTACCATGATAATGGTGTTGCCTTTGTCATGCAACTCTTGGAAGAGATCCATGATGTCATAGGAAGTTTTAGAATCAAGGTTACCCGTTGGTTCATCTGCCAGGATGATGGATGGGTCATTTACCAGGGCTCGAGCGATCGCCACCCTTTGGCGCTGACCTCCGGAAAGTTCGTTTGGTTTATGGTATGCTCGGTCTTCAAGCCCAACACCTGCAAGAGAGGCGAGTGCTTTTTCTTCTCTTTCTGAAGCGTTATATCCAGCATAAACCAATGGAAGTGCTACATTCTCCAATGCTGATGCCCGAGGCAATAAATTAAATGTTTGGAATACGAATCCAATTTCTTTGTTTCTGATTTCAGCAAGCTCATTTTCCGTCAAGTCACTTACATCATGATTATTCAAAATGTAGGTGCCATCTGTAGGTGTATCCAGACATCCAATGATATTCATTAACGTGGATTTCCCTGATCCGGAAGGACCCATGAAGGAAACATATTCTCCCTTATCGATATTGATGGTGATGGATTTCAGGGCCATGATGATCTCACTGCCCATGACATATTTTTTGGAAATCTCTGAAGTGGAAATGATACTGCTCATACTTTTCTTTATGTTCGGCTAAAGTAAAAAATTATGCATTGGCCTTAACTAGACACTACACGTTTTTTAGATAGCTTTGGTTCGAATAATGTTACACACTATGTTGACAATATTTTTAAGTCTTTTGTTTTCCCCACAACTTTCTGGCTGGGAATTGTTATCGTCCGTCGAGATAGAGATGGGGTACGATGACTTTATGGGGGCCGAAATTGAACAACCTAAATTTTCTGAGCAACTAAAATTACGGGAAGGGAAGGAGCTGACCCTTGAAGGGTTTATAATCCCCCTTCAGCAGGAGAGCGATCAGGACTATTTTGTGCTTTCGCGTTTCCCTTATCAAAATTGTTTTTTCTGTGGTGCTGCAGGCCCAGAGACGGTTGTTGAGGTCTATTCCGACCGTCAATTCAGGTATACGGATGAACGTGTGCGGGTAACGGGAACCCTTCGACTCAATGATGATAATCCACTCCACCTTTTTTATATTCTCGAAAACTGTGAGGTTACGAAATTGGATTGATTATTTTTATAGAATGAACTGGCAAGAAAGAATAGAGTCAAAAAAGGATATCCTATCAGGTAAACCAGTGATAAAAGGTACGCGCTTATCTGTGGCGTTTATTCTGGAACGTCTGGCTGATGGATGGTCAGAAGCAATGCTTATGGAAAGCTACCCACAACTAAAAAAAGAAGATATCCAAGCCGTATTTGCTTATTTAAATGAGTTTGCCAAAGATGGGCTTATTGCGGAGCTAAGATCATAGTGTGTTAATGAAGTTTCTTGCGGATGAAAACTTTCCTGGTCCAAGTGTTTCAATTCTACGTGAGAACGAACTCGATGTAAAATGGATCTCTGAAATTTCTCCGGGAATTTCTGATGAAGAGGTAATAAACCTTTCCAATAGTGAAGAAAGAACCATTTTAACTCATGATAGTGATTACGGTGAGTTAATTTATAGGGCTGGACACAAGCCAAAATCGGGTGTTATCTACTTTCGTTTGTCTAACTTTAAACCCTCTGATCCAGGTAAGATTTTTCTGGAAATATTAGAGTCTTATAGCTCCTTTAGTGCGAGGTTGGTGGTTATAGATGGTAATTCTATAAGAGAAAGAAAATTTTAATGGATAAAGAAAGTTTCTTTCGGGATGTTTATGAGGTTGCCAAACTGATTCCCAAAGGACGTGTCACCAGCTATGGAGCTATTGCAAAATACCTTGGAGTGGCTCGCTCCGCTCGTGTGGTGGGCTGGGCGATGAATGGCGCTGTAACTGAGCATGACGTGCCAGCTCATCGAGTGGTGAACCGGGTTGGTTTGCTGACAGGCAAAAATCATTTTCAAACTCCAACAAAAATGAAAGATCTGTTGGAGGCTGAGGGGATAAAAGTGAAAAATGATCAGATCATTGATTTTGAAAAGCACTTTTGGGACCCCATGACAGAGTTAGGCCTTTGATTTCCGAATAAGTAATAGTCCTAAAAACATAATCAGTCCATTCAAAATCAAAATTTCAAACCCGAATCTGTATCCTCCCAGGAGTGCCTCTGAGTTGAGATTAATAATGTAGCTCAACAACGGAGATGCGATACTTACAATCGGCACGTACTGGTCTTCCACATCCCATTTAGAAAAAATCCCGAAAGTAAAAAGTCCCAGGAGAGGACCATAGGTATAACCTGCGGCTATGAAAATGGAATTAATGACACTTTCATCATTGATGGCCTGGAAGATAAGGATGACGATAAAAAGAATAAATGAAAAACCCAGGTGAACGACTTTTCTCAGGGTTTTCTTTGCTTCATAATTTTCTTTCCTGAATCCCAGGAAGTCCACGCAGAAAGAAGTTGTTAATGCGGTCAGTGCGGAATCTGCGCTGGAATATGCAGCCGCAGTGATCCCCAGCAGAAAAGTGATCGTTCCTATGGTAGAGAATTCATTGACAGCCAGCATAGGGAAGAGGTTGTCTGACCGTTCCGGCAGTGTGATTCCTCCAATCTCTGCGTACTGATAAAGAAGCACCCCCAGGCTTAAAAAGAGGAAGTTGACAATCACAAGGATGACGCAGAACCAGAATACATTTTTCTGTGCTTCACCAATGTTTTTGCACGTCAGGTTTTTTTGCATCATGTCTTGATCTAAGCCAGTCATTACAATGGCGATAAACGCCCCACTGAAAAATTGTTTAAAGAAATTGCGTCCACTTTGCCAGTCCCAATTGAAGATGGTGGATCGTTCATCCTGGAAAAGGTTAGAGGTAAGCTCTGTCCAGGTCCAGGAAAGTTCGTTTTTAATGAAAAGAATACTCACCACCACGGCCACTAGCATGAAAGTGGTTTGTAAGGTGTCGGTCCAAACGATGGTTTTAATTCCACCCTTAAATGTGTAGAGCCAGATCAGGAGGATAGTGGTCAATACCGACACCCAAAACGGCAAGTCATACGCATCGAAGAAGGCAATTTGTAAAACGCCAGCCACCAGAAATAGCCTGAAACTTGCCCCTATGATCCGGCTGATTAGAAAGAAAAAGGCGCCAGATTTATATGACCAAAAACCAAATCGTTGTTCCAGGTACGTGTAGATGGAAACAAGATTCAGGCGGTAATAGAGAGGTAACAATACTTTGGCAATTACAAGGTACCCAACTAAGTAGCCCAGCACCACCTGGAAATAGTAGAAGTTCGAATTAGACACTTCTCCTGGAACCGAAATAAACGTTACGCCGGAAAGCGAGGCGCCAATCATCCCAAAGGCCACCAGGTACCATTTTGATTCCCGACTGGCGGTATAAAAATCAGTCGGTTTGCCGTTTTTGGAGGTGAGCCACGAGATGCCAATAAGCAAAAGGAAATATCCCAGGACGATGGAGCCAACGAAAATTGGATTCATGGTGTTAGTACTATTAAAAATTGCGATTGCAAATTACACATCAAGTTTGGTTGTGGCGCAATTATTAAGTTTGCAGTAAAATCAAGAGAGTATGAGTATTGGTTTTGACATTGAAGAGGAAATTAAGACCAGTGAAGATATTGGGAGTGAAAGCGTGCGTGATCTCATGGTTTACAATGATGATTTTAACACGTTCGATCATGTGATCAATACATTGGTAAAAGTGTGTAAGCATGATGTTCACCAGGCAGAGCAGTGCACATTTCTGATCCACTACAAGGGTAAATGTTCCGTTAAAAAAGGTATGTACGAGGAATTAAAGCCGATGAGAGAGGGTATATCAGACGCTGGAATTAAAGCTTCTATCGTTTAAGTTTAATACATGGAATACCCATCTCAGTTGGTCGAACGTGCAGTCGAGGAGATTTCCCGACTCCCGGGAATTGGAAAAAAGACAGCTCTCCGCCTAGCACTTCATTTACTCAAGCAGCCTGAAAATGCGACCACTGATCTCTCCAGTGCTTTAAAGGAGCTGCGGGAAAACATCAAATATTGCAATACCTGTCACATCATTGCTGATACGGAGGAATGCACGTGCCAAAATGCCTATCGTGACACTTCAGTCATCTGTGTAGTAGAAGATACTCCCGATGTTTTGGCTATCAGAAATACGGGACAATACAATGGACTTTTTCATGTGCTTGGGGGGCGAATCTCCCAATGGATGGAATCGGTCCGGAAAATGTCAACATCGATTCATTGATCAATCGGATCAAGAATGACGATCAGGTTAATGAGGTGATTCTTGCTTTAAGCGCTACGATGGAAGGGGATACCACCTCCTTTTATATTACCAAGCTTCTAAAGGAATTCGGTATCAAAGTCACCACGATTGCACGAGGTATTCCGGTGGGTAGTGAGTTGGAATTTGCGGATGAGGTGACGCTGGGCAGAAGTATTGCCACTCGAACATTGTTTAGTCAGGATTAGTCAGTCCTTCCGTCTTCCTCCCGACCTCAAATTTTGAGATAACAATACAGCGATACCAAAAGTCAAAATCAAATAGATCCACCTTGGATTTCCTTCGTTATATGTTTTTACCAGATACCATACACTCAGGAAGAGTGCGAGTAAAATTCCTGCGAAGGCCAACATTCGCATGTTATTCAAATTCATAAAGTAAATATAAAGGTCTGTTAGCTCCATTCAGGATATTTTTGCTGGAATGGGCGATTTTATTGAATTTCTTTATTCCAGGTTTTTGCTGAGTGATGGAGTTTCCATCGATACCCGTACGATCGAAAAAGGCAACCTCTTTTTTGCCATCAGCGGACCAAATTTTAATGCCAATCAGTTTGCCAAGGAGGCACTAGAGAAAGGAGCCGCATATGCCGTGGTTGATGATGAGCATTATGTAACGGATGACCGGATCATTCTGGCAGAAGATGGATTGGAGGCGCTGCAGGAACTGGCGAAGTTCCATCGGTCAAGATTCAAACGACCTGTTTTGGGTATCACCGGATCCAATGGAAAAACAACGACGAAGGAGTTGATCACTCGGGTGCTTTCTGAAAAGTACATCATTCATGCTACGAAGGGTAACTATAACAATCATATAGGCGTACCTCTCACGCTTTTGCATATCCATCCACAAGTGGAAATTGCGATTATTGAAATGGGCGCGAATCACGTGGGTGAGATCGCGAGTTATTGTGAAGTTGCGAGACCTACTCATGGTTTGATCACCAACATTGGACGAGCACATACGGAAACTTTTGGTGGAATTGAGGGAGTGATCAGAGGAAAAAGCGAACTGTTTGATTTTATCAGGAAGAATGAAGGAACGGCATTTATCAATAAAAGTGACTCGGTGCTTTCGAATATGGCCAAGCGATTTGATTCTCCTATTATTTTCCCTCAACCTGATTTTAAACTATTATCCTCATCTCCATTTCTGAACGTTCAGCTTGGAGAAAAGGAAAAAGAAACCAATGTGGTTGGCAGATATAACTTCTCCAATATGGCCGCTGCAGTGGCCATCGGACGTTTTTTTGAGGTGCCTGATGAGAATATCCTTGATGCAATTGCTAGCTATGAGCCTGATAACGCACGATCTCAAATCATAAAAAAGGGAACGACAACAATAATTCTGGATGCATACAATGCCAATCCAGATTCAATGAAAGTGGCTCTTGAAAACCTTGCTGAGCAAGGGAAGAATGTGGTAGCTATTTTGGGTGATATGAATGAGTTAGAAGACAGCAACTCACAGCACATGGAAGTACTTACCTATGCACGGAAGGTCGGAGTTAATAACGTTTTAACTGTAGGGCAAAAGTTTGGGTGGGTAGCTGATCCGCAGTTTCATTTCAAGACCAAAGAAGAGTTGGAGCAGCATGTGAAAAAATTGGATTTAAGAAACACAACTGTCCTTTTGAAGGCATCTCGTTCGGTCAAACTAGAAACAGTACTTAAAAGCATAGGATAATGGATTTACAATTCACCCTCGACTTTCTTAACGACCTGGCTAAAAACAACCACAAGGAGTGGATGGATGCCAACAAGAAAAGGTACCTGCGGGCAAAAGAGAATGTAATTGAACTAGTCAATGATGTGATTACTAAAACAGCTTCTTTCGATCCTTCTATTAGCACATTGGAACCGAAGAAGTGCCTATTTAGAATCAATCGGGACATCCGTTTCAGTAATAATAAAGATCCATATAAAACGAACTTTGGGGCCTTCCTTGTAGAAGGAGGAAAGAAATCCGGAAATCCGGGATATTACATTCATATCCAACCCGGGAATAATTTTCTTGGTGGTGGTATTTATCAGCCACCGGCTGAGACGCTGCAGAAGGTCAGGCAAGAAATTGACTACAATGGGAAAGAACTAAAGGCGATCATTAATGACGATGGGTTTCGAGAAGTTTACCCAGAACCACATACGGCTGATAGTTTGAAAACAGCACCAAAAGGTTATCCGAAAGACCATGAGCATATTGAGCTTTTGCAGCTAAAACACTACGTGTTTATGAGGAAGGCCACAGACAAGGAGGTGATCGCACAAAACTTTGCTGATCACATTGCTGCAGACTTTAAAGTCCTCTATCCATTTAATCAATTCCTGTCTCGAGCATTGGATTAAAATTATTTTTAAGTCAGGCCTTGCACGGAAAATAAAGCGTACTAAATTTGCAGTCCTTTTAAGGAAGGGCGCTTAGCTCAGTTGGTTCAGAGCACCTCGTTTACACCGAGGGGGTCGGGGGTTCGAATCCCTCAGCGCCCACATCTTCTAACCTCAATCTACTCGATTGAGGTTTTTTTATGCATTTTTTTGAGGGAGAACCTTAGGTTCGAAATGTAGCACAGCGGAATTCACGAGGGGCTTTGTGGCATGGAAGTGCGTATGAGGTAAATGCGAAGCATTCACGAGGGGCTTTGTGGCATGGAAGTGCGTATGAGTAATCCTCCAATCTCAATGGTGGGATAAATGGTTTAACTGATTTTCTCAACAGCCCAGTCAAAATGCTCCTTTATTAAGTCTTTTTTATTGTCAGTAATAAACCTAATCAGTTCCTGCTGTGCGGGAGTGAGCCTTTTTGATTTATTGTAAACAAGGTTCCAGTTCGTTACAATAGGCAACCCCTTCAGTCGATAAATATTTAAGCTCTTGTTTGCCAGTTCATTTCTTAATCCGATTAATGGCATGACGGAATAACCAATCCCGGCGTTAATAGCCTGTTTCACTGCTTCATTAGAGACCAGCTTCATACTTTTATGCGGAGTAATATTGTTGGCCTGAAGATATTCTTCCATTGCTTTTCTGGTTGCAGAGCCTTCTTCACGAAAGACAAGTGTGGCTTTTTTGAGGTCACTTAGTTTTTTCGGTGGGTTAGGATCTTTGCTGCTTCCGACCAGGAACAGCCGATTTTCCATCAACTCTACGGTTTTCAAATCAATGCCTTCGGGTAACACTGAGACGAGTGAAAAATCACTCTCATTTTTAATCAATTTTTCAACAACCTGATTTTTATTGGAAACATCAATATTGATTTCAACACCCGGGTATTTTTCCATAAAGGACTTCAAAAAGTATGGGATCACATACTTCCCTGTAGACACAACCGACACTTTTATTTCACCGGTCATAATGCCTTTGAACTGATCGATTGTGTATCGCATATTGTCTGCCTCGAAAAGAATTCTTTTGCTCGCTTCAGCCATGTGCTTTCCGAAATCCGTGATGAAAAGCTGTCTCCCTACTACTTCTGTTAAGGGCAATTCAAATTGATCTTGCAAATTTTTAAGCTGAATTGATACAGCTGGCTGTGTTAAATGTAATTCTTCAGAAGCTTTTGTAATGCTCTGTAATTCAGCGACTTTAAGAAATATCCGGAGTTGATGTAAAGTGTAATTCATATATTATCATTTATGTAATACATAATAAAATTAAATAAAATTAAATGAATTACCCCTCGTACTTTCGCATTGTCAAGTAAAAAATGATATGTCTTTCCTGATGAAAATTATGACAGAAACTGAGTCAACACAAAATACGGAAATCGGTCAGTTGTTACGATCAAAAAAGAGAGGTGATGAATTAACACTGATTATGAGCACAGTCAATGAAAGGACCAGTTCTATGCCTGAGGATTTAAAGCGAAAGATACGAGATAGGTCTTTGGGATTAAAGGAGCTTTTTATTGCAACAGTGGAGAGAAAAGGAGAGGGAAAAAAATTGCAAGTAAATCGATTGTCTGATTCTGAATTGGAGATCGAAGGGATTTCCCAGATGACACTTCACAGTTTTTTACTCAAGGCGGAAGAATTAGGAAAAAAAATCACCTACACCCGCTCATTAAAAGTTGAGATTACTGACTAACTAAAATTTGAACCAAATAAAAATAACATGAAGACTTTCAGATACATAGTAGTAGGGTTAGTCCTAGGAGGGGCTTCAGGCGCCAAGATTGGCGCCTACCTTTCCAACCTTTGGAATCAGTCATTAACGTATGATTACATCGAGGCAGGATTCATATATGGATCGTTAGCCGGGTCATTTTCTGCTGTGATTTTCCTGGCGGCTTTTGCACTTGCCTCTCTTCAGAGGGATGCAAATAGTTTTTCAGCAAACAGGATGATGAGTAGCACGTAATCGATCGAATAATATTTAGAGCACATCAAAAAACAAATTAAATGCAGGAACAAATACTAATCATTCTCCCTCTGATAGCTCCATTCACATTGCTTTTATATGCTTTAGTGTCTTGGTCTGGTTTGTTCAGAAGTTCGGATTACATAAAAACAAGTTCAATCTACCTCGCTGTTGTAGGGATCGCTGTTTCGCTTGTCTCCGCTGCAGTGGTATTTAAGTATGGAACCATTCAGTCAACACTTTTAGGATATGAAGGACTGGGGTTTTCAACGCGTCTGGACCCGCTCAGCGTGACCATGTTTGTGATGATATCCATTCTGGGTTTTGTAATTCTAAAGTTCAGTGGCAACTATTTAGATGGGGATTCAAGAAAGATGGTCTTTTTTAACCGGCTTTCAACAACCATTGCCTCTGTTGAATTACTTATACTTTCCGGAAATCTCTTTCAAATATTGGTCTTTTGGATCATCACCAGTGTGTGCCTGCACTACTTGTTGGTGTTTTATCGTAATCGTCCACAGGCCATTGCAGCAGCGCGCAAAAAGTTCATTGTGGCTAGAGCAGGTGACTTGAGCTTAGGGGTAGCAATTTGGTTTATCTACCTTTCTTCGGGCACAGGAGAACTTTCCCAAATTTTCGCTCACATTGAAAGTGCCGGCGTACTTGATGGATTTCTGATCTGGGCAAGCATCTTTCTCGTGATTACCGCGATTTTAAAATCTGCCCAGTTTCCTACCCATGGATGGTTGATCGAGGTGGTTGAAACGCCAACACCTGTATCGGCACTATTGCATGCCGGGCTTTTGAATGCCGGACCCTTCCTCATGGCCAGGCTGGGGTTTCTAATGATAGAATCTACTCCAGCTTCCATTATGCTGATTATAATTGGAGGCTTCACTGCCATGTTTGCCTCAGTGGTTTTTCTTACACAGCCATCGATTAAAATATCACTTGGCTACTCCAGCGTGGCACATATGGGTTTTTCACTACTCCTATGTGGTTTGGGTGTTTACTCCGCAGCAATACTTCATGTGGTGGCGCATTCATTTTACAAAGCGCATGCTTTTCTTTCTTCTGGTAGCATCGTTGAAGTGATGCGCGCCAAAAAAGTTCTTGCTCCTGAACGTATGGGGAGCGTATGGCGAATAACACTAAGCGTATTATTAGCACTTGCCATGTATGGAGCCGTTTACTATCTCTGGAATATCCGACTAGATGAATCTTTCAGCCTTATGATCGTCGGTGTGATGATTGTACTAGGGCTAAGTCAAATTATTGCCACGACTGTAGATGCAAGGAGCAATTGGAAAGCGATGTTGTGGACAGGAGGAATAGCCTTGCTCGTACTGGGATCTTTTTTCACTTTCGAGCACGGAGCAAGAGTTCTCCTCAGCACGCAAATACCAGAACTAAGTACGCCAGCATTAGCAATTCAATGGGTTTCGATTGCTTTGGTTGCTGTCTACACCCTGATCGTTTTGGCTCAAGTTAGTGGTTTCAAAATTAAAGAGAGTGCTCTGGGATACAGGCTCGGGGTTCATCTTAGAAACGGACTATATGCAAATGTCATTTTTGATCGAATCATTGGCTCATTGAAAAACGAAAAATTTAAGTGGGTAAATCTTGCGGTGAAAGAAGAGAAGGAATTCATTGAGATGAATCCGGGTGAAAGATTGACCCTTCCTGAAAAAGAAATACTTCTAAGTAACTAAACTACATATCATGATCAATGCTCAAGTAGCTACTAATCAAATTGAAATTAGAGAGGCCTTAAAAAAAGGTACGAGTAAAGTAGCTCCTCTCTGGTCCCTGGAAAATTTCGTGGCAGTAAATCCGTATCTAGGAATGTCTGATATGAAGTTTGGTAAAGCCATGGGGTTTTTACAACGAAGTGGTAAAATTCAGTCGACGCTTCCTGTCGGTTTTTATCTGGATGCTATTAGGAAAGGGAGAATTATAAGAGAGGATATCGCCAAGGCACTGGAGTACGATAACTATGGCATAAAGAAGGATGCAAATAAATTCATCCATCATTTACACACAATTGAGACATCATCTGACGAATTTCATGTCAAAACAGTGGCGGATGTCGCAAGTGAGCTGAACGGCAAAAAGTGGCACAGATTCATGATTGATCGCATCTCATTCTGGGCAACAGCCTATTTTGATAATAAGCAGGCAATCTGGGATACTGCTGGTACCAACACCTCCTTATTTGAGGCTTGGAAAAAAGAGGCAGAGGTTGACTTTGCACCAGAGGCAATGGGACTGAAGGGTTTCAGGGGTCTCGTACGTAGTTTCTCTAACAATCACCTGGAGGCGGCTGGACGGGCTTTAGAGATACTGGAAATAAATGATGAGTCGCTCGAGTATTATCTGAGTAGTCTCCTCCTCAAAATGAATGGGTGGGCTGGCTTTGCTGCGAGGATAGACTGGGAGACCAAATTGAATGGTAAGGAAGGACAATCTCTAGAAGAGTTTCTTGCCGTGATGTTGGTTTGGGAAGTGTGCCTTAAGGAGCTGCTTGTGTATCCACAGATGGATTACGCCTGGTTGCAGGCCAGATTAGAGACAGAGAAAAATATTACAAAACCAGAATTTAGTGAAGCCTTTGCGACCAGACTTATTTTACAGGAAGCTTTTGACATTGCGAACCAACGGGCGATTATCGAAAAGATTAACAGCCAGAGAGCTCTTCCCGGCACCAAAGAAAAAACAGATGTTCAGGCGGTGTTCTGTATAGATGTGCGATCAGAACTTTTCAGAAGAAATCTGGAGGCCGCCAACGAGCGAATCGAGACGCTGGGTTTTGCCGGATTTTTTGCTTTCCCAATTAAATATGTACCGCTGGCGTATGATGAAGGGATGAATCAATGCCCGGTATTGCTTTCACCTTCTCATACCATAAAAGAGTCAGCAGCTGAGGAGCAAAAAGTCATAAATAAGCGATCGCTCCAGGCTCAGGTTGGGGTCGCCTGGAAATCCATCAAGAAAGGCGCAATAAGCTGCTTTAGTTTCGTGAGTCCTCTCGGGCTTTTCTTCCTGCCCAAACTTCTTTCTGATGCTCTTGGACTTTCACGTCCGGTGGCTCATCCGGATAATCACGGGTTGTCAAAGAGTGAAGTGGAAGATAAGACCATACGGCTAACTCAGGAAAACTGGAAAGATCAGGTAGCGGGAATCTCCCTCAATGATCGAATAAAAATGGCAGCATCGACGCTTAAGGCTATGTCCCTAACTGAGAATTTTGCACCAATCGTACTCATTGTGGGACATGGTTCTTCGACGGTGAACAACCCACATGCCACTGGATTAGATTGTGGAGCTTGTGGAGGACATTCGGGTGAAGCCAATGCTAAAGTGGCGGCAGCAGTGCTTAATGATCCGGAAGTACGAATTGCGCTCCGAAAAATGGATATAGAAATCCCTGGCAGAACGAATTTCATACCGGCGTTGCACGATACCACCACCGACAATGTTACGCTTTTTAAAACCGATGATTTCCTATCACAGAATGGTCATATAATGGATGAACTGAAATATGCCCTGAAACTTGCAGGGGAAGCCTCAAGAAAAGAGCGTGCTTCAAGGATGGGGATATCAAATGGGGATATCGAAAAGCAGATATTGAAGAGAAGTAAGGACTGGTCGCAGGTAAGGCCTGAGTGGGGACTGGCCGGATGCTCTTCGTTCATTGTTGCACCGCGGGAGCGCACCTCCCAATTAAACTTTGGTGCAAAAGCATTCATGCATAACTATTCCTGGAAAAAAGATAAGGATTTTAGTGTTTTGGAATTGATCATGACGGCCCCTATGGTGGTAACCAGCTGGATCAATCTGCAATACTTTGCTTCTACGGTTGACAATAAAAAATTTGGCTCTGGCAATAAGACCTTACACAATGTAGTGGGTGGAGTTGGTGTACTGGAAGGGTTTGCAGGAGACTTGCGGGTGGGATTACCCTGGCAGTCGGTCCACGATGGTGAAAACTATCAGCACGAACCTCAGCGACTGAATGTAATCATCGAGGCACCTGTGGACGAAATGAGTAAAATTCTAGAAAAACATGACTCGATCCGTCAGCTATGTGATAATCAATGGATTTATCTCTTCGCCATGAATGATAATGGCAAGGTCGCCTACAAGTATATTGGCAATCTTGAATGGGAGGTCATCGGTTAGTTTAGAGTTGTAGCTGGTACTAATGCTTGAGTTATTCTTAGTAAAAGAGCATGGTATCAGCTACTTATTAATTGACTTGACAAAAACTTACGGATGAGCAACTAATCATATAACCTATTTCAAATCCCTTTTTTTCACGCATATTCATCCACTTAGCTATCCATCATCTTTGCATCAAATTCAATTGATCATAGCTAGATGGATAACTCACTTAAAATCCTTGGGACATTTTTGTTTATCGTATTGAGCCTTGGCTCAAATGCGCAGATGGCTTTAGGACCATCCAATTCAAATACCAGCAATGCAGTAAAAGGAGATTTGGAAGCTCCACGTACTGACTTGCTGCGAACACATACCGGAGATTTTGTGTATGGCCCTGCTACACGAATCAAATTCAAAATAATAGAAGAAGGCTCAGGTATTGAGACTACCTTCTTTAAGGTGGGTGATTCTCCCTTCATGCAGTCAGATGGTAGACAAATGATGCCGCATGACCTGGCCGATGGAGCGTACAAGATGTTGTATTACAGTGTTGATAAAGAAGGGAACCAGGAACAGGTCCGAATGGATATGGTATACATTGATAAAGAAGGACCGAGGGTGAAATCCTCCTTCAATGCCACTCCGGTTTCTTTCAAAGATGGAATGCCGGTTTTGCCACACGGTGTTCATGTTCTATTGGAAATCGCCGATGAGAAAGTAAACGTGCAGAAGGTGACTTATCAAATCAACAATGGGCAGAAAGTAGAGAGCGATGATTTACACACTATCGATCTTGCTGAAGAGCTTTCAGCAATAGCAGACGATACAATTAGGATTGAGGTAACAGCGTACGATGAGTTTTACAATATCTCAAAAGAAGTTATAGCATTCAAGATAAAGAGATAGGATTAAGCATTAATTATTTGTAAGAGCTCGGTGAGTGATCATCGGGCTTTTTTTGTTTCAACTTACCAAATACTCCTTCGCCGTTTCCTCATCATCAAAAGGACGCATAGCCCCACCAAGCAATCGATTGTACCCTGAGAGAAGCACTTTCTTAGCCCCAGTAATTCCAACGACTGCTCCTTTGACCGGGACATGTTTCGTCTCTTTACCCATTTCACGTATAAAAGCAGTGAACTTTCTCGTAGCTGGAGTCTCGGTGATATTTACAAGCCGGAGGTGTTCACCAGGGTCAGACAGTAAAAAATCTCTCAAGGATGATGCAGTTTCTAACATCTCATCCTCAGACTGTCCCCGATAATCGACATAAATAATCTCTTTTCCTTTGTGAGTAATCTTTTTTATTTCTGGCATTTGGTTAGGTATGTGTGAATCACGAAAATAATCAGTTTATGAAAAAATCCGAATGTCTGCTCCAAGACCTCAATAAACCTTAGCGCTTTTTTCTTTAGCCAACTTCTAATCCGCTTCGTATTCAGACCAAAATCAAAAATTTAGTCATGAAGAGAATTGTTTATTTATTGCCTGCTTTAATCTTGTTTTCATGCGCCAGCAACCCAGAAGAACCAAAAGGCCCGGTATACAACCTGAACGGTGTTGCATTAGCAGGTTATGATCCTGTAGCCTATTTTGAGCAAGGAGAACCTAAAGTGGGGATGGAGGATGAAGTCGTCACCTATGAAGGATTGAAATACTATTTCTCCAACACCAAAAATCGGTTGCTTTTTCAGGAAAACCCAACTAAGTATCTACCTGCATATGGAGGTTGGTGCGCTTATGCAGTAGCAGAAACTTCTGGTAAAATGGAGCCCGACCCTACAATGTGGCAAATCCAGGATGGGAAACTTCAGCTGTTTTATGATGATTGGATGACTTCACTGACTGGAAGCTTAAAGGAGGAATGGAATACTGACCCGAAAAGCTATAAAGTGAAAGCAGACTCAAACTGGGAGAAGATGAATCAGTACGATGGTTATCTAAATGTTATCTTTTTACTCTAAGCGTTAAAATACAACGCTTATTTGATAGTAGAATTTCTAACTTGGCAACTTGATTTCCTTTGAAATCCACAAATGGCCAAGAAGAATCAGATAAGCACAAAGGCACTTTACAGAAAATTGGATAAGCTCTATGATGAGAGTCCGTCTTTTGATGTGAAATCAAAAAAGCGATGGGTGATATTTTCTGATTTGCACATGGGTGATGGAGGATCCACCGACGATTTCAAGCAAAATGCGAATCTTTTTAGCACTGCATTAAAGGAATACTATCTGGAAAAGGATCATGCGTTAATCTTGAATGGTGATATAGAAGAATTGCAACGGTTTCAACTAAAGAAGATCGTAAATAAGTGGAAAGAGATTTATGACCTTTTTGATCGCTTCAATGCAAAAAAATCACTTTTCAAAACAATAGGCAATCATGATCTGGAGCTTCAGCTAATGAAAGAGCTCCCTTTTGATTATAAGAACTATGAGTCACTTCGATTGAGATTTGGAAAGCATAATTTATTCATCTTTCATGGCCACCAGGCCAGCAAAAAATACCAGGAGCATAATGAGCTCATTGGGTTTACGCTAAAATATTTCGCTAACCCGCTGGGCATTAAAAGCTATTCGGTTTCTCATAGTAGTCAGAAGCAATATAAAATTGAGAAAAGGGTGTATGGTTTTTCATCATTCAATAAGGTGGTTTCTATCATTGGTCATACCCATCGACCACTTTTTGAGTCACTACACAAAGTGGACAGGCTTAAGTACAAAATCGAGCAGCTCTGCAGGGATTATTCCTATGCGGATGATGAGGATCATGACGAAATAAAGGCAGAGATTAAGTCCCATAAAAAAGAGCTGAAGAAATACTACAAGGAGAACAAGGATCACAGTTTCCAGAACTACGTATACAATACGCTATTTCACATTCCATGCCTCTTTAATTCCGGATGTGTTGTTGGCAAGAGGGGGATGACCTGCCTCGAAATTGAAGATGATAAGATTCGACTTGTACACTGGTTTGATAAAAAGATCAGTAAAAAATACTTAAAAAGTAGTGGGTACGAACCGGAGCAGCTAGGCGATTCGGATTATTATCGTCTGGTCATCAATGAAGAATCTCTGGATTACATCTTCACCAGGATCAAATTTTTAGCATGAGGAATTTCATTGTGTTATCAATTATTTTGCTGAGCTGCTCTCCTAAAAAAGAGATACGCATTGGCATGGATATACAAGGTCATAGAGGTGCAAGGGGGCTCGCTCCCGAAAATAGTCTTGCGGCTTTTATCATGGCGGCTGAATTGGGCGTCACTACGCTTGAATTAGATCTTGTTGTTTCAAAAGACAACCAGCTAGTGGTTAGTCATGAGCCTTTTTTTTCGCCAGACTTTTGTTTAGATACTCATGGTAATCCAATACCGGAGGATTCGGTTATTAATATGTATGAGCTGACCTATGAAGAGATCAAACAATTTGATTGCGGGTCTACTCAAAACCCCCGTTTCCCAGAGCAAAAGCAAATAAATACGATCAAACCACTTCTTTCTGATGTTATTGACAGTGTCGAGTCCTTCTCTAAAAGCAAAAATCTTTCACCTCCTCGATATAACATTGAACTGAAAACCAAGAAGGAGACAGATGCTATTTTTCACCCTTCACCAGAGGTATTTTCAGGTCTGGTTTTTGATTTGGTAAAGAAGAAAGGAATATTGAATCGAATCACCATTCAGTCCTTTGATTTTCGAACATTGCAATATTTCAAAAAGGAATACCCGCATATTCAACTGGCTGTATTGATTGAAAATGAGCAGTCATGGAAAGCGAACATTGACTCACTTGGTTTCAAACCGGAAATCTATTCCCCCTATTATCAATTACTTTCGCAGGAAATTGTGCAAGAAATCCAAAGTGCCGGGATGAAGGTAATTCCCTGGACCGTCAACGATTTCGATGAATTAAACAAAGTATTAGCCTGGGAGGTTGATGGGATAATTACTGATTATCCCGATCGGGCATTGACTTTAACAAAGAAAAAATGAATAAGAAGTACGATGTATGTGCCATTGGTAACGCGCTGGTTGATTATGAAATTGAAGTAGAAGATCAATTCTTTAAGGATAATGGAGTAGAGAAAGGCTTGATGACCCTGGTGGATGAGGAACGACAAGGAGTATTACTGGAAGGTGTTCAGGGAAAAATCAAAAAGAAGCAAGGAGGTGGATCAGCTGCGAACACCATTTTTGGTCTCGCAGAGTTTGGTGGTAAAGGGTACTACACGTGCAAAGTAGCTGATGATTCTGATGGTGAATTGTATGCGAATGACCTCATTAAGGCAGGAATAGATACGAATTTGGATCCTAACAATTTGTATAAAGGGACGACAGGGAAATGCCTGGTGATGATCACCCCGGATGCCGAGCGTACGATGAATAGCTATCTTGGTATCACTACTGATTTCTCTAAAAAGGAACTTAGTGTGGAAGCGATAAAAAACGCTAGCTACCTATTTATGGAAGGTTTTTTGGTTTCATCTCCGACAGGGCTTGAAGCTATGAAAGAAGCTAAAAGGATTGCACAGGAAAATAATGTCAAAGTCAGTCTTACTTTTTCAGATCCATCCATGGTGAAATACTTTGGTGATCAAATGAAAGAAATTGTGGGAGATGGTGTGGATCTGCTTTTCTGTAATATTCATGAAGCCGAACTTTTCGCCGGAGTAGAAGGGATGGAAGCGGCCAAAGAAGCGATCAGGAAAGTTGCTAAGGAATTTGTGATTACGAAAGGAAAAGATGGAGCTGTTGTCTTTGACGGTACTACTTACCATGAAATTGCGCCGTTCCCTACAAAAGCTGTAGATGCAACCGGAGCTGGTGACATGTTTGCCGGTGCTTTTCTGTATGGAATTACCAATGGACAGTCGCATGAGGAGGCGGGTAAGCTGGCAAGTGCCGCCAGCTCAGCGGTCGTAAGCAAGTTTGGACCAAGGTTGAGCGAAAATCATGTGAAGGATGTTCTAAACCAGATTGGCAGATAATGATTTTATCTAATTAATATTGTATTTGTACTAATTGTAAAACCAAACTAAATATGCGAAATACCCTAATCTTAATCCTGTTGTTCGCAGTTTTCGGAGCATTGGCTCAGGAGCGGCGAATTGATTTTGTGGAGTATGACCTGGACAATGGATTACATGTGATCCTGCATCAGGACAATTCCACTCCTATTGTTAATGTAGCTGTTCTATACCATGTTGGTTCAAAAAATGAACCGGACGGTAGAACGGGCTTTGCTCACTTCTTTGAGCACCTCATGTTTGAGGGATCTCCCAATATTCCAAGAGGAGAATTCTTCAAAATCATTCAAAATGCAGGTGGTCAGTTGAATGCAAATACTTCTTTCGATAGAACCTTTTATTATGAAACACTTCCTTCACATCAGCTGGAGCTAGGTCTTTACATGGAATCAGAGAGGATGCTTCATGCCAAGATCGATAGTACTGGCGTAGCTACGCAGAAGGAAGTAGTAAAAGAGGAAAAAAGAACTCGAATTGATAACCAACCTTATATGTCTTTCCAGGAGAAAATTTTTGGAAAAGCATATGAAGGCACCCCTTATTCATGGACGCCAATTGGCTCTTTTGAAGATATCGATAATGCCACAGAAGAAGACTTCAAAGATTTTTTCGAGACCTTCTATGTGCCAAATAATGCTACTCTATCGATCGCTGGAGATATCCAGATCGAAGAAACAAAAAAGCTGGTTGAGAAATATTTTTCTGAAATCCCTAAAGGGACGAAAGAAATTCCTCGTCCGGAAATTGAAGCACCTGATTTAGGAGGTGAAGTAAGAGAAGAAGTATTTGACAATGTGCAGCTTCCTGGCGTATTCCAGGCGTATCGAATGGCAGAGCAGGGATCGGATGATTACTATGCAATGCAAATGCTAACAACACTCCTTTCAGGTGGGCAAAGTTCGAGATTCCAAAAAGAGATTGTTGATGAGAAGCAGATTGCAGCTTTTGTAGGCTCATTTCCTTTTGCCTTGGAAGATGGAGGTCTTTTTGTTTCTCTTGGTCTTGTTAACGTAGGGAATACTCCAGAAGAACTCGAGGAGGCGATGATGGCTGAGATTGAGCGGGTTAAGAACGAGGATATCAGTGATAGAGAATTCCAAAAACTACAAAATCAAATTGAGAACAATTTTGTGAGCTCAAATAGCACAGTTAGAGGAATTGCTGAAAGCCTGGCAGACTACCATGTTTATTATGGTGATGCCAATTTGATCAATAGTGAAATCGACCGCTACATGGCGGTGACGAAAGAGGACATCAAGCGAGTGGCAAAGAAATACCTCACTCCGGATAATCGGGTAACGCTGTACTACCTGCCTAAATCTGCTCAGCAGAAGCCGGAGGATGAAAAACTAGACGATCAATAAACCTATTTTAAAAGCAAAGAAATTATGAACTTAAGAAATATACTTACCCTCGTTCTGACCATCGGAATAGTAGGTGCTTTTGCACAGGTGGATCGGAGCAAATTGCCAGAACCGGCAACCCCAAGACCCATCAACATTGGGGAATATGAAACATTCGAATTGAAGAATGGACTGAAAGTTTTTATCATCGAGAACCACAAACTTCCAAGAGTGAGTTTCAATCTTTTGGTAGATCGTGAACCACTTTTGGAAGAAGAAAAAGTTGGATACCTAAGCATGGTTGGTCAGATGATGATGCGTGGAACGGAGACCCGAAACAAAGAGCAGTTGGATGAGGAGATTGATTTTATTGGTGCTTCAGTTTTCGCTGGGTCAACGAATGTGTTTGCATCGGGTCTTTCGAAATATCAGGAAAAAATTATGGAACTGATGACTGATGTGGCTTTCAATCCAACCTTTCCTGAAGAAGAACTGGAGAAAATCAGAAAGCAGACTCTTTCAGGACTGGCTTCAGCCAAGGATGATCCGAATGCTATTGCAGGAAATCTAAATCAGGCCATTGTTTATGGAAAAGATCACCCCTATGGTGAGATCCAGACTGAGGAGACAACAAACAATATCTCAGTTGAAGATTTGAAAAATTATCATTCGACTTTCTTTAAACCGAATATTTCTTATTTGGCGATTGTGGGTGATGTGGATTCGAAGCAAATGAAGAAAATGGTGAAAACATACTTCGGAAGTTGGGAGCAAGGCGAAGTGCCAACGCCAACCTTTGAGATGCCTCAGGCACCGGAAAAAACCGAGGTTAGTTTAGTGAATCGGTCGGCTTCAGTGCAATCAGTGATTAACATTACTTACCCGGTAAAACTGGAGGTAGGTTCTGAGGATGAAATAAAGGTGAGGGTAATGAATCAAATCCTGGGTGGTGGATTCTCAGGTAAGCTAAATATGAATCTGAGAGAGGACAAAGGATACACCTATGGAAGTCGCTCTTCACTTTCTTCTGATGAGTTGGTTTCTCGATTTACCGCAAATGCTGAGGTCCGAAATGAAGTTACTGATAGTGCAATTGTCCAGATGATCTATGAAATGGAGCAGATGAGAAATGGTGAGATCACTGAGGAGGAGCTTGAACTAGCAAAGAATTCTATCTCAGGTAGTTTCTCCCAGTCACTGGAAAGACCTCAAACCGTAGCAAATTTTGCCTTAAATACTGCCATCTATGACCTTCCTGAGGATTATTATAATACGTATCTTCAGAAAGTACAGGCGGTTACCATCGAAGATGTAAAAGCTACTGCGCAGAAATATCTCAGCCCTGAAAAGGCCTACATCAATGTGGTGGGTAAAGCCAGTGAGGTTTCAGAGAAGCTAAAAGAATTTGGCACGCTGACATACTACGATACGTATGGAAATGAGGTGGATCCATCATTGGCTAAGTTGCCAGATGGACTGACTGCAGATAAAGTCATTGCTGATTATAAAGAAGCATTAGGTGGTGAGAACGCAATCAGCAAAATTGAAAATGTGACTATTAAAATGTCTGGAGAAATGATGGGTAGGCAGCTTGAAATGACCCAAATAATGGCAAAGGGTATGAAAGCAAATACTAGTGTAGGAATGGGAGGAATGACTGTGATGTCCAGCGTTTCTGATGGACAGACTGCTTCAATCGCTCAGATGGGGAATAAGCCTACTCTAGATGAAGCAACCATTGAAGAACAAGTGATTTCAAATGCCCTTTTTAGTGAGCTAGCTTTAAAAGAACTTGGCGCAGAATTGAAGCTGTCTGCCATAGAGGAAGTAAATGGTAGCGATGCATACGCCGTAGATGTTAAATTGTCTAAAGGAAACAACTATACAGTTTATTTCAACACAAATACTGGATTAAAAACCAGATATAGTAAAACGACAGAAACACCACAAGGCGCGTTTACTCAAACCGTTGACTATCTGGATTATAAAGAAGTGAATGGTGTTATGTTTCCACATACATTGAAACAGACAATGGGTCCACAGAAGATCGAGATGAAAGCATCTGAGGTGTTGGTAAACCAAGATATTGCGGAGGATACTTTCAAAGTGGAATAGTTTCTATTTAATTTTTCTTAAAATTTGCACAGAGGGCAAGGATTTATCTATCTTTGCCCTCCGTTTTTAAGGGAGAAAGAAAAAGACAATGAAAAGAACATTTCAACCTTCAGTAAGAAAGAAGAAAAACAAGCACGGATTCAGAAAGAGAATGGAGAGTGTAAATGGGCAATCTGTGATCTCACGAAGAAGAGCTAAAGGTCGTAAGAGACTTACGGTTTCTGACGAAATCCACAAGAAGTAAACCCATGGCCTATGGGCCTTTCTAAATACAGTTTTTCCAAAAAGGAAAGACTTACCGGTAAGAAAAAAATTGAGGGACTGTTCAAAAAGGGTTCCTCTTTTTATTTGGACAGTTTCCAAATCAGGCACTTGCAATCTGAACTTGTCGGCCCCAATGAAATTCTCATTTCCGTCCCTAAGCGGAACTTCAAGAGAGCGGTTGATCGAAATCTTCTTAAACGAAGGATACGGGAAGCTTACCGCTTGAATAAGCATTTGCTCCATAAAGGAGAGAACGAGTCCGCTCTTTACATTGCTTTCATTTATCTTTCAAAAGAGATTTTAACCTTTGATAACATCCAGTCTCAACTAATTAAGGGTTTGGAACGTTTGGGTACTAGCAATACGAATAAATCACATGAGTAGAAAAGTTAAGATTATCCTGCCTTCGATTCTGGCCATGATTTTATTGGTGGCCGCAGTAAAGCCACCGACCGATCGGTACTTCGAAATACTCAAGAACCTTGATATTTTCGCAACTCTTTTTAAAGAGGTGAATACGCACTACGTGGATGAAGTCAACCCAACAACTCTCATGCAGTCTGGAATTGATGAGATGTTGGAGACTCTGGACCCATACACCAATTACATAGCTGCTGATGATATCGAAAGCTATCGTATGATGACAACAGGTGAGTATTCCGGCATTGGAGCTGTTGTCGAGCGAAAGGATGGAATTAGCACCATCGTGATGCCATACGAAGGATTTGCTGCTCACGAAGCAGGTCTTCGTGCCGGTGATGAAATTCATGCGATTAATGGAATTCCACTTGAAGGTAAAACGCAGGAAGAGGTTAGATATCTGATGAAAGGACAATCAAATTCAGCTATCACTTTAACGGTTAAGCGATTTGGACAAAAAGAGATGTTTGATGTGGATGTGAAGCGTGAGAAAATTGCTGTTGATAGTGTGCCGTATGCAGGCATGGTTAGCGATGATATTGGATATGTGAGGCTTACGAGTTTCACACAAAATGTAGGAAGGTCAGTGGGAATTAAATTGCTGGATTTGATGGAGCAGGGAGCTGAAAAAATCATTCTTGACCTTCGTGGAAACCCGGGCGGATTGCTACATGAAGCGGTGAATGTCTCGAATGTGTTTGTTGAAAAAGGAAAAAAAATTGTAACACAAAAAGGGAAAGTTAGAGCCAATGACTGGACGTATAAAACACTAAATGATCCTGTTGATCCAGAGATACCTGTAGTGGTGCTAACAGATAATGGCAGTGCTTCAGCATCTGAGATTGTTTCCGGTGTGATGCAGGATTACGATCGAGGTGTTTTAATCGGGCGGAAGACTTTTGGCAAGGGTCTTGTTCAGATTGAACGCCCATTATCCTATGATGCGGTGGTGAAAATAACCACAGCAAAGTATTACACACCAACAGGTCGATGCATTCAAGCTATTGATTACAGCAATCGAAATGAGGATGGAAGTGTGGGTAAAATCCCAGATTCCTTAAAAAATGAGTTTTACACATTGAATGGAAGAAAAGTATTCGATGGTGGTGGTATTGATCCGGATGTAGAAGTTGAGAAGTTAGAGTTTGCTCCAATCACGAAGCGCCTAATGAATGATGATCACATCTTCTATTATGCGACAGAATATTTTTATAAAAATGAAGGCATGAATCCTTCTTCACCTGATGAAATCCGATTGACAGATGCTGAATATGAGGACTTCAAAAAGTGGCTTTCAGGGCGCGATTTTGACTATGTCACACGGGTTGAAAAGGAGACTAAAAATCTCATAAACATTGCGAAAGAAGAAAAGAAATACAAACAGCTAAAAAGCTATTTTGATAATCTGGAGCAAGCCACTAAGCATAACAAGGAAAGAGATCTTGAAACGTTCAAAGAGGAGATCGTCATGCTTTTGGAACAAGAAATTGCCGGGCGGTATTTTTATGAACGAGGCATAATAGAATCAACCTTTGGAAAGGACCCTGATGTTCAGGCAGCCATTGCCGTTTTAAATGATCCTGCGAAATACAAGTCTATTTTAAACCCAAACTAGTTGGCATTAATTCTCAGCATAGAAACCTCCACAATGGTTTGCTCAGTAGCACTCCACAAGAATGGAGAGCTGCTGGCTAGTCAAAATCATCAGGTTGAAAAATCACACTCCTCCCTCTTGCCGGAGATTGGTCTTGAGGTATGTAAGGAAGCAAACATGACTTTTAGTGATTTGGATGCGGTGGCGGTTTCCTCTGGTCCGGGTTCTTACACAGGTCTGAGAATTGGCGTTACCAATGCAAAAGGAATTTGCTACACATTAAATAAACCCCTCATTGCCATTCCCTCATTAGATGTAATAGCGGAAGCTGTTCGCGGCAAATTTTTAGGCGATCATTTGCTTTGCCCCATGATGGATGCAAGACGAATGGAAGTTTATACGCAGATAGAGGATCAGACTGGGAAAATAATTTGGGAGCTTCAACCAAAAATTTTGGATGAAAACACGTTTGGAGAGTTTGACAAACCGCTTTACTTATTTGGTGATGGAATGCCCAAATTTCGGGAGATATCCAATCAGGATAATTTGATTTTCATCGATGATATTTTCCCGGAAGCTAAAAATATGGGAAGGTTAGCGCGGGAGAGGTTTGATGCCCAGGATTTTGAGGATGTCGCATACTTTGAACCCAATTACCTAAAGGAATGGCGAACTACTAAGCCTAAAAAACAGTTGTTGTAACCGATGGAAGAAATTGTAAACAGAGTCGCTAAAAGTCCACTCGTTTCAGTCGATCTTGAAGAGTACCTTCATAAAGGTGAGTATGCCATTTTTGATGTGAAGGATACCCTTTTTGAAGGATTGATTTTACGAGAAAAGGATTTTAGAGATTTCATCAAAGAAAACGACTGGTCTGTCTATCAAGATAAGAATGTAGGACTGATTTGCACCGCCGATGCTATTGTTCCTACCTGGGCGTACATGCTTTTGGTTACCAAGGTGAAAGAATTTGCTAATGTGGTGACATTTGGAAATGAAGAGGCCATCGAAAAAGCTTTAATAGATCAGGCCATTGAAAAGTGCATGGCTCATCTCGATCTAAAAGAAAAAAAGGTGGTAGTAAAGGGCTGTGGAGATGTAAGGAATATTGAATACGCTTACACCAAAATCACCGAAAAGCTGTTTCCTGTGGTTACTAGCCTCATGTATGGTGAACCTTGCAGCACAGTGCCTATCTTTAAACGCAAAAAATAACCTGACTGTGGATTTAGATGTATTAAAATATCCTGTTGGTAAGTATGAATCGCCAGCGGAAATCACCGAAGATATATTCAATCAGTGGATTGCTACCATTGAAGCAATGCCGGAGAAGTTGAAAAAGCTTGTAGGGAATCTCTCATACGATGAGCTTGAGCTTCAATATCGCCCCGGAAGCTGGAACATCAAACAAGTGGTACATCATCTAGCTGATAGCCACATGAACAGTTTAATTCGCTTTAAACTGGTACTCACAGAGGACAATCCAACGATTAAACCTTACGATGAAGCAGCCTGGGCTAAAACTGCTGATGCGGATAATGAGGAGATTATGGATTCGATTGAGATTCTGGAAGGTCTTCATAAGCGTTGGGTGATTTTACTAAAGTCGCTGAAAGATGAGCATAAAAAGCGGACGTATTTCCATCCGGAACATGACAAACAATTCACGCTGGAATGGATGCTTGGCCTATACGATTGGCACTGCAAGCATCACTTAGCTCATATCAGGCAAGCCATCGAACTTGAAGGGGAGTTCACACCTGAAAAGGTGAGCGAGTAAAAGGTTCTCCGACCACTACTAGCGGAGGATTTTCAACAATAAGGAAATAAAAAAGCCCCTCAGATTTCTCCGAAGGGCTCTCTTTTTAGGTTAGTTATGATTTAATCTTTCTTGCTGGAAGATCCTTTGGAACCCCCTCCTTTTTTCTTTCCTGAGCCTGCGATCGAACTTCTCATATCAGTATCGGCTTCAATATTCTGGAACTTGTAATAGTCCATCACACCAAGATTTCCGCTTCTGAAAGCTTCAGCCAATGCTTTAGGAACCTCAGCTTCAGCAAGGATCACTTTCGCTCTTGCCTCTTGTGCTTTAGCTACCATCTCCTGCTCTTCGGCAACTGCCATAGCTCTTCTTTCCTCTGCCTTAGCCTCTGCCACTTTCAGGTCTGCAGATGCCTGATCTGTTTGTAGTTTCGCACCAATGTTTGCTCCTACATCCACGTCTGCTATATCAATGGAAAGGATTTCAAATGCAGTACCTGCATCCAAACCTCTCTGGAGAACGAGCTTCGATATCTTGTCAGGATTCTCCAACACTTCTTTGTGAGTGGCAGCAGAACCAATGGAAGTAACGATACCTTCCCCTACACGTGCAAGGATGGTGTCCTCTCCGGCACCTCCAACAAGCTGCTGGATGTTGGCCCGAACGGTCACTCGTGCTTTTGCCACAAGCTGAATACCATCAGCTGCAACCGCCGCAACCGAAGGAGTATTGATTACTTTGGGATTTACTGATATTTGAACCGCTTCAAATACATCTCGTCCTGCCAGGTCAATGGCAGTAGCCTGTTTAAATGTCAGGCTAATGTTTGCTTTGTCAGCAGAGATCAATGCTTTGATTACTTGCGGTACGTTACCACCTGCCAGGTAGTGTGTTTCCAGTTCTTGTGTTTTCAGCGGTCTTGGAGGGCTATCGGCAGTTTCCTGAATAGTAAGTCCCGCCTTTGTTGCGGTGATCAGAGAATTTACCACAATCGACGGTGGCACCTTTCTGATTCGCATAAATACCAACTCCAAAAGACCTACGCGAACCCCGGAGAAAATAGCTGTGATCCAGAGGTTGACCGGAACAAAGTAGAGGAATATAAAAAAGAGAATAATCCCACCTACTACAAGTAAAATGAGCATTACACTGCTACCCATGATTTTAGTTTTTTACAGGTTGTACAAAAATTCTTGATGACTCAATTCTCAAGACCTCAATTTCTATATTTTCATCGACATAACCACCATTGGATCTCACTTCTATTTCGTGATCCTTGAAGATGGCTTTTCCGATGGGCTTTAGTGATGAGATCGTGGTTCCTTTATCACCTACTTTAATATCAAATTTATAGTCGTCATTATATTTTCCGGTCATCGTGCCTTTCAGTGAGAATCGCTCCCATGAGCGACCCTTAAAAGCGATAACCAATGCAACGACATTTAGGATTAAACCTCCTATCAATATCAATGTTCCGGTTGTAGGACCGAAGTAATCATACCCCAGATAGATACAATAGGCTGAAAATATGAAACCTAGAATTCCCACCACGGTGGTGCCTGGAACAAAAATGATTTCAGCAACGATTAAAAACGTGCCTAATAACATTAATCCGATAATGATCAACCACTCCATCAATATGCTTTAGCAAATAACACCTTGCCCTTTGAAGGCTTTCCGGTAAAGATACACTTTCCATCTTCCTTTTTCTGATCCAGGGGAATACAGCGAATCGTTGCTTTGGTCTCCTCTTTAATCTTCTCCTCCGTTTCAGCAGTGCCATCCCAATGGGCGTAGACAAATCCTTCCTCTACTAACTTCTTAAATTCATCGTAAGTATCTGCTTCTCTGGTATTTTCCTCACGGAAATTCTTTGCTTTGGTGTAAATATTTTCCTGGATATCCTCAAGTAGCTGAGCCACATGGTCCACAGCTCCATCAATCGGATGGAAAGATTTTTCTTTGGTGTCCCTCCGGGCAATCTCCACTGTTCCTTTTTCCAGATCTTTCGGTCCTATGGCCATTCGGACTGGCACCCCTTTCAATTCATATTCAGCGAATTTCCATCCCGGCTTGTGCGTATCTCTTGTATCAAATTTGACAGAAATGCCTTTTGCTTTCAGGTCAGCAAGGATTGGCTCTACAACTTCCTTGATTTTTTCTAGATCTTCATCCTTGAAATAAATGGGAACAATGACCACCTGAATTGGAGCAAGCTTTGGTGGAAGGACTAAGCCGTCATCATCTGAGTGTGCCATGATCAAGGCGCCCATCAATCGAGTACTTACTCCCCATGAAGTTCCCCAAACCAATTCTTCTTTCCCTTCCTTCGTAGCAAACTTCACGTCAAAGGCCTTAGCGAAATTTTGACCCAGGAAGTGTGAAGTTCCGGCCTGTAGTGCTTTACCGTCCTGCATCATTGCTTCGATACAATAGGTATCCACTGCTCCGGCGAATCGCTCGCTTTCTGTTTTCACGCCTTTGATTACCGGCATGGCCATAAATTCCTCGGCAAATGTGGCATATACATTCAGCATCTGGTGGGTTTCGTCAATGGCCTCCTGTTTAGTTGCGTGAGCAGTATGTCCTTCCTGCCAAAGGAATTCTGCAGTTCTCAGGAATAAACGAGTACGCATTTCCCAGCGCATCACATTGGCCCATTGATTTACAAGAATTGGAAGGTCTCTGTAAGATTGGATCCAGTTTTTGTACGAGTCCCAAATCACTGTTTCGGAAGTAGGACGGATGATAAGCTCTTCTTCCAGCCGTGCTTCAGGATCCACCACGACTCCTCTGCCATCCTCGTCATTTTTAAGTCGATAATGAGTTACGACAGCACACTCCTTAGCAAAACCTTCCACATGGTCAGCCTCTTTGCTTAAAAATGATTTGGGGATCAAAAGCGGGAAATAAGCATTTTCGTGTCCGGTATCCTTAAACATCCGATCCAGCGTTTGCTGCATTTTTTCCCAGATGGCAAAACCATAAGGTTTGATGACCATACAGCCTCTAACCGGAGAATTTTCTGCTAATCCGGCCTTTTTTACCAATTCATTATACCAGAGTGAGTAGTCTTCAGAACGTGAAGGGATCGCTTTTGCCATGTACTTTTATTTCTTTTGGTATGGAGTTTGCTCCTTTAGTAAACAAGATTTTCTAGGGGACGCAAATATAGCGGAGGAGTAGAACAGAGAAGCCCTGGAGATCGTTAAATAAAAAAAGGAGGAGTTATGAGACAGTATGTAAAAATCTTTTTAGCCACCATCTTCAGTATTTTATTGATCGGGGCTTTCGGTCAGGAATACGACGATCTATACTATACCAAAGAAGATCGCAAGAAGCAGAAGAAAAAGAAGGTGGATATGTCTTATCCTTCTTATGAAACTCAAACTGAGTCTGACGAGTCGCTGTTTTATGAGCCACCTGCTGAAGAAGTGGAGGCGAGCAGCTTTTTAGGTCGTCAATTCCAGGAAGCCAATCCTACTATGGATGTGAGTCAGGAATCACTTGATTACTATGAGCCAGAGAAAAAGCAGGAAGACTACATATCTCAGAATTCACAAAGTGCCTATGTACATGGGACTGACCGAAACCCTAATTATAGTGATCCTCAAGTGACTAGTTATGAGGATTATGACAATCCTAACAATCAGCCTGTTATTATTAATAACTACTATAATGACAATTGGAATAACTGGAACAGATGGAATAATCCCGGGTGGAGATTTGGTTTTGGTTTAAATAGCTGGGGAGGAAGTTTTTGGTCTGTTTCATATGGCAATGCCTGGGGAAATCCGTGGTATGATCCATTCTGGGATCCATGGTACTACAACATGTGGGGACCGGCCTGGGGTTGGAACGCCGGCTGGGGCTGGAACAGTTGGGCCTGGAATGGCTGGGGCTGGGGAGGTGGATTCTATGGTTCTGCATGGTGTCCTCCATATTACAGAAGGCCTGTTTACATAGTGGATAATGGCAGTCGCAGAGGAAGAGATGTGGTAAGAGGCGCTCGTCCATCCAGAGGGTCTGTATCCTCACGAGAAAGTCGATCTTCTTCAGGACGTGGATCAGCCATTGCATCGGATGACAGTAGAAGCTATAGCAGACAGCAAGCTGATTATTTAAATAGATCTAGAAGCAGCCGATACAATCCCGGAGTTTCTCGTGGATCCAGTTCAGTAAATTCCAGAACAACGAATTCACGTTCTAGCGTGTTTGATAACTCTGGTCGTTCAAATACGAATTCAAATTATGCGCGACCTAGTGGCAGAACGAATACCCGTTCGTATTCTCCACCGGCATCAAGTAGGAGTAGAAGTTCTTCTGTCAGGTCTTCCAGTCCCTCCAGAAGCTCTGGTTCAGTAAGTAGATCAAGAGGGTCTTCTTCCAGTAGATCCTCCGGGTCAAGATCTTCTTCCGGAAGATCTAGCTCTGGTAGAAGAGGCGGAAATTAATTAATGGATTGACGTAAATGAAAAAGCATTTAATCTTACTCGTATTTTCTTTTTTGGGATATTCAGTTATATCCAATGCGCAGTATTTCGAGGATGCCTATCGCTTTAGCAATACAAACTATAGCCTGGGAAGTACGGCCAGAATGCAGTCGATTGCAGGAGCACAGATTGCGCTGGGAGGAGACATCAGCTCTGCGGTTTCTAACCCTGCAGGGTTGGGCTTCTTTAACAAAAGTGTTTTTGTGGTGACTCCTTCTCTGGATTTCATCAATGCAGACACTGAGTTTGGGATTGTAAGAGGGAGTGGTTTTGAATCTCAAGGATCTGAGGAGACATTTAGGAATAATTTCAACTTTGCCAATATCGGGACAGTGATCAATTTTGGAAAAGGTCGGTTTACTGATGATAAGTTCAAAGGAGGATCTCTTGCGATCTCTTTGAGTCGAAATAACTCTTATCACTTGAATCGGACATATGAAGGAGCGAATGATTACAATTCGATTATTGACAATATTCTTCAAGAGGCTGGAAACTCAAGTCTTGACGAGCTGAGTGAACTCGGATATGCCGCCTATGATCAGTTTTTGATTACGCCAATTACCGACGGTTATGGTTCTTTCGTGGGTGGATATCCAATACAGCGGGAAAATATTGCTGAACGTGGCTCTCATTATCAGATGAATATTGCGTGGGGTGGAAACTATGATGATATTTTCTATTTCGGAGGAGGCATGGGTGTGCAGCTTCTGAATTATAAGCGTGAACGGGCGTATGAGGAGTTTGATTTCATTGATGGAATGGACTCATTAAATGCCATTTTTATAGATGATGAACTTACTGCACGAGGTAGAGGAATAAACTTCAATGTTGGCGCTATTTTCAGACCTGTGCCTTTCTTGACTGTGGGAGCGAGCTACACTTCGCCATCTTTCATGACTATTGATGAAGAAAGCTACCTGGATTTGGATGCGGAGTGGGAGGCAGGAACTTCTTATACAGAAACTGTCGATGGGGAGACAACTACCTATGATTTGGGCACAATCGATCCCTACCAAAGTGCACTTTTTGTAAACAAATACCGATTAAGAACACCTTCAAAAGTTGGTGTAGGGGCCGCTCTATTTGTCGGTAAAAACGGCTTTTTATCCGGCGATCTCGAGTTCATTGATTATAGCAGAGCAAGCCTCAATTCCAATGATTTTTCTACGGCTCAGGATAATGATGATATTGAAAACATTTATGAACCAGTGATGAATGTACGTGTTGGTGGTGAATATCGCTTTGATAGTTTCCGATTACGTGCCGGATATGCATTCTTCCCCGACCCGGTTCAGGATTCTTCCCTGCAGGATCGAACTAACGTGACCTTTGGTTTTGGTTATCGCACCGTCGATTACTTCGTGGATTTTGCTGTGGTTTCCAGCATGTA
Source organism: Ekhidna sp. (assembly GCF_965221965.1). Lineage (GTDB taxonomy): Bacteria > Bacteroidota > Bacteroidia > Cytophagales > Cyclobacteriaceae > Ekhidna. Next base: position 211,551 of record NZ_OZ244926.1, read on the forward strand.
CCAAAAGCAGGCAGTTCCGTATTTCATTGCGAGTGATCAGCCGGTTGCGACATCTGATGTTCAAAATACTACTGTTTCAGTCACATTCGGACTGAACTTCTAGAAAAGCTTAATCAGTTCTTTGTATTCCTGAATGGTATGGTCGGCTTGACTGTACCATTCTTTTCTTTTGGCCAATAGCTCCTCGAGTGTAGCTGTTTTCATCAACGGACGAGAGGTGTCTTTTTCTAATCGCTCGTTGATTTGCTGTATCGGAGTATTGATGAATATGGTAACTCCAGCCCTTTTCATCGTTTCCAGGTTGTTGAAAAAGCAAGGCGTTCCTCCTCCGGTCGCCATCACAAATTCATCTAATTCATCCAAAACTTTGTCCAGATGAAGTTTTTCCAATTGACGAAAATGGGCTTCTCCTTTTTCTTCAAAAATTTCTCTCACTGATTGTTTATTGGCTTTCTCAATATCCTGATCCAAGTCAACGAACTGTAACCCCAAATCAACAGCCAGATCCAATCCCATCGTGGTTTTGCCGGCACCCGGTAAGCCAATCAGAAAAATCTTATTTAGGCCTTTGAGGTTTTTCATTGGACGGATTTGATGATCAGACCTCAAAAGTTTGATCTAATGATTCAATACTTCAATAACATCATCAGCAAGTGGCGTGTCATTGTAATGCCACTTGGCGAGCACCGTTCCTTCTTTCAAAAGCAATACACCGGGATTAGAACGAACCATCGTTTTAAGTACGGTTGCATCAGCAAAGAAATAGGGTGCTGCCAGTTGATGCTGATGTCGGAAAGCTTCAAACTTCTCGTAACCTGAAGAAGTCAGTACCCATGTTTGAAAACGTGGATTTTGAATGGTGAGATTCCTTAACCGATCAATCTCATCTAGCGAAGTTTTTTCAACCTGATGAATGATGATCACGAGTTTGGTTCCATTCATCAATTCACTGGTATAGTCATCGTCCCCCTGCCACACATTCAGGTCAGTGATTTTGGCGGCAGCTTCTGGATTCATCAGTTTAGCATCAATATATTCATAGCCTCCCTCAGAAGGATACGTTTCAAATTCATACGTTTCACCATCTTTTTCCATGATGTATAGGTATTTCAATGGCTCAGAGTTTTTCATTAGCGATGGGAGGTGATTGCCTACTTTATAGGCTCTGAAATCAATGAATGGCAAATGCTGAATTGCATAAATGGCAATGATGGTCATGAAGACAGTAACACCTATAACCTTTATCGCTCCGAATTGAGGGCTAAGCCATGGTTGGTAATCATCCCTCTTCCAGAAGATCACTCCGATTAAGACTAAAAGAATGATGTCTTTATAGAACGATTGCCATGGTGTCAACTTTATTGCATCCCCAAAGCATCCACAATCAGTCACTTTGTTGAAATAGGCGGAATAGAATGTGAGGAATGTAAAAAATACAATCATGGCCAGTAGAACCCATGCGGTGATTCGTATGCGGTAGCCAATGATCAGCGCCACACCTAGAACTACCTCAAGTACACTCAGAACCACACTTAGAAATAAGGCTGCCGGAACAAACCACTCAAAGAACGGTGCGATATCAGCTGCAAAGACCTGAAAATATTCTTCCAGCTTGATAGCCGTTCCTACAGGGTCATTTACTTTGATGATTCCGGAAAAAATGAACAATGCCCCAACGGCATATCGTGCAAATTCTTTGATGATTTTCATGATTGCTCTTCTTTCAATTTGATCAAACAAAAAACCGAATAATTGATCATGTCCTGATAATTGGCATCAATGCCTTCTGAGATCAATGTTTTACCTGCATTATCTTCGATTTGTTTCACACGCATCAGTTTCATCAGGATAATATCTGTCATGGAGCTCACCCGCATGTCACGCCAGGCCTCCCCATAGTCGTGATTTTTAGCTGAAAGTAAATTTCTCGTGTCGTCAGCAACCTTATCATACATAGGCTCCAGCTTTTCGAATGGGATTTCCATGCCTTCGGTTCCATTCAGTTTCATTTGGATGATAGCAATAATACAATAGTTGATGATCCCAATAAACTCATTGCTAATATCCTCACCTACTTTGTTCTCTCCCTTTTCCTGGATAGAACGGATGCGTTGTGCTTTAATAAAAATTTGATCCGTAATGGATGGAAGTCTTAGTATTCGCCATGCTGTACCGTAATCCTTGGTTTTCTTTTCAAAAATCTCCTTGCACGCCGAAATGATTTCCTTGTATTGCTGTTCAGTTTCAATTTTCATAGTCAACAGTCGTCAGTACTTAGTCCACAGATTAGATTTGTAGTGACTGTCGGCTATCGACTGTCGTCTGTAGACTTAAAACAACAAAACTAATCCATTGAGCCCCAAACATAGCATCAATATTCGAGGAGAAATGATTGATCTTTCATCACCCAAAGTGATGGGAATTATCAATGTCACCCCTGATTCATTTTTTAGTGGAAGTAGAAAAATTGACATGGATGCAATCCTTCAGACTACCGAAAAAATGCTGGAAGAAGGAGCTACTTTTTTGGATATTGGTGGGTATTCTTCAAGACCGGGAGCTACTGATATTTCAGTAGAGGAAGAGATAAGCAGAGTCATTGATCCGATCAAAACCATCATCGATCGATTTCCTGAAGCCAATATCTCCATCGATACGTTTCGATCAGAGGTAGCAAGGAAAGCGGTGGAGACCGGAGCATCAATGGTCAATGATATTTCAGCCGGTCACCTTGATGAATCTATGCTTTCTACAGTGGCTGATATGGGTGTTCCATACATTGCGATGCACATGCGTGGAACTCCACAGAACATGAAGGAGTTGACTAAGTATGACGACCTGCTTCATGAGGTGGTGAAATATTTTTCATCGGTGCTTCATGATTGCAACCGGTTAGGCATAAGGGATGTCATAATAGACCCGGGGTTTGGATTTGCAAAAACCGCCGAACAAAGTTTTGATCTGTTAAACAAACTGGATCATTTTCACCACCTTGATCGGCCAGTGCTGGTTGGCATTTCACGCAAGTCCATGATCTACCGAACACTTAATTCGACCGCTGAGGAAGCTTTGAATGGCACAACGGTGTTAAATACCGTAGCTTTGTTAAAAGGCGCACAAATTTTGCGCGTACATGATGTAAAAGAAGCTGTAGAGGCGATAAAACTTGTAAATGAACTGAGTTGATTTTAGCATTTCAAATAGGGTTTTTAGATATAGGCTGGAAAGATATCCTGGATATACTTCTGGTTACATTTCTATTGGCTCAGGTGTACAAGTTGATGAAGGGCAGTGTAGCGATTAAAGTGTTCGTTGGCTTCCTCTCCATCTATCTGATTTACCTGGTGGTCAATGCCCTTCAGATGGAATTGTTGAGTACCATTCTCGGGCAGTTTATGGGCGTTGGAGTGTTGGCAGTAATCATTCTCTTTCAGCAGGAAATAAGAAAATTTCTATTGCTTGTTGGGCGTACAAATATTTTCGAAGAGCGAAATTTGCTAAAAACCCTTCGCTTCTGGACCCAAAATGGAAAGGCCCGGAGAGCTAATATTACACCAATCGTTGAAGCAGTAAAATCTCTTGCCGGATCCAATACTGGAGCGCTTATTGTGCTTTCCGAGGACTCTCCGCTCAAATTCTACGCCGAATCAGGTGATGAAATGGATAGCCTGCTTTCCAAAAGACTCTTACTAGCCATTTTTAATAAATACAGCCCATTGCATGATGGTGCGGTGATAATCCACAAAGATCGGATTGTAGCAGCTCGTTGTATTTTGCCTGTCACTGAACGTGATGTGCCTGCACAGTATGGACTTAGACACAGAGCAGGACTTGGGATGTCAGAAAATACTGAAACCTTTATCATCGTAGTTTCTGAGGAAACAGGGCAAATTTCAGCCATGCAAAACGGTGAAGTCTTCCATAATATCTCTGCCCAGGAACTTAGAAGACAAATCAATAAATACCTCAACGAACCGAAAGAGCTGAAGAAAGAGAAGGAGAAAGAAAAAGTGAAGAAAGAAGAGCCTCGTGTGGAGGTAAAAGAAGAGGTGGCTTAATTTCTTTTTAAGTAATAATTGATTGTAAGAGAAAACAAACTCACTTTGTCATTATTGACGCTTCCAATTTCGTTGGCATTTTCATCATAAAGCACAATTTCATTGTGATATAGTAATCCGTGGTAGTATCGCAAATCAATGCTGAGATTGTTTTCTAATTCATATTCCAAACCAAATAGCAATCCATAGTCGTTTTTCTCATAAAGACTTTTATCAAACCCTAGGTTTGAGTTAACCCAATGAATTTCACTAAACTCACCACCTACTCCAATAAATAGTTTTTCGTGAATTTTTAGCTGAACAAGGAGAGGAACTGCAACCCTATTTAAGGTTACATACCCTCCAATTCCTTTATAGTTTGTCCCTGCTTGCGAAAAAACAAACTCCAGTTTTGATCCGATGTTCGAGTTGAAATTCAATCTCGATTGGAATCCAAAAGTGAATAATGGTCGCCTACTTGTTGAAATTTCAATTTTCTCTTCTGATAGATGTTTTGAATAATTGATTCCGGCTTTAACACCATAATCAAATGTTTGTCCATTTAACTGGACACATAAAAACAAAAGGCCAGCTAGGAAGAATAGTTTTCTCATATGACCCCCAATTCCTTACCTACCTCAGTAAATGCTTGTATCGCCTTATCCAGGTGTTCACGATCATGTACAGCTGAAACTTGTACCCGGATTCGTGCTTGCTCCTTTGGTACCACCGGATAGTAGAATCCAATCACATAAATCCCTCTTTCCAACAGCTTATCTGCCATTTGTTGTGAAAGCTTCGCATCGTAAAGCATGACAGGTACAATTGGATGTTCACCCGGCTTAATGTCAAAACCTGCCTGTGTCATCTGCTCTCTAAAATATTTGGTATTGTCCTCCAGTTTATCTCGAAGCTCTGTTGTCTCGCTCAGCATATCGATTACTGCGATCGATGCACCCACAATCGATGGTGCCAAGGTGTTTGAAAATAAATAGGGCCGTGATCGCTGACGTAAAATGTCTACAATCTCTTTTTTGGCTGCAGTAAATCCGCCGGACGCACCTCCGAGTGCTTTACCCAGTGTTCCTGTGATAATATCTACTCGGTCCATGCAATTTCTGTATTCGTGTACACCTCGTCCGGTTTTACCAATAAATCCGGTCGAGTGGCACTCGTCAGTCATTACAAGCGCGTCATATTTATCGGCCAGGTCACAGATTTTATCAAGCTGCGCTATGGTACCGTCCATAGAGAAGACTCCATCAGTGACAATGATTTTCACTTTAGCACCGGAGGCCGCTTTCAGCTGCTCTTCCAGATCAGCCATGTCGTTGTTTTTGTATCGGTAACGCTGAGCTTTACATAGCCTGACTCCATCAATGATCGATGCATGATTAAGGGAATCTGAGATGATCGCATCTTCTGGTCCCAATAGAGGTTCGAACACACCGCCATTCGCATCAAATGCAGCTGCATAAAGGATGGTGTCTTCCATACCCAAAAACTCGGAGATTTTTCGCTCAAGTTCCTTGTGAATGTCTTGTGTTCCGCAGATAAATCGAACTGAGGACATGCCAAAACCATGTGTATCGATGGTGGCTTTTGCTGCCTCAACAACCTTTGGGTGAGAGGAGAGTCCGAGGTAATTATTTGCACAAAAGTTGATTACTTTCGATCCATCCTCCAACACGATATCTGCTGCTTGAGGAGAAGCAATGATTCGCTCTCTTTTATATAGTCCGGCATCTTTGATCTCTTCGATTTCTTTCTCTAGTCGCGGCTTCAGTGATTTGTACATGTCAGCTTGTTTTGGGTTTTAATGGTTTTATTTTCGGTCGCATCACCTTAGCAGCATCTGGCTTTTTCACTTCCAGCTTTTCTTTCAGTTGATAGGTTCTGCGAATTTTATTTATTAAAAAAAGTTTTTGTTGCGTGAAGCTGTTTGGATGTACCTGATCAAAAATTCGTTTTAACTTAACATATTGCTCCTGCTCACCGGCTTTGAACTTGTCCGGATCAATTTTTTTTCCCCTCAGGTATTCCTCAAACTTCATTGTGGCAAATTTAATGGAAGCCAGTTTTCTGATGGCGTGTAAATTTGCATTCCCTGAAAATGTAAACAACTATTTGCCTAATGGACAAGATCCTAATTATTGGTGCGTGTGGACAACTTGGAACAGAGCTCACGCAAAGACTGAGAGAGTTAAAAGGAACGGAAAATGTAATAGCCTCTGATATAAGAGATGAGCCTGTTGATTTGATCGCTGATGGCCCCTATGAAAAGCTCGATATCATGGATAAGGATGCTTTTCACGCCATTCTTGGAAGATACAACATTAAAGAGGCGTATCATTTGGCAGCCGTTCTTTCAGCAAAGGGAGAGCAAAATCCGCATTTTGCATGGAAGCTAAATATGGAGAGTCTTTTGCTGGTACTCGAGGCAGGCCGTGATCGTCTAAACAAAATTTATTGGCCAAGTTCAATTGCGGTCTTTGGTCCTGATACGCCAAAGGAAAACACTCCTCAGAATACCGTGATGAACCCAAATACCGTTTATGGTATTTCAAAATTGGCCGGGGAGAGATGGTGTGAGTATTATTTTGAAAAGTATGACGTAGATGTGAGGAGTCTCAGATATCCAGGGCTAATAGGATATAAGGCTATGCCAGGTGGAGGCACTACGGATTATGCTGTTGATATTTTTCATAAGGCGATAGCTGGGGAAGAATATGAGTGCTTTTTATCTGAAAACACCATGCTGCCTATGATGTATATGGATGATGCAGTAAAAGCCACTATTGACCTGATGGAAGCAGACGCAAAAGATGTGAAAATAAGAAGTTCGTATAATGTGGCTGCAATGAGCTTTACCCCCCAAGAGATAGCGAATGCAATTAAGCAACATTACCCGAATTTTGATATTTCATATAAACCGGATTTCCGGCAAAAAATAGCTGATAGCTGGCCGGGGAGCATTGATGATAGTGTAGCAAGAAACAACTGGGGGTGGCAACATAACTTTGGATTGAAGGAATTAGTGGATACCATGATTACTAATTTGAAAGACACAATTGTTTTTGATTAAGGCATTTTTCCTTTTTCTTTCCGTCTCGAAAAACCGATCAACCAAATGGAATCATACGAAAATCTAGCATTAGACTTAGTTGATGGTATTCTCACCATTACCATCAATAGAGAGAGTAAAATGAATGCACTCAATCGAGCCACGATGCTCGAATTGAAAGATGTATTTCAATATGTGCAGGACAATCCAAAAGAGATTAGAGGGGTCATTCTCACTGGTGCTGGAGAAAAGGCCTTTGTAGCTGGAGCTGATATCAGTGAGTTTACAGGGCTAAGCGAGATGCATGCCCGCAAGTTTGCTGAAGAGGGTCAGGAGATTTTCCAGGAAATCGAAAACTGTCATACGCCAGTTGTAGCTGTCGTGAATGGTTTTGCACTCGGAGGAGGTTGTGAATTGGCAATGGCCGCCCATATGCGTGTAGCTACTTCATCTGCTAAGTTTGGTCAGCCTGAAGTGAATTTAGGCCTGATTCCGGGATATGGAGGTACCCAGCGATTGACTCAACTGATTGGAAAAGGAAGAGCGTTTGAATTTTTGATGAGCGCAGATATGATCTCGGCAGAGAGAGCTGAGCAAATGGGGCTGGCCAATTATGTGGAGATCGATAAAGATGCCGCCCATGCAAAAGCAGTTGACATTCTGTCCAAAATTGCCTTAAAGGCACCACTTGCTATTGGATTGGTGATTGACTCGGTGAATGCATATTTTGAAACGGGAGTGGAAGGATATCAGACAGAGGCCAATGCCTTTGCAGGTTGCTTTGGTACCGAGGATTTTAAAGAAGGGGTTGCTGCATTCCTTGAAAAACGAAAAGCCGACTTTAAAGGCGAATAATCCTTGTCAATACTTAGGAAGCTAGCCAGTCAGACAGCTATTTATGGGCTGAGCAGTGTGCTCGGCAGGATGCTGAACTATTTGCTGGTTCCGCTTTACACTTCAGTATTCATACCGGCAGAATACGGTATAGTTACCGAGCTTTATGCTTATGTGGCGTTCCTCAATATTCTTTTCATTTATGGACTTGAAACGGCCTATTTTCGCTTCTCTTCTCAAGAAAAAGGCTACAACTATTTCAACCTGGCATTTACCAGCATCCTGATTTCATCATTATTGTTTTCAGGGTTGATCTGGATCTTTTCAGACGCGATTGCTCAGACACTACAATATCCTGATAAAGCCCATTTCATTCAATGGCTGGCAGCTATTTTAGCGATAGATGCTATGGTGGCAATTCCTTTTGCTCGGCTGAGACAAAATGGAAAAGCAACAAGGTTTGCGGTTTTCAAGCTTTCAAATATTGGAGTTAACATCCTGCTTAATTTATTTTTCATTCTCCTATGCCCAATGATTTTGGAGAGCAATCCAAATAGTTTCATCCGAAATGTTTACAATCCGGGTTTGGGTGTGGGTTATGTGTTTTTATCTAACCTAATTGCCAACGGGCTTTACCTGCTGTTCTTTATACCAGACTGGCTCAAGGTACAAATCACATTCAATCCGGTTGAATGGAAGCGGATGATGAAATATGCCTGGCCGGTGTTGATTATAGGGTTTGCAGGTGTAACGAATGAAATGCTGAGTAGAGCGATCTTGAAATACAGACTGCCGGAAGGTTTTTATGAAGGATACACTAATCTGGAAATCTTGGGGATTTTTGGAGCTTGCTACAAGCTTGCAGTATTTATGACACTGGCTGTTCAGGCCTTCAGGTATGCTTTTGAGCCTTTCTTTTTTGCTCAGGCTAAAGAGAAGAATTCTCCTCAGGTATTTAGCCAAGTTATGACCTGGTTCGTGTTATTCACCTCTTTTAGCTGGCTCGTACTTTGTGTGTTTATGCCCTATTATGCTACAATTTTTCTAAGACAAGACAGCTACCTGATGGCACTTGATGCGGTACCCTGGCTGTTGGGAGGAGGACTGTTTCTGGGTGTATTTTACAACCTTTCACTTTGGTACAAGCTGACGGATAAAACCCTTTATGGAGCTTACATCAGCTTAATTGGGGCATTTGCTACGTTCGTACTCAATTGGTCGCTCATTCCGGTGTTTGGTTACATGGGGAGTGCAGTAGCTACTTTTGGCTCCTATTTTTTAATGGTTGTGATTTCTTATTTGTGGGGAATGAAGCATTACCCTGTGCCATATCAGGTGATTAAGGTCATCAGTTATGTTGTTTTAGCGGGAGTGGGAATTGCTGTCGATGGGTTAACCGAACAATCATTTTTAAAGTCCGTACTGATCGTATTAATCTTTCTAACTTTGCCGATCATTTTAGAACGAAAAGCATTTCAGCGACTTAGAGCTAACTAGCTAAATATCAATACGCTTTTATGAACTTAATTATCCCGATGGCCGGGAAGGGAAAGCGCCTGAGGCCTCACACGTTAACAACACCTAAACCTTTAATTCCAATTGCGGGCAAGCCGATTGTCCAGCGATTGGTGGAGGATATTGCAAAGGTGACACCTGAGAAGATCGAGAAGATAGGTTTTGTGATTGGAGATTTTGATGAGGAGATCAAGGATAAACTGGTAGAAATCACTAAAAATGTAGGAGCAGAGGCCTTTTTTTATGTGCAGGAAACGGCTGAAGGAACGGCTCATGCGATTGCTTGCGCTAATGATATCCTCGAGGGAAAAGTAACTGTAGCATTTTCTGATACGTTGTTTAGGGCGGATTTTCAACTGAATCCGGAGGATGATGGTATTATATGGACAAAACAAATAGAGGATCCGAGCGCTTTTGGTGTTGTAAAAACAAACGAAAACGGAATCATCACCGATTTCATTGAAAAACCAAAGGATTTCGTTTCAGATCAGGCGATCATTGGAATTTACTACTTCAAACGAGGCGAAGATTTGAGGGATGAAATTGATTATCTGATCACGAACAATATCCGTGGAGGTGGAGAATTTCAGCTAACTATGGCGCTAGAAAACCTAAAGAATAAAGGAACCAACTTCACAATTGGCACAGTAAATGACTGGCTCGATTGTGGAAACAAAGAAATAACGGTGCAGTCTAACGCTGAATATCTTGGATTTTTAAAAGGTGAAAACCTCATCTCTTCAAAGGCTATTCTTCAGAATTGTGAAGTGATAGAACCCGTTTATGTTGGAGATGGGACAGAGATTTCGAACTCCACCATCGGGCCTAATGTTTCTATTGGAAATAATTGCAAAATCAGTAACTCCAGGTTGAGTGAATCACTCATTCAAAATAACACGACCCTGGTGGACGTTGATTTAACCAACTCAATGATTGGAAACTTCGTTAACTTGAAAGGTCAACCAAAATCAGTGAGTTTGGGTGATTACAGCGAATGGTAAAGCAGATGCGGATACTCTTATTTTCAGTAACCTTATTGGTATCTATTGCCTCCTTTTCTCAAAAAGGAAAGAAGGATGTGGTGACTCCTCAGACGCAGGAGGATTCATTGAAACTGGAAGGTGTCATTGTGGAAGCTGAAAAGCAGTTGATCCTTGAGAATTACGCCAAAGCATTGGAAAATTTCCATGTTGCCCTGGAAATGAATACCGAAAGTGCCGCCATACACTTTAAAATTGCTGAGGTCCTTGCAAAAAGCGATGAAGGTCAAAAAGCACTTCCTTTCGGCTTGAAGGCTATTGAGCTTGCTCCGGAAAACAAATATTACCGTCTTGGTCTTGCTCGTATTTATCAGTCAATTGGTTTCTACATCGATGCGGCAAAAACCTATGAGGAGCTAGTTGAGCGATTTCCGTCAGAGGAAAATGCGTTATATGAATTAGCAGAGTTATACCAATTAACTGGCCGTCGAGATGATATGTTTAAGGTCTTCGATCAGATTGAGAAGCAATTGGGAGTGAAGGAGGAAATCACTCGTGAGAAGCAGCGCATCTACATGAAAGAGGGAAAAGTGGATGAGGTGATTGAAGAATATGAAAAACTCATCGATGCATACCCTCATGAGTCTTCCTACAAAGCGGAGTTGATCAATTTCCTGATTCAGAACCGAAAGCTGGATCAGGCTGAAAAAGCGATTGCCAATTACGAAGCAACCGAGACTTCTTCATCCAGGATTACACTGATGAAAAGTGAGCTGGCATGGATGAAAGGAAAACGAGAGAGATCACTGGAACTATTAGCCATGGCCTTTGAGACCAGCTCCATTGATTTCCAATCCAAATTTCAAATACTCTCCAATTATCTGGTTATGGATCCCTCGCCGGAGGAGAAAAGTAAACTGACCGAGATTGCGGTTATGCTTGCAGGTAAGCATGAGGATGAATTTAAGGCCCAGGCTTTTGTTGGAGACTTACTTTATCAGGATGGACAGAGTGAGAAGGCCGTCAGATACTATTTGCAAGCGGTAAACTTGAGCCCGGCAAATTATTCCGTATGGCAAAATATATTGAATATTGAAGCTGATCTGAGTCAATATGATAGTGTGACAAAACATGCAGAACGAGCACTTGAATACTTTCCAAATCAGGCCTTATTGTATTATTTCGCAGGTACTGGCTATTTAGTTACCAATGATTACAAAAAGTCAGTCAGAATGTTAGAACAAGGAAGAAAATATACAGTGGACCCTAACTTACTGACTGTTTTTTATGGTCAGCTCGGAGATGCCTACAATGGCTTGAAAGAGCTGGAAAAATCTTTTCGTGCGTATGATAAGGCATTAGAGAACAGCCCGAATAATGATCACGTCCTAAATAATTACAGCTATTTTCTATCACTTGAAAACAAGAATCTGGATAAGGCGCTGAAAATGTCTACGCAGCTGGTTGAGATGCATCCAAATAACCCAACTTATTTGGATACTCATGGTTGGGTACTTTATACCATTGGGAATTTTAAAGAGTCTCGGAAATTTCTCGAAAAAGCTGCCTCATTGGATGAAGATGGCACAGTGATTGAACATTATGGAGATGTGCTATTCCAGTTAGGAGAGGTAGATGAAGCCCTTAAACAATGGGAAAGGGCTCGGGAGCTGGGAAATGCGTCAGATTTAATTGAGAAGAAAATTGCAGACCGAAAGCTTTATGAATAAGCTATTTTTAATGTGTTTGATTAGCATAGTGGTGCTTACCTCCTGCAACAGAAAGATGGGAGCCATCTTTGGCAAGAAAAAAGATAAGCTTGAGGTTGTTGATCCTAGGTTTGACTATTTCTCTGCCAGGGCAAAATTCAAGTTCGATGATGGGGATAATCAAGTGGCAGCAACGGCTAATTTTCAAATTAAAAAGGATTCAATCATATGGATTTCGCTATCCAAGTTTGGTGTTGAAGGAGCTCGTGTCTTGATCAATACCGAAAACATTTTTGTATTAGATAAGCTTAAAAAGCACTATTACGAATATACATTCGAGGAGCTTTCAGAGGAATATGATTTTGATTTCAATTTTCAGATGATCCAGTCTGTTATTTTGGGCAACCTCATAGAACCGTATAAAAAGCAGCGAGTGGAAAAAACGGATAACTACTTTTTTTACACCGCCTCCAAAGGGGTTTATTCCTTTCAAAACTTTATCGGGGCAAAAAGTATGAAGCTTGAGAAAGTTCAGGTCTATGATGAAGGTACAAAAAATACGATTTCAGTAAATTACAGCGATTTTATATTGGTAGACGATCAGGTCTTTCCAAACGAAATCTCAGCAGTAATTGACTATGTGGCTGACAAAAAACCCAATACGGAGATCAGTATTTCTTATAATAAAATGGTCATCGAAGACGCACCACTCAGCTTTCCATATGCTGTTCCAAGCAAGTATGAAAAGAAATAGCTTTCTTCCCGTATTTTTTTTGCTTCTTATCAGCCTATTGGCCTTTGATGCTGCTGCACAGACTAAAAGTCAGCTTGAACAGGAGAAAAAGGAGAACCTCAGAAAAATTGCTGAAGCAGAGCGGATTATTAATGAAACAGCAAGTGAGAAGAAAGCTACATTAGGTCAACTACAAGCACTAAACCAACAAATCAACGCACGAGAGTCTTTGATAAGATCCATTGGATCGGAAATCCGCATACTTGATGGTGAAATCAATGTTCTTCGAATCGTTGTTTCCTCTCTTCAGGATGATTTAAAGCATCTAAAGGAGGAGTATGCAGCACAGATTTATTCATCCTATAAAGCCAATCGGGGCAACAGCCGCTTGATGTTTCTTTTTTCTGCAAGCGATTTCAACCAACTCCTTCAACGCCTAAAGTATCTGGAGCAGTATGCTGACGCGCGTCGTTTGCAAGCCGAACAAATAGAAGTAGTGACGAAAGAATTAAACGAGCAGCGAAGTAAGGTAGAAGCGAAGCGTGCTGAACAGCAAACTTTACTAAATCAGCAGGTTAGGGAAAGCAGAAAGCTGGCAAGATCAAAGCAAAAGCAATCAGAATTGGTGGCTCAACTTACCAAGAAGGAACGTGAGCTTAGAAAGGAAGTAGAGGACAGAAAAGAAGCAAATAAGCGATTGAATACTTTGATTGCCAAGATCATTGAAGATGAAGCAAGAAAATCCTCAACTGTTTCAACCGCTGAGGCTGCCAGTGCTGCGGAGGTAACACGATTATTCGAATCAAAAAAGAATCGGCTCGAATGGCCTGTGCCGGGTTTCATAACAACTCCATTTGGAAAGCAGCAACATCCGGTTTTGAAAAGGGTGACAATCATCAATGATGGTGTAGATATTCAAACAGAGAAGGGGAGTAAAGTAAAAGCTGTTTTTGATGGGGAAGTGACCATGGTGGCGCCTGTGGCAGGAAAAAATAACATTGTCATGATTCGCCACGGGGATTACATTACAATCTATGCCAGATTGAAAACAGTAAATGTGAAAAGCGGACAAAGGGTGAAGGAGAATGATGTAATTGGGGAGGTGTATACCGATCGGGATGGTAAATCAGAGCTTGAGTTTCAGATATATAAAGGGTTTACCAAGCTAAATCCGGAAAACTGGCTGGCGATGAAATAAAATAATTGTACGAATATTTCTGAATGCTCCTTCGTTAAATACTTATCTTTGTAATCTAAAATTTAAAAGCAATGCATACATCATTATTATTTGCAATGCCAGGATGGACAGAAATGATCATTATCGCTCTGTTCATTATCATTTTTTTCGGGGCTAAGAAAATACCTGAGATAGCACGTGGCATGGGAAAAGGAATCAGAGAATTTAAGGATGCTACTAAAGAAATCAAGAACGAAATAAACGAAGGTTCTAGCGAAGATAAAAAGGCTTAAACCTTGAAGACTTTTCAATCCCTCTCTGAAATTCAAGCAGAGATTAAAGCTGGGAAACTCACTGTGTCCCAACTGGTAGATTATCATCTGACTCAAATTAAGAACAACAATGGAAGGCTCAATGCCTTCCTTTCTGTTTATAGTGACGAAGCACAACAGCAGGCTGAAATTATTGATCAAAAACTCAAGAACAATTCAGCCGGAAAGCTAGCAGGCATGATCGTAGGCATCAAGGATGTTTATGCATACAAAGATCATCCATTACAATGCGCGAGTCAGATCTTAAATGGTTTTGAATCACAATACACCGCTACCTGCATCCAGCGATTGCTTGACGAAGATGCGATCATCATAGGTCACCAAAACTGTGATGAGTTTGCGATGGGTTCATCCAATGAAAATTCTGCTTTTGGACCAGCTAAAAACCCAATAGATGAGACCAGAGTGCCCGGAGGTTCTTCAGGAGGTTCAGCTGCGGCAGTAGCAGCGGATATGTGTCAGGGTTCTATCGGATCAGATACGGGAGGCTCAGTACGCCAGCCGGCGGCATTTTGTGGGGTAGTAGGACTGAAACCCACCTACTCTCGCATCTCGAGGTATGGACTGGCAGCATATGCCAGCTCTTTTGATACGGTTGGGATCATCTCGAAAAGTGTGGAGGATGCAGCTTTGATTTTGGAGGTCATGTCTGGTGCTGACGAGTTTGATAGTACCGTATCTCAGCAAGTCGTTCCTGATTTCGCCAATTTCAAAACTGAAAGAAAATATAAAATCGCTTACTTAAGCGAGACCCTGGATCATGAGGGGTTAAATAGCGAAATCAAGGCGTCAATATTAGAATTAGTTGAGACACTGAGAACCAGTGAACATCAGGTTGAAGAGGCTCATTTTTCTATGCTTGATTACATTTTACCAACCTATTATGTGCTGACAGCTGCTGAAGCGAGCTCCAATCTTTCCAGGTATGATGGTGCCCGATACGGGAAAAGGGCGAAAAGTGAGAATTTGGAGGAGATGTATAAATTATCCAGATCAGAGGGTTTTGGAGAAGAAGTGAAACGAAGGATAATGACAGGAACTTTTGCACTAAGTGCAAGCTACTATGATGCCTATTACACCAAGGCTCAGAAAGTGCGTCGGCTGATTCAAAAAGAGACAAATCAACTATTGGATGAGTATGACTTTGTGCTTTCGCCTACCACTCCCACCACGGCATTTAAACTTGGAGAATTGAAAGACGATCCGTTGGAAATGTATCTGGAAGATTTATTTACGGTACAGGCAAATGTTGCTGGAATACCTGCAATATCTATCCCTTTTGGCGTTGACAATCAGGGGTTACCAATCGGTGTTCAATTAATGACAAAATGCTTTAATGAGAAAAATTTGCTTGATATTTCAAATCAAATCATTACTTTCAAAGATCAAAATAGATAGGATATGACACGAAAATGGTTCCTCCTGGGACTTTTATTCATTTCATTGGTAGGGGAAGGACAAGAATTTCAGCTTACCGAGGTAATCCCGGACAATACATACGATGAGATTGCAGACCGAATGTCATGCATCGAAAATGAGGTGCCACTGGCCTTCAATGAACGTGTAATGGCTTTTATAGACTATTTCGCGATTAAGGACAGGGAATACACCAAAGATATTATCAGAAAAAAGGAGCTTTATTTTCCGCTCTTTTCGGAAACTTTAGCCAGGCATAATATGCCGGATGAGTTGAAGTATTTAGCTATCGTGGAGTCAGGCCTCCGTCCAAATGCCATTTCAAGGGCAAATGCGGTAGGCTTATGGCAATTCATTTCGTCTACAGGGAAAATGTATGGATTGCATAGCGATTGGTATGTAGATGATCGAATGGACCCAGAAGAGGCAACCGATGCTGCGGCTCGCCACTTAAAGGATTTATACAGAATGTTCGACAGCTGGGAGCTTGCCCTTGCCGCATACAATTGCGGTCCGGGTAATGTGAGAAAAGCGATTCGAAGAAGTGGTTATAAGCGGGAATTTTGGGACATCTACCGCTATCTTCCACGGGAAACACGATCATATGTACCACAGTTTGTGGCGATAACATATCTATTCAACCACTTGGAAGAACATGGTTTTGATCCACAGCCGGAATTATTCCATCCTGAAATGGATACGATCATGATTTCTCAGTATTTCCATGTCGAGACTTTTTGCAATCAGCTGGACTTATGTTTAGATGATATGTTGATGTGGAACCCTCAGATTAAAAGAGGAGCATTGCCTGAGGGCACTAAAAACTTTGCGTTAAGAGTTCCTGTAGAATGGAAAGAAGAAATTGTAGCCAATAGAAACCACCTATATGATACTGCATCCAAAGTAGGGAAAGAGCATCTGGATTATTTAGCTAGAAACACGCCTGGAAGCACATACGGAAGGGAGCGCTTGTATTATCGTGTAAGAAGTGGTGATGTACTCGGGACAATTGCGCAACAATATGGGGTAAGGGTTTCGGATATCAGATCGTGGAATGGTATTCGGGGCAATCTAATCAGAGTCGGTCAGCGACTCAGTATTTGGGTATTACCGACGTATAATTCTGATACAAAAAACCTGTATACAGCTTCAAATCCCCAACCTAAACCCACAACTAGTCAGGCTTCCTCCATCACCTCCTCAGGTAAGATGTACACGGTAAAGTATGGAGATTCTTTGTGGAGTATCAGCAGAAGTAACAACACCAGCATTGAGAAACTGAAGCTGGCTAATAAGTTGAGTTCAAATACAATTAAGCCGGGTCAATCATTAGTGATTCCAAATTAATCTACCATCTTTTATGTGAAAGCTCTAAGTTTGGGTTAGTCGGAATAGTTTTTGCTTATAAGTTCGACTAATTGGAAACGTAAATTCTATGCATAAATACATACTTATTTTACTAGCTATTGCATTTGGGTGTAGTGAAAGCGCAAGAGAAAAAAATCGAAAAGACATGCTTCCAACTGCGAGGGGAGAAGCTGATGAAATTATCCTTGTCGCAGATTCGACTCAGTGGGCCGACTCATTAGGGCTCGGTGAGGAGCTCAGAAAAACATTCATGGCTCCAATGTTGGGCTTACCGCAGGATGAGTCATTGTTTAATGTAAGTAAGGTCAATCCACGAAGACTAAACTCTGTCCTTAAGTCAGCTAAGAATATGGTGTTTGTGATGACATTGGATAGCAAGACTGCAGATAGTCGAGTATTACAAAGATTTTTTACAGATCAGTCTCTGAATCAGATTAAGCGTGATACATCTATATTTATGCGTACACAGAGAGATGTATTTGCAAAAGGTCAAACAGTCATGTTCCTGTTCTCTGCTACGGAAGATCAGTTAGAGAAAAAAATCAGTTACAATCGATCACAAATCCGCGAGTTTTTTGAAGCTTCAGCCAGGGAAACGATAAAAGACAAGCTCTTTAATAGTCCCAAAAAGCAGTTGACTCAACGAATCAAGGATACTCACAATGTGGAATTAACCATTCCTTATGGATGGGAGAAAGCACGAGACCTGAAAAACTTCGTTTGGCTGAGAAAAATGGATGCGGAGACAGAGCAGAGCATCTTCATCTATTACGAACCCTATACCGACCGTGGTATTTTCAACGAAATTGGTGAATTCAGAGATAAAATCACTCAAAGAAACCTTTATGATGGAGAAAATCCTGAAGTTCACATCAAACGCCAGGACATCATTCCGGTATTTACTGAGCGTGTGAATTTCAACGGCCACTTTGCCGTGGAAGCTCGCGGGCTTTGGAAGATAAGCGATAATTCGCGAGGAGGACCATTTGTCAGTTATACCATAGTGGATGAAGAAGTAGGACTGGTTTATTACGTGGAGGGTTATGTAGACTCCCCCGGCACCAGGAAGAAGAACCTGGTTCGTGAGTTAGAAGCGATATTGTCCACATTCAAAACGAAGGGAGATATTACTCCGAATCAGGAAGATGCTTCTTAATCTTTTCGAATAATTGCTTATTCATCTATAGTTGGTGACCTTTGAAGATCGGATTAAATTCGATCCAACTTTAACCAACAAAGGATGAGTACAACGAAGATTAGGCCTAAGGAGGCATTAGAATATCATTCAAATAAACCTGCCGGAAAAATTGAAGTGAATTCTACCAAGTCGGTGAGTTCGCAACATGACCTGGCGTTAGCATACTCACCGGGTGTAGCAGAGCCCTGTAAAAAAATTGCTGAAAATCCGGAAGATGTCTATAAATACACAGCCAAAGGCAATTTGGTCGGTGTGATTTCCAATGGAACAGCTGTTCTTGGGCTGGGAAATATCGGGCCTGCAGCTTCCAAGCCAGTGATGGAAGGGAAAGGCGTTCTATTCAAAAAATTTGCTGGTATAGATGTTTTTGACATTGAGATCAATGAAGAGGACCCTGATAAATTCATTGAAATCGTCAGGTCTCTGGAGCCGACCTTCGGTGGAATCAACCTGGAGGATATAAAAGCTCCTGAAAGCTTCAAGATTGAGCAGACGCTTCGTGAGCAGATGAATATCCCGATCATGCATGATGATCAGCATGGGACAGCTATAATTTCCAGCGCAGCACTCCTCAATGCATTGGAGGTGGTAGGCAAGAAAATTGAAGATCTAAAGATTGTGGTCAGTGGAGCAGGTGCAGCGGCTATTGCGTGTACGGACCTATATGTAGCCCTTGGCGCCAAAAAAGAAAATATCCTGATGGCTGATAGCAAAGGGATTCTGAATGAGAGCAGAAAAGGGTTGGATGAGATAAAATCACAATACGTTACGAAACGAAAAGTCAGCACCTTGGATGAAGCCATGAAAGGAGCAGACATGTTTTTGGGACTCTCAATCGCCGATGTAGTGACTCCCAGGATGCTAAAGTCAATGGCAGATAATCCAATCGTTTTTGCTTTGGCAAATCCCAACCCGGAGATTGCCTATGATCTGGCGATGAAGACACGAAAGGATGTAGTGATGGCCACTGGGCGTTCTGATCATCCAAACCAGGTGAACAATGTACTTGGATTTCCATATATCTTCCGTGGCGCATTGGATGTAAGGTCTACTGCCATCAATGAAGAAATGAAATTGGCCGCTGTAAAAGCCATTGCTGAACTAGCCAAAGATCAAGTCCCTGACATTGTCTTGAAAGCCTATGGTAAAGCGAGCATCAAGTTTGGAAGCGAATACCTTATTCCAAAACCGATGGATCCCCGGTTGATTACTACCATTTCTCCGGCGGTTGCTAAAGCAGCAATGGATACAGGAGTAGCCCGAATTCAAATCAAAGATTGGGCAAAGTATGAAGAAGAATTACTTGAAAGAGTGGGCTTGGATCAGCGATTGATATCCAGGTTTGTTTATCGTGCCAGACAAAATCCGAAAAAAGTGGTATTTGCGGAAGCAGATCATGTCAATATCCTGAAAGCAGCTCAAATGACTCTGGATTCAGGAATTGGTACTCCGATATTAATGGGTAAGCAAAATATCATCAAGGAGTTGATAGAGGAGCATGAGCTGGAGGCGATCAAAGACTGTGATATCATTGATCCATATGAACACATGGATCGTGTGGAGGAGTTTGCTGAGGAATATACCTTGATTCGTCGGCGAAAAGGGATGACCATGCACCTGGCTCGAAAGGCGATGCTTAGTCGTACCTATTTTGGGATGATGATGGTAGAAAAGGGTGAGGCAGATGTCCTTATTTCGGGCTTATCAAACGACTACCCCAAAACGGTACTGCCTGCATTGCAGATCGTAGGAATGGAAGAAGGCGTCAATCGCGTAGCTGGTATGTACATTATGAATACCTCTCGGGGAAATTACTTCTTCGCTGACACCACTGTCAATATGAATCCGACGGCAGAAGAGCTGGTAGAAATCATTGGTCTTACGCATCGTGCGGTTCGTTTCTTTGATTATGAGCCTAAGATTGCAGGGCTTTCCTTCTCAAACTTTGGTTCCGCAAAAGGAGAGGTGCCTGAAAAAATGGCAAAAGCAATCAAAATGGCAAAAAAGAAGTGGCCGGACATGATCATCGATGGGGAGCTTCAAGCCAATGTGGCATTGAATCGGAATCTGCGGGACGAAATGTATCCATTTAGTGACCTCAAGGGGCATAACGTAAACACGTTAATCTTTCCAGATCTTCAATCTGGTAACATTGCTTATAAAACGCTCATGGAAGTGGGGGGAGCAGAAGTGATTGGTCCAATTCTAATGGGGATGAAAAAATCTGTTCAGGTATTGCAACTCGGTAGTTCAGTGAAGGAAATCTACAATATGGTGGCCATCGCCGTAGTAGATGCCGGTGTGGAAAACAGAGAAGGCCTATGATTACTTATTTAAAGGGCCGGTTGGCCTTCAAAGATCCTACCCATCTCGTTGTAGACGTTGGTGGTGTGGGCTATGAAGTAAAAATTAGCCTGATCACCTACTCACAAGTCAAGGATAAAGAAGACATTCTGATCCAGACCTACTTGCATGTCAAAGAGGATTCGCACACTCTTTTTGGATTCTATGAAAATTCGGAAAAGAAGCGTTTTCTGGATTTATTGTCTATTAATGGTGTTGGGCCTAGCACTGCGCTAATGATTCTTTCTTCCCTTGATGCGAAGGAGCTGCAGGCTGCTATTGTTCAGGAGGATGTAAAAACCATACAGTCGGTAAAGGGAATCGGAGGAAAAACAGCACAACGCATCATCCTTGAGTTGAAGGATAAGATGAAAAAAGAGGGATTACTGGATAAATCAGTAGAAATTCAGCCTCGATTTGATAATACACTGCGTTCTGAGGCGTTATCAGCCTTGACTACTTTAGGAATAAATAAGTCGTCAGCCGAAAAAACTGTCGATAAGATTTTGAAAGAATACGGAGAGGAGATTAAACTTGAAGAATTGATCAAGCAAGCACTGAAGCGGTCATAACCTAATCTAATTACCTAAGCGCCTTTTTTTGAAAGTAAATCTTCATATACGATTCCTTTTTGCGTTTCTGATTTTGGGCTGTGGGTCGCAAGTGAATGCAGGTTTCTTTCAGGAGCAGGATACCGTAAAAAGTGATACGGTAGGTCCTTACGAGCCGAGTCAAAAACCCACATATCAGCCAAGTTATCGATTCGGAGACCCCTTTTCGTTCAGAAGCTCCAGATCGCCCCTTTTTTTAAGGGACCCATCTCAGGTGGATATGCAGGTGCAATTCAATCCTGATACCACCGCTGAAGATGCCGGTGTTACTTACTCAGTGTATGAAAATATTGGCTCCCTGGATTTTCGTCCGGCCTCCTTCATGACCTTCAATGAGTTTAACCGGTACAATAATTCGCAGCTTAACAGAGAATATTTCAAAGAGCGATCGGCAGGATTGGACGGGGAAAGTGCCGTTAGCGGTAGGAGCTTAATCCCACGACTTTACATCAGCCCGATATTTGACCGGATTTTTGGAGGCAGCTACGTAGATATCCAGCCAAATGGATTTGTGAATCTGGATTTTGGGGCACGCTTCCAGCGGATCGATAACCCTGCCATCCCCTTGCGTCAACAGCGAAATGGCGCATTCAATTTCGATCAGCAGATCAGTATGAACGTCGTTGGTAAGGTCGGTGAAAAATTGGAGATCACGGCCAACTTTGACAACAACAACACCTTCGATTTTCAGAATAACCTGAGGGTTGTTTACACGGGGTATGAGGAAGAAATTATCAAGAAGATCGAAATTGGTAATGTAAGTATGCCAGTGACCAACTCCCTGATGTCTGGGGCGCAATCTCTTTTCGGAATCAAGACAGAGCTGCAATTTGGTAAGCTATATGTGACTACCATTTTATCTCAGCAGCGTAGTAGGCAAGAAAGTCTGGTGATCGAAGGTGGAACGGAGAGTCGACCTTTTGATGTCTGGGCCTCAGATTACGAGGAAAATCGACACTTTTTTCTAGGTCACTTCTTTAGGGACAATTATGAAAAATGGATGTCTACTTTGCCTGAAATTGTTTCAGGACTGAATATTACTCGGGTTGAAGTTTACATTCTCAATCGAAATAATGATACAGAGACAACACGAAATATTGTTGGTTTTATGGATTTGGGAGAAGGTGAGGTTGTTTATAGACCTTCTGTTCTTGGAAACGGACGAGGTGGACCCGCCCGAAATAGGGCCAATGAGCTTTATGAAAGGCTGGTTGTTCAATCAGCCGACGGTGTTGATCAATTCATCAATTCAAATTTTCCAAGTTTTGTTAATGGGACAGATTATGTCAAAGCCACAACAGCGAGAAAACTAGCAGACTCTGAATTCGAGATAAATAGAGAGCTTGGATATATAACATTGAATAGAAGCTTGCAGAGTGATGAAATACTGGCTGTTTCTTATGAGTACACGTATGATGGTTCACCTTACAAAGTCGGAGAGCTAACAGAGGATTATCAAAACAGATCTGATAATGAAGTTATCTATCTCAAATTGTTGCGTCCTAACAAAATAAATACAGATGTCCCAACCTGGGATTTGATGATGAAGAACATATACAATTTAAATGCAGCTCAAATTAGTCAGGAAGGATTTCAGTTAAGAGTAATTTACAGAGACGATAATACGGGTCAGGATAACCCTTCCTTGCATGAAGGCCAAAACCTGAAGAATGAGCCATTGATCGAACTGTTAAAACTGGATCAGTTGAACCTTAACGGGGATAGATTACCGGATGGTAATTTTGACTTTATCCCCGGAAAAACAATCAACACAGAAACTGGTAGTGTTATTTTTCCTGTCCTAGAACCTTTCGGTTCAACCTTAGAGTCTTATTTTCTTGGGAGCGAAGGGAGCCTGGAAGAAAAATACGTTTTCAATGAGCTATATGAGGAGCCAAAAGCAGAAGCTGAGTTAAATGCAACCAAGGATAAATTTTTAATTTCTGGGAAGGTCACTGGGGGGTCTTCATGTGAGTTTTCATTAAGAGGAATAAATGTTGCAGATGGATCTGTGGTTGTGCGAGCAGGCAATACCCTGTTGAATGAGGGTGAGGATTACGATGTAAACTATCAAATTGGAAGAATTACTGTAAGAGATACATGGTGTAGTTCTGGCAAGACGATAAAAGTTGATTATGAGCAAGCTGATCTTTTCAATTTTCAAACAAGAACCCTGACAGGTGCACGATTAGATTATCGTTTTAATGAAAATCTCAATTTAGGTGGGACGATTCTGCACCTAAATGAGAGACCTGGCGGGATTTCCAGGTTCGCAATTGGAAACGAACCATCTAAAAATACAAAATATGGTTTTGATATTAATTATCAGGATGAGTCCCGGTTTTTAACCAAAATGGTGGATGCGATTCCACTCGTTAGCACAAAGGAACCATCTACTGTAACTATTAATGCTGAGTTTGCCCATTTAATACCAGGTACAAGTAATATAGTTGGAGGTGTCGGTACCTCATACATAGACGATTTTGAAAGCGCTATTACCCCAATCAATATAATGGGCTGGCAAGCCTGGAAGCTCTCATCGACACCAGCACCTTTTCCGGAAGCATCGAGCAGAAATCTTGATTATAATTTTCGGAAGGCCAAGATTGCCTGGTACTCTGTTGATAATAGTATTTTCTACCGTGCGGGTGGAAATGCCCGGCCATCCAATATCTCTGATACCGATTTAGAAAATCATTATGAAAGAGCGGTCCTTCCTCAGGAGATTTTCAGACAGAGGGATCAAACCTTGGTTAATTTCAATGAACCCATATTTGATTTGGCATATTTCCCGACCGAGCGGGGACAATACAATTATGATTTCAATTTCGCAAGTGATCCCGTAGCGCAGAGAGCAGAGGTTGAGAGTCATTGGGCCGGTATCACCCGAGCGATCACAAACGAAGTGAATTTTGACAAAACAAATATTGAATATCTGGAGTTTTGGCTATTGGATCCGTTCATTTCTGGAGAAAATGGTGTGGTTAAAGATGGAATTATTAATGGAAATGCTTTGCTTGATGATGATGGAGGTCAGCTTTTCATTAATCTGGGTAGCGTTTCTGAAGACATAGCTCCGGATGATAAGCATGCGTTTGAAAATGGACTTCCGGTGGATGGTGAAATTGGAGATATTACCACCTGGGGTCAAATCACACAGGATCAATATTTGATAAATTTCTTCGAGAACTCTCCCGGTGCAAGAGACAATCAGGATGTTGGTCTTGATGGTCTTTCGGGTGATGATGAAGCACTTATTCCAAACATTAACCCTCCCGGTGGCATAGAGGATATATCAGCTGACGATTTTAGGTATATCCTTGATGGTTTTTATGATCAGCGGGATGCAACGGTTGTGGAACGTTATAAAAGTTGGAATGGTATGGAGAACAATTCACCTATTGCGTCAGGTGGCGGCCAGTTTATCCCAGCATCAACTACCTTACCTGATAACGAAGATTTAAATCAGGATAATACCATTTCCGATGTTGAAGAATATTTTGAATATCAAATTGATCTCGCCCCAAGAAACGGTACATCTGGTGATGGTAATTTAGATCTTAGCGGTCAGAATATCCGTGATTATGTGGTTGATCAAATAGCCAGTGGCAACGGTGAATCAAACTGGTATTTGTTTAGAATTCCTGTTCGTAACCCAAGCGGGCAGGTACAAAGCCCAACATTCAGAAACATTAAGTATATACGTATGTATATGACTGGATTTAGTAGGCCGGTTGTCTTGCGTTTTGCTCAAATGAGGTTAGTTGGCAGTCAGTGGAGAAAATTTGATAGGACTTTGAATACACCTGGCCTGAATGAATTACCCGACACACAAGATTCAGACTTTACAGTGTCTGTAGTAAACATTGAAGAAAACAGCACATCCACTACCGGGGGTGTACGCTATGTTTTACCTCCTGGAGTTGATCGTGACATTGATAATACAACCTCACAAAACGTACGCTTTAATGAGCAGTCTCTTCAAATATGTGTTGAAGATCTTGAAAACAATGACGCTCGTGCAGTCTATAAAAGAGTTTCATACAACCTCATAAATTACGATAGACTCAAAATGTTCCTACATGCTGAAACTCTAAATGATGATATGGTTTTAGATGAGGAAGTCACAGCTTTTTTAAGGTTAGGAACTGATTGGGATCAGAATTATTATGAGATTGAAGTTCCTTTGGTGATCACCCTGGATAATGTTTCAGGTAGCTTAGATGATATTCGAAGACAAGTTTGGCCACTAGAAAATGAGATTGATTTTTCAATCAGTGAACTTATTGACCTCAAAACAAGAAGGAATATCAATAATGTTGCAATGTCCAGTATTTATTCCGGACAATCAGCTTCAGGAAAGTATACTTACCGAATTAAGGGAAGGCCTGATATTAGTGACGTCCAGATGCTCATGATTGGCGTTAGAAATCCTGATGACGAAACTGCTTCAGCAAAATCGATATGTATCTGGGCAAATGAATTAAGGGCTACAATCGGAGATTTTGGATCATCCGATGGGTGGGCAGCAAATGCAAGTCTGAGCACTAAACTGGCGGACCTGGGCCGAATAGATGCCTCAACCCAATACAGGTCTATTGGTTTTGGTGGTATTCAAGATAAAGTATCAGCCAGATCAACTGAAGAGATTAAGCAATATGATATTACTGCTAACCTCAATCTTGAAAAGTTTATGCGACCTGATAAAACAGGTCTGGTTGTACCTATGCTTGTTAGTTATGATAAGGAAGTAGTTACTCCAAAGTTTGATCCCTTGGATCCGGACGTGCCACTGGAGGCTTCATTGCAGTCGTTTGATAATGCTGCAGAACGTGAGCGTTATAAAAGAATAGTACAGGATCGCACAACTCGGAGAAGTATAAATTTTACTAATGTGAGAAAGGAAAAGGTAAATCCTGAGTCTCCTAGTAGAATTTATGATATTGAAAATTTCACTTTTAGTTATGCTTATTCAGATAGGCTTACCACCAATGTAAACACAAAGACGTTGCTCAATAAAACCATAAGTGGAGGGTTAACATACAATTTTTCACCCTCCTCCTGGAGTATTGAGCCCTTTGGCAAGTCGGAAAAGTTAACCTCACCGTATTTGCAACTGATTAAGGATTTTAACTTTTCTCCCATTCCGTCCAATTTTTCTTTTTCCACACAGCTTAGAAGGGATTTTACACTTACACAGTTTTATAGTGATGACTTAACTACTGATGGTATTGAACCACTCTATGAGAGGACTTTTTCTTTCGCAAGAAATTATGGATTGCGGTGGGATATCACAAAGGGTCTTGGTCTGACTTACAGTGCTACTGCAAATGCCGTGATCGATGAACCAAGTGAAATCATAGAAGGCGATATTGATACTAAGTCTGAAAGAAAATACATCTGGGATCAAATCTTTTCATTAGGGCGAATGAAGAACTTTAATCAAAGTATCCAGTTGAACTATTCCTTACCACTTGATAAGTTTCCATTTACCGACTGGCTAACTTCAGATGCAAGATATTCAGTAGGCTATGGTTGGACAGCCGGAGCAATTGATCAGGGAGGTGGTCGCTTTCAGGAGAATTCTGATGGAGAAGTGATAGACTTATATTTTGGAAATTTCATTAATAATCAAAGGACAATAGGATTGACCAGTAGGATTGATATGAATAAGGTTTACAACAAGGTTACCTTTCTTAAAAATGCTAACACTCCACCCCCTAAAGGAGAATCAATAAGTCCAGGTAATCAAGCGCTTAGGTTCCTGATGATGCTACAATCAATTAATGGAAGCTATACCATTAACGAGGGTACCTCATTGTCTGGATTCAATCGATCTCCTTTTCTTCTTGGAATGGATAGTAGCTTTCATGCTCCGGGGGTAGCGTTTATTCTTGGAAGCCAGGATTCAGGAATCAAACAAAAAGCCGTTCGCAATGATTGGCTGGTAAAAAATGAATCGCTAACCTCTCCTTTTAGACAATCGTATGGAACAGATATAGATATTCAGGCTGACCTTGAGCCCCTGAAGGATCTTAGAATTCAACTAACCTGGAACAGAGGACTAAACAATCAATATCAGGAGATATTTAGGTTTGATGGTGAAGGTGGTTTTGAAACATTGACTCCATCAAGGAGCGGAAGCTATTCCGTCTCTTTCCTTTCCATAAAAACAGCCTTTCAAAAAGATGGAAATGATAACTTTTCCGAAGCATTTGCTCAGTTTGAACGAAACATAGACATAGTCAGACAAAGATTAGACAGAGAAAATCCAAATATTGATTTATCGGATCCAAATGATACTATTCGTTATAATCCATTTTCTCAAGATGTGCTAATACCATCCTTTATTGCGGCATATTCAGGTAAGAATATAAACAGCAATAGTTTATCGCCTTTTCCCAAAACACCACTTCCAAATTGGCGGGTAGACTACACAGGCTTGATAAATATTCCAGCACTATCCGAACTGTTTTCATCATTTACGATTTCTCATGGCTATAATTCAACTTACAGTGTCTCAAGCTTTACGAACTCGCTCAACTACGGAGAAGATTTTATAGGGTTGCAAAACGATATCTTGGATTATCCATTGGCTCAAGCAGACGACAGTACCGGAAGGCTTGTGCCTGTTTATATCATTAATCAAGTGATGATATCCGAGCAGTTTGTTCCTCTGATTGGGTTCAATATTCGAACGAAGAATAACATTTCTACCCGTCTGGAATTCAGAAAAAGTAGAAACCTGTCCCTTAATATGTCCAACGCTCAGGTGACAGAAACCACCAATAATGATGTTACATTAGACATTGGATATTCAAAGGTAGGTTTTAAACTCCCATGGAGGTGGCAGGGACGTACACTTACCCTGGAAAATGATTTGACCATGAGAGTTGCTGCTTCGGTGCGCGATAGCAAGACTGTACAACGAAAAATTGATGATCGGGCAACCATCACGAATGGAAACCTTACCTGGCAAATCCGACCGACAATCACGTATAAAATCAACAATCAGCTAGACTTTACTTTCTACATGGAACGTAATGTGACAGACCCAAAAGTTTTAAGCTCCTATAAGCGTGCGACAACCGCCTTTGGAATTCAGCTAAGATTTGGGCTCGCACAGTAGCGCAGTTCATTTCAAAACCTTATTTTTGACGCCCGATATAAAATTCAAAAAAGCAGATGAACATTCCATCAGATTTACACTATACCAAAGATCACGAATGGGTTAAAATAGAAGGTGATATCGCTACTGTTGGTGTCACCGATTTCGCCCAGGGTGAATTGGGGGATATCGTTTATGTAGAAATAGAAACCGAAGGCGAATCACTTGATGCCGGAGAGGTTTTCGGAACGGTAGAAGCAGTTAAAACAGTTTCAGATCTATTTATGCCTGTTTCCGGTGAGGTAATAGAAGTCAATGGCGACCTGGAGTCCAACCCTGAGGTGGTCAATTCTGATCCCTATGGAGATGGCTGGATGATAAAGATCAAGATTTCAGACAAAGGAGATCACCTGATTTCTGCCGAAGATTATAAGGCAGAAGTAGGGGGTTAAGAAATTTTGGAATGTTTTTTGTTTGATATTAGTAAATACCCTCGTCCTTTTGGTATATAAAAATTGAAGGACATATATTTGATGTTCAACTTCACAAAAGAAGGAATATGGAACCTAAAAAGAATCCGAAAATAGACCTTTCGAGACAGTCAGGAATGTTCCTGAATATTGGAATGGCTTTAAGTTTATTAATTGTGATAGTAGCTTTCGAATGGAAGACCTATGACGATTCAGGTCTGATGGACCTGGGCAATGTAGATGATGATTTTGAAGATATCATCGATATTCCACCAACGGAGCAACCACCTCCACCACCACCAAAAGTTCAAATACCTGAGATCATTGAGGTTCCTGATGAGGAAGAAATTGAGGAAGAGATCGAAGTTGAATTGGACGTTGAGGTAACAGAGGAAACTGTTGTTGAAGAAATCGTATTCGAAGAAGCTCCTGAGGAAGAAGCTGTGGATGAGATTTTCACTATTGTGGAAGAATCCGCAACATTTCCTGGTGGAATTGAGGCTTTTTACGAGTACCTCGGTAAAGAACTAAAGTATCCAAGACAAGCCCAGCGAATGGGTATAGAAGGGCGAGTATTCGTTCAATTTGTAGTGGAGAAAGATGGTTCACTTACTGATATTCATGTGGTGAAAGGAATTGGAGCTGGATGTGATGAAGAAGCAGTAAGAGTTTTGAAAAACTCTCCGAAATGGAAGCCTGGTAAGCAACGTGGTAAGCCAGTACGTCAGAAGATGATCCAGAATATTCTGTTCAAATTTGCGAACTAAGAATAGAAGCAAGTTATCAAATCAAGCCTCTTGAAATCTCTGGAGGCTTTTTTTATGTCTGAACTTGTATTTTCTATTGCTAATGTGAGCGTATTACCATTCAGTTTTCTCCATTTCTTTCTTCTTTATTTCGTAAAGTCTCCTGAATTCAATTAATTCATCAGAAGTAAGAAGATTCTCTAGTTGGCTCAATGTATGATCTGCATAATCTGTCAGATTCCAGTCGAGTGCGAATAAGGCATATTCTTTAAGTAGACGAGTGCTGTATGGATTAATTTCGGTAGCATCAACCAATAATTCATAAGCACCAGATGCTCCCCTGCTTTTCAACTCTTTTACTACTGCCAGTACCTGCTCTTCATTAAAAGCATTGAGCCTCCCCAACTTCACAAGCGATGAATCGCTCATGGCCTTCAATTGTGGAATTTCCCTTTGCTTTTTATCAGGAACTGAGTAATCTTCAAGTCGTGATAGAATCTGATTAGCTTGTGATGTTAGCTCCGGATTCTTTTTCAGGCTTTTCAGTAAAGTATTTGGAATATCATCCTTCATACCCATTCTGGCCATCGCTTCCATTTTTCCAAAAAGTGATCGGTTGTGTTTCACTTCTATCGCTTTTTCAAAGAATTCCTTCGATAATTTATATGCTCCCTGATCGAGGGCGAGTTTTCCCATCGCATCTAAATATTCACCCTTGAAGTACTGATGAGCATTGGCTTGTAAGTAATCAAGTGTCAGAAAGGCCTCATTTACCTCACCTTTTTTATAAAGGTGAAGAGCCAGCGCCTTTCTAAGTTTTGAATTGAAAGCCGCATCGGAAGAGCTTTCTAACTCCCTTCTTACCAGTACTTGAAGTGAGTCATGATCAAAAAGATGCAAAGCATTTAATAAATAAGCTTGTCGATGTAAGTGACCCGCCTTGGCAATTCCACTGAATTGAAAACTTAATAGAGTATTGTCTGTCTGTGTAGTAAGAATATTACTTTTCACTCCATAATTACCACGCTTGTAGTCATCAGATATGGAAGATGAGTCTACAATTTCAAGCCTTTTGAAAACGTTCCATTTGTTTACCAGGGGTGCGTTGTTCCATTGATTTGAAGGTGATGCATTTTGAAAGTATTCAAGAGATTTTTCAAAATCATCTTTTTGCATATACAAGACCCCAAGATTGTTTTCCATTTCTCCGCTGGAACGATTCCTCAAAGCTTCCTCATATATTGCCTGTACTTTATTAGGGTTTACTTCAATGTCCAGATTA
This sequence comes from Ekhidna sp., assembly GCF_965221965.1. Classification (GTDB taxonomy): domain Bacteria; phylum Bacteroidota; class Bacteroidia; order Cytophagales; family Cyclobacteriaceae; genus Ekhidna. The sequence continues at coordinate 242,474 of NZ_OZ244926.1, forward strand.
CCATAGTTGACCCACGCATAAGGTGATGGAAAGCGCTGAGCTGCATTATGAAAGTAGGTTTTAGCCGCAAACTCGGCTCCCTTGTTCATCTCATACCATCCAAGGTTGTAATTGGACATGTGGGTGTTATATCCAAGATAGCTGGCCTGCAAGGTGTATTCTTTGGAAAGAAGTACATTGCCTTCTGTTTTTGCTTCTTGAGCCAGGTAATTATAGTATCCGGACCTTAGCAGGTTGTAGGGCTCCTGGCTAGCCAGAAAATAGAAAGCCAATACTGCAAAAAAACCACCCAATCGTGCACTTGCATATGGGAAATTCCGTTCCCTATGGGCAATCTTATATACCTCAAAGCCTTTGATCATAGGGTCTATGAAATTTCCAACGATGTAGAGAAAGAAAAGAGTACCGAATCCGATATGGAAGTATAATATGAAATAATGGAAGGCCTGATACACAGAATCATTGCCTCGGATCATCTGATGAGTCAGAAAAAGAAGGGTGATGATTCCTAAACTCATGGTGATCAGGAATAGCGTTAGACTATCCAGGCTTTTTGACAGAAATGAGGCCTTAAATTTTATGCTCCAGAGTATCAGAAGACAGGATATTGCGAGCAGTATGAATGGGTCAAAAAGGAAAAAGCTGTTTTCGAAAAGCCCTGATTTATTCAGATAGTAAAGGATCAGGTTACCCAGATAAACCAATGAGAGAATAGTGAAATGGATGTGGTTACTCTTCCCCCCTTTACTGGAGGTTACCACATAAAGAATGCTAAAGATGATTTCTTCCGAAATAATGAATAGAAAGATCAACCCACAAATAGTAAAACCAAAAAGAGAATGGGTAATGATGTGGTCTGTAAAGAGTGCTGTTTCTCCAACTCCAAAAAGTAGCCCAACACTCAAAGCAATCATTAATCCCAACCGAACGAGAAAAGGAGTGTTTTTTTTGTATTCATGGAAAGTGACCAGTGGAGTAAGGAATGCAACAAATGGAATCAGGATTACCATCCGATGCTGGATTCCAAAGAGACCGATCTCAAATAGATTAAGTCTGTTTAGAAACAAAGCAAAAAGTGCCGCTGCTACAAAAAAAGCATATCGCTTTAAATATGTTGAGGCGACCATTAATAAGCACAAGGCGAGCCACATTGCAGCAATTAGGGCCTGGTCAGTTTCAATATTTCTTCCTATTTCACTCCCGGAGTAGGTCTCACTCAGTAGGAATTTCTCTCCGGTTATTTCATGGGTTATTAGGTCCGTTTCCAGTGCCCATGCCGGAAATTCGATCACTTCACCTATAGTGGTTACTTCCCAGTTGATTGAATGGTTATAACCGGCCTGATAGCACACAAGCATTGTGATAACGCAAGAGATAAACACTCCTGTGATGAGTTTTTTTGACAATTGATTCACTATTGATTGATCACTTTAGGCACCCTGAAATAGCTTGAGTCATGCTTGGGTGCGTTTTTAAATGTCTTTTCCGAAGGAAGGTGATTTTTTACTGTGTCATCTCTAAACTGGTCGGTCTCGAAGGTCATACCGGTCAGCGGCTCTACCCCATCCGTATCCACCTCCTGCAGTTTGTCCACCCAATCTACCATTTTTTGCAAGTCAGCCACCATTGCACGCTCCTGAACTTCATCAAATTGAAGTTTGGCCAGATTGGCGGTCTTCCTTACTATTTCATTCGTTATTTTCATGTGTTGTCAAATTTAGGCCTCATTCCTTGTATCTGATCAGTTCAGTTTGAATCACACGAAAAACACCCTCCCTTAGTTGCTTGACATGTTCGTCTAATTGTCCTTGTGGCCATATGGGTTCATGGTAGATAATTCGACACTGTCTTCTTCGAATGTTTAGCAAGTCATCATCCGGCAGTATCAGGTAATTGTCTGGTAAGGTTACGGGTATTATTGGCAGGTTATTTTCTGCCGCTAGCTTAAACGCTCCATCTTTAAAACCCACCATGTTCGGGTAATGCTCTAATCGAATACCTCCTTCGGGGAAGAAACCTAAATTGAATCCGTCACTGATTGCTTCCCTCGCCTTCACAAGACTTTGTGCCCGGCTTCTATAGCTGGATCTGTTCACGGTTATATGAAGAGCACGATACATGTATCCGAAAATGGGAATTCTAGCGAGTGAACTTTTCCCCACAAACTTGAAAGACTGTGGAAAGAGACCCAGGATCGGAATGTCTAAATAAGAGAAATGATTAGCACACAGAATGTATTGCTGATCTTTTGCTAACTCAAACCTCCAGTCTTTTCTTACTGGAATAAATGCCATCTTCAAAAAACACCACGCCCATAAACAGTTGATTTTTAGCGCGGTTTTATGGATGGACTTGAATGGCACCATCATAAGTAATGGAATGATAAGCAGGGCGAAGAAAAAGACCATGGAAAAAATGGCCCAGAAGGAATACAAACGTCTTAAAATCATTACTGCCGGTTAGGTGCCTTTTGAGCCACTAAATTAGTCGCAATTTCCAGTCGGTAGAAAAAAAAGCAGCACTCTGTAATTTTTTGATACTTTCGTGCACTAATGATCATAAAACCGAAATCACTGTGAGTTTATTAAAAGTAGAAAACGTAAGTAAATCCTACAGCGCGCATCAGGCCTTGTCTGGTGTGACCATGGAAATCCCGGAAAAAACCATCTTTGGCCTCCTGGGTCCGAATGGTGCAGGTAAAACCACACTCATCCGAATCATCAATCAAATCATTGAAGCCGATCAGGGGGCTATTTTATTCAATGGGGCGCCACTAAATCTGGAGCACATCCGTGAAATCGGATATTTGCCGGAAGAGCGTGGACTCTATAAAAAGATGAAAGTGGGTGAACAGCTTGTTTACCTTGGTCAGCTTCGTGGGTTGTCCATGAAAGAGTCTTCCAAAAGAGGAAAGGCTTGGTGTCAGAAGCTTGATATTTTAGATTGGTGGGGAAAAAAGGTTGAGGATCTTTCGAAAGGTATGGCTCAGAAAATCCAGTTCATCGCTACTGTGATGCATGAACCTAAGCTAATTATCCTTGATGAGCCATTTTCCGGATTCGATCCGGTCAATGCCAACCTGATTAAAGATGAAATTTTGGAGCTGCGTGAGAAAGGAGCCACAATCATATTCTCCACTCACCGAATGGAATCAGTAGAGCAGCTATGTGATCATGTGGCTATGATCAACAAATCAGAAAAAATTCTTGACGGCTCTAAGGTTGAGATCAAAGAGCAGTTCAGAGATGGCACCTATTATGTTGAATATAAAGAAGGTAAGATTAAAGACGGAGAAGGCTTTAAGGTGTTAAACACAGAGGAAATCGGTCGTGGGCTCATGCGCTCCCTGATTCAATATTCCGCTGATGGTAACCCGAATGAACTTCTGAAGGCTTTGATCAGTCAGATTGAGATTCATTCATTTGTTGAGCGCATTCCAAGTATGAATGACATTTTCATCTCCCTAGTAAAGGGAAATCCTGAATTAGTAGAAGCCTAAATCACCTAAAATCACGAGAAATGAATAAGATATTATTAGTAATTCAGCGAGAGTTTATGAGCAGGGTAAAGAAGAAGTCCTTCCTGCTCGCAACGATATTAGTACCAATTCTATTTCCAGCCATTATAGGAGGTATGATCTATTTGGCAATTCAAAATGAGAAAAACAAAGAGCTTGAAGTCATTCACGTGCTTGATGAAAGCTCACTTTTGAAGTTTGAGGATACCGAGAGCTATGATTACCAGCTGGTTGATGGCCCTCTGGATTCAGCCAAAGCCAGATTTAGCAAATCTGATGACTTTGCACTTATTTATATTCCGAAATTTGATATTGATAAACCTGAAGGTGTAAAGTTCTACGCTCACACTTCTCCGGGGGTCAATCTGGTGGATGGATTCGAAAACAAAATTGAAGCACAAATAAGAGATGTCAAGCTAACCAGGTCAGGACTTACTGAAGAACAGCTTGATGAATTAAAAACCTCAGTCCAAATAGAATCATTCAATTTGAGCGAGACAGGAGACGAAAAAAAGAGTGATTCAGGAGTGACGTTTGGAATTGGATACGTGATGGGCTTTTTGATTTACATCTTCCTTTTTGCATATGGTGCCCAGGTGATGCAGGGTGTGATTGAAGAAAAGAATAGCAAAATCGTTGAGGTAATTGTGTCGACTGTTCGACCATTTCACATGATGATAGGAAAAGTGGTTGGCGTTGCTTCTGTTGGAATCTTTCAATTCCTTATTTGGATGGTCTTGATAAGTGTGATTGTATTTGCAGGAATGGCTGCCTTTGGATTGAGCTTAGATCCTGCGGAAACGGCACAAATGATGCAGGAAGCAAACGGTGGTGCTTCGTCCGTTCAAGCCAATGCCAAGGTTCAGGAAATGATGAGCATTATCAATGATATTCCAATCACCAAGATTGTGTTGCTGTTCGTCTTTTTCTTCTTGGGTGGCTATTTATTGTACGGAGCATTGTTTGCTGCTGTAGGTTCTGCTGTAGATACCCCTGCAGATGCCCAGCAATTCATGATGCCGATCATGATGCCAATCATTGTTGCTTTGATGGGATTAATGATGTTTGTATTCCCTGATCCTCACGGTACAATTAGTTTCTGGCTATCGATCATTCCTTTTACTTCGCCTATTGTCATGATGGGTAGAATTGGTTTTGGAGTTCCTGCCTGGGAGATTGCATTGAGTATGGTACTGCTGATCGGTGGATTCCTTTTCACTCTTTGGTTGGCGGGGAGAATTTACCGAATAGGTATACTCATGCATGGAGCGAAGGTGAATTATAAGATCCTTGCCAAGTGGCTCATGCAGAAGAATTAAAATAGATCGCAGATTCCTCGTTATTTTTAAACAAAGGAATCCGGATTGAAGAAAAAATTTCAAGAAGCTACTGGCAACACACTGGCCCCACTACGGCCCCACCTTAAGTGGATCGTAGTGGGGTTTGCTGTTGTAATCAGTTTAGGCTCCATTTGGTATACCAATAGCCTGGTTGAGCAAATTCGTGAGCGGGAGCAGCGGCAGATTGAAATCTATGCCAGCTCATTAGAATTTTTGGCTACTGCCAGTGACAACTTCCTCATGATCTTTGATGAGGTGGTTTCTGCAAACCATACGATACCGGTCATCCTTACAGATATCAATGGGGCTCCTGAATTTCATAGAAACCTTCCGGATGCTGACAGGTTGCAGGGCGAGGAGAAAAAAGCTTATCTCATGAATGAGATGACAAGAATGAAGGAAGAGCGTGAGCCCATCGAAGTGACGCTTACAGATGATGCTGGAAATGAATACGGAACCAAGTTTATTTACTATGAAAATTCCTTTCTTCTAAGACAGCTAAAATATTATCCATATATACAGCTTTCAGTGATTGCGCTATTTGGTGTAATCACCTTTATGATCCTCAATTATTTAAGACGAGTGGAACAGGATCACGTATGGGTAGGTCTTGCTAAGGAAACCGCTCACCAGCTTGGAACGCCATTGTCTTCGTTGATGGCATGGTCAGAGTATTTCAAAGGCCTTTATCCGGATCAAAATGAGGCCTTACTGGAGTTTGATAAGGATGTAGATCGGCTACAGGTCATAACCGATCGGTTTTCCAGTATTGGAAGTGAACCACAATTGACGAGGCTGAATATTGTGGATACAATTGACGAAATCGTCATTTATTTACAAAAGCGACTATCGACTAAAATTCAACTGACAGTGACAGCATTTCCGAATAGGGAAATTGAAGCCAGAATTCATCAATCTCTTTTTGCCTGGGTGATTGAAAACCTGTGCAAGAATGCAGCAGATGCGATGGATGGAAAAGGATCTATTAACATCAATATTTTACGCGCGAATGAAGGAAGGATTGCCGTAGATGTGAAGGATACAGGAAAAGGAATCCCCAAATCAAAAATCAATCGTGTTTTTCGTCCAGGATACACATCAAAAAAGCGTGGGTGGGGACTGGGCCTTACACTTGCAAAACGGATAATCGAGCAATATCATCAAGGGAAGATTTTCGTGAAACAGTCTGAAATGAACAAGGGGACAACTTTCCGAATTTACCTGAATGGATGATACCTTCTGTACAAGAGGAAGATGAAAATAAAAGATATAATTGATGCCGTTATCAATGCTTTATTATTTCTTTTTGATAATTTTTCAGAATTCCCTTTTACTATGAATCCAGCCCAATAGTATGGATGAGCAAATTGGCCATTGTTACGTTTTATCAGCTCAAGTTTTGAGATTCTTAATGATTCATCAATTCTTTTCCCATTACTAATTTGCTTGTAGAAACCACCCATGAGGAGAGTTGTACTCATATCGTTTATCTTCCACAATGACATCACAATACATTCAACACCAGCGTAGAAAAATGCTCTCGTTAAACTGACCACACCTTCTCCATTTATATATTCTCCCACTCCGGTTTCGCAAGCACTTAGGACGAGTAGACTATTGGATGTTTTCAGTTTGTAGATATCTCTCACACTAAGTCTATCTTCATTGGGGGATTTAGAAAAAAGAAGATAAGATTCAAGAGGATCTTGAGCGTTCATGAAACCGTGTCCCAAAAAGTGAACTTGAGAATGCTTTGGAGCTTTATCAAGGAAGTTAACAATAGTGGCTTTCTTGGAAACATATGATGTAGTTCCTATTGATTTATTGATCTGTTTTATCTCTTCGCTAGCCCAAGGAAGTGGAAAGTTTTCGTATTCCGGACTAAAAACCAAAACATCAGTCTTGGAAGGTTTGTTTTTTTTTGTTAGAAACTTTCTAGTTACCGCATTTTCATATATTACAGAGTGATTTTTTATTAAGTAATTTAAATCTGTATAGGTTGATGCACTGTTATTCTTATCAATCACAAGTGCTTCAAATGGTAGGTAGTGTAAAGCTTTATCAGGATAAATTATGAGATTCTTACTTTCGATATGCTGTGACATTGGGAGTAGAAGTTTCTGATGGATTTTAAAAGCCAAATCTTGATATTTCTGAACCTCATCAGTTGTGTGATCTGGTTGACTTATCATCGAAAGAAATGAGCTCAAATCAGACTCAGCATTTTCCCAATCAACAGGAATAATACCGTAATCATTTTGCGTTAGAAAAGTAATCCATATCTTTTCTCCCACCCATATATACCTGATTAAAATCTGATCTTCACCGATAGTGGATTTGGCTGTTGAAAGTATTTCATTTGTTGGACCATATCTAATATTGAAATAATTAGGATTCTGTATTTTGAGCTGGTCCAGGAAAGTAATTTTGTCTCTCTTTAGCTTATTTAATTCCGATGTTATTTGGTCTTCTGAACTAGAATCATTTCTTAGGGAGTTTGATAGGTGACCAATTGATTGGTCCAAGCTATTAATCCGATGTTTAAGGTCTGCATTGAGTATTGATTTTTTAGTATTTCTGAATTCGAGTTCTCTGATAAGTTTTTTATTTTGATTGATTTCTTGGAGTTTAAAGACAAGTGGGAAAATTGATTCATTGTCCAAATTTGAATGTAATAGTAGGCTGATTAATTCTTCTTGCAGATTGATTAATTGAAGCAAATCATTATCATTTATAACCTCTAGGTCGAATCGGTCTCGCCATTTCATAAAAACCTCACATAATTCGAGTGTTTCTTGACTATCTGGATTTCTTTGTATTTCCAGTTGCAATCTCAAAACAAGGGTTTTTAGAATCAAAGGAATTGAGTAGACATTTTCACTCGGCAGAGGGTATTTACCATAATCACATCTTCCCATACAATTATTTTCTAAAGACTTCTGGATATAGAGTTTTGAGGAGTCATAACTATTCATCCTAAAAAAAACATTAGCTATTTCTAGTTCGACAGCTGCTTGACTGAATCTATTTACGTTTTTATGGTTTCTAAGTCTTAAATATGCCTTTTTGTACGCTCTTAGTGATTCAGAAAAGTTCGATAGTTCAGATTTTATGTCTCCAAGCTTACGATCAAGCAAAATCATGTAATTTGAAAAGTCGGTTTCTTGATTTTCAGTTATGTGGTAGGCAGAAAGTAAGTGGAATAATGCGGAATCATACTGACCTATCTGGTAAAATGTCTCTGATATTGAATAATGGTTGTATGCACTCGTTATATGGTTCCTATCGTATTTTTGAGATTCTATTGCCTTAATCTCCCTCAGAAGCATTAAGGCGTCATTTAATTTTCCTAAATCTCTTTTTACTAGTGCCATCTCAAACATCGAATTAAGGATTTGCTGGTCATTAAGATCAAGGTTAAATGACTTGATAATGGAATCATTTTTAGATATTTCATCAAATGCCTCTTCTATTCTGTAGATCTTTCTTAACTCAGAAGATTTGTTAGTGTTGATGGATATATGAGTGTATGCATTGTTTGCATTTACCTCTCCTACTAGGGTAAGGGCTTTATTATAGCTGTATATTGAACTGTCTACAAGACCCATGGAATTGTAGCTTAAACCAAGTGACCAATAGCACGGAATGCCCAATTTTTCTTCGACCTTCTTATTATTCATTAGTCGAGCTAACTTTACATAATAGTTTTTGCTACTATCATACCGATAAGTAATGAAGTAGCTATTTCCAATATTCCCATATATTCTCGCCAACTGTACACTGTCCGAATAATTATTTTTAAAGTAGGTTTTTAATGCTTCTTTTAAGAAGGCTATGGATTCAGGATTATAGTCTGCTACAAGTCGTGCTCCTTTAGTCATATTCAATAAGTAGCTTATGGTGTCTGATTTAATACCAAATGAGGTGATTAAGCTGTCAACAACCGTTAGAACTTTCAGCGACTCCTCGATATTCCTTCTTTTAACAAAATGGTTAGCAACTTTTAAATAATTAAAAATTGCTGAATCAATCTCACCTTCCTTTATCTGCAGTGAGATTAACTGGATAGCACGGTCAGGGTTGTTGTTTTGCAATGCCGTTTCCGTAGAATTTTCATTGCTTTGACTTTGTAGGAGAGAGTTTAATCCAATAAAAAAATAAAAGATTAAAATATTTTTTTTCATTACGCTGGAACAAATGGATTGCTAATGCAATAAACACTCAAATAAATTTTAAACAAAACATTAAGAAAATGAGAAAATCGAATTCACTGTTTTTTGTGCTGATGTTTATGATGACTGTTAGTTATTCACAAAGACCTATTCCTGTTAATCCAGGGCCATCTGACTGTTATAATGTGACCAATATGTTATGGACAACAACACCATGGGTAAATGAGATTAATATATCTGTAACAGATATCAATATAACATTCAATACCAATGAAGTGTGTGGAGCAACTAGCTATACATGGACGGTTGGTAATGATGCCAGCATCACTTCTAATGGCCCAAGTATTACCTTGGATGGAGGTGATCTTTTGTGGTTGCCAGCTGGTGGATGCGATGATTACAATGATAATTGGACATCAAGCAATCCTCTATTCAACCCTGATTACCCAGGTGGGTGGTCCGGACAGTACCCTACCGGTACCTATCACACAACTCTTTCTGTAAGATCGAATTTAACTTCTGCAGCTACAGTAAATCTTAATATATCAGGAGCTGAGTTCTGTTCATCAGGGACTGGAAACAGTGGCCCAGGTATAGGTGGATAATTACGTTTTAATTATAAAGTATGAAGGATATTTCTTTCAGAAAGGGAATAAAAGGGGCTCAATATTGAGCCCCTTTGTTATTTTCGATTTCGAAAATGTTAATTCGTGATTGATCAACAGAACTGGAACCGAAAGTATATTGAAAGAATTTATGATGAATGCTACCCCGTAATATCTAATTGGATAAGAAGAAATTCAGGAAGTGAACGAGATGCAGAGGATGTTTTTCAGGACACTTTGGTTGTTGTTTATCAAAAATTTAAAGAGACATCATTTAGTCTCGATTGTAAACTATCCACTTTTATATTTTCTATAGCAAAAAAGTTGTGGCTGAACAGATTAAGGACAAAAGGACGTTTGGTGTATTCTGATTTTTCTATAGAAGGAACAATCTCAGAACGTGATGAAAAACAATCGAACTCCATTATAGAAGATGCAGAAGTACAAGTAATCTATAAAAAACATTTTAGTAGATTATCTAAAGAGTGTCAGGAGATTCTAAACTACTTTTTTAATGGTATGAGTATGAAAGAGATTGTTATTAAAATGAGATATGAAAATGATGGTCTCGCAAGAAAAAGAAAATTCAGATGTAAGAATGAATTGGTTAAGATGGTAAAGTCTGACTCACAATATCAAGAACTATTGAGTAATTAGTAAGTATGATAGAAGAAGAAAAAATACTTAAGTATCTCAGAGGACTGATGAGTGAATCAGAGCAATTGGAATTTGAAAGCCGATTGTCCAATAATAAGGAATTGGAAGAATTTGTGGAACATAGTCGAAGGATCATGCAAATTGTTGATTCGGATACACAAGCATTTGGACAAGTGGTGAGATCTGTTATAAATACCAAAAAAGAAAACAAATCTTGGTCACCTATTTGGATAGCCGCTTCTATCTTGATGATCATTTCTTTTGCTTCCTACTATCTATTTGTGCCAACCCCAACATTAAATCAGTTAGTTGAAAATTACCTTGAGCCTTATCCGGATGTTGTTACTAATAGATCAGACGAACAGAAGCCTGATTTAACCTCTTATAATAGGGGTGAGTATCAGGAAGCCATTGATGTTCTACAATATTCGCTAGATAATAATCAGTTAGTTGTTAGTCTTTACTTGGGAGTTTCTTACCTGATGATTAATGAAAACGAGCAGGCTCTTGAAATCCTGAATTCTGTCCCCTTTGAAGATACTCAGTTTGAGGATGACTTTCTATGGTATCAAAGCCTTGCACTTATAAGAATTGGTAATGCAAATGAGGCTAGGAACCGATTAGAGAAGCTTAATAGAGGCTCATCTAACTATAAAAGTAAGTCGTCTATCTTGCTTGATAATTTGCGTGAGTAATAGTCTTAATTTCTTAGAAATTTCCCTTAATTTCGCACCAAATTTCAAACAACCCCATTAATATAACCACAAGAATAATGGCAAATACAGGTAAGGTTACCCAGGTTATTGGTCCGGTAGTAGACGTTAGCTTCAGTGCTGAAGGATCAAAACTTCCAAACATCATGGACGCACTAAAAGTGACTCGTCCGGACGGCACAGAAGTAATTTTGGAGGTGCAGCAGCACCTGGGAGAAGAATCAGTGCGAACCATCGCGATGGAAGGAACTGATGGCTTGAAGAGAGGAACTGAAGTAATTGACCTCAAAGCTCCGATTAAAATGCCTACAGGTGAGGCGATCAAGGGACGACTTTTTAATGTAGTTGGAGGCGCAATTGATGGAATGGAAGAGGTTGATAATTCTAATGGTCTTCCAATACACAGATCAGCTCCCCCATTTGAGGATCTATCTACTTCAACTGAAGTACTTTTCACCGGTATTAAAGTAATCGACCTCATCGAGCCGTATGCCAAAGGAGGTAAGATTGGTTTGTTTGGTGGTGCGGGTGTTGGTAAAACCGTATTGATTCAGGAGTTGATCAACAACATCGCAAAAGGACACGGTGGTTTGTCTGTATTTGCAGGTGTGGGTGAAAGAACAAGGGAAGGAAATGATCTTCTTCGTGAGATGATTGAAGCTGGAATTATTGATTACGGCGATGAATTCAGAAAATCAATGGAAGAAGGCGGATGGGATTTATCTAAAGTTGATAAAAACAAACTAAAAGATTCAAAGGCGACATTTGTATTCGGACAGATGAATGAGCCACCAGGTGCACGTGCACGTGTAGCACTTTCTGGTTTGACCGTTGCTGAGCACTTCAGAGATGGAGACGGTGAAGGAAAAGGTAAAGACATTCTTTTCTTCGTAGATAATATTTTCCGATTTACACAGGCTGGTTCTGAGGTTTCCGCACTTCTTGGTCGTATGCCGTCAGCTGTGGGTTATCAGCCAACGCTTGCAACTGAGATGGGACTGATGCAGGAGAGAATTACTTCAACCAAGCGAGGATCAATTACATCTGTACAGGCTGTTTACGTACCTGCGGATGACTTGACTGACCCTGCACCGGCTACAACATTCTCTCACCTGGATGCAACAACGGTACTTTCAAGAAAGATAGCTGAGCTAGGTATCTATCCGGCAGTGGATCCATTGGATTCAACTTCTCGAATTTTGAGTGCAGATATTTTGGGTGCTGAGCACTATGATTGTGCGCAGCGAGTGAAAGAGATCCTTCAGCGATACAAAGAACTTCAGGATATCATCGCCATCCTTGGTATGGACGAGCTTTCTGATGAAGATAAGGAAGTGGTGCACAGAGCTAGAAGGGTACAACGATTCCTATCTCAGCCATTCCACGTTGCAGAGCAGTTTACAGGTCTTCAGGGAGTGCTTGTAGATATCAAGGATACCATCAAAGGGTTTAACATGATCATGGATGGTGAGCTTGATCACCTACCGGAAGCAGCATTCAACCTTGTAGGCACCATCGAGCAGGCAATCGAGAAAGGTGAGAAATTGATGGCTGAGGCTAACGCTTAAAGAGCTATGTTTTTAGAAATAGTAACACCGGACGAGAAAGTATTCGAAGGAGAAGTGGTTAGTGCCTCTTTCCCAGGAAGCGATGGTTCATTCCAGATATTGAATAACCACGCAGCGATGGTTTCTACGCTAGGTAAAGGAGATATTTGCTACAAACCTGAGAAAAAGGATGAAGTTCATATCCTTGTAGAAGGAGGGGTTGTAGAAGTGATGAACAATAAAGTGAATGTTTTAGTAGAGAAAATATTTGCTGAATAACAGATACTGAAAATTTTAATTGAAAGCCATCCGGATTATTCTGGATGGCTTTTTTGTTTAACAAGCTTTAACCCTAAATAGGAATCATATGAGCATTTATCGTAATAGATTCCCTTCCAATTCCAGGTTGCAATAAAAATTGGTTTCTTTTTTGTACTCAGACAACCAACCAGCCGCATTCCGCATTCTACTACCAAATGCTACTCTTGAATACCAAAGACCTAATCGAAAAGAGCAAATCCGGAGACCGAAAGGCTCAGAAGCAGCTTTACAAGCGACTCTGTACACCCATGATGGGCGTTTGCATTCGCTATATGAAAAGCACCGAAGATGCTGAGGACGTATTGCTAGAAGGTTTTTACAAAGTATTTAAGAATTTCAAACAATTCAATTACGAGAATGAAAGTGCATTTTTTGGCTGGGTGAAGAGAATCATGGTGAATGAAGCTTTGATGAAGCTGAGGAAGAACAAAGAAATTCAGCTACTAGCCATTAATGAGGGTTTAGATAAAGAGGTTGATGTTTCACCACTTGATCAGCTCCAAACGGCAGACCTTCTGAAAGTGATAAGGTCTATTCCAGTTGGCTATCGTACGGTTTTTAACCTATATGAGGTGGAAGGGTACTCTCACCAGGAAATTAGTGATAGGCTGGGGGTTTCAATCGGCACTTCTAAATCCCAATTGTTTAAAGCGAAGAAACTACTTCGTGAAATGTTAGAAATAAAAAATGAAAGCTATGGCTCATAAAGAATTGTCAAAGAAATTGGATCAGATTTCAAGCCTGGATCTAGGCTTTGAATTCGATGATGAGGTGACCTGGTCAAAGCTGGATAGACGATTGGATGATCGTAAACCACTAGCCATTTGGTGGGTAGCTGCTGCCTGTCTGGTTTTAGGTTTGACTTTCATTCTTAATCAGTCAACCGAGCGATCAGAGAATCTAGCTCTCACAGAGCAATCAACGGCCTTAGAAGAAGAGGTTCAAGTTCCGGCTGTCGTACAGGAACAAGCAAATCGACTAGTTACCGTTGATAAAGTGTCTCATTATGAAGAACCGAAAGCACTAAAAAAGAAAGGTATTGATCCTTTACATCTGGCAAGTTTACCAGCGATAAAATTAGAGTTGGAACCAGTTGCGATTCAGCTTAAAAAAGAAAAGAACAGGTCGCTGTTTGCGGCAGAAGATATTTCAACAATACAGGCCAGTCTCGAGCAGTCCAACGTTGAAAATGGAAGAACGATGACCATAAGAGCTCAATGGCAGAAATCTCCCGATGAATTAAATGTCAATTATCAAGCATTAAAGATTAAGCTCTATGAAAAAGATAAAAATCAATAAATACCTCGTCCTCATTTTTCTATGTATTGGAATAGTTGAAGGATATACACAAGGTTCAATTGAGCCGCTTAGTATCAATTACCCAGATACATTGGTTCTTAAAACAGACACAAACAGTGAAGTCGTTTTTTCATTCAACAGAATGAGTAGAAAGAAGGAGTATCTCACCGATGATCTCTGGAAGTCGACTGTGAACATTATGGAAACAGCAGTCAATAATACAGAATTGGATGGTGGACTGGTGGTCACCTATCGAACGGTTGAAGAAGGTGAGGAAGAAGTGGCTAAGGTCGAGGTATCCAAGCTGGAAAGACCCAACGATATTTATGTCATCGGCGGAGATGAAGTTGTTCAGAAAAATGCTGACCGAATTGAATTTCGAATGCAATATGAGCAACTGACGATAGGTTTTTCGGTGAATCAACTGGCGGAATTGGAGGAAATAAAAGCGTTAGAGATTGAGTCAGTCTGGTCTCAAATTGAGATGAAGTTCGAGGATAAAGGTCGACGTAATCTCTATAATGGAACGGGAGAAATAAAATATGGGAAAGCCAGCATCAGTCAGATTGAAGGGAATAACCAAGGACTAGACAATATTGAGCTTAGTGCAGGGGTTGGATTAGGTTTCTATCGTGATCGTTGGGTTCCTGATATAGGCTTTAAAATGGCGTTTAACATGCCGGATCGGTTAGGAAATCCACGGTTGCAATTTGGTGCACTATACACGCAGCACTATTTCTTCAGGGAAGAGGCTGAAGACGACTTTAACCTTGATGTGAATGGATTCTTATCCGGTTTTGTCTCGCATCAATTTTTACCAAAGTATGAACTTGGATTAGCATTTGGGGCATTGATTCATCGAGATGGAGAGTTTTATCGGGGAGGTACCTATAAATTCTCTATCTATACCCAAAAGAACGAATCAAAAATTAGTTTCACACCTGAAATCATCTTTACCAATGATTTTAAAGATGCTTTTCCGGCGATAAAGTTTGGGTTGTCCTTTTGAGAATACCCCAAAAAGGGGATGTTGTCGAAGAATCGAATCGGTTATTTTTAGCAAATGAAACGATTCCTTCTCGACACCATCCTCTGCTCACTTTTCATCTTTGGGGTAATGGGTGCATTTGCATCCCTCACTTTTCTCAAAGTTTTTGATGCTTTTGACCCAATAGGTGAGATGTTCTCCGATTTTGAACTGACAGATATTGTGTTCTCTCAACTACAGGATGACCCCATTGCCGATGAGCGAATTGTAATCGTAAATATCGGCGAAATACCCAGGGAAGGCATTGCACGTCAAATTGAGATTATCAACAAGTACAACCCAAAGGTTATTGGGCTGGATGTCATGTTGGATGCACCTAAGGAGTGGGCCGAAGATAGCGCGCTTACTCGTGTCTTATCTGAAACGCCTAATATCATCATCGGGGAAAAGCTAATCAATTACAATGAGGAAAGAGGTGAATTTGAAACCACCATTAAGCCGGAAGATCACATTGTTCAGGAGTCGGCATTGGGGTACGTAAATATGATTACCGGTGCGCGAACACAGGAAGATTTGAAGATGTGTCGTGAGTTTACGCCATATGAAAAAGTGGATGGTGAAATTCGATACTCCTTCCCCGTTCGGCTTGCATATGCATATGATTCATCAATGACTGAGAAGTTTTTAGCTCGTGGAAACGATGTGGAGGTGGTCAATTATAAAGGAAATATCATCAGCTTTTCTTCGGCCCAATATGGAATGAAGTACTTCGCACTGGATGTATATGATGTTTTTGATGAGAATTTTACCGAGGACCTATTTGAAGACAAAATAGTCATCATGTGTTTTCTGGGTAAGTACATCGGAGATACCGAAACAACGGAGGATTACTATTTCACCCCCATGAATGAGAACTATGTCGGAAAAGCAAAGAATGACATGTTTGGAGGAGTAGTTCATGCAAACATAACCTCTCAAATTCTCGATGATGATCACATCGATCAAATGTCAGAAAATGCTCAAATAGCTCTTGCGATCTTTTTTTGTTTGTTCAATGTGTTTCTATTCAAAATCATATATGGAGCTATGCCAAGATGGTATGATGGAATCACGAAAATTTTTCAATTAATAGAAGTTGCCGGGCTTGCCACTATCATGATCTATCTGCTATTGGTTTTTAATTATAAAGCTGATTTTACCCTCTCAATGATTGTAATTGCACTATCGGGAGATTCACTGGAAGTGTATCATGGAGTGGTGAAGAATCTTTTTTCTAAGGAGAGAAGAAAAGAGGTTTTTAAAATCAACCGGAGGTTTTGGGAAGCGAAATCGTAGCGACATCCAATTCTAATTCGCCCAAATTCAACATAGCATTGATCAAACTCACTTTTTTAAAATAAACCAAGTCCTCAACACTGATGGAGGCTTCCTTTATTTTCCCCTCGTTCAAAAGTTGTTGTCTTTGCACACCGTTTAACAAATAGCTGTTTGGAGTAAGCCAATCAGTGCCGTTCCAAAAGACCACATTGAAATAGGAGCCATCTGTGATTTTCCCATCAATGGCTATGATGATGTCATCAGCCTTTGATTGCTTGACTAGCTTATTGATATGTGAGCGGTCAGCATATTTCATGGAATAGTCAAATGGTTTGGAATGGACTACT
The DNA here is from genome assembly GCF_965221965.1 of Ekhidna sp. Lineage (GTDB taxonomy): Bacteria > Bacteroidota > Bacteroidia > Cytophagales > Cyclobacteriaceae > Ekhidna. The sequence continues at coordinate 259,297 of NZ_OZ244926.1, forward strand.
TCCAGCGATTTTATGTTGCGCGGAAGATATTCTGCATACTCGATATCATATTCAGCGTCTTCTGTATCCAGATCATAAACCAATCGCACTTTGTAGGTTCCATCAAGCTGAATATTTGGGAGAATATGCCCTAAATCGTGGGATTCAATGGAAGGAGCAAATCGTTCGAATGCACGATCCATTCTAGCCTGATGCAAAGGCAAATTCACGTATTGACCATCTTTCATTTGAATGCTTTCAATCAGCTGCATCTTTTTCGTCTTAGCTTAAAACTCTAACTTTATCTAAAAATAATCCTAGCTATGCGTCGAGTTATCCCAGTCTTATTTCTACTACTTCTTTCTTTCCAATCTGTTGCTCAGATCAACTTCGGTAAACTCAAAGATCGGGTGAAAAAAGCGGTTGAAGAAAAAATTGATCCGGATGAACTAAAGAAGGATCAGTTTGAGAAGATCAGGCAGGAGCAACTTGATAAAGATACTTCCTTTTACAATTACATCTTTTCCCAGGGGAATAGGGCCTCCTTCTTCGCGAATAGAGATAGCAAGGAAAATCTTTTGGTGACATTGGCCAAGAATTATGAAAGTGAGGAAACGGGAGCCCTACAGCTTGAAATTTATGAACAGGTTTTTGACCTTAACAGGAAAGCCGAGATCACCATCTATGTAGATCCCTTTATCGCTACCAGAAACTTCAATGAGGCACTCAGGTTGATGATGGATGATGTACCCTCTTTTGATAATGTTTTCACCATAGAGGAATTGGTGAATATGGATACGATGACTATTGCAGATAAATATGCATTAGGTAAGACCATCGCTAATGTTTCCATACTAATACATGCTGAAGGTGACTACAAGTTGTCAGAAAAATTTATTGAAGAAACCACACGGTATTTCAAAGAAATAATTGGAGTGAATACAGCAGCTTTGGCTTCACTGTATTGCAATCATGCAACGATTTCACAGGCTCAGGGACGATATACTGAGGCTGAGGATTATTTCAATAAAGCAGAAGAAGTGATCCGGAGAAACGATCGGACAGGTTCGCTTTCACATGCCATAATCCTTAATAACAAAGCACTGCTCTACAATGAAATTGGGCAATATGATAAAGCACTGGAAACCATAGACCTTGCGACACAATATGCAGATGGTGCATTGCGGGAGAAAGGCCGGGATAATGTGAGCTTTGAAATAAATAAGGGCCTTATTCAATACAGTGCGGGATCCTATGCTGAGGCAGAGACGGTTTTCAGAGACATTATTGAGCTCAAGGAAAAAAGAATGGCCAAAAACCAAACGGATGTCGGAAATGTAAAGAATTACCTCGCCGCGGTTTTGATGGAACAAGGTAAACCAAGTGAAGTGCCGGGCCTTCTGGATCATTCGCTTGATATATTCAGGAGTAAATATTCTGAGTCCCACCCAGCTTACATCAAAACAAAGCATAATCTGGGAAGGTACCATCTCACAAACGGAAGCTTGATAGAGGCTGAAAGAATTATAGGAGAAGTAAGTAATTCTTACTTAGACCTTTTCAATGAGTTTCATCCGGATTACCTGAGCTCTTTAGAGGACCTGGCGGTGATAGCCTGGGAGAAAGGAGATTATGCTCAGGCCAAAACAAACTTTGAAAAGTCCTTAAGCACCAACCTGGATTTGGTTGAAAAGTACTTTGGGGCAATGAGCGAATACGAGAAAAGTCAATATTGGGCCAAGGTTCGCCCATCCATTTTGAAGTTTTACGCTTTTGCTGTGGAGCGGGGAAAAGAAGATCCATCCCTCCTCACCGATATGTATAACCTGCACCTGAAAACGAAGGGTATCTTGCTTAGTGCTTCCAGTAAAGTCCGTGAAGAAATTCTGAACAGCAATGATGAAAGCCTTAAACAGCTTTACACGGATTGGGTGGATTCCAAGGAAAAACTACTTCTCTATTATTCTTATTCAAAGGAACAGATTCGTGATCTGAAAATAGATCTTAGTGCAGCTGAAGAAGAGGCCAATCAACTGGAGAAGGAGCTAAACAGAAGATCCGCAAGTTTCGCACAAGCCAATAAACTTCCAAACACTACGGTAGCGGAAGTGAAGTCAAAACTCGGGTCGGGGGATGCTGCGATAGAGATTGTTGGTTACCCGGTGTTTGATCGAAGTTTTAAGCAAGAAAAGAACTATGCTTTTTTAATCGCAGATCTTAAATCGATACATCCAAGAGTGGTTGAAATTGAGGGTGGTCAGGACCTTGATGGAAAATACGCAAAAGCCTATTTAAATATGGTGAAGGCCAAAATGCAGGATTGGATTTCATACGATAAATACTGGAAGCCGGTGGATGAGGCCCTTTCAGGATTTAATAACATTCACCTTTCTCTCGATGGTATTTATTTTCAGATGAATATTGGAGCATTGAAACGTCCGGATGGCAGCTATGTTTCTGATAATTTTAATCTTCAGCTATATACAAGCACGCGTGATTTGGTAAAGAAAAAGAGCGCTGGTTTTTCTTCAAAAAATGTGTCTTTGATTGGTTATCCTGACTTTGGGAGTAAGGGTTTATTAAGTCCACTGCCCGGAACAAAAGCTGAGCTGGAAGTAATCAGCGGGATCACTAAAGGCAAAGGCTTCAGCACAAAAACCTTTATGCAAAAACAAGCGACAGAGGAGAATTTCAAATCCATCAATTCACCTTCTTTACTTCATATTGCAACTCATGGTTTTTTCTTACCTGAAAGTCAGGCTTCAGGAGATAAGGTATTTGGTGTGGATGTGAGCCAGGCGAAGGAAAATCCTCTTTTAAGGTCAGGTTTGATGCTAGCCAATGCAGAACAAACCATGGAGGAATCCGATCAATCAGTAGAGGTTAAAAGCACAAATAATGGCGTGCTTACAGCTTATGAAGTAATCACACTTAATTTGAAGAATACGGACCTGGTAGTGCTGAGTGCCTGTGAAACCGGTCTTGGCGAGGTGAAGTCCGGTGAGGGAGTCTATGGCCTTCAGCGTGCTTTCCAGGTTGCCGGAGCAGAATCCGTCATCATGAGTTTGTGGAAGGTAAGTGATGAAGCCACCAAACAATTGATGACCTCCTTTTACCAAAATTGGATGGGAGGAGAGAAGAAAGAGGATGCCTTTTTTGCAGCACAAAAAAAGCTCAGAGAGTCATTCCCTGAGCCCTATTATTGGGGTGCCTTTGTAATGCTTAATTAGTATAATTAAAACACACTGTCACTCCCGTAGGGAGTCTATGTTTTAAATTCTATTGAGCTAGAAGAAGAGATAAATCCCTTTCGTGGAATCCCTTTTAATAGCGATTTTCACTTAGTGTTCTTTGTGAATTCTCTGTGACCTCTGTGGTTTAAACTATGCAACCTGCACCTTCAAATCTTTTGCACTTCCCATTTCTTTCATGTGCTTGAAGTGGCTAGCCACTGCGGCCCCAAAAGAAGGGAAAGCATAATAAGGCAAATTGAATTCTTTAACCGTCTTCTGCACCAGCTTTGATACCGCCGGGTAGTGCACATGGCAAATTTCAGGGAATAAGTGGTGCTCGATCTGGAAGTTCAGACCTCCTAAAAACCATGAAAGCACTTTGTCGTCCATACCATAGTTACACGTTGTTTTCAACTGATGAGCTACCCAACTGTGTTTTACATGCTCATCTTCTTCATCAAAGAATTCCGCCGGCTCTACCACATGAGCAGTCTGGAAAATCATAGCGAGCATGATCCCTGTGATACAGTGTGAGGCAAATATCATAAGGATGGTGATCCATGCAGGAACCGGAATAAGCATTACCGGAAGCACTAGAAATACTACCCAGTAAAATACTTTCCTCAGGATCACTTTGGTTAGTTCCATCGGAAAATCCTTTTTCTTGATCAATCTATCTCGTCTGTAGTCGAACACCTTAATAAAGTCTTTGGTAGTGATCCACTCTAACAATGGGACGCAGTAAAAAATCGGCGCATAGATATGTTGGAACTTGTGAAACCACTTATGTGGCTGATTGGTATTGTATCTAAACACAAATCGAGGTAAAATATCCTCATCAGCATGTTCCAGATTTGTATAGGTGTGGTGCAGTACGTTGTGCTGTATATGCCAGATGAGCTTATCTACTCCCACAATGGTAGCTGAGAAAGTCATCAGGTTATTCATGGTCTGATTCTTAAAATAAGAACCATGGATGGAGTCATGCATGATGGTAGTACCGATGAACGCTTTGCCTATTCCCATGAACATCCACAGCCCCATTAGTAACCAAAGGTTTGTAAAGCCACTTAATATCAAAAGAAAATATGGCACCAGGTACATGGCTAAAACAGAAATGGTCTTAATGATCATTTGACTGTTTGCATTTCTTTTGATTTGGTTATCTTGAAAGTATGCATTTACCCTGGTCCTTAGTGCAGCTGCAAACTCCCTATCTAACTTGTTCTCAAATTTGTATCTGATAATCATGCGTGTATGTTTCTTTTTCAAGCAAACACCCCTAAACAAGAGAATGTTTTTGTTTGAAAGCGCAAAGTTACTAACAAAAGCCCTGAGCCCCAATCGGATACATCGGAGGAATGTATCCATAGGACGAGATTCTTTAGCCACAAACCATTCTAAAAACCCTGTAACCGTTAATAAATCCACTAAAGGAAGCTCTTCCTATTTTGCCTATCTTTAAAGGAAACCTTAACCTTTTACTTTAATCATGAAGCGTTTAACCTCACTAATACTCTTGTCATTTTTGGCTGGAGTTCTATTCACCGCTGATGCTCAGCGAAGAAAGTCAAACAGTTCAAATACCAAACCGCTCGATTCTGAACTTTTTTCAAACCTTAAATTCAGAAATATCGGTCCGGCTTTTATGTCCGGTCGTATCGCCGATCTGGCCATTGACCCCACAAACGAAAATGTGTGGTATGTAGCTGTTGGTTCGGGTGGAGTCTGGAAGACTACTAATGCCGGAACGACATTTAAGCCACTTTTCGATGATCAACCAGTCTATTCCATTGGTTGCGTGACTTTAGATCCGAATAATCCTTATACGGTCTGGGTAGGTACCGGAGAGAATGTTGGGGGAAGACATGCCGGATTTGGTGATGGTATTTATCGCAGTATGGATGGAGGTGAGTCCTGGACCAACATGGGATTGAAAAACTCTGAACACATTTCTAAAATCATTGTACATCCGGATGATTCGGATGTGATTTACGTCGCGTCACAGGGTCCGCTTTGGAGTCCCGGTGGTGATCGTGGATTTTTCAAATCTACTGATGGTGGTAAAATCTGGAAGAAAACACTGGGAGATGATCAATACACCGGAGTGACGGATATGGTGATTGATCCTCGCGATCCTAACCGAGTATATGCTGTCACATGGGAACACCACAGAACCATTGCAACCTGGATGGGAGGAGGTGAAAAATCAAGATTGTATTTGAGTGAAGATGCGGGTGAAACCTGGACTCAGCTGAAAACAGGCTTGCCAGAAGGTAAGTGGGGAAAAACGGGCTTAGCTATTTCACCTCTCAACCCTGACGTACTTTACGCAGCAATAGAACTGAATCGTACTAAAGGAGGAGTATGGCGCTCTGACAATCGAGGTGGTAGCTGGACAAAAATGTCAGATGCTGTCGCCGGTGCTACAGGCCCGCACTACTATCAGGAAATTTATGCCTCACCTCATAAGTTCGATCGGCTGTATATGATGAACAATACGCTGATGAAATCTGAGGATGGTGGGAAGACCTTCGAAAACATGGATGAAACGGCTAAGCATGGTGATAACCACGCAGTGGCTTTCAAGATGTCTGATCCGAATTACCTTATAGTGGGAACCGATGGTGGGGTGTATGAAAGCTTTGATCTGGGTGCAACCTGGAGATACATGGAAAACCTGCCAATCACGCAGTTTTATAAGGTAGCTGTCGATGATGCTGAACCTTTTTATAATGTTTATGGTGGCACACAGGATAATAGTACACAAGGTGGCCCTTCGCGCACAGATAACCTTCATGGCATTCGAAATGCAGATTGGAAGGTCGTTCTAAACTGGGATGGACATCAACCAGCTACTGAGCCGGGGAACCCGAATATCGTGTACGGTCAACGTCAGCAGGGGACACTCTCACGAATTGATCTGAAGACCGGCGAAGTAACGGATGTGATGCCTCAGCCTGGACCGGATGAGGATTTTGAGCGGTATAATTGGGACGCCCCGATTTTGGTATCGCCGCATGATCCGGCTACTATTTATCACGGATCTCAGCGTTTATGGAAGTCCACGAATCGTGGGGATAGCTGGACAGCTCTTTCCGGGGATCTCACCCGAGATCAGGAGCGATTGACACTCCCAATTATGGGTAGAACCCAAAGCTGGGATTCACCATGGGATGTGGGAGCCATGTCTAATTTCAATACCATCACTTCGATTGCCGTCTCCCCTCAGAATGAGCAAGTCATTTTCATTGGTACAGATGACGGATTGATTCAGGTGACAGAGAACGAGGGCCAATCCTGGAGAAAAGTAGAAGTGAGTGTGATGGGTGTTCCATCCAGATGTTATGTAAATGATGTCAAAGCTGATCTTTTTGATGAGAACACACTGTATGTCGCCCTGGATAATCATAAAGAAGGGGACTATAGCCCGTATCTGGTGAAAAGTACAGATAAAGGAAGAACCTGGTCACGAATTGAAAATGGACTAGGAAGCAAGAATCTGGTATGGAGAATTGTACAGGATCATGTAAATAAAGACCTCATGTTTGCGGCCACAGAGTTTGGTGTGTATTTCACCATTGATGGTGGACAAAGCTGGACAGAATTCGAAGGAGGTATTCCTACCATTTCCTTCAGGGATTTAGCGATTCAGCGAAGAGAAAATGATTTGGTTGCTGCTTCATTTGGAAGGGGATTTTACATCCTAGATGACTACTCGGCACTACGAAATGTGAATCAAAATCAGATGAGCGAAGATGCGACTCTTTTTGAACCAAGAAAATCATGGTGGTATATGGAGCGTCCTATTCTGAGTTTTGATGATAAGCGAGGGTCACAAGGTTCTCAGCTTTATGTAGCTCCTAATCCGGAATTCGGGGCAACTTTTACCTATTATTTAAAAAATGATTTGAAGAGTCTTGAGCAGAAGCGTCAGGATAAGGAGAAAGGAAATGCCGGAAATATTTCATTTCCGGGTTGGGATGCCTTAAATGATGAGACCCGTGAAACGGACCCATTTGTCTATATAGAAATCAAAGATCAAGCTGGAAATGTGATTAATCGTGAGAAAGCCGATGGTAACACGAAGGGCTTTCATCGCGTGACATGGAATCTGAAAGTGGGTGCAACTGAGGCATTAACTCTCAATTCAGAAGTTGGTGATATGAATGGTTTACTGTGCGCGCCAGGGACATATACCGCGACATTACACAAGTTTGAGCGAGGTGAATTCAGCCAAATAGCAGGACCGGTGAATGTTGAGGTTGAACCATTATATGATGAGGGAACCCTGGAAGGAAGCCCGATGGCGGAAGTCATTGCCTTTTGGAGATCCTATGAGGATCTAAATAGAGATGTGAATGTGTTGGGATACGAACTTTCGCAGACAAGGAAGATGGCCGAGAAATTGTTTAGTGCGGCAGCACATGCCAATGTTTCGTCGGATATCATGTCTGAAGTCACTTCCCTTCAGGAAAGTCTGAACGTCCTGGATTCGGAATTGAATGGAAATCCTGCGAAGAATCAAATAGGTGAACGTAATAGGCCAACACTTGGTGATCGGGTCTTTGCATTATGGCGAGGCATTTCCACTTCTACCTATGGCCCGACAGAAACCCATGAAGAAACCATGCGAATCATCAAAGAACAATGGGAAGATCTAAAGACGAGACTGGAAGCACAACAGATCAAGGCACGGAGTATTGCTGACAAAGTTGAAGCTGCTGGTGGCTCTTGGGTAGAAGGAAGATAGTATATTATATAGTTTAACGTCATTGCGAGTGACGTAGGAGCGAAGCAATCTTATTATTGAGACTGCTTAGCCTCACTCGCAGTGACGTTTTATTAAATAGCCAAATACACCTTATCCATCATTTCCTGATATTCTTTTTGTGCTTCGCTGAAGGAGGTGATACCACCACCACTGCAAAAAATAAGTTGATTGTTTTCTTTTTTGATGAATCGGATCATCACACCTGTTTCCAGCGATTCCCCATCAAAATGGCCGCAGATGCCTGTATAAAATCCGCGATTATAGGATTCGGTCCCTTGAATGATTTTTACCGTTTCCTGTTTGGGGGCACCTGAGATAGAACCTGCTGGCAAAAGCTTTGAAAGAATCTCGCCAAGATTACTTTTCCAGCTGGACCCTAAGTGACCCTTTATTTCTGAGCTGACTTGCAAAAGCTTCTTATCGTTTGTTTCCAATAGATCGATGTAGCGAAACTTCGTCACTTCTACTTTTTCCGCAACCTGGCTCAGGTCGTTCCGAATCAAATCCACAATGGTCACATGCTCGGCCGTTTCTTTTGTGTCGGTCAGAATGATTTGCTCTGCATTTGGAATGGAGGCATCAATGGTGCCCTTCATTGGGTAGGAGAAGATGTGATCATCCTTGATTTTGACAAAGGTCTCAGGTGAGAAAACCACAAATTGGTCTGGAACCAGAAGTTTATATTTTGCCTGTGAATGCCGAAAGATTTCTTCCAGATTTAGATTCGTTTCAATATGAGTTTCGAAAGTGAGATTTGTGAGAAAAGAATTACCAATGTTGATTTGGTGGATGACTTGATCGAAGGCCGATTTAAATACTGAATATTTTACGGGATATTTTTTAAAGCTAATCTGTCGACTGTCGACTGTGGCCTGAGTTGTACATTGATCTTTATTCTCAATGTGTAGGTAAAATTGGCTTCCTTGATTACCACTTTCGATACACCACTTCTCTCCCAAAAAATCACAATAAAAAGAAAACGGCTGACCAGCTGCTCCTAGATCATTTAGTTTCGATATAGCTTCATTCTTTGTCAGCATTGACTTTGATTCCGAAACGCTTCAGCATTTTTTGTTCATACTTCCAGAAGAAGTCGAACTGTCGAAAAAGGAAGCCGTAGAAAAGAAGGATAACGTTGTAGACCGGAAGAATCAACACCCAGTAGGCGATCTGGAACCAAAGTGGTCGCACCCCATCTTCGAATAGCAGATTGATTAATGGCTTTTTAATTAATACAACTGTTGTCCCTGTAAAGGCGAATACGAGCATGATCACAACAAATTGCCAGTTGCTTTCCAAGCCCCACTTATCTTTTAATTTTTGAATCCAACTCATTTCAGTTCTTTTATAAAGGCGTCAAAATCCAACCATACAGGTTTAGAGATCACTTTAATTGGTTCGTTTTTTACCGGATGGACAAACTCCAGTTTGTACGCATGCAAATCAATGCTTTTGTCAGGGTTGGGTTTATTAAATCCATACTTAATATCTCCCCGGATAGACGTTCCATTCTCCCTCATTTGGATCCTGATCTGATGAGGACGTCCTGTTTGAGGTTTTACTTCCAATAATGATACCTTACCCAGGGACGCGAGCATCGAGTAGCTTAACACTGCCTTTTTTGCATTTCCTTTTCCGGGTTTTCTAACATGCGCCTTGTTTTTACCTCCATCTTTGTCCAGCCAGTGGACAAGCTCATGTTCAGGATTTTTAGGTGCACCATCTACAACGGCTAAATACGTTTTAGTAATTTCCTGATCTCGGAAAAGCTTATTCATTCTTTCCAGACCCTTTGAGGTACGGGCAAATACCACCAATCCTCCCACCGGGCGATCCAGTCGATGGCACGGCTGACAAAAGACGTTTCCTGGCTTGTCGTATTTTTTTCTAATGTATTCGGTCGCCCAGTCGGTGAGTGTTTCATCTCCGGTCTCATCCCCTTGCACCAACCACCCGGCAGGCTTCTCCACGATGAGGAGGTGATTGTCTTCGTATTTTACTGTCGGCTTACTCATTCGGTCCGCAAAATTAGCAGATCGGATGAAGTACAGCTAACATTCAAAAGAATATAGGTTCCTGACGTCCATAACCATACCTGATATTATAAGATACAGATACCTCATGAGTGCCATAGTTTCCATAGATCAGATTGTTTGTGGGAAGTTCAAATGAGTAACCTAATTTCAGGTTTTCTCCGAGTTGGAAGATACCCAGAATTCCAAAATGTTTAAGGTCTCTGATAGAAACACCAGCCCACATGACTTCATCTAAGAAAGCACTGGCAGTTAGATCAACAGAGTATGTTTCTCCGGCCATGGACCGAATAAGCGCTGTTCCTTTTACCGGGATTCTGTTCACATCAAAAACGAACCCTCCTGTTAGGTAATAGTGTCTTTTATATCTGTCTGATTGATTAGCCCCATCTGTTACTGAAACATTGAGGATTCTGGGCACGGATGCCCCCACAAAATAGTTGGTGTGCATCAGCATGAAACCTACCCCGAAATTAGGCTTTGAGAAGTTGTCATGGTTATTGACAATTTCAGGGTCATCCATAAAGTCCATGTTGACGTTGGAAAAATCGTAGGTATATTGAATCCATCCACCTTGAATACCCATCGCCAGTTTAGCTTCTTTGCTGAACTGAATGTTGTATGAAGTGGCCAACTGGATCTCGTAATTGCTACTCACTCCAAAACGATCATTCAAGACGACTGCCCCAAGACCAATTTTCCCCTCAGCCAGAGAGGAATTGGCGGTAATCGTGTTCGTTTGAGGAGCACCATCAATACCTGCCCATTGAAACCGACTGATTGCTCCAACGGAGAATCGTTCATAGATGCCTGCATAGGCAGGGTTGATCATAAGTTGATTAAATTGATACTGGCTGTAAAGTGGGTCTTGTTGTGAAAAGGTGGTCAGAGCCACTCCCATGCATAGTATGTAAAATATTCTTTTCATGGCTCAATTTTTTACGTAGACGAAACCGGCTTCTCTTTTGCTTCCCGTTAGCTGAATGGTGAAATAGTAACTCCCCGTTTCCAGCATTCCTCTTGATCCGACATTTGCTTTTCCACGAAATACCCGATCCTGATTATTGTAACCAGTCATTTTGAAGACTTTTACCCCTTGTCGGTCATATATCTCCACCAAGTTGTTTTCATAGAATTCAATGTTTTCGATTCTTAAGAAGTCATGCTTTCCATCTTGTAGAGAGGTCACCACGTTAATGACTGTGATAGGGGGTCCTCCTACACTCTGATCAGCGAGCACATAGTACCCTGCAATTATTCGCCCTGAAGAAGTAATGATCCCTTCGTTAAGGTCGCCAGAGACCAGTGGCACACCCATGATTTTCAATGGATCGTTTAAGTCTGCAGTAAAGGCAACTACCGCCTCGTCTTCTGTTTCTATGAATGTTTCATTTTTAATGGGAAGCGAAATGCTTTCCACTGAAAAACCATCATTGCCCATCAATACCCAATGCCTGTTGGGTGAAAATGAATCCAACTCAGATGAAATTGTACTTTCGATTTCGGAACTAAAGGCCTGCACCCCAATGGAGTCTTCAGATTCAATGGAAGAAAGAGTTACTGGCAGATATTCGGTCTCACTCCCTACTGGAAAGTCGAAGCTTTCGCGTGGAGAAATAAATAATGCCCCATCAATGTATGAAGACGAATTTCCACCAGTAATGGACGCTTCGTTATTGAGTAATAAAGTAGCATCGGGGGTTAATGAAACAATTCCATTAATGAGCTCAAGACTTTTCGTGATCACTAAACCCGATGTAACTGCAACACCAGTTGAGTTTATCGCCAGGTGAGCGTACTCTGAATCACCCGGTGTAAAAATTTGATTTTCACCAAGGAGTGAGAAGGTGCCGGAGACTGAGTTATAGTCACCGCTATTGTCCCAGTCTCCTAATAGTCTCAAAGCACCTTCATTGAGGATCGTACCACTGTTCATGACGCTCCCCTGGATGGTGAAAGGAACATTGGCATCAATCGCTACTAGGCTGTTGTCGTTGGTTAGCAGATTTTGTGCATTTAGTGCAGCCAAATCCATCAGAATGAGTAGCAGTATTATGCTAAATCTTTTCATTGATTATCTGTTTTAGATTTAGTCTACCCGATTAACTGTATAAGTAATCCTTACTCCGTGCAACTGGATTTCCTGAGAGCCCTCTCGTCCTGAAAATAAAAGTCTATAGGAGTATGTACTGTTATCTATCGTCCCGTTGAAAATTGTGCTATCGGTCAATGTTTGAACACTGGCGCTTTCAGTCGTTGTTTCTATTTGTGCCATATTTTGGTTCGAATTCGCCACACCAATTTGACTTCTGTACAGATTCACGCGCACAAAATTTCCAGCCGTAGCATCATTGTCTAAAACATATGCTTCCAGATCAGTAACAATTGCTCCATCAGGCAATTTTACAGGGGTAGAGGCATAACCCAAAGCGCTACTTCCACCGGCAAAATAAACTTCCTGATTTGTGAAATTATTAGCTACGAGTTGCGAGGTAGTGGTGCTGAAACGAATCTGTTTAAACTCTGACGGATGATAAGATTCAAACCGTATTTTGGCTGAAAAATAAGAATACTCGTTTGTGATTTGCACACCATCTGTCACGTTGAGGAATCCATTCAAAGTAGTTGTGCCTGTTACCAATGTGTTTCCTGTGATGTTGGCCCCTCCAGTGGAGACCGTGAGCGCACCGTTTAGTTCAGTTGTACCCACTACATCTAATCTTGCACTTGGGGATGGTTGACCAATTCCAATGTCTCCGGAGGAAGAAATTGTCAATCTATCATTCGCTCCAAAGCCTCCAGCATCACTTATTTTGAATGCGTTATCTGTTGCATCCACACCCACGAAAAAATCCTGCCCAAGACCACCAGTTTCAAAACTGATTGCAGCATCACTTGACGCAGCTCCTGAAGTCATCCGGATAAGGGGATTAGTGGAATTAATATCGAAAGATTTAATGGTTAGCTCCACATCTGGATTTTGATCACCGATTCCAATGTGTCCGGTGAAATAATTGAAGTCCTCACTGTCAATAAAAACTCCGTATCTGTTTCCGGATGTAGTTCCAGCACTTTGGCCATAAAAAGCATAGCTATCACCTGTCCCATCATGATCCATATTAGCTCTGAATCCATAGATTCTAGAGCTGTTTCCAGATGCACCTCTTACATCTGAAAATGAGCCATACCTTATGCCAGTCCCTAAAGCATTGATTTGTGTGTGAGATCCATAAGTGGTGCCATCAGTCGGGCTAATGATGTTATAGATTCCTTTCACGTTTCCGGTCTCACCGGTCGTTCCGTCAATGTCATTCCATATTCCTGTTTTAGTGGCGGTTCCCTGATTGTCCAGCTCATTGAGGATACCGATTTTAGAGGTAGCACTTGAGGCTGTATTAGTCAGCCGTGCAGTAGTGCCTTCAACCGTATTGGTTTGGACATGAAACTGGGCATTGGGAGTTACTCCGATACCTAAAGTTCCCTGTGAATCCATGATGAAGCGGTCGTTGCTCCCAAGTGCGTTGGCTCCACTCATTTTGAAACTTCCGTCTGTTGCATCAATTCCCATTGTCAAATTGGTACCCGATCGGTTGAAATAGAGTGAGGCATCTGATGAGGCATCCGACTCCTGAATAGTCAACTGTGGAGTAGTACTACTGGCATTGTTGGTAGAAAGCTGCAATCGGGAGGATGGTATGGTACCCGCTCCGATATTCACATTTCCAGTTGTATAGTTAATGCTGGTGCCGTTTGTGGTCCATTGACTTTCAGCGATTGATGACCAACTCGGACTTGATCCATCAGTAGTAAGGTAATTTCCACTTTGACCTGTCTGAGCCGGCAGCTCAATTTCATTAGTTGCATCAGCATCCGCATCATCGACGTTTAAATTGAGTGTTGATCCGCTAGAAAGGGAGATGTTACCAGCCGCTCCGGTAGTGCTGATGTCTTGAAGTTCATTGGTAGCATCGGCATCCGCATCGTCGAGACTAGGTACATCGATAGTCAAACTGGGGTAAGTACCTCCCACAGTGATGTTGCCACTTCCCCCGTCGGTGATAGATACAGTTTGATCGGGAGCTGTGTTTGTCACTTCAAAATCATCACCAACCTGGTTGACAGAGATACCGGTTCCTGCGGAGACTGTCTGATCTTCATTGTTAGGATCAGCATCCGCATCATCGACGTTTAAATTGAGTGTTGATCCGCTAGAAAGGGAGATGTTACCAGCCGCTCCGGTAGTGCTGATGTCTTGAAGTTCATTGGTAGCATCGGCATCCGCATCGTCGAGACTAGGTACATCGATGGTCAGATTGGGGTAAGTACCTCCCACAGTGATATTACCACTTCCCCCATCGGTGATGGATACAGTTTGATCGGGAGCTGTGTTTGTCACTTCAAAATCATCACCAACCTGGTTGACAGAGATACCGGTTCCTGCGGAGACTGTCTGATCTTCATTGTTAGGATCAGCATCTGCATCATCTACGTTTAAATTGAGTGTTGACCCGCTAGAAAGGGAGATGTTACCAGCCGCACCGGTAGTACTGATGTCTTGAAGTTCATTGGTAGCATCTGCATCTGCGTCATCGACATCATCCCCATCAGAAAGCCCTGTGGGAATACCTGAAAGGCTGGAAAAGATCCCATCAAAATCGTCGGAGAAGTCAGTATCATAACTACTAAGATCTATCAATGTTGCATCTGGATCACCTGACAAAGAGATAATGCCCGAAGTGAAATCCAGATTTTGCGCATCTGTATTGTCTAAATAGCCCGAAAGATCAACCGTGGCAGTACTGTTGCTTAGCTCTAGTGTATTTGTTGTCAGACTTAAATCCTGGAATTCATTGGTAGCATCTGCATCTGCGTCGTTCACATCATCTCCATCGGAAAGCCCTGTAGGAACGTTGGTGAGTGTTGAGAAATCCATATCGCCCCATAAGGCGGTAGAACCATCTGTGGTTAGGTATTTTCCATTTTGACCTACCTGATCCGGTAGCCCGTTTAGGTTACCAGTAGCCAACTCAACCCATTGATTATTGATCCAGAAGAAGAATTTATTTTCATTCGAATCATAAACCAATAATCCGTTTTCGGTGGATGAGAGGTTGCTAGTAAATGTAGAAGATGTCCGTTGTGCGGTGGTCATCCTCGGCACCAGTAATCCCTGCTCATTTGTGGGAGCTACCAGTTCTAAGATGGCGTTGGAGTTGGGATTTTCGGTTCCAATCCCGACGGATTGAGCAATTGATGTGTGGGTCAATGTGATAAGAATGACCGTAAAAATCGAGATGATTAGGTGTTTCATTACTAAGAACTTTTTGAGACTATTCTTCAAATTATCTCATTCGATCTTAGATTCATTATAATGATGGTGAACTACCAGAATTTTGAGTGAACGGCATTTAGATGATCTTTATTCTTTGCTGAAACTCCTCTTTAAAAGATCGTCCAATTGGAACTTTAATATCATTTAAATAAGCATAACCCCCTTTAATCATAGTTATATGATCTATGCGTGCAGCAAAGGATTTATGTGTTCGTACAAATTCAGAATCCGGAAGTTTACCTAATAGAGCTTTGAGTGTTTGGCTGGCGAGAATCTCGGTATCTGACGTGACAATCTTTGTATAGTTACTTTGAGCTTCGAGGTATCTGATATTGGTAAGCTCCAACTGGATCGTCCCGGTTTTTTCTCTTAGAAAAATGGTTTCATTTTCATTAGCGTGTTCAGACTTGTAGAGCGCCATTTCCACATTGATTTGGATGTCATGTTTGTTGAACGGCTTCAATAAATAAGCTAGTGGTTGAGTCACTTTTGCCCGGGCAACTGTGCTGGAATTGTAGTATGAGGTAATGAAAAAGAAAGGCACATGGATTTCAGTATTGATGAAATGGGCCAGGTCAATTCCATCTTTTTCGTCTGAGAGGTTGACGTCCAACAGTATGAGATCATAGGATTCGTCCTTACAGCTTTTCACTGCATCATCATAGCTGAGAGCCAGTGTAATATCTTGTATGCCGATATCCTCAAGAATATAGCTAAGGTCTTTGGCGATGAGAGGCTCGTCCTCCACTATCAAAATCCGCTTGTACATTACACTAATTTATACTTATTGATATTTAAAATAGTGGATGTCCCTTGATTGGAGTTGGTTTCGAGGGTGGCTTTCAATTTCATGGCCAGGGAGTCTATTAAAACCATCCCGAAGGTTTTTTCTGAACGTTTTCCGGCTGATCCAATTCCATTGTCTCGAACCTCCAACTGAAGTTGATTATTTTCTTCTTTCAGTTTTATCGAGATCATCCCCTTAGCATTGTTTGGGAATGCGTGTTTTAGTGAGTTGCAGATTAATTCATTTAAAATCAGTCCTATTGGGATAATGGTGTCCACATCTATGGTCAAGTCCTCTACATCATACTCAAATTCTATATTGTCATGGATACTGTAGGATGATTTTAGTACTTCTGCCAGGTCTTCAATATATTCCCTAACTTTAACACCGGAAAGGTTGCTTTCCTGATAAAGCTTTTGATGAATGAGTGCCATGGATTCTACCCTGGATTGCCCTTCATTCACTGCCCCCAGCGCGTGCTCATCTTCGATAAACCTTGATTGCATACTCAACAAGCTAGAGACCACTTGTAGGTTATTTTTCACTCGGTGATGGATTTCTTTCAGCAGTGTTTCCTTTTCTTCTAATGATTTGGAGATTGTTGCTTCTGATCTGGATTTGACTCGATAAAGAATAAATAGAAGAACGGATATTCCGAGAATAAGTGAAGCAGCTAGAATAAGTACATTCCGTTGATTTCTTGATTGTGACAGGTTTAAGTCGGCTTCTATTTGATTGCGCTCTAATTCCAGAATTTTGCGTTCGTTCTTTTCGCTTTCATATTGAGTGGTGAGTTCAATGATTTTTTCATTTAGAGACTCATTTAGCAAAGAATCTTTTGCAGTATATGCGTCCATTAAGGAATTGTAAGCGGCAGTCATTTGTCCTATTCCTGCGTATCCTTTTGATAGGTTGAGGGCGTTTTTTACCTTCAAGTCCAGATTTCCGGCACTATTTAACTTCTGCACTTCTTTTGAAAAACTAAGTGCTGTCTGATAATCCCCCTTTTTCAAGTGAAGGCTGGCACCAGAATTTAAGGCTCTTGATAGGTTCACTTTATCGTCATTGGATCTAAAAATTTTAATGGCTTTACCGATGTAGGACAGGCTACTGTCCAATTCATTCATTCCAAGAAATGAATCACTGATATTCACAAAGCTTTCACCAATGTATCTACTTGATTTCAATTTTTCAGATGCCGCTAGTCCTAGTTTATTGTATTTCAAACCTGTCTCATAATCATCCTTAAAATTGAAAAGCGACCCCATGTTGATGTAAATGGTCGGAAGGTTACCTTCAGCTCCTAATCTTAGGAGGATGTTTAATGCAATCGAGTAGTACTTGATGGCATTATCGTAATTTCCCTGCTTTCTAAATATCAATCCAAGGTTCGCATTGCCTGAAGCCATACCTACTGAATCACCCAGGTCTTCCTTTATTTTTAGAGAAGTTAAATATTGATCAGCCGCACTTTTGAAGTCCCCTCTATCCATAAAAAGCACACCCAGATTATTCAGGCTACCGGCGACTCCAAGTTGATTCCCGGATGCTTCATGAGCAGCTTTTGCTTTTAAATAATTTGACTCAGCACTTTCCCATTCATTTTTATAATGGTATGCCACAGCTGCATCTGTATAGGCTCTTGCGAGTCCCTTATTATCCTTGATCTTTTTAAAGATGTCAACAGATTTATTGGCATAGAAAAGCGAGCTGTCCAGGTTGTTATAAAACCATTGATAAGAAAGCTCGTCAAGCACATAACCTTTTAAGGAGTCGGATAATGGTTTGTTTAATAATTGATACAGGCTATCAAGCTCCTGGTTCTGAGCACTAGAAATTTGGGTTCCTAGAGCAAGAACAAGCCCTGCTAAAATGGGACGGATCATGCATCCAAGTGATTAGGTTCAATTAGCAATCTAGCTAATTTGTGGGTGGTGGAGAAGCTGACTTTTTAGAATTCACTAATAAAGTGGAACTCAATATCAGGAAAGTTCTCCTGCACCATTTGCAACCAGGCTTTAGATTCTGCCATGAAGACCAATTTACCTTCCTTGTCCTTGGCTATGTGGCGTTGCTTGTCTTTGATGAAGGCATCCAACTTGGCCGGATCCTTTGAGCTGATCCAGCAAGCTTTATAGATATTAACCGGTTCAAATTTTGCGTTTGCGCTGTACTCATTAAGTAGCCTATGTTGCAGCACTTCAAATTGTAGTGCACCTACTGTGCCGACCACTTTTCTCGATCCCAATTCGAAAGTAAAAAGCTGAGCAAGACCCTCATCCATCAATTGATTTAACCCCTTGTCCAGCTGCTTGGATTTCATCGCATCCATATTGATAACCTCTCGGAACATCTCTGGTGAGAAGGATGGAATGCCTTTGTACAGGCCTTTTTCCCCCTCACTCAGCGTATCGCCGATCTTTAGGTTTCCTGTGTCGTATAACCCCACAATATCTCCTGGAAAGGCTTCTTCCACGGTTTCTTTTTGCTGTGCCATAAAGGCGGTAGCATTTGAGAAGCGGATTTGCTTGTCCTGACGTACATGATAGTAGTTGCTTCCTCGTTGGAATTTTCCGGAGCACACACGTACAAATGCGATTCGGTTTCGGTGCTTTGGATCCATGTTGGCGTGAATCTTGAAAATGAATCCGGAGAATTTCTTTTCTGAAGGAGTTATTTCACGCTCTTCTGTTTCTCGTGGTTTTGGTGGTGGTGCAATTTGAGTAAAGCAATCAAGCAATTCTCTAACACCGAAGTTGTTTACTGCACTGCCAAAAAAAACCGGAGCTACCTCTCCACTTAGATAGGTCTTCTCGTCAAACTCGTCATACACACCATTGACCAGCTCAATCTCTTCTCGAAGTTCTTTGACTAGTGATTCAGGTAGTCGTTTGTCAAGTTCCGGATCATCTACCCCTTTGATGTTCACCACATCGTCTACACGTTTCTGCTTGTTGGGTTCGTATAGATTCACATTGTTTTCGTAGATATTGTAAACGCCACGCAAGGTTTTGCCCATCCCTATCGGCCAGCTCATCGGACGAACTTTGATGTCAAGTTTTTCCTCTATTTCGTCCAAAAGGGTGAAAGCGTCTTGCCCTTCACGATCCAGCTTATTGATGAAGCAGATCACTGGTGTGTTTCGCATACGACACACTTCCATGAGCTTTTCTGTCTGCTCCTCCACACCTTTCACACAGTCGATCACCATGATTACACTGTCCACGGCGGTTAGGGTTCGATAGGTATCTTCTGCAAAGTCTTTGTGACCAGGAGTATCCAGAATATTGATCTTCAGGTCTTTGTATTCAAAACCCATTACAGAGGTAGCGACTGAAATACCTCTTTGTTTTTCAATATCCATCCAGTCTGAGCGCGTACCTATATCGATCTTATTGGATTTTACTGCTCCTGCGGTTTGAATGGCTCCTCCAAAAAGGAGCAATTTTTCTGTCAGTGTTGTTTTACCTGCATCGGGGTGGGCGATGATTCCAAACGTTCTGCGTCTACCTATTTCCTGCTCCAGCGTCATATTGATCTAATTGAGGCGCAAAATTAGGCAATAGGATGGAGCATATCTTGTTTTGTTGTTAATTTCAGATTTTCTCTATATCTGGAATCAATGGGAATAATAAACCCACCGACTACCAATTCTTTTCCTAATTGCTTATCGATGAGTTGAGTATTGACGATGAAGGATTCATGGCACCTTTTGAATGAATCCGGCAGCTCCGATTGTATCTCTTCAAGACTTTGATGAATCATGAACCTATCTCCCGCATAAAGAATACAGTGGTCTTGCTTACTCTCAACATGAGTGAGTTTGCTCATGGGAATATTTACTTTTTTTCCTTTGTCCTCAATCATCAATTCAGACTCACTTGTTTTAGGCTCTTGAATGTAAATCGCCCTGGTAAAGCCAAACATGAGGGATGGTAGGTAAAAGAAGACAAAGTTTAATAGTGACTGACCCATTAATATTTCGGTGAAGGTTGTCAAATCCATTTTCCAATAATGCAGTGTGTAGTATCCGGTATCCAGCAGAAATTCAATCAGGGTAATGCCTACAAATAATTGAATGGTCATTCCCAAACGTTTTTCAAAATTTTTGATTCTTTGATCTATGAATTTGAAAGCACTTCCGTAGAATAGGTAAGTCTTCAATACTATTCCATAAAGACTGGGTATGAAAAGTGAATAGTCATCACTGTGGAATGGACCTAGAACAATAGCCCACTCAGGAATATTAATGGCAATGAAAATTATAATCCATATTATCGCATGGATTTTTTGCTCTCTATGAGAGAGTCTGAAAAATGGATTTTTCAATTTCATGTTAGTCGATGAGACAACTCAAATATGAGTTATGAAGAGATAACTGAAAACAAGTGGTTAGTGTTTCTTACTTTCACATCATGAGAAAATCTTTTCGATATGTCCTCTACCTCATGGTTGGATTTTTGATCTACCAGGTCATTGATTCCGGAGAGACATCATTGAGTCATACAGAAGTGAAAAACACCCTGATTATTGCGATGATTGTGGTGTTTGTTTTACTGCTAATTGTGCGGGTGATCAAACAGCGGTATGATGATAGGAGCGATAAAGATTCTTGAATGTTTAGATTTCTGAATTCCGCTACGCTACATCAGGAATGACGTTATAGTAAGATACAACATCAAATCGAAGTGCATGCCAGTCCACTTAGACGGGATGGAAGGCGGCACATCGTAAGCCGGACAGCCCGAATATCAGCAGATGTGAAAAGCTGCCAGTTCTCTCCAAAAAAACTCAATTTCACTATCATTTTTTCAGGTTGTTTATCAAAAGCGGCTGTGCCGCCTGTCAATGTGTCACGATTTTTCCTTTGGCACATCCATTGATTAATAGAAAACGAAACGAGAATTAACGAATAAGAAATAAATCATAGACATGGGAAAAATCATAGGTATCGACTTAGGAACTACCAACTCTTGCGTCTCTGTGATGGAGGGTAATGAGCCGGTGGTGATCCAGAACAGTGAAGGAAGAAGAACGACACCATCGATCGTGGCATTCCTCGAAGATGGAAAGGGAGAAAGAAAAGTAGGTGATGCGGCCAAAAGACAGGCGATCACCAACCCACAGAATACGGTGAGCTCCGTGAAGCGATTCATGGGAAAGAAGTACTCTGAGGTAAAAGAAGAAATGAAGAATGTGTCTTACGGCCTGGAGTCAGGAAGTAACGACACAGTGCGAGTGAAAATTGGTGACAGAAAGTATACACCGCAGGAAATTTCTGCGATGATTTTGCAGAAAATGAAATCTACTGCCGAAGACTTCTTAGGACAGGAAGTGAAAGAGGCAGTCATTACTGTTCCTGCGTATTTCAACGATGCAGAGCGTCAGGCAACTAAAGAAGCCGGACAGATTGCGGGTCTTGAGGTGAAACGAATCATCAACGAGCCGACTGCAGCAGCCTTAGCTTACGGTCTTGATAAGAAAGACAAAGACATGAAAATCGCGGTGTATGACCTTGGTGGTGGTACATTCGATATTTCAATCCTTGAGCTTGGTGACGGTGTATTTGAAGTGAAGTCTACCAACGGTGATGTGCACCTTGGAGGTGATGATTTCGATGGAGTAATCATCAACTGGCTGGCAGAAGAATTTAAAAATGATGAAGGCATTGATCTGAGAAAAGATCCTATGGCACTTCAGCGATTGAAAGAAGCGGCAGAGAAAGCCAAGATTGAGCTTTCAAGTTCTTCTGAAACTGAAGTGAACCTTCCGTATATCATGCCAGTGGATGGTGTGCCAAAGCACCTTGTTAGAAAATTAACTCGATCTAAGTTTGAGCAGCTTGCTGATGACTTGATCAAACGATCTATGAAGCCGGTAGAGGCAGCACTTAAAGATGCTGGACTATCTACTTCTGATATTGATGAAGTGATTTTGGTTGGTGGTTCTACACGAATTCCAATCATCCAGCAGGAAGTTGAGAAATTCTTCGGTAAGAAGCCTTCAAAAGGTGTGAACCCGGATGAAGTGGTAGCGATTGGCGCTGCAATCCAAGGTGGTGTACTCACTGGAGAAGTGAAAGATGTATTGCTTCTTGACGTGACTCCATTGTCACTAGGTATTGAAACCATGGGTGGAGTAGCTACGAAATTGATTGAAGCAAACACAACGATCCCAACGAAGAAGTCTGAGACATTCTCGACTGCAGCTGACAATCAGCCGTCTGTAGAGATTCACATTACTCAGGGTGAGCGACCAATGGCGAAAGACAACAAGTCGCTTGGTAAGTTCCACCTGGATGGCATTCCGCCGGCACCAAGAGGTGTTCCTCAGATCGAGGTAACATTCGATATTGATGCGAACGGTATCTTGAATGTGAGTGCGAAAGACAAAGGCACTGGTAAAGAGCAGAACATCCGAATCGAGGCATCATCCGGATTGACTGATGAGGAAATCAACAAGATGAAGCAGGAAGCAGAGGCAAATGCTGAAGCGGATAAGCAAGCCAAAGAGAAAGTTGAGAAAATCAACCAGGCTGACTCACTGATCTTCCAGACCGAGAAGCAGTTGAAAGAGTTTGGTGATAAGCTTTCTGAAGGCAATAAGACAGCTATCGAGGGAGGATTGACCAAGCTGAAAGAAGCGCACGGTAAGCAAGACCTTGCAGCGATTGATGCAGCGATGGAAGAGTTGAACAACGCTTGGCAGAATGCTTCGCAGGAGATGTACCAGGCGCAGCAAGAAGCCGGTGGTGCTGACGCTGGCGCAGCAGGTACAGATGCCGGAGCTTCTGATAGCGGCGAGTCTGCTGACGATGTGTCTGACGTAGAATTCGAAGAGGTAGAAGAGGATAAGAAGTAGTAGAGTTACGAGCTCTGAGTTATGAGCTTCGAGCTTTAACTTCAAGACTGATTTTACCCTGGATATAGATTATGCCCTTCTCGAGTAATCGGGAAGGGTTTTTTATTTTTATTTCATGAAACGGATAAATAATTTTTTTAAAAAGAGACTAGGGTTAATATTTATTGTAGCGATACTGCTAACTATAGTTTTTCCTGTGTTTGTTGTTCAAGGTGCCATTCATCCGATTTTTAATCTAATGGGTTACGGTGAAATAGGTGATATTATTGGTGGGGCTACTGCTCCTGTAATCGGACTGATTAGCGCACTGCTTTTATATATGGCCTTTGATGCTCAGAGAGAGGCCAATCAAATTGCAAAGGATGATTCTGACTTTACAAACTATCTTAAATTAATCGAGATGCTGGATGGGCAATCTGATACTATTGTATTTAATGTTAAAGGCAATTCATATAAAGGACGTGAAGCATTTGGGTACTTTCGAAGAAAACTAAGGGAAGGACAAGATCGATTTCATGAGATCTTTGCAGAAGAATACAGAAAGATTGATCCGATTCTCAGGCTTATTTTAGAAGAGATTGTGGAAACCGAAAATGAGAGAATTCAACTTAAGATGGCAAAGGTATTTTCGGGATACTTTTCGGATCTAAGCAGCCTAATAACTATTGTAGGGCCTGCCAAGCTTGATGAGTCTAAACATCAATATTACATAGGAATTAGAAAGTTCCTTTTAAAGAGGATATCAGCAATAAATAAATTGCAGGGGTTCTCAACTGTTTCTTTAAACCATATTCCTCCAAAAATAGATTTGCCACCTGATTAGCAATTTATTTCTTTACTAACAGCTGATCACTTACAACTTGTAACTATTTGAGGTAGGGTAAAAATCAAGCTTACCGTTTGAATAGTGTAATCACTTAAAAAGAATTGCGCTATGAAAATTTACCTATGGTACGACGAAATGAAAAGAAGATACGTGACCGGACGATCCAGTGAGTTTGCACTTTCGTATGATGATGTTTTGTACTCGTTTCACCCAAGCCAGCAAATACTTTCACAAAAGATTTTAAATAACTTGAATAGGGCCAGGTAATTTGTTTCTAATAATTAGGCAGTGATAGACCCTCTTCGTCCCGATAGTTATCGGGGCGGGGAGGGTTTTTTTATAGGATTTCAAGGCACTTCTTTAATATTCGGTAAAATTTCCTGAAGTCTCTCGCATTTATTTCGTACTGTTTTCGGACGTTATTAACTAGGAATACCATTCTATCATAATGTGTTATGGTCTTATGAATTAGCGAATTCATTTCGGGAAGGTTCTTATGAACAGAAGGATACTTTTCATTTAGCCTTTGAATCGGCCTAATAAAATTATCATTCTCTGCCTTAGGATTCCAATTTTTTTCTTCTCTAAACTTATCATCAATGCCCTTTAACTCAATCATGTAGGAGGCAATGCGAGTGTTAGGCTTGAATGATTGGGTTTGAAAAATAATATCAATCAAATGGTTCAATTTATTTGATGATTCAACTCTTAGATCATTTGCATAATTATATTCTGAGCTGAATTTATCTATCTGTTTAAAATCTTCATTAATCCAGTAGTCAATTGAATTCATAACTCCCCAGCATTTGTCCAGTGCTTTTATTCGAACTTTTTTGCGGCAGATTTTAGAAAAGTTTTCAATTCCATCAAAGAAACCTGAATATGAGTTACCAAAACCAATTTCTGATAATATGATATTTTGATAGAATTGACGTCTATTATGGGTTATTGCACTTAGATCCTCAATTTGCATTTTTGACATCAATTTTTTAAAATCTTTTACTTGGCTTTTAGTGGCTGAAATTGATGAGTCTATGACGTTAACAAATCTCCTCCTAATTATTGATCTTTTGTAGAGCCCTTTTATTAGTGATTGGAGCCAGATAAATATTTGACCTGTGATGAATACAAGAATTGTAATCAAGATTGGAGCTGAGGTTTCAGAACGAATTCCAAAAAGCTCATTTATAAATTCAATAATCGAGTTCATCAAAAAAATATTGAGAGAAATTCAAAAATAACCGTTTTATACAAGAGATGCTTCGTACCCCAGAATGACAGCCTGAATATTATTATAATAGTCACCCTGAACTTGTTTCAGGGTCTATTTGATATAGATGCTGAAATAAATTCAGCATGACAGATAAATTTTAGATTTGTGTGTTTATAACATCGTGTCATCCTGAACCTGCCTGTCAGCAAGGCAGGCGAAGTGAAGGATCTATCGTCTTTTAAATAAGTGCTCATGGTTTAGAATGACATCTAAAATAAGAGTTTGAGCATTCAGCCTTGTTCTACACTCAAAAACCTATGAAACCAACACTCACCTATCTCCTTTTTATTATTTGTATTTCCACACAGGCACAATCCGATGAATTCAGTAAAATGGATTTTCTGATTGGAGACTGGACGTACGAGGCAAAATCACTCACTCCGGATGGTTCTTTTGTCGAGCAGGAGTTTTTTACAAAATGTTCATACCTCTTCAATGAAACCGCTCACAAGGACGATTTCTACTATAAGGATCCGAATGGCAAGCTGATTTGCTATGGAACAACTATTCGAACGTATGATGAACAGACAAAACAATGGCGTATGATGTGGGTGGAAAGCAACCTGGCCATTAGCACGAGTATGACCGGAGAATATCGGGATGGCAATTTTTATTTTGATGGAAAAGGAAGGGATCAACGAGGGGAATACCTGGAGAAAATTACTTTCTATGATATTTCTGAAGACCAGTACAAATGGAAAATGGATCGATCCTATGATGGTGGTCAAACCTGGATGAAAAATTACTTTAGTTATACGGCGACCAAAGAGGCAAACTAGAAAGGAAAATGGCTGCATCTTTGCGGCATGAAACTAACCATCAAGACACTTTTCGGATTTGAAGATATTCTCGCGAATGAAATCAGAGAACTGGGAGGCGAGAAAATCGAGAAGATCACCCGAGGGGTAAAGTGTGAGGGCAATCCTGCTTTTTTATATCGTGCGAACCTTGCGCTGAGAACGGCGCTGAAAATTCTGGTGCCGATACATTCTTTTCAGGCGAAAACTGAAAAGCAGCTCTATGATAAGATGATGGGGTTTGACTGGTCCAACTTTCTGGATGTGGATCAAACATTTGCCATAGACACGGTGGTGTTCTCAGAGCTTTTTACCCACTCGAAATATGTGGGCTATAAATCCAAGGATGCCATCGTTGATCAATTTCGAAATAAATACAGAAGAAGACCAAATATTGATACGGAGAAACCGGACGTGCTTTTCAATGTTCATTGCGCGAATGATTTCTTTACGGTTTCTATGGACAGCTCAGGAGCTGCCTTGAATCAACGAGGATATCGGGAGGATGGACACAGAGCCCCGATGAATGAGGTGCTGGCAGCTGGCATGGTAATTCTGTCTGGCTGGGACAAGAAGACACCATTGGTTGACCCCATGTGTGGGAGTGGTACGATCCTTACAGAGGCAGCTATGATTGCCATGAACATGGCTCCTAATCTGAAAAGGAAAGATTTCGGATTCCGCACCTGGCCGGAATACAGCCCAATCCTATTTAACAATGTGATGACGGAAGAGCAGAATAAAATGCGAAAGCCAAGTATGGATATCACAGGTATTGACATTGATGATAGTGCGGTAACCCTTGCGAGAAAAGCTTTAGGAAAGATTGGCTTGAGAAGGGAAGTGAAGATCAAGACCATGGACTTTCGGGATTTCAAGCCCATCAACGATCACGGCATGATCATTACCAACCCACCTTATGGTGAACGAATCGGAGATGATATTCTGGAATTCTACAAAACAATGGGAGATGCTTTTAAGCAAAATTTTGCCGGCTATGATGCCTGGTTAATCAGCTCCAACAAAAAGGCCCTAAAACAAATCGGGCTGAAAGATTCAGAACGCATCACGCTTTACAACGGAAAGTTGGAGTGTGATTTTTGTAAGTATGAGCTGTATTAACACCCCGGTGGTCCCCTCAAGGGGACAATTCCTCCCTTGAGGGAGATTAGGAGAGTGTCAAAACTTCAACCTCACCAACTTCCCTTTCCCCACTTCATTTGTCACAATAATGATCAGGTTTGAATAATCGTTATCGTCAAACTGCTGAAATGTTTCTTCTCCGAGAAGAGCATTCGCTAAACCCGGAATGGTATTAGAGTGGCCAGAGATCACAATGGTTCCCCCTTTATGTTTTTTCAGGGCTTCTGAAAGCCAACTTGCTCCTGCATAGGGGTCATAATTTTTTACTTCCATGCCCTTATCTCTCCCTATTGGTATGAGCGTGGCTTCTGTCCTTATAAACGGAGTGCTATAAAGTGCATCGATTTTCTGGTTAGCCAGAAGGGCGGCTAAATCATTGGCTCTCTGAAGGCCGGCTTCACTAAGTGGAGGATTGTTTGTTCCGTCGATTGCCTTCTCTGCATGGCGGACAAGAATAAAGATTGTTTGGTTTTGCGAGTAAGAAACAATCACAAAAGCAAAAAGGAAGGTAATAATGAGTAGCTTTTTCATGTGTCTGGTTTTTAATTTTCAATGGCATACATGCCTGCTTGTCGGCAGACAGGGGATTACATGGGCAATATTCTTAGTGTATATCGCAATCATGCTCATTTCATACAGTGAAATTTACCCCCAAGAAGCTCAAAGAAAAAACCGCAGAGCATTTAGAGGATGTTCTCTGTTTTTCTCTGCGGTTAAAAAATTTATTTACTTAGGATTCAAAATCGAATCAATGCGTTTCTGAATATCTTGTAAGTGATAACGAGAAGTGGCATCATTTTGTCTGGATAGTCCGCTTCTCACATCCCTTTCCAGTCTATTCAAAGTAGCCATAGCAATGGATGGAATATCGGAGTTTGCAAATTCATCTTTTTCCAGATTCATCAGCTCACCAAGCCGCGCAACATGTTCTTTTTGTAGGTTTCTTCGATAGGTATCAATGGTTCGTCCATTGTACAATTCACCCCAAATACCTTGTCTCATGTCTGTGAATAGGCCTGTGACTGTATAAGCGTCATTACCATTTAATGCTTCATTCTCTATCATTCGCATGAGCATCTCTTCCCTGGTAAGGCGACCAAGAATTCGGGTTTGAATACCTCTCATTCGATCTACAAGTCCATCTTGCTGGATTCTGCTTAAAATCTCTGCATCTACCAGCCAGTTTGGCGTTGAGAACAATTGCTCATTCAGGAATTTCACCGCTCGTTCTTGTTTGTCTTTTTCAACATGGGTGTATACTGCACCGTCCTGATCTGCTGTTTTATAGTATTGGTAAACACCACCCACATTAGTTACCACATGACCGGTATAGCGATTAAATTGATTCACTACCTGACCATACAGCTCTTCCAGTTCTTCATAGTCTTTACCTTCTTCTTTCGTCCATTCCATCAATTTATCGACAATTCGCTTTAGGTTTCGAATGCCGAGTTCGCTTGCAATCATTGCATCGTGACCAATATCTTCTGTTTGTGAAGTTGGGTCCACTCCATTGAGTTGTCCGAATCTGTAAAGTGGGTTGTCTGCTTTCTCCAGAATCCATGCGTTTAGAATGTCTTCCTCATCATCCGGTGAACTTACATTCGCTATTGGCTTGTAACCATATTGTGTCACCCACATATCGTACTCACCAATACGCGGGAAGAAGTTGGTGATGCCATCCTCCGGTTGAGCCACATAATTGAACCTTGCATAATCCATAATGGAAGGCGCTACACCATGAGAGTCGGTAAATGCTTTGTCTCTCAACTGATCTACGGTATAAGCTGGAGATGACCCCATATTGTGGGGGAATCCAAGTGTGTGACCTACCTCATGGGCAGCCACGAACCGAATCAATTCACCCATCAACTCATCGTCAAATTTGGTTTTTTGTGCTTCAGGGTTTACTGCTGCGGTTTGGATGAAATACCAGTTTCGAAGGAGGTTCATTACATTATGATACCACAGAATGTCACTTTCAAGGATTTCTCCAGTACGGGGATCATGAACGTGTGGGCCTTGTGCATTTTGAATATCAGTTGCTATGTATCTGATCACTGAATATCGGACATCTTCAGGACTCCATTCCGGATCTTCTTCCTTACTTGGAGGATCTTTAGCCAGTATAGCATTTTTTAATCCGGCCGCTTCAAAAGCTACTTGCCAGTCCTCGACCCCTTGTTTGATGTACTTCCTCCACTTCTCCGGAGTAGCTGGATCGATATAATATATAATTGGCTTTACTGGCTCAACTGCCTCACCGCTGTTGTACGCTTCCCAGTCGCTTGGTTCCAGCCTCCATTTAGTGATAAATCTTCTTTGTGCAGCCTTTTGTTCATCGGCACTATAGTCTATCTGACGCAACGAGAAAAAGCCTGCCCGATCATCGTGGTATCTTGGAACCATAGGGTCCTCAGGGAGGAGAATCATCGATTGGTTCATCTCGATGGATAGTGTTTCTGTAAGCTGATTATCAGGAAGCTCATCCCCTCTGTATGTTAAAATATGTCGTACCTCTACATTCTCCGGAAATGATTTTACTGATGTGATTAAAGAGCGTGACTTATCTACTCCCTTGATTTTGAAACGTTTTCTCTCAGAATCCCTAAGTGCACCGATCATTGGAACGTCATTAGAGAAGAAATCCGTCACTTTTATTACATAAGCAGATGAGTCATCCTTCATAGTTTCCAATGAGAATGACTCGATGATAGGCTCAAAATTGTTATTCTTTACGGAGGTATATATTGGCTCATCTTCTTTTGCCACGTTGTTGTAAGAAACAGATCGCATCAGGATCTTTCCACCCATTTTTTGAAACCTGATAACTTGCTGAGGTCTGGATTTCATTCCGGCACCACCAAAGTTCAAACCCTTTACGTGACCGGCAATTCTGGAGACGATAAGGATTTCCTTTTCTAATAGATCTGCGGGAATTTCAAAATAGAAATCATCACCGACCTGATGGGAAGTAATTAATCCATCATCGGTAATTGCTTCATCTGTAATGACCTCTGAATAATCTTTAAGTCCATTTTTTTTCTTTTTAGGAGCTTCCTGCTCTGTTTCATCTTTTTTCTTCTTCTTTTTCTGTGCGTCCAAATCTGTCGACACACCTAAAAATACCAGTGCCAACAAAGGTATTAGTACTCTTTTCATACTCTTTTGGGTTTAATTTTCGAATGCCAACTTAACCACGAAGCACAGGAATTGGATTAATTTTTATTTGAGCGGTATGTTGATAAATAAAAAAGGCCAGCAAATGCCGGCCTTGGAATAGTATGATTATTTAAATCTTAATTAAACCCTCTTCTTTCCAGAATAGCTTCAAATTTTGGCTCTCTACCTCGGAAGTTAACATACATTTCCATTGCATCCCGTGTGCCACCTTTAGAAAGAATGTGTTCCTTATATGCATTGGCTGTCTCCTTATCGAATAGGCCACTTTCTTTAAATGCTCCAAATGCATCAGCATCCATCACTTCAGAATTCAGGTAGCTGTAGTATCCTGCAGAATAACCTTCAGGGCTGCCGAAAGCATGCCTGAAATAACCGGTTCTATATCTTGGAACGATCGCATCAATTAACCCGATTTCATCCATTGCTTTTTTCTCAAAGGCGTCAATGTCACCTTCAATTGGCTCAGTGATGGAATGATAAGCCATGTCCAGATAAGCAGCTGCCATGTATTCAACGGTGGCAAATCCCTGATTGAACTTCCCTGCATTCTTGATTTTTTCAACCAACTCAATTGGCATCACTTCTCCGGTTTCGTAGTGAAAAGCATACAACTCGAGCATCTCCGGCTCAAACACCCAGTTTTCCATCACCTGAGAAGGGAACTCCACAAAGTCTCTTGGAGTAGATGTACCCGAGATGGACGGGTAGGTGCATTCGGAAAGTAGTCCATGAAGTGCATGACCAAATTCGTGAAATAGTGTTCCTGCTTCGTCCTGGGATAGGAGTGAAGGTGTATCTCCGGTTGGTTTCGTGAAATTCCCTACGTTAGTTACTATAGGAATCACTTTTTCACCACCCATGTTGCTTTGATCACGGAAGGTATTCATCCATGCACCACCGCGCTTGCTTCCTCTGTAAAACCAGTCAGATAAGTATATCCCAATCAATTCACCTGCTTCATTCTTCACTGTGTAGGTGCGAACGTCAGGATGATATTTAGGAATGTTAGTTTGTTCTTCGAAAGTCAGTCCGAATAGCTTATTGGCTAATGTGAACGTTCCGTTGATGACATTGTCAACTTTTAAGTATGGCCGAATCTCGTTTTCATCGAGGTTGTATTGTTCCATTTTGATTTTCTCAGCATAGTACCACCAATCCCATGGTTTAATATCTGTTACGTCATGATCTAATGTGAATGCCATTTCAACCATTGAGTTTCTTTCCTGTTTAGCTGCTTCAAGTGCAGCAGGCCATACTTTATCCAAAAGGTTGTAAACCTTATCAGGTGTGTCCAGCATACGCTCAGCGAGGATGTAATCAGCCCAGGTTTCATAACCCAAAAGGTTAGCCTTTTCCAGACGGACATTTGCTAGTTTTCGTGCGAGCTCTTTGTTGTCCAGTTCATTATCATTGTCTCCTCGATAGATATAGCCTTCTTTTAGCTGCTTTCTTAGGGTTCGATTATTCGAATAAGTAATGAAAGGAATCATACTTGGCTTATGAGGAGTAAATAACCAACCTTCATTGTAGCCTCTTTCCTGAGCAGCTTCTCGGGCTGCCTTTTTAATGTTGTCAGATAGGCCGTCCAGATCTGCTTCATTTTCTATGAGCATCTCGAACTTATTGTCTTCTTTCTGGACATTTTCTCCAAACTGGACTGACAATGATGAAAGCTGTTCATTTAGTTCACGCATTTTTCCCTGCTCTTCAAGACTAAGTGCCGCTCCTGCACGAACAAAGCGTGTATGATAATTATCTAGAAGTTTGGCTTGCTCTACCGTTAAATCCAGTTCATCACGTTGATCAAACAGGGCCTTTACCCGCGCATAGAAATCAGCATTTAGGAAAATATTGTCATTGTGAGCAGATAGCTTAGGGCTAATTACGCGAGAAATTCCTTGTATGGAATCATTGGTATTTGCGGAGGATAGATTGAAAAATACACCTCCTACTTTGGTCAAAAGATCTCCTGATTTTTCAAATGCTTCGATGGTATTTTTAAATGTTGGTTCTTCTTGGTTGCTGGCAATGGCTGCTACTTCATCAAGTTGCTGTTGCATGCCGTCTTCAAAGGCCTGCATGTAGTGCTCATCCTTGATTTGATCAAAAGGTGGCACGCCATAGGGGGTATCCCATTCCTGATAGAATGGATTTTCTGTTTGCATGTCTGTGTTTTCAGATTGAGTTTGACAGCTGAATAGAACTCCAGCGATAATTACGTAAATGATTTTTTTCATCATAAAGGTTTCTTGGTTGAAGGGTAAATTTAGTGAAAAGACCTGCCTCAGGAAATATCCGGCAATTGCCACTTAAATTTGACAGCCAGAATACGGAAAGAGGCAATGAAAAGTACGGTGATCAGAATATTCCACCCCTGATCTAATCCGAATCGCTGAAGGATGACATAAAGGATGCCTCCGCAAAGGCAGGTAAGTGCATAGATTTCTTTGCGGAATATGAGTGGGATTTCATTACAAACAATATCACGGATCACCCCGCCGAATACAGCTGATACCATTCCCATCATAATGGCGATAACCGGATGCACACCGATAGTTAGTGCTTTTTGTAGCCCGAGGACAGTGAATACAGCGATTCCAACAGTATCAAACATGAAAAAAGTCCTTCGTAATTTCAATACAGCCTTTCCGAACAGCAATGAGATGAGGATGCCTGACCCGATCATAATTAAGTATATCAAGTCATTCATCCAGCCAACAGGGGTGCTTCCTAAAAGAATATCTCTCATCGTACCTCCACCGATGGCCGTAATGAGCCCTACGGCAGCTATACCGAAGAAATCAAGCTTCTTATCTCTGCCGGCAAGTGCTCCTGAGATAGCAAATACCATTGTCCCTACGATATCGATGAAATAAAGAATAGTCACAGGGCGAAAGTACGACTAAGTGTCTGATTTTAGAAACTCTATGTTTCTTATGAGGCCTTCAAATTTTGTCCGTTTTACTGCAGACTTTTTAAACACTTTCTGAAAAACTTCTTTGGTCATCTCCTGCCAATCCTGCTTAGAAAACTTCTCCCAGCCCTGTGGCGTAAAAGCAGGTTCATTATGTGGTTTTGAAAAGCGATTCCATGGGCACACATCCTGGCAGATGTCGCATCCAAAAGCCCATCCATCCATTTTGTTTTTGAATTCGGATGGGATTTCATCTTTGAGTTCAATCGTTAAATAGGAGATGCAACGACTACCGTCAACGACATAGGGTTCAGGGATGGCATCTGTAGGGCAGGCATCCTGACATGCGGTACAGGTGCCGCAATAGTCTTTCATGGGACCATCTGGTTCCAATTCAAGGTCAATGATTAATTCTGCTAGAAAAAAAAAGCTTCCCATTTCCCGATTGAGTAGGAGGGAGTTTTTGCCAACCCATCCAACGCCACTCTTAGCCGCCCATGCACGTTCGTGTACAGGAGCTGAATCCACAAAAACGCGACCTTCTATGTCTCCAATTTCCTCCTGGATTCTGTTCATGAAAGTCTTCAACTTGTCTTTAATTACAAAGTGATAATCCTGACCATAGGCATACTTAGCGATTTTGGGTTTATCGCCACTTTCGTGGATTTTATCCGGATGGTAGTTGTATACAAGCGAAACAACAGATTTAGCACCGGGTACAAGCATCGTAGGGTCAAGACGCTTTTCAAAATGATTTTCGAGGTATCCCATCTTTCCTTGATAACCTCGCTTAAGCCATTCTTCCAATCGAGGAGCCTCTGCCTCAAGAAACTCAGCTTTAGATATGCCACAAAAGGAAAAATCAAGTTCTGAAGCAACTTGTTTTATGAAGGAAGCATTTTTTGTGGGTTGGGATTGCATTTCATCCCAAAGAAAGGAATTAATGTGTTATTGGAGTAACTCAGCATTTAAAACCACTGTACCTCCGGCAATTTTTGGATTCATATGCCCTCCGGGAGGGTGATCATGTGTTGGGTCGCATTCATATTCAAAATCTTCAAATTGCTCGTGAATGAAGAGAACAGTACCAGAGATGTCTCCATCATCCTCCGTGCCTAGGCTCCACAGGTCCGTTTGTAAAGTAAATGACCCATTTCCTTCTGCATCAATCTCAATGTTTCCAACATCACCTGCAAAGGGTTTTTGCCATAGCTTACCCATACTTATGGAGTCACAAAAAGTGATAAATTTTCCCTTGTTCCAATGTCTTCCCGGCTCTTCCAGTGTGCCCTGGTGGAGGTGCATCGCGTGCGAGGAATTTGGCTCCATATCACTCAGGCTTACTTCAAGAGTGGTTACTCCATCCTGATAGACAAATGAAGCATTTCCCATCCATTCCCCTTTCGTGTAACTGGTGCCGTCCTCAGAACTCACCCAGTAGATATCGGCTGCTGCAAATGTTTTTGGACCGGGTTCTTTTTCCTCTTTACATTCGGAAAGTAGCAGAGCCAAAAAAAGAAGGGCGATTACTCTCATAATTTTTTTGAATAAACAATCCACAAAAATCAAACCACTAAAACAACGATCCGGTTTGCGAAGGAGGTATAATTCCTAAATGTTTATAAGCTAATTCTGTCGCTTCTCTACCTCTAGAGGTTCGTTTGATGTATCCTTCCTGTATCAGAAAGGGCTCGTACACCTCCTCGATCGTTTCGGCTTCTTCACCACAGGCTGTTGCAATAGTCCCTAATCCGACTGGTCCACCCTTGAATTTATTGATAATTGTGGATAGGATGCGATTATCCATCTC
The DNA here is from genome assembly GCF_965221965.1 of Ekhidna sp. Classification (GTDB taxonomy): domain Bacteria; phylum Bacteroidota; class Bacteroidia; order Cytophagales; family Cyclobacteriaceae; genus Ekhidna. The sequence goes on from NZ_OZ244926.1 coordinate 294,242, forward strand.
GTCTAATCCATGATCATCTACATCGAGTGCTTTCAGTGCCATTTTGGAGATGTCAAGTGTGATGGCTCCATCACCTTTAATCTGTGCGAAATCCCGTGTTCTTCTCAGTAGATTGTTCGCAATACGTGGAGTACCTCGACTTCTTCGTGCGATTTCAAAAGCTGCTTCTTCATCAATAACTGAATTGAGGATATCTGCTGATCGCCCAACGATTGTGGTCAATAATTTTGCGTCGTAATATTCTAGTCGGGCATTGATGCCAAATCGAGCACGAAGAGGAGAGGTAAGTAGTCCCGAGCGTGTGGTTGCCCCGATGAGTGTAAATGGATTCAACTCAATTTGAACGGATCTCGCATTCGGACCTGAATCCAGCATAATGTCGATGCGATAGTCTTCCATGGCGGAATAGAGGTACTCTTCGACCACCGGATTTAAGCGATGGATTTCATCAATGAATAGCACATCGTGTGGTTCGAGGTTGGTAAGTAAACCAGCAAGTTCACTTGCTTTGTCCAGCACGGGCCCGGAAGTGACCTTAATATTAGAGTTAAGTTCATTCGCGATAATGAATGACAGGGTGGTCTTACCAAGTCCAGGTGGTCCATGAAGTAAAACATGATCAAGTGGCTCGGTACGTTGCTTTGCCGCCTCAACGAATATCTTAAGGTTGTCGACTACTTTTTTCTGTCCACTGAAGTCAGAAAAGGAGAGCGGCCTTAGCGCCTTTTCAAATTCTTTCTCCGAGGATTCCATCCCCTCTCCATCCGCTTGTAAGTAGTCTTCTCTCATCGTCCTCAAATATAACTCACAAAGCGATTGAAGCCTGATTGAATTAGCTTTGCGGCAACAAATGGTGATATGAACAAAAAGCGATTAGTCATTTTCGGAGTAGGTCTTGCAGTGACCTTTGTTATTGTTTCTTACTTAAGGAAAAATACTCCTCGTTTACATCACATTCAGGGTCAAACCATGGGCACGATTGTTTACAATGTGAAATACGTGGCGACTGAAGTGGATGGATTGGATTCATTGATTTCGCGGGAACTTGTTGATTTTAATCAGTCTTTGTCTACCTACATTCCTGATTCGGAGATTTCTCGACTGAATCGTTTGGGTACGCTGAAGTATGAATCGAAATTTTTTTACCCTGTATTAAGTGCGAGCAAAGCTGTTTTTGCCCAAACAAATGGCACATTCGATCCCAGCATTGGTCCACTTGTACAAGCCTGGGGTTTTGGACCTAATAAAAGCATTCCAAAACTGGATTCTACCAAAGTTGATTCTTTGAGAGGAATGGTCGGATTTGATCAGGTAAACTTTGATGACAATCAGGTCACTGTCCCGGAGAATTTTCAAATTGATTTTAGTGCGATAGCTAAAGGGTATGCTGTGGATGTCGTGGCTGAGTTGCTAGAGGGTAAAGGAATAGAAAACTACATGGTGGAAATAGGAGGAGAGGTAAGGTGTCGGGGAGAAAACGATGAGAACAAAGCATGGTCGCTTGGTATTGAGGATCCAACTGTTGCTACTTCAGAGCAGAGATTACTGGCTATCGTACGTCTTAAAGATCGGTCTCTCGCGACATCCGGAAACTACAGGAACTATTATGAAAAGGATGGGAAGGTTTTTGCTCACATCATTGACCCTCGGACTGGTTATACTGCGAAACATAATTTATTGAGTGCCTCTGTGTTTGCTTCTGATTGCATGACTGCAGATGCATTTGCCACAGCCTTTATGGTGCTGGGATTGGAGTATTCAAAAGAAATCGTAGCTAGTCAGGATTTGGATGCTATTTTGATCTATCGCACTGAAAATGGGATAGAAAGTTTTGTTTCAGCGGGCATTCAGCCATTTTTGGAAATGAATAAAACGAAAGGGAATTAAAATATTTGAGATGCAGTTTTATTCTCTCGAAAGCCTAACCAATCATTCATGCTTTTAACCATTGTCATTCTTATCGTTTGTACGCTCCTGGGCGGACTAAGCATCAACTTTGTCCCGGGGATGCAAAAGAACCTGCGATTACCCCTCATTTTTGCTGGTTCTTACTTGTTCGCCATAACAATCATTCACATTATTCCGGAGCTCTTTTCCATAAGCACTGATCCATCAACTATCGGATTGTATGTGCTAATCGGTTTTTTTGTTCAACAGCTTTTGGAATACTTTTCTTCTGGTGTAGAGCACGGACATGTGCATGCACATAAAGCCGTATCCACCAGCGGAAGGGCTTCCATCATCATTGCCTTAATGGTGCATAGCTTGTTGGAGGGCACTTTGCTTACGCATGACTCCCCCTTTCATGAAAAACATGAATCATACTCATTATTGCTTGGTATTGTTCTTCATAAAATGCCTGCTGCCTTCGCACTTATGGCCACCATGCAGGGGCTTGGTAAAAGAGCATTATATCTGCTAATCTTGTTTAGTCTGGCATCACCTGCCGGACTACTTTTAAGTGATATTCTATTGCTGTCTGCTGATGCACTCCTCATCGTATTTGCGGTTGTTTGTGGTAGTTTTCTTCACATTTCAACGACCATTTTTGTGGAGGCCAGCCCTGATCACCATTTCGGACTGAATAAAATATTGATCAGCTTATTGGGTGCGGTGTTGGCTATCTTGGTAGAGTTTATGGTTTAATGCTTCTGGATCTATAACGTACAATTCACTAATTTCTCTAACTTTCAGAAATGAGGCTTCTTATTCTTATTGTGGCCGTTGTATTACCATCTTTTTCTCAAAGCTGGGGATTCTTTGCACATCGAAAGATTAATCGGTTGGCAGTATTCACATTGCCGCCCGAGATGATCATTTTTTATAAGCAGAACATTCAATACATCACAGAAAAGGCGGTCAACCCGGACATGCGGAGGTATGCAGTGAAAAATGAAGCACCAAGGCATTACATAGATGTGGATGTGTATGGTGACTCTGCGGTGTATAAAATGCCCAGATATTGGAGTGACGCAGTAGAAAAATATACAGAAGATACTCTGCAGGCCTATGGAATAGTGCCTTACCATATCAACCGAATGACTTATTGGCTCATTGAGGCATTTAAGAATAAAGATGCAGATCAGATTTTAAGGCTCTCCTCGGATATGGGGCACTATGTAGCAGATGCAAATGTGCCTTTACATACTACCGAAAATTACAATGGTCAACTGACTGGTCAATACGGAATTCACGGCTTTTGGGAGTCCCGATTACCGGAGCTTTTTTCAGATGACTATGATGTACTCACGGGAAAAGCTGAATATGTAGAAAATCTTCAACTGTATGCATGGGACGCGGTTGTAAAAGCTCATGAGGCTTTGGATTCAGTGCTCATGTTCGAGAAACAGCTTACTAAAAAGTATCCGGAATCGAAAAAGTATGGTTATGAGGAGCGAGGTAACTCTACCATCAGGACTCATTCGTATGATTTTTCAAAAGACTACCATCGAAAATTGAATGGAATGGTGGAGAGACGTATGCGAGCTTCAATTAAGATGGTGGGCGATTTTTGGTTCAGCTGTTGGGTGAAGGCTGGTCAGCCGGATCTTACTGATTTATTGGTTGATGTACAGCTTCAGGATTCAATATTTGTGGTAAATCCCGAAATGAAGCTTAGAAATCATGAAGCCGGGATAGATGGTGATTAAAGCACCTCAGAGCCATAAAAAAGAAAAGCCAAGGCATACTTTCCTTGGCTAAGTCAGGTCTTGCTGGTTGAAAAGACCCTATAAAGACATTGCTATGAGTGCCAAGTAGGCAATTCCAAGCGATGCTATTCTTACTAATGTTCCGGTTTTAACAAATTTGCGAGTAAGTATGGCCGGATCTATATAATTCACCTGTTTTTCCATAATAGTTTCTTTTAGTAAAAGTCTAAATATCCATTCTTATTAAGAATGGGGGTTACTCTTAGATGCTTATAAGCATTTTGCTTATTGAAATAATTCGAAAAAAGCTATCTAAGTGCACACTTCTTGATACCCTTTTTTGAAGATTATGTTTCCACAGATCGATCAGTAGCCTGTAGGTAGGGGATGTAATCAGGTATAAAATCGATGAATTAAGGTATCGATTTTTCTTGTTTTTGAGGTGATTGGAAATAAAAAAAGGCCATCTATAGGATAGATGACCTTTGTGATTTTGATGTATTTCACAGATTACCCGATAGAAACTCGCTTGAATTCTGATACAGTCAATCCTTTAGATACTGAATCCAGGTATTGAGCGATCGATTGCTTGTTGTCTTTTACGAAGGCTTGGCTAAGCAATGTGTTTTCTTTATAGAACTTATTCAGCTTACCCATAGCGATTTTTTCAATGATCTCCTCAGGTTTACCTTCTTCACGTGCCTGCTCTTTCCCGATCTCAATTTCTTTCTCAACGATCGCCGGATCAACACCATCCTTATCTACAGCAACAGGGTTCATAGCAGCAATCTGCATTGCAACGTCTTTTCCAGCTTCCTCTACATCAGCACCATTCACATTTTTCAATGCTACCATTACACCGAGCTTGCCATTCATGTGGATGTATGGAACTACAGCTTCACCAGTAAGCACTTCAAACGCTTTTACCTCTAGTTTTTCTCCAATCTTGCCTGTAAGCTCAACGATTTTTTCACCTACGGTCAAGTCTCCAAGGCTTAGGCTATTCAATGCATCAATGCTATCAGGCTTCTCAGCAAAAGCTGCTTCTGCAATCTTATTTCCAAGCTGAATGAATTCATCGTTTTTAGCAACGAAATCAGTCTCACAAGTGAATGCGATCAACGCACCTTCGGTACCTGAATCGTTGGTTTTGGCAAATACAACACCCTCAGAAGTTTCTCTGTCTGCTCTAGAAGCAGATACTTTCTGTCCCTTTTTTCTCAAAAGTTCAACTGCTTTGTCAAAATCGCCATCTGCTTCTGTAAGTGCCTTTTTGCAATCCATCATGCCGGCACCAGTCATTTGCCTTAGTTTGTTTACGTCTTGTGCTGTAATAGCCATTTTATTTTCTTGGTTTTAATTTTTCTACAAACAAAAATTGAACACCGATACCATCAATGTTCAATCTTTATGTTAAGATTTTATGGTCTTTAGATTTTACTCTGCTACTTCAGACTTTTCGTCTGCTGCTTTTTTAGCTGCTTGCTCCTCCACCTGAGCCTGCTCTTCTTTATCTTTCTTACGCTCAGACAATCCTTCTTCAAGTGCCTGACCCACATAGCTTGTAATCAATTTGATTGACTTGTATGCATCGTCATTGCCTGGAATCGGGTAATCGATTTTTGAAGGATCAGAGTTTGTATCTACAATCCCGAATACTGGAATATTTAATTTCTGAGCTTCAGCTACTGCGATATGCTCTCGCTTTATATCGATCACGAAAAGAGCCGCAGGAAGTCTGTTCAGGTCAGAGATACCACCCAGTACTTTTTCAAGTTTTGCTTTTGCACGACTGATCATCAATCGCTCTCGCTTTGCCATGTTCTGGTAAGCTTCTTCCTTCATCAGCTTCTCGATACCAGCCATTTTCTTTAATGACTTTCTGATCGTAGCAAAGTTGGTAAGCATACCACCTTGCCATCTTTCAGTCACATATGGCATGTTTAGTCGCTGTGCTTCTTGCTCTACTACTTCTTTCGCTTGCTTCTTGGTAGCAACGAACATGACTTTACGTCCTGATCGCACCACAGCTTTCATTGCTTCTGTAGCATCCTCCAGACACGCAAGTGTTTTGTGAAGGTCGATAATGTGGATGCCATTTTTCTCCATGAAAATGTATGGAGCCATGGCAGGGTTCCACTTTCTGGTTAGGTGTCCGAAGTGAACACCTGCATCTAATAGATCTTTATGTTCTAGTTTTTGCATCTCAAATTATCGTTTACTGAACTGGAATCTTCTTCTTGCTTTTCTCCGACCTGGCTTCTTACGCTCCACCATTCTTGAGTCTCTGGTTAAGAAACCTTCAGACTTAAGTGGGCTTCTAAACTCAGCATCTACTTCTGTAAGTGCACGAGCAATTGCCAGTCTGGCTGCCTCAGCTTGTCCGGCAGGTCCTCCGCCAGTCACGTTTACATCAATGTCGAAATTTCCATCTTGTTCCACTTTTGCAAGTGGCTGCTTAACGATGGTTTGAAGAATTTCGGAAGGGAAGAAGACATTAAGCTCCTTACCGTTTACGGTTATTACACCTTTCCCACTCGTCATATAAATACGAGCTACTGAGGTCTTTCTCCTTCCTATGGTATTAATTCTGTCCATTCAGGTTTATAGTTTTACTTCTTTTGGTTTTTGAGCTGCGTGAGGATGTTCGGTACCCTCATATACATATAGATTTTTGAAAAGCTGTCTTCCAAGTCTGTTGATAGGAAGCATACCTTTCACTGCTTTTTCAATTAAAATAGTAGAGGACTTGGCCTTTATGCTATTTGGCGTTTCAATACGCTGACCTCCCGGATAGCCAGTGTGACGAACATATTGCTTGTCGGTCCACTTACTTCCTGTCAATCTGATTTTGTCAGCATTGATCACAATTACGTTATCTCCGCAATCTACGTGAGGAGTATACGATGGCTTGTGCTTGCCTCGAATCATTTTAGCAACTTCACTTGCCAATCTTCCAAGTATCTGAGAATCAGCGTCTACGATCACCCAATTCTTCTCTACAGTTGCACTGTTTAATGATACAGTTTTAAAGCTGTTAGTATCCAATTTTATATTGATTTTATAATGTCAAAATCTGTCCTCTTGAAAAAGGGACACAAAAATAGAAGTTTGTTTTGAGAAAACAAACCCGGTGCTCTAATTAAATTTCCTTAAGAGCTTGAGTAACACCGAGAAATCTTTCGGATACTCTGCTTCTACCTCTACAACCTGATCATCTAAATCTCTGAAAGCAACCTGGTAAGAGTGCAAAGCTACACGATTAATCATGGGAGTTTCTTCTTCCCATTTTTTTTGATTGTAATTTCTTTTCAGCTCAGACAAATAGGCCGAATCACCACCGTATCCGGGATCATTTACAATGGGAGCTTCATGATGTGCGAGGTGGGCTCGAATCTGATGCATACGTCCAGTTACTGGAAAGCACTTTACAAGCGTGTGTTTTTTATAAACCTCCAATGTGCTAATCAGCGTAAATGCCGGCTTGCCTGCACGGAAATCAACCCGTGATTTGGTGGAGGTAGTGAGAAGTGGCTCATCTGCTTCAAAATCTTCAAATCTATGTAACCCATTGGTTACTGCGTGATACACTTTCTTGACTTCACGATTTTCTAATTGAATGGCAAAGTGTCGATAGGCATCCGGGTTTTTGGCAAACACCACAACTCCGGAGGTTTCTTTATCGAGCCGATGGCAGATTTGATAGTCCTCATTGATCTCTTTTGCCAGGCTTAATAAGTTTTTGTTATCTACACGGTCATCTAGGCTGGCAATGAATGGGGGTTTATTTACCAGTATATAATTGTCGTTTTCAGTGATGATCAGGTCACTGAATGAAATATTTTTAAGATTTTTATGCATAGTCTTCTTCCTCTTCCCATCCCTCGTCCACTTTATCTATGTAGTTGGCTTTCTCTAATTCGAAATAGAAAGTGGATCCCACTTTGTATTCACTTTCAACAAATATTTCTGAGTCATGGCTTTCCAGGATGTGTTTTACAATGGACAGTCCAAGTCCGGTACCACCTTTTTCTCTGGACCTACTCTTCTCTACCCGGTAAAAACGCTCGAAAATACGTGAAATATCCGAGTCTGGTATGCCACGGCCATTGTCAGTAACAGTGATCCGGATTCGCTCATTCGGCATTTCTTTAAAGCTTATCTTGGCCTGACCGCCCTTCTTGGTGTACTTGATTGCATTGGAAATCAGGTTCAGCATCACCTGGTAGATACGACGGTAATCTCCTCTGACAATAATCGGGTCTTTGTATTTTTTGGTCATCTTCAACTCAACACCCTTTTTATCGGCCTTATCTTCAAGCTGCTCCAGTATTTCATTGCACATCTCGCGCATGTCAAAATTTTCGAAATGCATTTTGATCTCTCCGGACTCTATTTGTGATATAGTGAGAATATCCTGAACCAATAAATCCAAAGCATCCAGGCTTCTTGCTGCTTTCTTAAGAAACTTTTTTCTCACCTCTTTATCATTTATCGCTCCATCCAGTAATGTGTGCACAAACCCTTGTGCTGCGAAAATGGGTGTTTTCAACTCGTGAGAGACATCAGCGATAAACTCACGTCTAAAATTTTCCCGCTCTTTAAGTTCTTCAATCTCTCTTTCCTTGCTTCTTGCAAAACTGGATATTTCCCGGTTGATTCTCTTGAGGGGGTTTACAGAGGATGCCCTGCCTCTGAGTGTGATCTCGCTCTCTTTTAGTTTTTTTAGCGATTCATAGATGGTTTCGATCTGGCGAAAGAAGAGAAACTCGAGAACCAAACGAACTAAAATGTAAGAGGAAGAAAATGATAATAGGAATGCAATTACTATCGAGGTTGTGGTGATGCCGGGTACCAAATACAAGAATGCGGTGGTGATGGTCGCCACGCACAACGCCAGTAATAACGCTATCGCCCGGGAATTGAATTGCATAGGGGCTAATATATAATCAATTAGCGTCGAATTTGTATCCTACGCCTTTTACTGTTGTAATATGATCATTTCCGATCTTCTCTCTCACCTTTCTAATATGCACGTCCACTGTTCTGGCGAGAACATACACGTCCGTTCCCCAGATATTTTGGAGCAATTCGTCTCTGCCAAAGACCTTTCCGGGATTTTGCGCCAGGAAGTATAGTAGCTCAAATTCCTTTTTGGGTAATGAGATTTTTTTATCGTCGATTGTGACGGTATAGCTGGTACGATCTACTATTAAGTCACCAATCGTGATCGTGTTGGATTCTTTTTTCTTTTTCGAATCTCTTCGAAATAATGCATTGATCCTACTCACAAGAGCTCGTGGCTTGATGGGTTTGGTGATGTAATCATCGGCCCCCATATCAAATGCCGCCACTTCCGAATATTCCTCTGATCTGGCTGTTAGGAAAATCACAAACGTGTTTGCCATTTCAGGCAGTTCCCGTATTTGGCGACAGGTTTCCACTCCGTCTTGCTTTGGCATCATTATATCCAGCAGAATCAAGTTCGGAATAAAGCTTTTAGCCACTTCTACTCCTTTGATACCATCACTGGCAGTTTTTACGTCGTAACCTTCTTTCGTTAGGTTGTACTTGAGAAGCTCGAGTATGTCTGACTCATCGTCTACTACTAAGATTTTTTGATTGTGCCTCGCCATTTCCGGATTGGTTTCCTGGGTAACTTTCACTTAAAATGTACTTAACCGTTAGATAATCTTTTTACCTCAGTGAACTGTAATTTGATACACTTCATGAGTTATCATCAACGATATTCAAAATTACTCAGAAATCAACTGGTTGTTAAAATGATAACAATTTGGTAAAGCAAAAAATAAATGGATGCTGAATTTGGTCTCGATTACCAGAGACCAAATAAGGTTGTGTATTTTTTGGTTTTTTTGGTTAAATTGAAACATAAATACTCTGCATGCATACTATTTGTTTGTAGAATCTAATGTTTAACAACTTTAACCTAATCGTAATGACAAACACTAAAATCAGCTTGGTGTTGCTCGGGTTTTTATTGCTTGCGTGTAATAACGAGTCCGATGTAAAACCTGTAATCGAGCAGCAAGATCCCATTGCAAAATCTGAAATTGACGACACCATCATTGGCTCACTGCAAAACAATGATGAGTTTAACTGGAGGGAAGTGTCTGACGAAATGATCTGGAGTGCCTTAATTCATAGCGATTCCATTCTTACTGTTGGATACCAACCTGTGGGTGAGGTCGATATTAATGGCCGCATTTCGCAGATAGATATTCAGCAAGAGGCTTGGGTTTCCGTTTCAAATGAGCTTATTGATAACACGGTCTCAATTTTACAGAGAGAAAATAGCTCCTTTCAGGAAACAGATCTTATTCTGGAAAAGCATGAGGTATTGCCCTTCATAGATATGAAGGTGAGTAGCCTTGAAGCAGTTAAATACCTTAGATCTTTGGCTTCTGTCAGATATGCAGAACCGCTTGGATACGAGGTGGATTTTCCGGTAGCAGACGGAGGAAGAACAGAAAGTAGCAAAGGATGTAGCAATGATCCGAATTATGGATTGCCATCCAGTGACTATGTAAACATAGCGCCGGGAGCCAAAGCATCCTGGCATCTTTATGCCAATAATGTAGTAAATGCCTGGAACTCCAGTACCGGGAGTGGAATTGGAATTGGATTGATTGACACGGGAATCTCACCAAACCAGGACAATCTGAATAGCAATTTTAACTCCGGCTATTCGAGCGGAAGGTATGTTAATAAATACGGCTTCTATGTGAGTTCATGGTGGTGGTGGGCCAATCCTGATGGCCCGGACGATGATTGTGGACACGGAACAGCCATGGCAGGAGTAATGGCAGCCCCAAGAAGTACAGATGGTTCTTCGGTAGGTGTGGCATATAATGCTAACCTGGTCGCTGTGCGCGGTACCGGTGATGTAGTGATCAATGGAGGAAGCGAAAAAACCGGTGTAGCAGATGCACTTGTTTATCTCGGCAATAGAAGTGATGTGAAAATCATTAGCATGTCAATTGGTGATGTATTCTCAAACTCCAAGGTAGCCGATGCTGTCAGGTATGCTTATGGACGAGGAAAATTGATTTTTGCCGCAGCGGGGACATCTACAACCTGGACGAACTGGTATGGAGTGATCTTCCCGGCATCCATGAATGAAACTGTAGCAGTAACCGGAATCAAAGAAAGTGGGTATACACGCTGCGATGTATGTCATTCAGGTAGCAAAGTAGATTTCACTATCATCATGGAAAGAAGTGGTTCGAATAATCACCCACTTTCCCTTGCGATGAGCGGAAATCAACCATCAACCGTTGGAGGCTCCTCTGTAGCTACAGCTACTGCAGCGGGAATTGCTGCCCTTGTTTGGGCCAGGAATCCGAGTATGAGCCGTGATCAGGTTTTGAACAAAATGAAGCAGACTGCTGACTTATATCCAAACCGAAGTTCTTCGTTTGGGTGGGGCACACTTGACGCTGCAGCAGCTGTGAATTACTAAGATTATATTAATTCTCTCACCAAACTAGAAAACACCAGGGCATTGCTCTGGTGTTTTTTTATTCATGAAATGCTTTCATGCCTTCAATAAATAACTTCAGATCATTATCATATTGGTCAACTAAAAGTGCTTCCAATGAATCTTTGGATGAATAATACCGGAGGTACGACATGAAATAAGCATTATTTGGACGGCCGGAATGAAATATCTGGTAGTAACGGGGATCATGAAAGTGGAGCGTGTCTGTTGAATTCATGATCTGGTCTATCAGGATATGCTTTTTGACTGACTTCAGTGAGTCGCTCACTGATTCATCAAACGATTTGTATAATGAGTCCAGCTTGCGAGTGGCCAAGAGCATTTGATCTCTGAAGGTTCTGTGATCTTCTTCTCCAATGATGTATTCGAAATATGAAGCAGAATTTTTACCGTACTTTTCATTCAGGAAGAGAACGGCACCTTTTTCGCCAATAAATGAGGCCAGGTTCTCATTGAATTCAATGTTGTCTTTGACAAACAGCGTGGAATGAGTTAATTCATGAATAATCAGCTCTGCCAGTGCACCTTCCGGCCGTTCCAGCATGTTGGAAAGAATCGGGTCACTTGTCCATCCCAATGTAGACCATCCGCTCACCGGACGTACCCTAACATCATAGTCTTCAGCCTTCAGTTCATCCATCTCTATTTTCGCTCGTTCCGGATCAAAGAATCCTTTATATGGAAAAGAACCAAGAATCGGGAACGACCATGTATAAGGCTCAAGAGCAAAAGGTTTTGACGCAGATAAATTCCAAAGGGCTACTTCGCCTTTTTGATCATAATAGGACGTGTAGTTCGATGACCTCTCTAATCCCAACTGATCAAACGAAAACACTCTTGCCTCCTGGACTACTCGTATTTTTTGCTTGATACTATCGGCGACAGTGGAATCCAGTAATACCTCTTCAATGGGCTGGGTGTTTAAAGTAATAGCCAGCTGGCCTTTTGCCTGTCTGACCCCATAGGCTAAGGTTTCCCAAAAGGTGATGATCAGAATGGTAATCAGAATGATAATGCCCCAACTCGCTTTTTTTATCATGCTACAACTTTATTTATTGTTTATCGTAAGATACCTTGCAATGCATAGTAATGAAATTAACCTTTTTCACTCATGGACTTAAAAAATCACGACAACAACCTACGCATTATTGGGAAAATATTTATTGTGATCGGGTTTATTCTCGTACCTGTTTCCATCTCCACCTTCTTTTTTGTAGATATGATCAGTCACAGCGATTTCTGGATGGATCTTCGGGATTTTGATGTGCTTTTTCTGGAAGTACGTCCGCCGGCCAACCTCCTTTATATGCTACCGATCATTCAGACAGTCTCTTCTTTCATCTTTTTGATTTCCGGGTATGGTCTGGCAACTGAGCAAAGCTGGGGGAAGAAATTTGCCATCGTTCCGGCGGTCATTTTGCTTTTCAAATTTCCGATAGGAACAGCTCTGGGTGGATATATGATTTATGCCATTCATTATGTTCCAAAGGAAGAGCAGGTAGCGAATGGGATTGACTCGCAATAATTTAAATATTATTTCCACAGGGAGTTTATGAAATAAATTGTATCCATTTGAACAATACGAAGTAGCAATAAAGTGGATGATAGATTCCCTTGAAGAATGACTATCTGTTGTAGAGCAAAATGTTAATTTAAAGGTCACTCCCGCAGGGAGTCTTTGAAGTATGTAACAACGGATTAGATTTAATTGGGAAACTATTTCGCTTATATCACAACCAATCCTCGTAAAACAGTTCTTTATACGGGTATGTCGAATGATTTGGAACAAAGAGTGGTTGAACACTTTTTGAATAGAGGGAATCCAAGAACGTTTGCAGGAAGATACTATTGCTATTTTCTGCTTTACTATGAAAGGTTTCCAACACCATCACAAGCAATTGAAAGAGAGGATGAGATAAAGGCAATGACTCGAAAAGAAAAGGAGGAACTAATCGCTACAGAAAACCCCAATTGGCATTTCCTAAATAGCAGCATAATGGAGTGGCCTCCCAATCCTGAAAGGACTTTCAGGTAGTAATTTAGTTTCATTCTTCCAGGTCATAGATTCCCTTCGGGAATGACTTCTAGTAGTAAAAACAAGTATTAATTTAATAGTCACTCCCGCAGGGAGTCTATGGGAAGAAAAGGTGATATTGGCTTTTATAGAGCAACTTTCAAAGTCTGGATAGATTCCTCTTCAGGAATGACGGTATTATTTAGTTTTCTGTATCCTTAGCCACCCGCATCGTCAGGATAAAAAAGCAGGAAGTTTCACTATCCGGTTCGAAATAGTACTCGTATTTTGTACCGGTTTTTTTGGCGATATCAATAAAACCGAGACCTGCACCCCCGGTATCACCTAATTCGGAATTCATCATAGCATCACGGTATAACTGTTTAATGCCATCTGCATCCAGTGAGTTGATGTTGTCAAGCACATCACGTAGCGTGACTGCACTTTTTATTTCGATGTTGTTTCCGGTAGTAATGAAGTACTCACTTTCATTGTGCCCAATCAGGAAGATGCCTTTTTTCACTAGTCCGTGCTCAAGTGAGTTTGACTCTTCATCGGATTGACTATCGGCATGTTTACAAATATTCTGGAGAGACTCCATCATCACATGATAGACCCGCTTGGTGACACGCCTGTTTTCATTGCGTGTGCTCAGGTCTTCGGAGATCATGTCGGTGATCCCATCAATGGTGGCCTGGGTCACATTGCCCATAAATACAACATTGAGATGAGATTCTGTCATCATCTTTTTGAAAGAGATGACGGTCTTAAGATGCTTTAGCTGTTTGTAAACCTGTTCGTATCCAGCATTATCCATGGTTGATGATAGGATTGATGGGACGACAAGTTAACGAAGAAGGAGATGAGATGAAATAAACCGGGTCTGTTTTAAGCGCTCGCCTGCGTGTGATTAAACTCCAGTGTCTCCAGATTTTTGGCAGACGCCCAATTTCTGAGGTTGTCCAGCTGATCTTCATAGATCATCACCTTGTGATCAAATGATGACCGGGTGTGCTGAATGTCTGTTTCAATGAAATCAATCAAAGATGTCCGTGATGGAAACGAGACCGAATACATCAGGCCTTCATTTTTAATAAGTATAGCGTGCATCATGGCGGTAAATAGTGGTTTAATTTCTCTGAACAATAGTAACTCAAATCATGGAGCGGAGTTTGTTACCTTCGATGGATGGGCGAAATCCTTAGATAATCAAGTGAAAAGACCTAGAAGTGGATAAGCATTATGCTTATTTTGAAGCAAATAAGAAAGATTTACGTTTTCCTAATATTTTTAGCAAAATAGCTTTTTCGGGCAAGGTTAAAAGACTAATTTTGTCTGATTTTAAAAATAGACCCAACGCACATATGGCCGAATCACAAGACAAACTGAAAGCCCTACAGATCACCATCGATAAGCTGGAAAAAACCTACGGAAAAGGGACCGTGATGAAATTGAGCGACGAGAAGGTGATGGACGTACCAACCATCTCCACCGGATCCCTGAGCCTGGATATGGCGCTTGGCGTAGGGGGGATTCCTCGTGGACGGATCATAGAAGTATACGGTCCGGAATCTTCCGGTAAAACCACCCTTGCCATGCACTGCATTGCCGAAGCGCAGCGAGCCGGAGGGATGGCCGCTATCATTGATGCGGAGCACGCCTTTGATAAGACCTATGCGGAAAAGCTGGGCATTGACACGGAAAACTTATTGATCTCCCAGCCGGATAATGGTGAGCAGGCACTGGAGATTGCCGAGCATCTGATCCGATCCGGTGCGCTGGATATCATTGTGATTGACTCGGTGGCTGCATTGGTGCCACGAGGCGAGCTGGAAGGCGAGATGGGTGATAGCAAGATGGGTCTTCAGGCACGTCTGATGTCACAGGCTTTAAGAAAACTCACCGGTACCATCAACAAGACGGGTTGCTCATGTATTTTCATCAACCAGCTTCGGGAGAAGATCGGGGTGATGTTTGGAAACCCGGAAACGACCACCGGTGGTAACGCGCTGAAATTCTATGCGTCCATCCGTCTGGACATCCGAAGAATAGGCCAGATCAAAGAGTCTGCAGATAATGTGATGGGGAACCGAACCCGGGTGAAAGTGGTGAAAAATAAGGTGGCCCCTCCGTTTAAGGTGGTAGAGTTTGACATCATGTATGGACGAGGCATCAGCAAGAGTGGTGAGATTGTGGATATTGGGGTGGAGCTGGATGTGATCCAGAAATCCGGATCCTGGTTTTCTTATGACGGAAACAAACTGGGGCAGGGCCGTGATGCGGTAAAAGCGCTGATCGAAGACAACCCCGAGCTGATGGAAGAGCTGGAGAAAAAGATCAAAGAGAAACTAAACGGATAAAGAGATAATCCTTAATCGTAGTAAAGAAGGTGAGTGGAGACGCTCACCTTTTTTTTGATTTAGTTATTCCTTTCGCTGATAAGCAATTCCATCCTTGATGGTCATGATAATTGATCTGGTGTTTTGGATGTCCTCTAACGGATTTCGCTCAAGAATAATAAAATTCGCTTTTTTACCTATATCTACGGATCCGATTTCGTCCGCTAAATTCAAGGTAATAGCCGGGTTGATGGTAGCCGATTGAATAGCCTCCATAGTAGTGAAATCACATAGGTCAACGTAATTGGCTATTTCATTGTGTATGAAAGGATATGGCTCTTCCTTGTATGCGCTAATGGAATCTGTTCCTGCTATTACCCGCACCCCAGCTTCATTCGCATGCCGTGTGATGCTTCTAACAGCAGTTGTCATATCACTTAATCTTGGTATTACTTCAAAAATGAATACCGTAGGATCAAGGCTTACATTATTTGATTTCATCAGATGAAAAAGACTATCCAAGCGCTTATCGTCAGCTGTGTACGATGCGTAATCGGGCTTATCCGATATTTCATACATGAGTAAGGGTGCATGAGAGATATCGTTGATACCACTTGCGATAATTTCGGATGGTTTTGCGAAGTGGGTAAATGCATGCCCCCAGATCATCATATCCTGATTTATTGCTTCTTTGGTTATTGCATTTATCTGTTCCTGACTGAGCAAGGCATATAATTTTAATGCATCACTACCATTTCCTTTGGCTTCTGCTATGACCTGAGCTAAATCCGTATCATCTTCAATGGCCCGAAACCAGGAGGTGTTACCAGCGGTTTCACCGAGGGCACCCGCAATGGATCTGGGGTCTTTAAAAAAATCAGGGCCCGCAAACACAGATGGATAAATGATATTCGGCGAAGGAATCAGGTTTAGTTGGGCAGCTCTGCTGAGCTCGCCAACAACTCTTACATCACACGCCATTTCTCTAATGGTCGTGACTCCTCCAAGCAATGCATGGTTTAACAACTCCAGCAAATGTTCTCTCGGCGGATTGTATTTCAATTCCTTATTCCAATAAGCACTGTGTTCGATATGAGTGTGACTATCAATTAAACCCGGCATCACGTATTTCCCGGATAAATCAACCACTGAGTCACCTTCCTTTCCTATGTAAGATTCGTCATGAATATGGATAATACGTCCGGATTTGACCTCTATGGTTTGGTTATAATTAACTCGTTCATTGATCACGTCCACGATATTCACATTTTTCAGAATGGTAGACTGACCCCAAATGAGTTGAGGAAGTAGGATTGAAACTAGCAGTGTGATTCGCTTCATGACTTTCAGATTGAACAAGAGGTTGGAATCCTTCATAAATGTGGATATGTGTTCTTTAAAACATAGCCATTGTTTAACTACACCAGTAAAATTAACCGTTTTTTATTTTGGGAGAGTTGTAAGTATTAAACCCGAGAGGTTTCAAAAACCTGTCGGGTTTGGTATTTACAACCAAGATTGGTCTTTGGACGACTTCTGAACAGAAAGGAAAATGTTCATTCAAAGAAATAGGGATGCAGGTAATTGTACAGTGTAATGAAAAGTGCAATTATTAGCAGAATTGTAAAAATTCGTTGCTTTCCGGAAGTGTGCTTTTTCATATGGAGGGATGGCTACTCACACGCTACCACAGGAACATCGCCCGTGAGGCCTCTTTTAAAATTATCCCAGTCCGAAAAGATGGCTGAGAAAAAACAGAAAGCGATTGCTGCAACTAAGAGCTTGATTTTGGTTTTTCTTTTCATGGGTAATGGCAAACTTAACAGTTGTGAGCTTATTACAGCATTTGCTCAATTAGCGCATAAGTAACTCCTCCAATATAGCCAACCATGTAAAGGCCAATGGATATGACACCAATAGTGAAAAAGACATTGATGACCTGGTTGTTGGTGATTGGGATGGGTTTCATGGGTAAGATTGATTAGGGTTTTTGAAAGTACAATTTTATCATTTTACTAAAACATTAATCAGAAAAAAGAACCCATTGTTCATACAATGGAGTAAAATACAATAAGAAAACCCCATTGTGATCCTAGCATAGGAATATACAAATCCTTTCAGAAAGTAGGGCGTTAAGATGATAGTGTATTGAGCAACACTTGATTGATGTGACGAGATATTTAAATGTATTAAGGCGAAGAGCAAACTTGATGCGATTACAATAACCCGGAGATCAATAGAGAGATTAAAATACTTTACAGTTTTATAGATTAAAAAACCTATTGGCAGAGCAAGAATTGTTAACATCAGTATGAAGCTAATTTCATAATTCAAATCGATTAACTCATATAGTCCATAGAAAAGGACTAAAATGAATGATAGAGCTAAAGCAAGACCATAAGAAAATTTCTTTGAGTTTTCAGTGACAAACAATCTGAACGAAAGCTCTTCTACTGTAGGGTGAACTATCACCGACAGGATGAAAATGACGCCAAGGCTTATCGCATTGTTTTCATCTCGAATGTTTTTAGCCGTTGGATGATGAGTGCCATTGATTAAATCCAACATTTCAAGGATTGTGGTGATGAAAGTCATGCAGACATGGATCAATAGGCCAATGAGGAAAAGCTTCCATAAGTAATTCCACTTTTGTTCAATTAAGTGATTGTATTTGAGTTGAAAAATGTGTTTGACGAGCATATTGAAACAAACTGGAAGTGGAATAGGTTGGACTTTAAAGGCTAACTCAATCTGTTAATTAACAAGGAAACTCCATTAGCAAGAGAATGACTGGTTAGCGTAACCAAAAAAGCATTTAATGAGAATTTTTTTGATACCATATAAGTCAATGTGAATAGCATTCCGGGGAAAATCATAATAACCATAAAATCATCAGAATATGAATGTGATAATGCGAACAAAAAAGTAGATGCTAAAATGGCAATACTAATGATGAGAGGGCCTTTTTTAGTTGATAAGGCTAAACAAAACTCGATGATAAATGCTTGAAATACAGCGGTTTCTACAATCGGACCCAAAATGAGAGCTGCGAAAATGAATGAAAATTCACTCATTTCTGAAAATGCCAGGGTTTGAGGTAGCGCCGGATTATCCAAATAAGTGATAATAATGAAGGTGTAGGACTTTTCCAGCAGCACAGTTAGAACTACAATGAGAATAAAAATCTTAGTGGGTTTCTTCACTTTGTTGACAGATTTCAGACTTTGCCTAAGGATTTTTGAAAATTAGATCGTCTATCCAAAGCTTTTTGAGAGGTGGTTTATCTCCTTAAGGAAATCTTCTTTCGCTGAAATTAACAATAAAACTAGAGAGATAATTAAACCTATTAGTAAAGCGATTATATCATTATAGTCAAATGTGCCTAAAAAAGGCAAGAATGCGCTTGAAATTTCATGGAGAATATAAATGCTGCTAACAACCAAAATATCGGAAATCTTGTGGTGTGTAACCTTGATATTTGTAAGCCAGAAAACGTTACAAATGATTGGAATAGTAAGAAGGCTTGCACCTACATCTGAAAGCCATTGATAGATAGAGCCTTCCAAAAGGTTGTTGTTGACACTTGGCCTAATGATTTCAGTAATAATAAGACTAAGTGGCAATAAAATCAGAATCGTGATAATACAACTAACTTTGTTATTAATTCTCATTTTCAAAAAGGAACTGTGGGCCAAAGCCCACAGTTGCATTTTACCAGTAATAATTTGACCGTTCTTGCTTGGATGCTCCAGCCTGTGAAAGAGCACTTGCGAAGACACCCAAATAGTAAAAAACTTTTTCGGAGAACTCTGAGCCTCCACTAATTTCCTTTAATTCTGATTTACTTAAATTCTTCATTTCTAACTTAATTTAATGTTTTAACAATTTTATTCTCTTGCAGCATTCCACCCCTCCATAAATGCCTCATAGTGAGCAGTTGGGTTGAGGGCTGCTTCCATTAGAACATACATTCCGACGATTGGACCCCATCCAGTACCACCTTCAACTTCTTGAAGCTCCTCTCTTTTCAATTCAACTAAATTTTCCATAAAACAATTATTTGTATTGCCTTCACTCGTAGGTGGAAGACTTCACCTTATGGGAGTGAAGCTAAATTTCTTCCGTCCAGAAAAAAGTACGGAAGGAAAAAAGTGAAGGCCACCACTAATTTTTTCAAGATCATTCTTTCGGACAACCTTTAGTGAAAACTTGATATCAAGCTTTGTCTCATCCGTATAATGGAAGGATTTAATAGTTCGCTTGTACTCCACCTTTTTTCCCATTCCCCTGAGGCCATCCAGTAGTTCGTATAGTTTGCTTCTGCTTACTCCAAGCGAATCCGCGAGTTTATCAGGAGGGCCTGTTCTTTCCTGTTCAATTAGTTTGTTAAGCTTTTGAAGTCGTTCAATCTGTCGAATGAAATTCATAGGTGACTAGTTTGATAGTTACATTTTACATAGTTATCACTGGTTTAGATGGTTAGCTGGTTTGTCGTTTCTTTCCAAAAGTCCTGATATCTTTCATTGGCATAGGTCAATTCGTGATGACCTCCGTCTGCGATTATTTTACCCTTTTCCAGGAGAATGACCCGGTCAGCAGTTATGGCTGCTCCCACCCGATGTGTTATGGCGATCACGGTTTTGCCCGCATCTTTCAATTTTAGCATGGTTCTGATAACCATTTTTTCTGAGTTGTTATCTAGAGCAGAGGTGGCCTCATCAAAAATGATAATCTGAGGAGCAGGGTAGAGAGCCCTGAGAATGGCCAAACGTTGTTTTTGTCCACCCGATAAATTGACTCCATTTTCTCCAAGTTGACTGTTAAGTCCACCGGGTAATTCATTAATAAAATCCAAAGCTCCAATCACCTTAGCCAGTTTCACGATTCTTTCAACGTTTGGCTGAAACTCTCCCAAAGCGATATTCTCAATGACCGTACCAGCAAACAGGTCGACTTGTTGGGGCACTATACCGATATACTTGTTTAGAGAATGTTCTTTGATTGCATCAAGGCTGTAGTTTCCAATTGTCACTTTCCCATCATTTATGGGATAGAGCCGTTTCAGAATGGAAGCGATGGTCGATTTTCCAGATCCACTTTCTCCTACAATTGCCGTAAATGATCCTTTTGCGATGGTAAGGTTGAAATGATCAAAGACCTCAACTCGTGTACCATACCTAAATGAGACATTTTGAAATTTGATATCACCGACTTCTTTTCGAGTAAGTGGCACCTTGTCATCATCATCGTCACCTTCCAGGTCCATGATTTCAAACAGCCTGTCTGCGGCGATTTTTGCATTCTGGTAAGCTTTATTAGCACCAATGAGGCTGCTGACCGGTCCGGTAAAGTACCCGATGATGGCGTAGAAGGACATTAGCTCTCCAGGAGTGATGGTCTGATCCATAACAAATAAGGCACCTACCCAAAGCAAGACAATGGTGAATAGCCTGGAAATTGTCAATGATGCATTTCCGGAGAAGATGCCATTCATGCCTGATTTATATACTGAAGATAGTAGGTTGACGAATCGGAATTCTGTTTTTAGATTGGCGAAATCCTGCATCCCAAAGGACTTGATGGTTTTCACCCCATTCAGCGACTCGACCAACTGAGACTCAAGATCAGCGGCATTCTCCATCACTTTCCTTTCCACCTTTTTATTGAAGTAATTGGATAGCCAATACGTTATCGTATAAAGAGGAATTACCAATAAGATTATTACAGCCAGCTTCCAGTAGTAGGTAAACATTAACCCGAAAGAGAACAAAACCACAAAGCAATTGATGAGGATATTTATTCCGACTTCATTGATGAATGACCTGATTTTTACAGCGTCATTAATTCGGCTGATTATTTCCCCCACCCGCATAGTATCGAAGAATTGTTGGGGAAGTGAAAGGATGTGTTTGTAGTAGCCCAGAATTAGTTTGGCATCTATTTGCTGGCCCGTCTTCAGAATAAACGTGGATTTAAAGACATTGACTATGATCTGAATGATTAGCAGAAAGATCATCCCTATGCTTAGAAGATTAAGTAAGTTTTGGTTTCCTGTGGGAAGAACAAAATCAATAATTTTCTGCACATAAATTGCGCTGCTTAAACCAATCAAAGTAAATATTGCTGCACCTATAATTGATTGGATGATAACCCCTCTATGTGGCCGTATTAAAAACCAAAAGCGGCTGCTTATAGAGACTTTTTCGTTTCTTTTCTCAAACTTTTCATTAGGTGAAAGCAGAATGAGAACGCCGGACCATATTTTTTGAAACTCTTCAATGGTGTAAGTTTCAATCTTACCATATGCAGGATCCATCACCTTGACATACTTCTTTGTGGTTTTGTAAATAACCACATAGTGGTGGAGCACCTCTTTGATTATTACATGAGCAATGGTGGGAACAGGTAACTCAGGTAGTGCACTTATATCACCGCTTACACCTTTAGCTGAAAACCCAAGCTTTTCAGCTGCCCCAATCATTCCGAGAGCATTTGTTCCTTTCTTATCTGTTCCGGCAATCTGCCTGATTTTGGAGACGGGTATATTGAGACTGTAATGGCTTGCGATGGAAGAAAGGCATGCAGCGCCGCAATCTGTGATATCTCTTTGCTTTATTAAGGTGCCTTTCTTCATATTGTGGTAGGATTTATCCAATTGTCAATTTTGTCATACAGAAGCTGGTAGAGGGTGCGAGTGGCCACATTGAAATTTCCTGAAATAGTCATTCCCTTTTTCAACTCTCCAATGAAACCGTTACTTAATTGAAGGTATGATTTGTTGATGCTGCAAGTGACTTTGAAGAACGGCTGATTATTTATCACGTAAGCGTCTGAGGAAACTTCCTCAATTTTCCCTTTTAGAAACCCCCAGTCGTTATAGTTATAAGCATCCACTTTAATGGATCCCTCCAGTCCTTTTTGAAGTAGTCCAACTTTTTGAGGTGAGACCCAACAAATGGCCATTAATGTGGTGTCCGGTGTTAATTGTGCTAATTGCTGTCCTGCCTGAATGATCTGTCCTTTTGAAATGGGATTAACATTCTGTAGTTCACCTGATGCAGGAGCCTTAAGCGAATACTTGGTAATTTCATTTTCCAATTTCTTCTTTCTCAATGACAAGGATCTCTTCTCTTCAATAAACTGCAATGAAGCTTCCTTCCATTTAGATAGTGATTGCTTTCTAAAAAGCTCCATCTCTGAAAGTGCTCTATTGTAGTTGGCTTCATCTTTGTCGAATTCCACTGCAGCAATCACATTCTGCTCAAATAGCTTCTTTTGTCTATTGTAGATTGTTTTTAAAGTTTCCTTTTCAAGCTCCAGCTTATCAAGCTGAGATTGGTACTGCAGTAATTCAATTTTGTATCTATTCGATTTAAGATTTTTTTCTTCAAGTTGATTCACAGAGAGAGTACTGAGGTCAGCAATGAATGACTGTAATTCAGTTAGTCTTTGAGAGATTTGATTTAATTCTTCTTTTAGTTCAGAGCTTTCCACGCGAATAAGCAGATCACCCTTTTTGAAAGACTTATTTTCTTCAATTCTATTGACTACTAGTCTGCCATTTACCGGAGATATGATGTCATACCTCTGTGTCTTGGTATCTATCGTACCTATCGCATTCGTAGTGACGGTTACCTTAACAAATGGAAGTGAAAGGATGGCTGTTAGAATAGCAATTATTACAACTAAGTAAATACCGGAATTCTTTTTTCCGACTTTAAAGGTGTAATGCTCCAATGAAGAATTAATAAATTCTTTTGGAAATAACTGTTTAGACATGTTAACGTAATAAGGTGACTAAGGGGCTAAATAAGTGATAAGTGGCAAGTAAAGCAAGAAAAACTCAGTATAATACCGTTTCTTATCAAATGATAAATTGGATACGTTAAATGAAAGATTTTATATAATGTTTTAATAGTCACTTGTATAAGTATTTAATGCTCAAACCAACCCTTAAGGAATATCGCTTTTCATTTCTAACCAGCCCTCCCACTCCAAGTGGTGTGGCGCTAATAAGGGCGGAAGATTTAGATTTTAAAAACCCGGAAGGTTTCGAAAACCTTTCGGGTTTGGTATTTATAACCGAGGTAGGTCTTGCGACCAATCGTATGAAGGGCTAAGGGGAGTTGGTGGGGTGGGGTGTCAATAAGGGGTGGGAAGGTAAGCTGGCTGTTCTGCGATAGTGGCTAGATGCAGGCTGATATATGCAACACTAGCGCGTTTTATATGCTTTTTTTTCTATGAATCGAGCAATGGGAAAGAATGTAATCCATATGATAACTGATGTTAACGTAGTTAGCGTTGCTAGAACTGAAATTAGTCCAGTGGCCAGAAAGGATAGAAATCCAAATGTTCCGTAAAATCTGCTGAGTTTCAGTTTGAGTTCATAACCATCTTGCCTAAAATTGGCTCGAATCGCACCGTTTATAATTGGAACAAATCCGAAGAAAAAGAATCTTATTTTTTCACCTCCTGTAAGTTCCTCTATGGAGATTTCATGGGCAAATTGCTCCTTAGCTTCCTTATCCTCTATATACTCATCTACATTTTCAGATGTTAGGTTTCTTTTTTGAAGTTCTTCTTTAGCTGCAGCAATAGCATTATCAGTGAAGTTTTCTTTTTTGTCTAGAATTTCTAAAAGTTGTGAGTTTGCGAATTTGGAATATCGTTCTGCTAGTTCCTCTTTGGTATACATCTTGGATTATTGCATATAACATTCGGATAAAGTACACCATGCACCATATCACTTTTTAACTACACCGGTAAAACTAACCGTTTTCGTGTTTTTAGGGAGAGGTGCGATTTTAAAAACCCCGAAGGTTTCAAAAACCTTCGGGGTTTGTCTATTTACTTCTCGTTACCCACTCGTCCTTATCGCAATCACCGGATCCAGACGTGCTGCCATCAGCGCCGGCACAATTCCTGAGATCACACCGATGATGCCGGCCACACCGAGTCCCAGCACCACGTTACCGAAGGAGAGCACTAGGTCCAGGTTGCCCAGGCTGGCAAAGGAGAGCAGCCACACCAGGAACAGTCCCACACCCCCGCCTATCAGGCTGAGGAAGATGGCCTCAAACAGAAACTGGAAGAGGATAAAGAAGTTTTTGGCACCCAGCGATTTCTGAATACCGATGATATTGGTTCGCTCCCGTACGGAGACAAACATGATGTTGGCAATGCCAAATCCGCCCACCAGGATGGAGAACCCACCGATGGCCCAGCCGGCCACCCCGATCACGTCAAACGTGGAGCCGATGATGTTCATGATGGCGTCCTGCCGGTTTACGGAGAAGTTGTTTTTTTCTTTGGGCTTCAGGCCTCTTTTGGTTCGTAGCAGCCCGGTGATCTCGGCCTCCAGCTCCACCAGCCCCATATCGTCGGAGCGGCCTTTCACACTCACCAGCGTTTCTACGCCACGGTTTCGGCCGGAATAAAAGATCTTTTTGAACGACTGGTAAGGGATGTAAATGCTTTCGTCATTGCCCGTATCACCGAAGATGCCTTCACCTTCTTCTTCCATCACGGCGATAATGACGTATTTCAGTCCTTTGATCTTGATTTCATTGCCCAGTGCATCACCTCGCGGAAATAGCTTTTCAGCGATCAGATGTCCGACCATCGCCACATTTTTGGCGGTATACGATTCAGCGGCTGTAAAGTACCTGCCTTGCGCCACATCGCCGGCCATGTCGTACACATCCTGATGCGTGTGAGCGATACCAAATAGGGTGACATCTGTGTAGCTGCTGCTTCCAAATTTCACCGTTTCGCCACCGGTTACGGCAAAAATGGTGATGCCTTCAGCGTTTTTGAGGTTGGTTCGCAGAAATTCGTATTCTTCATAATTAGTATACGGTCGTTTGATGTACTCCCACCACGGGATGTTGGGGCCAAATTCGTAAGGAAACCGGCGGATGTCGAGGTTGTTTGCATCCAGGAAACTCAGACTGTCTTTGATGCTACGCTCCAGTGAGTCTACAAGTGTGAATACTGCGATGATCGCAAAGATCCCGATGGTCACACCCAAAAGAGATAGCGTGGTTCGGAGGAGGTTTTGCCGCAAGGCACTCCAGGCAAAACGAAAACTCTCGATGATCAATTTGAATACCTGCATATTCGTTGTGTTATCCTGTTGTTCGAATGGCTATCACCGGGTCCAGGCGGGCAGCCATCAATGCCGGCACAATACCTGATAATACGCCTATGACGGCTGAAATCCCCAGTCCTAAGATAATGTTTCCGGTTGTCAACACCAGCTCCAGACTCCCCAGACTGGCAAAGGAGATAAAGTATACCAGCATGACGCCCACGCCCCCGCCGATCAGGCTGAGGAATACGGCTTCAAACAGAAACTGGAAGAGAATGAAATAATTTTTCGCTCCCAGGGATTTTTGAATCCCGATGATGTTGGTTCGCTCACGTACGGAGACGAACATGATATTGGCAATACCGAATCCACCCACCAGGATTGCAAAGCCCCCAATGATGGCACCAGCCACACTTACGGCATCAAAGGTGGAGCCGATGAAGTTAGTAATGGCCTCCGGCCTGTTGAGTGCGAAATTGTCATCTTCTTTCGGCTTCAGCGACCGTTTTTTGCGCATCAGCCCTCTCAGCTCGGCTTCCAGCTCCACCAGACCTACATCAGTAGGGAGTCCTTTTGCAGTGATACGAGGTTCTACGCCGCTTCTTCTTCCGGAATAATAGATTTTTTGAAAAGCACGATAGGGCATGTAGATGTTGTCATCGTTGCTGGGAGCGCCCAGAAAGCTGTCGCCTTCTTCTTTGATCACCCCAATGATGTGATATTTCAGCCCTTTGATCTTAATGTCTTTCCCTATAGGTGAGATGGCGGGAAACAATTCTTCTGCCGTGCGATGGCCTATGATTACTACGTTGGATGCGCCATTGGCTTCTTCCCGCGTAAAATATCTTCCTTCTTCTATTGGGATTTCATACAAATCCTTGTGGTCATACACTACACCCAGCAAGGAAAGGTCTGCAGTGCTGCTGCTTTCGTATTTCGCGATGATGCCTCCGCGTACGGTAAAGATGGACACAGCCTGTGCGTTCTTTACATTGTCCTTTATGAACCGATACTCATCGAAGGTGACATAAGGTCGTTGCAGATATGTCCACCATGGATAGGGCCCTCCAAAACCATAGGGCCATTTCTCTACATTGATATTGTTTGTTCCAAGGAAATTGAGGCTGTCTTTGATGCTTCTTTCCAGCGAATCTACAGCAGTGAAAACGGCTATAATTGAAAAGATACCTACAGTCACTCCAAGCAGGGATAAGGTGGTTCTTAGCAGGTTTGTTCTCAGTGCGCTCCAGGCGAATCGAAAACTTTCAATGATTAACTTAAATGCTTTCACTAGTGCTTTTTATTCAGACAAATGTAACTAACCTCTGTGCAGTTTGATCCATAAAATCGCGATCGGTCGATGCGTATTTCAAACGGTTAATACTTAAGTTGACGAGTTTAACCCGAGATACGTTACAAACGTGAAACATATTTGCTAATTTTGCGCTCTTTTGATCATATAAATAGATCCTTTTTCCTATGGGAATGAAATTATCCGAATTCAAATTCGACCTACCATCAAGTCTTATTGCCCTGCACCCTACTGAAAACCGTGACGATTCTCGATTAATG
Organism: Ekhidna sp.; assembly: GCF_965221965.1. Lineage (GTDB taxonomy): Bacteria > Bacteroidota > Bacteroidia > Cytophagales > Cyclobacteriaceae > Ekhidna. The sequence continues at coordinate 321,429 of NZ_OZ244926.1, forward strand.
GTTGTCCACAAGGACACGGGTGAGATCGAACATAAAACATTTAAGGATGTCGTTGACTACTTTCAGGAGGATGATGTCTTCGTGATCAACGACACGAAAGTTTTCCCTGCTCGCTTGTATGGAAACAAGGAAAAGACGGGAGCGAAAATTGAAGTATTTCTACTTCGTGAGTTGAATACGGAGATGAAGCTGTGGGATGTGCTGGTAGATCCGGCAAGAAAAATCCGTGTAGGTAACAAGCTCTATTTCGGCGATGGTGAGTTGGTTGCAGAGGTGATTGACAACACTACCAGCAGGGGCCGAACCATCCGTTTCCTTTTTGACGGGGACCAGGAGCAATTCTATAAAATGATCGATGCGCTGGGGGAAACACCACTGCCAAAAGAAATTAAGCGCTCGGCTGAGCCGGAAGACCGTGAACGGTTTCAGACGATCTATGCCAAGAACATCGGTGCGGTGGCTGCACCAACAGCAGGTATGCACTTCACACCACAACTGATGAAGCGTCTGGAGCTGATTGGAATCGATATAGCTCCGATCACGCTGCATGTAGGATTGGGCACGTTCCGTCCGGTGGATGTGGAAGACCTTACCAAGCACAAGATGGATTCTGAAAACTACTGGGTGGAAAAACCAACCGCTGACCGAGTGAACAGAGCGCTTGCGGAAAAATCTAAGATCTGTGCGGTGGGAACCACTGCGATGAAGACACTGGAATCTTCTGTGTCTGCCAATGGACTACTGAAAGAGAACTCCGGCTGGACGGATAAATTCATTTTCCCTCCATACGAATTTAAAATCTGTGATGCGCTGATCACCAACTTCCACTTGCCGGAATCTACGCTATTGATGATGGCGTCCGCATTTGGTGGCTATGATTTGATCATGGAGGCTTACCAGACGGCAATCAAGGAAAAATACCGCTTCTTCAGCTACGGAGATGCGATGCTGATCATCTAAGCAAGTTGAAGAAATATGCCATCATAGTGGCTGGGGGCAAGGGCACACGCATGAAGAGCGAAGTGCCCAAGCAATTCCTGCGGTTAGATGGTGTGCCTATCATTGTTCACTCGATCAGGCAATTTCTCAAGTACGACAAGAATCTCCAAGTGATTGTAGTGTTGCCTGAAGCTCACATGAATCAATGGGAAGCGATCAACTTTCAATATTTTCCGGATTCCAACATCGAGGTGACCAGTGGGGGCATCACCCGAAGTGCTTCTGTATTATCGGGCCTTGGACTTATAAGGGAAGATGGACTGGTGGCGGTGCATGATGCCGTTCGCCCATTCGTTTCGGTTGAGACCATCAAGTCATCTTTTGATTCTGCGAAGAAAAAGGGATCTGGTGTGGCAGTCGTTGAGCTCAAGGACTCTATCAGGGAACTGGAGGGAGACACCTCGATTGCGCGTGACCGATCTAATTACGTGTTGGTCCAGACCCCTCAGACATTTGAAGTAAACAAGCTAAAGGATGCATATGAAAAAGCCGGAGCTGGGCTATTTACTGATGATGCAAGTGTATTTGAAGCAGCGGGATATGCGGTACACCTGATAGCGGGCACCTATGATAACATAAAGATCACCACACCGGAGGATTTGAAATAAAAAAGCCCATCTCCAACGGAGACAGGCTTTCTACTAAGCGGAAGTATGAATTTTATTGTTTCAGTACTCTGAAGGTGAGTGCCGTTTTGTTCTTCTCCGTATCGTGGAACTTCAATAGGTAAAGCCCTTTCTCATAAGCACTTAAATCGACATGCAGATGACCATCCTCACCTTTGGCTATGTCTTTTGAGAATAGTTGCTTTCCATTCATGTCATAAAGGCTCATCTGCATTTTATCCGAAAGCACTTTGTCGTATGAAATATTCAGGATGCTTGGAGTCGGATTTGGGTAAATGCTAAAGTCAGTAAAAAACTCGCTTGTCAGCCCAAGGATCAGTTCTACCACGATCCCATCTTCAGTTACAAATGCTGCTAGTGTGAAGTCATTGTCACTAACACCTGCCGCACCAATATCAAACTCAACAAATGATGACTCATCAAGTGGAATACCCGGATATTCTACGAAGAATCGGTACGTACCCTCCGGTAAGAATCCAAACTCAAACTCGCCATCATCATTGGTTTCGCCATAGGCGATCAGTTCAAATTCATCTTGCTCACCTCTTCCGCCTCTTCTGCGTCGTTTCAGTCCGCACTTTCTGTTCTTCGCTCTCCTGCGCGCCTCGATGCGCCCTTCTTCTTCAGCAAAATCCTCTTCAATCACTCCGGCGACACGCCCGTCACCGGTATTGGCATTTCTCTCCGGTGGAACAGGCGTCACGTTGATTTCGACTGAAATATCCTCAGTGAGTGTCAAAACTTCGGCATTTTCCCATTCGAAGGCATCACCAAAATAGGTAGCCACATATTTCTCGGGATCAGAGTCAATGTTGATGAGGAAATCTCCTAGAAATACCGGGTTGAAATTAAAAGCTCCTCCATTAGAGGCCACCACATCCAGAGTGTCATAGTTGCCAGCTTCTTCTATACGAAGCAAAGTACCCTCTAACTCATTAGCAATGGTACTGCCACCTGATTTTGCATCAACCGATACGACAGCACTTTCCAGGTTGAAGGCTGCCAACCCAAGGTAGGCACCATAATTTGCACTTTTTGGTTTTCCACTCACAGCTCCGGTGGAAATCTCAGTGGAATAATTTGCACTGGACGAAACACCACCGGTATATCCGGTTGCATATCCCTGGCTGCTCAATTGGGAGAATCCCGGTAATGCCAGGCAGCATATGCCAACGAATGTTAATCCTTTAGTCAAAACAGCCCAACTCATTTGCTTGCTGCTTTACTAGCTCCTAATTGCTTCATTAGCTGATCCATCTCAGAGCGAAGGGTTTTGATTTCTTCCAAAGAGGCTTTGAGATTGGCATTCTCACTTTCCAAAGATTCTACTTTGGCATTAAGTTCTTTTATTGCCTCGATAAGTACGGCAGTCATCTGTGCGTAGTTGACTGCTTTCATTCCTTCGTCATTCGTATGGACGAACTCAGGATAAATCTCCTCTACTTCTTGAGCAATAACTCCTATTTGATTTTGGATAGTGATGTTTTCATCTTTCCATTGATAGGAAACACCTCTTAACTGGGTGGTTTTTTCCAGCGTGTTTGTGAGAGGCGTGATGTTTTTCTTTAGCCTTCTATCTGAAGTTTGTACTCCTCCGGAGGTAGATTGTAGAATATCTGCTGCAACAGTACCATTGGCGTTAATGTCACCATTAAGTCCATCCATGCTAATATTTGTGGCACTTCCGCTATCTCGAATTTCCATGAATCCATGTCCTGAACCATTGTTTGAGGATATTAAAATAGTTTCGTTTACAGTTCCACCATTAGCGGTGTTCATCATTGAAATTCTTCCTGAGGATTCACCAGCCTGGTCATCCGCAACTACTTCTACATTCGTACTAAAATCTCCTGCGCCATTATCATTTTGTCCAAAGACCTGGACGATTCCCAGCTCACTGTTGGCCCACCATTGGCCAGAAACATATACGTTTCGGGTAGTAGGGCCATTGACCATGACCAAACCACTTTTTCCAGTTGGATCACCACCGGTTTCATCCCTGTTTGAGCCAATGGCAGCTAACATTATTCCCTCATTATCTGAGATGTCAATTCCAGCTCTTCTGTATCCACCAGACATTGGATTTGAGAACACATCATTAGTTGTCATGTAATTGTTGATCATTAATGTACTTCCATCAGATGTGGTGTTCATTCCTCGCATTTGCAACGCAGCTCCACCTGTCCCATAGTGACCTGCTAAAATGGTTGACTCATTGAATGTTCCAGTTGGATCTGGATCAAGCAGTTGGAGATATCCACCTGCAGCTTCAGATGAATTTAAAATGACAGATTCATTATCCAATGGGTTTGAAATACGTAAATCAAGTGTTGTGAGACTGTCTATCTCTACCGGGTTCGTTCCTGTATAAGGGAGCAATGGTGAATGCAACGTCACCGCTGAAAGGGCTTCTCCATTTACGGTAATGTTTAACAAGACCTCTCTGCTGTCCCCGAAAAGGGTGTCAGGTAGTGGAGTGGTTGATCCCAGTACTACAGAATAGTACCCGTCTGTGACGGAGACGTTGCTTTTAGTTTCTGACCAGGCAGGGCTGGTGATACTGAAATCAATTGTAGCTGTGCCATTAAATGGCTTTCCAGCATCCAACAATCGACCCTGAAAGGGGATTTTTTGTGCGGATAGTGTTCCCGTGATTAATAGAGCAAAAACTAAGGCGTAAAACTTCTTCATATCTTCTTGGTTAATAGCATATTAAAATTCAAACTGAAACATAATGTGCTTTTGATGGCATATCAATACCTATTTGGGGGTATTTTTTATCATTTGATAATTACCTTCACAAAAACCTGTGTATGAAGAAGAAGATTATAGAGAGTTATAATGACATTTTTTCCACCTTCCAGGAGTTTAAAGGAGAAACGCTTGAAAAGCACGTTGAGAAACTAAAACAACTGGATCAACTCATTCCTCACAGCGCAACCTTCTTCTGTATCACAAATACCAGCAATCAATCTTTTGAGTATGTAAGTAAAAATTTTGAACCTACCGTTCATCTTGATATTGACGATATGATCGAGGGGGGAATGAAGTTTTGGTGGAGTCGGATGCACCCAGATGAAATGAATACCTGGTTACAGTCATTAAAGGATCTGATGGAATTTACAATGGCAAACATTGCCCTGGAAGATCGTAGAAGGATGACCTATACGTGGAACTATCGTGCAAAAGATGGAGACAGTACCTATAAAAATATCATTCAGCATACCACACCCATGTTTTTTGATGATCATGGTAAACCCATTATCGGATTGGCTCACTATTCCGTTTTGGAAGCACATGATTTGCTCCCTATTCAGGCAACCGCTAAAATCCTGAATGCAAATGACGAGTATGAAACGCTATTCTATCAAATGTATGGAGGTCAGAAGCTATTGGTAGAAAATATCTCTCATCGTGAACGCGATGTATTGAGGCTTCTTTCCTATGGCTATAGTAACGATGAAATTTCTGATAAGCTGAATATTAGCGCACATACGGTAAAAACACATCGCAAGAACGTGATGACAAAAACCGGTAGCAAAAACACCACTCAATTAGTGGCTCTTTGCATACGCCAGGGGATCATTTAAAAAAAAAGCCCCGAAAATCGAGGCTCTTCAATGATAAATTTATCAATGGCTAATATTCATCCTCATTAAAGAAGAAGTCTTCTTTCGTAGGATAATCCGGCCAAATCTCTTCGATGTTTTCGAATGGCTGTCCGTCATCCTCTAGCTCCTGCAAGTTTTCTACTACTTCCAGCGGTGCTCCAGACCTGATAGAATAATCGATTAGCTCATCCTTGGTGGCGGGCCATGGGGCGTCTTCTAAATAAGATGCAAGTTCTAGTGTCCAATACATATTCTAGCCTCAGTTTATAAGTCCTGTTTTAATAATGCGCGCAAATATATATTATTATATCATATACAAGCGCGTGTGAAAAATTCCTTAATTAGAAAGGTAATTTTCTTACACTAAAACACAAGAAAAAGTTGCTAAAAGTTTTAAAATTCTCCGGAATCTACCCATTCCAGCAATTTTGATTTGATCTCAATCTTGCGCTTCTGACTCTTAATCTTATTTTCAACCATTTTGTTCATTGTTCCATCACTAGAAGAAAAATTGGCTGAATTTTCTTCGTATATCTTCAAATCTTCTTCATCCCGGGAGATTAAATCACGGATTATCCCGGCACGAATGCTCTTCTTTTTATCAGATTCCAGCTTTGAAAAGTCAGGAAAACGCTTTTGAGTAAGCTTGACTACAAAAGCACGTTCATTCAAAAGTTGTATGAGTTCCAGGCATTTTTGTTTTTCAGGGTTTCTTCCCTTGTCCCTGAAGAGGTTTTTCTTCATTTTACTCAGCTCCTCTCCATTAAAGGTTGCTTTACCTGACTTGATTGCCTCAAGTTTTTGAAGTGTCTCTGAGTAATCAATGGATGGTTTAAATGTCCGCCCTTTCAGGTTCTTGTTGAATTCATCATTCAATGGTTTGTAAAACTCCGCAGGAATTCCACCGGTTTCTTTCCATCGTTCTTTTAACTGCTTTACCTTATTGAAGCGCTCCTGGCCGTGGAGATCTGTCAGTTTTTTAGATTCTTCTACCAGCTCTTCATATTGTCTTTTCCGGTGGTCTGTCAGTTTTTGCTTGTCTTCGAAAAATTGCTTTTTCCGATCGAAGAAATCTGTGATGAGTGTCCAAAAAGATTCCTCCATCTCCTCATTCTTATCTTCTTCTGCACTTCCCGTTTTGATCCACCGACTCTTCAGATCGTTGATTTTTTCAGTTGCTTCTTTCCAGTTTACAATCTCTACAATTTGCTTCCCTTCCTCCAGTAATGCAGTTTTGATTTCAGTGTTCCTTACCCGGTTTTTTTGGATGATGTCTCTCACCAGGTTTTCATATTTCACAATCCGATCTTCCAGTGCCTGGTAATCACCGAGCCCATCATGCTGAGGTAAATGCTCTTTCAGGTGCACCAGCTTCATCAAAAAGGAACCCTTGTTTTCCGTCGATTCAATTTTTTCGGTGACCTCATCAATTTTCTTTTCCAGGTCAGCGAAGCGTTCCTGAAAAAACCGGACTGACTTACCCGTGTCTTCATCCCGGACTTCACCGATTTCACGGTCAGCGTTTCCGCCCCAGCCCTTCTGAAAAACTTTGCCGTCTTTTATAAATCCAAATGGTACCTCTAAGATGTCCAAGGGTGAGTGTAATTCTTAAATTGCGTGGTATATTCGATTTCTAATCAAACTTAAGCATGTCAGACGAAAAGATCATCTTCTCAATGTCGGGGGTGAACAAAATTTACCCACCGCAGAAACAAGTACTCAAGAATATTTATTTGTCATTTTTCTATGGTGCTAAAATAGGAGTCTTAGGACTAAATGGCGCAGGAAAGTCCTCTTTGTTACGAATAATTGCAGGAAAAGACACAGAATATCAGGGTGATGTGGCTTTTTCTGATGGATATTCGGTGGGAATGCTCGAGCAAGAGCCGGAACTTGACCCGGAAAAAACGGTGATAGAAGTTGTGCGTGAAGGAGTAAAAGAGATCAACGATTTACTGAAACAGTACGAGGAAGTCAATGCGAAATTCACTGATCAGGAAGTGTTGGACGATCCGGATAAAATGAATAAGCTGATCGAAAAGCAGGGTCAAATCCAGGAGAAGCTGGATGCCACTGGAGCCTGGGAAATCGATCATAAACTAGAGCGGGCCATGGATGCACTTCGAACACCACCTGAAGATGCAGTTATCAAGAATCTATCAGGAGGGGAGAAAAGGAGAGTGGCCCTTTGCCGCCTGCTTTTGGAACAGCCGGACGTGTTGCTACTCGATGAGCCCACCAACCACCTCGATGCGGAATCTGTATTGTGGCTGGAGCAGCACCTGCAGCAATATGAAGGAACGGTAATCGCCGTGACACACGATCGGTACTTTTTGGATAATGTGGCCGGGTGGATCTTGGAGCTAGATCGTGGGGAAGGCATTCCATGGAAAGGAAACTACAGTAGCTGGCTGGAGCAAAAGGAGAAAAGACTGTCTCAGGAAGACAAGCAGGAATCAAAACGCCAAAAAACCCTACAACGAGAGCTGGAATGGGTGCGTATGAGTCCAAAGGGACGTCAGGCTAAGGCTAAAGCTCGTTTGAGTGCCTATGACAAGTTGTTAGGTGAAGAAGCCAAAGAGAAAGAAAAGAATCTGGAGTTATATATCCCGCCGGGTCCGCGATTGGGATCGAAGGTGATTGAAGCGAAAGGCGTTTCAAAAGGATATGGAGATAAGCTTCTCTATGAAGATTTGTCGTTTAGCCTGCCGCAAGGGGGTATCGTGGGGGTGATAGGGCCAAATGGTGCTGGTAAATCAACGCTGTTTAAAATGATCACAGGTCAGGAGCAGCCGGATAAGGGCACGTTTGAAGTGGGTGAAACAGTGGTCATGAGCTACGTAGATCAGGAGCATGATCAACTCGATCCAAATAAGTCAGTTTATGAAGTGATTTCTGAGGGGAATGAAATCATTGATCTGGGTGGTAAGGAAATGAATGCACGTGCTTACGTGAGTAAGTTCAATTTTTCCGGACCTGATCAGGGCAAGAAAGTGAGTGCATTGTCAGGAGGAGAAAGAAACCGTGTACACCTGGCACTGACACTGAAAAGAGGAGCCAATCTGATACTTCTTGATGAGCCTACCAACGACCTGGATGTGAATACCCTTCGGGCACTTGAGGAGGCTTTAGAAAATTTTGGCGGGTGTGCAGTGGTCATCAGTCACGACCGTTGGTTCCTGGATCGCATTGCTACGCATATTTTGGCTTTTGAAGGTAACTCACAAGCGTATTGGTATGAAGGTAATTTCACCGAGTATGAAGAAAACAGGAAAAAGCGACTGGGAGATGAAGCTCCTAAGCGGATCAAGTACAAGAAACTTTTAGCCTAAATAACATGAAAAAACTAACCTTAACCTTATTAGCTGTCCTCGCGATAACTTCAGTTTTCGCACAACGGACCATCATTCACGCAGGGACTTTGATCGATGGAGTGTCCAAAAAATCGATGAGTGAGAAGTCAATCATTGTGGAGGGAAATCAAATCACCTCCATCGAAAATGGCTATATAAGCCCTCAGGATGGAGATGAAGTCATTGACTTGAAGAATCATACGGTGATGCCGGGATGGATAGACATGCACGTGCACATGGAGGGTGAGACCAGCCCTGATCGATACATTCGAGCATTTACAGATAATCCGGCTGATAAAGCTTTTGCATCTGTAGACATTGCAAAGCGTACACTAATGGCAGGATTTACCACCGTGCGAGATGTGGGTGGCAGTGGCGTGAATGTATCATTGCGAGATGCAATTGCCAAAGGTACCATCGATGGCCCACGGATTTTCACTGCGGAGAAAAGCCTGGCGATTACCGGAGGGCACGCTGACCCAACCAATGGCTATCGTGATGACCTGATGGGGAATCCCGGACCGATGGATGGTGTGGTGAACGGAACGGATGATGCAAGAAAAGCTGTACGTCAGCGCTATAAAAATGGTGCGGACCTGATTAAAATTACCGCAACAGGAGGAGTGCTGAGTGTAGCCAAGGATGGAAAAGGTGCACACTTTCAGGAAGATGAAATTCGTGCGATCGTAGAAACCGCTTCTGATCTGGGGTTTCATGTGGCAGCTCATGCGCATGGAGATGAAGGTATGAGACGTGCTGTGGCTAATGGGGTTAAAACCATTGAGCATGGAACCTACATGAGTGACGCAACCATGGATTTGATGATCCAGAAAAATTCGTATCTGGTACCAACAATTACTGCAGGAATGGAAGTAGCGGAGAATGCCAAAAAGCTTGGCTACTACCCGAAGGTGGTGGCGGAAAAGGCCAGAGTGATTGGCCCGAAAATTCAGGGGACCTTTTCTAAGGCGTATAAAAAAGGAGTACCTATTGTGTTTGGTACAGATGCAGGAGTCTTTAAGCACGGCGAAAATGCAAGAGAGTTTGTATACATGGTAGAGGGCGGTATGCCGGCCATGGAAACGATTATCTGCGCAACATCTACGGCAGCAAAAGTTTTAGGCATGGATGACCAAATCGGGACGTTGAAAGCAGGTTATCTGGCTGATATTGTTGCTGTGCCAGGTAATCCTTTGGAAGATATTGAAGTGATGAAGGATGTGAAGTTTGTCATGAAAGAAGGAACGATCTGTAAGCGGTAGAAATTGCGATTTTTTCTTTCTTTCAAAACAATTGTTCTGCTATGTGTGATAGTGTTCTCTTCCACGAACTATTACCGGATAAGATTCTTAGAGCGGGCGAAAGTGATTGCAAGGCTTGCCAAGTATGAAGGACCCTGGCAAAGAATCAGAGGAGGAGAGGAGGAGTACTTTCTAAAGCTTTACTACAGCTATGCTTTTGCAGAGGAAAGGTATGAAAATAAGCGAGAGGTTTCATTTACATCAGATGAGGAGGCACGTCAATACCTCAAAAGTGAGGTGCCAAATCCACTTACATTAGTTGTGAATGCGAATGAACCTGGAGAGATTTTAAATTCAGAGAAAGAAAGCTGGACGATCTATTTTGTTACCCTATGGTGTGTTCTCTTCATTTTTTGTTTAAGGATGTTTTCATTCCTGGAAAAGAAAAATTATAACGCATACTAAAAAAAGCCCGGTCACCCGGGCTCTAATTCTTCATTTTTAATTATCCATTCTCAATCCCTCACATCTTCCTCACCTTGCCACTACCTGATGAGTTACTATTTATTTTTTTAGGGTCACCGGAGTAATACACACTTCCACTTCCGGAGATGCTGGCATCTATTTCATCTGTTGCCGTGATGTAGCAGCTGCCTGATCCACTGATACGTGCTTCGAAGGTTTTGACAGTCATGTTTTCTGCTTTTACTCTTCCAGACCCACTGATTCGGGCTTCAGCTTCTTCAGCTGTCCCATTGAGTTGGATGCTGCCGGAACCTGAAATACGGATGTCCAGTTCGTCACTTTCCATTTCCAGATCCATATCACCAGATCCGCTGACAGAAAGTCGCACATCATTGGTAGTAAGCCTTCCTTCACTTTCCATGTTCCCACTTCCACTCACAGATAATTCCTCGATTTCATTCATCGTCACATAAATGGTCACTTCAGATTTTCTCCAGCCACTGCCAAAGTTCCAGTTCCCTTCTTTTTTGATTACCAGTTGGTCGCCTTTCAATTCAAATTCTATCTCATCAAAAATGTCATCATCGCATTCGATCTCTACTCGTGTGCTTGAGCCCTGCTTTAAATAAAGGTTAGCTGAAATCCCCAGCGAAAGTTCCGAGAAGTTTCCAACATCCACGGTTCGCTTTTGTCCGAATGATGGGATTGTCAGTGCCGCAGTAAGAAGTAAGGTTATAAAAGTCTTCATTTTTGAGTTTTTTTAGTTAGAGACAAATTGTAGTTGTTAAGGTTGCATCAGTAAGGTTTTTCTCCCACCCAATTGCCGGGAGGATCGTAGTTGCAAACCCAGATATCCATGCCATCACATTCGATTTTAGCACAGCCGACCTTCGTGGTGGTGTTCCAAACAATTTGAGTGTAGTGTCCACACATCTTGCCCGGTTTGCAATTATTCTTGGCATAGTTATAATCAGCTTTTTCGCTGGCCCAGGCATCCACAACGTAAGCCGCATCAAATGCTCCGGCTGTTCCCTTAAAGAGATTTTCGCCAAACTTGTTATCTGGTCGATGTTCCCACGCGCATCCTTTTCTTTTTAGCTGTTTGGCCCAGTCTGCAGCCAGTACCGCCATCTCATCGGACCACTCGAGCTTTTGCATCACACCCACTTCCGCTCGCCAGTAATTATGCCTTTCCAGGATCATTTGGATTTCTTCTCCGGTGAGTGCCGTTTGTTCTTCAACAGGATTTGGGACAATCCATAAAAGACTGAGAATTAAAAGTAGGGTCTTCATGATGCTTTCAGTTCAAGTTCATCCTTACGGATCAAATAAAGATACATTGCCATATAGAACGCACCTATGCCACTAAAGATGTGCCACAGGAAATGGGAGCCCATAGGAATCCATTCGGCAAATGAGTAATCAACCCGACGAAAAATTAGGCTTAGGGATAAGAAAATGACTGAAATCAGAATGGATGAAAAATGCTTGTACTGATGTTTAGACAGGTGAAAGATAATCGGAAAGAAGATAAGAAATCCGGTGATGAAATAATTCAGATTCAAAGCAAACTGGCCACTATAGAAGTCAAACACAGCAAATCGAATAAATGTGAAAGGGATGACTACCGAAGCAACCTGCCATTTTCTGGCTAAAATTTTATCCCAGAAGTACACGCTGACAGAAAGCGTGACAATGGCCGTTGGCAAGACATCCATCCACAACAAAAAAGGTGATGATCGAAATGCATGAAACAAAAGGCTTCCTGTTCCTCCAAGGAAAAGCAGCGGCATCAAATAATAGAGAAATGGAAATTGTTTGACGTTCCATTTTAATTTAAATGCCCAATAGATAGCCGGCAACACAATGGCCAGTGAGGAGATGGCATTCCATGGTTCGGAAATAAAAGCGGTAAGATCTGTTTCGGCGTAAATGGGGCCACCATCTGTTGGTAGCATGGTTTGCATAAGTTTTTCCTTTTTTAAGATTCTTTAACACTATACGGATAACTAACTGGCAGGGATTTTGATTCCCTTATTACCATAGCAATTAGAACAGAATGTTCTAGTCTTTTTTGGTTAGTTGAGGGCCCTGTCCTGCGGATGCAGGATGGGGTTTCTTTTTTTAAGAAAAGACAATTTTTCGTGGATTCTGTTGTAGAGATATTTAAATTGAAGAAAATCCCGAAATTATTTTGCAAGCGAACGTATCAACCAAAATTGATCTCTTAGAGATTTATAAAGACGTTAGAGCTCATACGCAACATTTGTGTGAACCATTGGAAATAGAAGATTTTGTGGTTCAGCCGGTCATGGATGTGAGTCCTTTGAAATGGCATCTTGGCCATACTACCTGGTTCTTTGAAACCTTTGTTTTAAAACCCAATGTGATTGACTACAAAGAGTTTCACCCCAAGTATCCGTTGTTATTTAATAGCTACTATATCTCTGCCGGCGAAAGGTGGACACGGGCAAATCGCGGACAGCTTACACGACCGACTGTCAAAGAAGTGTTTGCATATCGGGAGTACGTAGATGGGGCCATGCATCAATTTCTCAGCAAAAATGAAGTGTCAAAGGAGCTGAAGAATGTGGTTATTCTCGGCTGCAATCATGAGCAGCAGCATCAGGAATTGTTCTTGTATGACATCAAAAGAATTTTAGGCGACAATCCACTTTACCCTCCCTATCGTGAAGAAAAAAAGAACATCAAAAAAGTGGAGTCAAAGACGGAGTGGCTCAATGTGGAAGAGGGGGTTTATGAAGTTGGTTTTCAGGGTGAAGGTTTCCATTTTGACAATGAAGAAGGACGACATAAGGTGTTTCTTCATGAATATCAGATTGCTTCCGGACTGGTGACAAATGGAGAGTATAAGAAATTTATCCAGGATGGTGGATATCGGGATCATATGTTGTGGCTGTCTGAAGCCTGGGACTGGGTGAATGAAAATCAAATTAACGCTCCCCGCTATTGGCATCAGGAAGATGGAGGAGAATGGTGGAACTACACTCTTAATGGTTACGAGGAGATAGATGATGACGATCCACTTTGTCATATTTCCTATTACGAGGCAGATGCGTTTGCCCGATGGAAAGGGTGCAGACTGCCTACTGAGCAAGAATGGGAAACGGCCTGCAATATTTATTCTCCAAATATTTTGCAGGATGCCAATTTTGTGGAGTCGGATCATTTCAGAGCTATTAGAACTTCTGGTTTCGATTTTTTCGGGAATGTGTGGGAATGGACTTCCAGTCCTTACGTTGCATACCCATACTACAATCCACCTGAGGGAGCACTTGGGGAATACAATGGAAAATTTATGGTGAACCAAATGGTCCTTCGAGGTGGTTCTTTTGGAACATCAAAAAACCATATCAGATCAACTTATCGTAATTTTTTTCATCCACATCTGCGATGGATGTTTTCGGGCATTCGTTTAGCAAAGCACATTTAAAAAAGAACATGACCAAAGAACTCACTACTCTTAGTCCTCTCGCAGAGGATGTATTCGAAGGACTAAAGGCTAAAGGCAAGCATTTACCATCCAAATATTTTTATGACAGCAAAGGCGATGAGCTTTTCCAGCAAATCATGCATCTGGATGAATACTATCTCACCAGGAAAGAGCTTGAGATATTCCAAACACACAAACAGGCCATTTTGGAGGCCATTAATGGGTCTGAGCCTTTCAGAATCATTGAATTAGGTGCGGGTGATGGATTGAAAACCAAGGTGCTTTTAAAGCATTTTATGGAAGCAGGAGTAGACTTCACTTATACCCCGGTAGACATCTCCGGAAATGTGCTGGAGATACTGGAAGGAAATCTGAAAGCGGAGATACCCGGTCTGAAAATTGAAACGTACGAAGGCGACTATTTTGATGCGCTGGCTGAAATAGCAGAAAGTCCCGAAAAGGATATCGTCTTTTTCCTGGGATCCAATGTGGGCAACTTCGATAAGGAGGAGGCTGTTGGCTTCCTTACGAAACTTCAACAGTTTCTGAAAAAAGGTGATCTGCTCTTTATGGGAGTAGATCTAAAAAAAGATCCTGCTATCATTCTCAATGCGTACAACGACAAGCAAGGGATTACCCGGGAATTTAATTTGAACCTCCTGGATCGAATCAATGTGGAGCTGGGTGGAAATTTTGACCGAAATCAGTTCTTGCACTATCCTTATTACAATCCACATACGGGGGAATGCAGGAGCTACCTGATTAGTAAAATCGAGCAGACGGTGACAATCATGGAGGAAGAGATTCACTTCAATGCTTGGGAGGCCATTTTCATGGAGATATCTAAAAAATACGATCGGAGGCAACTCCAAAAATTGGCGGATGCTTCAGGGTTCACGCCTCAGGAGGTCTTTCTGGATTCTGATAGCTGGTTTGCTGATTTGATCTGGAAGAAAGAAAAATAACTTTTATTTACAGGGGAGGGTTTTTTCATTCTTTGCCGTCAATTAAGAAACCAAAGATTGACGAATAATGAAAAGAATGAATTTTAAAATTGCTGTCATTGCTTTCAGCACATTTATGTTGCTAGCCTGCGGTAGCGATGATGCTACCGAAGAAATGGAAGATGAGATAGAGGATGAGATAGAGGATGACGAAACTGAACCAGACCTGATCGATATCAGCACATTAGCCTCCAAATTTTACAATACAGATGCTGTGAGTGTCACTTTTGACGACACCTGGGTAACCATCACTTCCTCAAACCTTCCGGATCATAAAAGCATGTACTATCCAATGGATGATCCATTGTATGAGCCGTACAATGAGCCAGACAACCCTGACTTTAAGAAAAATCCGGGAGAGATTGCCTCTCAGAATTATGTGTTTAAGATTCCAAGATACCCTACGGAAGCTGCTGTTAAAGAATCAACCCCAATGGGACCGATGGGCGTGTCTATCAATAGCATTGTATTCTTCAATCAGGAGGCAGCTCCCGGGGATGATATCCTGGAGGAGCTAAATACCTTTGATCAATACGAGGGACACCCGGCAGGTGATGCATACCATTATCATATAGAGCCTATCTGGCTAACCGAAAACAAAGGATCTGATGCTTTTCTGGGATTTCTTTTGGATGGATTTCCGGTGTATGGGCCTATGGAGAATGGTAAGACAATCACCAATGATGATCTGGATGATTACCATGGGCACACTTCTGCAACTGCAGATTTCCCTGATGGTATCTATCATTATCACATCACGGAAGATCTTCCATGGATCAATGGAGATGGATTTTATGGTGAGGCGGGCACGATTACACAATAGGATTAAAATTGAATAAGGCCAACAATTAAGGGTTGGCCTTATTATCATCATGAAACAAATTAGTGTTATAGGATTTTTGATTTTGATTATGGTTGGTTGTGATGAACCAATAAAGGAAATCAAGCAAACTATTGAGGAGGATGGGAATGATATGGTAATTCCTGAATTACTCGTCTTATCATCAGATTCCGGCATCACGAAAAAACAAAACGGTGATATTTTATTCAAAGGGCAGCCCTTTTCAGGCTATCTCATTGAAAAGTATCCCAATGACACCATCGCATTAAAGAAAGGGTATTTCGAGGGGAAGCAAAATGGCATCATGATGGCCTTTTATGAGAATGGGAACACACGGTACATAAGACCTTACCGGAATGGGGAAAAGCACGGAACCCATGTCGGGTTTCACCGAAATGGGGTAAAAGCTTTTGAATATCATTTTGTTAATGGGTTTAGTGAAGGGAACCATAAAGAATGGTTTGCAAGTGGACAACTAGCTACCAATATGAATTATGTAAATGGAAAGGAGTTTGGCAAGCAGCAGGCGTGGAGGGCGGATGGTAAAGTAAGATCAAACTATATCGTTCGAGAGAACGGGAGAAGGTACGGGCTGATGGGGATTAAAAGATGTACGAAACTGGATGGTGTTACTCAGACAGTGGACCCCTATAAAGGAACAGAACAATGAAGAAACTATTATACATATTGTGGGTGGCACTCTGGTTCGGATGCACGCCGAAAAAAGGAAGTGAGCCGATTGAGCTCCCATTCTACAGTGAGGAGACTTTCAGTGCTGAATGGATAGATGAAGGTGATCCACGCTACGCCAACATTCATACGATTTCTGATTTTGAGTTTGTAAATCAGGAAGGAGAGAAGGTTACCAATGAGACTTTCGATGGGAAAGTTTATGTGGCTAATTTTTTCTTTACGCTTTGTCCCACTGTTTGTCCTAAAATGGAGGCTAATTTATCCCTGGTTCAGGAGGAATTTAAGGGGAATGATCAGGTGAAAATCTTGTCTCACACTGTGATGCCGTGGGCAGACAGTGTGGACCGACTGAAAGAGTATGCAATTCAAAATGAAATCAATTCGGATCAATGGCATCTGGTCACCGGGGAGCAGGAGGAGCTGTATAAAATGGGTCGTTTGGCCTATTTCGCCGATGAGGGATTCGGCAAGGGAGTTACTGAGCTGGATGATTTCCTTCACACTGAGAATATCGTTTTAGTGGATCAGAAAAGAAGGATCAGGGGCATCTACAATGGCACATTGAAGCTGGAAATGCAACGAATGATGGAAGACATCAGGTATTTGTTGGGGGAGTGAGAAGTGAGCCCGCCTGACCGGACGGGCAGGCACGAGAAGATTCGAACCTTTCTATGATTTTTAAAGGTTTAATGTTTTTATAAACCTTCTTCCAGCCGCAGTTTTAAAATACTTTTCTCTTAAAATGGCTTCTTTTTTTGTTTGAAAAGATTCAAAGTAGACAAGTTTCCATGGGATTCCATGTTTAGTGCTCAAGGTCCGGCCAGCATTGTGCTGCTCGATTCTCTTATCAAGGTCCTTAGTGTGTCCTTTGTATAAAGATTTGGTCTTTATGCTTTCAAGAATATAGGCATAAAACATAGTGCCCAGGGCGGGAGTCGAACCCGCACGTCCTAATGAACACATGGCCCTCAACCATGCCTGTCTACCAGTTTCAGCACCTGGGCAAATTCTCTATTTTCAACGTGGCTGGTGTTTCCCAATTCCCCGTCCGAACGGAAGTTCTTCCGGGCGGGCACCACATGCGCAAGGGATCGCAAAAATAACTTTTTGATTGTAAATCCAATCGATCGCAAATAAAAAAGCCGGAAGTAAACTACCTCCGGCTTCAATGTTTTTTTAATTACAACCTAGTGGCCGTGATCATCATGATCATCATCCTTGGCATTTGGTGCGTGAGAAGCATGATAACTATGCGTAATTTTCTCAGTTTGTGAGAGCAACAAGGCAGAAACAATAAATACCATATGAATCACAATCTCAATCACAATTCCTTCTGGTGACGTTTTTTGTACCTCGTTTCTATAGTCAATGAATGTTTTCAAAAGGTAAACCCCGGAAATGGACGCTAGTGATGTAGCCAGTTTAATCTTCAACTGACCAGCATCCAGTCCCTCCAGCCATAGCGGCTTATCATCGTGCATATCCACGTCTATTCGACTTGTAAATATGGAGTAACCCCCAATTGTTACCATTACAACCAGGTTCATTACCATTGAAATATCCACCAGACCAAGCACACTTAACATCATTTTCGTTTCATTCCACATAGTGGTGTATTTCACCATGTAAAGAAGTTCTTCGAAAAACTTATATAGGTAAAAGAAGGAAGCAATGATTAGCCCTGTATATAAGGGTGCCTGCACCCATCTACTCCAGAAGATAAATCCTTCGAAAAAGCTTTCAAATCGCTTTATTGGGGAATTTTCGTTACTCATAGTGCTTTGACCGATTATAATTTAACCTGAAATATAAATGATAATTGGAAGGTAGACCTTTCACTAGGCGAAATTAAGTCAATCTTCGTCAAATAATACCACTGTACCACCGATATAGTCATGTAAAGCACGTCTTTCGGTGTTAAAGAAGATCATGATGAAGCCTCCGAAAAACAGAAGCAATGAAAGAATCTTGGAGAGATTTCGAATGAGTGACTGAATGATGTTCGATGATCCGTTTTTGGCATTGCCTACATGGATCTTAGCCCATTTCTTGCCCGGAGTTGCCTGCATGCTACTCGCCTCAAACAAGATGTGATAGCCAAAATAAATTGCACCTATTATGAGATAATCATAGTCAGAACGGGGAACAATGAATGAAACACCATAGAAAAGAACAAGGATAGGAAGTAAATCAATATTGTGAGCTAAAAGCCTGGGCCAGAAGCCTGCATATTTAATTATCCCTTCCAAATGATTTATCTTTAATAAATCACAAACTTCAACAATCTAACTATGAAAATTTTAAAAATTATTGGGATTATCATTTTGGTGGTTCTGGTTATTGGACTTGGAATCATTGTTTTTGGATCAAGTGAGGTTCATTTGGAGCGTGAGATATCCATTGATGCCCCTGTGGAAGCTGTTTTCAGAGAAGTCAATGGCTTTAGGACATTTGATCAATATTCAGCCTGGTCTGAGATAGACACTACTGCCACTGTAATCATCGAAGGTCCTGCCTCAGGAGTAGGTGCCAGATATAGGTGGGACAGTGAAAATTCCGACTTAGGAAAAGGTAGTATTGAAATCATTGAATCAGATGAGAACATGATGGTGACTTCAAAGATGAATTTTGAAGGTTTTGAAGGGGAGCCGACTGTTTCGTGGATACTGAATGAAGAAGATGGCACTACCAGTGTGGTTTATACCTATGATTGGGTTGATATCAGTGGTCTATGGAAGTTTTTTGCTTTGGGGACGGAAAACATGCTGGGCCCTATGTACGAGCGAACACTTACCAAGCTGAAAACGCGAATTGAGACGCGCCCGGATTTTACCTACGATATTGAGCAGGTGGAAACGGATGCACAGCCATACATCGGTGTTAAAGCTTCTTCTTCAATCGATCCAGTTGAGATTGGAAGTGCTATGGAAGGTGGATTTGGTCAGGTGATGACTTACATGTCTTCCAATGACATTGAAATGGCGGGAGCACCAATTAGCATTGTGCTTAGCTACAATGAGACATCCACGGAGATGATCTGCGGGATTCCTACAGCAGAGCTAGTAGAGGTTGATGATGCAAATATCATGAGTGACTACACCTATGAGGGGATTGCAGTAAAAGCAATTCATAAGGGTGATTATGCACTAATGGAAAGTGCGTATAATGATCTGATGGATTATATGAGCTACTATGGTTATGACGAAAATGGAAGTCCATGGGAGGTTTATGTAACTGATCCTTCAATCGTCACTGATACGGCAGAATGGATCACGGAAATCTACTTTCCTGTGAAGTAAGCCCAAAAGACTTAGTGTTATAAGCCTCCTTGTAAGGGAGGCTTTTTTGTGCCTTGAAAGTAGATGGATGGGTTTGGTCGAAATACCCCAAAGTAGGTAGTACAAAATGCTCCCTGATTTTTTACCTTTCGGTCGAAAACCTAATACTAACCCATGCCATCAAAAAATTCTCTTTGGAGATTGTGTTCGATTGGCTTGATGTTATCCGTGTGTATTTTTCATGGGTATGGTCAAGAACTTATAAATGTCAATACCGGTGCTGTAGTAAAACATTCCAAAGTGAGCTACGATGGCACTAAAATGGTATTCATAGCCAATTACTATGGAAGTTTTAAGCCCTACATCTCTAAATTCAATTCAGATTCATCTGCATGGGGAACCCCCACTCAAATATTTGATAATGCGGCTATTGGCGATTTAGACATCCAATACCCTCAGCTGAGCTTTGATAACAGGAAGTTGTTTTTTTCTGCTAAGTCATCAGCCAAACCCGATTTTGATATTTATTTCTCCGAATTAAAGGGTGGTGTGTGGTCGGCTCCTCAGCTGGTTGAAATTGGGATAAACTCAGATGTGGATGAATTGGGACCGGCATTCTCAGCGGATGAAAAAAGAATTCTGTTCACCCGGCCATTTCCACCTGAGGAAAAGGCGGATGAGTATTGTGGTCAGCTCTACTATGCAGAGCTTACCGAAGCGGGATCATGGTCAGAGCCGGAGCTTTTGCCGCCTGCGTATAATACAGGGTGTATTAGTTCACCCTATTATTCCAGAGATAATAAAACGTTTTTTTACTCCACTTTTGAAGATGTGGTGGACGCAGAAGGTAAGCGGATAGCCAGGAAGCAGTTCTCCGTTTTCTGGGCACGTATCGATGGACTCTTTCGATACAACCCTAAGGCAATCACTTCAATTATTGGTGATAATGATCTTGTTTCGCCATCTATAGACAGAGACAGCACACTTTACTACAACTCCGGTGTTTATTCAAAAGGGCAGGATAAGATTGAATCACGTGTGATGACCAGAAATCTGGGGAGCATATTCCAGCCTTCGTCCATGACATTGGTTTCAGGGATTGTTTCTGATGTGGATGGCAAGCCACTTGATGCCGTCATTGAGGTAATTAATCCTTACACAACCAAAATTTATCAGGAAACGAGAAGTGATGAACAGGGATATTATCAGGTATTTGTCCCAACAGATGAGCAATATTCCTTGCTGGCGTACAAAGATCAATATTCGGCTCAATCCAAATTGATCGAAACTGAGGATGGATCCCTCGAAAGTAATTTTGAATTATTTCCAAGTGTGGATGTCACCTTCAACGTGTTTGATGAAGAGTTTTATTTTCCGATCGAAGCAAATCTTTCCCTGTACGACTCTGATTTTAACTTTATTGAAACCATTGAAATAACAAGGGGAGAGGAAACCATTCTCTCTCTGGGGAAGGAACTCAACATTATTTTCAATTCTGAGAATTACTTTTCAGATACCCTGAACCTTCCTTTCGATGAAGAGGTGATTTTTGATTTTTTTGATTTCGATATAGAGCTGACCAGGAAACTGAAAGATGTCTCTCTCTCTTTCTCTGATGAGTCTGGTAATAATCTGGGACTTGAGATTACCGTTTACAATGTCACGCGTAATGAAAAAACCAAGCGGCAGGTAAAGGATGGGAAGGTTACATTGCAACTGCGGGATGGGGAGGTTTATGAGATAAGTACTTCCGCAGAAGGTTATAGCTACTATTCTGCAGAGTTGGACCTCTCGAAAGAGGAGCAGCCAAAAGAGATGACCGCTACACTGCAATCTGTGGAAAATATCTCACTCGTTCTGGATAATATCACCTTCGCTTACAACTCCTATGAGCTCAATGCAAACTCCTACGAAGAGTTGGATAAGCTGGTTGATTACCTGAAGGAGAATGATCAATACAAAGTGGAGATTTCTGCACATACCGATAATGCGGGTGCAGATAAGTACAACCTGCAACTATCGAATCTAAGGGCAAATTCAGTTCTTCAGTATTTGCAGGATAATGCCATTAATAAGACCCGGTTGGTGGCAGTAGGTTACGGAGAGTCACAGCCACGATTTCCTAATGATACGGAGGAGAACATGGCCAAAAATCGACGTGTGGAATTTAAAATTTTAGCAACGAACTAATATGAAAAGGACTTTAACATCATTATTTCTTCTTGTTTCGTTTGCTTCGGCCTTTGCTCAATCGGGTGCTTTCAGGAAAATCATAAAGGAAAAATCTACCGTAGATCGAGAAACGTTTTATGATCAGCTGATCCAGTTTCAGCAGGAAAATGTTGAATTCAGCAATGTTTATTATCAGTTGGGCAAAGTAGAGATGGAGATATTTTCCTCGCTTGATCCTATTGTGGATCGGGTTGCATCCCGACAAAGAGTATACAATGCAAAGACAAATTTTGGATTAGCCACCAATTACCTGGATGAAAAAGAGATATCTCGTTTTCCGGATTGGTATGATGTGCCGGATTTAGCGGATAAAGACTCAGTCACTGCGATGGGCCTAAAAAGGATCGAGAAGAGTTATGAAAATTCAATTGATTATGCCCAGTTCTACGAAGAACTAATTGAAAATTATGATCGAGCAGTTTATCACTATCTCAAAGCCAGAGAAGGGTTCATAGACATCAACACCAGTGCTGATAATCTTCGTCAGCTTTTCTTAAAAGCAGATGATTCCTTAAAAATTGCAGTAAAAGCCGTGGGAGCCAGTTTCGACTCATCCATGTATCATATGGATATTTACCGAGACATTTATCAACAATTACCTCATAAGAAAAAGAGAAAAGTAAACGTCAATAAGAAAAAGATTGATCACTTCCGAATGAATGGAATTACTCCCGCTAACTTCCTTGCTGATGAGATAGACGTTTGGGATTACAAAAAATGGTCAGATCGATTTCTTGAACTTTTGAAAGTAGAGGTGGATGGACTTCAGAAAGAAATAAAAACGGCCTATAAATTTTTCATCGCCACCAATGAGAAGATGATCAGTGGAGACGACTGCATTCAGGCTGAACTTGACGATTTGAAATTTCAGCGAATCATTAATCTGATTACAAAATATGACAATGAGTCTGTGTTGATTGACATATTTCAGTACCTGATTGCCAAGCTGGAATACGGCAATAAGCTGGTTTATGAGCGGGTATGCAATGCACTGGATGAGCCACCCACAGATGATTTTCTTTCGCGAAAGGCTCGTATTTATCAAAACATCTACACTTCATTTGAGCAAGCGGATAGTTTAAATGAAGCCATCACTACTTCCGGACACGGACAAGCCACCTTTCAGTGGTTTTTTGATGAAATGATGCCGGGAGAAAATGGTAGTCAAACCTTTGCTGAAGACCAGCGTGCGGAGAACAATCAATCTTTCAAAGCTGAATTATCTGGCTTGATGGCAAGCATGAAACAACAGCGCTTTAAAACAGACTCACTTTCCGAATGCTTTGAAATGGATAGTATTTTCTTAATTCCAGGAGCTTTGCCTGAAGGAAACTTTTGTGCTGATAGGGGCCTAAAACTCAACGATAATCTTCAATTGTTTTTGGGCAAAACGGATGACAAGAATGCATTGATTGGCGCCAAATCAGATGAAGAGAAGTATCAAAAAATATGGGAGTTTGAGCCAACCGGAAATTCTGAAATTTCTTATTTCAAAGTGGTTGGAGATAGCACTTATATGATTGGGGGAACAGCAGGTAAGGGATGGCTTTCACAGATTTCGCGTAATGGGAATGAATATTTCACTTCAAACCTCCGGTCTTCTGATCCGGTAAAGAATGTGATAGTGAATCAACTTCAGGGAGTAGCCACTGTTCTTCAGCAAGGGAGCTCAAATTACACCCTATCAACATTGAATTTCAATGGAAGACTGGAATCTTCAAAGACCCTGAATCTGGAAGGTGAATATGTCGGGATGTTTCAGCAAGAACAAGAGCTATGGTTTTTTACACTAAAGAAAACCAGTGAAGGATCAGAGGTATTAGCTAGTGTTTACAATGAATCTCAAGGTACGATTACAAAGGAAATTGCTTATAGCTTTAACACAGCTTTGAAAGATCCGGCTATCATTAAAAACGACAATGAATACATCACTGTGCTATCCGGGAGTGCGTTTGCCGATGATGAAATTGTGTACGCATTAATCAATTATGAAGGGGGAATTGAATATGAAAAAGTTTTTTAGTTGGATCTTAATTGGATGGGTAAGTGTCTTAGCCACCTTCGCCCAGCAACAGGTGGATTTCGATGCAGAAGTTGATCGGATTGAAGCCTTGATTGCCGGTGGAGAATTCGAATCAGCAAATACCTCTCTCATTGAACTCAAAGAATCACTGGCGAATACTTCATTGATCGAACAGGACACGGTTCAGTTGTATTTTTCTTCTAAGCTCGCATTCGTTGCTTATCAATTAGGCGATTGTGAAAACACGATTCAGCGAAGCAAGGAAGATGTGAATCTCAGGGAAGAGGTTTACGGCGCAGGAGATCCAATCACCCTTTCATCTAACAGAAACCTGGGTATCTACTATCTCAATTGCGACTCGACTGAACGAGCACAGGAAGTGCTGCAACAGACTATAAATACTCATCGGTCGGAAATAGGCAAGCCGGATGAACTTTATGCTCGCTCTCTCGATGATTTGGCATATGTACAAGGAAAGTTAGGTGATGTAGAAAGTGCAGAGAAAAGCTATGATGAACTCATAGGGTTATTGGGAGAGAATAAGACTTCTTTTTATCTGCATGTGATAGAAAATTACAGTGCGCTTTTAATGTCTTCCGAGAAATACGAAAAAGCAGCTGTGTTTTATGGTGATTTGAAACCGTTCATGGTTCAAAAAGCCGAGTATCCTTTTTTTCTTAAAGACTTCTATAATGTTTTTGTTCATCAAAAAGACTATGTAAAAGCATTAGAGACTGCCAGTGACTTGCTATCATGGTGTGATCAGGATGCCTCTCAGTGTGAGCAAACAGGAATAGATATGTCAGAGTTCGCACTTAATAGCGCTAGGTTGGCCGTTCTGCTTTTCCGATATAAGGAAGCTGAAAAATATTACACTAGGGTTGAAGAAGCTTATAAGGAATCGCCAAAGTATGTTTCTATTTTGTTGGAGCAATCAGCATTATACAATTCTACGGGTGAGAAGTACAAGCAGCTAAATGTTTTAAGCAAATCATTGATTACTCATCGATCCAGAAACCTCACCGATAGTGCAAGCTATACTAAGACGGTACTTGAGCTGGGTAAACTACATACTGAAATGGGTCGGTTCGAGCGAGCGGACGAAGTGTTTAGCGACTACATTTCTGATTTGGAGTCAAATGAAAATACTGAGCCCAACAAGCTGGCGGTAGCATATCAGTCGCTGGGCAATCAGCGATACCTTCTTCAAAATTTTAAAGATGCGGATAAGTATTTGACCAAGGCCAAAAAAATATTAGCTGACAATGATCTTGATAATACTACTGAGTACGCCTCAGTTTTGAATAGTCAGGGTGCTTTGTATGAGGCGCTAGCTAATTACAAAAAAGCAGAGGCTAACTACAGAAATGCGCTAAGCGTTTCTTTTGAAGAGGAATCGGGTTTAAGGATTGCCCTTGCGACCAATCTGGCTAATATTCTTACCCGAACAGATGCTGAAAACGACTCGATATTGGTTTTACTCAACCAGGCGATAAACTGGCAAAGCAACTCATCAGGAAAGGATCATCCTGCCTACGCCAATTTGCTCAGTAACCGGGGTGTGTATTATCAAAAGAATGAAATCTTCGATCTGGGATTGAAGGACTATGAGGAGGCCATCAAGATTTTTAAATATACTGTTCCGGAGGATCATCCGCAGTTTTTATCTGCACTCTCAAATTTGGGTCTTTTGTATGACCTTATGGATCGAAAGGAAGAGGCTCTGCAGACAATGATAGAAGCAAAGAGTCTTTATGCTAAATACTATTCACAGACGCATCCGGGCTATATCCGAACGGTAAATAACCTTGCTAATCTTTACACCAAAACAGGACAGTATGAGCTGGCTGAGCCACTATTACTCTCACTGGCAGAAGCCCAGGTCAGGGAAATCAACGAGTCCTTTACCTATTTGTCAGAATCTGAGAAAAAGATTTTTGTCGAGGAAAAGCAAAAGCTTCTGAACAACTTCAAAGGATATGTGGTGGCACGGTCTACCAACGAGGAAGGAAGCATCAAGCCTGAGGTGGTGGAAGAGTGGTACAACCTGGAGTTGAGTACAAAAGGTATGCTTTTGAATTCCACCAAAATGGTACGTGAACAGATATTCAACAGTGGCGACCAGGAGCTAATTGACTTATTTTCAGAATGGACAGTAGCCAGGAAGCAAATCGCTGATTTGCAATCACTGAAAAGTGAGTTAAAACAAAGAAGTTCATCCAGGCTAGATAGTCTGCTTCAGAAAACCAACGATTTGGAGAAGGAGCTCTCGAGGAGGTCAGCCGAATTTGACGGGTCTTTTGGTGGGTCAGCGCCTACGTTTGATCAAATTAGACAAAAGCTCCAACCAGCAGCGGCCACCGTGGAAATCATTCGGACAGAGCTAAATGGAGAGGGTATTTATACCGCTTTGATAGGCACTTCTGACTCAGAATATCCTGATTTGGTCGTGCTTGGCAAGGGCAGTGAATTTGAAAATAAGGCCTTTACGGTCTATAAAAACGCCATCAAATTCAAGGTGGATGATCCAAAATCATTTGATACCTACTGGAGGAAAATTCATAAACACCTTCTATCAAAAGGAGTGAATAAAATATTCTATTCCCCGGATGGGATATACCATAAGATCAGTATAAACACCCTCTATGATCCTATCGCAAAGAATTACCTGATTGATGAGCTGGAAGTTGTCCAACTGAGTTCAACCAAAGATTTTTTAGCACTTGACTTTAATGTCGATCAGGCAGATCAAATAAGCAATGTTTTGTTGGTGGGACGTCCTTCTTATAAGATTGGGGGCTCTGATGCAGTCGCAGGAACCACCAGGAGTTTTGCGATGATCAGCGATGTGTCAGATTTACCCGGCACAGAAGAAGAAATCAATGAGATCAATAAGTTGATGGAGAAATCAGTAGCGCAATGTGACGTGCTTCTCAAGGATGATGCGAATGAAGAAGCAGTTAAGGCGAGGCTGAACAGGGGACTAGTCCATATCGCTACTCACGGATTTTTCATGGAAGATGAGAATGCACCAAGTGAAGATCCTATGTTAAGTTCAGGTTTGCTTCTGGCCGGAGTAAGTAATACGCAAGGTGCTGATAAAGAAGATGGCATCTTAACAGCCTATGAAATCATGAACCTGGGATTGAATAATCTGGAAATGGTGGTACTTTCTGCCTGTGAGACAGGCTTGGGTGAGATAGCATCCGGGGAGGGGATTTATGGATTGCAACGAGCTTTTTTTGTAGGGGGAGCGAATGCAGTCGTCATGTCGCTTTGGAAGGTGGATGATGAAGCTACCAAGGATTTGATGACCACATTTTATAAAGATTACCTGAAGAACGGTAATAAAAGAGAAGCCTTTCTGGAGGCCCAAAGAAAAATCAAAAAGAAGTACAAGGATCCGATCTACTGGGGTGCCTTTGTTATGTTGGGGGGCTGATATTAAAGAGTCGGCTCTTATTGCAATCTTATCATTGTTTAAATACTTTTGCCCACCGTTTACCAAACCCGAAAGATTTTGATGCCTGAGTGGCGGAACTGGTAGACGCGCACGACTCAAACTCGTGTTCCGCAAGGAGTGCCGGTTCGATTCCGGCCTCAGGTACTTAAGCCCTTCCCTGAAAAGAGGAGGGCTTTTTATTTGGGAGGTAAGTTCTCGAAAGGAGTTTGGTTCGACCGAATCGTCGGACCGTCCACCCTCAGGTACGAATCTTTCTCATTTTTTTGAGAAGGATTTTTTATGTTCCTCAAGGAGTGTCGGTTCGACCGTATCGACGGACCGTTCGGCCTCAGGTACTGGTGCACTTCTCTGAAAGGAGGGTTTTTTTCCTAAGTTCATACTCATTGGGTGTTTCCTTCTTCCGATCTTAACTTTAGCTTCTCAAATCACGGTTATGAATATTTCATTTAGCAAATTCTTTTACGCAATCGCATCTATTGTCGGGATAGTGGCAATCATGCACTTTGCCAAGATCATCCTGGTGCCTATTTGCTTTGCTATGCTCTTCGCCTTCATTCTATACCCCATAGTAAAATGGATGAGCAAAAAGGGAGTAAAAAAAGTACTGGGGATTATCCTGACTATGGGAGGTGTATTCATTCTTTTTTCCGGTGTTTTGGTGCTCTTTTCTGCTCAGATCATCAACATGGCCAGTCAATACTCTAACTTTCTGGAGAAACTGAGAGATACACTTGAAACATCAGTTAAATTTCTAAATGACCAGGTTCAACTCATCCCGGATATAGAATCTCAAACCATATTGGATAAACTCTCTAACCTGTTTTCCGATAGTAGCTTCCTGATCATTTCCGATACCGTAAGCGTGACCGGATCATTTCTTTCATTCGTTGTGCTTGCAAGTATTTATACCTTCCTCATCCTTTTTTACAGTGAACACCTTACAGAGGCACTCACTCGCTTTGCACATAAAAGCAAACGAAAGTCATTTATCAATATGCTGCGAGAGGTGCAGCAGGTAGGTCAGCAATATTTTACCGGAATGCTGTTGTTGATATTAGTGCTCGGGGTGTTAAATACCGTGGGTTTGTTAATTTTGGGCATGGACTATGCATTTTTCTTTGGATTCCTTGCAGCACTATTGGCCATTATTCCTTATGTGGGCACCACTCTTGGAGGACTTATTCCTACCATTTATGCATTTATCGCATTCGATAGCTATTGGTATCCGATAGGTGTGATCCTCATTTTTTGGTTTATCCAGTTTCTGGAAGGTAATTTTTTAAACCCTAAAATTGTAGGTGGCCATATGCAGATCAACGCACTCTTTTCTATTTTCTCCCTGATAGCAGGAGGCGTACTGTGGGGCATTTCTGGAATGATCCTGTTTCTTCCTTTGGTCGCCATGCTAAAAGTAATTTGCAGTCACTATGAAGAGTTGGAGCCGGTGGCCTCACTGATTGGGGAAAGGATAACCGAGGTGCAACGCGTGGAGGAAAAAAATGTATTGGAGAAGGTGATAGACAAACTAAAGCAATAGCTAGTCAAACCTATTGTACCTGCACTCATACTGGCACTGAAGGTACAAGGTAGTTAATTGCCTTTCGAGATCATCAGGTACATCTATGAAAATGATCTTCATTTTTTTCATAGCCTCTAATGCATCAGTTATCGTGTAAAAAGGATTAGCCTCTTTATGTATGCCTGCCATTACGTAAGCAAGTTTTTGCTGGTATTTACTATTTCCCTTAAAGTGTCTAACAAGTCTTCTGATCACATAAGAGGACTCATCGATGTAGATAAGTTTACCGTCATCTATAAAACCATATATGCCTTTAAAATCCGATAGCCTTCCAGTTTTTTTAAGGATTGATTTAACGCCGTTTCCTTTTTTGTAAAAGACATCAGCCGGCATAGCACTTTCCTTTAAGACGCTAATCATTTCCTTCCTTTTCGGAAGGTTTTCATTCACAATTCTATCAAAACGCAATGCGAGGGGCTGTTCCATGAGATTTATTTAGACTTATAAGATAAAAAGATTTGTATTTATCTCTTGATCCACTCCCATAATCAGTTTTTTCGTCCATGAAAAAGCCCTATTTTTATTGCCCTTAATAAATCAATAAACTAACCTTGAGCAACTCGAAGTATACGTGCCTTATCATTGAAGACGATCCCGCATTTGTGGAGATATTAAAAGTGGTAGTTAAAAAGGTTCAGGAAGTAGAATTGCTGGGAAACTGCGATAATACGCTCGAGGCGGCCAAGCGAATAGACCTGGACAAGCCGGACTTATTATTACTGGATATCAATATTTCAGGCTTGGAAGGACCTGAGGTGTTAGAGTTGAGTGATCATAAACCAAAAACCATTGTGATCTCAAGCCATCCGGAAGAGGTGATGGAAAACTATGAGGTGGAGTATGTTTCTTTCATTCAAAAGCCACTTAAAAACTCAGATCAACTGGTAAATGCTATTCATAAATGCATTAAATTGATGGATCATTAAGATCCGGCAGGTTTAGACCTGCAGATGAAGAGCATTTTTAGAAAGATTAGCCGCGCCGGGCTGGAAGGATTATCTGATCCGCTTGATTTCAGAAGGGTATTGTTTATCAACAACCTTTCTATTGTAAGTAGTCTCGTCTCCTATACGATCACAATTCTGTTAATTTTTGAGGGCTTATTTCCCCAGTTTGTTGTCACCGCTGTATCAGGTACTTTTTTTATTCTAGTGATTTACTTCAATAGTTTGAAAAAGTATGCGTTTGCAAGAACCTATTTCCTTTCTTTTACTGTAGCCATTTTAATAGTCGCATCCTTCGTTGCTTTTGAGCAGGAAAGGTTTAATGAGACAGAAAATATTCTTATCGGGTTTATGGCGGTTAGCTATCTACTTTACGATGGTAAATTCAGGTATGTCGGTTTTATGGTCATGTTTGTTGTGCTGATCTGGCTCAAGTTTGTAAGACAAGAGTACCAGGGAAATCCTTATGATTTTAACTTTTTTATCAACCTTCAAAATGTAACGATCCTGTGTCTTCTGGTATACCTTTTTGCAGATGCCTTTCGAAAGTCGCTACTTAAATCATTTGTTCGATTAAAAGAGAAGGATGAACTGCTGTATTCCATGATCGATACCGTGCCACTTTTCATTGGTTTAGTCGATAGGGAGTTAAGATATCGAATGGTAAACATTAACTACGAAAAATCATTTGGAAAAAAAAGAGAGGAGATTATCGGCTCGCATATTAGTGAGGTTCTCCCGCCCAATATTCTAAAAATTCACATGCCGATGGTTGAGGAGGCATTGCAAGGAAAAAGTCCGGAGTTTTTGGAGCATACAGAGATGCCGGATGGGAGCACATTTTATGCGGGAGGAAAGTATATGCCTGTTCGCTCCGATAAAGGTGAAATTATAGGTGTATCGGTTTTCGTTAATGACGTAACCAAGCTAGAGGTGGCAAAAAATAAACTACAGGCTGCCAACTCTACAAAGGATAAATTGTTCTCAATCGTGGCTCATGATATCAGAGGGCCACTTGATCTATTTGATGGTTTGCTGGACGTGTCCAGTGAGGTGGAAATGTCTCCTGAGGATTTTCAAAAACATCAGTCGAGAATTAAAGGGAAGTTAGGTGAACTCAAAGAAACGGTTAGTAATCTTTTGGAGTGGGCCCGGTCCCAACTTGATGGGGTTAATTCTGTGCCAGCCTCAACGGGTATATATGATATGGTTCAGTCAAATTTGGATTTGTATAAGGAGTTAATTGATCATAAAAGCATTACTATATACACAGATATTGATTCGAATATCAAAGGCTGGATTGATGGAAATCACCTGAAAATAGCAATTCGAAACATTTTACATAATGCATTGAAGTTTACCGAGAGAGGTGGGGAAGTACATTTAGCCGGTAGCAGACAAGATGATTTGATCATATTGAAAATAAAAGATACAGGAGTTGGAATGGATGAAAATAAGGTGAAATCCATTTTGGATAAAGAGCTCCAGCCGTCTAGTAGTGGCACTGCTGGTGAAATGGGCACAGGACTGGGTTTAAGCTTGAGCCTTGAATTACTGGGAAAAAATAATTGTGAAGTGGATATTCAAAGTGAAGTCAATATCGGAACTGAAATCACAATTAAAATGGAGGCCTCAAAAAATTAAATTCACACTTACTTCTTAGGTGGTTAAACTAGAAAAATCAGCTACTCATCGATTGCTTTGAATTAAATGTCCATGGATGGTTACCTTTTGGGCGTTTTTACTATTTACTAAAACTGAAAGCTGAAGCTTTCAACCGGTTGAGTCACTATGGAACCCTTTTCGTTTAAGAAAATTTTGAGGACTGGCATGAGCTATGCCCAAAGCCCGCTGGATAAGCGGAGGGTTGCGCTATTCAATTACCTTATTGTTTTCTGTGTTTGCACAAGCTTCATTCTGGGCCTCATTACATTGTCATTTGGTTTAATTGTACAGCCTGTTTTATGCCTGATCGCTTGTCTGTTATTGTCACTCTCCCTCTTATTTAATAGTCAGGGTAAAATCTCTTTCTCCAAGGGATATTTCATTTTTATAGGTGTGGCGATGATTGTAGGTGCGGTTCTTGTTTATGTAGAGGAAGGGACATATGTAGATACTGAAAATATGCTCTATGCAGCCATGGCCATCTCTATGTTCATGGTAGATGGGGTTAAAAAGCACTTTGCCTACTGGTTTATTTTTGCTTGCTTCTTAACGCTGAAAGTAATTATACTAAACAGCCAGGGGCTTGAATTTGGAAATACGTATGGATTAATTATCGTAAATAATCTGGTAGTAGCGTCCATTCTATACTTATTCCTTTATGTTTTCCGATCTATTTTGATCAAAGCATTTGATCGCTCTGATCAGCAGGAACAAACACTGAGATCACTTCTTGACAATGCACCTCTGCTGATGGCATTGGTTGATAAAGAAGGGAATTTCATTCTTGCGAATAACAACTACGCCAGTCGGTTTGGTTATACCAGAAGGGATATAATCGGTCGAAATAGAAAAGAAGTTTTATCATCACACATTTTTGAGAAACATGAACCGATGTTTCAGGATGTACTGAAAACAAAAAAGCAGGTTTCATTTTTAGAAGAAACCAACCTTCCGGATGGGTCTGTGATATCAGCCAATGGAAAATATGAGCCAATTCTGAATGTTGACGGAGAAATTGAATCTGTGGCTATTTGTGTGGACGATGTTTCAGAACTTGTACGGGCACACAAGGCACTGAAAGTAGCGAATGAAACAAAGGACAAATTGTTCTCGATTATTGCCCACGATATCAAAAGCCCGCTTAATCTTTTTCATAGTATCCTCAATCTGAACCATGATGATGTGATTTCTAAGGAGCAGTTCATTGAATATCAAAACAGTCTAAAACAACGTTTAGGAAGTTTGACAAGTACTGTGGATGAACTACTCGAGTGGGCACGTATGCAGCTTGGAGGCATCAATGCCTACCCGGCAAAGGTTAACATCAGTGAGGTGGTGCATGAAAACGCAGATCTTTTTCATACGCTCATAAAGCGAAAAAACATCGACTTTAAAATTGATACACCCAAAGACATGGAAGCCTGGATTGATGAAAATCACTTCAAAGTGGCTTTGAGAAATTTAATTCACAATGCGATCAAATACACGAATGGAGGAGGCAGTGTGCAGGTGATCAGCGATCAGAATGAGTCTGAAACCACGGTAAGTATTGTTGATTCAGGTGTAGGAATGTCTTCTGAACGGATTCAATCAATCATCAATAAAGAAATTCAGAAATCAAAAGCAGGAACAGATCAGGAGCTGGGAGCTGGGTTAGGTTTGAGTCTGAGTCTTGGATTACTGGAAAAAAATAACTGCAATGTGTCATTAACAAGCGAACCGAATAAAGGCACCAAAGTGGAAATCAAAATTCCTAAGTCAGCCACGGAATGAAAAATACTCTTAGTATTTAATTCCAGGCTTGATTTGGTCAAGTATCCCCTTGACAAACGTACTGACTCTTTTTTTTTAACTAAAAAGCCCCAACGAACGTTGAAGCTTTAGTAAGTGACTGGCTTGGGGCTTCCCGAAACAAGTTCGGGACAGGCTTCTTTGCCAACAGGATTTTATGGATTAAAACAAAAAACCCCAACCATAAATGATTGGGGTTTTCGTAATGTGACTGGCCTGGGGCTCGAACCCAGGACCCACGCCTTAAAAGGGCGTTGCTCTACCAGCTGAGCTAGCCAGTCATTTTAATTCTCCTTTCGTATAAAAAGAAGTGCAATTCAAGACCCTTGCCTTAAATTGCGGATGCAAAAATAGAAATCTTAATTAATAATACCACATGATTAACCGAATAAAGGTGAGATTATTTCTAGGAATTTTATTCTGGTGTGCAATTTTGAATTTAAATGCTCAAAATCCACTTTTAAACAAGGCTGACTCACTCTTCGCTCAGCAGAAATATACCGAAGCATTAAATCTTTATGAGGAAATCTACTCTTCTGGGCAGGCATCTTCTGCTATGTTGTTAAAAATGGCTTTTATTCAGGATGGACTTGATAATTACGCGGATGCACTTTTTTATCTGGACAAATATTATCAACAATCTGCAGACAGAAATGTGGTGGGAAAGATAGAGGAGCTGGCAAATGCGAACGAGCTAAGAGGGTATAGCTATGACGATACTTATTATTTTCTGGCACTTCTGAATAAATACCGATCTCAATTTTCATTGCTTTTGATAGCTATTTCTACTTTGCTTTTGGCGTACATCATATCAAAGGCCAAGCAGGGGGAGAAGCCATTAGCTGCTGGCATCATTCAGGTAATGATCATCGCAATCATTTTTGCTGTCAATAATTTCGATACAGCACCTAGAGGAATCATCATTTCCAATAACACCTTGTTAAGATCCGGGCCATCTGCAGGAGCCGAACCAGTTGAACTTTTGTCCAGGGGGCATAAAGTGAAAGTCCTGGAACAGGACGAGGTTTGGATAAAGGTTTTGTGGGATGGTCAGGAGGTTTATCTAAGAAAGGGGAGATTGAGGGTTATTTAAGCGGATTATCTGGTTCCTTCTTCATCATGTTGTAGATCATACGATCCAAACGGGATGGAATGATTTTGTTAAGTAACACTGCCATCTTTCCTTCAAAGGTCAGGATCAAATCACGCTTTCCCTTCATCGCTGCTTTGTAAGTACGTTTAGCTACTTCTTCTGATGTCATCATTTTTTTCTCGTCGCGGGGAGATTCACCCTGAGCTTTTCCATCTGCTGTGAGTGCAGCATTTCGAATATTGGAACTGGTGAAGCCGGGGCATACCACCAGTACATGCACACCCCTTGTCATCACTTCCGTTCTCAATGCTTCAAAAAATCCTTGCATAGCAAATTTGGAAGATGAGTAAGCGGTACGTGCGGGGGTTGAACGCCATCCATTAATGGAGGAGATGGCTATAATGGTCCCTTTACTTTTTAGCAAGTGAGGCAATGCAAATTTTGTCGCATAAATAGCACCGTAAAAATTGATGTCCATCAGTTTCTCAAAAACCTCCAGATCTACTTCTTCAAAAAGTGCGCGCATGGAAATGCCGGCATTGCATACAAGTACATCGATGCGTCCAAATTGCTTGATGGTTTCGTCCACCATTTTCTTGTTGTCTTCTTTTCCGGCTGCATCTAATTCCAGCGCCAGGTGAGGCCGCTCACCCAACTCAGATGCCACTTGCTTCATGCGTTCTCCATTCCTTCCGGTAAATACGACTGCATACCCCTCATTCGCGTATTTTAGCACTAATGATTTACCAATTCCCGAAGAGCCACCTGTTATTATTGCTACTTTTTGCATGTGTGAATTTTACCTGTGGTATAACTTTTGCCAAGATAAACACATTGAAAAACTTTAAAGAAAAATAAGAAGTATGCAACCAATGCAGCGCTTCGTGCATTATCACTAAAATTTGTTTTGCCAACCTCTATGAAATTAATCACCTACCTATCTATTCTTTTGTTCTCATTAGCCAGTATTGCTCAAACAGGGATTAAAGGTTTGACAGTGAGTCAAACCGGAGAGATACTCCCTTTTTCCACTGTTTACATCAAGGGCACAACTATTGGAACCACATCGAATAGTGAAGGGGAATTTTTTCTAAAAACTCCATCAGGATCACATACCATTGTTGCGCAGTATGTTGGGTACAAAGTAGTGGAACAGCTGATCACGATCAATCCCGGCCAAACGATTTATGTTGAATTTGAAATGAAAGAGCAGGCTTTACAACTGAGAGAAGTGGTGGTGACAGCAGGGGATGAAGATCCTGCGGATCGTGTGATTCGGGAGGCCATGAAAAAAAGAAAGTTTTATCAAGAGGAAGTCAGGGCTTTCAAAACAGATGCTTATCTCAAAGGCTTATTTCGCTTGGATAAAAAACCAGACAAAATTCTAGGTCAGAAAATCACCATTGATACTGGTATATTATATCTCTCCGAATCTGTTTCCCAATTTTCTTTTGAGTTACCTGATAAAGTTTCTGAGCGGATGATCAGCTCTAAAGTAAGTGGGAATGAGCAGGGTTTTAGCTTCAATCGTGCTTCTGATTTCAATATCAATGCGTACGAAAAATTCATAGATCTGGATATGGAGCGGGAATATGTTTCTCCGATCGCACCAAATGCATTTCTTTTTTATGATTATGAATGGTTGGGACTTTTTGAAGAAAATGGAAAATTGATTAATAAAATCAAAGTGATTCCTAAGCGAGCTACCGATCCGGTTTTTGAGGGTGTGGTGTATATCGTTGAGGATGAGTGGCGGTTTCACACAATAGACCTGTTTGTCACAAAAGCCAGGGGATTGGAATTTATTGATTCACTCACAATCAACCAGGTATTTGCTCCGGCTGAATATGATATTTGGATGCCATTATCACAGAAATTTTCGTTCAAGTTTGGTGCTTTTGGCTTCAAAGGAAGCGGCTATTACATCGGTGTGTACTCCAATTACGAAGTTGAACCAAACTATCAGGCATATAAAGATGAGGGACTATATGAGCAGAAATTTGGTGAGAAAAAAGAAGCTGACCTGTTTCAGCAAGCCGATTTTACAGCGGAAGTTTTAGTCGTGGAGGAGGGGTCGAATGAACGGGATTCCACTTATTGGAAAGACATCAGGCCTATACCGCTTACTGAGATCGAAGTAAAGGATTATCAGGTAAAAGATAGCATTCGGTTGGTTAAAGAAAGCCCGGCATATAAAGATTCTGTAGACAATGAAACAAACAAGTTGACCCTGGGAAATATATTTCTTAGCGGCTACACTCATTCGAACAGCATCGAAGAAAAGTACTGGTCACTTCCTGCAGTCATCAGCATATTTCAGTATAATACGGTGGAAGGTTTTGTGCCTGAAATACAGCCTACCATCTGGAAGCAGGTTGATGGTCAAACAAAGTATTGGATCCGTCCGGCAGTTCGATATGGATTTTCCAATGAAAAATTTAACGCCAAGATCGATGCGAGTTATCGTAAGCTGGACAATAAGTTCACTAGATTTTATGTGGGGGGAGGCCGATATATTTCCCAGTTTGATGAATCCGAATCGATCACTCCGTTTATCAACAGCTATGTGACGTTGGTGGAAGGAGACAACTTCATGAAGATTTTTGAAAAATCCTTTGGGTACATTCGATTTCAGCAGGAGTTAAAAAATGGAATTTTACTGAACACCAGTCTTGAGTATGCCCAACGGGATACGCTCACTAATACATCAGACTTTACCTGGGCATCTGAGAATAAAACGAATTTCACAAGCAACCAACCGGTAAATATGGAGTTGGATGAGACAGGATTTCCGAGGCATCAGGCATTGATCTTTGAGGCGACTTTCCGTTTTAGGATCAAACAAACATATGCAACCAGACCCGACAGGAAATTTACTTATTCTTCCAAATACCCCGAGATATTTCTTACATATAAGAAAGGAATCAAAACGCTGGGTAGCGATGTGAATTTTGATTTTGTTCAGGTGAGGGTGGAAGATGAAATGAGCTTTGGACTGGTGGGGAAAAGTAATTATGCAGTAGCAGGAGGTGCTTTTCTCAATGACGATGCGCTGACCTTTGTTGACTTCAAACATTTTGCCGGTAACCAGACCTCTTTGAGCCAGGTAGGCAAAACGATGAAATTTGAGTTACTCCCGTTTTACCAGTTCAGTACCACGAAACCATTCTTCGAAGCACACTATGAACATCACTTCAATGAATTTATTTTTAATAAAATCCCATTGGTTAAAAAGCTGAATTTTCAAGCTGTTGCTTCTGCTAACTATCTCACAAATGAGACCATTGGAAATTACGTTGAAGTAGGTGCTGGGATTGAGCATATCTTCAAATTTATGCGCGTAGATTATTACTGGGCATTTAGAAACAGTGATTTTTTTGGAAGTGGCTTGAGAATCGGAGTTGGGTTTTAATTAAAGCATCAAATGTAAAACCCTTTGTTAATCCAGAGGAAATCACGGTTGATATCCAGCCAGCTCTCGTAGTATCTTTGCGCGGATGAAGAAAGGAGCAGTAATAGATTCACTGGAAATAACTGGTATTTCCTCAGAAGGAAAAGGAGTAGGGCGTGTCAATGGTCAGGTGGTCTTTGTAAAGGAGACAGTACCCGGTGATGTTGTGAAAGCCAAGGTAGTAGGGAAAAAGAAAAAATTCCTGGAAGCATATGCCGAGGAATTAGTAGAGCAATCAAGTGAACGTGTAGAGCCATTTTGTGAGCATTTCGGATTATGTGGGGGATGCAAATGGCAGCACATGACGTATGATGCACAGCTGAAATATAAGCAGGGTCATGTGGAGGAAAACCTTCGGAAACTTAGTGGATTAGAACTGCCTGAGATTATGCCAATCTTAGGATCGAAAGAAACATCGTTTTATAGAAATAAGCTAGAGTTTACTTTTTCGGACTTTAGATGGTTGACAAAAGAGGAGATTGAAAGTGGCGAAGAGCAAGTAAGAACCGGGCTTGGGTTTCATATTCCAAAGCAATTCAACAAAATCGTGGACATCAATAAATGTCACCTGCAGCCAGGCCCTTCCAATGAGATTCGATTGAAAGTAAAGGCATTTGCTGATCGGCATTCTGTTCCTTTTTACAACGTGAAAAAACAGGAAGGCTTCCTTAGAAACCTGGTGATCCGCACGGCATCTACGGGAGAAACCATGGTAATTCTTCAGGTGCATTACAGAGATGAAGAGCTGATTCAATTGATGATGGACTTTATCAAAAATGAGTTTCCACAAATTGCCTCACTCATGTATGTGGTAAATGAAAAGGGGAATGATTCCTATTCTGATCTTGAAGTAGAGCTATTTTCAGGCAAAGATCATATTTTGGAGCAAATGGGAGACCTGAAGTTCAAAATTGGACCCAAGTCTTTTTATCAGACCAATTCTGCCCAGGCACATGAGCTGTATAAAATAGCTGCTGACTTTGCTGACTTAAAGGGAGATGAGTTGGTGTATGACCTCTACACCGGAACCGGAACCATTGCCAACTTTGTTGCTCGTTCGGCAAAGAAAGTGGTGGGCATTGAATATGTTGAGGAGGCTATTGAGGATGCAAAAATCAATAGTGAGATCAATGGGATCACTAATACAGATTTCTATGCCGGGGATATGAAGGATTTGCTGAGCAATGAGTTTATAAATACACATGGAAAGC
Organism: Ekhidna sp.; assembly: GCF_965221965.1. Lineage (GTDB taxonomy): Bacteria > Bacteroidota > Bacteroidia > Cytophagales > Cyclobacteriaceae > Ekhidna. The sequence goes on from NZ_OZ244926.1 coordinate 360,446, forward strand.
CGGACGTGATCATCACAGATCCGCCAAGGGCAGGGATGCATCCGCGGGTGACGCAGCTACTTGCTGACCTGAAGGCAGATCGCATCGTGTATGTAAGTTGTAACCCTGCGACTCAGGCAAGAGACTTGGAGATATTGGGACAGTCATACAACGTGGTTAAAATACAGCCGGTGGATATGTTTCCACAGACAGCTCATGTGGAGAATGTGGTTTTATTGAAATTGAAGAAATAAAGTTATCCCCCTCTGGAGGGGGTAGGGGGAGGAAAAGTCACCCCTACTATCCCCTCAAGGGGACACAAAAAATTGAATCAGAAATATGCATAACGATCCAGAATTAGATCCAAAATACCTAGGTCAGATATCCTCTGATTTTGTGAAGATATCAGAACCTCTCAAAGAAGCTTCTTATGCCATTCGCAGACAGGAATTTTCTGAATACCCTGTATTTGCGATGTGTAAAATCAATCAGCCGATTGGGCAACTGCTAGTAGACGCAGGGCAGGCTGAAAACAACTGGAAATACTTTGCCTCATTCATGGAGGAGTTTGTTCAACGAGGCTTAATTGATGACGAAAAGGTCTTTAAGTCAAACTACAAAGATCCAGATGAATACTGTTGTCTATTTGTGATTGATGAACAGTTCACCAACTTTGTGTTTGTACCATATCCAATTGATTAGAACTGAATAACGCGGTTTCAGGATGAAGGATCAGGGTGAAGTTTTCCGATCAAATACGCTGATGATAGTGATTCCGGGTATCTTTTTTGGTGCAGCTTTGATTCTTAGAAATCAGGAGAGCCTGTACGTACTGATGTGGGTTTTGCTAGCTATTGGATTGATAACAACTATTGCGGTTGTGTCAAGTTTCACCACACTGATTATAACAGATGAGCAGATCAGTATTAAGAATCTGAAAAAGAGTCAGTCCATTCATTTGAACGAGATCGCTAAGCAAAGTAAAGACATCTCCAATGCTAAAGGCATAGAATCCATTGTATGGAAATTGCACCTCAAGAATGGCTCTAATGTTAAAATACCGAGTGATCTGTTTAAAGAAAAGGAAAGACTGAAAGAGTCTCTAGGTCGATTCTTGAAAAGGATTCCTGAGAAATAGCCTACTCCTATTGATTGTAAGGCAAATATAGAAAGGGATGAGAAATCATTGAAAATCGAATGTCCCGGAATTGAAAATCATCCCTGGATATAGTTGAATGCTTGGTTTTTGTAAAGTGCGTTCCTTATAGGCAACTGAGACTCTGTAGACACCTTCGTCCAGCCCTCTTATTAGAAAAAAACCATCATCGCCAGTGACTGTTGAAACACTATCGCTTCCAGTTATGGCATAAGCGGTAACCCCTCGAATTGCTGGTAATACTTTTCCTGATATGGAGCCGGTTTTGGATTTTAGTTTCGCTCTAATTACTGGCTTCAATATATACTTCCCACTATTTCCTGCAGCTTTGATGGATTGAGAGGCATCAAAATCCAGTAAGAAATCATAGTCATTATCAGCTTCGATTGGTTGACTTAATTTTATTTTTATTCCGGTTTGTTCGCCAGAAGGGATTTTGAGTTCGGATGAGTCTCCATTCACTAATAGATAATTCATGTTTCCAAGAATCAGTCTGATCTCATCAACGTAATCAAAAGCCATAGGTCGGTCGACGAGCGTTAGCTCTTTGCCATTTGTCAGAGATAGGATATCTACAATTACAGGATTAAAATCACTGATGTCTAACCACTCTTTGGCTTTTTCATCATCAGTTTCTACGAAGTTCACTTGTAGTTGACGTATATCAATATTCACCTCGTCAAATACAGCTGGTGCGTCAATCAGACTGAACTTCAACCGTGGAAATTTATCAATAGCTTCCTCGTCACTCTCCGTACTGCAAGCACAGAGAATAAAAAAAACACCAATAGTGAAGGAAAAATGAAATAGTTTGCTGGTTCTATTCATTTGATAGTTTCCAATAAAATTCAATTTAATATTAAAAATATTAAATCGAAAATCGCATAGACAACTTTGTTTCTTAATAGGTTAGCCGTTTTGATGATATTTGGTTATTTATTTAAAATAAAAGTTATAATATAATGGTAATCAATTACTTAAATGAATAATTAATAAAATCATCAAGAGAGTTCTTTGCGGTAAGAGATGTGTTTGGGGGAGATTTTCTAGCGGCAAATATTGAATAATGTTCTTTTATTTACAGAAATTATTTAACGTTAATATTTAATTGTGTTCAGCAATTAGTTTCCTTTTAATTACAATTAAATATTAAAATAATTAAATTTATTTATGTCGCTCCATCAATTTTGCCTCTATATCCTCGAGCCTTAATCCCTGGTCAGCAAGCAAAACCAAAAAGTGGTACATAAGGTCTGAGGATTCTTCTATCAACAAATCCTTTTGGTTATCCATGGCCTCTAAAATCACCTCTGTTGCTTCTTCTCCTACTTTTTGAGCGATCTTCTTTGTTCCTTTTTTGAAAAGTTCAGTAGTGTAAGACTTTTCAGATGGGTTGGCTTTTCTGGATTGAATCACACCTTGTAACTCATGTAAAAAGCCAGCAGGCTCTTTCTCACCAAAACAGGTGTAGGTGCCTTTGTGACATGTATCTCCCTTGGGTATCACTTTTATGAGGTAGGTATCGTTATCACAATCTTCCTGAATACTTATCACGTTTAAGAAATTCCCTGAGCTCTCTCCCTTGGTCCAGAGTCGTTGCTTGGATCGGCTGAAAAAAGTGACCTTGCCTTCCTTTTTGGTTTTGGCCAATGATTCTTCATTCATGTATCCGAGCATGAGCACCTGGTTGGTTTGTGCGTGTTGGATGATGGCTGGAATAAGTTGTGAGTTTTGAGTTGCGAGCTTTGAGTTTGTCATTTTCTTATTTCAATATTTTTTCGAAAAAGGCCTTCGCCTCTGATTCCTTTAGTTGCGCATATAATTTTCGATCTTGATTTGCTTTGGTTGCCAAATGGAGTTTAAGTGCAGCATAATTCTCTAGAACTTCACGATCATTTCGCAGTTTATCTCTGAAAAGCAAATGTTTTTTTAATTCATCACTGTCCTTGTGGCAGACATAAAGATGATGCTTGATCGAATCAAGGACTGGATGATTTTGATTTTTAGTTCGCTTGAAGACTTCACGCCCCTTGATTCCCTGATCACCGTTGTGATAATAGCCGATTCCTCTCAGTTCTTCCAGGGTTACTGTGAACTCATCTGCTGAGAAGTAAATCAGATCTATGTCGATAATGGGTTTTGCCATCAATCCAGGAATGGCCGTACTTCCAATATGCTCTATTTGAATCCTTACATTCGAACTCAGTTGTCCGAGCAGCACCTGCTTTATTTGTTCAAAATCTTCGGCCCACTTTTCTTGATAGTTAATTAAAAGCATCATTCTAAATTCTTATATCAATAGTCTTGTGTCTTAGAAACTCCTTGAGTTGCGGAATCGGAATCTCTCCAAAGTGAAAAACACTTGCTGCTAATGCGCCTGTTGCTTTTGTCTTTTCAAATACTTCAGCAAAATGTTCAATGCTTCCTGCACCGCCAGAAGCAATCACCGGAATATTGAGGTTGGCCGCCAACTTCTCTGTCAATTCAATGGCGAAACCTGCTTTGGTCCCATCGTTTTGCATCGAAGTGAGTAAAATTTCACCTGCACCCAATTCTTCAACTTTTTTGGCCCATTCAAATACATCGATATCTGTAGCCTCTCTGCCTCCTTTGACAAACACTTTCCACTCTCCATTCACCAGATCGGCATCTACGGCCACCACTACAAACTGACTTCCAAACTCATGAGCGATTTCATAGACCAGTTCAGGCCGTTTAACCGCTGCAGAGTTTATACTTACTTTATCAGCACCTGCCTTTACCAATACTGCGGCATCTTCAACGGAGGATATGCCACCACCTACGGTAAATGGAATATTGATCTCATGGGCGATTTCCTCCACCAGTTTTGCAAAGGTTTTCCGCCCATCCACAGTCGCGGTGATATCCAAAAACACCAGCTCGTCAGCACCTTCTTTGACATAACGTTTGGCTAACTCAATAGGGTCTCCTGCATTTCGGATATCGACGAAATTGACACCTTTCACGGTTTGCCCGTCTTTGATGTCCAGGCACGGTATGATTCTTTTTTTCAACATTTCTTTCTAATAAAACACCCCTATAATCCCCTCAAGGGGATATTTCTGAACTAAATCAGATGTAAATCCTCCTTTGAAGGGGTTAGGGGGATGTTAACTCACCCAGTTCCTTCAAACTAACTCTATTCTCATATATCGCTTTTCCTACAATGGCTCCTTCCAACCCATTTTCTTTCAACTTCACCAAATCATCCATCGAACTAACTCCTCCACTTGCAATCAACTTGATGTCTGGCATTTTTTTCTGAATGGATTGGTACAGATTAAAAGAAGGTCCTTCCAACATTCCATCCTTTGAAATGTCCGTGGAAATCACATATTTAATTCCCTTTTCAACATAATCCTGGATGAAGCTTTCAATTTCCATGTCCGATTCTTCTTGCCAGCCAGATACTGCGATCTTTCCATCCAGGGCATCAGCACCCAAAATGATTTTTTCCGCACCGTAAGCTGTGATCCATGAGGTAAACTTTACCGGTTCTTTAACCGCAATGCTACCGCCGGTGATTTGCCGTGCTCCACTTTCAAATGCAATACGCAAATCCTCATCTGATTTTATACCTCCACCAAAATCAATTCTCAAACTGGTTTTAGAAGCCAGTTTTTCCAGCACTTTCCAATTTACAATGTGCTTGGCTTTAGCTCCATCCAGATCAACTAAATGAAGGTACTGCAGTCCTGCATCTTCAAACTGCTGAGCTACCTCAAGCGGATCTTCATTGTATATCTTTTTTGTGTCGTAATCTCCTTTCGAGAGACGTACACACTTTCCTTCTATGATATCTATGGCTGGTATTATTCGCATTTTGTCAGAATAGAGGATTTAGGAGTTAGCATTTAGAATAGCCTTCTTATAGGAATACAGAAGTTTAGCTACTTCATCTGTTTTTTCCAGAAGATCAATATTGTTTTCAATGAACCCTAGGTCTTGTCCTAGAATAAGGAAGTACTTAGTCTCATCTAATGAACCTTCCGAAATATTGAAGAATCTCGCTTTATCATTTGCCGATCTCCTCTTATATCCTTCTGCTATGTTCGCTGCAACAGAAACTGATGCTCTTCTTATTTGTGAAGTGATACCAAAAACTTCTTCTTTGGGAAAATCTTGAGTGATCTTGTAAACCTCAAGTGTCAGCGCATGAGCTTTTTGCCAGACAATAAGTTCTGTGAATGATTTACTTTTTTCCATAATTCTATATTCTCAATTCTGTTTTCTGCCTTCTTAAAGTCTCAAAAAATTTTCAATCAACTTCCTCCCCACATCCGCGGACTTCTCAGGGTGAAACTGCACGCCGTAAAAGTTATCCTTTTGTAAGGCAGAAGTAAATGGGATCAGATACTCCGTCTCACCGATAGTGTCTTCACCAAGCTCCGCATAATAACTGTGAACAAAATACATGTTGTCAGATTCTGCGATTCCTTCAAATAAAGGACCCTTTGCTTTGGTAAAGTCATTCCACCCCATGTGTGGGACAATGCCTTTAGGAGGGAACCTCTTTACCTTTTCTTTAAAAATTCCCAGGCATTCGGTATCTTTTTCTTCGGAATGTGAGCACATGAGTTGCATCCCCAGGCAAATCCCCAAAAATGGCTGTTTCAAGTTTTTGATAACTTCATCTAAACCTCGATCTCTCAAATACTCCATCGCCGTACCTGCTTCACCTACTCCGGGAAAAATGACTTTTTCAGCCGCTCTCAGCTTTTCTGCATCATCTGTAATCAGAGACTCTACACCAATTCGGTCAAGTGCATTCTTCACTGATCGGATATTACCTGCATTGTATTTTACGATTGCTATCATCTTTCAAATTTTATTTTCCCTCTTTGCAGGGGGATTAAAGGGGGAGGAAGCTTTCACAACACTCCTTTTGTACTCGGCATCACCCCACTATCATCTTTCCTAACTGCCATCTTTATTGCTCTTGCAAAAGCCTTGAAGATGGACTCAATCTTGTGGTGATCGTTTTCTCCTTCTGCTTTTACATTCAGATTACAGCGAGCTGTATCTGAGAATGATTTGAAGAAGTGAGAAGCCATCTCTGTTGGCATTTCTCCCACATGCGTTGCATCAAATGAAGCATCCCACTCAAGCCATGGACGGCCACCGAAATCTATCGCTACCTGTGCAAGGCAATCATCCATCGGCAGCAGGAACCCATATCGTTCGATCCCTTTTCGCTCTTTGAGTGCGTCATTAAATGCAGTACCCAACGCTAATGCAGTGTCCTCGATCGTGTGGTGCGTATCAATTTGAATGTCTCCTTCCACTTCTACATAAAGTCCAATTGCTCCATGTCTGGCTATCTGATCTAGCATATGATCAAAAAATGCAACACCGGTAGATATCGAGGTATTGGTCGGGTCGTCCAGGTTGACTTCAACCTTGATTTTCGTTTCCGATGTTGTACGTATACACCTCCCAATTCTACCTTTTTCTTCGTATTCCTCTTCTTTGAGAGCGGCAATCAACCGTTGATTTTCGGATGGAGTACCAATGGTGATTCGCAAAGTATCAGGGACCTGACTCGAACGATCTCTGACAATGATCCCTTTGGTCATAAGGTCGGTATAAGTTTTTTGAGCATCCTCAAACTCAACCAGTAAGAAGTTGGCATCTGATGGATAAACTTTTTTCATCGAAGGAATGCCCTTCAGCGCTTGTTGCATTTTTACACGCTCTTCAATCAATGTAGCAACCTGTTTGCTGATAAGTTCCGGCCTTTCGAGTGTGTTAATTGCTTTCTCCTGGGTTAAAGTGTTGACATTATATGGTGGCTTGATTTTATTCAGTACTCCGATTACATCTGTTGAGCCAAAGCCCACACCAAGCCTTGCTCCTGCAAGACCCATGGCTTTTGAAAAAGTCTGTAGAATGAACAGGTTAGAGATGTCATGCTGAACCAGACTTTCTCCGCCAAAATCGATGTACGCCTCATCTACAACCACTAGCCCTGGAAATGCTGCTGTAATGGATAAGATGGTTTCTTTATTGATGCAATTCCCCGTTGGGTTGTTTGGTGAACAGATAAAAATGATCTTTAGGTTGTCATCCGTAAGCTTGGGCAACAGGCGATCAAAGTCAATTTGAAAATCATCCGTCAGGGGTTCTGCTACAACCTCGATATCGTTTACATCAGCTGCAACCTTATACATGCCAAAAGTAGGTGGGAAGATCATCACTTTATCTTGTCCGGGCTCACAGAAGGCCCGAATCAATAAATCAATCAATTCATCGCTTCCATTGCCAAAAATCAATCGAGGAATTTCCACACCTCTGTATTTGGCCATAGCAGTTTTTAAATCACTTAAGGATCCATCCGGATAGCGATTCAGACCAAAGCCAAAGGGATTTTCATTAGCATCGAGAGATACCTCAGCCACTCCATCAAATTCATCACGAGCACTGGAGTAGGGCTTTAGTTTCTTTACGTTATCTCGTGTTATTTTATTTATGTCGAACATTATTGCTAGATGCTGAAACGAGTTCAGCATGACTTTAAATTTTACATGTCACCCTGAACTTGTTTCAGGGTCTTTTTAATTTCTTTAATCTCAAACTCACAGCATTCTTATGAGCCTGCAATTGCTCAGCTTCAGCCATTTTTTCAATGGCCGGACCTAAGTTTTGTATCCCTTTTGCGGACAATTTTTGGAAAGTTATCTTTTTTAAAAAGCTATCAAGCGATACGCCACTGTAATTGCGTGCATATCCATTCGTGGGTAGGGTGTGATTGGTTCCGCTCGCATAGTCCCCTGCACTTTCACAGCTCCAATTGCCAAGAAATACGCTTCCGGCAATGGTAACCTGTTCGGATAGTTCTTCCGCATTATCGGTGGCAATAATCAAATGCTCAGGTGCATATTCATTACTAAAGGCCACTGCCTCATTCAAGTATTTCACAAGAATGGATTGACTGCTTTCAAGTGCCTTCAAAGCTATTTCCTCTCTGGGAAGGTCCTTGACCTGTTTTGTTATTTCACTATTTACTTCTGAAATGAGATTTTCTGAATTGCTGACCAAAACCACTTGACTGTCGGGTCCGTGCTCTGCTTGAGAAAGCAAGTCAGCTGCTACAAATTCGGGATAGGCTGTGCCGTCAGCTATCACCAACACTTCACTTGGTCCGGCAGGCATGTCGATTGCAACTCCATAATTCTGAGCGAGTCGTTTAGCTGCAGTCACATATTGATTACCAGGGCCAAAAATCTTATCGGCCTTCGGTATGGATTCCGTTCCGAATGTCATAGCCGCGATTGCTTGCGCACCACCAGTTAAGAAGATTTTTTCAATACCGAGTAATTGACAGGTCCAGCCAATGACTGCATTCAACTTTCCATCCTTAGTCGGTGGGGTGCAAACGGTAATGTTTTTACAGCCAGCGATTTTTGCCGGAATGGCTAGCATGAGTAAAGTGGAGAAAAGAGGTGCAGAACCCCCGGGGATGTAAAGCCCCACATTTTGAATAGCTACACTTTTTCGCCAGCAAGTAACACCCTCCATTGTTTCAATTTTCTGCACTTCTTCCTTTTGAGAAAGGTGGAACGATTCAATATTCTGCTTTGCAATCTTGATTGCTTCTGCCAATTCACTATCTATTTCAAATGATTGCTCATGTAGGTCGACGACAAGTGCATCTAGCTCAACGCCATCAAACTTTTTAGCCATCTCAAGGAGAGCGTCATCACCTCTTTCTTTGACTTCCATCATGATCGACCGGACCTTTGTTTCCAGTTCAGCAAAGTCGAAAGTGGGGCGTTTGCACAATTCAGCCCAACTTGTTTTATCTGGATATTTTATTTTTTTCATTTTTCCTCCCCCTTAATCCCCCTCCAAAGGGAGAAAAATTTTAAAGTATCATTTTTTCTATCGGACAAACCAAAATGCCTTCCGCACCTTTTTCTTTTAGCTGATCAATCACTTCCCAGAAATCATCTTCCTGTATCACACTGTGAACACTACTCCAGCCTTCATCAGCAAGAGGAAGTACGGTAGGGCTTCTCATTCCTGGTAGTAGCTTTATGATATCATCAAGCTTATTGTTTGGAGCATTCAACAAGATGTATTTGTTCTGTTTAGCAGATTTTGCAGCTTCCATTCTGAAAAGGAGTCTTTCCAGAATTTTCTTTTTGTCAACATCGAGCATTGTGTTAGCGACGAGAAGTGCCTCGCTTTTTAATACAACTTCCACTTCTTTTAGGCCATTAGCTAGTAGCGTGCTTCCAGTACTCACAATATCAAATACTGCATCAGCGAGACCAATTCCGGGAGCGATTTCCACACTTCCACTGATGACCTCAATGGTGGCTTCAATCTTATTCTTCTCAAGAAATTTTCTGAGGATTACGGGATAGCTGGTGGCTATACGCTTTCCTGAAAACCAATTTAGATCGGTATATTCTGCTTCTCGTTTGATTGCCAATGAAAGTCGGCATTTGGAAAAGCCTGTCCGGTTGATCACTTCAACCGGTTGTTGTTTTTCCAGATATTCATTCTCACCCACGATCCCGATATCAGCTACTCCCTCTGCGACGTATTGAGGAATATCGTCATCTCTCAGATAGAAAATTTCTAAAGGAAAATTTGATGCTGTTGACATCAATTTCCCTCCATTGTTGATTTTGATGCCGCATTCTTTTAGCAGGCCCATGCTTTTCTCGTTGAGTCTCCCGCTTTTTTGAATGGCTATTTTTAGTACGTTTTGCATGTCGTTGAAACTGATATTTTGTATTTCTGTTAAGTTTTGGGCATAAAAAAAGCCCTGACGGTTCGTCAGGGCTTTGTGTTTATTTTAATTAACTACAATACACCTACTACACCGTCTCTTCCGAGTGGAGCATATGATGTACATGATGATGTAGTTGTTGTGTTCTCATTTCTAGTCGCAAATATATAGCGATTTTTGAATTGTCAATTATCCTTCAAATTTTTTGCTCACTGCATCCCAGTTGATCACATTGAAAAATGCGTTAATGTAATCGGGTCTTCTGTTCTGATAGTTTAGGTAATACGCATGCTCCCAAACATCAAGGCCAAGAATAGGTGTTCCAGAGCATCCGGCATCTGGCATCAGCGGGTTATCCTGATTGGCTGTGGAGCAAACCTCAACAGACCCGTCACTTTTTTTGCAAAGCCATGCCCATCCACTACCGAATCGGGTCGCTGCTGCATTACTGAACGCCTCTTTGAATTTATCAAATGATCCAAAAGCAGAATTGATTGCATCTGCAAGTGCACCTGAAGGTTCACCACCACCATTTGGTGACATCACTTCCCAAAAAAGTGAATGATTCCAGTGTCCTCCGCCATTATTTCGTACCGCACCATTGTCTGAATGATTTTTCACTAAATCATCCAATGATTTACCTTCCATATCAGTGCCTTCGATGGCAGCATTCAGTTTTGATACGTATCCTGCATGATGCTTGCCATGGTGAATTTCCATGGTTTTGGCATCTATATGTGGTTCTAATGCATCGTGAGCATAAGGTAGGTTTGGTAATTCAAAAGCCATAATTATGTGATTTTTTAAGGTTCTAAAAAAATGATTTGTGAAGATAACAAGACTAAGACTTGTTTAGTTGCCTCGTAGCTTTTTAAAAAATTCTTTAATCAAAATTTCACATTCATTTGCCATGACACCTAGTTTCAGATCCGTCTTCGGATGGATGATGTTTTTGTTGAATTGAGAGAAGCCTCGTTCTTTGTCCAGGGCGCCAATGACTACCCTTCCGATTTGTGTCCAGAAAAGTCCCCCGGCACACATACTGCAGGGTTCAAGTGTGACAAAAAGTGTGCATTCATTTAAATACTTTGATCCGAGATGATTTTGTGCTGCTGTAATGGCCAGCATTTCAGCATGAGCGGTCGCATCATTTAGTCGTTCTACCCGGTTGTGGTCTTTAGCAATGATTTTATTCTCACAAACCACCACTGCTCCAATCGGAATTTCTCCTTCTTCAGAAGCATTTTGGGCTTCTTTTAGAGCCTGCTTCATGAAATGTTCATCGCTATATATACTTAATTCCATTATTTCTCTTTCACTTTCACACTATTCATAATGTCGTTGGCTACAGGTTGCCATTGATTCATGAGCCGTGCTTTACAGGCAAAGTTGAAGAGTAAGACCTGCTCATTATAGGAAGTGTATTGAATGTATGTGTAGTTTCTGGAAGACTTATTTGAAAAGGCGTTCTCTGTTCGAAGCATCGATATGAATTCAAAGACAACAAATTTTTTTCCGTTGATCTCTTTGATTTCGTTTTGAATAAATTCTACCTGATCAAACATGCTAAGGATACTGGCTTTATAAAAGTCATGTATCATTTGCTCATCGCCATCCATCCATTGCATGGGGTTCCAGTTTACTCCATAGTTGATCTCTCCATCTACTGATGAATGCATTGCAAGAGGTTCTCTTGAGGAGACATATTTTTCTATACGATCTCCTTTGCTCATCAGGTTGAAAGATTCGGGTACCACATAGGAAATTTCATCATTGATTTTGTGAGTGACCATTTTTTCCTGAGCAAAAAGGCAGGTCGTATTTAAAAGGATAGCAAGACAAATGAATTTTTTCATATGGCGAAGGTCAGAACTTTGATTGATTTGATTAAATGATTTCATGATTTTGATCGTGGTTTTCTTTGCAATCTTTTGAATTGTAGGCTGAGTGATCCAAAATTCAGTAGTAGCCCTATTTCCATGTTAAATGCTTCCAGGTAGTTGATAGCTTGTGCTAAGTGTACATTTTCTAATTCTTTCACAGCTTTGAGTTCAACTAGAATTTTGTTTTCAACAAAAAAGTCAACTCTTCTTGTACCAATTTGTACGTTATTGTAGAAAATTGATTGTTCTTGCTCTCGCACAAAACCTAAACTGCTCTCTTCAAACTCTATTGCCAAGGCTCGTTGATAGATGACCTCTTGAAATCCATTTCCAAGTGTACGATGCACCTTCATGGCACATCCTATGATCTTTTCTGTGATATCAGAATGCTTGTATGTACTCATCTAAAAAAAATTACAACCTTCAATCTAATGAATCTTATAAATCCTATTAATCAAGGTTTACTTTTGCACCTCTTTTTCAAATTCATTCAAAAGAATATTTATGCTACGCACACACACTTGTGGAGAATTGAGGTCAGAACATGTCGGCAATACGGTGACCCTGACTGGATGGGTTCAAAAACAACGAGACAAAGGAGGCGTAGTATGGATTGATCTTAGAGATCGGTACGGCATCACCCAGCTCATTTTTGAAGAAGGTGTAACAGAGCAGACCATCATTGATCAGGCTAAGAAGGTGGGTAGGGAATTTGTGATAAAAGCTACTGGTGAGGTCGTAGAGCGATATGCCAAGAATGATAAAATGCCTACTGGTGATATCGAAATTAGGGTTAGCGAAATAGCAATTTTGAATAAGTCTAAGGTCCCACCATTTACCATCGAGGATGAAACGGATGGAGGTGAAGACCTACGAATGAAATATCGTTATCTGGATATTCGGAGGAATCCAGTGAGACAGAAACTGCAACTTCGACACACGATGATGCAAAAGGTTCGTAAATATTTGAATAAGGAAGGATTTGTTGAAGTAGAAACCCCTTACCTGATAAAATCCACTCCTGAAGGTGCACGTGATTTTGTGGTGCCTTCGCGAATGAATGAAAATGAATTTTATGCGCTTCCTCAATCACCACAAACGTTTAAGCAACTTTTAATGGTGGCTGGAATGGATCGCTATTTCCAAATTGTAAAGTGCTTTCGAGATGAAGACTTAAGAGCAGATCGTCAGCCGGAGTTTACACAGATAGACTGTGAGATGGCATTTGTGGAACAGGAAGATGTCCTGCAGACATTCGAAGGAATGACGAAATTTCTCTACAAAGAGATAAAGGGTATTGATCTTGATGAATTTCAGCGTATTAGCTATGATGAGGCCATGACAAAATATGGATCGGATAAGCCAGATCTTCGTTTTGGAATGGAATTTCGTGAGCTGAATGACCTTACACAAGGAAAGGGATTTGTTGTTTTTGATAGTGCGGAGTTGGTTGTAGGTATCAATGCTGAAGGATGTGCAGGATACTCAAGGAAGGAATTAGACGCGCTCACTGAATTTGTAAAAAAGCCACAAATAGGTGCGAAGGGACTTGTTTATGTGAAATACAATGAAGATGGCTCTTTCAAATCTTCCGTTGATAAATTTTTCGATCAGGAAGCCCTAAAAGGATGGGCAGAGAAGTTTGGGGCAAAAGAGGGAGACTTACTTTTGATTCTTGCCGGTGAAAAAAATCAAACAAGAAACGCACTCAACGAGCTTAGACTTGAAATGGGTGAGCGACTTGGATTAAGAGATAAAAATAAGGTGGCGGCAGCCTGGGTGCTGGATTTTCCTTTGCTAGAATGGGATGAGGAGACTAAACGTTTTTATGCCATGCATCACCCGTTTACAGCGCCGAAACCGGAAGACGTAGAAATGCTTTCCTCTGATCCAGGAGCTGTCAGAGCCAATGCATATGATATGGTCATCAATGGAGTTGAGGCCGGAGGAGGCTCTATTCGTATTCATGATAGAGAAATGCAGGCTAAAATGTTTGACATTCTTGGTTTCAGCCAGAAAGAGGCTGAAGAGCAGTTTGGATTTCTTATGAGTGCTTTTGAATACGGAGCGCCACCTCATGGTGGGATCGCCTATGGTCTTGATCGGATGTGCGCCATCATGGCAGGGGAGCAAAGCATTCGTGATTTTATTGCTTTTCCAAAAAACAATGCTGGGAGAGATGTGATGATCGATTCGCCAAGTAAGATCTCCAGGGAACAGTTGGATGAGTTGGGTTTGAAATTGGTAGAGCCTAAAAAACAATAGTATTTGGTACTTTTTTACTAACTTTTGCGGTTAAATAATCACACCTGATGACTAAGAAATTTCTTCTTTACTCCGCGCCTTTCTTTATTTTGTTTGGAGCATTTTCCCTGTTTGAACCTTGGTTTTATCGAAACCTGTTTGCCAGTACATCCATCGATCGGTTGGAAGGTAAGGAGTTTCAGATCATCGCTCACAAAGGAGCTTCAGGTCTTGCTCCTGAAAACACAATGGCGGCTTTTAAAAAAGCATTGGACCTTGGTGTGGATCAAATTGAGCTTGACGTAAGACATACAAAGGATGAAGAAATCATTGTATTTCATGATCAAAGACTTGATCGTATTGCGAGGGATACATTGGGAAATCCTATAACCGGTGATGTGCATGATTACACACTCGAGGAGATCAAGCAATTTGATGTGGGGTCCTGGTATGATTCTCACTATGCTGATGAGCGTATTCCAACCTTAAAAGAGGTGCTTGATTTTATTGATGGTCAGGTGACGGTTTTGATAGAGATAAAACATATGGATCACCCACACTATCACGATTTTGCAGAAAAGTTGGTGGAGGTTGTGATGAGTGAGGAAAATGGTGAAGATTGGATCATCCTTCAGTCATATGAACCTAAATATCTGGATGAGGTTCATGAACTGGATCCATATATTCAAACAAAAGCACTGATTGTTGGAGAAGATTCTGCACCGTTGATTGCTTTCTATCTTGAAACAAGGATACATATGGGACGTGCAAAGGAAAGCAACCGGATGAAAGCAATCAATCCGCAATGGGAAACCCTTTCACCCAGACGGGTTTTTCAGATGCATGCCAAGGGCTATGAGGTACATGCGTATCCGGTAAATACCAGAGATGACATGGTCAAAATGCTGAATGCCGGTGTGGACGGTATCATTACAGATTATCCAAACGTAGCGATTCAGTTGAGAAACGAGATCAGGAGACTGGGACAGGAAAAGCAGTAGTCAACTCGGCTTCTGCGGCAATGTATCCAAAGGCATCCCAGCTCGGGCTATCCAGGATTTTTAGAAAAACCTCATTGGCTTTCTCCGTGTTTCCGAGTTGTTGGTACCAGTTTCCAATACCGTATCCTAAAGTTGGATTTATGTCACCATCTTCTGGAAAAGTCTTCTTAAGCAAGCTTTCCGCTTTGTTTTCGCCTTTAAACAGTAGCAACAGATCAAGGTAAGCGTCATTCTCAATGATCTGCATATTTGTATGGATGGGAGTCAGCAACTGGTCCGCCAGCTCTTTATTTCCAATTTTTTTGTAAGTCATATACAGCCAATAGGAGGTTGCTGTGAGCAAATCATCATTAGTGCTAAACTCCATGCATCTCTTATAAGCGGAGATGGCCTTATCATATCTGCCATTTAAATAGTGAGCAAGTCCGTAGTGATACCATATATTAAATTTATCATTGCTGAGTGGTTTGTTCAGCTTGTTAGGTAAACCATCCGGCTCAATGGTGTTTTCAGTATTTACACTATAAAAAGCTGCCATCTCAAAATCGTTGATGGCTTTTTCAAATTGACGTGTGGTGATGTAACGGTGACCTCTATGTCGGCGTAATTTATGTGATGTGGGAAATTTTTCAAGCCCCGTGGTATACACCTCGATAGCCTCCAAATATCTACCTAAATAGGCAAGCCTTCTTCCATACCAAATAATTAGCTCAAGACTGTCTGGGTTGGCCTCATAATTTTCTCGGGCTACAAGCAGATTTTTCTCGTATTTAGCTCTGGTCTTGACGGTGAATTGTTTTTTAGGCAATTCTTCTCCCATCAAATTGTAAATCTTTGTAGGATCCTTGACTTCCGAAACCGAACCCTCAGATTGAGTAGTATCTGATCGATTCCCTGGTTGGCAGGCAATAAGAATAAGAGACAATATGGTAAGTTGTTTGTAGTTCATAAGATTATTCCTTCCAATTTGGATATCCAGGCTGTTTCAATTCTTCACCATTCTTGGCTTCTTTTACCATTTCCCGCACATCTTTGAGTAACTCTTTTGCATCATAAACCACCCCGTCTTTAATGGTGTACTTCACGCCCCCAACACGAGTGACTTCATTGTCTTTTGTAAGTTTTATGGCACCTGTTCCATAAAGTACTTTCAGATTCGCCAATGGATTTTGTTCAACAATCACCAGGTCAGCCATCTTTCCTTTTTCTATTGTGCCGATTTCGTTTTCCATCCCCAAAGCCTGCGCCCCCATTAAAGTGGCAGAGCGGATAACCTCTAAGGGATGAAAACCAGCCTCCCTTAGTAACTCTAATTCACGGATGTACGCAAAACCATATAGCTGGAAGATAAAACCTGAATCAGACCCGGTAGTCACTCGTCCGCCCCGGTTTTTGTATTCATTCACAAAAGTCATCCACAGCTTATAATTTTCTTTCCAGGCTACTTCTTCTTCTGTACCCCAGAAGTGCCAATAAGACCCATGAGACACTTTGCTTGGTTGGTAAAACTGCCAAAGTGATGGAAGGGTGTAGTCTTTGTGCCAGTCCGCATTTCTGGATCGCATCAGGTCACGGCTGGCTTCATAAATGTTAAAAGTTGGATCAAGTGTAAAGTCCAATTCAAGCAATCGGTTCATTACGGCGTTCCATTTTTCTGAATAGGGCTCTGCAGCTTGCTTCCACAGTTTTCCTGCTTCTCCAAATCGGTGTTGTTCGTTTTGATAGTTGTAATCAACAGGATAGTCCTGCACAATACGGTCATCAAACAAAGCCTCAGGCAGTCCATACCAATGCTCCATGGTAGTGAGCCCGGCCTCTGCCGAGTTCAATACATTCCACCATCCCACATTTAGTTGGGCGTGGTGACACGCAGAGCGTAATCCCAATCGCTTATTTTCTTTCAAAGCAGCAGCCATTACTTCCGGGGATGCCCCAAAAAACTTGATGCCATCAGCTCCTCTTCTGTAATTGGCTCTTACCCATGAAATGGCTTCTTCCGCATTGGTGATAGGTCCTTTCAACACTTCATCGCCGGCTGATCTTTCGCCGGGAAGGTTTCTTACAATCTCAATATCCTCCAGGTTCTGACCGAATGAAGTATAGGCCAGAATGCGAGGAGCAACGATTTCATTTCTATCACTACGATTTTTATGACTGAGCACCCAATCCAGACCGTTTCCAGCGGAAGGATCGCGAATAGTGGTGATACCATGCGCCAACCAGAGCTTAAACACATATTCAGCCGGAGTTCCCTGGCTGGTGCCTCCAATATGTCCATGCATATCCACAAATCCGGGAAGCACATACATGCCTTCTGCATCTATTTCCATACCATTTCCTTCCAGCTTAGGTCGGCGGTCCGGATTTATTTCCACTCCGGGGTAACCTACGACCTGTACTTTCGTAATCTTATTTTTTTCAATCACGATATCTACGGGACCGATAGGTGGGGCACCATTTCCATTGATGATAGTAGCGCCGCGGATAATAGTCATATCATATGGGCCATCACCGCTTGTTCGCGATGGAGCAGAGGTGATTTGGGCTATGGTCACCTGGATCGCAATGAAAGTGATAAGTAAGGAAAGGAATTTTTTCATATATCGTGATGTATTAAATTATGTGCTTAGATTTAAAAATAATCAATAAACTAGTATGGCAGCAGTAGAATCGAATATGATGCCACTTGGTACCGTAGCGCCCGATTTTAATTTAACTGATGTGGTATCGGGAAAGAACTTCACTCTCGAAGATGTGCGAAAGGAATATGGTGTAGTAGTGATGTTTATTTGCGCGCATTGTCCTTATGTGAAGAACATCGAAGAGGAAATAGCCGTGATTGCACGTCAATATATGGATTTGAAAGTTGGGTTCGTTGCTATTTGTTCGAATGACCCAACAGACTATCCTGAAGACGCACCTGAAGGATTGAAAGCGCAAGCAGAGGAGTTTGAGTTTGGTTTCCCATACCTGGTAGATGAAACACAGGAGGTTGCCAAAGCTTACCAGGCGGCCTGTACACCAGATTTCTTTTTATTTGATGAAGATTTAAAATGCATTTATCGCGGCAGATTTGATGCGAGTACACCTGGAAATCCTGAGCCGGTAACAGGGGATGATTTGGTCAATGCATTGGAGGCCCATTTGGAGGATGAACCTGTTTTTGAAGATCAGAAACCAAGTATTGGTTGCAGCATCAAATGGAAGTAACGGGTGTTACTCGCACTCGGCTAGATGATCATAGAGCTCCCTCAGATCGTCAATAAATGATCTCACTGCTTCTGGTTCTTTTTGAAATTCGTAGGTTACTTTCTTTGACCCTTCAGGAGTAGTTATTTCGATCCACTCGGCACCACCATCTGCACAGTCCGGGCAACCAATAGTTTCATCCAAAGCCAGAAATTTGGAAATATCCACTTTGGATGTTAATGCGCCAAAATCACTGAACGAATCACTACATACTCGCTCTTTAAGATTCTTGTCTGATCGCGGAGTAACTATCTTGGATACTTCACCATCGGAAATAGTTAATATTTGTGTGCAGTAGCCGGCACACATTCCAAAACTGGTTCCGAATTCTATTTTTATGATTTCTGAACTTTGTACTTGGTCCTGACAGTTAGTTAAAAGCGCCGCAAATAACACAAAAAGGGTAGAAATCAGTTTCATATAAAATCAAATTAGTGATTTACAATTTACATCAAATTAAATGCCACTATACAGATAGAGAATGCATTTTATAGTCCATGCTTGATTTAGTAAATTGCGCATCCATTTCACGCCATGAGCATACAAGGAAAAATTAAGATCGTAACCACCCATCAACTTCAGGAAATGAAGGCCAAGGGTGAGAAAATATCCATGTTGACAGCCTATGACTACTCCATGGCAAAAATTATTGATCAATCAGGAGTAGATGTGATTTTGGTTGGTGATAGCGCCTCCAATGTGATGGCTGGAAACGAAACCACCTTACCCATCACACTTGATCATATGATCTGGCATGCAACATCTGTTGTAAAAGCAGTTAACCGAGCACTGGTCGTTGTGGACGTGCCCTTTGGTAGCTACCAGGGCAGTTCATCAGAAGCTTTACGATCATGTGTGCGTATTATGAAAGAGTCAGGGGGACATGCAGTAAAGATGGAAGGTGGAGTTGAAATCAAAGAAAGTATTTCACGTGTTCTTTCTGCAGGTATCCCGGTAATGGGACATCTTGGATTGACCCCTCAGTCCATATACAAATTCGGAACTTATACAGTTCGGGCAAAAGAAGATGCAGAAGCCGCAAAGCTCATTGAAGACGCAAAGGTTCTGGAGCAACTGGGCTGTTTTGCAATTGTGCTGGAGAAAATTCCATCAAAGCTGGCTAAAAAAGTTTCGGAATCCATTTCTATCCCAACCATTGGAATAGGAGCAGGACCGGACACGGACGGTCAGGTATTGGTAGTACATGACATGCTCGGCATCACACAAGATTTTAAACCACGTTTTCTTCGTCAATATGCAGATCTGAATAAGATCATGAGTGAGGCGTTTGAAAACTATGTTTCCGACATTAAATCCCAAAAATTCCCCAACGAAAAAGAGAGTTACTAACCATTAAAGAAAATTTAAGTCAATGTCTAAAATCATTTACACACACACCGACGAAGCACCTGCTTTAGCTACTAAGTCTCTATTGCCTATTGTGCAGGCTTATGCTGGAAAAGCCGGTGTGGAAATTGAGACACGGGATATTTCACTGGCTGGGAGAATTATTGCTGTTTTTCCGGAGTACTTGTCAGAAGACCAACGAATCGGTGATGCACTGGCTGAGCTTGGGGCAATAGCTAAGACACCTGAAGCTAACATTATCAAGCTGCCAAATATCAGTGCTTCGATTCCACAGCTTTTAGCTGCTATTAAGGAGTTACAGTCTCAGGGGTATGCACTACCAGACTATCCGGTAGAGCCAAAGAACGATAAAGAAAAAGACATTAAATCCAGATATGATAAGGTGAAAGGTAGTGCCGTAAACCCGGTATTAAGGGAAGGGAACTCTGATCGAAGAGCGCCAAAGGCGGTGAAAAATTTTGCTCGAAAATTTCCTCATTCAATGGGTAAGTGGAGCGCTGATTCTAAATCACATGTGTCTAGTATGAGTGATGGTGATTTTTATGGAAGTGAAAAGTCAACCACGGTTGCTTATGAAACACATGTAAAAATCAAATTCCATGGTCAGGATGGCGAAACGGTTGATTTGAAACAAAGCTTTCCGATACAGGCTGGAGAAGTGATTGATGCTTCGGTAATGAATATGTTCAAACTGAAATCCTTCATTGAGAAGGAAATTGAGGATGCCAAAGAGAAAAATGTTCTTTTTTCTCTTCACATGAAAGCGACCATGATGAAGGTGTCTGATCCGATCATTTTTGGGGCAGCTGTTGAAGTTTTTTACAAGGATGTTTTTGAGAAGCATGCGGATCTCTTCAAGGAATTAGGGGTGGACCCAACAAGTGGAATTGGTGATGTTTACAACAAGATTCAATCATTGGATGAGGCAAAGCGAAAAGAGATAGAAGGGGACATTGAAAAGGTTTACGAAACCAGGCCAGCATTAGCCATGGTGAATTCTGACAAAGGAATTACCAATCTGCATGTACCAAGTGATATTATTATTGACGCATCTATGCCTGCAATGATTCGCACATCCGGACAGATGTGGAATAAAGACAATAAAACACAAGATACGAAAGCAGTTATTCCGGATAGGTCATATTCCGGCGTTTATCAAGCGGTAATTGAAGATTGCAAGAAAAATGGGGCATACGATCCCACCACTATGGGGAGTGTCCCTAATGTGGGTCTTATGGCTCAGAAAGCAGAGGAATACGGATCGCATGACAAAACCTTCCAGTTTGACAAGCCAGGTAAAGTAAACGTGGTGGATGCTGATGGGAATGTATTGCTGGAGCAGGAAGTACACACAGGAGACATTTTTAGAATGTGTCAGGTAAAGGATGCTCCAATTCAGGATTGGGTGAAATTGGCCGTCAACCGCGCTAAAGCAACTGGTTCTCCTGCAGTTTTCTGGTTGGATAAAAACAGGGCTCATGATGCTCAATTAATCAAAAAAGTAGAGAAGTATCTGAAAGATTATGATACGTCTGGTGCAGAAATCCATATCATGTCACCTGTCGAGGCAACTCAATACTCTGTTGATAGAATCAGAAAAGGACAGGATACGATTTCTGTGACAGGTAATGTTTTAAGGGATTATCTGACAGACCTATTCCCAATACTTGAAGTAGGTACGAGTGCAAAGATGCTCTCTATCGTGCCATTAATGAATGGTGGAGGCCTATTCGAAACAGGTGCAGGAGGTTCAGCTCCAAAGCACGTTCAGCAGTTTGTTGAAGAGGGTCACCTGAGATGGGATTCCCTTGGTGAGTTTTTAGCCCTTGCTGTTTCATTGGATCACCTGGGTGAGAAATATGACAACAAGCGAGCTCGGGTATTAGGAGAAGCGCTTGATAATGCAACTTCCAAATTGTTGGAGGAGAACAAATCCCCATCAAGGAAAGTAAACGAGATTGATAATAGAGGAAGTCATTTTTACCTGGCCATGTATTGGGCAGAAATGCTTGCTAATCAGGACGATGATGCTGAATTGAAGGAGGCATTTGAGGGGGTATACAGGCAACTGGCTGCCAATGAGGATAAAATAAATGAGGAGCTGATTGCTGCTCAGGGATCGCCGGTAGATATTGGGGGATACTATCAGCCAGATGTGCAAATGGCTTCAGCAGCGATGCGGCCAAGTATGAGCCTGAACCAAATAATTGATTCGATTTAGAAAGAAAGTCCCAAAAATTAACCCCGGTCATAGGCCGGGGTTTTTGTTTCTGTGAAATTGAATTACAAAAATCCATGTAATTAACTACCTTGACGGGAGTTAGTCACCCTAATTCTCGCGAGTGGAAAAACAAAGCCACCACCAATTTGAAACCAATGTGCTGATATTGGCTTGTAGCATTGGTCTAGTCCGATCCTTATTTGAGGTTGTTGGAGATTTGACCAATGAGTCAATTGAAGTAGACTTTTATCTCGACCTGGCATTCGTCTTGGTTTTTGGATTTACTTTGGTCGGAGTTTACCTGAAACTATCGCTTTACAAAATCTACTTACTTTTTTATGTGCCATTTATTGCATTGTTAGCTATCATGCTGGTAGAGGCAGAGGGGTTGGCAAGGTCCATAGAGAATAATGTTTACGGAGGTGTTATCATTATTGCATTTACCCTTAGAGGAAGGGGACTCATCTATTTTGTCTCGGGATTGATTTTTGCATCAATTATTGGCCTTACGATAGTTGAGTATCATTACTCATTCATCAAGTCATTCATCATTCTGAATGATAGTCCATATAATTTCATTTTTTCCACTCTTGGAACCATTGGATTTACACTATATGCTAAAATAATTTTTGACAGGAAAAAGAGGAGATTGGCCATGCTGTCTGACGAACTAATGAGTCAGGGAGATAAATTGAAAAGTAAAAATGAGGAATTAACGGATCAAAAAATCCAGCTAGAGCAGCTGAATAAACTATTAGACGATAAGGTAGCTAGTCGGACGGAGAAATTGAAAAGACAGCAAGATAAAATGGAGCAGTATCTGACGATCACGCTTTCTGAGTTAGAAGAATCTTTTCAAAGAACGCAAGATGAGATAGCATCTATACGCACTACATCCGGACCTGATGATTTGGTTCTTCTATTATTTCAGTCTGCTGATAACTTAAGAAAGGAGATGATGCATTTGAAAAATAAAATAAAGGAGGCAGGTTATGAGATTTGATTTAAAGGAAAAAAGTCTGGAGGGCCAATTGTTCCTGATTGCGCTTCTTATCGCATTACCTTATTTGGGGATAAGCATATTTTTTGATCTTATTTCACTGGATAACCCAATGTTGCTAATCATTGATGTGACTTTTTTTGTTGTCTGTTTTGCTATGCTTTTGCTACGAAAAGTCCGAAAACTCAAAGCGGTACTGATAAATTTCTTTTGTGTACTTGCTATCACGGGACTGTTTTTTTACTGGACATCTTCCGGGGGAGTCAATGGAGGAGGGGCTTATGTTTTTCCCGTGATTTCAGTATTGGTTATTCTGATTACCCGAGGGATTTTCAGGATAATTTTCAGTGTCATTTTGGCCACCTTAACCATCCTTCTAGGCCTTGATATGGTACCAGCTGCTGGTGAAATAAGTTATGATGGACTTCTATTTGATTATGTCTTAAACCTTTTCATGCTCTCCATTTTGTTGATTCTATTCAAAACAGCTTTGGATCGGGAGAGAAATCAAATAGAGATACGAAATGAAGAACTTGTTTATTTAAATAAAACGCTGCTGGAGAGGACTGAAGAGCTTGAGAATAACAACAAGCGAATCCAAAAGGCGCATGATGATTTAAGAGGAATAGTACAAGAACGTACGAAGGCACTTGAGGAAGAAAATGCTAGAATGATAGATTTCGCTTTTATTAATGCTCACCTAGTGCGCGCACCACTGGCTAACATCATGGGGTTGATTGATTTAATTGTGGATCGGCATGAGAGGCCTGATCTATTCTTTCGCTTGAAAAAACAAGCAAATCTCCTTGATGACGTTCTTCATAAAATCGGAGGGGTACTGAAGCAATAGTTTCAATTTTTCTTTCCCAGAGAAATACTCATTTGAGAGCTGCGAAGATTGCCGTTTGCATCAAAAATGTAGGTACTTCTAACCTCTTTGTTCAGTAATTGAAAATTCCGAGTTGTTGCAGATCCGAGATACGGATTTAGCCCATTTACACCATCATTTCCCATTATAAAGGCTTGATTAATCGGTGCGAATGCTTGCTCATTTAATGTTATCGCTTTTAATGTGGCACTCTCTGGAATGAGATCGAATGTGGTTTTTGAGTTGAAAACCGAATATTCACTTAATGATGTGAATCCTATTGGTTCAGCATCAATGGAATACTTACTTAGGAAGGAGTTACTCTCCTGAGCATTCAAAACACTGAATGTTGAAATCAGAATAATTGCAAGTGTATTTTTCATGATCAGGCAATTTTTTCAATATTAACGAAACGGAGACTGTTCTTGTTCTAGGTAAAAAAAGCCGACCCGTAAGCCGGCTAATGATTTATACTATCCCATCTCTATTTGCTGTTCCTGCTCAGCTATCGTATACGGCTGATGGTACCACCTTTGGCCGGTTGCCTTGTACATCGCATTAGCTACTGCTGCTGCAATGGGCGGCAAGGAAGGTTCTCCCAATCCGGTTGGATCGATTCCGTTCTCTACAAAGGATACTTCGATTTCAGGCAATGCATCAGCATGACGGATGAGTCGATACTTATCAAAATTCTCCTGCTGAGGCTTTCCATCTTTAAATGTCATCTGACTATACATGGCATGTCCGATTCCATCGATCATTCCACCTTCAATTTGGTTGATGGCGCCTTCCTTGTTCACTACAATTCCACAATCAACCGCACACCAAATCTTCTTGATCTTAGGTTTGCCATCTTGTTTTACAACGTCAACTACCTGAGCGACATAAGAATTGTGACAGTAGTAAGCGGAAACTCCTCTGTATACACCATCCTGATTATTGTCCCATCCTGATTTTTCTCGCACTAATTTTAGCACGCCAGCATATCGTTCCGGATCGTAATCATTATTTTCCCCTACTGGATTATTAATAGCACGATCAAATAACTCTAATCGAAAATCAATGGGATCTTTCCCCACAAGTTCGGCCAGTTCATCCATAAAAGATTGCTCAGCCACAGCCATGAAGTGAGACCGTGGAGCCCTCCATGCACCAAAGGAAATATTGGTATCACTTGAAACATTCTCTGCACGATAATTATCGATAGCTCCTGCAGGAAAACGGTTAGCGAAAACAGGAGCTGAATCCGTTCCTGTTCCACGCACATGGATGGCAGTCACTTCGTTTTTATCATTTACAGCAGCAAGATAGCGCACCTTATAACCAGGTCGATACGTACCTTGTGTCATGTCATCTTCACGTGAATATACGAGCTTAATGGGTGCATTCATCTGCTTGGAGATGGCTGCAGCTTCCAGACCGAAATGTCCATAAAGCCTTCTTCCAAATCCACCACCCATTCGGGTCATCTCGATGGATATTTTTTCCTTTGGCAGACCCAAAAGGCTTGCCGCGCTTAGTTGAAGGTATTCGGGCGTTTGAATCGGCCCTACAAGCTCTGCTTTGTCAGCAGTCACATGCGCAAAGAAATTCATGGGCTCCATCGTGTTGTGAGACATGATAGGTGCACTGAATGTCCGGTCAAGTACAGTTTTAGCCGATGCGATCGCCTTTTCAGGATCGCCATCTTTTCGTTCTGGCTCAACACCTTCTTTCATTAGGCTGGCGGTCATTCGCTCGTCATGATCCTTTGAGTTCTCTGGTTTTGAAATGGTTTCCCATTCCACTTTTAATGCTTTTTTGGCTTTCATCACCTGCCAGGTGGTTTCACCCACCACGGCAACTAACTCAGGGTACGCGTTTACGTCTGACCATTGCGCTTCTTCAGGTGTGGTATTAATGGTCAAAACCTTTCGAATACCAGGCATTGACTCGACGCTACTCCCATCTACTGACTTCAATTTCATGCCAAATGCAGGTGGATGTACGATCATGGCAATCAGGGTGCCTTCACGGTCGTAATCCAACCCAAAGAGAGGCTCACCTTTTACGATTTTGGAGGCATCCACATTTTTGATGTTGCTTCCAATGAGCTTAAAGTCTTTTGGGTCTTTCAGTTCAATGTTTTCAGGTATTGGTATCGATACCGCTTCCTGAGCAATTTCCCCATAGCCAATGGTGTCTCCAGTTTTTTTATTGGTGATCACTCCTTTTTCAACGGAAAGATCATCCAACGAAACCTGCCACTTTTTGGCAGCAGCTTCCAGAAGTAACCTTCGGGCAGCAGCTCCCGCCATTCGTAAGCTTTGCCATCCATGGCGAATCGATTGACTACCCCCCGCCAGCTGGCGAGTATATTTTTCTGTATCCAGTCCGGCTTGCTCTACGACTACCATATCCCAGTCCACATCCAGTTCTTCCGCGACAATGGCAGGCATGGAAGTTTTTACATTCTGTCCGATCTCCGGATTTGGTGAGTAAATGGTCACTAACCCGGTATCACCGATTTTGATAAAAGCATTTACATTGAACCATTCATTCGGAATCTGGACAGCAGCTTCAGGAGAGGATGCTGGCGTACATCCGGTAAGCCAGTTAAACCCAATGAGCATTCCACCCCCTGCGGCAGCAGAGACTTTCAAAAAAGATCTTCGATTGTATTGTGTTTTGATGAGTGTCATAACTATTGGGGTTAAGCGTTTTTGGCAGCCGTTTGGATGGCTTTATTTATTCGTGTGTAGGTTCCACATCGACAGATGTTTCCATTCATGGCAGATGCGATTTCATCTTCCGTAGGGTTCGGGTTATTCTTAAGGAATGCAGCTGCATTCATGATCTGCCCAGCCTGGCAATATCCGCACTGGGGAACGTCATGTTCTAGCCAAGCCTGTTGTACCGGATGATCACCTTTTTCAGACAACCCTTCGATGGTAGTGACTGCTTTATCACCAACTGCTGATATAGGTAATGAGCACGATCGAATGGAGTTACCATCCAAATGAATTGTGCATGCGCCGCACTGGGCAATGCCACATCCATATTTTGTTCCAACAAGTTTTAGGTGGTCACGAAGGACCCAGAGAATGGGGGTGTCGGAATCGACATCCAGTTGATGTGACTTTCCGTTCACCTTGATTGTAAATGCTGCCATGAGATTTTGATTGAGTTAGTTTCTTTCAAATTACTAAAAACAGCAGACAAAAGTTGAGTTTATCTGATCAAATCAACTGGATTTTATATCAGCGGTAGTGAAACTAACCCTGTATTATTCATAAATTCATGGTTCAAACTACAATGGACAGACAATTAATATATCTGGATTATAATGCCACCACGCCGGTGGATTCACGTGTCCTGGATACTATGATGCCTTATTTCTCTGAGAAATTCGGTAATGCGTCCAGCTCGCAACATGCCTATGGGTGGGATGCAGAAGAAGCCGTGGATTCAGCACGAACTCAGGTAGGTTCACTTATTGGAGCTAAACCTTCAGAAATAACATTTACCTCCGGTGCGACGGAAGCGATTAACCTTGCAATCCGTGGATATGTGCAGGCCAATAAATCGAAAGACAATCATATCATCACCTGCAAAACGGAACATAAGGCTGTATTGGATTGCTGTGCTCAGCTGGAGCAGGAGGGTGTGAGAATTACCTATCTGGATGTTGATCATCAGGGACTCATTGACCTAAATGCATTGGAAGATGCATGCAAGTCCGATCAAGCGATGCTGTGTGCCATTATGCATGCTAATAATGAGACAGGTGTCCTTCAGCCCCTTCAAGAGATAACCAAAATTGCTCATGTGAATGACGTTCCGGTCTTTTCAGATATGACCCAGTCGGTCGGAAAGATTCCGGTAAATGTAAAAGAGCTGGATATGGATTTGGCTGCCTTTTCGGCTCACAAAATGTACGGACCCAAAGGTGTGGGTGGTTTGTACAAAAGTCAGGATGCTAAATTGAACATATCGCCTCAGATTGTTGGAGGTGGGCATGAAAAAGGCTTGCGTTCTGGTACGTTGAATGTACCGGGTATTGTAGGACTTGGAAAGGCATGTGAGATTACTCAAAAACAAATGCTTGAGGATAATGAGAGGATACAAGTGTTAAGGGAGTATCTGGAAAATGAGTTGACGCGAATGGGGAACGTTAAGATTAATGGTCAGGAGGTTGAACGTCTACCAAATGTGGTGAATGTTTCTTTCAAGGATGTAGATGGAAGCAAATTGATTCGATCCTTGAAAGGCTTGGCAGTTTCTCAAGGGTCAGCTTGTAATTCTTCCGTAATTGAACCTTCTCATGTACTCAAGACGATGGGGCTTTCGGATGCATTGGCTTATGCTTCGTTACGTCTTTCACTCGGACGAATGACGACTGAAGAGGAAATCAAAAAGGCGATCCAGATTATAAGAGGAAGTGTGGAACAACTAAGAATGCAATTGTTGTGAGAGAGATTGAAGCGATCGTATCAGCATATAAGGAAGCGAGGGGAAATAAGCTGCCTTGTGTTCTGGCAACTGTTGTTCATGTCGAAGGTTCTTCTTATCGGCGTGCTGGTGCCCGAATGCTGGTGGATGAAAACGGAGTGATGACAGGAGCCATAAGTGGTGGCTGCCTCGAAGGAGATGCCCTGCGAAAGGCGCTTCATGCCTTGCATCAAAATCAAAATAAGCTGGTTACCTATGATACCAGCGATGAAGTAGATGCGGTAATTGGCGCTCAGCTGGGATGTAATGGAGTTATTCAGGTGCTTTTCGAACCCATTGACTTTTTAAAAGAAAGGAATCCTGTGGAGCTGTTAATGGAAGCAAATGAAAAACAGGATTTATCTATCATAGCTACTTTCTTTCATTTGGATCGAAATGAAAAGCAGATCGGTACTGAACTATTGATCGATCAACAATTGGTCATGAAAGGCAGGCTGGGGAATCAAAGGATAGAGAAACAGCTGCTGGAAGATTGTAAACAGGCATTTGAATCAAAAACCTCTTTGTTTCGCGAATATGCAATAGAGGATGAGAAGCAATATGTTTTTTTAGAGGCATTTAGCCCACCACTGACATTGGTATTAGTAGGTGCAGGAAATGATGCGCAAGTGCTGGCACAGATGGCTGATGTGCTTGGTTGGGAAATCATCGTGACCGATGGGCGTCCGACACATGCTAGTACTGAACGTTTTGTGGGTTCTTGTCAGGTGGTGGTGTCCAGACCAGAGGATACGTTGGAAAAGGTGAAAATTACTGAACGTACAGCATTTGTATTGATGACACATAATTATCAATATGACCTGGCGGTTTTTAAGATTCTGTTAGAGCAGAAGGATGTTTCTTACATCGGGATATTGGGTCCGAAGAAAAAGTATCAGCGGATGCTGGATGAGTTAAAGGAGGACGGAGTGGAGTTGTCTACTGATCAATTGGATAAAATTTACGCACCTGTAGGGCTAGAAATTGGAGCAGAAACACCTGCAGAAATTGGACTCTCTATCCTTTCAGAGATTCAGGCTGTTTTGACAGGGACCAGGGGCACTCCTCTGAAAGATAAAGATGGCCCCATCCACAGGAAGAAGAACATTGAATTTAAACAGGTGACCATTGAGTCGTGATGTGAAAATAGGAGCTGCGATCCTGGCTGCCGGATCCTCCAGCAGGCTCGGAGTACCCAAGCAATTGGTTTCCTTCAAAGGGAAGTCGCTATTGCAACACATGATTGATGTGGTGGAATCTGTTGACTTATCTGATCGAATGGTATTACTGGGAGCGAATGAAAAAGATATTCGGGAACAAATAGATTTTAAGTCAACGCAGGTGATTTTGAATGAGCAATGGGAGAAGGGTATGGCTGGTAGCCTTCGAATGGCTGTTGAATCAGCCATCGATGAAAAGTTGGATGCCTTACTTATTTTATTATCAGATCAGCCGTTTGTAAATAGGGAGCTGTTGAATCAGTTGATTGAAGGATTTGTTCCCGATGAAGAAATGATTGTAGCGAGCAGCTACGGAGATGTTTTAGGTGTTCCGGCACTTTTTGATAAATACTATTTTAGAGAACTTAGTGAGCTGGAAGGAGATGCGGGAGCAAGAAAATTGATCAACACCTATCGAACTAAAGTGAAAGGTGTGAGATTCGAAGATGGTCTGATTGATATCGATACACCAAAGGATTTGAACCAACTGAATTAAAAGAGATTTATGACAGTCACGATTAAATATTTTGGAGCTGTTGAAGAGGTGACAGGAATTGTTGAAGAATCCCTTGCAATAGATGAAAGCCAATCGCTGGAAGACATCAAGCAGCAGTTGCTTTCAAAGTATGCAGGAATGAATGAGCTTTCCTTTCAACTGGCAGTTAATCAGACATTGACAGAATCCACAACGTTGAAGGATGGAGATGAGGTAGCCGTTTTACCCCCATTTGCAGGAGGATGAGCAGACAAAACCGATATGATCGACAAATGAAGTTGCCGGAGATAGGTGTTGCCGGGCAGGAAAAGCTGCAAAAGGCAAGCATCTTGATTGTTGGTGTTGGTGGCCTGGGTTGTCCGGCTGCACAATACCTGACTGCAGCAGGGGTTGGACGTATCGGTCTACTGGATCATGATCAAGTAGATATCACCAATCTGCATCGACAAGTGCTATTTTCAGAAAAAAATGTAGGTCAACCCAAAGCAGAAGTAGCAAAAGCAGTGCTGTCCAAACGCAATTCCGATGTTTCCTTTGATGTCCATGTAAAACGATTGGATGAAACTAATGCGATGGATCTCCTTAAGGATTATGACATCATTTTGGATGGAACGGATAATTTCCAGACCAAATACCTGATCAACGATGCGTGTGTTCTGTTGGATAAGCCGTTTGTTGGCGCTTCGATTTATAAATACCAGGGGCAGCTAGCTGTTTTTAATTATCAAAACGGGCCCACCTATCGCTGTTTGTACCCGAAGCATAATTTCAAGGACAACAATAATTGTGAAGATACCGGGGTGCTGGGTGTCTTGCCCGGGGTAATGGGAGTGATGCAGGCTACCGAAGCATTGAAAATGGTTCTAGGTATAGGAAATGTGCTTTCAGGAACCTTAAAATTGGTGGATACACTATCCTCATCCGATCAACTTATCCGGTTTAAAAGGAATGAATCGCAAGTGGGAATGGTGAAAAACCGGCCTTTGCAGTTGGAGCAGATCACTTGTGAGCTGATTGATTCAAATAAAATGTATCTGGATGTACGTGAGCTTTATGAGGAGCCACAAGCTCACCAAAAGGGTGTTTTACAGATCCCGTTGAACCAGCTGAAGGACCGGAGCGAAGAAATACCTACTGATCAGGAAGTGTATGTCTTCTGTCAGTCAGGCATTCGAAGCAAAAAAGCCATCAACCTGCTGGAGAAGGAATTCGGTTTTACTAACTTGGTTGATGTGGAGGGTGGAATAGAATCAATCATCAAATGAGCGAAAAGAAACCAAAGAAAGTATTTATGGAGGGCCCGATCCCTCCGGAGAAGATTGCTAAGTCGATTGCCAACCATCAGTCTAAGACAAACATTGGTGCGCACAGTATTTTCCTCGGGCAAGTACGTGCCGATGAGATCGAAGGCAAAGTGGTGAAAGGCATTGATTACTCAGCGTATGAAGACATGGCAGAGAAAGCCTTTCATGAAATTCGGGAGTCTGCTTTTGAAAAGTACGACATGACTTGTTGCCACATCTATCACAGTCTGGGCATGGTGAAAACCGGTGAGCTTTGCTTGTTTGTGTTTACTTCTTCCGCGCACAGAAAAGTAGCGATCGAAGCATGCGAATACCTTGTTGAAGAGATCAAGGCTAACGTGCCCATTTTCGGCAAGGAAGTGTTTGAAGATGATAGTCACAAATGGAAAGTGAATCAATGAAATTAGTAATGACACCCCTGTTGTCCCTTCAAGGGGATATTGCTGAAGCTATTTTGTTAGGTATTCCTCCCTTGAGGGAGGTTAGGAGGGTGTTTCAAGATATTATTTTTCAACTTTACACGAAGGTCGATTACTGAATAATGGTAGACATAACTCACAAATCGAACACACTCCGAGAGGCCACCGCACAAGCCATTGTGAAAGTAGGTGATCAAAAAACTATTGAGCTGATCAATGCTGGTCAAGTTCCAAAAGGAGATGTGTTTGAAATGTCACGAGCTGCAGGGTTGCTGGGTGTGAAGAAAACACCAGACTTACTTCCCGATTGTCATCCGTTACCGATTGAATATACGGGAGTGGAATATCACATCGACGGATTGGAAATCACGATTCTGATGACCGTCAAAACGATTTACAAAACCGGTGTGGAAGTGGAAGCCATGCATGGGGCCAGCATCGTGGCGCTGAACATGTATGACATGCTCAAGCCGGTCGATAAAAACGTGGAGATCAGCACGATCAAACTCCTGAAAAAAACGGGTGGAAAATCGTCATTCAAAAAAGCTCCGAAAGGGCTTTCATGTAAAGTGGTGGTTTGCTCTGATTCCGTATCGAGTGGAGAAAAGGAAGATCGGGGAGGTAAGCTTATTTTGGCTAAAATGGAGGAGTATGGCTTGGAAACAAGCTATGAGGTGATGGCTGATGAACCTAGCCTGATCGAGCGTCAGGTAAATGATCAAACAGTGGACATGCTCATTTTCACCGGGGGAACGGGGGCTGGCCCACGAGATAACACGCCTGATACCATTCGACCACTGCTGGATACAACCTTACACGGCGTGGAGGAAGAAATGAGGAGATATGGTCAGGAACGCATGCCTTTCGCCATGCTATCCCGTTCGGTGGCCGGAATCAAAAACAGCAAACTCATTCTGGCTTTTCCCGGGTCTAGTGGAGGCGTGTCTGATTGCATGCATGCCATCTTCCCGCACCTATTCCACGTATTTCATGTAGTCAAAGGAGGAGGTCACGGATGAAACCTCAGATTATAGATACTTTCGGAAGGCCTCATACCTACCTGCGCATCTCGCTGACGGACCGGTGCAACTTGCGCTGCTTTTATTGCATGCCGGAGGAGGGTATTGAGCTGACGGAGAAGGAGCACATCATGACACTCGAGGAAATCCTTGAGATTTCGAAAACCTTTGTTGAGCTGGGAGTAGACACCATTCGACTCACAGGTGGCGAACCTTTGGTTCGAAAGAATTTTGAGTATTTGGTTCGCGAGCTAACGAAACTTGGGGTGACACTGAAACTGACGACCAATGGCATTCTTCTCGATAAGTACTATGACTTGTTTGAGGAAGCAGGATTGAAAAAAATCAATGTCAGTTTGGATAGCCTGGACAAAGCTAAGAATGCATTTATCACCAAGCGGGACTATTACGATCGCATCATGAAAAACATTCAGGATGGCATTGATCGGGGATTTGAGATCAAACTCAATGTAGTCTTGATCAAAGGGGTGAATGAGAAAGAGATCGGCGATTTTATCGCACTGACGAAAGATCAACATGTGACTGTCAAATTCATAGAGTTCATGCCTTTTGCCGGAAACAAGTGGGACTGGAGTAAAGGAGTGAGTGAGGAGGAAATTCTGAATAAGGCAAAAGAACAGTTTGGTGATGTAGAGGTATTGGAAAACCCCAAGCACAGCACATCAAACAACTTTCGGATAAACGGATATCAAGGTACGTTCGGCATCATCAGCACCATTACGAATCCTTTTTGTTCGGAATGTAACCGCATCCGGTTGACCGCAGATGGAAAGATGAAAAACTGCCTCTTTGCGAATAGTGAGACTGATTTATTGAAACCTCATCGGGAGGGACAATCCATCAAGCCGATCATTCTTAATACAATTAAACAAAAGAAATTTTCACGCGATGGAATGGATGTAAAAATGGATGCTGAACAGTATGAAAAGAATCGTTCCATGATCTCAATTGGTGGTTGATGTTATAGTTTAATGTGAGATGAGATGCTGAAACAAGTTCAGCATGACATCAAATTAAATAAGTGTTTTAGTTAGAACATCACCCTGAACTAGTTTCAGGGTCTATTGATAAAGTATTCATGATAACCATTGAAGAAGCATTAAAACGAATAGCAGAACAAGAGGTAGACCCCATTCCGGATGAGTTGCCTTTAGTACAATCGCTTGGAAGCTACCTTTCAAATCCAATCACTTCTCCTTTCGATCTTCCTTCTTTTGATAATTCCGCGATGGATGGCTATGCCGTCTGTGGCGAGCAGCAAACTTTCGAAATCGTAGGTGAAGTAGCAGCCGGAAGCACGGTTGATAATCGACTAGAAGTGGGTCAGGCCATGCGCATTTTCACAGGAGGCCGGGTACCTGAAAATACCGCAGCGGTGGTGATGCAGGAAAAAACTGCTGTTGAAGGAACCACACTGAAACTGGAAGAGGAGGTGGTGCCGGGGAAACACATTCGAAGAAAAGGAACAGAAATCGCACAAGATCAGGTCGTGTTTGAGTTGGGTCATCGTATTACTCCAGCAACGATTGGTGTGCTGAGCTCACTCGGGTTCGGAAGCGTTTCGGTGTACCAGCAACCGGCCATTCATGTCATCGCTACCGGAAATGAGCTGGTAGAGCCCGGGAAAGAGAAGGAAATCGGCCAGATCTATGAATCCAACAGCCAGACACTGGCGGCAGCTTTGCAAGATCAGGGATTTTATTGCAGCGGAACAAAGACTATTGAAGACAGTCTTGAGGCCATCACAGATGGCATTGAAGAGGACCTTGATAAATGCGATGTGCTCCTAATCACCGGTGGCATCTCTGTTGGTGATTACGATTATGTCAAGCAGGCTCTCGAAGAAAACGGGGTGGAAGAAGTCTTTTATAAAGTCATGCAAAAACCCGGCAAACCACTCTATTTCGGACGCAGGGATGACCAGTTTGTCTTTGCATTACCCGGAAATCCGGCTTCCTCTTTGACGTGCTTTTATGTCTATGTTTTGCCATTACTGCAGCGCCTTTCGGGAGGTAAGGGAGAAGGATTGCAGCGATTGAATATCCCGCTCAAAGAAGATTACGAATTTAAATCCAACCGCCCCACCTTCTTGAAAGCGCACATTGAAAATGGAGGGGTGACTATTCTGGATGGCCAGGGCTCTTCTATGATTCATTCAATGGCTCAGGGCAATGCACTGGTCTTTTTGGACGGAGAGAGGTTGGTGAAGAAAGGAGAAGCGGTTAGTTGTCTGCTGATTTAGCTATTCCCATTTCCACCCTCGATAAAGCAAAAATGATGAGCATTTCCAGTATAAAGTAGCTCCATCCCCAAAACGTAATTCCTTCGGAGTTAAGTGTTAAGACACTAGCCGTAAATGCACAATACCCCAGGTTCAGGATGGCAATGATTCGCAAATTCTTTTTCCAACTATTCTGAGCGAATAGGTAGGATAGTAAAGAAAAAGCGGAAAGGAGTATGGCGATCAAGCAAAGTAGATAAGCAATAGGAGTAGGGACACCAAAAAAATCCTCATATGGTGCGATTACCAAACCGATCAAAAGAGCGGAAATCATGGCACCAATGGCATCTACCAGAAAGATCTTTTTGGTTTGAATCATTTATACATATTCAGGATCTCTTTCAAAGATAATTCCTGACTTTCTTTTGTAGGCTCTTAGCCTAATCACAAGTTTTTAGAATTCAGAAATTCGGACGTAAGCTTGATTAGAACTTTGAGCAATATACCTTTAGAGAGGAATTATGAAGTCAACAAATATTAATATCATTCTTGCACTCTTAGTCCTAATAACTTCTTGCAGTAAGAATGAACCACAAACTTCCAGTTTTTTGGAAATCACAATTGATGGCTCCAGCCATACATTTATTGGAGCAAGCATCTATGAGCCAGTAGAATGGTTTGTTAAGGATACGATTTATAACACAACCTATTTCGGGGGTAATATAGGAGATTGTTCTGATGGAAATGAAGCATTCATTGATGTAAGAATATCTAAAAGTGGAGTAGGTAGTTTTTCATTAGAAGATGGGATTTCATTTTGGATGCAGTTTCAAGACTTCTCCCTCGAGGTTGATGAAAAAAAGCTGGATAAGCATGAATTAGAAATTACAATAGAAGAGTACTGAGATGTAAGGGGAAGAATTTCTGGTAGCTTTTAAGGTAAAAGATTAGGTGAGAATCCAGTTGAATTTTATGGAGAGTTCTCCCTTAAACGGTTGCCAAATAATAGTAAAACTACTGATGTGATCAAGGAGCTTTGTCCAGAGTTATATCCTGATTATGATTAGCAGTTAGGGTATGTTTTAACTCAAATCTCCATCCCAAATCCATGCAATAAAATCAATCTCAGACCCACATAGGCGACTAAAATAGCGGTTAGCCCACGAATGACATGGATATTCAACCTGCTGTTAGATAGATAGGATCCTACGCTCCCACCTGCAATCACAGAAATCAATAAAGGAATAGCAAAATCAGCATCGAAATGAAATGAATCGGCCACAATGAGGCCTGCCAGTCCTGAGGCAGAGTTGAATAGGATAAAAGTGGAAGCCAGCGATGCGACGGTGCGCGGGTTTGCCCATCCGCTGAGGTTCAGAATGGGTGAGAGAAAGATTCCACCCCCAATGCCGGCTACTCCTGAAAGAAAGCCAACCGATCCCCCCAGACCACTCCGTTTTATCCAGGAGAAAGAACGATTTTCATTTTTTCTTTTAAGGACCCGCAGCCCCATGAAAAAAGCAGAGAGTAGCAGAGCGCTTCCAAGAATGAGAAAAAAAGTCTTTTCGGAGAGTTTTAGTTGTGCACCTAGAAATGCCATGGGAATGCTGAACACAATGAATGGCCAAAATTGCTTGAAGTCGAATACTTTGTGTCGGACATATACAGCCGTTCCAATGGTGACTACCGCCAGATTGAAAATCAGTGCGGTTGTCCGTATCTCATAAAATTCTCCAATCACCAGGCTGAGTATCGCTAAGTAACTGGAACCACCACCAAATCCAACGGATGAATAGAAAAAAGCAATGAAGAAAAATATCAGTGGGAGCAGAAATTCACTCATGCAGTAAAACTACATGAAGACCGAATATCATAGACTGTTTCATTATCATTTCATTCATTATCTTGTTCAGCTGATAAACCAATCGAAGATTTGAAGAGAAAAAACATACTAATTACAGGTGCTAGCTCCGGTCTTGGGAAAGGCATGGCCATGGAATTTGCCAAACAAGGATGCAACCTGGCCTTATGTGCACGGCGGGTGGAAAATCTGGAAGCACTAAAAAAAGAAATTCATGCCATCAACCCTAAAGTCAAGGTGTTTATCCGCCCATTGGATGTGGCCCAGGCCCAACAGGTATTTGATGTATTCAGGGGATTTAATCAGGATTTTCAGGATGTAGGCGAACAGTTGGATCGGGTGATTGTGAATGCGGGCATAGGTAAAGGAGCCTCTTTAGGCAAAGGCTATGCAGAACAGAATATGCAAACGGCGATCATTAATTTCTGTGGTGCGTTGAGTCAGTTCGAAGCAGCCCTGGAAATATTCCGTGCTCAGAATCATGGTCACCTGGTGGCTATTTCTTCCATATCTGCATTTCGCGGTTTTCCTTTTGCCATGAATGTGTATGCTGCGACCAAAGCTGGGTTGAGAAGCTTGGCTGAGGGAGCGAGAGTGGATGTGTTGAAAAAACCGATTAAGATTTCTTCCGTATTTCCGGGCTACATTGAATCTGAAATGACCGATAAAGTTGAAAAAAGACCTCCGTTTATGATCAGTCTGGATAAGGGATCAAAGCTGCTCGTCAAAGCAATCAACAAAGAAAAAAGGAATGCATACGTCCCATTCTGGCCCTGGTATTTCTTTAGGCATTATATGCGTTTTATGTCATTGAAGTCACTCCGAAAATTTTAATTAATCATGGATTTCAAACCTTCCCCTAAATCACAGGAATACCTCGACAGGCTGAAAGCGTTCATGGATGCGCATGTTTATCCATTTGAGCGAGATTATGTTGAATATCATAAAAAACACAATCCGGGTGGTGACTGGAAAAGGTGGACGGAAAATCCAAAGCTGAAGGACTTGCAGTTAAAAGCTAAAGCTGAAGGGCTTTGGAATTTGTTCCTCCCGGATGAAGAAATGGGACAAGGATTGAGCGTGCTGGATTACGCACCGCTGGCCGAGGAGATGGGACGTGTTTACAACTCAGCAGAGATTTTCAATTGCAACGCACCGGATACCGGAAACATGGAGGTGCTCTATCATTTTGGCAATGATGAGCAAAAAGAGCAGTGGCTGAAACCATTACTGGAGGGGGAGATTAAATCTGTCTTTTGCATGACCGAGCCAGATGTGGCTTCCTCCGATGCAACCAACATTCAAACGTCGATCCAACCGGATGGGGATGAGATTGTCATCAACGGGAAAAAATGGTGGTCAACAGGGCTGGGGCATCCGGATGCAAAGATTGCCATCGTTATGGGCAAAACGGATGAGTCGGCAGCCAAGCATCGACAGCACACCATGGTGTTGGTTCCGTTGGACACACCTGGTGTCGAAATCAAACGCATGCTTACCACCTTTGGCGCATACGATCCGCCCGCTGGTCATGGGGAAGTTCATTTTAATAATGTTCGAGTGCCTAAGGTAAATCTGATTCAGGATTTTGGAGAGGGTTTCGCCATCGCACAAGGTCGGTTAGGTCCTGGTCGTATTCATCACTGTATGCGATGTATTGGCGCAGCAGAAAGAGCTTTGCAACTGGCCATCATCAGAAGTGGAACAAGAGAAGCATTTGGAAAGCTGCTTGCCCAGCTGGGAGGAAATTCCGAGCGTTTTGCGAAAGCACGAATTGACATTGATCAGGCTCGATTGCTCACGCATTATGCTGCCTGGAAAATTGATGAAGTGGGTGTAAGAG
This sequence comes from Ekhidna sp., assembly GCF_965221965.1. Classification (GTDB taxonomy): domain Bacteria; phylum Bacteroidota; class Bacteroidia; order Cytophagales; family Cyclobacteriaceae; genus Ekhidna. The sequence continues at coordinate 399,050 of NZ_OZ244926.1, forward strand.
ATAGCATGACGGAGATTTCCGCCATCAAAGTGGTCGCACCAAATGTTTTGCAGGAAGTGACCGACATGGCGATGCAGATTCATGGTGGAGGTGGGCTGTCGGATGATTTTCCACTCACTAGCTTTTTCATTCAGGCACGTGCATTACGATTGGCTGATGGTCCGGATGAAGTGCACCAGCGCATGATCTCTCGTCTGGAATTCAAAAAATACCTGGGCGGATGACGAAAATTAAGGATTTGGAACGCCAGCAACGTTCGGGAGAGGAGCTGGACATGGAAAAACTTATGCCATGGCTGGAAAATCATATTTCCGATCTATCCGGCATTCCGGAGATCACCCAATTTTCCGGTGGCGCATCGAACTGGACCTATCGTCTCCAGTTTGAAAATCACGATTTGATCTTGCGGAGGGCACCATTGGGAAAGAAAGCCGCTGGTGCACACAACATGCCACGGGAGTACCACCTTCAGAAAGCTTTAAAACCTCATTTTCCCTATGTGCCCGAGATGATTGCCGTCTGTGAGGATGAAGAGGTGCTGGGTTCTACTTTTTATTTGATGGAGCGGCTTGAAGGCATTATTCCACGGAAGAATTTTCCAAGGGAGTTGGAGCTGGGGCCCGAAAAAGTAAAAGCCTTATGCTATTCCTTTTGGGACAAATTAATTGAGCTCCATCAGGTAGATTATCAAAAAGAAGGATTGGGTGATTTGGGGAAAGGTGAGGGCTATATTGAACGTCAGATTATCGGTTGGAATAAGCGCTATGCAGATGCAAAAACCTGGAATGTCCCGGCAGGGAAGAAGGTGATGAAATGGCTGGAACAGCATATGCCGAAGGAAGAGCAACTGTGCGTAATCCACAATGATTTTCGATTGGATAATGTGGTCTTAGATCCGGAAGATCCTGCAAACATTATCGGTGTACTGGATTGGGAGCTGGCAGCCATCGGGGATCCCCTGATGGATTTAGGAAATAGTCTGGCATACTGGGTAGAGGAATCTGATAACTTTTTTATCAAGTCCATGCGTAGACAGCCGAGTAATGTACCGGGCATGCTGACCAGGAAAGAGATCATTCACTATTATGGTAAGAAGACCGGCAGACAAGTGGAGGATTTTCGATTTTACCGCGTATATGGTTTATTTCGGTTGGCAGGAATCGCACAGCAGATTTACTTCCGATACTCCAAAGGATTTACAAAGAACAAGGTGTTCAAAAATTTCTGGATGATCTCCATCTACCTGATCAAAACTTGTGAAAACGTGATGAAACAAAAACGATAGCCATGGCGATGATTTATTTGATACGGCATGGACAAGCCAGCTTCCTCAAAGAGGATTATGATAAACTTTCGGAGTTGGGGGTTGCACAATCAGGTATTTTGGGTGAATCCCTGAAAAACCGAAAGATTGAGCCAGATTTTACGACAGGAGGTTCCCTGGTTCGTCATCATGAGACGGCTACCCACTGCTTAAACGCGCTGGGTAACTCAATGAAATATGAAGAGATGGGTCATTGGAATGAATACGATCATATGGAGCTGCTGACCAGGCATCATCCGGCCTTTACGGATTATGAAGCGATTGGAAATCACTTAAGAGCGCAAGAGAACCCCATGGCGGCATTGCAGCAGATTCTCAATGATTCAATTTTGGACTGGATGGAAGAAAAGTATTCGTATGCTGTTACCTGGAAGCAGTTTAAAGCACGGGTTTGGGAAGGATTGACACAAGTGGCAGAGCAGCTCGAAAAAGGTGGAAGAGCCTTCATTTTTACTTCCGGAGGTCCTATCGCGATGGTCATGATCAAGATGCTTAACCTGGAAGAAAAACAGTTTATTGAGTTGCAGGGTAGACTGGTGAATAGCAGCGTGACTAAAATTTTGGTGGGGAGAAATAAACTCTCCCTGAGCACATACAATGATTATAGCCACCTTGAGCATAACGCTGAATTAATAACCTACCGATGATGTTACTGGAAAAATTAAATATCAAATACCCAAATAAGAATGCTTTCATAACAGGAGCAGGCTCGGGCCTTGGAGCCGCCTTCGCCCGACTGCTTGCATCCAATGGGTGGACGCTTTATTTATCAGATATTCAAATGGCATCTTTGGAGGAGATAAAAAACTCGCTTGATGGAGCCAAAGCGATTTATACCTATGAACTGGATGTGAGTAATGCCCTCAACTACGAGCAGGTGATGGATCAGCTGAAAAAGGATACCAACCATATGGATGTGGTGATTAATAATGCCGGAATCGGGGACGGAGAATTTTTTCAGCATTATAAATTGGATCAATGGGAGCGGATGATACGTATCAACCTGATGGGGGTGTATTATGGGTGTCATCATTTCGTGTCGAAAATGATCGAGCAATCCAGCGGACTGATTATCAACATTGGAAGTGCTGCGGGATTTATGAACGCACCGGGGATGTCGGCCTATAACGCATCGAAAGCCGCTGTGTATTCCCTTTCGGAAACCCTTTACCATGAACTAAAGCCGAAAGGCATTCATGTGAGTGTGGTGACGCCCACCTTTTTCAAAACCAACATCATGAGCCAGGCTAGCGGGTCTCAACAGTTCATGAATTTTGCTGAAAAGCAGATGAAGTATTCAACCACCAATGCAGAGGAGATGGCAAATGTGGTGTTGATGCAATCGATCAAGGGGAAATTTCATATTGTGCATCCGAAGGAAGCAAGACGTGCTTATTTTTTCAAAAAGTGGTTTCCAAAACTGATCAATAAGCAATTTGATAAAATGATGGAAAAGTTTCTAAGATGAGTCAATAATGACCCATCCTAGAGTTTAAATCACTTTCCAAAGAGTTTATAAATGGCTGCCATGTCTTCCCTTCCCATTCCTTCTTTCATTGCAAGTGCATATAACTCCTTGGCTGTATTTGAATAGGGGATGGGCTGTTCATTTTCATATGCAGATTGTGCTGCCAGATGAAGGTCCTTGTAAAGCAGCTCTAGTGGAAATTGTGCCTCATAGTCCCCTTCTTTTATTAGTGAGGCTTTCATCTTGGTAAATGGGGCTGAAACTGGAAGGTTGGGAATCGTATCTAATAAAAAATCACGGTCGATTCCCATAGACTCCCCGAATTTCAAAGATTCGGCAAACGCGACCATACTCGTTCCCAGCATCATATTTACTACCATTTTGAAAGAAGCACCTTTACCTACCTTTCCGAGATGAAGCACCTTACTCCCCATTAGGTTGAAGAGCGGATCCACTTTTTCTTTGATGCTTTGCTCCCCACCAACAAAAAAGACTAACTCACCGCTTTCGGCTTGTGGTTTGGTACCTGCAACAGGGGCCTCCAGATAGTGAATGCCCTCATTCTCTGCTACCTGAGCTGCTTTTCTTGTGAATGAGGGATTTACAGTGGAGCAGTCAACCCACAGCGCATTTTTTTTCATTGCATGCAAGCCTTTATTTAGTATTACTTCCTCAACCACCTCCGGTTTGGAAAGCATGCTGAAAACGACATCAACATCGGTTAATGCCTCTTCAAGTGAATGAGCTTCAATGGCTCCTTGTTTTGCCAACTTTTTTCGTGGCGCTTCGGATCGGTTATAAACCGTCAGTTCATTGCCTGATTTTAATAGATGGGCAGCCATTCTGCTACCCATTATTCCTAATCCAATAAATGCGATTTTCATATTGCAAAGGATTTGAATCGTTCTTTGAAAGAGATTAACACGAGCACAAACAAAAATGTTGGTGCCAGCCAGATGCCATTACCCGGTAAATCATGTGCGAAATGAAAAGCTACAATGTTGAAAATCACCGGAAGCAATATCAGCGCCCCAATAAAGGAAGTGCGAGGAATGAAAAGAAGAATTCCCCCGATGATTTCAGCCAGCGCCACAACCTGGTACAGGTAGCTTGAGAACATGGTCCCAAGAAAAGTCTGAGCTGTTGGGTCTGCTGGCGGTTCTACAGGAATGAATCCAAAAAACTTATTCAGTCCAAAAATAATCATGAGCGTTCCTAAGAGCACCTTGGATCCCAGAAACAAAATTTTACGTGTATCCATAGATTTTTTGATTTTGTTGAGAGCAAAATTGGATCTGAGGCTACCGGTAAAAAATGAACTAAAACAGGAAAGTCTCTTGAACTAGTTCAAGATGAAGAAGCTAATTTTTTGCGAATCTTGCTTAAAAATTCCGGAGACATGCCTAGGTATGAGGCAATGATATATTGAGGTATTCGCTGAATGATTTGCGGGTACATCTCAGCATATTCCAGGTATCGTTCCTCAGCGGTCTTGCCGATATTAGAAAGGGCGCGTCGTTGTGAGTAGGCAAATGCCTTTTGCGCAACCAGCCGAAAAAACCGCTCAAAGCGAGGGTGATCATTACATATGCGCTCGACATTGTCATAGCTGATTTGCTGGACAACACTATCCTCCAGTGCTTCTACATACAGAGATGCGGGCGTCTGACTGGTATAGCTGTAAAAATCACTTATCCACCAGTCATCAATCGCAATGGCAATGGTATGCTCACTACCATCCGGAGTGATGAAATAAGAGCGAAGAGCCCCGCGAACAATGTGGGTTTGATGTTTGCAAACAAATCCGGGTTGGACAATAAAGGATTTTCTTTTTATAATATGTTCTTCAACAATCGCTGAAAAAGCATTTTTCTCTTCCTCATTCAAAGAGACAAAGCGCTCAATGTGTTGAAGGATAGCCAGGTCTTTCATGCTTTGAAGATAAGCTAGCCAGCGATTTTTAAGATATCCCTTGGATGAATAATTGTTGTATCGTATCCATTTTTTGTCACATTTATCATAGCCAAACCTACTTGAGAAGTGTTTACAATCGAGTTGGGAGCTATTGCTTTAATGATCGGTAAAAGCCATCCAAGCCAGAAGAGTGCTCTCCGGTAAAGTTTGCTGCTTGGCTTAATTCCCCGTTTTGGAATGATACCTCCCGGACGAAACATAAACGCTTGCCTGAAACCCAGGTTCAATAGTGCATTTTCAGTCTTCCCTTTCACTCGTGCCCACATGGTTCGCCCTTTCTCCGTGGAGTCAGTGCCTAGACCTGAAACATACGTGCAGGTCATATTAGGATTCATTTCATGAAGTGGTTTAGCCAAGGCTAGAGTCAAATCGTAAGTCAGGTGATGGTATTTTTCTTCACTCATGCCAGCAGCACTTACTCCCATGCAGAGGTAAGCCGCATCATATCCTTTCAATTGATCCCTTACCGATGAGAAATCAGAAAAATCTTTGTGGATTAGCTGAACTAATTTAGGGTGATTAAGCTCAACCTCAGAGCGGCCAATGCTCAATACTTTTTCTACTTCCGGGTGGTCCAGGCATTCTAGCAGCACGCCTTTGCCAACCATCCCTGTTGCTCCTGTAATGATTACGTTCATGATTTCAACTCCTGCATTTTTCTAATTTGACTCAAAACAATCTTCTTCGGAGTGACGGGAAGAAAGGCCATCATAAATCTCTGACCAAATTTCAAGCCCGAAATTTTATCCATTTTCCCTTTCAGCATGGCATTATATCCATCTTCCGCCACCTTTCTGGCACTGGTTAAATCGGTGAATAGATCTGTCTTATCCATACCGGATACTTTTCCGAAATCAGTTTCGGTTGCCCCGGGCATCAGGTTTGTAACCGTAATATGTGTGTCTTTCAGCTCCTCGACAAGGGCGTTGCTGAAAGAAGTAACGAATGCTTTTGTTGCATAATAAACGGCCTGAAGCGGTCCGGGAAGTAAGCTCGCAGTAGAAGAAACATTCAAAATCTTGCCTTCATTTCGTTTCACAAAGTCTTGTAAAAAGTGATGTGTCAGTGCTGTAAGGGCTGACACATTGAGATTAATCATATTCAAATCATCTTCAATGTTTCGTTCATGGAATTTGCCTACACCTCCAAACCCAGCGTTGTTGACAAGGTAATCTACTTCTAAGCCTTTGGTCTTGATTTCTTCATAGACTTCTTTGGCGGCTCCCGATTGTGTCAGGTCTTTAGCAATCACATGAACATGTATGCTGTGCTTGCTTTCCAATTCTTTCTTTAGCTCATTTAGTTTGTCTTCACTTCTGGCAACAATGATGACATCCCCGCCCTTTTCAGCATGGATATGTGCCATTTCTTTACCAATCCCGGAAGATGCTCCGGTAATTAATGCGACTTTATTGTTCATAATGTTCTATTTAGTTAGTGAGTAATCACTCAATTTTTTAATAAAAAATTATACTTTGTACTTCTGTTTTATAAATTTGGTGGCCTCATCAAGTTCGTAAGTTTCCTGGAGAATTCCGCGAGTAGCCAACCCATCCATGAGCGTTAAAAGTAGGTTGGCTTCTTTCTCAGGCTCATTATATCGGAGTTGATCAAAGGCGCGAATCAACGCTTCCTCTATCACAATCATTTTATGTTCACCATAGAGCTCCAGTTCCCATTTAATCTTGAACTGCAGCTTCCAGAATTCCAGTGCTTCTTTGTCATTCTTCACTTTTAAGGGCAATTCAATGTACTTTCGGAGCAGTTCTTTTGCGTCTGGTTCAAGTACAATATCTGAGAATAATTCTTTTGCCCGCTCCTCACCCATTTGAATAATGGCTTGTAATAACCCCTCTTTATTGGTGAAATGACGAAAAATCAATCCCTCCGATACACCAGCTGCTTTGGCCACTTTACTGGTAGAAGTACTTCTGAACCCTTCTTCTGCAAAAAGCTTAAGCGCAGCATTCAATATTTTCTCTTGTTTTTCCGTCATAAAAGTGAGTAATCACTTACAAATGTAGAAATATTCTTTTACATTGCAAGGCATTATGAAAATATTTAAGCGAATCATGTTGGTACTTATCTCTATCATCTTGCTGGTCGTACTGGCAGTGATTATCTTCTTCCGAACAGCGCCACAGATAGGTGGCAAGCCATCAGGTGAGCGCCTTGAGCGTATGAAGCAAGCTCCTAATTATACGGACGGAAAATTTGAGAATACGGTGGAAACCAAGATAGAAATGACCTGGGCAACCATCCGAAAGTCATTGGGACATTATCTCTTTTCAGACAAAACCTTTAAGAATCCACAGAAACCTATTCTGGTCAAACCCTTTGATGCCCTAGCATTTGACCAAATTCCGGATGACAGTATTGCCTTTACGTGGTTTGGACATTCCACTATTTTGATGAGAATTAATGGTATCACTATTCTTGCGGATCCGGTAATCAAAGGTAAACGTGCCTCTATGTTTACTTTCATGGGGCCTGAGCGGTTTGACTATACCGATCATATTTCTGTTGATGAATTGCCCCAAATTGATGTTGTGATTCTTTCTCATGATCACTACGATCACCTCGACTATCCTACGATCAAAGTTTTGAAAGAAAAAGTGAATCGCTTTTACTTGCCTTTAGGAGTTGGAGCTCACTTTGAGGAATGGGGTGTGCCTGCTGAGAACATTACAGAGCTGAATTGGTGGGATGAAATTGAATTTAAGGGGCTTAAGCTTGCATTCACACCCACCCGACATTTCTCGGGTCGCGGCTTTGGTGACCGGTTTAGCACCTTATGGGGGTCATGGGTGATCATAGGGCAGAATAAGCGACTATATTTTAGTGGTGACAGTGGCTACTTTCCTGGCTTCAAAGAAATCGGCGAAAAATATGGTCCTTTTGATCTGACCTTTATGGAATGTGGAGCATATAATGAAGGATGGAGTGAGATTCATATGTTTCCGGAAGAAACTGCCCAGGCACATTTGGATGTCAATGGGAAACTTCTGATGCCGATCCATTGGGGGAAGTTTGACCTGAGTTTACACCCCTGGAAGGAATCGGTGAATCGACTATCTCAAAAAGCGCAAGAGGAGGGAATCAGGCTTTTCACTCCTGAAGTAGGCCAAATGGTTTCGTTATCGGATAGCTCTGATTTGGATCGGTGGTGGGAGTCCTATAAGTGAAATAACATTCGTTAACTTTAAGATGCATCCAACAGCATCTTAATCATGGCCAACCGACGAGAGTTTCTTCAAAAAAGTGCGCTGGGAGCACTTTCACTGCCGCTTTTTTCCTTCAATGATGTTCCCCGTTCGATTCAGGAACTAAAGCTGGCACAACCCGGAATGGAAAATTATTGGCAAATGGTCCGAAAACAGTTTGCTCTTAAAGAGGGTCAAACGTATTTCAATAATGGAACCATGGGCCCCACGCCCAATTACACCCTTTCCCGGATGATGAACCATATGACGCATTATGCTAAACATGCGGCAGAAGTAGATTATAAGAATGGGTCCGGTCCAGAACTGCTAAGCGGATACTTTCCATGCAAGGAACTTAGAAAAAAGCTGGGAGCCATCATTAATGCAGATTATCGGTCCATTTCATTGACACAAAATGCCACATTCGGAATGAACTATGTGGGGATGGGACTGGATTTGAAAAAAGGTGATGAACTTTTGAATACCAATCAGGAACACGGAGGTGGATTTGCTGCGTGGCAGCTTTTGGCGAAGCGAAAAGGGTGCGTTTACAAACAAGCCACCATGCCAACTCCGGCTAACGATCCGCAGGAAGTTGTTGACGCTATTTTCAAAGAAGTGACTAATAAAACACGGGTGATTGCTGTTCCTCACATCATTTCTGCCTATGGAGTAGTGATGCCCGTAAAAGAAATTTGTGCCGAAGCACGTAAGCGAGGAATTTTCACGATTCTGGATGGCGCACAGTGTATCGGGCATGTCAAGGTGGATGTTAAAGAAATCGGCTGTGATGCCTATTATTCCAGTTTACATAAATGGCTATTGGCACCTGCGGGGAGCGGACTGCTTTACATCAATCCTGATGTGGTGGAAAATATCTGGGCAACCATCCCCAGTTACAACTGGGAAAATAAAGAGGATCATGGTTTTCGATTGATGCAAAATGGTACAGGTAATCCCGGGTTATTAGAGGGATATGATGCGGCAGTTGATTTCTACAATACCATAGGAGAGGATCGGTGGATTGGTCGGATCAAGGAACTCGGCGACTACCTACGAGCGGGAATAAAAGAAATGGATCATGTAAAAATCCATTCTTCCATTCATCCTGATATGTCAGCGGGTATTACCACATATGCAGTAAATGGCCTTAGTGGGCCGGAACTTCAAAAAACCATGTGGGAGAAAGAACGGTTACAACCCCGATCAGTAGGAGAAGATTTGCTTCGTCACTCAGTACACATTTACAACTCAAAAGAAGAAATTGATAAAGCACTCAATGTGATTTCAGAATTAGCATAATATGAAAAAAGTAAGCCATTTAATCCTTTTAGCACTTCTAGCATTTGCATGCACGTCTAGTAATTCAGGTGAGTCTGCTGAGCAGAAGAGCATCCGACAACAAGAAGCTTCATATGATGACCTCATTGATTTATTTGTGGAATGGCGTAATTTTGAAAACCCGCCACTTTTCAATGGCGCTCCTGATTACCGTAAAGAAACGTTTGATGAAAGACATCCGGAGTTTCAACGCCTTCAAAATAAACTGCTTGTGATGGATACGTCAGGTTGGGAGGTAGCTGAAAAGATAGACTGGAAAATTGTTTGGGCTGAAATGAATGGGTATGACTTTAATTATCGTATTCTAAAACCATGGGAACGAGATCCTGCTTTTTATAAATCACTCTGGATGTATCGAAGTGATGTGCCTGCGCACGAAGGTCCTACACATCATGGTACTACTGAGATTTGGCAATATGAATTTCCATTGGATGTGCCAGCGAGAGATCAATTACTTGAAGATTTGTCAGTGATTCCAGCACTGAACGAACAAGCACAAGTCAATCTAACTGGAGATGCAAGAGACCTTTGGATAGCCGGAATACGTACCATTGAGTTCCAGTCTGAAAACCTGAAAATGATCAAGGAATGGCCGGACATAAGCGGAGATGATGAGTTGGTCGGCGTAATAGATGAGGCGATTGCTTCAACGGATGATTTTATCGACTGGCTAAAAGACCAGGTTGCTTATAAAACCGGACCATCCGGAATCGGAAAAGAAAATTACACCTGGTACCTGCAAAATGTTCACCTCGTCCCATTGACATGGGAGGATGAGGTGATGATTCTCAAACGGGAGTTGGCCAGAGCCTGGTCGGCATTGAAACTGGAAGAACACCGAAACCGTAAGCTCGCACAGCTGGAACCAGTAAATTCTGAAGAAGCCTATGATGAACTGGCTGATCGGGCGGCCAAAAGCCTGATTGAATTTTTGGACCAGGATTCCATTGTGACGGTTAAAGACTATTTTGATCCCGCCCTGAGGGAACATCTGGGTGGTTTTGTGCCGGAGGAGACAAGAAACTTTTTCTGGATCACAGCTCATCATGATCCCAGACCGCTTTTTTCGCATTTCTATCATTGGTTTGAATTGGCACGTATGGATACCGAACCAAATGAGAGTCCCATTCGAAAAGGCCCATTGTTGTACAATATCTTCGACAGTAGAAATGAGGGAACAGCCACTGCAGTGGAAGAAATGTTTATGGATGCCGGATTATACGATGATGACCCACGGGTGCGTGAGATTGTGTACATCATGATTGCCCAGCGAGCCGCAAGGGGACTAGGTTCCCTATATGCACACGCCAATGAAATGACCATGGAAGAGGCTGGCAAAATCCATTCGGAATACACCCCACGAGCCTGGATGAAAACGGAAAAAGAGTTACTCATCTTCGAACAACATTTGTATTTACGGCAGCCGGGGTATGGTACCAGTTATATCACAGGAAAGTATTTGCTAGAGGATGCCATGATGGCCTATGCGCTGAAAAAGGAAAAGGCAGGCGAGTCGTTCAAGTTGAAAGACTTCTTTGATATACTGAATAGCATTGGAAATATTCCGATTTCTTTGGCGAAGACGGAAATGGTAAAAGGGGGAAATTAATTTCCCCACTTTCCTTTCAGCATCGCAAGCTTAGCCTGCAGATCGCCATCCGGCACTTTCTCTTCTCGAGGTTTTTGGTTTTGGAGTTTGCTTTGTTGCGTACGTTTCTCCGAGCGTTTTACCTGAGGTGCATCTCCTTTCATAGAAAGGGAAATACGTTTTCTGGGTACATCTACTTCTAGCACGGTCACCTGCACTTTTTGTCCCAACTTCACTACTTGCGTAGGATCGGAAACAAACGAGTTCGACAGGTGGCTGATGTGCACCAACCCATCCTGATGTACGCCGATATCCACAAATGCGCCAAACTTGGTGATATTGGTCACCACGCCGGGTAGCTTCATGCCTGCCTTCAGGTCGGTGATTTCATTCACGCCTTCCTGGAATTGCACCGCCTCAAACTGATCCCTCGGATCACGGCCGGGTTTGTCCAGTTCATCCATGATGTCCTTAAGGGTAGGTAGTCCCACCTCATCAGAGACGTAATTTTTGAGGTTTACTTTCTTTCGTAGCTCTGCACTGGTCATTAGGTCTCTGACAGTAGCCTGCGCATCTTTAGCCATTTGCTCTACGGTCTTGTACCGCTCAGGGTGCACCGCACTTTTATCCAACGGGTTTTCCGCTCCTTCGATGCGCAGGAAACCGGCGGCCTGCTCAAATGCTTTCCCTCCCAATCTAGGGACTTTTTTCAATGCCTCCCGTGATTTGAATGGTCCGTTTTCGTTCCGGTACTTCACAATGTTTTCAGCAATACTCGCTCCCAATCCGGATACGTAAGTCAGGAGCTGTTTACTTGCGGTATTTAATTCCACACCTACATTATTCACACAGGCCATCACCACATCGTCCAGCGACTTTTTCAATGCAGTCTGATCCACATCGTGCTGGTACTGACCTACACCAATGGATTTTGCATCGATCTTCACGAGCTCAGCCAATGGATCCATCATACGTCGACCAATGGATACGGAACCTCTTACGGTCACATCTTCGTTCGGGAATTCATCACGTGCAGCTTCAGAAGCAGAATAAATAGAGGCGCCACTTTCATTTACCATGGCTACAATGACCGAAGATGGTAGCCCCAGCTTTTTCACAAATCCTTCGGTTTCCCTGCTGGCTGTACCATTTCCAATGGCAATGGCTTCAATTTGATGCTTTTCTACCAGGTGCTTCACCGTTTCACCTGCTCTTGTTGTATCGTTTTGAGGTGCATTAGGGTAGATCGCTGTGAATTCCAGAAGCTTGCCCTGCTTGTCCAGGCACACCACCTTGCAACCCGTTCGGAATCCAGGGTCAATCGCCATCACGGCTTTTTGTCCAAGGGGAGCCGCCATGAGCAGTTGTTTCAGATTTTCAGCAAACACAGAGATCGCTTCTTCATCTGCTTTTTTCTTGCTCTCCATGCGTACCTCCGTTTCGATGCTCACACTCATCAATCGCTTGTAGCAATCTTTGATTGCCAGCTCAACCTGTTCGGAAGCTTCGTTATTGGCTTTCAGAAATTCTTTTTCAATGATGGCGTGTGCTTCCGTTTCTTCCGGGGCAATGTTCATGGAAAGGAAGCCCTCTTTCTCACCCCGACGAATGGCCAGAAGTCTATGAGAAGGAATCTTTGCGATTGGTTCGTCCCACTCAAAGTAATCCTTGTATTTCTGTGCCTCGGGATCTTTCTCCTTGCTTTTCAGCACCTTCGAGGCGATGATGCCTTTCTTCATAAATAGCTCACGAATCTGCTGACGCGTTTCCGCATGTTCGTTGATGGTCTCAGCGATGATGTCACGTGCTCCTTGCAGTGCATCTTCCTCGGACTCCACACCCTTTTCCGCGTCTACAAACTGACTTGCCTCAACAAATGGATCGAAGTTGCTTTGCTCAAGGATTTTGGTAGCCAATGGCTCCAACCCTTTCTCTTTGGCGACACTTGCACGTGTTTTTCGCTTAGGCTTGTATGGAAGGTACAGGTCTTCCAGCTTGGCCATCGTTTCGGCCTCATTGATTTTCTTTTCCAGTTCAGGAGTCAGCTTTTCCTGCTCTTTGATGGATTTGAGGATGGCTTCTCTTCGCGCATCCAGGTCACGAAGCTGCTGAATACGATCACGGATGCCGGCCACCTGCAGGTCATCTAGGCTGCCAGTCACCTCTTTTCGATACCGTGAGATAAAAGGAACAGTCGCTCCTTCATCTAATAAATTAATGGTTGCTGTTACTTGTCTGGGCGATAGATTGAGTTCCCCTGCAATTCGTTCTTCGTGTCTCATAAAAGTCGTTCAAATAGTCGTCAAAAATAGGAGAGAGAAACTTGAAATAAATAGGATGTGGAAAACTTCTGTAACCCTTTTTTCATATATTCGTCTTATACAAAAGTTAATTAAATAAATGTATAAACTAGGGGCTTTAGAAGAGATGGTGATTTTACTTGCCGCGGCAATGCAAGAAGATGCTTATGCGGTATCCATCGCCAATGAGTACGCGAATAGAACGGGACATGAGATTTCCATTCCGGCTATTCATACGGTTTTAAAACGATTGGAAGATAAAGGGTTGGTGCGATCATATGAGTCAGCGCCTACTTCAGAACGAGGTGGAAGAAAGAAGAGGATTTATCAGATTACTAACTCCGGATATCAATTAGTCTTAGACCTGAGGAGTCAGCGGGAAGCATTGTGGTCTTTAATCCCAAAAATGAGTTCATGATATGGGTGATCAAGACATTCCCAAATCCCCTCTTTCTTTCCTAAGATGGTTTTGCAAATCAGAGGTAATAGACGAGGTAGAGGGTGACTTAATAGAGGCTTACAAGCAAAGAGCCGGTATGAACCCTAAAAAAGCCAAACGAAAGCTCTGGAAAGAGGTATTTCAATCATTTAATAGGAGAAACATTGGAATTATGAATAAATATCAAGATCGATCATTGTACAAGCAGAGGAGTATGATAAGGCAATACACACGAGTTCTTTTTCGTACGATGAAGAAAACGAAAGTATACACCATGATCTCATTGGCAAGCCTGGTATTGGGTATCAGTTGTGCTTCGTTGATCTATCTCTACATACATAAGGAATTGAATTTCGATCAGGTATTTACTAGGTCGGATCAGATTTATAGGGTCAATCACACCAGCAATCGATCAGATCGAACCTATGCGTTTGCACCGCTTGCCATGACACCTCATTTGATTGAGAGCCTTGATGCTGTGAAGTCAGGTACGCGTATTTTTAAATATCGCCGAGCTATTCCTGTTACCGTAGAGCACTCTCAAAAATCTTTCAATGAACCACGGTTTGGATGGGCTGACCCCACATTTTTCGAGCTGTTTGATCTGGAGTTTGTGCATGGAAACCGGAAGAATATTCTGGATCGCCCAAATACGGTAGTCATTAGTGAAACGATCGCACGTAAATACTTTGGGACCGCTGATCCAATCGGGAAAGTGCTGATTTTTAGTTGGGATGAAGTGAATAAAATTGAAGTTGTGGGGGTATACAAGGACTTTCCAACGAACACAAGCTTTCAGCTGGACCTCATTTCCAATCTGGAGACCTGTCAGCGAACCATGTGGGGAGGAAGAAATCAATTAGACAGTTGGCGAAATATGTTTGTGAGTGCGTATCTGCTCATTGATGATGGAAGGGTAGCACAGGTGGAAGAAGCTGCTCAGCATGCAATCAATGAAAACTTTGAATCAGATCAGACCAATGCCCTTATTCCAGACCTGCAGCCATTAACATCCATTCATTTGGGCGAGCCAAAGGATATAGGTGAGTGGAGCGCTCACAATGACACGCAATCGTTGATCTTGTTTGGTGGCATAGGTGTGATCATCCTTTTCCTCGGATGCTTCAATTTCATTAATATGGTTACGGCGCAAGCGGGTCAGCGAGCCAAGGAAGTTGGTGTGAGAAAGGTTTTGGGTGGCCACAGAAGGCACATCATTCAGCAGACCTTTTTTGAGACAGTTGTCTTCGTGATTCTTTCAGGATGCTTATCCATTTGTCTCATATATTTTATGCTGCCTTGGTTGGGTGGACTTACCCAGCATATCTACACCCTGGCGGACGTGATCCAAATTGGTTTTTTGGCGCCATTTTTAATGATACTGGCTATAGTAGCGCTTGTTTCAGGGGCCTATCCAGCTCTATACATCTCTCGGATAAATTCACTGAGTCTGATGAAGAAATTTAATGCTTCAGATGGAGGAAAGTCTGTAAGAAATGCGCTGGTAATCACACAGTTTTCAATCACCACCGGTCTGGTTATCTGTACGTTCATCGTTTACCTTCAGTTAAATTTTCTGCATAATAAAGAGCTGGGATTTGATGACTCTGTCATTGTGAATATGCCTATTCATAACGACAATGCAGTCATCCCGAAAATCAATGCGTTTAGGAGCGTGGCGACAGCCTCGGCCGGAATCAGCGGGGTAACCGCTGCATCGCATGAAATGCTTTCTGATTATACGTATATCTCCAACTTTGAAATTGAAGAAGTTGAAGAAGAAAGAGTATGGGAGCGCTATACGGTTGAGCAGGGCTATATATCCACGTTCGATTTAGAAATAATTGCAGGAAGAGATTTTGACCCAACTATCTCAACAGATTCTTCGGCGTTTATACTCAATGAAAGTGCAGTGCGTGATCTGGGAATTGAGCCAAATGAGGCAATTAATCGGTCGATTTCGGATGTGGGATTGGAGGTTTCAGGAAAAATTATTGGGGTGGTAAAAGATTTTCACTTCAGATCGCTTCACCATGAAATACAGCCTTTTGTAATGTATGTCAACTGGGATCGGCTGGATTATATTTCCGTAAGAATGGCCTCAAATAATTTTCAGGAAAACATTGAATACCTGGAAAAGTCATGGTACGAAGTATTTGGAGAAAGTGTACCATTCTTCTATAGCTTTTTGGATCAGCAAGCCAGGGATATTTACGAAAAGGAGGCAAATGAGATGAAGTTATTTTCTGGTTTCAGCATCGTTTCGATGGTGTTGGGCGCTTTAGGTTTATTTGGGTTTATTTTGTTTACAATGGAAAGAAAATTCAAAGAGATAGGCCTGAGAAAAGTATTGGGTGCAAGCACCTTGGAAATTATACTTATGATCAATCGCAATCTGATTAAGATTGTTGGGTTATCATTTTTATTGGCCGCTCCGGTGGCTTTTTTCCTCATGAGTGGGTGGCTCAAGGATTATGCCTATCGTATTGAACAGCCTATCTGGGTATATGCGCTTACCATTGTGGTCACGTTCTTAATCGCCACAATCACGGTGAGTTACTCCAGTTGGAAAGCTGCTTCATCCAACCCTGTAGATGCGATAAAGGTGGAGTAATGGTGAACTTTCTTATTTATGAAGAGGGATTGTGATACCTAGAATTGGAACACCTATAAAATCCATTTCTCCCGATCGCATGATCCCGTATTCCAGACTACTACGACCTAAGATGGAGCGAGCCCCAATGAAAGTAAGCACTTCGTTTTCAATCAGGTAGTTTTCCATAATGAGATAAAGCTTTTCACTTACTCTAAAGGCTCCATCTATATTGAGGTACACGTCTGAAAATTCGTCATTAACGAATCCACTGCCTACTCCGACAGAAATGTTTCTATCTCTTGGTCCTATGGTGGCTACTCCGTACAAAAAACCAAAAGTCTCTCCCTCCGCAGTTCCCACAATAGCACCGCCACCAACATTAAGCTTGTTTTCAACCACAGGAGCAGAGATTCGTGCAGTTGCCCATACCGGTGCAAAATCTGTAAAAAGAAAAGTTCCAAGCGCTCCGATACCAATAGACAAGTTATCAGAGATACCATAAGAGGCATTGTTGAAGAGAATCCAAATATTTTGATAGTAGCCTTCTCCTTTCTCTAGTCCATAGGCACTGTTAAGTGTTAGGTAGTTGGCTGTTTGAAATTGATAGGGCCATCCATTAACCCCACTTTGATTGGGATTAATTTCGGTAATTGACTTAACCTGATTAGTGGCAATCGTGATAACTCCAAGATTCTGCGTTTTGAATACTATGCTGTCTGAATTCTGTTTCTCAATGGTACCAATATATTGGTTACCATCTTTAGTGGTAATCTTATAAGCGACTGTATCGGTTGTGGTTTCACTCGCTTTTTGTGCTAAGCAACTGATTGAAGCGAATAAAAATAGAAATCCGAAGAAGATCTTACAATAGTGAAGTTTCATGATTTGATTAGGATTTGTTACAGGGTAGTAAATAAAAAAGATTAATTCCCCTAAATGTGGTTTGATTTTTTAGCATTGAATATACTTTCCCGTTCCTTAAGGAAGATAAAATCAAACTATCTTTGTTCTGAAACGTTTGTTTCAATATATGCCTAAATCCGTATTATTCGATAGAGAGCAAGTCGTAGAAGATGTCATGGAGCTTTTCTGGAAGAAAGGCTACAACGGCACATCTATGCAAGACCTGGTCGATGTAACCGGTTTGAATCGATCGAGTTTTTATAATTCCTTTGGCGATAAGTTTTCGTTGTTTGAAGAGTCTATCAAGCACTACCAGCAACGACAGAATAAGATGTTGAAATCCACCATTTCGGAAGCCAAATCACCGAAGGAGGCGATTGTTTCTCTATTCAGAGGAATCAGCGAAGATATTCGCTCCGGCAATCAAAAAGGCTGTATGCTCACCAGCTGTGCTTCAGAGATGAGTCATGATCCGAAGATCAAAGACTTCCTGGTTGATAACAAGGATCGGGTAGTGGAAGTATTCGCTGCGCTGATACAGGGGGCCCAGGAACTGGGCGAGATTTCCCAACGGAAAGATCCGAAAACACTTGCCCTTTATTTATTTTCTAGCCTTCAGGGTTTACGAGTCACTTCCTTGATCGAACCCAACTTAGATGCTGTTACAGACCAAGTATTAAGCGTCTTATAATTTTTTTCATCTTTTTTGAAACGTTCGTTTCAATATATCCGTTATTTGGACTGATCATTTCAAATAAAACCTAAATTAAAAACAACAATGGGAAAATTAGATGGAAAAGTAGCCCTGATTACAGGTGGAAACAGTGGAATCGGATTGGCTACTGCTAAGCTCTTCGTGAAGGAAGGAGCCAAAGTGGTAATAACCGGGCGAAGAGAAGAAGCACTCAGTCAGGCAGCCGGTGAAATCGGAGGAGGGGTGAAAACCATTCTGGCAGATGCAGCCGATGTAGCAAAATCAAAAGAAGTCGTTCAGCAGGTAGTCGATGAGTTTGGAAAAATTGATATCCTGTTTGCTAATGCCGGCGTAGCGTACTTCATGCCGATGACTGATATAACCGAAGAACACTTCGACTCACAATTTGATATCAACGTAAAGGGGCCATTCTTCCTGATAAAGGAGGCAATCCCGCACCTGAACGATGGCGCAGTAATTATCAGTAATACTTCCGTGGTACATCACAAAGGATTTGATGGATCGGGCGTGTATTCATCTACCAAAGCGGCCCTTCGTACCCTAACAAGAATTCTGGCGAGCGAATTGCGCACACGTAAAATCAGAACTGTGAGTATTGCTCCTGGTCCGGTGGAAACACCTATTTATGGCAAGATGGGCATGGCACAAGCAGAAGTTGAGCAGATGGGTGCCGGATTTGCTCAGCAAGTCCCACTCGGACGATTTGGCTCCTCGGAAGAACTCGCACAATCGGTATTGTTCCTGGCATCTTCTGATGCTTCATTCGTGAATGGAATAGAGCTGGCCGTTGATGGCGGCCTGAGCCAGGTTTAAGATTTTATCGATTGATGACCTAAGCCATTCGCCAATTGCGGCGGATGGTTTTTTAATGTCTTTTTGTATTTCAGTGCGTAGACTGATTTGTACTTTGCCGGATCCTGGAAAAATTGATCCAACTCACCCCTCGTCTTCATATCGATCAGTGGCATCAGCGGCTGCTCCACCTCAAATAGGTGTGAAATGGACTGTTTGATTTTGATATCCCACGTTTCGTAGTAGTCCTCAAAATCAGTAGGGCCAACTTTTTTCCGACAATTCTTCTGTCCGCAGATCAGGGGAATCTCCGTTTCCAGGTTAAAAATGCCGTATTCATCGGTGATCTGTTCGCCCGGCTGAATATCCCGGATCGCTAACTCAAACCCATAGCCCGTACTGATGGTGTTGCAGTTGCAGCAGTGATTCACATATTTCGCAAAATCCCAGCTGATAATTCGGTTGCCGGTTTCATCGATATAGGAATACTTTTCGATGACTTCTTGCATCTCACCGCTATACAAAAGATAGTCAGTGGGACTTACCACGATCTCGAGGCTGTCTTTTACATAGACGATGGTACCCTCAGGGATCAATTCCGTGGCAAACACACCGTAACCAACCTCGTCACTGATGTGTTTAATTTCCGTTTTCGGATGAATCATTTATGCAAAGTTTAATCAGTATTTCGGAATTTTCACCTATTCCAAAATCAACGGAAGCAATTATTTTTTTGGAGAGAAAGTCCTTCATTCCACATCCACAGGTATCCGCGCTGTACGCTTTACTTCGTGCTCGCTTCCATCACGTCTAAGTAGCAGATGGATTCGCTTCGATAAAGGGACCTTAATTCGGTAAGTCACCCTGAACTCGTTTCAGGGTCTTCTAAATTCAGAGTCTATCTTTACGTTATGAAGAAAGGCTATACTTATATCCTCTCGAATGCAAAGAGAACACTACTGTATGTAGGAATGACAAATGATATAGAAGTTAGAGTCTTGCAGCATAAAGCAGGTACAGGCTCAAAGTATACTGCCAAATACCACCTTAAATACTTGATGCACTTTGAAGCATTTTCTTCAATCGAACAGGCAATTGAGCGTGAAAAACAATTGAAGAACTGGCATAAGGAATGGAAATGGAATTTGATCAAAGAAAGTAATCCAGAATTGAATGATTTAGCTGAAGACTGGTTTGATGAGGATGATATTGAATCTGTAAAGACGGGAAATTTGAAATAGAACTTATTGTGTTTGGGTCTGATTGATATAGATGCTGAAACAAGTTCAGCATGACTGAGTATTTTTTGGTCTGTGCTCTTAATTGTAAGTCACCCTGAACTTGGTTCAGGGTCTATACGCTTACAAAAGTGATCCACATTAACTTCGCCACCATGTTCGACCCGACCTCCATCGACCTGCCAATCGTAGACATCCTGGAAGATGTCAAAACGCAACTTGCCGAAGAAAACACCCTTATCGTGCATGCCCCTCCGGGTGCAGGGAAAAGTACACTACTGCCACTGGCACTACTCGAGGAAGCCTGGCTGAAGGATCAAAAAATCATCATGCTGGAGCCACGCCGATTGGCAGCCAAATCCATCGCAATGAGGATGTCTGAGCTGTTGGGTGAACAAGTAGGAAATACCATCGGCTACCGCATTCGGTTTGAGAATAAAGTCAGCGACAATACGAAGATCGAGGTGGTGACTGAAGGAATCCTAACTCGCATGCTGCATGGCGACAATTCCCTCGAAGGAGTCGGACTGGTCATCTTCGATGAGTTCCATGAACGCAGCATCCACGCCGATGTGGCATTGGCATTGTGCCGGGAGTCCCAGCAGGTGTTGCGACCGGACCTGAAGATACTGGTGATGTCAGCGACCTTGAATATGCCACAACTGATCCAGTCGTTGAAAGCCCCTGTGGTGGAGAGCGAAGGACGCCAATACCGTGTAGACATCATCCATGTCGGTGATCAAGACCAGTTCATGATTCCCGAGATGACGGCCAATACGGTCATCAAAGCCTCCAAGGCGCATGAAGGCGACATCCTGGTGTTTCTGCCCGGGCAGGGCGAGATCACCAAGTGTGCCGACATCCTGAAACCCAAACTACGAGGATGGGCCATCCACCCACTCTATGGACAGCTGCCATACAATAAACAAAAAGCCGCCATTCTTCCCGACCGGGAAGGGAGGCGCAAAGTGGTGCTGGCGACCAACATCGCTGAGACCAGTTTGACCATTGAAGGCATCAAAATCGTGGTGGACACAGGCTTTGGACGCACGATGAAATGGGATCCAAAATCAGGCTTGTCGCGACTGGAAACGGTGCAGATCTCCAAAGACTCTGCCGACCAGCGGGCAGGGCGTGCCGGACGATTGAGTCCGGGGCTGTGCTATCGCATGTGGTCTAAAGCTACGGACGAACGATTGCAGGAGCACCGCACACCGGAGATATTAGAATCCGACCTTTCCGGACTAGCACTGGACCTGGCCAGCTGGGGTGTGATGGACCCAATGAGTTTAACGTGGCTGTTGCCCCCACCGAGAGGCGCGTGGCAGGCGGCTGTGCAAACACTTCACGAATTGGAAGCGCTGGAAAACGGACGCATCACCGAGCATGGCAAAGCGGTACATCGCTTGCCCTGTCACCCGCGCCTGGCACACATGATGCTGATGGCAGAAGAGGAAGACCTGGTGCCACTGGCGGCCGATGTGGCAGCCCTGCTGGAGGAACGAGATCCACTAGGAAAAGAAGCAGGCATTGACATCAACAACCGGATAGAGGCGCTGCGCACCCACCGAAGGGAAAACAGAAAAGGCGGTCGCTTTGATCGCATCGAGAAGATTGCTCAATCCTATCGGCAGCTGTTTGATGCAGAAGCTGACAATGATCACTTTGACCCGTATGAGACAGGCTTGCTGATCACGCATGCGTTCCCCGAGCGTATCGCCCACAACCGGCCGGGGAACAATGCCCAATTCAAACTCGCGAATGGACGCATCGCCATGGCGGGTCATCGTGACGACCTGGCCCACGAGCAGTGGTTGGCCATTGCTAACCTGGATGCGCGAGACGGCATGGGTAAGATCTTCATGGCTGCCCCGCTCAATCCGAAAGATTTGGCTTCTCGAGTGAAAGAAGTGGAAGTGATTGAGTGGGATACCGATGACGGAGGGCTGAATGCTAGCAAAGATCTGCGCATCGGGAGTATTGTGTTGAAATCCGTACCCCTTCCGGATCCTGATCCATCACGCTTGAAGGAAGCGATTGTGGATGCCATCAAGAAAGAAGGGCGTACATTGTTGGATTGGAATGAGGATGTTGAGCAACTGCAAAATCGCGTGGGTTGCCTCCGTAAATGGAGGCCATCCGACGGCTGGAGTGACTACAGCACCGACACCCTGTTGCTGACCAATGAAGAATGGCTTGGGCCTTATTTGAACGATGTGAAGAAACCGCACGAGCTGAAGAAGATTAATCTGGTGGAGGTGTTGACCCACGCGATGGACTATGATCGGCAGCAGGAACTGAACCGTTTGGCGCCCACCAAAATGGAAGTACCCAGTGGCTCTAACATCAAGATCATGTACCGCAACAATGGCGAGGCGCCTGTCTTGGCCGCCCGCATTCAGGAGCTGTTTGGGATGGCTGAGACGCCAACAGTAAATGATGGCAAAACACCGATGCTGATCCACCTGCTTTCTCCCGGTTTCAAGCCTGTGCAGGTGACCTCTGATTTGAAAAACTTCTGGAATGAGACGTACTTCGAGGTACGCAAAGACCTGAAGGGGCGCTACCCCAAGCACCACTGGCCCGACGATCCGTGGACGGCAGAGGCGGTGAGGGGTGTGAAGCGGAAGAAATAACCATACCACTAGAACGTCACCCTGAACTCGTTTCAGGGTCTACATCATTGTCTGCGGTCTACAGAATATAGATGCTGAAACAAGTTCAGCATGACTTCCTACACGGCATCTTCCACTAAAACGGAAGATCGCGCCAATTCCATTGCGGATCAAGTGCGCGATGACAAGGAAAGTACGCAAGGACCTGAAAGGTCGCTACCCCAAGCACCACTGGCCCGACGACCCCTGGACTGCAGAGGCGGTGAGGGGTGTGAAGCGGAAGAAATAACCACACCACTAGAACGTCACCCTGAACTCGTTTCAGGGTCTACATCATTGTCTGCGGTCTACAGAATATAGATGCTGAAACAAGTTCAGCATGACTTCCTACACGGCATCTTCCATAACCAAAGTGGAAGATCGCGCCAATTCCATTGCGGATCGAGTGCGCGATGACAGGTTAAAAAACATGACCGTCACTGCGATCCTGCCCGCCGGCAAAGGCAGGGGAGGCACGACTGAAGCAGTCTCACAATTGGATCGACAAGAATGAGATCACTTCTCCTCCTTCGTCGGATCGCGATGACGGTAACATCTTCATTCACGGCTGGCATGACAGAATAAAAAAAGCCCGAATGAATACACCCGGGCTAAAAGTCATTTGATGTCAATACTATTTTCTTCCCAGCATCATGCCTATCACACCTCCGGTGATGCCCATCATGACCATGTAAACAATTGGGTCTACCAGCGTGCCGATAAGGTTCATCATATTGGAAGTTGCGTACATGGTCAGGTTGAAGCCTAATCCCAGGATTAGTCCGAGAATCGCACCGCCTTTAAATCCTGCCCCAAACGTGTTTATGTCCTCCCATTTGCTGAAGATGTAAACAAGAAAATACGCCTGCAATAGGTTGCCCAAAATAAGCGCCCACCAGATCATTTCGTCTTCTGCACGCATCAGATTAGTTGCAGATCCGGTATTGTCTGCATAGAAATCCATCAATAAGATTCCGTAAAAAAGCCATCCCAATAGGAATAATACCACAAACCCCACCAGGGTTGCGAGTATTCGATTTTTAGCTGTCATAATAATGAAGGTTAGTGTTACTCTATAAAGCTACTGATTTTTGGAAAAAATGTGTGTTATCCTACTCTCAATTAGAACGTCACTCTGAACTTGTTTCAGAGTCTACGAGATTTGTTACCGTATCCATATGATGAAGATTCTGAAACAAGTTCAGAATGACACATCACAAATATTCCCGTCACTGCGAGGGAGACACGACCGAAGCAGTCTCATCATTGAATCGGTACATAAGAGTGAGATCCCCAAGTCTCACTCCTTCGTCGTTCGCAAGGGGAAGACGGGAGAGAATTATTTCCCCTTTGAAGGCGGTCCGACGTTTCGGGGTGTGTGATGGGTTCAGGGGAGGAGGGGGATGTTTCTACTCCCAAAAAAGCCATTCATCTATTGGGCATAGAAGGAATAAGAAATGCTCCGGCCGGTATGTAGAGCACTCCGGGGTTTGTGCAGCCCGTTCCGACCTTTATGCAACGCTCTCCGAGCTTATTCCATTGCATTCCCAGCTTTATCCAATCCTCCCCGAGATTGTTCCATTGCATTCCGGGCTTATTCCATCGCACTCCGAGGTTTATCCAATCTACTCCGACCTTATTGCAGAGCTCTCCGTGTCCCGTCCTAAAATAAGTTGTGTCCCGTCCTAAAATAAGTTGACAGGTTTTACATTAATTCTAAATGTGGTTTACAATGATAAACCATAATCCTAATTGTACTTTACCAGCATTACTGTAATCCTGGGATAAGTAGACAGGCTAAGATCTGGTCCTGTTTTAGGTTGTCATCTTATTCGTTAATCCTTCATTCTATTGTCATGGGTTTATGTAATCCTTTAATTGATTGACAGTCATTTTATTAATCCTGATCAGTCTTTACACTTACTTTTTTAGTACTGGATTTGATTGACAACTCCTCTGCTTCGTCCTGACTCCAGTTGTCAGCTCCATGTGCCTGCTCAGGTGTTTGGCCCTGCAGACTGAGGTGAGGACGCCTGGTGTTGTAGGAGGCTACTGCTACTTCAACCAGCTGCCTGGCTTTTTCTTCACTATCGATGGCCTTACACAAGTCATACTCCTGTTTGAGGATCCCGTTGATCCGCTCGGCCAGTGCATTTTCATGCGGGCTACCCTTAGAAGCCATACTGATGGCTATACCCTGGGTTTTGAGCTGGTTCACATACATATGCGAGCAGTATTGCACGCCCTGATCACTATGATGGATGAGCTTGCGATGGGGATACTCCCGGTTGCCAATGGCCATCAGTAAAGCTTTGAGCGAACCTTCTACCGAAAGGTCTTCGTGAAGCCTGTAGCCCATGATCTTGCGGGAGTGTGCATCGGTAATGAGATTGAGATACATGAAGCGATCTTTGACCTTCACATAGGTAATGTCGCTGACCCAAACGTGTTCTGAGTGCTTAATATCCACGCTTTTGACCAGATTTGGGTAGCGACGGAAGCCGTGGGTGCTGTCGGTGGTACGGGGTTTTCTTCTGTACCTGCGACGAACTTTTAATCCATAGCTGTCCATAATATCGAACAATTGGTCTCTGCCTACACTCATCCCTTGTTTACTCAATTGTTCATTGAGCAGGGGAAGTAGCTTTCTTGATCCCAGGCGTTGATTACCAACGCGTGCTCTGATTTCTGTTACTAATTCCGCCACAATGGTGTAGAAGGCAGCTCTATCTGTGCTGCGTTGGTGGCCTTTGTAATAGGCCTGTCGGCTAAATCCAAGCAATTGACACAGGTACGCCATGCCTCTGTCAGGATGTAAGGCCCGCATTATTTCGACTGCTTGGATTCTGGCTTTTTTCGGATATCGATGTTGAACTGATCCTCTGCCACATCAATGAGCGTCTCCAATGCAGCGACCTTCATGGTAGCCAAGTCTAAGGCCTTTTTAAGTGCCTCAACCTCTTCTTCGGAGGTAAGTTTTCCTTGTTGCTGCTTCTTTGTCACTTGATCTAAGATAGGATAATATCCCAATCGATTCAATAAATCTCGCTTTATACTCCACAAGCTGCCCGATGGAATACCGTGCTTTCTAGAAATAAATGTATCACTCTCCTGATTGGCTATAAGATCATCTATCACTTTTAACTTGAAGGCTATTCGGTACTTACAACTCTTGTACTTTCCTATGTCGTTCTGTGCTAACTCTGTTTTCATTTTTGACACTGTTTTGTGTCAACCTATTTCAGGACGTGACCCCGGGGTTCTTCCAATACACTCTGGGGTTTGTGTAGCCCACTCCGCGGTTCTTCCAATACACTCCGACCTTCATACAGTGTTCGAATCGGAGCAATTCCCTTTTTGAGGGCGGTTCGACGTTTCTGGCAAACAATTCCCCCTTTGAAGGCGGTCCGACGTTTCGAGCGGTCCGACGCTTCGGGGGTGAGCAGGGGATGTCTTAACACACATAAATCAATGACAAATAGCCAACAGACCTTGTCATACAGCCAGTGCTCTTTGCCAGCGAGTCAGCGGTCAATGTCACTCAGTCAGAACCCTTTGCCAACAATTCAGCACTTATTGACGGTGAGTCAGCGCCCTTTGCCAAAGAGTCAGCGGTCTTTGCAAGGAGCAATTCCTCTCGCTGGTGCGAGCTTGTAGCTCGTACCTATCTTTAGAAGTTCTTCATAATATGAGCACGAGTGACAAACTCGCGCTAGCAGCGGAAGTGTAGCTACACTTAGATGGGGTTAAGTAGGTATATATACTATCTAAATATCGCCTTTTTATCAGTGATGTAAGATGGAGTTATATTTAATAATGCACGATCCTTTATATAGTAGCCATTTATAACGTAGACAAGATTAGAAAGTGTGATTGGAAATTTAACTCCATCGTCAAAGATTTGATTAAGAAATTCATTTCTATCTACCCTAAGTATTTGTTTAATAAGGTTATCATCAGAGTTATTAATAACCTTCATCAATGCGGGCTCAATTGGTTCATTGCTAACTCTTACTCTAAACTTGTTCCTTAACATAGCTGGAAGGTTTTTTGCCTTGTAGTGTTCATATGCCAGTTTGTCAAATAATGACAATATTGACCAATCGTTGGTCTCTAATGCTGCATATAATCCATTTAATGTTCTAGAGAGTTCTTGAAAATCTTCCCAATCCTCGCTGCATTTATATCTTAAGTCGTGTTCAATTTCATGCCATCCTTCTGATAGCATTGTTCGAATCTGTACTTCATAAGTGGTGTCTATATATCGATAATCTCTAATTATCGTATCTGTAACCTCTTCCTGATAGTCTTTCTTAAGCCTAAAAATCAAATTAATCCTATTTGGAGCAAATACTGTTTCTTCAGCCTCATCAATTGTTTCATCAACAAATTCAAATTTTGATTTTAGAGCTTTGTATACAAGAGGGATATCATCTTTGAAGTATAGAACAACTCTGATCCCAATTAGATCTTGCATCAACTTTCCATTGGAATCTAGGTGGTACTTTTTCCGCTCCAGTTTTCTTTTTAATGACTCCTCAGATTTCGCACGATCAAAAATTCTAAACAGTAATCCAATTCTTTCCAGCTCTGATTCAATTTCAGACGAAATACCTCTTGCAATTCTGTCTAATCCAGCATTCATTATTTAATTCTTTTTTTAACTTCCTCAAGCTTATTCATACTTAAATGAACATCCATGCCATTAACTACTAAATACCCATTCTTGGCTAGGTTTTGAATCTCATTTTGAACTGTTTTTCGTTTTGCCTTATCATACTCTTTAATAAGGTGTAATAATTTTTGCGTTCTATGTTTACTTTCTAGTTCATAGATTTTTTTGAGGATTTCATTTTGAAAGATTTCATCAGCAGTGTATTCTTCTTCTAGGAAATGTCTTGAATTATAATAGAAAATATTGCAATCGGTTTCAGTACAGGAAATTGATGAGTTCTCGGTCTTATAATCTAGATAATCACCTCCAATAACTTCACACGAGTCAAAATGACATTGAATAAATGTAGAGCCTTTAAATGCTGAGATTTGAAATTTACACTTCTTGAATTTGCAGCTAATAAATACGGTAGAGTCTATTGTGCAACTTTCATCAAAGAAGACTTGGTAAGCTTGAATCGAAGTTACGGTGGTACCTTTTATGGGCCGAAGCAACTTTCCTCTCAGTGTGACGTCAAAGTTGAAAAGTACATTTGTAGGAAATTTATGCTTTAGCAACTCTACTTTATCCCAAAGCAGCTTCTTATTGGCACTATTCTGAACTCTGAACGCAGTAGCTCCTAGCTCTACCATATAAGCAGAGAAATTATTTTCAATTTCTTGAGGGCTTGTTTCGCACATTATCTCCCCAATGAAATTTCCAAATACAAAGTCATTTATAAAACCAACTTGATTTTCTTCTCGTCCTTTTCTGTCCAGAATTGCATGGTTTATCAATTTATCACTTATGGTATCGATTGATGGACTACCAGGATAAGCTTTTAGTGCTTTTTCTAAGATTTTGCGATTTTCGTCTTCTATAACATCGCGCATAAATTGTTTTTTTTCAGATGATAGGTCAAACTGAATAAGCATTTTTACCACGTTTTTGAAAATCTGGTATTGATCATATGGGTCGATGTAAAGCTCTTGGCGCGCTTTTTCTCTCTCCATTAATGAGAAAAAGTATTTTTGGACAATTAGGTCAGGCTCTAGTAAGTGGTTATTAAAATCGTCTTTTGTGAGATTTCTTAAATAGGTTAATAATACAGGGTTTGCTATTTGATCTATCGGGATATTTTTTTCTTTAACCTCATTTACTCTTTCTTTTCCTAGCCAATCTTTGATCCTAGGTATTTCAATTGTAAATCGGTTTACTTGAAAGGCATTTTTCCATCTTTTAAACCAATCCCTAAATTCAGATCCTCCAAAAATCGCCGTTTTTCTTGTTGTTAGTATTAGTTTGGCTTTTCCCGTTAGCATCTTACCAATTGTATCAAGCATGGGTTCAACTTCACCGAATACTTCATGCTCCTGGTCAGACACTAAATCAGATTTGTGTAACAATTCATCAAAGCCATCTATTATTAGAGGAATCCTGCCACTTTGAATTTCATGCTTAACGAGTTTTGAATCTAAATTTGGATATTCACGATCTATTTCATCCAATAGGATATATCTGAAAATATTAGCTCCTCGATTTCTTGACAGTTCTGTCATTATTGGATTGGCACAATCACCATTATTAGTTAGGCTATTTAATATTTCATAAGAAGTACAAGTTTTACCGTATCCAGCGGCAGCTTCTATAATTATTAGTTGAGGTGATGATGACCTGAGATATCTCCTTATTTCAGTAATTATATCAGTTGAGGGGTTCTCATTATTAATTTGATATTGTGAATTAATGTATTTGTAGGGCGTACCACCGTTTAATTTGGTTTGATTCTTTGAAAAAAGCTTGTACTTAGATTTTAGTCTTTTTAGCGTGGATTGGTATGCAAAAAAGCTTTTATATAGCTCATCAGCAGCTTCATCAATATTATTTATTTTTCTTATTTGAACGGCATAACCACCATCTGCATACTCTTTCCTTATTTTCTCAATTTCAGACTCTGTCTCAGAGTTATTTTTAATGGGGATTATATCAACACCAAAATAGCGACCCTCTTCATACAAATAAACACGCAGATTGTCATTAGTCGCTTTTTTCTTGTATCCGTATTTTGAGTAAACATTATCTAATTCAGATATATTAATTGGCATAACGGTGATTAAAGGAGTGGAAAATGTTATCTCGTTAAGTTAAATATTATTAGAACAAGAAAAAATATTCATTGAATGGTTGATATTTCACTTCCTCTAGCGCATACGTCCGCTTGTGCTTTATTGTGTAAATAATAACAGAACGTCACCCTGAACCCTGGCCGGGCGCCTTGTTTCAGGGTCTAACATCCCCCTGCCAACGCACGAGCCGACACACCCTCGAATCGTCGAACCGCCCGAAGCGTCGGACCGTTTCAAAGGGGGATTTGCTTCCTGAATTGGCTTTCAGCCTTCGTTGTTGTTGTCACCAACGAACGTGCAATAACCTGCTCTTGTCAGTACTCAGTCCGGCTTCAAGGAACATAGATGCTGAAACAAGTTCAGCATGACACATCATATTTTGTTAACTGCTTTTAATTAGAAAGTCACCCTGAATTTAGTTCAGGGTCTTAACATCCCCCTGCTATCGTGCATGCCAGCATACCTCCCTTTAAAGGGGGATTGGATCAAGGCGGATTGCTTTGCGATTTAGACGATCCGGCAGGTTGGGCTTTTGGCGTACTTCCGCTACTTTTAATGCTACGGTGGGTACACAGTCGGATAGATTGGCTTGTGCCTCATAAATCATAGCTAAACGACTGCATGCAATGAGCGAATTACCTTTTGAATACTGGAATAAACTCTCCAATCATTTCATTCTAATATCTGTATTTCTAGGTGGATTTTCCATCGCATTAACAGCCAACTTACTGATCAATAAATCGAATGATCGCCTTCAGAATACCATTTTGAAACTGGCTACTACTTCATCTGGAGGCTTCCTTACGGCTGTTTTTGGCATGACGAATATCTTAATGGTAACCACACAGGGTTACCCTGTTGAGGTGACTCAAAGTGATTTAAATATGCCCAGGTTCATTGGATTTTTGGGGTATTTGGTTGGTGTTCTATCGCTGTTCACCATTATCGGGTTGTCTGGCTGGACAAAGTCCAGAGGAACAGGAATTTTCACAACGGTCGTTAGCGTAATTACATTGATCCTCTTTATCATTTTAGTTTCTTAGACGGGATAGATTCTGAAACGAGTGCGCCCGTCTAGTCTCGGCATGACTCAGCCTTTTTCGTTTGGTGAGAGTAATAATAGAATGTCACTCCGAATATAGTTCAGGGTCGAACATTCCCAGCTTTCGCTCTGGCCGACACACCCTCGAATCGTCGAACCGCCCGAAGCGTCGGACCGTTTCAAAGGGGATTTGCTTCCTGAATTGGTTTTCAGCCTTAGCCTTTCAGCCTTCGTTGGTGTTTGTCACCAACGAATGTGCAGTAACCTGCTCTTGTCAGTACTCAGTCCGGCTTCAAGGAACATAGATGCTGAAACAAGTTCAGCATGACACATCATATTTTGTTAACTGCTTTTAATTAGAAAGTCACCCTGAATTTATTTCAGGGTCTTCGAGATTGGTTTGCGGTAAATAGAATGAAGATTCTGAAACAAGTTCAGAATGACCAATGGATGTTGTTCTTTGCGGTGAGTAACATCCCCCTGCCAATACACAATCCCAACACACCCCCCTTCAAAGGGGGATTTACCTCAAGGCGGATTGCTTTGCGATTTAGACGGGACAGAAGCCGGCACGCAGTAAGGCGGATGGCGCAAATATCAGTGGAGGTGGAATGGAGGGTGTTCTCTCTTAATGTTTGCGGACAGTTTGGACAACCCTCTAGCCCCCTTTGTTAAGGGGGAGAAGTGACATCCCCCTGCTATCGCTCTGCCCGACTCACCCCCCTTATTAAGGGGGAATATGTTCTTGATGGATTCCCCCTTTCTTAAGGGGGGCGTGCAAGATAGCGGGGAGGAGGGGGATTATAAAACCTCCTCCAATGCCTGGATGCACATCTGGTTTTCTTCGGGGCGGCCGACGGAGATGCGGATGCAGTGGCTGATGGGGTCGTAGAGTGGGCGTACGAGCACGCCGCGTTCCATGAGCGCGTTGAAGATCTTCATCACTTCGTCTTTGTCCTTCCAGACGGTCATCACAAAGTTGGCGTAGGAGGGGACATAGCGGATGCCGAGCCGGTCGAATTCCTTGTAGAGGTACTTGAGCTGTTTGGTGTTGTTGTCGATGGATTTTTTGAGGAAGGCGGTATCCTGCAACGCGCCAATGCCGGCAGCCTGTGCCAGTGCGGTGGGCTCAAAGGTGAGCTTCACCTTGTTGAGCGCATCGATGATCTTTTCATGTCCGATCCCGAAACCGAGTCTTACGCCGGCGATCCCGTAGGCTTTGCTGAAGGTGCGCAGCGTCAGGATGTTGGGGTAGTCCATCTCGAGGGAGTTGGGGAAGTCGGGGTGCAGCGCCTCGGAGTATTCGAAGTAGGCTTCATCCACGATCACGAGGATGTGGTCGGGCACGTGCTGCATGAAGCTGTCGAGCTCCTGTCGGGTGATCATGGTACCAGTCGGGTTGTTGACGTTGGCGAGGTAGATCACCTTGGTGTTGCGGTTGATACGGCTTTTGATGGCTTCCAGGTCGAAGGCGTAGTTGTCGGTCATCGGCATGGCGACACACCGCACATTGTTGATGCGGGCCCAGTTGTAGATGATCACAAAGCCACCTTCGGAGGTGAGGAACTCATCGTCTCCGGTACACATCGCACGGATGGCGTGCATAAGGACGGATTCTGAGCCATTGCCCATGAAAATTTGGTTTTCGGACTTGCCGTATCGTTTGGCCAGGGCGGCTTTCAGGTCGCGGGAGACCGGGTCAGGATAGTAGTTGATAGACTCATACGCATCGATCACCGCCTGTTTCGACTTGGGCGAGTAGCCGAGCGTGTTTTCATTGTTCCAGAGGATGGCGACTTTCTCCCAGCCATATTCTTCCTTTAGCTGTGGGATGGTTTTGCCGGGCTGGTAGCTCTTGATGGCCGCTATGTGGTCAGGTATCTGTATGTTCATTGGTTGCGAGTGAATACTACGTGTGACTTAATATAAAACAGTTTTATTCTTCAATTTCCCACCGCTCTTCTTTTCTAAAAACCACTCCTTTAAACAGTCCAACGAGCTCATTGTTTCGTGTAACGCGCACAATGTATTGGCCCAAGCTTCTGGAGATGCTTTCTTTTTCGGCGGTGGCGATCAGCTCATCGCCCTCGAAAATCGGTTTGATGTGGTTGATCGATGTTTCAATGGAAACCGCTTTTTGTCCGTGGGAGTTCGAGGCAAATGCAAAAGCAGAATCAGCCAATGAAAAAGAGATGCCTCCATGCGCCACGCGGTGACCGTTGAGCATTTCTTCCCGTACGGTCATTTTGATTTGGGCATAGCCTTCCCGCACTTCGAGCACTTCTACGCCCAGCCACTGACTGAAGGAGTCGTTGGCCATCATCTCGGTGACTATTTTTTCGGGTTTGGTCATTGTAGGGCTAAATATAATTCGTTCAGTTTATGCGAAGAAGTAACTGCATGTTTGTCTTATGCTTCGAGGGCCTCAGCATGACAAACAGAGTGAGGCTCACATTTTATTGGCTTTATACTTCGAGGGCCTCAGTATGACAACATTGGGAGTGTCACCCTGAGGTTCTCGAAGGGTGTGTTAATAAAACGTTTTTCCTTCCTCTTTCATTCTCCGCAGCAAGGGACTGCATCGGTAGCGGTCTTCGCGGTACTCTTCATACAATGCATCCATTTTCTCCACGCACCAGTCGATCCCTTTTTCATCGGCCCATTTCAGCAGGCCTTTCGGGTAGTTCACGCCTTTGGTCATGGCGGTATCAATGTCTTCACGGCTGGCGATGTTCAGGAACAAGGCATCAGCCGCTTCATTGATAAGCATGGCCAGTGTGCGGTCCAGAATAGCCTGTCCGAGCTGCTCGTCTTTTTTTGGCTCTGGCTTTTCTGCACCTTCGGCGTAATCGTAATACCCGCGCCCGGACTTACGTCCCAGGAAGCCAGCTTCTGACATTCGCTTCTGGGTGAAGGACGGTCGGTAGCGCGGATCGTAGAAGAACGATGCAAAGACCGTTTCTGTCACGGTGTAATTGATGTCGTTTCCGATGAAGTCCATCAGTTCGAACGGTCCCATACGGAAGCCGCCCAGCTCCTTCATCGCCCAGTCAATCGTAGCAAAGTCCGCAATGCCTTCTTCGTACATGCGCAGCGACTCCCCATAGAATGGGCGTGCGACACGGTTGACAATAAAGCCCGGTGTATCTTTCGCTAAAACAGTCAGTTTCTTCCAACTGTCGACCCAATCCTTGGCTTGCTTGGTTGTTTCTGCTGCGGTCTGCACCGCGGGGATGATCTCCACCAAAGGCATCAATGGAGCCGGATTGAAAAAGTGAATGCCCACAAATCTGGACGGGTCTTTCAGTGCCGATCCGATGGAGGCCAGCGAAAGCGAAGAGGTGTTGGACGCAATGATGGTGTCTTCCCGAACAATCTCTTCTACCGCTTTAAAGACTTTTTGCTTGATCTTCAGGTTCTCTACGATCGCCTCGATGACCAGGTCCGAGTTTTCGAAGTACTGCTGATCTTCGGTAAAGTCAATTCGACCTAAAATCTTGTCAGCATCTTCCTGCGTGATCTTTTCTTTTTCCACAAGTCGGTTCATCACCTTGACCAGGCTGGCAGATGATTTCTCCAGGATCTCAGAATTGGTATCGTTAATTACCACGTCCCATCCGGCTGTGGCGGCTACCTGCGCTATGCCGGTTCCCATGGTGCCGGCACCTATCACACTTAATTTTGGCATTACTCTCCTTTAAAATTCGGTTTTCGTTTCTCGATGAAGGCTTGCACGCCTTCTTTGTAATCGTATGTTTCGGTGGCTTTGAACTGCCACTCTTTTTCCAGCTCCAGCTGCTGGTTCAAATCATTGGTGAATGACTGGTTTAGCAAATGTTTGGTGTATGCCAGCCCTTTCGTAGGCATGTTGGCCAGCTTTTGTGAAATTTTTTCTGCTTCTTCCGCAAAGGAATTGTCGGGGAATACCTTGTAGATCATGCCCATTTGTTCAGCATCTGTTGCGGATACTTTGTCGCCCAACATCATCAACGCAGAGGCTTTTCCAAACCCGATGATTCGTGGAAGGGTAAAGGTCCCGCCACTGTCAGGTACCAATCCGATTTTGCTGAACGCCTGGATAAAAGCAGACGATTCGGTCGCAACGCATACATCACAAGCCAGGGCAATATTGGCTCCCGCTCCTGCTGCCACGCCGTTCACTGCGGCGATGATGGGTTTTTCGATTGTTCGGATCTGCTTGATGATCGGGTTGTAGTGCTTGTCTACGATCTGCTCGATTTCCAGTCCATTATCGGCAATGGCTTCCTGCAGGTCCTGTCCTGCGCAGAAGGCTTTACCGTTTCCGGTAAGCATAATCGCCCGCACAGCATCATCCTTAGCGAACTCATCCAGTGCTTTCTGCACGGCCATGGCCAGCTCTTTGTTGAAGCTATTGAAGACATCCGGACGGTTGAAGGTCAGGATGCCGAGGGTATCTTTTTTGGTTATTTGAAGGGTGTCTGACATGTGGTTAATGTTTGTGATGGCGAAGTTAAAAGATTCCTTACATTCGTTCGGAATGACAGGAGAGAAAAGACCCCTCATCCTCGAATCGCTTCAAAGGGGGAAATTCTTCTAATTATGATTTTCCAATGTCCCCTTGAGGGGACTTTAGGTGTATTTTCTCTATCCCCCCTCCAGCCGGGGAGGCTCTTCATTTTTCCTTGACGAAAAACGAAGCAAAAAATCATGTCAAAATCAAATCCCGGCCATCTCTCCTCCCTACCTCGTGATTTTGACGGAGCTCGCTAGGTCGCGAGCATGGGTTTATAGCATTCCATAGCTAAGGCTATGATAGAATCAGCGGCCTTTCTTTTCCTAGATGCAAAAAACGAAACGGATCATCGAAGCGGCAGGAAGAATCAAGACAAATCGAAGATTCACGAAGGGAAGTGCGGAACGGATGTGGGTATGAGTAAAATCAATCCAGCTATCCCGCAAGGCCAACACATGATTTTGCCTGGTTCGCCGTTCCGGCAATTGGAAATGTCTGTGTTCCACAGCCGAAGGCTGGTCCGAAATCAAGATTCAGATATGTGCGTGGGGAATGAAAGCTCGGCGGGCCTGCGTCTTGCCAAGCGGGTGGATAGCTTTCGAGGTTTCTTAATTTTTGACTACCGGCACGCGTAGTGTTTTCATCAAGGAAAAGTGGAAGAAAGAAAAAGGAGAAACGAAAAATGAACTACTAGTGGCATTTAAAATAATCAAACGGCTCCAGGCAGTCTTTGCACTTGAAGAGTGACTTGCAGGCGGTGGAGCCAAACTCGCTGACGAGCTCGGTATTTTTAGAGCCGCATTGCGGGCACTCGATGTTTTCGGGTGCTGTGGGGTTGGGAGGAGCTATTCCGTATTCTTTCAGTCGCTGCTTACCTTTTTCCGTCATCCAGTCGGTGGTCCATGCGGGGGAGAGGACCGTGGTGATCTTGAAATGCTCTATGCCTTCTTTTTTCAGGGCATTGTGGATGTTCTTTTCGATTTCCAGCATAGCCGGACACCCGGAATAGGTGGGGGTGATGATCACTTCCACAAAATCGTTGGTAATCAGTACATCGCGGATGATGCCCAGATCACGAACCGAGATCACCGGGATCTCCGGGTCGGTGACATTTTCAAGGATGTCGTAAATATGGTTTTGATCAATGACCATTAGGCAAATTCATAATACGTGGTATACTCTTTGAACCCCATCTTTTTGTAAATGTTCAGCCCGTCTGCTGTTCCCTGAAGGATGGCGTTTTTATAGCCCAACTCCTTTGCTTTATTTAATGCAAAAGTTAGTAATGTGGTTCCAATTCCCATGCCTCTGAATTTTTCGAGCGTAGCGAATCCATAAAAGCCGATTGTTTCAGCATCAGATGGAAACAACTCAACACAAGAGACCGGTTGCCCCTTGTGATAGTAGATTAAAAGCTGAATCTTATTATTGGGATCAAGGTAATGATCTGATGTTTGTTTGTAGTAGTGAAGCACATTTTGATCTGCTGGGGTCCAGTTTTCTGCGATGACACTGGCGTAAGTGGCCAGATGCGCCGCATTCGTCACCTCCTTAATGTCCTGATGCCTGTAATCTAGTATTGGCCGATATTCATCCAGATCTAAACCCATCCCCACCTCACTGGCTTGCTCTTTGATACTGAACGCTTTGAATGTGTCCCGAACCCGGGGGCTTAAGTTTTCTTTATTGATCCAGATGCAATAATCCAGATCGTTGATTTTGTAATGATCCAGTGCTTTCCCTAATTCGCTTTGTGTGAGTTCAGGATGATTGATGTATAGGATATTAAACGTATCACAGGATAGCCCACTATCTACATAGATCAGGTGCTGTGATTCCATGACCTTCATGGTCTCGCTTAATGCCGGGATGCGAGTGGCATGCAATTGGAAATTGTTGGAGATAAGCAGGAGCATCAATCTTTTTTCCTCCATGGTGGGTTTTTTCGGTTTTTACCGGCCTTGTATAAAATCAGGTGGTTGCCATAAGGGTCATAGAGGTGAGCTTCTCTCCAGAGCCAGTCTTTATCATTGGGCAATTCCTCAAACGAAATGCCTTTTTCCTGAAGGTGCTTTACATGATCATCAAGGTTTTCACACTCGAAGTATACCACTGGAGCTTCACCGGTTGCTAGTTTGCTTACTTCATGAATGGAAAAGGTGCTATCCCCATCCGGACACTCAAAGCGAGCGTACTTATCATGGGTATGAACGATCAATTTTAATCCCAGCTTTTCATAAAATGCGATGGATTTAAGAACATCCAATGATGGGACGGTGACTTGATTAAGGTTCATTTTACCACTCCTGACCCGGATACGCTCTTTGCAAAAACTGTAGATCTGAAAGGATGTATCCGAGATGTTCGGTATGGGTCCCGTCTTTACCACCTTCATGTGCGTAGGTGCTTTCAGGTACTTCTAAAGTTGCTTCTGTCAGCACTTCCCGGATTTGGGCATCTCTTTTTTCTTTCAAAGCAGCCAGATCCACTCCGTATCCTTCTTCGAGTGCCTTTTGCTCTGTTTCATTTGGCTTGGTCAGCTCGCCGGCATATGACCACAGATCATCGATGGCTGCTTTCATGCGATTGTGGCTTTCTTCTGTGCCATCACCTAGTCGGATCACCCAGTCGCTGCTCCACTTTACGTGGTACAATGCCTCTTTATGAGATTTTGCTGCGATGGCTGCTAATTGCTCCTCGTTGCTATTCATCAACATCTCGTAGTAATGCACGCTGAACGTGTCATACAGAAACTGACGAAAGATGGTCTGTGCAAAATCTCCGTTAGGCATTTCCGTAAGCAATACATTGCGGTAATCCCATGCATCACGGAACGCCACGATCTCGTCTTCTGACTTGCCTTCTCCTTGAATTTCTGCAGCATACTGATACCACATGCGTGCCTGCCCGATGAGGTCCAGGCTGATGTTGGTCATCGCAATGTCTTGCTCCAATACTGGTCCATGCCCACACCATTCAGCGAGTCGTTGACCCAGAATCAGGCAGTTGTCGGCGTGTTGAAGTACGTAGTTGTATCGATTTTGGTCTTTCATAATTTAGTAGGTTGTCATTTCGACCGAAGGGAGAAATCTTTTCAATAAAAGGGAGATTTCTCAGTCGTTCCTCCTTCGAAATGACAGGGAAAATCACATATGCTTTACTTCGTCCGGTAGATTGTAGAATGTCGGATGCCGATACACCTTATCCTTTGCTGGCTCATACATCGGATCGGAATCATCTGGATCAGATGCCGTGATATTCTCCGACTTCACTACCCAGATACTTACACCCTCATTTCGGCGGGTATACACATCACGTGCATTTTGGATCGCCATTTCTTCATCGGCAGCATGGAGACTACCCACGTGCTTGTGGTTAAGCCCGGCTTTGCTTCGAATGAAGATTTCCCATAGGGGCCAATTTTTCATTTTTCTAAATATTTAGTCACCCTGAACTCGTTTCAGGGTCTTTTTCAGTAAATGTAGATGCTGAACCAAGTTCAGCATGACGTAAAAATCAGGCTGCAGCCTGTTTTCTCTTCGCTTTTTTCTCTGCGTACGCAGCAGCAGCATCCCGCACCCAGGCACCATTGTCGTAGGCATTTCTACGGGCATCCACTCGCTGCTTGTTACACGGGCCATTTCCTTTGATCACATTGAAAAATTCTTCCCAGTTGATCTCACCAAAATCGTAGTGGCCTCTTTCTTCATTCCATTTAAGGTCTTTGTCAGGAATCGATATTCCGAGGAGGTCAGCCTGAGGTTTAGTCACGTCCACAAACTTTTGACGAAGCTCGTCATTGGTAAATCGCTTGATGCCCCAGCGCATGGATTGCTCGGTGTGCGTAGAAGCTTCATCGGTTGGACCAAACATCATTAATGCAGGCCACCACCATCTGTTTAACGCATCTTGCGCCATCTTTTTCTGCTCTTCAGAACCCTTACAGAGGGTTAGCATAATCTCAAAGCCTTGTCTTTGGTGAAAGGACTCTTCCTTACACACCCTGATCATGGCACGAGCATAAGGACCATATGAAGCCCGGCAAAGTGGGACCTGATTCATAATGGCTGCACCATCTACTAACCAACCAATCGCTCCCATGTCAGCCCATGTTAAAGTAGGGTAGTTGAAGATGGATGAATATTTTGCTTTTCCGGAGTGAAGATCCTGAAGAAGCTGGTCTCTTTCTACACCCAGGGTTTCGCAAGCACTGTAGAGGTATAAACCATGTCCGGCTTCATCCTGCACCTTTGCCAGAGCGGCCGCTTTCCTTCGTAATGTAGGTGCCCGAGTAATCCAGTTGGCTTCCGGCAGCATGCCCACAATTTCAGAGTGTGCGTGCTGCGAAATCTGACGGATCAATGTCTTTCGATAGTTCTCCGGCATCCAGTCTTTCGGCTCGATTCGAATGTCTTTATCTATCTTCTCGTTAAAATGATCTTCTAATCGTTTAATGTCCATCTTCTAATCCTTTGATTCAAAATTACCACATTCACTTCTTTTAGAAATAACTTCTGTTGTGTGATTTAGTTCACCAGAATTATCTCATTGGAGCAATTATTGCTTTTAACAATAATCCTTAACTCAATTGGTTATTGTTATATAATATTTTCACCTAACCCTTTTTTTATGCGAACCGTTATTTTTGTTCTTACTTTTATATATTCTTTAATTACCTATTCCCAGGTAGCTCAAGTTACCAATGATCACCCTAAACGAGGAGAAGAAATAATTATCAAATACGTACCGGACACCACCAGCTTCTTTGATTTATCAGATGAGGTTTATATCCAAATATCTCTTTACAAGGAAGATTACAGCAAGGAATATATAAGGGAAAGGATGATAAAAGTAGCCGGCAGGTTTGAGTATTCTCTGACTATTGATCCACTCGCCTCTTATTATTCTGTTAGTTTTTTTGACCCGGATAAGTATGACAGGAAGGTTGATCTTGAAGTTATCCCTAAAGATAATCGTGGGCGTGTATTTAAAAATTCTTTCATGGGTGTAGCTTACTCAGATTCAAAAGCCGCGGAAAAGGAACGTAAATTATTTCCGGATAATTACGCAGTAGATGTTCCCAGGTGGAGAAACCTTCAATACAATAAGAATCAAGATTCTGTGGAACAAGTCATTCGAGGTGAACTCAATTTGATTGAAAAAGGTATTGAGTCTTTTTCTGAAAGCACTAATCGAATTGGAAGTGATGAATCAGCACTTTATGCACTTACAATGGGAAATGTAATTCTGAAGGATTTTGAAAAGGCACTTAAGCACTACGATCTCCTATTAGAAAAACACCCACAATCAAACTTGATAGAAGAGGCACACTCATTATATAGCTATTATCTTTTTTCATACTCTCAGGAAGATTCTCTTTTTGAGGAAAGATCAAAAGAGTTCCTTAAAGATCACCCTACTTCAGCGATAGGAAAACGATTGATATGGCAATTGGATGATAGTGAAGAGAGCCAGGAAATCATGTTCACTTCCACGAAATATTGGATGGGAAAAGAGCCTGATGAAGTGTCGCATTATTTCATGCATGCTAAATCTTTGGATGATAAGGATCAGAAGAGAAAATATCTAAGTAAGGCATTGAATAAGCTTTTCGACTCTAACCTGAGCGTTACACATTACTACTCATGGAAT
The DNA here is from genome assembly GCF_965221965.1 of Ekhidna sp. Classification (GTDB taxonomy): domain Bacteria; phylum Bacteroidota; class Bacteroidia; order Cytophagales; family Cyclobacteriaceae; genus Ekhidna. Next base: position 439,554 of record NZ_OZ244926.1, read on the forward strand.
CATGCAATTCCCCGTCATTTACCTCGCATCATGGAAGGCTATATTGAAGCAGAAAGCTATGCAGAAGCACTGGCTTTGGCAGCTTTGCTGGAGGCCAATACATCCAAGATTGGAGCCAGAATTCACGAAATGAAAGGTCAGGCTCATCAATCATTGAATGATTATCACATTGCTTACGAATCCTATTTAGAAGCTGAGTCCAAAGGGTCTGACTTTGCGAGCGATTCGGCTAAGGCTGTATTTCGATTTTTAGATGTGAATAAAGAGTATGAGTCATTCAAAGAGGAGACGAAGCGACGAATGTTTTACGAGGCTGATGTTGATCCTGCACCGGAATTTTCAGTTGAGGATATTTATGGGAATAAGTACACCCTTGCAGATTTAAAGGGTAAGGCAGTTGTAATTAATTTTTGGTTTATTGGTTGTGCGCCTTGCATTGTTGAAATGCCAGGATTAAACAAGCTTGTTGAACTGTATGAAGATGAGGATGTGGTTTTCTTAGCCTTTGCTCTGGATAGCAAATCAAGTCTTGAGAATTTTTTAGAGAAAAAGGAATTTAAGTACAATATAATTGCCTCATCGCGGGAAATAGCTGACATGTTTGATGTCACAGGTTATCCCACGCATGTCATCCTTGATAAAAAAGGAAATGTTAGATCAGTATTATCAGGTGGGTCGAAAGACAGACACGAAGATTTGATTCCACCCATTGATGCTGTCTTAGCATACTAATCAAACGTCAAAATTCAGCTTTACCTTATCTGTTTTTGGATAGGACTGGCAGCTTAATACCAACCCTCGTTCCAGCTCGTCTGGTTCGAGGGCATAGTTGACATCCATTTCTACTTCGCCTTCTTCCAATCTGCAAACACAGGTGGAACAAACACCTCCTTTGCAGGCATAGGGTAGATCGGCACCATTATCAAACGCTACGTCTAGAATGGATTTATCCGAATCGTAAGGGAAAGTCAGGCTATTACCATCCAGTATCACCGTAATTTCTGCGTGGGCTTTTTCATGCTTTACCTCTTTTTCCTTGCCACCAAGTTTTCCAACAGGTGAAGTAAAAAGCTCCAAATGAATGCGATCTTCCGGTACCCCTAAGTTTTTCAACTCGCTTTGTACGGAAAGCATCATCTCTTCCGGGCCACAGGTGAAATAGTGATCCACCTCTTCCGGATCGAAGAAGAGCCGAGCAAAAGATTGAATTTTCTCCGCATCAATTCTACCATTAAACAAATCAGACTCCTGACGTTCCTTGCTAAGGATGTGATGCAGGCTAAACCTGCCCATGTATCTGTTTTTCAATGCTTCTAACTCTTCCTGGAAAATAATCGAACCTGTTCTTCGATTGCCATAGAAAAGTGTGAACTCACTTTCAGGCTCAGTACGCAGCGTTGTTTCGATGATCGACATGATTGGTGTAATCCCTGATCCACTGGCAAAAGCCACATATGAGTTAGCGTTGTTTGGATCTAGTGGAACGTAAAAACTTCCGTGCGGCGGGTTTACTTCGATTTCATCTCCTACCTTGAGTACCTCGTTGGCGTAGGTGGAGAATTTTCCCCCTTCCAGCTTTTTGATTGCCACAGTAAGGCGTTCATCGATCGGACAAGAGCAGATGGAATAGGATCTACGTGTGTCTTCCCCGTCAATTTCCTTCTTCAGGGTAAGGTGTTGTCCTTGCGTAAATGCAAACTCTTCTCTTAAATCTTCAGGTATTTCAAAAGTCACTGCTACTGAATCATCAGTGGGTCTGGACAGCTCAGCGACTCTAAGGGTATGAAATTTTGCCATGTCTAGTTTTTGAGTGTGGCAAAACTAACCATCGAAATGGTTTTAAGATTGGTTTAAGCCAAGCTTCTCCCTGATTTTTGTCACCTTCTCTTCAACGGTCTCTTCCAACGGATGGCTAAGCAGGTAAAACTTTTCTCCGTTATCCAGTTTTAGATAGGCTCGGTATTCATGGTCAGTCACTACATTTTGCTTATTGGAAAGCGAATACATGGTTTGTTTCGTCTTTACCCGATTGATGAAAATTTTTTCTATCGACTCGTATTGAATAGGCTTCCCGAACTTATGCCCCATGGTCCAAATGCCATCAAACAGAGTTTTATTTTCTTCATTGATAATGATTACATAGGAGGCAAACCAGATGCCTGGCAGAATAGAGGCGATCGCAATGGCAATCAAAATGGACCAGGGTTCCGGTAAGGCATCCATTAGTGAAATGGTTATAACAACCATTACTACTACAGAAACCAAACGAATGGGCAGGTTTACAACTTTTCCCTTGTTTATTCGAACAATCCTCATTACTTGTCTAAAGTACCAAACTATTTTCGCATAACCGAGTTTCGATCCTTATGAAAGAAATTGCGCTTTTCCCTTTGAATATTGTGGCGTTTCCCGGAGAGGCAGTCAATCTTCATATCTTCGAACCACGCTACAAAGCGCTGGTCAACGACTGCCTGGCGAATAATACCACATTTGGTATTCCATCTTATGTACTTAACAAAATAGAATTAGGCACTGAAGTTGAAATTATCGAAGTGACCAAAAAATACGAGGATGGGCGGATGGATATTAAAACCAGGGCTAAAGATGTTTTTCAGGTCTTTGACTTTTGGAATCCATGGGGTGATCGTGAATATGCCGGAGGTAAAATTGATATCATAGAGCATGAGAATGATATTGCAGATCCTAGTTTGCTTTATCAATTTAAGGAAATGAGCGCACGGTTATTTGGATGGCTCGGAGAAACAGACGTTCCGGATATTTCTACAATAGCTTCGATCTATGATATCGGTCACAAAATAGGTTTGAAGCCGGAAGAAGAATACCGGTTGCTACAAATGGGTGACGAGAATGAACGATTGCGTTTTGGAATTAAGCATCTCGAACATTTGCTTCCGGCACTGGAGCGGGCACACAACGCTCAGGAGCGGATCAAACAAAATGGTCACTTTAAGCACCTGGATCCGCTAAAGTTTTAATTCGAAGGCTATTAAGCGGCCTTTCCGTGTAATATTTCGTTGTTTACTAGTAATTTTCACCCATGATCGAAATCAGTGGTTTTGGAGTCGTTTTGTTGTTTTTGGTCGGAGGGATTGGATTTCTGATGGTTACGTTGATCGTGGGGAGAATGCTACGACCATCAAGACCTACAGCTGAAAAACAAACAACGTATGAATCTGGTGAAGAGCCTTCCGGAACAGCATGGGGGCAATTCAATGTGAGGTTTTACATCATCGCCCTGATTTTTTTATTATTTGAGGCAGAGTTGGTTTTTCTTTTTCCTTGGGCCACTGTTTTTGGGAAAGAAGAATTGATCCAACGGACAAATGGTCTCTGGGGAAAATTCTCCATGATCGAGACATTTATTTTCATTGGAATTCTTTTGGTGGGTTTGGCGTATGTATGGGCAAAAGGTATGCTGGAATGGGTAAGACCAAAACCTAAAGCTTCGACCTATAAATCTAAGATTCCGGCAAGTGCTTACGATAAATTCAAATGAGCAAAGAAGAAGTAAATATTGGCGGATTAAAGACCGGAGAAGGTGGAATCATCGTCTCCAAACTGGATGACCTTTTGAATTGGGCACGATTGAGTAGCCTTTGGCCTGTTGGGTTTGGTTTGGCTTGTTGCGCCATCGAATTTATGTCTACTTCTTCATCTGCTTATGATCTCGATCGCTTTGGTGTCATCCCGAGAAACTCACCCCGCCAGGCGGATGTGATGATTGTTTCCGGGACGGTTACCTTTAAAATGGCGGATCGGGTAAAACGACTTTACGAGCAGATGGCGGATCCGAAATACGTTATCTCCATGGGTTCTTGCGCCAATTGCGGGGGGCCTTACTGGGAGCATGGTTACCACGTACTCAAAGGTGTAGATCGGGTCATTCCAGTAGATGTATATGTGCCTGGTTGCCCACCAAGACCCGAAGCATTGATTGGTGGATTCTTGAAGCTTCAAGAAAAAATCAGGACAGAATCTGTTCTGCGACCAAAAGCACTAGAAAAATTAATGGAGAAAGATGCAGTTTGAAGAAGTCAAATCTTTGATTGAGGCAGGGTTTCCGGGAGCTGTGCTTGGTGAGGATGAAGCATCTACTCCTAAGGCTTTATTGATTCACAAGGATCATGTAGTTAATGTTTGCAGTCTTCTTCATACCTACGAAAAAACCTACTTTGATTCGCTTTCCTGCCTGACCGGATTAGATAATGGAGAGGAGAAGAATACGATGGAGGTGATTTATAACCTTTACAGCATTCCCTTTGATTTGCATTTAGCTTTGAAAGTTGAGCTTGATCGATCAAAGCCGGAAATTGACTCGGTAACGAAAATCTGGAGAACTGCCGACTGGCATGAGCGCGAAGCATACGATTTGTTGGGAATACAATTCAAAGGTCATCCTGACCTGAGAAGAATTTTGCTCCCTGATGACTGGGAAGGGCATCCTCTTAGAAAGGATTACGTGGAGCAGGAAGAATATCATGACGTCAAGGTAAAATATTAATTCAATTAAGAATTGATGATTGAAAATGGAAAATGACAAAAGGCCAAATGTTCTTCTCGATTTGAGTTATGATTTTGCTCTTGCAATCGTAAATTTTTCAAGGCATCTTCAAAAGGAAGAAAAGGAGTTTGTTTTAAGTAAACAAGTTTTAAGAAGTGGTACCGCAATTGGCGCACTTTCTGAGGAAGCACAACAAGCAGAATCCAAGGCTGATTTCATTCATAAATTGGCTATTGCGAATAAAGAGGCACATGAAACTCATTATTGGTTAAGATTGATCAAGGACTCGAGCATTTCGACAGAAGTGGATGACCTAATTGAAAAGTCGGAAGGTTTGAAGCGATTACTGGTTTCGATCATTAAAAGTTCTAAAATGAGAGCTGTATGATTTGGATAATTTTCAACTTTTCATTCTCAATTTTCAATTGATATGAGTTCTCAATTCTCAATTGTTAATTCTCCGTTGAACAGGTCTGAGCCTTTAAAGTACAAAGAGTCTGACCTCAAAACTGAGGAGATGATTGTCAATCTCGGTCCTCAGCACCCTTCAACGCATGGGGTTTTAAGGCTTGAGGTGGTCACTGATGGCGAAATAGTGGTTGATGTCATTCCCCACATGGGATACCTGCACCGGTGTTTTGAAAAGCATGCTGAATCACTGGCCTACAATCAGACAATTCCCTACACCGACCGTATGGACTATACGGCGGCAATGAATAATGAATGGACGTTCGTGATGGGGGTGGAGAAGATGCTAGACATAGATAAGGAAATACCCAAGCGGATCGAATACATTCGGGTGTTGGTTTCGGAGCTAAATCGCTTAGCAGCTCACTTCATTGCTATCGGAACTTATGGGATGGATATTGGAGCGGTGACTCCTTTTCTCTGGATGATGCGCGATCGGGAGCATATTTTACGCATGCTCGAGTGGGCCAGCGGAGCACGCATGCTCTACAACTACATCTGGGTCGGAGGATTGTTTTATGACCTTCCGGTCGGATTCGAGGAGCGAGCGAAAGAATTTGTGTGCTACCTGAAGCCGAAATTGAAGGATTCGGAAACACTCCTGATCAACAATAAAATCTTTATTGAGCGTACAGCGAATGTGGGCGTTTTGCCTTCCGATCTGGCGATCAATTATGGCGTGACAGGGCCAATGTTGCGAGGATCTGGTTTACGTTATGATTTACGAAAAGTCGATGGCTACAGTGTGTATCCGGAGCTGAACTTTGATGTGCCTATTGGAACAGGAAAAATGGGAACTGTCGGTGATTGCTGGGATCGAAACTGGGTCCGATATGAAGAATGCTGGCAATCCATCAAGATCATTGAACAATGTGTGGAGAAGCTTTTAGGCGAGCACAAACGAACCAAAGAATTTGATCCACGAGCGATGGTGCCTAAGAAAATCAGGCCGAAAGCTCAGGACTTTTATGTTCGAACAGAGAATCCGAAAGGCGAGTTGGGCTACTTTTTCCGGTCAGATGGCCGTTCGGATCAACCATTGAGATGTAAAGCTCGGGCACCCAGCCTGAGCAACCTGTCAGTCATTGCTGAGATCAGCAAAGGCTGTATGTTAGGTGATTTATTTGCTATTTTAGGTTCTATGGACTTAAATATGGGTGAAGTAGATCGCTAGTTATGATAAAAATTCTCACTTCCGAGCAGATACGGGCAACAGATCAGTATACGATCAAAAACGAGCCTGTTTGTTCGCTTGATCTCATGGAGCGGGCAAGCAATGCTTTTGTGATGAAGTTTCTGGAGGTCAATCGAGAGAAGCGTCCGGTCAAGATCTTTTGCGGGGTAGGAAACAATGGAGGCGATGGCCTGGCCATTGGTCGATTATTGAAAGAAAAAGGCTGGGAGGTCTATTTATATGTCGTGGGTAAAACGCAAAAAGGTTCTGATGATTTTAAGGCCAACCTGAATCGATCTGAGCTTTATGCTATCCTGAGTGATTCAAAAGATTTCCCAACCATAAATGAGAGTGATATCGTAATTGATGGCCTTTTCGGTTCAGGACTCTCCAGGCCAATAGAAGGATTTTATAAGGAAGTTGTTGAGTACCTGAATGATAAGAAATGTTTGAAATTTTCTATCGACATAGCATCCGGTTTATATGCTGATCAACCGCTTCCTTCTGATGCCATTGCTTTTCGTCCGGATTACACGTTTTCCTTTCAGGTACCGAAGCTTTCGTTTTTTCTTCCTGAATATTATCCATATGTCGGAGAGTGGCAAGTGATAGATATTGGGCTAGACCAATCCTTTATTCAAAAGCAAGAGACCAGTTTTTATCAAACTGAACTAAAAGACATTGCCTCTCTCTTCCCAACCAGGCAAAAGTTTACTCACAAGAATGAAGTAGGCCGACTGATGGTTGTGGCTGGAAGCAAGGGAAAAATGGGGGCGGCTGTGCTAAGCACGGAGGCAGCTTTCAGATCAGGTGCCGGGTTGGTGAATGTGTGCGCTCCAAAATGCGGAGTGGATATTTTACAAATCTCCGTTCCTGAGGCCATGGTGATTGATGGAAAAGGAGTTAACGATATTCAGGTAATTCCAACTTCAGATGATACGGTGATTCTGGGACCCGGCTTAGGGACAAGCAAGAAGACGTTGGAGGCTTTTGAGAATTTCTTGCGATCAACAAAAAAGCCAATGGTGATCGATGCGGATGGTCTCAATTTGCTGGCCAAAAAGAAAAGCCTTTTAAAACAGGTGCCGAAAGACTCTATTCTCACACCTCATCCGGGCGAGTTTCAGCGATTGGTAGGGAAATGGAAGAATGATTTTGATAAGCTGGAACAGTTGAGCGGATTTTGTCAAAAGCATGAAGTAAATATGGTTTTAAAAGGCGCCTATTCAGCGATATGTGATTTGAATGGCCACATTCATTTCAACTCCACAGGCAATCCGGCACTGGCAACTGCAGGCAGTGGTGATGTGCTTACCGGAATGATCGGCGGGTTTCTGGCTCAAGGGTTAGCTCCCTTTGATGCATTAAGATTAGGAGTTTATCTCCACGGACTTTCCGGTGATCAGGCTGTGCGGGAGTTGGAGATGCCATGGATACAAGCTTCAGATATCATTCAATTTTTACCGAACGCAGTAGGATCAGTGATGAATAGATGTCTTTAGACAAAAAGTGCTAAAAAATCGATTAATTGAAAAATCTCCTCTCAATTGATTTAAATCAATTATTTCATCGGAAAGTACAATGAGAAATGGCCTGATTAACGTTAATTAACGATTATTATTTTCTGGTCATTAGGAACAATATGAAAAAAATTGCGTAATTTGTTAGTACAACCATGCGCAATAAACTGATCATACTTACGTTCGCCCTAGTTTTTAGTGGGGTTACCCTTGCTCAAGGGGGATCGGATTTTTCGCAAGAATCCAAAATTAGCATTTATCCTAATCCAGCCGTTGAGCACATTTTTGTGCAGTTGGATAGTGAATTTTCCAATGCAGAGTTTGAACTAAACTCCATGATCGGGAACAAGCTTCAAATCAAACCAGAAGAGGTTGGCTTAGGGAAGTACAAGATTCCTGTCAAGGATTTAGCTACCGGTTACTACTTCCTGATTATTAAGGATGAGGATCGGAGATTCAAAAAGGCCTATAAATTTTTAAAGCACTAATCGATAATTTTTAAAGACATAAAAAAACCTCCAATTGGAGGTTTTTTGCTTTATGTTGATTTTGTTTAGTTGCCTGATTGCAACTGCGTGTAGTACTTATTGAATAGCTCTTCGTACTCAGCAGCTTTCTCTCTCTCACCGTTAGCACGATAGGCCCTGGCAATTTCATTCAAAGACAATAGCTGTTTTTGCAACTCATTTGTCTCAGAGCTATCTGTAGAGAAGTAGAAATCCAGCCACTGCGAAGCATACATTGAAGAACGCTCAGCTACATGATCTGCCAATTCCGGCTCACCCACTTTCAGCAACATGTCTACTTGCTGAACGCTAAAAAAGTCGAATGGGACCGATTCATCAGGCATCACCTCCAGGCACTTTTTGAGTACTTCTGCCGCTCTTGCATAATCTCCTTCGCTGATCAGGTCTTCTGCAAGCGTGTTGAATGTAGATCGAGAGTTCAAAACAAAACCAAGGTAATCCTGGGTGTAGTATACACTCGGATCATCCAGATTCGTCCAGGTAAATTTATTCATCACATTGTCATACATCACCTCAGTGTTTACCGGGTAACCTGATCGTGTATCGCCTGAATTTCTGATCGGAAGCACGCGATATGCCATTCCTTCTTGTAAGACATGAGGTCGCATGTCAATGTTGAGTTGTGCGATGGAAGTGTTATTTAAGTATATTGGACGATCCCAATTGCTATTAACCAAAAGATCCAGGAATGCCAGATCTTTTTTCTCGAGCGCACGGCCTTTGATCCTAAGGATCATCTTATCTTCGATCATGTCATGCATGTCTTCCGGCACAATTTGCTTCGCTTTCATCGTATCCACTTCCAGGAATAAAGTTCGAGATGGAATGGTATTGTAGACCGTGTAATTATTTGGCTGAATTTGAAGGCCAGGGTTTTCCTCTTTGATAAACTTTAAAAATAGTTTTGCATTAATAGCACTACCCTTCAGTTCCTCTCTTTCATAAACCATCAGGTAATCGTTCAATCCACCCTGCTGGTAGTGACCGATTGGCAGACCATAAGGAAGCGGCTCAGACTCATAAGCCTCTCTTGCCGATTGCTGGATGTACCAATCTGTATTATAGTAACTCAGTACGAGTACACGAGCGTCTTGACGAAACTCTTCTACTTCTTGCACATACCAAAGGGGAAAAGTGTCATTGTCACCTCCGGTGTAGATCACCCCTTGTGGGGCAACAGATGAAAGATAATTCTTAGCGGCATCCACTGAAAAATATCGATCCGATCTATCATGATCATCCCAGTTTTCACTGGCTAAAAGAACATTTGTGCCTAGTCCAACTAGAAGTGAATAAATGGCTAAAACTTTGCTATTGCTTATTTGTAAAATAATCTTACCTAAAGCGATAAGTCCAACACCAGCCGTTCCCAAGAATAAAACCATAGTAGAGGCATCTGTAGAGGACCCAAGGATAACCGATTGAAAAATGAAAGCTATGGCAGTTGCTGTTGCAACGGCTCCAAAAATTTTGCTTATTTCTTTCCATTTCAATTTGGCAAAACTGAAAATCCCCAAAATTCCAAACCCAATCCATATGGTGAAAATGTAGAATGAACCTGCATAGATGTAATCTCGCTCTCTGGGTTCAATTGGAGGGGTATTTAGGTAGAGTACGATCGCAATTCCTGTCATGAAAAACAGGAGTGCTGTAGCTGAGAAAAGCTTAATGTCTTTCTTGTACTGGGCAAATATTCCTATTATTCCTAATAGTAATGGAAGAGCAAAATAGATGTTTCGCCCATTATTGTTTTCCAGGACATCTGGGAGCATGTCAAAGGCATCTGCAATTCCAACCCAGCCAGCTCCTTGAATATCACTTTCTCGGCCGCTGAAATTCCACATGAAGTAACGGAAATATTGATGACCCAACTGGTGCACAATGAGGTAATAAAAATTATCACCCCAGCTTGGTTTTTCCCCTTCGCGTAAGCCCGTCACTTGTCTGTATTTTCTAACGTGATTAGGGTCAGAGCTGTACATCCGTGGGAGGATAGTGGTGTGAGCCGGGTCATACACCTGCTCCACTTTGTAGTCTTTAATCACGTACTCATCATCCCCACGCATGTAAACCGTTCCTGCTTTTTTGTTTTCAATCAGCTCTGCGGTGTAATAAGGACCTTTAAACAATGGCCGACTTCCATACTGCTCTCTTTTCAGATAGGAAACGAATGAGATGATTTCTTCTGGGTTGTTTTCATCAATAGGTGGGTTGTAATTACTCCGAATAACAGCTAGTGAGTACGAAGAATATCCAATGAGAATAAAAGCTAAAGCGAGTAAGGAAGTATTTAGTACGTATTTGTTGTGCTTAATGGAATAGTAAATCCCATAAACAAGCCCGCCGATGACTAATAATCCAAAGAAGATTACACCAGATCCAAACGGAAGTCCAAAAGAGTTTACGAAGAAAATCTCCATTTTTCCAGCAACGGAGGGAAGTCCGGGGATGACTCCTTCAAGGACAATCAGCACAATAGCTGCTGAGATGAGCATGGTATAGATGATCCCTTTTCTGGTCACTTTTTCGTAGTACTTGAAATAGACGATCAAGCCCAATACCGGAATCGCTACGAGGTTCAATAAGTGAACACCGATAGATAGCCCCATCATATAAGCGATCAAAATCAGCCATCTTGCCCGATCCTGTTCTTCAGTCATGTTTTCCCACTTCAGGATCGCCCAAAAAACAAACGAGGTGAAAAATGCAGACATTCCGTACACTTCAGCCTCTACAGCAGAGAACCAGAAAGAATCAGAGAATGTACAAGCCAGTGCGCCGACCAAACCTGTTCCCATGATCAGAATGGTGTCAGTTGTTGTCTCCTCACCTTTTTTCACTTTCAAGGCTCTTTTTGCCAGGTGCGTGATGGACCAAAAGATAAACAGCACAAAGAATGCACTACTCACCACACTGAGCATATTCACCCAGTAAGCAACTTGTGTCACATCCCCGCCTGCCAGGAGTGAGAACATCCTCCCGGTTAGAAGGAAAAATGGTGCTCCCGGAGGGTGAGGCACCTGTAGTTTATACGAGCAAGCGATAAACTCCCCCGCATCCCAGAAACTAGCCGTAGGCTCAACGGTGAGAATGTATGTAACAAGTGCAACAAGAAAGGCAAACCAGCCTGTGATGATATTGATCTTTTGGTATCCCATAGTTGAAATTATGTGAAGGGCGAAAATAGCAATTAACCCGAAGTTTTCAGGCTATTGTTCTGTTGGATTTAGAATAACAAATTGATTTGCAAGGTATTGATAAAAATGATCGTACGCTCCGTTTTTACGGTCAACTCGCAAAAGGGATAAGTTTTTTAACATCTTTTAAAACTAAGCGGTGTATTTGGGTCGCCCCACCGCACATTCCTTGCGGCCACACCGGCGCAGGCGGGTGGGCCGCTGAGATTCTGCTAAACCCTTTGATTTTGCCTTCTTTGATGTGCCGTATAATGCTTCAAAAAAAACTGTCAAGTTTGTTTTAAATAGACCCTGAAACAAGTTCAGGGTGACGATCAAGCTAAGAGCGCATGGTTGATTTCCGTGCGTCATGCTGAACTTGTTTCAGCATCTTAAACTTGACAAAGTAGGAGCTGTTTTGGTCGATTAATACACCGCCACATAGAACGCCAGCCACACAAAAAAGAAAAGCACATATGTACTCAAAACGATGTAAGCTGAGATTTTTAATTTTTTCCCGCTGAGGAAATAGATACCCAAAACAAGTACCGGCCAGTAGAGTACTTCAAAAATATTGATCGACTTCAATGGATACTGCCACTTTGGAGCGATTTGTGTGTAATCAACCAGGTTGATAAGTGAAAAAGGATAAAAAGCCATGTAATCGTTGTAATCCGGATCGGTGTAGAAAAGGGTAAACCAAAGCACCTTAACTATTTCTGGCAGGAAAAAGACAATTTCGGCGAGCATCACCATTTTCCAGAGTTGATTAAAATGGACACGATAACCAAACATGAAACACCCAATCCAAAGCGTTAAAGTGGTCCATGTCCATTTCCAGGCAAGAAAAATAGGAACACTTAAATATTGAATGCCATACAAAATGTCAAATACCCAAATATCTCCTCGTTCGTTCAACACTTCGAAAGCCGCTATCGAATCAATAATGAAGATACGTTTCACGAAAAGTAGTGCTATATATGTTATGCAGATGATGAAAAACATCCCTGCTCCGTTAAAATCGAACCAATCTTCAAGAAATTGCTTTCGGTATTTAGTTAATCGGTCGGTCATTTAGATTTGCGATTGAATGCAATTAAACGTCAAAAATATCATCCTGTCAGGCCTTATCCTATTCTCGGTGAGTGCTTTGGCTCAGCGGTCAAACGGACAGTCGGATGGCGACAGTGCCCGGTACAGCTTGCTTATCAACCCCTTCATACAGATTGAGAGCACAGCAGCCATCAATTCGATGTACAATTTTGAATTTAAAAAGGCTCATAGTCATTTCAACTATTTGCAGAACGAATATCCCTGGCACCCACTGCCTTACCTCCTGAAAGGACTCAACTACTGGTGGCGAATTGTCCCTGATTATAACAATACCACATGGGATGAAGAGTTTTTGGCCTACATGGACACCACGAAATTTCTTGCCGAGAATGTATATGACAATTACAATGAAATTGAAGGGGCATTCTTTCTTGCAGCAGCTTATGCATTTGAGGGTCGATTGTATTCAGAAAGAAGAGAATACCGAAAGGCCGCATTTGCAGGGAGTAAATCACTGAAGTATCTCGGTGAGTGTAGAGGCCATGAAGAGTACAGTCCTGAGCTACTTTTTGGAGATGCACTTTTCAACTACTACGCAGAATGGATTCGCGAGGAATATCCGCTTCTTCGTCCGGTCATGATGTTTTTCCCGAGTGGAGATAAAGAGAAGGGGATTCAGCAATTAAAAGAGGTGGCAAGAAATGCTTTCTACTCCCGAACAGAGGCACAATACTACCTGATGCGAATCCTTGCCACTGAGGAAAACGACATAGCAGGGGCACTCCAGGTAGGTGAATACCTGAATAAACAGTTCCCAAAGAATGCCTACTTCCATCGCTACTATGCCAGGTTATTGTATCAGTCCGGGAGGTATGTAGAAGCTGCAAAGGTTTCACAAGCGATTTTGCAGCGCTTGGATAGTGGTCAAATCGGCTATGAAGCCAACAGCGGCAGGTACGCTTGCTTCTTTTTGGGACATGTGAATGAGATCCGAAGGAATTATGCTGTTGCAAAAGACTACTATAAGCGAGGGATGAAGTATGCAGAAGAAGCTCAGGCTACTGATATGGGCTACTATTTCTACTCTTTATATCATTTGGGAAAAATAGCAGAGGCTGAAGGGGATGATGAGCTGGCCGAAGACTACTATAAGCAAGTAAAAAAAGCAGCTAAAAGGAAGCATCCAGCGCATGAGAGTGCCCGGGAACGATTGAAGGACATGTAGTCAGAAGTGTCTATCTAACTTGTCATCTCGACCGAAGGGAGAGATATTTACTAAATGGAACCGCTGATAAGTTTGTAAAGATTTCTCACTGCGCCTGCCTGCCGGTCAGGCAGGTTCGAAATGACACAAAGGCTTGTTTGATGGCAGTCAATGATTGATCAGTTAAAACCGGAATGCCTTCAACCATTTGTCCTTATTGGCTTCCACACTAAAACCTTTCTCTACGGTCTTTTTGCCAGCTGCCCCTACTTTTTTTCTTAAATCGACATTTTCAATTAGTAAAGATAATTTCTCTACCCACTCTTCGCTGGATCCGGCAAGAAATCCATTTTCACCATCTTGAATGATGTCCGAATTCACACCTACAGGAGACATGATCGTGGGAATCTCCAACGCCATGTATTGAAGGCCTTTTAGGCCACATTTGCCTTTGCTCCAGTCATCATCCGGGAGTGGCATTATTCCTATATCTATTTCACAAAGGTCATGGACTTCCGTTTCACTTTTCCATGTCAACCCCTGGATGTTCAGTTCCTCATTTTTATAGTTACCATCTCCAATCACTTTAAAGTAAACACGATCACCGTATTTATCTTTTATTTTTCTAAGAGGTTCCAACGCACTTTCAAAGTGCTTAATAGTAGAGAAGCTTCCACTCCATCCTATGCAAACTCCGGGATGACTCTTTTCAGAATCTACTCTCACATATTCATTTAGCTCAATTGTGGTGGGGATAATGGTGATATTATTTGTGTGATTTCTCGCATAATTGGCCAGATACTCATTGCCAGCTATAGTAAGGTCACAGAATGAAATGATTTTGCCCGTCTTTTCCGGGCTTTTCAATTTTTGAAAGAAAGATTGATTTGGGTTTTCGTCTTGAAGCCAGATGGAATCGTCAAAATCGAAAATGAGTTTAGCCTTTGACTTTTTGAATAGCCATTCGAAAAATGTACCGAAGAAGAAGGCATCCCGGTAAATAAAAATATAATCGTAGCGATTGGCTCGAAACACATCTTTGATCCTTTTTAGTAAGGCTGAAATTCCGACTCCAACTTTGATCAGGGTTTTCCCTGAGCCGTAAAAGATTTTGTCCTGACGCTCATTGAGCATTGGAGAATAGGTGATTTCAAACCCCTCTGATTCTAAGTAGTCAAGGTATTGTTCATGCCTAAACCGCTGACCGGGTGACCGATCTTTTCTGTGCAAGGTTAGAAAGAGTATTTTAGGCATCAGTCTTCCAACCACACCGGTGGCAGCTTTTCGGTGATTTCAATGTTTTCGAACTTGGAGCTCTTTTTTGCCCCGGTGGCCTTAGCCCAGCCAACCATACCTTTTAACCCATCTTCCAGGGATGTTTTGCTGTATTCTCCAAATATTTTCTTGATTTTTGAATGGTCTGAATGGGCATGAACAACCTCATTTCTTGCGTCGAGGAATCGTAATTCACTTTCTAATCCCATAGCATCGATTACGGCGCTTGCCAGCTCTTTCACGGTATACTCTTTATCGGCCCCTATATTGAATATCTCTCCATAGCATTCTTTATGATCCACACAGTTGGCAATAATCGGAGCGATATCTCCCACATAGGTAAAGGCACGGGTTTGGCTACCGTCACCAAATATCGTGAGTGGGTTACCCTGCATCAACTGATTCATAAATATGCCCACCACATTTCGGTAGCGGTCTCCCAGGTTTTGATATTCACCGTAAACATTGTGCGGCCTGAAAATGACATAATCGAGTCCAAACATTTCATGAGAAACTTTTAGGTCCATTTCCACTGCCAGCTTTGCAATGCCGTATGGGTCCTCCGGCTGAGGGGTCATATCTTCCCGCATAGGAGGGGGGAGTGCCCCGTAGGTGGCGATGGATGAAGTGAATACAAAGCACTTCACTTTGTGTTTAACTGCCTCATTGATCAGATTAACACTGCCGGTCAGGTTATTGGTATAGTTGAATCGCTTGATGAAGTGGCTAAGCCCTTCAGCTGCATAAGCTGCCAGATGGTAGATATATTCTATTTTATAGTCGTTGAAGAGCTTTTCAAGCAATTCATGATCAGTAATGGAACCTTTGATAAAAGTTGCTTCGGTAGGAACGTTTTCTTCAAATCCGCCACTGAGGTCATCCAATACGATGACTTGCTTACCTTTTTCGATCAAACTGCGCGAAACATGCGCTCCAATGAACCCGGCACCTCCGGTTACTAATGAGTAGGACATGATTAAGTATTAATGAATTGCAAATAAAGAAAGAAGTTTAAGATAGATGTCTTTTTTCGATGTAATGCAAGGTTTTTGGTGTGAATTCAATTACAAATGGATCCACTTTTTGTACCATTTCTGAAAAACGTAAATTGTCCAAATGGTTGAATGTACATCACCCGGGTTTTGTGAGAAAAGCTTTTCTTTCAGCTTCATTACCTGTGTAGGGTTAAATACCCCCTGCTCTTCTAGAAATGCCTGGTCAAAAACCACTTCATCAATGGATGTGCTTAGTTCATTCCTCATCCAGCTAAGCATAGGCACCTCAAATCCTTTTTTGGAACGGTGATGAAGCTCTTTAGGAAGAATGTGCTCAAAAGCATCTTGTAGAACCGTCTTGCGTCTATTCTTGTCGATTTTGAAGTGTGGAGGTAGCGAACGAGCGAAAGCAACAAGGTCTTTATCTAAAAATGGAACCCGGACCTCCAGACCATTAGCCATCGACATCAGGTCCACCTTTGTGAGCATATCTCCAGGCAAAACGATCTTAAGATCAAGGTCAAGAAAATCATTCAGATCAAACCCTTTATCACTGGGCTTAAAACTATCCATCAAATCGGATGGAATGTTTGATTCTGGTGGATTCACCATCAGCTCTTGCGCATGAGTATTGAAAGACGCTAAATGCCAATATTTATCATATGGATGCATTTCCATTAGCTGTGCATACTTTGATGCTCTGCGAGCCAGGTTTCCGGCTTTTGAAGACCTGGAGCCGGGCAAGGTTTTGAGTAGGGGCGCCAGCCACTTTATGAGTTGATTCGGTAATGTTGTTTCTCCAGATCGTTGAAAAGCCAGGTGCTTGTAATAGCCTCCGAATAATTCATCAGCTCCATCACCCGATAGTGCCACTTTGATGTGCTTGCTCACATGTTGAGATAAAATAAATGTAGGAATAGCGGAGGAATCTGCAAATGGCTCATCTATGTAATCGAGTACCTGATCAAGACTATTAAGTAAATCATCATTTGTCAGAGAAAAGGTGGTGTGATTGGTATTGAACTTTCTAGCGACGAGTTCAGCAAAATTTGTCTCGTCAAAAAAGTCATGATCCCGATAGCCAATTGAGAAGGTATGTAAGTTTGAGTCAAACTTGGATGCCATGGCGACCACAGCTGAAGAGTCGGTCCCACCACTTAAAAATGATCCCAATGGCACATCCGCAACCATACGCCTCTCCACTGACTGCTCCAGAAGTTTTACTACTTGATTTTTGGCATTTGCATAGTCTCCACCAAATGCAGACTTGCTTTCGAATGACCAGAAAGGCTTGATGTCTACACCGGAATGATTGACATGCATATAGTGTCCGGGTAAAAGCTTTCTGACACCCGATATCATAGACATCTCTGATGGCAGGTAGGTAAGTCGTAAATACCAATAAAGCGAATGCTGGTCAATTTTTCTCGGAATTGGATAGCTTAAGAGCGCCTTCATTTCGGATCCGAAAGCGAAAAACTCATCATTCTGATAATAATGAAGGGGCTTTATTCCCATTCGGTCCCTTGCCAATAGTAGGGATTCTTCCTTTGAGTCATAGAAGGCGAAGGCAAAAAAACCATTGAGCATGGAAAGGCATTTATCGCCTTTCTCAATCAAAAGATAAAGCAACACTTCGGTATCTGAAGCGGAATGAAAGTCTACAGCCAATTCTTTCGCCAATTCTTTGAAGTTGTAGATCTCTCCATTGAAAACCAGTGTGTAACGTCCGGACTGATCAGTCATGGGTTGATTGGCTTTTGCGGAGGTATCAATAATCGAAAGCCGTGTATGTCCCAACCCCACTGATTGATGATGAAAAACTGCTTGATTGTCCGGACCTCTGGAAGACAATGATTGAGTGGCTGATTCCAAGCAGCTCTTTAGATCGGGTGCATTATTTGAAAGGTGTTTGTATCCGGTTATGCCACACATTGCCGTGCAAGTTAAATTAACTCTTAGATTTGCTAAATGGGTCTACAAGACTTAATAGTAACTCCTATTTATTTGATCCTTTTGACGTTTGCCGCCTTGTTAGTACGTCCTTACGTCACCAATAAGGAAACGCGCAAATATTTTTTACCGGCTCTCTGGGTGAGGTTTGCCGGAGCAATATTATTGGGTATCCTTTATCAATTCTACTATGGAGGAGGTGATACGTTCAATTATTGGGAGCATGGAAGCAGATGGATTTATTCAGCATTCGGAGATGATATCTCATTAGGAATAAAACTTTTATTAGAGCCCGGTGGGGAGTGGGATCCGGAAACATTTCAATACACAAGCAATATTTGGTACTACAGGGATCCGGCATCCTATGCGGTTGTTAAGGCTACCGCATTATTTGATCTGATTACCTTTCATACATACTCTGCTACTGCTTTGTTTTTTGCAGTCTTCAGTTTTTCGGGATTATGGGCTATGTATACTGCTTTGAATAAGAACTATCCAGAAAATGCAGGACGACTAGCTATAGCTATTTTGTTTGTTCCTTCTGTTATATTCTGGGGATCTGGAATACTAAAAGATTCAGTTACTATTGGAGCTATTGGATGGATAACCTGGTCATTGGTGAGATGGATTGACTTGAGAAATAGAAGTTTTATTGAGGCTTCTGTTTTTTCAATTTCATTATTCCTCATTTATAAAATTAAGATGTACATCTTGATTTGTTTTTTGCCATTAATTACTGTTTGGGTATTCTTTAAGTACATTAAGAGAGTTAGAAATATTGTTTTAAAGATTCTTGTTGTACCCGTATTAGGGGCTGTATTCGCTATAACGGGTTTTTTTACTTTAAAACAAGTCACAGAGGATAGTAATAGATACCAATTGGACAACATCGCTGAAAGAGTTCGAATTACAGCTTATGATATTCGCTATGGGTGGGGGGCAAGGACAGGAGGAGACGGTGGATATGATATTGGATTACCTGATGGTAGCTGGCAAAGTCTAGTGAGCCTTGCTCCTAAAGCCATAAACGTGAGTCTATTTAGACCCTATATCTGGGAGGTTAGAAACCCTTTAATGGTTTTAAGTGCACTTGAATCGCTAGTTATTTTCTTACTATCTATGCGATTGATCATTAAAGGAAATATCAGAGCTAAATTCAGTGATCCCTTTCTTATTTTCTGCATCGCTTTTTCCATGCTATTCGCTTTTGCAGTCGGTGTTAGCACATTTAATTTTGGAACTTTGATGAGGTATAAGATACCAATTATGCCTTTTTTGGGTACTATTCTAATTTCTCAACTTGGAAAGAATGCGAAAGTTGAAGAATAAACTAATAAAAAGTTGGTCTTCGCTATTCACAAAGGATTCTTTCATTCAGAATTTTGCATTTGTCTTTGGAAGCAAGTCTATTACTTTTCTAATAGGATTTGCTTTAACTCCAATTATAGCACGTGTTTTTGAGCCAGAAGCCTACGGTTCTTATGCCTTATATCATGCTATTGTTTTGAATGTCTCACTTTTTTTGACAATGAAGATTCCCACAGCTTTTGTGATTATTCGAGATGAGCCTGAATTCAAAGAGCTATTAGGTCATTTAGTAGGGTACTTAATTGTTGGCATATTACTCGTTTCAATATTGCTACTGCTATTTGGTGAATTTTTATTTGGCGATCTGTCAAATCAACATCTTATGAATGGTTGGTACTTGATTTCTCTAGGTATTGCACTATATGCATTTGCTGATATCCTCTCAAATTGGAATGTTAGAGAGAAAAAGTTCAAGGAAATTTCCAAGTATGCACCCATTGAAGCATTAACAACAAAAATGAGCTCATTTGGAATCGGATGGCTCAAAGCAACTTCCAAACTAGGGTTGATTCAAGGTGAACTGATTGGAAAGTTTACTTATATTCTAATTTATTCTAAAAAGTTCTTAAGAGGTAGGTATGATTGGCTTTTTCCTAAGTTTTCATTAAAGCAGTGGAAAATTCTATTTAGAAAATACAAGGAGTATCCATTATATATTTTACCCGCTCAGTGGATAAGTGTTCTCTCAAACAGCATAATAATTTTTTTTCTATCATATGAATTCTTTGCTGATGATGTAGGCAAATACAGTATGTCTATTGGGCTAGTTTCAATTCCAATGAATGTTATAGCCTACTCGCTGCAGCCTATTCTTACTCAAAAAATTGCTTCAGTCGATGATCCTGATATGTCAATTGAATTAATTAATAAGTTTGTTACATCAATTCTAATAATAATATGTTTGGCATTACCTGTCGGTTTCTTCTTTTCTGAAACAACTATAAACCTTTTTTTAGGACCAGGGTGGGAAGAGAGTGCGGTGTTTATTTCTTGGATGATTCCTTTAATAGGATTTCAAATCATATACTTCCCTCTTATTGGTGCATTAATCGGGATGAGAAGAAATAAAACTACACTAGTTGCTAATCTAATCAGACTATTATTTATCCTTCTCGCGATTCTAGTTCTATCCTTGTTCCAAATATCGTTTAATCAAACAATTAGTTACATAATTGCTTTTTTAATGGCTTCATATTTTGCTGGGATAGTTTTTTCACTTCATCAAGCCCGTATTGGAGTGAAGACTATAATGATAGTTGTGGTTTACGGACTTGTTAGTTTTATTTACTTATGCCTAGTGGAATCATTTAAATTTGAATAAAATTGAGTCGATTGTCTCAAAATCTTTCCTTAAAACATCTTTTAAGGTAGTTTCTTCATTACCATCCAGTATAATATTATCATAGTCTTTGAAGACTAAGAGAGTTTGTTTAAAAATATCTTTTGCTTTTTCTTTAGTTTTCCTTCGCTGAGGATCTAGAATGTTATTTAGAAATCTTTCAAGCCGAGTTTTTTCTCCCTCTAGAAACTCAATCAGGTTATTAAAGTGAAGAGATAATAGAATTGTAGGATTATGTTTTTTGATAAAATCTACATTTTGTGGAAGAATGAAAAATTCACCGCCTTCAATATCCATTTTTAAAAGAGCCACTGATTCTTCTTGAATGAATTCAAAAATAGAATCAAATGGAATAGAGGACTTTATTGATTGTGCATTTTTGGATTTAATCCTTTTAAGAAGGCTGGAACCAGAATCACCATATTCCCACCTAGAATACAATGTAATATTTGTCCCATCGGAAGTAACTGCTTTATTTGCTATGGTGGGATTATACTTAAAATCATTCAATTTCACGTTTTCAGAAACCTTTGAAAAAGCTACATCATCCGGCTCAAACCCATAGCATTTGGCACCAAGACTAGCTGCATATAATGTAGTAGGACCTATCCACACCCCTATATCTACGAATATTGAGTCCTCTGATAAATGATCATCTAATACTTTCAAAGTGTTTGGTTCCCAAGAACCTGACTCCATTTGATTCCAGAAAGATTCATTTCCTGTCGTAGTAAAGAAGGAATTTCTTATTTTAACTTGCCTCACAAAAAAATATTTGTGTCTAAAGTAGTCAGATATGAAAGCATTTCTTAAAAAAATAGTTGTTCATTTTTATAGAAAGGCGGATTCTTGGAATAGGGAACTGAAAGTGGAGGAGCTTAGGAGGAATTTTCTAATACATAAATCAATTCGTTTTTGGAATCTCTCTTTGGAGGGAAATATAGAAATCGGAGAAGGCACCTACTTAAATGATTCTTGTAGAATTGATTCTGGTAAAAACTCAAAAGTTAATATTGGTAAATATTGTGCTATAGGGAGGTGGGTTCATATCACCTCAAAAACTCACGATTTAAAACAACCGACTCCTAATGGCAAAATAAAAACCATTCCACACATCGAAAGTGATACACTTATAGGTAACTATGTTTGGATAGGAGATCATTGTGTAATTAGTCATGGAGTTAAAATCGGAGATCATGCGGTTATTGGTGCAAATTCGTTTGTTAACAAGGATGTAAAACCATTTGAAATAGTTGGTGGTGTTCCAGCAAAACATATTAGGTACAACGATAAAAATATACTTTTTAAGGGGTGAAGGTTCTCCATATAACTTCCTGGTATCCGAATCGAGTAGAACCTAAAGAAGCTATGTTTATTCAGCGACAGATCGAAGCTCTTGATGAATTCGTTAGCGATCAGAAAGTTATCCATGTGAGGGTACACCAAGGAAAGCTAAGATTCATCCGTTATGAAGATTTTGGAGCGTTACATTTTTTGCTTCAAATCCCAACCAGCCGATGGTTTATTATTGAATTTTTCTCATCAATTCTTACGCTATTTGTGTTGCTAAAAAATAGAGCGAATAGCTATGATGTTCTCAACTTTCACATAGCTTACCCAAACCTGACTTATTGGCATTTAATTAAGAGATTTTTCAAACCAAAAACGGTAATCACCGAGCACTGGAGTGCCTATCATTTCAATTTTGGCGTTAAGAAAAGTTTGCGGAGAGTGCAAAGGGTATTTAAGCAAAACATACCTGTGATCACAGTCTCCAAAGCATTGGGTAATGACATCAAGCAATTCAGTGGAGCCAATTTTGTGGATTATATCGTCCCAAATGTGATAGAGAATGATTTTAAGAAAATTGACATTGAGCGTGAGAAAGGACGATTTTTCATGGTTTCACAATGGAAATCACCTAAAGATCCTTTTATTGTAATCAATGCCTTTAAAAAGCTTTTGGGTGTTGACCCAGCGATAAAGTTAATTATCGCTGGCTATGGTCCGCAATGGTCTGAGATTGCTGAGTTGTCTCAATCTTTTAAGCAAATTGAGTTGTTAGGTAAACTTGATTCTGCAGAGATCACACGACAGATGAACAAGGCTTCAGCATACCTTCATCCTTCAGGGTATGAAACCTTTAGTGTGGTTTGTGCGGAAGCATTAATGTGTAGGTGTCCGGTGATTGCCAGCAATGTAGGCGGGATTCCTGAGTTTGTGAATACTTCAAACGGCGTACTTGTTGAGAACAATTCCATAGAAGGTTTTTTTGAAGCTATGTATAAACTACTACAAGCGCCAATGGAAGTCGATGAAGTTCCTGATTTCTCTAAAAAAACCATTGGGAAAGAATATTACAATGTTCTAAGAGTAATAATGAGTTAAAATGAGGCTTTCCGGTAAAACCATTTTACTTGTTTCACCTGAACCATGGGATCATTTATTTGTCTCCAAACATCACTATGCCATTCATTTGGCCCAAAAGGGAAACAAAGTCTACTTTCTTAACCCTCCTGGCAAAAAAACTTCATTAATCAAATCTGAACAAGAAGGGCTTAATGTTATTTCTTACAAAGGCTTTCCAAGAGGAATGAGGTACTTCCCTTCGTTTTTATCAAAGTGGCTCAATAGGAGAGCTTTTAATAGATTAGAATCAATTGCGGGAGTGGATTTTGACATCATATGGTCATTTGATAATTCTGTTTTTTATCAGATGGATGCATTGCCTGAAAATGTCTTTCGAATTTCCCATATTGTGGATGTCAACATGGATTTTCAAACAGAACGAGCTGCTCAAACTGCATCCATTTGTCTTTGCAGTTCTTCTGCCATAAAATCCAGATTGGAAAAGTTATCTAAGAAAGTACATCAGATCAATCATGGTTTTTCTTTACCATCAAAAAAAGTTGATGTACCGCTCAAATTGAGTACAGAGGGTATAATTAACGTAGGATATGCAGGTAATCTGGATATTAAGTATTTAGACTGGAGCCTTATACAGGAAGTGGCTAATAGGCATCAGAATATCCAATTTCATTTTGCTGGTTCTGTGAATTCTCAAAAGATCAAAAACCTAATTGATGAGTCAGGTAATATGCATCATATCGGAGTTTTGAATGCCAGTGCAATTCAGTCTTTCTATGAAAAGATGGACATTTTAATGCTGGCATATCTTGCTGATGAATACCCAGATCAATTGGCAAATCCTCACAAAGTCCTTGAGTATCTCTATTCAGGCAAGCCTATTGTGGCGACTCTTACACAAGAGTATGAGGGCAAGGATCTGATGTACATGAGTGGAAAAAATGCTGAGTGGCCCTCCATTTTTGAGTATGTGATCAGTCATCTTGAAATGTGTTCATCGAAGGAATTAGCAGATAAACGAAAAAACTATGCCTTAGAGCATACTTATGACAAACAAATTGATCGAATTGAAAAGTTATTAGCAAGTTTGCCAGCTTGAACCCTCAGAGCATCTATGAAGCGCAAAAAGGTTGTTATTTTCCTATATAATCGGTTATTCGATCCGCTGATCCAATCCAATTTTTGGTTATACATCAAAGACTACTTGAAGGACCCTGACAGATCGGTCGACTTTTGCTTGATTACCTATGAAAATCCAGAATTCCCGCTCACTAAAGAGCAGGAGGTACTGGTCGAGGAGTGGATGGAGCATGGGATGAAATGGAAAAAACTCAAATGGAATCCGGGCACAGGCCTAACAGCCAAAGCAAAAGACATCATCCAGGGTTTCTTCGCACTTTTAAGTCTTCGATTCAAAGGCTATAAACATGCGTTATCCCTGGCTTCTGTGGCCGGAACCTTCCTGTATTTGTATTGGCTCATATTAAGAAATCGCTATTTCCTGTATCAGTTTGAGCCACACTCCGAGTATGCCATTGATAACAAGATGTGGGAGGAGAATAGCTTTCAATTCAAGATAAGCCACTATCTGGAGCGAAAAGCGGCGGCAAAAGCGGCAGTGGTAGCGTCAGGTACTCGATTCATGGAAAGCAGGATACGGGAAGAATGGAAATTCAGCACACCGTTTTTCAAAATTCCAACGGTAGCCAATGACCGGAAATTTGTTTTTGATTTGAAGGATAGGGAGCGTGTGAGGGAGGAATTGGGACTTTCAAACAATGATTTTCTTCTTTTTTATCCCGGCAAATTTGGTGATCTGTATTACCGGGAAGAAGCTGCATTCATGTTTAAGTGGCTCAGGGAGGATATCTCCAACCTCCATTTTCTCATTGTTACTCCTCACGATGATGAAGAGGTGATTCGATTGTTTGAGGAGGCTCGGGTTGATAGCTCAGCCTACACCATCCGTCATTCGGACTATGCAGACATCCATAAATATTATTCAGCAGCTGATTTTGCGGTGATTTCGGTTCCGCCTGGCCCATCCAAAAAGTTCATTTCAAATATTAAGGTGGGTGAATATTTATGTGCCGGACTTCCCTTTTTGATTACCAGGGGAGTCTCAGAAGATTACGTATATGCCTTAGAGAAAAAAGTAGGGGTGGTGGTGGATGACTTTCAGGAAGAATTTATTAAAAAGGCAGCCCCAGAAGTTCGGCGATTTTTAGAGGCAGATCGGGATGAGCTGAGAAGGCACTGCAGGAACGTGGGACTGGAGTATCGGGGCTTTCAAAAGTTGAATGGTATATTTAAAGAGGCAATTCAAGAGCTAACACAATGACATTGGAAGGAAAAAATGTATTGATCACGGGGGGTACCGGATCCTTTGGAAAGGCCTATGCCAGGCACATTCTTGAAAACTACAACTTAAATAAATTGGTACTTTTTTCAAGAGATGAGCAAAAACACTATGTGCAGAAGCGTGAATTTTCAGTGTGGGGAGATAAGGTTCAGTTGGTCATAGGTGACATCCGTGATAGAGATAAGGTGTTTGAGGTCTGCAGAGGTATGGATGTGGTCATACATAGTGCTGCCATGAAACACATGCCTATGGCCGAAGAGCATCCAATGGAGGCCATTAAAACTAATGTGCTGGGTAGTCAAAATCTGATCGATGCGTGTGTTTTTCATAAGGTGAAAAAAGTGGTGGCACTGTCCACCGACAAAGCAGCGCTACCCATCAATGTGTATGGAGGTACCAAGCTGTTGCTGGAGCGATTGTTTATCACCGCCAATGCGCAGCATGGAGAGAATACCAGCTTTGCTGTTGTTCGGTATGCTAATGTATTTGGATCGAAGGGATCGGTGATCCCTCTTTTCATGAAATTGAAAGATTCGGGAGAACTGCCGATCACACATCCGGAGATGTCCCGATTTAGCATAACAATGGATGAAGGTATTGCCCTGATCCAATTTGCTATCGAAAGGAGCCTAGGTGGAGAAATTATTGTGCCGATAGCACCTTCCTATAAAGTAGGCGATGTGGCAGAAGCTGTATGCCCATCTTGCGAAAAGAAAATCATTGGTCCACGTGTGGCAGAAAAAATGCATGAGGTATTGGTCTCTGAGTTTGAAGCAAAGCAGACGATTAAAGCAGGTCATTATTATTTAATTCTTCCTGAACTTGGAACAAAGGATACTGATGCTTACATCAAGCATTATAATAATGCAAGAAGAGTTGCATTGAATGAGTATAGTTCGGGGACTAATGCTGATTGGCTTTCGATAGAAGATATTCGGAGAATGATTGCTCAGCTATGATAATCTCGTCCAGAAAGAAGTTTATTTTTTTCCATACACCAAAGGTGGCCGGATCAAGCTTAAATGCCGCTCTTAGAAAGTATGCGAACATTCCAAGTAGTAGATTTTACAACTACTTATTAGATTATGTCGGAACCTCAAAATTTTTTGGGGTTTACCCCAGGCATATTTCGCCCTTTCAGCTTTCAAAATACCTTCCTGAAGAAAAGTTCAACACGTATACTAAGTTTGCTTTTGTTCGCAATCCATTTGACTGGCATGTGAGCCAATACCATTTTCATAGACAGAATGATTTTGCTGTCTTCTTCCCACTTTTTAAAAAAATGGATTTTAATGAATATTTGGTTTGGGCGAAGGATAATGTGCATCTTTCAAAGTCCAATCAGTATGAATTTCTAAGCGATGAGAATGGACAGTTGATGGTGGATTTCATTGGTAAAATTGAAACGATAGAGAAATCATTTGAAGAGATCAAAGCCAAGCTTGGAATTAAAGCAAAACTTCCTCATCGGAATAAAAGTACAAGGTCGGATTCCTACAGGCAATATTACAGTGATCTAGGAATTGAACTTGTGAATGAGCTAAATAGTAAGGACTTAGCCTTTTTCGGATATTCATTCTGAAAATACATGAAAGAAGGACTAGTTAGTGTCATAATGCCTGCTTTTAATTCAGCATCATTTATTGCTGAGGCGATTGAGTCCGTCCTTTTACAATCGTATAATAATATTGAGCTCATTATCATTAACGATGGTAGCACTGACACTACTAAAGAAATCATTCTGAGTTTTTCTGATTCAAGAATAGTATATCTGGAACAGGAGAATATGGGGGTAAGTATGGCAAGGAATCAAGGGCTCAAAGGAATGAAGGGTGAATACTTTTGCTTCCTTGACTCAGATGATGTCATGCCCACTAACAGTATTTCATCTAGGTTGGAGGTCTTTACTAAACATAATGATGCTGTTTTTGTTGGAGGTGCTCAGCATGTATTTAAGCATAAGGTGTCCAACATCCTTAAAATTCAGGAACCAACTTTCGAAGGGGTTCCCACGGAAGCGATTGCGATGCTCGATCCAAGCTGCTTTATTAATTGCGGTACCTGGTTAATACGCCGAAGCGATAATGAATTGAGATATTTTCCACAGGGATGGACTCATCTGGAGGATGCTTGTTTCTTTCTGAGGATAAGTCATTGGGGCATGCATTATTCAACGGCTTCTCCTGCTCAGTTATACCGTAAACATGAGGGATCTGCTATGTGGAATTTGGAAGGTCTGGCTGATGGCTACTTGAGATATATCAAAATAGCTTTACCACACCTCTCCATCTCGAAGGGGCTAGTGTTTAAGCTCAAGGTGATTAAAATCATGAGCTTATCTTTCTTATCAATGAGACAATTCCGTCAAATCATCAAGTGGAATTTGCGTTATATCATAGCAAAATGATGAACCTTACACTTAAAATATTGTATCAACTGAGATTATATCGCATAATAAAGTGGTATAACCAATTGAGGGGACGAGTTCCGGTACTTGTGTTTCACAGAGTAGCCAGTGATACTAATTCAACTTCAGAGCCAATAAGTGTAGCCAGGTTCAGGGAAATTATTGATTTCCTAAAATCTGAATATGAAATCAAGCCCTTAAGTGATTTAATTGAAAATAGGGGAGATCTGAGAAAAGCGTGCTTTGTGACATTTGATGACGCGACCGAAGATTTTTATCAAAATGCACTCCCTATATTAATTGAAAAGAATGTCCCCTTTACTCAGTTTGTGCCAACTGGTGTTATAGACGATATTGACCCAATATGGACTTATAAATTATTTAGTATTTGGGATTCGTTAGATAAAGAAACGGATGTGGATGTGGATGGAATGAGTTTTAGACTCAAGCCTAGCCCCAATATTCAAGATGTGATTGGATGTGTGATGAAGGTGCGAGAGATGCCCATGCAAACAAGGTCTAGTTTTTTAAGTCAAGTGGAAAGCAAAGTTGTGATTAAACACCCAATCAAGCACATGACATGGGAGCAACTGAGTGAGTGTAAAAAAACAGGCGAAATAGGAAGTCATTCAGTTAGTCATCCAGATTTAAAATATAGTGATAATGTAGAGGATGAGATTAAGTACAGTAGAGAGAATCTTTTGAGAAAAGGTTTTAAATCTAACTACTTTGCTTACCCATTTGGCTCGTTTGACGAAGAAATACTTGCACTCGTCTCAAATCATTATGTTGCGGGATTTACTACGGAAGAAAAGTTGTTTTCTTTAAATAAGGGTTTTCTTAAAGATCATAGATATAAGATTCCAAGAACGACCATATTAGATGAGAAGCCATCCAGATATGCATTTAGAATAGTGGGACTATTAAATTATCTAGCAAGGCTGGTTAGTAGGATTGGGTAAAAATGACAAGAGCGAGAGAGTTATATATAGCTATAATTTACTGCATTTGCTTGCCAGTGTTTTCACAGACAATACAGCTAGGTGATTTAGGAGATGCATGCATTGGAGAGCAAATAGGACTTGGTTATGCTTCAACTTCAATTGAGTCTGTAGTTTGGGATTTTTGCTTTGAAGATTTAAAGAGCACTCCTGAAATCTCCAATTTCCTTACTCTTAGTGGGATGAATAGTCCGGAAAGTATCCGGATTGTATATGATAGTTCAAACTGGTATGCTTTTGTAGGAAGCAGGTTAACGGATGAAGTTTATAGATTGGATTTTGGATCCTCCCTTGATAACAGTCCTACTATCAATAACTTAGGTAATCTTGGAGTAACCTCTTTAAGGCCAACAGGATTAGAGTTTCTCAAAGACTCTGGCACATGGTATGGTTTTGTTACTTCTCAGTCAGGCCCTTTGATAAGATTAACTTTCGAATATGGGTTAGATGGTTCTTTTGTGGTTGATAACCTAGGTGATTTAGGAAGTTGGATAGTAGTGACAGACTTAGATATTAAGCAAGATACTTCGTCTGGCAATTGGCTGGGAGCTATTTTAGATTCAGGTCTTGATAAGGCTTCATTTATAGAATTTGGAGGCAGTTTATCAAATACACCATCGATAATCAATGAAGTTGGAACTGCTGAAAATGCTAGTATAACCAACCCCAGAGGAGTTGAGTTAATAAAAACAGCAATTGGATGGTTTGTTTTTTTTGCAGACAGAGATTCAGAACTTGTAATTCTATCTGATTTTGGTAGTAGTTTATCAAACTCTCCAACTTTCACCAATATTTATACTATAATAGATCCTATTCATTTAAAAATTAAAAAGGAAGGGCTTGGGTATTCGCTGTTTGTTCTGGCTGCTAATAATGGACTTTATAGGATTGATTTTGATTCTGATAATCTAGATAATTATACAACAGAGTCTCTAGGAAATTTTGCGGGATCTATAAGTCCATCAGATGTATTTGATCTTGTTGATGATTCACCTTATTGGAAGATGTTCATTATTGATAAGGGTGGACTTGAAATATTCAAATTAGACTTTATTGGGTCATGCGGAAGTAGCTCAACTGACTTTTCAAATCAAGCATCTCCTCTTGGTTTAAGCTACGCTACTGCTGGTGATTACTTTATAGAATTGCAAGGAAAGGATTCTTATGGAAACATTTTTATTGACTCAGACACGATTACCATCCTCCCTCAAACCGCCCCCTCCATTTCTCACTCCTCTCAGGAAGTCTGTGTCTCCAATCCCATCACATTTTCCCCATCCAACCCTGGCCTCTCATCCTACTCCTGGGATTTTGATGGTGACGGGTTATATGAAATAACAGATGACAACACTGGATTCGATCAATCCTTTGATTATTCAGGACTTGGTCCCGGAACTTACACTGTGCGACTAGATGTCAACGATGGCACGTGCGACAACTTTTACGAAGAAGAAATCACGATCTATCCTCAGCCCCCTGTGCCAGCTTTTACCGTCGCAGCTAGCGAGTGTGTGAATACGGACATCTCATTCATAAATGATACAGATGAGTCTCAGCATACCGGTGTGATCTCCTACATGTGGGATTTTAATGATGACGGCATCATTGATAGCACAGATCCTGACCCCACTTTTGCCTATTCAACTCCCGGCACCAAGACAGTGGTGCTATACGATACTATTCCGGGTTGTAGCAACGTTTCAGCAGAATTCGAGATTGATATTTCTTCTGGCCCAATCGCGGGATATGCTCCTTCAACTTTATCAGCCTGTGAGGGAGAAACTATCGCCTTTACGGATACAAGCTCAGTTGACTCCCAAGACTACTTCTGGGATTTTCAAAATGGCTTTACATCCACTATTTCGAATCCAGCAGCCCAGCTCTATGAAAACAGTGGTTCTTATTTCGTATCACTAACTACAACAGATGCTCAAGGCTGTGAGGATACTTTCGTACAGGAAATTTCAATTTCAGCTTCCCCCCAAATCAGCATCGATTTCGACATTCCCTGCACCTCTCCAGACGGGGTTCAGTTTTTTGATCTTACTACGGTAGACGGTGCTGATATTGTAAGCTGGTCCTGGGAAGTGGATGGGGAAGAGGTGTCCACTCAACAAAATCCTACGCTCAATTTTAGCTCCACAGGAGTGAAAACCGTTGGACTGACGGTGCAAAGCTCCAATGGATGTGAGCAATATGTCACTGAAGATATTGAGGTCTTAGCCGCACCGTCTCCTGATTTTTCCATTGATCTCGGCTGTCAGGGAGAGACTACATCATTTACGGATGAAACGGAATCTGTTGGAAATCCCATTGTCTCCTGGCTGTGGACGGTGGATGGAGTGAATTATGGTACGCAAGATATCAATCATGTATTCACTAACCCGGGAACTTTTGATGTGATGTTAGAGGTGACGGGACAAAATTTTTGTTCGGAAACCATCACCAAAACGGTGGAGATCATTGAATTGCCACAGGTCAACTTTACGGTTAATGGAGAATGTGATAACCAGGTGATTAGCGCACAGGATCAATCCACTGGGTCAGTGGACCCGGTCATATCCCGTCGCTGGATGCTGGATGGAGTAAATGTGGGAAATGGAAGCCAGCTTTTGCTTAGTGAGTTGGAAGACAATACCTATGAGCTTGAACTTGAGCTTGAGACTGAATCGGGCTGCCTTGTAAGCTCTTCGCAAATCCTCGAGATTAATGAAGCTCCGGAAGCGGAGTTCACCAGTAGCAGGACTTACGGAATTCCGGGAGATCGTCTTACTTTCACGAATAATTCATCCGGAGGAGTTTCTTATCAATGGCTGCTGGATGGAGTATTACGAAGTGCAAGCCAAGAAGCAGAAAGCATTGAGTTTTCCACGGCAGGAACCTATGATGTGAGTCTTGTCGCTCAGAATAGCCTGGGGTGCAATGACACAACAACACGTGAAATTTTAATAGCTATACCTGAAGTAGATCTTGCTATCGGTGATTTCGAATTAATCGATGAAAAAACGGGAGAAATTTATCTGGAGATACAAAATTTTAGCAATCTCCCTGTTGAGATAACAGAGGTTCAAATAGTACTAGCTAATGAATTTAGTGTGAATGAACAGATTAATGCATTTATAGGAATAGGGGAGTCTTTCTCAAAAATTCTCAGCGTTAAGATTCCACAGGCCATTTCAAAACCTTCCTATTTTTGTGTTAAGCTGATTTCTCAATATGAAGAATTGGAATACTCGGATTTGAATCCCATAAACAATGAAAAGTGTATCACTTTACAGCCCGATGTTCAGGTAGAAAATCCATTCCCTAACCCGGTTAGGGATCAATTCAGACTCAAAGTAGTGACTCCTGCAGACGGACAAGTAAGTTTGAGATTAATTAATGCTACCGGGAAACTTCAAAGGGAAGAAACCTATCAAGCTTCTGCGGGTCTCAACAACTTCTTTATTGACATGAGCACCCTCAATCCGGGTATTTACTTTGTTACAGTTAATGTTTTAGGAAATACGTTTAAGCGAAAAGTTGTCAAACTTTAATATGCTCAACTCGTTAGGGTCTTACATCAATTAATTGTTAAAGGTTCGTAGTTTATTTAAACGGCTGTCAAAATTTTTATTAATCTTATTAAATTTGTAACGAATAAAATTCTGTTATGAAGATACAATCATCGCGTATTAAGCTGGATAAAATCGATCGCAAGATTCTGGACATCTTGCAGTCAAACGCAAAAATCACCAACGCCCAACTTTCAAAGGATATTGGCCTTTCACCAGCTCCTACCCTGGAGCGAGTGAAAAAGCTTGAAACTTCAGGTATTATTAAGAGCTATCATGCGAAGCTGGATACAGACAAGGTAGGTCTTGGTGTACACACGTTTGTACAGGTTTCCTTAAAAGGACACAATAAGAAAAACATCGATGCATTTATTAATGAAATCAATGCCATTCCTGAGGTAATCGAATGTCACCACATTACAGGTTCAGGAGACTTCATCCTTAAAATTATTTCTAGCGACATCCAGTCTTATCAGAAATTGATGCTGGAAAAAGTGTCCGAAATAGAAGTAGTGGATGGCTTGCAATCCATGATTATACTCTCTACTTTCAAGGACAGCAAAGTAATGCCTGTTCCTGAAAATGAGTAAAAATCAAATTCTATCTCAGCCTAAGGTTGATCAGATCATCCGCCGGATTGCTTACCAGATCTATGAAAACAACATGAACAATGAAATAGTGTTGGTGGGAGTGGATTCCGGAGGACGAAAACTGGCTGATCAAATAAATGGGACATTAGCTGAGATATCTGGAAAGAAATCCATTTGTCACACAATATCACTAGACAAGGAAAACCCTTTAAATAAGGACATCCTCATTGATGGTGATGTTTCTGATTTAAAAGATAAGACCGTGATCTTGTGTGACGATGTATTGAATAGTGGAAGAACACTTGCCTACAGTCTGACCAAACTTTTAACCCTGCATGTGAAGAAAGTGGAGACTGCTGTCCTCATCCTTCGGACTCATGGAAGATTCCCGATCTATGCCAATTATAAGGGATATGAACTTTCCACCACGATCAAGGAACACGTTGAAGTGCGTCCGGGAGATGGGGTGTTTTTGAATTAGTGGAGTTCACCCTTTGATCCCAGAAGAGATCCCGCTATCCAGCTTTGGTTGTCTTGAATGGCAACCCTTTAGGGGCTGGGGGTTATCAATAATCCTTATACAAATTCGGTTTTTTGGTGAGCATTTTCAGGCTCATCTCCACTAGCTCTCCCATATTTTCACATTCCAGAAAGTCTGGTTCTTCATAGAAATCAGCAAGCTCTTTTCTGAGACGTTTGATATTTTCCGGTTTTGAAAGTTTGTCTTTTTTCATTGCAGAAAGCAAGTCATCTACTCGCTTGCGCTCCACTTTCAATCGGTTTGCAATATTTGATCTTTCCTCTCGCTGATATTGCTTCACGGTTTCAGTCGTCATGTGCTTGAGACCGATTTTAATGATGGGATTGTTTTGTGTGTAATACTGTGGCAGGTAGATCGCCCGGCGGCCTTCATATGACTGCTGATCAAAATCAATGGCCCGAAGACGATATTCCACATCTTCAAAGTCAGGAGTGATGTCGATCACGAAATTGCTACTGTGCATATCCCCAAGGAGTCGCACGAAGCATCTTTCGTTAAACTTCACGAATTCTTTTGCTAATCTGATTTCATTTAGTGTGCTACTTCCGAGGTATTTTTTGATAAACAACTCAGCCGGGACCCCCACAATGTGTTCTTCAATCAGCGTTTCCCTATTTACCACATAGCTGATCTTATTGGGGGAGAGTAGGTGCTCGAGTTCCAGTCCATAAATCCGTGAGGCGTCCGCGCGTTTGATATAGAAGTAATCAAAGTTGTCATTGATTTGATTCACCACTCGCACGCGAAATGGTTGAGTATTTCCATAAGCACATAAATCTACCCGATCAATGATCAGGTGATCCATGACTGACAAGTCGCCATCTGCCTTCATGATGGCATATACTTTTTTCAGTGATGCATTGATGTGCTGCATGTCACCCTGAGGATAAAAGACAGTCTCCCAAAGGGTATCATTTCCGGTCTTGTCATAAAGTGGAATAGAATTATCGTAGCGGATGAGGTCACTATAATAGATAGGCAAATCTATTTCCCGGTCATACTTCTTGATGTACGCCCTTAGAGCTTTACTGATTGGAAAAATTTCCTTCTTCTTACTGATGATTGCCATGCGTATTCCTAGTCAAGATATTTAACTCCAAAACGCCCTATCTTCGGCTCCATAGGGGCAGGAATGGTTTCACTCCTGATCATCTCCAGCAAATCAATCTCAATATTTCGTGTGATGGTACTGATGGGGGTATCTGCGGCTCTACCTTCAAATGGGTCCTCGGTGACAGCTCCGGATTTTTCAAGTATCGTGAAAACAAATGATATGGCGATGGACATTGGGATAGCACTCCAATGCATTTCAGGAGCCAGGGCAAATGGTAGGCAAATCACAAAGAGCCATAAAAAAACACCCGTGAAGTAATTATAATAATACGGAAATATGGTGCCTTTTATTCGCTCTGCCATCCCCTGCAAATTGTAAAACTCCTTAATCACATTAGCCAATTCCATGTGCCTAAAGTCTTCAATGATGCGATCCTCATATGCTTCCTGTAGCCTTTCACTTTGCTTGTGGAGAATTTGAGTAGGCTTATTATGTAGTTTTTTTATCTTTTCTATTTCTTTCTCAGAAAGATACCTTTCCAAATCGTTCCAGTGGTTTTGTCCTCTCAGGTGCATAATCAGCGCATATAACCATCCGATATGTCTATGAATCAATTCCTGTCTCCAGTCAAGTACTTTTTTATCTTTAATCTTCCCTTTTGAAAAATGTGTGGATGAAAATGTACAGACCATTACTCCAAAAGTACGACTTGCATTGACGATACCTCCCCAGACCTTTCGTGCTTCCCACCATCGATCATAGGCGCTATTGTTTCTAAACCCAAGAAATATGGCTAACGCACCACCCAAAATTGTAACCGGCACCACCGGAAGCACTATCGGGTCCCAGAGGAATATCTCACCGAATTCGAACTGTAATACGGCGATAATGGATATAAAAGTGAAAAGAAATATGTTCCTTCTGTTATAGAAAGCAATCCCGTAAACTTGTTTGAACGGGTTATCCGAATACTTAATCAGCATTAGCTTAGCATTTTAAGAAACGTCTCAGAAGCAGCTTGACACCACTGTCTGAAATCGTCTCCAACATCTTTGTGTTTTGGAAGATACTCCAACAAAATTTCTAAGTCAAAAATTTCACTAGATGTTCCTGCTCCTGCCTTTTTTGCATCCAGGGCATTGCACGCTTGCTCATAATGGCCCTCCACCGGCACCATCAGGACAGGTTTGCCGAGATACATTGCCTCACACACTGACTCAAATCCGGCAGTGGTTAGGTAGCCTTTGCACAAGGACATAAGTCGTATAAATTTCTTATCGTCAAGTTGATGAAACGTGAGAGTTTCATCCACTTTCAACTCCCAAGGCTCATCTTTTTTGTCCCAAAAGCAATGAATGGGAACCTCCGGGTGTTTTTGATGAAAGACCTTCACTTCTTCAGAATAGCCATGATTTACCATATACACCAGAAAATGATCCCCATGTGTGGGTTTTTGCTTCTTTATTTCATCTCTTAGAAGAGGAGGTACTACAAAGAGTTTTTTCCCGGGTTCATCTTTCATGCACTGAAATGAGAGGCCGAGGATTTTGTCCGCTTTATACCCGGACAGTTTGTTCCCTGCCCGTAGAGATGCCTTGTCATAAAAACGTCCTTTTGGAAACTCAAATTCCGAATGATTGAGTAGAAACTGGTGGGCTAATGCAATGTGCTGAATGTTTGGTCGCTTAATTAGAAAGTATAGGCCGCCAAGAAAATCATAAAAATTAATGATTGTGTCAGGTTGCTCACTTTGGACGATTCGGTGGATTTCATTGATGCTCCGTAGAAATGTCCGATACTTTCTTAAGTTGATCGTGAGTGTTTTAAAGACATTGACAGACCGATTGTTTTTGTCGGTTACAAAATTCGGACTCTCCAGCTGCGTGATTGGACTTTTAATTTGGTCTGAAAAAAATGCAGGGAGCTCTCTTCGCTTACTTTTTCCAACAAATACATGAGAGACTTTATGTCCATTATTTGTTAGGATGTGATACAAGGAAATGGCTTGAGTCATGTGCCCTCTTCCTTCGCCTTGAACAATGAAAATGTATTTCATGCTAGTAATAAGTAGTCGGGATTAAGGCTTTAGTGAGTTTATTAGCCCTCGAATGATTTTTGATACCTCGTTTGCTTTTTCAATTAACAAATCAGAATCGTTCTCATTCACATAACTTAATCGTTTAGCTAAATAAAGCATTGATTTTAACTCACTAGCTGATCCAATTGAGAAATAGAGAAATCGCTTAAAATCAGCATTACTACTCCTATCAAAGCCTTCTGCGATATTATTGGAAACAGATATTGAGGCTCTTCTTATCTGATCTCTAAATCCAAAGTCCTTTTTTGAATCAAACTGTTTGTAAATTAAAACCGCAAGTTCCTGTGCCTTCTGCCAGGCTATTAAATCCTCAAACTTCTGAACTCCCAAGAGCTTATAACTTAGTTCTTACCACTGATTCCTAAGATGCAAACTTAAGTAGAAACTCTGTGCCTTCTCCGATTTGGGACTTTGCGGTTATGTTACCTCCATGCTTCCTCATTATTTGTTTAGAGAGGCTGAGACCTATACCAGATCCATTTTTCTTGGTAGTGAAGAAAGGAATAAAAATCTTTTTCAATGCCTCTTCTTCAATTCCAGTTCCATTGTCGGCTACCGAGATAAAGGCACCTCCACCATCATAAGGCATGGCGGTGATGGTTAGTGATCTCTCTGCTTTATCGGCGGCTGCTAAAGCCTGAACAGCATTTTTGACTACATTAATGATTACTTGCTCTATTTGCTCGCGATCAATATTTACCGTAAGCCCTGGTTTGACCGAACAGTTTACATTGATGCCTGCTTCTTCGATATCCGGTTTTAGCAAGACCAATATATGTTTAATCATATCTTCTATTTCGTGACATTCCAGATTAGGATGCTTGATACGCGTCATATTCCGGAAATCAGAAACAAATTTGATCAGACTTTCACTTCGATTATGGATTGTTTTTACTGACAGGTAAAAATCTTCAATCGTGTCATCAGTGATCTGGTTGACATCTGAGCCGTTCTTAAGGAAATCGTCCAGATCAGATTCAACCGTGGCAGCAAGAGAAGAAATAGGTGTTACTGAGTTCATAATCTCATGTGTGAGAACTCTGATCAGGTTCTGCCATGCTTCCATTTCTTTTTCTTCCAACTCAGACTGAATGTTTTGGATGGAGATCAGTTTGAAGGCTTTTCCTCGCAGCGAAAGTTCAATAGCGTAAACAGCTAATTGGACCTCATCTTCATTCTTAGATATTTTGATCAGATCACGTCCCCCTGTTCTCAATTCTTTAATTGTTGTTTCGAGTTCTGGATGATCTCTGCCGATCTGTTTGATGTTTTTTATCATCTTGATTCCGAGCAGCTTTTTAGCAGCATTATTCATGATCTGCACTTCTCCGTCCGCATCGAAAGTGATTATGCCAATGCCAATGTGCTGAACAATCGTCCGTAGGTATTGATGCTGAGCTTCTTTATCTGCGCGAATTTCCCGAAACTTCCGGAGGATTTCATTGAATTCATGGTATAGTAAATCCCGACTTGATCCTGTTTTACGTTCGGGATAGGTATTGGTAAAATCATCGTAATGGATGCTTTCTAAAAAATGCGTGATCTCGCGATTTGACTTCTCAAGGAAATTATAGAGATAATATGCCTGAAAAGCACCCAGACAGAATACTAGAAATTTTGTGAAGAAATATGACTCTGAGTAATACAGATGTGTAAACAGAAACATGGTGAGCAGGAGCAAAAGCAACCTGCCGATTAACTGAAATCGAAATGACTTATAAACCATGTTTTTCTAGTCTACGGTACAGGGAAGCACGGGTAAGTCCGAGCTCTTTGGCAGCCTTTGAAATATTCCCTTCATGTTTGTTTACCACTTTTTGAATGGTCACCTTTTCCATGTCTTCCAGGTTATAAGAGTCTGGTTCCAGAGAAAGGTTGCTTTCTGGCTTCTGGGAAAGGAAGAAGAAATCCTCGGGCATCAATTGCGAGTTGTCACTCATGATTATGGCTCGCTCGATGGCGTGCTGTAACTCACGAATATTTCCAGGCCATGGATATTTCTGAAGCTTGCTTACTGTAGAGGGAGCCACTCCATCGATGCTTTTTCTATACTTCCCGGCGTACATTTTCACAAAATGATTCGCAAGCATCTCCATATCTTCCATGCGCTCACGCAATGGAGGTAATTGGATTTCAACCGTATTAATTCGATAAAGAAGGTCTTGTCTGAAAGTGTTTTCATTCACCATTTCGTATACGGGCATGTTGGTAGCACTGATCAAGCGAATATCAACTGGTACTTCCTGGTTGCTACCGATACGAGTCACTTTACGATTCTGAATGGCAGTAAGCAATTTGGATTGAAGAGGCTGGCTAAGGTTTCCTATTTCATCCAGGAAAAGGGTGCCTCCGGAGGCTACTTCAAACCTTCCTGCCCTGTCTTCTTTAGCATCAGTGAATGCGCCTTTTTTGTGACCGAAAAGCTCGCTTTCAAAAAGTGATTCGGTAATGGCTCCCATGTCCACACCAATAAATGGCATGTCTTTACGCTGAGATTTTTCATGGATCGCTCTCGCGATCATTTCCTTTCCGGTTCCATTCTCACCAAGGATGAGCACATTAGCATCTGTTGCGGCTACTTTATCTATAAGCTTAAACACTTTTTTGATCGCATCGCTTTCTCCAATGATGTCTTTGAATGCTTTACTGCTGTCTGCCTGAAGTGTCTTGCTAGTCTGCTTGAGTTTGGTGACCTCTTTTCTACTGTGTTTCAGTTTTGCAGCACTCGATAGTGTAGCGAGCAGCTTCTCGTTTTGCCAGGGCTTCAAAACAAAATCAGTAGCTCCTGCCTTCAACGCCTGAACAGCCATTTCCACGTCACCAAAAGCGGTTATGAGAATGACAACCGACTCTGGATCTTTTTCCAATATTTGCTCCAACCAATAGAATCCTTCCTTACCACTCGTAGTATCCTGGCTGAAGTTCATATCGAGCAGGATTACATCAAAGCTATCGTTGTTAAGGAGAAAAGGAATTTTACGTGGATCTTTCTCAATCACAACTTCTTTAATATGCTTTTTAAGCAGCATTTTGGCGGCTAAAAGCACATCCTCGTCATCATCGATTATGAGTATTTTATTTATTTCTTCTTCCACTTTTTTTCAGATTTATAATAAGAATTGCTACAACTGTGCCAAGCCTCAAAATATGTGTTTCAGCTTGACTGGGGGATAAATCTAATTAATTACTGTTCGAAAACGAACAGAGTTACTGAGTATTTGTCACAATACCGAACATATTCGATAGGCCCAAGACCGGAAATCCTACGACGTGGTAAAACTCTGCCTTGCTTTTTTCCCATTTTGTGAATGCTTCAAAGTATTCAGTTTGCGCTTCAATGTATTTGTCCTGTTGAATATTGAGCTTGAATAAGTCAGTTTCGCCATTCTGTAAATTGATGATTTCAGCGTCGAGAAGTCTTCGATAATTATTTGATACTCCTTGATATTGAACGAGTAAATCCTGAAATGCCACGCTCTGTGCATAGGCTCCTAGTACTTCATTTTTTAACTCTACCTGACTTTGAGCCAATTGAAACTCATTGCTTTGAAGTTTCAGCCTTGTTTGCTGAATTTTTCCACGTTCTTTTCTAAGCAGGATTGGAAATGAAAAATCGATCCCCATTTTATAATTGTCTCCAAATTCCGGAGACCGGGTTTCAAATTCCGGATTGAAAGGGGCGTCTATAAATGAATAGGAAAGGTCAATTTGAGGCTTCATACTTTCTCTTGCCCATCGCATGTCCGCATCCAACTGGCTTCTTTTCCCTTCCAACTTAGCTATTTCAGGATTGCTTGTCATAGCAAATGAAATGGCCTCCTTTACCTCCGTATCCTGAGGAGTGCTGAAAAGGGATGCAGAATCAGGGAGAACACCAGGCAGCAGCTCCAGAGGAATCAGGTTTTCAGACCAAAGATGCTTTGCCAGATTAAGCTTTGCCAGCTCATATTCCAAAGTGGCCTTTCTGTAATCTACCGTACGTTTTTGAAAATTGATTTTCGCTTGTAGTGTATCTACAACAGCAGCTTCACCGAATTCGTAATCAATCAATGTACGATCAAAAAGATTTTGAGCTAAAACGATGGCTTGCCTCATAAGCTCCTGCTTCTTGCTTGCCATGTACCAACTCCAATAGTCTTTGATGACGGTGAAGAGGATTTTATTGACTTCTTTGATCTGCTCTGCCTTCGCGATTTGAGAAAATGCATCCGCTCTTCTGATGGCGTTCCTTCGCTCATCGAAAAATAAACCCTTTCCAATTGGAACAGACACTCCCACCGCTACCTGTTCAAAGTCTGTTTCAGGTGAGATGTAATTTTGAGGATTTAAAAATTCTCCACTGTTCTTGAGGAATTCTACTTTCGGGTCTACTCCAATCCATGTTGGGATCTTAAAAGAAGTATTTAAAAGATTGTAATATTCCTTTTCCTTGAACTCTTTCAGGCTGTAATCTGCTTCGATTTTTGGGTCCAGGTT
This sequence comes from Ekhidna sp., assembly GCF_965221965.1. GTDB lineage: Bacteria > Bacteroidota > Bacteroidia > Cytophagales > Cyclobacteriaceae > Ekhidna. Next base: position 480,578 of record NZ_OZ244926.1, read on the forward strand.
TCCTCTTGCCTCACGCAGCACAGCTTCTGCGTTCTCATCCAATAAATCAGCTTGCTTTACCACCGGATGATATGAAAGGGTCATTTTCATTATATCTTCCAATGATAAATAGGTCGTATCTAGTTTGGCAAGTGAGTCTTGTCCAAATAAGGATTGAGATATGAATATGAAAATCAGTAGGAGCCTTTTCATTTCTTTTCAGCTGTTTCAGGTACCTCACCATCTTCATAAATCATAGGAGGGAAGCCATTCATCTGACGCCAGATCTCATACCAGATTGGAACGTTGTTGAGCATTACCCATCCTTTGATGCCAGAGCCAAGTCGTAATTGCTCCGGCCATGATTCGTCCTCTGGATCTGGTTTCACCAAGATTCTAAACATACCATTTTTACTCTGCACACGATCGACAATTGCTACGACCCCACCAAAGGTTCCAACTGAAACATTGGGCCACCCTGAGAACTGCAATGCAGGCCAGCCATCAAACTGAACCCTAACCTTTTTACCGGAAGAGATCAATGGAATATCCATTGCCTTGACATACATTTCCACAGCCAAATCTTCAGATTCGGGTAAAATAGTTGCTACAGCATCACCCTCTTTGATTGTTTCTCCGATCCCCATTTTGATGGCTTTGACAACATATCCGCTTTGAGGTGCTATGATTTGATATTGTTGCTGTCTGATGCGGACATTGGAAAGCTCATTCTCCATTTTAGAAATTTCACCCATGGTATCATTCAACCCAGATATGGTTTCATTCAAATTTGATTGAGCTTTACTGATTTTATCGGTGTAATCAGCTTCAATGGAGGTCAATTCAAGTTCAGCATTCGCTAAATCTGCCTGCCGTTGTAGCCATTCGTTCTCTGCCTTTAATACCTTGGCAGCACTCATCTGGTATTTGGATTCTATTTCCTGAAACTTCGTCAGTGTAATGTTCCCTGCCTCATATCGATTTTTGTTTCGATCGAAAATACTGGTGGCATTTTCATAATTTACCTGTTCTGCCACAAACTCCAGACTGTCTGCCTGAAGTTTAAGTACAGCTTGTCGCAATTTATTTTTAGCCTGACTTGTTTTTGCTTTCAGCGCTTTTTCAAGTGCATTGATTTGGTTTCGAAGAGCAGTTGCCTTTTTAGATTTCGCATCTTGCGAATTACGCTTTGCTTCAAGCTGCTCCATCAAACGAGGAACCAAATTGGGATCAAAATATTTATCCTTAATCTCCGCGATGGTCATTAAGGTATCTCCCTTATTTACATAATCTCCTTCAATGATATTCCAGCTGGAAATCCTACCGGCGATTGCAGACTGCACCAATTGGGGCCGATTTTTTGGGCTCAGGGTTGTTAGTGTACCTTTTCCACGAATGTTCTGTTGCCAGGGTAGGAATAGTGTAACTATAAGTATGGTAGTCAGCACGATCAATACTTTGGCAACTGTTCGACCAACACCGGGCGTTTTTAACGTCCTGAGTGAATAAAGGTGGGTTTCAGAAAGTTTATCCAGGTGATCCATCAGTAGATTTCTTTAATTATTTCCTCTTTCTTGATTAAGTCATCGAAAGCCTCGAGTGCCTTCATTTCACCTTCCTCGAGGTACAAAACTCTATCACAGGCTGCCATTACCAAAGGGTCATTGGAAACGACAATAAGCGTCCATTTTTTATCTTCTCTTGTCAACATTTCAATTAGCTTCAGCCTGTCCCCTTTGGTGAAGTTGCTGAAGAAGTCATTGAGAATTAGCATAGCTGGTCTTTTCGCCAGACACCTTGCCAGGATCAATTTGTTAACAAACGATGATGAGAAACCTTTGCCGGCACTAAGCATTTGCGTGTGAAGGCCATGTTCTAATGCATTTATGTCTTTCATTAATCCAACCTCTTTAATAGCATCAATGGCATGATCAATATCGGAAGTTGGTTTTCCTACAAGGATGTTTTCCAAGATGGAACCTTCGAAGATGTCTTCTTGAGATACATTTTTTCCAATACGGTCTCGGATATAGGTGGAATCCAAATCTCTTAGCGAGAGCTCATTATAGGTCAACACCCCTTCGTAGTTCTGGTGAATACCGGCAATAATATTTGTGAGCGTAGTTTTACCAGCACCACTACCACCGCTGATACATAAAGTTCCACCTTTTGGAATGTCCAAGCTTAGATGTCTTAATGAGGGTTTTCTGGATTCAGGATAGGTATAAGAAACGTCTTCTAAAGTCACATTTAGCCCCTCTTCCATTTGAGATTGTGGGATATCAATTCCCCCGGGTCTTTCAAGCGGCAGGTCAGTCACATGTGAGATTTTATCTACAGCAGTGAGCATATCGTAAACAACATCCATATACATGATGATTTTCTCTACAGAGCCAAGCACCAAAATGATGATAACTTCTGAAGCTACGAACTGACCAAGGGTAATTTCCCTTTGAACTACCAGGATGGTGCCCAATATCAGTAGACCACCTGTGACAATCGCTTTGAAAAGGAGGATAAATGAATATTGAGAAATCAGCACTTTGAAGTGTGCACTTCTGTTTTTTAGATAGTTATTTACATAGTAATCGGTCTTCTTAAGTGGAAGAATAGTGTTTCCTGCAAGCTTGAATGAATAAAGCGTTCGAGCCATTTCTTCCAGCCAGTAGACTACTTTGTATTTATACTTCGACTCCTGAATGGAACTCTTGAGCCCCTTGGGGCCAGTTAAGTAAAAAATCAGAAATAACAATCCTAATAATCCCAATCCGAAGATGATGAAAAATGGGTGGTAAAAGGAGAGCAGAAGTAAGCCAAAAAGAATTTGAATCACACCAGTGGAAAGGTCAATTAGTAGTTTGGGTAGCCCCTTTTGCAAGGTGAGTACATCAAAAAACCGGTTCATTAACTCAGGCATATGAAGATTTAGTACGGACTCCATTTTTATCCGCGGAACCCGAAAAGCAAATTCAAATGCCGCTTTCGTGAAAACTCTTCGTTGTAAGTATTCCACGATGGTGATTTGAAGAACTTGCAAAACACCTGTTCCCAGAACACCTATAATAATTAGTGTGATGAGCAGATAGACCGAGCTAAAAACCACCCCTCCGGAAATCAACTCTACTGCAGCCTGAATACCAAGTGGAAGCGTCAAACTAACCAAACCGATAAGTGCCGCATACACATAGACATAAAAAATATCTTTCCGGTCTGCTGAAAGGAGGTTAAATAGCCGCTTCACCGGAGTTAGCAGAGATGCATCACCTTCGGCTGTGAAACTCTGATAGGCAAATGAAGTCAATGTAAAAATTTCACCCTGAGCATTGGTTGAAAAGTTTATTTGATGAAAATCTGGCGTCCGAAGCTCTTTCAATTGTCCTCCAGGAGTAACAAACTCGAGGATAATTTCCTTTTTCTTTTTCTTTATAAAGGCCGGATGGAAGCCATCTTGCTGTATAAAAACGATAGTGGGGGATGCAGTATCCGAAATAAACTCATAGAGTGTATCACGTTTCATGTACTTTTCAAAGAGTACAATTCCACTTTCATTTCCGGCCTCTATGAGGTCTCGCTGAAACTCAGATAATTCATTGTCTTCGTAAAACCTGGATATAATATCCACTCTTTCCAGTTTTGATATATTCAGATCTATATCAAGCTTCGTGGCACATTCCTGAAGGCACCTTATAATTTGCTGATTGTTCATTTTTTCAGTGAATTGAAAATGAGTGTAGAAAGAAATTCATAGTTTCTGTCATAGATATCCTCCTCTTTTTTGATGTCAGAAAGTCTTGGGAGGTGCTGAACGAAAAACACTTGCTGATGGGCTGCTTCCAGACACGTACTGGTTAAAGAATTGGGAAACTTAAAATTCGGATTAATTTCAACCATGTAGGAAGCGATTGTCATGCAAAGGGATTTATAGCCCTTAAACAAACCTTCTTTGTTTATCTCATCCACTTTTTTTGTAAGGTATGTTTTGTCTGATTCATTGATGACAATGTGCTGAAGGACACTTTCACTGATTCCGGGAAAGTTATCATCATCATGTAGCTTGCTGGTGATAAACCGAATAGCTATTCTTAATTTTTCTTCCGGATCAGAAATATTGTGAGTTTCATAGGAAATTCGATATTCAATATAATTCCAATACCATGCTATAAGATAAACCAGCAAGCGATGTTTATTCTCAAAATATCGATAAATCGATGCTTCAGTAGACCCAATCCTTATTGACAGTTTTTTAAATGTAAAAGACTCAAAACCAATCTCATCAATCAAAAAGATGCTCTCTTTTATGATTTTTTGCCCCAAATCTGTTGACTGAGGATCCCTGAGATAGAGAGCAGGGTTGAGCTGAATTTGAAGTTTTGCTATCATTTAAAGATATTTAGCTATCAAATATAATAGTAATACTATCATAACGAATAAATTTCTTCTGTGTTCATATTTTTTTTTCAATTGAACTTTTACTAATATTGAAGTCATTAGTCCTTTTTATTTTGAGTTTTTGACCTTTGGGTTCAGGTGTTAGTCCTCCTGAACCTTTTTTTTTGCCTTTTCTACGGCAAACCTCCTCCTAACACAAACACAAACATTCCTTTTCTTTCAAATCGCTATTTTCAAATTAAGTGATCGAAAGCGAACACTTTTCTGTACTATTTTGTACAGGAGAATCTTAGGTTTATTCCCCCGAAAGCATGTAAGTGTCTGTTAAATAGCCTTTTACGATTAATGGCATTCTTATTGGCATAGTGGCAGGTCGAAACCTAAACGACCAAATTGTTAATGGACAGAAAGATTAAAAAGAAGAAGTGGACCCCTAAGAAAATCGCAATTTATGCGGGAGGTGCTTTACTAGTGATTTTCATCGGTTACAATTTTTTCCTCTCTGGTGGTGGAACCAGACTCAATGTAGAAAGGAACAAAATCAATATAGCCACAGTCATCGAAGGTGATTTTCAGGAATTTATTCCGGTGGATGGAAACGTCCTGCCAATTAAAACCATTCGACTGGATGCAATCGAAGGGGGGGTGGTCTCCAAAAAGCACTACGACGGAGGTATTTTGGTTGACAAAGGAGATACGATTCTTGAGCTGGCAAATAATGCCCTTTTGCAAAGTTTTGTGAGAGAAGAAACGCAGGCTTTCATCCTTGTTAACAATGTTGAAAACACAAAATTAAACCTCCAACGAAATCAATTCGAGTTGCGTAGAAATTTACTTCAGCTTGATTATCAGATAGATGCGGCAAAGGATGCGTATGAGCGTGGAAAGAAATTGTATGATGACAGCATCATCTCAGAGCAGGAGTTTTTAAACCTGAAAAGAGAGTATGACAGGCTCGTTGATAACCGGAGGATTCAGCTTGAATCAAATAAATTCGACTCGCTGGCCTCTGTTACCCAGATAAGACAGTCTGAGGCTACTCTGGAGAGAACAAGGGAGAACCTTGAAATGATTAAGCGGAATCTAAACAACCTGTACATCAAGGCGCCAATTGACGGAAGGCTGTCTACGGTGGATGTGGAAGTAGGGGAGTCAATAGCTCCGGGACAGAATATCGGACAGATCGATGACCTAAATGGTTTTAAGGTTCGTGCAACTATTGACGAACATTATATATCTAGGATATATGCGGGGTTGCAAGGAACGTTCACTTTCGCGAGTAATGATTTTGGTCTGGAGATTACAAAAGTATATCCGGAGGTAAACAATGGATTGTTTGAAGTGGATATGGCATTCGATACGATTCCACAGGGAATCCGGAGAGGTCAGACACTTCAGATTAGACTACAGCTGAGTGAAAACATTACGGCCGTACAGATTCCAAGGGGAAGCTTTTATCAGACTACCGGCGGAAACTGGATATTCGTAGTGAATGAGGACGAGACTGAAGCGGTACGTAGAGATATCCGGCTGGGCAGACAGAACCAGCGATACTACGAAGTGGTGGAAGGATTGCAACCTGGAGAAAAAGTTGTTGTCTCTTCTTACAGAGGATATGAAGACAAGGATATCCTGGTAATAAAGTAACCAATAAGAAAACGAAAAGTATTTAAATAGAACCCAAAGACTAAACTCAATAAATCATGGAAAACGCTAAAGCTTTAATTAAGACAAAAGATTTAAAGAAATTTTACTACACAGATGAGATTGAAACAACAGCACTGGCTGGTGTCAATATGACCATTAAAGAGGGCGAGTTTGTCGCCATCATGGGTCCGTCTGGTTGTGGTAAATCAACATTACTCAATATAATTGGACTATTGGACAACCCTTCTGAGGGTGAATTTTACTTCACGGATCTGGAAATTTCCGGATACAAGGAGCGCCAGCGTGCTGACCTGAGAAAAGCGAACATTGGTTTCGTATTCCAGAGCTTCAACCTGATCGATGAGCTTACTGTATTTGAAAACATCGAGCTACCATTGATCTATTTGAAGTACTCTGCTGCAGAAAGAAAGAAAAGAGTGGAAGAGGTTATGGAGCATATGAAAATTATGCACAGAAGAAATCACTTCCCTCAGCAGCTTTCCGGAGGTCAGCAGCAGCGTGTGGCTATCTCAAGAGCAGTTGTGGCTAAGCCGAAACTGATCCTTGCGGATGAGCCAACTGGTAACCTGGACTCTGCAAACGGACAAGAAGTGATGAACCTGCTTACTGAGCTGAATGAAGCTGGGACTACAGTAATCATGGTGACTCACTCTCCGGTTGATGCTGAGTACGCTCACCGTGTTGTTCACTTATTTGATGGTCAGATCGTATCTGAAAACATCAACGCGAAAGAAGCTTTAGTGTAATTCTCTTCATACTTACACAGAACAGTTCCCCATCTATCCGGTTAGGGTAGATGGGTGCACTGTAAACCTTGAAAACCTGAAAAGACCTTTTATACCATGCGGAAATTTATTTTCGGAATATTATTTTTTAGCGGAATCACTCTTTTGGCTCAAGACACCAAAGAGCTAACTCTGGAAGAATGCATTGATTTGGCCGTCAATAGAAATTTGAGAATCAAACAAAGTCAGAATAATCTGATTGCGGCTGAGTCAAACAAAAGACAGGCAATGTTCAATTTTCTTCCTGATTTGAATGCCAACGCAGGATATTTTGTAAGAGAGGGTTCGTTTTTTGATAACAGCTCGGGGCAATTTGCTACTGCTACAACCAGGTCCTCTCGACCAGAAATAAGTTCGAATCTGACCATTTTCAATGCTTTTGCTAATCATCATTTGTTAAACAGACGTGCTCATGAGTACAACTCCAACCTTTACCGTTTAGAAGATTCGAAAATCGTCATTAAGGCCAATGTGATTAGAAGTTACCTAAGCGTCCTTGTAGACATTGAAAACTTACGGGTATCGAATGAACGAATGGAGTTTCTTGAAAGTCAACTTGATAGGGAAAAGAAACGGGTTAGTGTAGGCGTTGGCAACCTGGAGACTGTTTATAATTTCCAATCACAAATTGCAACGGAGCGGTTAAACAATGTCAACTTAGAAAATCAATATCAAACAGATTTGCTGTCGCTTTCCCAATTATTACAAATGAATGACGGCACAGAATTGAAAGTAGTGCCCCTTGATTTTGAGAATATGCAGATTCTTACTGAATTTGATTCTTATAATGTTGTGCTTGAAGAAGTTTTAAATAATTCGTTCCAATTGAAAAGTGCAACAGCAAGTAAAAAAGCTACGCGTGCACAATTAAGTCAGGTGAAAGCTGATAGGTATCCGTCTGTTGGTATGGGGGTCGGATATGGCACACAATATTCTTCAAATAACAGTGGTGATGTTAGCAGTCAATTTGAAAACCTAAATTATTCTTTTATCGGAGCGTCCATCCAGATTCCAATTTTCAATAGGTACTCGACTCAAAATAGAATCGAAACAACAAAGATTGCCTTTCAGAATGCTAAAATAGCGGAAGACCAGGCTGTACTGGATGTAACTAATTCAACCCAACAGGATTATTTGGCACTGAGAGCTGCACAGACGTCATACGTTACCGCTCAGGAAAATTTTGAGGCACTAAATCAAACGTTTGAATTCATCAAGAAGCGATTTGAGACAGGAAACACTGATTTTTATTCTTACCTCGAAAGCTTGAACAATAAGAATAGAGCAGAGGCCCAATTGATTAATGCGAAATACACCATAGTGCTAAGAAAGCGAATCCTCGATCTCTACAGAGGAAATAATTAGTCAATAGGATTATAAAAATTGATGGTTCTGTCTTTGATAAAGAGAAAGCTCTCTTTGACCTTCAGTGTGCCTTCTGATAATTCAGGTTTATAAAGTTCCGTTTCTACTTCGCCTGTAAAGTTTAGTCTGGTGATTTTCATTTTAGAGAAAACAAGCACTTTGTTCCCAATCAATTGAAAACCGGTTGTGCCTAATAAATCAACAGAGTAAATCTTTCCACCAAATTGATCCAACACATGAAGCCCGTTGGTATGACTAATGAAAAGTAAGTTTTGATAAGCTTGCATTTTATTGATTGAGTCGCCTAATTGAAGCTGAACCTCCAGTACCGTACTTTTCCTTAGAGGACTTATTTTCTTCAGTCGTTGTGGATTATTCTCAACTACCCAGAAATTCCCATCAGGTGCCGGACAAGCCATCATTCCTAGCTGGACGTCAAAATCTGCTAAGAAATAATTTTTGGGAACAGTAGAAAATCGATCAAGGATTGTGATTTGTTGATTGTCAAAATAGAAAAGAAAGGGCTTGAGATTGTTCTGAACATCAATAAGTACAACGGATGAAGCATTGGAGAGTGAGAAATTTTCAAGCAATTCTCCTTCAGAATCATATTTGGTAAGACCTCCATCCGAAAAGCCCATGTAAATATTATTTTGATAATCCACAGAGAAGGCTGTGGGTTGCTTAGTTGCCTGCCAGCTTTTGACCTTTTCCCACTTTTGGCTGTGACCGACAAGCGGAAACAGCACGAGAAGACTAATCCTCAAAAGATTTAAGTAACGCTTGATGCCCATCGAATTCAAGGTAATTGCATTGTGAGATCCATTCTCCCAGATTAAAGTAAGTGGAGCTATCACCAACAGACAATTCCAGTGGTAAGTGCCGATGACCAAACACATAGTAATCGTGTGGTTTCACTTTACTCACTTGCTTGCAGTATTGCAGTAGCCGCTCATTTTCTTCTCCATCGAATTTTTCTTCATCCGGATCTAAGCGACTTTTTTTGCTCCAATAATTTGCCAGAGCCACTCCAATGTCCGGGTGAATCCATTTGAATAACCACTTGGCCAGAGGGTTCGTAAAGACCTTTTTTACCATCTTGAATTTTTGATCCCCTGGACCCAAGCCGTCTCCATGACCAATGAATAATTTCTTCTGGCCTATTTTCAACACCACAGGATTGTGATGCACGGGGATATCAAGTTCTTCAGAAAAATAACCCTTCATCCAGAGGTCGTGATTTCCTGTAAAAAGGTGAATGTCAATGCTACGATCTTTCAGCTCTGCAAGCTTTCCCTGGAAGCGGATAAATCCCTTTGGAACGACCGTCTTATATTCAAACCAGAAATCAAAAACATCCCCTAATAAAAAAATGGCTTGAGCATCTTTAGAAACATACTCAAGCCATTTGATGACTTTTCTCTCTCGTTCTTTACTTTCTTCTTTCGATGGTATGCCCAGATGAAAGTCGCTGGCGAAATAAATTTTCTTGCCTGAAGGTAGCTCCTTGTAAGAGCTGATAAGCTCCGGATTTACCTTCATGGCTTATTCACTTTTATCGGCAGTGGACTCCTCTTTCTCCACTGCTTCTTTCACATCGCTTTTTACCTTATCCAGATCTTCGGATTTCTCCTTCTTCTTTTCTTTCTCTTCTTTATCCTCACTATCTGCTTCACCATTTGTGAAAGCATCATAAGTTGTCGGAGTTTTGAAAGGTCGTTTTCCGATCAATCCTTCAAGGTCTGATTGGAAAATAATCTCTCGTTTCAGCAATTCTTTAGCAAGAATTTCCAGCTCCTTTTTCTTAGAAAGTAGCAATTCCTTAGTATGAGCGTATGCTTTATCGATCAAGGCCTTCACTTCCTTGTCTATCAATTCAGCTGTGGCGTCTGAGTACGGCTTAGTGAAATTGTAATCTGATTGTTTAGAATCATAGAATGATACGTTTCCAATCTTATCATTCATACCATAAACAGTCACGATGCTGTAAGCCAGCTTTGTAATTCTTTCCAGGTCACTTAAAGCGCCGGTAGAAATCTTCCCAAAAATGATATCCTCAGCTGCACGTCCTCCAAGAGCCATGCACATCTCATCAAACAATTGCTCAGTCTGGTAAAGGAATTGCTCTTTTGGTAAATACTGAGCATATCCTAAAGCGGCTACTCCACGCGGAACAATACTCACCTTCACCAAAGGATCTGCGTGCTCCAGGAACCAACCTGCTACAGCGTGACCCGCTTCGTGATAGGCTACAATTTTCTTCTCTTCCGGAGATATAAGTTTATTTTTCTTTTCCAGACCTCCAATCACTCGATCTATTGCATCATGGAAATCATCCATGTCCACCTTTTTCTTGTCTTTTCTTGCGGCGATTAGAGCTGCTTCGTTGCAGACATTTGCAATTTCCGCTCCTGCAAAACCCGGTGTTTGTGCAGCTAATTTCCGAGTGTCTACATTTTTAGAAAGTTGAATTGGCTTAATATGCACCTTAAAGATTGCTTCTCTTCCAACAATATCTGGTTTGTCAATGCTGATCTGACGATCAAATCGACCTGGTCTTAAAAGTGCAGAATCTAGTACGTCAGGACGGTTCGTGGCTGCCAAAATAATCACTCCGGCATCTGTCGAAAATCCATCCATCTCAACCAATAGTGAGTTTAGTGTATTCTCGCGCTCATCATTGGAGCCAGGCATTTGTCCTCTTCCTCTTGAGCGACCAATTGCGTCAATCTCATCAATGAAGACGATACAAGGTGCTTTTTCTTTCGCCTGCTTAAATAAGTCTCTTACTCTCGCAGCACCTACTCCAACAAACATCTCTACAAAATCAGAGCCTGAAAGAGTAAAGAACGGCACGCCTGCTTCACCCGCAACTGCCTTCGCTAACAAAGTCTTACCAGTTCCCGGAGGGCCAACGAGCAAAGCACCTTTCGGTATCTTCCCTCCGAGCTTCGTGAACTTGCCCGGATTCTTAAGGAATTCTACAATTTCCCGGATTTCTTCTTTAGCTTCCTCCAGACCTGCAGCATCGGCAAAAGTGATCTTTACTTTATTTTCGGCATCAAAAAGAGAAGCTCTGGATTTTCCAATATTGAAAATTTGTCCCCCAGGACCTCCTCCGCCAGTCATTCGACGCATGAGGAACCAGAAGCCAAAAATCAGCAGAATCAGGAATCCCCAGTTGAAGAAAATATTAGTGTAATCTCCTCTATCTGTTACCTCATAGTCAAACCGCTGATCTTCTGGAATCTCTTCCATCAATTCTTCAAAATCTCTGGCAAACTTTTCTAAGCTGACAATATCGACTCGATAGTGAGGACCTCCGCCACTATCAAGGAAACTACGGTTCTGCTCAAGCTCAATTTTGTATTTGGTATTGCTAAGGGCTTCTGGCTTCAATGTAATTTCAATGAAGTCCTGATTTTTTATCAGCACTACTTTTTGCACGTCATTGGACCGAACCATTTTCTCAAATGATCGGAATGTGGTGTTCACTGCTCCACTGTCATTGGAAAAAACTGTCAATCCAATCACCAATGCTAGTAGTCCCCCTATGAGCCAACCCTGAAATCCGGGACGTGGCTTTGGTGTATCTTTTCTCTTTCTATCGGGCATTCTTAATTCCTCCTGTAAATTTTCTGTTAAGCTAAACGAGGTGACCTGTTATTAGTTCTCTTCGATGCGAGTAATTTTCGCGTCTCCCCACAGTTCCTCTAATCCGTAAAAAATTCTTTTCTCTTTATTGAATACATGAGCTACAACATCAACATAGTCCAATAAAATCCATTCTTTGTTTTGTTGTCCTTCACGTTTCCATGGATTTTGCTTGGATCGTTTGTGTATTTGCTCTTCTATTGAATCTGAAATAGCGTCTATCTGGGTGTTTGAGTTCCCACTGCAAATGACAAAATAATCAGCAACAGCGTGTTTCACTTCTCTCAAATCCATCACCACTACGTCAATGGCTTTTTTATCTAACATTCCCTCTACAACCCATTCGCTCAATATTTCCGAACTGACGTCTTTACTTATCTGCTGACTCACTAATAGTTTACGATTAATTTTGCCTCAAATTTACATTAATTCTATTGCATAAAATCTTTGCCAAACCCTTATTCTTAGGTAAAAAAGTGGTTTTCCTGCCACAATGTCACTCAACGAACGATGAGTTGGCATCATTGATCAAAAAGTCAAGTGAACCGGAGGGCTTGGTGCTCTATACGGATAACCAGACAAAAGGAAAGGGGCAGAGAGGTAATGTTTGGTTATCTGAGCCGGGTAAAAATGTGATGATGTCTGTTTTACTGAGGCCGAAGTTTTTGGATCCTCAAAATCAATTTTATCTGAATCTGATAACAGGGTTGGCCATTGTGGATGTGTTAAGAGGTTTAGTTGCTCGAGACATCTCTTTGAAATGGCCCAATGATGTTTATGTAGCGGACAGAAAGATAGCAGGAATCTTAATTGAAAGTAATATGCGAGGGAGCATACTTGAGTTCTCCATCGTAGGAGTTGGATTAAACGTGAATCAGGAGGGATTTAATTTACCTAATGCGACTTCTATGTTTCTGGAGACAGGAAAGCAGTTTGACTTGAGAGAAATAATGGAAGATTTTCTTCTGCAATTTGAGAAATGGTATATCAAATTAAAGAATGGTGGACATGACTCAATCTTAAATAGCTATCATCAGCTGTTGATGTGGAGAGGTGAGGAACGTGCATTTAAGGCGAATGATGAAGAGTTTTATGGAGAAATTGTAGGAATTGACTCTCATGGGAGGTTGGCTATAAATCACAATGGAACCCTCAATTATTATGGAATTAAAGAAGTTGAGTTTAGAGGTTAAATAATAAAAAACGTAAATAGGTTTTTATTATAAAAAATGTTTTAGTTTGGATTTTTATTTTTTTAATCACTTAAATCACAATTATGAAAATCACGAAATCAATCCTAGGGATTTTGGTCTTATTTTTAGGATACTCATGTGTTGAGGAAGAAATTAGTCCATCTCAAATTGAAGCTCCTATTGCTGGTGTGCCAGTATTCGATCAATCCGGAGATATAGAAATTAAAGTATTTATGAGTACTACTACAAGCTACAGATCATCCCATGACAGTCATTCTGTAAATGTCGGCAGTGGCTATGTTCTTATTGGCGGAGGTGCTTATACTATTGGTGTTTCTGAAGGAGCGTATATTACCGAAAGCAGACCATCTACTAATAAAAGGACGTGGTACGCTTCATCAAAAGATCATGGAGGCAGGCCAGACCCACATAAACTCACCGTTTATGCCATTGGAATTAAACTAAGAGGACTGACAAGAGATCAAACAGCTAGTTATGTCAAAATAAATGTTGGAAATTATTCCAGTTTTCAAGCTCATCCTGATAGTTATGTTGATATGCCAACAGGCTACCACCTTATTGGAGGTGGTGCTGAAGTAGATTGGTCGGGTTCTGGAAACCTTCTGACAGCTTCTTATCCAGATGGTAATAGGTGGAGAGTAGCAAGTAAAGATCATTTAGTTTCTAGTCCAGCAAGGATACGTGCTTTTGCTATAGGGATAAAGAAACAAATTGCTGGTTTTGGTAATATTCTAAAGCATGTTAACAGTCCATCTGGTTCTTACGTTAGTTGGGGGTTAGATGACGAGAGGTCTTATGCTCCGATTGGATATGTTGTCACTTGCCCAGGTGCTGAGGTGGATTATGGCGGAGGCTCTGGAAGAATGTTAATGGGATTAAGACCTGATTCGAATTTGGATTACACAGAATCTATTTCCAAAGATCATGTAAATAAAAATGCTGGTCGCTTATATAATTATGTTTTAAGTATAAGAAAGCAATAGTAATTCCGGCAAAATATTCCCACTCATTTGAGTGGGTTTTTTTTTGTTGTAACATATCTTGAATCATGAGGTTATCTTTGCACTCCCAAAAAAGAAAACCAAATCAAGAAATAGTTAGATAAATGAGCGTTACGACAGAAAAGTACAAAGTAAAAGACATTGCCCTGGCCGACTGGGGTAGAAAAGAAATTGGATTGGCAGAGGCTGAAATGCCTGGTTTGATGGCTCTTCGCGAAGAGTATGGGAAAAGCAAACCACTCGCCGGAGCAAGAATTGCCGGATGTCTTCATATGACCATCCAAACTGCCGTTTTGATTGAAACACTTGTAGAACTTGGAGCCGATGTAACCTGGTCTTCATGTAATATCTTCTCAACTCAGGACCATGCAGCAGCAGCTATAGCTAAAGCTGGTGTGCCTGTATTTGCATGGAAAGGCATGAATGAAGAAGAGTTTGATTGGTGCATCGAGCAGACATTGTTTGCATTTAAAGATGGCAAACCTCTAAATATGATTTTGGATGATGGAGGAGACCTGACAAATATGGTACTTGATCGTTACCCTGAGCTTGTTAAGGACATCAGAGGACTTTCGGAAGAAACAACAACAGGTGTTCACAGGCTTTACGAGCGAATGAAAAAGGGAACACTTCCAATGCCTGCCATAAATGTTAATGATTCAGTGACCAAGTCAAAATTTGACAATAAGTACGGTTGTAAGGAGTCATTGGTAGATGCGATTCGAAGAGCAACTGACGTGATGCTAGCGGGTAAAGTAGCTGTTGTGGCTGGCTATGGTGATGTAGGAAAAGGATCTGCGGCTTCCTTAAGAGGTGCGGGTGTACGTGTGATTGTAACTGAGATTGATCCAATCTGCGCGTTACAAGCTGCAATGGATGGTTTTGAAGTGAAGAAAATGTCAGATGCAGTTTCAAGAGCTGATATTGTGGTGACAGCCACTGGTAATAAAGACATTATCCGAGGGGAGCACTTTGAAAAAATGAAGGATAAAGCAATTGTTTGCAACATCGGCCACTTCGACAATGAAATAGATATGGCGTGGTTGAAGAAAAACCATGGAAATACGCATATTGAGATCAAACCACAGGTTGATCTTTACAATGTTAATGGAAATGATGTGATCGTACTGGCGGAAGGAAGACTTGTAAACCTGGGATGTGCAACTGGTCACCCATCGTTTGTAATGTCTAACTCTTTCACAAACCAGACACTAGCCCAAATTGAGCTTTGGAAAAATCATGAAAACTATGAGAATGCAGTTTATATGCTTCCAAAGCATTTGGATGAGAAAGTAGCTGCACTTCACCTGGCGAAAATTGGTGTTGAGCTGGAATCTCTCACAAAAGATCAGGCAGAGTATATTGGAGTGGAAGTAAAAGGCCCATTCAAGCCGGAATACTACCGATACTGATAAATCAACTATCAATAAAACTAAGAGGATTCTTCTTGAATGGAGAATCCTCTTTTTGTTTATCAGTATTCCTGCCGCAATGGCAGGCTTTTGGAATTGGCAGGCTTTTGGTGTATTTTATATAGGTCTGATTGAGTGTCGGTTGGCGAACAATCGATAGTGAAACGAGTTCTAATTGGTAAGCTTCAAAGAAGAAATGCCTTATTTAGAACAAATCTAAATCAGACACGTATATTGATGTATATACACATAAAATGTGAAGAGAATGACCAATCAAGTAGATACTCCAGTAAAAAGATCATATTCCGAAGCTAAGAAAGTGCAAGTCTTCGATGGGGAATTTATGCCTCACATCGATTCTATGTACAATTTTGCTTATCGTCTGACATTTGATGAAGACGATGCGAAAGATTTGGTTCAGGATACATACATGAAAGCATATCGTTTTATCAATTCCTTTCAGGAAGGTACGAATGCTAAAGCATGGCTTTATCGAATCTTGAAAAATAGCTTCATAAACGATTATAGAAAGAAAAGTAAACAGCCTGCAAAAGTCGACTATCAGGAAGTGGAGCAGTTTTACAATTCTGAGGATACACCAAGCAATGCAACGGTGGATCTGAGATTGGAAACGACCAAGGATATGATAGGTGATGAAATCAGTAATGCGTTGAATTCACTTGCAGTTGACTTCCGAACAGTCGTAATTCTTTGTGATCTGGAAGGATTTACTTATGAAGAGATGGCAAAAATTCTGGATATCCCGATCGGAACTGTGAGATCTAGATTGCACAGAGCCAGGAATCTCCTGAGAGAAAAGTTGGGCTCATATGCATTGTCTATGGGATACAATTAATTAGGAACTTTTTTTATCGGCTCACCATTCCATACTTAACACAAAAACAACATTCCAGAAATGTCCGATTGTCCCGATTGTGGTTGCAGTGATTTTGATAAGTGCCTGAGGATATTAAATCTCATGTTGGATAATGAAGCCACTCCAAATCAGGAGGAGTTTTTCTATGGTCACATCGAAAAATGCATGGTGTGCTTTGCTCATTATAATGTGGAAAAGCAGATCAGACAGCTTTTAAAAACGAAGCTTAATAATAAAGAAGTACCCAGCGCTCTTGCAGATGAAATCCGGGGAAAGATTGTGCCCTGAAGCATTCGGGCTTAAATTCGCCGGATGGAGGGAAAGGCCATCATATTTTCGGCACCATCAGGTGCAGGTAAAACGACCATCGTACACAGTTTACTCGACAGAATCCCAAGCCTGAGATTCTCAATCTCTGCCACTACCAGAAAAAAACGTCCATCAGAAATAAACGGGCGGGATTATTATTTTCTCTCCGTTGATGAATTCAAGTCCAAACAGCAGTCAGGAGAATTACTGGAATGGGAGGAGGTATACACCGACACCTTTTACGGTACACTAAAAAGTGAGGTAGAGCGAATCTGGTCTGATGGCAATCATGTTATTTTTGACGTGGATGTTAAAGGTGGTAAGAAACTCAAGGAGATATTTGGTGATCAAGCCTTATCCGTTTTTGTTAAAGTAAAAGGAGAGGAAGTGTTGCGAGAGCGGTTACGGATGAGAAATACAGAGAGTGAGGAAATGCTTAACCAACGTGTAAATAAAGCCGCCGAAGAAATGAAAGAAGAGGTTCATTTTGATATGGCTGTTCTCAATGAGAATCTTGATGTGGCGATCAATGAAGCCGAACATCTTGTAAAATCATTTATTAAGGACAAATAATGGAGGTAGGTCTCTTTTTTGGTTCGTTCAATCCGATTCACACCGGGCATATGATTATTGCTAACCTGGTGAAAGAAACGACCAGTGTAGATGAAGTTTGGTTTATTGTTAGTCCTCAAAATCCATTCAAGAAAAATAAAAATCTGCTTCATGAGTTCGATCGGTTAGATTTGGTGAATGCTGCAATTGGGGATGACTACAAATTCAGGTCGAGTGATATTGAGTTTAATATGCCACGGCCTAGCTACACAATTGATACACTCACGCTCATTCAGGAGAAGCATCCAGGCAAAAAATTCCGGTTGATTATTGGTGAAGACAATCTGGCTTCATTTCCAAAATGGAAAAATCACGAAATGATTTTAGAGCATTTTGGGCTCATTGTATACCCTCGGCCAAATTCCAAATCGTCAGAGTTATCTTCCCACCCTAATGTTCAGATAATTGATGCACCTGAGGTTGATATTTCTGCTACGTTGATTCGCAGGTTAATAAAAGAAGAAAAGTCTATTAAGTACCTGGTTCCGGATCAGGTAGCAACTTTAATACAGAGTAAAGGATTTTTTAAGTGACTAAACAGTCATTATATCCTTTTCTTTGGCCTCCACCAACGTGTCTATTTTGCCAGTATAGGTATCAGTAAGTTGCTGCACTTCATCTTCAGCATTTTTGATCAAGTCCTCTGAAACACCGTCTAGCTTTTTCAGAGAATCGTTTGTTTCCTTACGGGCATTTCTAATGCTGACCTTGCCTTTCTCTGCTTCAGCTTTTACCTGCTTCATTAAATGAAGTCTTCGTTCTTCTGTAAGAGGAGGAATGTTGATACGAATTTGTTCACCATCATTTTGGGGATTAAAACCAAGGTTACTGTTGATGATCGCTCGCTCAATTTCCTGGAGCATACCTTTTTCCCATGGTTTCACACTGATGGTTCGTGCATCTGGAGTGGTTACTCCTGCTACCTGATTCAAAGGCGTCATTGAACCGTAGTATTCCACCTCAATCCCGTCTAGCATACTCGGCATGGCTTTTCCTGCCCGGATTTTGGAGAATTCATCTTTCGTGTGTTGGATGGCGGCATCCATCATTTCTTTTGCAGTGTCCAGATATATATCTATTTCTTCCATGAGTGAAAATTAAAAATTATCTAGTGAATAAGTGTCCCTACTTCTTCACCGGCTACAATTTTTTGCAGGTTGCCGGCTTTGTTCATATCAAAAACAATAATTGGCAGGTTGTTTTCCTGACAAAGAGTAAATGCTGTCATATCCATAATATTCAGGTTCTTTTCGTATGCTTCCTGGAAAGATATTTTTGAATAGCGCTTTGCGTCCGGGTCTTTTTCCGGATCAGCAGAATAAACACCATCTACACGTGTACCTTTTAAAACCACATCGGCTTCAATTTCAATCGCTCTTAAGCTGGCAGTGGAGTCTGTAGTGAAATAGGGATTGCCAATTCCGGCACCAAAAATCACGACTCTGCCTTTTTCAAGGTGACGGATAGCTCTTCTTCTAATGAAAGGTTCACACACTTGCTCCATTTTTAACCCGGACATCAATCGTGTGTACATCCCTTGTTTTTCAAACATACTTTGAAGAGCCATGGCATTAATCACGGTTGCAAGCATTCCCATGTAATCACCTTGCACCCGGTCAATTCCCGAAGCTTCAGCTTCAACCCCACGAAAAATATTACCACCTCCGATTACTACTGCCACTTCGACTCCCTCTTTTACCACACTTTTTATTTCTTCAGCATATTGGGTCAGACGTTTCGAATCTATTCCGTGCTGCTTATCTCCCATGAGAGCTTCTCCACTTAGTTTTAGTAGTATTCGTTTGTAGGTCATTCGTTAAATTATGTGTATGATAAAATCGTGCAAATATATAAGGATTGCATTCGGAATTATTCGAAAGAAATGAGTACTTGATTTTTTTCTACGTTCTCTTTTTCGGCAATATGGATTTTGCTCACTTTTCCCTCTCCGGGAGACTTGATTACGTTTTCCATTTTCATTGCTTCCAGAACCAAAAGTGGATCGCCTTCATTCACCTCATCACCTTCTGACACAGAAATACCCAATATAGATCCCGGCATAGGAGCTTTAATATCTGATACCACGGCACTTGCTGCTACATTCATCCCCAGTTTATCCAATATTTGATCGATGTGATCGGTAACAGAAACGTCAATCAATTGATCATTTACTTTCAACTTCATTTCTTTACCCTGCCTCTCCACGATATCAACTCGAAAAATTCTGTTTGTTTTATAAACTTTATAAGAGGTATCGCTAATTCTTAATATCTCACCATCAAATGGTTTGCCATTAAGAAAAACAGCCTCTTTTTTGTTTTCTACTTTGATTTTATCGGTATCTCCTGCCTTTATTTCTATCATGGAAATGGTATTTATTTTTTGGCTGGTCAAAAATATGGATTGCAATAGACTTTTTATCTAAAAATGAAATTTGATTAGTTCAAAAAACCATATACTTTTGCAATCCTTTTTCTGGGAAGTATCTGGAAAAAGATGTTCTTGAAAGTATTTAAAACTCGGGGAGATACTCAAGCGGCCAACGAGGACAGACTGTAAATCTGTTGGTGTATTCCTTCGCAGGTTCGAATCCTGCTCTCCCCACTTTGAGAAATTTCAAATCTCAAAATTCAAATCTCAATTATGAATGTTTTTGTTATTTGGTTTTTAAGATTTGTGATTTAATCAAGCGGGTGTAGCTCACCGGGTCGGCGTTCCGATTGGTAGAGCAACAACCGAAATAAGCGGGTGTAGCTCAGTTGGTAGAGCGACAGCCTTCCAAGCTGTAGGTCGCGGGTTCGAGCCTCGTCACCCGCTCAAATCCCTGAATGTTCAGGGTCTTTGAGCTCTTTGGTTCAAAATGCTGAACTCAGAGAGTTTTGCAATTAAGCCGATGTAGCTCAGGGGTAGAGCGTTTCCTTGGTAAGGAAGAGGTCAGGGGTTCAAATCCCCTCATTGGCTCTTTTCAAGGATTGAAAAAAGAAAATAGAGTAATAACAATAATTAATTAAACTAAATCGAGGATTATCAAACATGGCTAAAGAAACCTTTGATCGTTCGAAACCACACGTAAATATTGGTACAATCGGACACGTTGACCATGGTAAAACAACTTTGACTGCTGCAATTTCTAAAGTATTGGCAGACAAAGGTCTTGCCACTGCAAGTGACTTTTCAGCTATTGACAATGCACCTGAAGAAAAAGAAAGAGGTATTACAATCAATAGTTCACACATTGAGTATCAAACAGAAAACCGTCACTATGCACACGTGGACTGTCCTGGTCACGCGGATTATGTAAAAAACATGGTAACTGGTGCTGCTCAGATGGATGGAGCTATTATCGTAGTAGCTGCTACTGACGGACCAATGCCACAAACAAGAGAGCACATCCTTCTTTCAAGACAGGTAGGTGTACCTGCTTTGGTTGTGTTCATGAACAAAGTTGACCTTGTAGATGATCCTGAACTACTTGAGCTTGTAGAAATGGAAATCAGAGAGCTTCTTTCTGATTATGATTTCCCAGGTGATGACGTTCCTGTTATCCAGGGATCTGCTCTTGGTGGTCTTAACGGAGATGCTAAGTGGGTAGAGAAAATCGAAGAGCTAATGAAAGCTGTAGATGAGTACATTCCACTTCCAGAAAGAGATGTAGATAAGGATTTCTTGATGCCAGTAGAGGACGTATTCTCTATTACTGGACGAGGAACTGTTGCTACTGGTAGAATTGAGAGAGGTGTGATCAACTCTGGAGATGGTGTTGACATCATCGGAATGGGAGCTGAAGGCCTTACTTCTACAGTAACAGGAGTAGAGATGTTCCGTAAGATTCTAGACAGAGGAGAAGCTGGTGATAACGTTGGTCTTCTTTTGAGAGGTATTGAAAAAGATCAGATCAAAAGAGGAATGATTATCTGTAAGCCTGGATCTGTGACTCCTCACGCTCACTTCAAAGCTGAGGTTTATGTGCTATCAAAAGAAGAAGGTGGACGTCACACTCCATTCTTCAATAAGTATAGACCACAGTTCTACCTAAGAACTACAGATGTAACTGGTGAAATCATGCTTCCTGCAAATGTGGAGATGGTAATGCCAGGTGATAACGTTACTATCGAAGTAAACTTGATCAACCCTGTTGCACTTGAAAAAGGATTGCGATTTGCGATCAGAGAAGGTGGACGAACTGTAGGTTCTGGTCAGGTAACTGAAATTCTTGATTAATAAATAGTTATCCCGATATACTCAGGTATGTCGGGATTTGTTTATACAAACTGATTACTCTAAATTTGCAGTCCTTTTGGGACTGCTTGTTTTTTACGGGTGTAGCTCAATTGGTAGAGTAGCGGTCTCCAAAACCGTTGGTTGGGGGTTCGAGTCCCTCCTCCCGTGCTTAAAACGAAGGAAATAATATGTCTAAAGTTATCACTTTTTTCAAAGAATCATATGACGAGCTGACACATAAAGTGTCCTGGCCAAAGTATGGTGATTTGCAAAACAGCGCCATTTTGGTGCTCGTTGCATCGTTGATTTTCGCCCTGATGATTGGTGCGATAGACTATGCCTTCGAGAATTTGATGGAATTTATTTATCAGGAACTATAAATACGTACGCGTAAAGAATGGAGCATAAGTGGTACGTAGTTAGAGCTGTTAGCGGCAAGGAAAAGAAAGTCAAAGAAGCCATTGAAAATGAAGTGGCCAGACAAGAGTTGACTGACTATATTCCTCAGGTACTTATTCCTTCGGAAAAAGTATATGAGATGCGCAACGGCAAGAAAAGAGTGCGAGAAAGAAATTTTTTTCCGGGATATGTATTGATCCAAGCTGACTTCTCCAACGGTGAAGTACAACACCTGGTAACAAATAAAGAACTAATCCCGAATGTGATCGGCTTTCTAGGATCCACCGGGAGTAGTACAACAAAAGATCCGATTCCTTTAAGACAATCTGAGGTGAATAGAATCCTTGGAAAAGTTGATGAGGTTGAGGAATATGAAGAGAAGCTGGATACCCCATTCATTGTGGGTGAAAGTGTGAAAGTGATGGACGGTCCCTTTAGTGGCTTCACGGGTACAGTAGAGGAGGTATTTGAGGATCGTAAGAAGCTTAATGTTACGGTTAAGATTTTTGGCAGAAATACACCTGTCGAATTGAATTATATACAGGTAGAAAAAGAAGATTAATAAGGTAAAATGGCTAAAGAAATAACAGGCTATTTGAAATTACAGATTCGCGGTGGAGCGGCAAACCCTTCTCCTCCGGTAGGACCTGCACTTGGTGCTAAGGGTCTGAATATCATGGACTTCTGTAAGCAATTTAACGCAAGAACTCAGGATAAGCCAGGACAGCTTCTTCCGGTTGTTGTTACTATATATGCTGACAAGTCTTTTGATTTTGTAATTAAAACACCTCCGGCTGCATCCCTTATAATGGAAGCAGCTAAGCTTAAGAAAGGATCTTCCGAGCCAAACCGTGTGAAGGTGGGTTCAGTATCATGGGATCAGGTGAAAGCAATTGCGGAAACTAAGATGCCGGATTTGAATGCATTTAGTGTTGAGTCTGCTATGAAAGTAGTGGCTGGAACAGCACGAAGCATGGGTGTGAAAATTTCAGGTAAAGCCCCTTGGGCAAATTAATATTTGGTAATGGGAAAGCTTACAAAAAATCAAAAGAAAGCTCAGGAACTATTAGAGTTTGGAAAAGAGTATTCTTTGGAGGAAGCTTCAAAACTTGTAAAGGAAATTTCCTTTGAAAAGTTTGATGCTTCTGTTGACGTTGATATCCGTTTGGGTGTTGATCCGAAGAAAGCTGACCAAATGGTTCGTGGAGTAGTATCTCTCCCGCATGGAGTAGGTAAAGATGTGAGAGTATTGGTGCTATGCACGCCTGATAAAGAGCAAGAAGCAAAAGATGCTGGTGCTGATCATGTTGGTTTGGATGATTATGTGAAGAAGATTGAAGGAGGTTGGACAGATATTGATGTAATCATTACTATGCCAACTGTAATGGCACAAGTAGGTAAACTCGGACGAGTTTTGGGACCGAGAGGTCTGATGCCTAATCCGAAATCCGGAACAGTGACGATGGATATTGGACAGGCAGTAAAAGAAGTGAAAGCTGGAAAGATCGACTTTAAAGTTGACAAGTTTGGAATCATTCACACGAGTGTGGGTAAAGTGTCTTTTGACGCTGACAAGATCAGAGAAAATGTTCTTGAGATGATTCAGACAGTAAACAAATTGAAGCCTGCTTCTGCAAAAGGAGCTTACTTCAGGTCGATTACACTCTCAAGTACAATGAGCAGTGGTATAGCAATTGATAAAAGTAGCATAGCGAGCATTAAATAGTTATGACACGACAAGACAAAGCACAATTAATAAGTGACCTTACTGAAAAGTTTAAGGAATCAGATCATTTCTATATAGCTGACACTTCTGGTCTCACAGTAGCTGAGATTAATAAGTTCAGAGAAATGTGCTTCAATAAAGGAGTAGAATATAAGCTTGTGAAAAACACGCTTATTAAAAAAGCGCTTGCGAATGTAGATGGTGATTTTTCGTCACTAGACGAAGTGTTGAAAGGTACGTCGGGCATCATGTTCGTAAATGAAGTAGCTAACGCTCCTGCGAAGATTATCAAGGACTTCAAAAAGAATGATCCTCAAGAAAGACCGAAATTCAAGGCTGCTTCCATAGACTCGGATTTATTTATCGGTGAAGATCAATTGGGAGCACTTGCTAGCTTGAAATCTAAGCAAGAGCTTATTGGTGACATCATCGCACTATTGCAATCGCCTGCTAAGAACGTTCTTACTCTACTTCAGAGTGGAGAGCACAAACTTGCTGGTATTGTTAAAACACTTTCAGAAAGAGAGAATTAAAAATTTTTAAACAGAATTAACACTTAATAAAATGGCGGATTTAAAAGAATTTGCAGAGCAATTGGTTAACCTTTCAGTAAAAGAGGTAAACGAACTAGCTAACATCCTTAAAGACGAGTACGGCATTGAGCCTGCTGCAGCTGCAGGACCAGTAATGGTTGCTGGTGGCGGTGGTGCTGAAGGAGATGGTGGCGGAGAAGAGAAATCTTCTTTCGACGTGATCCTTAAGTCTCCAGGCGGTGCAAAACTTGCTATCGTTAAGTTGGTGAAAGAACTTACTGGACTAGGCCTAAAAGAAGCAAAAGAGCTTGTTGATGGTGCTCCTAAGCCAGTGAAAGAAGGAATCGCTAAGGACGAAGCTGAAGCATTGAAAAAGCAGCTTGAAGAAGCTGGTGCTGAAGTAGAATTAAAGTAATTAGCACATAATACAAAGGGTATAGGCCTGGCTCCCTCCTGAAATTTTCAGGAAAAGGGATCAGGTCTTTTCCTGTTTGTATGTGAAGCTAATTGTCCTTTTCATTTTTATTAAACTAAAACTCCGTAAGCTTTGGCTAACAACAATAACGCGAGAATCAATTTCTCCTCAATAAAATCAGTTATTGATTATCCGGATTTCCTGGATGTACAATTAAAGTCATTTGTTGATTTTTTCCAATTAGACACACCTGCTGAACACAAAGAAGGTGAAGGCCTTTACAAGGTGTTTATGGAAAACTTCCCAATCACGGATTCCAGAGAGAATTTCGTATTGGAGTTTGTGGACTATACAGTAGACCCTCCCAAATACAGCATTCAGGAATGCATTGAAAGAGGATTGACGTATTCAGTTCCACTAAAAGCAAAACTTCGTCTGCTTTGTAACGACGAAGAAAATGAAGATTTTGAAACAATTGAGCAAGAGGTATTCCTGGGAAATATCCCATACATGACCGAAAAGGGCTCATTCGTTATCAATGGTGCTGAGCGAGTGATCGTATCTCAATTACATAGATCACCGGGTGTATTCTTTGCGCAAAGCAAGCACACCAACGGAACGCTTCTTTACAGCGCCAGAATTATTCCTTTCAAAGGATCATGGATTGAATTTGCAACAGACGTTAATAACGTAATGTATGCATACATCGATCGAAAGAAGAAGTTTCCAATTACCACTCTTTTGAGGTCGATAGGGTATGGATCTGATAAAGAAATCCTTGACCTATTTGGTTTGTCAGAAGAAATTGAGGCAACAGAAAAGGAACTTAAGAAAGTAATCGACCGAAGACTTGCGGCAAGGGTTCTAAGAACATGGACCGAAGATTTCGTGGATGAGGATACTGGAGAAGTGGTTTCTATAGACAGAAACGAAGTAGTTCTGGAGCGTGATAGCATTATCACAGAAGATGATATCGAAACAATCATCGATTCTGGAGCTAAGTCAATCATTATCCATAGAAAGGATGTGAATATTGCAGAATATTCAATCGTTTATAACACGCTTCAGAAAGATAACTCAAACTCTGAGAAAGAAGCGGTTGAGCAGATTTATCGTCAGCTGAGAAATACGGAGGCTCCTGATGAGCAAACTGCTCGAGATATTATCACAAGCTTATTCTTCTCGGATAAGAGATACGATCTTGGTGAAGTAGGACGATATAGAATTAATAAGAAATTAGGTATTGATACCGATTGGGATCGAAGAGTATTAACAACTGAGGACATTATCCTGATTGTGAAATACTTGATCGGATTGATAAATAGTAAAGCAGTAGTGGATGACATTGACCACTTAAGTAACAGAAGGGTACGAACAGTAGGAGAGCAGCTTTACTCTCAATTCGGTGTAGGTCTGGCCAGAATGGCACGAACCATTCGAGAGCGAATGAACGTACGAGACAATGAAGACTTCAAACCGGTTGATTTGATCAACGCACGAACATTGTCTTCCGTGATCAACTCATTCTTTGGTACAAACCAGCTATCTCAGTTCATGGATCAAACGAATCCACTTGCTGAGGTAACACACAAAAGAAGAATGTCAGCTCTTGGTCCTGGAGGACTTTCAAGGGAAAGAGCAGGTTTCGAGGTTCGAGACGTTCACTACACACACTATGGTAGACTTTGTACTATTGAGACTCCTGAGGGTCCTAACATTGGATTGATTTCATCTCTATGTGTTCACGCAAAAGTGAACCAGATGGGATTCATTGAAACTCCATATAGAGAGGTAGCGAAAGGCACTGTAGATATGTCAGGTAATGTTAAATACCTGACTGCTGAAGAAGAAGATACACACAACATTGCACAGGCGAATGCGCCTTTGTCTGACAAGGGTAAATTCCTTAATGATAAAATTAAAGCCCGATTCGAAGGTGACTTCCCGCTTTGTAATGAAGAGGAAGTGAGCTACATGGACGTAGCTCCTAACCAAATCGTATCAGTGGCAGCATCTATGATTCCATTCCTTGAGCATGATGATGCGAACAGGGCCTTGATGGGATCGAACATGCAGCGACAGGCGGTTCCTTTGATGAGACCACAGGCACCAATCGTTGGTACTGGTCTTGAAGAGCGAGTGGCACTTGACTCAAGAGCATTGATAAGAGCTGAAAGAGATGGAGTGATTGAATATGTAGATGCTACTAAGATTACGGTTAAATATGATCTTGACTCAGATGAGCAGGTCATTACTTTCAATGACTCAGAAGTGACTTATGATCTTGTTAAGTTCAGAAGAACAAACCAGGATACTTGCATCAACTTGAAGCCAATTGTTAAGAAAGGCGATAAAGTAAAACAAGGACAAGCGCTTTGTGATGGGTTTGCGACAGAGAAAGGTGAGCTAGCCCTTGGAATTAACATGCAGGTGGCGTTCATGCCTTGGCAAGGATACAACTTTGAGGATGCGATTGTGATCTCTGAAAGAGTAGTGAGAGAAGATAT
Source organism: Ekhidna sp. (assembly GCF_965221965.1). Taxonomy (GTDB): domain Bacteria; phylum Bacteroidota; class Bacteroidia; order Cytophagales; family Cyclobacteriaceae; genus Ekhidna. The sequence continues at coordinate 507,644 of NZ_OZ244926.1, forward strand.
TTTCACCTCTATCCACATCGATGAATTCGAACTTGAAGTAAGAGATACAAAGCGAGGTGAAGAAGAACTAACCAGTGAGATTCCTAACGTTTCTGAAGAGGCGGTTAAAAACCTTGATGAAAATGGAATCATCCGTACTGGAGCTGAAATCAAAGAAGGAGATATCCTGATTGGTAAAATCACTCCAAAAGGAGAGTCAGATCCAACTCCGGAAGAAAAACTTCTAAGAGCAATCTTTGGCGATAAAGCTGGTGATGTGAAAGACGCTTCCTTAAAAGCCTCTCCATCATTGAGAGGTGTAGTGATTGACACTAAGCTTTTCTCAAGACCGAAGAAAGATAAGGACGTTAGAGCCAGAGCTAAGAAAGAAGTTGAATTACTTAAGAATAAGTACAGTCAGCAACTTTCAGAGGCCAGAGATACGATGATTGACAAACTTGCTAAACTTCTTGATGGCAAAACATGCCAGGGAATTAAGCACAAGTTTGGAGAAGAAGTGATGAGTAAAGGTGTGAAGTTCTCCAAGAAAAATATCGAGGCGAATCTATTCCCACCTAAGAACAAGTACCGAGATGAGAGTAATTACAATGTGCCGGAAGAGGCAAACCTGATCTCTGACTTGATCATTGAAAACTGGGTAACTGATGATAAGACCAATGGGTTGATCTTCAAGTTGGTGAAGAACTACATCGGTTATAGAAACGACATCTCTGGACACTTCAAGAGAGAGAGGTTTACACTTGAAGTTGGAGACGAACTCCCTGCAGGTATTGTTCAGTTAGCTAAAGTTTATGTAGCTAAGAAACGTAAACTTCAGGTAGGAGATAAAATGGCTGGTCGTCACGGTAACAAAGGTGTTGTAGCGAAGATTGTACGTGAGGAAGACATGCCATTCATGGAAGATGGAACTCCGGTGGATATCGTATTGAACCCACTTGGTGTACCATCAAGGATGAATATTGGCCAGATCTATGAAACTGTACTTGGTTGGGCTGGATTGAAGCTGAATAGAAAATACGCAACACCAATTTTTGATGGTGCGACAGAGGAAGAAGTACAGAAAGAGCTGAAAGATGCTGGCCTACCTGATTTTGGTAGAACCTATCTGTACGATGGATTAACAGGTGAGCGTTTTGATCAGCCGGTAACAGTAGGTGTTATTTACATGCTGAAACTGGGTCACCTCGTTGATGATAAGATGCACGCAAGAAGCATCGGTCCATACTCACTTATTACTCAGCAGCCGCTTGGTGGTAAGGCACAGTTTGGAGGTCAGCGTTTCGGAGAGATGGAGGTTTGGGCATTGGAGGCATTTGGTGCAGCCAATGTGCTTCAGGAAATCCTCACCATTAAATCCGACGATGTAATAGGTAGAGCAAAAGCTTATGAAGCGATCGTGAAAGGCGAGAACATGAATAAGCCGAACATTCCTGAATCATTCAATGTATTAATACATGAATTGAGAGGGTTGGCTCTTGAAATTACTTTGGACTAATTAATTATTGACAATCATTCCCTCGGGTAATCGAGGGACTTTATTGATATACAACATGGCGTTCAGAAAAAACAAAAAAATTCACAACGACTTCTCTAAGGTTACGATCAGTCTTGCGTCTCCGGAATCAATTCTGGAAAGCTCGCATGGTGAAGTCACTCAGCCGGAAACAATCAATTACAGAACCTACAAGCCTGAAATGGGTGGGTTGTTCTGTGAGCGAATTTTCGGACCTGTTAAGGACTGGGAATGTCACTGTGGAAAATACAAAAGAATCCGATATAAAGGCATTATCTGTGATCGATGTGGTGTTGAGGTGACTGAGAAGAAAGTTCGAAGAGAACGAATGGGTCACATTGAATTGGTAGTTCCCGTTGCTCATATTTGGTATTTCAAATCACTTCCAAATAAGATTGGATACTTGCTTGGAATCCCAACTAAGAAGTTGGATCAGATAATCTATTACGAAAGATATATTGTGATCCAGCCGGGAGTGAAGGAAGAGGATGGTATTTCAAAATTAGACTTCTTGACTGAAGAAGAATACCTTGATATACTTGATAAGCTTCCAAGAGAAAACCAGATGCTGGAAGATGATGATCCGAATAAGTTCATTGCTAAAATGGGAGCGGATGCATTGGAAATGCTTCTCGGAAGAACTCAGCTAGACGAGCTTTCTTATGAGCTACGTCACCAGGCAGCAACTGATACTTCTCAGCAGAGAAAGGCAGAAGCACTTAAGAGATTGAGAGTTGTTGAAGCTTTCAGAGATGCAAAAACCAGAATCGAGAACAAACCTGAGTGGATGATCGTGAAAATGGTACCGGTAATTCCACCAGAATTGCGTCCATTAGTGCCATTGGATGGTGGTCGATTTGCTACTTCTGATCTGAACGACCTTTACAGAAGAGTAATTATCAGAAACAACCGTCTGAAAAGACTAATTGATATTAAAGCTCCGGAAGTAATTCTTCGAAACGAGAAAAGGATGCTTCAGGAAGCAGTGGATTCACTTTTCGATAACTCAAGAAAAGTAAACGCTGTACGATCTGACGGTAATAGAGCATTGAAATCTTTGAGTGATATGCTTAAAGGTAAGCAGGGTCGATTCCGTCAAAACCTACTGGGTAAAAGGGTTGACTACTCTGGTCGATCGGTAATCGTTGTAGGTCCTGAGTTGAAAATGCATGAGTGCGGGTTGCCTAAAAATATGGCAGCTGAGCTATTCAAGCCGTTTATCATCAGAAAATTGATCGAACGTGGAATCGTTAAGACTGTTAAGTCTGCGAAGAAAATTGTAGACAGAAAAGATCCTGTGGTTTGGGATATCCTTGAGAATGTATTGAAAGGACACCCGGTATTACTAAACAGGGCACCTACACTTCACAGACTAGGTATTCAGGCATTCCAGCCAAAACTTATTGAAGGAAAAGCAATCCAGCTTCACCCATTGGCATGTACAGCATTCAACGCTGACTTTGATGGTGACCAAATGGCGGTACACGTTCCGCTTGGGCATGAAGCAATCCTGGAGGCTTCTCTATTGATGCTTTCTTCTCACAATATCCTTAACCCTGCGAATGGAGCTCCAATTGCGGTACCTTCTCAGGACATGGTGTTGGGTCTTTACTACATCACGAAAGGACGAAGAAGCACAGATAAAGAAAAAGTGGCGGGTGAAGGCAAGATCTTCTACTCACACGAGGAAGTGATTATTGCCTTAAATGAGAAGCAAATTTCTCAGCACGCATATATCAAAGTGAGAACGAAAGTTCGAAATGAGAAAGGTGAGCTAGAGAGCCAAATCATCGAGACCGTTGCTGGTAGAGTACTATTTAATGAGTCTGTGCCGCAAGAAGTAGGTTTCGTAAATGAACTTCTTACTAAGAAAAAACTTCAGAAGATCATCGCTCATGTATTCAAGATTACAGGAATGGCTAGAACAGCGCACTTCCTTGATGACATCAAAGATCTTGGATTTAAGATGGCTTATAAAGGTGGTCTTTCTATGGGACTTGATAACATCAACATCCCGGAAGAAAAAGAGAAGTTGGTAGCTCAGGCCAAAGAGGAAGTAGATGCAGTATGGCAGAACTACTTGATGGGTCTGATTACAGATAATGAGCGTTACAATCAGGTGATCGATATCTGGACCAGAACCAACACCATGTTGACCAACTCGCTGATGAAGCAGATGGAAGAAGATGATCAGGGCTTCAACTCGATCTACATGATGATGCACTCCGGTGCAAGGGGATCAAGGGAGCAGATTCGTCAGCTTGGTGGAATGAGAGGTTTGATGGCTAAGCCACAGAAAAACCTTCAGGGTTCTGTTGGTGAGATCATTGAAAACCCAATCCTGTCAAACTTTAAAGAAGGACTCGATGTAATTGAGTACTTTATCTCAACTCACGGTGCGAGAAAAGGACTTGCGGATACTGCATTGAAAACGGCAGATGCCGGATACTTGACAAGACGACTTGTGGATGTTGCTCAGGATGTTGTTATCAATGAGGATGATTGTGGAACATTAAGAGGACTTTCTGTTTCCGCATTAAAGGATAATGAGGAAGTAGTAGAAGCACTTTCTGAGAGAATTCTGGGACGTGTATCTGTTCATGATATTTACGATCCTATCACTGATGAGCTTGTTATAGAGTCAGGAGGGGAATTCACAGAGGAGATTTCTGATTACATTGATCAGTCCAGCATCGAAGAAGTGGAGATTAGATCGGTACTTACGTGCGAAACCCGTCAGGGAGTTTGTGCTAAATGTTACGGACGTAACCTTTCTACCGGTAAGATGTCTCACATAGGTGAATCTGTCGGTGTAATTGCAGCACAATCGATTGGTGAGCCGGGTACTCAGCTTACATTGAGAACCTTCCACGTAGGGGGTACTGCTTCCAACATCGCTGTTGATGCAAATATCAAGGCGAAGTTTGACGGTGTTGTTGAGTTCGACGAGCTAAGAACTGTGAAATCAACTGATGATGAAGGCAATAAGATTGAGGTAGTGATGGGAAGATCCGGAGAGATCAAAATCCTCGATGCGAAGAAAGAAAAAGTGTTGATTTCAAACCACGTGCCTTATGGAGCAATCTTAAAGGTGAAAGATGGTGGCAAAGTGGCGAAAGGTGATGAGCTATGCTACTGGGATCCATACAATGCGGTGATTATGTCCGAGTTTGAAGGAACTACTTCATTCGATTCAATCATTGAAGGTGTGACCTTCAAAGAAGAATCTGATGAGCAGACAGGTCACAGAGAGAAAGTAATTATCGATACAAAAGATAAGACCAAGAACCCTGCAATCGAGATTGTTGGAAAAGACGGCTCTACGGAGAAAGCTTACAACATTCCAGTGGGAGCTCACCTGGCGGTTGACGAAGGAGACAAAATCAAGCCTGGTCAGGTGCTAGCGAAGATTCCTAGAAAAACTGGTAAGTCCAGAGATATTACAGGAGGTCTTCCAAGAGTAACTGAACTATTCGAGGCTAGAAATCCATCTAACCCGGCAGTGGTGAGTGAGATTGACGGTGTGGTAGAGTACGGTGGAATCAAGCGAGGTAACCGAGAGATTTACATTGAGTCGAAAGATGGTGTGAAGAAGCGTTACATGGTACCACTTTCTAAGCACATCCTGGTTCAGGACAATGACTATGTTAGAGCAGGAGATGCACTTTCAGATGGTGCAATTACTCCGGCGGACATATTGAAAATCAAAGGTCCAACTGCTGTTCAGGAATACTTGGTAAATGAAATTCAGGAAGTATATCGTTTACAAGGTGTGAAGATTAACGATAAGCACATTGAAGCAATCGTTCGTCAGATGATGCAGAAAGTAGTTATCGAGAATCCAGGAGATACTATGTTCCTGACAAATCAGTTAGCAGATCGATTTGCATTCATGGAGGAAAATGACAACATTCTTGATAAGAAAGTAGTCGTGGATCCGGGAGATTCTTCGAACTACAAAGCTGGACAAATTATTGATGCACGTAGCTTACGTGATGAGGTGTCTAGCTTGAAACGAAGAGACTTGAAACCGATGGTTACACGTGATGCAGAGCCTGCAACTGGTAAGCCAACACTTCAGGGAATCACTCAGGCATCTCTAGGAACAGAAAGCTTCATTTCTGCAGCATCCTTCCAGGAAACTACTAAGGTATTGAGCGAAGCATCCATCAAAGGAAAAGCGGATACATTAATAGGTCTGAAGGAAAACGTGATCGTTGGTCACTTGATACCTGCAGGAACAGGAATTAGAAAACACCATAACTACATCGTAAACTCACAAAAGGAATACGAAAAACTGGTAGCTTCTAAGGAGGAATTTGAATCAAAAGAAGTGGAAGAAGCTTAATATTATGAGCGACGACCAAAAAAAGAAGGACGAAAAAAATCCAAATAATCAGATTAACATAGAGCTCTCGGAGGAAATTGCCGAGGGCGTCTATGCCAATCTGGCTATGATTGCACATTCCAGCAGTGAGTTTGTGATTGATTTTATTCGTTTGATGCCAGGTGTCCCAAAGGCAAAAGTAAAATCTCGTATTGTTGTTACTCCTGAACACGCAAAACGTCTGTTAAACGCACTTCAGGACAATATTCAGAAATATGAGGATTCTTTCGGTGAGGTAAAACAAACGGAAGAAACACCAAAATTTCCGTTGAATTTTGGGGGAACCATGGGGGAAGCGTAAGATGTCTCCAGTCTTGCGACCAAATTATTCCCAAATATTCCAGTTAATTAATCTTTTAACTTTTTGATATAATCTCAATATATCTATCTTTGCGTTCCCAAAATTTCGGGACGATTAGAAATTATAGCGTATGCCAACTATACAACAATTAGTAAGGAAGGGTAGAAAAAAGCTGACTTCAAAGTCTAAATCCCCAGCATTGGACTCTTGTCCTCAGAGAAGAGGAGTATGTACTCGTGTGTACACCACTACTCCTAAAAAGCCAAACTCAGCGATGAGAAAAGTGGCCAGGGTGAGGCTTACCAATGGAAAAGAAGTGAACGCTTATATCCCAGGTGAAGGTCACAATCTTCAGGAACACTCTATTGTATTGATAAGAGGAGGAAGAGTAAAAGATTTGCCTGGTGTAAGATATCACATCATTAGAGGTGCGTTGGATACTGCTGGAGTAAACGGACGTCTACAAAGAAGATCTAAATACGGCGCGAAGCGACCTAAAAAATAATTTCAAGGAGAAATGAGAAAAGCAAAACCAAAAAAGAGATACATACTTCCTGATCCGATATATCAGGATACTCTTGTTACCAAGTTTGTGAACAATCTTATGATGGATGGTAAAAAGAGTCTCTCTTACAATATCTTCTACAATGCAATCAATCAGGTAGAAGAAAAAACAGGCGAAAGTGGTCTTGAAACATGGAAAACGGCACTTAGCAATATTATGCCGTCTGTAGAAGTAAAGGCTAGAAGAGTAGGTGGTGCCAATTTTCAAGTACCTATCGAAGTTCGTCCTGACAGAAAAATCGCTCTTGGCATTAAGTGGATGATTAAATACGCTAGACTAAGAGGAGAAAAAACCATGCAAGACAGACTTGCACAAGAAATTATTGCCGCATCAAAAGGTGAAGGAGCCGCTGTGAAGAAAAAAGATGAAATGCACAGAATGGCTGAAGCTAATAAAGCATTCTCACACTTCAGATTCTAAGAACCAAAATGGCTAGAGACTTAAGACTTACAAGAAATATCGGTATCGCAGCACACATTGATGCCGGAAAAACAACAACCACAGAGCGTATCCTTTACTACGCCGGAGTGAAGCACAAAATAGGTGAAGTTCACGATGGTGGAGCCGAAATGGACTGGATGGAGCAGGAGCAAGAAAGAGGTATTACAATTACCTCTGCTGCGACTACTGTATTCTGGAAATACAAAGGAGAAGACTACCACATCAACATCATTGATACCCCGGGACACGTTGACTTTACTGTTGAGGTAAACAGATCTCTACGTGTATTGGATGGTCTTGTGTTCCTTTTTAGTGCTGTGGACGGAGTTGAGCCTCAGTCAGAAACCAACTGGAGACTTGCTGATAATTATAAAGTAGCGCGAATCGGATTCGTTAATAAAATGGACCGTGCGGGAGCCGACTTCTTAAAAGTATGTAAGCAGGTTAAGGAGATGTTGGGTACTAAAGCAGTGCCGCTTCAATTACCTATTGGTGCAGAAGAAAACTTCAAGGGAGTTGTTGACCTTGTAGAAAATAAGGCCTATGTCTGGAATGAGGAAGATATGGGTATGACTTTCGAAGAGGTTGAGATTCCTGCTGACATGCAGTCTGATGTTGAAGAATACCGTGAGCACCTGGTAGAATCAGTAGCTGAGTATGACGAAGCACTGATGGAAAAATATTTTGAAGATCCAGCTAGCATTACAAGAGATGAGATCGTTGCTGCATTACGAGCTGCAACCATCGATTTAGCATTTGTTCCTATGCTCTGCGGTTCTGCCTTTAAAAACAAAGGTGTACAAACACTATTGAATTATGTGATGGAGCTTCTTCCGTCACCGCTTGATAGAGATAGCATTGTTGGTACAAATCCTGAAACAGAGGAGAAAACATCAAGAAAACCTTCTCCTGATGAACCGTTCGCAGGTTTGGCATTTAAAATTGCTACTGACCCGTTCGTAGGTCGTCTATGTTTTGTTCGCTCTTACTCGGGAACGCTAGAGTCTGGTTCTTACATCTTCAATACCAGAACAGACAAGAAGGAGCGTATCTCCCGTATTTTTCAGATGCATGCCAACAAGCAAAACCAGATAGATCAACTTCATTGTGGAGATATTGGGGCAGTGGTAGGATTTAAAGACATCAAGACTGGTGACACACTTTGCAATGAAAAAGCGAAGATCGTACTTGAGTCAATGAAATTCCCTGATCCGGTAATTGGATATGCAATTGAGCCTAAAGCTCAGGCGGATGTAGATAAGCTAGGGGTTGCGATCGGTAAGTTGGTGGAAGAAGACCCAACCTTGCAGGTAGAGACCAACCACGAAACTGGTCAGACTATCCTTAAGGGAATGGGAGAGCTTCACCTGGATATCATTATTGACCGATTGAAGCGAGAGTTCAAGGTTGAAATCAACCAGGGAGCTCCTCAGGTAGCTTATAAAGAAGCTATTACCACGTCGGTTGAGCATAAAGAAGTTTACAAGAAACAATCTGGAGGTCGAGGTAAATTCGCGGATATTGTATTCGAGATTGGGCCAAAAGATGAGGATTACGAGCAGGCAGGTCTTCAGTTTGTTAATCAGATTGTTGGTGGTGTAATTCCTAAAGAATTCATCCCGGCTATTCAAAAAGGATTTGAGCAAGCGATGCAAAATGGTCCACTTGCTGGTTATCCTATTGACAACATGAAAGTTCGATTGTATCATGGATCATTCCACGATGTGGATTCTGATTCACTATCGTTCGAGCTTGCGGCACGAGCAGGATTCAAATCAGCTGCATCGAAGTGTGGTCCTGTTATTCTTGAGCCAGTGATGGCGGTAGAGGTAGTTACTCCTGATGAATATACAGGTACTATTACCGGTGACCTCAATAAGAGAAGAGGTATGATGAAGGGAATGGATACAAGAGGTACATCAACCGTAGTTAAAGCAGATGTTCCATTATCCGAACTGTTTGGCTATGTGACAGACCTTAGAACCAATAGTTCAGGTAGAGCAACGGCTTCATTGACGTTCTCTCACTATGATCAGGTGCCTAAGAATATTGCAGAAGGCATCATTGCTGAAGTGAAAGGCACAGCCAACGTATAAAAGAATTGATGAAAAGATCATGAATCAAAAAATTAGAATAAAACTTAAGTCTTACGATCACAACTTGGTTGACAAGTCTTCTGAGAAAATTGTTCGAGCGGTGAAGACAACTGGTGCTGTTGTTAGTGGACCTATTCCATTACCAACTGTAAAGGAAAAATTCACTGTGTTGAAGTCTCCACACGTGAACAAAAAGGCAAGAGATCAATTTCAGCTTTGCACATACAAAAGACTGGTAGATATCTACAGTAACAGTGCAAAGACAGTAGATGCGCTAATGAAGCTTGAGCTTCCTAGTGGAGTAGACGTTGAGATTAAGGTTTAATACGGTTTAAGACCGAAAATGAGAACCAATTGGTTTATATCGATTGGTTCTTTTTTTGTCTAAAAAATAACCGATCAAAGTTTTTGTTCGGCATATGGATTTGCTATCTTTGCAGTCCTTTTCACGAAAAGTTTGCCTGAGAGGGTAATTAAAAGATATAAACGAGTAGAAAATGCCTGGTTTAATAGGAAGGAAAGTAGGAATGACAAGTGTCTTCGACGAGAACGGTAAGAGCATTGCTTGTACCCTTGTTGAAGCCGGTCCTTGCGTCGTAACTCAAGTTAAGAACGAAGAGAGCGACGGTTACAGAGCTGTGCAGTTGGCTTACGGAGAACGAAAAGAAAAAAACACACCTAAGGCACTTCAGGGTCATTTTGCCAAGGCAAAAACTACTCCTAAAGTGAAGGTGGTAGAATTCAGAGATTTCAGAGAGGAGTTTGAAGATAAAGTAAAACTTGGAAATGAAATCAAAATAGAAGATGTATTCAATGAGCAGGATTTTGTTGATGCTATTGGTACATCAAAAGGAAAGGGTTTCCAGGGAGTTGTGAAGAGACACGGATTTGGTGGAGTAGGTCAGGCAACTCACGGTCAGCATAACAGAATGAGAGCACCAGGTTCTATTGGTGCAGCATCTTTCCCATCAAGGGTTTTTAAAGGTCTGAGAATGGCTGGTAGAACTGGTGGTGATCGCGTAAAAGTTTTGAACCTTCGAATTGTGAAGGTATATCCTGAAAGGAACCTAGTGCTTGTTTCAGGAGCAATCCCGGGAGCTAAAAATTCATATGTAATTCTTGAGAAATAATCATGAAGGTAGCTGTATTAAATATTAAAGGAGAGGAAACAGGAAGAGAGATCAGCCTGGACAAAAGTATCTTCGGTATTGAGCCGAACGAGCATGCTGTCTACCTTGATGTGAAAAACTACCTGGCTAATAAAAGGCAGGGTACTGCAAAGACGAAGGAGCGTGGAGAGGTTTCCGGATCTACAAGGAAAATTAAAAAGCAGAAGGGAACAGGTACAGCAAGGGCAGGTAGCATCAAGTCACCTATTTTCAGAGGTGGAGGTACCATCTTCGGACCAAAGCAAAGAGATTATGGTTTTAAGCTCAACAGAAAGGTTAAAAAACTTGCCCGCAAGTCAGTACTTTCTTCCAGAGCTAAAGAAAAAGCCATTCAGATTTTAGAAGACTTCACTTTCGAAGCACCTAAAACAAAAGAATTCATCAGCATTCTTAACAACCTTTCGGTTTCTGACAAGAAGTCATTGTTGCTAGTGAGCGACAAAAACAAAAATGTTTTCTTGTCTTCCCGAAATCTTAAGAAAGCACATGTGTCAACTGTTGATGAGGTGAATACTTACGATTTGATCAACGCTGAGCGATTGATCCTATGTGAGGGAACACTTGAGCAACTAAAAGAAAGATTTAACTAAGATGGGAGTTCTAATTAAACCATTAGTTACTGAAAAGGTATCCGCGCTTAATGAGCATGGGCAATACGGTTTCGTAGTTGCCAAGGATGCAAACAAGGTTCAGATTAAGACTGAAGTTGAGAAGACTTACGGTGTTACTGTGGAATCTGTGAATACAATGATCCAGCCTGGAAAATCGAAAAGAAGATATACCAAGTCACGAATCATTGAAGGAAGAACTCCAGCTTATAAGAAGGCTATTGTGCAAGTGGCTGAGGGTGATATAATTGATTTTTATAGCGGAATATAATAGACAGAAATGGCTGTAAAAAAACTTAAACCGACTACCCCAGGACAGAGATACCGATTGGCTCCTGTCTTTGATGACGTGACTAAGTCCACTCCAGAGCGGTCTTTAGTAACTACATCAAAAAGAAACGGTGGTAGAAATAACCAGGGTCGAATGACTGTGCGAAATGTTGGGGGTGGTCACAAGCGAAAGCTTCGTTTGATCGACTTCAAAAGAGACAAGCACGGAATCCCTGCAACAGTAAAGGCAATCGAATACGATCCGAACAGATCGGCAAGAATCGCTTTACTTTATTATGCTGACGGTGAAAAAAGATACATTCTAGCTCCAGCAGGATTGGAGGTAGGGACGGAAGTAAACTCTGGTAAAGGAGTTGCTCCTGAGGTTGGTAATGCACTTTTACTTTCAGACATTCCACTGGGTACAATCATCCATAATGTGGAGTTGAAGCCAGGAAAGGGTGGAGTGATGGCAAGAAGTGCCGGAACGTATGTGCAGTTGGTGGCTCGAGAAGGAAAGTATTCAACAGTAAAACTTCCTTCCGGCGAGATGAGACTTGTGCTCAACACATGTCTTGCTACAGTTGGAACTGTATCAAACTCTGACCACATGTCCATCAGACTAGGTAAAGCTGGAAGAAACAGATGGTTAGGTAAACGACCTAGAGTAAGAGGTGTGGCAATGAACCCGGTAGATCACCCAATGGGAGGTGGTGAAGGCAGAGCTTCAGGAGGACACCCTAGATCTAGAAATGGTCTTTACGCGAAAGGTATGAAGACGCGTAAGCCAAATAAATATTCTGATAAGCAGATAGTTAAACGAAGGAAATAATGTCAAGATCATTAAAGAAAGGGCCTTATATAGACTTTCGTCTTGAGAAGAAAGTTGACGCGATGAATGAGTCGGGTAAAAAGTCGGTGATCAAAACATGGTCAAGACGTTCAATGATTTCTCCGGATTTCGTAGGTCACACTTTCGCTGTGCACAATGGAAATAAATTCATTCCTGTTTTCGTAACAGAGAACATGGTAGGACATAAACTTGGTGAATTTGCTCCAACGAGAAACTTCCGAGGACATATTGCCAAGAAGGATAAAGGTAAAAGATAAGAGCACCAATGGAAGCTGAAAAGAAACTAAAAAAGTCAGTACGAATCAGGCTTCAGAAAGAGGCTGATAAGAAATTCCGTGAAGAGAATAAGGGAAAACTCGGTGCGGTAAAGTCTTCACTTAGAAATGTTCCAACGTCTCCACGAAAAATGAGACTCGTTGCTGACATGATTCGAGGTGAGCGCGCAAACATTGCTCTTAACATCCTTCGTTTTGATTCACATCAAGCTTCAAATACTATTGAGAAGCTGTTGTTGACAGCAATTGCTGATTGGCAGATGCAAAATGAAGACATCAGCATTGAAGAAGCTGACCTTTATGTAAAGGAAATATATGTGGACAGTGCTCGAATGCTTAAGAGATTGAGACCAGCTCCACAAGGAAGAGCTCACAGGATCAGAAAAAGATCAAATCACGTGACTATCGTCATCGATAATCACAATCAGGATACTAACGAAACTAAAGAAAGCAACAAGTAATGGGACAAAAAGTAAACCCAGTTGGATTTAGATTAGGAGTTATCAAAGGGTGGGATTCTGCCTGGTTCGATAGCAAGTCCTATGCTGACAAAATTGTTGAGGACAACAAAATTAGAAAATACATCGCTGCTCGTATGCCGAAGGGAGGCATCTCCAAAGTAGTGATTGAACGAACATTGAAAAGAATTACTCTTACCGTGCACACGGCTCGTCCGGGTGTAGTAATTGGGAAAGGGGGATCTGAAGTTGACAAGATCAAGGAAGAGTTGAAGAACCTGACCGGAAAAGATCTTCAGATCAACATTTTTGAAATCAAAAGACCTGAATTGGACGCTAAGTTGGTAGGTGAGTCTATTGCACAGCAGCTTCAGGCAAGAATCTCTTTCCGAAGAGCAATGAAGCAAGCAATTGCTTCTTCCATGCGAGTTGGAGCTCAAGGAATTAAAATTAAATGCTCAGGACGACTAGGTGGTGCAGAGATGGCAAGAAGTGAGCAATATAAAGAGGGTAGAATTCCTCTACATACTTTAAGAGCGGACATTGATTATGCAATCACTGAAGCTCACACGATCTACGGAAAGATCGGTATAAAAGTATGGATATTCAAAGGAGAGGTATTCGGTAAGCGAGACCTTTCGCCTAATGTAGGACAAGCCGGTGGTGGAAACAATGCACCAGGAGCCGGTGGACCAAACAGAAGGAGAAGAGAAAACAGAAGAAGAAAGTAAAGTTTTGTAGAGCATGTTACAGCCAAAACGAACGAAATTTAGAAAAATGCAAAAAGGCCGAGTGAAGGGTCTTGCTCAACGTGGGCACAGACTGGCATTCGGAACTTTTGGAATCAAGGCAATGGAGCCGGGATGGATCACAAGCCGCCAGATTGAGGCAGCAAGGATTGCCATGACCAGAGCGATGAAAAGAGAAGGTCAGGTATGGATCCGAATTTTTCCGGACAAGCCTGTGACCAAGAAGCCTGCTGAAGTAAGGATGGGTAAGGGTAAAGGAGCACCGGAATACTGGGTAGCTACGGTAAAGCCTGGAACTGTTCTTTTCGAAGCTGCGGGTGTCGATATCGAGTTGGCTAGAGAAGCTTTACGATTGGCTGCACAAAAACTGCCGATCTCAACAAAATTTTCAATTGCAAGAGATTATAAGCCAGAGTAATGAAAAATTCTGAATTAAGAGGATTGAGCCTGGAAGAGCTGAAAAATAAGCTTGCGGTAGAGCAGGAAAACTATGGTAAACTAAAGTTTGCCCATAGCATTACTCCTATCGAGAACCCAATGAAAATTCGTGAGAATAGAAAATTGGTGGCAAGAATACAGACAGAAATCAGAGCCAAAGAATTAAACCAAGTTGCTGAAGCAAGCAAATAATTTTCAGTAATGGAAAGAAATCTAAGAAAAGAAAGAATCGGACAAGTGGTGAGCAATAAAATGCAGAAAAGCATCACTGTGGCTGTAGAAAGAAAAGTTAAGCACCCGATCTACGGAAAATTTGTGAGAAAAACCACTAAGCTCACAGCTCATGACGAGAAAAACGATTGCAATATCGGAGACACTGTTAAGGTGATGGAAACTCGTCCTATGAGTAAAAACAAAAGATGGAGGTTAGTAGAAATTATTGAAAGAGCAAAATAATGGTACAGCAGGAGTCAAGATTATCGGTTGCGGACAACAGTGGCGCTAAAGAAGTGCTTGTAATCCGTGTGCTTGGTGGCACTAAGAAGCGATATGCTTCTGTTGGTGACAAAGTGATTGTGACTGTTAAGCATGCACTTTCATCAAGTAGTTTGAAAAAAGGAACTGTGTCGAGAGCGGTTGTTGTACGAACTAAAAAGGAAGTACGAAGAAAAGACGGTACTTATATCCGATTTGAGGATAATGCTGCTGTACTTCTTACTGCCAACGATGAGCCAAGAGGGACAAGGATCTTTGGTCCTGTGGCAAGAGAGCTTAGAGAGAAGCAGTTCATGAAAATTGTATCATTAGCACCAGAAGTACTTTAACGATGAGCAAAGTAAAATTTCACGTAAGAAAAGGTGACACTGTTAAAATCATAGCAGGAAACGACAAAGGCAAGACCGGTAAGGTGCTTGAGGTAAATCGAGCTAAATACCGAGCATTTGTTGAAGGTGCTAACTTGGTAACAAAGCATGTGAAACCATCTGCAGCCAATCCCGAAGGAGGAATTCAGGAAACTGAAGCTGCTATTCACCTTAGCAACCTAATGGTGGTAGATCCATCGTCAGGTGATGCTACACGAACTGGAAGAAAGAAAAATGCAGACGGTAAGCTGCAGAGATATTCAAAAAAATCAGGAGAATTTATCACTAATGGCTAGTCCTAGATTAAAAGAAAAATACAGCAAAGAGATTGTCGCTCATCTGAAAGATAAGTTTCAGTACAAGTCTGTAATGCAAGTACCGAAGCTTACAAAGATTTCCATCAATAAGGGTATTGGTGAGGCTGTTTCTGACAAGAAGATGGTGGATGTTGGAGTTGAAGAACTTACAATGATCACAGGTCAAAAGGCCATTCCTACCATTGCAAAGAAATCAGTTTCCAACTTTAAGTTGAGAGAAGGAATGCCTATCGGAGCGAAGGTGACTCTTCGAGGTGATAAAATGTATGAATTCCTTGATCGTCTTGTAACAGTGGCACTACCACGTGTGAGAGACTTCAAAGGAATCAGAGAAAAAGGGTTTGACGGAAGAGGAAACTACACTCTTGGAATCCAGGAGCAGATTATTTTCCCTGAAATCAGTATCGATAAAGTAAACAAAATTACAGGTATGGATATCACGTTTGTGACAACTGCACAAACTGATGAAGAGAGTCTTGAATTATTGAGATCTCTGGGAATGCCGTTTACTTCAAAGAAGAACTAAGAAATTATGGCTAGAGAAGCAATAAAAGCGAGAGAAAGAAAGAGAGAGAAAATGGTAGCAAGATATGCCGAAAAAAGAGCTGCTTTAAAAGAAGCTGGCGATTGGCAAGGTCTTGACAAATTACCTAGAAACTCTTCAAAGGTGAGATTACATAATAGATGTAAGCTGACAGGTAGACCTAAGGGCTACATGAGGAGATTCGGAATCTCAAGGGTGACATTTAGAGAAATGGCATCCGAAGGAAAAATACCAGGAGTAACTAAAGCTAGCTGGTAGTTTAAATCTTCCTTTCGTTTCAAAATATTAATTATTATTTTTGCACCCCCTTTTTCAGAGGGGGATAAGTGTGTTTAAGAAATGGTAACAGACCCGATAGCAGATTATTTAACCAGGATTCGCAACGCAATAACCGCGAATCACCGTGTAGTAGAGGTGCCTGCTTCTAACTTAAAGAAGGAGATCACTAAAGTATTGCACAGTAAGGGCTTCATCCGAAACTATAAGTTTGAGGAAGATGGCAAGCAAGGCATTATTAAAATCGCTTTGAAATACAATCCTCAGACCAAGCAATCGGCGATTACAAGCCTGGAGCGTGCAAGTACACCTGGTCTGAGAAAGTATTCAGGAGCGGATACTTTGCCAAGAGTACTAAATGGTCTTGGCATTGCAATTTTATCTACATCGAAAGGTGTGATTTCTGATAAAGAAGCACGTCGAGAAAATGTAGGTGGGGAAGTTTTATGTTACGTGTATTAATAGAATAGAGATGTCTAGGATAGGAAAAGCACCAATTAATTTGCCTGAAGGAGTAACAATCACTGTTGATAAAAGCACGGTGAGTGTAAAAGGTCCTAAAGGTGAGCTGTCTCAGCAAATAGATCCGGATATCACCTGCAAGGTGGAAGAAGGAGTTGTGACGTTCGAGCGTCCAACTGAGCAGAAAAGACATAAAGCATTGCATGGACTTTACCGTTCATTGGTAAACAATATGGTAGAGGGTGTGAGCAATGGATATAAAAAGGAGATGGAGCTTGTAGGGGTAGGTTACAAAGCGGCTGTACAGAATAATGTATTGGAGCTGAACCTCGGATATTCTCACAGTATTTATTTCGCTGTTCCGGAAGAAATTAAAGTTTCGGCGGACACAGAAAAAGGAAAAAACCCAAAAGTGACTGTTGAAGGAATTGATAAACAATTAGTGGGTCAGATTTCTGCAAAGATCAAGTCACTTAGAAAAGTGGAGCCATACAAAGGAAAAGGTATTCGCTTTGTTGGTGAGCATATTAGAAGAAAAGCTGGTAAAACTGCTGCTAAATAATAAGACATGGCAATTACTAAAACAGCAAGAAGAAAAAGACTTAGACTGGGTATCAGACGAAAAATATCTGGTACTGCAGAGAGACCTAGAGTTTCTGTTTTTAAAAGCAACAAAGGTATTTATGCCCAACTCATAGATGATGTGAATGGTAAAACATTGGCATCTGCATCTACGCGTGAGATCGGTAAGCCAAACCTGAATGTTGAGGTTGCAAAAGAAGTAGGTAAGAAGCTAGCAGAGAATGCAAAGAGTGCTGGAATTGAAACAGTGGTTTTTGACAGAGGCGGTTACCCATATCATGGACGAGTTAGGTCTTTGGCTGAAGGTGCTCGTGAAGGAGGTTTAAAATTCTAAGAAACAGAAATTATGTCACAAAGCAATATAAGATCTATAAAAGCAAGTGAAATCGACCTTCAGGAGCGAGTAGTTGCCATCAAAAGAGTAGCGAAAGTAGTGAAAGGGGGTCGTCGATTCAGCTTCTCTGCAATTGTAGTAGTAGGAGACGGAAACGGAGTGGTTGGATACGGACTAGGTAAAGCAAACGAGGTAACTGACGCTATCACCAAAGGAATTGATGATGCTAAGAAAAACCTGGTACGCGTACCGGTATTCAAAGGAACTGTTCCTCATGAGGCGATTGGTAAGTTTGGTGGCGGTCATGTACTTCTGAAGCCAGCTGCGGCAGGTACGGGAGTAATCGCAGGTGGTGCGATGCGTGCTGTATTGGAAAGTGCCGGAGTACACGATGTACTTGCAAAATCAAAAGGTTCTTCTAACCCACACAACGTGGTGAAGGCAACTTTTGACGCGTTGAATAAAATGAGAGATCCTTTCGCTGTTGCTCAGCAAAGAGGAGTGTCTTTAGATAAAGTTTTCAATGGCTAAGACAATGGGAAAAGTATTAATCACACAGAAGAGAAGTACGATCAAGCGTCCTAAAAACCAGCAAAAGACGATGGTTGCTTTAGGTCTTGGTAAAATCAATAAGTCCGTTGAAAAAGAATTGAATCCTGCTATCAGCGGGATGATCAAAACGGTGAATCACTTAGTAGAAGTTAAAGAGCTGTAAACATGAGACTTGAATCATTAAAGCCTGCAGAAGGCTCAACAAAAAACAGAAAGCGAGTAGGCAGAGGACAAGGCTCTGGTAGAGGTGGTACATCTACGCGAGGACACAAAGGAGCTCAGTCTCGATCTGGTTATTCCAGAAAGACTGGATTCGAAGGAGGTCAGATGCCACTTCAAAGAAGAATACCTAAGTTCGGTTTTAAGAACAACAATAAAGTTGTATCCAAGCCAATCAACTTAGACGATCTTCAGAAGCTAAGTGAGGCAAAGAAATTGAAAGAAGTTACGCTTGAGATCCTTATTGCAAATGGTCTTGCTCAGAAGAATGATATCATTAAGGTATTGGGTAGAGGCGAATTGAAAGCAGGACTAAAAGTATCAGCACACAAATTCTCTAAAACTGCTCAGGAAGCGATCGAGAAAGCTGGGGGATCAATTACAGTAGTTGAATAATGAAGAAATTCATAGATACCATACGAAACATTTTTTCCATTGAGGAGCTAAGAACCAGAATCCTAAACACAATAGGATTTTTGGTAATTTTTAGAATTGGCTCTTTTGTGGTACTCCCTGGAGTGGATCCATCTAAGCTTACCGGACAAGCATCTGGTATATTCGGATTACTCGATACATTCCTGGGAGGAGCATTTAGTAATGCATCTGTGTTCGCGCTTGGTATCATGCCATACATCTCTGCTTCAATTGTATTACAGTTGATGACTGTGGCAGTCCCTTACTTCCAGAAACTTCAGAAAGAAGGAGATAGCGGAAGAAAGAAAATCAATCAGCTTACAAGGGTTTTAACGATCGCGATATGTATGGCGCAGGGCTTCAGTTATGTTTCTGCAGCTATTGAGCCTACAGCGATTTTGAGTAATACCTTCTTTTTCAAATTCACTTCAGTAATTATTCTGACCTCTGGTACTATTTTCTGTATGTGGTTAGGAGAAAAAATTACTGATAAAGGAATTGGAAACGGTATTTCAATGCTTATCATGATAGGTATTATTTCCAGGTTCCCTGGAAGTATCGCAGCTGAAGCAATCACAAGAGGAATGAGCGAAATGCTTCTTTTTATATTGGAGCTTGTGGCATTATTCTTTGTTGTATTAGTGACTGTAGCCCTTGTGCAAGCCGTGAGGAGAGTACCTGTGCAATATGCTAAGCAAGTAGTAGGAAATAAAGTATATGGTGGTCAGAGACAATACATTCCGCTGAAGGTGAATGCCTCTGGGGTTATGCCAATCATCTTTGCTCAGTCAATCATGTTCTTGCCGGCAATGCTTGCCGGACTTTGGAGAGAGGAAAGTGATTTCGCTAACTATATTGGAACAACCTTCTCCGATTTTACCTCTTGGCAGTACAACCTGACGTTCGCGATTATGATCATCATATTCACGTTCTTCTACACTGCCATAACAATCAATCCTAATCAGATTGCAGACGACATGAAAAGAAATGGTGGATTTGTTCCAGGTGTTAAGCCAGGTAAGCAAACCGCTGACTTCCTAGATAATATTCTTTCAAGAATTACTTTACCGGGTTCGATTTTCCTAGCTGTTATCGCTATCCTGCCAGCTTTTGCTATGATAGCTGGTGTAAATCAGGGCTTTGCTCAGTTTTATGGAGGAACATCTCTACTGATTATGGTGGGAGTAATTCTTGATACCCTTCAGCAGATTGAGAGCTACCTGCTCATGAGGCACTATGAAGGTATGATGAAATCAGGTAGAGTAAAAGGAAGAACTCAGGCAGCATAATGGCAAAACAAGCATCCATAGAGCAAGACGGAACGATCGTGGAAGCATTGTCAAACGCAATGTTTAGAGTAGAACTAGAAAACGGTCATGAGGTAATAGCTCATATCTCAGGAAAGATGAGAATGCATTACATCAAGATTTTACCTGGAGATAAGGTGAAATTGGAGATGTCACCATATGACTTAACTAAAGGAAGAATCGTATATCGATATAAATAACAGTCGAAGGCTGAAAAGTATAAAGAAATGAAAGTAAGAGCATCCGTAAAAAAACGAAGCGTTGATTGCAAAGTGATCAGAAGGAAAGGGAAGCTTTATGTAATCAATAAAAAGAATCCAAAGTTTAAACAAAGACAAGGCTAATTATGGCAAGAGTTGCAGGAGTAGATATTCCGGATAATAAGCGAGGCGAAATTGCCTTGACTTACATCTTTGGTATCGGTAAAACATCAGCACAGAAAATTTTGGCTGAAGCTGGTGTTGATCCCAATAAGAAAGTTCATGATTGGACTGACGATGAAGGTGGTAGTGTACGTACTGCTATCCGAGAAAAATACAAGGTAGAAGGTGTACTCAAAGGAGAAATTCAGATGAGCATCAAGCGACTTTTGGATATAGGTTGCTATAGAGGTCTTCGTCATAGAAAAGGCCTTCCTGTAAGAGGTCAGCATACGAAAAACAATGCCCGAACTCGAAAAGGAAAGAGAAAGACGGTTGCTAATAAGAAGAAAGCTGTTAAGTAATAGATAGATGGCACAAAAGAGAAAAGATAAAGCTAAAAAGAGAGTTGTTGCTGTTGATGCAGTGGGGCAAGCTCATATCAGAGCATCATTCAACAATATTATCATATCCATGACTAACGGAACTGGTCAGGTTATTAGCTGGGCTTCAGCTGGTAAAATGGGCTTCCGTGGATCTAAGAAAAACACCCCATATGCTGCTCAGGTAGCGGCTCAGGAGTGTGCTCAAAAGGCATATGACTTAGGACTTAGAAAAGTTGAAGTCTATGTGAAGGGTCCTGGGTCAGGAAGAGAGTCTGCCATCAGAACTATCCAGAATACAGGTATTGAAGTGACCATGATTAAAGACATGACTCCACTACCTCACAATGGATGTAGACCACCGAAAAGAAGAAGAGTTTAAGATTTTAAATTGTTATAAATAATGGCAAGATATACTGGGCCTAAAACTAAAATTTCAAGACGATTCGGAGAGCCGATCTTTGGTGCTAGTAAAGCACTTCAGAAGAAAGCTTATCCTCCTGGTCAGCATGGGCGAGGACGAAGAAAGAAGCAGTCTGAATATGCGATCCAGCTAGCGGAGAAGCAAAAGGCTAAATACACATATGGTGTATTGGAGCGTCAATTCGCTAACGTCTTTGATAAGGCTTCAAGAAAGAGTGGAATTACGGGTGAGATCTTACTTCAAATGTTGGAAGCAAGATTGGACAACACCGTATTCCGATTAGGTATTGCGCCTACAAGAAGAGCTGCACGTCAGCTGGTTTCTCACAAACACATTACTGTGAATGGAGAATTGGTGAATGTGCCTTCTTATACTCTAAAAAATAACGACATCATTGGCGTAAGAGAGAAGTCAAAATCTCTTGAAGCCATTACTGATAGTCTTGCATCTAATGCAAGAAGCTACTCTTGGTTAGAATGGGATTCAGCAAGTATGACTGGAAAGTTCTTGAACTCTCCAAGCAGAGAAGAAATCCCTGAAAATATCAAGGAGCAGTTGATCGTCGAATTGTACTCTAAGTAAACACTCAAAAAATAAGATATATGTCTATCCTAGCATTTCAAATGCCGGAAAAAGTGGTAATGGAAAAAGCAGATGATTTCCATGGCCTCTTTACTTTCAAACCACTGGAAAAAGGATACGGTGTTACAATAGGTAATGCGTTGAGAAGAATTCTACTGTCTTCTTTGGAGGGTTATGCCATCACCGGAGTGAAAATCCCTGGTGTATTGCATGAGTTCTCTACAATCGAAGGAGTAGTAGAAGATGTGAGTGAAATGATTTTGAACCTGAAAATGGTTCGATTCAAAAAGATTGAAGAAGTAGCTGACGGAACAATCACTGTTAATGTCTCTAATATGGAGAAATTGACTGCTGGTGATTTAGCTAAGGCCACTACTTCTTACGAAATCCTTAATCCTGATCATGTAATTTGTCACCTTGATAAATCTGCTAAGTTCGAAATGGAACTGAGCATTCAAAAAGGTAGAGGTTATGTTGGTTCGGAGGAAAATAAGCCGGCAGATCAAAACTTTGGATTCATTGCCATTGATTCGATCTATACGCCAATTAAGAATGTGAAGTATAGCGTTGAAAATACAAGGGTAGAGCAGAAAACGGATTATGAACAGTTGACACTTGATATTGAGACTGACGGATCCATTCATCCTGAAAATGCACTGAAAGGAGCTGCTAATATTTTGATTCAGCACTTCATGTTGTTCTCTGATCAAAACATGATCCTTGAAACACAGGAAGCAGGTGAGCCAGAGCAAGTAGATGAAGAGCTTCTACACATGAGAAAGATGCTCAAGACAAACTTGAATGATCTTGATCTTTCAGTTAGAGCATATAACTGCTTAAAAGCTGCTGACGTTAGAACATTGGGTGATTTAGTATCACTTGAGATTTCTGACATGATGAAATTTAGAAATTTCGGTAAGAAGTCGCTTGCGGAATTGGAGCAATTGGTTTCTGATAAAGGTCTTACTTTCGGTATGGACCTTGGTAAATACAAATTGGAGGAAGAATAATGAGACACGGAAAGAAATTCAATCATCTGGGTAGAAAGACTGCACATAGAAGTGCAATGCTTTCTAATATGGCCTCTTCTCTTATCATCAATAAGAGAATCAATACAACTGTAGCTAAGGCAAAAGCCCTTAGAAAGTACATTGAGCCAATTCTTACCAAGTCTAAGACAGACGATACCAACTCCAGAAGGGTTGTATTTTCATACCTTCAGGATAAGGAGTCTGTTTCTGAGTTATTCAATAATGTAGCTGGTAAAATTGCCAACAGGCCCGGTGGTTATACCCGAATCATTAAGACAGGTGCCAGATTAGGTGATAATGCTGAAATGTGCATGATGGAACTTGTTGACTTCAACGAGTTGTTGCTTAGCGAAACTGATGCTGGAAAATCGAAAACAAGAAGATCCAGAAGAGGTGGAAAAGGAAAGTCGAAGAATGAGGAGATGCCTAAAGCGGAAGCCGCAGACGTTAAAGAAGAAGTTGCCGTTGAAGAAGTTAAAGATGAAGCTAAGACTGAAGAAGTAGAGGCAAAAGCTGAAGAGCAAGAGGTTCCTGAAACTGAAGAAAATAAAGAAGACAAGAAGAAGGAAGATTAAGAATCCTTAATCGTCGAAAATATAAAGGGATTGAGCAAAAGCTCGATCCCTTTTTTTATTTTGCAAGAAAAAGAAGAATGCGCCTAATTGTTACTTTAGCCTTAGGGCTTTTTTTATTTGCCAGTTGTAATAGAAACACCTCTCAAGCGAATGCAGATAATGAAACTGAGCCCTTGATTTCTTATAAGGAGTATTCACCAAACCCCGATGAAGTGGTTATTTCAGCTAAATTGATTTCTTTCGAGAAGGGGATTGCAAATGTTGAAGTTGTTGAGCAATTAAAGGTTGGTCATGGCGCCAATGTGGTTTTGAGTCCGGGCAATAAAATTTCAGTTTCTTCCAGCAAAGAACCAGCAAATGAATTTATTTGTGCTATTGAGTCTTTGGATTCTATGGGACAAAATAAACAAGCATACCGTATCACACGATTTTTAAAATAGCATCATGAGAAGATTAATTTCAATATTCCTTTTGGTAGGGACTTTATGTGTTTTCGCACAACCTAATCAAGAAAAGGACGATCCCAGGGCTCGGTTAGAGTTTGAATTTTTACGAACCAAAAACCCGGTAACGAATAAAATACCGGATAACATTCGATTAAAGGAGCGGATGCTGATGGATCAAAGGCAGCAGGCACTTAGGTCAAGAATTAGCCCGCTATCAGCTCCGGCAATCACCTGGGAGAATAGAGGACCCTTTAATGTTGGTGGAAGAACAAGAGCTCTTGCTATTGATGTGACGGACGGAACGGAAGAAACGATATTAGCAGGGGGTGTGTCAGGAGGTTTGTGGAGGACGACTGATGGGGGAGATAACTGGTCTAAAATGACAACTCCCAGTGATCTGCAAAGTATCACATGTATTGCGCAGGATGTTCAATCGACAGATGGGCTT
This sequence comes from Ekhidna sp., assembly GCF_965221965.1. Classification (GTDB taxonomy): domain Bacteria; phylum Bacteroidota; class Bacteroidia; order Cytophagales; family Cyclobacteriaceae; genus Ekhidna. The sequence goes on from NZ_OZ244926.1 coordinate 531,885, forward strand.
GTTTGGTATTATGGGACAGGTGAATTTTCAGGAAATTCAGCAGGAGGTTCTGGTGCACCTTACCGCGGGGATGGCATCTTTAAGTCAACTGATGGTGGAGCAAATTGGTCAATTATAGCATCAACCAGTACCAATGCGCCTGAATCATTTGATAACTGTTTTGATTACAATCACGAAATTGTGGTAAACCCTACTAATGGGGATGTTTTTGTTGCCAATTATTGTGGTATCTATCGCTCGACAGACGGGTCAACTTTCACTCAAGTTTTGGATGGACTAAATAGTAGTAGTGAAGGGGGATGGTCTGATATAGCTATTACTTCAACTGGTATTTTATATGCTGTTAAGAATTTTGAGGGTGCTGGCGTTTGGCAATCGACTGATGGAGGAGATAATTGGACAAATATTACAGATTCCGGTCATTCATTTGCATCAGGTGAGCGTAAGGAAATAGCTATCACCCCATCTAATGAGGATATCGTCTATGTGCTGGGAGAGGACGCAACAGAATCAAGCGGTCATTCTTTGTGGAAGTTTGATGATGGCACTAATGCCTGGGTGGATTTATCAGCTAATATTCCTCAGTTGGGAGGTTTAACTGGTAATTTCAACTCCCAAGGGGGATATGATTTGCTTATTAAGGTAAAGAATGACGATCCCGATTTCGTTGTGATAGGTGGAACCAACTTATTTGCTTCATCAAATGGTTTTTCAACTCCAAATAATGATCCAAGTGATAATGCCAACTGGATAGGGGGATATACGTCTAGTAATCAATCATATGGTTTATATCTAAACCACCATCCTGATCAACATTCTTTTATTTTTCTAAGTGGGGATAAGGCATACTCGGGAAATGACGGAGGAGTTCAGCTTACAAATGATATAACCGCTTCAACAGTATCATGGACGCCCTTAAATAACGGATATCTTACCTCTCAAATTTATGCTGTTTCAACAGGGCCGGAGGATCAAATATTGGTAGGCTTGCAAGACAATGGGACATGGTTTGCGAATAATTTCACTTCCTCTACCGACGAATGGTCGGATCCATTTGGTGGAGATGGAGCATATAGTGCCATTAGTGCCGACGGTACACATCGTTATGTTTCATCGCAAAATGCCAACATCTATCGTCTGGATTACTCTGATGCGAACGATGAGTTTTATGATGCCTTTGACTTTATGACTCCAAGCTCTGATCAATATCTTACTTCCTTATTTATAACACCATTTTATTTAGATAGAGATGATGATGACATTTTTTACTTGGGAGGAGACTTAGAACTTTGGGTAAACACGCAGGCAAGCACAGGAAATGATGATACAGGATGGAAGTCTATTGAGCTTACAGGATCATCTGGTGTGATAAGCGAAATGGGGGTTGGATCAAATGAGGTTGTATATGTTGGCAACTCATCTGGTCAAGTTTTTAAAGTAACTAAGGCGAGTGGTAGTAATCCAATTGTAGAAAATGTTACTGGCTCAAATTTCACAGGTGGATATATTTCGGGTATAGGTGTTAATCCGACCAATAACGACCATGTTTTAGTCAGCTTTTCCAATTACGAAATCCCGAGTCTTTTCTATACCAGCGACGGAGGTGAAACGTGGACTGACGTTAGCGGAAATCTGGAAGAAAATTCTGATGGCACGGGAAATGGACCGTCTGTTCGTGTAGCCAGAATCTTTGGAAATGATCGAATGTTTTTCGTGGGCACGAGCGCAGGACTATATTCAACCGCCAATCTCGATGGTGTCAATACTGTATGGGTCAGAGAAGATGAAACTGGTATTGGAGCCACAGTGGTAGAACATATGGTCACTCGATTAGATGGATTGGTCGTAGCTGCTACGCATGGTAATGGTGTTTACTCGGCAACTGTCCCTCTCCTTGATACTGATTTATGGGCAAAAAGCATAGATGACCTTGAAGATGGTGTTTTTAGTGAGGATGAGTTTGAAATAAAAGCAACCATACAAAACCTGGGTAATTTTTCAATAAGTGATTATGATATCGCTCTATATATTGATGATGAGTTGGTTGTTTCTGATAATATCACGGAAACCATTGATAACCTAGGTTCTTATCAACACACCTTTTCAACGACTTATGATTTTACAACTGCAGCAGTTTATGATATACGTGTAGAGGTAACTGTATCTGGTGATGAGGATGTAACAAATGATGAAGTTTCTTTAGTAGTAGCGAGTCTAGCAGTTCCATCGGATATTACCATTTCAAATAATACAATCGCAGAATTGGAATTGCCCGGAACTTCTATTGGAGTACTTGAAGCAACTGATGAAGATGATGACTCGCACACATTCAGCTTAATCAGTGGTGAGGGATCAGATGATAATGGAAGTTTTAGAATTTCAGGTACTGAATTGCTATCGGGTGCAAAATTTGATTTTGAAACAAAGTCTGTATATACAATACGTATCCAAACCGAAGATGATGAAGGAAATAGCTTTGCCAAGTCTTTTGAAATTAACATTTCAGATATCACAGCCGTGGCAGACTGGGAGGAAGCAGGAATTACTGTCTATCCTAATCCAAGCAAAGGAAAGGTCACTATTGAAATGATTAATGATTACATCGGAGATGTATCTGTTAAAGTTTTAAGCCTCGATGGTAAAGAATTACTTAATCAAGAATCCTATCCAAAAACCACAAAGAGTACACGGTCACTACTTGACATATCAAGTCTAAGTCAAGGTACATACTTTGTTAAGTTTAATTTTGGAGGAAAAGAGATTACATCAAGACTTATCAAAGAATAAAATATTACAAATCAATCATGAAAGCCATCTGAGTTTTTGGATGGCTTTTTTATTGCCCGATCCGTAACTATTTTTGCTCCCCAATATGAAATACCCTACCCGAAAGAAAGCCACCCTCTTACTTGAAGACGGCACCACATTTACTGGTTATTCAATTGGAAAAGAAGGCACCTCCGGAGGCGAAATATGCTTCAATACCGGGATGACCGGTTATCAGGAGATCTACACCGATCCATCTTACTATGGTCAGATCATTGTAAACACCACCTCGCACATTGGCAATTATGGCGCCATGGACGCTGAAGTTGAAAGTGATGCGCCTACTATTAAAGGATTAGTTGTAAATGACTTTTCAGCTATTTTTAGTCGAACGAAAGCAACCGAGAGCTTACAGGCGTTTTTAGAAAAACACAACACGGTCGGAATTGCCGGGGTGGACACCCGTAAGATTGTTCGTCACATCCGAACAAAGGGAGCCATGAATGCAATTATTTCGTCGGAGCTGGAAGGTGAAGCCCTTCAGGCGGAGCTGGATAAAGTGCCAAGCATGGTAGCGCTGGAATTATCCACCCAGGTAACAACTAAGGAGCCATACGATTTAGGAGAAGAGAATGACGGATTCAAAGTTGCCATACTTGATTTAGGCATTAAGAAATCGATACTTAAAAACCTGGTACAGAGAGGTTGTCACTGTAGAGTATTTCCTGCTAAAACCACTTTCGCTGAAATGGAAAAGTGGAACCCTGATGGATACTTCATTTCGAATGGACCCGGTGACCCTGCAGTAATGGATTATGCATCGAATACAGTGAAAGAAGTGTTGGATGCTAATAAGCCACTCTTTGGAATATGCATGGGAAGTCAGATTCTTGCCTTAGCTGTAGGAGTTCCTACCTATAAAATGCACCATGGGCACAGGGGATTAAATCACCCTGTTAAAAACCTCAATACCGGACTTAGTGAGGTAACCTCTCAGAATCATGGTTTTGCTGTAGACATGGAAGCGCTTAAAAAATCAGATGTGGCAGAGCTAACGCACGTTGATTTGAACCATGATACGGTGGAAGGATTGAGACTTAAAAATAAACCGGCATTTGCTGTACAATATCACCCGGAATCTTCACCGGGACCTAATGACTCCATTTATCTATTTGATGATTTTATTCAACTAATAAAAGACAATAAGAAATGAGCGTGATCGAAAGTGTGTTTGCCCGGCAAATCATGGACTCCAGGGGTAACCCCACCGTAGAGGTAGAGGTAATTACCGAAGAGGGGTATATCGGGAGAGCTGCAGTGCCATCCGGAGCATCTACAGGAGAACATGAGGCTGTTGAACTAAGAGATGGAGATAAGTCTCGGTACATGGGCATGGGTGTTCAAAAAGCAGTTGATAACGTCAATAATATCATTGCTCCCGAAGTTGAAGGTCTTTTAGTGGTTGAACAAGCCTATATTGATCAATTAATGATTGATCTGGACGGCACACCGAATAAATCGAAACTTGGCGCAAACGCCATACTCGGTGTTTCCCTTGCTGTAGCACACGCCGCAGCAGACGCCTGCCAGCTTCCGCTTTACAGATACATTGGCGGAGCAAATGCAAAGGTATTGCCTGTTCCAATGATGAATATCATTAACGGGGGATCACATTCGGATGCACCTATCGCATTTCAGGAATTCATGATTCGCCCTGTCGGAGCGCCCACTATCTCAGAAGCACTGAGGATGGGTGGTGAAATTTTCCATAATCTCAAGGCAATCATTCATGATAAAGGATTGAGTACAGCTGTTGGAGACGAAGGAGGCTTTGCACCAAACTTTGAGGGAGGAACAGAGGAAGCACTCGAAAGTGTGATTGAGGCAATCAAGAAGGCAGGATATAAACCCGGGAAGGATGTGACCATTGCCCTGGATTGTGCTTCATCTGAGTTCTTTAAGAACGGGGTATATGACTACTCCAAGTTTGAAGGTCCAAATGGAGTAAAGCGTAGCAGTGCTGAGCAAGCTGAGTATCTGGCTGATTTGGTGAAAAAATACCCAATCGATAGCATCGAAGATGGCTGTGATGAAAACGATTGGGACGGATGGAAAACGCTCACGGAGAAAATCGGAGATAAGTGTCAACTGGTTGGAGATGACCTTTTGGTGACCAATGTGAAGTTTCTGGAAAAAGCAATCAAGGAAAAAGCTGCTAACTCGATATTGATCAAAGTGAATCAAATCGGCACACTGACAGAAACTTTAGATGCAATCGAGATGGCTCACAAAGCGGGGTGGACGGCTGTGGTATCACATCGTTCCGGAGAAACTGAAGATGCTACCATTGCCGATATTGCCGTAGCTACTAACTCAGGTCAAATTAAGACCGGTTCCATGTCTCGATCAGATCGTATGGCTAAATACAATCAGCTCCTCAGGATTGAAGAGGAGTTAGGGGACGCAGCGGTTTATCCTAAGAGATAAGTAACAAAACTATATATGTAAAAGAAAGCCTCCAGCGGGAGGCTTTTTTGTTTCATGTGCATGAAAAAAGAAACATTTACCCCCGAAAACGCATTTAACTGGTACGCATGCGACCGGTTAAATCTTTTCATATCTTGTTATTGGCATTATTTCTTATGGAGCCACTCTTTGAGTCCTATGCGCAATCATCCGTCTCAGGAAAACTCCTTGATGCAGAAACCGGCGAATCACTCCCATTTGCTAATGTTCAAAACCTGGTAACAGAGGCTGTCACCATCACAGATACCTTGGGGATGTTCAGGATAAAAGCTTCTCCACAGGATACCATTGAGTTTAGCTTCATCGGGTATGAGTCGATCAAAGTATTAGCAGGGGAAATCAAGACAAACAAGCCCATTCGAATATCACCGAACAGCACCGTACTTCAAACTGTGGAAGTGGAAGCGGAGCGATCACCGGCCATTGAGCAGTTTGATAAGATCCGTCCAGGCATGCAAACGCTGCGAAAAGATGTGATCTTTCAACTACCTACGATTGCCGGAGAACCGGACTTTGTAAAAGTGATCACCCTGATGCCCGGATCATCCAAAGGGATCGAAGGGTCGAATGACTTTTTTATTCGTGGAGGAGCGGCAGATCAGAATCTCGTGCTACTGGATGGAGCGCCAGTTTACAATACAGGACATTTATTTGGATTTCTATCGGTATTCAATCCATCGGCAGTGGGTGAGGTGAATATCATGACGGGTGGCTTTCCTGCCGAATATGGTGGAAGGCTTTCTTCCATTATCGATATACGATCAAAAGAGCTGGATAAAGATCAACTCCTGGTGGAGGGAGGTATTGGTGTGATTTCCTCGCGTATTTCAGCAGAAGTACCAATTATTGAAGATAAGCTGGCGGTACAGGTTGCAGGTAGAAGAACGTATGCTGATAAAGTGGTAGACCTGGTAGGTGCTGAAGAGCTTCCCTACTATTTCTACGATATGAATTTCAACCTGGATTATGAACTTAACGAAAGCACCCGACTTCATTATGGGTTTTACTTTGGGGATGATGTGCTAAACTATGATGGAACAAGAGGCCGAAACGATGACCCAAGTGGAAGTTCGTTCGTCATAGGTAATCATATCCAAACCTTATCGCTCGAGAAGGATTATCGTAATTTCTCGTCAACTACTGACTTGAGCTTCACCCGATTCGATTATAAGATCAACAACTATTTTCAGGACAACCGACTGAATGTCGTTTCAGATATCAGAGATCTAAGTTTCAGGCAAAAATTCACCCGGCCGATCACGCCGAATGATAAAATTCATGTGGGGTTTTCAACCATCAGGCGTTCGGTCAATACCAACCTGATCAATGTGGAAGGGGAGCTTGCCGAAGTAATCCCCAGTAGTGAAGGAGAGCAAGTCAACGTGTTCGAGGGAGCCTTGTTTGGAGAGTGGGAATTCAAACGTGGACCACTTGAGGGCATTTTGGGAGCCCGCGTTTCAACGGCCTTTGTTCAGGGTGAAAAATATTGGCAGCCTGAGCCCCGCCTGGCGTTGCGATATGCCATTGACCAAAACTGGGCATTGAAGGCCAGCTATACCCGAATGGCGCAATACATCCATCGCGTTTCCAGTTCGTCATTTGCATTGCCTACCGACGTGTGGTATCCGGTCGATCGGCAGGTGAGACCACAAACGGCCAACCAATGGACACTGGGTGCAAGCCGGCTGCTGGAGAAAGAAGGAATTGTGCTGAGTGCTGAAGCATACTACAAGCGAATGAATAACCTGGTAGAGTTTCGGGAAGGTACCAATCTGGTATTGAATCCTGAATTTCGGGAGGGCTTGCTTCAGGGTGATGGCACCTCCTATGGATTTGAGTGGCTGGTGAGAAAGGACATAGGAAAGTTCAGGGGATGGCTGTCCTACACCTTATCATGGACACAGCGTCAGTTTGACGAGCTGAATGAGGGACGAGTATTCCCGGCTCGTTATGATCGAAGACATAATGGCTCAGTAGTAGCCAACTATAGTCTGAATGATCGATGGTCTTTTTCCATGGTATGGGAGTTTATCTCCGGTGCTCGCTTTACCCCTATTATCGGGTATTATGGTGTGCCGAATGCCTCAGCCACAGGAGTGGATTTGATTCCGATCTATCCGGATCGGAATTCGGTGAAGCTGGCCGATACCCACCGACTGGATCTAAGCATCATTTTGAAAGGGAAGGAAAAGCCGGGTAAAAAATGGCGCGGCGACTGGCACTTCAGTGTTTACAATGTCTATAACCGTGCGACACCTATCGCCATAGATATCACCTTTGATGAGGCGACCAACTCCTATAGCTATGAGCAGCCCGGGTTATTGGGCCTTTTGCCGTCTGTGACTTATAATTTTAAATTCATAAAATGAGAAATGGCTACTATATCGTCCTGTTGGCTTTTGTGCTGATCGCCTGTTTGCCCGATCCGCTACCGGTCAGGAATGTGCCAAGCCCGGAAAATACGGTGGTAATCGGATCTCAAAACCTGCCTGAGCAGTTTTTAGCTATTGCGGTGACGGAAAACTTTAATGCACTGGAAGGTGGAAGAGAAGACGATTATGAAGCTCTTATTAGATCGCTACTCATTGACAGCCTGGAAATTACCGTGGAGGTTGCGGGGGATATTTATGAGTTGCAAAACCCCGATTCCGGATTGTATGTGGGAACAGATGTACCCGAGCTACCAGGTGAACTGTACACACTTTCTTTTGAAAATCCCTTTAATGAACGACCGGTGACAGCTACTGCTGAGTTACTCCCATTTGTGGGGTTTGACACGGTAGATATCTTCATCGAGGCGAATGAATTTGATACAATTGTGAACGTAAGCCTGAAACTGCAGGACCCGCCCGGACCGAACTGGTACATGTCCAATGTTCAACTGATCAATGAAGACTTTGATTATGATGTGAATCCGTTTACTGAACTGTTTACGGATGAAGGTCAGGATGGTGAATTGATCGAATATGATTTTCGGGTGTTCTTCCGGGATTATGAAAAAGGCGATACGGTGTTTGTATCGTTAGCCAACATCAGCCAGGACTACTATGAGTTTTTGGATTTGAGAGGAACCCGAAGACCGTTTGTGGGCAGCCTGGGTGAACCGATTAATTACCCAACTAATGTAGAAAATGGACTAGGCTATTTCCACATGCACATTCCCGATGTGCGGATATTTCTTCCGGGTTTTTTTGAGGTGGAGAGTAATGGAATTGATTTAAGCATCCTCGTCACAGACGAGGACGAGGTGAGGGGTGCCACCCATCAAAAGCTATGATAATAATGCGTTGTGAAATATAGACTCCAGAAGCAGCTCAGTTGCTAAGGTTCCTTAACCTTCAGAAGATGCGAAGTGGGACAGTTGCAGGTTAGGGCGTGAATAGCGTGCTGATAAATGCCGCTTAGCAACTGTTAGAGGCAGTTACTGGCCTATCGTCATGTCGTTTGTTATGACCATTGGGATTAACATTCCACCAGGAAGATTTGGGTTATCCTTAATTTGGACATTACCTGATATCTCTTGCTCAATCTTTCCTTCTGCAATCCAGTTAGACTGAGGGTCTAATTTATAACTAGTACTCATTTTTCCTGTTAGGTTATACCTAGTTGGCATGCCATTGACTTGTATATATGCGTCCTTATTTTCAGTTGATATTTGTGAGGTTCCCTTTATGAAAATCGCATCTGAATTGATGTCAGTTAAAGTAAATGTGTTGTTCATATATCCAGACATTCCTGATTCCAGTTTTACTGAGTTATTCCAGCTTTCACCAACACTAACTTCCTTGTTGGGAAAGATTGCGGTAATCATTTCAATGTTTCCTTTGAAAGCCTTTTCTCCATATGCTTGTCTGAGCTGGACGAGAGCTTGTTCCTTCTGAGCAGCAGGAATATCTGGAAAGGAATCAAAAGCCTTGTTAAATAGATTATCTAAATTCTCGATATTTGAAATTGTGCCATTCCTAGCCATATCAATTTGAAATTCTTTTCCAACCATGTTCTTTAGGATTGTAGAAAAAATATCTGCTCCACCATTTTCTGAGGAAAATACCATTTCTCCCATTTGGGAGTTCATCTTCATGATAAGGCTCGAATAAGAAGCATTCATTGAGTAACTATCACCAAGGTTTTCGTTAACCTTAAAGTCCATGCCACCAGTTATTTCCATCTTGATCACTTGTTCCATGCCATTAATGGTTTGAGTGATTGTATTCTTGGAAATGTAACTTTGAGAGTATGTTTCTCCAACATTCAAATTCAAACCTAAATCGGTTTTCTTCAGGTTGGTTGAGAGGATAAGAATTGTTGCAGCTAATATGTACTTCATGGGATTATTGTTTCTAACATCCGACTAAACGCCATACCTCCAAAAATAGCCACAATCACCAAACTTATCCGTTACTCACTATAGCAAGTCAGTAAATAATAACTATTAAAATAGTTGTATAATTATAATTATAGTAATAGTATTGCTTCATGAAGGAATTGACCAAAGCAGAAGAACAACTCATGCAGATCCTGTGGGGGCTGGAAAAAGCCTATCTCAAGGACATTGTAGAACAATACCCGGATCCGGCACCTGCCTACACCACCATCTCTACGGTGGTGAATGTATTGGTGAAAAAAGGATTCATCGGGTTTGAAACGCATGGGAAGTCGAGGGAATATTACCCGCTGATCTCTAAGGAGAAGTATACCCGCCAGTCCATGAACGGACTGATGAGTAGCTTTTTTGATAATTCAGCGAAAAAGTTTGCTTCCTTCTTTGCCAGCCAGGAAGAGCTCTCTGTGGAAGAGCTCAAAGCCATACGAAAACTGATTGATAAACAAATATCTCAGCGAAAGTCATGAGTGAAGTGTTGATCTATATCGGAAAAGTACTGGTCATACAGGCCATTTTCTATGGTTTTTACCGATTGGTGCTGCGAAATTCCATTCGACATGGATGGAACCGACTGTTTTTGCTAGCTGCTTTGGTCGCAAGCTTTGTCATTCCTTTTATACAGATACCCGATCAGCTCCCCGTCCAGCCACTGGAAGAATCTCCGGTGATCGTATGGATGCAGGAATCGGCGATGGAGTTTGAAATGGTACCCGTACCAAAAGAAAGCGGAGAAGAAGATTTCTCTCTGTGGCATTTGCTGCCGTGGTTATATGTGTTGGTCACATGCTTTCTCATCGGACGATCTACGGTATATCTGGTTTTTATTCAAAAACTCAAAAAACATTCAGAATATGTAAAAAAACGATGGTTTAAACTTTTTAAGACGTCACAGACCCGTCCGTTTAGTTTCTTTTCAAATGTGTTCATTCCCAAAGATGTCTTTGGTTCGAACGCCTTTGATCAGATTCTGGCGCATGAGTGTGTGCATGTCAAGCAGCGTCATTCGGTTGACCGGCTGCTGATGGATTTTCTTGTTTCGCTGTTTTGGTTCAATCCCTTCATCTACTTGTATCGAAACGCACTCATTGAAATCCATGAATTCCAGGCAGACGAAGCGGTGATCAATCAGTTCAACGATCCGATTGGTTACCAGGAGGTATTGTACTCACAGCTTCAGTATGCCACGTATTCAGGTTTGGTGAGTCATTTCAATTTTTCAATGATTAAAAAACGAATTGTCATGATGAACAAACAAAAAAATAAATATGCAGGGCTGCTATATGCTTTGACCCTGCCCGTATTGGTATCGGTTATTTTCGCTTTCTCCAGTAAGGAAGCCATTGAGCCGATTGAAAATGTAGGGAATGAACTGGCAGAGATTTTATCTCCGGAACCAGGTTTTAAACTTCCGGTATTTAATCTACCCGAACCCAAAGCACAACTCAACAAGACTGAACAGGACGATGATGTACCGTCCATTATGCCGGTGAAAAGTCAAGACTTAGTGCGTTTAACTTCTGGTTTTGGTAAGCGCATTCATCCGGTTAAGAAAGTAGAACAATGGCATCTTGGAGTCGATTTTTCATGTCCTATTGGATCAGAAATATTGGCTACCGCCAATGGTGTAGTGGAACTGATACAAGAGAAACCGGAAGGTTATGGAAAGTTGATAAAAATTGATCATGGAAACGGATATAGAACTTACTATGCTCAGCTTTCCGAGTTTAAAGTGAAGGAGGGAGATCAAGTAAAGAAAGGTCAAATAATAGCTTTATCAGGTAATAGTGGGATGTCTACCGCACCGCACCTTCACTATGAGGTAAAGAAAGGTGATAAGCGAGTTGATCCCATGGATTATATCGACGATTTTAAAGCCAAACCGGTAATAATGGAGATTCCTTCAAAATCCTCTGATAATGAGGGAAGTGAAGAAATGTTAGATGCTTTGGATGAAGAAGAAACTGCCCGTCAAGAAATGCTTCTAGCAAATGAGGAAGCAGAACGAGCCAGAATCGAAGAAGTAAGAGCAAATGAAATGCTTCGTGATGCATCTGAGGAAGAAAAGAAAGTCAATCAGCTTCAAAAGGAAGCTGAGGAACGAAGAATGGTTGAGGAAAAAATCCGTCGGGAGAAGTTAAAATTTGAGGATTCTAAACAGACCAGAACGATTCGTTTACAAGATGCACAAGGTGAACCTCTGTTTGTTGTGAATGGTAAAGTTGTAGAGGATGTCTCGGATATGGATCCTCAGGAAATTGATCACATAAACGTCCTGAAAGGAGAAACGGCCACTGAGAAATATGGTGATAAGGGCGAGGACGGGGTAATAGAAATTACGACGAAGGATAAAGCCAAGAATAAGAATAAGCAGAAAGAAAAGGAGAAAAACAAAGAGAAGGAAAAGGGGAAGCAACAAGCTTATCGGGTGATCATCGATCCGGGACATGGAGGAAAAGATCCCGGGGCGAAGCTTGAAAGTGGGATCAATGAAAAGGAGGAAATGCTAAAATTGGCAATTGAAGTTGCAGAAAGGCTTAATACGCTTGCCAATGTGGAGGTTGTTTTGACACGAAATATGGATGCTTTTATGAGCCTACAGGAAAGGATAAGAGCTTCCAAAGATGCTGATCTTTTCATTTCACTTCATTTAGACAATTTGAATGGTGTTTCAGGGGTGCTGCCAATATTCCAAAGTGATGGAAACTTCCCTGAAGAATCAAAGGTCATCGCAGAGAGGATAAGAAATCAATTGGTAATGGATGGAAGAGAAAGTAAGATTGGTTTTACTCAAGGTGATTTTAATTACTATGTGTTGAGAGAGTCATTATGTCCTGCTGTTATGATTAATGTTTCGGAAAATGAACTAAACAATCAACGAGAGCTAATGGCTAATCATCTTTCAAAAGCCATTCAATCATCAATAATGTAATCACTTCTTAAAAACATCATTCACTTTATCCCGGTAGGATTGACCTATCGGGATTTTTGTTTTACCAATTGTGATCTGATTGCCTTCTACATATTCCAGGTGAGGGATGGAGATAATGTACGTTTTATGCACCCGTAAAAAAGTGTAGGGCAGGACTTCTTCCAGTTTACGTAAGGTCTCGCTTATGATCAGCGTTTTAGCATCACGAAGATGCACTTTCACATAATCTCCGATCGACTCAAAATACAAGATCTGGTCAAAGTTGACTTTATGATTTTTCTTATCCGCTTTTAGCATAATAAAATCAGCTGAATTCGCTTCTTTCTGTCCAACCTCAACTTTATTCACTGCCTTAATAAAGCGTTCAAACGAGAATGGCTTGAGCAGATAATCCACAGCTTCTAACTCAAACCCTTCCACAGCATGCTCTGCATATGCAGTTGTAAAGATGACTTTTGGCTTAGTGCTCAAAGACTTGTAAAAATTGATTCCGGATAGCTTGGGCATATTGATATCCAGAAATATCAAATGGATTGACTCCTTATCCATCCATTCCAACGCCTCAACTGCATTGCTACAACTTGCAACCAGTTGCAGCTTAGGAAGCTCTGCTATGTAAGACTCCAGCACTTCCCGTGCTGGCGGTTCATCATCGACAATCAGGCATCTAATCATTCCATTTTATTTTGATTGAAACTTTAAATGCCTCATCTGTATTTTTTATTTCCATCTGTGCACTATTGCCATAGATGAGGTGAAGTCGCTTCTTTACGTTCTCTAACCCAATGCCACCATATTTTCCATCCTCTGTATGTCCAACTCCTCCTTTGTTGTTGGTTACCTGAAAATCCAGATTAGCATCACTGTTTTTAAGAGAAATCTGTACGAAGTTACTTCCTCTATCTCCTTTCAGTCCATGTTTAAAACTGTTCTCTATCAATGGAAAGAAAAGTAGAGGTGCAATCATACGATTTTCAATTTTTCCTTCCACACTAAATGTGATGTTAGCATCTTCAGTTCTAAGTTTTTGCAGGTCGAGGTAGTCATTGATTGAATCCACTTCTTTGGTTAAAGCTACTTCGTCAGAGACCTCATAGATCATGTATCGCATCAGGTTGGAGAGACGCAAAATGGCGTCAGGTGTTTTGTCACTTTTTTTTCTGGCCAGCGAGTACATACTGTTGAGGCTGTTAAAAAGAAAATGCGGATTAATCTGCATTTTTAGTGAGTTGAGCTCCAGGGATAGTTTCTCTTTTTCCAATTGCTGTAGTTCATACCAGGATTTGGAAAGTTTTAATAGGGTGGTCAGCACCAGGTAAATGATGAAAATGGTGAGCAATACAGATGCATCTGTAAAAGAAACCATGTAGAAATCAGTGGGTAGTATCGGTACAATTACATCAAACAATACCTGATGGATGAAATAGGCTGCTGCAAGGTTGACAAGACTCAGAAACAAATAGAGAACATACCGCCCTTTCAATAGAAATCTTGGAATATGATACCGCAGGTTTACATACACTAACCATAAGAGTGGGATGTGAAAGAAGAATGAGTAGATGAAGTCAATGGTCTTCAGCTCGTTTGAAATAGAGAAGTAGCTGCCAACCGCATACAGCGACAACCCCCAGAAAACCAGGTGCTGAAGCCACGATGCTGTGAGTGTTTTGTTGAAAAAATTTTTCACGATGCTCTTCTATAAGTTTCTACCGAATCAAATACACTTTCATCATCGGAATATTTGTCAATGAACTTTTGAAGTTCTTTGGGTTGCGCGGTGATTAGAATTGTTCCGTCAACGTTCTCATGCCTCAGACGTATGCGATTGCTTTCAAATAGCTTGTTCAGTTTGTCCAGGTCGAAATAGATCATCGTAAACTCATCTTCGGTGACCTTCACTTTGTAGAAAGTGTGAACCGGGAAAAAATTGTCTGAAATGTTTTTGGAGTCAAATTCCTTGATCGGGTAGATGTCCATAAAAAGATCACTTCCAATTTCAACTAAATGAGCTACAAAAACTTCACTGTTTCCATGCTCATTGATGACAGTCAGCCGATAGCTTTTTTCTTCATAGACAGCCACAGATCCCTGGTATTCCGCATCCTTCAAAGATGGTTTACTCTGTTTGTTTTGACCTTTAGCAACTTCCTTTGTATCAATGTTGGAATTGGGTGGAGGAGAAACGTTCTCATTTTTTGCCATGCGCTCTTGCATGATCATTTTGATGCTGTCCTCGTCGTATATTTTTCTTCCATCCTGTAAGATGAAAAGCGGATCATCGGAACGCATAGTGAACCCCTCTTTGATTTCAATCGAGTATTTGTAGTCTTTTTTCTCATCTGTCGTTGCTTTGTCTTCACTCATGGTTTCGAAGTGAAACTGAACTTCCTGATCTCCTCCTGTGGTCCATTTTCCAAGTAATTCCTTTTTGAACACCAGAGTATCCTCTGTGTATATGGGAAATAAAGAATACACGCAGGAGTTTAGCAAAACAGCCAGGATTCCTAATAAGACAATTGATCGCTTTTTCATAATTATTTTCATTTTGATGATGACTCAAAAGTGATCGATTGCCAAAGTAGCCAAAAATTTTATCTGTGAACACTTAAAAAATCAGGGTGAACAAATAAAAAGCCCTCCTGATAGTGGGAGGGCTCTTAATCATCAAGAAAAGGTTCTTATCACCTATATAAGTATTCGAATAAACCTGTCAATACCTCAGAGGCACCTATATAGATACCTACTCCATAGGTCACATGCTTGACCGATAGGTTGTTTATCGCGAATGGAAGCCCGCTAATGTTAGCCATGGTAAACCCTGCTCCGATGATCAAGGCAGCCATAATGGTGACATAAGGATTGGTCGAAAAAATCATTGTGCAAACTCCAATGGCCATCACAACGAAGCTGCTGATAATTACATTTTTAAGCTCTGAACGAGAGACCTTCTTACTGATCAGGAAGCCGGCGATGGCACAAAGTCCGAGGATTGCGAAGGAAATATAACCTTCATATTCCGTGAAACCCGGATGTCGCGTAGCAAAAAATCCAGGTAAAAACTCGACAAGAAAGGCTTTTCCTAAACCAAGGAACAGTCCCACCATGACAATAGCGAGATACGAAACAAGCGGCTGCTGTTTAACCCGATCGTTAGCGATCAATTCAGTTTTTCGTTGCATAACCTCATCACGTGAGACTCTGTGAAAGATGAATCCGGTACCACCGATAAGAATACCTCCCACAATGAATGTCAACGTATCACCAAAGAACGTAACTAAAGCCACCACCACAGGCTCCAGTGCATAGAGAAGTTCTGTGACGAGGAAAAGTACACCTACCACGATGGGAAGTTGCTTTGCCGGGGCAAATGCTTCGATCATTGAATTTGCAGGGCTAATGAACAGGTTCATGCTTATGAGCCATATAACGATCATAAATGGGATAATTCCGCTCACATCCATCACATTTGATGTTCCAATGAGTGTTGCAACCACCATAAAAACCATTGCTGTGGCTCCAATCCCCACCGTGAAGATGATCATGTATTTGCCGTTTTTCTTTAGGATTCTGTCCGCAAGCCAGCCGGCAATCGGCGGAATAACGATGAGAATGATTGCTTTGGCGATGATCATGAAATCCACAAGGTGTGTGATCCCTAGGTTTTTCATTAAAATAGGCTGGTACTCATGATAAGCAATCCAGCTGATTACAACGGCTGCATTAAGGGCTGCCAGGCTATATACTTCTCTCCACTTGAGAGTCTGGGTTTGTGCTAATGACATATAATTTTTGCTCTTTGGTTATAGATGTAGTGATATACGAATGTGAGTGACCGATCGGATTTATAACCCTTAAAAGCTATTTAAGTTAGATTAATTCGAGTATGAAACCAACCAGCGCTATACCGGCACAAAGCGGTGAAAAGAATCTGGAATCATTTTTTGCGAAATCGGTTGTCGATACTTTTTTAAAGAAACCAACATACTTAAAATCACCGATGGCTCTCAATAAAAATATGGAGGGGATGAGCCAGCCTGCAACAACCAAGACCCACTCCGGTAAGCCAAGTGATATGTGGTCTGTTTTGATTAAATAAAACATTCCAAAAAACAGTAGCCCAGCGCCTACAATGGCACTATCTATTTTCTTCGGGTTTAAAACCCGTTTGCCATCTTCAGTCGTAGGAAGAGCAGTTTCAAATCCCCATGTTCCACCCAAGGCCCAACTAAAATGGATGCCCGAAAGCATAAAGAAAATTATTGCTAGTAGTAGTGCAGGGATCGTCATAAGTGATTGATTTTTTCCAAATCTATGGGAATATTTTATTTGGTGAAAAAGCTGATAGAAGTTATCATAAAGGCTGATGTTTGTTTGCATTGAGCATTCAAAACTTAATGACTTTTGCCACATCAAAAAGACGATTTATGAGTAAGTATCAAGCGAAAAGTGCTGAAGAAGCGGTCTCAATAATAAATTCAGGAGAATCTGTATTCATCCATACGGCTGGGGCTGCTCCCCAGGCATTGATTAATGCCATGACCAAAAGAGGAGATGTGCTGAGAGATGTGACCATATATGAATTGCATACGGAGGGAGCTGCGCCTTACTGTGATGAGAAATATCGGGATATATTCAAGGTAAAGGCTTTGTTTGTGGGCTCGAATGTGCGTGGGGCAATTAACGATGGGCGAGCGGAGTTTATCCCCAGCTTTTTGAGTGAGGTTCCGTACATGTTCAGGAGCGGAGTTTTACCGGTAGATGTTGCCCTGATCCAGGTTTCCGCTCCGGATAGGCATGGGTATTGTTCGCTTGGAATATCAGTGGATACATCTAAAGCCGCTGTGGAGGTGGCCAAAAAAGTCATTGCTCAAATAAATCCAAAGATGCCACGTACGCACGGAGATGGGCTGTTACACATGAGCCAATTTGATGCGTTCATTGAACATGAGCAGGACATACCTGAAATTCCTCCTCATGAATTGTCGAAAGTGGAGAAAGATATTGGTAAGCACATCGCCGGTATCATTGAAGATGGAGCCACGCTTCAGATGGGGATAGGAGCAATCCCCGATGCGGTTCTTTCCTGCCTGGGGAATCACAAGGATCTGGGTGTTCATACAGAAATGTTTTCGGATGGTGTCTTGCCGTTGATTGAAAGCGGTGTGATCAATAATCGACTTAAAACAAAACACCCCGGAGTGATTGTCTCCGGATTTTTATTGGGCTCCAGAAAATTATATGATTTCGTAGATGACAATCCGGTTGTCAGAATGTTAGATATCCAATATGTTAATGATACGGCCATCATTAGAAAACTGCCCAAAATGACGAGTATCAACAGTGCGATAGAAATAGATATCACCGGTCAGGTGTGTGCGGATTCTATTGGCACACGTATTTACAGCGGAGTGGGTGGGCAAATGGATTTCATAAGAGGTGCATCACTTTCACCGGGAGGAAAACCCATTATTGCATTACCGTCTACTACCTCAAGGAATGAGTCTAAAATAGTTCCTACGCTGCGTATCGGAGCAGGGGTGGTGACAACACGTGCCCACGTTCATTATGTTTCCACTGAATACGGGATTGCAGATTTATATGGAAAAACCTTGAAGGAAAGGGCAAAGTTGATGATTGATATTGCACATCCGGATCATCGGGAGGCTTTGGAAAAAGCGGCATATGAAAGATTCAAATAGATATGACTCTTCTACAGTGAGGCATATTTCATGAGTACCTGCTTCAGCGTTTCCGTTTTGATTGGCTTTAGCAGGTAATCACTCATCCCTACTTTTCTTCCGTCATCTACGCTGCTTTTCATCGCATTGGCTGTAAGGGCGATGATTATGGGTTTGTTTTCCTTTTCCCTGTAAAACTCTGTAATCTGCTTGGTAGCCTCAAAGCCGGAAATATCCGGCATCTGGAGATCCATCAGGATAATATCGTAAAACTTCTCCTTCGCTTTCTGTACGCCTTCCTGTCCATTGAAGGCCAGGTCAACATCTGAGATGTTCATCTTCTTTAGCATTTTAGTGGCCACCATGCGGTTTATTTCCACGTCTTCGACGATAAGTATTCGAAGCTCCTCTAAACCAGAAACACTTATTGGCTCAAAACTTTTATCAGCATGCTCTGAAGATATACCCAATGGCAGGGTAAAGTGGAAATTGGAGCCTTCATTGGGTTTAGATTCGAAAGCGATCTTTCCGCCCATCAATTTCACCAGTTTTTCAACGATAGCCAGCCCAAGCCCTGAACCCTCATAGCCGGCCTGATCAGAAGCCTTATAAAACGTCTCAAAGAGGTGGATTTGCTTCTCGGCAGAAATGCCAGCCCCTGTATCTTTAATGCTGAATTCTATTGAGCACACATCTCCGGTTTTCCCCACAACATGCACGTCTAAGGTGATGCTACCTTTCCAGGTAAACTTTGTGGCATTATTCATCAGGTTTACCAAGACCTGCCTGATTCGGGAGACGTCTCCGGTTACATATTCAGGGAGATTTTCATCAATGTTTAATTTTACTTCCAGGTTAGGATTCGAGACTGTTTTCTTTTCAAACACCTTCCATATGGCATGAAGCTCCTCAGCAAGTGAAAATGTACTCATGGATAACTCAAGCCTCCCGGCTTCTATAGTCGTAATATCAAGTACGTTGCTGATTAGACCATGTAAGATGTTACTGCTGTAATTCAGGCTTTCGATTAAATCTTTTTGTTCTTTGCTTACTTCAGTATTGGAAAGGAGTTCAGTCATGCCCACGATACCATTTAAAGGCGTTCTCATTTCATGTGAAATTGTAGCTAAAAATGTGGATTTAGCCTGATCGGTCGATTCTGCTTTCTGCTTTTCTTTTTCCAACTCAGCGTTTTTCTCTCTTAAAAGCCGGCGATCGTCAATATAGGTGCGCTTGAAGATATACATGCAAACGCCCATGATTGCCAGGGAAGTGAGCGTGGAAATAGCCATGTCCTGCATGAGGAGGCCATCGTCCGGGTAAGGTGCGGCTAGTTCCGGATTGAGATATTCATAAATTATCAATCCCAACACCATTGTAAAAGTGACAACTATAAAAACGAGAAAGTCTCGGAGTGGTAGAACCAATAAACCGGATAAGTATACTAGTGCCAGAAAGGTTGGAATAGCAGTGGTTATGCCACCTGCCGGAAACCACGATATTCCAATGAGTAGTAGTGCGAGGTAGTAGTAAGTGACTGATAGCTTTCGAAAATCGATACCTTTTTTTTGAAGCACATAAAGAGTGGAGTAGATAAATATACCACTGGTATATACGGTTTGTACAAAGTACTCATAGCCTACGATAAAGCCATAGATTGTCCAAAAAGTGAACACTGCGATGGTTAAAATCAGGATGATTTCAAATAGGCGCAATTCGATCTTTACAGATCGATCCGTGGTGGGTAAGATATGTTTGATTGGAAAATTCAAAGGCTGGCTCTCACTTGGTAGTGAAGTTAATGATTTAGGTTAGAAATATATACTCCGAAATAATACTGAGTAACCACTGGGTGAATACTGCTAAAAATTTTTACCCATTATTTATGAGGATATCCGGTCTCAACGGGCTCTACTTTTGAATTTACAAAAACTGTAGCCATGAAAACAAAACTCCGATTCTTTTTCAGCCTTTCCCTGCTAACTTTTGTTGTTGGTCAGGTTCAAAGTCAAAGCTATGTGACCATTGATATTGAAGAGGAGTATGAATTTTTGACAGAGCAATGGCTGTTTGTGTCTGAAGATCTTTCTCATTACTATGGTCTTTCAGCTTTTTGTACCAATGGAGAATACAGGGAATTTGCAATAGAGATATTGGAGCTATTGCACCACTACGACTCTGTTGTGTTGGATATACTGAAAAATCCTACCTCTGATATCGACATATCATCCAAAGAGTATCGAAAGACGATGAATGATATTGCCAGCTTTGAAGGCGATTATGATGTGAAGAGCTTCATTTCTTTTCTGAGGGAGAGTTGCATTACCAGAAATGACCTGGAACGAAACAAAGAAGATTTGAAAAAAGAAGTAGGCATGTATTCGTACGATGGTCAGGTCATGATGTTGGAGACAGATCTTCGGAAGTTCATGAAGAAAATCGATAAGCGCATTGTTTCTATCAACGAGCATGTT
Source organism: Ekhidna sp. (assembly GCF_965221965.1). Taxonomy (GTDB): domain Bacteria; phylum Bacteroidota; class Bacteroidia; order Cytophagales; family Cyclobacteriaceae; genus Ekhidna. The sequence continues at coordinate 552,642 of NZ_OZ244926.1, forward strand.
CACAAGATTCACCCAAGTCAGGTAAAGCCACTGCCTGTGGCTAGTAGTGGTGATTGACGACATGTAATAAAGGTATCGATACATTGTGGGATTCCACTGGGTTTTGTTTCTTGCGACAAAATCATCTCACTATGGCAGAAAATATACTAGCTCTTTTAATGCTTATCGTATTGCAGGCGGTACTTGGGTTTGATAACCTGCTTTACATCTCTTTGGAGTCCAAGCGTGCACCAAAGGAGAGTCAAAAGATGGTGCGGGCCACCGGAATTGGGATTGCCATCGCATTGCGAATCATTCTGCTATATGTATTGGTCAATGTTATAAAATACTTTCAGGATCCTTTCCTGAAATTTGACTTTAAATACGTATCCGCCGTTTTCAATGTGCACAGTTTAATTGTGCTTTTTGGAGGGATATTTATTCTCTACACAGCGGTAAAAGAGATATTTCACTTGGTTTATCTGGAGGAGCATGGGGGAGAAGAGAAAAGGACTCAAAGCACTGCAAAGACCATTGCAATGATTGTTTTGATGAATCTGATCTTTTCGTTTGACTCAATCCTAAGTGCAATGGCACTGAGTGATGTCTTTTGGGTGATGGCTACTGCCATCATTATCAGTGGGGGGTTGATGATATGGCTGGCTGACGGAGTGTCTAAGTTTTTAGCCAAAAATAGACTTTATGAAGTGCTCGGGTTATTCATCTTGTTTTTGGTAGGAGTGATGCTTCTCTCAGAGGGAGGACACCTCGCACATCTCGAACTGTTCGGAAATCACATTACACCAATGAGTAAAACGACCTTCTATTTCATTATTTTCATTTTAGTGGTGATTGATATTGTTCAGGGCAGGTATCAGAAGAAACTGATTGCCAAACGAAACGCATCAAAGGCATAGGTGATTCCGTAGATAGATTTGTTATTTGGCAAAATTCAACCGCGATGAAAAAATTGCTTTTTATCTCACTGCTATTCACATCCACTCTTGCACTCGCGCAAGATCAAAAAATCAGCACCATTGATTTTGTTCAGATCTTGAATGATAATAGAGAAGAAGCCATATTTTACTATGAAAACAATTGGCTGGAATTGCGAAAAATGGCGATAGAAAGAGGGTATGTCTATTCGTATGAGATCATGGAGACAAAGCCAACAGAGGAGGCTACTTTTCACTTAATCTTAAAAACTACATACCCAAATCAGAATGCCTTTGATCAGGCTGAACAGCGATTTCAAGAGTTAATAAAAGAAAAAGGTGAGCTGCAATTACTGAATGATAAAAAGCCTGGTGAGTTCCGGAAAGTGCTATTCAGCAAAGCAGATGCGAGACACTTATACTAAATCTTATCCCGAACTCACTTTATACTAGCTACTTCTTCGTAATTAATCGGGACCAGGAGCTATTACCAGAATGAATTTTTAAAAGGTATACGCCTGCTTTTAATCCTTCAATGTCCAATTGTGTAATGCCATCATTTTTGAAGAGAGGTGCTTGATACTGCGCACCTGACAAATCATATAGCTCTACATGATCGGGTGCAGATCCATCATTCATTATTAAGTGTAGCCGATCACTCGAAGGGTTTGGGTACACCAGAATTGAGTGAACGTCTGAATGTTGAGTAGAGATCCGTATGGTTCCTAATCGCTCAAACTGTCCGTCATAGTCAAATTGGGATAGCCGGTAATAGCTGATGCCCGAAAGCGGATGTGTATCTTTTAAGGTGTAATTGATAACCTTATCTGAATTACCTGCTCCAGCAACACGAGCCAGTTCAGAGAAATTCATGCCATCACTGCTTCGCTCAATAAAGAAGTAGTCGTTGTTAGTTTCTGTAGCTGTGCTCCAGTTTAAGCGTACCGAGTTCCCTTCTGTGTTTCCTGTAAAATCAATTAGTGAAACGGGTAACAAAGCACCTGCCTGGACAGCCTCGAGATACATGTCAAAACTGATATCAGAACTTGTTCCATTTGCCTGATGTATCTCCACAGCCAGGTAATTGGTGCCAACAATGAGATCCGAAGGGTCAACTTCAAATATGAAATAGGTGTCTTCATCTGCGCCCCCTTCTGCACCGGATGCGAAATCCAGATAGTCAATGGTGCCTGTTGGCATATTGTCACGCACAATTTCATTTCCATTCAGATACACGACTGCCCCATCATCTCTTCGCAGACCAATTCTGAGTGCATAAACGGAAGCATCTACATTTTCAAAAGATTTTCTGAAATAGGTGGTGGGGAACTTATTGTTTGCATCCCCTCCAAAACCAACAGTGGTGACTTCATCTCCATCTCCATAGCCTAGTTCTGCATCTCCGGTGGCCCATCCGGAATCATCAAAAGAAGTTCCGGTCCAGGCTGTGCCCTGGTCCGAGCCGTCATCCAGGTAGCTCCAGGTCTCACCTTTGCCCACCAGTTCGTTTGAGAAACTGCCAACCAACTCCATATCAAAGCTGATATCACTACTGGTCAGATTGGCCTGATGGATTTCCACTGCGATGTAGTTGGTTCCATTGGTCAAATTAAAAACCGAGAGGGTGAACTCTTTGAATTGATTTTCATTGCTAACCACACCACTGGCAAATGTGCCGGATGTGATGGTGCCACCTGGCATATTATCACGAATGACTTCATTTCCGTTGATATATACTACCACGCCATCATCATAATTGATGTTAGCTAGGATCTTTGTGTAATTGGCACGATCCTCTACATAGAAAGACGTACGAAAGTATGTAGTGGTGTATTTGTTATTGGCATCTCCCCCAAAACCTAAGGTTGTGGTCTCGTCACCATCGCCATACCCGAGCTCCGCATTACCACTCGACCATCCTGAGTCATCAAATCCACTTGCCTGCCAGGCAGTACCCTGATCCGAACCATCATCTAAATATCTCCAGGTTGCCCCGGTTTTCAATAGTTGTTGGTCTGTGCCCAGGTTATTATTTCCAGTTCCTGTTACCGGGCAAGTCCCACAACCGGTCACTTGAAATTCACTACAAATTTGATTGACAGAGGAGCCATTAAGGTATTGGATGTCACCACCGAGATCTGCCGTGTTGTTACCACATAATTGAGCGTCAGCATGATCCATGTATATGTCATCCGCGGAGGTTGTGGTGTTGAATATAAGCGTTTCGCTAAATCCGGAAAGAATGAGATCATCACCAATTGAGCTGGTTGCAGCGGCTGTTATTTCCAGGCGGCCAAGTATTATCAGGTCACCAGTTGCGTTAAGCGTTCCGTTGATATATGTTGTCCCGGCCAGCATCGCCCTTGAAGTGGTAAAAGTGCCACCACTTCTCACGAAAATGTTCCCCGTATGATAGAAATTTGCGGTACCTGAATTAACAAATGCACCCACATTCGCCTGTCCTAGTGCATTGGCTGAAACACCGGCAGATCCATTATCTGCGCTATTGTTCACAATAATATTATGACCATTTAGGATGACCACATTATCTGTTCGGCCGGGTATGGCGGCAGCTGCTCCCGAACCGTCTGCATTTAATGTCCAGGAATCTGCTTCATCCCAGTTTCTGGGAGCTGTAGCTCCATTACGGCTGTAATAGGTAGTTTGACCGATGGATTGAAAGCAAATAATGAACGCGAATAATACGGCCAACCTTTTAGACCAAATCTTCTCTAAGTGAATATTCATTAGGCGAGAATTAAAAATTAGAAGTGAGATTTAGCCGGTTGAAGACTAAAAATAGCTAAAATGATTGATATCATCATGATTCATGACAATTAGAAAAAATCAAATGAAAGTCAATCGCTAGAAAGATAGTCGAGTGCCTGCTCCTTGGTGTCAAAGGGCTTTACCCTTCCTCCGGCTACTGCATTGTATCCCATGAGCAACACTTTCTTAATGCCGGTAACACCGACAATTGCACTTTTGTGCACTTTATCGCTTACTAATTTTCCTCGTTTCTTGGATGCGTCCATCCATTCTTTGCTGCCTGCAGCATCTGTGATATCAATTAAAGTTCGAGCTTTCTCGTCCAGTTCCTTGAAAAGCTCCATAGATTCATCCAGTGTTTTCATCATGTCCTCTTTCTTTATGAGTCCGTGATAATCAATGAAAAGAATCTTTTTTCCTTTATGTTCAATGAAAGATGCAGGCATAATAGGGTAGTGTTGTTTATTATAAAATTAACATCAGGGTGCATTATGCAAAAACATCTTAACCTACTTCCGATAACATAGGTTAAATCTTCGTTGAATAACTCTGGTTAAATGCTGACTAACCAAAATGCTTCCAAATGATCAGATCAGCCTCCATTCAGAAATTTAAGTGCCTCATACACCAGAAATGCCGGCCATACGATTGCTTTTAGAAAACCAACGAATCCGGTCCAGAAACTGGTGGCTATGGAGATGTAATAAATGACTGCACCTATGAAGCCTAGTCCATAGACGGCATTCCCACTGTGATTATTCTTGCTCATGGGATAAAGCTCGATATTTTCCGCTAAAAGAAAATTGATAAGTGTCAATGCATGAATTGATTTTTAATCAAGAGTGATCAAACATTTTAAGCGCTCGTTGGTCAATTGGAGTATGGAAAATGCAAAATCTAAGTTGATTGATTTAATCGAAGATGCCGACGGGCGGCTTATTCGAATGATGCTGGCCATGGCAAGCGAATACACTAAAAACGAAAAGCCACCGGTAAAGGAACTTCATCGATTGGTTTACACCAGTGCACGCTCACCAAAATGTGATGAAAAGGACATTGAGGAGATCCTGAAAGCTTCCAGAAGGAATAACGCAAGGTTGAATGTGACCGGTATTCTGATCCATACCAAGGATCGTTTTTTGCAGGTTTTGGAAGGAGAAAAAGATGTGGTAATGAACTTATATCAAAAGATTGAAAAAGATGATCGCCATGGAGGATCCATTATGCGATTTTGCGAGCCAGCATCGCAACGGTATTTTGGCGAATGGGAAATGGCAGGAAAAGCAGTTAATGAACCCACCATTAAATTCCATACTGATCCCGTAGATGAAAAACATCAACTCTATAAGTCAATGTTGGATGGTGATCTTTCCTCCTACAAAGATGAAGGTATGAGAGTGCTGAAAACGTTTTTATTGGTATCCTGAAAATTAGGATTCGTTCTGGTAATAAATCTTATAATACTTTCTGCCGTCTGAGTCTTCTCCTCGTTCTATCAGCTCGCGATTACCGTGGATGTAGACATGAAAATTTTTATCCAGTTTTAAAACGCTTTTGAAAATTCGCGCTTGCTTTTTCACTGAATTAGCCGCAATCTTGAAGTTTTCAGATAGCTCCAGATCCATTTCATTTTGGTACTGCTTATCAAAAAATCGAAATGAGTTGATTGCCTCATCTTCTTGTCCGAAAACAGATAACTCAAACTCACCTTTATCGAAAGTCTCTGCTTCCTTGAAGTACTTGATGGATTTATTGAGCAGGTCTATTTGATCTGTCTTAGATACCTCAAACTCTTCCGGCATCTGATCAGTAATGTAAGACTTGGTCATTTGCAGAAAGTGATTGGTGTCATTCACGTGATCCCGCTTGAAATCCAGGTTGATAAAGTCATTTTTCCAGTAGACTGCTTCGCTGCTGTTGTTGTCATAAGCCAGAATCGTGAATGGCTCCTCAGTGAAAAGAATGACACAGGCTTTGTCCAGCTTTTTCTCACCAATTCCTTCTTTGAAAAGTAGCGTGGGTTCTTTCGTCCAGTCAGGTGTTTCGATAAAGGCATCCTTTTTCTCCACTTTGAAAATGCCCAACCCGTCTACAGGTTGACTACCATACATGATGTCACTAAACCGCACGATGAAAAGATCTCCCTCCTTGATATTCGGATGTCGGGAGCTGTTTCGAAGATGAGTCACAATTCCTTCATGCGTTTCGCTGATTGTTTGCTCTCGCTGTGTTTTTCGAGAAAGCTGAAACAATACATTCAATTCCAGATCTACATCATGTTTAAACTGATAGGTGTTGATGGTTTCAGAAAAGGGTTTAAGAAAGATGTTCTTTAGTGTTTCTTCTTCACCGGGAGAAAATTCGCTTTGAATCAAATGAGGATTCTCTTCCGCTTCTTCTTTGATTTTCTTGAAAAACAATTCCTGAATGGATGCGCCTTTGTATTCAATCATGATGATGCATTTTGAAAGCGCGAAGGTAAACAGGCTAGGGATGAGTAGCCCGGATTTTTTGAATGATAGGTGCCAAATCGGCATCCTTGAGAGTAGACTCGCCAGATAGAATAAAGTCAGCTTCAGGATATTGACCATATTTCAGATGTGCTTCCCACACATACTCCAGGTACCACTCAGGGTCTTTTCCCCAACGTGTTTCCAGCCTCCTGCGCTCAAAGTAGGTTTTCTTAGATATCTCCATGAAAACGGTCAAATCATATTGGGCATTCAGTGATGCATTGGCGAAAGCCAAAATACCTTCTACTATGATCACATCATATTTGGATTTGTTTTCCCGAATGGTATGTTCCACCCATTTGTAATCAATGGACTCAGGCACTTCCCAGTCCGGATGTCCCTTGATGTGCGGGATATCCTTTTCATCAAATACGTACTCGTCCATATCCAGTGAGAACACCCGGTTGGGAGCAAGCTCTTCCTTTAGTCTTTGTGCTAGGGTAGACTTTCCCGATCGGCTAGCGCCTCCTATACCAATGATAAATGCCATTACGGACCGAAAGTTAGATTAATCCACTCTTAATGTAGATGAATGGATTAGGGGTAAAGTCCCGTTTGCTGGCCTTTTACATGATAATTCAGTTATTAGGTTAGGTTAGTTATTTAGGAAATCCCGGTCTCAGTGACCGGGATTTTTTATTGAGCACCCTCATATGCTTCTTTCAGCCAACCCAGTAGTTCCTGATCTACTTCATTTACCTCAGCAATTTGTACTCTGTGTGTGCACATGGTTCCAAAAGGTCCTGAGTCTCCCAGACGTTCGGTGGTTGGCTTTCCTTTCAGCTTTAGACCTAAATCAATACGTGTTTTTGTAGCTGGTTTGATTAAAGCGAATTGCTTTTTACGTATCATGCTCACACTGTCTTTCTTAGGTGTACGAGTGATGTCACTTCCAAATTTCGAAATCTCCATCACCAGTTTTTCATAGATGGGCTTTAGGTGTTCCTTTCCTGAATACTGATTGGTTAACAGGTCATCCGGGTCATGTGAAGCGGCATCTGCTTTGCGCGCTTTCATTGCGACGAAATTGGCAAAACCGTACGTAAACCCATGTTCAGCTTTGAGGAAGTCAATGATTGCTTTATGTTTTTCAATTTTGGAATCCTTCACCACCTTCACCCAGTGATCAAGTGGTTTTCCTGTATTTTCTAAAAGTCCTTTTTCCATGATTTTATCTTTTTTAGTTATTACCAGCTTCCTAAAATTAGCCCCATCAGTGTGAGTGATATTACACAATATCCGGCATTGATCAGGTAGACTTTCAAAGATTGCATTTCAAACAAATACAAGATGCCTATGAAAGTAGCCACCCAGCCGATTCCGGCAAATAATCCAGCCATCAGGCCATAAATAGCATTTGCTTCCGGCCCGATAAACATTGCTAAGATAAATGCAGCGAAAAATGCCAGTAGGAGTGACAATCCGAATGTTTTGAGGGCACTTCGTTTCTTTAGATCTTCTTCGGTATACCCGAAGGCCTCCATCCAGGCTTTGCCAAAAAGAGGCCCATACCAGATGCCGCCGATTAAAAAAGTAGAGAGTGCAGCTATCAAAACTGATAGCCAATTGATGTTTTGTAGTGCTGTTGCTAAATCCATTTTTCTTTTTTCAGTAAGATTAGCGGCAGCACTTCAGGCTTCATAGTAAAAAATTAACCTTTCCGGTCCAGCGGGAAAAAGTTTGGTTCGTCCTGGTCAAACGCCTGGTTGATGAATTCCTCTGGGTTAAAACCGGAAAAACGCTTGAATTCTTTAATGAAGTAGGACTGATCTGAAAACCCACATTGATAAGCTACCTGCGCCCAGGTGATCATTTCCTTGTTGTGGATTTTATGAAGGATTTCATTGAAACGTAAGATTCTTTGAGAAGACTTAGGTGTCAATCCCACATACTTCTTAAACTGGCTGATCAAATGCTTTTGTGTATTGGGGTAATCATCCACAATCTGGCTATAGTTGGCTGCAGGTGCTTGTGCCAGGGATTCATAAAAGTTAAGGAGTGCTTTTGGAGGTATTTTGTTTTCATCAAACCGACTCATGAGCCAGGATTCGGCGGCAGTAAATTTCTTAGCAGAGGTTTCATGCTCCAGTAATTCCTGACGTAGGTTTATCAGTTCATCCCCAAGCAACTCTTCACCTTGTACTACTTGATTGTTTATTTTTTCCAGCGGAAAGTGAAGGAATGGATGTGCTCCGAATGGTTTAAACTGGATGACAAGCATCTCGGAGTTTTCGTGAGCAGAAATGGAAAGGTAATTTTTGTGTGATCCTGAAATCCAGACCTTTTGATATTCGGCCTGGGGTATCAGCGTTTCATTGTCAAATGTCTTTCTGGTGAATCCGTCCAACTCGAAAATGATAAAGATATGTCCCGTGGGCACCACCCGCTCAATGGAATGGTCGGGCATAAAGTTTTTTATATGAAAGATTGCCTCGATATATGGAGAAAGAGTCTCTGGAATTTGATGGGTTTCGAATTGCATGTTTGATTTTAATGATGTGGCTAATCCATAAAAATAGCAACTTCAGTCAAACCCTTATCCGAGTAATAGGAGTTCTACACCAATGGAATTCCGTTCAAATCCGTGGTGATCATTTCGGTCATGCAATCTAGAAACGGTCGCATTTTTCTAAAGGTCTCAGAGAGGGTTTTAGGAAAATCAGCATCCATAACCTGTTCTCGCGTAAAATCATGTCGGATGAAGTACTGCTTGTATCGAAGTAGGTCAATTTCCGGATGATCCTTTTCAAACCCTTTGGGGGCTGTCTTCAACTGTTCTCCTCTTAATTCACCAAAAGTGGTTTTAAAGGATTTGGATTCGAGAATCGACCGCAAAGGGTCAGCATCCAGTGCGATTTGATTTCTGAAATGCAGCAGGTCTTTGGCATTGGGACCAAAGAAGCCGCCCACCGCATTGGATTCCTTAAGGCCAATCTTGTAATAATAGCCACCGCGTCGTTCCGCCCCCGCTCGTCGCATGCGCCCTGCCCAATGCGTTTTGTAGGGTGTCTTGTTTTTTGAGAAACGCACATCCCGATAAATGCGGTACAGGCTTTTCTTTCCACTTGGTGTTTCAATGACATCATGTTTATTCATCTCACTCAGCAACTGATCGGCGAATGAGATCATCTCTTCATGGGCAGCTTCATATGCCACCTTATTAGCCTGAAACCAGTCTCGGTTATTGTTTCGTGAGAGGTCGGAGAGGAAGGAGAGAGTGGTTTGCATGAGGTAAAGCTAGGGAAGGATTACAAATCCCCCTGCTTGATTTAAATCAAGCCACCCCCTTAGAAAAGGGGATTCTTTACTTTATTCGAATTAAGATTAGAAGTATTCCCCCTTAGTAAGGGGGCCAGGGGGATTTACTATACGCCCTTGTTTTTCTCCCACTCCTCAACAAACCGATATATCTCTCCCAACACAAAAGCCGTGTTTTGCTTTACATCCAGATCGTCAAACCGAAGGAAGGATAAACTCATCGCTTCCAGCACCTCTTGCCTGGCCTGATCCTGCATTCGCGCTTCTTCATGATAATGACTGCTGCCATCTACTTCAATTACGAGGTTCAGCTTCTTGCAATAGAAATCAACGATGTAGTGGTCGAGTGGTTTCTGCCGATTGAATTTATAGCCCTTGATGGAGCCTGCTCTAAGCTCCTGCCATAGCAGGACTTCACCAAGTGTGCTGTTGTTTCGTAGGTCTCGAGAAAACTGCTTTAGATTTTTGTTGTACGGCAGGTAGTACATGAAGTAAAAATAGAAACGTTGTGTCGAATTCCCTCGTCTGTGCTTCGTCGAATCCCCCAACTTGGTTTGAAAAACCAAGTCACCCCCTTTAAAAAGGGGGATTTCCACCGATTTACAATTGGGTGTATTCCCCCTTTCATAAAGGGGGCTAGGGGGATTAGTACGCACACAAAAAGCACAAGCAGATGCTTACACTAGAGCTTGCTTTAATGCTACTTTATTATTCACCTACGGCATAGGTTAGGAATCCAATTTTAAAGTCATAAAATCTAGCATTTTTTTGAAATTAGAAGCAGTTTCCTTCGAAAAAGAATACTTTCTCTTCTTGATTAGCATTTCTTGGATTGTTCTATTAAAATGGGTTTTATTGAACTTGGTGGTGGATGGGTAAGACAATTTTTGGAATTGAAGTCTGTCTTTCTGGTCAATTAACTTTTCCAAGCTATGGCCATTCCAAGATTTGTTTATGTCTTCTAAGGTGAAGATGCGATCGCCTACGTAACTCCCAAATTTATCTAAATACCTCTTTTTTTCTTTTGTTCCTGACTTGTCAGAATCTAGTAAAACAATAAACTGTCTACCCCAACCTAAATACAAACTGATCAACTGATCGAGATTACCAGACCCTGTACTTGGAGCTAGATTTAAGTCTTTTACATTCTTTAATATAATTTTTCTGAAATATTCTAAAGTATAGTAGTCATTCTTTCCTTCAAGAAAAACGCATGATGGTATATTTTCTAGTTTACTTGGAACATATTCAAGAACATCAAGGACAGGCTGAAAATAAGCACTGCTCGAAGGATTTTTAGAAACAAACTCTCTATATGGGGTTATATTAATTGTGGTTTGTCGACTACTATAATTCTCAAGTGTTTCCAGATCTAGCCCCTCATTTTTGACTACATAAGTACTTTCTAACCAATTAGGATTGATTAGATGATGACTGTGTGTTGTATAAATTATCTTGCAATCCTCCATCAACTTTTCAAAGCTTTTCAGTAATTCTTGCTGAGCTGAAGAATGAAGATTAGAAGCAGGCTCATCAAAAAGAAACATTACGTTCTTTGGTGAATCTTTTCTGTAGGGTCTAAATTGTGTGAATAGTAGAAATGTAAAAAACCATCGAAAACCAAGAGATCTTTCATTGATTTGATAGATTCCATCCGGCCCCTCAATCTCAAATTCTAAATATGTGTTGTCTGAGTCAGACTCACATTTGATAACAACCTCTGTATCATCAATTTGCCTATTAAATATTTTGTTCCAAGCATCGAATACTACCTCAGTCACTTTCCTGTTCATTTTTTTTAGCAAGGAGTCAAGGTTGCGCTTATCATTTTTTTCATCACTCTTAGATCTCTCAATTATATGATCCTTAATGTTTGTGTCATTTTTAAGAGAAAAAAGGATATCCTGAATGAGTTCCAAATAGAATTTATCTTTTTCTGACAATTCTTCATCGGATTCTAGTTTAATCCTAGCAGGGAAGTCAAATAGAAAGTTGGGAAAGTAGAGAATACTCGGGATAAGTTTTTTACAAAACCCTGAGAGTGCAAGGTTATCATCTTCGTATGCCTCCGAACTAATATTGATGAACTCATCTTTTTTATTATCCTTATGCACACCATGCCAACCTGTCCACCTGTGATCCGATTCCGTGAATTTAGAGTCCTTAAAATTGTAATATCTAAAATAAGACAAATGACTTAACTTCAATAGTTTCCTAAACTGAGTTTCTTCCTTGGCGAATTTTTCAATTTTTTTAAAATCTTCATCTTCAAGAGCTAGTTTGACAATTAGTTCAATTCGGCCATTAAAATTGTCTCTCTTTCCAATTGGAATTAAATTATTAAAGTCTTCGACTTTAGTTCCTGGTAGTTCTAATGCACTTAGCCCAGCATTACTTGGACTAAAAAAATTTATTGCTTCTAAGATTGTGGTTTTCCCACTTTCATTTAGTCCTACAAGGGTAAACACATTGGCCTTTGGAGATTTGTCAAATTCGATTTCTATCTGATCAATCCCCTTAAAATTTTTTATTTCAAACTTTTCAAATCTCATAATGATATAATAATCATTTCAAAATAGGGATTAGTTGCTTAAATAAATATAAATAACGGATTTATTCATTGAAATTTTCAATTTTATATATAAATACTGCAACATGCTATCTCCCGTTTGCAATTTTGAGACTTTAGATCTTATCCAATCTCCAATCCTAATTCGTGCATCTCATTCCTCATTCCCTCCAAACAAAACCCTACCATTCATTCTTTATACCCAAACGATATTTAACTAATTCAGCGTTTGAACCAAATCTCTCCAAATCACCTTCATTTTCAGTAAATTTGTTGACCCAAAATTTTGAAGCGACATGACCCAGGCAGTAGAGATATACAAACCCAAGAATCACATTCGGATCGTAACGGCAGCATCCCTGTTTGACGGGCACGATGCAGCGATCAACATCATGCGACGAATCATCCAGTCTACCGGCTGTGAGGTGATCCACTTGGGCCACAACCGCTCCGTGCAGGAGATCGTAGACTGTGCCATCCAGGAAGATGCACAGGCCATTGCCATCACGTCCTATCAGGGCGGGCACGTGGAGTACTTCAAATACATGTATGACCTGCTAAAAGAGCGTGGTGCAGACATCAAGATCTTTGGTGGTGGAGGAGGAACCATCCTTCCGGAAGAAATCGAAGAACTGCACAAGCACGGCATCACACGTATCTACTCACCGGATGATGGACGCTCCATGGGGCTTCAGGGCATGATCAACGATCTGGTAAAGCAAAGTGACTTTGCCGTAGGTGAAAACCTGAACGGACAGGTGAAGAAAATCAACACCAACGATCATGCAGCGATCGCAAGGGTCATCTCGGCTGCTGAAAACTACCCGGACCAAAACCGGGAAGAGATGGAAGCTCTACGAAAGCAGGCAGCAAACACTCCAGTATTGGGTATCACCGGAACAGGTGGAGCAGGTAAGTCTTCGTTGGTAGATGAACTGGTTCGTCGCTTCCTCGTAGACTTTAAAGACAAAAACATTGCGGTAATCTCCGTCGATCCGTCCAAGCGAAAGACAGGTGGTGCATTGCTCGGAGACCGTATTCGTATGAACGCCATTTTCAATGAGCGTGTATACATGCGATCACTGGCTACCCGTCAATCCAACCTGGCACTATCCAAATATGTGCAGGACGCGATTGACATAGTGAAAGCAGCTGGGTTTGACCTGATCATTCTGGAAACTTCCGGGATCGGTCAGTCGGATACAGAAATCACAGACCACTCAGATGCATCGCTTTATGTGATGACGCCTGAATATGGTGCGGCTACCCAGTTGGAGAAAATCGACATGCTGGACTTTGCAGACATGATCGCGCTTAACAAGTTCGATAAGCGTGGCGCACTGGATGCACTCAGGGATGTGAAAAAGCAATACCAGCGTAACCATCAGCTGTGGGATGCGAAAGAAGAAGATCTGCCGGTATTTGGCACCATCGCATCACAGTTCAATGATCCGGGCATGAATAAGCTGTACTTGTCGCTGATGAACCTCATCGCCGAGAAAACCGGCGCAGACCTGAAGTCTTCGTTTGCCAGCACGGATGAGATGAGCGAAAAAGTATTCATCATCCCACCGAAAAGAACTCGATATCTTTCTGAGATCACCGAAACCATTCGTGGCTACAATGAGAAAGCCTTGGAGCAGAAAGAAGTAGCACAGAAACTATACAGTCTGGAGAAATCAGGTGAAATCTTGAAAGACCAGAAAGACGCTCTAGCGGCCATCGATAAAGCCAAAGAAGAATTGAAGCTGGATCTTGATCCGCACAACTTAAAGCTTCTGGAAGAGTGGGATGCGAAGAAAGCCAACTACGAAGGTGATGAATACACCTACGAAGTGCGTGGCAAGGAAATCAAAGTGGAAACGACCACCGAAACCCTTTCACACACGAAAGTGCCTAAGGTATCTCTGCCGAAATACGAAGGTTGGGGCGATATCCTGCATTGGAGTTTACAAGAAAACGTACCGGGTGAGTTTCCATTCACCGCTGGGGTGTTCCCATTCAAGCGAAAAGGCGAAGATCCGACACGAATGTTTGCCGGCGAAGGTGGACCAGAGCGTACCAACAAGCGCTTCCACTACGTATCGCATGGACTTCCTGCAGCAAGACTTTCCACTGCATTTGATTCGGTAACGCTCTACGGAGAAGACCCGGATTACCGTCCGGACATTTACGGAAAGATCGGTAACTCTGGGGTAAGCATCTGCTGCCTGGACGATGCGAAGAAATTATACTCAGGATTTGACCTGTGTGATCCAACTACTTCTGTATCCATGACAATCAATGGTCCTGCTGCGACGATCTGCGCTTTCTTCATGAATGCGGCAATTGACCAGCAGTGTGAGAAGTACATCAAGGAGAATGGGCTGGAAAAAGAAGTAGAGAAGAAAATTGAGAAAATCTATAAAGACCGTGGAGTAGCTCGGCCTACTTATAAAGGTGATTTACCAGTAGGTCACAACGGACTTGGATTGATGTTGCTGGGTGTAACCGGTGACCAGGTATTGCCTGCCGATGTGTACCAGGAAATGAAGGTGAAAGCACTTTCATCTGTAAGAGGCACGGTGCAGGCGGATATTCTGAAAGAAGATCAGGCACAGAACACCTGCATTTTCTCTACGGAGTTCTCTTTGAGGTTGATGGGGGATGTGCAGCAATACTTCATCGATAATCAGGTAAGGAATTTCTACTCTGTTTCTATTTCAGGTTATCACATTGCCGAGGCAGGAGCCAATCCAATTACGCAGCTGGCATTTACGCTAGCAAACGGGTTCACATTTGTGGAGTATTACTTGTCTCGAGGCATGGACATCAATGCATTTGCTCCGAACCTTTCGTTCTTCTTTTCGAATGGAGTTGATGCGGAATATGCAGTGATTGGGCGTGTGGCTCGAAGAATCTGGTCCAAGGCGATGAAGCTGAAATATGGAGCAAATGAGCGAGCACAAAAGCTGAAGTACCATATTCAGACGTCCGGTCGTTCCCTTCACGCACAGGAGATCGATTTCAATGATATCCGAACCACCTTGCAGGCGCTTTATGCGATCTATGACAATTGTAACTCACTGCATACGAATGCATATGATGAGGCGATCACTACGCCTACCGAAGGGTCGGTTCGTCGTGCCATGGCGATCCAGCTGATCATCAACAAAGAGCTTGGATTGGCGAAGAATGAAAATCCGATGCAGGGATCGTTCATTACTGAAGAGCTGACGGACTTAGTTGAGGAGGCGGTAATGATGGAGTTCGACCGAATCACTGAGCGTGGCGGTGTGTTGGGTGCAATGGAAAGCATGTATCAGCGTGGCAAGATCCAGGAAGAGTCCTTGTATTACGAAACCAAGAAGCACACCGGCGAGCTACCGATCATTGGCGTGAATACCTTCCTTTCATCCAAAGGCTCACCTACCATCATCCCTGATGAGGTGATCCGCGCAACCAAGGACGAGAAAGAGCAGCAGATCACGAATCTCAATGCGTTGAAGGAAGGGAATGAAGAGAAAGCAGAGGAGATGCTTAATGCACTGCAGGAAACTGCATTGAAGAATGAAAATACGTTTGCTACACTGATGGAAGCAACGAAGTACTGCTCTTTGGGTCAGATCACGCATGCCATGTTTGAGGTAGGCGGACAATATAGGCGTAATATGTAAGAAGCAATTAACTATAATATATAATCAAAGCCTCGCCATTCGCGGGGCTTTTTTATTCGCTTACCAATTTTTTCTTCTCGGTACCTGTAAGTTTTTTAAGTTGCGGTGCACTAATCACAATAAATCTAAACTTAAAGATGAAGCTGAAAATCTCTAACCTTTCAAAAACCTACAAAAACGGGGTAAAAGCACTTGATGATGTATCACTCGAAATCTCATCAGGTATGTTCGGACTTCTTGGGCCAAACGGCGCTGGAAAATCTTCTTTAATGCGGACCATTGCTACCCTTCAAACGCCGGATACTGGCACTATCCATCTGGATGACATGGATGTACATCAAAACCAGATGGAGTTCAGAAAGCGTCTGGGCTACCTTCCCCAGGAGTTCGGTGTATATGGTAAGATGTCTGCAGAGGCTCTATTGGAATATTTTGCTACGCTCAAGGGTGTGGCGACTAAAGCAGAGCGCGACGCTATTGTAAAAAGTGCGTTGGAAGTGACCAACCTTTACGACGTTCGAAAGAAGCATGTAGCTAAATACTCCGGGGGAATGAAGCAACGATTCGGGATTGCACAGCTTCTATTAAACGACCCTAAGCTGATCATTGTGGATGAGCCTACCGCTGGTTTGGATCCTACAGAGCGTCAGCGATTCCTTAACGTACTACGAGAAATCGGAACAAACAACATCGTGATTTTCTCTACACACATCGTGGATGATGTGAAAGAACTGTGCACGGACATGGCGATCCTGAATGGAGGAAAAATCTTGTCCCATCAAACGCCTAAAGAGGCTGTGAAATCACTTGCTGGTAAGATGTGGAAGAAAGTGATCGATCGGGAAGATCTCGAAGCTGAAGAGGCAAAATTCAATGTCATTTCGTCCAGTTTCAATGACGACAACACGGTGAACATTCGAGTGATGGCAGATGCAAATCCGGGAGATGGATTTCAATCAGTAGATGCCAACCTGGAGGATGTCTACTTCACTACACTTGGACAGGACAAAGAAGTTTCAGTAGCCTAAATCAGCCGTCGTATGTTTTTTAAGATATTTTCATTTGAAATAAAATACTGGGTTAAGAATCCACTGTTTTATATCTACGTCGGTTCACTTTTTGCAATTGCCACTTTGGCGATGGCATCCAGTGCCGGGCTATTCGATTCGGTTACCGTCACCAGGAGTTCGATCGCCTATATCAACTCAGCTTTTTCTTTAAATAACTTCATCAATGGATTTACCATTATTGGGTTTTTCCTGATTCCGTCCATTGTGGGTGGCACGATTGCTAAAGACTACACTACGAACACCAGCAATGTGCTGTATTCGTTTCCTTTCACTAAATCGAGTTACCTGTTTGCAAAGTATTTAAGTGGGCTGGTGATTACCATTTTGGTATTGCTTTCGGTGGCACTGGGTGCGATGGTTGGAGGCTACCTGCCGGGTACAAACCCCGAGTTGTCAGGTCCTTTCAATTTGTTTAATTACATCCAGCCTTATCTGATCTATGTCATTCCGAACCTGATCTTTTTTAGTGCGATCGTTTTTGGAGTAGTTACATTTTCGAGAAATGTAGCGTCCGGTTTTGTGGCCATTCTTGCGTTATTTCTACTTCAGGGAGTGGCAGAAACGATCATTGGGAACATGGATGATAAGGAGTTGGGTGCATTGCTGGATCCATTCGGTGCAGGTGCAAGCAGCTATTATACCGAATACTGGACAGTGGCCGAGCAAAACGAAAACTTTCTCCCATTTGAAGGTTATATCATTTATAATCGGTTGATCTGGGGAGGATTGGGGCTCTTGGTTTATTTCGGAGTTTTCTCCGTTTTTAAATTTTCTCACAACCCACTGGCGTTTTCATTTAAGAAGAAAGCAGGTGTGCGATCAACCAAAAACAACTTTGGTAGCATGGTCCGCATTAACCTCCCTAAGGTGACGTTTGATTACAGTTTTATTAATCGAATTAAAACGGCCTGGACACTATCTAACAGTGATTTCCTTTTTGTGGTTAAAAGCTGGCCTTTCATTATCATTTCCCTGATAGGTCTTTTGATATTGACCACTACATTGGCGGTGGGGCAGCAAATATGGGGCACCACTACCTATCCGGTGACCTGGCAAATGCTCGATATCGCCGGAAATGTGTTTACCACGTTGGCGATCTTACCGATAACATACCTGTATTCAGGCATGCTGATCCATCGTCATCGCTTATCGAAGATCGATCAGATGGTAGATGTTACGCCTGTGCCAAACTGGACCATGCTGTTTTCAAAGTTTTTGGCGCTATTGAAAGTACAGGCTGTACTCCTCTTGTTGATCATGATAGCTGGTATGCTGATTCAGACCTATGCAGGCTTCTATGACTTTGAAATCAACCTGTATTTAAAGGATCTCTATTTTATCCGTATTTGGAGTATCGTAGTTTGGAGTTTGCTCGCGATCTTCATTCACACGCTCATTCCAAACTATCTGATAGGATTTTTTGTGACGCTCGGTTTGGCCATTGGGATCGGGTTTCTCGATTCGATTGGTATCGAGCAGTCCATTTTCAAATACAATCAAGGGCCCGGAACAAGCTATTCACCGATGAATGGTTATGGGAGCTCCCTACGTCCATACCTGATTTATAAGGTTTATTGGTTGTTGCTGGGAGCAGCACTTTACGTATTTGCCATTGCTTTTTGGAAGCGGGGAGTGCCATCATCTTATAAAAACCGATTGAAGGTGGGATTTCAATCTTTCACAAGACCTTTACAGGTGGCATTCTTTTCATTGCTTATCCTGTTTCTTGGTCTGGGGTACCTCATTTGGTATGAAAACAATGTTGAGAACGAGTACACCTCTCAAAAAGAAGGGGAGCTTCAGCGAGTGGAGCAGGAAAAACTGTATTCAAAGTATGAAGCAATGGCTCAGCCTCGAATTGTTGACGTAAAAGTGGATCTGGATTTGATGCCGGAAACACGAGATTTTAAAGCAAAGGGAACCTATGTCCTGGTAAACAAAACCGAAGAGGTTATTGATTCGGTATTGCTAAATCATAATAGCTACCCGAGTGAATTCGCATTTTCTGCGCCTAATAAGCGAGTACTTGAAGATACGGTTTACAACTTTGATTTTCACGTACTGGAAAAACCGATGATGCCCGGTGATTCAATCACGTTCACTTTTGAAGTATGGAATGAACCTAATACATGGTTGCGTACCAACTCACCTGTTCGTGAAAACGGAACATTCATGAATAATGGAATCTTTCCAACGTTTGGTTACTCCGGCCAGGGAGAATTGACAGATAATGAAGTACGTAAGAAATACGACCTCCCTGAAAAGGAGCGAATGAAATCTCCGTATGATACTACTGCCCTCGGGAATACATACATATCAACTAGCGCAGATTGGATCGACTTTGAGACTCTGGTGAGCACTTCATCTGATCAGATCGCCATAGCTCCCGGTTACCTTCAGCGCGAATGGGAAGAGGATGGTCGTCGATACTTCCATTACAAAATGGATAGCAAAATGCTCAATTTCTATGCATACCAATCAGCTCGGTACGAGGTATTAAAGGATCAATGGAAGGATATCAATATTGAAATTTACTATCACAAAGGACATGAGTATAACCTGGGGCGAATGGTCAAGGGAGTCAAGCAGGCCCTTGAGTATTACACAGAGAACTTCAGTCCTTACCAGCATAAGCAGGTCCGAATCATCGAGTTTCCGCGAACGAGCGGATCTTTCGCTCAGTCATTCGCCAACACTATTCCATTCTCAGAAGGCATTGGGTTTATTGCCAAAGTGGATGATGACGATCCTGAAGGAGTCGATTACCCATTTAGCGTTACGGCACATGAAGTAGCTCATCAATGGTGGGCGCATCAGGTGATCGGTGCGAATGTCCAGGGAGCCACACTGATGTCAGAAAGCATGTCTGAGTACAGCAGTTTGAAGGTGTTGGAGAAAGTGCGAGGAGAGGAGCAAATGCGATCCTTCCTAAAGGATGCATTGGATTCTTATCTTCAGGGTCGTTCCTTCGAGCGATTAAAAGAAAAGCCGTTGCTATTTAATGAAAATCAGCAATACATCCATTATAATAAAGGATCGCTGATTTTATATGCCCTGAGTGATTACCTGGGAGATGAGGTGTTCAACGCTGCAATGAGCAGGTACATTGATAGTGTGGCCTTTCAGGAGCCTCCATACACGACTTCACTGGAGTACCTGGAGTTTGTGAAGGAGGCAGTGCCGGATTCACTCAATTACCTGGTGAGGGACATGTTTGAGACCATTACACTTTATGATAATGAGGTCAAAGACGCTACCTACCGAGAGCTACCTGATGGTAAATATGAAGTGAAGTTGAATGCCCTTGTGGCCAAGTATCGCGCCGATGAAAAAGGAAAAAGAATGTTTACGGATCCCGACGGTGCGGATAGCCTTTCTTATCAGGTGGAAGGTGCCAGAAAACCAACCTATTCATTGCCGTTGGCTGATTGGGTCGAGGTAGGAATTTTCACAGAAAAAGAGGTTGATGGTAAGAAGCAGGAAGTTCCGCTCTATCTGGAGAAACGAAAATTTGACCAAATCAATAATGAGATTACGGTGGTTGTTGACGAAAAACCAACATCAGTGGGTATCGATCCTTATAACAAGTTGATTGATGTGGTTTCGAATGACAACCGGATGACTCCAACGGCGGAAGAAACCGAATAAATTGAAAAGCGGCCTTGAGCCGCTTTTTTCTTGTCTTCAATGAAATGCACTTCCTAGTTTTGCGTGCATGAAAATGATGCGCGCAGTACTTGGCTTTTTATCCTTCTTTTCCCTTTTCCTTTCACAAGGTCAAATCCTGAAGGTGGACAAAGGGTTCATGGCATCTGACTCGTCTAATTATTTCTCTGGTGTGGTTGATGCCACCTTTGCTATCAATAATCGAAGCTCTACGGAAGATCAGCAGAATATTTATGTGGGAGTGAATAACAATGTGGATTTGGTATATATCGCTGAAAAGTCTGCAACAATTCTCATTAGTGGGTTGAACTATTTCAAAATAGGGGAAGGCCCACTCATCTATAATGGATCTGCCCACCTGCGACAGGTGTTAAGGCGATCCGCGACACTGACACCCGAGTTTTTTGTTCAGGGACAATTTGATGAATCGCGAAATATGGAGTTGAGAGTATTATACGGAGGAGGTCTGCGGTGGAATATCCTGCAAAAGAGCAACTCACTTTTTGCCGGAGTGGGTATTTTCAGAGAAAATGAACGATGGAACGGTCCGGAACAGGAGATCAACAAAGAGCTTTGGAAACTCAATTCCTATCTAAGTGCAGATGTGAAGCTCACAGAATCGATCAATGTCAATGCGATTGTTTATTTCCAGTCTGGAAGGGATGGCGCGATAGATGCCTTTAGAAATCGACTCAGTGGTCAACTGGAATTCAAAAATGCCCTTACCGATAAATTCAAATTAAAAATGACTTCCAATTTTCTTTTGGATGATAAGCCAATTATCCCTCTCAATGAATTTATCTATGAAGTATACTTTGGAGTGGAATACAGCTTCAATTAGCTATTTGACCACTTTGTAAATCACTTCCTTGTCGGGAAGAGCGTAGCGGATCTTTTCTTCCGGACTAAGCTCATCAATGAGTCTCTCCTCTACTACTTTGAGCCCTGATTCAGCTAGTCTGGCACCATAGTCCTCTCCATACATTCGTACATGATCATCCTGGCCGAATGCTCTCTCACGCTCTTGGGGAGTGACAATGGTTTTATCCTCGTACGTGGTTTTAGGAAGCGGGTAGAAGAAAGGTACCTGCAGAATGGCCCATCCTCCTGGTTTGAGCACCCGTTTCATTTCGCTTAGTGCTTTTCTGTCATCATCCACGTGCTCTAATACATGGTTGCAAAAAATGATGTCGATGGAGTTGTCCTCGAACGGTATATCATGGATATCCATTTTCACCTTTGCCAGAGGAGACTCAATGTCTCCCGTGATGTATTCCAGGTTTTCCAGCGCATCGAATCGACTCATGAAACAAAGCTCAGGAGCGACGTGCAGCATTTTAGCCTCTTTCGTAAAGAAGTCCGTTTTACGCTTAAGGTAAAGCCAGATTAATCGATGGCGTTCCAGTGCCAGGCATTTTGGACACAGCGCATTACTTCTTGATTTTCTTCCATAAGGCAAAAACTTTCGGAAACGCGATTCACACACCGGGCATTCTACTTTATTACCACGATAGAAAACAGCTATAACTCTTAATGCCACATGGCTAAAGAGTTGCAGGTACTTTCGTGGTACTTTTCTAAGGAAAAAAGAGATTAAAAACTTCACGTTCCGTCAATTTTGCCCCGCAAGTTATTTATTCACCTCACTACCAGCAATCATTGCTGAAAATTTCTCATTTTTGGTTTTCATGTCGCGATTGCTGGCTTTTATATCGATCATATTCTTAAGTCTGAGTTGCCTGGCTCAGAAAGAAAAGTCAGTGGAGGAGGAACTCCCCTCCGAGAATCTGGAGATGCGAAAGGATTCGAATAAACGATCAAACAAACCAAAGCGGAAGAAGATCGACCTTATTTATGTACCTAATGCTGACAATATCCTCTACGGCAATCCATGTGTGTTGGAAGAAACGCATAAGATGGGCTTTGAATACATCGTCGAGCCTACTACACTACCCGGAAGTAAAACATGGACAGGGAAATTTTTGAATAACCTCTGGGTAAAGACTAAATTAGTAGTGACGCGATCACCCTTTTGGAAACTCATCCTGAATAGTAAAATCAAAAAATGCCGTAAGATGAGTGGAGATTTGGTGGGCTGATTCACACCTAAACACACATCATGACAAACCTAAGTCGATATGCAAACAGGGCAATAGTTGCCGTTTTTGCACTTTTCTTTTCCTGCGCGAACATCACAGAGGAAATCTATTTAAATGCAGATGGCAGTGGTCAATATCTCGTTTACACAGATGCAGTGAGTAGTACCCGTACAATGATGATGGGCATGATGAGTAGCATCTATCCGGATGCCTCAGAAGACAGCCTGAGACAGGTGGTGGATGCCCAGCTTTGGGAGCAATTCCCGGCGGAAGTAGACAGCATTATTGATTTTTCATCCCAGGTTCCGGATAGCATCAAGAATGATCCGGACAAGAAAAAATACCTGGATAAGATGGAAATGTTTATGAAAGGCAGCCGAGCAGAAGGCTATCTCAACTCGGGTATGCGATTCAACTTCTCAAGTGTAGAGGAATTGCAGGGGTTTAATGATTTCATGAGCGATAACCAAAATGCCACCAGCAGTCAGGTGAAAATGGATTTACCTCAGGTGGATGTTAATTACTCATATGATGGGAGCACTTTCTCCAGAACAACAAACATGGAAGACAAACTTGAAATGAGTGACTCTACCATTATGGTCATTGGATCGCTGCTACAGGAATCGAAATCCAAACTGATACTTCACCTTCCAAGAAAACCCAAAAAGGTTACGCCGGATCAGCTTGTTGAAAAAGATGGTAAAGATGTGATTTACCAGTTTGACCTCATTAAGGTCTTCAAAGGAGAGCAATCTACGGATGTAACAGTTGAATTTTAAGCCATGGAACCACGAACCGTACAGTTTTCACGAACGAAGCTCACCGAATTAATGATTCCTTCTTTTGCCAATTTCGGTGGAAAGGTTCACGGTGGGCTCATTCTTTCCTTGATGGATAAAGTAGCCTATGCAGTCGCCAGTAAGCATGCAGGAACATACTGTGTGACGGTGACAGTCGATGGGGTGGAGTTTTTGCAGCCGGTGGAGGTTGGGGAGCTACTGACATTAGATGCAGCCG
This sequence comes from Ekhidna sp., assembly GCF_965221965.1. Lineage (GTDB taxonomy): Bacteria > Bacteroidota > Bacteroidia > Cytophagales > Cyclobacteriaceae > Ekhidna. The sequence goes on from NZ_OZ244926.1 coordinate 576,173, forward strand.
TTCACTATGTTGGAAATAGTTCGCTGGTGGTGGGAATTAAAGTGACCTCTGAGAATGTCAAGACCAACGAGGTGAAGCATACCAATAATAGCTATTTCACCATGGTAGCTAAGGGAGACGATGGGAAACCCACACAGGTGCCGGAGTTGATCCTTGAGGATATTACAGAGATGCGAAGGTTTGTAGAGGCTATGAAGCGAATGAAAGTGAAGAAGGAGGCCAATGCTAAAATGCAAAAGGAGCATGACGAATTCATCATGGTAGATGATATGGAAATGCTAAACGGTCAGCGCTGTAAGGTGGAATTTAAAGTAGATGACGACTTCAGCGATCTTTTTTCCGATACATGAATTTCAATCCTGACCAGTTTTCATCCACCGCACAGACTTTTACATCAACTAAGCCACCTTTTAGTCCAAATTCCCTTACGATGTTGCCATTAAGATCCGTTTTCATTTTGGAGGATCCTTTCGGCCAGGATACCCAGAGAATACCATCCTTCTTTAATGCAGTTTTCCATTCATTCCAGCTATTTTCCAACTCCTCTAGTTTCGTTAAAAACACATGCTGATAATCATAAGGGGGAGAGCTGAGATCTTCGTCCCAGGTTGTTTCCATGGGAGTGGTCTCCAGCAGCTCAAAATAGTTTTCAGGAGATTGATATAAAAAGCAATGATAGCCTTCCTTGATATTGAGTTTTTTCCAGAGAGGGTTTTTAGAGTAGCCTGCCATTTATCTGCAATACGTTGGTGATGTTCCTTGCCAGTTTCTATCTCTCGCACCACTGATTTCAATACATGCCTGTGTCCGGTTCCCCATAGCTTCATATGCCTGTGCACTTGTTACATAGGAAATTGCACTGTCCGGCCAGACATATTTGTTCCAGTCTGCAGCTTTGATTGCCATTTCATAATCCTCCAGTCGGAAATACATGTCGGCCAGATTGGTGTATAGGTAAAAATGAGATTTTGGCAGGTATTTCTCGTTGATAACCAATGCATAGCCATCTCCGTAAAATCTTTTATATCGCTTAATCGCTAATCGATGGGCGATAATGAGCCGGTCCAGAGCCTCGTTCAAGTCGTTTTTTTCATCACGCTCGATCTCAGCGATTTTCACCAATGAACCAATGGTCTCATATTCACTCACCAGAAATTCCTCCAGTATTTCAATAGCCATGTCCGGCTGATCGTTTTGTCGGTATGATTCCGCCAGTTTCTGTTTGAGTTCATAAAACGGCAAGTCCGGTGCAAACTCCTGAACCAACTCATAGAGTGTAATGGCTTTTACATAATTTTCTGAATGATAGGCACGATCACCTTTCTCGACGATTTGATCCAGCATAGTGCTCTTAAAGATTTTCATATCTCGTTCTTCCGTTCGGAAGAATTTCAATGAGGTCATGATCTCGAAAGCTTTTTTGTATTCTCCTGCTTCAAAGAACTCTTTAGCCTCTAGGTAAGTAGATCGTCGTTCTGCCAATCTTTTTTCGAGTTGATGATCATCGTAGCTCTGCTTGATCCACACGCCAGTCATCACTAAAAGCGCAATCAAAAAAGTAATGCCGAATGCATAAGCCGTAGCGATTGCATTTTGTCGGTAGTCCACTCGTCCACTTGCATATCGCCTTCGTGCCTGATTTTTCCATGCAGTGGAGCTCGGGGGTTGGTAGGAGTAAGGCCGAGCCTGACTTTGCGAAAATTGCTGATATTTTAGTTTGAGATCAAATCGTGCTTTTTCATATTCATCTGAAAGTATCTGATGGGCTACATTGATCTCCTTGAATTTTTCCTCCATCTCAGGTCTACCCGGATGCTTATCAGGATGATATTTTACTGCCAATCGTTTGAATGCTGCTTTGATCTCAGCAGGAGAGGCATTCTCAGAAAGGCCGAGTACGTGATAGTAATTGGTCATCTGAAATGATTAAGTAGCCTTTATAACGAAGATAACCAAAGAAAGATTATGCTTTATTCATAACATAAAACCCTGCCAGGCAAATAATCAGGCCTCCTATCATACTTATTGAGGCATACAGGATGAATTGTACAATCAACCCGTCACGGATGAGTTTTAATCCATCCAGTGCAAAAGTGGAAAATGTGGTAAATCCACCACAAAGGCCAGCTATGAGAAAAAGAGCCGTCTGGTTGCTTAATTTAATAAACCCACCACTTAATAATCCGATCAGGAGACAGCCGATTAGGTTCACAGCCAATGTTCCAAAATAAGGTTTGTCTGCATAAAATTTCGCGGTAAATAAATAGGCAGCATATCGTGCAGCACTACCAATAAAGCCACCCATCCCGACAATTAAAATATCCTTCATGCTTCAAAGTTGCTTACATGAAGTTGTAATTCCGGGAAAAACTGATGGAATTCATTTTCAAAAGCAGTGTAATGGGCCTGCAAAGCCTCAGAGGCATCTTCCATTTTGCTTTCAAATTTGGTTCGCCGGCTCATCCCGGTAAGGGCACGATCGATCCCTTCAATGAATTGGTAATTGTATAGCCAATTGTCTTGAGACATATAACTCAGCATTCTCACGACTCCCTTAGGAATCATTTCCAGGTACTTGTTCATTAAACGATAGAAATTTTGCGTGTAATCGAGTAACGGTACGTTGGAATATCTCGACCAGTCCTTAGCTAAAAAGTGGTCATAGAACACATCCACTATAACTGGAGCATAATGCCTGAATTTCTCCCTTAATCTTATTTTGCTTTGAAGCACAATCTCATGGGTATCCGTGAAATAATCGATGCTACGGTGTAGTCTGATACCTTTTTGAACCTGATCCGGGTAGTGATCCATTTGTGAACCTTTCACAAAATCCCCAATGAAGTTTCCCACTAAAACCTCTTCATCATGGCCACTTAGATATAAATGAGCAAGGAAATTCATCAGCTTCCTAAGTTATACAGGAAATATTATAGTTTGAGATTAACCCATGTGGGTTTACTTTTGTGCGGTAAGTCGTATTTACGATTTGGAGAGTAAAGAAGAGAATCATCGAAAATAACTTCCCAAATATTGTCCGTTCTCATCTGAACATGCTAGTGCAACTGGCACGTGTAGATGGTGTCGTTGTGCAAGAAGAGATTGATCTCATCAAGCAAATTGGAAAAGCGAATGGTCTCTCCAATGAGGAAATTAGTGAGTCGTTTGAAGACCCGTCTGTAATTGAAGGGTTGGAAACACTGAACGATGATCAACGCTACGACTACTTATACAATGTCGTTCAGTTAATGAAAATTGACGGACGTATCTACAAAGAAGAAATTAAGTATTGTGCCAAAATCGCCAGCCGATTAGGGTATGATGAAGATGTACTTCGCGAACTCATGTTGAAGATTTACAGCGACCCACATATTACGACAGATAAAGAATCGTTAAAAGCAAAGATTCAAACCTATCTTCGGAAATGAGGGAGCTTGCTTTTCTTATACTATTCACACTTTCATTATTTACTTACTCTCAATCCCCTGATGAAAAAGCAATACGAGAGGTATTGGCGCAACAGGAGGAGTGTTGGAATGCCGGTGATCTCGAATGCTTTATGGACGGATACTGGAAGTCAGATCAATTGGTTTTCATCGGGAGTAAAGGCGTTACTTATGGGTGGCAAAAGACGCTTGACAATTACAAAAAATCCTATCCGAATAAGGCTGCTATGGGAACGCTTACATTCGAGCTGATTAATTTGGAGCCACTCAGTGATGATTTTTGGACAGTCATTGGAAAATGGAGTCTCAAACGCGAAAAAGATAATCCGAACGGTCATTTCTCTCTTATTTTCAGGCGATTAGGGAACGAATGGGTGATTGTTTCTGATCATTCCAGCTGATTTTCCGGCATACTAAATTTTGCTTTCTTCTGTTTTTTGAGTAGATTCTATTCTACTTAAAACATTAAATTCAGCAAAATATGGTAATGAGCTACAGAGGAGCAGAAGCTCCAAAAACTGAAGAACCGCAAGCACTCAAGGTGGAAGACTACATGGCCAGAAAGCTGATCACTTTCAAACCCGAGCAGGCGATGCACGAGGTAGTTGAAACGTTGATGAAGCATAAGATTTCGGGTGGACCTGTAGTGGATGATAATGGCCAGCTGGTAGGAGTAATTTCTGAAGGTGATTGTCTGAAAGAAGTGGTAAAGGGAAAATATGATAACATGCCGATTTTCACCGGACTTGTAGCTGAACACATGGCTAAAAATGTGATTACGGTGAGTCCTGACCTTAATATTTTTGAAGCAGCCAAAATGTTTTTAGAAAAACGATTACGTCGATTTCCGGTAATTGATGATGGGAAACTCATTGGGCAGATCAGTCAAAAAGATGTAATGAAAGCTGTTCTCAATGCGAAAAGTTCTACCTGGTAGTATCAAATAGCTTTATTTCGTATTTTCGTTCTTCATCAAATCTTAAATTGAAGAATGAAAAAGCTATTATCCTTATCCCTCTTACTTTTATTTATTTCTACTCAGGCTCAGGTAGATGTTAAGGCTATTGACAAATACATTGAGCAAGCCCGGAAAGACTGGAATGTACCCGGCATGGCAGTGGCCATTGTCAAAGACGGGAAAGTGGTCTTGAGTAAAGGGTACGGTGTAAAAGAAATAGGAGGGAAGGATAAAGTGGATGATAATACCCTTTTTGCCATTGCTTCTAATTCGAAAGCTTTTGTCGCTTCCTGTATAGCCAGACTCGTAGAGGATGGACAGCTCTCCTGGAAAGATAAGGTACGAGATTACCTGCCATACTTTACGCTTTATGGTGACGAATACATTTCCTCGATGGTCACTGTGGAAGATTTGCTTTGCCACCGCGTGGGGCTGGGCACGTTCAGCGGAGATGTGATCTGGTACAAGTCGGAGAAAACACCGGAAGAAATCATCAAACAAGCAGCTTTTGTACCGGAGGTATATGAATTCCGTGATGGATATGGATATACCAACTTAATGTTTATTGCAGCTGGTGAGGTCATCAGACAAGTGACGGGTGAGCCGTGGGAAGCCTATGTAAAAAAGCATTTCATGAATCCACTGGGTATGGAAAATACCGTCATTAGCATCAGTGATCTACCCGACAATACGGCGACTCCTCATAAACCTACTTTAGAAAGCGGCACAGTCCCCATCGAATGGGCTAGTTGGGATGCTCCAAGTGCCGCAGGAGGAATTATCTCCTCATCTACTGATATGGCAAAATGGATGATGATGAACCTGAATGGTGGTGAGTGGGATGGAAAGCAATGCATTGACAAAGAACAGCAAAATCTGCTATGGACACCTCACAATAATTTTAAACTAAGTGAGGGTTCCAAGGAATCAATTCCGGGGAGGCATTTTGCCGGCTATGGATTAGGTTGGAGCCTGATGGATTACCATGGGACTTTGGCGGTAAGTCATGGCGGAGGATATGATGGCATGTACTCACGGGTGATGATGGTGCCAGACTTAAAGCTGGGCGTAGTGGTACTTACCAATACAATGGAGGGTATTTCGACTCCTTTGGCATATTACATAGTCAATCAATACATGAAAAAGGATATGCGTGATTGGTCTGCCGAGTTTCTGGAAAGAGCCCGATCACGAAATGGCCATAAGGAGGATGTTGATGAAAGAAGGGCTGCTAGAAAAATGGGAACAAAACCATCTGTTGAGGAATCAGCCTTGGTGGGAACCTACTATGATCCAATGTATGGAGATATCACTGTAACGAATGATGAAGGTGAATTGAGAATAGATTTTCAGGATGCCCCATTATTATCAGCAACGCTGGAGCACTGGCACTATGATACTTATGAAATCAAATGGGATAAAGAACATGCCTGGTTTGATTTTGGTACTGTTTCTTTTGAATTGGATAATAACCTGAAAGTAGAGGGTATTGAACTTGACGTTCCGAATGGAGACATCTTTTTCCATGAGCTGCATCCGAAGAAGAAGTAGTTTACTTTGCCCATTTTAGAGGAGGAATCTTTTCTTCCTTACCGGAACAATCAATGAGTGTTTGAAGTCTTTTTTCTCTTGTTTCCTCACGCTTGGCACTCATCACCCAATGGATGGATTGCTTTTGATAAGTAGGAGAGAGTTTTTTATTAAAAAAGGCCCAGGCTTCTTTATTGGATTTAAACCTTTTGTTGAAGTCGGGGCTTAATGCTACTTTTCTCTGTTCAAAAGAAGCTTTTCCAGAGTTTTCAGGATCTCTTTTGGTATAGGCAGCTAATCCTGCTTTGGCGACCAAATTAGCTTTTTTTAACTCTTCAATTCGTTTAATGTTAACATGACTCCAATGGCTATTGGGCTTTCTGGGGGTAAATCGGATTTGATAGGCCTCATCATCAATCCGTTTTCGTATACCATCTATCCAGCCAAAACAAAGGGCCTGATCTACTGATTCCGGCCAGGTGATACTGGGTTTGCCTGTACCTTTTTTGTAGTAACCTACCCAAAGCTCAGTTTCTTCTCCATGATTGTCCTCTAACCATTTTCTGAAATCTTCAGGTGTAGGGAAGAAGGTGGTCATAAGAATGGAAGCAGATCAGGTTCCACAAACTCTTTCTTAGCTCTCTTATCAGCAAATACATTGAAACCGTAGTGCTGGCCAAGGATATCTTTGAAGTTGGTCAGCAGACGGGGAAACTCCTTAATGAAATCTTTAAAATTATCAGACTCAGCTTTTTGCATGAAATGATCCATCGCTTTCACAGATGCGATCGTCACTGTTTTGTTGAATTTATCGTACACCTCCAGTGATTCAGCAAATCCCTTGATCTGATCACACATGTTCATTTCCGCTTGCTCCCGACCATATTTCTGAATATGGATATAGGCCAATCGTAGGTGAGCTTCATGTGAAAACATGCTTGGTTTCAAACGATAACCCGCGAATATTTCTTCAAATGCTTCGTCCGTGTATTGCCAGTGATCCTTAATACGCATGATGCAAAATTAGATAATCTGAAAATGCAATCCTGTAAGAAGCAATAGACAATAGGTTTACTGGTTTATATCGATATTTCGATACCTTTTATAGAAATGCATCAAGTATTGAGGTATTTATTTGGGATATATCAAAACTTGATGTATTGTTACATTATGTATTCAAAAGAACTCTTAAAAGGGACATTAGAGGTGATCGTACTGCAGGTACTTTCTGAGAAAGGAAAGATGTACGGGTATGAGCTTTCTCAGATGGTGAAGGAAGCTACTGATGGGAAGATTCATTTAAAGGACGGCTCCTTATATCCGGCACTTCACAAAATGACGAAGGATGGTATACTCACATTCGAGGAAGTAAATATTGGGAAACGTGTACGCAAGTATTACAAGCTCACCGCAAAAGGAGAAGAGCAAAAGGAAACCCTGCTTGACGAAATGCGCGACTTTATCAAAACCATCGAAAAAGTGGTTTTCAAAGAATTCAAAACACTGCCCAAGCTATGTTAGACACCAAATACGAAGATCAGATCATTGAAGAGGTGAATCAAAGTGCCATCAAAGATCAGGCAATGAAAGATGACTTGATTGATCACTTCTGCTGCCTGGTAGAGATTGAAATGGACAAAGGCCTTTCTTTTGAGAAGGCTCTTCAAAAAGCATATTTACAAACAGCTCCGAACGGGCTGGAAGAAATACAAAAGGAAACTATTTTTTTACTCAATTACTCAAAAATCATGTTTATGAAACGACTAATGTATGTAGTTGGCTATCTCTTTGCTTTGGCATGGATAGTCGGAATTTTGTTTAAGACTATGCACTATCCAGGTGCAGGAGTACTTATGGGGGGTGGAGCTTTAGGACTGGCTGCCATCTTCTTACCACTGTTGTTAATCAACAAGTACAAAGTGATCACGAGAGAAGTGTTGAGCGAGAAGCTGAAATGGATTTTCGGACTAGCTTCGGTCTTCTTACTAATGACTTCCCTGACTCTGAAAATGCTTCATATGCCAGGAGGTAATATTATGATCTTCGTGTCATTTATGTTATTAGGCTTTGGTTTTTTGCCTTTCCTGTTTTTCAGGATGTACAAAAAATCCATCGATGAACTCTGAGGTCAAGGACTTAAAACTCAAAATGAAAGGGCTACCTGTTTCAGGTGGCCTTTTTTTAGCTTTACATAATGGTCACGCAATACAATATTGATTTAGCATCATATCCACGTGGGTTTCACCTCATTACTGATCAAATACTGAGTCGTGTAGACCTCTCTGGAATAGCGGCTGGACTACTCAATGTCTTTATCAAACACACTTCGGCTAGTCTCACCATCAATGAGAACGCCGATCCAACCGTGCGTTCGGATTTTGAAAGCCATTTCAATGCTTCTGTTCCTGAAAATGCGTCTTATTATCAGCATACCCATGAAGGTCCCGATGATATGCCCGCTCATCTAAAGGCGAGTACACTTGGTAGTTCAGTGACTATCCCCATCACCAACGGGCGACTCAACCTGGGAACCTGGCAAGGAATCTATTTAGGTGAGCATCGGGATCATGGAGGCAATCGGAAACTAGTGGTTACCGTTTATTCATAAGGTTTCAAAAAGTGCATTGATATAAATCATGCATTCGATTGATCATACCCATAGAGCGCGGAGTGTATTATATCCATCTTCGTTGTGATAAAAGGTAATGCTATGAAAACGAGACCGATTTCCGAAATAATGACCAAGCAGGTTCATCAAATTGATATCAACGATCCGGTGATCAATGCGCGGAACCTCATGGATAAATATGAGATTCATCACCTGCCAGTGATGGAAAATGGTAATTTGATAGGGATGCTCAGCTCCAATGATCTGAAGCAGGTACAATACCTCTGTGATTTTATTGGTGAACGATTAGAAGAAAGCACCATTTTCAAATCACTTTCCATTGAAGAACTGATGACAGAAAATGTGCAATCGCTTACCACCCATGCGACGACTGCTGAAGCCGCGCAGGTATTTAGTAATGCCTCTTTTCAATCCATTCCCATCATGGAAAATGACGAGCTTGTCGGTATTGTGACGACCAAGGACGTGTTTGCAGCCTTTTTGACGGATAATTAAAGAGTAACTGTAAATAGTTGTTCTTTCTGATCCTTACCTCTCAACTCGATCATACCATGAGATTTGAAAATGAATGAATTGGAGGGTAGTGCTTCCCGGAGTTTGCCAGAGATGAGGAGGTCGCTTTTTAGCTGGTTACACCTACTTTGAATACGAGCAGTGGTATTCAGTACATCACCAGTAAATACAATCTCTTTCTTCAGTGCTCCAACCTCACCAATGGTGACTTCTCCATAATGAAGGCCGGCTTTGAAGCTTATCTCAAAACCGTAATTTTTGAGAAAGCGATCTCTTTTTGATTGGAGTCGATCCTGGATTTCAAAGAAACACCGGATGCAATTAGCATTAGCTAATCCCTTTTCCAGTTTCCATGATATAACAATCTCGTCTCCAATATATTGATATACCTCACCCTGACAGTTCACGATCGGATCGGACATTAGGTCGTAGTATTCCTGGAGCAACTTGAAATACCTAACATGACCCAAAGCCTCAGCAATGGTCGTGGACGATTTCATATCCAGAAACATGAAAATACGCGTTTCTACTACTGGCTTGTGATACTTTCCGGTGAAGAAATTCAGAAAGACATGATGCCCCAGATTTTCACTTATTGCGGCATAAATCAGACTTACAAATAGTGAGATGGAAAGTTGAAATAGTGTATTTAAAAAGGTAATGCTTAGAAAAAACTTTTTCGTCCTACCCCAAACCTCCGGACTGCTGATACTTATTCCTTGCTCCAGGCTTGCCGCAATTGGATAATTAATTGCGATAATGACGATGAAAAGCACCAGGTAGACCAGGAATTTATAGAAGATTTTACTTCGCAAACTGTTCTTGCGAAAGTGCTTTTCCAAATAAACCATCTCAAGTGTGCCTACAAACAACCCAACAATCGTGATGGCGATGCTGGCATAAATGAATACAGGAAGTGTCAGGGTTATATCTGTTTCCGAAACTACAGCCTGGTTTCTGGTAGCAACAAACTCAGTAATAAGAAACACCCACCCTGTAAGGAGCCAGATCACTCCGAATGGGATAATTCGGGAGATATTGCGTTTTGTCTTTGGTGATAGGGGCATTTAGCTAGTAGCAGGTCTGAGTTTAAAACTAGTTGAAGTGCATCAAATAGCTCTATGATTTCCTTGATCTTCTGGAATCGATCGCCACTCCAAGAGCCACTCCTACTCCAATCCATACGGCAAGATTATCAGTCGCGACACCAATGGCGGTTCCCAGGCCTATTCCAAGAATCAGGCCCATGCTTTTTCTGTTTTTCATCTGGAGGCATTTTGTTACTTCAAATTACGAGGTACACATTATTCATGGATGAAATTTATGCTAAGCGGTTTTTATTCCGCCCGCATCGTTCGCTACAATACTTCACCTCAATCCACATCTTTTGCCATTTTTTTCGCCATGCAAAAGGTTTACCACAATTAGCGCAAGTCTTTGTAGGTAGATGTGGTTTTTGATGCATTTGATACTTTTTTAACCGAACAAGGTTGGTTGGTTCCATTGCTTTAGTTCTTTCTTACACTTCTTCCAAAACGCGAAAAAGGATCGGTAATAACCGGTGACACTAAACATCCAATCGCGAGGTTCCTCCAACCCACTATAGTTATTCAACGGATGTTCCTTATAAGTCACATCGTTAATGGAATACTCTTTCAACAACTCATCATATTCTCCCACAAAGACCTGAACCCCTTCAATGTTTTTGGCTAAGCCCATCATAAAATCAATGGAGTTTTGAGATATAGGATATTTCTTGAATACGCTAGGTTCTAATAATAAGACACGGTTTACATCCTTGTACTGGTGCCAGGTGGGGTCGAGGTTATAGAAATTATAAATGAGTGTTGGCTTCTTGATATCGATTGAGAGCTCATCAGATTCAGGAAGAGGAGTCTTAAGTTCCGGAACGATGGCGTCTTTCAGGACATCCGGAATAGCCATGTTTTCAAATTCGCTATAATTGACATCCAGGAAGGTGCCTTTCTGCTTGGTGTAGCAGTACTTGTTGATATTGCCCTGGTTCGCGTAATATTCTTTTCCGGCATTTGCACCTGACACCCACTGCCAGCTAAGTGCGTTGCTGGCCCAGTCTCCATCGAGGAGGTGGTAGTACATCCATCGTGCTGGTACCCACCAATGACTCTTTCCCACATTGCAAGCGATACTGGCGATGTACATGCGGACGTGGTTGTGTAGATACCCTGATTCATAATATTCATTAATGGCATCATCAATCGCATTGATTCCGGTTTTTGCTTCGATCAACGCTTTGGGCATTTCATGGTTTTGTACGTTCGGCTGCTCTCTTCTCAAGTCCGAATTGATTTCATCGCCTTTGGCAATCCATACTTGTTGCCAGTAATCACGCCACGCTAGCTCCTGAATGAATTTCTCGATCTTTTTGGGATCAAAGCCTCGTTCCATTACCGAGTGAAAGACCTGACAGGTTGAAATCACCCCACGTGAAATGTATGGAGAGAGTTTAGTGATAGCACCATCGATAAAATTGCGTGTCTTTCCATATTTAACTGGTTCAATGGCCTCAATTTGATCTAGGATATCCTTGTAATCGGTACTAAACATTATCGTTTGCTGATTTTATTTAAACTGATTTGCTTCTGTCTCGTGGATTTAAATCGGGTCATATAATCTGGCTGCTTCTTGAGATGCTTCTGACTAGTCCCGGAATTCACCCGCTTTCTCCAGAGATTGAAGCTGCTTCTCTTCAGTTCCGAACGCATGAGTTTGATCACTTCTTTTTCCGGCATATCGAATTGAAACTCAATTGCTTCAAAAGGCGTGCGGTCTTCCCACGCCATCTCGATGATTCTGTTTTTGTCTCGTTCGGTTAGTTTCATGTCACTTTTAATCTGTTACCCTGAGCATGTCGAAGGGTGTGTTGTCGGTTTCGGCAGGCCTGTCTGCCGTCAGGCAGGCTCAACCTGACACTAGAGTATGATTCCTGCCTCAATCAAATCCTGAAACATTAAGATGTTGTTTTCTGAATTTGTTTTGGATTTCATCACTTCAAACCAAAACAGCTCGTGATCACCTTTTACATTCTTTCTTCCCTTCATTTCCAACTTTAGGTATCCGCAAGCCCCATCAAGCACTCTGAGGTTGTTCCACTTGGTGAGTAAATCCTTTGAAACAAGCCTGTCAGTTTTCTTGATTTGTTTTCCGCTCTTTTTGCCTAGAAGATTCACCAGGTTTTGATGGTCCTGATGAAGGATTTGAAGCACGCATTCGCATCCCTTATGAAGGTTTTCATACGTTTTGGAGTAATAATCAATTGCTATCATGAAAAGCTTGGGCTTCATGCTTACGCCGTGACATAAGTGCAGACGTTCATATTGAGCTGGTCATCCACATAGGTTGCCAGACTGTAAACCGGCATGTTTACAATATTCCAGGGTCGTTTTACACCCATTAGAGTGCCTCGATTGCTTTCAGTACTTTGTCAGCCTCTGCTGCTTTTTCGTCGCTGGCTTTTCTGTTTGTTTTTGAAAGCGTGTATGATTCTTTCATCAGCTTCTCATATTTTTTCTGAAGCTTTTCTTTTGGAGATGTTCTGCTAAATAGTCCCATGGTGAGAGAACTATAATTAGGCTGGAATGTTAGCGGTTAAGCACTTTTTTGCATGTGCTCTTCTCTAAATTCTCCGGGAGAAGTACCCACAAGTTTTTTGAAGTTTTTGTAGAAGGAGACCTTATTTCTAAAGCCCGATTCCTCACCGATGGCCTCTAGTTTTAGATGGCTAGATGATTCGTTTAGGAGTTTACTTTTTGCTTCTTCTACCCTAAACTCATTAATCAGTTCAGAGAAGGATTTCTCAGAGAAGGCATTGAGTGCCTGAGAGATTCGATATTTGGGTACTCCTAGTTTTTCAGCAAAAGAGGACAAGTTAAAATCAGGGTCTTTGTAGTATTTGTTTTGTTCGAGCACCGAATTGATCTTTTGCACCAGGTAATCCCCATCTTCTTTGGTTAAGCTGCTGGAAGAGTATTTTGGCTTCACCTTTTCTTTGATGAAGCTGTATTCACCAAAGTAGGTGATGCCGTATGTCAGAATGACAAACCCCGCACAGATAATATAATCCAATCGAAGAGTGTAAAATCCAAAAATTAATGAGGTGACGTATGCAATTTGACCTATGATAAATGAAGCATATGCAAGAATAAATAGTCGGTTGATGGTCGTGAATTTCATCGTTCTTACAATAGCAAAACCGTAACCTAAAAACAAGATGATCTTAATCCATGGTAGTATAGCTCTTGCTACAGGCAGAAAGCCGGGTGGGGGTTGAATGAAGAAGGACATTACTATCCAATAGATGGTAAAAACCACAACCGGTATAAGGTGATAAGGGAGGTATTTCAGCTTCGCTCCCTTTTTTATGTAATAGTAAAAGGCAAAAGGCATAAACCAGTTGGCGGATACAAATAGCCAGATGATAGCCGCTGGTGGGCCAATGATTTGAGCCCAGTAATTCACATAATGGATGATGGTAATCGAGAACATGAGTAGGTATAATCCTAAAAAGCGCTTGCGTCTACTATCGCTGATGATAAACATCATGGATAAGATCAATCCATTGATAGCTGCAGCCAAGAAAAGTATGAGTTCCCAGGTCATGGTATTCTTTAAAACAAGAGTGAAAAGGTTATTCCTACTTTTTCACCAACGCATAAATGTAATCAGGAAACGGAATTAGGGCATAAATATTCGTTAATGTTAACCACTTACAGTTGTTGGGCTAAGTGAGCGGAGGAGTAGATGAGTTATAATTATCGTAACAAAAACAAAAAACATGAAAGCGACACTACTAATTGCAGGCATTATGCTATGCCTAATTGCAACAGCACAACAACCGCCCCAACCTTCAGAAGAAGACTTGTCCAAAATGGATTTCTGGGTCGGGAAGTGGGATTTGACTTGGGAAGGAGGAAAAGGTACTAACCTCATTGAAAAGAAACTGAGCGATCGTGTCATTCAGGAAAACTTTGAGGCTATTGAAGGAAATTTCAAAGGATATTTGGGCACCAGTATAAGCACATTCAATCCGAGAGATGGAAAGTGGCACCAGGCATGGGCGGATAGCAATGGCGGATACATTGATTTGATAGGAATCATGGATGGAGACACTCGTATTTTCCAGATGACCAGCCCTCGGAAGCTTCCGGACGGAAAAGAAATACTTTCAAGGATGCGGTTTTATGATATCACAGAGGATTCATTTACCTGGGATTGGGAGGCAACCACAGATGGAGGCGAGACATGGAATCTGAGTTGGAGAATCAATTATCAGCGAGCAGAATAACACATAGTAGTTGGTTTTTAATGGTATTTCGGCTTATCTCTGTTTTTAGAGGTGAGCTGTTTTACTTTATCCATTTATCCATGAAAAAGATTTTTTCTATTATCGTGCTAGGCATAAGTTTAGCAGCTTCAGCACAGGTTATGTACCCCTCTGGTTCCGATTTTTCAAAAGCGGAATATCGTGCCTTCGACTTTTGGATTGGAGAATGGGATGTTGATCTAAAAATCCGTAATGAAGCGAACGAATGGCCTGTTACCAAACAAGCGCGGGTAAAGGTGTTCCCTGTTTTGAAGGGGAAAGCCATTATGGAGTTGTGGAATGAGAAGAAAGAAGGACTGGATGGTATTCGAGGATTTAGTTTAAGGTATTATAATAATGAATCGGGCAAATGGGATTTGATCCTTCATTGGCCCAGGCCCAACTGGGGTCGTACTGCAGTATTTCAGGGAGAGGAAATCCATGGTAGATTTGATTTTCAAACAAGATTTCCTCTCAACGATAGTACTTTTCAGACAGTGATATATCGCTTTGCAGATATATCCGAAAACACATTGCGCTGGCAGGATTTTTATTCACGAGACGATGGAACTACATGGACCAGTAACTGGATCATGGAGTTTACAAGAAGGGATAAGTACCCAAAGGCCCTGGTAGATAAAGAAGCACACACCTATTTGGACGGAAGCCGATGTTCAGCGGATCAGTATATGACCATTAAAAACCTGTCAGAGATTAAATCATTTGAATGGAAAGGAGAAAATTATAAGGCAACAACCTATAAAATTTTGGACGGATGTGCCACACTCATTTTTGGTTTGACAGCTTCATATCCGATAAAAGAAAAATTATTGTTGATTACCTATAACACACCGGAAAAGAGCTTTGAGATCATCGAGCTAAATAATGATACCAAGTCACTGGATTGGTACAGGGGTGGCTTTGATAAAAGGGTATTCTCCCTTCAGGAGGTTAAGACCGAGGAATCTCTGAAAATAAAAATAGACTCGGAATTAATGTCATTTGTAGCAAAGTAAGTGTAGAATCCGGCTCAGCTTCAGGTTGAAATTATTCAATTTTTAGGATGAGATTAAAGCTGGTTCGATTAGTTCAAAATGATAAGAAAATGAAAAACTTGATAAAATCACTATTTATCGTTTTTACAGGGATGTCATGCTCCTTGATATACGCCCAATCAGGTTATCCGATGTGGAAAGAATTGAAATCTGGCTCGTATCAGGTAGGCTTTAAAACAATAGACTACCTTGACAAAAGCAGAAGCATACCTGGTGAGATTGGAGATACTCAGTTTTTCCCTATTCAAATAGCCATTTGGTATCCAACCTCTGACGAGTGGACACGAGAAAAAGCGGTTTCCTTTGAGCACTACTTCTTAAAAACAGCTCAAAAAAATGACTTCAAACAATTAACGGAGGAACAAAGGAAGCAAGCCATGGATATATTTTTTGGCTATGCTAAGCATGGTCTGTCAATAGATTTTTCGTCAGGGGAACGTGAAGAGATTGGAAATAGAATTACAGCGGCTATTCCAGAAGCAAAGCAAGCCACAGGTCCGTTTCCTGTGCTGCTTGCCGGTCATGATGGGGGTGTATGGAAGATGAGTACTTTGTGCGAATATCTGGCAAGTCATGGGTATGTTGTCATCTCTACAGGACCCTTATCGGCATCTAATAGATTGTTTCGGCAGCACACCCAACAAGCTATCAACAGGCGGATACGTACGCTTGAAATTGTGAGAGGAATGCTGGACCAGTTCCCAGCGGTTGATCAGTCAAAGATTGGTTTGCTTGGACTTAATTCAGATGGTCTGTCGACGTTATTGTATCAAATGAAGAATCAAGAGGCAGATGCAATGGTGTCCATTGATGGGTGGGAAGGTAAAAATAACGGTGCTGGTTATGCAAAAGAATCAGTCTATTTTGATTTGAGTAAGGTTCAAATCCCACGATTAGAATTTCATCAGCATGAAAGTTTGGATAATGAAGCACTTTATGTGAATACCTCCATTTTTGATTCGTTGACCCAAATTGATAGACTTTCCTACATCATGATGGATTTTGGTCATGCCTATCTCACCGGGAATCTTTTTGTGCTATCACAACTCGATCAAAAAACGAATGAACAACATTATTTCTGGTATGAAAGCATTAGGCATTTTTTTGATGCCTACCTTAAGAATGACGCTTCTTCAGAAAAACGATTATGGACCAATCAGTCTGGTGAATCAGGTTTCTTTTATAGAGATAAAAGGATCAGAGGAAAGTAAATGGCGGAATACAGATGAGTAATACGTTGTATCTATACATGTACATATATATGCTTACTGTTCTTCTTAGTCATCCATCTAATCTATGTGTATCCAATTCTTTGTTGAAAACAAATATGATGATTTTGGGTCACCACTCACCAGCTTCTGATCTGCACAGTCGCCTGAACCTGCGGAAGGTATTTCTACAATGTTGTTGGGATCTTCAGCAGTCATTAAGCCGATAGCTACCTTAAGCTCGCCTTTAAACGTGTTTCGGTCTATAATAAACTCTGTTTCACCCACCTGTCCCATGCCCATCGTATTTGCTACCCAGCCGTTACTATCCAGGTATTTTTTTCGTTTGGCGATGGTAGCGGCATCCATACCTTCTTCCCTCATTTGCCAGTCAAACTTTTGAGTGGTAGTCCAATTATTTCCTTCTTTTTTATAATTAATTGATCCTAAGGCAGCCGATGCGTGCAGCACATAAACTTCATTTAGTTCATTGCAAATACACAAACTGGCGACATATAACTCCTTTGATCTAACCGCTACTTGCAGGTAGTCTCCTGACGAATCTACCATCAGCTGGTTATCTTCATTTTCACCAATGATTTTGAGTGAATTTGATTCAGTAACTGAGATGCTACCGTCAAGGCTTTGAAGGTCTTGCGCGTTTATGTTAGTTGCAAAAATTATGATTGTAACAAGGGAAACTGCTTTTTTCATGATTGAATTTTTTCTTGAAGCTTTAAATCTACTGACCACTTTCCACCACCTTTAATCAACAAAGCAATGATGATGGTAAATACAAGCAAGTGAAACTCAAATCCTTCACCCCGGCCAGGTTGGCTATACCAGTTCATGAAGAAACCAAACTGACCATGAACCAGATAAACGGCTCCCAGCATAATAATACCGAGTGCGGCACTCATGATGCGGGTACACAACCCAAGAATCAGGCAAATCATACCGATGGATTCACCTAAGATGACCAGCCAGGTAATGAAACCCGGAACTCCCCACCATTGCTGCCACATATCTACAGTCCATTGAGGGCCATGGCCTCCAAAGACGCCCAATATTTTTTGTAATCCATGTGGGAGAATAACAACCCCCAATCCTACCCGAAGGATAAAAGGGACAATGTCATTGGACGTATTTAAGATTTTTTTCATAATTATTTTTTTAGTTGATCAATCTTGCTCTTAAAAGCATTTTTATGAACATTCAATAAATTCTCCGGGTAGCCCTCTGCTGATTCTGTAAGCCTAAGTCCTATCTCAAATTGCTCAAGTGCTTTCCCCTTTTCCCCCATTTGCTGATAGTAGTCACCCAAGCTGTACCTGGGAATGTGATGTTCGGGGTAGTTTTCAATGTTGGCCTGAAAAACTCTGAGCGCTTGATCATTCATCTCAAAGCTCAAAAGCATATAGCCAAGATCATCTAGTATTTGTCTTGCATTCTGATTTGCAGGATCTACAATGAGGAGAATTTTTGCTACCGCAAGGGCCTTGTCTATATCTCCTCTGCGTTGATAAAATGTACCTATTTGCCGAAGGGAGAAAATGTCCTGTTGGAGCAAATTAAATGTGTCTCTTTCGCTTTCTTTTTGAATGATTGATATAACCTCGTCAGGAGAGTACTTATCAAATAAGGCTTCAAGCTCTGGTAAATTCGGCATGTTAGATTGTCTAGGTGTATACTCCATCGTTACCAGCTCAGGATCAAATTCAGCGGGTACTTGTGCGGATTGAATGCGTGACTGAGACGGAGAGTTTCCTTTTAGTGACGCATCAAAGAAATGTTTTAAATAATCATTGAAAATATGGAAGGACTCGATTACGTCTTCCGCTACATCCTCTCTGTTGTTGAGGTGTGTGGCTGCCAGGTATCCCTCTGAGGCAAAGTCCCAGTGATGCTGAGGTTTCTCGAGAATGAGCCTATGGATATCTGCATATTTCATCAGATACAGACTATCAAGAAAAATCTCCTCTTCTGTGAGCTTGCGACTGAAAATGTGGAGGAATGGAATCCTGACCTGTTGCGGATCATAGGATGATAAGGCAGTCAATCCTTCAAAAAGCCCTTCCATGAAGTAACCACTTTCGATATCGGCAATGGCGTCCACATCGGCATTTAGCATGGCAAAGTGTACTTGTGCAAATCCTGATCCACTGAAGCCAATAGTTCCCAGTTTTTGTTGATCTGCAATTCCCATTTTTCGAAGTTTCATCGTTGCAAACTCCATATCGCGGGCCATATTGATATAGGTCCTGGACATGACAGGATAATATTGATGCGATTGTGCCTCATAATCGTGGTGGCGTACATAGGCAACAATGTAGCCTTGACTAGCTAGATATTCATTCGTGATAAAAGTGGAGGTTGGGCGCAACTCACCTATTAGCAATGGAAATTTTTGTGAATGATAGCCAGCACCAATGGATGCTTTCCATTCCAGGCTTTTCAGTTGCTCCCAATCTGATTCTTTAAAAGCACCATACCAGGTGCGGATCGCATTTTTGTTTCCATAAATAAGGCTTTTATCAGGTAGGGTTTCCACTGAGCCGTTTTCATCCTTCCACTTTTGACTCGCCATGTATTTTGCTGTTGTCATCTTAGAGGTAGATGAGGAGAGGGTTGGATACCAAATGTGTACTTTGATTGTGCGATATCTGTTCTCAGGCTGTGCCAGAGGTTCGTTGGTCATCACACGAGATGAATCAATGAGTGTGAGAATTCGGAATCCAACATTGTGCGGACCATAGTTTAGATCTTGAGCGAAAGACTGAAAAGCGAGTAGGCAGATCAGTGGATACATGGTGAATGTTTTCATCATATTGCTATTGGTGTTTTGTACTTTTTTCTTCACCACTTCAGACCTTTACTTATTTTCACCTCTGATTTTTCGTACCATTCTGGCATGATCATTCGCATTGTAGCTCTGCCATAAAATCTGCTCCACCATCCACTCACCCTTTTCATTTTTTGTCATAAGCAGGTAGTCGAATCCCCAAATAGCGTACACTTTCACATTGGCAACACGCTCATCCATGTCCAGTATCTCAACATCTTTGGGAGCAGTGGGAGGGATCCAGCCTTTCTTGTTATACGTTTTGGCAGTGTGCTTCAATTCATCGTATGTCATTGGGCTTACAGACCAAGTGCTGTCTTTTCGGGTGTAGTAGTATCCTTGCTTTACAAGGTTGGGCGAGATGCTTGTCAGTAATGTGGTATCTACCTTATAAATGCTCTCAAGGTAGTCCATAGCCACTTTTTCAACCTTTGTTTTGTCATCTGCGTGTTTATCATCAAGCATGAGAGGGAGAGGATTCTCCTCATCTTCATCATACCAAACCATGGCTGCAATCTTCCATTCATCATTTTCGTTTTTCACTAGCTGGATACTGTTGATTCCTCGCTTGGAATGTATGCCCTGAGGCATTTTAATTTCAGCCTTGTAGGAGCTAAAGAAGTGGGCGATATTACCGTAGACTTCAGATTCATTGGAGATTTCAAATTCAGAAGCTTTTAGAATGATTCCCTGCCTTATCTGATCTTCATAAACTTTCAAAAATTCAGCCGGTGTGAAGGATACTACAGTAGAATCGCTCACCCACTTAAACTGTGCTTTCTCTGTAAAAAGCTTCAACCCCTTTTTGAAATCAGGGATGGTTTTCCCGTCGTAATTGATCGACTCATAAAGTGCATCCACTGTCTCTTGCGGGGTTTGTGCATTCAGACTAATAGCCAGTGCTAGAAATAATAATGTTAGGTTGTTTTTCATGTTGTTTATTTGATTTTAGTCCAGTTGGTTCCGTTCCAGGTCCAGAGGTCATCAGCAGGATTCCATTTGGGTGTCCTGCCTCCCAGCAGAAATGTCAATTTTCGAGATGGGTCATACACCATCACGCTCATGTCTCGTTTAGAAGGTCCGTCTGAGGGATTCATGTTTTTCCATGCATTTCCATCCCACTCCCAGGTGTCATTGAACCGGACACCACCGGGAGCAGCTCCTCCAAACAAGACAATGCGCTTTCGACTCTCATCACCAGTCATACTATGATTGTAACGGGGAGCAGGACCCGCATCAGCCACTATCTTCCATTGATTATCATCGAGGGTCCATGTTTGCAGATCACCACCGGAACCTCCGAAAAGAAGTACTTTCTCATTTACTTCATCATAGGCGAGTTGGGGTCTACAGCGTTCACCGGGTGTAGATTGAGACTGTATGAGTTTCCATTCGCCATTCTGAAATGCCCAGGTGTCTCCATAGTTCTGTCCGTTAGGCCCACAACCACCGTAGAGGATCATGCGATCATTCTTTTTGTCGTAGGCCACTCCGGGAGAGTATCGTTGGCCTAGTAATGTCGATTCATTGAGCTGAACCCATTCTCCATTTTCATATTTCCAGAAATCTTCCAGCACATTATTATCATCCCACCCACCTAGTAGGTAGATAGCTTTTGAGTTTGGCGTGGTGAACAAAGCAAGGCTTGAGCGTGGCGATGGACCATAGGCTGGAAGTTTTGACCAACGCTGTTCGTGGAGCTTCCAGAAGTCAGAGTGGCCTGTCCAACCGTTCATGCTGGTGCCTCCAAATTGATAGATATTCCCATTCGCAAATACAACAGCAGAATGATGACGTGGAGGTGGAATTGGACTTTTGGAAAGACTCTTCAATGCACTATCCAGCTGAACACCTGAAGCTCCGATTCCATTAAATGGTTCTTCCGCACGCATATCCAGCTTGAGAAGCTCTATTTTGATATCTCCCTGTTCAAAATTTTGCTGATTCACGCCAGTGCTGTCATTGCTAAAATCAGAGTGCATTGCCATACCCTGGTCCTTTACAAAATCCAGAAACATCTGATATTGAAGTGGTGAGTTGGTTATCAAAGCATAGAAACTGTTTTTCCAGTATGATCCACCCTGAAAAAACTGAACGACGTTTCCTTCTGGATCACGTACCAAAAACATTTCTGTGCCCCAGAACACAATGGATCGACCGAACATAATATCTTCCGGATTAGGAAAAGATTCTTTTATCAATGCCTGCGGATCTGGCACGTTAAATCCAAATTTGAAGACGCCATTTGGCTCCTTATTGGCTCGCTCAGATTTGTAATCCCAAAGTGTGGGTAGCTGAGGTGATTTGATGAATTTGATTTTTGCCAGCTGATATTGCAAAGTGACCGATGAGTCCGTTCTGGCTGTTTCTTCAAATGGCAAATGATCCAAATACCATTGAGTAGTGGAGTCAAAGTTTGCCGAGTGATAGACAAACTCATCGATTGAAACAAGAGGTTGCTCTTTAATGAGCATTACCTGCTTATTGTAATCGAAGATGACTTCACAATCTTTAAGAAGTCCACTTCCGATATTACCTGCATGACTGTTGTTGGCCCAGGCTCCAGCCGAATGTTCCGGTACACGAGTCTTTATGGTAATGAATCGCATATTGGCTCCCAACTCCGCCGCACCCAGATTAAACTCTCGAGCCATGATAGGTCCGCCAACTCCATAACCTGTGGTACGGAGTTCACTCAGCTCAATATTTTCAGTATCTATCTTTTCGTAAAACTCCGGGAAGATTGTAAGTTTGGATCTGTCGCCCGTATCTACGGTGAAATCAACCTCATTATTGTTGATTTTAAGCTTCACCATCGGGATCTGGTCACGATAGAAGGAGAAGGGTATGGCGTCATACCCTTCGGTTGGATGGTTTCCTTTTTCATAAAAAGTCATTAACCGGTCAGGATAGTGTATGGAGACATCAAAGGCACGGAAAAGTTGAACACCGATTACACCATCTAAGAATGGTAAGCTCAATGAATCCCGAATAGCATTTAGATTGATGATTAGCGGACTGGAAGCGATGGTATTAATGAATGTGCCTACAATTTTTATCTTCGCCTCATCACTACGCCAGGCCATCTGGGTACCATCACCTGCACCTTGAATGGAAAAAGAATCAGCCTTTACAATACCTGCAGCTTCCGCAAAATCTTCATTGAAGCCGTGGGTGCCTCCTGTGTCCACAATGAACTTACCCTTCACGCCATTCACTTCTACTTCAATAAATGGTCGATTATCGATTAGTTGGAAAGTAATTGACTCTGCTGAATCTTGAGGTTGCTTTGGACTACTGCATGAATAGAATAGAACACCAGTTAGGAGTAGGGCTAGGAGTTGTCGCATGGATTTTTGGTTTGCTAAGATTACGAGGCAATCCTATGCGAGTTTGAAATCTTACACTAGAGGAGTAAACTTTTTCTAATATTTACTCTTTTGATTCTCTCGGACTGCTACTCCGCAGCTATCGTTAGCTTCGTTCCATCAGGAGAAACAGAAACACGTGTGATGTTGGAAATTCCCTCAGAGACCAGGTTGGCAATTTCTATCCAGTCACCTTTTCCTTTCCATAAAAACAATTTACTAGCAGACCCCATAATAATGAATCCGTTTGGCATCCAACAATAATCTTCAGACCCTTCAAGAGTGTTCACCAATATCTTAGACTCCTCCGTGACAGGGTCCATTGATTTAATAAGCCAAGGCTTACTTGATTTATCAACGTAGCTGAATTGATTTGAACCTGGGATTTTATGCAAGGATCGACCGATGTTGGAGGCGACCACTCTTGCTTTATTAGTCTTCGTGTTTATGATCTGCATGGTTGAAGTATCACCAAGAACGAAGGCAACAATATCTGATTTGTTGATCCATGTGTGGTAGCCGATAACTAAATCATCCACTAGCACTTTGCTTTGACCCTTGAGATTATAAGAATAAAGCAGCTGGAGTCCAGTTGTGTCAAGCCTTATGCTTGAGATTCTACGGTCAGGTGTAGGTGTGGGTGAGTATTCGCTACCCTGGAGCGTATTGGTTATTATTTCTGTCTTGGCATCATTCAAAAAATAACGTGCAATCTCTGTTTGGCCATTCACTGTTCGGCTGTAGATAATTGATTGACCGTCAGGCCAGAAGGCAGGCTGATTGTCATATCCTGGATTAGAGGAGATATTTAATACATTGTTCAAATTGATCCCACTTACAGTTTGCTCCATATCCAATAGATAAATCTCTGTATTGGGTTGAGCAAATAAGTTGAGAGTAAGGAGTATTGTCACCAATATTAGTGAGTGCTTTATCATGGTCATAGATGTTAAGCTGGTTTGATTCTGTTTATTCTGGGGTTAAATTTAGTGTTTCGAGATTATTAACCTTTCCTAACCGAATCTAAAATGAAAAGAAGAAATTTCATCCAGCTCAGTGCAATCACAGGAGCAATTCCATTTTTGGGTCTTAAAGCATGTGCATCTCCAACTAGTGAGGCATCTATCAGTGAATCAACTGATGAGGAAGTCGCTTTTGAGCTAGAAGAGTGGACGGTGGCTCAATTGCGAGAGGCAATGGAGTCCGGGAAATACACCTCTCGTCAGATTTGTGAAATCTATCTGAAGAGGATTAAAGAAAAAGACCAGGGTGAAAACGGACTCAATAGTGTAATTGAAGTTAATCCTGATGCACTGCAAATTGCAGATCAGCTCGATGACGAACGTGCAGACGGGAAGGTGAGAGGACCTCTTCATGGCATACCGATAATGATCAAAGACAATATCGATACCGGTGATAAAATGATGACCACTGCCGGATCGATGGCGCTGGCCGGCTCCTCAGCTCCTGATGATGCTTTTATCGTAAAACAGCTGCGAGAAGCAGGTGCTGTCCTCCTTGGAAAAACAAATTTGAGTGAGTGGGCAAACTTCAGATCCTTTCGTTCTTCCAGCGGATGGAGTGGGAGAGGCAGACAAACACGGAACCCTTACGCGCTGGATCGAAATCCGTGCGGATCGAGCTCAGGTTCAGGATCAGCCGTGTCAGGAAATATGTGTGCAATTACGATTGGAACCGAAACAAATGGGTCTATTGTGTGCCCATCCTCAGCAAATGGCGTGGTAGGGATCAAACCAACGGTAGGGCTGTGGAGTCGAGATGGGATTATACCTATCTCAGAGACACAGGATACCGCCGGGCCAATGGGTCGGACAGTGGCTGATGCAGTTGGTTTGCTCGGCGCGTGTGTGGGTGTGGATGAGGCAGATAAGCGAACCAAAGAAAGTGATGGAAATAGCTATGAGGATTATACGCAATTTTTGGATGAGAATGGATTGCAAGGCAAACGAATAGGCGTGCTTAGTGGTACACTTGGCTATCATGAGCGAGTGGATGAAATTATGGAAAATGCTTTCAAAGCGATGGAGGACAAAGGAGCTACATTGGTTCAGGACATCAAATTATATGAAGACAATGCCTATGGAAACTCTGGCCTGGAGTTGCTGCTGTACGAATTCAAAGATGGTTTGAATAAGTATCTAGGATCACGTCCCGATGCGAAGGTGAAGTCTTTAGCTGATGTTATTCAGTTCAATAAAGACAATGCTGATGTAGAAATGCCATACTTCCCACAGGGAATCTTGGAGAGAGCAGAAAATAAAGGGCCCCTTACAGATCCGGAATATCAGGAGCATCTGAGAGTCGTTACTGAAGTTTCAAGAAATGGCATTGACAATGCTTTGAAAGAAAACAACCTGGATGCAATCATTGGTGTAACCGGTGGGCCGGCCTGGCCTATTGATGTGATCAACGGGGATCATTTTGGTACCGGTAGTTCAACTCCGGCCGCACGATCAGGTTATCCCAATATCACAGTTCCAGCAGGATATGTGCATGGTCTTCCAGTTGGAATGTCCATCTTTGGAGGAAAATATCAGGAGCCAAAGCTGATCAGTATTGCGTATGCCTTTGAGCAGGCTACTAAAGTTAGAAAAGCTCCTAAACTTATTCCAACACTAGATCTGGCATGATAAAATCAATATTGAAATATCTTGGAGCAGGATTTGTCGTTCTGCTCATCATTGGATTTTTAGCTTACCTGTACATTGATGAATCAGTTCCTGATGGTACCCAGGGTCAGGAAGCGGAAGCCCTGGCCACTGAAATGTTGAATGCACTGAATAAGCCAGGGTATGACTCTATATCATTGATAAGATTCACTTATCCGGGAGGTCACAACTATGAATGGGACCGAGAAAACAATAAAGTGAGAGTTAGATGGGATAGTAAAGATGTCTACCTGGATCTCAACCAATCACCCGATGATTTCAATGTGACAGAATATCAAGCATATGAATATTTCCTAAATGATACCTTTTGGCTGGTTGCTCCATTTAAAGTGCGTGATGATGGTGTGATGCGATCTACAGTGGATGTAAAAGATGGTCGAGGGCTGTTGGTGACTTATACCTCCGGAGGGGTGACACCTGGAGACTCCTACTTATGGATAATAGGAGATGATGGATTCCCAAAAGCATGGAAGCTATATACCTCAAATGTCCCCATTGGGGGATTGAAAGTTGGCTGGGGAGGCTGGGTAGAAAAAGAGGGCGTTTGGTTCTCCACCTTTCACCCAAGTGCGGTAATTGATCTGGAGATTACGGATCTCGAAATCTCCTATTAATTCAGAATACATTCTAAATCTTGTTTGATGCCCGCTGCTTTAGGATGCGCACTCGTGGAAGCAAGCTCTAGTGTGGAATATTCACCTCCGTAAAAGCGGGCTTTAGCATTTTTATCTGCCCCTGAATCAATGAGCATTTTCACTATTTCCGGGAGGTTTACAGGTACAACCTGCCTCCAGATTTCGACACCATTACTTCCTGCGTAGTGAAGAAGAGTCGCCCGGTGACCGAATGGTGATCGTTGGCTCAAAAGTGTTGGATCCGTCTGGATCATTTGTTTGAGTTGATTTTCTTCACCGTTTAATAGTAAATCTATTGCCGTCTCAAAATCAGGATTTAATGTCCCATCGATTGAACTCCATTCCTGAAATCCATACTCTCTGGCGAGAGTCAGTCTTGCATCTTCGAGTGAAAAATCGCGTGAATGAATTTCATCATAATCGCATCCGATAAGTAGTGGATGATAATTATTGATCTCGATAGTAACTGTCTTTTCTCCTTTATTAAAAGCTTCGAAAAGGTTAATGGAAAGGGCGTCAAGGAAGTCCTTAATAAGATTGAAGTCAAGATACTTGTTTAAGATCGACTGGTGCAGGTTTCTGACTTGCTTTACTTGATTATTAATGTAAATATTCAATACGTCTGGATTTCAATTCCCAGCTTTTCAATTTCTTTCCAAAAGCCAGGGTATGATTTTTCTACGACTAATGGGTCATTAATGTTTACCTCCATTAAAGTGGAAAGCGGAGCAAACGCCATTGCCATCCGGTGATCTTCATAGGTTTCAATCGTAACTTCTTCAGGGAGTTTTTTTGAAGGAATTAGTTTCCATGAATCATTATCCTCTTTTAACTGGGCACCAATTTTAGCCAACTCATTTTGCATAGCAGCAATACGATCGGTCTCTTTTATTTTCAGACTCTCAAGCCCGGTCATATTGAGCGTAATCCCATTCACAGCTGCGGAAACCATCACCGTTTGAGCAAGGTCCGGGCAGTCTTTAAAGTCTAATGATAGTTCATTTTGATTGACGGGTTTCTTTCTTATCAAAACCCGATCGCTTTCGAAACGAGTTTCTACACCCAAACCATCCATTATCTTGGCAATCGCTATATCCCCTTGCGTGGAATTCTTCCTCAATGTTGGCAGGGTTATTTCAGAGCTCACTGGAGCCATAGAGACAAAAGAATACCAGTAACTGGCACCCGACCAGTCACCTTCAATCGTGTATTCTGTTGAAGTGTAAGATTGGCTGGTTATTGAAATAGTATTAGCATTCCAGTTGCTCTTAACGCCGAATTCTTTCATGAGCGAAAGGGTCATCTCGATATACGGTCGGCTAAAAACCTCAGAAGTAAGCGTTAATTCTAGCCCTTTTGGTAACATTGGAGCGATCATCAATAACGCGCTGATGTATTGGCTACTGATATTTCCCGGAATTGAAATCTTGTTGGTCTGCTGTTGTTCAATTTGATGAATTTGTAATGGAGGATAGCCTTCTTTTTCCAGATATTCAATCCTTGCACCTAGCAAACGGAGTGCATCCACAAGAGGACCAATGGGTCGGTTTTTCATTCGGTCTGTTCCGGTAATGGTTTCTCCATGGCCATGAATGGCGAGAAAAGCTGTTAGAAACCGCATGGTAGTACCTGCATCTTTTACATCATAAATTTCCGGCTGTCCAGTCAAAAGGTGAAGCATGGTTTGTGTATCTCTGGCATTTGATAGGTTGTGAATATTGGAAGGATTTCCTTTGGCCAGCGCATTGATAATCAATGCTCGATTACTTTCACTTTTAGAAGATTCCAGGTTAATGGTCCCATTTAGTCGGGAATTATGACTTTTTAGTCGATATTTCAATTTTAGGCAGGTTTTTTGCTAACTATCTCACAACTATTTACGTTGCTAAGTTGTCAATAAATTATAATATGTCAAGATCAAGAACCATAGGAACCATCTTCGCTACTATCGCCTTGGGTGCACTCACCTTTTTCTTAAGCTCGCCAAAGAAAACGACAAAAAAGAAGGAACAACAAACTGCTCAGGACGATCATACTAGCGAAAAGGACGATCTATTTATTTAAGCACTTGCTTAAGAATGGATTGCTCCACCTGCACATCATATGTGCATGAACCTACTTTTGTCAAAAGTGAAAACCTTAGACCTTCCCGGTCATTTTTTTTGTCTTGCACGAGAAATTCGATGAGCTCATTAAATCCCGGAAGTTTTTTTGGAAAGTCATAGATGCGCTCAAGATAATTTTGGATTTCTTCAACCTCTGATTGGCTGATCAGGCCTAATTTTTCTGCAATTTCATTCTCTTTTACCATGCCTAAAGCAATAGCTTCTCCGTGCAGCAGGGGAGAGCTACTTTTCAGAAAATACGTTTCCATTACGTGCCCAATCGTGTGTCCGTAATTCAGAATTTTTCTTAGCCCATTTTCCTTTGGGTCTTTTTGGACAACCTCATTTTTTAAACCGATTGATTTTGGAATAATTTCATTCCAGTCCATGCTTTCAAATGAATTGTTTAAAAGATACTCCCATTGACCTGTGTTGCTGATGAGCGCATGTTTAATGACTTCAGCAAATCCCGATTTCAATTCTCGCTGCGGGAGTGTTTTCAAAAACCCTGGGTAAATAAGTACCCGGGCAGGGTCCTGGAAAAGCCCAACATGGTTTTTTAATCCATTGAAGTCAATCCCGAGTTTTCCTCCAATGCTGGCATCTACCTGTGAGAGCAGGGTTGTTGGGATGTTGATGAATGGCATGCCTCTTTTGAAAGTAGCAGCTGCGAATCCTCCCATATCTCCAATTACCCCTCCTCCCAGATTTATCAGGAGGCTTTTTCTAGTAAATCCTGATTCAGTAAGTCGCTCCCAGATTTGAGTACAGGTGTCAAGTGTTTTATACTTTTCGCCACTTTGAATTTCAATTTGTACATCAACAGGTTGATGCAAATGGGGTAAGCAATATTTGCGCGTGTTTTCATCTACCAGAACGGCAATTTTGTCTGGCTTCAGGGTTTCAATAGCCGCAATTAAGTCGGTATTTATACCCTGAGAGATGGTTAAATATGATGGAAGATTATTTGACATTTGAAACAGTCATAGGTGTGAATCTGTTAGCTATCTTTGCACTCCGATTTTCAAAAATATGCAATCAGAGCCAATCAATTTCGATGATACTGCAACAGCCTTCGCGTATCGAAGTACGGGAGAGCTAAAAAACTCTCACTTTGTTTTTGCATCCATGAAAAAGCCCTGGATGGTAAAGATAGGTACCGTATTAACCACATTTGCCCTGAAGGTAAAACTACCGGTAAAAGGGATCATCAAAAAAACGCTGTTCAATCAGTTTTGTGGAGGCGAATCTGTAAAAGATAGCGCAGATAAGATCAAACTGCTGGGAGACTACAATGTCCAGACAATTCTAGACTACTCTGTAGAAGGTTTAGAAAATGAAGATGGATATAATGACACGAAAGAAGAGGCCTTGAGGGTAGTAGATTTTGCAGCGACTAATGATCATATTCCTTTTTGTGTAATGAAGCTTTCAGGGCTGGGATCTACGGCACTGATGACCAAAGCTCAGAATAAGGAGAAGCTCACTGAAATAGAAAAAACAAAGCTTTACAACTGTGAGCAACGGGTGGATGAGATTGTAAGAAAAGCCAGTAGCAAAGGGTTGATGGTGATGATTGATGCAGAAGAGTCCTGGTTTCAGAATTTCATCGATGGGGTGACTTATCGCATGATGGAGAAATATAATAAGGAACGACCTGTTGTCTATAATACTTATCAGCTTTATCGTCATGATGTAATGGACCGAATGAAACGTGCCTTTCTACAGGCCGAGAATGATGGCTATTATTTCGGGGCTAAGTTGGTACGAGGAGCATACATGGAAAAAGAGCGCGACCGTGCCGAGGAAATGGGCTATGAGTCACCTATACATGATAAGAAAGAAGATGTGGATCGCGATTACGATGAGGCACTTAGGTTTTGTATGAAACATATCGACCGGATGGGGTTGTGCGCTGGAACGCACAATGAAAAGTCCAGCAACTTATTGGTTCAGCTCATGAATGAACATGGCATCTCCAAGAAAGACAATCGGGTCTTTTTTGCTCAGCTACTTGGAATGAGCGACAATATCTCTTTCAAGTTGGCAGACTTAGGTTACAATGTAGCTAAATATGTTCCGTATGGTCCTGTAGAGAAAGTGCTTCCATACCTCTTCCGAAGAGCAGAAGAAAACACTTCTATAGCCGGACAAAGTGGACGTGAATACAACCTGGTGAAAAAAGAGCTGAAGAGAAGAAAATCAGACGCATAAATAAGATTTTACAATTCAAGAATACAAGTAATAAGAAATGCAGTTAAGCGAACAGGAAATCCAGCGAAGAAAATCTCGTGAAGAATTAATGGCAATGGGTGTGAATCCATATCCGGCCGAATCTTTTGATGTGAATGTAACTGCCAAACACATCAAGAAAAATTTTGAATCCAGACCAGGCGATTATACCAATATTTCCATTGCCGGAAGACTGATGAGTAGACGGATTATGGGATCTGCTTCCTTTGCAGAAATTCAGGATTCCAGCGGAAGAATCCAAATCTACATCCGTCGGGATGATATCTGCCCCGGAGAGGATAAGTCGCTTTACAATGACGTTTTTAAGAAGAAGATGGATATCGGGGACATCATAGGGATTAAAGGATATGTATTCAAAACTGAGGTGGGAGAGATATCCATCCACGTGACAGAACTTAAACTGCTCACAAAATCACTTCGTCCGCTACCAATTGTAAAGGAGACAACTGATGAAGAAGGCAATAAGAAAACCTACGATGCTTTCAAAGATCCGGAGCAGCGATATCGTCAGAGATACCTGGATTTGATTGTAAATCCGGAGGTAAAAGACACATTTATTCAGCGGACTAAATTGATCAACTCCATCCGTGAGTTTTTGGCTGGCAAAGGATACCTGGAAGTGGAAACACCTATTCTTCAGCCATTGTATGGAGGTGCTGCCGCTCGTCCATTCAAAACGCATCACAATACGCTGGACATGACCCTTTACCTGCGTATTGCTAATGAACTCTATTTGAAGCGGTTGATTGTTGGAGGATATGATGGCGTGTTTGAGTTTGCCAAAGACTTCAGAAACGAAGGGATGAGCCGATTCCACAATCCGGAGTTTACCCAGGTGGAGCTATATGTAGCCTACAAGGATTACAACTGGATGATGGACTTGATGGAGGCTATGATCGAGAAGGTGGCGATGGACCTCCATGGGGATACCAAAGTTCAGGTAGGGAAAAATGTGATTGACTTCCAGCGACCTTGGAAGCGATTCACCATGTTTGAGGCGATTGAACACTTTACCGGAATTGACATTTCGGAGATGGATGAAAAAGAATTAAGAGATACTGCTAAAAAACTGGAAGTGCCTTTGGATGACACAATGGCAAAGGGAAAAATCATCGATGAGATTTTCGGTGAGAAATGTGAGCCATTACTGATCCAGCCAACATTTATCACAGACTATCCGGTGGAGATGTCCCCGCTAACGAAAAAACACCGCTCTAAGGAAGGACTTGTTGAGCGATTCGAGGCAATCTGTAACGGAAAGGAAATTATGAATTCATACTCCGAGTTGAATGATCCGGTAGATCAGCGTGAGCGATTCGAGGAGCAGCTAGAGCTTGGAAAGCGTGGAGATGATGAGGCCATGACCTTAGATGAAGACTTCCTTCGAGCGCTGGAGTTCGGAATGCCACCTACGGCCGGTGTAGGTCTGGGCATTGACCGATTGGCCATGATCATGACCAACTCCAACTCCATTCAGGATGTGCTTTTCTTCCCACAGATGCGACCGGAAGTGAAATCACGAGCAGCCGAGCTGGAAGGTGACGCAAAGGATGTATTCGAGATGTTGGAAAAAGATGAAAAGGTGGATCTAAATGCGCTCAAAGAACAGTCTGGGCTTTCTAATAAGAAGTGGGATAAAGCGATGAAAAAGCTGACCCAAGGAGGTTTTGCTACAGTGAACAAGACTGAAGAAGGCTTGTTTGTGGAGGTGGTTTAGCCTTCAAACAACTCCACGTATCTAGGAATTCCCCCTTTGAAGGGGGGCGTGGTGGAATTGTGTAAGGGAGGGGGATGTAATTCTATCACTCACCCAAACCCAACAACGGCTGATTCTTCACCTTATGATACCTTAAAGCAGCTTTGATGCACTGCTTCAACTCCTTTTCGGGCACTTGGTCATCGAGCTTGAAAACGATGGCTCGCGTCTTTTCATAATTGAATAAGTCGCCGAAGGCAAGTTGAAAAGAGGGCACTAGTTTGCTGGTGCATTTAAAGTACATCGCATACTGGTCAGGAGCTTTTTCTTTCCAGTCGATGCGGATGGTGCTGCCGTGCTTGGTGAGGTAGCTGGGCTCTCCCCATTTCAGGGTTTCTTCCAGATCTGTGATGCCAATTTCTCTCGCAGTTTCCAGAATGAGCTTTCGGAGATGTGCAACTTTTTCCCTCGCCTGAGGAGGGTAGGAGGAGAAGGTGGATTGGGTTTCAGGATTCATTGAAATCAAAAATAAGGTCAGTAAAACAAAAACCGCCATTCCTGACGGTTTAAGTCTTATGATTCTTTTGAGCCTAGATTAAGCAAACTCTGGAAGGGGCGTGTAGAAGAATTGCTCCTTTACTACCTTACCATCGTTCACCTCATACACACAGACTTCATCCATGTTGATGGGTTGATCCATCCCTTTCATGGTTACTTTTGATTTCATCGTGATCGAGAAGAAATTCTCAGCCACAATTGGGTCGGAGATTTCACCGGAGTGAAATTCAGCCACCATTTCCTGCCACTCTTGTCCTTTTTTAGCGATGGCTTCCAGTCCCTGAACAGTCCCCCATGTGGATCCATCTGGCTCAATGCTTTTGATGTCAGGTGAATAGAATTTTTTAATGCATTCCTCCCACTTTCCTTCTCTGCAAAGCGCGACCATTTCAGTTGCTACCTCTTTTGTTGTCATGATTTTTTTGATTTAGAGTTGAACATGACTCAAAGAAATGAGTTGGAGTGACAGCCCTATGTCACTGACTTTTGTCGAAATAAAAAAAATCTTCGTTTGCGAGGAAAGAAATTTTCCGATCTTGGCAGATTCGATGCGAAAGCTATTTTCTATACTTAGCCTTTTGGTGTTTCATTTTGGTCAGTCCCAATACCTGGATTTGGCCAAACTGGAGTACACTTATCTGCCTGGGAAGGATGCTAATTTCGAATATCAACGTCAGCGAGCACTATTCAATATTCCATTTAAGATCAAAGATCAGGGGTACTTCTTTGCAGGACTTGACTTCAGCAATATTCAGTTTAACTATAAAGAAGATCAGGACTCGTTCAACAAAAGTGAAACGGAGAATTTCAAGTCTTTGGACCTGGCATTTTCCTACATCCACGAGCTTAAGAATGACTGGTATATTGGGGCTCAAATCGCTCCCTCATTTACCAGCAATCTTGAAGGGAGACTTATTCGAAAAGACTTTCTGGTTTCCGGTCTTTTGGTGTTTGTAAAGAACAAAATGGATAAGGAGGAGGTGAAAAAGCCAAATCGAATCATTGCAGGGATTTATTATGTGACGACTACTCGGTTTCCCGGTCCTATTCCATTTTTTAGTTATTATAGAAAATTTCATGAGAAATGGTCGTACACCATCGGGGCACCATCTTCTAGCTTGAAGTATTATTTCAACGAGAAAAACAGGCTTCAGCTTTATGCAGAGGGCGATGGATTTAATTCAAATATTCAAAATGGTGTGCTGATCAATGATGAGATATTTGCTGATCGATTACGGATGTTTTTGATTCTGGCAGGGCTTAGGTACGAGTACAGTATTTCAGACTATTTTGAAGCTTATGTCAACATGACCAGAACGGTGTTTGCTGATGTGCAGCTCCGGGAGGGGAAAGAAAATGTATTTTTCCCGTCGATAGATAATGCCATGCTTTACCGGATAGGAGTGAGGTGTAGGATTTGATTTCCTCCCCCTTACCCCCTCCAGAGGGGGAGGCATCATTTAAAAAACGTAGCAAAGAAGGCCTTCCAGAACTGAGGTTTATTCAGTGAAAACATGACCTTAATATCTTCTGATAAACTGCTTTCTTCATCCAAAAACCGGAATACGGATTGAATGTCTGGTTTGGTATAAAGACGTGTGAAGATTTCTTCTCCCAGGTCATTTCTGGCGGATAGCACATTCAGGAATATGGAGTCATACATTCTGAAACGTGATGTGGCAATACCTTTTTCAGGCCGTTTGCCTTTTTTGATATTTTTCACCATCATGGTGGAGTATCGATCGGCATTTTTGAATGAATAACCCGAGGACGGTCTCACCCAGCCTCCGGCTGTGCCAATTTTCGTGATGTACTTTGAGTGATGTTTGTGAAAAGGGTAGTCTGACATAGGGATCATGCCTTGCTCCACTTCCGTTATTTTGTAATCAAATAGGTTTAAGTAGGTTTTAAGGTATTTTTCCAGGTATTGATCATACTCACCTACCATCAACAGTTGGTCGTTGAAAAGGGTAAACTCTACCAGTGCTTCCGTTTCTGAAATGGGGAGGACGTAGGTGAAGCTGGTGCTTTCATTCCACTTCAGTCGGTAATCCATCATGGTGAAGGTGTCCGGATCAAAAACGGGTTTTTTTGTTTTGATAAACCAGCCTTTAAAATGCTGGATCAATGAGTGGTAATTGTCCTGTCGATCATGAAACTCTTGCGGGATGCGGCTATCAAAAATATGTGTAGCTGAATAATTGTCTTTAGAGCCCACAATTTTCTGACCCTCGATATTGACTACTTCATCTTTACCCCATGTGATATTTGATGCCGTCGCTAACTCATCTTTAGCAGAACGATAGAAGTCAGCCGAACGCACCATCTTGTACCGGTAAGGACTCAGGTCAAAATCAATGGTTTCTACGTTGTTGATGAATAACCCCTTTGGCCAGGTTTTGGTTGCTAGTGTGTCCCAATTGGTTTCACCTTTTTCCCAAAAGCACCAGGTTCGATCATTGGTGCTCTTTTCATCTTTATCCAGAATTAAAATGGATTTTTCTTTGAAAAAAGGATCGCGGATCATTTTGAGTGCCAGCTGCATTCCTGCTGCCCCGGCACCAATGATGGCATAATCATATTGCTTCTGATCCATAGGGGTTAAAGATAAAGAGCCTTGCAAAAGCAAGACTCCCTATTCACCAAACTATTACTACTACTCGTCTTAATAAATCATTTATTCCACTTTTTGTTTTAGTGATCTAGTTCTGAGCATTCAAATCCGACTTTTTCCAGAATTACTGCAATATTTTCACAGGAGAGCACATAGGACTCTACCTTCAAAACATGCTCCCAATCATCAAGATCTACCGTCCATCTTTTTATGCAATGGAGCTGACTAAATGCACGGTCTACCTTTCGGACATCATCAGGTGTACTGACATTACTTTTTAGTATCAGCACGTTAAGATCTTGTTTTGATCTAGTGAGTATTTCCATGTCGACTAAAATTGAATGCGGTACATTACATCAGGGAAGAAACCGATCTGCTCTACCACGTTAATCTGGTCGGTCACAGAATTGTATCTTCTGACAAATTCATTCTTCCTATTCGTGACATTTTGGAAGTCAACAAAGAACTGATGAGACACTTTCGGACGGTTCATGCGCACACCCAGCTTTACATCCCAACGGAAATATTCACCATAGTTCTCACTGTAAGCAATCTCTTCCATTCGAATTTCGCGACCGGCATTATCCCTGGTCGCTTGGAGGTCAATAGGAGTGTATGGACGGCCACCGGAAGTAGTCATTTTTGTATCAAAAGTCCATGCATTTCTACCATTTGGCCCAAACTTCCACTCTTTACCGAAGAGTACATTCAACACATAGTTGTTGTTAAATGCGGTACTTCTTTCCACTCCGTCACTTCCTTCATATTGTGAATCAAATAGCGAGGCGGTAAGTAGCATGTAGTAGTTGTTGCTAAAGAATTTTTCCAGCGTGGTTTCTATCCCATAGTTGGATCCCGTACCCTCATTCACTAGTGAGCCTTTCTCTTCGAAAATGAAGTCATTTCCTTCATTCAACACTGAGTAGCTGGATGGTGTAGGCTCCACCGGTACATCATAAAGGCTTTGATAGTACACTTCTGTTTTTAATCTCCAGTTGGTTCCCAGGTTACGGTCCATTGCCAGCACAAAGTGATGCGCTTTCATGAAGTTCAGATCTTCATTGGTTCGTTCGGTAATACCTGGTGAAGTCTCCTCCTGAAGGAAAAGGATGGGAGAAGGAACTGCCTGACCATGTAATCCGTAAGCGAGGCTCCAACGCTGTACGGAGCTGCTTTGCCAACTGACGGCTGCTCTTGGCTCGAGGATGAAGTCATTCATAAATTCGTGATACTGGGTATGCACACCAAATGTGGTCGATATGTCATCGGTGAATTTGTACTCCGCCTGGGCATATGTCTGAAGCAAGTTGAATTGCTCGTCTACATCTCTGAAGGTTAGAAAGTAGTCTGGTACACCATCGTTATTATTGTCAGGAATTGTCGCACGATCGTCCCTATCTTCAATGAAAAAATTGAGGTCGTATAGTTCGTTTAAGAAACCTGCCCTCATACTCCATTGGGAATTGAACTTTGTATTGAGTGTGGAAGTGATAGTGTATCTGTTTTCTCTGTTTTGAAGATTGGTTGCTCGGTATTTACCAATGAGCTCATTATTTGCATCAAGCATGCGGTTATCCTGAATGTATTCATTGAAGTTGGTCGAAGCGCCCAAAGAAGTCTTCAAATAGGTATTCTGAGATAGTCTAAGTGTGTGCCCAAGCCCCATGAGACCCAATTCGTTTTCTACAAATGCATCCTGAGATGGATCGGCGAAAAGATCTGTTTCATCAATTTCATCACCCAGGAAATCTATGTTACTCTTCCCGCCAAGTCCAAATAGCTCAAACCTTCCAATTTTAGTATTGCCAAGGTTCACTTTAAACGACAGATCCTGATAATACGGAGTGGCTGAGGTTCCTGTGGCAGCCAGACTGGCGATTCCATACCGGTAGGATGCAATGAATGATGAATTGTTCTTTTTACTGATGGGTCCCTCAGCCATAAACTCCAACCCACTGAATGCAGACATCTGGCCTGTGAATTCAAACTTATCGGTGTTTCCATTTCTGAAAAACACATCGAAGACCGCTGCATTGGCATTCCCATATTCAGCAGGAAATGCTCCGGTAAGGAAATCAGACGTACGAAGCAAGTTGGTGTTTAGGGCATTGACAGGACCTCCTGTGGTCCCCTGGGTCGCAAAATGATTGGTTGTCGCAATTGGAATTCCTTCTATCCGCCAAAGCAAACCGACAGGTGAGTTACCTCTTACTACAATGTCATTTCGTGCATCGTTGGTCGCATTTACCCCAGCGAATGATGTGGCGAGTTTAGCGACATCATTTCTCCCTCCTGAGAAACGGGTTACTTCTTCCAGGCTAAAGGTTCTGGCACTGACTTTTGCCAAATCATTAATAGGAAGGTCTTTGTCTGCATCGGCTGTGACCACCACCTCTTCCAATTTTTCAACTGATTCTTCCAACAGGACCCGAAGTACGACTTCCTTTCCTGATGTTACCAGGACATTAGGTAGCTTAATGCTTTTGTATCCGAGATAGGTGACTGCAAAGGTTTGCCTACCGACAGGCACATTTTCAATTCGAAATTTTCCATCTACATCAGCGACGGAACCTTGCACTGGGTCAGATCCCACAAGTTGGATTGTAGCCCCGATCAGCGGGTACTCAGCCTGTGCGTCTAAAATGATTCCTTTGACCGTTTGATCCTGGGCAAGACTGACAATGGATGTCAGGATTCCTAGAATAGTTATAATGATAGCTTTTGAATTCTTCATTGTTTTTTGAGTGTTGATTTTGATGCTAACCTACGAGTGCAGGAAGGGTGCGGAAACGATTTTTGAAGCGATATGGGATATTAGAAGGTTCAAACCGGAGAATCTACGCCTGAACTGTGATTCATTAATTGACAGGATTTAGATCTGGTTTCAGTTCCATTTATTTCCATTTCACACCCTGAAATCCCCGGTTCGATCAAGTACTATTTTGCTGGGTGGTGTTCACTATCTTTATTCACGATAATGGGAAAGCTGAAAGAAGTACATGTTCGTTGGATAGGCATTTTTTTAGTAGCCGTTCTGGCTACTTCAAATGATGGTGATGATCACATGGCTGATGAGCCGCTATGGTTCCACTATTTCGTTTCGCTGTGCTTTACAGCCGTCTATTGGAATGGCGCCTGGGCAATTATTTATTTTTTCAGGAGAAAGTTCCCTGAAATCAGTAATACAAAGAGACGAATATCACTCACAGGCTTGAGTATGATTATTTGGATGTCGATAGGAGGGATTCCATTGAAACTGATCTTTGATGTTGTTTCATGGAAAGAGGTCATGACGCTGCAGGAGCATCTGAGGTATATCCCTTTCAATTTCGTCATAGCAGCAGTGGTCTCTCTTTCCTATGAGGTTTTTTATTTCTTCGAAAAGTGGAAGGATCAATTTCGATTGTATGAACAATTGAAAAACCAGCAAATACGAACTCAGTATGAGGTTTTACAGAATCAAATGAGTCCGCACTTTCTTTTCAATAGCCTGAATACGCTCACCTCAATCATTCCTGAGAATGCAGATGCTGCGGTGGCCTTTGCAGAAAAGCTTTCAGAGGTTTACCGATATATTCTTCAAAACAAAGATCGGGAATTGGTTAGCCTAAAGGAGGAGTTGTATTTTGTAGAATCTTACCTTTTTTTATTGCGAATGAGGTATCCGGATAATTTGAGTTTCCATTTCAATATGGATAAAAAGTATCTGGGATTGACAATTCCTCCTTTGACGCTTCAGATGCTGGTGGAGAATGCGATCAAGCACAATGTGGTATCAAAGGCAAAACCACTTCATATCGACATTTACATTGATAATGGTAAGTCAGTGGTAGTGAAAAACAATCTTCAGCCAAAAGGATCATTAGAAAAGTCAACAAAGACCGGATTGGAGAATATTCGTAAGCGATATAGCATTTTGGGTAACCGGAAAATTGATGTGATTACAAGTGCCAGCAACTACATGGTGGCCGTTCCTTTGATCGACTTGTTGGAAGAAAAAGATTTACAGCTGGCATGAAAGTATTGATCATAGAAGACGAAGCGCCTGCCTTCCGCAGATTGGAGAAGATCCTTTTGGAGATCGATCCTAAGATTGAAATTGTGGAGGTATTGGACAGTGTAGAGGACACTGTGAAATGGCTTGAAAATCATGAACAGCCCGACTTAGCGTTGATGGATATCCAGATCAGTGATGGAATCAGTTTCCAGATCTTTGATGAGACAGAAGTCTCATGCCCAGTCATATTTACTACTGCGTTTGATGAGTATTTACTTAAAGCCTTTAAGGTAAATAGCATTGATTATCTACTAAAGCCAATAAAAAAGGAAGACCTGGAAAAGTCCTTAGCGAAATATAAAAACCTACAAAGTAGTTTTAGCCAGAATGGTCTGGATATGGCTGCATTGCTGAGTCAAATCAACCTTACTGAAGCGAAGTATAAGTCTCGTTTTTTGGTTAAACAAGGGGATAAGATGATGGCTATTCGATCTGAGGATATTGTGTGTTTTTATACCAAACATGGAGTGGTGCATATCTTCACTAGGAATGAAAAATCCTATTTGTCAGATTTCACACTCGATGAGTTAACACAGCAACTAGACCCTCAAAATTTCTGTAGGGCCAATCGACAATTCGTTCTAAATGCCAATTACATCACTGCTGTTCATAAGTATTTTAAAGGGAAACTTTTGGTAGAGCTTGAACATTTTGATGAGGAGCAAATAATTGTGAGCAGCGAAAAGGCTACCGCATTTAAGCAGTGGCTGGATCAATAATTCGTCTTTGGTTTTCCCTTTTTTCTGCCCGTTAAAAACCGAAAGGCATTTACCATTTTATAGGTTCCTATGACACCTGTAATACCACCTGCCACAAGCAAAGCCTGACCGACTTCATCATTTTCTCTCCCAAGCATGAGACCTCCTGCAATCGTAGTTGTATACCCGAGGGTTGCGATTAGGATACCACTTTGAAATTTCCTCTGCGATTGTTCAAGGTTAAAGTTGATTTCATTTACATCTGCTTCCAACATCATGATTCTGCTTTTCAATGAATCATAGGATGAAGGTGTTTGTGCAAAAAGGGTAATGGAGGTGGTTAGGATTAAAAAACTGATTGCTATGCGACGAACCATTCTTTGAAAGGATTGACTTTTTCTCTACTTAAAATTAGTTCCTCCGAACTTGGTATTGCTAACGATAATGATAATCGTTGATTTTTATGAGGCCTCAACGCCTTGATTGCTTCTTTGTTTACAATATGCTTTCTATTAATTCTAAAAAATGATTGATGAGATAGCAATTCATTCTCTAGTTGCTCGAGAGTAAAATCTGTCATGTAAACCTTACCCTCGTGCATATCTGCCGCATGCACCACTTTGTTTCGGGTATAAAACATGGCAAGTTCAGATTCTTTTTTTGGAATGAGCCCTTGACCTGATTTAAGTAAGAATCGTCTGGTTTTCTGAGGCTCAAATCGATCGAGTATATTTTTCAGTCTTTGATCAGATCTGTTTTTTTCAAACTTTGAAAGTGCCTTTGCTAGATCTTCCTCGTTAATCGGTTTCAGTAAATAATGTTGACTATTTAATTCGAACGCTTCCAGTGTATATTGATCATATGCGGTGGTGAATATGATGGGTACTTCGCATTTTATCTTGTCAAAAATTTCAAAACTATTTCCATCTGCCAGATGAATATCACAGAAAATCAGATCGATGTTATTTTGATTGACAGATAGATATTGAATACTATCTCTTACTGTATCAAGTGATCGTAAAACCCTGTATTTCGGGTGATTGCTTGAGATCAATCGCTCAAGACGTTTTGCTGCTAGCTTTTCATCTTCGATTATGATTGTCTTCATAGGTGATAGCATCTATAACTGGTAGCCTTACTATAAACTTTTCAGTCTCATTTGAGATTTCAGGTTTGCTGGAAGTAAGCAACTGATACCTGTTGGTAATATTACTTAGTCCAATTCCCGAACGTTTTGAATTATCAGTTCTGGCTCTTGTATTGTTTTCAACTATCAAATGATCATTTTGTTGGTGAATGGAAATTTTTAGCTTGTGATAACTCGAGACTTCATTGTGTTTGATTGCATTCTCAATCAATAATTGCAGGGTAAATGGAGGTATGCTTTGTTTCGTGTTTTCATCAGTAATGATGTCTATTACAAGATTCTCATGAAAACGTAGTTTTAGTAGAAAAACATATGATTCAATAAAGTCAAGCTCTTCTTCGAGTTGAACCAGATTTTCTTGTTCGTTCTTAAGCAGATAGCGGTAAACTTTTGAAAGCTCACTGACATACTTTACCGCTGTTTTCGTATCCTCTTCGATTATTGAAGTCAGGATATTTAAGCTATTGAATAAGAAATGTGGGTTTACCTGGTTGCGTAGTGTTTCCAGTTGTGCTTCAGTTGACTGCTTTTTCAAACGTTCGGCTTCTAGCTGAGTATTGTTTAGTTCTTTATTGTATTGATAAATGGCATTGATGCAATGAAGGAATAGGTTAATCCTAAAGGCAAATCCTAATGCTTGCTTGAAGCCTGGCAACAAAGCCTCTTGTATAGTTATGATTCCTATTGCGTAGGAGGTGATAATAGAAAGAATGATAACTACTCCTATGCTGATAAGAAATTGATAGATCAGTCGGGAAGTTATTTTTTCAACCCTTACCCGAGTTCTTTCGATCAAATGATTGCACTCCCACACAGAAATTGTGAGCGAGATGATCACAAAAAATAAGGTGAGATCACTCAGATTGGTTGATAAGGCTTTATCCCCTTCAGTGAACTTGATGTTCAAAAAGGAATAAGCTCCTAAGAGAGTGATATAGATATACCTGTATTTAGTGGAGAACATCTTTGATCGAATAATATAAACCCTGCCCTATGGAAGGGGACAGGGTTATTTTTTGAATAAAATTACTCTATGGAAGAATAACCTGATCTATGGTATGAATTACACCATTTGTTGCCAGAATGTCTGTTCCAACAATTGCTGCATTTGAAGTTCCTAACGATAGAGCTCCATCTGTATCAGTGATGGTTAAGTCACTATTGAGCGTCCATGATCCACCTGCTACAGCAGTGATTTCAGCTGAAGCATTCCCATCAAGAATATTTGGAATGTCTGCAGAGAAAACTCTTCCGGAATATACATGATACTGGAGCACAGTTGCGATTACATCTAACCCACCAGCTGCAGCTACAAGGTCAGTGATATCGTTATCACCATCGTCATCGCTATCAGGTACTTTATCATATAGTGCCTGGAATGCCGCATCAGTTGGTGCAAACACCGTGAATGGTCCGTCACCTTTTAATACAGTAATTAAATCTGCGGCCATTTCATCGTTCTCTACTG
The DNA here is from genome assembly GCF_965221965.1 of Ekhidna sp. Lineage (GTDB taxonomy): Bacteria > Bacteroidota > Bacteroidia > Cytophagales > Cyclobacteriaceae > Ekhidna. The sequence goes on from NZ_OZ244926.1 coordinate 618,984, forward strand.
CAGTAAGTGCAGCGACCAGTTGACTAAACTCAGCTTCTGAAGCCTCCGAAGCTGCAACAGCTATTTCTACAATATCTTGGTCCGCTGGAATCAATGTGCGATCGATTACGTGAACTACGCCATTATCTTGGTCAATGTCAGTGGCCGTTACTTCAGTCAATCCGTTAATAAATACACCATCGCTGTTGATACTAAGATAGAAATCACCATTCAAGGTTGTTACTGCGCTACCTGTAGCTGGTAGATCCGCTTGTTTTACCTCTGAATTCAAAACATGATATTGTAAGATTGGTGTCAAATCGTTCGCAGTTAATCCGTCGAGAGAAGTAATTCCGGCTGCTTCAAACGCATCATTAGTTGGTGCAAAAACTGTGAAATTTGCATCAGAATCAATTAACGTATTCAGCAAACCAGCTGTCACTACAGCTTCCGTAAGAATGGTAAAATCTTTATTGAAATAAGCAGGTTCGACTACAGTGTTTAAGATACTTGCCTCCAATGATGGTACAAGTATGCCGTCAAGGATATGTACGATTCCATTTGATGCTTCTACGTCAGCAGATGCAACTGCAACACTATTTATCGTGACATTCGCACCATCCACTCCTACAGTGACATCCTCACCTAGTACTGTAGTAGCTGTTGCACCATCGGTAAGAGAAGATGAAACTAGTTCAGCCCCGCTCACAACATGATACTCCAATACTCTTCTTAAGACAGCATCAGGAATTTCATCCAGACTTGCCTGACCTGTAGCTTCTAGCAAAGCATTGAAAGAAGCATTGGTTGGGGCAAATACTGTAAATGATCCATTTTCATCAGAAAGCGTATTCACTAAATCAGGGAATCTGTTAAGAGCAGCTACAAGTGACGATAAATTATCTGTCTCTGCAGCTATTTCAACGATGCTATCAGCAGAAACTTCTGCACCATCATCATCTCCGCAGCTTGTGTTAAGTAATACTAAAGCAAATGCTGCTACGCCAAACACTAGCTTTAGTCCTTTAAATAGTTTTGGTTCTTGTGTTAAATTTTTCATGATTTAATTTTTTTGTTGAATCATGATGTAAAACCAATGTCTATACATATGTTCTACTGATTTTTACCGAAATAGCTATAGATGAATCCGAACCAGCTAAAAAGTCATCTGAGTTGTTTTTGATTTCTTAAATCAATTCAGGAAGATGGCTAATACTAATTTTTACCTGTCCAGCCACTCTTTAAATGCCTTTACCTTCTCCCGACTCACGATTACATGGTCATCAAATTCGGGCTTTAGTTTTAGCATTAACCTATTGTTGAAATAAGAATCAATCGATGTAATATGCTTGTCGCAAACGATCATCTGTCTGTTGATTCGAAAGAAGTCTTCCGGATTTAGAATGGTTTGCAATACATCTAAAGAGTGGTCGGTAATAAGACTATCTCCGTTCAGTGTTTTTAAATAGGAAGTACTTGATTCGCTATAGAAATAGGCTACCTCTTCTACACCGATAGACTGGAATTTATGACCAATTTTAATAAGGAATTTTTTCTTGAATCCGGTTTTTAAATGGGCTCGAAGGGAATCCACCATGTGATTTATATCACTCTGTCCTTGCACCTTTTTTAGTTTTTCAACAGCAGCCACCAAATCTTCAGATTTTACCGGCTTTAGTAAGTAATCAACGCTATTGTACTTAAAAGCGTCCAACACGTATTTATCGAATGCTGTAGTAAAAATGACTTTGGGGAATGAGGTCAATTCATTTAGAATATCAAATCCGGTACCATCTCCGAGTTGGATATCCAGAAATAAGAGATCAGGAGTTTCATTTTCCTTTAACCATTGCAAGGCAGATTTTACAGAATAAGAAATTCCTTTCACACTGATGCTCGTGTGTTCTTTTACTAATTTTTCAAGTCTATTGGCCGAGAGCTCTTCGTCTTCTATGATGATCGCATTCATGCCCGTGCAAGTGGTAATCTTACTTGAAAAGTCTGGTCATTATCTAAGATTTCCAAAGCTTTACCCGCAGATAAAATCAATCTTTTGGAAAGATTTTTTAAACCAATCTGGGTGCTGCTGGTAAGATACTCTTTCTTCCTCTTTTCATTCTCTACAATAATTGCTTTTTCGCCATCATTTTTCACAGTAATATGAAGAGGATCGTCAACAGAAAAGGCATTGTGCTTCACTGCGTTTTCAATCAGCATTTGTAAGGACATAGGGGGAATTAAAATGTCTTTCGCAGATAAATCCAGATGTTTGTGCACCACAATAGCTGAGCGATGACGCATGGAGAGTAGAAATAGATAGCTGTCAATAAAGGCTAATTCTTCTTCTAAAGTGACTACTGTTTTTTCATCATTTTCCAGAATATAGCGATACATGTCAGAGAGCTTCGAGATGAATTTTATGGCAGCCTTTGAATCTTCCTCAACAAGCGAAGTGAGAACACTGAAGCTATTAAAAAGAAAATGAGGGTTGACTTGATTTTTCAAACTTTCCAGTTTAGCCGCTGCTAGTTCTTTCTGAATTTGCTCTTTTTCACGTGCCGACCTTATCGCATTCCTTACGTAGAGATTAATGATTTCATATGCGATGATTAAAAGAGAAATAACAAAACCCTGGGCGGTATTAATTAGAAAACTTCCATAATAGTGTTCCGGGCAACAGCTTATGTATTCAAGGATATTGTCATAAATGAATGCAAATAAAAACACCAAAGGCAACACGAGAAGTGTTGCCTTTGTGGAAAGGATATACAATCCTTTATTCGAGTTTATGCTGGTTTTGTTGCTTGCCGCATGTATGTAGCGGGCAACTATTTCCCATAGCGCAAGGATTACAATAACAGTATAGGCTAGTGAGATCCATGTTCCTTGATCCCAGTGGAGCATCTCACTCCTTGAGTCGTCTCTTGTTACCTTAAAAAAGAGGAAAACAAAGAGAGCGATAATGAACCTAAACCGATATTTCATAGGGCTAATTTACTCTCCATCTTTCGATGCTACGGCTTTTGAAGGCGTAACATTGAAGGAAAGTGTTGTTCCAACCACTTTTTGAGTGCCGGTACTCCTGGCTGATACAGTGGTTGAATACTGGCCCGTTTCAACATCTTTGGCAGATACTTTCACGGTATAATGATCTTTGTTATTCTCATCTTGTGTGATTTCAAACGACAAATTTGAACTTGAAATCAACTTGGGAGTCAAAAAGGTAGCTCTTTTGGCAAACCTTGATCGTATTAGCCATAGGTCGAAAGTAGTTTCACCTTCAGCATCTACTGAAATGGTGTATTCCTTTGCATAGATTTTAGCACCTCTTTCAGGTGTTTCAAATTCCTGGGCATTAACTGCAGTACCCAACAACATTAAAGAGAAGATAGCAATGTACTTTTTCATAATCGTGTGCTTTTCGGTTTCTTGATACAAATGACACGAGTATTTGTCTCTTAATGTCTATCGAATTAGTTGACCTGTACGATCTTCAGTTGGATTGTCATTTCTTCTTGTTGAATTGTGAGTTATTTTTTTCATACAAAACATGAAAAAATATAACCTTCTATTTCTTCATCGCGTATTTATTTTTTATACATTTAGTGAATTAATAAAATTCTAACGAATGAAAGGGACCAATCTAGGTGAGTTTGAGGAAATCGTATTATTGACAATTGCCTCGCTAATGTCGGAAGCATATAGTGTAAATATCGTAGATGAAATAGCGGATGTAACGGGAAGAAAAACAAAACTTGGTGTGGTGCATGCCGTACTCAAACGGCTGGAAGATAAAGGACTAATTACTTCTGAGTTAGGAGAGCCTACGAAAGAAAGAGGGGGGCGTAGGAAGCGATTTTTCACAGTTTCACATACTGGCAAGGTAGCGCTGATGAAAGCAAAAGAACAGCGGGATCAACTTTGGGGTAAAATTCCAGAACTCGTTTTTCAAGGGATCAAATGAACAACGAGCTTAAAGGGCCACCCCGATGGATGGATAGAATCATTGAATTCTACTGTCGGAAGGATCTTCTCGAGGATCTTCAAGGTGATCTTCATGAATATTATTTCAGAAACCTTGAAAAAAGCAGGAGAAGGGCCAACCTTATCTTCTTTCTGGATGTGCTCAAATTCTGCAGACTGTACACGATTCAAAAACCCAAAATAATAGGACAAATGACTTTTTTTAACCTGATGGCTAATTACTTCAAAACAAGTGTGCGAAGCATAGCTAGAAACAAACTTTTTTCTTCAATTAATATTATAGGACTGGCAGTATCTATGTCAGTGGGACTACTCATGATCACTTACATCGGAGAGACGCTGACCTTTGACGAATTTCATGAAAAGAAAGATCGGATCTACAGGGTAACATCGACCTATCAAAGTGTATCGAATGATGACCCTTTCGATTTAGCGTCTACCTCAGTGTTCATCGGGGAAAAATTAAAGGAGGAGTACACAGGCTTTGAAAAAGTACTCATTATGCGACGTAATTTCAGTGCTGATATCGCCAAAGGTGAAAACATTATTAATGTAAGGGGTCATTATTCAACTCCAGAATTTTTTGATGTTTTTTCCTTTGATCTGCAATCCGGTGACCCTTCCACAGCTTTGGTTGATCCCAATTCAATCATCTTAACTGAAAAAGCTGCCGAGAAACTTTTTAAAGATGAGGACCCTGTGGGTCAAGTCGTCTCGGCCGGTGAAGAAAGCTACACGGTCACTGGCATAATAAAAGAAGTGCCTCAAAACTCCCATATTCAATTTGAGGCACTCGCATCTTTTTCTACCATAGCAAATGATCATCGGGATGATGAAAACTCATCCTTTTTTACCTGGAGGAGCATCTGGATGAACTATGTTTATGTCCTTCTTGACGAAGGGACCACTCCTCAGCAGATCAATGCCAGCCTGATAGAAATTGCTTCTGAGGAGAATGAAAAAACGGATAGATTCACGATTACCCATGAGCTGGAAAGCCTGATGGATATTGTTCCGGGCAGAGATCTCTCCAATCAAATCGGGCCGAGTATCAACTGGGAAAGTATTTATCAGCTTCTAGGTCTCACTTTGATCATCATTTTATCAGCCTGTTTCAACTATACTAACCTGTCAATCGCAAGAGCATTAAGACGAGCTAAAGAAGTGGGAATCCGAAAGGTCGTGGGGGCGTCCAGATCACAGGTGTTAGCTCAGTTTGTTTTTGAAGCCATCCTTATTGCCATCTTTTCGCTGGTAATCGCAGTGGGACTGTATCAAATGATCAAACCTGAGTTTGTCGCTTCTGTATTGGATGAGGAAAACATCGGAATGGAGTTTACCTGGATGAACCTGGTGTATTTCATCGGGTTTGCAATCGTGATAGGTTTTGTCTCAGGAATTCTTCCTTCTGTTGTGCTTTCAAAGTTGAAGGCAATATCCATCCTGACAGATGCAACAAAACTGAAAATGTTCAAAGGAGTCAATTTGCGTAAAGTTCTTATTGTATTTCAGTTCGCTATTTCCATGGCTTTGATCATAGGAGCTACAATTACCTACAGGCAATACAATTTCTCTATCAATTATGATCTTGGCTTTAATACCGAGAATATCTTGAATATGGAGTTGTTTAGGAATGATTCTGAGTTATTGATGAATGAGCTCGCCAAACTACCGGAGATAAAAGAGATGTCTCGTTCTGGAATGATCCCGAGTACTGGTGAGATATGGGGAGATGAGTTGAAGTATAAAGACCCGATGGATTCGGTCTCCATTTACTTTAATCGGGTAGATAAAAACTACCCGGGTGTGCATGGTATGAAATTCTTGGCAGGCGGAACGTTCCCTTATGATATGAAGGAAGGGGAGGAGGACCCTAAATTCATCATCATAGACCGATCGCTAAGTGAACGTTTTGGATTTAACAAGCCAGAGGAAGCATTGGGAGAAATACTGTATCTACAGAGAAGAAATGAAGATGATCTGCCTGTTCAGATTACCGGAGTGATCGAAAACTACCAGTATCAGAACCTGGCAAGCGACCCGGAACCCACAGCGTTGATACCAGGAGGCAAAGACGATCTTTATAATATCAACATGGTTGTTAGCTCCACAGATATCATAGGTCTGATGGATAAAATGGAAAAAATATGGGCCGATGTAGAGAAAGTGCATCCATTTACAGCGGAGTTTCTGGATGAACAAATCCAATCCTCCTATGCCCATTACAAAGTGATGTTTAGGATATTCACCTTTCTGGCAATATTGGCAATAACAATATCAACGATGGGGTTATTGGGGATGGCTGTTTTCACTACAGAAACGAGAATCAAAGAAGTAAGCATCAGAAAAGTGCTGGGAGCAACTGAGCAAAACCTGATCATGATTTTATCGAGAAGTTTTATGATTATGCTTTTCATTTCGGCGGTAATAGCTATTCCATTCACGTATTTCTTTTTTACGGAGTACATTCTTGGAGAATTTAAAAAGCGGATTGATATCGGTCCGATGGAACTACTTCCCGGCGTTCTATTGATTTTTCTTATTGGTTTCCTGACAATTAGCTGGCAAACCATCAAAGCAGCTAAGACCAACCCTGCAGATATGCTTAGAGATGAGTGATTGATTTGATCTTACTATCTTTTCTGTTATGAACAGAGAAGAGGCAAAAGAGATACTGCATTCCATGACTGAAAGCGACAGCCTGCTTCGTCATGCACGAACTGTCGAATTGGTCATGGAAGCATATGCTGAAAAATTCAAAGAAGATCCGGAAGAGTGGGCAATCACCGGAATGCTGCATGATGCAGACTATGAAAAGTACCCTGAGGAGCATCCAAATAGAATAGTTGCACTTCTGTGTGAAAAAGGAGAAGAGAAGATTGCTCATGCGATTTCTGCCCACTATACCAAGTGGAATGTACCGTACGAGACGACTTTAGATAAAGCGCTGTTGGCGTGTGACGAATTAACAGGGTTCATCGTGGCATGCTGTCAGGTAAGACCGGAAGGCATAGAGACACTTTCAGCCAAATCAGTAAAAAAGAAGCTCAAACAAAAAAGTTTTGCAGCCAAGGTGGAGCGCGACGAGATAGCTGCCGGGGTAGAGATGCTGGCCGTGGATATGACAGATCACATTAACTTTATCATAGATGTGCTGAAAAAGCATAAGGAAGAACTCGACATCTAAAACACAGATTATGAAAAAGAAATTATTAATCGGATTTGGCATTTTGATCCTGTTGATCATTGCTGCCTTCTTTTATCTCAACAATAGAAACAGGACATTGAGTCCTCCGGGACAGACATCTGCGACCGCCAATGGTGACACGGTATCAGTAGAGTATTCTCGTCCCTCAGTTCGAGAACGTATGATCTTTGGCGAAGCGGAGGAAGGAGCTTTGCAGCCTTATGGTGTATACTGGAGATTAGGAGCAAATGAACCGACTTTCCTGGACGTCAATTACGATTTCCGGTTTGGAGATACGGATATGGATGCGGGGAAATATGTAATTTATGCGATTCCTGGCGAGGGTGAAATGGAGCTTCGGTTAAACTCAGATCTTCGGTTTTGGGGCTATACTGAGCCGGATTATTCGATGGATGTGGCCACCACTGTAGTCCCTATGCAGAATGCGACACATACTGAACAGTTTACCATTAACGCACAGCCTGATTCGTTAGGAGTGCGTTTGGTGTTTTCATGGGATAAATACCAATGGGTGTTGCCTTTAGAAAAGCAGTAAAATATATAGTCATCCTACCACTTGAAGTGGTGGGATGACTTTTCTAAAAATCATACTGAAAAGTTACTTGAAGTGAAGGATGACGTTCAACAATTTCATCTGCACTTGCATGCTGATGTAAGTACGCTAATTGTATATTTCCATTCCCAACATTTTTGCCTATCCCGGCATATATCCAGTTTTGATTATAAGTTGCCTGCCTGAAGTTACCATCAGTGGATACCCATAATTCATCAAACACATGTATAAAATACTTATCTGAGAGGGGTTTTCTCCAGGTTAGTCTGTATCTGAATCGGTTACTGAAGTTATAACCATCTATTTCTACTGCTCCACCGGGAGGTCTTTCAATCAGATTTCCCTGATACCTATGCTCCATTCTATATCTATGTGAAAATGTGGACTTACCAAGCGTTTGATTGATCGTAACTTGTTCCCAAAAATTATGTTCTGGTAAGGTTCCTGGTAAAGGATATTCTCCGTAAGGATGTGTTTTTATATAGGAATATCCTACCGAATAGATTACACTTTCTCCCGGTGTGAAATTCACAAAAGGGCGAAGAATAAACTGCTTATTGTCGCTCAAAAAATCTGTTCGACGGATATGCAATTCATTCCCTACCGTCCATTTTTCATTGATTTTATAGTGATTAAGAAGCAAAAACCAGAACTCTGAATCACCATGAATGTCATCCTGTGCTTGTGATTGGAATCCGATAATAAGCAAAGAGATAATTAACAATAACTTTTTCATACTTCAAGTATAAGGCCTGAATTGGTTTGAAAAAGTTATAGACCTCTTATTTACTTAAATAGTTCATTCTTTTTCTATTATCTGATCCACTTCCTTGATCATTTTATTTACCGTCATGGTGAAATTAACAGGCGACACAGCCTTATTAACCAGTAGGCTATCCATTTCTTCAAAGACATGCTTCTCTATGGCCAATTGTACTGAATCACTCCCCCAATATGGGCTGTGAAAGAGCATCGCATTTTTTATGTGTAATTGCGCATATCTCAATGCAATGTTGGCTTTTTCCATTTGATTCGTTTCAGCGTACATCTCTGCTATCTCAAGTTCGGCGTGAGCCAGATTATTCAACGCATATTCAAAAGTTGACCTCAAATCAATCGAGCTGATAGAGTCTTTCACAATGCTTCTGTGCACTTCTTCGAGACGACTAATGGATTCTTCGAGCTTTTGAAAGCTCTCATCATCCACATCTTTCTCCAGCTTCCAGATTGATTCAATGGCTTTTTCCAAACTGAATGCACTCATTTCATGACGCTCCTCTTCCTCATAGTGAGCCACATTTTTGAGGTGATAATCCGGCATTTTGGCTGCCGCGCTAAGCGTCGGATGCTGTTCAATTTCAGGCTCCTGGTTGTAAAAATAGAATATTGCAAAAAGGGCAAATATTCCAATAACGATAATGGCGACTTGTTGCTTTTTCATTGTGTTAGATGTTTAGTTTTAGACATTGACCGATCTATCTTAAGGATCAGCCTTTCTTGACGTCCTTATATTTAGTTTTTAATGTTTTTAATTATTTCTTGACTTTATAAGTCCAATTAGAGAGTCCAATTCATTGGATATTTTATTCAAACGTGCATCCACCAGAGTTACCGAAATAGAATCACTTGCAATCAGGCTGTCTAGCTCTTTGAAAATATCAGCTTCCAGGCTTTTTATTTCTGCACCATTTTGCTGATTAGCATAGTCCATTAGGTAAGCATTTTTCACATGTAATTGTGCTTGCTTTAAGGCTAGCATCGCCAACTCATTTTGGCTGGTCTTGAGAGCTGACTCTGAGATATTCACCTCGGCTTTTGCCAGCGTGTTAAGGGTAAAATAGAACGCACTTTGAATATCCCGATGACGGAGCGAGTCACCCATGATTTCTTGATCTATTTTTTTAAGCTCGTTGATTGCTTCATCCAGAAGTTCCTGCTGACTCAGGTTAGGGTATTCCTCATAGGTCTTTAACGATTCAATGATTTCCTCAAGGTGTATAATACTTCGATGATGCAGAATTTTGAGTCTGATCGAAACATCTTTATATACGTTTCCTTTCATTGTGTCGAGAGCGGATTTCAGCTCATTCACTGCTTTAAGAGCTTTTTCCAGGTGGTATTCATTTCTCGCAAACCGATCACGGTATTTGTCCAGGTTCTCCGCTTGCTGTTTTGTAAGCTTGGGAATGGATTCAGGCTCCACCTGATACGTCGTGGTATTTCTATGGGCTACATAGACAATAATGAAAATAATCACGAGTACCATAAATAGAATTTTCGTTGATTTGTTCATGGCCTTATTTTTTTAATTTTTTATGTTAATTCCTCATAGCTATTTCATGCCAGGGTTTTAAGACCCTAGCAGATCCTTGTAATTTTTGTTGATATACTCTTCGATTGAGTCATAAAAATCTTCCAGCTCCATCTGGAAGATGTTGATTGTAACCGGGGAAGATGAATGTAGATCCAGCTCTAGCTGTCTAATTTCATCGTGATCGTCTTTTAAAATCCTGATTTTCTGTATTTCAGCAACATTAAACCGCCCCTCCATTTCATTGTCTTTATATTCAATGAAGTCTGGAGTGAGTTTTAAAAAATCATTGTAGTTATTGATGCCGGAAATAAGCTTTCCCGCAATGGGTAAAACGATGACAACACCAGCCCAAATGAAAAACCTAAAATCATTGACATTATAAGTGAGAAACAGAAAAATCACTATGGCTGGTATCAATAGATAAATCAATGCCTGTATGACCAGTTTTCGCTTATGATTTCTAAAGACTAAACCACCATCTTCTGGCTTGATTGAGACAGGAAACAGGATTTCTTCCCATAGGATCAGGATCATGATGGTTACGGCGGAACTCACTAAGAATTCCGCCATATAGATATTTATAAAACCTTCATATTCGGGCTGCCTTTTCTCAAAAAGTTGGCCGGACAGAAAAAATACGAGCACAAAAATGATTGCCAATATTCCAAGACTAAAGTCTTTCGGGTATGTTTTTCTAATAATTTTTGTCATACTATGAGTATTATATTATTCCCATCCACCACCTAAGGCACGATAAATATTTACAGATGCCTGTAGTTGCGCCATCTTCGTTTCAACCAGTTCAAATTCGGATTCAAGCGCCTCTTCCTGAGTTAGCAATACTTCTATGTAATCAGCTCTAGCGTTTCTGAAAAGATTATTAGAGATGTCAATCGACTCATTCAAGTATTGGACTTGCTGGAGTTTAAATCTGTAGCTCTGTCTCAGGTTTTGAAAGTTGGATATCTGGTTGGCAACCTCCACGTACGCATTTAGTATCGTTTGCTCATATTCAATTGCAGCTTGAATTTGTCTGGCGTTTGAATTCTGATACAGTGCCTTGATCGCGTTTCGGTTGACTAATGGTGCCATCAATTCACCGCCGATTCCATACATGAGCGATTCAGGAGTCTCAAGCAGATATTTCGCATTAAATGCCTGATAGCCGATACCCGCACCGATCTCAAGGCGGGGATAAAACCGTGCTTTTGCCACCTTAACATCTAGCTTCGAAGCAGCTAACTCCATCTCTGCCTGTCTGATGTCTGGTCTGTTTTCCAAAAGCTGGGATGGAAGACCCACTTGCAGACTGTCTGATATTAGTGTATCAAAGCCTCCGGAAGACCTTACAACTCGCTGAGGAAACCTCCCAACCAAAAAATTGATTTCGTTCTCTACCTCAATGATGTCCTGACTGATTTCAAAAACCAGACTCTTTGTACCTGCAAGCTGTGCTTCAAAACGCTTGACGGCTAGCTCTGTCACTCTTGCGGATTGCTTCTGCACCTTCACTATTTCCAAAGCATTGCTTTGGATAGCTATGTTTTGCTGAACGATGGCCAGCTGTTTATCCAGCGCCAATAGTTCATAATAGGCATTTGCAATCTCAGATATCAGATTTGTCACCAAAAAATTTCGCCCCTCAACGGAAGCTAAATATCTCGTCAATGCAGATTTCTTTGCATTTCGCAACTTCTTCCATATATCTACTTCCCAATTAGCATATGCACCAAATCCAAAGTCAGATAAGGGTTCCGGAAACTCATCTCCTTCGTGAATAGGAAGATTTTTTTCGACAGCTCCAGCACGGGTGAACTCCCCCGGCTTATCCAATCCGGCACCCATACCTACATCTACGGAAGGAAGGTATTCTCCCTTACGTATTTGTACCTCATTCTTTAGCATTTCCATCTCTCTCATGAAAATGTTGAGCTCCTGATTATTAGCAAGAGCTGTGTCAATCAAAGCAATCAAATTTTCATCATCGAAATATTCCTGCCATCTGACATTAGATAGGTTCGTGGTATCTTTTGCTTGGGCATATTCCTCCGGCATTTTTTGGCTTTTTTTCCGAACATTCAGTTCCGGGATGCATGAAGTCAGCAGTATAGCTATCAAGACAATTGATAGACTATGGATCATATGCTTCGTTTTCATAAGTCGTATTTTATTGATCTTGATTTTCATTGGATTTGGCTTTTTTTGCTTCTTCCCACTTTTTATTTTCTTCAACAATTGAGTGTACATATTCTTCTGATAGGGACTCATCATGTTCATCCTGAATCATTTTTCTACCTTCCATCATTTTTCCGAATATGTAGTAGAGACCGGGGATTACCAGTACTCCTATCAATGTTCCAAGTAGCATCCCCCCAAGAGCAGATCCCCCAATGGTTTTGTTACCTACAGCACCTGCCCCATGAGAGAGGACTAATGGTATGAGTCCTGCTATAAAAGCGAATGAGGTCATTAGAATCGGCCTGAAACGTACTTTTGCTCCTTCTATGGCCGCCTCCAATACAGTAGCACCCTGATGGTGCTTTTGAACGGCAAATTCTACGATTAGAACCGCATTTTTCCCCAATAATCCAACCAACATAATGAGCCCAACCTGAGCATATACATCATTGGCAAGGCCCATCATTTTAAGCAATGCAAATGAGCCGAATATCCCAATTGGTAAGGATAAGAGTACTGCAAGAGGAAGTAGAAAGCTTTCGTATTGTGCTGCTAAGACTAAGTACACAAAAATCAAAACGATGATAAAAATGTAAAGAGCCTCATTCCCTCTTCTTGATTGGTCATAGGATAAGTCTTCCCATGCAATGTCATACCCACGAGGAAGGGTATTAGCAGCAACTTCCCTGATAGCTTCAATAGCATCACCTGTCGTGAAACCTTTTGCAGGAAGTCCGCGAATAGAGGATGAGTTATATAGGTTGTATCGAGTGATTTCATTGGGTCCTTGTCTTTTCACTAACTTCATGAAGGAAGAATAAGGAACCATTTCACCGTGCTCATTTTTCACAAAAAACTCATCCAGATCAGATGGGTAGCGACGGTATTCAGGCAGTGCCTGAACATAGACTTTGAAAAATCGACCGAACCGGATAAATCCTTGTTCATAGGTACTGCCAATCAGGATATTGAGATTTTCCATGGCTTTATCGATAGACACACCTTTCTGCATGGCTATCTTATTGTCAATGATCATCTCATACTGCGGGTAGTTAGCTGCGAAGAAGGTGAACAACCCGGTCAGCTCTTCTCTTTCACGAAGTGCATCCATGAAATTGCTATTGATTCGGTCAAAATCTTGATAATCGGTTTCATTGGTCTTATCAAGAAGACGAAGAGAGAAACCGCCGGAAGTACCAAATCCAGGAACTGCTGGTGGTTCAAAAAACTCAACGATTGCACCAAGATTATGGGTTTTCTCCTCCAGCTCCTCCATGATCTCATGAACCGAATGCTCACGGTCAGACCAATTTTTCAAGTTAATGAGACAGGTACCAGCATTAGATCCTCGCCCTTCGGTCATAATCTCGTATCCGGCCAATGCTGATACAGATTCAATTCCTTCGATCTCTTCAGCGATTTCCTGCAGCTCATGAGAAACCTGATTCGTGCGTTCCAATGTAGCTCCCGGCGGGGTTTGAATGATGGCGTAGATCGTCCCCTGATCTTCGTTCGGAATAAATCCGGAAGGAAGGGATGTGTTTTCAAAATAAATCCCAATTCCAAATGCAATCAGAATACCCCAGGTAATCATTCGTCGATCAACAATCTTCCTCAAGATGCTTACATACTTTCCGGTTATTTTTTCAAACCCACTATTGAATGAATTGAGTAATCGATCTAGTATGTTTTTCTTCTTTTGTTTGCCATGGTTGTTTTTCAGTATCATGGCGCAGAGTACAGGTGTCAGGGTAAGCGCTACTAGTGCTGAAAGTATTATTGAGCTTGCCATGGTAATACCAAACTGACGATAAAAGGTACCCACCGGACCCGGCATAAATGTGATTGGCAGGAACACAGATGCCATCACCAGTGTGATAGCGATGATAGCTCCCCCAATTTCACCCATCACTTCTCTTACTGCATTATATGGAGAAATATTTTTCTGTTCCATTTTAGCATGTACAGCCTCTACGACAACAATGGCATCATCCACCACAATACCGATGGCAAGCACCAGTGCGAAGAGCGTTATCAGGTTGATGGATAATCCAAATATCTGGAGGACGAAAAAAGCTCCGATCAAGGATACCGGAACTGCCAGAATGGGGATGAGAGTGGATCTCCAATCACCCAAAAATATAAATACAACCAGGGCGACAAGAATGAAAGCATCTCGTAAAGTATGAGTTACTTGCTCAATGGAAGCATCCAAAAAGTTGGAAACATCATAGCTGATTTTATAATCCATCCCCGGAGGGAAGTTTTGCTCCATTTCCAGCAATGTTTCTTTTACTTCAGCGATCACCTCTGACGCGTTGCTACCAACCGTCTGCTTCAAGACGATGGAAGCTGCAGGATAGCCATCCAGATTAGAGTAGATGTCGAAGAATTCACTTCCCAACTCTACTTCAGCAATATCACCCAGGTAAATGATTTCCCCTTCTTCATTGGCTTTTACGATAATACTCTCGTATTGCTCGGGCTTGTTAAAGCGATCCTGATAAACTAAAACATATTCCAGTGCCTGCGAGTCCTTGCCATCTGCTCTACCGAGTCTTCCTGGTCTGGCTATCAGGCTTTGCTCCATCATGGCCTCCATAGCCTCTTCTGCTGATATTTTATATGCGCGCATGCGGTCCGGTTTTAGCCATACCCTCATGGCATATTGCCGGCTTCCCAGAATCTGCGCACGTGCTATCCCTTTGATCCGTTGGATTTCCGGGACCATGTTCACATTTGCGTAGTTGTAAAGGAATTTCTCATCAGCATCTTTATCCTTGCTATATAAGTTGACATACATCAACATACTGGGCTGGATAGGCGTGATGATAACCCCTTCTCTCTGAACAAGCGGAGGGAGTAATGGCATCACCTGATCTACCCGTGTCTTTACCCGGATAACGGCTTCATTGGGATCTGTTCCCGGCTCAAAAATGACGCGGATGGTGGCTTCACCAGCACTCGTGGCATCTGAGGAGATGTAGCGCATGTCTTGTACACCATTAATGGATTGCTCCAATGGAATCAGTGTGGAGTTCACTAAAACCTCTGCGTTAGAACCCGGATAGGCAATGAATATATTGACCACCGTGGGTGCTATTTGAGGAAATTGGGAAATCGGAAGTGTCTTGATAGCCAGTGAGCCCGTAAACAATAGCACTATTGATATGACTATAGCCAGTACGGGTCTATGTATTATTCTACTTAGAAACATTGTAATACTCGTTTAGATGGTGATTACTCAGCGTGAAGGTCCAGTTTGCTTATGACATCCTCTGGTTCTTGAAAGTCGATGGTGATTTTCTCTCCATCTCTCACTTTTCGTAAACCTTCAAGTAGCACATTGTCCGTTTCTTTCAAACCGGATTTGACTTCATACAGGTGTGGAAGCTCAGCTCCAACTGTGATGTGTCTGGAGCGAACGACATTATCTTCATCAACCACAAAAACATACTTTTGATCAAGAATCTCAAAAGTGGCTTTTTGAGGTATTAATAAGACATTTTTTAATGGTCTTTTGACAAGGATATTCCCCGTTTCACCATGTCTTAATAGTCCTTTAGGATTAGGGAAAGTAGCCCTAAATGCAATATTTCCGGTTTCATTATTGAAGTCTGCTTCGATGGTCGTGACCATGCCATGGTATTCGAACATCTTGTTGTTCGCTAACTTCAATTGTACTTCCATGATACTGTCGCCTCTGACCTTGCTTTTGTAATCCAGGTATTCTGCTTCAGGTACATTAAAGTACACCCACATTTCATGATTGTCTGAAAGTGTGGTTAATAGCTCGCCTTCCTCAACAAGGCTTCCTTCTCTTACATGGAAGTGATCCATAATGCCATCAAAGGGAGCTCTTACCCTTGTGAAATCAAGATGAACCTGAGCCAGAGCAAGCTCAGCATTTGCTTTATCCAGCTTTGCTTTGGAAAGCGCCAGTTCATTTGGAGCCACCACATTTTGATCGGCTAGTTTTTTGGTGTTCTGGTATTCAATTTCTGCGAATTTTGCCTCGGCTTCAGCTCGTTCTAACTCAGCCTGATAGAGTCGAGGCATGATCTGAAACATTAACTGACCTTTCTTTACGAATTGGCCCTCATCAACGTAAATTTTTTCCAGATATCCTTTTTCCAGCGCACGCAATTCGATATGCCTGGAGGAATGAATTTGAGATACGTAAACGCGTGTTGTTAATGTATCCTTTCTGATTGGATTGGTAACAGGTAATTCTTTTAGAGCTTCCTGATGCTCTTTATGTGTTCCGCAGCTTACTACAATGCTCATTAGCAGAGTAAAGCCACCGATGACTAAAATATTTTTCATTTTTCTGATGTCGATTAAATAAAATGGGTCTATTCCTTCAGGAAAGACATTTAGTAGACTACTAAGAAATCAATAGTGTAGGAGAGGCCAGTAGGCCCAGAGGAAAGTCTAGCAGTCTAACTTTAATCGACTATAGAGGATATATAGCTTGGAGGAAGCACCTTCGGTTGGACAAAAAGAGCTCGATCCTGTTTTTTGAAAACCACCATTGATAGAGGGGGTGATGTCGGCTACTTCACTGGCAAAATCATCGTCCCATTCTTCCAGACCCTTTTTGCCTTCCTTTTCTCCTTTTTCTGAATCTGTCTCAGTTCGAAGTTCAATGGGGTCGTCCTGGTCTTCAATCAAATGGCTCCAAATAGAAGCCGTAGTGGTGAAGATCAGGATGCAGGCAAAAGCAATATGTAATATTTTGCGTAGCAAGATCAGGATACTCTTTAACGGATCGAAATTAATCATGAACGAGCTTATCTTATGGGTAGAAGCTGTTTTTTTTACCAAACCGATAAAAACATAGATGAATCAACTTAATTCTCTATTGATTTCATCATTCTTTTCCAGATTTCTTCCAGCCAGTCTTCATGTTCAGGTTTCATCAGGGAAGAGCGAAGACACACCAAATAGTCAGAATCGATTTTAAAATCAGGTTCTGAAAATTTTGAAGTAGGATATTTATAGAGTGACAAGTAAAGGTGATTTTTTTCAGCTTCTTTAAAAAAAACCTTTGCTGCTTCGGACATCTTGTTTGTTGTTTCTCCTTTCACACACCAGACTACAATGTCTGTTTCCGGTTTGACAATAGTGTGGAAATCGTCACTTGATTTAAGTTTTTCATAAAGCTTCAATGCGGCGTTTCTCGACTTCTCCAAGTCTGCGGCAAACTGACCTCCTTTTACCGGAGGCAATAATTGATGTGTTGCCCAAAGTCCAACTGCGGAAGCACCTGCCCGGGAACACTCCAGGCTAATTTCGCCCAGATGCAAGTCATCGGAAGTGAAATAGGTATATGGTGAATCGTGAATGTAGAATTTAGCCACCTCCGGATCTTTGAAAAGTACACAGCCACATCCATACGGCTGAAGGCCCTGCTTATGCGGGTCAATGACAATGCTGTTCACATGATTCATCACTGAATACTTCTTTTCAGTTTCCTCTTCCAGGTTGTTTAATAATTTAAAATATCCACCATAAGCCGCATCGGCATGAATCCTGAAGCTATATTTCTTCTGAAGCTTCAGAACTTCATCCAGTGGATCTACAGCCCCTAAACCAGTTGTTCCCATGGTACAGACCACTGTGCCTACATCACCGCTTTCAAGTTTCTCTTCCAGCGCTCTTACATTAATTCGTCCCTGTTCATCGGTGGCTACCTTATCAAATTTCAACTTGAGCACTTCAGAAATCCGCTCATGTGTGTAATGTGCCTGATCGGAAGCAATGATTTTTTTGTCAGGATGTATCTTTCCTGCTACCCATAGCGCTTCAAGGTTAGCCATGGTGCCACCACCGGTTAAATGTCCCAGGTGTTCGTTCCAGCCAAACATTTGTGCTAAATCACCAACCACTTCCTTTTCCATCGGCGAACTGGCCTTGCTACCATCCATTGCGTGGTTGTTTGGATTGATCCACATGGCTAACATATAGGCAGCCTTTGCTATCGGATGGGGTGGTTTTAGCATTTGTCCGGCAAAAAGTGGATGAAAGTATGGATAGTTGTCCCGCATCTTTTCAGCCGTTCGCACGATCACTTCTTCCATTTTTTGGAAGTCTGCCGAAGTGCTAAAATCAGGCAGGTCGAAACCTGATTCAAGTTTCCGCAGTGCTTTTTCCAGCAGTTGTATTGATTCTCGCTCTAATTTCATTGCTCCATCCATTCTACTTTGTCCTCAATGGGTTTCTTTTCTATGATTCGGTCAGAAGGTTCGCAGTATCCCATGTAAAAAAAGCCAATACAGGTCTCATTCTGTTTCATATTTACATGCTCACCAAGGAATTTACACAGTTCAGGACTACTCCAATATCCGCCAAGATTATATTGATCTAAAGCCAACCAGATATTTTGTACCGCACATGCCACGGATGCAACCTCTTCCCACTCAGGCACACGCTCTTTTGGGTCACGGTGAAGAATGATTGCCAGAATAGCTCCTGCCTGAATCGGCTTGGTTTGGATTTTTTTTAGTTTCGATGGATCTGCATCTGGAGTAATTTCCTGGTATTTCTTACCAAGAAACTCACCGAGTCTCTTTTTTGCTTCCCCGGTAAAAACCTTGAATCGCCACGGTTCCGTAAGTCTATGTGTAGGTGCATGATTGGCATTGAGTAAGAGTTCTTGAAGGATTTCTTTTGGGATGGGCTTATCAATATATTGCAGGGGATAGACCGATCGGCGCTTGCGAATGATTTCATTTATTGTACTCACTATTGATCCTAATTAAATGGCTAAATCTAAAAACATCCTCATAACTGGTGTTTCCACCGGAATTGGATATGATCTGGCAAAGATATTTGTTGAAAAAGGTTATACCGTATATGGGAGTGTAAGAAAACAATCAGATGCCGATCGTTTGCGTGCAGAGATTGGAGAAGCATTTCATCCATTAATTTTTGATGTGACGGATTTTGCTGCTGTAGAGAAAGCAGCAGCATGGCTGAAAAAGGAAATCGGTCATGAGGGTCTTGGAGCTTTGATAAACAATGCAGGGATCGCGATAGGCGGGCCATTAATGGATTTGAAGGTAGATGATTATAGACATCAATTTGAAGTCAATGTATTTGGCTTGATCAAAGTCACTCAGGCTTTTCTCCCACTATTGGGAGCAGATGAAAATCCACCTTCAGATCCCGGGAGAGTCATCCAAATTTCTTCTGTGGCTGGAAGACACGGAATGCCATTTATGTCTCCTTATTCCGGGTCCAAACATGCTTTGGAAGGGATTACCGAAAGTCTGAGAAAAGAACTATTACTCTTTGGAATCGATGTGACTCTTATTGAGCCCGGACCAATCAAAACACCTATTTGGGAAAAAGGTGCTTCGCAAGCAGAAGAGGAGAGGTTCAGTAAATCGATTTTTTATCCAGCATTGAAGAAGTTTCAGGACGTCTTTGTGACGAAAGCTGTGAATGGCGCCCTAACAAGTGAAAAAGCGGCTAAATCTATTTTTAAAGCCTTTCAGGCCAAACGACCAAAGGTCAGATACGTATTGATGGCAGGTAAATTCAAAAATTGGACACTGCCTCGAATGATGCCTACTCGGGTCGTGGATAGATTTATCGGAAAAGCATTGGGCCTTTTGAGTTAGGTTTTTGAGAAAACGACTTAGCTTTAGATTATGAAATTTGGAAGCGTAGATAATCCAGAGGAAATAGATTTCAGCCTACCGGATGACCATCATGATACAGAGAAGGTTTTGGCGAAAGGCAAAGGTCTTCAAAGTGTTTTTGTTGGCTGTGCCAAGTGGAATCGTCAGGATTTGAAGAAGTTTTACCCCCGAGGGACCAAGGATGAGTTGGAATACTATTCCACTCAATTCAACTCGATCGAGCTTAATGCGACTTTCTACAACCATTTTCGAATTGAGCAGATTGAAAAGTGGGTGGAAAAAACTCCGGATGATTTCAAGTTCTTCCCTAAAGTTCATCAGATGGTCAGTCACATCAAGCGCCTAAATAATGTGGAGGAGCCGATAGAGCGGTATACGACCAATATTAGAGCTTTTGGTGATAAGCTGGGGATGTGTTTTCTGCAACTGCATGACAACTTCAAGCCAAAAAATATGGATCGCCTAATCACGGCAGTGGAGTACTGGCCGAAGGATATCCCATTGGCGATAGAGCTTAGAAACACCGAATGGTTCAATGATGCAGAAGTGGCTAATGAAGTATATGCCCTCTTTGAAAAGCATAATATTTCAAACATTGTGACCGATACCGCTGGTCGAAGGGATTTGCTGCACATGCGACTGACATCACCAGATGTTTTTGTGAGGTATGTAGGTGCCAACCATGAGAGTGACTATTCGAGATTAGATGTATGGATGGATCGAATAAAAAAGTGGTTTGACCAGGGGATGGAGAATCTTTATTTCTTCGTTCATCAAAATCTGGAAAAGGAGTCACCAGTGTTGTCTGCTTACCTAATTCAAAAAATCAATAAAGAATTTGGATTGGATCTCACCGTTCCGGTAGGGCAGGATCAGAAGAGCTTGTTTGAATAAAGATAAAATCCCGGAATAAATCCGGGATAACTCTTGACTTCAAAGATGGCAAATCATCGACCACCTCCTCGACGCTCTTGTCTTTTTTCACGCACATCCATACGTTTTTGCTTATTCTCCTCCTGAATAACTTTCAATTCTGCAAACTGGTCTTCCGTTAAAATTTCAGCAACCTTGGCTTCCCTTTTATCAATTAGATCAGCGTGTGCTCTCATTTTGTCACTGCGGGATTTCGATTCGTCTTTTCTTAAAGCCTCGAATTCTGGCTTCATTTCCTCTCTTACTTTCTTCAGTTCATCTACCTGATTATCTGTTAGATTTAATCGTTCTTTGTATTCTTCAATTTTAAGCTCAGCCTTTTCTCGCATCATCTCTTTTTTACCCTGGGCAAAAAGGATATTTGCTGCGACGATCAATCCAATAATTAATGCAAATTTTTTCATCATCTAAAGTTTTGTTTGTTCTTAGATGATAAATCTGATGAAAGGTTTAATAGAGACAGAATTCTTCATTCAAACCTCAAATGTTTCACAGACTCACCCGAGCTGCTGAGTTCCATCAATGAGTCAATACCGAT
This sequence comes from Ekhidna sp., assembly GCF_965221965.1. Classification (GTDB taxonomy): domain Bacteria; phylum Bacteroidota; class Bacteroidia; order Cytophagales; family Cyclobacteriaceae; genus Ekhidna. The sequence goes on from NZ_OZ244926.1 coordinate 640,320, forward strand.
ATCCAGATGGTTTTTAACAAATTCAGCAGTCACTTTTTGATCGCTTTTTGAGGTTTTTACTCCTTCTGGAGTCATCGGGTTATCAGAGACAAGTAGTAGTGCACCCCTCGGTATTTTGTTGGCAAAACCCACAGTAAAGAGTGTTGCAGTCTCCATATCTATAGCAGATGCCCTAATTTCTTTCAAGTAGCTTTTAAAATCCTCGTCGTGCTCCCATACTCTTCTATTGGTGGTGAAAACGGTTCCGGTCCAGTAGTCAAATCCTTTTGCTTTGATTGCGTGAGAAACCGATCGTTGTAGTCGGAAGGAAGGGAGCGCAGGTATTTCAGGTGGCATATAATCATCGGACGCACCTTCACCTCTTATTGCTGCAATGGGTAGAATGAGGTCACCCAGTTTATTCTCACTTTTTAGTCCGCCACATTTACCAAGAAACAGAACAGCTTTAGGCATTATAGCTGACAGAAGGTCCATTACGGTGGCCGCCATCGCACTCCCCATTCCAAAATTAATGATGGTTATATCATCATGAGTTGCTGTTTGCATGGCTCGGGTGTTACCCTTGATCTTCACATTGAATTTCTCCGCGAAGAGGTCTACATAATTTTGAAAGTTGGTGAGCAGGATATATTTCCCGAATTCATCCAGTTCGGTACCTGTGTATCTGGGCAACCAGTCGTCTACAATTTCATCTTTTGTTTTCATAAAGTGCAAAGGTAGATGAACCGGCTATTTGAGCCGGGCGAAATTGGCAGGAATTATAAGAAGGTTGTCAGGAATATGAAATATGGAATTTTCACCTTTGAAAAAAAAATAATCTATCTTAGAAATAAATAACCACTTTCTCTAACCTTATGTCCGACCTTAGTTATACCAAAAATGTATCGTTTAGAACGAAGCATTTTTATCTGTTTGTTTCAATTCTTTTTTTAATCAGTCTTAATACTAACGCTCAAGTAGCGATTAATGCTGGCGATTACTATCCTAATAGCACTGTTCAGGCAATTGCTGAGGATGATAGTTACATATACATAGGAGGCCAGTTTACGGAATTGTCCGATGGAACAAACACTAGTAATCTGTCTTATCTGGTAAGGTATGATAAGAATGACTATTCATTAGACGAATCCTGGGATCTTCAATTGGATAACCACGTATACGCCCTGGAAGTAGACGGAGACTACCTGTACATAGGAGGTCAGTTTACCACCATTCTTGGCTCTGCCAGAAGCAGCCTTGCAAAAATTGATAAATCAGGAGCCTCACCCATATTAGAAAGTTGGGATCCGTCACCTGATGCTCCGGTACGAGCATTGGAATTAGGGAATAATTCAATTTACGTTGGGGGAAATTATGCCAACATTAGCTCTACGGCCAGAAACTGCCTCACAAAATTCGATACATCAACCGGCAATTTAGATGGGAGTTTTAGTCCTAGCGTTACTACGTATATCCCATACAATAATACTACTGTGCCAGGCAAAATTCTCACCATGATTTATGATGAAAGTGTTGATTCCTTGTACATTGGGGGTGCTTTTGATCATGTTGGAGCTACGGGTGTAAATGAGTTAGCTAAACTTAACGGAAGCGATGGAGCTGTAAGTTCAGGTTGGTTCCCTAATCCCAATAATGAAGTGAGCGATATGGAGCTGGTTGGAGATTCGCTATTCATTGGAGGAAGATTTACTTCTGCTGGTGGACAGTCCAGGCGAAGCATTGCAAAAATCCATGCATCTGGAACTGGAGCAGCAGATGCCAATTGGGATCCCAATCCACCTCGAAATAATTTTGTATTTGCATTATCAATGTATGACGGAGACCTTTATGCAGGAGGTGGATTTAATTCAATAGGTGGAGAGTCGATTGTCCGTTTGGCGAAATTGAGTACAACAGGAGCCGGAGTGGCAGATGCCACCTGGGCTGTAGATAATGGAGGTAGTTTCAATTGCATGTTGCTGAGTGGAGATCATCTTTTTGTTGGTGGAAACTTCACTAGCCTGGATGGCCAATCGAGTATTCAGCGTTTTGGAGTGGTTTATATAAAGCCTCAGGAAATTGATTTACTAGGAAATGGTAATTCCATAACCAATGGAGATGACTCTCCAAATGAAGGTGATGGTACTGACTTTGGTGCTGTAACAATCGGATCTCCATCAACTCATACGTTTACCATAGCAAATGAGGGCTCCAGGCCTCTTGATATAACTGACATACAAATTTCAGGAACAGATGCACCTGATTTTTCAGTCAGTAATATCACCTTACCTGCATCTGTGTCGGCATTGGCAAACACAACGTTTGATATAACCTATGATCCATCTAGCTTAGGTACGAGTTCAGCCACACTACAAATTTCCAGCTCTGATGAAGATGAGGGTACTTATGCATTTATCATTACCGGTACAGCCCAAACACCGGCAGAAATAAATGTCCAGGGGGAAAGCGTGGATATAGTCAGTGGAGATGAAACTCCTTCATTAGATGACGGGACAGACTTTGGTACTGCTACGGTAGGAAGCACGGTAACCAACACGTTCACGATCCAAAATACCGGTGAAGCAACGCTGAATATCAGTTCCGTCACAATATCAGGCACAGGTTCATCTGACTTTTCGATATCGAATATTACAACACCGGCATCAATTAATGGAGCTGGAAGCACAACATTTGATGTTACCTACGATCCGTCAAGTTCAGGTACTAGCTCAGCCACAGTAGAAATATTAAATAATGATGCAGATGAAGGAGTCTATTCATTTTCTGTTGTAGGAATAGGTGAGGAGCCATTAGGCTTTGATGATTTGCCAAAAACGAATGAGATCAGAGTTTTTCCAAATCCGAGTAAAGACTTTTTTAGGGTGGAAGTAAAGGATAAGACTTCTTTTGAGCAACTAATTTTGATCAATGGCCAAGGTAAAGAGGTGGTAAGATTTATCCCATCTAGCACTAATGAATATGATATTTCACTCTTATCTAATGGTATGTATATAATGGTTGTGGAAAAAGAAGGAATCCGACACAAGGCAGGCAGACTGATCAAAAAATAATTAAGACAAACTAAGGAAGCTTGTTCCAGGAGCAGGCTAAGGCAGCCTCGACTTCAGTCGGGGCTTTTTTAATGTCAAAATGTTAGGTAACTCAGTAAGTCATATCACTATATGAATAATTAATTGAGTTTAATTAACACAGTGCGGTTTTTTAGTGCATTTGATTTCAACACCACCATAAAATCAATTAAATTAATTCTATGGATTCACCGCCAGACAAAGTCTGCGTTATCACCGGCGCAGCGCATGGAATAGGTGCAGCCACTGCTCGCTTGATGAGCCTCCACGGAGGAATGAATCTTGTACTTTCAGATCAGGACAAGTCGGCTGCTGATGAATTGATGAATCATTTAAATACGATTCGTCCTCAATCCTGTATTGCCCTTGCCACTGATGTTTCAGATCCTAAGCGTGTTGCTCAGCTGATGAAAGCGGCCGTAGACCGGTTTGATCGACTGGATGTGCTAATCAATAATGCCGGAGTAGGGCCAAATAAAATTGCAAAAACAGCAGATACAGATATTGCTGATTGGGAGCGGGTTGTATCAGTCAATCAAAGTGGTGTGTATTATGGAATGAAATACGCCATTCCCTATATGCTGGAACAGGGTGGGGGTTTGATTGTCAATGTAGCTTCTTTGGCCGGACTGAAAGCGTCACCTAATCACATTTCTTATGCAGCAAGCAAATATGCCGTGGTAGGCATAACAAAAACCGCTGCTTTGGAATACGGTAAAAAAAATATCCGAATCAATGCGGTATGTCCCGGCTACACTGATACCCAGTACCTGGATCACCTTCACGCAAGTAAGCCGGAGTTGAAAGACCGAATTCTAAAAGCTACTCCACTTGGCCGATATGCCAAGGTAGATGAAATTGCTGAAGCGATATACTGGCTTTGCTCCGATCAGGCAGGCTTTATCACCGGCCAGACATTGACCATAGATGGGGGGATTGGGTTGTAACAAACTTGTAGAGAGAAAGCTGATTTAGTTAATTTTAGCCCAATGAGGCTTTCGTTTTTAATCCTACAACTGGCTCTCCTTTTCGCTTGTTCCAGACCTGAATCGATCAATAAAACTTCAATTATCCCTGTACCAGCAAAGCTAGAAGTTGAGGAAGGAATATTTATGATTAACGAGTTCACGACCTTGACACTTCCGGAAGAGTGTAAACTTGATGTCGTAAAAGACTATTTTCAAGAGCTGACTGGCTATGAGCTACATGCTGAAACAGAAACCGCAGATAATGCGATTGTATTTGAATTAGACGATCGTTCTTCAAATGAATATGCGATCTCTGTCGAATCAGAACAAGTCAAGGTATCCGGGGGCAGCTGTCAGGCATTGCTATACGGCATGCAAACCATTCGCCAGCTACTACTCCAGAATGATAAGTTTCAGATCCCATCAATGACATTGGTCGATAATCCACGTTTTGAATGGAGAGGGTTATTACTCGATTGCTCCAGGCACTTCATGGATATTGACTTTGTCAAACGATATATTGATTTGCTGTCTTTGTATAAGATGAACGTACTGCATTGGCATTTGACCGAAGATCAGGGGTGGCGAATTGAGATAGATAAATACCCTATGCTCACTGAGGTAGGTGCCTGGCGGGATGATGGAAATGGAGGAAAATATGGAGGTTTTTATACAAAAGAAGAGATTAGGGAAGTAGTGGCCTATGCGGAAGCGCGTGGCGTGACCATTGTACCAGAGATCGAGCTTCCGGGACATTCCCAGGCTGCTTTAGCAGCATACCCTCAATTCTCCTGTACAGGAGGTCCGTTTGAGGTGGAGACTGAGTGGGGAGTGTTTAAAGAAATTTACTGTGCGGGGAATGACTCCACTTTTATATTTCTGGAGGATGTCCTTACAGAAGTAATCGAATTGTTTCCCTCCGAATACATCCACATCGGTGGTGATGAGGTACCAAAGTTTCGGTGGGAGCACTGTGAAAAATGTCAACGACGGATCAAAGAAGAAAACTTGCATGATGAGCATGAACTCCAAAGCTATTTTATCGGAAGAATAGGCTCCTTTCTGAAATCGAAAGGTAAAAAAATGATAGGGTGGGACGAAATCCTGGAGGGAGGACTCCCTGATGGAGCCATTGTTCAAAGCTGGCGCGGGTTTGATGGGGCGAAGGAGGCTGTCAGTCAGGGGCATCAGGCGATCCTGTCACCAACTTCTCACTCCTACTTTGATTATGGGTTAAATGATATAGACATGGAAAAGGTCTATTCCTTTGATCCGATCCCTGATGGCATTTCAGGAGAGGAAGCTCAATTAATTCTGGGAGGAGAGTGTAACATGTGGACTGAGCGTGCACCTCAAAATAAGGTTGATTTAAAGGTTTTTCCACGGATACTTGCCATGTCAGAGGCTCTATGGAGTACTTCAGATAAATACTTCGGGGAGTTTAGGTCAAGGGTCAGGGATCATTATCCTATACTGGACAAACTAGATGTACATTATGGTTTTGAGACTGTACCTGTATCTACATCCACAAAAATTCAGAACGGAGAGTTGTTTGCGGTGCTAGACTCCTATGATCCGGATTTTCAAATATATTATGCCGTGAATGGTAAGCGAAAAGCATATAACGAGCCAGTTATGATCAATCAACCTCAGCGTTGGTCTATCACTTTTGAGCGTGGTGGCACTACTTTTAAAGATACCATCAGGCAGTCGTTCAAACCTCATATAGCTATTGGGTTGATCCCAGAATACGAATTTGAGTACCACGCTAGTTACACAGCCGGAGGAGAGGCTGGACTAACCGATGGGAAGAAAGGGAGCCATCAATTCCGGGACGGGAACTGGCAGGGATACTGGGGCGATGATGTAGCGGTAACCATCGATCTGGGAGAAGTTGTGAGTATTCAGGAGCTATCTTCCGGTTACCTTCAATACAACAATGCCTGGATTTTCTATCCCGAACAAGTAACTTATGCCGTCTCATCTGATGGGGAAGCATTTGAAGAAGTAGGGGTTGTGGAAAACCAACGATCACCAAGAGATAAGAAGCAACGGACGCAAGAGTTTGCATTGAGACTGGATTCGGCTATTCAGGTCCGCTATGTCAGGCTCAAAGCTAAAAACATCGGTGTGTGCCCTGACTGGCACGATGCAGCTGGAAGTGACGCCTGGATATTTATTGATGAATTCAGTGTAAGTCAATGAAGTATACAATTGAGATATGTGCAAACGGATTAACCTCTGCCATCAATGCGGAGCAGGGAGGTGCGAACCGGATCGAGCTTTGTGATAACCTATGGGAGGGAGGAACAACGCCAAGCATGGCAACCATCGAAATGGCGGTTCAGCTTCTCTCGATACCTGTTTTCGTTTTGATCCGACCCAGGGGAGGTGATTTTACTTATACAGATTTGGAGTTTCAGCTTATGAAACGTGAGATAGAATACTGCACGGAAATAGGAGTTGCAGGCATAGTCTCCGGGGTTTTACTTTCTGACGGATCCATCGACCAAAATAGAACCAGGGAATTGATAGAGCGGTCCTGCGGGCTTCCATTTACTTTTCATCGCGCATTCGACCATGTTGCGGAACCCCTATCAGCGTTAGACGATCTAATTGAATTAGGTGTGGATCGGGTCCTCACTTCCGGTCAGAAAACTTCAGCGGCAAAAGGAAAGGCACTTATCAGTAAGCTGGTCAAACATGCCCAAAATCACATCATTGTGTTACCGGGAGGGGGGATCAATACGGAGAATATTGAAGGGTTGATTGAGGCCGGCTGTACCGAATTTCATCTTTCTGCTAAAGAATATGAGCAGCGGACGTCCAATCACCCGATGAAAGTCCCGATGAATGGCTCTAAGGATATCTCGGAGGAGCAGATCGCTGTTTCCAACATTGAAAAGATCAAACAACTTAGAAAAATGCTGGATGAAAGGGGGTAAACTCATTTCGGTTTTAGTCTTGGTTGCTGTTTCCTGTTCGCAACCTTCTCCGAATATCAAAACGGATCTAACGGAAGGCTGGACGTTCAGGCAGTCGGGCACTGAGGAATGGTTTCCTGCCACTGTCCCCGGCGTGGTGCATACCGACCTGATGGGCAATGAAATTATCCCTGACCCATGGGTAGGCATGAATGAACTGGACGTTCAGTGGATCGAAAATGAGGGCTGGGAGTACCAAGCCACTTTTGATGTCAACGGCGAAACGTTGCGGAGAAGTAGTCACGAGCTTGTATTTGAAGGGTTGGATACTTACGCAGATGTCTACCTGAATGACTCCTTGATCCTGGAAGCAGACAATATGTTCAGAAGCTGGAGGGTACCGGTAGCAGGACTATTGCAGGAAAAGGAGAATCATTTACTGGTTCAGTTCCAATCTCCCATAGCGATAAACAAAGAAAAAGTAGAGTCCTTGCCCTATCAGTTGCCGGCCAGCAGTGAAGAAGCACCTATTAAAGTCAGTCCGTTTACGAGGAAAGCCCCATACCATTTCGGGTGGGACTGGGGTCCCCGTTTAGTTACTTCAGGGATATGGCGACCGGTTTATTTACAAAGCTGGGATGACGTGATCATACGAGATGTACAAATCAAGCAGCTGACAATTTTAGATGAAGTAGCTAATCTTCTGGCTGTGATTGAGATTGAATCAGCGTCTTACTTAGATGTGGAAGTGATGGTCATGGGGCAGGACTCGGTGGTTATGCTGGAAGATGGCCGAAATGAAATAGTGATTCCATTCAACATTAGTAACCCCAAACGATGGTGGCCCAATGGATGGGGGAATCCACACCTGTATGATATCTCTGTGATTATGAAAAAAGGAGGTCAGGTGATCGATGAAGATATGGTGCGTACTGGGTTACGAACGGTGGAGCTTGTGCAGGAACAAGACAGCATAGGTCGGTCTTTCTATTTCAAAGTAAATGGTGAGCCACTTTTTGCCAGAGGAGCCAATTACATTCCACAAAGCCACTTTCTGCCTTCTGTGAAGGATGAGGATTATCAAGCACTGACCGGGGCTGTGAAAGATGCCAATATTAACATGTTGCGGGTATGGGGTGGCGGCATTTACGAAAACGACATTTTTTATGAGTTATGTGATGAAAACGGCATCCTGGTATGGCAGGACTTCATGTTTGCTAATACCATGTATCCCGGAAATGGACAATTCATGAACAATGTGAAGAAGGAGGTAATTGATAACGTCAAGCGCCTAAGAAATCACCCATCTATCGTTCACTGGAATGGCAACAATGAGATTGAAGTGGCCTGGAAAAACTGGGGGTGGCAGGGCCAGTATGGGTATAGCAAAGCAGACTCAACCAAACTGTGGGAAGACTACCTGGCACTTTTTCATGAGCAGATCCCTGAGTGGTTGGCGGGACTGGATGACCGAAGCTATACAACCACTTCCCCGCTGAGCAACTGGGGTACACCAGAAAATTTTAATTATGGAAGCATGCACTACTGGGGCGTGTGGCATGGAGATGATGATTTTGAGGACTATAATGATAATGTAGGCCGATTTATGAGTGAATATGGCTTTCAATCTTTCCCTGATAAAGAGACTGTGGCCTACTATGCAGACTCTTCGAATTGGAGTCTGGATGCGGAGGTTATGAAGCATCATCAAAAGAGCTATAGAGGAAACGGTCTGATTGAAAAGCAAGCCACTAAATACTTTGGAAAACCATTAGGGTTCGATGACTTTCTAAAGAAAAGCCAGCTTACACAGACGAAGGCGATGCAAATGGCAATCGATGTGCATCGGTTGAACAAAGGCCATTGCTGGGGTAGTTTGTTCTGGCAACTAAATGACTGCTGGCCTGGACCCAGTTGGAGTGCAATTGATGTGTTTGGAAGAAGAAAAGTGTTTTATGAGGACTTGAAAACCCTGTTTGCGCCCTTGGCAGTAATTCCAAAAGTCAACGAAGATCAAATCGAACTGACAATTATTAACGACACCCTCGAAGATTTTGAAGGGTTGCTTCAGGTATCTCTTCATACTCCTTCAGGAAACATTATCAGGGAGGAGATGAACGTTTTTGTCAAGCGGAATGGAGTGAGGCTATTGGCTTCCATTTCCAATATGGGTTTTTCAACTGCTGAGCTGACCCTGTTTCAGGATGGGGAAAAGGTGTTTGAGCGGAGGGAAGAAATTTGATTAGAAACTTTACCTGATTTTTACAACTAAAGAGAATTGAAAAAGGAGGGATTATTTCATGATCCCCCCTTTCAATCTAGTCAGTCTCGAAAGCGATACTTCGTATCCCAACCTCTCTACTTTCGCAATTCCAGAAATAAATTTCTTTCTTGCTCATTAGAAGGTTGTTTTTTGGCTTTCGAGCCATTGTGGAGTCGGAGGGATTCGAACCTCCAAACTTATCTATTGAATATCAATGAGTTATATTGAGTTAGGTGATTTACGCACCGAATTACGCACCTATTAGTTTTAGTAATTATAATGCCTTTTGTTATTGGAAGGGATTCGAACCCATCGAACTATTAGTATTGCAAGTAAACATATTAGTTTACTTTTATTTATGTTTAGTAAACATATATGTTTATATTTGTGGTATATAAGTAAACATATACATTTACTCATGGACAAGAAACAGCGCCTTTTACAGGATCAAATTAACCGCAAGATGCAGTTATTTGTACCAGCATTGGAGGTATCGAACCCCCCAACAGGATGGATTAGAGCAACGCGTACTGCATTAGGAATGTCACTCGAGCAATTAGGTGCTCGATTGGATATGACTAAGCAAGGGGTAATGAAACTTGAAGCAAGAGAAGTAAATGGAGCATTGACAATCAAGAGCCTCAAAGAAGCAGCTCGAGCCCTTGATATGCAGCTTGTTTACGGACTTGTTCCTAATGATGGATCTCTTGATGCTTTAATAGAGCGCAAAGCCTTGGAGTTGGCCAAAAAGATTGTGACCAGGACTTCAACAACCATGAAGCTGGAAGACCAGGCAAACTCCCCGGAAAGATTAAATAAGGCAATCCAGGAAAGAGCTCAAAGTTTGAAGCTTGAAATGCCTAAGATTCTATGGGACTAGACCTGGATTATATTAATGGTCAGACCCCTCTGGATGAAGAAGAGAAGGAGGGGTTACTCATCCCTACCATTGCAACTAGAGAAGAGCTCGATGAGTTTGAGCAGCAAAATGTAGAAGAAGCCATCCAGTGGCTTATTGGAAAGTCTTTCAAGCCAGAGAAAGTCCTAACTGAGAAGTTTATTTGCGACGTTCATGAACGAATGTTTAATCAGGTATGGAAATGGGCCGGGTCATTTCGTCATTCTCAAAAGAACATTGGAGTTGATTACTGGAATATTCCAATGGAGTTAAACAATCTGATAGAGGATGCTAAAGTTTGGCTCCAGGATGAAGTCTTTTCACCAGATGAATTTGCGATCAGGTTTAAGCATAGAATCGTATCCATTCACTGCTTTTCAAATGGCAATGGAAGACATAGCAGGCTAATGGCTGATATCATCATTGAGAAGCTTTTTGATTTGGATCACTTCACCTGGGGTGATGGTGACTTGAGTAATGAGAGTGACACCAGGTCAGAATATCTCAAAGCATTGAAAGAAGCTGATAAGGGATCACTTGATAATCTTTTAAAATTTGCTCGATCCTGACGGAAACAAAAACCCTTATCCGCGGACAAGGGCTATCATTAAGAAATCAGCTTGTTGCTGTTGATACTAAATTAGCATCAAATAAGGTTATATCAAACCGTTTTATATTAACTTCACCGTCTTTTAAGAACCAAGCAACCAAATCACACATTGGAAAACCTTTGTTTTGACTTACTCAGTGAGTTAGAGCAGCGCTTATTGGATATAGACAGCAGGAGATACTCACCTATTGAAAAATGCTCAGAAAAAGTAAAAATATGTCAAGAACTGACTGGGACACTACGTGAACTCTATCTCGAAGCATCACTTAATACAGTCCCAAAACAAATACACTTTTTCAAAGAAGTCAAGCCCAAGTTTTTCTCCGAGCTTCATTACAATCATCGGATGATAACCTTTTACAAGGATCGTCCTCGAGGGAGTACGAAACTAAAGGACAAATACATCAACCAATGCATGGAGGAGGCCTCCTCGTATATGCAAAAGCACTGTGAGTTCAGAAACTACATAAACATGAAATCTGATCATATGGATGAGGTGTATTTTACTAAGCGAGAATACTGTCCAAAACTTCATGGAAGTTTTGAGTACCCATTGGAGCCGGAGTTCAGCTCTCCAGCTGATCCGACCTATTCATGTCTCCTCGCAGCTGATAGATTTATGCAGTTCTTGAAGAATGAGAAGTTTGCTTTGAAGAATCCAACTTTGGACCCAAGTTGGGAATATCAGAAAACACTTGATTGGCAGGGATCCAAAACCGACCTTGTTGAACTGGTTTATGCCCTTCATGCAGCAGGAAAGCTTAAAGGAGACCTTAAACATTCATTTGCTGTAATGGAGAAGGCCTTGAATATCGATATTGGGAACTACTACAGGCTTTATACTGATATCAAACTAAAAAAGAACCCTGATTCATTGTTGGAAGAATTGAAAACCAGCCTTTTAGAGAAGATTAGACAGGAAAATCAATAATTATCTTTCCCAAGTTGGTATCATCTTGTGAATAAAACGTTTCAAAGCGTTCCAGCTTTGGCCATCGAAAAACAAAAACAAATATTAGATGGCAGCAACAATTATTACAGCGGATGATCTGCGAGAATTCAAGATGGAACTTCTCCAGGATATCAGGGAAGTATTATCAGAAGATAATACTCAAAACAAGCAATGGCTTAGATCAAGTGAGCTACGGAAGATGCTAAAGATCTCTCCAGGAACCTTACAAAACCTCCGTGTGAATGGCACGCTTCCTTACACCAAGATCGGAGGAGTGATCTATTACGATTACCACGACATCTTAAGAATGTTGGAGGAAAACAAATTCAATAATCAATAGTCATCCTAAGGCCCTCGAAGGATGAATTACATCCATCACATGAATAAATGGTTTGCCAAAGTACAAGCGGATGAAAGGCTTTATCCTAGCCACATCAGCTTGTACCTGGCACTCTTTCAAATTTGGAATTCCAACAGGTTTAGAAATCCGCTTTCGGTAGCAAGATCAGAGCTCATGAAGCTTTCAAAAATTGGTTCAAATAACACTTACGCCAAGTGCCTTAAAGAGCTCGACAGATGGGGCTATTTGGAATACATTCCTTCACATGATCCGATCAAAGGAAGCAAAGTGTACATGTTCACTTTTGATACAACTACCAAGACAACTACTGATACAACCACTGCAACAGCATTGCGACCTTATATAAACAGTAGTAAACAGTCTAAACAAGTAAACAATGATTCCAATTTGAAAAAAAATTATGATGAACCACTATGACAATATCAGAACTCGAATCAGAGGTATTCCACTTCCAGGAGTGTATCTCTTTTTTAGAAAAAACCGGCCGAAAAATTTACGGCCCGAAATTCAAAGTCCTTGAGGAGGATTATCCGATCATCTTTCGTCTTTTTGTTTACTTTTTTAAAGACCAGAAAAATGCCACGGAATTTGGTCTGGATCTTAGAAAAGGAATCCTCCTCATGGGTCCCATTGGTTGCGGCAAAACCTCGATCATGAACATCATGAGATTCATTCGACCTTATCAAGATCAGCACTTGATGATCTCCACTCGAAAGATTTCATATGACTTTATCCAGAATGGTTACCAGGTCATTGAGAAATTCAGCGACCGGTCATTCAAATTCAAAGCAGATGAATGGATTCCTAAACACTATTGCTTTGATGACCTAGGTGTTGAAAACAGTCTAAAGTATTTTGGGAATGATTGTAATGTAATGACAGAGATCCTCCTCTCACGATATGACTATTTCATTAATCATAAGATGCTCACCCACATTACAACAAATCTTGACAGTGGTGAAATTGAGAAATTGTATGGAAGTAGAGTGCGGAGTAGATTGAGAGAAATGATGAATGTAATCCCTTTTGACCCTTCATCCGGAGATAAAAGATAACAGTTAAGTGATTTTCAAAGAATAATTCCAATAACCATTATCTCTTTTGTAGATTTAAGTATTAACCATTACCCTAAGTGCTTTCGTGTTAGCTAACTCAAATAACAATGAAAGACTTATCAGACTTAACCCCTAACCAAATACTTCGTTCTCTGGACGATTTGGTAGAAAGCAACGACTATCAGGATACTGAATATGGTGTATGGTTCCATGGTCAGCATATCTCTCCAGCTCGGGTGATTACACGGGCTTATGAGTTACTTGACAGTCCAATTGATCGGCGATCGATTACTACAAATACGGCTCAAACAAGACTACTTGATTTAGGTTTCCCAATCGTACGGAAGACAGGGACTGACTTCTTCAATACGACCGAGCTGCATTCTTTTTCAAAGCTGGTTGAAAGGGAGATTTATGATCCTGGAAGTAAAGTTGACTGGAACATAGCTGATTTTCTGAATCAAGTACCATGGGAGAAATCTAGAAAATGGGCTAAAGGATTGGAGTCTAAAGGATGGGTAGTAAAGGGCAGAAAAAACTGGAACAAGAGACACGGCAAGCAACAAGGAATTAAGAACTACACATGGTTTAGAGTATATCCAAAAAATAGGGTGAATGATCTAATCTGTTTTACTGTGGGAATTCATGGCAATGGAGAGTTAGTGTACAAGTTGGATAGAATGCACGCGGACAATTTTTTCATTGCGAATAATAAAGAAAAAGACAAGCTTTTCAGGTCTATAAGAGATCAGTTTCAAATCAAATGGCAAGAGATTCCATTGAAAGAAATAGAGAATTATGACTGGGATAAGCTTATTAATCAAACGCATAAGTATTTTCAAAATCAATTAACAAACTACCAGAAGTTATCTGATCAACTCTTCAATGAATATGACCGTCGCATCATGCGTCTTACCTGGAATGAAAACAATTGGGAAAAGCCCAGCGGTCATAAATGGAGAGAGAAAGATCAAGGGAATACTAGCATTGCTTATGAAAATCAATTTGGATATGGCCATGAGGAATGGCTATTCAATCACAGATATAAAAAGAATGAATTCCATTATGGATATGTCAGAGGCGTTAACAATATGTCTGAAAAAGCGGAAACTATTGATGAACTGGTACTTTACTCGATCAATCCCAATGATCAAGGACGCTATTTAGTTGCAGAGATTAGAGATGTATCCATTATTGAAGGAACAGATGAGGTAGAAAAGATTGTGATTCCTCTAGTTGAGAAATACATGGACGAAGCAATCGAAGAGCTTGATTCAGTAAATGCAGATGTGGATTCATTTAAATCAGATCATTTGATTCCAAACATTAAGTTCAAATGGGATAATGTAACTATTTTCAATAATCCGATCCCGGCTCCATACTTAAGAGGACCTGAGTTCAATCGCTTCCAGGCCTATCGTATCAATGATGATCTTAACAATAAACTAGATAAAGAAATTGATGAATCCTGTGATTTACTATTTATCCCTGGTAAGGCGAGCACTTCAGATTCATATGATAAAAAGACATCTGGAGGAAAGACGAAGGTTAAGCGTTCACATTCTCAAATCACCAATGACTTATATGATTACTTGCACAAGGCAAGAGGCCTTTCCAAAGAACATATATCAGCTGAGAAAACAAGGGTAGGAGGTGCCATTGTGGATTTGGCTATTAAGAAAGGAGAGGAATTAATATTATTCGAGGCTAAAACCTCAAGTTCCGGTTTGAGTAACATCAGACAGGCGCTAGGTCAGTTGTTCGAATATGCTTTTCTTGATGAATCAGCCAAAATCAAGGAGTTAGTGATTGTCGGCCCTGCTGAATTAAAGGAACATGAAATAGGCTATCTAAATAGAATCAGAGCGATGCTTAAAGTTCCATTGAATTACTGGGCATATATCAAAGAGAACAAGTTAGAAGATAGATTTATGGAATCTTGACAGGTATTCATTCCCTTTCCTTCCATATCCCCACACGAAGAGTTAATTTTCATTTTCGTTGTGACGCGAATTGTGGAGGTCGTTTCATGACTTAAATACGCTAACCTGTTTTCTTTAAAGCGAATGACCGACGAACAGAAAATCACCAATAACATAAAAGTCCCCAACCAGAACATGGAGGTGCTGAAAAAGCACTTTGGACATTGTTTCGATAAGAACGGAGCGTTTGATCTGGAGAAGTTCAAGCAGGAGCTGAGTGAAAGCGAAATGAACTTCTCAAAAGAAAGCTATGGACTTGACTGGCTCGGAAAATCATACGCAAGACTGCTGGCAAGTGATGAAGCGAAAACCCTCCTGAAAGAAGACGAAGCATTTAACCAAAAGCCGGAAAACAAGGACTCCCAAAACTTACTCATAAAGGGAGACAACCTGGAAGTGCTGAAGCACTTATCAAATGCTTACTATGAGAGTGTAAAAATGATCTACATAGATCCGCCGTACAATACGGGTAGTGATGGATTTGTTTATAATGATGACCGCAAATTCACTGTGAAAGAACTGCAACAACTAGCCGGAGTGGATGAAGAAAAAGCCAAGCGCATCCTGGACTTCACTCAGAGCAATAGCAACTCACATTCGGCTTGGCTCACATTTATGTACCCTCGACTCTACATTGCACGACAGTTGCTCAAAGAAGAGGGTGTGATTTTTATTTCCATAGATGAAAATGAACATTCTCAATTGAGGCTTTTGTGTGATGAGGTGTTTGGAGAGGAGAATTTTGTTGGGGATATAGTTTGGAAGAATAAATATAATTCAGGAGCATCTACTACTGGGATTTCCAATATTCACGAATATCTTCTTTGCTATTCTAAAGCAGGTTCGGTCAATATCGAAACAGAACTTGATGAGGATAGTATTAAGAAATACAATAAAAAGGATGATAAATTCTCTGTAAGAGGAGGATATGTAACTCAACCGTTAGCTACAGGGAGCAAGGATGATCGTCCCAATTTGGTATACCCAATTATTTACGATGGGAAAGAAATATGGCCAGAAAAACAATGGATATGGTCAAGAGATCGCGTTGAAGAAGCAATTAAAAACGACGAAGTTGTTTTCAATCCTGCAGGGGATTCATATAACCCTAGGGTCAAGCAATACCTTAAGGATGAACATGGTAAAATTCGGAAAGGGAAGCCAATATCAATACTAATTGGACCTTATAATCAGGAAGGTTCTAAGGAAATTAAAGAACTATTTGGGAAAAACGTTTTTGGCTTTCCGAAACCTACAAATCTTATTAAGTACTTTATCTCGTTCACTCTCAATGAATCAGAGGATAAAGATGGAATTTACCTAGATTTTTTTGCAGGTTCCGGTTCAACGGGAGAGGCTGTTATGCGATTGAATGCTGAGGATGGAGGAACTAGGAGGTATATTCTTACACAACTTCCAGAAGTCTTGAATAAAAAGAAAGACAAAGCAGCCTATGATTTTGTGAAGGAGGAGCTGAAAATAGATAAGCCCACCATCTTTGAGATTACCAAGGAGCGCCTGATACGTGCCGCCAAAAAGGTCAAGAATGAGGCCATTACCGAAAAGGTCACTGAAAAAGAGACGAAGATCAAAGAACTGGAAGGCGAACTTGACCTGGAAGATAAAGCGGCCAAGATAGAACAACTCAAGCAGGACATAGAAGGTCTCAAAAATCAGGATTTGGGCTTTCGCATTTTTGAAACCATGCCTATCTGGGAAGATTATGGCTTGGAAGCAGATGAGCAGGATAAGCAAACCAAACTTTTTGATGAAAGTAAGCTCACCGAGGAGGATCTGAAATCACTTCTTGTCACATGGAAAACGAACGATGGAATAGCGCTCACTGAAGACCTTGAAGCAACTGATTTGGCTGAGTACAAAGGCTATTACTGCAAAGGAAACCTGTATCTCATGCATAAAGGATTTGACACTGATCATTTAAAAGCTTTATTGGAAAAGATCGATTCAGACAAGACGTTCAACCCTACTTCAGTCATTGCATTCGGCTATCAGTTTGAGAGTAAGAGCTTGCGAGAAATAGCCGAAAACATTAAGTCCTACGCCAACAAGAAGAACATAGATATTGACTTTATCATACGCTACTAGGGATGCAGGGATTTAACTTTGAAAAAAACCTCAATCACCAAACACAAGCCGTAGATAGCACGGTGGCAGTCTTTGAGCATCTGTCACTAGCCAAGGCAGAGGGGGTAGATAAGAATTGCATTAATCCAACCATTGAACATTTGGATGGAAACCAATATGCAGAAAACATCTTCAAGGTTCAGGGTCTCAATGGAATCAAACATCCCATAAAAAGGAATAGCTCCATCATAGATATAATGATGGAAACAGGTACTGGCAAAACTTACACCTATACCAAAACCATCTTTGAGCTCAATAAGCTTTTTGGTATTTTCAAGTTTGTAGTAGTCGTGCCCACGCTATCTATAAAAGCTGGTACAATTGATTTTCTAAAGTCCGAAAGTTCGAGGGAGCATTTTCGAGAACAGTATAATAAGACGCTCAAGCTACACATTGTTGAAAGCAAGAAAGGTAGTAAGAGTAAAAAGTCTTATATGCCTCCAGCAGTCAATAGTTTTGTGACATCAGGGGATTATGAAAAAAACAGCATTCAGGTACTGATCATCAACGCAGGGATGATCAACTCCGATACCATGCAGAAAAGTTTTGATAAGGGTCTATTTGATAAGTACTTAGTTCCTTTTGATGGACTCGCCGCTGTTAAGCCCTTTATGATTATTGACGAACCTCATAAGTTTGCCCAGGCTAACAAAACATGGGAGAACATTCAGCGAATGAAGCCGCAATACATTCTTCGTTATGGAGCCACGTTTCAGGAGAATGAAAACCTAGTCTATACACTTTCTGCAGTGGACTCCTTCAACCGAAACCTAGTGAAAGGTGTGACCGGTCACATCACTGAGTTTGAAAGTGGTAAAAATGCCATTGTAAAACTGACAAATACGGATGGTACTGAGGTGAGCTTTGAACTTACCGAAGAAGGTAAGAAGAAGACAGTAAAGCTCACTAAGAAAGAAAGTCTGGAAAAGGTACATGGGGAAATGACCAACCTCGTCATAGAAAACCTGAACAAAAGCAAGGTGGTTCTTTCCAATGGGTTGGAGCTAAAAAAAGGAGATAAAATCAACCCTTTCTCTTTTGCACAGACGCTGCAAGAGCTCATGATACAAAAGGCGGTAAAACATCATTTTGAGCTGGAGAAGGATTTGATCACCAGAGAAGTGAAAATAAAGCCACTCACGTTGTTTTTCATAGACAACATAGAAGAATACCGTAACGAAGATGGCTACTTGAAATCGACATTGGAACAGTTGGTAGAAGGTGAGATAAAAGCCTTGCTGAAGAAAGAGAAAGATGCATTCTTTAAAGCATACCTGGAAAAAGCTTTGGAAGATGTATCCAAAACTCACGCCGGATATTTCTCAAAGGACAATACAGCAAAAGATGAAGCGATAGAGCAGGAAGTGAATGAGATTTTGCATGATAAGCAAGCCATGCTCGAACTGGAAAACCCTAGACGGTTCATCTTTTCTAAATGGACATTGCGTGAGGGGTGGGACAATCCGAATGTTTTTCAGATTTGTAAACTAAGAAGCAGCGGTAGTGAAATCTCTAAACTTCAGGAAGTAGGCAGAGGTTTACGTTTGCCAGTGAATGAATACGGTAATAGGGTCAAAGATGAGCAGTTCTACCTGAATTATTTTGTGGATTTCACTGAGAGTGATTTTGTGGATAGCCTAGTCAACGAAATCAATGAAAAATCTAACGCCATTTCAATTGAAGCTCAACCAGAGAAGCTTTCTGAGGAAATGATCAAGAAGATTTGTGAGGTTTATGAGACGAGCGAAGAAGATTTATTTGATACGCTTGATAATGAAAACGTAATCACACGAACGAATGCATTCAAAGAAGGTGGGTTTGCCTATATCAAGGAGAATTATCCACTCATATTTGAAGGAGTGGGGTCTGGAAAAGTACGAAAAGCATCTGATTCCAAAAAGCAAGTCACCATTCGAACTGAAAAGTACAAAGAGCTGAAAGACTTGTGGGAGAAGCTAAATGAGAAGGTTATCTTGGAGTACAAGTTTAAAGGTGAGAAAGAGTTTCATGCTTTGCTTACCTCATTCTTCAATGATCAAAAGAACAACTTCACAATTGAGGGATTAAGAGAGCGAGAGTCACGCATTGAAATGAAGAATAATGAAGCTATTGCAACAGATGAAATCTCAATTTTGGATAATGAAATTACCCCTATTTCTACCATGAAATACAGTGATTTCCTAAAGGAGTTATCCGTTTCTCTTAGTATCAATATCAAGACCATCCATCAATCATTACTCGATGCAAACCTGAACATCAACGAGTTTCTAAATTCATCGACTGTTCGGATCATTAAGCAAAACTTTAATGATTACTTGATGTATCAGGCATTTGATAAATTCAGTATTGAATATAGGAGTGTTACTAATAGCATCCATCCGACCAAGTTCACTGATGATAAAGGTGTGGCTTTGAGTGAAATTCAGTCGGCAGATGTGGGTGTTTTGTATGACAGTAAACCTGTTGCCAAAAGTTATTTCCTTGATGAACTTTACTATGATTCGCCTTTAGAAAAGAAGAATATTCAAGAAGAAATTAAGGAGGTGATCGTTTTCACCAAAATCCCTAAAAACTCTATTAAGATTCCAGTTGCAGGTGGTCGAAGCTATTCACCAGATTTTGCCTATGTTTTAGAGAGTACATCAGGGAAAAAGAAACTTCATTTTATTGTTGAGTCTAAGAATGTGAAGGGGGATGAAATTCTCCGCGAGGAAGAGAAACAGAAAATCAAACATGCCGAGAAGTTCTTCAAAGGAACAGTGAAGATTGATTTTAAGACTCAATTCAGTAATACCAAGATTGTGGATTTGATCAAAGAGATTAGTGAAGCTTGACCATCTTTGCATCGGTCATTTGAGACCGCAAGCCCAACCCAACTCAAGAGTGGTTCGGGCTTATTTCTTTGCCTCTTTAATTTTTTATTAGATCTTCAAATCCTTCCCAAAGCATGACCATGGCCAGGGTATCCAGTTCGCAGTAATGGTATAGTGCCGAGATCGTCACTCTTCTTTCCTCGTCACTCATTTCATCAAACTGCATGTAATTATATGCCGTCATTGCAGCTCCACCATCTTCTAGCTCATCAGTGGGATTGATCAATCGATCCACTTCATCCCGGTCATGCTTCTCCCAGAGTTTAGGCAATTGCTTGTATGGACTCACTATTGAGTCTCCATCTCTTTGCAGCCAGATATGATCCTTGAAATTCAGACTTGGTATCTGATTACCATAAACTGGTTTTGAATACTTCTCTTGTAGCAATGAACTTCGATCCAGTATAGAGGGAAGTATGGCTTTAAGTGAATTAGAGCCATTGGTTCTGGGATCATAATAGAATCGCTGCACCCAATCACAGAGGTCAATCATATCCCTTTTACCTACATACTCTACCGCTTCTTTACCTTTGCCTTCTGTTCGGTGAGTTATTGAATCTATGAATGAAATCAATCGATCACTATCCGGCTCATCAGAAACAACTAACTGACTTCTGATTGCATTGAGAACAGTGTTCTCATGATGAGAATATCGAAATACTGATCCATTATCATTTGATAAAGCATCTCGTAATACACGTACAAATTCAAAATTTGGGAACCTACCAGGCACTTCGTTTATCCATTGAGTTTCATGTCGTACAGATCCATCTTCTCTTATGACGTGATGAGAGAATTGGAAGGCATGTTCCTCATACGGTCTGGTTCCTTTGTGAAAGGGGATAGGGACTTTAGTAGTTTCAAAATCGATCATGTGAAGAGGATATGTCACCTGAGACATTTCAAAGGCCAGTCCCTCTTTATCCAAATAGATCGTGTCATCTTTATCTCTTGACTTTTCGACTTGCAACCGTTGACGTTCTGCACGTTGTAATCCAGCCTTAGTGGTTTCACTAACCTTGCCTAACGTCTCAGGATCAACCTCACTTTGCAGATATATGCCTTCTTTGAGCAGTTTGGCTGTTGGTCCATACCAAATATCTGTCACCAGCGGCTCCTTCAACTTATCTTCTGAATGTGGTGTCATAGATGTCCAGCATTCCAAAAACCCACTTTTGAGCCCATTTACAGATTGGAACTGACAGGCTTTACAAGCAGCCGAAACACCCACTTCAAGCTTTTGATCTGACGAATAAGCATCAGAAAGAGCTTGAACAAATTCAGGAAATGAAAGCTCTTCATCACCGAGCGTTTCTTTGCCATTCCAAATTTTATCAATCGCATCATCCACATTCTCAGCCCTTAAAATGGGATCACCAAGATCAGCAGTGTCCTTAGCTATTACCGATACTCGTCCTTTCTCATTTTCATGAATGAGAAACTTTTGGTACAACCCATCCACGGATGCATTCACCGTTTTATCAGCAAGCATGATCATACCTTCAACACTGAATTCAGGATAAGCTTTGGTAAGCACGTATTTCTGAAAGGCTACATCGTAGAGGTAGGGTTTCCAGTTTGACTTAATACCAGTCTTGGTGTAAAACTCATCCACCGATCTAAAGGACTTGGATTTCACCTCAATCAGCTTCACATAGTTTCCTTTTTTGACCAGGACATCTATCCTTACAAATAGATTTTGGTAGCGAATGGCAGCTTCATAAATGATTACATTCTCTCCTTTCAGCAACTCATCAGTTTGCGTCAGCGCCTCCTCATAATCCAGCGTTTCAATATCATGTCCACCCGGGTAGTAGCACTTAGCCAGTTCTCCCACCTGGTATCCTCCCTTGGCTAGAGCTATCAAGAAATCGTCTGCGTCTGAATTGTCCCCATATTCATCTTTCTTGGCAGTGTAGAAGAGTTTGGTAGGACATTCCATTGCTAGCTTAAACCGTGACTTTGTCAGATATCTTGGTTTCATAATGATACGTTTTATACCAATTTACTTAATTCTTAGCTTGCCATTTTCTTTAGAAGCTCTTTACTATCTGCTCCGGGCTTTACCTTGGCACCTAAGTCTTCAATGCGTGTAGCCACCCGAACCACATTGTTTCTTCCAGTTGAAAGTCGCTTATAGGCGCTATCATAAGCACCCTGCGCATTGTCAAGGTTCTTTTTCAAATTATGCATATCCTCAAGAAATTTCATGACTAGCCCATGAAGTTTGCCAGCCTCCTCAGCAATGATTTCAGCATTCTCAAATTGCTTATTTCTTTGCCATAGGTCGGAGACTATTTTCAACGAGACAAACAATGTAGTCGAAGTGGTAATCATTACATTGCGCTCAATCGCATACTGGAATAAATCCGGATCAGCTTGGACAGCTGCAACTAAACTTCCTTCAATTGGTAAGAACATTAGGATCATATCCGGGCAGTTGATCTGATACAGATCTTCGTATCGCTTTTTAGACAGCTTGTCAATATGGTTCTTTAGATTTCGTACATGCTCCTTGAGGTGTTCTTTTGCCTCATTTCCTTCTGCTGAGCAGAATCGGGTATAGGCATTCAAAGAAACCTTGGAGTCAATGACTAGCTGACGTTCTTCCGGTAGGTGAATGATCACATCTGCTCTTAGTCGCTGCTCATCGGTCACCCCACTCACTTCTCGTTCATAGTGAAGGTTCTTAATAAGACCAGCCTTTTCAAGAAGGGTTTCAAGTATCTTCTCTCCCCAGTTACCCTGATGTTTTGGATTCATTGTTAAGGCTTTGGTAAGGTTACTGGCCTCCATTTGAAGCTCATGGTTCAACTTCCCAAGCTGCTTTAGTTCACCTCGGAGCTCGGTTGTCTCCTTTATTCTACTCTCATTGGTTTCCTTAATCTGCTTCTCAATCTTCTCGATGGATTGATTCAAGGGCTTAAGAATTTGATCCAGTTGTTCGGATGAATCCTTTTTAAAATGATCGGCATTTGTTCTGGCAATCTTGGATGCCATCGCTTCAAACTTTGAAAGGATATCTTTTTCCAGTTCTTTAAGCCGCTTCTTCTCTTCCTCAAGGTTCTTCATTTCATTTTCGAGCTTTGTGGCTAGAATAGCACTTTCAGATTTAGCCTTTATTACCTCGTTATCTTTCTGGTCACGTTCTGCAACCATAAGTTCATGAATATCTTTTCTGATATACTCATTAGCTACTGAATCTACAGTCAGCATTTTTCCAAGCTTACTTCGATAGTAAGCCACCAGCAATCCAATGATCACCAGATACACGATAGATGTAATTAAAATTTCCATTTTCTTATCCTTTAAACATTTAGACAATTATTGATGATACAAATGTTTATGGTACCTGTTCAGTGATGCTGAACAACCTGAAAAAACAAAAAAAAAAGACCGAAACTCCTTGAGAATCGGCCTTTGTCTAAATGGGTGGTTTACCTGGATAGGATCAAATGGAACACCTAGAGACAGGTAATTATTTTGATGTAGCAAGGCTAAATGTGGGTTGTTCAGTGTTTGTGAACAACTTGTGAAATTCAGTAACTTACAGGTATGCCTGAAAATAAAAAGCCTTTAATACGCTATCGAGCAATCGATAGATGCCTTACCAATACAGGTAGGAGGTACGGCTATGAGGAGTTGATAGAGGAGGTGAATAATGATTTAGCGTATCGTAATCTCCAGCCTATAGGCAAGACTACCTTATACAGTGATCTAAAAGATATGGAGTTAGAGTTCAACGCTCCAATCGAGAAGTATCGGGATGGAAATAGAGTCTTTTACAAATACTCAGATCCTGAGTATTCATTTTCAAATCAACCACTGAATCAAGAGGAGATAGAGCACCTAAAAGATGCGGCACTAATTCTTTCAAGATTTTCTGGGGTTCCGGGATTTGAGTGGATAGATGAAGTTACATCGAAATTGGAACTAGGAACCTTTCAAGAGGTGGGTGATCCGAATGTAATCAGCTTTGAATCCAACGAATTCCTAAAGGGAAAAGAGTTCATTGGTCCAATTTTCCATGCAATCAATAACCATCAAGTACTGGAAATCAAATACTTAACCTTTGATGGAGATGAAGAGAAGAAGCACATCGTCCATCCCTATCACTTGAAGGAATACGATAATCGCTGGTACGTTCTGGGATACTTTCCAAAGAGAGATGACTTGATCACGTTAAGCGTAGATCGAATTAATGAGATATTGATTCTAAGAAATGAAGAATTCATCGAGAATAAGCAATTTGATTTTGTCGCTCATTTTGAAGATTTAATTGGCATTCGAAAAGAGAAGGATGTTGAGTCTGTTAAAATCAAATTGAAGTTTTCAGCCTTCATGTCCAATTACATCACTACAAAACCTGTTCATGGCTCCCAAAAAGTGATCAGTCGTGAATCTGATGGTTGTCTGATAATTCAAATAGATGTTATACCAAACCCCGAATTAGAGAATCACTTATTCTCCTACAAGGATCACGTGGAGGTGTTGGAGCCAGCGTTTTTTAGGAAAAAAATTCAGAAAACATATAATAAAGCCATTGCGCAGTATGAGTAGTTCACTTTAGCTGAACAAAGTGGTATGAAATTTATAGTCAATTAAGAAGTTCGAATGATTGAATCTCTCACGTCCATATTAAAAGTTAAATCATTGGTCGATACAGCAGTGCCGCTAAAGCTATTGCGAACTCGAAACCTGCCTTTAATTGTCAGCTTTTTATATAGGGAGTACAAACAAAATGAACAAATATCAATTCCCTACCAACTCCTAATACAAAAACTAGCAGACTTTCTAGAAGAAATCCAGTACCAGGATGAGGATGAGGAAATTGAAACCGACCGGCTGATATTAGACTTTGAGGACAAATCCAAGCTATACATAGATCGTTGGATAGATGATCACTATCTCAGAAACATGATGGATGAAGACAAAAAGGAACCATTTGTTTTTCTATCCAAACATGTTGAGAAAACATTTCAGGTTTTTGAGCTTCTGAAAGAAAGAGAGTTTGTTGGCACTGAATCCAAATTCAAGGACATTTTCACTAAACTCAAAAACATTATTGACAATGCTAATCCGGATAAAGAAAAACGGCTGGCAGAGCTTGAGAAAAGTAAGAAGGCAATAGATGAGGAAATTCGGAAAATCAAAATTGATGGCTTTGTAAGAACATATGAAGATTACCAGATAAAATCTCGATACGATGAAGTGAATCGACTAGCAAACGAACTGATTGGAGATTTTAAAGAGGTGGAGGATAATTTTAAAGAGATCACCCGAAAGATATATGAGAAGCAACAACAAACAGATCTAACAAAAGGAAAACTGATAGCTGAAACCTTTGACGCGCTTTATGCACTTCGTGATACTGATCAAGGCAAAAGCTTTTATGCATTTTGGCAATTCATGTTGGACGATGCAAGCCAGTCTGATTTTCAAAAATTGACCAAAGAAGTCTACAACGTTCTTGAGGATAGAAACATTAAAACACATTCACGCTCATTAAGAAAATTAAAAATTCTTCTTCATCAGGCGGCACGTAAAGTTCTAGATAAGAACAATGTTTTGGCTGATAAGCTTAGCAGGGAAATAGTGGCAAAAGAACAATTGGAATCCAGGAAAGTAAAGGAGTTAATTTCTACAATTAGGCATTTGGCCATTCAACTCGTTGATCAAGTTCCCTCTATTGACTTTGCTCTGGAAATCCAGGGTAATCCAGAGATTTATCTACCTATGGAGAGAAAGCTTGGTGAAAAGCCGGAAACTAGTTCGGTTGTCGCTTCAGCAGAACAAGCCCTTATTAACATTGAGGATCTCGAGGATTTATCGAAAATATATAGTTCTGACTTAATCGATAAGCATCAATTGCTGAGTAATATCGATGATTTGCTTCTTTCTCGTTCACAAGTTTCACTTCAGGAGGTGGTAAATGAAAAAGGTCTTGATAAAGGACTCGCTGAATTACTTGCTTACGTTACTCTAGTCAATGCCAACAAGAAATTCTTCATTAATGAGAAAGTTCGGGAGACCATTCGGTTTAATTCCAATGAAGAAAAATATCTAGACCTCCCACAAATAATATTCGCGAAATAAGTATGGAACAGCAAAACATAAATATCGCTCCCTATGCCAAATCAGCCATCAAGCTTTTAATGGGACCCGTTTTTGAAGACCAACAAGAAATCTGGGAAGAGGTAATTCAATATCAAGTTGAATTAACCAAGTACTTTGAAAAGATTGCGCTAGAAGTGGTCATCGATAAACGTGATGGCTATGCTTATTTGAAGCAAATAGAGTTAGATGAATCTGGTAGCACCATAGGTTTAGTTAGAAGAATGCCATTGACCTATGATCTCACATTGGTGTGCGTTCTTCTTCGTGATTGGCTTTTGGAGTTTGAATCAAATGATTTAGAATCAACCAATTTGTACATTACTCCTAAAGAATTCAGGGAGAGGATGGAAATGTTCTTTAAAGAAAAAACGAACGAGTTAAAGTTTATCAAAGAACTCAATCGCCACTTCGAC
Organism: Ekhidna sp.; assembly: GCF_965221965.1. GTDB lineage: Bacteria > Bacteroidota > Bacteroidia > Cytophagales > Cyclobacteriaceae > Ekhidna. The sequence goes on from NZ_OZ244926.1 coordinate 666,949, forward strand.
CAATGTGTAGAAATGGGGTTTTTGAAGCTTGTAAATAAGGATGCAGCGTTAACTGATGACTATAGGTATGAGGTGAAGCGAATTCTCAAAGCACGTATTACCACGGACGAATTAGCAAAGTTTAAACAACAATTGGAAGATGAGCTTGAGTCTGTTTAGTACAAAACCCAGTCAGTCTGGATTTCGATTACACACTTTTGAGATTTGGAATTGGGGGACATTTGATCAAAAGATTTGGTCAATTGAACCAGGAGGAGAAACATCCCTTCTCACAGGAGGTAATGGTTCTGGTAAAACGACATTGGTTGATGGACTTTTAACACTTCTATTACCTGAGCGAAGAGCTCGAGCATATAATCAAACGGCGGGTGAAAAAGGGGAACGAACTGAAGAAACATATTTGCTAGGAGAGTTTGGTGAGACTGAAGATACAGATACTAATGTTCGAGAAGTCAAGAAATTGAGAGGTGAAAAGCAAAGAGCACAATCAGTGCTGATGGCTGTCTTTCAAAATGAATCTCAATTTATAACCCTGGCTCAAGCTCGCTGGTTCTCTGGTAGTGATCTAAAACGATCTTTCATCATTGCCTTCAGGAAACTTTCCATTGATGATGATTTCATGCCCTTTGATAATGGCGGAGAATGGAAGAAACGGTTGAAGAAGAAATACCCAAAACAAGGGAATAAGGAGGTGCTGTCATTCTTTGATGGTCCCGGTGACTATGGTCGTATGATGCGAAAAGTATTTGGAATGAGATCGGAAAAGGCTCAAACCCTTTTCAATAAAACTATCGGCCTTAAAGTGTTGGGCAACCTGGATGAGTTTGTTCGTTTGCAAATGCTGGAAGAACGTGATTCTGAGACTGAATTTCAAAAAATAAAAACCTATTTCAAAACGCTGAATGATGCTCATAGAGCAATTGAAAAAGCCCATAAACAAATTGAACTTCTATCTCCTATAAGGGAGAAGGCATTGATTTTAACTAATCTAAAAACAGATTTACTTAATAAGGAAAATCATAAACAGATTGCACCATTATGGTTTGCAAAAAGGCATTCTGTATTGATTGAAGAATTTGTGAGCTCTATGAACGAAAGAAAGAGTGGTGATGAGGAGAAGTTGCATTCACTAGAAATTGAGGTTGGCGAATTAGACGAAAATAGAGTTAAACTTGACGTTCAGATTGAATCTGATGAAGTGGGTCGGCAAATACGGGACTTAGAAAAGGATAATAAGAGATTTGAACAGGACAAATCAGACAGGGAAAAGGAATTGTCCATTTATAACAAACTAGCGGAGGATCTCGAATTTCAGCTCAATCCTCAATCAACTGAGTTATTTGAAGAGCAGAGAAAAAACGCAGTTGATAAGAAACGAAAATCTTTGGAAGTATTAGATCAGACCGAAGAGGAAATCTTTCAAACTCGTAAAGAGCTGGACCTTCAGAAGGTCAAATTTGACAATCTCTCTAATGAATTAAGTGTCTTAAGATCACAAAAGAACAACATCACAGGTCATTCAGCTAGAATAAGAAGTGAAATTCTCCAGTCAATTGGAGCAACTGAAAAAGAAATCCCTTTTGTTGGTGAGCTCATTAAAGTACGTGAAGAAGCTAGGGATTGGGAGCCGGCTATAGAAAGATTACTTCACAATTTCGCTCTTCATTTAATTGTTCCGGAAGAATACTATCAGTCAGTTAATCAATACGTGAATAAAAATGATCTGAATGGTAGGATTACCTATCACAAATTCAATAAGAAAGAGGTTGTGCCTCAGATTTTTCTCCATCAGAATGATGAAGAACTGGTTAACAAACTTGACTTTAAAAAGTCAGAATATACTGAATGGGTAAAGAGCGAGATCATTTCCAGATTCAACTTTCTGTGCGTTAACAACCTTGAAGAATTTAGATTAGCCGAGAAGGCGATAACGAAAGAGGGACTTTCGAAAAATGCCAATCGTCATGAAAAAGATGATAGGCCACACGTTCGTTCTCGGCAACAATATGTTCTCGGATGGGACAACAAAGAAAAAATTTCAGTCTTAAAAGAGGAAGCAGCACATCTGAATGACAAAATAAATACTACAGAAAATAGACTTAAGTCTACAAAAGCACATCAGTCGAGAATTCGAAAGGAAGTAGAAAATCTTACGCGCTTCATTGAATTCAAAGCATTTAAGAAAATAGACTGGTGGTCATTGTCAGCTCATATTCAGGAAAACCAAAAGAAGATTAATGAGCTTGAAAAAACTAATGACAGGGTTACAACTCTAAAAAGGCAAAGGGAAGAGATTCTTCAAACCCTCAGGTCCAAGCAAGAGCAGATAAAAAATTTGGAGAAAGAAATTAATAACATCGAATCACAACTGGGTATTCAGCAACAGAAGCTCAGGGAATCAGAGGAAACAATCAAACAATATGATCATGTAGAAGCAGGTGAAAGGTTGCTTGATTTTGAGAATACTTTTTTATCTGAAGCTGAGTATGATATTGAAACCATAGATAGAACAAGATCAAGGATTCTTACGGAAATGAATAGGAGTATCGAAGATCTCAAAGACAAGATCCGTAAAAATGAAAGTGAAGCGGAATATCTAATGAGAAATTTTAAGAATCCTGACATAGTGATTCTCGAAAAGTTTACTGATTGGAATTCTGAAACACACAGATTGAGCGAAAGCGCTGAATTCATTGAAGAATATGTTACTCTTCTTGATCGAATAGAAAAGGAGGAATTGGCAGAGTACAAGCAAAAATTTAAGCAGTATCTCAATGAGGAAATGATAACCAAAATGTCTGATTTTCAGACCTGGTTGGAAAGACAGGAGGAGGATATTGAGGAAAATATTGAGACGCTGAATAAATCGCTTGAAAAAATTAACTTCAAGAGTAATCCACCCACTTTCATAAAACTTCATGTTGAAAAAGACTACTCACCTAAAGTCAAAGATTTCAGGATTCGGCTGAATGAGTGGAAGCCAAATATCACAGAATTTGAAAGAACAAAGGATGATAGAATTCTTGAAGAAAGTTTCAATAAGATTAAGGCTTTATTAGATGATTTAACGGAAGATGAAAACCGTAGAAAGGAGGTTCTGGATGTTCGAAATTGGCTAAAATTCAAAGCTGTTGAGCATCATCAGGAGGATCCATCTAAGATTTTCCGGAGCTACACGGGGACAGCTAAACTTTCAGGAGGAGAAGGAGCCCAATTAACTTATACTATTCTTGGATCGGCAATAGCTTATCAATTCGGGATACACAGTGAAGGACTAAACACAAATTCATTTCGGTTCATTTGTGTGGACGAGGCTTTCAGTAAGCAAGACGATGAAAAAGCACAGTTCCTAATGGAGCTTTGCAAGCAACTTCACTTGCAAGTGATGGTAGTATCACCGGCGAAAGCTGAGGAAGTGGCCATTGTAGAACCTTACATTGCTAGAGTTCACTTTGTCCAAAGAAAAGATAACCGTCACTCTGTTGTATATGACATGCCTATAAAGCAGCTTCAGGAACAGCGCGAACATTTTTTACAATCAGCTGTATAGTCATGATTACTGCAGAGGAAATTCGTAAAAAGGCAGAAAGAAAATACTTTGATATTCTTCAATCCACATTAAAGGGTGAGAACTCTTTCCCTTTGATCATTCGTTCCAACAAAGGACTATCAAAGGATTTTAATAGAATGAGTGCAGAGATTGCTGAGGTTTTTAGTGCCTCGAAAGACAGAAATGGATTCGGGTACACTGTAGTTTCTGAGCTCACAAAAACCCGTCATCATGGTTCACAGGATATTCCAAAATCTATAGAATTTGAAACACTTTCGGATTATCTCAAATTCTTGAATAAGGAAAAGGAATTTCGAAAACTGTCAGAGAATTTTGATCTTATAAAACGTCAAATTCCGGCCCTTGAAAAATGGCTTGTCCAAAATCCAAAGCAAGTAATCCTGAACTCAGGTAAATGGCCAGACCTCTTGAAAGTTTGTAAATGGTTTTTGAATCAGTTTGAGCCTAACAAATTCTACCTACGTGAACTCCCTATTGATGTACATACCAAATTCATTGAAGAAAATAAGCCTATTCTTAAGAGTTTACTCGATGTTTTGATCCCCGATCGCATCGATGGAAATGAATCGGTATTTGAAAAAAGGTTTTATCTAAAATATGCCCAACCAACAATTAGATTTCGCTTTTTAGATTCTTTTCTATCTGATGAATTTAGATATGAAGATTTAAGCGTCCCACTTGATCAATTCACTCAAACTACTGTCAATTGTAAGAAAGTTGTAATCATTGAAAATCTACTTAATTTCCTAACGTTCCCTCACTTATCCGAAGGGATTGCGGTTTGGGGAAAGGGGTTTGCCATTGAGCACTTAAAACAGGTTCGGTGGTTAAAGGAGAAAGAGATTTATTATTGGAGTGATTTGGATGTTCAGGGATTTCAAATGTTGTCTCAAATTAGATTTTACTTTCCCCAGACAACCTCTCTTTTAATGGACAAAGCCCTTTTAGAATCATATAAGGAATTCATTGTTCCTGGAACGCCAAGTAAGGTGGAACATCTTCAGAATTTATCAGTAGCTGAAAGTAATGTCTATCAGTATTTGTCCTCGAATAATCTGAGATTGGAGCAGGAAAGAATTCCACAGTGGCATATAGATGATACAGTAAATTGTATTTGATTCAATACTTTATAGTGATCTAAAGTTTGATTCATCCTTCTTTTCGAATACTGTTTAAATGTTAAGGAGCAGGTAAAGCGGCGTTCGTCATCAGTTGGCTTGCATCCCTCATGCCAGGCTATCGGCACTAGTTCCTAGAGCCTCAAGCTATTTCATAGTGGGCTATCGCCACCTGTCATGTAGGCTGCCTTGCCTGCCTTCTTCCTCACGGCAGTTCTTTCCGTCCTCATGGCCGCCTCATTCCATTTCGCTCCTTCAGTCACTTTATTTCATTGCGGCCACCACTCGTCCGGCCACTGCCTGTGTTTGTGCTCGCCTGCGGGCTCAGTCAGATAGGATCAGCCCCACATCCAACCCACAATCCAAAGCTGATCCACACCACCAGTCGGCCTCATTCTTCAGCCTTTTCCTGGCAGGCTTCCTTCGCACTCGCAAACGGCTCGCGGCGCAGTGGCAAGCCCCCCCCCCTTCTCCTTCGCAACTTGCCACTTTTCCAACGCTAGCTCAAGGCTGTTTTACCTTGTTCGTTCTCAATTAGAAAAAGTAGCTTAGAGCTTCTTTATAATCTTTATTTCGACATAGCTTTTCTATCACTTTTACCAACTCAGGATCAGTCCATACAGTCCAACCTGCATAGATTGAATTTAGTGAATGATCTATTAGTCTTATGTGATCCCAACTAGATCCAAAAGTCCAGGTCTCAAGTTGATCAAATAAATCGTCTAATCCTTTATTTCTTTCAATACATTGGTGAGGAATGGCTTTGGCTTGAAATGAATCAGGTGTCATTGTTAAATCTTCAATTCTTACAATACCAATAATTTTCTCATAGTAAATCACCTTTTCCTCATATAGATTCTCGAATAGAGGAGAGAAGATCTCATATCGAAGTTTCTTGTCTCCGGGAAATGAGGATAATTCATCTTCAGTATACTTTGCCTTTAATTCCTGTATAGTCTTCATTTAAGATTTTGAGAAGTCATGAGATTAACGAATGTAGTTCAAAAAACCAATCAAAGTTAAGTGGCTCCCCACCTCCAGCCGCACCAATTAAAAAGCAAGGCCTCATGATCCCTCGCTGATCCAAAGCCTTGCTTTTTACCCACGCCACTTCTTTGATTGCTTTCTTTTTTCTCTTTTTTCTTTTGGGGTTGTATTAGCTGGGGTCTCGTTTCCGCTTGAAAGCTTTCACCATCCATTTTAGCAACACAGATATACTAAAGCTCACAATAGCTCCTACAGTTGCAAGAATGATTGTTCGAAGAATATCAGATGAATCAAGATTGATTGCTACGCTTAACAACGTGCCTCCAACTGTTCCGGCTTTCGTTCCTGATGCTATTTGATGATCACTCATCTTTCTCACATTGATCCTTGACAGCTGTTTGACTAACAGCACCTAATACAGTTCCACCTGCAACCAGGTAACCACCGACTGCAACAATCCCTGCCGGTAAAGCAATGGGAGAAGCCAGAATGGCACCACCAGCTGCAGCAATACTCAGCCCAATTGTTCTTAGCACCTTAAAGAATTTTGGAGTGGGTGCTTTCACTCTATCAACTACGTTCATATCGATTTGATTTTGAATGGTTATGAATACCTCCTCGTCTAGATTCAGAACTTCAAAGAGGAGGTTTTGAAGTTTCTCAGTGGCCTTCTTAGAAGAAGAGCCAATTCCCGGAGCATCTAAGCTGCTTACCGGTGCAATGCATCCTTTCAGTTCCTTCAAGGCATTGTTTGCGGGATGAATCAGGATGCCTGATCTTCCTTCCACATTCTCGAGAATCAAATGAGTTCCTCTGGTCTTGGTGTAGCGCTTGCTTACCTCGTAGGTTCCTTCCGGAATGCATGAAACGTTTCTCCGATTATGGAGCCAGGGAAGCTCGATGGTGAAGCAGACCAGCTGCTCACCATGGTAGAGCTTCCCATTAGTCCCATTTGAGTGATAGGTTCGAAGGAGCTTAAGCCTCATCGACCTCAATTAATGTGAGTGGATTGTAAACTCCATTTTTCAACGGATACATAGTACCGTTCACTTCCTGCATGAATTCCAATCCAAGCACCAGGAACAAATCATCCGGGGATCCAGCTGTCACATTTGCCACCAAATCAAATGTTGCTTCGTTCTGTGGACCCAATACGATCTCTGCACTTTCAGCTCGGTTGAACTCGATCTCCTCGGTTTCGAAATTCACAATTGCAGCACCGGCTACAATCTTCATGTGAGTTGCTCCCTGTGGAAAGGCGATCGTATTGCTTGGGATGAAATCCGGGATAGTTACGGTCAGCGTACCAGCTCCTCGATCAATCACAGATGAAAAAGGAGTGTACATGGTAGCACTCAACTTTCCATCATTGTTGAAATCGAAACCTACCAATAGATCCAAATCTCCATCCTGCACCGTTCTTTCTCCTCGAGCATTCGCCGCATCAGATTGTACAACCTTCAGCATTTCCCGAGTGAGGCGGCTAGCCACCTTGCTATCAGACGCGTTCTGAAGCATCAATCGAAAAGCATTCCGGAGGATCCTCCCGGCTTTGCCGGCACGACCGAATTCAGATCCGTTTTCACGGGTTCTCTGGAACGCTGGATCGTTCCTTATTCGATCACCGTCAACGCCTCCTTTTTCCCTGGCTAAATAGCCATCTTTTGATTTGTAAAAGGACACATCCCCGATGGTTCCTTTCAGTTTAATGATTCCTTTTTGTCTTGCCATAAGTACTTAAAATTTGGTTTATGGCTGAAATGAAGCATATTTAGAAATGCTCCACAATTATGCGTTTCCGATAACGGTAGCATTTGCAGGGATTTGCCATAGATGCCGTATGGATAAAGCATAGATGGAGTATGAGAAAGACGAAATGAGGCTAAAACGAATTATAATTTACCCGAAGGATATCCAGCGCATTACAGGAAAAAGTGAGCGCTTTGGTAGACTTATGATTCAACGAATCAAAGAGCATCTAAAAAAAGACGATCACCATATGGTGACCGTCCAGGAGTTTTCGCTTTATACCGGAATAGACCAGGAACTCGTGGAAGAGTTTATTGATTAACCGCCTTCTTTGGTTGCTCGGTGAGTAGTCCTTTCAGCTTAAGCATGTCATCGCTTACTTTTCTTTGGACCACCTTCGCATAGATCTGTGTAGTTCGGATGTTCTTGTGCCCTAACATTGAGCTAACAGTTTCGATGGATACACCATTGGTAAGAGTTACCGTAGTGGCGAAAGTATGCCTGGCCATGTGAAAAGTGATATGTTTATCAATTTCACAGATCGTGGCAAGCTCCTTTAGATATGCATTCATCTTTTGGTTAGAGATTATCGGAAGGATTGAATCTGAATTTAAGACAGCTGGATTATTCTCATATTTCTCAATGATCTCCAATGCCTTGGGTAGAAGAGGGATATTGCTGTCTGTTCCGGTTTTGGTTCTTTCGGTGAATATCCAGTGCTCTCCATCAATTCCTTTCGATATGTCTTTAGGTGAAAGCTTCTCAATATCAGCGTAAGACAGCCCTGTATAGCAACAGAAAACAAAAACATCCCGGACTTGATCAAGTCGTTCTACTCCAAGCTCTTTGTTCTCGAGTCGTTCAAGCTCTTCCTTATCAAGAAATCCTCGTTTAGTTTCTTTTAGCTTCACTTGATACTTCATGAAGGGATCTCGATCCATCCATTCGTTCTTGACAGCCAGGTTAATGATCTTTCGAAAGTTCCGGATGTATTTGAGAGTGGAATTGTGATTGCATTCCTTAACCGTTTTGAGATAGAATTCAAGATCAGTTACAAACTGAAATCGGATCTCATTCAAAAACATGTCATCGAGTTTGTATTGATGCTGGATGAACTCTTCGACATGCTTTAAGGTTGTTTCGAATCGTTTATAAGTTCCGAGCGCAAAGTCCTTTCCAACTTGCTGCTTAACCATTTCATTATGATACCTGAAGACTTCAAGAATGGTCTTTTTCTTTTCATCAATGTCATTGTATAGATCTTTGATCTTTTTAGCGGTGATTACAGAGTCCGAATCTTCAAGCTTTGAATGAATCCTGTTGATTTTTACTTGAATCGTATCTAGGTGCGAATTGATTGTCCTGGCATCCTCCTTATTCCCTTTCACACGTCCAGCCTTTGCATCCCATCTTTCCGGTTCAATTGATCGCTTAACCGATTGCTCAGCACGTTTCCCATTAACGGTGATTCTGAGATGTATAGGTGCTTTTTTAGAAGAACTTCGGGTGTCTTTTTTGAGATAGAAAAGTAAGCTAAAGGTGTGATTCATAACCGTTTTGTATTAAATACTCATTTAATTTAATCAAAAATGAGCTAAAATGGAATAAATTGATGTAATTTATTATCATGTAATAAACTGTATATCAATTAGTTATAAATAATTCGGTGCGTAATTGAATTTTTACAATTACGCACCGAATCACGCACCTAAATTATGATAATGATTGAATTATTTGAAGTGATGATAAATAAAAAACCCTCCATACATACCGTATGGAGGGTTTTGGTGTGATTTGATCATCACTAAGTGGAGTCGGAGGGATTCGAACCCTCGTCCAGCTAAGGAAACCATAGGCACTCTACATGCTTAGTCGTTCTTGCTTTATCTTGTACAGCCAGCTGGCGAACAACAACCTACTGACCATACCAGTCGCTTAATTTCACCGGAGGTCCACGACACTACTCCTGGCTATTCCTTATGTTCGACACCCCAAATTCCAACCCTAAGGAAGGAGGTCGGTGGGATGTGGCAGGGGGAGCCTTGTGGCTCAACCCTGTATAATTAAAACATTTAAGTTCTAATTAGGCTGCCATAGCGTAGTTAGACTCGCCAATTACAATTTTGAGTGCATTTATCAAGGATGTACACTCGCCACCCTGCATGCTAGCATATGCTTTACACTTCCTGTCGATTCCGGTCGACCCCATTATTTTCAAAGAACAAACACCAATGGCCAATCTCAAAGAAACAATTCAAAGACAAAGGTAATACTTCCCCGGGCGGTAATATGACAATCAAAAAAGGATTTTAGTTCAAATATTAGCGGGTATAGGATTTCTTAAACTCTTCTATGCAAATAGAGGAGCCAAGTAGGATCAGGTGGTCTTCCTTGCTGATTACAGTTTGGCCAGAAGGAGCGGGAATAATGCCCTTACTATTGTCTTTCACTCCAATTACAACAGCACCGGTTTTGTCAGTGATGCGAAGCTCCTGTAGTGTTTTGTCTCTGTAGTCTTCTTTCAAATCCTCGTAATCAATTTCCTCTAAGTGGTAATCCATGCCCGAAACTCCATTAATAAGATTTAGAAACTCTATGACAATGGGACGAGTGATGATGTGAGCCATGTACATTCCGCCAAGTACATCCGGCATAATCACATAGTCGGCACCTGCATGATGTAGTTTATCCTGTGTTTCGTTACTAGAGGTACGGGCAATGATTTTAATGTCCGGGTTGAGGTTTCTGGCGGTTAATGTGATGAAGACATTGATCGAGTCGGATGGGGTAGTAACGATTATCGCCTTTGCCCGCTCAATACCAATTGCTTTAAGGTGTTCATCTTTTGTAGCATCACCTATGTACCATTTCATGTCTTTGGGAAAATCATCCGCCTTAGACTCATCATTGTCGATGATCACAAATTCGGTTTTCGTCTCCTGTAACTCTTCACAGGCGCGCTTACCATTGCGTCCATACCCGCACACGATTACATGGTTCTTTAGTTTGTTGAGTTTCATGTTTGATCTAAGCTTCTTTAAGACTTCATTTAATCTTCCCTCAAAGAAATAAACGGTCACCACTGTTAGTATATAAGCAAACAGCGTGACATTGAAGATAATGTAAACGGAAGTAAATATGCGTCCTACAGGACTCAATTCTTTCACTTCTGTGAACCCCACTGTGCTGATGGTAATGACGGTCATATAGATTGCATCGATGATATTCATGTCCTCGATGTAGGAGAATCCAACGATCCCTACAGTGAGACTCATCACAAAAAAGATGACCGCTGTAATTAGGCGTTTTAAATGGGTATTCATAACCGGTAAGAAATACCTTATGAAGATAACAAAATGATGGGATAGAGAGGAAGTTTGTTCCAGTCTCCGATAACTTATTTTTCTCTATCGAAGTATAGCTTAATCTTCAACTTCCCATACCATGAAGGTTTTTCACCTGAGGGGTAGGTTTCGTCATACATTGTGAATATGTACTGATCACTGATTTTTTCAATAGCATAAACTTGTTTGCCTCCCTCAAATCCGGGCACTTTAGCAAAATCAGGAGAAGCGACAAAGTCACCGTTCTTTACTTCATAGGAGCCGCTGTTGAATGCAAATGATTTAAATCCGGCTTGTATTTCATCTTCTGTTGGATTGGACAGGTTTTTGAATGCTACCCGTGCCTTTAATCCGGGATTGTAAGCAATTGCGTATCTCTCAGGTGAGAGGATAAGAAAACCTGATTGAGAGGGATTTACTTCGATGGTAGTATCTGCATAGATATAATCTATTCTTTTAAGTGAGTAGCTCCCAAGAAGCTCTTTTTTGGTAATCTTCTGCGTGTAAGCAGATATGCAAATAATGAAAAGTGTGGTGGTTAGGATTAGGTGCTTTTTCATCTGTTTTTGACTACTAAACTTATCCGTGGATAAAAACCCTTACTTAGATTTCCACAGAAATGTGCATGTCAGTATCTTGCCGTTCTGATGGAGAATTTTGTGGTATCGGCGCGTAAGTATAGACCTCTTGGTTTCGAAGAGGTAGTGGGGCAGGAGCATATAACCACCACGCTGGAGAATGCGATCAAATCCAATCATTTGGGGCAAGCGTTATTGTTTTGTGGTCCGCGAGGGGTTGGAAAAACCACCTGTGCTCGTATTCTGGCCAAGACGATCAACAATTTTGAAAGTGAGTCCGGTGACAGCACGAACAACTTCAATATTTTCGAGCTGGATGCTGCATCAAATAACTCAGTAGAAGACATTCGAAACCTGATTGATCAGGTTCGCTATCCACCGCAGCAAGGACAATACAAGGTGTACATCATTGATGAGGTGCACATGCTGTCTACACAGGCATTCAATGCGTTTTTGAAGACATTAGAAGAGCCGCCTGAATATGCCATTTTCATTCTTGCCACTACTGAAAAGCATAAAGTGATCCCGACGATCCTTTCCAGATGTCAGATCTATGATTTCAACCGGATTGAGGTCACGGATATCGTGAAACAGCTGGAAAAGATTGCTGCAAGTGAAAAAGTGGATGCGGAAAAAGAAGCACTGCATTTGATCGCGCAAAAAGCTGACGGAGCATTGAGAGACGCTCTTTCTATCTTCGATTTGATCACGACTTTTTCGTCTGATGGAAAGATCACCTATCAGGATACGATCAAGAATCTGCACATTCTGGATTATGACTATTACTTCAAATTGGTGGATGATCTGCTAGCTCAAAATATGTCAGGAGCCCTGATGCTTTTTGATGAAATCCTGCGGAACGGATTTGATGGAAATAACTTCCTGAATGGTTTTCAGCAGCACCTACGGAACCTACTGGTATCAAAAGACGAAAAAACAATCACTTTGCTAGAGGTGACGGAAAACCTGAAGGCAAAATATGCTGAGCAGGCAGCTAATTGCAGTCCCTCATTTCTACTTTCGGCATTAAATATTTCTAATCAGTTTGAACTCAATTACAAACAAAGCAAAAACCAGCGGTTGCATGTAGAGCTTTGTCTGATGAAGCTGGCTCATTTGTCCAATGCACTCACTCTTAGCTCCTCTGATAATGGAGCAAAAAAAAAAGGCCACATAGTGGCATAGACCAAACTGAAGAAGCAAAATCGAATCAGCCTTCCCGACAGGTAAGTGAAAAGCCGCAAGCAAAGGAAGAACCTGAGTCAAATAGCGATACTCCACCGCCATCAACAGAGGAACCACCAGTTGCGGATGCTTCTCAGGAAATAGAGCGTGCTCCCAGACCTAGCCCAATAGTAAAACCTTCGGAATCGGATAAACCTAAGGAGACCCCAAGTATTTTCGGGAGGAAGAAAAGGAAGGATGAGGCCGAAGAAGTTTCTCCTGTAACAGATAAAAAGGAAACGGATTTTTCCGATGAAGAGCTACAGAAGGCCTGGGTCGCTTTTGGCGAGCAAAAAGCGGATGCAGGGGACACAGAAAAGCTGATCCTGGGTAAGCAGATGAAGAAAGGTGAAGACCATAGTATCATACTACTATTGGGCAGTCAATTGGAGGTTAGCTTCCTGGAAAAATTTGATACAGAGCTGGTGCAATACCTGCGTTCTGAACTCCACAATGATCACATTGTCATTCGTACGCAAATTGAGGAAATCAAAGATGAGAAAAAGCTCTATACCAGCACCGATATCTTCGATTACATGGTGAAACAAAATCCTGATCTCAAGGACTTAAAAGATCGGCTGGGGCTGGATTTTGATTATTAGTCTTTTTGTAGACATTGCTCAGCTTAGATTAATCACTCTATTTTTAATCTTATTTTTTATTAAATAAATCCAATAACTCTTTTGTGTTCGTAAGTGAAGCAGAATCAAAAAATAAATACTTACAAACATGAAAAATTTAAAATCAATATTCACATTACTAATTGTCGCAGTTATTATGGTTAGTTGCGGGGATGATGATGGTGCATCTATATCTACGGAGACGGGGACTCAGGTTTCATTTGATTTATTCGATTTGACTGCTGGAGGAGCATTGGGAACAGCCACATTTGCTGAGCTTTCCGATGGTTCCACCAAGGTAACTATCGATATGACTAGTTCTCTCCTGGTTGGTGATCACCCGATTCATATCCATGAAAACACAGCTGCGGAAGGAGGAGATATCGCGATTACGTTAAACCATGTGGACGCAAGTGGGATGAGTGAAACTACCGTGAATATGCTGGATGATGGAACTGAGATCATGTATAGTGAACTCATATCATTCGATGGGTACATAAATATTCACTTAAGCGCTTCCGAGCTTGCAACCTTAATTGCGCAAGGTGATATTGGTGTAAACGCTTTTACTGGTGAGTCAATGTCTTATAATTTAAATGAAGTGGATGTTGCTGGTGTTTCAGGAACGGTTATGTTACAGGAACGAGTAAGTGGGGAAACACTGCTTTCCATGAATCTGGATAATACAGAAAATGGAGAGGAGCACCCTGCGCACATACACATGAATACTGCTGCTGAAGGTGGTGATATTGCTGTCACTCTACAAAGTGTGAATGGAACAACTGGAATGTCAAGAACAAATATTTCCATGTTGGATGATGGTACCATGATCAGTTATGATGATCTAATTGATTACGATGGTTATATTAATGTTCATGCTAGTGCCAGTGATCTGGCTACTCTTGTTGCTCAAGGAGACATTGGTCAAAATGCCCTGACTGGAATGTCTGAAACTTATGACTTAAATGAAGTGGATGTTGCCGGTGTTTCCGGAACAGTTACCTTCAGCGAACGCATTAATGATGAAACTCTGATAATGATTCAGTTGACAGGAACAACAGATGGAGATTCGCATCCCACGCATATTCACTTAAATTCAGCGGCTGAAGGTGGTGATATTGCCATTACCCTGACTAGTGTGAATGGAACGAGCGGTATGTCAAAAACGAATGTCACATCACTTAACGATATGACAGATATCACTTACTCAGATTTAGTGACTTTTGATGGGTACATAAATGTTCATCAAAGTGCTGAAGATTTGGCGACACTAGTAGCTCAGGGAGATATAGGTGCGAACGCAGGTATGTAATTTTTGAAATCAAATTCCAGATATAAAAAGCGGCTTTTGGGTCGCTTTTTTTATTCGCTATCATAGACCTTCAACTCCTGACCTACATTCAGGTCAAAGCCAGATAGATTATTCAGGTCTACTACTTCATCCACAGTCATGCTATATTTTCTTGAAATCGCATAAACCGTTTCGCCAGGTTGTACTGTGTGATTGATGATCTTCTTACCGGCTGAAGCTTCCTCGATCGGTGGCTTCACCTGAATATTCTGACCGATGCTGATGGCGTTTGGGTCAGGAAGGTGGTTCCATCTGAGTAAATCCTCCATTTCTACTTCGTAAAGTCTGGAGATGCTCCAAAGTGTTTCACCAGCTGCAATCGTATGAATCTTTACTTTGTTCAGTCGTTCCTCCTTCGTATCAACCACCGGCACGATGATGTCAGGGACTTCTTCTTCAATGACTTCCTCATCTATTGGTTCTTCCACAGATTCTTTGGTGATCACCTCATTCTCTACTTCACTGGTTGAAGCTGTTGGTCTTGCGGCTGGTTTAGTAATAACTGGATTGCTTAGCTCATGGTAAGCAATCGGTTCATCAGATGGCCGAGTCTTGTCCATCCATAGCACTCTTCCCGGCTTCAACTCATCAATGATACTCATTCGGTTTCGCTTAGCAAGTTTGGATAGTCGAATCCCATACTGCTGAGATATCTCCCAAAGTGATTCATTTCGCTTAGCTACATGAAAGCCGATTTTTGCCCTTCCCTTCTTCTTTTTGATATAGTAAAATTCATTCGGGATAATGGTATCCGACTCACCCATATCATTGTACTTTCTGAATCGTTTTTCTGAAATTCCTGCACGTGCAGAAAGACTGTGGACATCATCCTTTTCTCTAGCCAGGATGGATGGAATGCCATTTAGTGGAATAATTGTGGACTTGTTGGCTTCCGTTATTCCCGGTTTGAGCTCTGTTGGATAAACTTTCTTCTCAGGCTCTGAAATTTTATTGCGTTTGGTGTTATTGTGTGCAATGGCTCTCTTTGGTGGTGTTCCCTGCCGTGGAATAAGAACGCTATACGTTTTATCATTAGGAACATCTCCACGCTTCAGCCATTTATTGTATTTCTCCAGTTCATCCAAATCTACCTTTTGTTCTTTGGCAATTTGGGAAAGGCTCTTACCTCCGGCATCTGTGATTTCATCCAGCCAGATGCCTTCCGAGTGCGGTTTGCCCACGTGTGCTGAAAAAGCCACCACATGTGCGATGAATTTCTTCACATACCAGTGAGTGCTGTTGTTAATGGTCATGCGTCGGGCATCCTTATTGGATTCATCTACATATTTTTGAGCGCCCCCACGACCGGTGTTGTAGGCCATTACCGAGTAAACCCAGTTTTTAAGAAAAAAATTATGGCTATTAAGATACTTGGCTGACCCTCTGGAAGCGGAAACGATATTTAGTCGCTCATCCACATTACGATCCACTCTAAGTCCGACTTCACGTGCGGTAAAGTCTTTGAACTGCCAAAAGCCAACTGCATTGGCCGAAGACACAGCATCTGAGATCAACGCACTTTCCTGTATCGCCAGAAACTTGATTTCATCAGGAATATTAGAATCTCCATGCTCACGTTCAATGATTGGAAAATACAGATTCATCCGATCTACCAGGATATTAAAGTAGGTCTGACTCTGAGTAAGTCGATCCACATCTTTCTGGATTTGTTTGCGGGTGGACTCATTGATGGAAAGTCTAAGGTCACCGAGTATCATCTCGCTTGGTACCGTTTGAGCAATACTGCTAAATGTGATAACCAATAGCACTATCCAACTCAAAAATCGAAAATCGAAAATCGAAACTCCCTTCATATTTTTCTTAATATCATCAAACCATCGCGGATGGGAAACAAAACGTTCTGTACCCTTGAATCCGTATGAACCTTCTTATTGAAGTCACGAATGGCCTCCGTGTCTTTATCATTCTTGGTTTTATCAAACACTTTACCACTCCAGAGTACATTATCCGCAATGATAAAGCCTCCCGTAACAACCTGATCAATCACCAGATCAAAATAATTACCATAATTAGACTTGTCCGCATCTATAAAAACCAAATCCCAGCTTTCTTTTAGTGTTGGGATTACTTCCATCGCATTTCCAATCTTCATTTCAATTTGGTTTGCCCAATCGGATTGGTTGAAATATGCTTTTGTCCGTACGGATAACTCTTCGTTATTGTCAATGGTAATGAGTTTTCCCTGAGGTTGCAATCCTTCAGCCATGCATAACGCGGCATACCCGGTATAAGTACCAATTTCAAGGATGTTCTTTGGCCGGATCATGTGTGAAAGCATCGACAACACACGTCCTTGGAGGTGACCGGAAAGCATGCGGGGTTTTAAAACATGGAGGTGAGTTTCCCTGTTGATCTGCTGAAGCAAACCAGATTCAGGCTCAGAGTGATCTTCAACATACTTTTGAAGATCTTCAGGTAAAAATTCCATGTACGTAAAGATAAAGATTTACTTTTTGGAAAGCTTACTTTTAAGTTTTTCTAAAAAAGAAAGATCTTCTTTGTCTCTAGCTTTGGATCGTTCTTTTATCGCTTGTTTTTTCAGTAGAATCAGATCATCTATATCAACAACATTGATATCTACACCGTCAACACCTCTAGTCACTTTGCGACTGTAGGCATAGTCAAAATCAAAGCTCCCAACAGTTTTAAGTATTTCAATTCTCAGTGGCGGATCACCAATTCCTATCATTTTTGGAATCAAAAACATTTCAGTTGCCAGTTCCTCTCTAGGTATTCCATATTCAACACAGGCGTTTAACATACGATTTGCATTGGAATCACTTGCATGAATAAAAATGTCCAAATCGTTTGTTCCACGAATATGACCGTAAGCACCCATGGCATACCCTCCAATAAGCAAGTATTCAACTTGATGCTTATTCAAGGAGTTGAGGAAATCCTTATAATGAGTAGGAAACTGATTGTTTTCACTCATTTTTCAATGAAATAAATTTTCCTTGAATTTGGTTGATTCTTAATATCTACACCCATCATTGCGCATTGCGCTGCTATCGCTTTAAAATACTCGCTTAAATTGTCAGCCAAGGGTCGTTTTAACGCCGCTTGGACTTCTAATTCAATCGGGTCTTCATTTGAATCTACATACGAAATAGATCGTGTCTGCATGATATAAAGATATGATTATTCCGGCAGATATGTCAAGGCACTCATCTGTTCTGTAGGAAGATAGCGAGTAGCTAATTCCTGAATATCGCTGGCTGTGATGTTATCGATTGTTTCAAAAACACTATTAATGTCTGGTATTTTGTTCAGATCCAGCTGACTTTTAGCCATCATCAGCATCATGGCGTTTTTATTTTCTTCCGATAATGCCATTTGTCCTTTGATCTGGTTTTTGGCCTTGTGTAATTGCATGCTTCCAAGCGGCTTTTTTTTCAGAGCTTCGATTTCCTTTAGAATGATCCGCTGGCTCTTTTTTAAGTTTTTTGGGTCTGTGGCGAAATAGATAGCAAACTGACCAGTCTCCAGGTATGGCGCATAGTGGGCATCTACTCCGTATACCAAACCGTGTTTTTCTCTCAGACTCAAGTTGAGGCGAGAGCTCATGCTTGGTCCTCCAAGTAAGTTTACCAAAAAGAAAAAAGGAATGCGATTTTCGTCTTTAATGCTCAAAGATGGCATCCCGATGGCAAAATGCGCTTGCGTAATTGGTTTCCTGATTTCCTTTTTGGAGGGTACATATCCACTAAACCAATTCCGTGCTGGTGTATGGTTCTTATGCGGAATCTCTTTCAGGTATTTATTTGCCAGTCGCTCGATTTTTTTTGCTGAGTAATTACCTACACTTGAGAGGATGATTTTTTCTGTGTTCAGGTTGCGGTCTAAGAAGGAACGAAAGTCACCCTGATGAAAAGATCGGACCGTTTCTTCTGTTCCGAGAATATTTTTTCCGAGCGAGTGATTGGGAAAGAGCTGTTCATCAAACTCATCTCCTATGGCATCTTCCGGGGTATCCCGATACATGCTCATCTCCTCTAAAATCACCGAGCGCTCCTTTTCAATTTGCTTTTCAGGGAAAGTAGAATTGAATGTGATGTCTGCGAGCAGCTCTACTGCTTTATCCAAATGAATATCTAGCAGCGTCGCATAGAAACAGATCTTTTCTTTGGTCGTATAGGCGTTTAGTTCCCCTCCCAACGATTCCAGCCTGTTGATGATGTGGTAGGAATTTCGCTTGGCTGTTCCCTTGAAAGCCATATGTTCCAAGAAGTGTGCAAGTCCTTGTTCTTCAGGCGTTTCATCGCGGCTGCCTATGTCCAGCATGATGCCTACATGGGCAATTTTGGTTTGTGGGACTTCCTGGTGGATGACTCTTATGCCGTTCGGCAATTCTATCAGCTCGTATTCCTTCTTGCTCATGGGGGTGCAAAGGTAGAGCTTAAGTTTTTAGTTGTAAGTCTAAAGTTTCAAGTATGGCTATTTTAAATTGCATAATTCCCCCTTGGAAGAGAGTGAGGGGGATGTAAAGAAGTTTCTTTAAAAGGAGGGATAAAGGGAGGTTGATTCACTCCTTCCCCGGCAGCTTCTTCATCGCTTTAGACACTCCTCTCCAAATCTCTTGTTTGTCGTAGATCGGGTTCATCTCCATGTATTTTACTGCATTTGATCGCCAAACCAGCTCTGAATTCTCACGATCAATCACATCGATTACCAAGCTGCCTTTCAGGAACTTTTGATACTCCGGGTAGAGCATCGTTAGCCATTCCCGTTCTCCTTGATAGGTACCGTCATAAAATCCATTGAAGTTTCCTACCTCAGCAGAATCTTCCTCGATGACCATGAAAAAGTTGACCATCAAATCAGATGTATCATCACCTTGCTGGTACCCCTTTTCATACATATTAAAAGCAATAGCATTAGCGATTTCATCCACCACTTTTTTATCATATAGATAGTCAGGTCCCTGATAAGTGACTTCACAGCCCTCCAGCCAACACCAGGTTTGAAAGTCATCAAATGATTGATAGGGCTTCTGGTACGTCTTCACAGTAACCGCACAGGCTGAGAATACAAAAACAGAAAGAAAGAAAATGACCTTTTTCATGCGTTTAATTTTGATGCAAGGTCAATAATTGATGGATCAATGAATCTGATAGGTGTCAGACTGAGGTGTGAATTTTATCAATCCATCATTTCTAATTTGGATAGCAAATACACTTTCTCTCGCTCATTTTTGGCTAAGAGAACAGCTCTTTCAAGTGCTGTTCTTGCATCTTCCATACTTCCCATTTTTTTCAGCATTTCACTCTTGATCGCATAGAAGAGGTAATACTCCTCAAAAAACTGTGTTGCTTCCAATCGTTCGATTTCTTTAAGACCAAGAAGTGGGCCATGTACTTTCTCCAGAGCCACCACCCGATTCAACTCCACAATGGGGGTAGGAGAGAGCTGAAGTTGAAGGTCATACAGTGAAAGGATATTTTTCCAGTCTGTTTCCTTAAAAGTGGCAGCCTGGCAATGGTTAGCGCTGATGGCTGCCTGAATCAGGTACTCATTCATTGACCCATTTTCTGAAGCATTATTCAGGTAATTCAGCCCTTGTTGAATCAATTGCTGATCCCACCTTGACCGATCCTGATCTTCCAGCGAAATCACATTCCCTTCTTCATCTACCCGAGCTGAAAATCGGGAAGCGTGAAAGTGCATGAGGGCCATTAGCGCATTCGTGGAGGGTGTGTCACAAATTTCACTCTCAAGCAACACCCCATTCAATCGAATAGCATCTTCACACAAATCCTGACGGATCAGGTTGTCTCCCTCAGCTGACTTGTACCCTTCATTGAAAAGGAGATAGATGATTTTAAGGACAATATCCAATCTTTTTTCGATTTCGTCAGCAGAAGGAAGGTTCAACTTTATTTCCTCTTTCTTGAATTTCTTCTTTGCCCTGGTATAGGCTTTGGCTACTGTTTCTTCTTTTTTCAGCAATGAGCTGGAGATTTCACGCACAGAAAGGCCACCCAGAATTTTCAGTGTCAAAATGATTTGGTATTCCTGACTGAGAGAAGGGTGGCAGCACGCAAACATCATCCGCACCATATCATCGTTGATTGATTCCAGAGATAGATCTTCCTTCATTCCTTCTGCTCTTTCCGGTACTTCCTGATTATTGGTTTTCTGATCTCTCCTCAGCTGATCAATCATCTTGTTTCGCGCCACACGCAAAATCCAACCGGTTGGATTATCAGGAATTTGTGAATAAGGCCAGGTTTGCATGGCTTTGATCAGAGACTCCTGAACACTATCCTCTGCCAGCTCCAAATTGGACGCACCAAACTTGCTGGTGAGGTACGATACCGCCTTACCATATTCCGTCCGGAAAAAGTGATCGACGAGCTGAGAGGTTTGCATATTGATGTGACGTCATTGCGAGCAAAGCGAAGCAATCTCATTTTTGAGATCACTTCAGCTCGTTCGTGATGATTTTATTAAATTAGAAATCAGTAATAATCTCCCTCACTTCGGTAGTCCCTCCAACTTCAAAAATTGGGCAGCCTTTGGAGAGCTCCACGGCATGATCCATGTCTCTGGCATCCAGATATACATAGCCGCCTACTACCTCTTTTCCTTCAGTAAAAGGTCCATCAGTAATGATCTCACCACCTTTACCGACTACTTTTCCTTCAGGTTGAAGCGGGTAACCTTCCGCTTTTACTTTTGCCATCCATTCTCCCCATAACTGCATATGGGCCTGAATTTGTTCTGGTGATTGATTTGTCCACTCTTCATCACCGCCCCGAAATACGTACAAATACTTTTTCATAGTTTTAGTTGTGTTTAGTTAAGATAAATATTTCCCCTAAGACGAAGTACATAATTGAGAATGGACAATGAGTGATTGATAATTAACTTTCCCCCTTTGGAGGGGGTTGGGGGAGGAGATAACTTTACATCATGAATCTTTCTGAAATGCTTGATATTGACCCGGAGTTGCTAAACTATGTGGTCATTCCCCTCTTCATCTTTTTTGCGCGTATCTGCGATGTATCGATCAATACGCTTCGCATCATTTTCATGCTCCACAGTCGCAAGTACATTGCGACGATTCTTGGATTCTTCGAGGCGGCTATTTGGTTATTGGCCATCAGTCAGATTTTTCAAAACATGGGAAGCTGGCAAACATTTCTGGCTTACGCTGGTGGCTATGCCATGGGAATTTTTGTTGGAATGATGATTGAGGAGCGTTTAGCGATTGGGAATGTTGTGGTGCGAGTGATTACGGCTAAACCTGCAGATGAGCTCATCGGATTTTTCAGAGAGAAACACATGCGATTCACCAGCCTTGAAGGTGAATCCGGTGACGGACCGGTAAACGTACTTTTTACGGTCATGAAGCGAGAGCGCTTGCCAGTGATCATAGAAGCAATTAAGAAGCATAATCCTCAGGCGCTCTATACAGTAGAAGGTGTAAAGAAAGTAGGTGACGGTGAGTTAGTGGACGATCGTGGCTTTTCGAGGAGGATTTTCAGGTTGGGGGGAAATAGATAGGGGAATTGTGGATACTTGGATTGAAGATTACCTTCTCCACACCACCTCCAAACTTCCTCCTTCCCAAATCACCGTGCTTGAGGTGGCTTCTTCTTTTCGCTTGATTTTGATCTTTGTCTTTTTCTTTCTGATGATTTCTTTCTTAAGTACTTTCCAGCCGTCTTTGTGGTAAACAGAGAGGTAGATAGAGGGCTTTTCTAACACTAGCTGGTGGCTGTTTTTATCCGCATCAATGATGGTGGATGAATCATTTTTATTTCTACTTAAAACCTGAGATGCATCAGGTACGCCGTACCCAATCCAGTTATTTGGTCGCTCAAGATTTCCGGATTTGATAATTATACGTTTAAGTTCTTCGGTTGTCAGTGTAGAGTCTTTTTCCAATAAGCATGCAGCCAACCCGGTAATAACTGGCGCAGTAAAGGATGTGCCGAGCGTCGAGTAGCAAGAAATTTCAGGTTTTACGTAATCCAGCCATTCAGGTCCTTTGGAGCTGTATTTCATCTCATCCCACACTTTGAATTTTGTAGCTCCTACCGTAAGTGCACTTTTGGCATCCCCCGGAGAGCCAACCACCTCCCATCTGTGATTGCCGTCATTGCCAGCAGCTACGATGAACAAGATTCCATACTCGTCAGAATATCGACCAACAGCTTGAGTGAGGATGGTGCTTTTTCCATCCATTTGTTCCGGTTGGTAGTTTTCCCGTTTATCGTTGAAGCCAAAATTGTATCCCAGTGAGATGTTGATGATTTTCACTCCTTCTTTAGCCATCCACTCAATCGCCTCGATGGCATATTTCTCCTCCTGTCTGCGCTCATAGCCTCCATGGTCGGTGCGAGCCAGATAAAAGATGGCACCTGTGGCCAATCCATATTGTACTTTCTTCTCTTGGCTGTATCCCGCAATCAGCTCCCAGACCTCCGTGCCGTGTGCATCATCAAAGCCAGCACTTCCCGAGTAGTGAGCAGCTTCCGGGTCGAGATAATCTTTATATCCGACTACCAGCCCACTTTCAAACAAATGCCTTAGTGATTCGCTTTTATCTGCACGCAAAAAACCTCCGTCGATGATCCCAACTTTAACACCCTTACCTGTGAGTCCTGCATCAATGATTGCCTGACCATTGATTTGCTCCAATGCAAAGCTTAATTGCTGCCCGAATAGCGGAGTAGAGAGAAAAAGAAATGCTAATTTTAGCCATCTCATCACCCAATCGATTTTATTAATCAGAACGAAGATAATCTATGAGATACGATCCAATTGATAATCAGTTATTTATTCAGAATCGGGAAAAGCTTGCCAAGCAAATGAAGCCACGATCCGTGGCGATCGTGCATGCCAACGATATTATGCCCACCAATGCAGATGGCACAATGAAGTTTATGCAAAACAGTAATCTGTTTTGGCTCACAGGGGTAGATCAGGAAGAGTCCATTGTATTGATTGCGCCTGATTTTCCGGATGAAAAGATGCGGGAAATTCTGTTTCTACGAGAGACAAATGAAGAAATTGCCGTTTGGGAAGGACATAAACTAACCAAAAACGAGGGCACACAGACTTCAGGGATTAAAAACATCAAATGGACCGCTGAATTTGAAAAAGCTTTTTACACGATTCTGGCAGAGTGTGATCATATCTATCTGGATAGCAATGAGCACATTCGTAATGCAAGCGAGGTAGAAACCCGCAACGCTCGCTTTGTAAAGGAATGCAGAGAAAAATATCCCCTGTATGAATATGAGCGGTTGTTTCCGATTCTTCAGGATTTGAGATGTATCAAGTCTCAGTTTGAAATTGATGTGATGCAGCAAGCCTGCAATATCACGGAAAAAGGGTTTAGGAGAATTTTAGAGTTTGTGAAGCCGGGAGTGATGGAGTATGAAGTGGAGGCGGAATACTTGCATGAGTTTGTGCGCAATCGCTCGAAGGGATTCGCTTACGAGCCGATCGTGGGTGGTGGGGCAAATTCTTGTGTACTCCATTACTTGGATAACAATCAAGAGCTGAAAGATGGTGATGTGCTATTGATGGATGTAGGGGCAGAGTATGGCAATTACAACTCGGATATGACGCGTACAATCCCCGTTAATGGAAGGTATACTGATCGCCAGCGAAAAGTGTATGATGCGGTTTTACGAGTGAAGAATGCAGCGACTGAATTGTTGAAGCCGGGAAATCGAATTCCTGAGTATCATGCAGAGGTGGGCAAATTGATGGAGAAGGAGCTTTTGGACTTAGGATTGCTGGACAAAACCGACATCAAGAATGAAGATCCGGACTGGCCAGCTTACAAAAAGTATTTTATGCATGGCACTTCACATCACATTGGACTGGATGTACACGATGTGGCCTCCATCTATAAAGTATTTGAGCCGGGAATGGTGTTTACTGTAGAACCGGGCATTTACATTCCTGAGGAAAATATCGGCTGTCGAATCGAGGATGATATAGTCATCACAGAGGATGGACATCACAATTTGATGAGAAATATTCCAATAGAGGCAGAGGAAATTGAGGAGATAATGAACGGTTAGACACCCACCTAACCTCCCTCAAGGGAGGAATTGGTAATGCATATGAGGTAGGATTGCCTAAAAATAAGATAATACCGTACAGAAAGGATTTGAAAGAGAAGGCTCGACAGCTTCGAAAGGACAGTACTTTATCAGAAGTACTATTATGGCAAGAAATAAGAAAAAGACAATTAGGTGTGCAGTTTCATCGTCAGGTTCCACTTTTAGATTATATCGTTGACTTTTACTGCCATGAACGATCTCTTGCAATCGAGATTAATGGATTAAGTCACGAGTGGAAGGTGAGTTATGATAATCGTCGATTGATGAGACTTAATGAGGAGGGAGTCACAGTTTTAGTTTTTGACGACCTTGATGTTAAAAAAGATATCAATTGGGTATTAAATCAAATTATAGAATACTTGCAAAAAGTTGCTCGATAATTGTCCCCTTGAGGGGACTATAGGGGTGTATTAAAAAAAATCATCATATGACTAGTACAAAATTCGATTCAGATAAAGCACCGGAACCGGTGGGGTTATACCCACATGCAAGAAAAGTTGGGAACCTTCTATTTCTATCAGGAGTGGGTCCACGTGAACGAGGAACAAAGAAAATTCCTGGAGTAGAACTGGATGAAAATGGAGAGATCATTAGTTATGATATTGCAGAGCAATGTCACTCTGTGTTCAAGAATGTTCGACTGATTTTGGAAGCATCAGGTTCAGGTTGGGAAGATCTGGTGGATGTTACCGTTTTTCTTACCAATATGAAAGATGATTTTAAAACGTACAATAAAATTTATGCTGAATACTTCAAAGACAATCAGCCATGTCGAACAACAGTGGAGATTAGTTCTCTTCCGACACCTATAGCTATTGAGTTGAAATGCATCGCAACAATCAAATAGAAAAGATGGAAGAAACTAATCTCGTATTGACAGAATCCGATAAAACCAATTTGTTAGAGGCAGTCAAGTGGGGAAAATTCCTTGCTATCATTGGGCTTATAATGAGCGGAATGGTTGTGCTGTTTGGCTTGATTATGATCGGGGGAGCAGGGGGCGCTTTTGATGAGGTTTACCCGGGAATTGGTGGAGGTGTTGGATTTATTTATATCCTCTTTTCGTTATTATATATATTCCCATCGCTGTATTTGCTGCGGTTTAGCACCCAGCTGAAAAGGGGTATTAATTCAAGCGATCAGGAAAGTTGTTCCGACGCATACAATAATCTAAGAAGGCTTTTCCTGTTTATGGGTGTTTTGACAATTGTAGTTCTTGCACTCTATGCATTGATCATACTTTTCGCTATTATGGGAAGCGTTATGGGGGGAATGCTATAATCTAACCCTGAATTACCTATTTTTGAGGCTTAATATTATTATGGAAAGATCATTAGAATACAATACACAGCGTGCACAGCTGAAATTGAGAGAGTACGGAAGGAATGTGCAAAATCTTGTTGCACATTTAAAAACAATAAAAGATCAGGAAGAGCGAAATAAAAAAGCAGCCACTTTGGTGGAGCTAATGAAACTGATCAATCCTGATTTAGGAAAGAACAATGAGAGTGATCAGAAAGTATGGGACGATTTGCATATCATTTCCAATTTTGAGTTGGACATAGAAGGCCCTTTTCCAAAACCTGATGCCTCTGTTTTAGATCGTAAGCCCGAGCGTTTACAGTATTACTCTAATGAGATCAAGTATCGCCATTATGGAAGAGGCGTGGAAATGTTGATTGATCAGGCAGTAGCCATGGAAGACCCAAAGGAGAAAGAGGGTGCAGTGGTAGCCATCGGCCGATTGATGAAAAGTTTCTTCCAGACATGGAACAAGGAAAGCATTGAAGACGAGCAAATCCTAAAAAATATCAAACGACTTTCCAATGATCAATTGGATATAGATATTGAGACTGTAAAGGAACTTGGATTGTTTGATTCAGAGAAAAAACACTCCAGCCGTAAAGGAGGAGGTCCAAGTAAAGGTCGACGTAACAATCAAGGCGGTAAAGGTCGTCGCAATAACAATCAGGGTGCAAGAGGTAACAACCGTCGAAGAAATTAATTCAATTTTTTGATTTGAAGATTTTTTGATTTGAAGATGGTTTCGATAGCTTAGTTGCCCAATCGGATAATTATAGAATCATCAAATTTTCAAATCAAAGATGTCATCTTTTCGGGTAGAAGGCGGTCACCAGCTTAATGGTGAAATCATTCCTCAGGGAGCTAAAAACGAGGCACTCCAGATTATCTCGGCAGTACTGCTTACTGATCAGGAGGTAGTCATCCATAAAATTCCTCAAATCCGTGATGTACTGAAGCTCATAGATTTGCTTCAGGATATGGGTGTGGAAGTCTCAAAAAATGGAGGTGAATCCTATACGTTTAAGGCTGCCAATGTAAATCTTGACTTTCTTGATACACTCGACTTTAAAGATAAAGCAGCTTCTCTAAGAGGATCTATTATGATCCTTGGTCCTTTACTGGCGCGATTTGGAACGGGAAAAATGCCAAAACCCGGAGGGGATAAAATTGGAAGAAGGCGATTGGATACTCATTTTGTGGGTTTTGAAAAGCTTGGTGCTAAATTCAACTACGACTCAAAAGCTTCATTCTATACGGTGGATGGTCGAAACCTAAAAGGAGCTTATATGCTTCTGGATGAGGCATCCGTGACAGGAACGGCCAACATCATTATGGCAGCTGTAATGGCTGAAGGTCTGACGACTATTTATAATGCGGCATGCGAACCATATATTCAACAGCTCTGTAAAATGTTGATCCGGATGGGGGCAAATATCGAGGGTGTTGGATCAAACCTGCTTCGGATTGAAGGAGTGAAATCTCTGAAAGGGACGGAACATACCTTGCTTCCGGATATGATTGAAGTGGGCAGTTTTATCGGGATGGCAGCTATGACCAATTCCGATCTCACTATTAAAGATGCGCGAATCAAGGAGCTTGGAATAATTCCTGACACATTTAAGCGTCTGGGTATAAAAATGGACTTTAATGGAGATGATATCCATATCCCAGCCCAGGAACATTATGAAATCGAATCCTATATTGACGGATCCATTCTGACTATAGCTGATGCAATATGGCCCGGATTAACTCCTGATTTACTGAGTGTGATTTTAGTTACAGCCACACAGGCACGAGGAACCGTGTTAATCCATCAAAAAATGTTTGAAAGCCGTTTGTTCTTCGTGGATAAATTGATTGACATGGGTGCTCAGATCATTCTATGTGATCCACATCGAGCCACTGTAATCGGCTTGGATCGGGCTTATCCTTTGCGTGCGATCACGATGACTTCACCCGACATTAGGGCTGGGGTTTCGCTTTTGATTGCAGCCATGTCGGCAGAGGGAGTGAGCATGATCCATAACATTGATCAGATTGACCGTGGATATCAGTTCATTGATGATCGGCTGAATGCCCTTGGAGCAAAGATTGAGCGGGTTAACTAATTGTTCGGATCCATATAGTTGGTTTCACTGAATTTATAGGCATTCGGACTATTCACCTGTATTTTATATCTCAAGCTTGCCCTGCAATTATCAGCTATTATATTGTAGTACATGTGCTTATGCCCGTAACTGCCGGGATAAAATGTGAGCGTGCTTTCACCAGCTTCGATTTCTATGATGTCTATGAAGCCATTGTTGTAAAAGTCTCTGATCACTAAATGGTACCCGCCTTTATATTTATATTCAGGATTGGCCCAACTAATTGATAACGAGGCTGTATCGCTATTAATGGTTACTAACCCTTTTTGATCAAGCTCAATTCTATCTATTTCATAATGCCTATCACTACCAGGTACCACAAGTGTTTTGTACTTGAATTTGCACATGATCATCCCCTTTCGTTTTAACTCTTTCGTGAGTGCAAGGTGTGTGTCGTACCACTTATTGTGACGTTTGCTTTGCTCGCCCACGATGTATCTACCCGGAGCAAGTTTCATGTGCATGGCAGACTCAACATCTAATGTGAGATACCCTTTTTCGGAAATTGAAATTGTATCGTTTTGCGATAGAAAGTCTCCCTTTCGAACTTTTTCTCTAGTATACATTCTTACTTTCTTTGCTTCCAGCACCTCGTATTGTGCCAGGACGCAAAAGGGGAAAACCAGGAGTATGATGATTATCTTTTTGATTTTGGGTTAAAAGTCTATCGTTATAACGAGATCAAGTCATCTTTATTTGTAAGCTGTACCCTGTTCTGCGATACCAAACCCTTCTTTAAGTACTTCAATCTTTTTTCTGCGATTGAAGAGGAGTGGATTGGTGTGATTCAAATGAATGAACTGAATCTTATTTTTCAAACTCCTGGATTCTCCACTCAAAAGCTGCATGGTTTCTGATACAAAAGGGTGGGGCACCTCATTGATGGGACGATTTGGAAGTTCACCAGCATCATAGAAGGTGGCATCCAGAAAGGCGTAATCAAGATTAGGGTCTTTAATCATTTCAACAATATCCCGATCCCATTTATGCCACTTGTCAATGTCGGGGATAAACAGGAAGCTATTTCTGTTGGTGATGATTTTGAAACCGGCTGTTTCAGAGAATTCATCCCGATGCGGGACCGTAAAAGCTTCAATCTTTATTCCTGGAGTCAGTTCAAACGGAAGGGTGCTTAGCGATATTGGTTCAATGTTGTTTAGTTCAACAAGCTGACTCCAAGGACCATTGGTTTTCAGAAAATCTATCATTTTTGGTAATGCGTACACTTTTATGTCTTTCGCGCCAAGTGCTTCTTTCCCTAAAAACATCAAGCCTGTGTAATGCCCGATGTGTGCATGTGTCACAAATATTCCAGCTGGTAAATACGGATAGTCACCATCGGTCAAGTCTCGAAAGTACTGAAGCTGTTTATCCATATCGGGTGTTGCTTCAAACAGCCACCACTGCCTGTTATCCGGATCGACAAGAGCTAACGATGTAATGTAGCGTGCATCATTACTGTTTCTATGGGCTTTCACGCATTCATTTTGACATCCGATATGTGGGAAGCCACCATCCTGAGCAACTCCTAATACAATAATGTGTTGCGATTTGACAGTAAAAAAAGTAAGGAGGAAAAGTGAGGAAATCAGGTGTTTCATTTGTATAAAACTAAAAAAAAGCCCCGCTAACCAGCAGGGCTTTATTGATTCATTTTAATGTTTTGAACATTAATCTCTTCGTTGGAGCTTTACACTTTCATTGATCCAGCATCCTACAGTAATGCTCTGACCTTCCTCCATTCCTTCATTAAAGATTTCTTCTATTGAAGGGAATTGTTCTTTTGAAGCTGCCATTTGCTTGCTATTGCCTGCTTTTTCATACATTTTATATGCGGCAAGAAACACCCCTCTATCCATTACAATGCTTTCGTCTCCTCTGCAATCTTCGTAGCTCGTGAAGTATAGGTTACCGATCAGATTGTAAGCTTCTGAGCTGCCGGGCTTAGCACTCAATGCTTCATAAGCCAATGTTCTCGATCGAGATTTATTTCCAAGCTTACTATTTGCAACAGCCTGGCCCATCAAAGCATCAAATTTTTCTGCATTTGATGTTGCCAATTTTTCTGCTTCTTCATGGTATTGAAGTCCTTTGTTTGTTTCGCCAAGTGCCAGGTACTTGTTACCAATAGCACTGGCAAGGATAAAAGAAGGTTGCTCCTTAAATACCGGCTCACTAGCCTCAAGGAAATACGGTTGATCTGTGCATTTTGCCTCTACTGAATATTTGAAGATCTTTTTAGCTGTATTTAAATCGTCAGGGTTTTCTCTGAACTTTGGAACCAGCTTCTCCTCAATAAACTCACAGCTCAAAATACCCGGTATTGAACTAAGCCAGGCATCTGTCTTCGCCTGTTCTTTCTCTAGTTTTTCAGAGTTCTCTCCATTTTTAAGTTTCTGATCGATGATGTCGGAAATTTGGGTATGGATGTCCAGCACTTTTTCGGCAGGCATTTTTTCCGGATTGATCTGGTGGAAATTCTTAGCCAGCAACATATAGGTGTTCAGATTAAACGTGGATATTTCCGGACCATTCATTTCGTATGCCTTTTCGTAAAGATCAGCAAGCATAGGATACTTGGAAGGGGTTTTGTAATAGAGTCTAAATGCTTCGTAAGCTTTTCGATCCATAGTCGCTGCGTCATTATCGAAATACTCAATTCGCTGATCATACATCCACAACAAAGAATCCTGAAGTCGCTCCTTCCTGGCTTTATCAGTGGTTTTCTTTATAACCTTTTCCAGACAGTCAACCCCCTGAATGTAGATAGAGGGGTTGAGGTTAGGGTTGTTTTTGTACAACCAGTTCAGTGGCTTCATCGCTTCTTCAAAATTGCTTTGAGCGATAAGTATCTTGTAGTAAGCCTGCTTTTCCATTGCCTGACTCTTCATATTGGGGTCATCGGGCCAGTTCCATCCGTCCTGGGCAATGGATAAAGTAGATATTAGCGCCATCAGCGCTACAAGTGTCGATTTAATCATGTCCTGAGAATTATATTTTGATTTGCCTTTCTATTTAGAATTATCCTGCGAAAACAATGCCATTTAGTCCTAATGTGATAGCCGTTAAAAATGTTTGCAAAATGAATAATTTTTTATGCCAATACGGGTGTCAATCACATTAGTTTTGTGTTAAATATCACCCAAATAAAACATACCGATGTTCAATTTTAAAGAAATAATCAGTGTTTCGCTTATTCTCTTCTCTGTTATCGATATTCTGGGAAGTGTACCTATCATCATTGATTTACGGAAAAAATTCGGTCATGTACAGTCAGAAAAGGCGACCATTGTTTCCGGTGTGATCATGGTTATTTTCCTCTATTTGGGTGAAAGTATTCTTAAACTGTTTGGCATTGACATTAATTCCTTTGCCGTGGCAGGGGCCATTGTTATGTTTATTTTAGGCATGGAAATGATTCTGGGAAGGCAGTTTTTTAAGTCGGATCCTGAAGAGATGAAAAGTGCTTCAGTTGTTCCCTTGGCTTTTCCATTGATAGCCGGAGCTGGCACCATGACTACCCTGGTTTCCTTAAAAGCTGAATTTTCTACATACAATATTCTGGTAGGAATTGTCGTCAACCTGATTTTCGTTTATGTGGTGCTAAAAACCTGCGGATGGTTGGAGCGTAAAATTGGAAAGGCAGGGTTTAACATCCTGAGAAAAGTATTTGGTATTGTATTACTTGCCATTTCTATTAAGATCTTCAAAAATCACCTGCTCGCATGATTACAATATTTACGGATGGTGCGGCAAAAGGGAATCCGGGCCCGGGTGGATATGGTACTATCTTAAGGTATGGGGATAAGGAAAAGGAGCTTTCCGATGGGTTTCGAATGACAACCAATAACCGCATGGAGCTGTTAGCTGTGATTGTTGGATTAGAAGCCATTAAAAAGCCGGGGTGGAAGGTGTTGGTTGTATCTGACAGTAAGTATGTTGTGGATGCGGTGACAAAGGGTTGGTTGAAAGGCTGGGTTGTAAAAGATTTTAAAGGGAAGAAGAATCGGGATCTCTGGGAACGATACCTGAAGGCTTCTGCACCTCATGATGTTCGCTTTAAGTGGGTGAAGGGTCATGCGGGTCATCCGGAGAACGAACGATGTGATCAACTGGCTGTAGAGGCTGCTGAACGAAAAAAATTGAAAGTAGATGCAGCTTTTGAGGCTGCAAGCTCGTAAAACGCTTATTTTAGTACCGGATTAGATTTCATAAATAATGAACTTCAATAAAGGCATCTTTTATTTTCTCTTCGCAGCGATCGTGATTGGTTCGATGGTTATCTATTTTAAAATCCAAAGGGATAAAAAAATGGAGAATCCTAATTTGACAGATTTAGCCACAGAGCCGGACTTACTGATGAATACCGCAGATCGGACTTTGCAGGACCATAAATCCTTGACGGCCATCAAGTTTTTGGAAGATGCCATTAAAATGATGAAACTATTGGAGGAGGATGGAGATAGCATCAGTACTCAGGCAATAGAAATTGCCATTTATGATTTGCAGACAGTAGAAAAGCATATTAAGGATGAGGACATCAATAATGATCTGATGTATGAAGCTTTTGCTGATGCAATGAACTCCCTTGCTTTTGCTTCACTAAGAGTATCTGAGCAGTTTGTTCGCGAGGGCAAAAAGGAGGAAGCACGAATTACCATTCATCATGCCATGGATCATCTACAAAATTCCATTCGTTTTGCGAGAGGACAGCAAAAGGAAGATGAAATCCGTATTGCCAGTCATCTGCAAAATCTTATAGACCAGCATTTGGAGAATGACATTTCAGAGATCGATATTGTGATGGCAGAGATTGACTCTGTAGTCAAGGCTCATGTCATAAAGTAGAGTTAATACAAAATCGGTTCAACTTCTCTTTCGGTGAATTTCAATCCTGTATTGGATAGTTCTTCAAGTACAGGCTCGTAAATTTCCTTTTTGGTGGGTACATGCACCCCGGTCAAGTCGATTTTACCTGTTAAGACCATTTTAGCAGCAATTGCCAACGGTAGGCCGACTGTTTTAGACATGGCAGTATTTATATTATCATCCCCCATTGCTACCATGCTTGACTCGACCTGACGAGGCTTTCCATTATCGATGAAATTGAATTTATGCCACATCACAATCATGTCTTTATCCTGAGGCTTGAGTGTCCACTTCTTCTTCAGGATGTGCTCCAGAATCTGGGCAGGAGTACCCTGATTAAGCCCAACCGGCTCATCATCAAACATACCCAGCCATTTGAGTTTGAACATAATGCCATTATCCAGATCCAGACTTAAATAGTGAGCCAGTTTTAGTTCAACAGAATCTTGTGGATTGTAAGACAAGAAGGAATTGATGAACTGCCTATGTGTCATTTCTGACACATTCTCCATTTGATACGTATCATCAGTCGCGCCTAATTGTACAAAGACATCCCAGGCAGCACAATAGCCAGGTCTTCTCAGTGTACCACGATAAAGTGTTTTGATTCCTCTTAAGTTATAAACATCAAGGTAGGCCAGAGAATCCCTGTTTGCATATCCCTCAAAGTATCCATGGTCGGGAATATAGATGGCTTCTGTTCTTCTGAATAATTTTTGATAGGGAATGTATTTGTATCGACCTTCCTGAATGAATTTACAGGTTCCCTGACCAGCTAACACGACATTTCTAGGATTCCAGGTAAACTTATATTTCCACGGGTTGTCACCTACTGATTCTTCTGCTACCAGTCCACCGGTAAAGGTTTCAAATCCTGTGAGCTCATGACCCTTCTCACGTAGTTCATTCAATACTTTCATCGCAGACATATGATCAATTCCCGGATCAAGTCCCATTTCCATGATCATCATCTTCCCTGCATTTTCAAACTGACCATTGAGCGTTTTGATTTCTTCTGTGAGGTAGGAAGCCGTTAAAAAGTGTTTTTTAAACTCTGCGCATTTTCTGGCAACATGAATGTGTAATGAGGCCGGTAGCATAGAGATGACCAAGTCATTCTCTTTTACTAGGTTGGTAAGTAGTTCAGCATCAAATACATCGAAAGGAACTGCTTTGGCCTGTTTGTTACCTTTTATCTTAGATTCTGCCAGTGCCACATCTTTTTCTGCAATAGTGACATGCCACTGTTCTTTTTCAGCGTTTTCTAACAAGTAATTGATAAGTGCAGTAGATGATTTGCCCGCACCAATGATCAGGATGTGTTGCATCCGGCAAATATGTGCTTATCGCAAATCTTTCGAAAAGACTAATTACTTTTTTTATTCACAATTGTGCTGCTGGCCTGATCTGTGGGTAGAATCAGGAGGTCTCCAATCATCACATGGGCAGGGCGACTCAGAACAAATTCAATGGTTTCTGCTACATCATGAGCAGTTAGAGGAGTATAATTCTGATAGACCTGCTTAGCACGGTCACTATCTCCTTTAAATCTTACTTTGCTAAACTCTGTTTCCACCAGTCCTGGGTCGATGGAGGTTACTTTAATCCCATGTTCGTTCAGATCAAGGCGCATGCCTTTTGTAAGTGCATCTACTGCATGCTTGGATGCGCAGTACACATTTCCTCGTGGATAAACTTCCAGTCCGGCAATCGAGCTAATGTTTACAATGTGACCCTTTTTTCGATCCACCATTTGAGGAAGAACGGCTTTACTCACGTAAAGAAGGCCTTTCACGTTGATATCCATCATGGCATCCCAGTCATCAGGGTTTCCCTCATGAATCAGATCCATGCCATGAGCATTTCCAGCATTGTTGATGAGAATATCAATTTGTTGCCAATCTTTCGGAAGAGAGGAAATCGCGTTAAAAACAGCTTTTTTATCTCTGACATCAAAAGACAGTATTTGCACATCCCCCTTAAGCTCATCTTTAAGCTTTCTTAGTCGATCTTCCCTTCTGCCACAAATGATCAATCGGTAATTGTTGCTTAGCAATCGAGCAGTAGCTTCTCCGATTCCGCTGGTTGCTCCTGTGATTAGCGCGATGGGTTGAGTCATTGTTTCAATCGTTTTCTTTGTCGAGATTCGATTCTGCTGTCTCGCTTTTTTGTCTTTCCAAGCTTACGTTTACCGCCCGGACCACCTTCAAAGGTCACGAATATGCCAAGATTCTGTGTGGTAAGTCGATCCAGCCCAATGCTGAAATCATTTGGATCATCTGTGAGCATATTTCTTAGCCCGTAGGAGTACCTGATTTCAGGTGAAAACTTAAAATAGGCAAAATACATATCCAGCCCCACGCCGACATCAATGGCCAAATTCCAGTTCCTCAACTCAAGTTTTTGTCCTACATCTTCCTCGTCTCCTTTTCCAGCCGCCTCGAAAGAAGGGTTAATTCCCGCCACCATATACATGGCCAGATTGCCTCTGCGTGCAGATTTGTATTTGAATAAAAGAGGAAGCTCCACCATTGTTGCATCTTTCAGCTCTCGCTGAGTGGTTCCATTAGTAAATCGATAGCTCAAATCATTCTCGTAGAAACCGACAGTGGGCAACATCCGAAAATCCAGGTACTTGGAAACCCTCATGTTAATTACGAATCCAAGCTTAAACCCTCCGAGATTTCCGGGTATGATGGAGTGGACTGTATCCATTGCCGGAGACGTAAAGTAATCCGAATAGCGAGTCATGTATTTTGAAGAATGGATTCCAATCAGGAAACCATAGTGAATCCACTGGTCCTCATAATGGATCAGGTTGTCAGTTGGGTTGTTTTGAGCGTGAGACGAATACCCCATTCCCAAAATAAGCAAACACGTAAGGGCTATTTTTCTCCCACGTAAATAGAGCTGATGCCTAAGGTTAATGGTTTGCATTTAGTCTTTTTATATCCTGTTTTCTCCAGAATCTTCAAAAAGTCATTTCCATATGGGAATTCATTTACAGACTCTGGTAAGTAGGTGTAAGCGGCATTGTCTTTCGATACCAGCTTTCCAATCTTCGGTAATATCCAACGAAAATAAAAATTATATAGCTGTTTGAATGGAAATACTGTTGGTTTTGAGAACTCAAGGATCACGGCTCGTCCACCAGGCCTCAAAACTCGATTCATTTCAGACAGTCCTTTTTCCAGGTTTTCGAAGTTTCTCACACCAAATGCAACGATCACAGCGTCAAAGCTATTGTCTTCAAAATGAAGGTTTTCTGAGTCTCCTGACTGCATATCGATGATATCCGAGTACCCTTTCTTCTTCATTTTTTCTCTCCCGACATTCAGCATGCCTTCTGAGATATCAACGCCCACCACTTTTTCCGGATTGAGTTTCAACGATTCAATGGCAAAATCTCCTGTACCCGTAGCTATGTCAAGAATTTTTCTTGGTTGGAGATCTTTGAGCATTTTGATGGCTTTCTTTCTCCATCGAATGTCTATTCCAAGGCTTAGAAAGTGATTTAGGAAATCATATTTGCCGGAGATGCTGTCAAACATTTCTGCTACCTGCTTCTTCTTCGCATCCGACTTATCTTTGTAAGGAAGTACCGTCATAATTGCCGCAATATTAGTGGATTAAACCCTTGTGAGGTTCAAATGTTAGCAGTTTCTTCTCCATGCAGATAAAATCAGCAGAATTTGTAAAAAGCAGCCCTGAAGTAAACGGGTGTCCTGAACCTACCATTCCGGAGTATGCCTTTATTGGACGGTCCAATGTGGGCAAATCAAGTCTGATTAATCTTTTGACGAGCAGAAAAAAGCTGGCAAAAACCTCATCCACTCCAGGTAAAACACAGCTTATTAATCACTTTTTAATTAACGACAATTGGTACCTGGTGGATTTGCCAGGGTATGGATGGGCTCAGACTAGCAAGACAAATAAGGCTGCATGGAAAAAGATGATCAATACCTACCTGGAGGAGCGGCAGAATCTGGCATGTGTGTTTGTGCTGGTGGATAGCCGACACGAACCTCAGAAGATTGATCTGGAGTTTATGGAATGGCTGGGTGAGGCAGGAATCCCATTCAGTATTGTTTTTACCAAAGTAGATAAGCTGGGAAAAAATCAGGTGCATTCCAATATTGCCACCTATAAGAAAGTCATGCGAAAAACATGGGAAGAGTTGCCTCCTACATTCATTACATCTTCGGCCGAAAGGGTGGGGGGTGAAGAAATTTTGGATTTTATTGATCGAATCAATGCAGAGATAGTGAGATAAGATATTTTTGCCACCTCAAAAAATAATTTATGGATTTTAGTGATATCGCGTCTGTTTCCGGAAAGGGAACCCTTTTTAAGATTATTCAACCAACCCGAACG
Source organism: Ekhidna sp. (assembly GCF_965221965.1). Taxonomy (GTDB): domain Bacteria; phylum Bacteroidota; class Bacteroidia; order Cytophagales; family Cyclobacteriaceae; genus Ekhidna. The sequence continues at coordinate 704,295 of NZ_OZ244926.1, forward strand.
GGAGTAATCCTGGAGAGCCTGGATGAGCACAAAAAGAAAATGGTAGCCACCATGCACAATAAGGTGAGCATTCTCTCTGAGATTTCTATTTATACCACAGATGCAGAAGGCGCTGTGCCGTTAGAAGATGTCATGAGAAAAATCCACAAAGAATTTGATGGAGATACTGATTTGGATAAAAACAGTAGCCCTGAAGAACTAAAAGCTTTTTTGAAGTTTGTGCTACCTGATTATGATGAGGGTCGGGTGTACGTATCGGACATCAAAAAGGTAGTGAGCTGGTACGACCAATTAGTGAAGCAAGCACCAGAGGTGCTGGTTGAGAAAAAGAAAGAAAAAAAAGAAACGAAGAAAGCTGCCAAGAAAGAGGAGGCAAAGGGTGAGTGAAGTAAAATACAAGTTTAGAGTCCGATGGGCTGACCTTGACCCTAATGGTCACATGCGTCACACAGCCTACAATGATTACTGTGCTCAGGCACGTTTGATGTATTTTGAAGATATCAATATGTCATTTGGTAAGCTTATTAAAATGGGAGTAGGACCAATACTTTTTAGAGAAGACACCCGGTTTTTTAAAGAAGTCCGTATGAACGAAGAGTTTGAAGTGGGTTTTACCATTTCCAAACTCCGAAAAGACGGTTCTAAATGGTCATTCAGGCATAACATCTACACGAATGACGGTAGCCTTTCAGCTAAAATCGATGTAGATGGAGCATGGCTCGACTTGAGTAAGCGCAGAACCACGGTTCCGCCTACCGAGTTAAGTGAACTGCTGCTCGATGCGGTAAAATCAGAAGATTTTGAATGGATTCCTGATAAGGCTAAGGCTTAAATTCATCAGGCACCTCACAATCTGATTTTCTTCGGGTGTCCACCAGGTGGAAGATTTTCCAGCCGTCTTCACGTTTGATCAGATGGAAAGCATCTACTCCGCAGTGTGAAAACTGATCATCGACATAAAACGCATAATCTACCCAGACGGAGGCAAGGTTGCCGTCAATCTCTACTTTCTCATTCCAAATGGGTTCGTTCCACACCTGGTCTTTTGGCTGACCTACAGCATCAATAAATCGCTGAAAATCTCCCGTAGCAAGCTGTGATTGATCTTCCTGGTTGATGAATGCAGTGAAGGTATTAGGACTTTCTACAAAGCTTTGTTTCAGCAATGTGCTGTCGTTCGTACGCATAGCTTCAAACACCTGATTGATCACCTGCATAATTTCACTTTTTTCGTCATTTTGTGAGTATGAAAGCAACGAGGCTGCACAGAAGAGCGTAATTAATATTTTTTTCATAGTAGGATTTTTCAAAGTCAAAAAAAATGACTGATCATTGCTTTAATCAGCATTTATTATGGATGAAGTTACGTTAGTAAGACGCAGTTATCAACTGATCAGAAAGGATTTAGGATTAGAGGAGCAATTGGAATTTGAGGAGGGGAATAATGAATTTGATCGGTTGGAGGATTTTCTGACTACACAGGTCGATTACCTTCTCGATCATGATTTAAACAGGCTCTTGAATGCACTTTATCGCATTGATATTCCCGAAAACAAAGTGAAAAACTTGCTTCAGCACTCAAAACAAGGAGAGATTGGCCGAAATGTAGCCAAAGCAATCATTGAACGTGAAAAGCAGAAAGTAATTACCCGACAGCAGTACCAGCCTTAATGAAAGAAGTAGCATGCTCTACCATTTTGGAAGAACCGATGTAGAGTGGTGATCGTTGATGAAAAGTGGTCGGCTGAATATCCAGAATTCTTTCTTTACCATTTGTGGCCACTCCCCCTGACTGTTCAGCGATGAAGGCCAGTGCATTGCACTCATAAAGTAATCTTAATTTGCCATCTGGTGCCTTTTTCGTATTCGGATAAAGGTAGATTCCTCCTTTCATCATATTTCTGTGAAAGTCAGCAACCAGTGAACCGATATAGCGAGCAGTCATCCCTTTTCTCTTGCAATCTTCCACGTACTCTCGCACCCACTCATCAAACGCATAATAATTACCCTCGTTGATGGAATAAATCTTACCGTCTTTAGGGCACTTCATCAGATTGTGAGAAAGAACAAATTCCCCGAGGCTAGGCTCCAGTGTAAATCCATGAACCCCCCGACCGGTCGTGTAAACGAGCATAGTGGATGAACCATAGAGGATATAGCCCGCAGCAACCTGTTCTGTACCTTTTTGTAGGATATCTTCTTCCTGAACAGGTCCTCCAACAGGAGAGATTCTTTTGTAAATGGAGAAAATCGTCCCGATTGAGACATTTACGTCAATATTGGAGCTACCATCTAATGGATCAATGGCGACCACATACCTGCAGTTGGGGTTTAGGTGAACAATCTCTTGCTCTTCCTCAGAAACCACTGCACACGTCATGCCTCCATTACGCAAAGCTCTTGTGAACCGGATATCAGCTACCACATCCAATTTTTGCTGATCTTCTCCCTGAACATTTTTCTCTCCAAATCCTCCTGTTATATCCAGAAGACCAGACTTGTTTACCTCCTTATTTACAATTTTTCCGGCAAGGGCAATATCTCTCAAAAGTTGAGACAGTTCTCCTGTGGCAGAGGAAAATTCATCCTCTTTTTGTTTAATAAAGCGGTCTAAGGTTGTTCCTATTGGTAGGCCAAGCTTACTTTTGTTCATCTGGGGTGTTTGTTCAGAATTTTATTTTGACTTTCGAACCACGAAATTAATTCATTCACTAGTTATAACGTTTGCATTATGCAGATTTTCAAGTTTGGAGGAGCCTCTGTTAAAGATGCTTCAGGCCTAAAAAATTTGGCTGAAATTGTATCTTCTTTCGATTCGGGGAAAGTGGTTGTGGTGGTATCAGCGATGGGAAAAACTACAAACAAACTTGAAGAGCTGGTCAAACAGGCACTGGCAGAAGAAGATTACAGTCAAACGTTGGATGAATTAAAGGATTATCATCATGGTATTGCCTTGGAGCTTTTGGGTGAACTGCCCGAGAGGTATGTTCAGTTTGAAAAGTCACTTGAAGACACCTTAAAAGACCTTAGCAAATACGAGCCAATGCTGGCGTATGATAAAGTGGTGCCACACGGGGAGTTGATGTCTACTTCAATTGTGGCAGCATTTCTGGAAAAGCAAATTTCATGTACGTGGTTTGATGCCAGGTCTGTAATTAGGACTGACCAGTATTTTACAGAAGCGAATGTGGATTGGGTTGTCACAGAAAAGCAGGTCATCCATTCTTTAAAGCCTGTGGCTGAACAGTCCGTGGTGGTGACTCAAGGATTCATAGGTTCTGACATGGAGGGCAACTCAACTACGCTGGGTAGAGAGGGATCAGATTACACCGGTGCAATCTTGGCCTACTGTCTAAATGCAGATGGTTTCACTGTGTGGAAGGATGTTCCGGGTATTTTAAATGCAGACCCAAGAATATTGGAGGGGACAGAACAGTACGAAAAACTGAGCTACAGGGAAGTGACCGAGATGACCTATTATGGAGCGCAGATCATTCACCCTAAAACCCTCAAGCCCATTGCTCAAAAAAGCATTCCTCTGATTGTTCGTTCTTTTCTGGATAGAGATAAAACAGGCACTACGATTGCAACAGATAATACAACCAAGATGATCCCATGCTTTGTTTTTAAGGGAAATCAGCTTTTGGTAACTGCTCAGGTAAAAGACCACAGCTTCATGGATGAGAAAAAGCTGGGCTTGATATTGCAGGTCTTGGATTTGCTAAACATCAAAATCAACCTGATGCAAAACTCTGCCCTGACATTCTCTTTTTGTATTGACAATAAGGAGTTTAAATCCAAGCGGATTAAAGAGCTATTGAACCGAGACTTTATTTTGTCATTCGAAAGCCCGTTAAATCTGGCTACCATAAAGAATTATACACCCGATTCTTTCAATAAACTTCCCTGGAACAGAACCGTGATCATGGAGCAAAAAACATCGAATAACTATCAGGTGCTTTATCGTTAGTAGAGTATAATTTTTTAGATGTCATTTCGAACGTAGTGAGAAATCTTTACCAATGGTTAATTAAGGAAAAGACTACAAGAGTCTCTAAGACTTTTGTAGTCTTTTAGTGATCTAAGAAAACCTTCTTAAGGTTTGAATGATACCGGAGAGGTATGAATTTCCAAAAAGATTGATGTGAACCAATAGCGGGTAAAGGTTGTGTATATCCACCCGTTCTTTGAATTCTGGCTCTAATGGATATTCCTGATTGTAGTAACTATAAAAATCAGGCGAAAAGCCACCAAAGAGCTGTGTGAATGCAAGCTCGGTTTCTCTATGACCATAATGTACGGCCGGATCAAAAATCGCAGCTTTTCCGTCATTATTTGTCATGAAATTACCACTCCAAAGGTCACCATGGAGGAGTGCAGGGGGTTCATCCGGGATAAGCTCTTCCAATCGATTAAATAGAATGTCAAACTGATGCTGAATGTTTGTGTCGATCAGGCCTTTAGATGCCCCAAGGTTGAGTGGTGGTTTTAGTCGTTCTTCAATAAAAAATGAATGCCAGCTTTTGTGTTGTGCATTAGACTGGGGTAGACTTCCAATATAGTTATCATGATCTAAACCAAAATGACTCCAGGTTACTTTATGCTGCCTGGCCATATTGCGACCAAAGCTTTCCCAGAACGTAGGCTTTTGAACTCCTTTTTCTATCCACTCTGTTAGGAGGTAAGACTTGTTATCAATTTCACCGTATGAGAGGGCTTTTGGCGAATGAACAGGAGAGTGGTTATTAAGGAGTTTTAGTCCCTTCTCCTCTGTTCGAAACATATCAATTATCTCTTTTTTATTCCATTTAATAAAAAAAAGCCCCTTATCGGTTTCTATCTTATAAGCATTGTTAATGCATCCTCCGGAAATGGTTTGAGATGATTTTACAGAGGTATTTAAGTTTTTAGAAATGATTTGATCAATGAAACCACTCATAGATCATGTTTTTCTTTTAGAAAGTTTAGAAACTCATCCAATGACCGATCCAGGATTTGATATACATTTTCGAATCCATTAGCTCCTCCAAAGTAGGGATCAGGAACGTCTTCACCTTTCCCCTTCGGATCAAAATCCCTCATCAGTATTAATTTAGAAGGGTTTTCTCCCATTTCCCTGATCATATTTTCCAGATTGGAGCGATCCATCGCAATGAGATAATCAAATTCTTCCTGATGATGTTTTTTGAATTGTTGTCCTTTGTGATAAATGAGGGTTTGGTGTTTCTGAGCTATTTCGATTGTTCTTGGATCTGGATTTTCTCCTATGTGATAATCTGACGTGCCAGCAGAATCAGCCATTAGTTTAACGCTTAGGCCTTCATTTTCGAGCTTTTTATTAAAAATAGCTTCCGCCAAAGGAGACCTGCAGATGTTGCCCAAACAAACAAATAAAATTTTTTTCATAAAGAGGGGTTACCTATTTCACTTTACGTGTATATATCTAATGCATAACACAAATTATTCATACACCTGTTTGACAAGTAAAAAAGAAAGTCCCGTTTTTGACGGGACTTTTCTTTTTTTATACAATCTTTATTTTTCTATCTGATGCTAAATCCTGCTCCCACAGTGAATGTATTGTATTTCTGTATTGAGTAATCTGCGTGTAGCGTTAGAATCAATAGTTTAATCTGAGCTCCTAGAGTCACTCGTGGTGAGCTACCCCCGCCAAAGGAAAGGTCGATTGGATCTTGTACAGTTTCGGTATTAATACCATCAGAATAAACAAATTCTCCATTTACTTTAAATGAACTGCCGGCTATATTATACCCTAATCCTACGTAAGGAGTAAATATGGCAAGTTTCTTGGATGCTAACACCTGAATTACTGTTGAGGAAGCCTTGAACTCAGCCGTTCCATCAGCCGCATAGGTATACCCGTTCGAATCTGTAGATGATTCATCAATATCAAATTCAGCTTTTAGGCTAGTATGCCCAACGAAAGCGGATATATCCATTGGAACTAACTTTAATCCTGGAATCCATTGCTTTACGTCATGAAGCACGCCTACCCCCCACATATTAAAGCTTAACTCATCGGTTTCTATTGAGGGTACAAATCTTATTTTCAAATCAGTGTTTTTGACAAGACCTATTCCCAGGTGGAAAGTAGGTACAGGGAACCCAGCAATCGGTAAATCCTCTGTATCATATCCTTCAGCAGCAGGAAAGGGATCCGATTCATTTGTGAAATTGATTGAACCAATATTCGCATTTCCTTTCACTACTAGCTCTTGATCCGTAGGACCGCCAACTGCTGTTGGCAATGTAGCCTCAGACCCGGTTCGTAATTGTAAATTGCTAAAATCAGCATTTCTGAATTGCCATTGTTTATCACCATCCGGGATATTGGCAATATTAGCTGAAACAGTTAAATCAAACCCTAATAACTTGTGGGTCTTTGCTGTATTTACCCAACCCCCACTAAGGCCATTGTTAAATGACATCATGATAGGGTCAATGTAACTTTCAAGGTATTGTTCCGCGTCCTCCGGACCAGCTCTAAATACTTCGCCAAAGTCCTGCGCCTTTGTGGTATGACTGATTGTGAAGCAGCCAAGCAATAGTAGCATTAAAATCTTAGTAGTAATGTTCTTCATTGTGATCGTGTTTGGTTCTGACTTATTAAAGATAAATCATTCATTAATAATGCAATTAACCAAGATTTCAGCACTTTTTTGATTTACAACTCAAGGTATTTTCATTCATTGGTCGAAATTTTTGGTGAAAAATAGAATCTAACCTAAATTCGCATTTAGGAATAATTCCTAAATGGAAATAACAAGTCAAATAAAAGAACAACTTGGCAATGTGGGGTTAAAAGCTACTCACGCACGGATTGCAGTGTTAAAAGAGCTGATAAATACGAAATCACACCCTACAGCGGAAAAAATTCATGAAATCATTAAGGAGAACAATCCTTCTATATCTCTCGGTAGTATCTACCGAGTGCTTGATGTGCTTGTTGAGGCTGGATTGATTCGAAGAGTTTCAGTGCAGTCAGGGTCGAAGCGATATGATGCGAATTTGAGTCCGCACGGACATATCTATTGCTTAAAAACAAATCAGATACAAGACTTTTATGATGACGAGTTGCATTCTTTAATCAACGACTTCTTTAGAAAGAAGCGAATAAAAAATTTTAAAGTAAATGATATCAAACTTCAGGTAAGTGGAGAGCTCATTGACCCTGAATCTGATGTCACCATTTTATAAATCACTTTTTAACAATTAAAAACAAACGTAGAACATGTCATTAGTAGGAAAAAAAGCACCTATTGTAAATGCACCAGCGGTAATCAACGGTGAAGAGATCGTGGATAACTTTTCTCTTGATCAGTACATCGGTAAGAAAGAAGTAATGTTCTTCTTTTACCCTAAAGATTTCACCTTTGTTTGTCCAACTGAAATCCATGCGTTTCAGGAGAGGCTTGCCGAGTTTGAAAAAAGAGGCGTAGCTGTGGTAGGAGCTTCTTGCGATACGGAGGAAACACACCTTGCATGGTTGATGACTGATAAAGATAAAGGAGGTATCTCTGGCGTTACTTACCCATTGGTAGCGGACCCATCTAAAACAGTAGCATCAAACTTTGGTGTGCTTGCAGGAGATTGGATGTATGACGAAGAAGGAAACCTGGAGTTTGAAGGAGCGCCTGTTGCTTTCAGAGGTACGTTCTTCATCGATAAAGATGGAATCGTGAGACATGAGACAATCAATGACCTTCCACTTGGAAGAAACATTGATGAGATGCTTCGAATTGTGGATGCATGGCACCACGTTGAAAAACACGGTGAAGTTTGCCCTGCAAACTGGGAAGAAGGTAAAACTGCAATGAGCGCTACACGAGAAGGAGTAGCAGAATACCTTTCTAATAACTAAGAGAATAAGATTTAATATAAAGGCTGATCATGATGTGATCAGCCTTTTTTTGTTTGCATGTCGCTACACCACTTTGAGTGGTTGAGACGACTTTTCTTCGTACTATTGCCTGAAATGTTAATTATCAACTTGAAGTGAAAGCACTAGTAGTTAAGACCACCGGGCTTTGGTATGAAGTACTTGCAGAAGGTAAAAAGTTGGTGGCCAGACTCAGGGGGAAGTTTAGGCTAGAGGATAAGAAAATAACCAATCCCATTGCAGCGGGTGATTGGGTGGAAATAGAGCCTAATCAACAAGCGGACAATGAATGGGTTATTACGAAGATTTACGATAGAGAAAACTATGTAATTCGTGAAAGTCCAAGAAAAAAAGGTCATGATCACCTTATAGCAAGCAATATCGATCAGGGGATTATAATAGTTACACTTAAAAAACCTCGAACTTCCACTGGATTTATCGATCGGTTTTTAATCACATTGGAAAGCTTTCGAATTCCGGGGGTAATACTTTTTAACAAAAAAGATCTTTATGGAGATAAGGAACTGGCAAAGTTTGAAGAGCTTAAATCAATTTATACTGAATTGGGCTATGACGTGCGATTGTGTCAATTCGAAAAGGAGGTGACTGCTAATGAGAAAGCCCTTTTCAAAAACAAAACAAGCCTCTTGTGTGGACATAGTGGCTCGGGAAAATCCACATTAATTAACCAAATAATCCCTGATGCCCAACAAGAGGTGAGTGAAATTTCAGACTTTGCCAACAAAGGAGTCCATACTACCACTTTCGCTGAAATGTTCTTTATGGATGAGAAATCTGCGATTATTGATACTCCGGGAATTAAGGAACTTGGACTTTCTGAAATAGAACAGGAAGAACTTTCGCATTATTTTCCTGAGATGAGGGACTACCTGGGTCAATGCAAGTTTCACAACTGTCTGCATGAAAATGAACCCGGATGTAAGGTAAAAGAAGCCGTGGGAGATACCATTTCTCAACTACGCTACGATAGCTATTTGTCTATTTTGAGAGGAGAAGACAATCGCAAATAACAAAGGGTCGCCCTGGAGGGCGACCCCATCACACAACCAACCTAACTCACTATTACTAGTGTAATTCTATAACACCCAAATAGCACCAAGTGTTCACTGGATTTTGAAATTGAATGATGGAGTTGTAGGATCAATACTGCAATTAGGAAATTGATGAAACTTTTTTAGATTTAAGCCGTCAATACTACAATTAGGAAATTTATAGCAATGAAAAAATTTCAATTAGGTGAATTTGAAGAGATTGTATTGCTGACCGTTGGCGTGCTTTATGATGAAGCTTACGGTGTAGCGATTAAAGAAGAAATTGAAAAACGTCTCCAACGAAAAGTTAGCGTGGGGGCTTTACAATCAGCCCTTCGACGCATGGAGAAGAAAGGCTATTTGGATAGCCGACAAGGAGAGCCTAATGCAAAAAGAGGAGGCAAGCCTAAACGTTTTTTTAAAATCACTGCTCATGGTAAAAGAGCGCTTGAACATTCTAAAGATGTGCGTTTGCAGCTATGGGATGCTATCCCCGAGGTAGCACTTGATTTGAAATTTGTATGATCAAAAAGTCTGCAGATACGCTTTTTCGATGGTTTTGTCACCCGGATTTTTATCCTGATATCAAAGGTGATCTGGAGGAGATTTATGCTGAGCATATTGAGGAACAAAGAAAGTTTCCTCAGCTGAGATACCTCGCTGATGTCTGCCTTTTATTCCGGATTTCATTGCTAAGGCCCATTTTCAAAAACTCAATAATAAAGGACACAGGTATGTTTAGGAACTATTTTAAAATCAGCTTTAGAAATCTTATTAAGCACAAGGGATATACAGCTATCAATGTAATAGGAGTAGCCGTAGGATTAGCGGCATTTCTTCTAATTAATCAATACATCCAGTTTGAGCGCAGCTATGACTCATTCCACAAGGATCCGAAAACGATTTACCGTCTCACAACCGATCAGATAGTGGATGAGCAAGTAGTGACCAGAGACGCTATGTCGTTCAACCCCTCTGGCAAGGTCATAACTGAAGAAATACCTGAGGTGAGTGGTTACACCTTGACGTACAATATTGGAAGTGTGACAACAAGAAAAGATGAATCTCTTATAAATGAGGAATCAGTGAAAATGGTGGATGAGCATTTCATTGAATTCTTTGGCCACAAAGTGATTGCTGGGGATAAGGCAACCATGCTGAAGGAACCAAATTCGATCGTACTCACAAAATCCAAGGCTCAGTTTTATTTTGGAGGTCAGGACGCAGTGGGAAAAACCATTCATGTGTACTCCGGTTTTGATCAGGATTTTAAAATAACGGGGGTTATCGAAGATGTACCCCTGAATACGCATTTTAAATTTGATTTTCTTATTTCCATATCTACTATTCAGGAAAGGTTGGACAATGAAAACTGGAGAGCTTTTAACTATTACACGTATTTACGAGTCAATGAAGGTGCTGATATTGGCGCTCTAGAGGAAAAAATGATTCCAATCAAAAACAAGCATTTGAGTGAGGAAAGTACTTTATTCTTCAATCTACAGCCTGTTGAGGAGATTCATTTGAATGCGGATATGACGTTTGAGCCGGAAGCTTCTGGAAGTAAGAAATCTGTGAATTTTCTGGAGATCATCTCTATTTTCATTTTAATCATAGCATGGGTCAATTACATCAACCTCTCTACTGCTAAGGCAATAGACCGTGCCAAGGAAGTGGGTTTGAGGAAGGTGATTGGAGCGGGTAAAAAACAATTAAGAATTCAGTTTTTGATAGAGGCACTCTTGATCAACTTAATCGGTGGAATTGCTGCTTTAATGATTATGCACGTTGTTTCTCCATTCTTTAATCAACTAGTCGCAACTCCTATTTTGAATACCGTTTGGAAGGATGGTTCCTTGCTGCTAATGCTGACAGCCTTTGTTTTAGTAGGTACATTCATTTCAGGGTTTTATCCAGCTATTTTTCTCTCTAACTTCAAAATAATCACGGTTCTAAAAGGGAAATTCAGAAACTCCAAAAGTGGAGTTGGGTTACGAAAGGGTTTGGTGGTTTTACAATTTGCTACATCCATTGTTTTGATTGCTTGCACACTGATAGTGATTCAACAAGTGGACTATATGAGAAACAAAGACATGGGTATGGAAATCGATCATGTCATTTCGTTTAGAAACCCGAGAGCTGAAAACGGAGATTTTGAGGCTATGAGAGAACGTGTAAAAGCTTTTCAAAACTCTTTGCTGAAAAATGCTAATATTATCAGCCTTGCAACCACCACTTCCGTTCCCGGGGGTGAAAGTGATGAAATAGCTTCGACCAGTGGAGGGGTTAAAATCGTAGGACTCACTGATCGTCTTGATGCAACAACCTATATTCAAACAGTTGATGAGCGATATTTTGGTCTTTTGGATATTCAGCTTATTGATGGGAGAAATTTCCAGAAGGACCTGGCTTCTGATAGCTCGGCTGTTATTGTAAATCAGGCTTTTTTAGATCGATTTAACCTTTCAAATCCGAATGTGGTTAATGAGAAAATACAATTTGGAAGAGACCCTGAAAATGATAAATACCATATTATAGGAGTGATAGAGGATGTCAATCGGACAAGTTTGAAAAAGTCTGCAGAACCTACGTGTTATTTTCATGGTCCGGTATTACATAGATCAATAGTAAAACTCTCATCACAGAATATTCAAGCCGGACTGGATCATATTCAAAGCACTTGGTCAGAAATGTTTCCAAAGGCAACTTTTGAGTATACTTTTATCAATGAACGTTTTGATCGTCTTTATAAAGAGGACAGAAAGTTTGGTACCGTTTTTAGCATCTTCTCCGGTTTTGCGCTTTTGGTTGCGATTCTGGGCTTGTTTGGACTTATTTCTTTTATCGCTTCTCAGCGAACAAAGGAAGTGGGTGTTCGTAAAGTCCTTGGAGCTTCAGAGATACACATTGTATCGCTATTTTATCGCGAATTTCTCGTTTTAATAGGAATAGCTACCCTCATTGGTGTCCCAGTTATTTTTTTTGGAATGAATAGCTGGCTCGATAATTATGCGTATCGAATCGACTTTCCCTGGATGGTAATATTGATAGCTTTAGTTGTAGTCGTAATCTGCTCATTGATTACCGTCAGCGCTCGTGTACTGAAGGTTGCCGCACTGAATCCGGCCAATACGCTAAAATATGAATAGATTATAATAATTTTAAAAACGACGGAATAAGATCTAAATTTCCTTGTTTGATACACTGCTTAAGTTCATACAGACACCTCTTACTAAGGGCTGAGTCTTCTTCTTTTGAGCGATTCAGCTCTTTGATTTTCTGACAAACTGCTAGGGTAGTTCGTTGATATTTGGACTTAAATCGGAACTGTTTATCTGATAGTGAGCCTGGAACTACCCTTTTTTTGATCAAAACATCATCTGTAAAAGCATACTCCCAATTGCGTGATGAACGAATCCAGAAATCAAAGTCTTCGTACGAAAGTGATTCATCATAGCCATTCAAATCTTCCAGCACCTTTCTTTTTATCATCATGGATGGGGGAGATATGAAGTATCTCCTGATCAGATCCGTATAAATGTCACCTTCAGGAATATTCTCCAGAAGTTTTCCATGTTGGTTTCGTTTAAAGTGCGTTCCAATCACCTTACCCTCCTGGTCAATATTTTGAACATCACAAAATGAAACTCCGGCATCTGATTTCATGAATGTATTTATACCCTTCAGAATGCGCTCAGGCATCATTACATCATCAGCTGCCAGGTCGATGATATATTCCCCTTTGGATTGTAGAAAACCACAGTTAAACGCAGCACAGTTTCCAATAGGTGATTCAATGTCAATGAATGTAATGTCGCTTCCTTTTAAAAAAGCACCAATCATTTCTTTACTACCATCGCTACTTCCATCATCCACAACAATCAACTCTACATTGGGGTAGCTCTGCTTTAAAACAGACTGTATGGATTCCCGAACGTACGCGAGCTGATTGTGACATAAACAAATGACTGAAACCAATGGCAATTGATTCATTTGGTTAATATCATAACAGAGATCGTTTTTAGCAATTAAATTCGGGGGAATGAATCTTTTTATCGTTCCATCCTGGTATCCATCAGCATCAAACACCACTTATGGAATATTCATCAAAGAGCAAATTGCTATGATGACCCGATTGAGGCCTGAGTGGAAGGTAGGTGTGAGCACCTGGGGACAAGGAGATCCTAAAAAATTGATTTGGGCCAAAGATCACATTAAGAGTCTGTCCAAGCTCTTGCATCATCAAAAAGACACTTCCCGGATTGTAGATGATCATGGTTTTACAGAATACTATCAGCCGGCGCTTAGCTGGACAAAACGTTTTAGGATGGGTAACCTGAAAGATATTGTTCGTTGCAATGAGCTAAACTATCAGGCCTATACACTCCAACATGGAAAGCCCGATGCGATTTATGTACAGGCAGTCTATCCCGGTGTATTAATAGGAGAATACCTGGCAGAAAAATACAAGGTTCCATATTATGTTCATATTCGCCTGGGTGGATTTATGTTTCAAAAGATGTTAGAGGATCTGGGAAGTCTAAAAGAACAGACTCTATCTGCCATTTCCAAAGCTGACTCGGTAATGGTTACCAGCGATTTTCAGGCTAAAGAGATTGACAAATGGGTTATGGAAACGAAGACGATTTACAATCCTGTAGACATAGATTTTTTTGGAGTGAAGAAAGGTATAGGAGATTATGCTTTGGCCATTGGAAGACTGGAGCCGGAAAAAGGCTTTGATATTTTGATAGATGCAGCGGCTGATATAGCAAATCTTAGGCTTAAGATTGTTGGAGATGGATCGCAAATGGAAAGTCTTTTAAAGAAAGCAAAGCAGCTCAAGGTTGAGGATAGGATCGAATTTGTCGGGGAGAAAAACAGAGAGGAGGTGAGGTCCTATATTCAAAATTGTCAGTTTTTAGTGCTTCCCAGTCGCTATGAAACCTTTGGAAATGTGCTGCCAGAGGCTATGGCGTGTGGTAAACCAGTTGTAGCCACCAAGTGCGGAGGGCCGGAAGAGATTGTGAATGATGAAAATGGCATTCTTTCAGATATCAATGCCGCTCATTTAAAGGACTGTATTTTGAAAATGATGTCTTCGTATAACCAGTTTGATCCAAATGTTATACGAGGTTATGTGGTGGATAAATTTGCTCCTGAGAAATGGATGGATAAAGTGGAGTCAGCTCTCAAAACTCATAGGTAAGCGTAGGCTTTTCTGTAATGACAGCACCCATTCGCTCTTTAAACATTTTTAAAGTTTCCTGTGGCTTTCCTTCGATGGAGGAGACTCCAAGGTCCAGATATTTAAACCCATTTTCTCGGTAGTAATTGACCATTCCGGCAATTAACATGACCATTGGACTTTGATTTCGAAACATCGGGCTTGTACCCGGTAGATAATAATAAGCTACCTCGTCACTCACATTCACAGCGATACACAATGCTGAAATTTTACCCTCTCTGAAGACACCAAAGCATTCGTATTTTCCGGGGAGCTGTTCATTTAGTGTTTTTAGATGCTCCCAGGAGATATTGATTTGCAGTCCCTGGGCTTGTCGGCATACCGTCATAAATTTATGTGCGGTTTCTAGTTCATCATTAGCCATTTTTCGAAATTCAAAGCCTTCATTTTGTAGGCTTTCCAGTTTTCTTTTCTGCATCTTATGAATGGAGCTTTCCCACTCATTGTTCAAGATGACATGTTGATTAATATCTGAAAAAGAAGGTTTGAATCCGTATTTAATCAGCTCGGTCTCATCAAGGAATGAGCGATAGATCGCTGAGGGGTGTGTTATGACTATTTTCCGTATGCCTTTCTCCTTTAAATGGCTTACGGTCTTATCCATAAAATATTCTCCTTTTACATAGCTATTCAGACAAAAAATAGATCCAAAAGGGCTCTTTGGTATACTAATTGCCACTTCATCCAATAGATCAAAAGCAGTAAAAAAGTTTTTATCCGAGAATGCGATAAAATCCTGATAGGTCTGAGTTTGAAAATAACTTTTGTGGTAATAGACAGCTGGTAATTCAGCTGTTATTTCTTGAGGAGTGGAATAAATATTTATTGGCATGAGACTACAAATTAAATACCTATCCTACTTTTTAAAGCTCAAAACCGACGTTATCTTGCATCTTAGATTTTTACAATAAAATCTTAAATTGTTCACCCTTGAAAAGAGTAATCGCCCTAATTGTAATTTTAAGTTCAACCACTGCCATAGGACAGGTATTCGAGCGTGGTTATGTACAGGAGTTGGTTAAAAAAGGAACTGATCATATTTACAATGCCGCCCCGGATTCTGCTGAGTATTACATATCTAGGGCGGAGAAATACATACCCAATCATCCGGTTATTCCATTGATGAGGGCCATGTCGATACTATGGTCAAATATTCCTCTTATCTCTGATGAGCTTTTTTTGGAGATGGAAATTCAACTGGATTCTGCCATTGAATTAGCAAAAGCCAAAGATCCAAACCTGGATGAGCCGGAGATGATTTTTTTTGCGATGGCATCTTACGGATTATTGGCGGAGTACTATGCTGATCAAGGTTCCACAATGAAGGCTGTGGGAGAGGCCAATCGGGCCTATGGACTAATGAAAAAGGGCTTTGATATTGTAGATGAGCATCCGGAGTTTTTACTGACAACAGGATTGTATAATTATTTTAGAGAGAAGTATCCTGAAAAGCATCCTATTTATAAACCCCTGCTTTGGTTCTTTAGGAGTGGAGATATGGAGCTTGGACTTAAGCAGCTGGAAAAAGCCTGTACGGAATCTTTTCTTACTAGAGTGGAAGCTCATGTATATTTAAGTTATATCTACCTAAGGTATGAGATGGAGCCGCATCTTGCTCAGAAGTATCTATCAGAGCTATGCACGATTTATCCTAACAATTACTACGCAAAGGCTAAATATTTAGAATCTCTGGCCAATCCCAAGGACTTTCAGAATGTGCCAATTGATATGATTTATGCTTTGATCAAGCATGATAGTCCTTATTATAGACTTGCCGGATATGTCTTTTTAGGTTACTTCGAAGAAAAGGTGGTGAAGAATAAAGAAAAAGCCGAATATGCCTACCGAGAGGGCCTTAAATATGGAGATACAATTCCAAATCATGGGGAGTTTTTCAAAAGTTTTGGATACCTCAGCTTGGGCAGAGTGCTTGTTGAAAGGAAGCAAAATGAGGAGGCGAGGGAGTTTTTAGATTTGGCACTTACCTATGCAGAAACGGAACAAGTTGAGTCTGAAGCCAAAAGGCTCTTATCAGAACTTTGAGCGAATACAATACCATCCAAAAAAGAACCGAAGGGCTGTATAAGGAAAAAGGCAGCAAGTTTCTTGCATTTGCCTATCCTGTAGCATCGGAGGAACAAATCAAATCGATTCAGGAGGAATTAAGAAAAACATACTATGATGCCCGACACCATTGTTACGCCTGGGTTTTGGGGATGGATAATCAACAGTTGCGCGCCAATGATGATGGAGAACCGGCTCATTCAGCCGGCGACCCTATTCTTGGGCAGATAAGGTCGTTCGAACTCACCAACGTTCTTGTGGTGGTTATTCGTTATTTCGGAGGGACAAAATTAGGAGTAGGCGGACTGATTAATGCATATAAGGAAGCTACATCGGCGGCTCTTTCAAAAGCTAAAAAGATCGAAATTTTTGAAACGAGAGAGCTTGAAATGAGATTTCCGTATGACATGATGAGTACAGCGGAACGGCTCATTGTAGATTGTAATATCGATGTAATTGACCGTGATTTTCAACTGGCATGTAAAATTACAGGCAGTATCAAAAAGGATCATATTGAAGATTTTAAGGCAAAAACTGGCGATCTTTATACCATGGAATTTAAAATAACCGGTGATGATCAATGACGACTTTAAACAACTCTTCATTCGGGACTTAGACCGTCTAAAAGGAGAATGTGAGGCATACTCAGATGAAAGTAAGCTTTGGATCAAAGTAGATGGTATAAATAACTCTGCTGGAAATCTGACTATGCATTTGTGTGGAAACCTGCAACACTTCATCGGAGCTGTCCTCGGAGAATCTGACTACAAAAGAAATCGTGATTTTGAGTTTAGTGGAAAGGCTTCATTTGAAGAGTTATTGTCTGAAATAGAAAGCACGAAACAGGTAATTGATAATTATTTTAACAATGTTGACCCTGCTTCATTTTCTTCTAAATATCCATTGGAACTGTTCGGTTATCCGATGACCGTGAACTACTTCCTAATCCATCTTGAAGGGCATTTGAATTACCATTTGGGACAAATCAACTATCATAGAAGAATACTATCCTAGGTGTTGATTTTGGCTATTATGCAGATTTATTCATTGAATATTTCAATGTGAAAAATCTTAATCGGTGATAATATTGGATTTATCTAATATTTCAGGAGAATAGCCGAATGAGCATAGTACGTTATAAAAATCTTAGCTAACCTTGAACTAAAGAAATTCAAAACAATCCATAGCTGGTTGAATTAGAACGGAGTTGCTTTGGTGAGGGCGCTCCGTTTGCTTTTTATCTTCTTTGTTTTTTTCGGGCCCAACAAATAAAAAATGCCATCCTGAAGGATAGCATTAGTCCAATTTCAATTCAATTTCGGCCTCAAGCCATTTTTCTCATTTTTCTGGAAACCTTGATACCAAGAATAGTTACAAGGATCGTTGCGAGTAATAGGGTAATTTTCTTTTTCATATTTATATGTAATAAATGAAATAAGGAACCCCTAAGTGGGAGCAATATTTTATGGGACGGTTTCGGTGGCGTAGCTTCCGGCAACAGCTCCAAAAAAACCAAGTACCTGTTCAGATTGATTACCTACAATAAAAACGTTCCCTGTTACCACAGCAGGCGTGGTACCTGAAGATGTACCCAATGTCGTGATCTGAGATCGCAGTAAAGACAAAAAACCATGTGCTCTTTGTGAAACAGACACTAATTGCACCGTCATCTCATCACTTGATTCGTAATCGAAATTTTGAAAATTATTGGGGATGAGATTACCGTTAAACAGCCGGTCGTTCTGAATGGTTATGGGCTCAGGTTCATTGAAAATAATTCCATTTTTATAAAAAATCCACCGATAGAAATTTTGTTGACCTTCCGGGTCCTGTGTGGTGATCTTCGGGTAGTAAATTGTGATTTGCTGATCGGAATCATCCGGATCGTTTTCCTCAAATGAAGCTACTTCTAGCTCTTCAATAGGCACTAGCTCTGGCATTTTATCCCATTCCGATCGTATTTCCATGGTGTCTAAAACGATACGAACCCGGTATTGCTTTCCACTGATTCCTTGATATTCAGTGTCTGCTTCGTAATATCCTTGCTGGCTATAAGAATATAAAAACACATCTCCATCTCTTGACTGGACGATAACCTGAGCATCTTCAATTGGTGTGAAAGGGATATCGCTGGAGAAAGCATTGGATCGGGTTATTCGGATCGGTTGCCGACCTAGTGAGTCTGTGACCCAACCTTCCACTACAATTTGATTTTGAGGAGCTGGCAGGTCAATAAATACAACCTCCTCACAGGCCAAAAAGGCAAAAAGCAATATGTACATAAATCGCTTCATCAGAACCTGAAATTGTAGGTGATCGCAGGAATAATTGTACCAAATATGGAATACTTTACTACCTGGGCTGTGCCCGGGTCAATAGGTGACTCTCTATAAAAATAGGAGTATGCATTTTGTCGAGCATAGACATTATAGATCGTGAGAATCCAATAATCATCGTTCTTTCTGATGGAACCATCCTTTTTATATTTTTTTCCTTCCCACCTCACGGACAAATCCAGTCTGTGATAATTGGGGAGTCGAGCATTATTCCTTAATCCAAAATGTGGGATCAAGTTCCCCTCAAATACATATTTATCGGTCGGCAGGGTGACTGGAATTCCGGTGTTGAAAACAAAATTGGCTGAAGCACTCCACCTGGGTGACAGTTGCATGCTCCATGATGTTGAAAAATCGTGTGTTTTATCATGATTTTCAAGCACATATCGTTCTCCGTTGATTTCAGGAATCCGGCTCTCTGCCCGTGAAAGCGTATAGCTAATCCAACCTTTGAGTCGCCCTGATTTTTTTCGAGCATATAACTCCAGGCCATATGCTCTTGCCTCACTAAAGAGTAGCTCGGTTTCAATATTTTCGTTGAAAACAAGGTCGGCACCATTTTTATACTGGATGTTGCTGTTAATGTCCTTAAAATAGGCCTCAGCTGACAACTCCCACATATTATTTTTTAGGTTTTTATAATAACCGAGTGTGTATTGATTGGTGGTGGTGGGAGGGATGTAGGTATCACTAAGCTTCCAAATATCAGTTGGCGCTGGTGAAATGGTGTTAGATATAAGATGTAGGTATTGGGCAGTTCTTGTAAATGAAGTCTTAATTGCAGTCGTTCCGTTAAGCTGCCAGTTGACAGACATACGAGGTTCTAAATTGAACTCCCTGTTAATGACATCAAGATATTCATAATTCAAGGTGTCTGTAATAGTGGAATCGGCTTTGGTTGCCCCATCCCTATATTGAAAAACTGTTCCCGGACCAATGGTGTGTAAAGTGCTCAATCTTAAACCATAACTCAATGAAAATTGACCGATTTTCGTTTCCTGCCCTAGGTGAAAGGCGGATTCAAATCCTTGTTCATCTTCCAGTTTTATAGTGTTGGTATTTGCATTTTGATCAAGTGGCTCACGTGATCCGGGAGCTAAGCGATGATAAATGGTACCGAAACCGAATGAAATCTCGTTGTTGGGATTTATCACGTAGGTTAAATTCATTTTAGCACTGTAATCAGCAATTTTTGATCTTCCCACAAAAGCACCCGGCTCATCAGTATTTTCTATTCGGTAGTTGTACTCCGAAACGAAAACAGAAATATTGGAAAACAGACGAGGGCTAAAAAGATAATTCCACCTAAAGTTAAGCATTCTATTTCCCCAGTTTCTGGTTGAATTCAAGCCTGCCAGGTTTCTGTCATTCCCCAAATAGCCTGAGAGATAATACGTACTATTTCGACTGTATTTAAAGTTGAGTTTAACATTCAAATCCTGAAACCGAATGCGATTTCTTCTCACAGAGGTGCTGGCAAAGTCATCCAGAGAAAGGTTCAATAAGCTCTGTCTGCCGGAAATCAGAAATGAGCTTTTCCCTTCATGAATTGGCCCCTCGACCAATGCTCGTGCAGATAATATCCCAATACCACCGGAAACATGTGTATTATTTACGTTTCCTTCCTTTTGTCTTACCTCAATTACGGATGAAGTTCTTCCACCATAGGAGGGTGGGATATACCCTTTGAGGATGCGTACATTATTGACTGCCTCAGGATTAAAGACTGAGATAAGTCCATAAAAATGGTTGGGATTATAAATGGTAGCCTCATCAAGTAAAGTGAGGTTTTGATCGACCCCTCCTCCCCGCACATGAATACCACTCGCATCCTCTCCAATAGCTCTGATTCCCGGCTTTAGTAAGGCATTTTGTATTACATCCACTTCACCCAGAAAGTAAGGAATTTGACCATCCGGTCCTGATATAGAGACCCGGGTGATAGATGGGATATTTTCCGAGATATTCACATCATCCGCAATCGAGGTTACCTCGACTTCATCAAGCTGGGTGATTTTAGGTGAAACTGAAATGTCCAGGTAAGTATTCCGGTAAAGTGCTATTTCTACTTGTTTCTGTTCATAGTTGATGTGCGAAAATTTTAGTCGATAATCGCCCTCGGTAATTGTGATGGTGTAATAGCCATACCCATTGGTGGTCGTTCCAAGCTTTGTCCCTTCAATCTGCACAGTCGCTCCAATGATATGCTCTCCCGATTCAGCATTCTTTAGTACTCCATGTACCGTGTAATTCTTAGCGACGTGTGGAGAAATGATTATCTGGCGATCAGCATAGTTTATATCTGCTATCAGCTTCTCCTCTAACAGGTCAAAGAAGTCTTTTATAGTAAGCCCTTTTTCGAGGGTTAGTGTTTGGTTGGTCAGTTTATCAGAGCTGTATGCAATCGGGATGCCTGTATTACGAAGTGAATCCAGTGATTTAAACAAAGAGATTTCACCCCAAAACATCAAATTACCATTAAGCGCACTTTGCTGAGCACATATTGTTAATGGCCCACACAAGCATACACATAGGATGACTTTACTTAAAGTGGATTTTAAGGCGATAAACACGCCCCAAAATTAATGAAAGGATTTACCAGTGATTAGCAGCCTTTACCTGAAATTTTCACTGTGTCGTTCTTAAGGGTGGTTTTTACGTTAAGAACAGTGCTGATTGTCTCCAAAACCTCTTTTAAGGTCTGGTTTTTAAAAGTTGCAGAGATTTTACAAGTCTCCAGTTTATCATTTGAGAGCTCAAATTCAACTTCATAGTACTCTCCAAGCTCAACTAAAGCATCACCCAGAGGCGTTTGATCAAAGCTGAAAACGCCATTTCTCCAGCTCATGATATTGGCAGAAGGGATATTTTTCACTTCTACTGAAGCATCATTTCTGTTGAAGATGGCTTCTTTTCCTGCCGGAACCTGTGTTTGCTTTCCATCTTTTTCAAAAGCGACCAAACCTCTGTCGACATAAAGTTGAACCTCATTTTCTGTCGTAATCAGATTAAAAGCGGTACCAAGCACTTTTACATCTACTCCATTCACATCAATAATGAAAGGCTTTTCGCTTTTCTGAATATCAAAATATGCTTCACCTGAGAAAGAAACATTTCTTTCATCACCAAATGATTCAGGATAGGTAAAACTGGAATTCGCATTTAGAATACCGATAGAACCATCAGGAAAGGTCACATTTACTTTTTGGTCAGCAGAAGCCACTTGAATTTGTGATGGAGCTGCATCATATAAGAATAAGGAAACTGAAAGAACAGCAAGAATCGCAACAGCTGCTGCTATTTTCATCCACGCAAAACCTTTGTTAGGATTGTGAATCTTTTGATTCAATTTATCCCACGCTCTATTTTCATCAATTTCCGGGACATTCAGGTCAGAGTGCTGAAATAGAAACTCAACGAACCCGTCTTCTTTATCAGAAGGCTGATCCTTGTAGTTTAGGTGGTTATATATTTTCAGGTCTTTTGCCATCTCATTTATCAGTCAAACATATGGGGGGCAACCCCTAATTTTTTTCACTTTATTTTTAGTTCATATGTTCCTTGTAATGTTTGTACACATGCTCGAGTGATTCCCTCAATTTTTTTAGCGCAATTCCCATTTGATTTTCGACCGTTTTTTTCGAAAGGTCGAGCTCTTCAGCAATTTCTTCATAAGTCATCCCGGCATTTCGGCTTAAAATGAAGATTTTTCTACATTTCTTGGGAAGCGCATCGATAGCTGATTGAATGTACTTTTTTAATTTTTCATTCTCCCCCTCATCTTTCTTCGGCATGCTCACGCTTAGCATAACCTCACTTACATCAGCCATGGATTGCTGCTTGGGAAGCTCTAGCTTGATGTAATTGAGACACTTATTTTTTACAGCTGAATACAGATAGGTTTTTAAGGTAGTCTGTATTTCAATGTTTCCCCTTTTTTCCCAGATATAGAGAAACACCTCCTGGGCCATTTCTTCGGCGATCGTGGCATCTCTTACATAGGTAAAAGCAAAGCGATAAAGTTCTTTATAATAGCGCTTGAAAATGACCTCATAAGAAGAGAAGTCATTACTTTTCACCTGCTGGAAAAGCAAAAGGTCATTATCAGTGCTCATAGAAATAACTGGAACGTATTGGTGACTTTAGTAAATAAATTTTGATGGATGCCTGATTTTCTATCCATAAAATCATCTGCGAAGATAGAAATAATCATAATTAATATTTAAAACGGGCTGATCAGGTAAATAACGTGTAATTACCATGTTGATCGGCAGGTGGGGCCGGCTTCAGGAATGAGGCATCATTTCCATCAATATCCTTGATTTTAGGAGCGACGGTGTGAGATATGAATTCCTCTTTGGATTGCTGACTTAAAAGTTTCTGAAGTTCCTCCTGATCATCTGACTCCAGCCACCTTCTTGAAGAAGCTGCATCCATGATAGCTGGCATGTCATCCTGAAAGTCAGCTATCTGGTCATTGGCAGGCCTGGTGATCATAATGAAAGAATGTGTATCGTCCTCACCCTCTTCCCAAAGACCGGCCACCGAAAAGACCTTTTTATCAGGGTAGAAAAAATAGTGAGGGACCTGTTGCTTTTTGGCTACCTGCTTCCATAAATAAAATCCATCCATCGGGATAACACATCGGTGAGTGGCTAGCTTTTTTCGATAGCTTGATTTATTTATTACCGAGTCCATTGGGAGGTTAAAAAATTTCGAACTCATTGCTCGATTGTTGGACCATTGAGCCATTAATCCCCAGTTAAAGAAGGATATTTTATCCGACTCTGTGCTGGTAATGGTAGGCAGCAATTTGGTTGGAGCTGCATTGTATTGCGGTTGGTACAGTTCAGGTACTTCCGCTCCCAAAACAAGCGCCAGCTCATCTGGTTTTAATGTAATTGTGTATCGATCGAGCATTTTCAGCAATTTAATACGAGAACATCGGACACTCAATGATCATTTTATGCTGAATACAAATTTTTATTTTGATTGATGGGTTAATTTTGAATCTGGAATTAAAGACGATCTAAATGGCTGAAGTTATAAGAATGCCCAAAATGAGTGATACCATGGAAGAAGGCGTGATCGCCTCCTGGTTGAAAAAAGAGGGCGATGAGGTGAACTCCGGCGATGTGCTGGCTGAAGTGGAAACCGATAAAGCTACAATGGAATTGGAATCCTACCAGGATGGTGTGCTGTTGCATATTGGAGTGAAGGAAAAAGAATCTGTTCCTGTAGATGGAATTTTAGCTGTCATTGGGGAGAAAGGAGAGGATTATAAGCATCTTCTGGAAGAAGCAGAAAACAGTAGTTCTGAAAATGGAAACGAGGAGGAAGCCAAAGAAGAAAAGTCTGAGAAAAAATCAGAAGAGAAAATAGATGCCAGTAGCATCAATGCATCAGTTATTCGGATGCCGAAGATGAGCGATACAATGGAAGAAGGTGTGATCGCTTCCTGGCTAAAGAAAAAAGGAGATAAAGTAGAGTCCGGTGATATCCTGGCAGAAGTAGAGACGGACAAAGCAACGATGGAACTGGAGGCTTATGAGGATGGGACTTTACTCTACACGGCAGTGGAGGAAGGAAGTGGAGTTGCTGTTGATGGCATCATCGCCATCATCGGTGAAGAAGGCGCGGATTATGAGGCGTTGCTGAAAGCTGAGGAGCAGAGCGATGATGATTCAGGGAAGGAAGAAAAGAAAGAAGAGAAAAAGGATACCAGTAGCTCTAAATCGTCGGATTCCGGCTCGTCTGCTCAATCCAGTACCTCAACATCAGGCGGTTCGTCAGACAATGGCAGAATTAAAGCCTCGCCTTTAGCGAAGAAAATTGCTTCAGAAAAAGGCATTGATATAGCACAGGTAAATGGAAGCGGCCCGGATGGCAGAATAGTGAAGGCAGATGTTGAGAACTTCACTCCTTCGCAGGCGCAGGAGAAAGCAGCTGACTCAGGTCAACCTTCTATCAGCATTCCTAAGGTAGTGGGAGAGGAGAAGTCAGAGAAAGTAGAGCTTTCGCAAATGCGTAAAGTGATTGCCAAGCGTCTAAGTGATAGTAAATTTACCGCTCCTCATTTCTACCTGACCATGGAAATCAACATGGATAAAGCGATCGAAGCGCGTAATTCCATGAATGAGATTTCTCCGGTGAAGATTTCTTTCAATGACATGGTAGTGAAGGCCGCAGCAGCAGCATTGCGTCAGCATCCGGATGTTAATGTTAGCTGGCACGGTGACCACATGATGAAACATCAGCACATCCACATGGGTGTGGCAGTGGCTATTCCAGAAGGGCTGATTGTGCCAGTAGTGCGATTCGCGGATACCAAGTCTCTGTCCCACATTTCAGCGGAAGTAAGAGAATTAGCAGGAAAAGCAAAAGATAAGAAGCTTCAACCTGAGGAGTTTTCAGGTAACACGTTCACGATTTCAAACCTCGGTATGTTTGGTATTGAGGAATTCACCGCGATCATCAATCCACCGGATGCCTGTATTATGGCTGTGGGGGGAATCAAAGAAACCGTGATCGTGAAGGATGGTGAGATGTATGCAGGCAATGTGATGAAGGTGACCCTGTCATGCGATCACCGCGCAGTAGATGGAGCAGTGGGATCAGCATTTCTGAAGACATTCAAAGAGCTATTGGAAGATCCGGTTAGGATTTTGATATGATTTCTGATCTAAACTAGAACGTCATTCCGAACTTGTTTCGGAATCTATGGGTTAGGTACCCCAGATGCTGAACCAAGTTCAGCATGACCTTACTTTTTTGATAACTCTATGGAAAAAATAAAATCAACAACTGTCCTTGCCATTAAGCATAAGGGCAAAGTAGCTATTGGAGCCGATGGACAGGCAACCCTTGGAAATACCGTTGCAAAATCGAATGTGAAGAAAATCCGAAGGCTGGGTGATGGCAAAATCGTAACAGGCTTTGCCGGATCTACTGCAGATGCTTTTACATTATTGGATCGCTTTGACGAAAAGCTGAGTAACTACTCAGGCAACCTGAAGAGAGCGGCGGTTGAATTGGCCAAAGACTGGAGAACCGACCGATACCTTCGTAAGCTGGAGGCCATGATGATCGTGGCGGATAAAAACGAAGTGTTGGTTGTTTCAGGTACAGGCGATGTGCTGGAGCCTGACGAGGACATTGCATCTATTGGGTCTGGGAGTATGTATGCACGTTCAGCTGCATTGGCGCTGAAGAAGCATGCCCCAAATCTTACAGCTGAGGAAATGGTGCGTGAGGGGCTTACCATTGCTGCCGATATCTGCATCTATACCAACCATAATTTGGTGGTTGAGGTGGTGGAATGATGCCTTTTTTCCCTTCCAATCTGGACAAAGGCATAAAACCTGATACTGCTTACCATTAAAATTAAAATCAAGAAGTCAGGGCTTATTAGTTTTGGTTAATTGAGTTAGCAGATGGATTTCCTAACCAACCTATCAATTCTGATCAACTTTTCAGCGGTTGTGCAAGCATTCATTTTGATTGCACAATTGAAGAGAGGTAGATACTTGCATAAAGTTACCAATCGCTTACTGGCTATTGTGCTCATTGCTTTTGTACTCATCATTCTGAACTCTATCCGGGTACTATTCGATCCATTCTTCTTTGATACTTACGAACTCTACTCTAATGCCTTCTTACTGGTCATCACTCCTTCTTTGTATCTCTATATATCATTTCTGACGCACTCAACCGAGATGTATGAAAAGCGACAGCTCTGGAATTACGCACCATTCATCGCTTATATTTCAGTGATGATCACTTTAAATTTATTAGGAAAAGGTAAAAACAGCCCACTAGTCGAGACCCTGAGCAATGTCGGTTTTGTCCTTTTTATGATTCAAAATTTAGTTTACATCACTGCATCATTTGTTCTTTTAAGGAATCACCGGGAGGAAATAAAAAAGCAGTATTCTTATACCATTAGCGTTTCATTAAATTGGGTGAAAACTGTTTTAATTTCTTACTCAATCACCTTTGTACTAGCTACCTCATTCTATTTTTATCAGATTAAAATGGGTCCAATTCCAGATTTGATCAACTTGAATATTGTGCTGATTTACTCTATTCATATTATTGTCCTCACCCATAAAAGCCTATCGAAACCTGAGATTCTATTTAAGCTTAAACCTTATCAAGATGCTAAGATAGATTTAGCTGCAACTCAGGATATTTTTAAGAGAGTTGTGAGGTTGGTTGAGGAGGAGAAACTGTATTTGAATGCAAAGTTGACATTAAAAGATATTTCTGATCAACTTGGACTTTCTTCTAGTTCTTTATCTCAATCCATCAATCAAACGACAAAAGGTAATTTCTTTGATTTCATTAACCGGTATCGAGTGGAGGAGGTAAAAAAGAAGGTGAGCGATCCCCGATATCGCCACTTAACATTATTGGCTATAGCAGAGGAATGTGGTTTTCAGTCAGGATCAGTTTTCAGCATTGCATTCAAGAAAAATACCGGAATTAAACCTTCAGAATACAGAAAAAACGCATTGGATAAACCCGCTTAAGTGCTTTAATTTATTCGAATACATATACTCGAATATACTAATCCATTATTTTTTAGTTGATCTGCAGCTTTGCCCGTTTCATTGCGAAATCAAATATTAATATAGTAAAGCAAAAATTCTAATTGGACTAGCTCTTATAATCAATATGTTAATTGCAAGCTGCAAAGAGAGTGATGTTAAACCATCCCTCATTGTGGATGTGACCACAAGCAATGGCAACATAATTAGTTTGAATGGTCAGTGGACTTCTGGTTGTGTTACGGATATGGGTAATCACCTTGATGAAGTATTCAGTTTTGAAGACAATAACCTTTTGATTGATATCTCCATTTTTAAGGAGGAAAATTGTAGCGAATTGGCAGCTAAGGAAAAAATCACCATTCAGTTTTATGTAGTAGGAACTATTAAGGCACAATTAAATGGTGAGTCCGTGATTGCTAATAAAATTGAAGGTACCCAGACAATGCAAAGCAGTGGTGTAACAAAGGAGTTCAAGCAGATATTTTATGTGAATGATTCTGATGGTGCGCTCATTTTACATCATGCCAGATTTCAAAATGATGGTGGAGCTCAAAGTAGTGATGGATTTCCTATTGAATTGATTCCTATAGATATAGTGAAGCAATGATTAACCTGATACAGATAGCAGTGGGAAACTTAAGGAACAGCGTATTTATAATAGGAATACTATTTAGTAGCCTGGTCATTGGTCAGCGGACTGTTGAAGCTGAGATTGACACTTCATTTAATTATGAATTTACCCCGGTGAATTTTGAGCATAATAAAGTTATTCTGGTAGACATGGGGCACAATACCATCTATTCCTCTCCATCCGGAAGAATAACATCAAGAGAGATGTTTCGTATTCTTGATCAGGATGGTTTCGATGTACAATTCACTCAATCACAACTCGATTCCGCTTACCTGCAATCTGTACGTCCTGACTTGCTCCTTTTGCACGGTATGCCAAATGATGCTATAAAACTGGCAAATGATGAACGTACAGAATATCTATATATATCACCTCTAAGAACGGAAGAGGTGGAATCAATCGCAAAGTATGTTTTTAATGGGGGAGGGTTGCTGGTTTTTTTAAGTCATTTTCCTGGAGGAAGTGGCGCACTGCCTTTGATGGAGGCTTTCGGAGTGAAATTCAGAGATGGCTATTCGAATCAAGTCGATTACCATACGAGCGATGGAGGTATATGTGGTCATTTTTTAATGGATGAAAAAAATAGAATGTTGAACAAAAGGCATCCTGTTTTTACTTCAAGTCTAGATAGTACGACGCTTCCAAAGAAGGTTAGGTTCTATTGTGGTGCAGCGGTATTTAGAAATCCTGCAGACGTCATATTACCATTTCCTCAAGGCACGATCAACTCCACCCCAACGGATGGCATTGATTTTATCGAGGAAACTTCCAGTTCGTATGCCGGGATGATTGGATTTGACTATGGAAAGGGAAGGGTTGTTGTATGCACCGACCAGGGAATTTTTAGAAGTTTAGATTTATTGATTAAGGGAGAACGAGTAGCTGTAACCATTCATGACCCAAAGGCGGATAATGCAGGATTGCTGATTAACGTGATCAGGTGGTTGACTAAGCTTCAGTAGCGACTTGACATAGAAATAGGAGAAAGGTGTGAATTTCAGAATGCAACCGGCATGGCATCAAAAGATTTGTTTTTAGTTAGCTGAATTTCTTCTTTAGTTTTAAGATCGATTGAGAACAATTCCTGGTTGCCATTGACCATTCCCACGAATAGCAACTTGGAATCATTGACATACCAGTCGGGTGCAGAGTATGAAACAATGGATTTAGCAATCACTTCTTCCTCTCCATCCTTGATGACAACTAGGTCGTAAGATTCATCCAGTTTTCTACACACAGCAATCCTCCCATCTTTTGAGTAAACCGGGTGTAAGTAGTTTCCAGCCTTTGAAATCCGTTCAGTCTTCCCGCTGGCTAGCGTATAGGAGTAAAGTACTTTTTCTCTGATGTAGGAATAAATTAATGATTGTCCATTGGGATGAAAACTGCATGTGGCTCCCCATCCGGGTCTTTTTCCCTGCTCTTTATTTTTTGAAATGATTTGTTCAGCACCGCCTTTAGCCGGTATCGTTAAGATTTCCCATACCCCATTTCTTCGTCCACTGAAAACAATCGTTTTACCATCCGGACTCCAATTTGGATAGAGACCTTCATTTTGGGTGATTTTTTGAAAATTTGAACCATCAATACTCATTGTCCAGATTGTGTAGCGATCATGTCCATCAGGGTCACTCATGAATACGAGTGTTTCACCATCAGGAGACAACTTTGAGTTATTATGATGAGGATAGTGACCTCCGCCCATCGAAGAGGTCAGCTTTCTATACTTTCCCCCATCGAGCTCCATAGAATAAATATCCCGACCTCTGGAGCCCTCTTCTGATGAATAAAAAATGGTGTGTTGAGCTAGAAGGACGATGGGTTGGATGAATAGAAGGAGTAAAATAGACTTCATGATTCTAATTTTTTGGAAAAAATGAAGGGGTGTAGTTGTAGTTTTTTGTAGTCAATTGCTTCACCTGGCTCCCATCGACATTCATGATATAAATATGATGGTTGTTCCCTTTATTTCCTCGTTCAAACAATATTTTGGTATTGTCGTGGGACCATCTGGGTCGCATATCCATTAGGGGATGATTGGTTAGACGAGTTACTTTTTTGGTATCCACGTCCATAAGATAGATTTCCATATTTCCATTTAAATCACCGTAATAGAGGATTTTCTTTCGATCATTGGAAAGCTGTGGCATCAACTTATTATCCTTTGAATTCGTTAGGATTTCCTTATTACTGCCATCCGGTTTGATTCGAGCTATTTGATAGATACCATTTTGGTTTGTTGAATAATAGATATACCCATTTTTTGCCCAGAAAGGCATGACATCTTCAGTTTTGGATTGTGTCAGATTGACTTTATTGCTTCCATCTCGGTTCATGATATAGACCTCCTGATTGCCATCCCGAGAGGATGTGAATACAATCTGTTTACCATCCGGTGACCAGGAAGGGCTGTAGTCGGCACTTCCTTTATTGGTCAGCTGATTAAACTCATTTGTCTCCAAATTCATCGTCCAGATTTTCCACCAGCCTACACGTTCAGAAGTAAAGACCACCATTTTTCCATCCGGTGAGATCATTGGGCTACTGTCTTTTCTGGGATGATCGGTAAGTGTTTTGATACCTCCATTTTCATCCATGATCATCAGGTCATCATTGTTATTTACCTGTCGGGTGAAGATGATCTGTTGCGCTTGAGTAAAGAAACAGTTACCGAAAACAAAAGCAATTTGGAGTAATTTCATTTTTGTAAGATCAGTTAATTTCACTTTTCGCTAAACGAAAACCCACATAAAACTCTCTGGATTCAGGTAGATCTCTTTGTCTATCAGCAGCCCTGGTATGTCGTATTCTCCCAGTAAACTGACCACCTCTTTGTACTTTATACTCACCACTATTTGGTCCTTGCGGGTCTACTTTTTCACTGGTATTATCCTCCTGAAGCCAGTCGGAGCACCATTCCAGCACATTCCCTTGCATATCATAAAACCCCCATGGATTAGGATCCTTTATAGCTACTTGATGAGAGGCTCTTCCTGAGTTACCTATGTGCCATACGGTTTTATCAATATCTCCAGGGTAGGGGCCAGTGGTGCCTGCTCTGCAGGCATACTCCCATTCAGCTTCTGTTGGCAATCGAAAATTTTCTCCATCCTTGTTAATCCTGCTAATTAGCTCTTCAATGTCGTGATATGAGATGGTTTCAATCGGGTGATTCTTACCTTTATTTGTGCTGGGATTGGTTCCCATAATTTTTTCCCAATCTCCTTGTGTAAATTCTGTTTCGGCTAGCCAAAATCCTTTCGTGATGGTCACCTCATGTTGTTTTTCGCGGGCAACATTTCTGCCTGCTTCATCTTCTGGACTTCCCATCAAAAAGCTGCCCGGAGCTACCCATATCATATTGATCTTTACTCCGGGAGCTAATTCGAATGTTTTCTTCTTGGATTGCGGAGGAAGGTAAGCAGCTATTAGAACTGCAAATAATAGGAGTTTACTCATGGCATTCTTAGTTTATTCATCCTTGAAAGCACACCTTCACCGACCAGTTCTGTCAATACATGCCTGCCATCTTTGATGATTTCAATTTGACTGACAACTCCTGCTTCCAACAGTTTGGCGTGCCTGTCTTTCGATGCATTCATCCAGTAGGTGTCTTTATCTCCAACCACGAATTGCACTTTCACATTTTTCAGTTTTGATAATCGCTGAACATTCCTCGTTCCCGGATTTCCAGCCATCCCTGTAATGGAGTGGAATTGCTCCGGTATGGCCATGACCAAATCAAAAATGCTCGCACTATTGGCACTGAAGCAAATCGTGTGAAATTTGTCACCTTCTACCTTGTATTTTCCTCTGATGTGATCCATGAATGCAATGACTTCTGACTTGTTCGCTTTATAAATTGGGAAATCAAGTAAAATCCAGCCATAGGTATCCTTCACATCTCTCCAATAATGCGATTGATCGTCTTTTGCTGTAGCATCAGATGGACCAATTGCTATGGGGTAAGTCTTGCTGGCATCATAATCGGAAGGTAGCTGAATGGCATATTTGATTTTATTTCCCTTGAAGTCAAAAGTTTTGAATTCCCTCTTTGATTGGGCATTCATCTCAAGTGTGAATGCCACAGCTATTAACAGTATTATGTATTTCATGGGGTTATTTTTTGATTAATACCTTCGGACTTTTTTAAAAAAGGAGGAGCCTAAGCTCCCCCTTGGGCCTCACTCAAACACTATTTTTCTTCAATGCTTTTTATCACTCCATCCAGGTATGCATACTGGTTTTCGGGAGCTAACTTCCTTGCTTCTTTGTAGTATTTCAGAGCCAACTTTTTATTTCCGTCTCTCAGGTAAGCTTCTCCCAGACTATCGGTAAATCCCCAGATAAACTGATGATTCTGGTTTTTCTTCACATTCATGGAGAATACCTCGATGGCTTTTTTGGTATCGCCACTATTGAGCATTTGATAGCCATATTGATTTAGCTGAAAAGGACTTGCGGTCGGCAAAGCCTGATCCATTATTTTCTTGGCTTCTATTGTTTCTCCTTTTTTGTCTAGCAGTCCGGCTTTTACCTGGAGGTTGGAAAATCCACTGCTCATGGATATGGACTGATCGATCCAGGTCATGGCTTCATCAAGATTTGTATCATTTTGTAAGCAATAGTTAGCCGCTTGCATGTATCCCCTCCAGGAGAAACCAGCTACTCCTTTAAGCTCAGCTCGGATGTTTTCAATAACAATCGTGGTAACATCAAAGGCGATGTTGAATGGAATGGCTACATTATCCCATCTTAGTTCAGCCGTGACGTCATTGCCGGATCGGTCAATGAAATTATATGTAAGCCATTCTTGCGATGGAATTTCATGTGTCTTTACATCTACAATCGCTACAGTTTCTGATTCCGCAGGGGTATTGGTTCCCCAAGACTTGGCGTATTTAGAAAGCACTACCCTTACATTTTCAATATCGATGGGTAGCATATAAAGACCGTAAGTACCAGCATCCACTTCTTGTCCTTCGATTTTGGCGTCATGCGAGAACGTAATAGTAGTATTCTCATTGGCTCCAGCCCTCCAAATTTGGCCGTACTGAACCACTCCACCCCAGATTTGACGTTCGTTCTTTCCCGGGCTGTGATAAGTGATGGTAACATCGGAGATGCCCACACGCTGGGTCACTTCAGCATATTGGCTGGGACGGGGAAGGGTTAAATTTTGTGCGAAGGCAAATGCCGCAATTAAATTAAGAGCAAATGCCAGGTATGGTTTTCGTTTCATAAGGGTAAGCGTTTTTCATTTTTTACGCTTATGAGAAGTCCACAATTAAAAGATTGTGATTGGATGTGATTTCTGTGACGAAAGGTTACTTCAACAGAGGTATTGCTGGATGACCTTTTTGTAAGACCTTCCTGAAATCAGTTCTCCACCATCTTTCATTGTAAGCTGATACTCATTGTTGTTCAGGTAAATAGCCTTTCGCACGTATCGTTTATTTACAATGATAGACCGGTGTATGCGTAAAAAATCTTTTGGATTTAGCTGATCCGATAATGCATTCATGGTCGATCGGTACAGGTGGGTTTTGTCTGAGGTTTTCAAATTCACATAGTTTCCATTTGCTTCGATGTAAAGCACCCCATCCAATTCCACTTCATGCTCCCACCCCCTGTCAGCAATTACAATTTTTGAAATGTAGTCTTCTGATGGACGCTCGAAATCCCGAATCATTTTCATCAACTTCTCATTGAAAGCAGCATTTTTCTGAACTTCAAAATGCTTCAATAC
Organism: Ekhidna sp.; assembly: GCF_965221965.1. Lineage (GTDB taxonomy): Bacteria > Bacteroidota > Bacteroidia > Cytophagales > Cyclobacteriaceae > Ekhidna. Next base: position 737,827 of record NZ_OZ244926.1, read on the forward strand.
TTTTTGCACGGACTCCTTAAAGCGATCCTCATCGATGGGTTTTAGCAGGTAGTCCAGTGCATGAATGTTAAATGCTTCGATAGCATACTTGTCATAGGCCGTGGCAAATACGATGTAGGGCTGATTTTTAGGGCTGATTTTCTTGACCACCTCAAAGCCATCAAAATCGGGCATTTGAATGTCTAAAAAGACAAGATCCGGTTCTTCTAGTTCGATGAGTTTCACGGCCTGACTTCCGTTTTTAGCTTCACCGATTACATTTATTTCTTCAAACGTCTTCAGAAGTTTATGAATTCGTTCTCTGGCTAGATATTCATCGTCTACAATAATTGCTCGAATCATATGGGTTCAAATGGAAGTGTGATTTTGGTAGTGAATATATCCTTTTCTGAAGATTGAGAATACGTGTAATCACTACCATACAAATGTTCCAATCGGTTTGAAACATTTTCAATGCCTATGCCATAACCTTCGGATTTGACCTGCCCATTCGCTTGAGGTACATCGTTTGATATGATAATGGCAAGTTGAGGCTGTTCATCTGCATTTGTTTTGGTGGTTTGAACGGTGATTGCTCCGCCTTCGGCAATTTTAGCAATCCCATGTTTAATTGCATTTTCGACAATCGGTTGAAGCAGCAAGGCAGGTACTTTGGCAGTTAATGTTTCATTTTCTATTTCAAAATTCAATTTCAAACGATCCTGGAAGCGAATATGCTCGATCTCCAGGTATGTCTTGATGTATTCCATTTCGCTTTCCAGTGGAATGAATAGCTTTTTGTCATGCTCCAACAATTCTCTCATCAGGAAGCCCAGCTGTGACAGCATCTTTTGAGCTTTCTTAGAGTCAATGTCAATGAGTGAGGTGATGGAGTTGAGTGTGTTAAACAAAAAATGTGGCTGAAGCTGCATTTTTAGCGCATCCAGCTTTGCAGTACTTAGTTCTTTTTGCTGCTGTACATAACGGGAGTAATAAGAAATGGCCATGATCAGTATCATAATGACCCAGTATTCCAGGAAGCTGGAAAATAAGCCGGCACCCATTGCCACCTTGTTAGTTGGTGCAAGGAAGCTTCGCAAGTATCCAGTATAGAAGAAAAAAGAATAATCGTACAAGAGTGTGGCCAATAGTCGGTGAATAGCCGAAACCCCAAGACTGATTGCTATGTGCTTTGCTATTAAGGTGAGGTTTATTCGATTGGAAAGAAGATGGTCCGAAATTCTGACGAGAAATCGAAAAAACAACGCCCATAAGAGGTAGTTGATGATGATTTTTATGGATACCGCATACCAGCTAAAATCGTACTCATATTCATTGATCAGGTAATCGGTGTATTGACGCAATATGAGAACAGCACTTACCAAAAAAGTAAGTAGGAGCACATATTTCATTTTAAAAACCCCTTGCCTCATCTCAATTACTTGCACCTATAAAAGTACATGATTAGAAAAATTGAATTTCAGTATCTTAGATTACTGTATAAACTTACGATGCTCAACATCTGCCTGTGTTGAGATTGTGATGAATGGATTAGATTGTGATGGATATGTATGTAATTTTCCAATCCAATCTTACTTAGCTATGAAAAAGTCAACGCTCCATTATTTTATCATCTTATCAGTAATTGTGATCCCCGCTTGCGAAACAGGAGGGAGCAAAACGAATGGTGAATCGAGTAATGATGCAGCCGAAGCAGTTGAAAAACCTAAAGACGTCTCAGAACTGGCATTCATGGATATCGTGAATATGGTTTATCCAGATAGCATTGGTAAACTTGTTGAATGGCACAGGGAAGAAATGCCAAATAGCTTGATCGATTCCCTAGAAATAACTGAAGGGGAACCATGTGGAGAACAGGGATGTGGAAGGACACTCTTGATGACAAATAACACTGATCGTGCCGTTGGGGTATTGACAAAAGCGGATTTTAGCATTCGTGATCGTCAGGCTTATCTGGCGCGAGAATACGTGCTTGAGGCAGGCCAAACGATAAAAATTGGCTGCTCTCACCTTTGCTACAACGGGGAGTACATTCCATTTCCCAGGACCATTGTAGGATCCTGGTATATGGATGAATAACACTAATTTTTTTGATAGACTTTCATGTCTCCGTCGAAGTAGCGCTTTGAAAGGATCATCCAATTTGGATCCGATATAAAGTCAATACGAAAACGAACTTCCATGGAGCTCTCCAGCTGAAATGTGTTTTCGGAGACCGGTATCATTTTGTAATCAAATCCCGTGTGATCCTGATAATATAGCATGCCATCAGATTCGATAATCGTAATGGAGCCATAGTTTCCGACAAATGCTTGAATATCTAATGAAGAAAGAGGTTTTTCTCTCAATCCTTCTGCAATCCAGTCTTTAAGTTCATTGCCATGTACACTTGCCACTAAATCCAGATGAGCATTTGTTAGCCCGCTTGAAGATTCAACATCTGGCTTTACTCCAACATTTTCGATTCCATGCTCACTGAATGGATTTTGTTGATAGCCTTTGGAGAGCAGGAGGTAATAGCTATCACCGATCGGGTAATAGCCGGCCAGATTAACCAATCCCATGGAATTAGATCCATATACTTTTCCAATCTTTAAATTCTTAACCGCCAAAGCAAATAGCTCAGAAACAGAAGCTGTCTTTTCATTGATCAGGATAGCAAGTGGTTTTCCAATGAGTTTGTTTCCGGCTACTTTTTTATGCGTTTCATAATCATAGGCCTTGCTTTCTGATGGTATATAAAATCGATCATAAAGCACTTCACCATCGGTGAAGTAGCCCAGCAGCTCCGAAACAGTTTCCGGATGTCCACCACGATTGTTTCGGATGTCGATAATGATGCCATCGGTCTTTTCAATAAGTGAAAAGGCGGATGCTAATTCTCCGTAGACTTCATCATTTGGGTTCGGGAAATGTGAGATCTCTAAGTATCCGATATTGCCTTCTAACACTTTGACCGTTCGGATGAATTGTTGACTCCAAGGCAAGGAACTTGATTGTTTTTTTGAGATCAATTGAATGTGACGATCGTTGTGTATGGCATGAAGGTCTTTATTCACCTGGATGACAAAAGCCTCTTCGCTAAGGTTTTGATAGGAGGCCTCATTGGTGGTTAAATGCTTGATCAGTTTGGATCCAACCTCCTGATTAATGTAGTAGGTTTCGATTGCCTTGGTTATTTCCTGAATCTGTGAAAAGCTACTAGAGATGAATAGTCCTGAGACGATGATTGATAGTATTGTCCGCTTCATTTTTTTTGTTTTCGAGTTACTTGAACCAATAATACGCCTGTGGACAATAGGTGCACATCGATAAGTGATCAATCGGGAAATTTGGTATGAATGGTTAATTAATATTACCCCATGTGCTAAGTATTAATGCTCAGAACTGGTTCTTTCTTAATCATCGCTGTGAAACCAATTCAATATTCAGTCCCGGGCCGGGAACGTAGAATTTCACAATAGTTCGGGGGGAGGTTTTGCTTATCCAAATTTTATTATCCGGCATTTTTCCATCGGCTTTGAGCCAGATTGCATCACAAGTCACCATACCATTGGCAGTCTCAATTGTTTCTTCTCCTGAATACATTAATTGAGCCTGTGAAACCGACATGCTGGTAGGTACAAGGGCATCAAAGGATACTGTATCTTCCGATTTTAGGTTCAGTGAATGGGCGAGAACGTAAATTTCCTCCCTGAATGTGGTGAACTGATAGGCGGAATCAATCTCAAAAGGGTTGTTAATCGTATCTTGTTTTATCACATATGATCCAATTACCCTTTCATCTTCTTTTCTCAAGTCAATATCCAGAGTGGCCCTGGGAGTTTTCATATCTATTGAGACTTCCTTCATTTGGAAGTCGGACGTATCAAAAGTGAGTACCGCAGTTTCATAGACGCTTCCATTATCAAATTGAGAGGTGTCTCTGGCAACCAACATTCCGTTTTCAAATGAAAACCCGAATACCATAGAGCCTACTTTGGTTTCTGTAGAGTCAAACATGTGATAGGCATTTACAACCTCTCTGATTTGAGAGAAATCAATGGGCTGACCCTGCCAGGACTTTTCAATGACTTTTTCTTGTGTTGTAGGTTGACAGCCGACTGCCAATGTAAATAGTGAAATGAAGAGATAATTGATTTTCATTGGTTGATTAGTTCGTGATAAATGTTGGAAATCGTCTTTCAGTGGCATTGTCTGTTACTGATTTGACCGAACCAGAAGCTAAGTCCCTGATATAAACAACTGATTTACCTGATTCCACTAGGCAGGTGAATACAATGCTGGATTTATCCGCATTTGTTCTGGCGTATGTTACCTCATATACAGTGTTGATAAGCGTCTTTTCCATTGTTCTCAATTCGAGTGAGTAAAGTTTTTGCATGCCAGACTCAGTGGAGGTAATCAAAAGCGAAGTATTGGAAAGCCAATCCTGCACAAAGTTTCGATGGTCATCCACCAAAATCGGTTGTTCTTCCTTTGATTCTATGTTATAGAGGTAGATGCCCGGATTACCCGACCTTGAGCTATTAAATGCCAGATGTTTTTGATCCGGTGACCATTTGGGAATTCCATCAAATCCCTCTGATTTTGTCACTCTTTGTACCTCAGAACCATCACTTTTCATCAGGTATACCTCCGGATTCCCATCTCGCATAGATTGGAAGGCGACCATCGTTCCATCCGAAGACCAGACCGGATGTCCGTCTCTACTATCTAAGTCAGTGATTTGTTTTGGGGTGTCGCTCTCAAGGTTGGCAGTAAAGAGGTTTCGGGTGTTATTGTCTCGGTACGAATCAAAAATCAGAAGTCCGTTTTTTTGCGAGTAATCCGATTGAAAATCTTTCTCCGGCGAACTGAATAATACGTTTCTGGTACTTTCAGTCACGTTGTGATGAACGAGCTCCCAATTTCCATTTTGCAGCTCTGAGTAAATGATCGATTGGGCGAAGGCCAGTGAAACAAATAGGTATAAGCCGATGAATAGTGTACTCGCTCGATAATGTCTTGTGAATTTTATCATACAAAAAATCATTCGTTGACTCAATGTTAACGTAAGCGAACCCTATCCGTCCAATGGGTTGTGACAGGATGTGAATTAGGTTATGAATGGTTTTTTGTGAAAAAATCTATGAGTAATGGGGAAGGCTTTTTTAGTTTCGCGTTCCGGAAGGGAAACCTGAATAATTTTCTACTATTCGAGGACGTTACCCTTTCATGTTAAGAGATTAAGCTAAATCAGCCAGAAATAGACCTATGAAAAACCTATCACTCACCCTTTGTTCATGTGTTGTACTATTTTTCTCCTTTTCCTCGTCTGCACAATCCCTCAAGCAGAAGTATGACGACATGCTGGAAAACACCGAGACTTATGAACAATATAAGGTGATTCCCCGCACAGACCTGAATGCATTTTGGTCAGAGGTAGCAGACTCGCTGAATCAAAAGCAGCGAAAAATTCAGCAACTGCAATCAGAAACCCAAGATGCGAAAGCACTGGCACAGCAGGCTCGCGCAGAGTTGTCCGACGTACAGTCTAAGCTGGATGAAAGCCTGGAACTGAATGATACCATCTACTTTATGGGTATACCTTTTTCAAAAGTGGGTTATCACATCATGGTATGGGTGATCATCATTGCTTTGGCGGTGCTGGCTGTGATTGCATATTTCATGTTTATGCGCAGCAACAGTGTAACTACCCGCACCCGCCGGGAGCATGAAGCCCTTCTGGCAGAGTTTGAAGAGCATAAAACGAAAGCCCGTGAGCAGCAGGTAAAACTGAAACGCGAACTGCAAACCGCGATCAATAAGCTAAACGAGCGAAGAAGCTAAATAAAGTTGTCATGCCGGACTTGATCCGGCATCTTCATTGCAAAGCACAAGCGAGACGCTTGCGCTAGTGGGGAGAGCTGCAAACAGCCATCAACAAGCTAAACGAGCGAAGAGTTAAAATCCTTACGTCATCGCGAGTGCAGCGAAGCGATCTCACAATGAGAAGATTGCTTCACCTTCGTACCTCAAACTCTTGGCCACTTCCAGGCAAGCCAGACGATAAAGATGGTTATCAGGCTTTCCAAAAAAGCAAGGAATACATAAAAAGTATACCAGGGAGTCATCGAGTTGATTCCAATCAATAGCATCATCAGCGTAAATAGTATGCCGAAAGAGATATTGATTATCCTGTTCAGTTTGGCGTTGAGTAAAACAGACAGTGCCACCATCAACGAAGGGATGGCAAGAATGACAGATGCGATAAGTAGTGTCATGGGGCTGTCCAGCACATTGTTGCCTGTTAGCAGGCTGTCTACTTTACCCGGAGTGTATAGCTCGAAATAGTCTCCGTACAGAAAGCAGAATACCAATGAGGTCCATAAGGCAGATAGTTTGATTTTGATATTGATTTTTGGATTGTCTAGCATGTTAGGTTTGTTGTTTTAGGATTACTGATATCTTGATGCCAGTGCTATAAAAAAGGTTGCGTGGAGGTGAGAATACAGGGGTTATTGCATGAACGTCACTCCTGAGACCGAAAAGGAGGTATTCAGGATCTCATACTGTGAAGATTCCGGTATTGACCGACCCACATGCTCTTTCCTTCAAAACCGGAATGACGTAATCATCAGTTGTCATGCCGGACTTGATCCGGCATCTTCATCTAGTATAGTGCAAATTCTGGCACCATCTTAGCATCTTTAAGATGGTGAACACATTCTTAGACTACTTTCTAACTTTTTTTCATAGTGCGATGGTGTTATTCGTCCTGTTTGGGTGGACACCCAAATCCACACGAAAAGCACACCTGATCGTCATTGCGCTCATTTTGATTTCATGGCTGGGGATAGGGGTATACAAAGGAGTGATTGGCTACTGTCCACTCACCGACTGGCACTGGGACATCAAGTATGAATTGGGAGAGCGAAATATTCCCAGCTCGTTTACGGAATACATGCTGGAGAAAATCACAGGAGTGGATCTAGACCGCAAACTTGTAGATATTGGCACGGCAATCGGGTTGATATTGAGTGTCTTGTGTGCCGGATATGTGAATCTACGTTCCCGGTTTGTAAAGAGAGCAAGTAAGCCAACCCATAAGCTCAGGTAGCTTTTTTCGAATTTGTAATTCGAAAACCATGGATTCGGGATTGCAAATCCCGAATAGCTGGATTGATTACTAATCCTTTTTGTTTCTCCTATCGTAAATGAGATTGTCAATGTCAAACACAAATAGCAAAACACATGTTAGAATGATAATCAATTGTTTATTTTCAATTAGTATTTTTGTTTATTAATAGGTCATTTCGCTTTATTTGGCACATTGAATTGACTATCAATTACTTATCGATAATTCTATTTTCAAGTGTCTACACTTAAATATGTTATATTTCCGTAATAAAAGCTTGCCAATAAATGGATCCTAACCTCTATGAATTCAGTATTGCATTTTTGGGAAATTATTCACCTCAATTGATTCAACCCTATTGGTTAGTTCATAAAGAACTCATTCAAGAGGGAGATGGAGAGGCTGCAGAAATTGAAATCACCCATCCTGAAATCACCAGATTTAAACTTGAGTGGGCATCTATTGAAGTATCCAGAAATAAGCTTCTTATCAGGACAGCCGTTGAGTCTAAGTTTGAAGTAGTTGTTGAACTAATGATAGGCATTCATCGTCTCTTAAGAGAATCCAATGTGCATGGGTTGGGCATTAATCATATTTATCATTATGAAATTACGGATGAACAAGGAGATCAAATTAGAGACTGTCTAACTCCTACGAATAATTGGGAAAATATTTTTGATGATCCCAAGTTATTAAGCTTGGAAATGATGGAATTTCAGAATAATGAAATAAAAAATGGAACCTATAGATTGAGAATAGCCCCCTCAGAAATAATGAGGAAAGGAGTTTCAGTTAATATTAACGATCACTATGATATTGACAGTGAGTCGAAAAGCCGAACATCTGTGGCTAATGAAATTCTAGGTTCAAATTGGAAAAGATCTTTAGATGAGAGTGTAGATAAAGTAAAAGAAATATGGAAGAGAGTATTCTGAGTGAATCAGGTCAAACTGTTGTTGACCAACTAGACTACAACAGGGGAGATGAAAGTGATAGGTATGAGTATTTACTTGAGAGTTTAAAGAATCAAGTAGCAAACCTTTATTCTAAAAAAGATTCTCTCGCTAGGATGAACGAAACCGCTGATAGCCAGCCTGAAAAAGAGGCCAATATAGGGCTTGATGAAGAGGGAGATTTAGGAGTAATAAGACCTGATTACCTAAGGCCAAAATATCTAAGGAAAGATTATTTTAGAAATCATCGCAGAACTATTCAGAAGTGGCTTGGCTCAGTTTTAGAAGTGAAGGACGGAGTTTTTACTGCTAGATTAAAGGATTTAACTAATAAGGGAACTGATGAGCAAGTTGAGTTGGGGATTGAAGATGTTGATTTTGATGATAGAAGCTTAATTAAGAAGGGGGCTAATTTCTATTGGACAATTGAGAGGAAAGTAGAAAGAGGTCAAATTTCTAAAATTTCAAATATTAGATTTCAAAGGCTTGTTGAACTCGATGAGGTTGAACTGGATTCATTAATTGATCAGAGTAAAGAATTTGCAAACAAGATTAAGTTTAAGTGATCAAACAAAGCCAGGAGTTGCTGATATCATATTATTTGGTACAGGTGGCGGTTACGGTGAAGCAATATTGATACATTTTGGAAATGGAGATTGGGTCGCTGTAGATAGTTGTATCAATCCGAATACTGGAATATCAATACCTCTTGAATACCTTAAAGAGAATAATGTAAAGGAGTCAGATTTAAAGCTTATTATTTGTACTCATTGGCATGATGACCATATAAAAGGTCTATCCCAACTGCTCAACTTTGGAGTTAATTCAGAATTTTCATGCTCTAAAGCAAACGACTTTGAAAAATTTTGTTACGCTATAAAAATTGACTCTCAAAGACCATCATCCCGAAGTACTAAAGAATTTGAAAAGTGTCATAATATTCTTCTAAAGAGAGGAGAGAGTCCAGTCATGAGTTACCCAGATAGGGTTCTGTATCAGAATGATAAAGATAGCATAATAAGCCTATCGCCTTCAGATGAAAGTCTAAACGAATTCGATCAATATTTAAGTCAAATATTGGTTGATTTAAAAGGCTTAAACAAAGACATTGACGCTCAAAACCCAAATCATTATTCAACTGCCTTACAGGTAAAACTTGAGAGTCATACTGCAATATTAGGAGCTGATTTAGAAACCACTAATAACAGAAAAACTGCGTGGACAGCAATACTTGATAATTCAAAAACCTTAGTGAAAGATCCAAGTCCTAAATATTTCAAGATTTCTCATCATGGCTCAAAAACTGGCTATTCGAATGAATTTTGGGATTTGATATTTGATAACGAACTCAATGGCACAATGACACCATGGACACTTGGTGGTAACTCACTACCAAAAGATGACATGATTAGCTTATTTAAAGGAAAAACTAGGAATCTATTCATCACCTCTGATTACGTTGTTGGAAGGAAACCTAAAAAACGAGATAGAATTGCAGATCGAACAATAAAGGAATTTAATAATACCATAAGTGAAATAAAGTTCAATTTTGGTATGGTAAAATCATCTATTATAAAATCCAACGAAGGCTCAAAATGGGAAACCAAATTACATGGGTCCGCAAAAAGCTTGAAATGATTTACAATTTATTGTTAATTCAAATTTTGAGTTCTACTCCTAGCTACACTTTTTGTTTTTACTTAGTTGACCTAATTCCCTTCCCCACCTCTCTCACGACCTCCAATAAATAATCCACCGTTTCTTCATGCATGCGGTGGTTGATCAGACAGGCACGGATCACAAACTGATCGTTTAGTGTAGTGCCGGTGATAAACACCCGTCCGTCTTTTTCCAGGGCTGGGATCAGCTTTCTGTTCAGTTCATCAATGGCGGTTTCATCGGTCAGGCCATTCGTATACCTGAAGCAGGTCACAGCCAGGTGTGAGGTGCTTTTCAGCTCAAAGTCCGCAGCTTTTTCTACTTGCTCACCGAGGTAATGCGCCAGGTCAATGTCCTTCTGGATCATCCTCCTGAGCTTTTTCATCCCATAGGTTTTCAGGCTCATCCACACCTTGATCGCTTTGGCATTGCGGGTCAGCTGAAAGTAGTGCTCGTTGAAGTTGGTACGGCCCTGATCTTCCAGCCGGGTGTCGAGGTAGCTGGCCTGCTTGAAGTAGGTGCGTTGCAAAATACTGAAGTCTTTTACCAGCAAGCAGCCCGCTTCAAACGTTTGGTACATCCATTTGTGAAAATCAAGGGCCAGCGAATCTGCCAGCTCAATGCCACGGTATTGCTCTTTGATGGAGTTCAGACAAGCCGGCAGCCCGCCATAGGCGCCATCGATGTGAAACCAGAGGTCATTCTCCCGTGCGATGGAAGCAAGTGCAGTCAGATCATCAATGGCTCCTGTGTTAACCGTGCCAGCATTCCCCACAATGCAGAATGGCGTGTATCCGGCTTTCCGGTCCCTTTCGATGGCTTTTTCCAGTGCCTCCAGGTTGATCGTAAAGTCATCATTGACTTCAATCTTTCGCAACTGGTTGGTGCCAATACCCAACTCCATCAAGCTTTTGTCTACACACCCATGTACTTCCGTTGAGGCATACACCGTAAAGGGCTTCATGCCGAAAAGGCCTTTTTCCCGGATCTTTTCTTTCTCAAAGAAGAAGTTTCGTGCTACGGTCAAACCGGCCAGGTTAGCGGCGGATCCACCACTGACCATCACCCCGCCACAGTCTTTTCCAAAGGAGGTTAGTTCCCCGGCCCATTGCACCACTCGCTTTTCTATTTCGCTGGCAGCAGGCCCAAGGTGCCATTTTCCGGCATTCTGGTTGATCGTTGCAGTGAGCTTTTCTGCAAGCAACGACATCTGCGAACCACCGGCCATTACGTAGGCATACATGTATGGACCCACATTGTTGGTGGCGGTATCCATCACCAGCTTTTTGAATAAATCAAGAACCATTTCTGGTTCCATGCCATCGGTAGGCAGGGGCTCATCAAACCAGCTCTCCACCTCTTTCTGAGGGAAATAGTGGTAGGCTTTCTTGCTTTCCAAGTCAGCGTATTGATCAATGACCAGATCAGACGTTTTATTGAGTAGCTGCCGGAACTGTTCAGGGGAAAAGTCTAGTGAGTTATTCATGGCCTAGTTCGTTTAGGGTTCGTGTTTTAAAATCTTTTTGACTGTATTGGATCTCCAGGGATTCCAATTCATGCATGAAGTGGCTGTCCGGTTGGAAAAGCTTTTTGGTTCCTTCAATGCCAGCAGCCCATATTTTTTCAAATCGAGGAAGACTTTCTTCTGCTTTCGCTGATAGGGTAAAATGTCTTTTTCTGGAATCGGTTTTGTCCTGGATGGCATGGAGGTATCCGGCCTTTTCCATTTTACCCACCATGGTGATGATGGAAGGGTGGGAGAAGTGCAGCTTTGTGGCCATTTCGGTAACGGAAAGCTGCTGGTACTTTTTGAGCAGCTTGAAAATCAAAAACCAATTAGGTTCGATATCCATGCCCAGTTCTTTGTACATCTGGCGGCCACTGTGCACCATTGCGTCGCTCAGACGCTTGAGTCGCACGGCCAGTCCCAGGTATCCCAGTTCATTGACAAAATCGTACTTCATATTTATGTAGTTAACTACACTAATATAGAAAAAATAAATGTAGTTGTCTACATTGTTTTTAGTATGTCTTTCTATTTGGTTAATTTCAGGGGTATGGAAAATCAAAAGTTCTTCAAGAAAATCATGGTCGCCAACCGGGGCGAGATTGCTATTCGTGTATTACGTGCCATATCTGAGCTTCACATTCGTTCAGTGGCTATTTACACCTATGAGGATCGATACTCTTTGCATCGGTACAAAGCGGATGAAGCCTATCAAATAGGACCGGACGAAGAACCTTTGAAACCTTATTTGGACATTGAAGAGATCATCGCTGTAGCCAAAGAGAATGGCGTGGACGCCATCCATCCCGGATATGGTTTTCTCTCGGAGAACGTGACGTTTGCGACACGTTGCAGAGAGGAGGGAATTACTTTCGTAGGTCCTGATCCGGAGGTCATGTCTCAGCTTGGAGATAAAGTGATGGCCAAAAAAGTGGCTCGGGCGGCTGAAGTTCCGGTAATAGAAGACAACAAAAAAGTATTATCAAGTGAAGAGCTTGCTAAAAGCGAGGCAAAGCGGATTGGATATCCGGTGATATTTAAAGCTTCCGCCGGAGGAGGAGGACGAGGCATGCGTGTGGTTAGGGACGAGAAAGCGCTTATTAAGTCTTACAATGAGGCAAGATCAGAAGCCGGTAAAGCGTTCGGGGATGATACGGTCTTTCTGGAAAAGTATGTGGAGAATCCCAAACACATTGAAGTTCAGATTCTCGCTGACAATCACGGAAATATCGTGCACTTACATGAACGGGACTGCTCGGTACAGCGGAGGTTTCAGAAAGTGGTAGAGGTAGCTCCAAGCTATGGTTTGCAGGATGCCACCAGGGAAAAGCTATACGAATATGCGTTAAAGATTGCCCGGCAGGTCAACTACAACAATGCAGGGACAGTGGAGTTTCTGGTTGACCCGAATGAAAACATTTACTTCATCGAAGTGAACCCACGGGTGCAGGTGGAGCACACCGTCACAGAGGAGGTCACCGGTATAGATATTGTGAGAACCCAGATTCTCATAGCAGCAGGGTGCAAGCTATCGCATCCACAGATATTCATTCAGTCGCAGGAAGATATTCAGGTGAGAGGCTTTGCCATTCAGTGTCGCGTAACGACAGAAGATCCGGAAAATGGCTTTAAACCTGATTACGGCACGATCATCGCATATCGAAGTGCCGGTGGTTTTGGTATTCGACTGGATGCAGGTAATGTCTACAATGGAGTAAAGATTTCGCCATTTTTTGATTCACTTCTGGTAAAAGTAACGGCCAAAGGGAGAACGCTAAAGGGAAGCACTCAGCGGCTGCACCGTGCCCTGAGAGAATTTAGGGTGCGTGGAGTGAAAACCAATATTGGTTTCCTTGAGAATGTGATCTACACGGAAGACTTTTTCAATGGAAAAGCCACGGTCGGTTTCATTGATAGTCACCCTGAATTATTCAAAATAAAGAAAAGTTTTGATAGGGGAACCAAAACCCTGAATTACATAGGAGAGATATCTGTGAATGGCAGTCCGGATGTGAAGACCTTCGATCCGAACCGAACATTTAGAGTTCCGAAGATTCCTGTTTACCAGAAAGGAGTATCCATTCCGGAGGGCACACGTGACCAGCTTAAGAAATTAGGTAGAGAGAAGTTTGTTCAATCAATCAAAGACGATCCAAAAATCCACTACACCGACACGACCTGGCGGGATGCACACCAGTCGTTGCTGGCAACCCGGTTTAGAACGGAGGACATGCTGAAGGTGGCTCACAGCTATGCCCAGCAAAACCCGGAAGTGTTTTCCATGGAGATGTGGGGAGGAGCAACGTTCGATGTATCCATGCGCTTCCTGAAAGAAAGTCCCTGGACACGGCTCCAGCGGTTGCGAGAGGCAGTTCCCAATATTCTTTTTCAAATGCTGCTTCGTGGTTCAAATGGCGTGGGGTATACCGCCTATCCGGATAACCTGATTGAAAGATTCATCGAGCGAACGGCTGAAAATGGCATGGATATCTTCCGCATTTTCGATTCACTCAACTGGATCGATAACATGAAAACCAGCATTAAGGCGGTACGTGAACGAACCGAGTCATTAGCAGAAGCATGTATCTGTTATACAGGTGAGCTTCAGGACAATGAGCAGAAAAAGTACACCCTGCAGTACTACCTGGACATGGCAAAGCAGCTGGAAGATGCCGGTGCGCATATGTTGGCGATCAAGGATATGGCTGGTTTGTTGAAACCATATAGCGCACAGCTTTTGGTTACCGAACTTAAGAAGGCTGTCGATCTTCCGATTCATTTACACACTCATGATACCTCGTCCATCCAATCTGCGATGTATCTCAAAGCCATTGAGGCAGGAGTCGATATTGTAGATGTTGCGCTGGCGTCCATGTCGGGACTGACTTCACAGCCAAATTTCAATTCGTTAGTAGCGTCAATGAAATACCATGAGCGAGGAAGGGAAATGAACCTCGATTCGCTGAATGCTCATTCGACTTATTTTGAGGATGTGAGGGAATTCTATTACCCGTTTGAGTCCGGATTGAAAGCTGGAACGGCTGAGGTATATGAACACGAAATTCCGGGAGGGCAGTATTCCAATCTACGTCCACAGGCCATTGCGCTGGGATTGGAGCATAAGTTTGAAACGATCAAAAAGAACTATGCCATTGTCAATGACCTGTTTGGAGATATTGTCAAAGTAACGCCTTCTTCTAAAGTGGTAGGGGACATGGCAATGTTTATGACCGCTAATGATTTGAGTGCCGAAGACATTTTTGAAAAAGGAGCTTCACTGTCCTTTCCTGAGTCGGTAGTCGGTTTCTTTAGGGGAGAGCTAGGTCAGCCACATGGTGGTTTTCCTGCCGAAATAAGCAAGCTCATTCTGAAAAACCAGAAGCCGCTGAGCGGAAGAGCAAATGACAACATGGATCCGGTGGATTTCGATAAGGAGTTTGCTGCTTTTCAAAAGGAGTTTCCTCTGACGGATTTTGATGATTTCTTGTCATACAAATTGTATCCGAAGGTTTTCAAGGAATACTACCAGCACATTCAGGATTATGACGAGGTGAGTCACCTACCTACACCGGTCTTTTTTTATGGGATGAAAAGGGGAGAAGAGGTGATTGTAGAGATTGCAAAAGGGAAGAGTATCATCATCGAGATGGGCTACATCACAGAGCCGGATGAAGAAGGAATGCGGACCGTTTCTTTCAAATTGAATGGACAGACAAGGAGAATTCAAGTACGAGACAAAAAGGTGGCCGTTCAGAAAGTGTCTAACAGAAAAGCAGAAACGGATAATGAAATTGGTTCTCCGCTTCAGGGCAAGATCGCTGAGGTAAAAGTGAAAGAAGGGGACAAAGTGAAAAAAGATGATGTGCTCTTTGTGATTGAAGCCATGAAGATGGAAACCACTGTTTCTTCCTCAGTTTCTGGCACAATCAAAAAGATTCACCTCAATGCTGGTGAGTTAGTGCAGCAGGATGATTTGGTGGTTGAGATAGGGTGAGTTATTCCTGATACTCCAGCAGGTCACCCGGCTGACAATCGAGTGCCTCACAAAGTGACTCCAAGGTGGTAAATCGTATTGCTTTCGCTTTACCTGTTTTTAGTATAGACAGATTAGCTTCAGTAATGCCTAATTGCTGAGCCAGGTCCTTGGAGCGAACTTTTCGCTTCGCCATCATGACGTCTAGGTTTACAATGATTGGCATGGCTTAGATCGTTAATTTATTATCCTCCATCAATTTGTTGCCTTCTGAAAATATCTCAGCAAGCACAAAACATATCAACGCCCAGAAAACGAGATTCGTCGACAGTTCAACAATCGAGCCGCTCAAGCTTGGGTGAAGCGAGATGATGTCCAGTGCAAACCAAATCAAGAATAATTTTCCCATCAGTCTAAAGGACTTAACATTTTCGATTCGAAAAGTATCCAGATTGGAAATGGATTGAATGATTCGAATGGCTACCTGAATGATTCGATACAAAATGCCCGCGATAATTAATGCTTTGATGCATCTTGAGTAAAAAAAGAAGCCATTGTACTCACTGAGAGGGATTTCCCAGGGTGATGTACTTTTTCCAAATCGGATGATATTACCACCTTCGATACTAATATATTCTAAGAACTCTAATTGCAGTGGCCGGGCGATCATTAGGAAAACAAACAAGGCTCCAAATAAGACATCTATTAATAGAATGAATCGGGCGGCAAAGGTTGCTAGTTTTAAGATGTTATTATTCATAATTGCCAATTTATTAATGCAATTATATAATTAATTATTAAAAAACAATAATTCATTTTCATTAATGATAATTATCAAAATTGACAGCATCTATTTGTTGATAACGATAAAACATGATCAAAGCGATGCGGGGATATTGCTTTAGAGCTTTTAATTTCGTCATTAATGAATCCATCCGAAATCCTAAAACAATACTGGGGATACAATTCCTTCCGCGTGATGCAGGAAGATATTATCCAGTCTGTGCTGGATGGAAATGATACGCTTGCGCTTCTTCCAACAGGAGGAGGTAAATCCATTTGCTTTCAGGTGCCCGCGATGGCGATGGAAGGGATTTGTATCGTTGTGTCTCCGCTCATCTCGCTGATGAAAGATCAGGTAGATCAGCTACAAAAAAGAGGCATTCGGGCAGCCGCTATTTATTCCGGGATGAGTCGGAGGGAGATTGATATTTCATTGGACAACTGCATCTATGGTGATTTTAAGTTTCTTTATGTTTCTCCGGAGCGACTTAAAACAGAAATATTCATCGAGCGTGCCAAACAGATGAACATCTGCCTCTTGGCTATTGATGAAGCGCATTGTATTTCACAGTGGGGCTATGACTTTCGGCCACCATACTTGGAAATTGCTGAATTCAAAAAGGAGGTAGAAGCAGAGCGACTGATTGCATTGACAGCCACAGCTACCAAAGAGGTAAAGCAGGATATTGCTGAAAAGCTGGAGATGAAAGATGTGAGAGTCTTTCAGAAGAGTTTTGCACGAGCCAACCTGTCGTATTCAGCATTCCGGCTGGAAAATAAAGAAGGTAAGCTTTTGGAGATTCTTGGAAATGTACCGGGAACCTCAGTGGTGTATGTGAGGAGCAGGAAGCGAACAAAGGAAATTGCGGACATGCTCAGACGAAATAATATTTCTGCTGACTTCTACCATGCAGGTCTCACCGGACTGGATCGATCAGAAAAACAAACGGCCTGGATCAACAACAAAATTCGCGTGATGGTTGCGACTAATGCGTTTGGAATGGGGATTGATAAACCAGATGTGCGCACGGTCATTCACATGGATTTACCGGACTCATTGGAGGCGTATTATCAAGAGGCTGGACGCGCAGGAAGGGATGGAAAGAAAGCCTATGCTGTAGCTCTTTATCACAATCAGGATGTGGATCAGCTTAAGGACAGAACAAACCGCTCTATTGTGTCTTTGGATCAGATCAAGCGGACGTACCAGGCATTGGCAAACTTTTTCAAAATGGCGATTGGTAGTCATGCGCTTTCCAGTTTTCCATTCAATTACGAGCAGTTCATCAATACGTACAATTTACCGGTTGTTGAAACCTATTCCGCTCTCAAGAAATTAACGGATGAAGGACTGATTCAGATGACAGAAGGTTTTTATGAGCATTCCAAGCTGACCTTTCTGCTGGATAAAAGTGAAACCTATAAGTTCCAGATTGCGAATCCAAAACTGGACCCAGCGATCAAAACACTGCTCCGTTTGTACGGAGGTGAGGTTTTTGTCGGGTATGCCAAAATCAAGGAAAAGGATATTGGATCTCTTTTGAAAACGGATAAGGTTCAGGTGAGAAAGTGGCTGAAGTTTTTGCATGAAAGTGAGGTCGTAGATTATCAGCGGGCGATGGACTCAGCGACTATCACTTTTCTCACCCCTAGGGTGGATGCAGAAAAATTACCTATTGATGCGAAGCAAATCGAATGGAGAAGGAAACTGGCGCTGGAAAAAGCAAATGCAGTTATCGACTATATGAAGTCAACTGAATGTCGCACCCAGATTTTTCAGCGATACTTTGATGAGGAAACCACCATCACCTGTGGCATTTGTGATAATGACCTGGAGAAAAAGAAGCAACTCAAAGCCAGTGAAATACCGATTGAGAAGGTAGAGGAAACATTGGAGTCTCCACGAAATATGTCTGAGCTACGTGCACTCATGGCCAGCTACACCCAGGATCAGATCATGGAGGCATTACGAATTCTTATTGATGACAAGAAGGTAGTGGAGAGTGAGGGAAAATTCTCTCTAACATAGCTGATTCCCCCTTGAGGGGGATAGGGGGTGAATTTTCTGAATTAACTTGAAGTCACCCACCTGACCTCCCTCGAGGGAGGGATTGAGGTTTAATTAATCACTCTTCCAATGCAGCTACCCCGGGAAGCGTTTTCCCTTCCATGTATTCGAGCAATGCACCCCCTCCGGTAGAAACATATGAGACTTTTTCTCCGTACCCGAGGTTATTGACAGCTGAAGCTGAATCTCCACCACCGATGAGAGAGAAGCCGCCATTTTCAGTTGCTTTTACCACGGCTTTTGCAATGGTATTAGTGCCTTGTGCAAAGTTGCTCATCTCGAATACGCCCATGGGTCCGTTCCAAAGGATGGTTTTCGAGTTTTCAATGATCTTAGCGAATACTTCACGAGACTCAGGACCAATATCAAGTCCCATGAAACCTTCAGGAATAGCATAGTTATCAGCTGTTTGGGTGTTGGCGTTGTTATTAAAATCATCAGCCACAATTGAATCTTTTGGCAACTGTAAATCCACGCCTTTTTCCTTAGCCTTTGAAATCAACTCCTTAGCTAGGCCCAACTTGTCTTCTTCTACCAAAGAGTTTCCGATTTGCCCACCCATTGCTTTGAAGAAGGTGTAACTCATACCACCACCGATGATCAGGTGATCTACCTTATCTAGTAGCTGCTCGATGATCATGATCTTATCGGAGATTTTGGCTCCACCCATGATTGCAGTAAATGGCTCTTCAGCGTTGCTAAGCACTTTCTTAGCATTCTCCAGCTCTGCCTGCATTACATTTCCACAGCACTTTTCATCGAAGAACTTAGCGGCAACAGTAGTAGAGGCATGAGCTCTGTGGGCAGTCCCAAAGGCATCATTCACATAGATGTCTCCAAGGTTAGCCAGCTTTTGTGCGAAATCCTCATCCCCAGCAGTTTCTTCTTTGTAAAAGCGAACATTCTCAAGAAGCAATACTTCACCACCCTTTAACGATCGCGATCCTTCTATGGCCGATTGCCCAATACAATCATTAGCAAACTTTATCGGTACTCCAAGTTTTTTACCCAGGTTTGGTACGATGTGACGAAGAGAAAATTTATCCTCTGGCCCATTTTTTGGTCGCCCCAGATGGGACATTAAGATGCATGATCCGCCATCATTCAGAATTTTTTTAATCGTTGGAATAGCCGCGTTGATTCGTGTTTCATCGGTGACTTCCATTTGATCATTTAGCGGGACATTAAAGTCCACTCTAATCAATGCTTTTTTTCCTTTAAAATCGTAATCCTGAATGGTTTTCATGCGGTATTTATTTTGAGACCGCAAACATAGCCACCTTATTGAAAACGTAATAGGAATTTGCCAAGGGTAACCAAGCCGATTAACAAAATAAGAATCAATGCAATACGCTTGAATTTCTCCTGAGGGATGTAAACAAGAATTCTTTTTCCTATAAACGTACCAACTAAACCAATAACTAACAGGAATGGCACATAAACCAAATCGTGAGTGTGGATATAGCCGTTTTGATAATAGACTACTGTACGAGTAAAGTCAATCATGAAGTCAATAAAGGCGGAAGTAGCTATAAAGACGGATTTTTCAAGGTTAAAGGCAGCCATTGTCAATCCCCGAATAGCTCCGCCGGTACCCAGAAGCCCTGCTGTAAATCCGGAGAGGGATCCACCAATCATTGAATTTTGCTTATTAGGGGATATTACAAGCTTCTTTCGGATTAGAAAGACTAAGCTTAAAACAACCAGAAAAATGCCTAGTGAAATTTCCAACATCGATCCTTCAACAAGTTTGGAGAGTACACCTCCAATAATTACAAACAGGACAGATGGAAGACCAATATAAAGAAGCAGAAATCTATTGAGTCCTTTTTTGAAAAGGAAGATTTTACTGAGGTTGCTGGAGAGGTGGAAAATGGCTGTAAGACCCAAAACCGAATAAAAGTCGAAATAGAAATTAGCAATTGGAACAAAAAAAACAGAGGAGCCAAATCCGCCAATCGTACCTATAATTTCAGCCATTAGCGCTAACACGAGAAAGATAAAACTTACTTTCATTAGCAGATATTTGCTATGAAGATAGCGGATGCTCATAACTTTATGCTTCTTTAGGAGTTTGGAAGCAAATGAAATTTATGAATCGTACTGTTCCACTTCTCGCCTTGGCCGTAACCCTGATTGTTAATTTCCTGGCCAATTATCTTCCATTAGGAGGCAGAACCACTGGGGAGGTATCCGAAGCATACCCAACGCTTTTTACTCCGGCCGGCTTCACCTTTTCAATTTGGGGAGTGATTTATCTTTTTCTCATTGCTTATGTTATTTACCAATACTTGCCAAGAAATAGGGAAAATAAAGTATTCGATCGAATCAATAGACACTTTGTCGTTAATTGCGCAGCGAATACGTTGTGGATTTTTGCATGGCATTATGAGTTGATAACCCTGGCGCTCATTTTGATGGTGGTTATTTTATCTTCCCTCATTGGAATTTATAGACACATTTTACCTGGAAAGGTCGCAGGATTTCGTGATCGACTTTTTATGAAAGTACCATTCAGCCTGTATTTCGGATGGATTACAGTAGCCACATTAGCAAACATCAGCGTAGAGCAATCTGTCATCGGAATGGAAAACTGGATCATGACAAAAACAGTGTGGGTGTTTGTAGAGCTGGCGTTAGCCGGAGCGATCGCAACAGTGATGGTCATTCGCTACCGCGACCCGATTTTTGGAGGGGTAGTGGCCTGGGCGGCCTGGGGGATTACAGAACGACAAGCCGGTACGCCAGAGGTGGCGGGAGCGGCTGCTGCTGTGATGATCTTAGTATTGGTGATTTTGATTATTGAGGGGATAAGAAGTGTCCTGTTCAAGTAGCTATTTTGTGCGTTCAATGGTGAATTGAACCAAATCTTCCAGCGAGTTCCGATAATCTGATTCAGGTAGTGTTCTCAGGATGTCCTTTGCCTTTTGGTGGTAGTCTTCCATCACTGAGATCGCATACTCAATACCTCCGGAAGCCTTGACGAAATCAATCACATCGTGAACAAGTTTGGGTTTGCTTTCAGCTCTTTTTACCAGTTTTTTAATTCGTCTTCGTTCCAGCTTTGATGATTGATTGAGCGCGTAGATCAAAGGAAGGGTCATCTTTTTCTCCTTAATATCAATTCCACGAGGCTTCCCGATTTCAAAAGTGCCATAATCAAATAGGTCGTCCTTGATCTGAAAGGCCATACCTACTGCTAAACCAAACTCCCCCATTTTCTGGATCGTTTCCTCATTCGCACCTGCTGATGCTGCTCCTACCCTACAACAGGAGGTGATTAAACTGGCGGTTTTTTGACGAATCACCTCATAATAAACCTCTTCATTGATGTTGAGTTTGCGAGCTTTCTCCATCTGAAGTAGCTCACCCTCACTCATCTCTTTCACTGCTTCAGTGGTGATTCTAAGTAAATCATAATCACCGTTTTCCATGGACAGGATTAACCCTCTTGAGAGCAGGAAGTCTCCCACAAGCACTGCAATCTTATTTTTCCACAGGGCATTGATTGAAAAGAATCCTCGTCGTTCGTTTGCGTCATCTACAACATCATCGTGGACCAACGTAGCAGTATGGAGTAATTCGATAAGTGATGCCCCACGATAGGTGGCTTCTGAAATCTTTCCGGTTGCACCTGCACTCAAAAAGACAAAGAGCGGTCTCATCTGTTTTCCTTTTCTCCGGACGATGTATCCGGTGATTTTGTCCAATAGCATCACTTTGCTTTTCATGGACTGGCGGAATTTCTTTTCAAATTCCTCCATTTCATAGGATACAGGCGCTTGTATGTCTTTAAGTTTTAGAGGCATTTCGGGTGCAATATTACAGATGTTAAAGCTTTAGGTAATTATTCCTGCTCATTACATTTAAAAAAAGATGTTAATTCAAATTGTTTAATAGTAACCTTTCAAGACAATCGATCAATTGTTTTCTTCTTAGCCCCTATCTTTCCGCCAATTTCTAATTGAGGTTAATGCGCAGAAAGAAAGTCAGGTATCCGGAAATTATTCCTAATAAAAGCGAATGGCCAATAATTAAGTTGTCCAGGGATCGTAAGGAGTTTATTGATGAAGTGACTTCCGAAACGTACGATAGTCTTTTGGAAGGAAAAGGTGGATCTCTTCGGGAAGAAATCGAAACAACCATCCATCGTGAGAAGCTGCGAATGAAAGCAAACCCCTGGCGAGTGGACCCACCAGATGAGCGTGTTTACTGGAAAAACATGCAAGCCCGATTGCTGGATATTAATCCTGATGAGAAAGAGAAAGCCATAGCGCTTGAGAAGGAACTTTTAAACGAAATAATTAAACGATATACGCAGGAAATTGCCGGAAATTTCAAAAAATCCGCGTATCAGTTTGCCCAACGATTTATAACGTTCGGATTTGCTCGTCTTCTTAACGCTGCACGCGTAAAGGGCTTGCTGTCACTTTTTAGCCGACAGCTGGATTTGGATGACAAAATTCATGTGATTGGAGAAACAGAACACATTCGATCGCTGGCAAAAAAAGGAACCGTCGTAATGGTTCCTACTCACTTTAGCAACCTTGATTCTATCCTGATCGGGTGGGCGATCCAATATCTCGGTCTCCCGCCTTTTATTTATGGAGCTGGACTCAACCTTTTTAACATTAAGATTTTAGCGTACTTCATGAATAGTTTGGGGGCCTATAAGGTGGATCGAAGAAAGAAAAACCCTATTTACCTGGAGACGCTGAAAACATATTCCAGGAACGCGATAAAGCGTGGTTGCCATTCGCTGTTTTTCCCCGGTGGCACGCGATCACGATCCGGAGAGATTGAAACCAGTTTACGAACAGGGCTTCTGGGTACCGCCATAGAAGCACAACGAGAGCTGTATCAAAGCACTAAGGATTCCGATGAAGTGAGGAAGGTGTTCATTGTCCCTGTAGTTATCAATTATCATTTCACTTTAGAAGCACCCTCATTAATTCGGGATCATCTGAAAAGAACAGGAAGGGAACGATACTATGTGGAGGCAGATGAGTTTTCGACCTCCTACAAACTAGGCACATTCATGTTTAAGTTTTTTGCGAAAGGCTCTGATATCTCGGTTAATGTTGGTCGCGGCATGGATATTTTAGGGAATTATGTAGATGATGCGGGCAACAGTTTCGATAAGAACGGGAATCCAATCAACGTGAGAGATTACTTTTTGCGTGATCAGAAAATAACTTTCGATGCTCAGCGTGAAAAAGAATATGTCCGTGTTTTGTCTAAGAGAATCATAGAGGAGTATCACAAGTATAACCGTGTGTTTGCCAGTCACCTGGTGGCGTTTACTGCTTTCAAAATGCTGGAGCGTAGGAATCCTAAGCTGGATCTTTACAGCGTACTGAGGTTACCGGATGAAGATTTAATACTTGATTACGAGGAGTTCAAGGCTAACTTTAAAAAGCTGCGAACCAAGTTGGAAAAAATCCACAAGAAAGGACAGGTAGATATGGCTGATCATATGAAAAAGCGAGCGACAAATGCAATCGAACATGGACTGCAGAATGTTGGTTTATATCATGATCAGCGACCTCTCATTAAAAAAGGCGACAAAATTATCGTGCAGGATACGAACACTTTGTACTATTACCACAACCGAATGAATGGCTATGGGCTCGAAAAATACATCTAGAGAGGTTGTTGGTGTAATTGGAGCGGGCAGCTTTGGAACAGCTATCGCTAATATACTGGCAGAGAATGATGCGGATGTGATTCTGTATGTGCGTGATCCTGAAAAAACGAGGAAAATAGCAAAGGAGCGCATTAGCTCAGGCCAGAAGCTATATGAAAATATTGAGGTAACGAACAATCTGGAGGAGGTGCCTCAGCGATGTGAGGTTATCTTTCCCATGGTGCCATCGGCCAATTTTAGGGATATGATCATGAAGCTGGCACCACATCTCAGGCCTTATCATGTGCTCATTCATGGAACCAAAGGCTTTGATTTGTATGTCCCCAAAAAACAGAAAATATCAGCAAATAACCCGCTAACCCGCGAGCATGTAAAAACCATTTCTGAGGTTATTAAGGAGGAGACCTCTGTGTTGCGAGTCGGGTGTCTGGCAGGACCAAATCTGGCTCGTGAGCTGGATCAACGGAAACCGGCTGCCACAGTAGTGGCTTCCCATTTCGACGAGGTAGTGAGAATAGGTCAGCGTCTGTTGAAAAATGATCGATTTATGATTTACGGCAGTCGCGATTTGATTGGGATAGAGCTTTGTGGTATTCTAAAAAACATTATTGCTGTGGGCGCAGGTACTATCGCGGGAATGAACCTTGGAGAAAATGCCAAGTCATTGTTTATTAGTCGTGGACTTGTGGAAATGGTGTATATAGGAAAAGCACTGGGCGGCAATGCGCAAGCTTTCCTTGGCTTAGCAGGAGTCGGTGATCTAATTGCTACCTGCACCTCCAATTTAAGTCGAAACTTCACTGTTGGATATCGCCTGGCGCAAGGTGAGGTGCTGGATCAAATCATCGAGTCTATGGATGAAGTTGCTGAAGGTGTGAAGACCATTAATATTGTAAATGAGCTTGCCGAATCCTATAAGGTTAGGTGCCCGATCACAGAAACACTTTACAAAATCATTCATGATCAGATGACCATTCAGGAAGCTCATAGCTACTTGATGAACTTTCCATTTAGAGCAGAAATTGATTTCCTGGAAACGAAATAATCTCAGGCTTCCAGCGCCTTCACTCGTTCTTTGAGCGGAGGGTGTGAGTAGTGAACAAAAACATACGCCGGGTGTGGAGTTAGGTTTGATAAATGATCAGCAGTCATTTTCTTCAATCCAGTGACCAGAGGCGTTGAGTCATAAGTTTCTTTCGCATATGCATCCGCTTCATACTCATTTTTCCTTGAAATCACATTCCCGATAATCCCCAAAATCGTTGAAATAGGGGAGTATAAAATTCCGAAGGCTAACAAGTTTAGATGAAGTGCAGAAGTCTGACCACCCATCGCCCAGCTCACTTCTGCATTGTAAGCCATTCTTGAAAACAGGAAAAGCATAAAACCCATCAGGCCAATACTGAAAATTGTGGTAAACAAGATGTGTTTCTTTTTGTAGTGACCTACCTCATGAGCAAACACTGCAGTTAGCTCAGGGATGGAATGTTTTTCCACCAACGTATCGAAAAGCACCACCTTCTTTTTTCTTCCAAGTCCACTGAAAAAAGCATTACCCTTACTCGACCTTTTAGACCCATCCATGATGAAAATGTTTTTTAAAGGAAAGTTCACCTTGTCACAGTAGTTCTGAATAGAGGACTTCAGCTCACCATCTTCCATAGGTGTCAGTTTGTTGAAAAGAGGCAGGATTAGTGAGGTGTAGAAGAAATTGGCAAACAATACAAATGCGGTCATCACTGCCCAGAAATAATACCAGAAGTCGCTACCGATTGCGTTTACGAAATAGATAAGTACACCTAAAAGCAGTCCACCAAAGATGGTGGTGAGAATATACCCTTTGATTTTGTCCAGAATGAAGGTTTTTGCCGTCATCTTGTTGAAGCCATACTTTGCTTCAATGACAAAATTCCGATAGATCGAAAACGGCGTATTGATAATATCAGAAACAATAAAAAGAATGCCGAAGAAAATCAATGGTGATACCAGACTTAAAGGTGAGAAAGTTCGGATCCACTGATCCAGCATCCCAAACCATCCATTGTAGATAGCGAGGATTAAGATTACAAAACTGAATGTAGCAGAGAAGGTGCTGAACCTTGATATCTCTGCCTGATAGGCTTGAGACTTGGCATATCTGTCTTTGTCATATATACCTTCTAATTCCTTTGGGATTGGTTTTTTAGCACTTTTTCTATTAAGGAAGCTCAGGATTCGCTCCAGCGCAAAATCAAATGTGATAATCACCAATAGAATGGTGAAGATGGTTTGTTCAGTCATAGCTGCAAAAGTAAGTGACTATGCGACTAAAAAATAAACGGAATCGGGCACTTCAACCTTCTTACGTCGGCGGCAGGCTTTAGCGGATCTCCCAGGCTGAAGGAGTACGCGATACTGATTTCATGGGCACCTCCGGTTCCAATACCTAAATCGGAAAGGGTGTAATCGAAGCTGTATCCGAAAGTGGTTCTGTTAGTCTGCATGCCGATCATAAAGATCAATGATTCATTGTTTACTACACCGTCTGTGTTTTTGATCGGTAACCCTCTATACCAAAGTCCCACCAGTATTGGGTTGATAGTGAAATATGCTCCTACATCCAGCTGATCAAAATCACCTTGTGTTCGATAGTTGAAACTTGGCGTAATGCTTCGTTCTCCAATTCCGGTTTTTGTGGTGCGCGGGTTTAATGGAATTCGATAGCCCCCATGGATTGAAAATTTTCTTGGAAGTGGAGCGTCCCCACCAGCAATGCTTTGATTTGGCTCCAGTACATGATGCATAGAAGCCCCAATCCATAAATCAGGGTTGTAAAGCACTCCGCCAAACGCCAGGTCAAAAAATCGTGCATTCAAACCGGTGTTGAATGTTTCACCTGTTACAGGTCTAACCTGACCGGTATTGTCAAACTGATCCCCAAACGTCAGCTTATCAAAATTCAGGTCCCTGAAATAGTAGGAAGCCTGCACACCTGGACGAAATGTCCATTCATAGTTGAGCTGCACCTGATAGGCATATAGCAACCCGATAGAGGTGGAATTCAACCCGGCGATTCCCTCGCGATCCCTGGTGAAGATCAATCCTGCGCTGCTATAATAGTCTTCAAAATGGTAATCGAAGTAGGCGGAAAAGGTCTCAAAATTTGCATCCAGATTGGGCCACTGAGTTCGGTAGTTAATTCCCATTCTTCCCTTCTGATTGATTCCCACAAGTCCGGGGTTGAGGTAGAGAGGGGCTGCATAGTACTGAGAAAATTGAGGGTCTTGCGCCTGCAAAGTGTTTTCCTGACAGAACGTACCGAAAATGACAAGAATGATAAATACCTTTCGGATCATGCAGAATGTATGATTAAAATCGTTGAGCAAATTATAACAATTAATACAATTCGGCTCAAGATTTGTTGACTTACGTAGGTAATGTAACGACGATTGGTGCGTTGAAATTTTAAACAGTTACAATCAGCTAATGGAATATGCCTCGTCATTATTCAAAGTTGCTTACATTATTCAGGATTAAGCCCCGAAATATTCGGGTTAAAAGTATTTTTACGAAGTGTTGTGTATGAGCAAGGACATTTTCATGATTCATTTCCCTTATAACTCTGCTATTAGCAGGGTATTTCTTCCTGTCCTGTTTTTTTTCTTTTCTGTAACGCTTGTTGCTCAGGATGTCACAGAGACGAGGTGGTACTTTGGAAACTCAGCGGAAAATCTGGTGTTTGACAGAAATGGAAGAGATGTCTATTTACAAGCCGATCAGGCTACCCCTTTTGGGAATGCAGGTGCAGTAACGATAACCGATCAGTTTACAGGCAATCTACTTTTCTACACGGACGGGGTAGATGTTTATGATGTCTCCCATACCATTCTTCCGGGAGGAGCAGGCCTGTCAGGAAATTCATCAATCAATGTACCTGTGGTGACCTGCCCGGTCACGAATAATCCGGGACAATATTACTTGTTCACCAATTCTGGTACAGCGGCTCCCAATGAAATTCAATATACCATTGTGGATGCCGCTTTAAATGGAAATGGTTCGGCCCAGTTTCCATATGGAGATGTTACTGTAACTGATCAATCCTTGCCCACCGCACTAACAAATCCGTCAGAGGGAATGCTGATTATTCCTTCTGGTGATGGAGAACTCTTTTGGCTGGTCTCTCAAAACAGAACCACATTTGAAATACAGGTCACACAGATTGATGGAGGAGGGATTGGAGCAACGAATAATTACAATTTTACTGGAGGCTCCACCCCGGGCTTTGAAGCTGCTCATTTTGCTTTTAATGTCGATTCATCTCAATTGGTTATGGCTCCTCGTCGGACAAACAGAAACCTGTGGTTGATGGATTTTGATCCTGCGACAGGAGTACCAACTTTTGATCGGACACTGACAGGAACAGGCTTCAATGATGATGCAGGTGAGTCCATATATGATGTGGAGTGGTCTCCCGATGGCTCGAAGATTTATATCTCAAGGTTTGGGAGTAGTGGTACGACCGGACAGTTATATCAGCTGGATTTCAACGACTCTACGGAAACAATCAATCCGATTTTGCCTGCACCGATTTTCAGGAGCTATGGGTTGAAGAGAGCACCTGACAACCGTATTTACCACCTATATCAGTCAACCAATGGCGCGGCTTTTAATCTGGGACGTATTAACCGTCCTGATAGTATTGCAGATTCAGTGCAATACCAAGCTACCGTATTTCCTGACGATTTCAATTCCAGGCAGTTTCCTGAGTTTACTCCCGGATACAATTTTACGTTTGATACGCTCAATTTCTATTGGATTGATAGCTGTGAAACCAATGTGACTAAATTCTTTCCAGTGGTAGAACCTGTGCCAAATAACCTGATTTGGGATTTTGGAGATGGGGGAGGTAGTAATGGCTGGATTCCTAACTACACGTATCAGGCTGCTGGCGGATACATGGTCAGTTTAACAGCAGAAGTAAATGGCATCACTCAAACAATTACCCAACCAGTTGAGATTCTAACCAATCCATTAATGGTGGATTTGGGAAATGATACCACTATTTGTGTGGATGAAATTTTGACCCTAGATGCAGGATCTGGACAATCGTTTGTTTGGAGCACAGGAGCAACTACCCAGACAATAGACGTGGATACAACGGGTACCTATTGGGTCGAGGTTACCGATGCGTCCGGATGTACTGGCTTTGACGATATCGAAGTGCTGGAATATGGAATAGTTCAACAAACATCCAATCAATGGTATTTTGGTGAGCAGGCTGGTATTGAGTTTACCAATGGGCCAATCGCCATTCTGGATGGCAACCAGCAGGATGCCCTGGAAGGCTGTGCGACAATTTCAGATGTAAACGGAGATCTTCTGTTCTACACAAATGGATATACCGTATGGAATAAAGAACACGATGTAATGGTCAATGGAGATACGATAGGTGGTGACGAGCGATCCGCACAAAACTCATTGATTATGCCGTTTGGGGACGATCAAACCATGTTTTACATCTTCACCACCGAGCAGGTCTATGGCGATGATGAGTATGCCTTGAGATACTCTATAGTGGATATGAAAGAAGATGAAGCGCGTGGTAAGGTGATCGTAAAAAACATCAAGCTTATGGACAATAGTACGGAGCGGATAACGGGTTCCGGCTTTACCGGAAACGACCTTATTATGGCGCATGAGTTTGGCAATAATACATTCCGCGGATATCGAACGAGTCCCGCGGGTTTAAGCGGAGCTATTTTCTCACCTTCCGGAGAAGTGCACGATTTTATGCAGGAGCTAAGCGCGACAGGATACATGAAAATTTCTCCCACACTCAATCAAATTGCTGTGAATATCCCGGGCACCAATCAAGTTGAAATTCTGGATATAGATCAGGGTGAGGTTTCCAATCCCCGATTGATTGATACCGGTGAGAATGATCTTTATGGGATGGAATTTTCTCCGGGTGGATTAAAACTGTATTTAACCACTTCTTCGGGCACATCTAAGCTTATTCAGTATGATCTTGATAGTTTAAATTCGGCTGATCCGGTGGGAGACATTGAGGCTACCAAATTTGATGGTTATCCTCAAGGAGCTGATTATGGAGCATTACAATTGGGACCGGATGGTACTATTTATATGGCAGTTGATAACTCAGGTACTTTAGGGACCATCAATGCACCTGATGGAGATGATGCGGGAGCAAGCTTTAATGCCACAGGGTTTGATCTTTCGGGAAGAACGAGTCGTCTGGGTTTGCCAAATTTCGCTCAAAATCAATCACCTCCACTGCAGGAACCAAGCATGACTGTAACGGCAGGTTGTGCTGGTCAGGAATCTGTTTTTTCCGGTGTTGGAAGAGATCCAAATAACTCCATTGAAAATTATCTCTGGATTTTTGGAGATGGAACTTCTGCTGCCGTGCAAGACACCACTCACACCTATAATAATCCGGGTACTTATACGGTGCAATTGGTTCTGAGCAATCGTTGTGATGTGGACACTACTTTGACTCAGACGATCACCATTAATAATATTCCTGAAAATCCAACGGTACCCACAGACACTGCACTTTGTGATCAACCGATCGTGTTGACAGCCTGGCCAACGAATAACCCCAACTTTGCATACTACTGGAGTACGGGTCAGACTACCAGGGAAATTACCGTTTTCGAGCCTGCTATCATCGAGGTGGCGATTATCAATACAGTAACAGGGTGTACATCGGATACACTTCAGGTATTTATGGCAGATGCCAGACCAGATGTTGATCTGGGAGGAGATCGAACCCTTTGTCAGAATGACCCCACTCAAACGCTGGATGCACAGGTGGCAAGAGCTACTTACTCCTGGGCGATTGATGGAGTTGTCTTAGGAACAAACCGCACGTTTGATATTGACACAACCACGGCAGGTGTTTTTGAATACACCGTAGAGGTGACAAACTCTTTTGGTTGTGTTGGACGAGATACGGTGCAGGTCACGATTTTGGAAGAACCTGATGTAACCGTAACTCCAAATCAGACAACCGGGTGTGGGAATGATGATGGAACGATAGATATCAATTTTAATACGGCAGGTAGCTTCTCCTATGAGCTAACTGGACCATCTGTTTTTGGCCCTGCAAATTTTGATGGACCGGGTGCTGCCCCCACGATTACGGCTCTACCACCTGGTAATTATAACCTGACTGTGACCAATCTGGTCTCAGGATGTGATTACAATGAGATTGTTCAGGTAGAAGATCCTGGTAGCTTTAATATGGTGGTTAATGACACAGGAGGGAATTGTGATGGAACTGTAGAATTAACTATTTCAGGTACTACTCCTGCTCTACCAGCTGCAGGTTATGATTATGAGGTTCAAAATCAAAACGGTGTAATCGTGGCTAGTGGAACAGATGCAATTGACCCTTTGGTGATATCAGGCTTAAACACAGGGACATTCTTCGTTCAGGTGACTGACAATACCCCGCCAAACTGTATAGAAACAGAGCAGATCACAATCAATCCGGATCCAGAACCAGATTTTACTTTCGATGCAATACAGGAAATATGTGGAAGTCAAGGTACTATTTTAGTAACTGATATTTCTGGGGCAAGCTACTCTTGGACTGGACCGGGCATAATTCCACCAAATACAGGCCCATCAATTACGGTTGATCAAGCTGGGGTATATACCGTGACAGCTACGCAAGCAGGAAGATGTGATAGACAGGAAGATATTCAGGTAAACTTCAATGGTGATCCGGTTGTGGACGTGGTGGTAAATGGTGATCCATGCGAGGGGCAGGTAACACTTGTTGCGAACGTGACCAACGGAAGTGGAAGCTACATCTATAATTGGAATGACGGAGGCCAGGCCATGCAGCGAACGGTGACTACCTCGGGAACTTACAATGTAACCGTCACTGATCAATTCACTGGATGTGAAGTCACCTCGGGAAATACGAATGTGGAGATTCAACCGGAGTTTGAGGTTGTAATGTCATTGGAGCCCGATTGCAATAACAATGGGAACGTTTTAGCCATTGCTACAACAAACTATTACAATCCTTCGGTTACATACGAGTGGAGGGATCCGAATGGAACTGTCTTGTCAGAAACAGATTCCATTCTAACTGTGACCTCATCAGGCAGATATACCGTTGTTGCTACCAATGAATCCGGTACCTGTGTAGCTACAGATGCATTGGATGTGGCCGTTGTGCCGATCAATCCGGAAGATTTGATTTTGCCAGAGAGAGCAGCTTACTGTACTGCGGACCCTAATGACCCAACAGTGGATCTCGATCCGGGAATTTTTAATACCTATGAGTGGCGATTGCTTCCGGATGATGCCATTATTTCTACTAACCAGGTGCTGAATGTTTCAACGGCCGGAACGTATGAGGTGACGATCTATAACGGCTTTACATGTATCACTGATAGAGTTGAGGTGGTGGAAGATTGTCGTCCGGTCATTTTTGCGCCGAATGCGTTCTCGCCAAATGCGAATGGTGTAAATGATGAGTTTTTTGTTTTTCCAAATGACTATGTGGATACATTCGAAATCCTCATTTACACCAGATGGGGAGAGCTGGTTTTTACATCCAACAATCAGGATTTTAGATGGAATGGTATTTACAAAGGGAAATTGCTACCCCCTGGAACTTATGCTTACATCATGAAGTTTTCCAGCTCGTTGGCACCCGATCTTGGAACCATCGAACAATATGGCTCTGTTACACTTATTAGATAGATGAGTTACTTTGATTACATATATAATCGGCTGTTTGGGAAGTCCGAGGCTACCTCTACTAAGGTGTTGGTTCACGAAATCATCAAAAGGAGTCAGTCTTTTCTGGATCGGTTTAATACGTGGAAGACTTCCGATATATGTGCAGAATTTCTCAACGACCTGTGGCAGTCTTATTCTTGGAGCAAGAAGGGGTTAGATAAAGACCCACAGATATTGTTATTGGAATCTACTTACAGTAATGGTTTTGCCATTAGTTATGAAGCCAGGTACGGAAAAAACAACTATCGTTATTTGTTTGATTACCTTGCTGATCAGGTTAAAATGCTGGATTATAGACTGGTGGTCAGCAGGCATACGATGCAGGAAAAAGGCGATGTGGTGGAGCTAAAGGAGATGCACTATTTGAAGCCAAAACGAGGATTTGTCGAACCAATAGATCAGAAATTTGGTAATGTGCAGATTGAATATATTGAAGAAAATGATGAACCAACACGCATCAAATTGATCGCTAATTCGTATCCGGATCGAAAGTTTAAGGAAGCTCAATCTTTTGAGGATTTAGCTAAGCATATTTTTACATTGAATAACTAGAAAAACATTAAATATTATGAGAGTAATTGCATTAATCACGCTATTGTTTTTGGGATCATCTGTATTTAATGAGGCAGACGCCCAGCTACTCCCAACCAAGCTTAGAATCACTGTGATCGACGGTCTCGGAAATTTTGTTGAAGGTGCTTCGGTATCTATTTATGAAACAGAAAAGGACTATCTCGCAAGTGAAAATGCTGTGGCCACCTTGAAGACAGACAAAAAGGGCCGTGTTACTTTCAAAGACGTAAAGCCAATGGCCTATTTCGTTGAAGCCAAATTCGAAGACATGAATAATAACGGTGAGGGAGTGAAGACTGGGGAGTTGGCAGAAGGAAAAATCAACAAGGTAAATACAGTTATCGAGTAAGTTGAAAAGGCTCTTTTTCGTTCTCCTTTTTGGTATTCTTGTCGGAGATTCGATTTTTTATTTTTCTCCAAATTATTTCATTGATTTAAGAGATGCTCCCTCCGAGATCGAGGGCAAGGAAGATTTGATGGGTAGACTGGAGTATCAGCGTATGCTGACTGCAGATCCTTCCACCGGTCAGGTTCCTTTGAATATCAGAAACGCTGAACTGCAGTTTGATCGGCGTTTAAGGCAACAAACATCCGGCATTCGCACCAATCAGTTAGATTATGAATCTATTGGACCCATAAATGTAGGAGGGAGGACTCGTGCAGTAGCCCTTGATATTCGTAACGAAGACATAATTCTTGCCGGTGGCGTGTCGGGCGGAGTTTGGAAAAGCACGGACGGAGGAGTGACATGGGCACGAAAATCCAATCCTGAGAATAGAAACAGTGTAACATGTATTGTTCAGGACACTCGTCCTGGAAAAGAAGACACCTGGTATCATGGTACAGGTGAGATTGTTGGTAATTCTGCTCGTGGAGGTGGTGCTCCTTTTCGTGGAGATGGGATTTATAAATCTACTGATAATGGTGAAACATGGAGCCCGATTTTATCTACCCAGGATTCAGATCCTCATGTATTCAATAGTCAGTTTCAATATGTCTGGGACATTGAAATAAACCCAACAAACCTGGTGGAAGATGAGGTATTGGTCGCTGCATTTGGAGGGATTTTGAGGTCAACGGATGGAGGAAACAGCTGGGAAGTGGAGGTTGGTCAGCAGTTATTTGGTCTTGATGAGTCTGTGGACTTGAATGAAAGTAACGCCTCCTTCTATACATCAATCGAACGATCAGGATACAATGTGTTTTACGCCACACTTTCTACTGAATCTCCAACAGATCAGAGATCTCCAGAAGCCGGGATTTATTATTCAATCGATGGACAGGACTGGGAGGAAATTACTCCATTCAAAGATGAGTCTCAGTATCGTAGAATTGTGATTGGGTCGAGCCCTTCTGATCCGGATATTACCTTTTTCATGGTTGATACAAACCCGGTTTTTATTCTGGAGCATCGACTTTCACTTGTAAATAGTCAAACTCGAATCAATGGTTTTGATCCAACACCTCGTGAGGTTCCGGATTTTGAAGAAGAGCTGGGTAATATTGATACCCAGGGTTCTTACAATATGATGATACGAGTGCATCCGGAAGACCCGGACATGGTTTTTGTAGGTGCAACCAATCTCTATCGATCTACGGATGCTTTTAGAACAATAGAGCATATTGATTGGATAGGAGGATATGATCCCGGCGGGGAGACTAAACCGTATGAAAACCACCATCCGGATCAACATGATCTGCTGTTTCTCCCAGGTAATGCAGATATAGCACTTTCTGCAAGTGATGGAGGATTGATTCGCAGTGATGATATCACCGTGGATTCAGTGAAATGGGAAAGCAGAAACAATGGTTTTGTCACCTCGCAGTTCTTTACCATTGCCCAGTCAAAAATGCAGGGAGATCCTACAATCATTGGGGGAATGCAGGACAATGGCACAGATTTGTCTCCAAATGGTAACCTTTCCTGGAATGGAGTTATTGGCGGTGATGGCGGTTACTCGGCAACTACCAGAGAAAATAAATTGTGGTTCGCCTCATTTCAGCGAGGACAGACACTAAGACTTACACTTAATGATGAGTTTGGGATTACCTCGTTTGGTCGGGTTGATCCCGGTGGTTTGGTGGAGGCTTCCGGATCATTGTATTTGTTTGTCAATCCTTTTGTACTCGATCCAATGAATGAAAACCGGATGTTTTGTGCAGGTGGAAACCATCTCTACTACCATCCGAATATAAGTCAGGTTCCGGGAGGCTCACAGACACCCGCGAATCTGGGCTGGAGCAAGGTGACAAAGGGACCGGTGGAAAGTGGGTTGATTAGTGCAGTGGAAATATCCCTGGATGGAAAAAAAGTTTATTTCGGAAGTGGTGGAGGAGAATTATTTCGAGTTGATAATGCGGATAATCCGCTGAACTTTAATGTAACTCAGTTGGATTCATTGACAAATGGCTATGTATCCAGTATAGCGGTCAACCCTGAGAATTCGGATCATATTGTTGCAGTATTCTCCAGCTACAATGTGCCATCCATTTTTGAGAGTAAGGACGGTGGAGAAACATTTGTAAACGTCAGCGGCAACCTGGAAGAGAACCCTGATGGTACCGGAAGTGGTCCTAGCATCCGATGGGCTGAGATCGTTCCTAAGAACACGGGTTACCAGGTGTTTTTAGGAACCAGCATTGGACTTTATTCATCAGAAAGCCTTAGTGAAACAACTACATGGATCAAAGAGTCACCTGATCTGATTGGTAGTTCAATCATCCCAATGATGGACTACAGGCCAAGTGATGGTCGATTGGTTATTGCCTCACATGGAAATGGCGTTTTTGCCACAAATGTGAGCGATTTCAAACCAATAGAGATAGCTCCGAATGAAGGAGAAGATTTTCAGCTACTAGCGTCATACCCAAATCCATTTGAGGAGCACACCAATATTCAATACTCTGTCCCTGAAGATGGGGAAGTGCGGATCGATATTCTGACTTCAGGAGGTGCTTTGGTCAATACTATTCTATGGGGGCCACAGTATGCCGGGACCAACTCGGTGACATGGGATGGCACAACTCCCTCTGGTTTTCCTTTATCAAACGGAATTTACTTCTACCGCATAAGGTACAGGGGGCAATCCAAAACTGGTCGTCTGATTCTTCGTCGCTAGCGCAGACTCAACACCAGTAGAAAATAGGCTATGACCATCACCCAGAAGTGATAATTAATAATATTAGGTATTACTCCCAGGTCCATTAAGATGATAAGGATAGCCAAAATGAACGAGGCAATTCGTAACGTATTTCTTGTGCTTTTTGTCATGGTATAGGTTTTAGACTAAAATAAGTATTTCAGCGTCACATGACAAATCCAATTCCTTCATTCATCTTTGCATTTTAGATTTCAATTTGTGGCAGAAATAGGAAAAGACATAGCTCGAGCAAAACATCTGCTTGAAAATGATGATGTGGTTGGTATACCAACAGAAACGGTCTATGGATTGGCGGGCAATGCGTTGAGTGAAAATGCCATTTTGAAAATCTATTCCGTAAAAAACAGACCAAAATTTGACCCGCTGATTGCTCATACCAATTCACTAGATAAAGTAAAGAATATGGTTAGGGATGTCCCGGAAAAGGCTGCTCAGCTAGCAGAAGCTTTCTGGCCTGGTCCATTGACTATCCTTTTGAATAAAAAACCTGAAGTACCCGATTTACTCACTTCCGGTCTTGATAGAGTAGCAGTTCGAATACCAAATCATCCATTAACCATCGAATTGCTTACTGAACTAGAATTTCCACTGGCTGCACCCAGCGCTAATCCTTTCGGATATGTATCCCCAACAAGTGCAAAGCATGTGAATGACCAACTCGGTGATCAGATCCAATATATCCTGGATGGCGGGCAATGTCATATAGGACTTGAGTCTACCATCGTAGGTTTTGAAGGAGATGATGTGGTGATCTATCGGCTGGGCGGCACACGAGTGGAGGCCATTGAAGACGTGGTTGGTAAAGTACGCATTCAGGTTAATGAAAGCTCTAATCCAGCCGCACCGGGGATGCTCAAATCTCACTATTCTCCAGGAAGAAAAATGATCATCGGGGATATCGCAGAAAATCTCAAAGGAATGAATTCGAAATCTACAGGAGTGCTGTCATTTCAAACGACTCATGATGTGCCGGAGCAAAATCAGGTTGTGCTTTCACCTTCCGGAGACATGGATGAGGCAGCCCGAAATATTTTTGCCGCGTTGAGAAGAATGGATCAACCGCATATCGAAGTTATTCTGGCCGAATTTGTACCTCAGGAAGGGCTTGGAAAGGCAATCAACGATCGGTTACGAAGAGCGGCGGTTTAATCATTCGCCATACTCTCGCTTATACACGTTCTCGAAAGGAGTGAGCTCACCATTGCTGTTGATGAATAACGTATAATCGAAACCTTTTGCGGATCGTAGGGCCGCATCTTCTTCAGTATGTTGAATGAGGGTGGCCCAGTTCTTTTTCAACTGGTTTGGGTAGTTGTAGTTGATACGCTTCAAGTCACTGGAGATAATCATTTTATTGAAAAGTGCTGATACTTTTATGATGGACACTTTTCCATAAAGCGGAGAAAAAGGCAACTTATCAAGCTTATAGATAGAGGATCCTTTTGTGGCGTGTCGCATGCCTATTACACATAAAATGCCCGTTTCCGGATATTCTTCCACAAGTGATTCAAACTTTCGGTAAATCAATCGATCACGAAATTTGTAGTTATTATTCGGATTGGTATAATCGAAGGTGAGTCCGTCATCCATCTCTAAAATCATCGTAGCAAACCGAACGAAATCATCACCAAAAAAATCTGTGTAATCATCACTCTTACGTTCCATCTCATCGATGGTCATGAGCACGAGGCTTTCCACGACTTCACGATCATAATAATACATAACCGATAAGCCTTGATACTTTTCACGATGCTCCCTCGTGTTCTCAAAGATTTGCTTGAAAACACCTACGGTACCTTTAAGTTGTTCCGGTATTTCTTTATCACCGATTAGCTGGTTAATAACGAAAATGGCTGATTCCATTTTGTATTCTATATCGATGCTCTTAACAAATACGCGCTCTTGATCCGGGAGCGTTTGGTTGAATGCGTAGAGGTCTTCGAAAAACTCCCAGTTCTCTTTTCCCCAAAACATGGTATTTCGAATGATTTGTCTGAGTTTAGTTGTATCACCGGTATCCAGATAATCATTGATCATGTAAGCGACACTGGCTCCCTGTTCGATTGCCAGAATACGAACATTGGCATTTTTATGAAGGTAACGCAATACCTTCATTGAGGCCCTCGGAACAGTTCGAATGTTGTGCCAATGTTCGGCCAGCACAAACACCTGATTACTGTCGGTACGGATCAACTCAAATCCTTCAAAGTTGTCATCCTTTTCAATGCTCATGGCCTTCATATTTGGAGTAGTTTGAGCACAAACAGTTCCAACTAGAAGAAGAATAAGAAGAGACGTAAAGGCAAAGTTGATTTTCATACAGTTTCAGCAACGATTCAGTAGTTATGAAATTGCATTAATACTTTGCCGGTTTATTTCCCGGCAGGCTTTTTTGGATAAACTCTCTGAGATGATCATTACTGCTGATCAGGTCTTCATTTCGTAGATACATCATGTGTCCACTTCTGTAACCCCGGAATGACAGCCGATCTTTCATTTTGCCACTCGGGTCGATTTGCCACATGGTATATTTCGCATCAAAATACTTAGTAGCGCCATCGTAGTAGCCACTTTGAATCATGGTGTGTAAGTAAGGGTTTTGAGCCATTGCCTGACGAAGATTTTCACCGGTATTATTTCCATCCCTGTTCCACGGATGTACCGGACCAAACATATTGTATTTAATATCTGTCTGGTAGTTCATCACATTCTTGTAGTAGTAATTAATCGCAGGAGTAAAGGCATGAAGCCAACTAGTGATTTCAGAATTGAAATCGGGCCTGTCACCGCCATCTGTACGATCAATTCCCTTATATCGTGAGTCCAGACGACCGATGGTAAAGCCTTCGTCTCTTAATAACTCTTTCCAGAAGAAGGAAGTCGGCACATCAAGGTTATATTGTAGAATTACTTTTTCAGAAATACCGGAATACCGTGCCATTTTTTGTGCTGCCTCTTTTCTCTCTTCTTCATCCACAAAGCCTCCTTTTGCCAAAGTGGGCATCAAATCCTGAATCGCATAGTTTTCTACTTCTTCCAATACTTCAAGTAAGTCCTTACTTTGAAGGTCCTGCGGTAGCTTTTGGTGGTACCAGGCCGCAGCAGTAAAGTATGGAACTCTCAATGCTGCTCCTAAAGGACCGTCTCTTCGTCCCTGACCACTATGTATACCCAGCTCGGTGGGTGAAACCAGAATCACGCCATTCAGGTACATCCACTGCCTGTTCTGGAGTTCGAGTGCCAAACCTGATACACGAGTGGTGCCGTAGCTTTCTCCAATCAGATACTTGGGAGACTCCCATCTGTTCATTCGGGTTACAAACGTATTGATCCAATCAGCGAGGTAGGAGATGTCTTCATTCACACCAAAGAAGAATTCGCGATCCGTATTCTCAGGATCCAGAATCCGTGAGTATCCGGTATTGACCGGGTTTACAAATACGATATCTGCCATATCCAGAATGGAGTTGGGGTTGTCTTTTACTCCATACGGTTGAATGGGAAAACCTTCCTTGTCCACTTTTAAAATTTTAGGTCCGGTGTACGCAAGATGCATCCATACCGAAGCTGAGCCTGGTCCGCCATTAAAGGAAATGAGGAGAGGGCGTGTATTCTTACTCTTTACATCAGTTCTTTCATAGTAAGTAAAATGCACGGCGGCAATAGCCTTGCCCTCTTCATTCCACACCGGTTGCGTGCCAGTAGTGGCTTTATAGGGCACAGGTTTACCTTTTATGGTGACCTGATGGGTTGTCGTTACGGTCTCGTTTGGCTGGATGGATCGATCCTGTCCAACCAAAGAAAAAAGCATCAAGAAAGAGAAAATGGTGAGTATGCTCTTCATAATTGGTAAGTATTTAATTGATCGCGAAATCTACCAAATAAATGAATGGCGGGAAACAAAAAAGACACGCTCGGTCATTGAGCATGTCTTTCGGTCGGTTGGTATTTTGAGAGTTAATCCATTTTTAGTCTGAGATTTCCATAGCTGGAGTCAATCCGAATCATCTTGTTGGGGTCGCCTTTGCCTATTTTTCCTTTATAGGTACTCCGGTTTGATTCTTTTACCCGGTAGTTGAACGTAGCATCCACATCAGATGAAACTTTTAGGTCTGCGAATGAGAATTCAGCATTGATGTCGGCATTGAGTCCTTCTTCCAGGCCAATTTCATAAGAACCAAACTTCCCGTCAATATCTATCAAAGTGAAGGTCTTAGCTAATCTATCAATTCTAAAGTCACCTAGATAGCTGCAATCCAACTCGAGGCTGCCTGTTAGTTCCTCTATCTCAAATCCGGAGAAATGAGAGTCAGCATCTATTTTACCCGCTTTTTCGATCTCTACTTTTCCGTATTTGCTCTCCAGTTCCAGGTCTTTAACTTCACCAATTTCGATATCAGAAAACCCCTGAGTAAGGTCCAGGATGTTAGCTTCTTCAATTTCAAAATTGCTGTATTTAATGGTGGCTTCTCCATCGTTGATTTTACCTACGCTACCGCTCCCGAATGAAACCTTGATCACCGCATCTCCGGAAACATTGCCCACTTTCATCGATCCGTAGGATACCTGGATGTCCAAATCATTGGCTCTGTTACCCATGGTCACATCTCCGAAGCTATTTTTTATCTCTAATCGATTTTTCTCGGGCATGTACACGGTGTAATTGATCTCGAAACCTTCTTCGTTTTTGTTTTTGGAGCTCTCGATTTCTGTTTCAAAGACAATCTCAGCACTACTTTCTGTGATGTCGATTTCTATCGCATCCAGGATGCGCTGCGCTCGTTCTTCATTACGCCCTTTACCGATGATTTCTACCTTGATGTCGAACTCACTTTTTTCCCATGAGTTGATCTCTACCTTGCCAAACTTGTTATCGATTTTCAGCTTGGTGGTCGCACTCACCTTGTAGTTTTTTTCAACGTACTTCTTCTTTTGGTCCTGGTCGCCAGCCAACGATGCTACTGATAGAACCAGAAACATGCTCAAGGCTAATATTTTATATTTCAATTGTGTTGTCGCTTTCATTGTTTTGGTTTTTGATGTTTTCTAAAATTTCCAGTTGCTTGTTCAGGATATCCAGTCTCAACTGCAGGTTGTTAATCATGGCATCCATAACCCGGTCATTGGAAGCATTGGTTTGGTAGGTTTTCTTCAGTTCCACATACATAGAATCGAGTTGGTCGATTTCTACCAAAAATTGTTCATGTTGCTCAGGAGTGAGTTGCTCTTTGATCGATCGTCGTTTCTGATTGATTAGAGAAACATAGTAATCCTCAGCCTGGTTAAATTCCTCACTTAGCACAGGGCCCTGAACTTCATCATTGGATTTGTCTATCACGAGGATGATGGTAGTGGCCATGAAAAGCATAGCGGCAACCTTCCATATGGTTGGCCAGACAGAGCGTCTTTTCATCAACCTTTGATCGATTTTGGTCCACGCCTGATCAGAAGGGGTAACATCGTCAAATGCTTCCCTGTTTTCCATGATGAATTTTTCCAATTGATCACCCATAGTTCACCTCCTGTTTTACAATCATTTTTAATTTGTCTTTTGCGCGTTTATACTGAGATTTAGAAGTTGATTCTGTAATACCCAGTATCTCGCTAATTTCTTTGTGGTCATATCCTTCAAAAAGGTATAGGGATAAAACCGTTCTAAACCCGGACGGCAACTCTGACATTGCCCGCTTCACCTGTTCCACACTGTAGGTCGGTTCCGTTTTTTCCGGCTCATATTCACTGGCCTCTTCCTTTATGTCTTCAGCCAGCATCAGATCTTTTTTTACACGCTGCACTTGATTCAGCGCTTTATTGATCACGATACGCTTCAGCCATGCCCCAAACGAAGCATCTTCCCTATAGCTTGTCAGGTTTTGAAAAGCGCTTACGAATGCTTCCTGCAATACATCTTCTGCATCATTTTCATCACCCGTTATCCGAATGGCAGTATTGAACATCGCTTTATTGTACAGTTTGTAAATCTCAAACTGTGCATTCCGATCCTCATCTCTGCACCTGGCTATCAGGTCGGCATGAATATTTACCGTGTTTGCTTCCAATTTTCAGGTTAGTTCATCGTAAAGACTGGCAAAGGGAACATGGGTTGCATGTGGTCGTTAATTTTAGTCGATCACAAATGAAAATTTGTGAAAGCTATTTTTGTTATTATCGAATTTAATCAATGAAAATTGGGGTTAAAGAAGAATTAGAGAAACTTAGGTATAGAGGCCTTATGTAATGTGAGTACCGAAATATGAAAAAATCTAAATCTCTTTACTGGAGGGATCAAATGGTTTTCAGTCTTTTATTTCGCACCTGAAATCAGAGTAAAGTAATTTAGAATCAATAACTCATTTATTTATAGACATTTAGGGTTATTTAATTAAACTTGTACAGGAATTATATTAGATAAAATATGATGAGAGCTTTCCGCGTGGTATGTATGATGATGGCATTGGTTGTTGTTTCCAATATTCAGGCTCAACAACTGTTTAAAATGTACAATGATGCCGAGGAGATTTTTTATGAGGAAAACTTTGCTGAAGCCTTGAATCAGTACCAGGCTATTCAGCAGATAGACTCTACCTACGAGGATATTCAATATAAGATTGAGATTTGTAAGCTGCTTTCCATTACGCAATATGAAAACATGAAACCTTTCAATGATTATGAGGAGGTCATGGGCGAAAAAGACAAATTCTATTATTACTGGCAGGGTCGAATTTTAATGAAAGAGTACGAATTTGAGGAGGCAATAGAATCTTTGAGGAAATTCATTAAGCTACCGGCCAAGAAAAGCGATATCATTTTAGAAGAAGCTCGTAGGTGGGCAAACTGGGCCATAAACGCGAAGAAGTTTATGGATAACCCTAAGTATTATGAGATCCATTTGTTGGAAAAAGGAATCAACACTGAAAAAGCAGAGCTGAGTCCGGTATACTTTGCTGATAATGAGGAGCTGCTATTCCTCTCAAATCGAGATGAGAACAACCCGGATCAATTTCAAATATATCATACCAGGCACGAGGGAAGTCGGTCATGGTCAGAACCGGAGGTCATTTATAATGTGGGTACTTTCACCAGGGAAAATTCCAATATTGAAGTAGTTGCGGAGGATGGCCGCTTATTTCAGTTCAGAACGGATAAGGGTGGAGACCTTTTTTACAGCGAGCCTACAGAATCAAGAACTGGCTGGAGCGTTCCCAGGGAGTTTGACAGTCGAATTTCTTCTACACATTTAAGCTCCCACTTTTTTATCAATGAACATGAAGACCGGATCATCTTTGCTAAAGACGTGGGTTCAAAAAAGGATCCAAACCTGGATCTATTCGAATCGATCAGAGATCCTGAAACCGGTGATTGGAGCAAACCGGCTTTATTCGCAACCACTATCAATAGTGAATACAATGAGGACAGTCCGTATTTAAGTCCGGATGAAATGACCCTGTATTTTGCTTCCGATGGACATGAAACCATGGGAGGCTATGATATCTTCAAATCTGAGTTTGATACCACTACGCTTACCTGGTCAGAGCCTGAGAATATGGGCTTCCCGGTAAACTCTGCAGACGATGAGTTGCACTTTAAGCTCAATAAAGATCAAATGTCGGGCTACTTTACATCTAACAGATTGCACACCATCGGTGACTATGATATTTTCTTCTTTTGGGAGATACATACCATTAAAATCAAGGGACGAGTGCTGGATGCAGAAACTGAAGAGCCGATAACCAATGCGCGAATCTTTTTCAGGCCGGTTGAGTATACAGACATGTATTTCTTCTCTCACATAGATGATGAAGGTCAATATGAAATGATGATCAATGCAGATGATGTCTACAATGTTGAAATCAAAATTGACGGCACGCTGGAGATTATTGATCTGGATGATTTTGAAATTCATTCCACAGGTGGAGTGAACACGACTTACCTCAAAGACTTTTATTTAATAAGGAAATCGGATTAGACACCTTTTGTAAAAAGGACTGGTCGAAGAGTACACAAGTTTTGCTTAGCAAATAGTACCTCTTTTTTATATTCGAATAAAATAGACAGCATGTATACCTCAATTATTGCAGGTCTCGGACATTATGTACCCGATAATGTAGTGACCAATGAAGATCTGTCCAAGATGATGGACACGAGTGATGAATGGA
Organism: Ekhidna sp.; assembly: GCF_965221965.1. Lineage (GTDB taxonomy): Bacteria > Bacteroidota > Bacteroidia > Cytophagales > Cyclobacteriaceae > Ekhidna. The sequence goes on from NZ_OZ244926.1 coordinate 782,190, forward strand.
TCACTGAGCGCACCGGTATCAAAGAGCGAAGGTGGATAGTACCAGGATCAGGAGATAGCCCGTCTACGATGGGAACCAAAGCGGCGAGAATGGCTATTAAAAACGCTGGCATTACACCTGATGATATTGACTTCATCATTTTTGCCACACTCAGCCCGGATTATTATTTTCCCGGCCCGGGTGTGATGGTGCAGGAGCAATTAGGTATCAAAGAGGTCGGGGCACTGGATGTGAGAAACCAATGTTCAGGGTTTGTTTATGGGCTTTCAGTGGCAGATCAGTTCGTTAAGACCGGAATGTATAAAAACATTTTAGTGATTGGAGCAGAGAACCATTCCGGTGGTTTAGAAAAATCGGATCGTGGCAGAGGAGTGACGGTCATCTTTGGAGATGGAGCCGGGGCAGCTGTCGTACAACGATCAGAAGAAAAAGGGAAGGGCATATTATCCACACATCTGCATTCCGAAGGCAAGCATGCGGAAGAGCTTGCGCTGATCGGACCGAATACCGGACGGTGGGTGCCTGAAATAATCAAAGAAAATGATCCGGAAGATTCCAGCTACTATCCGTATATGAATGGAAACTTCGTGTTTAAGCATGCTGTAACACGATTCATGGAAGTCATCGGTGAGGCCTTAGCTACAAATCAAAAGAAGCCGGAAGAGATAAGTCTGCTTGTCCCACACCAGGCAAACCTGCGGATCAGCCAATTTGTGCAGAAGAAGATGGGACTATCGGACGATCAGGTTTACAATAACATCATGCGGTACGGAAATACCACAGCTGCATCGATCCCAATAGCCATGAGTGAGGCTTTTCAGGAAGGAAAGATCAAAGAGGGAGATCTCGTTTGTCTGGCAGCATTTGGAAGCGGATTTACCTGGGCTTCCGCACTTATCAACTGGTAGCCATACATACTATTTTCTAATTCGGAATTGGACAAAACGCACGTTTTTATCGATTAATACAGTCTTAACAATTCATTAATTGCACTATTTGAAGAACTTTTTTAATTATTTTAATTATTCGCTTTGAATAATTAAATTTGTTCTCGTTAAAGTAATAAACCAACTGTAATCTATAAGCCAATGAAATTCGTTAAAACGCTACTAGGTAAATCTACTGACGAAAACCAGCTAAAATTGAAAAAAGAAGCAAGTGGGGACTGGGTTGTGAGAAAGGGTTCAACTGTACTTTACATTGGATCAAAAGATAAATGTGAGACTTACATGAGTCATGCAATGTAAGAACTAGCTAAAGAAAATCTCACCAGGGCGACACTTCTTAGGAGGGGTCGCCTTTCTTTTTGCCCTTTTCATCTAAAAATATGATGATTTTAATAAAAAATTGCATTTAAACACAACAAAAATTATTATATTCATGTTTAATATTTAAATGATACAATTTTTAACTTAAAATAAACTCACCATGAATATTTTTAGGTTATTTGCAAGAAAAGGAAACGACAAAGTTCGGTTAACGAAATCTCAAACAGGTGACTGGATGGTAAAGAAAGGCTTTAGCATCCTTTATATAGGCAGCCGGGAAAAATGCGAAACATTTATGAAACAGACGCTCAGCGTCTAGCTATGGATGATGGATCATAGGCCATCAGCTAATTGATTGATGGCCTTTGTTATCTCTTGTGGATGAGTCCATGGAATGAAATGATTGACTCCATCCAATACTTTTACTTCAAGAATGGAGTCCGGAAGCATTCGTTTTGCAAAGTCGGCATTTTCTTTAGGTACCAACGAATCGTTTGATCCATGAATCACGATCGTTGGTATTTTTATTTTTGACCAAAAAGGCAGCATAATTTCCAGTTCCTCCTTCAGAGGTAAAATCTCATCATTGCTCACTTCAAACTCTTTGGGAGTGAAAATCGCCCCAATTTTTGTATTGATCATTCCACGATACCATTCGTCTTCCTCCAATTCAGGATCTATCGAGGGAGCTACCAGGATCATCCCCGCATAATCATTCGGAAAGTCCATGGCCATTCTGGCTGCAATGGGTCCACCGAGGGAATGTCCAATAAGAATGAGTTGTTTATCCGGAAACTGCTCCAGCACTTGATGAATCAGCAGAGCTTGTTTTTCGATGGATGGCTCTGCTTCGCCGAACCCTGAATTACCAAATCCCGGGCGATCCATTGCAAGCATGTCAAATTTTTCAAGCAATGAATCCATTTTAAAAAAATTGATAAATGCATTCCACGATCCCGGGGATCCATGAATAAATACCAGCTGAATATCTCTGCCCTGATCAATATAGGCGTAGTGCATGCTCTTGTCACCTACCTCCAGATCATTAAATTGAATATTCGCAATATCATCCAACTCCTCACGGGCATCTTCGTCACTTATCCGAAACTCACATGCTGATACCAGTAAGAATATAATTGCCAGTTTTTTCATACGATATCTGTAGAACCAATCATGGACATGGGGCTATATTTGCCCTCTATGTCAGAAGGCATCATTTCCACCGATTTTCAATTTAAAGGACAAACCGGAAAATACACCGGAAAGGTTCGCGAGGTATATGAATTTGGCGACAAATTAGCCATGATTGCCACCGATCGTATCTCTGCATTTGATGTGGTCTTACCCAAACCTATTCCTTACAAAGGGCAAGTGCTGAACCAGCTTGCAGCAAAATTTCTGAAAGCGACCAGTGATATTGTACCAAACTGGGTGGAAAAAACACCTCATCCAAATGTCACTTTCGGTAAAAGATGTGAGCCTTTCAAAGTGGAAATGGTCATCAGGGGATATCTGACCGGTCATGCCTGGCGTGAGTACCGCGATGGCAAGCGAATGCTTTGCGGCGTACCTATGCCGGATGGCATGAAAGAAAACGAGCAATTTCCTGAACCTATCATCACACCGACAACCAAAGCGGATGAAGGGCATGACGAGGATATATCACGTGACGAGATTCTAAAGCAGGGGATTGTTGATGAGACTGATTATCTGCAATTGGAAGCATATACTCGAAAACTTTTTAAAAGAGGAACAGAAATAGCTGCTGAAAGAGGATTGATCCTGGTGGATACAAAATATGAATTCGGGAAATATAATGGTAAAATCTACCTGATCGACGAGGTGCATACACCGGACTCTTCCCGCTATTTTTATTCAGCGCCCTACGAGGAGCTTCTGGAAAGAAATGAACCCCAGAAACAGCTTTCAAAAGAGTTCGTAAGACAATGGCTGATTTCTGAAGGATTCCAGGGGAAAGAAGGGCAGCAGATTCCGGAAATGCCTGAGGAGCGAATAACCCTCATATCCGATCGATACATCGAACTTTATGAGAACATCTCGGGAGAAAAGTTTGTTAAAGACGAATACTCAGATAAATTAGCCCGAATTAAAGAGGAAATAGCCCAAATAGTAGAATAGAGAATTATGGAATTTACAGTAGACAAATACGAGAATTACTCAATTGCAAAAATCGACCAGGAAAAGGTTGACTCCACGGTAGCACCAGAGCTAAAGTCTGAATTTATGAAGCTGGCTCAGGATGGCGTGAAAAGCCTGATCGTTGACATGGCTGCTGTGAAGTATGTAGATTCCAGTGGATTAAGTGCACTTTTAGTAGGCAATCGGTCTTTTGGCGATTCGGGAGCATTTGTGCTTTTCAACGTGACCGACCATGTGATGAAGCTGATTGCGATCAGTCAGCTGGATAAAGTGATGAACATCGTGGCAGGACAGGAAGAGGCTGCTGATATGGTACTATTGGCGGCTATCAACAAAGGGCAGGGCGCAGCGGAATAAACTTGAGCCTTGAACTACTGATATTAGGTTCTAACTCTGCGGCATTTGCGCATCGCAGACATCATACTGCGCAGGTCTTGAAACTTCAGGATCAATATTTTCTAATCGATTGCGGGGAAGGCACGCAGCTTCTCATGAAGCGAAATAAGGTCAAGCTCTCACGCATTGATCATATTTTTATTTCGCATCTTCACGGGGATCATTACTTCGGATTGATCGGCCTGCTTTCCACCATGCATTTGTTTGGAAGGAAGAAGGAATTGTTACTTATAGGACCTCCCGGATTGTCTGAGATATTACAGCTACAGCTTAGATACTCAGAGACCTCCCTCAATTTTAAAATCAACTTTAAGGAGTTTACCCCGGGGGAATCGGAAATGATATATGATCACCCAAAGTATACGGTGACTACCCTGCCGATGGATCATCGCGTTCCATGTTCCGGATATTTATTTAAGGAGAAACCAAAGAAGCGACGGATCAATCGAAAGATGCTGGATGATGTGAAACTCTCCAACCTGGACATTGTGCGTCTGAAAGACGGGGAAGATATCCTTGACAGTGATGGAAGTGTGAAATATGAAAATAAGGTGATGACACTGGATCCTAATCCGAGCTACAGTTACGCCTTTTTCTCTGATACCCGATTACGGCCGGAGCTGATGGAGATCATCAGGGGGGTGGATCTGCTATATCATGAAGCGACGTTTGCCAATGATATGAAAGACCGGGCTATTCAGACCTATCACACTACAGCGGAGCAAGCCGCCCAATACGCCAAAGAGGCAGAAGTAGGCAAGCTGGTCCTCGGACATTTCTCTGCGAGGTATAAGGAGTTGGACCCGATCATTAGCGAGGCGAAAGCAGTGTTTGAGCGATCGGAGTTGGCGATTGAAGGCACTAAATTCATTGTGGATGGGAAATAAAAAGCAAAACCTGTTCATTATCCTGGGTGCGATCTTCCTCACTAATGCTATCCTGGCTGAGTTAATTGGTGTGAAGATTTTTTCACTGGAACAAACACTAGGCTGGCAACCGGCCAATCTCGATATTTTCGGATACACCTTGGATTTCAACCTGACCGCCGGTGTGATGATCTGGCCGGTGGTGTTTATCACCACAGATATCATCAATGAATACTTTGGAAAGGCGGGTGTGCGAAAAATTAGCTTTATAGCTGTCGGGTGTATCGCTTATGCTTTTCTCATGATCTGGATTGTGACCAAGCTGAGCCCTGCGGGCTTTTGGTTGGATGTAAACAGTACTGATCCGGATGGCAACTACTTCAACATGAACTTTGCTTTCAATAAAATCTATACGCAGGGACTTGGAATTATCGTGGGTTCCATCATCGCTTTTTTGATTGGGCAGCTGCTGGATGTGATCATCTTTCAGCGATTGCGCAAAATTACCGGAGAGAAAATGATCTGGCTGAGAGCAACCGGCTCCACCCTCATCTCCCAGCTGATTGATAGCTTCGTCGTGCTGGCGATCGCTTTTTACATTCTTGCACCACCTGAGAGTCGGTGGGATTTCTCTCAGGTGATGTCTGTGGGCTCGCTCAACTACATCTACAAATTCATCGTAGCGATTGCGCTCACACCTGTGATTTATTTAGGTCATTTCCTTATCGACAGATACCTGGGGAAAGAAGAGGCTGACCGGATCAAGGAAGAAGCGAGTGATAGCCGGTTTTGACGACAAGCTAGCAGGAGTGCGCCCCGAACTTGGCAAGTTCCGATAAAACTAATGAATCTGCCGGTGCTCACAAAGTATCAGAATGCGCTACGTTCAGAAAGATGAAAAATCCTGCGAACTAAAGAGGGTAGAAAGCACTAAAATTTCCCAGCGGCTGATTCATGGTGAAGTTCGCACTGAAGTCTGTAAAGTGGCAGTTGGCGCATTCGTGCTAGCGACTGTTAGATGTCGTTAATTTTCATATTGACTTAATAGCTTAGCTACGTCTTCAAATCGTTCATCCTTATTTACTAAGTTGATTAAAATAGAATCGGGTTTTGCTCCATTTCTAAGTAATAAATCTATAGTTTTGATTCTTTTGGCTTGTGATCTTTCGTTGAATCCATCTCCACAACAGGTTATTGCATGACTAAGTGCTGATTCTCTATCTAAATAAGCATTTGGATTACCGCCATTTATTAATAAAACCTCAAGGAATTTTTCATTTTGAAACATCGCTGCTCTTGCAACCGCAGCATCAGTTATTACTACCCCTTTTTCAATCAGGTATTCTGCTAGGTTCGCGTTACCACCTGGAGCGATATGTCCTATAACATTTTCATCATAGCCATTTGTTATGTTTAAGTCAGCTTGAAATTCAATAAACAGGTCAGTAAATTGTTTGGCTGTTTCCAAATCTTCAATTAGTCCTATTTCATGAATCGGTGCTATATCCCAAGGGCATACATAACAATCTTCATGCACTTCTGTTATCTTGAAATTTGGATTTGCTCCTTGTTCTAATAAGTATTTTGCTATTTCATATTCCCTATCCTTGATTGCTCTATGAAGAGGCGATTGTATATACTCATATGTAATTGTATCATAATCGATTAAAGCACCATTCTGAACAAGAATTTTTACATTTTCGATTTTGCCTCTGTTTATTGCCCAGATTAGCGGAGTTTGATAGTTAGCGCCTTCGTTGAAGGAGTTAACGTTACCTCCATTTGCTATTAATAGTTTTAGGGTTTCAGGGTTATAGCCTGCTCCATAATTAATAGGTTTAACCAATCTTCCAAGATCTAATTCTGGATCTGCCCCTGCATCCAATAAGAGTTTTGCAATTTTTGTGTCATCATGATGAACTCCAGCACGCAAAGGACTCATCCATGCATTATATCCTATTTCTACTGTTCCATTAACGTCACACCCTGAGTTAATAAGGAAAGTTGCTTTTTCTAAATCATTTTTAGTGCATGCATCAATTAATTCTTTAACACACGTAAAAGATTTGTATACAAAAGTTCTTTTTTTCGGTTTTTCCTTTATTGTTTGAATTACCGCAGTTTCAGTAGCTTCTTCGGAATCATCTGTTAAATCAATTTTAGTTTCGCCCTTAGCACTAGGATTACTACATTGAAATGTTATGGCTAGAAGGAAGAAATATACTATGTGCTTCATTATGACATCTAACAATTATGTAACACACACTGTGCGCGTTATTTACCTTTCAAATATACCGGTTTCCAATCCAAATAAAATTTCGGCTACATGCATCTAATCCTCAGTTTAAAATCCTTCTCTCCTGTTGTTCGAGGACTTAAAGGCAGCTTTGAATGATGGAAACAATCATATTAAATGATCTTGGAACTGTGTTTATCTATAGATTAATATACCATGATTCGCAGTAATAACCGTTTGCTTAAACGTATAGTTACGTATATATACGTTTAGCGATACGCTTTCAAACTTCCTTCAAAATCTCAGCGTATCTTTCCTTATGCGTTTGTTTGTGATTTTTGTATTGCTCGCTATAGGAGCTGCTGCAATGGTCATGATGCCATCTGATAAACCGACCCGCATCAATGGAGCCAGTCTGGTGAACCCACCCAGGGAAATCACGGCAGACCAGATGGGAGAGGTGAGGCGGGTGAATGCCGGATGGGTGGCACTGATACCTTATGCATTTTCCCGTGATGGGGAACCCAATGTCTCATTTGATCACTCCCGACAGTGGTGGGGCGAGCATACCGATGGGAATTGCGCACTCATCCAATACGCTAAAGAACATGGACTGAAAGTAATGGTCAAGCCACATGTCTGGGCTCGGGGAGCCGGTTGGGTTGGAGACTTTAACCTGGATTCTGAAGAGAAATGGAAAACGTGGGAATCAGACTATACAAAGTATATTCTGAATCATGCCATCAAGGCAGACTCGATGGGAGTGGAGTTGTTTTGTATTGGTACGGAGTTTCGTATCCCAGCAAGGGAACGACCGCAATTTTGGCGTTCATTGATCGGCCAGGTGCGAGCGGTATATTCCGGTAAGCTGACCTATGCTTCTAATTGGGACAACTATCAGAATATCACCTGGTGGGATGCAGTGGACTATATTGGTATTGATGCTTATTTCCCACTTGCAGAGGGCGACCATCCGAGTATTGATGATATCAAAAAGGGCTGGGAGCCAATCAAGAAGCAGCTTAGTTCTTTCTCTGAAAAATGGGACAAACCCATACTTTTTACCGAGTATGGATTTCAAAGCGCAAACGGGGCGGCTGGTAGCCACTGGGAAGTAGATGAGTCTGAGGAAAACGCCAACCATCAACTCCAGGCAGATGCGTATGAAGCTACTTTTCAGGCGCTGGAAAATGAAGATTGGTGGGCTGGAGGTTTTTTCTGGAAGTGGCACTTCATGTCTCGCTACGGAAGGTGGAGAGGCACGGAATGGACCCCTCAGAATAAGCCGGCGGAGGAGGTGATTGCCAGATGGTATGGGAAGAATAAAAATCTTGAATAGGGAATAACCCACCCCCAACCCCTCTGGGGAGGGGAGCTTGCTTCTAAGTGGAAGAAAGGGAAGTGTAAGCTGAAATACTTAATTTTCCATTTAAACCTAAAAACCTATGAGTGAGAAGCGAAAAGTAGAAGATATCCTTGCCGAGCTGGGAAAGAAAATTGACCATCTCGTGGAAGAGACGAAGCAGGCAGGAAGCAAAGTGTCTGCAGACATGGAGGTGCAGATTGAAAAGCTAAAGAAACAAAAAGAGAAGCTTGAAGAGCAGATTCGAAATCGCTCATCCAAACCAAACGAAAAATGGAGTGAAGCACGCGAACATCTCAATGAAGCTGCCGAAGCACTTCACAAGGCATTCACCTCACTCTTTAAGTAATTAAATCCGATCCAGCACCTTTTGAATCAGGCTATCGATGACTTTATTGGGGTCCTTGGCAAACTGACCTTTTACGCGGTTAGCCATAATGGCATTCAGGCTCAACATTTCGTGACCCAGTAGTTTACCAAATGCATAGTATCCGGCAGTTTCCATTTCCAGGTTTGTGATCCATACATCTTCTTCATGGAAGTATTGCATCTTCTCAATGATGTCTTTATAGCGGATAGGTATTCGCAGTTCCCTTCCCTGGGGGGCATAAAAGCCCGGGCATGTGACGGTGTTTCCGGCTATGGTACAATCCTTAAATTTTTCGAATAGGGTAACAGACCCCTTAAAGCAATACGGTGTGTAATGCAGGTCCAGCTCTTCCCGGAGTTTTTTAATGATCCGCCTTTCTACTCCAGTATGCTTGTGTTGGTAAAACTGGATGATTGTATCCAATCCAATGGCATATTCGGTTGCCAGGTGACTTCCCACTTTAATGTCGTCACGGATGGTTCCGGAGGTGCCCACACGGATGATTTGAAGTTTTTTCCTACGTGGCTTGGGTTGGCGATGCACCAGGTCAATATTGAAAAGTGCGTCCAGTTCGGTCATCAGTATTTCCACATTGTCCGTACCCATACCGGAGCTGATAACTGTGAGTCGCTTGCCCTTGTATTTTCCTGTGTGAGTGATGAACTCCCGTTTGTTCATCTCGAATTCCACCGAATCGAAATGACGGGAGACACGATGCACTCTTCCCGGATCGCCTACAACAATAATCTTATCCGAGATGTCTTTGGGTCTCAAGCTGAGGTGGTAGACACTACCGTCGGGGTTGAGGATCAGATCTGACTCAGAAAAGGTATGAGGCATAGCTAGGTTAGGTTTCTAAGGCTCCCTTAAAAGTAATGAGGAAAGCCGGTTGAACCACCTAATTTACAAAAAGTTAACCTAGCTGCCGCTATTGACAGATGACTTGCGTTTCAGGCCTTTGTAAGGATTGTACCCGTTCATTTTCTTCTGATAAAAGCCCGTGCCATCGTACTCACGGGTATCCGGATTGTTCATACATTCCTCAGAACAACAGCCTTTGTAAATTTCGGCACCCTTCTCACTCATAGGAATGTGCATATTACAATGTGGATTCGCACAGTTGACCATTCTATCACATGGCTCATCAGTGACATAACACCTGGAAATAACTTTTGGATTGACCTGATTAACATCCTTTACAATGCGGTTGTCAAAGACATAGCACTTTCCTTCAAAATCTTCACCTTCTGCCTCTAAGCCATATTTAATGATACCACCATGTAGCTGATGGACATTTTCAAATCCTTGTTCGAGGAGATATGCGCTGGCTTTTTCACACTTGATTCCACCGGTACAGTAGGTCACAATCTTTTTGTCTTTATACTTTTTGAGCTCCTCGATTTTTTCAGGAAAGTCACGGAAGTTGTCAATATCCAGCGTGATGGCATTCTTAAACTTTCCAATCATATGCTCATAGTTGGACCGAACATCTAATATGATCGTATCCTCACTTTCTTCCTGAAGGATTTTTCTGAATTCTTCCGGTTCAACATAGCCTCCCGTCTTTTTGGTAGGATCAATATGACGTAGAGAGCTGTGGACGATCTCAGGCTTTACTCTCACGTGCATTTTTTCAAATGCAGGCTGATCGTTTGTGTCTACTTTGAATTCCGTATGTGCAAATCGAGGATCACTGGTTACGGCATCCATATATTTTTCGCACGCCTCCTGGGTACCCGAAACGGTTCCGTTAAGGCCTTCTTCAGCCACAATGATACGGCCTCTCAGATCCAGGTCCAGACAAAGTTTGTGATGTTCTTCCCTGAACTCTTCAGGGTTTTCAATCTTACTGTAACAGTAATAGAGTAATACGTAATGCTTTTCCATGATAACCAAGCCCTGTTTCAGCAGGGTGTTAAAGTACAAAAGTAGAAAGACTTAAGTTTTTGAGTAGAAAGTTTAAAGTTTTGATCTAAGTGAATATATCATTTTTTGAATCTCAGAAACCTCCGTAATTGCCATGTTCACTTCCTTTTCGGAAATATACTTGAGTTTGTGAGACACCACTAGTTGGCTTTCTATTTCATATAGTGAGCCTAATGAAATAGAAAGAAAATGTTTGAAATCAGGTTTTGTTTGCCTTCCGCTTCCTTCAGCAATATTCGAACTTACAGATATAGTGGCTCTTTGAAGTTGTGAAGTAAGACCATATTTTTCGCTCTCTGGAAAAGATTTAGTGAGTGAATAAATCAAAGTGGCTAAATCTATAGCTCTCTGCCATACTTTCAATTCCCTGAAATTATTCATTCTTTCTACTTCTAACTTTCTACTTGTTTACTTCTACAGCAGGATTTCCGAAAACCGTTTTTCCTTTCTTCACATCTCCAACCACCACAGACCCGGCACCAATTCTCGCACCCTTCTCAATTGTTACACCTGCCACGATCGTCACACCGGAACCGATGAACACTTCATTTTCAATCTTCACTTTCGTGTTAATAATGGATCCGGCACCAATCTGAACAAAATCCCCAATTTCTACCTCTTGTTCGATGATCGCTTTGGAATTGATGACATTGTGATTGCCCATTTTGGAATCATTGGAAAGGATAGCTCCGGCATTTACAAAGTTGCCGTGCCCAATGCTGAATGAGTCGGAGATGGATGCTGTCTGATGGACCGCATTCATGGGCATTACCTTTCGGGTTTCCATCAGGTATTCTACATATTCTTTTCTCAGCGCATTATCATCAGTCGCGACAAAAGCTTCGCACTTCTGGCCAATCAATTTGGTGAAGCCATGATCATCCGTTGCTCCCAGCACCGAAACTGTATTGATTTCCGTATTATGCGTTTGCTCGTCATCATCCAGAAACCCGTACACCACAATGTTGTTAGAGTTGAAGATTTCAAGTGCGGCTTTGGCCAGTCCTGTTGATCCGAAAATAATTACCGGTTTTTCCATGTCCTTCTTTTTTGAAGGCGCAAAATTAGCGATTATTCTTCCGTTTTAGAAGTCAGGTAGCGATATGGGAGGATGGAGCTGATTAAGAATAGATAGGGCATATATGCGTTTTTGTAGCGAACCAAAGTGCCAAAATTCGGAGTTGAGAGCGGCAACATGATGGCGAGGAGTAGTATTCCGGTCAAGGAAGCAAGGAACAAAGGCCAGTCAATCTGAGGCTTTAATTTTAATGATAGAATAAGAGACATAATGATCAAGATGGTAAGCATCAGGTTTTCAATCCTGTGAATCCATCCCCAAATAGGTGTTGGGTCATATAATGAAGGTCGGAATAGTCCAGCATGCAATGCTTTCGGTACATTGGACAATACTTCTTGCCAGGTTTCATTTTCAAGCTCAATATTTAATTCATCTTCTGAATCTGATTTTTCCAGAATGGCCTGGTTGTTTTGATGGAGGGTCCAGGGTATCCGATCGATTTCAAGGTAAGGGTGTATAAACTGTGTGGTGAAAGTCGCTGCGACTATGACAATCAGGGATGCAAATCTCCATAGACTGCTAAGTTTTCTGAAAAGCATCATGGTAAAAAGAACACCTGCGAACAATATAAATGCGATTAGCAGGTAGTGCTTGATCTTCAGTAAGATGAACGCAGAAACAAGGATCAACAGAATATCGAGAAGTTGGATTTTGTTCTTCTTGTAGACCTTAAAGGAAGATACTACAGCGATAATCAACGAGGCGCTGGCCAGGCTGTCTTTGATAATTCCGGATGACCAGAAAACAATGGACGGGATAAAAAGAAAACAGGCTGCACTAATCCACTTTAACTGCGGATAAAAAGAGGAAAAGACCTTCGTTCCATACCAAAAACATAAAAAACTGATTAGGGAAAAGTAGAGGGAGGTAATCCAGTAGGATTCTCCCGAGAATACAATAATGGGTTTAAGAATGAAAAGGAAAAACTGGGTGCGTGGTTGACTTTCTTCATTAAACTGTTCCAGGTTCTTAGCGTACTCAAAGAAATTGATGGTGTCCCCGGAACCGTAGTATCTATAGAATATTAGTCCTAAAACGACCCCTGCTGCCAGCTTCACTATCAAGCTTGCCCAGAAAACCCAACCGGGAAGATCGGCCTTTACAAATCGGAATGCTACGAAGGCAAGCATAGCAATGAAGGAAATATGAAAAACCCAGTTTATCATCGGTTTAGAATTTCAACCCCAATATTACACTGAAGACATTTCCTTTTTTGACAATAGCTTTTGAATAGCTGAATAAAAGCCTGCGAATCAATGGCGGTTTTTGTATTGACATCAATTTCTCCCCATTTTCTTGTTATCCGATTGTTTTCAGCTGGCAAAGATTCAAGAAGTTCAACCGCACGATCCATGAAGATGGAATCCGCGGTGTATTTTGAATAAGCAGCAAGGAGGGGAGCCACGGTATTGATTAGGATATTTTCGAAAGAACTTTTCCCAACCTGTCTGGTCGTCCTTTCTCTTTCTTTCCCGAAATCATAATGGGCTCGCCAATACGGACTAAGTGGGGGTCTTAAGTGCTCCTTGAGTTCTTTTATGCTTTCAGTCTGTGTTAAAATGGTGAAAAGCTTAGGAGTATTATGTAGGGTTGTGGCTAGCTGAGCCAACCGAACCGTCGGGAAATTTGCTGGTCTTAATTTTCCGAATTTCCATTGTGGCTTCACCATTGATTCAGGTAGTTGAAACTTCTTTTGAAGGAATTGAAACTCTGATTTTAAGGAGTCCTGGTATTCATCTTTTGCTTCATTTAGAAAACCTGCTTGTCCGAATAACAATGCTTCCGTGGATTTCTCATTTTGAAACGCTTTTTTCAGTTTAGAGAAAGGGAGCAGTTCGGTGAGCCTGATAAAAGCCTCTTTGTTTGTAGAAAAGCCAAAATTGGCAGACAAAGCTCTATAAGTCGCTTCCTCCCAATCATTTTTACGGTATTGTAAATCATTCAATATTCGACTGGCTTTTTCCTCCAGACGCTCCACCAGCACGCGATCCAGCATGCCTCGTATGGTTAGTGGCGATACACCTGGCAATTGGCTGGAACAAAGTATTTCCTGATTAGATCGGATGTGTTTTTGGTATTTCTCTATTAATCCGGGATCGATGATTGATTTCAATTCCAGTGTTGGAATAGCCTCATCGTTCAAGTGAATTTCCGAATCATAATTCCATACGACATGAAGTATGACATTTTCATACGCCGGATCATGCTGGTGATTGTGGTGATTCCAATCCGAAGAATTAATGTGTATTTCTACTTGTCCTGCCCATTCAATAGCATCAATCTTGATGCGTGCTTCCTCAAAGTCCGGTCCTGAATCCTGATTGTGATTCCCCGGGTAATACACCATCAAGGATTGGCCTTCGGTGAGTTTAAGTTTGTTCTGATCAAACTTTTGATACTTCCAGATGTAATGTAGAAACTGCTCGTCCATGGCGATTCGTTTCTAAGATACGGTTTGTGCTATAATCCCTGAAGGATTTCGGCCATTTCCAGCTGAATTTTGTGAGCTGCTTCTCCAGCTGCTCTAGCGAAGTTTTCTGAAGAATCGGAATAAATGATTCCACGTGACGAATTTATAAGGAGACCGCATTGCTTATTCAGTCCGTATTTACATACCGCCTGAAGGTCTCCGCCCTGTGCTCCAACACCCGGAATAAGTAGAAAATGATCCGGTATCATGGTGCGAATACCAATGAGTGCTTCCGGACGAGTAGCACCTACGACATACATGGTGTTATTGGCATTCCCCCATTCCGCGCTTTTTCGGATGACACGCTCGTAAAGCTTTTCACCATCAACGCTAACAATGACATCCTGAAAGTCTAATCCTCCGGGATTACTAGTTGCTGCCAGGATAATCACCCACTTGCGATTGAACTCCAAAAAAGGTTTTACAGAGTCAGACCCCATGTATGGTGCTACCGTCACCGAATCAAAGTTCATGTTTTCAAAAAAAGCACGGGCATACATAGAGGAGGTGTTGCCAATATCTGCACGTTTCGCATCAGCGATAGTAAAAATGCCTTTGGGTATGTAGTCAAGTGTTTTTTGTAAAGACTCCCAGCCTTTGGCTCCTTCCGCCTCATAAAATGCAGTGTTCGGCTTATAAGCTACTGCGTACTGATGGGTGGCGTCTATAATCTGTTTATTGAATTCGAAGATTGGATCTTCGGAGGAGAGAAGGTGCTTAGGGATTTTTTTGATGTCAGTGTCCAGACCGACACATAGAAAGGACTCTTTTGCTTTGATTTGGTCGAATAGCTGCTGTCGGGTCATTGATTCAGGTTGGGTGACTTTTGGCTAAGATAAAAAGTGCAGACGTACTTCTTCTGTTCCTCGCAAAGGAAAGGATTTAAAAACCATTAAAAAGTTACTATTTATTTAAGCTCGGGGAGCTTGTCGTTTACGACTTTTCCCTTTTTCACTTCACCATAAAAGTGAACGTCGTACAGTTTTTCGTACTTTTTGATCGACTGGTGTAATTCAGGAATACTGTCGCTCCTAAGTTTAATTCCTTTTCTTTCACCCTTATGTCGGAGTTCTATGTAGTATCCGTCTTTAAGTTTTACCGGAGTAGTTGCAGGTCTAGCCAAATCAATAAAATTTTATATGTACGTAACAATTATATAAAACAATGCTCGTGTGGAAAAGTTTCCACACGAGCAATTATATTAAAATCAAAAAACTTAGAATCTGTTTTCAGTGCTTAACCTCTTGGGTTAGCTTTTTTTACAACGATGGTTCTACCATCTAATTCTGCGTCGTTTAGGCTTGCGATTGCCTGGTTAGCTTCGTCATCATTAGGCATTTCTACAAACCCGAAACCTTTTGATCTCTGAGTGTCTCTGTCCATGATAACTTTAGCGGAATCTACAGTTCCGAATTCTTCAAATGCTTGTCTCAATGCGTCTTCTGAAGTTGCATAGTTAAGCTTAGCTACAAAAATGTTCATTAAAAAAAATAAAAAATTAAAAAAGCGCTCAGACTTGTTCTGAACGCCACAAAGGTATGCTTTTTATTGATATTCTATATTATCGGAAATCTATCACCTCAACATTCGGGTATTTTGATACATCAAAACTGAAGTAGCTGTCGCTCAACGAAGTAGGGGTAAATGAATTAATGGAGTATAAATATTTGTTTCCGGTACGCTCAAAAACAGTGAATGACTTTAACTCATCTTTCGAATTAATGGTCATTTTGATTTTGAAATAGCTTTTATCCCTGCTCTCCGGGTCAAGTTCAACGACACGATCCCCGTTGGCCTGTTTCTCTGCCAAGACATATTTGAAACCACTTTTATAAATATCATAAATATTGCTAAGTGTTATTTCCGATTCTTCCGGATCGTAAGGGCTAATGGTTACCTCATTTATTTCCTTGTTGTAGGTATATATATCAGTACCATCATTGAAAATCTTCTGTCCGGCCACTTCCAGTACATACATATCACCTTTTACGGCAATATCACCAGAAATTGTTTCGTCCAGACCTGCGCTCTCATTGGTTAGCTTTTGTGAAAATGAGGCCTTAAAAGCGTCTATCTGCTTGTATTTATTACTCATTGCATCCAATACTGCCAGTGCCTCAGGATCATACTGTGCATGAACCTGAAATAAAATGGCTAGTGAAAGTGATGCGATAATTAGCTTCTTCATTTGATGAATTTCTTAGTTCTTAATATTTAATTTCTATTTCAGACAATAACTGTTCCAAACTATGTTCGTCCGGGATAAGTACCTCGCGAGCCTTACTACCCTCAAAAGGGCCAACGATTCCTGCGGCTTCAAGTTGATCAATTAATCGACCTGCTCGGTTATACCCAAGTTTCATCTTTCGTTGGATCAGTGAAGTAGAGCCCTGCTGGTGCATGACAATAAGTCTGGCAGCATCTGCAAATAGTGAATCACGGTCTGATAAGTCTACTTCCCCAATTCCTGATTCTTCCTCTCCGGCATATTCCGGAAGCAGGTATGCATCGTCATAACCTCTTTGGTCTCCGATGAAGTCACAGATCTTCTCAACCTCAGGTGTATCTACGAATGCGCATTGTAATCGGGTCATATCTGATCCCATGGAAAGAAGCATATCTCCCATTCCGATAAGCTGATCCGCACCTCCTGCATCAAGAATCGTTCGGGAATCTATTTTTGAAGTAACTCTAAATGAAAGCCGGGCAGGGAAGTTTGCCTTGATGATACCTGTGATTACATTGACAGATGGTCGCTGGGTAGCAACGATCAAATGGATACCAATCGCACGCGCAAGCTGTGCAAGTCTGGCAATTGGCGTTTCAATCTCCTTACCTGCTGTCATCATCAAATCAGCCAACTCATCAATGACGAGCACGATGTAGGGCAAGAATCTGTGCCCCTTATTTGGATTAAGCTTTCGTTCGGTAAACTTCTTATTGTATTCTTTTAGGTTTCTACACGCTGCGCTCTTCAGTAAGTCGTACCTATTATCCATTTCGATACAGAGTGAGTTAAGTGTATTTACCACTTTGGATGTGTCCGTGATAATTGCCTCTTCACTATCAGGAAGCTTAGCAAGGAAGTGCTTTTCGATTTTATTGAAAAGTGTCAGTTCTACCTTCTTCGGGTCTACAAGGACAAACTTCAGCTGAGAAGGATGTTTTTTGTAAAGCAAAGAGGTCAACATGATATTCAAACCCACTGATTTACCTTGTCCGGTGGCACCAGCCATTAGAAGGTGCGGCATCTTACTCAGGTCAGTCACAAACACTTCGTTGGAGATGGTTTTTCCAAGGACCACCGGAAGCTCCATTTTGCTCTCCATGAATTTACTGGTAGTGATAACAGATCGTGCGTCTACCATTTCCCTGTTCTTATTTGGAACCTCAATACCGATGGTTCCTTTTCCCGGAATCGGTGCGATGATACGTATTCCCAATGCAGCAAGACTTAGTGCGATATCATCTTCCAGGTTTTTGATTTTGGAGATTTTTACGCCAGCCTCAGGGACAATTTCATAAAGCGTCACTGTGGGACCAATCGTCGCTTTTATACTGGAAATCCCAATCTTGAAATTGACCAATGTCTCGATGATACGATCTTTATTTTGCTCCAGCTCGTCTTTGGATACCTTGACATCTTTGTCAGGGTATTCATTAAGCAGTGATGGGGTTGGAAATTTGTATCGCGGAAGATCGAGTGTTGGATCGTAATTGATTGCTTGATCGGTTACCTCTTCTTCAAACTCTTTTTGCTCTACCTCAAAAGAAAGGTCTTCTAACTCTTCGTTTTTTGTGGCAGGCTTTTCTTCTTGTGGCGGTGGTGTTGGCTCTTCTTTAGGGGCAAAGACTTTTTCCTCTACTTCTTTTGGCAAAGGCTCTTCGTTTTTGAATTCAGGAAGATCAATGGTGAATTCAGGGTCAGTCTTTTCCTTAGCTTCTTGTTGAGGGATTTTCTTTACCACCCAGGTTTCAGTTTCGTCCCGGTTTGCATCTTCATCTTCTACTTCTCTTTTGATTTGATCCAGCACAGAGGAGATATCCTGTTTTTTCTCTTTGGGCTTTTTCGCAGGGATGAGAGCCTTGATTTGACTCATCAGGTTTTCGAATGAAGGGACAATGCCGCTGAAAGCTGGAATGCGTGTGATATCGAAGAAGAACATATTGAATATCACAAACAGGAAAACGATGAATAAAATAGCTCCCCATCCCATCAAACTATGGGAGATTACTGCCAGCTCATAGCCAATTCCACCGCTTAAAAATCCCCACATGGTTGTTTCCTCCTGAGCTAGGAGAAAGTACCCCATCACCATGCTGATCCAGATCAGGTAAAAAACAACAAAGTTGAATGTCTTGGTGATTGGTAATAGCGCCCGATACCAGATGATTCGGTAAGCAACGATGAATAGAAATGGAGGGATGAGGATAGCTGCAATGCCAAACCAAAGAAAGATAAAGTAATGTGCAGCAATCGCACCAATCAGTCCAAAAGTATTTTGTACTTCAGCACCTGATTCTTTCACGTTGGTACTGGTGTACGCTTCTACCACACTCTGGTCTGCCTGACCAGTGCTGAGATAGGATATAAAAGAAACACCCAGGAAAATAGAAATCAACAACAGGGTAAACCCGATAAATAAATGAAATTTTCGATCGGTGATGAAGTTGAATTTAAGGCTTGCCTTCTGCTTCTTCTCGCTCTTCTTCTTATACGTATTTTGTGCCATAGGATATTACTTCCAAAAATAATGGAGTTTTCAGCGTGGATCAAACATGGTTATTTATAAGTCTAAGTTTTCCTGATCTTGAAAATTATTCCAAAATCTAACGAGTGTTATCTGATCTTCTTGCGCAAGGTAGAAAAGCGAAACTTGTTTTCTTATTACCGCTTTTCTAACATTTTTAAAATTGACCTTCGGGTAGAGTTGAGGGTGTTCTTGAATTAGCGAAAGTATTAATTCAACTTCTTCGATAAATCTTTTTGCGGTTTCTTTTGACCAGCGTGATAAAATGAAATCTATATTTTGATGATAATCTTGAATAGCATCCTCTGACCATACAATTGGAAGCATTAATTAGAAAAGATTGGGATACTTAGATTTAGTTTCAGCCTGAACTTCTTTATGACTTTTAACTTTCCCCGTCTCAATGGATTTTAATCCATCTTTTATCGCTTCCTCTTGTTCCTTTGAAATTGATACCTTCTTTTCATTTATTCCAGAAAGCTTTATAGAGGATAGTAAATCAATGGTCTTCTCATCTTTTAACTCTAAAAGCCACTGAATCAAATCATTCTTTTGTGCCTGAATATCCATAATTTAAAGTTAACTAATTTTCAAAAGCTCCTTATTGATCCGCTTAATCAATGCAGGACCTTCATAAACCAATCCGGTGTAAATCTGCACCAGATTAGCGCCAGCCTGAATTTTTTCTACTGCGTCTTTAGGTGAATGAATGCCACCCACAGCAATGATATGAACGTGAGGAAGGTGCCTTCTGATATATTTAAGGACTTCATTTGACTTATCAAATACTGGTTTACCACTAAGTCCGCCTGCTCCGATAGCTTCAACTCTACTTGAATCTGTTTTTAACCCTGATCGATCGATGGTTGTATTGGATACAATTAACCCATCCAAACTAAGCTTTTGAGTAATCTCAATAATGTCATCAAGCTGTGACTCAGTAAGATCTGGTGCTATTTTCAATAGAATAGGCTTTTGAACATCTTTCTTTTGATTTTCATCTTGTAAGGCTGCTAGCAGTTTCATTAACGGCTCTTTTTCCTGTAAATCACGTAAGCCTGGAGTATTGGGTGAGCTCACATTCACAACGAAGTAGTCTACATGGTCATAAAGCTCTTCAAAGCATATGAGGTAATCATTCAGTGCATTTTCATTGGGTGTGACTTTGTTCTTGCCAATGTTGCCACCTACGAGAATATTGGATTTCCTTCTTTTGAGTCGTTCGACTGCCGCTTCAACACCTTCATTGTTAAAGCCCATACGATTGATCAATGCGTTATCCTTCGGAAGTCTGAATAAACGTGGTTGAGGGTTGCCGGGCTGCCCTTTTGGCGTAAGAGTTCCTATTTCAATAAAACCAAAACCCAGGTTTGAAAAGTCATCTATGAGTTCAGCATTTTTGTCAAATCCGGCAGCCAAACCGACCGGATTTTTAAATTTCAACCCAAACACTTCACTTTCTAATCTTTGGTCTTGAAAATTGAACATTCCCCGAATAATTGATTTGCCGAAAGGGAGTTTCAATATGAAGTGGAGCAGTCCGGTTGTTATTTTGTGGGCTTTTTCAGGAGAAAAAAGAAATAAAATAGGTTTTAAAAGTTGGTACATCAGCTTCTGGGATGAAATTGGGTTATTACCTGTTTTAAATAGTCCCGATCAAGGTGTGTATAGATTTCTGTGGTGGTGATGGATTCATGTCCAAGCATTTCCTGCACTGCACGTAAATCTGCACCTCCTTCGATCAGATGTGTTGCAAAACTATGACGAAATGTATGGGGACTGATGTTTTTCTTCAATCCAATTTTAGCAGCCAGATCTTTAATCACCATAAACACCATCACTCTGCTTATTGCCTTGCCACGTTTGGTCACAAAAAGGTGATCCTCAAATCCGGGTTTTACATCAATGTGTACACGTACTTCATCTCGAAAGATTTTAATGTGTTTGAGAGCAGATCGTCCAATCGGGACCAGACGTTCCTTGCTTCCTTTACCGATGATTCTGAGAAAACCAATATCATCATGGATGTTGCTGATTTTTAGATTGATTAACTCAGTGACACGCAAGCCAGAACTGTAAAGGGTTTCCAACATCGCCCGGTTTCGCTGACCTTCCGGAGTGGACATATCGATTGCTCCGAATAGTTCCTCTATTTCTGGAAGATCAAGAGTATCAGGTAGTTTGCGTCCGAGTTTGGGAGCTTCAATCAATTCGGAGGGATCCTTTGTGATCACTTCCTCATAAACCAGAAATCGAAAGAATGCCTTAAGTCCGGATACCATGCGTGCTTGCGTGTAGGCGGACATTCCGAGCTCATTGATGAACTCAAGAAAATCGATGAGATCCTGTTGCGTGATTTTGGTTGGGGGGGTGTCTCTCTCCTTTATCTCCAAAAACTGTTGAAGTTTGGCCATATCTGCGAGGTAGGCATCTACAGAGTTTTGGGCCAATGACCGCTCGAGCTTTAGGTAGCTTTTAAATTGTTTGGTATATGTGGGCCAGGACAAGTGATTGACTTTAGTGAATGTCGGATTGCGCTTGTCGAAATCTTTAACATTCACGTTTCGAGAGCCTCAACGTGACGAATTCAACAAAACATCCTAATTTTCAAAATTACATTCAAAATTGCATCAATTTGAGAATACTCATATTAAACGGACCTAATCTTAACCTCCTTGGCAGACGAGAGCCTGAGATCTATGGCCATCAATCCTTTGAGGATTTTTTTAAAGAATTGCAAAAGCAGTTTGGTCAACATGAATTGGAATATTTTCAATCCAATCATGAGGGAGCTTTAATAGATAAGCTTCATGAGGTTGGTTTTACCTATGATGGAATCGTCTTTAACCCTGGAGCGTACACCCACACCAGCATCGCGTTGCGAGACGCAATTGCCGGAATAGAATCACCCGTATTCGAGGTGCATATATCTAACCTTGCAAAGCGAGAGGAATTCCGACAGATTAGTTATGTTAAAGATGTGTGTGTTGGTTCGATTAATGGAATGGGATTGAAAGGGTACGAAGTGGCAATCGAAGAGCTTCAAAATATGGAGAGAGCATAGAATTGTGCTAACGTAGTTGGATGTTTTTTCGACTAACTTCTTATCTTTCCCTTAAATACACCGCCATGACAGATGTTCAAAAACAAAAGATCACTCACTTTTTCAATGTGCTGGATAACAACGGAAATGGTATTCTGGAGAAGGATGACTTTGAGTTAGTAGGAGAGACGATGAGCGATATCATCGGGCTTGATGATAATTCTGTTGTTCGGTTAGAATTAAAGTTGAGGGCGCACAGGCTATTTGTGCAAATTGTAAAGGATATAGAAAAGGAGCAAGCTGAGCTTACCCTTGATGAATGGATTCAGTTTTTTGATGACGTGGTTCTGACTCAACCGAATGATTACATCAATCAGTCAGCTACCTACCTTTTTTCTCTTTTTGATCAGGACATGGATGGTCACATTGACGAGCGGGAATATCTGGATATGTTTAAAGCGTATGGCTTGTACATGTCAGTAGCCAAAAAAGCGTTTGACTTACTTGATATCAATGGAGATGGACGAATCAGTGGAGGCGAGCTGGTTAAAGCCTTTGAAGACTTTTTTATGTCACCTGATGAGAAGGCTCCCGGCAACTGGATCTTTGGTGATTGGAGAAGGGGTTGAATTAGATCTTTTTCTTAAAAGTAACCAGCCGGTTAACTTCTTCAAACCCCACTGAATGATGGAATTGAATGCTTAGTTGATTCGTTATCTCGGTATCAGAAGCCATCTCAGTACACCCTGTGGCTTTGCCCCATCTTTCAGCTACTTCGATGAGCCTTTTTGCTATTCCTTCCTTTCTGTGACATGGGTCAACATATATACCTTCCATATAGAGAACCGGAGAGGTTGATGTTCCTTCCACAAACTCATATCTGAGTGCCAGCTGAATGAACCCTAAATAAATTCCATGATTTTTCGCAATGAAAGCCGTCTCTGTTTTTGATTCAAGGATTTTAAGTCCATTTTGAAATTCCTCTTTGTAATTGCATTCAGGCCAGAGGTAAAGAACTAATTGTGCCAGGTCAGAGACATTATCCTTTGAGATTTCTTCAATAGTCATGGCGTAACAGGGTGGTGTTACTATAAAGATACATTCTGGTTTTCTTAGAATAAAAAAGCCACTTCAAATGTGAAGTGGCTAATTGTACCATTAGTTAGTCTATTAATCCCTATTCCTTTCTACCTGGTCTCTCCCTTGGTTTTTTTATAGTTAAAGGAGTTTCTACGTTCGTGTTACCGACTGTGATACGAACCGTGTACTCTCCAATCGTTAAATGATAGTCGCCATTTTCGGCGGCTTCATAATTTTCCTTTTGTTCATCATCAAGTAGTTCTTTGAATGACTCATCAGTTTCCAATGGTATTTTAGCATTATTCAAACCTTGATCAGCCTTAATATCTGTGGAAGAAACTACCTGATCCTTAAAGATAATTTCAATTTTCCCATTAGCAGCAGAGTTTGCATAAAAAGTCACATCAATCGTCGGCTCAATAACGTCACCCCATGCCCAGGTCTTACTTCCCCACCTGGAACTGTGTGTCATTTCCTTGATTGGGAATGCATGAATTTCTTTGGCTAAAATTTCATCATTCATTTGCTGAACAATAGACACATCACCAATGTAAATACCTCTTCCATGTGTGCCCAAAATCAATTCATTTGCTCTTGGGTGAACAATCAAATCATGAACCGGTGTGTTTGGTAAGCCTTCCATGAAGGCCTGGTAGCTTTTGCCACCATCGAGTGAAACGTATACACCATGATCAGTTCCGACATAAATGATGTTCTCATTTACAGGATCTTCTTTCACCACATTAACGGGTTCCATCGGAAGGTTTGCAGAAATGTTTTTCCAGTTATTTCCATAATCCTCACTCATGTAAACAAGGGCTCGGAAATTGTCCCATCGGTAACCATTTAATGAAGCATATACTCTACCTTCTTTGTGTGCAGATGCTACCACGGTACTTACCCAAAAGTTCTCAGGTAATTTATCCGTAATTTTCGTCCAATTTTCACCTGCGTTTTCCGAACGATGTATCAGACCGTCATCGCTTCCCACGTAAATCAATCCAAATCGCGTTGGAGATTCCGAGATGGTGGTTAAGGTTCCGTAGCTCACATCTCCTTTTTTGCCACCATTGGTGAGGTCTCCACTGAGTGTTTCAAAGTTTTCACCCATGTCCATGGACCGGTGGAAGCGATTGCTGCCAAAGTAAACAATGTCCTGATTGTGGCTAGATAAAGCAATTGGAGCTTCCCAGTTCCATCGATACGGGGCATCTCCCAATTGATGACGAGGTGTGATATATTTTCTTTCTCCTGTTTCTGTATTGATACGAAAGTAATTACCAAACTGATAGCCAGTATAAACGGTCTTATTATCTCGGGTATCAACAGCTACCTGCATGCCATCTCCACCCATCAGTCTCTCATATGGATAGCGGCCCTCCTGATACCAGCTTCTTGAATATTCGTAGGTACTTGGCCCTTTCCATACGCCATTGTCCTGGAGTCCACCATAGACGTTGTATGGCTCAGCCATGTCTACTGCGATCGAATAAAACTGCCCAACAGAAGGTGAGTTGCAGTTGATCCACGTTGAACCAGAGTCATAGGTCACATAAACGCCTCCGTCGTTACCCAGAATCAAATGTCTTGGGTCTTTAGGATTGATCCAGAGGGCATGGTGATCCACATGGACATTATCTCCATTGATGTTTTCAAATGTTTTTCCACCATCCTCCGAGCGAACGATTGGAACACCCATGGTGTACACAACATCGGGATTTTGGGCGTCTACGCGCACCTGACCGAAGTAATAACCATACGAGAAGATCATGCTTTCGATGAAATCTTCGTGTGTCTTTTTCCAGGTCTTCCCTGCATCATCCGACCGATACATTTCCCCGCCCTTTACAGGTGTGTCAAAAAGAAGCGAATTGGCATCTTCCGTGTAAATCACCAAATCAATTGGTTTTACTTTTCCTGCTTCTACATCCTTTTTGATGTCAACCGCATTGTATTCCCTGGAGAAGCCATTTTCATCCAAGAATTCGTTTATTTTCTTGTTTTCAAGTGCCATGAATTGCTGATTATTCATGCTTCGAAGCGCATCTTTTGTCAAACCTTCTTCATCATCGTCTTCTTTGGGTCTTCTATCCTGATTGTCAAGGATGGCATAAACGATATTCGGGTTTGATGGAGCGAAAGAGAGACCTATCCGACCGGTACCGTCTGTATCAGGAAAACCGGAATCATCTGAAATTTCATTCCATGTATTTCCCCCATCTTCGGAACGGTAAATGGCTGTACCGGGTCCAGCTTCAGTGAAATTCCATGCTTTTCGATCCTTTTCCCATGCTCCGGCAATTAATAGATCAGGGTTGTCAGGATGCATGATCAATTCCACGATCCCTGTTCGATTGTTAACGAATAAGGTTTTATTCCATGTCTTTCCACCATCGGTGGATTTGTAAACCCCTCGCTCCGGATTTTCAGAATAGAGATGACCTAGTGCAGCGACCCAAATGGTATTTGGATCACTGGGATGAATGAGGATTCGTCCAATGTGATGTGTTTCAGCCAGGCCAATGTGTTCCCATGTGTCACCATTATCTGAAGATCTAAACATGCCATAACCGGAGTAGGAAGATCGACTGGAGTTGTTTTCTCCCGAGCCAACGTAAATGACATCATTCTCCCAGTCTACTTCAATGTCACCAATGGTCATCACGATTTGATTATCGAAGATGGGCTCGAAAGAGGTCCCGTTGTTCTTTGTTTCCCAAAGAGAGCCCGAGGCATATGCGGCATAGAAATGTGAAGGATCTGCAGGATCTACAGCCAGGTCAACTACCCGTCCACTCATCACTGTAGGTCCCACATTTCGGAATGGAACATTTTTGACTAGCGAGCTTTGTTCTAATTCTAATCGTTGCTGGTATCCCTGCCACCGTTCTTTTGCCGGTGTGGCCGGAGGTACGTCGTTGGACTTTTTCTTTCGCTGAGCCGGCACAATTATGACCAAACTCAAAAAGAGAAGTAGGAAAATGATTCTCATGAGGTTAGATTTTTTAATAAGTTAGTAAGTATAAATCAGAACCTATTTGAAATCAACCATTACCTACATGAAGAAGCATATATGGATTTTAATGGTAGTTGTCGCGGGATGTACAACTACGTTAGAGAAAAACACGGAGAAATTGGCAGAAACGGTAGATCCAGTACCGGATCATATACTCACTTCTGATCAAACACATAACAAGTGGAGCAAGACAATAGAACCGGTCTTAACAATTAACTCTGGAGAAGTGGTGGAAATCAGCACAGAGGAAGCCACAGATGGACAGCTGACCATTGATTCCGATACTTCTGATTTAATGAATCTCAGCTTCGATCCGATTCATCCATTGACAGGGCCGATTTTCATCAATGATGCTCAGCCCGGAGATGTAATTGCGGTGACTCTTCATAAAATTGAGATTGGCGATTGGGGTTGGACAGCCATCTTGCCGGGTTTTGGATTTTTGGCCGATGAATTCACTGAGCCACATTTGAAAACATTTGAACTGGCTGGAAAAAATAATGTGCGTTTTGCTGACGGAATTAATATTCCTTTGAAACCATTCCCCGGCGTTTTGGGTGTAGCTCCTGATACAGATAGTTTACTATCTACAATCCCTCCCAGAGCAAACGGAGGTAATATGGATGATCCGAATATTGTGGAGGGGACTACTGTTTATCTTCCTGTGTTTGTTGAAGGCGCCTTATTTTCAATTGGTGATGCACATGCTGCTCAAGGCTTAGGTGAGGTGTGTGGTACAGCCATTGAGGCTCCTATGAAGTTTCTGGTTGAGATAGAACTATTGAAAGGATCTTCCATTAGTGAACCTCAATATGAAAATGAAGATGTTTATGCAGTAACAGCTTACGCTACTACCATTGATGAGGCAGCCAAAAAGGCCACCAGATACATGATCGATTACCTGGTAAAAAACCATGGTTTGAGTAGAAATGATGCTTACATGCTTTGTTCACTGGCAGGTGATCTTAAAATCGCAGAAGTGGTAGATGTACCACACATGTTAGTGACTATGTCTATAGATAAAGAAGTATTATCCAAATGATTACCATTTATCATAACCCCCGATGCATGAAAAGCAGGCAGACGCTTGCTTTGATAGAAGAGAAAGGTGAAAATTTCATCGTAAAGGAATATCTGAAAACCCCTCCGACAAAAGAGGAACTAAAACAGATCGTAGATCTTTTGGAGATCAAACCCATGGACCTTATTAGAAAGGGTGAGGCGGAGTTTAAAGAAAACTTCAAGGGAAAAGATTTGTCTGATGACGAATGGCTGGATGCGATGGTTAGTTACCCGAAATTGATTGAACGCCCGATAGTGATATATGAAAACAAGGCGGTGATTGGTCGTCCACCTGAAAAAGTACTGGATATCATATGAAGGCAATACTGGTTAAAGAATTAGGTGGGCCGGAAAAACTGGTCTATGGAGATCATGAAATTGGATCACCAGGAGCGGGCAGAGTGAAAATTGAAGTGAAATACGCCGGAGTAAACTTTCCAGATACACTCATCATTAGAGGAAAATATCAATTTCAGCCGGAGCTTCCATTTTCTCCTGGTGGTGAGGTGGCAGGTATCATCAAAGAAGTTGGCCCGGGTGTAGAGGGTTTTAAGCCAGGTGATCGGGTGATTTCAGGAACTACCTCAGGAGCTTTCGCCGAGGAGGCGGAGGGGTTTGCATTTAATACCCACCACTTACCAAAGGAAGTAAGCTTTCAGGATGGGGCTACCGTTTTAATGACTCATGGTACGGTGATTCATGCATTGAAGGATCGGGCAAAGCTTCAAAAAGGAGAGACTTTGGCTATACTGGGTGCTTCTGGCGGAGTGGGTACTGCAGCCATACAATTAGGTAAAGCGATGGGTGCGAATATTATTGCTTGTGCATCTACAGATGAGAAGCTGGAATTCTGCAAGGAATTAGGTGCCGACATTTTACATAAGTATACACCTGATAATATAAAATCGGCTCTGAAAGATCTTACTGGTGGAAAGGGAGCTGATGTGATATTTGATGCAGTTGGTGGTGATTATTCTGAGCAGGCTTTTCGGGGAATTGCACCGATGGGTCGGTTTCTTGTGGTGGGCTTTGCGTCAGGTTATGTCCCTAAAATACCCCTCAATCTTCCATTGCTAAAAAGTGCTTCGATCACCGGAGTGTTTTGGGGTAACTTCTTTCGAAATTTCCCTGAGGAGAATAAAACCAATATTCAGGAGCTCTTGGAAATGGTAAAAAACAGAAAAATTAACCCGATTGTTGATGAAGTATTCGCATTGTCGGACACCAGACATGCCTTAGAAAAAATTGAGAGAAGGCAAGTAAAAGGTAAAATCATCATTCAAATAAGTTAATAATTCCTGTTTTGCAAAATTTAATTCTGTTTGCGTAATTCTTTACAACTTACTTTTGTGGTCCTTCTTTGATTCATCGAAGATTTTTTGGTATTCATCCGATATTTCGTGATTTTTAACAGAATGTTAAATCAATTTTTAAGTTAAAAACTCTACTATGATGAAAAACTACTTAAAAAGAAAACTGATGGTTCTAGCCTTTATGGTGCCCATTAGTTTTTTGATGGCCCAGGATGTTAGGGTCAGCGGAACGGTCACGGATGCCTCCAATGGGGAGCCGTTACCGGGTGTTACTGTATTAGTAAAAGGGACAACCAACGGTACTATTACAGGAATTAATGGAGAATACGAATTATCGGTTCCATCTGGTTCCACCATCGTCTTTTCTTCCATTGGTTATTCGAGTCAGGAAGTTCTTGCTTCAGAAGCTGGAGATCTGGCTATGCGAACAGATGTAACGAATCTTGATGAGGTTGTTGTGACTGGTCTTGCTACTTCAGTAAAAAGGTCAAACCTGGCAAACTCTGTAAGTACCGTTTCTTCAGAGCAGCTCACTGGAATGACCAACCAGGGAACTGTTGATGGTGCACTCTATGGAAAAATGACTGGTGTGAACTTGACATCTATTTCAGGAGCCCCGGGAGGTGGAGTTGCAATGCGATTGAGAGGTATTTCTTCTATCAAAGGAAATAACCAACCGCTCATTATAATTGATGGTATTTACATGAGCAATGCTGAAATACCTTCAGGTTCGAGATTCGCTTCTGGTGCAAACAGAGGAAATGAGGAACAGTCTTCTAATAGATTAGCGGATTTGGATCCGAATGATATTCAAAATATTGAGGTTCTAAAAGGAGCTTCTGCAGCGGCAATTTATGGAACAAGAGCGAATGCAGGTGTAATTATCATTACGACCAAAAGAGGAAGTCAAGGAAAGACCCAATTCAGTTTGTCACAAGATGTTGGGTTTAGCAAGGCTGTGAGATTGTTAGGTACTCGAGATTGGGATGCGGCAAGTGTTGCTGCTACTTACGGAGATGGTGAGGTTGCTGCATTTAATGCGTCAGGTGAAATATATGACTATGAAGAAGAGTTATTTGGAGAAACAGGGCTAATAACCAACACGAATTTCTCTGCAAGAGGAGGTAACGAAAAGACTACTTTTTATATTGGTGGATCGGTGAGAAAAGAGGATGGAATTATGAAAAATACTGGATTTGATCGATACAATATCAGAGCCAATATTGATCATAAAATTAGTGATCGAGTAAAAATTACTTCAGCTTCTTCGTTCATCAGATCAGAAACTTCCAGGGGTTTTACAGGAAATGAAAATGAAGGAGGACTGGCAGTGGTTTATAATCTTGCCTATACCAGGCCTTGGTACAACTTATATCCGGATGCAAATGGAGTTTATCCAGATAACCCTTCAGCTTCAGGAAATATGATTCTCGTTAGAGATCAAGCTAGAAATGAAGACAAAGTAAATAGAACACTGCAATCACTGAACTTTGAGGCGGATTTGATCAAGAAAGAAAATCAGGTTTTGAAGTTTAAGTGGAATGGAGGTCTTGATTTCTTTATCAATGAGACACTCGTATACGTACCTGAATATCATCAGGCCCAGGCAGGTATCCAAAATGGATATATTGGAGTAGGTAAAAACACCTTCACTAATTTGAATTACACGGCATTCCTTAACCACGATATTTATATAGGTGATTTATCGTTGAGCACAAGTGCCGGTATTTCATACCTGAATTTTAAAAGGGAGTTTGTATATAATCAAGCGACTCAATTGATTCAAGGACAAACAGCTTTGACTCAAGCAACAGCTTATGATATAACACAAACTTTTGAAAACGAAGAAGAATTTGGTTTTGTGTTCCAGGAGCAGGCCAACTATAATGATCAGATCATTGGTACCATTGGGATTCGTTTTGATAAGTCAAGCTTAAATGGAGATCCCAATAAGTACTATAGTTTCTTCAAGGGTTCCTTAGCAGCAAACATTCACAATTTTGATTTCTGGAGCGTAGACCAGATCAATCAGTTAAAAGTAAGAGTGGCATACGGAGAAACCGGTTCTAGTGCTACGTATGGTGCGCTATTTACCACTTTTGATAGAAATGCTGCTGGTGGAGTTGGAGGTAGTATTATTGATCAGCAAAGAGGTACTCCCGGACTTGAACCAGAAACTTCACAGGAGTTAGAATTTGGTTTTGATGTTGGGTTGTTCGATGGTATTGTTGGCTTAGAGTTTACAGCTTATAATAGAAAGGTGAAAGATTTGTTGTTTGATAGAGGCCTGCCTTCGTCTGTTGGTTTCAGTACTCAGGTACTTAATGATGCAGATCTTGAAAATAAAGGAATTGAGATTGCATTAAATGCACGACCAGTTAGTAACGAAAATGTTACATGGAACACGACTGTTAATTGGTGGAAAAATGAAGCTACTTATACGCGCTTAGGTGTACCATCATTCACAGCTCCGGGTAATGGCTTTGGTTTAGGCTTAGGAACATTTTACATCGAAGAAGGAGGGTCTGTAACAGGTATTTATCAGAACGTAGACGGAACTCCTACTGAAGTAGGGAATACCCAGCCTGATTTCCAGATGTCATTCTACAACACGGTTAATTTCCTTAAGAACTTTGATTTCTCTTTCTTATTACACTGGAAGAAAGGTGGGGAAAACTTAAACTTGTCCTCATTACTATTTGATGATGGAGGAACCAACCCTGCAATTGATGATAGAGGATCACAATATGCGGCATCATATATTGAGCCAGCAGGATATTGGAGATTGAGAGAAGTTGCACTTTATTACTCAATTCCACAGTCTGCTCTGGGAGTTTTTAACGGAGCTATTAAAGGAGTTAAAATAGGTGCTTCAGGTAGAAACCTGTGGACAAAGACAGACTACCTAGGATACGACCCGGAAGTTTCTACAAATGGAACAAACGCCTTGGGTACTGGATTGGATGTAGGTCCATATCCTAACAACAGGCAGGTATTCTTTCATTTGAATCTTAACTTTTAATCACTAGAGAAATGAAAAAAATATTAATATTAATAATAACAGCAGTTTTTGCGTATGGATGCGAGATTGACGAGCAAATAAATCCAAATGCACCTGCTCTGGATGGAATACTGCAAAGTGCGTCAAAAGCAGAGTTGAATAACCTGACTGCAGGAGCTGTCGCAGGAATGAGAAACAATCATTCAATTTATGTAACTGCAACTGGAACTATTACAAGGGAATTATATCTGTTTGATGCCGATCCTCGAAATAGAACAGATCTAATAGGTACCACAGGTTCATTGGATAACAATTCTTTTTACACCACGGCTAATTGGACTAGCAGATATAGAGTAATCAAGAATTGCAATATTCTACTGGAAGCACTTGATGTAGCAGAAGCTGATGTAACTGATGCTGAAAAGGATGGATACAGAGGGTTTGCTAAGACCATTATGGCTCATCAATTTCTAATTTTGTGGGGAGCTTATTTTGACAGTGGTATTAGACTTGATGTTAATGATCCGGACAACCCGGGTCCAGTAGTAACCAATACATCAAATGTTTTGGATGAAATAAGAACCATGCTTGATGATGGACTTGCAGATTTACAAGGAGCTGAATTCGCGTTCAGAATGTCAAGTGGATTTGCCGGTTTTGATACACCAGCTACGTTCGCTGAGTTTAATAGGGCTTTAGCCGCAAGAGCGGCACTGTATGCAGGAGATATGGCTGCTGCTAGAACTCATCTCACAGACTCATTTTTCGATATAAATGGAGATCTGGATATTGGTCCAAAAATGACTTTCAGTACAAGTCCGGGTGACTTTTTGAATGACTTATTTAAGCCTTCCGGCCAAAATGGTAATCAAATTTTTGCTTCCGATACTTGGGTAGATGAAGCTCAGGCCAACGATTTAAGGGTGGAAAATAAGGTTAACCAACGTGCTGAAACTTTCACGTCTTCCGGAATCACTGTTCAGTATGAAACGAATCTTTATGAGAGCGCAATTAGCTCCATAGATATTATCAGAAACGAAGAGTTGATGCTTATTTATGCAGAAGCAAACATTGGTTTTGACAATACAGAAGCACTTGCTGGAATTAATGCGGTAAGAAGTGCAGCTGGCCTTGTGGATTTGGCAGGAACTGTTACAGTTGAGGATGTGCTCCTGGAGCGACGCTATTCTTTGTGGTGTGAAGGACATAGAATGGTCGATTTGAGAAGAACAGGAAATCTTAATGAGACGTATATAACATTTGATAATATTACTACTACCGATGAGGATGGTAATGTTATTCCAGCGGATCAAGAAGTATTTGATAAATTCCCACTTCCACAAACAGAAGTTGGTAGTTAATTGATATAATTGAATAAAAAAACCCACTCAATCGAGTGGGTTTTTTTATGCGATTTCTTTATTCAAATCAATCATATCCAAAGGCCTGGTATACATATCCAAAGAACCATCTGGTTTCATCGGCCATTCTTCTCTGGACCTGTCCCAATAAAGTTCCACACCATTTTGATCGGGATCATTTAAATAGATCGCCTCAGAGACACCATGATCGGATGCTCCGGAAATGGGATACTTCGCATCTCTGAGTCGTTTTAGCAGAATGGCCAAATCTTTCCGTGTAGGAAGCAAAATTGCCGTATGAAAGAGCCCAGTACTGTTTCTTGGCGGAGGATCTCCGCCTTTGCTCATCCAGGTGTTTAATCCAATATGGTGATGATAGCCACCTGCAGAGATAAAGGCCGCATCATCACCATAAGTCGCTATTAATTCAAACCCCAATAGGCCACAATAGAAATCCAGCGAGCGCTGAATGTCAGATACCTTTAGGTGAACATGGCCTATGCGGGTTTGTGCAGGAATCTTATAATCTTCCATATCAATTCATGGGTACTTCAATAAATAACAACTCTGAATCCTTTTTTGCAGAAATGGTCACTTCATTGGTTTCAGAAATTCCTATGGCATCACGCTTGTCTAACGTGTCTTCCTGTATATCAATCTGCCCTTCGATGATGAATATGTATACGCCATTTCCCATCTTATTAAAGTTGTAGGTAATTGTGTTTCCATCAGACAAATTGGTAAGAGAAAAGTAAGCATCCTGATTGATCCAGAGTGCTTTTTCATCATTGGGTGAAACCACTGTTTGAATCCTATCCACTCTCTCTGATGACTCGAATACCTTCTGATCGTATCTAGGCTTAATGTCTTTCTCTTTTGGAAAGACCCAGATCTGCAGGAAGTTGACCTCATCTGTCTTGCTTCCATTATACTCCGAGTGCGTTAATCCACTTCCTGCGCTCATGATTTGCACTTCTTCTGTATGAATCAATTTCTCAGTTCCAGTGCTGTCTTTATGCGCCAGGGATCCCTTTAGTGGAATGGATACAATTTCCATGTTGCTATGCGGGTGCGTCGGAAAACCTGCACCACCTTGTAAGATATCGTCATTTAATACCCTCAGCATTCCAAAGTGAACCCGATCTGGATTATAGTATTGACCGAAGCTGAATGTATGCTTGCTATGAAGCCAACCAAAGTCGGCTGTTCCGCGACTATTTGCTTTATGAATAATTTTTTTCATTGTCATATACTTTCAATTCCTGATAAATATACGTATTTACATTAAATGTAGTTACATACATTTTATTCAAAAAATTAAGCCTATTTAATTTTTGTACCTTTGCGTGATTATTTCACAAGAAAAGAAAAACATGAAAGCTAAAGCTAACGACAAGGTAAAAGTACACTACACAGGAAAGCTCACTTCCGGAGAAGTATTTGACTCCTCTGAGGGGCGTGACCCGCTTGAGTTTACCGTGGGTGGCGGACAAATGATTAAAGGCTTTGATGAGGCAGTAAACGGAATGGAGATTGATGAAAAGAAGACAGTAACCATCCCATCTGCTGAAGCTTATGGAGATCGAAGAGATGAGTTAATCCAGGATGTTCCGAAGGATCAGCTCCCTGAAGATATGAAACCGGAGGTGGGTCAGAAGTTGGTAGCAACCAATGACCTTGGGCATCAAACGTATGTTTCTGTAACTGCTGTATCAGATGATGCGATCACAGTAGACGCCAATCATGAATTGGCCGGCAAGGATTTGGTTTTTGATATCCAACTTGTAGAGATCGGGTAAAACGATTTAAAAATTAAATAGAAGAGGCCTTGATTCAGGGCCTCTTTTTTTATGCCAATTTTGATGTATCTTAATCGCGAAAGCAGTTTTAAACCTGGAATGAAAAAACCACTTCTCCTTCTCTCATTTGTGATCGCTTTGGGTGCTTACAGTCAGGATAGCCTACGATCAGACAGTATTCAGCGGGCAGTCAATAGCCTGAATCAGCAGCTAAATACGTACGAGCGATTACTCGATGAGAACATCCAACGGCGCAGGCAGGATTCACTGGCTCGTGTAGATTTAATGAAGCGTATCCAGTTACTTCAGGAGAGTGATAAGCTGAGTCAGGCGACCCTTCGTGAACAAATAAAAGAGATTGAGCAAAGAGACTCTGCACGAAATGCAGAGCAAAGAGAACGTATCCTCCGGCTTAGAGAAAGCACAAAGGGCTATACCGTAAAGCCTCTTGGTGATTCACTTTTTACCATTTTCACCAAATTGGGTCCGGTGATGGCAGAAGAAAGAGCTTCCAATGTCTCGGAAAAATTAAAGCTGCTTGTCAGAGATGATTTTTTCTATCCGGATTCACTATACCGGGAGGAACATGGAGGAACAATTGATGTGATGTATCAAAACCTGATCATTACAAGTGTGTCCGATTGGGACGTATTATGGGTAGAAGGGATCAGTAAAGATTCACTAGCCAGTACTTACCAGCGTAGTATTCTGGAATTTGTGAATAAATCCAGAAACCGTAGCACCATCCAAAATATAGCGGCGAGGATTGGTTTGGTTTTTTTAGTGATAGGCGGTGTTGTATTGGTTTTGTATTTTATTCGTCGGATTACGAATGGCATTCAGGGATGGATGGTGCTCAACAAGAGTAAATATTTCAATGGTTTACGATTAAGGAGTTATGAGTTTCTTCCTCCACCATTGCATTTAGACATCAGTATTCGGATCGTATCTTTCCTGAAATGGGTCTTGTATGCATTAGTCCTTTACCTCTCACTTCCGATGGTATTCGGACTTTTCCCATTTACTCGAAGCTGGGCAAATACATTACTGGATTGGATTCTAGATCCTGCAAAGAACATATGGTTTGGTTTCTGGGACTACTTGCCAAACTTTTTTACGATCATAGTCATATATGTAGTTACCCGGTATCTGGTGAAATTCATTAGGTTTATCGCTACTGAAGTAGAAGAGTCAGTGCTTACCATTCCGGGATTTTATCCGGATTGGGCCATGCCAACCTATCGTTTAGTTAAGCTACTTGTCTATGCTTTTATGCTGGTGATGATGTGGCCGTATTTACCTGGCTCAGGAACTGATGTTTTTAAAGGTGTTTCCATTTTTATTGGGTTGTTGATATCCTTTGGCTCTACATCGGCCATTGCCAATGCAGTGGCCGGGCTGGTGATTACCTACATGCGTCCTTTTAAAGTAGGTGATCGGGTAAAAATAGGAGAGGTAACGGGTGAAATCATTGAAAAGACGTTGTTAGTGACCCGCGTTAGAACCACCAAGAATGAAGACATCACTGTACCCAACTCTTCCATACTTACAGGTTACACGATTAACTACACCAGCAGTAGCAAAGAGCTGGGTCTTATCCTGAATACCTCCGTGACGATCGGGTACGATGTGCCGTGGAGAAAAGTGCATGAATTACTGATTGAGGCAGCAGTAGCAACGGAAGGCGTAAATATCAGCAAAGAACCGTTTGTGCTGCAAACCAGCCTTGACGATTGGTATGTATCATATCAATTGAATGCATATACAGATGCACCGGAGCTGATGCCTAAAACGTACTCTATGCTCCATGCTAATATCCAGGATAGGTTTAATGAAGCTGGTATTGAGATAATGTCTCCGCACTACAGAGCGGTAAGGGATGGAAATACCACCACGATTCCCGCAAAAGAATAGAGATAGAGGAGCTTTTTTTCTTATTTGTCATTACAAACCATAAAGTATCATTTATGATAGTTATAAATAGTATTTAATGGTTTTGATTTTTTTCTCCTTTATATTTTTTACTTTTTAATAAGTAGTTTGGGTTATATTAGTTTTTTCTTATACGTTTTTCCGTTACTTTTAATTGCAGGATTAGTCACCAACCTGATCATGATTTTAACCATTAAAGATTGTCATGAAACGGTTATCAGGATTGTTAGCTCTTGTTCCATTATTGGTTGGAGCAAGGGGTGATGAAGATTCAATAATTTCAGAGCAGACTGTTTCAGTTTGCTCCATTCAGCAGGTTCAAAACCCGTCAACAGGAGAGTATTTTACTAACCTGTTGAGTACGGAAAACTGGCCTGCCAGGTGGACTTGCGGTACATGGTCTGCCGCAGATGGATGGATTTATATCATTTCCGACCTCATCATATTTGCAGCTTATTTGTCTATTCCCATCATGCTGTTCATATATCTCTGGAAGCGTAATTTGGGATTCTTTAAGCCTCTGACTTTTGCATTCGGTGTTTTCATACTTTCCTGTGGTGTTACACATCTCATTGATGCAATTATTTTTTGGGAGCCAATCTATCGGTTTAGCGGATTTGTCAGGGCAATCACAGCGGTTGTTTCTGTTGCTACTGTGGGGCTGATGATAAAATCCGTTCCCACAGCGCTAACATTTAAAAGCCCGGCCACATTGCAAAAGGAGGTAGATCTGGCCGTCGCTGAATCAAAAGAATTGAATAGTATCCTACAGGAGTCTTTCAGTATTGCCAAGATAGGCACGTGGAAATTAGACCTTCAAACCAATCAGGTTAGCTGGAGTGATTCCTTGTATGATATCTACGAAATTCCACGTGGGACACTTATTGATCTGGAAAAAAGCCTGGATATGTATCCTGGGCAGGAAAAGCTCATAGAGGATGCCATAGCTAAAGCAATCGCGAACAGAAGTAATTATGATTTGGAATTATTGGTGACCAAACCCAATGGGAAACAGCTTTGGACAAAAGCCATTGGAATTACGGAAGTGGAAAGAGGTGAAGTTGTTAGTATTAGGGGCTATGTAATGGACATTGATGCCAGCAAACAATTAGAAATTGAACGGAAAAAATCTCACGAAAAATTGGAGGAGGAGGTGAATGCCAGGACACGGGAATTGAAAGCAGTGAATCAGGAGTTGGAATCATTCAGTTATTACATTTCTCATGATCTAAGAGCTCCGCTTAGAGCGATTAATGGTTTTTCTGAAGCACTTCTCGAAGACTATAAACCTAAACTTGATGATGAGGCAAGCAGGTACTTAGACCGGATTTCCTATAACAGTCGAAAAATGGGTGAACTGATCGATGATATTCTTGCATTTAGCCGGATGAATCGTAAGGAAACCAACTTTAAAAATGTAAACCTTGCTCAGGTAGTTTCTGACCTGATCAATAATCTGTTTGTTGAATCTAAATCAATCATTCAAGTCAGGAATCTTCCTGAAATCCATGGGGATAAAGAGATGATCAACCAGGTTTTTGCGAATCTTTTATCAAATGCAGTCAAATATTCCTCAAAGGAGGAATCACCTTCAGTCGAAATAATAGGAGAAGAGTTTGATGACTCTTACCTGATTAAAGTCGTTGATAATGGTGTTGGGTTTAATATGCAATATGCCGACAAGCTTTTTATGGTATTTCAAAGGTTACATTCAGATGAAGAATTTGAAGGCACAGGAGTAGGTCTGGCTCTTTGCCAAAGAATAATGAGTATGCATAATGGCGAGATATGGGCGCAAAGTGAAGAAGGTAGTGGAGCAACTTTTTTTCTAAAATTTAAAAAGCAAATGAATGACTGAACTCAGGGAAATTCAAATAATCCTGGTAGAGGATAGTGCTGATGATGCTGAGCTTACCATGCGGTCATTAAAAAAAAGTAATGTGGTAAATGATATTGTATGGTTGAAAGATGGTGAGGATGCATTGAATTATTTATTAAGAAAAGGGGGTTATGCAGAGCGTGATTTGCTCAAGA
Source organism: Ekhidna sp. (assembly GCF_965221965.1). Classification (GTDB taxonomy): domain Bacteria; phylum Bacteroidota; class Bacteroidia; order Cytophagales; family Cyclobacteriaceae; genus Ekhidna. Next base: position 820,715 of record NZ_OZ244926.1, read on the forward strand.
AACCAAAGCTGATTCTACTTGATTTGAAGCTACCCAAGGTAAGTGGAATTGAAGTGCTTGAAGTGATCAAAAAAAATGAGGAACTGAAGACAATCCCGGTAGTAGTCATGACATCATCTCGCGAGAATCAGGATTTAGAAAAATGTTATCAGCTGGGAGTGAACAGTTATATCGTGAAACCCATAAACTTCAATAAGTTTATGAATTTGGCAAATGAAGTAAGCATGTATTGGGTCATGATCAATAAAACTCCGGAATAGGATTTTGATAAGTTTGAGCGGGATATGGAAAATAAAAAGAAACCGATAGCAATACTATACCTGGAAGACAATGAGGATGATGTAGAGTTGTTAAGACTAACACTGAATAAATCAAACCTGCATTATAATCTCTCTTGTGTATCCACTAAAGAGGAGTTCCTGAAGTTGAGTCTTCAGGATTTTGATGTGATCATCTCAGATTATAACCTCACGGACTATGATGGCCTCTCTGCCATTAAATACATCAGATCGTTTGATTTGGCTATTCCAATAATACTTCTGTCCGGTACTGTAGGTGAAGAGTTGGCCGCAGACTTATTACGCGCAGGAGCGAATGATTTTGTTTTAAAATCCAACATGAAAAAGATTGTGATTGCAGTTGAGCGCGGCATTAGGGAGACCTCAATAGTGCGTGAGAAGCAGCGATTTCAAAAAGAGCTTCTGGAAAAAAACCTCATTCTGGATACCATTTTTGACAGTTTTGAGGATTTAATCTTTTTAAAAGATGCTACTGGAAGATATTTAAAAGTGAATAAGGCCTTTTGTGAATTCATCAAAATGCATGAAGCGGAGTTAGTAGGGCATACTGATACGGAATTATTCTCTGGTAAAGTTGCTGAGCAATCGATGGAGCAGGATGAATATGTGAAGCTATCCGGAAAATCTGTAACCTATGATTTGGAAATGACAATCGATAATCAAAGAAAGGTGCTTGAAGCCACAAAAACACCCCTGATTATCGATGATGAGGTAACTGGAATTGTTGGCAAATTTCAAGATGTAACAACAAAGAAAATACTGCTTGAGGAGACCATGAAAGCCAAGTCTATCTTAAGCCAGGCGGAAAAATTAACTCGTTCGGGGAGCTTTGAGTATGATTCAAATCTGGATCTGATTAGCTGTAGCTCAAACTTCAAGCATATTCTGAAATTACAGATTGAAGGAGATACCATTTCCTTTAGAAAACTCACTCATCTCGTAAAAGAGGAAGATCGGAGCATTTTTGTAGAAGGAATAACAACAGCTATTGAAAACTATGAAGAGTATCATAATGAACATCGCTTCTGTGTTCCCTTCAACGGAAAGGAAACCATTTACTATTTTAAAGTTGTGTTAAGACCGGATTATAAAGACACAAACAGTACGCGTTTTTATGGCACCATCGTAGACGTAACTACAGAGCATGAAAGCCAAATCTACCAGCTAGACAGGCAGGAGCGCGATCGAAAGGAGATTGCGCGAGAGCTGCATGACAACCTGGGTCAGAAGATGAATGCTATCTCCATGTTTATTAGCAAGATATCTGACAGTTTTCCTGACAACAAGGATTTGATCAAGGTTAAGAACCTGGCACATGAATCCATCGATGATCTGGGTTATTTAATCAATAATATTTCAGTAAAGCAGATAGAAGAGCATAGTTTAGGGTATGCGATTGACAAACTTATCGGGTACATGCCTGAAGAGATGATTGTTCGTCGGGAATATAATATCGACGAGAAGTTGCTTTCTACCTTTGTAAAGGCACAAATTTACCGTATCGCACAGGAGGCTTTAAACAATGTTCTGAAGTATAGTGAGGCGACTCATGTTCAAATGAACCTCCGTCAGGAAGGAGGGGTTTTAAGTTTGTATATTGAAGACAATGGGAAAGGCTTTGCCAAGGAAAAAGTGCTGACGGGTAATGGGCTTCAAAATATTATTCATCGGGTTCGGCGTAGCAACGGACTCGTGGATATCGATTCTAAGATCGGAGAGGGTACACGAATCAAAGTAAAAGTTCCGGTTAGCTAAAAAAATAATAAAATGAGAACGCTGCTATTAGTGGATGATCACCAAATTATCAGAGACGGCATTCGGTTTTACTTCGAGGGCGATGACGAGTTTGTCATAAAAGACGAAGCTGAAAATGGCCTGGAGGCGCTGGATTTGTTGAGGGATAATGAATATGACATCATACTTACAGATATCAATATGCCCAAAATGGATGGCATAGAATTCATGAAGACACTCAGGGAAAATCACCCTGACCAAAAGGTATTGGTACTATCCATGTATAATGAGGCCGGTTATATCAATAAGATGATTGCCCTGGGTGCAAATGGTTATGTATTGAAGAAATCGACCAAAGACGAATTGGTTGAGGCTATCAAAAAAATCCTTGATGGGGGGGATCATTATTCGGAAGAGGTGTATAAGACAATCATAGGCAACATCGCAGGACGAAAACCAAAGGAGCGATTGACCCTTGAAACAGAATTATCTGAAAGAGAAAAGGAGGTGTTGGTTTTAATCACCAATGAATACACCAATAAGGAAATTGCCGATAAGTTATTCATCAGTATTCGTACAGTGGAAACCCACAAAAGAAACCTTCTGGAAAAGACAGGTTGCAAGAATGTAGCAGGCCTTGTGATGTACGCAGTTGAGCGAAATCTGGTTTAGCCTGCCGTTTTTTCTAATCTTTGAAATTTTAATTAACTTATTAGAATCTTCTAATTAGGAGGATTTGTTTTATATGGATCACCAGCTATTTATAAAAGATCTAAAAAAACCTGTCGTCATTCTTGATGTGGATCGTGGGCACTTTGTCGATTGCAATGATCTGGCACTTGATTTTTTTCAGCTTTCCAAAAAAGAGATTCTCAAAAAAAAGCCTTATGAACTAAGCCCGTCACACGTGTATGGACATGAAGCTGAGGCGTATAGTCGTCAGGTAATTCAGGAAGCGCTGGCTGGGGCCAATCCTGTTTTCGATTGGATTCATAGAGACAAAGATGGGAATGAGATTCCTTGCGAAGTTCGTCTGATTCGGTTTCCGCCATATAATAGGCAGCTAGTCAGGGGAACCATCATTGATAAGCGACTTGATAATAGTGCGATTACACGAGAAAGTGAAGAACGTCTCCGGTTGACCTTGGAGTCGGCCAGCATTGGAACGTATGATTGGTATCCGAAAGAAGATAAATTATCATGGGACGAAGGATTATTCAAGATCTTTGAACTCAAGCCCACAGATAACATAGATTTAAATGCCCATTTCTTTAGCATCATTCATCCGGAAGATCAAGAGCGGGTGGGAAAGGAGTTTGAGCATTCATTAACTCCGGAAGGACCCGATGGACACCAAATTGAATACCGTATTAATGTAAACGGTAAAGTCAAGCATCTGCTGGCAAATAGCAAAATGATCCGTGACAAAGAGGGAGAAGTCATCCGCATGTTGGGGACTACTCAGGATATCACCGCATTAAGGGAATCTGAGCAGAAGCTTAAACAAAGCGAGGTGCTATTCAAATCAATAGTGCAGGATCAGGAAGAAATGATTGTGAGGTGGAAAAAGGGTGGGATTCGAACGTTTGCTAATCGAGCCTACCTTGAAAAATTCAATCTTTCTGAAGAGGAAGTAATTGGCTCCAGCTTTTATGATTTAATTGACAAAAAAGATCAAAAAGCTGTCATAGCAAAGCTTGAATCATTAACTCCTGACAATCCAACTGTAAAAAAATCCCATAGAGTTTATTTGCCAGATGGATCTACTGGCTGGCAGGAATGGACAGATCGTGCCATTTTTGATGATAGTGGGTCGATCGTAGAATTTCAAAGTACAGGTAGGGATATTACTGAAATTGTAAAAGCAAGAGAAGCACTCAAAGTCAGTGAAGCGCGCTATCGAAACGTCTTTAACCAGCAGTTTCAATTTACTGCGCTTCTGGATCTAGATGGAAAGATTTTGCATATCAATAACCTGGCACTTAAGACGCAAGGGGTGTTGGAAGATGAATTCATCGGGAAATATTTCTGGAATTCGCCCGGATGGGAAGGGAATAAAGAAATTCAGCAAAAAGTTAAGGATCAGATTGAAAAACTGAAGAAGAGCAAGAAGCCACTTTTGGTCGAAGATCGGTTTAAAGATCCACATGGAAAAACCCATTACACCAAATCCCATTACAGCTTAATTCGAAACGCTAGTGGAGAATTTGATAATATCCTTGTTCAGGCCATTGATGTCACCGAAGAAAAGGAATCGAAGAAGGAAATAGCTGAAAGGGAGAAAAAGCTCAATAATATTTTCAATGTCACCTCCGATATACTAGTGCTTATCAGGGCAGATAAGGACTATGTGATCGAAGAAGTCAATGATTCATTTTTAAGATTATCCACCTTTTTTGGCAAGAAGGTTACTCGCGAGTTTGCAGTAGGTAAAAGCATTGAGTGGTTGTTTCGTGACCTACTTAATATTGGTGATGAGGAAATCAGGAAGCGGTACGAAAAATATGAAAAAGTGTGCGAAACAAAAGAGCGCAACACCTATACTCAGCGACTGGATAAGGAAGGAAGGACATTGATTACGGAAATAGTGTTGAGTCCATTGATTCAGGATGGCAAGGTCACCCACATTCTAATTCGTCTGGCTGATATTACCCAGCAAGAATTAGCTAAAATAGAACTGGAGGAGGCATATGATGAGCTATCTAAACTAAAAGCTGAAATAGAGCAGGAAAACATCTACCTGAAAGAAGAAATCAGGCAGGCGCATGATTTTGAAAATATGGTCTTCAGGAGTGAGGCGTTTCGTAAAATACTGAACAGTGTGGAGCAGGTGGCTAAGACAGATGCAACCGTATTGATAACCGGTGAAACAGGAACGGGAAAGGAATTGATAGCTCGGGCTATTCACAATGTCAGCAAGCGATCAGAAAAGCCAATGATCAAGGTAAATACGGCTGCCATACCCAGAGATCTCATAGAAAGCGAGCTTTTTGGACATGAGAAGGGAGCCTTTACCGGAGCTGTAGGAGAAAAGCCCGGGAAATTTGAGTTGGCGGATGGAGGTTCCATCTTTCTCGATGAAATTGGTGATATGCCATTGGATTTGCAAGTGAAAATTTTGCGGGTGCTGCAAGAAGGAGAGGTCGAGAGGCTTGGAAGTACTTCTTCAAAAAAAATTAATGTCCGAATAATCACAGCTACCAATAAAAACCTTGAGCAAGCAATAAAAGACGGAAAGTTTCGGGAGGATCTGTATTTCCGCCTGAATGTTTTCCCTATTGAGATTCCACCATTACGCTCACGACCGGATGATATCCCAATTCTGGTTGAGCATTTTATTTCCAAATACAATGTCAAGCATAGCAAAGAGGTGAAATCCATTCCAAAGTCTGTGATGGATTACCTGAGAAATTATACATGGCCGGGAAATGTCCGTGAACTGGAAAATACAATGGAACGAGCAATTATTTTAACGGAAGGAGAAAAGCTTCAGCTGCCTGAGGTAGAGGATGATTCATCCAACGGGGATCAATGGACACATGACAATTCGCTGGAGGTAGTTCAGGAAAATCACATCCGTAAAGTTCTGAAAGAATGTCATTGGAAGATAGAAGGTAAGAATGGAGCCGCTCATCAACTAAAGATCAAGCCGAGCACACTTAGGGATAAGATGAGGAAGTTTGACATAAAACGACCCGATTAATGACCCACGAAATACCGTGGCTTACTGTTTATAACGCTTTTGCCCCACGGATATCCGCGATTATTTTCGATTAAGTATTTTACTTATTGATATTTAATGCCATTGATTAACAGGTAGTTACACCCTTATTTTTCTAATTATGAATAACTGGCACGTCCATTGGGAATGGGTTTTTCGTGACAGTTTCAAAAAATCAAATCGAGCTAAAGACAGGCACACATTGGATTGAAGATTCTTGTGTGCATTCTGCATTCTTTATTCCCAATGGTTGTCCGATGATAGACAGCCGAATGATCAGGGAGCATATTGAGGCACTGGATCATTTTTTGGATGATAATCTGAGGATTCCTTTTTTAATAGACCTCACATCATCCGAAAGTGTATTCAGCTTTGATGCATTAAAAACCTGGGGACAAAGTAATAAACTTAACGCCTATCGATCGGCGGAGGTTTATGTTGTAGACACGCTTGCTGATCTAATTTTTTTAAAGCAGCACATTCGACTGAACAAGCTGGATTACCCCGCCAGAGTATTTCAATCCATCATTAAAGCGAAGGATTGGCTCAGGAAGCTTGGAAACAATCACCACAGTCCTATTTAATCACTTTAAATAAGACACAACTAGAAATGGAAATGAATATGGAAGGCGAAAGGACATGCGAGATCAGGATACTAATGCTGGAGGACAATCCCGATGATGTACTACTGGCGCAGGGAATGTTATCAAAAAGTGGCATTAATTATACGATGCGGATCATTGATACGGAGGATGAACTGAAATCAGAAGAGTTGACTCATTATGATTTGGTTCTCTGTGACTATAATCTCACCGATTATGATGGTCTTCGCTCTGTGCAATACATCCGTAAGCATACAGATATTCCAATCATTATCGTGTCCGGTTCGATAAGTGAGGAGATGGGATATGAGCTGCTGGAAGCAGGAGCTCAGGAATTTGTGAAAAAATCGTGTTTGAAAATCTTGCCACACATAATTAAAAAATCTCTTGCTCACCAAGAACTAAAAAACCGATCTGCCGAATGTGAAAGGATGTATGAAGAGACGTCTCAAATGTTCGATACGCTGTTTGATAGTTTGGAAAACCCGGTGTTTATTAAAGATACAGAGGGGAGGTATCGACGAGTCAATGCTGCTTTCTGCAGGCTATATGAAAGAAGTGAGGCTGAGCTAATTGGTAGATCAGATGAAGAGCTCAACTGGATACACGCTAGTGAAAAGTCGATAAGGGATGACAGGTTTATTTTGGATAAAGGAGTATCGTCAAATTACGAGCTGAATTACCTCAATGAAAAGGGTGAGAGGGTATGGCTGGAGGTGACAAAAAATCCCATTTTCACCAATGGAACAATAGCCGGAATACTGGGTCAGGCACGAGATATAACAAAAAGTAAAAATGCCATTGCTATAATGGAAAAGTCGCAGTTTGTACTCTATCAAACCGAGGAGTTGACCCGGGCAGGTAGTTTTGAATACGATGTGGATTTGGATCTGGTCACGTGTTCTAAAAATCTCATGAAAATGTTGGGATTGCATGCCAATCAGATATCCCTGAGCAGGTTGGTTCGGCTGATCAAGAAGGAGGATCGTACCATTTTTCTCGATGGGATCAATAATAGCATTGAAACGAAGCTGGAATATAGGATGGAACATCGATATATGCTCAATGAGAAAAATCAGGGGCATTTTGAAATCCTTTTTCGGCCTGACTACAGAGATGAGACGGGCAACACGTTTTATGGAATCATTGTAGATATTACTGAAGAATCTAAGGAAAACATCTCCCGACTGGAGTATCATGAAGAATCCAAAAACGAGATAGCCAGGGAATTGCATGATAACCTGGGCCAAAAGCTCAATGCAGCCTCTATGTACCTGGGCAAAGTTATGTCATGCAATGATTGTACTTCCGTAATCTCAAAAGCAACAGATGTTTTGCACGAGGGGATCAATGATCTTGGTCGTTTGATCACTGGTATTTCCCTTAAAGAAATAGATGATATTTCATTGCAGTATGCACTGGAAAAATTAACGGACTGCCTGCCTGATGGAATGCATGTAAACTTTGAATGCAATATAGATGAGTCAGCAATTTCAAAATTTGTAAAGCGGCAGGTATTTCGTGTAGTACAGGAGACCGTAAATAATGCAGTAAAATACAGTCAGGCAAAGAATCTCACTATTACAATAAATCATGAAGGCAGTATCCTGAATATGATTGTAGAGGACGATGGCAATGGATTCGATATACTAACCGCCACCAAAGGAAATGGTCTAATCAATATTACCCACAGGGTCAAAAAGTCCAATGGTTTGATCAATATTGATTCGAGAAGAGGAGAGGGCACCAAGGTGATGGTAAAAATGCCAGTTGCTTAATTGATGAGTTAAAAAGAAATTTGTAGTAAGTGAGTTGCCTCTACTCAGAGGCAGTGATTAGGTGAGAACCTGCCGCGAGAGCGGTGGGTTTTTTTATTCCTGATGGCCTCATCAAATTCGCTTCCCACTGGATTGAATGAACCGTAGTTCGACGTAAAATCAAAAGGAAAAAGCGTAAAGTCCCCTCCTTTTGGAGGGGTAGGGGTGGGTTTATATGAAATCTTTTCCTTCTAAGAGGAGACTATATGGTCATTTTGAATAAAATTTAAAAGTCTTATCCCGAACTCAGGTTAAATTAGAAGGGTGATGGAGCTAGAAAAGTTAACGGACCTTTTTCCGAAAGTATACTTCAATATCGGCATTCGCTATTTGCTGGCTGCCGGGTTGGCTTTTCTGCTATTCTATGTCATTTTCCGGAAAAGATTCCTGATCAAAAGGATTCAAGCCACCTTTCCCAGGACTGCTGATTATTGGAGAGACCTGCTCTACTCTTTACTGACGGTTTTTTTCTTTACCATTATCGCGTTGCTCACATTCTTTGTGTTAAAGCCTTACACGTTGCTATACGATTCACTGAGTGACAAGACTGTCTGGTACTGGTTGCTCACGGTCATCCCCATGTTTTTCATCCATGACTTTTATTTCTATTGGGCCCATCGCTTGATGCATCATCCCGCATTGTTCAAGCGGGTTCATAAGGTCCATCACCTTTCTACCAATCCGTCACCATGGACAGCCTATGCTTTCCATCCTTTGGAGGCTTTTATTGAGGCAGCCATTATTTTGATTTTGGCCTTTACCGTTCCCACGCATGCATTCATCATCATGCTGTTCATGATCTTTCAGATCATCTATAATGTGTATGGTCACCTGGGATATGAGCTGTTCCCAAAAGGGTTTAATAAAACCAGGATTGGACGGTATGTAAATACCTCCGTGGCACATAATCAGCACCATGCCCGGTTTCATGGAAACTATGGCCTTTATACGCTCATTTGGGATCGCTTATTCGGGACCGTGAGAGATGATTATGATCAGTCTTTTGAGCAGGCGACAGGAAAAAAGTAAAGCCGACTCTTCTCAGAGCCGGCCTCTACTCACTACTAAAGTATCACAACCAACTATTAAATCCGACCCGCTCTCACGGGCCGGCTATCATTAAAAACACCTTTATCACGGTTAGTGAAAAGATGAAATACTTACGGAATGGAGGTGGGGGATGGATTTTTGAATCATGTATTATACCTGAATTCTATTTCAGGATCTGTTTCTAGTGTGTAGATGCTGAAACAAGTGCGGGCGGCCAGTCTCAGCATGACATAAAAATATTTTTTACCAGTCAAACTAAGATGTCACCCTGAACTCGTTTCAGGGTCTATGAGATACATGAATCCATACTTCTAATAGTGATAGATGCTGAAACAAGTTCAGCATGGCTTTTCTATTATTGTTTCCGCTAATTATAATCAGTGGTAACCCTGAACAAAACCCACTTGCCACCCTGAACAAAACCTGATAATCACCCTGAACAAAACCCGATAGTCACCCTGAACTTGTTTCAGGGTCTAACTAAATTTCGGATGAAAATGAAATATGGATATACTTACATCCTATCAAACCATAAAAGAACCTCATTATACATTGGCTCAACCAATGATATAGAAAGAAGAGTCCTTGAGCACAAGGCAGGCATAGGTTCTTTGCATACAAGTAAATATAAACTTAGGTACTTAATGCATTTTGAAAAATGCCCGAACATGCGATCGGCAATCGAGAGAGAAAATCAACTGAAGAACTGGCATAAGGATTGGAAGTGGAACCTCATAAGAGAGCACAATTCTGATCTTAAGGATTTAGCAGCTGATTGGTTTACAGAGGAGGATATTAGAGGAGCTGCTGGTGATCTGGATTAAGAGGTGGCCACTTTTATATAAAAAAAGAAGCCACCCTGAACTTGTTTCAGGGTCTATGATACATGAATCCTTACTTCTAATAGTGATAGATGTTGAAACAAGTTCAGCATGACGCACGGAATGGAGTTGGTATTTTTAGCTCAGAGTTTTCATTTGAAATAAGTCCGATAACAAATGCTCAGTAGTTACCTGACAAAATTCATCCCCCGTCCCTTCGCAACGTCGGACCGCTCCTCAAGGAGAGGGAACCTTCCCTTTCTCCTGACAGGAGAAGGGGCCAGGGGATGAGGTGCTTAAAATAATCATACTACTAAGACAAGGGGCCAGGGGATGAGGTCCTTTAAAAATAATCACTCAACACCAGATCGGTTATTTTATGTCCTCAAGGACCTCCCAAAATCCCTTACTCCACCCTCCGTATATCCCTGATGCGTGATTCACGCAAAACCATACGAGCTTCCCACATACGCATCTCACACACTTTTTTGCGGGTATTTCTGAATCTTTCTAAACCCGAAAATCCCTCTCAATTCCGGCTGCTCATTTTCTGACTTTTGAACTATCAAACAAACAAAAACACATAAGAAAATGAAAAAGCAACTGTTATTACCGCTTCTTTTTGCCGTCGTTCTAGGAACAGCATCTGCGCAAAATGTAATCGTAAGAACCTATGTAGAAAAGACTCACATGAGTCCGAAGACCGGAACCGCCATCGGGTTTGAAAACAAGTATCAATGGGAATATGGAGCATTCTTTCAGGAAGCTTCTTTGATGGAATCCTTTATGATGAGCGAAGAAGAACTGGAATCACTTCCACATCAGTATGAAAAGGATTTTGCAGGTATATACTTCGCAGTGCCAATCGTGGCACGAGAACAATTTGTAGTGAAAGCCAATGTACGTACCGGGATGTCCAACGGAGAAAACTTCGTGATCACGCCATCAGTGTTGGCAGACTATAAGCCTATTAAGCACTTCAGATTAGGACTAGGTGTGGGCTCCCGGGCTTTCCGTCCTACTCTTCAGGCATCTGTTGCCCTTTCATTCTAAATCCAATTTAAAAGACCCTATAACTCATAATAAAATGAACGCTCAAATGATACAGCACAATTGTCAGGGAGAAGTATCCCCCCTCAGAGTAGTAAAAAGTGATCCGAAAGTATTCACTGTTCGCTACCTGGAAACACTGAACCTGATCCTTGCCACAGGCTGGAGCATCACGGACGATGCGTGGATCAAATACTGTCAGATGATGTCGGATATTGAGCTGCATCTGAAGAGAAATGAAGAACTGAATATCTATTTCAAACTGGAGCTATTCAACACTTCATCGGCCACATACCTTTTTAAGATCATCAGACGCCTGAATGAGGCGCACAAAAAAGGGAAGTCAGTGAAGATCTATTGGAGCTGTGCAGCTGAGTACAATGATGACGCGATGCTGGAAGCAGGGTTGGATATGGCCGGAATGTGCGACTTCAAGTTTCAGATAACCGAAGCATAGCCCCACTCCATAAACCACTGAAAACCATGAAAAAGCTAATTATACTCTTGATTTTGATTACCTGTGTGAAGGTCTGTAGCAACGCTCAATCATTGACCGGGCAAGCATACCTCCAAAATACAGTGATGGGTTTACAGAAGGGGTTTGGTCTGAGGGTACAGACGAACAAAGGATTGGGGATTGGGCTGGTACATCAGTCGAATCTGAAATCGACGATGGAGGGAGTAGATGAGAAGTATCCTTTTTATGGAATCGAGACCATTATACCATTGACTAGGTGTGGAAACATGCGATTCTTCCTCACACCAAAAGCCGGGTTTGTAAATGAAGACTTCTTCGTGCTCATCCCGGAGGTAGAGACAGAGATCAAAATCACAGATACATTCTCAGCAGCTATCACAGCCGGCATCCGTGCCAGGGAGTCTTCTGCCGGTATCAAACTATTGGTTCACCTGTAAGAAATAGTCATGAAAAGATTACTGAATACACTCGTGAGATCATTGATAGTAGCCCTGGCGATCATGTTGTTTGCCTGCGAACCAGCCCTGGAAGATCCCTATGAGAACTTCATCATTCCAGCAGGCAAGCATGATAATGGGTGGAAGATGCAATCGCTACAGTCGAAGACGCTGAATTTCACTGCCATTTTTGATCAGTCGGCCATCTATGAAACAGTCACCACGGAAAATCAGCATGACATTAATAAGCTCATGGGTTTTTCGGATTGCAATTCGATGCACCATGAAAACAGTGCTCGTTTCGGTTGGCGGTGGCTGGCTGGCAAACTCGAGATTCATGCTTATGCCTATGTAAATGGGGAGCGAATCACTGAGTATATCGGCGATGTGGAGCTGGATGAACCAACCAGTTACCAACTACAGATCACTGATGATCACTATGTCTTCTATCTGCAGGGATACGATCCTGTACGGATAAAAAGGGAGGCAACCTGTAGCAAAGGACTTTACTACATGCTATTTCCCTACTTCGGTGGGGATGAGGTAGCCCCTCATAACATACTCATCCAAATTTTAACCAAATACTAAAAAACATAAATAAGAACTTAAATGACTACCACCATGCAAGTGCTAAAAACAGAAACACCAAACATAAAAGATCGGATAGATCAATTTGAAGGGAGCATTTTCCTGAATGTCGGTAAGCAGATTCAGCGGATTTCATTGAAGAGCATCGAGTACATCAAGGGATATGGAGATTACATGAAAGTGAAGTGTAAGGAGAAAAGCCACACCGTACATATCACCATGAAAAACCTTCAGAAGGTCCTTCCTTCTTCAGATTTTTATCGGGTTCATAAATCATACATCATCCGACTGGATAAGATTGATCACCTGTCATCTTCTCACGTGCAGATCAATGATACACACATCCCGATAAGTAGAAATAACAAGCAGGAGTTGCTTTCGCTCATTCCGTGGGTGAAATAGATATGTGTTTTTTGGTGGTTAGTAAGGGTGGCTCAGTGATGGGTCACTCTTTTTTAAAACTTTAAGAAAAGGAGCAAACCTTAGTAGTTTATTTCTTAGTGAATGGGGGAGTCTCAAAAGGCTAGCAGCTCAAAATTTGAGCAAATATTATTTTGTAAATCGTCAAACCTTACATCCCCCTCACCTCCTTCGAAGGGGGAATTATCCCCTTGAGGGGATTATAGGGGTGTTTAAATAAAAAGCATCCCTATATAAAGAATATTATTTGGTCTCGATTACTATAATGGCCTTTTGGGACACCCTCTTTTTGATTTAATAGAGACTCCAGTAGAGTCACATAAAAGAATTAGCTGGTTGGTATAACGTACGATCTCATTTCCTTAATGGTATTAGAGCCGGCACTGGTGAATTGATACATGTCGCAGAAAGCATACGTTTTACCACTCATTTTTATTTCTCCGTTCAAAGCAGCTTCTGCACCATGAGTCACGATAGAATGCACAATTACTTCATCCGCGACATAATCTTTCATGATATTGATTTCTTTGGCAAAATCTGCTTTGCCTTCAAATTCCCTGTCTCCATACATATACCAGCGGATATCGTCACTCACATTATCAATAATGAATTCCGCATTTCCGGTAGCAAAGGCAACATTGAAATCCTTCAGAAACTCTTTCTTAGGTGAATTGCCACAATCTGCTTTAATCGTAATTTTCGTCATAGCATTACTTGATCATTGGTAAATACTTCTCTTTGTTTTCAATGATGACCCATACCAGAATAGCACCCATAATCAAAGGAATGGGTAGTCCCATCCCAAGAGTGAAATGATGGGCAAGGATTCCAAACATGATGGGAGTAATGATGACCGCTCCTAGTGCCCGAAAACGAGGTAGGATGAAAAGCACCCCACCAATGATTTCGAATATGGCAAGTAGAGGCATCAACCAGGTAATCTCCATCATAGCTGTAAACATGTTCATCGCCTGTTCGGGCATTTCATCAGGCATAGGCATATAATTAAAGAACTTATTCAGGCCTGCATTAATGAACATAAGCCCAAACAGCAGGCAGATTACAAATAGGATTTTATTTTTCATAGTAATACGTTTTTATGATTGTGATATGATGTTAAGCAGGCATCTGACTTGGATCCATCCAGAAAAACTCCCAGCAGTTTCCATCCGGATCTTCGATACTTCTGCCATACATGAAACCGTGATCTTCAGCTTCTTTATATTCATTTGCACCAGCATTTACCGCTTTTCCAATCATATCATTGACCTCATCTTTACTTTCCAACTGAATAGCATTGATTGCCCCGCAAGCTTTGGATGTGTCCGCCACCTCTTTATGTGGAATGAAAGATTGAAATCGCTCAGTTTCCAAAAGCATAAAGATGATGCCTTCATCCACAATCATTGAAGTGGATGTCTCATCCGAAAACTGCTCATTGAACGTAAAGCCGAGTTTCGAAAAAAAAGTTTTGGAACGTTCCAGATCCTTGATCGGAAGGTTTACATATAGTTGTTTTGACATTTTATTAAATATTTAGTGAAAAAAAATTATTCGTCGATTAAGGATAAAATATTACCAGCGTTATCCTTAAACCAGGCAATCTTTGGTCCGGGTGCGCCCCAAAAGATTCCTTGCTCATCTGTTTTAATTGGATCATTGTATTGTTCGAACTTGACTCCTTTATCGGTCAATTCCTTCACAGCATTCTTAATGTTGTCTACCCAAAAATTGAGCACGGTAAACTTTGCAGGTGCATGATCGTCTTTTGGGTAAATGACAAACTGTGTATTTCCAACGGTTATTTCCAGAATTCCCATTTCATTGACGACCACATTGAGGTTTAAAATATCCTCATAAAATTCCTTTGAGGCCGGAATATCGTCCGTAGTAAATGAACTAAATATGGTAGTGTCTTTAAGCATGACTTCTAGTTAATATTGATTCTAATGCGCACGGTCAATTAAGGTGCTTTATTTTGGCATGTTTTCCCAGTCCATATAGATGATATTCCACCGATGACCGTCCGGATCTACCATGGCCATACCGTACATCCAGCCTTGTATTTCCTGTGGCTCTGAATAAACATTTCCTCCCGCATTTTTGATTTTCTCAGTGATCTCATCTACATAGCTGCGATTAGGTGCACTCACCGAGATCAGAAATTCACTTCCCTTGGAGGTATCTGATATTTTGTGTTGGGTGTACTGCTGCAATTGAGCTTCTTCTACCATCATTACTGGTACCTTTCCAATGACATAGCCAATCATCCCGGGTGAGTCTCTCGTAGACTCAAAACCCAGTGACGTGAAAAAAGCACGGCTTTTCTCTAAATCTTTTACCGGTAGGTTTATCCATAGTTCTTGTTCCATAGTGATAGTTTTTATTTTCTTTCTTCAAAGCTAGATACGCAAATCGCCTTTCTTGAAGTGTAATTACGGCAAACTGAGGGGTTGATCCCGACATGACATTTAGCTAATTTAGTTTTTGAAATGAACCCACCCCTGACCCCTCCGAGGAGGGGAGTTAGTGCTGTGGAAAGTATCCTTTCTAAGGAGATTAGGTGCATTTAAGGAGGTGGAGATCGAAATGTTTTTTTGTAACGTACCCAATCTCAATTTGCTCAAGAAAGGTGCTAGTGCTGAAGTCTCCTCTTTGGAGCGGTCCGACGTTTCGGAGATTTAGAGGTGGGTTATTATTAATGGAAAAAGAGAAGATTTTAATTAAATAAGAGATGAAACATATATCACTTGTTGTTCCAAACGGAGAATTTAGCGTAACAAATCTGGACCTCACAAGACAGTTGTTTGAATGGGTAAATGACAATTCACCTTCTCCTTTATTTGATGTTAAGATCGTAGGATTATCGAAAGAAGCTCATGTGGTTGGAGGCTTATATACGATCAAAACGGACTGCCATATTAATGATATTGATCGAACGGATGTTGTGATTATTCCCGCCATGTTTGGCGAACCAAGGGAACTTATAAAACAAAATACGGCGCTGGTCCCATGGGTGGAAAAGCAATACCTGAGTGGGGCAGATCTGGTAAGCATGTGTGTGGGATCTTTCTTTCTTGGAGCAATGGGCATTCTCAACGGTAAGAAGTGTTCAACTCACTGGGGATCAGCTGAAGATTTTCGAAAGATGTTTCCGGATGTAATTCTGGAGGATGAGCGAATCGTTTCAGAGTCACACCGGATATTTACCAGTGGAGGCGCTTTGGCGTTTACCAATTTGCTTATTTATCTAATTGAAAGATATGCAGGACGTGGAATAGCCATTGCAGCAGCTAAAGCATATATGATTGACGTGGACAGAACCAGTCAATCACCGTTCGCCATGTTTTCCGGTCAGAAGTCGCATGAGGATGATGAGGTATTGAAAGCACAGGAATATATCGAAACCCATTTCAAGGATAAGATATCTGTAAATAGTCTATGTGAAGAGATAGGAGTGGGAAGGCGTACATTTGAGCGAAGGTTCAAAAGTTCTACTACGAATACGATCTTTGAATATATCCAGCGTGTAAGAATCGAAGCTGCAAAAACAGAGCTTGAGAAAGGGGTGAAAACCGTATCACAAGTTATGTTCGGAGTGGGCTACAGTGACACAAAGGCTTTTCGTGAAATCTTTAAACGAATTACCGGCATGACACCCGTGGCTTATAAGGAGAAGTATACGCGCATGGAAATGGTTGCATAGTAGGTCATGCAAACATGACCAATCAATGATAGGCATGCATTTGTACTTTTAGCTCGGCACGTCTGTTTTTGGCATAGTCTTCCTCTTCACATTCTACACCACTACTACACTTATTTAGAGGCAGTTCTTCACCAAAAGCGATTCCCTGAATGCGTTTCTTCGCAATCCCCTTACGATTAAAATATTGAACCAATTCCTTGAGCCTGCCTTCAGATAATCGTTTATTGTACGTTTCCGAGCCTCTGGAATCAGCATGGGCTGCAATGTTTAGAATGGATTTTGGAAATCGTTTTAGAGTGCTAACGATCTCATTGAGGTGAGTATATGCAGAATCAGCTATCTGTGTTTCGTTGAATCCAAAGTAGGTGACCACTTTGTCCACATAAACCTCTTCAAGAACGATATCATTTAGCAGGTCACCATCATAAATATCTGTGGTATTGATAGAGAAGCCATCAGGTAAAAAGCCTTCATGTCTTGCTGTAATTTTATATCTATTGTCCGGTACCAAAACAAACGAGTACGTTCCGTCATCAGCGGTCACAACTGAATCTTTAATTCCATTGTCAAGATTTTCTAACACCACTGTCACATCCTGAATAAGCTGTTGGGTTTCATTGCTATACAACTTCCCTTTGGCATAAAGATCATGCTCCCAAAGGCTGAGTACGAGTGTATCATAGTTGATCCGAGAGCCTTTGGTGGAAAATGGCTCTTTATACAGATCGGAATGACCTTCTTTGCTCACGGTCACATAATAATCCTGATCATATGGTACATTGATCTGAAAACCGCCTCCCTCATTGGTCAGGGAAGACCAGGAATCATCATCAGATGCAGATTCAACTTTCACAAAAGCCCCGGAGATCGGATTGCCATTTTGTTTGGTAACAACCTGCACTACCCCGGTATACATAACGGTAGAAAATTGGTAAATGTCATCAAGTCCTTTACCCCCCTCCCGGTTGGAGGAGAAGTATCCCTTCCTTCCAGAGGGATCCATGTATATAGAAAAATCATCCGCAATCGAGTTGATTGGGGTACCCATATTCCGTGGGTTATACACACGGTTTTCTCTAAAGCTTGCTTCGAAAATATCCAGTCCACCAAAACCACCTAATCCCGAGGAGGAGTAATAAAGGGTCGTATCATTATAAAGAACTGGGAATAATTCTTCGCCTGAAGTATTTATCTGTGGCCCCAGGTTTACAGGCGCAGACCATTTGTTTCCATCCCTAAAGGTGGCGTACAAATCAGGACCACCAAATCCACCGGGCATATTTGAGGAGAAAAACATAATAGACCCATCGGACGACAGGGTTGGGTGACCTACTGAGTAGTTATTGCTATTATGTTCAAATGCTTCAATGTTTCCCCATTGATCAGAAGGACAATCAGCAAAAAATATTTTCAGGTTTACTTTACTCACTCCCTTGTTAGTATTCGATGCATCTTTCAGGTTGTTTCTAGTAAAAGCAACACGATTATTTTCATCGTAAAAGGAAAGTGGCCCATCATGATAATAGGGCTTTACTTCTTCGTCATATACTAGGTGATACGTTTGACTGCTATCATAAATGAAGTATCTCAGCATACCTTCATCTTCATTGATAGCATTGGCAGGTTGATGTTTTACATATCTTTCTGTTTGCCTTGCCGAGAGAAATATCATTCTATTCCTATAAGGCTGATAGGCAAAATCCGACTGATCAGAGTTTATAGCAAGGTTCTGTATGGTATATGCTGAGTCACGACGGTAGAAGTCGATGTTGTTTAGGAAATTGAGCTTTGACTCAATTTCAGGATTATTTTCTTCATTCAGAATCTTTCCATACCATTCTTTTGCCTGTTCTATTTTTCCATTTCTGCGCAAGACCTCTGCATAGAAGATTTTCATTTCAAGGGTAGCCTCAGTATCATTCATTAATGATCTCAGCCATACTTCCGAGTTATTAGGTTCATTCAGGTATAGGTAGCTTTTTGCAATTTTATATTCAGACTCGACATCATCGGGTTGCTTATCCAACACTTTTTCATAGAAATGAATGGCATTTCTATAATCCATTTGATCATAATATTGATTTGCCACCAGCCGGTCTCCCCGGAAGAGGTCCAGCACACTTTTGCTTTGACTAAATGCACTCAGAAAGCTGAAAAGAAGGATGGTATGAATAGCGTATCTCTTCATTTTTTAGAAATATCTTGGACTTACCAGACGGTATTTAGTGAACTTAAATCTAAAGTTGAGTAGTATTTCATGGGTTCCGATTCCCACCTCTCTCAACTCGCCCTTTTCGAGGGCATATGCATATCCTAAGAGCAGTTGATCAGTCAGACGTATTTCAGTGAGCAGGTTAACCCCTGGAAATCGATAAGATGCTCCAACCCAGAGTAAGTCGTCAAACTGGACACTGCAGTTCAGATCAATATCAGAAATGGATCCGTCGGTTACTTTAAAAAGAAAATTGGGCTTGATTCTTAGTACAGGGTTGATCGTGTAGACATATCCCCCGTGCACTAGAAATGGTATGGACTGAAAAACAGTGCTAAAATTATCTCCTCTGTCAAATACATTATTCATCATGTGCGGCATGGAAATGCCGGCGAAATAATTCTTATTTCTGTAGAAAAAACCAGATCCGATATTTGGTCTGGATTGCTGAACATTGGTATTGAAGTACGGGTCATCGGGTGAAAGACTTGTCAGACTAGTGTAATCAGCCCGGTAATTGATCATCCCGAATTGCATTCCAAACGCGATTGAATGCTCTCCCTCTTCGTCGAAGAAAATACGGTATGTTCCGGCAAAATGCGCACCGGTGTTGTTAATCACACCGATTTTATCCCGGATAAAAAGTGCGCCTGCTGCGATATTCTTTTGCCATAAAGGCGAATGGATGGAGAAGGTTTGCGTGCTTGGAGCACCTTCTAACCCAATGTTTTGAAACCGTGTAATAAATGACGCACTAATGAGATTGTGCGAACCTGCATATGCAGGATTGATTGCAAGAGGATTGAACATGTATTGTGCAAAACTGGCTGTCTGTTGAGCAACAGCTATGTATCCACACGCAAGAAAAGCGAAGGCGAGTAGTGTTTTTCTCATTAGTTACCTGTGCCTCTAAGTACGACAAACCCACCAAAAGCACCTTTTTCGCCAGCGGTGATGCGATAAAAGTAGGTGCCTTCCGGTAGTAGTTTTGTTCCATTCCGATTTGAACGTCCAATCCAGGCTCGGTCTGAATTATTATACCCATCCATTTCAAAGACAAGGTTATTGTACCTATCATAAATCCGAACGGAATTATTTGGATAATAATCAATTCCCTCTATATGCCAGTAGTCATTCATGCCGTCTCCATTGGGTGAGATGGTTTGATAGACTGTAAATGGGTTGTCGTCTACCATGATGATCAATGTTCCTGTAGTTGATTCTGGCGGTGAACCGCCATCAGTAATGGTGTACACTAGCTTATCTTCACCACGGAATGTCACATCAGAAGTATAGGTTATTTCTCCACTTGCTGAAATATCGACAGTGCCTCCGGTTGGATTTTCCTGAAGAACCAGCTCCAGTGATAACGGGTCATTTTCAATGTCGATATCATTATCCAGTACATTGATAGTGCCTCGCTCTTTGCGTATCACATATAGCGTATCAGTGGTAGCAACAGGAGCATCGTTAACCGGGTCAATGATGATTGTTAACTGAAGTTTACCACATAATTGAGGATTACCGTCATCGCAAATTTCTATTTCCCATAAGGAATTTCCGAAATAATTTTCATCAGGAGTGAACTCATAAGTAAAGGTTCCAATTTCAGTCAGAGTGCCATTTCCACTGATGCTATTCAAGCCTGTTGTTGATACTATGTCACCTTCTGGATCTGTTACTTCAAAGCTAAATTCAATCGGAACATCCTCTGATCCATTTATTGAGTAGCTGGATGTAGGCAAGGTGTTGATGATAATTTCCGGAGGTTCATTAACATCTATAACATCAATGGTTATTGTAGAGGTGGTGCAAACAGATCCATCATTGGAATCGCAAACGGTTATTTCTACCACATCTTGTCCAACGAAATCAACATTGCCAGTATAGACAAAACACAAATCGCCCGCTGTAGCGTCTGTAATTGTGGCGTTATCTGAAGTTATAACCGCTGAACTGAGCATGTGAGGATCGTTTTCAATATCTGAGACTGATACACACACCTGTGTAGAGACTTCCTCATCAACCTCATAAACTACATCATCAATAACCGGAGGGTCATTCACAGGCGAAACTTCTACTGTAAATGTTTGTGTAATTGTGTTATTATCTGTCTGTCCATCATCAGCAGTTACAGTAATGGTTGCGGTACCATATTGATCAGCCACAGGTGTATAGGCTAGCGATCCCGATGTGTTAGCACTGGTATATGTGACCGTTGGATCAGGGATCAATGAGGTGTTACTGGAGGTTGCTGATATTGCAAGTGTTTGTGACTCACCACCACCAGCGGTTATCCCGGCCAGATTTACCGATTGTTCAGAGGCATCCTCATCGATGGATGCCGGATCAGGAATAGCATCTAATGTTGGGAAATCATTGACAGCAGCCAGGTTTATAGTTACTGTCACCACATCGGTTAAGTTTCCAGTACCATCATCTTCAATCGTTATTTCCCACACGGAAGGGATTCCGTTTTCGTCAGGAACAGGAGTGTATTCATAACAAAACTCTGTAGCATCAGCAATCAGCGTTCCATTTCCTGAAATTTTATTGATAGAAAGCGTATTGACATTATCTCCATCCACATCGATAACCGCAAAGCAGAAAACTTTAACAGAATCTTCAAATGATTGAACTGTCATGGTTTCGGAGCTAACGCTGTTCACCAATATTACCGGACTGTCATTAACGCTTAAAACATCAACATCTATCGTTGTTGTGGAGCAGACCGAAGGATCACCACTATCACAGATGGTTACCTCAACCTCATCTGATCCAATAAAACCGGTTGGTGGAGTATAATTAAAGCATAAGTCATTGGCTGTACCATCAGCCACTGTTCCACCATTAGCAGAGGTCCCTGAAGAAAATACGTGAGAATCCCCCTCTATATCCGTAATATTTCCCGGATCAATGCAAAGTTGTGTCGTTGTTTTTTCATTAACAGTTTCTGCAGATGGGGCTATGATAGGAGGGTCATTGATCGGCAAGACATCAATATTAATGGTTACATCTGTGGTGCTACACTCACCGAGTGCATCACAGGCTTCTAGTGTGATGGTTTCTGTTCCATCAAAGTCAGCATCCGGCGTGTAATCAAAGCAAAATGTACCATCTGACTCAACGATAGCTCCCGTTGTTCCATTAATGGGCGGTGTTGTGATGTTTACGGTTATCAAGTCCCCGTCAGGGTCATTTACCGTTAAGCAAACTTCTACTGAGGAGTCTTCATTGGTGGTTACGTCAACTGCTCCTACAACAGGCTCTCCATTTACTTCGATGACTTCCGGAGGAAAATTTGTGGTTGGATTAAAAGTGATAAAATGATTAATGAAGTTACTGTTAGCAGTACCATCTGATACATTAAAAGTGATCCTTCTGGTACTTTCATTTGCGGCACCCGGAGGATTATATTCATATGAGACACTATTGATAGCAGCAGCATAATCTGCGAGAGAAGCTGAGCCGGTAAAACTTAATACACCGGTTGAGCTATTATATGAGCCAGCAATGCCAGCGGGTGCAGAAAATGTTAATTCATCACCATCAACGAATGTATTTGAGCTTGATTGCACGATGAGAACAGTGGCAGAAGGAATCTGGGTATTGTCAACATCAGCAATAGAAAAGGTTGAATTAACGACAAAAGCAGGAGTTTCAGTTGTGTATTCTGTAGATCCGGGAGTTCCACTCAAAACAGGAGGGTCATTTACTTTTGAAACAATTATATCACGAGTAAAAGGAGCACTATCTTCCGAACCATCGTTGATTATGAACTCGACTGTGCGAGCAGATTCAATGGGGTCTTCACTGTTATTTATATATGAAATGCTTTGTAAAGCAGTATTGTAATCATTTATTGATGCTTCACCCGATAGTGTTAAAACACCTGTTCCGGAATTATAGCCTCCTGTAATGCCCAGTTGATCGGTAAAGGTCAATGCATCTTCTCCGGATTCGAAACCGGAACTTATTGAGATTGTTGCTCCCTCAAAATCCAAATCTTCATCATCTCCGGCAGTAACAGCAGGGTCGACAGGTACTTGGCCATCGTTTTCGCTATAGCTCAAGTCCGCGCCTGTGCCATTAATGAAAGGAATGGTATTTAATACAACCACCGCAAAGCTCACTTGAGATCCGGAGGCCTGAGAGTCACAATTGCCGGGTATTATAGCAACAGCCACAACGGAATCTCCCTGATTCAATGGAGCGGATAGATTTAAACTCCATGAGCTATCAGTATTAACGGACGTACTTAATGCCTCGATAAGAACGGAGGAAGAGGTGAATACATCTATGTAAATATCAGAAGCGGGATCAGCCAACCCATTGATAATATCATCCCCCTGCTTAAGTGGAATATCAAGCTCTGGTTCGGGCGTTGATCCTGATGCAAAACCAGTTCCTCCTGCTGTCAAGCTGCTGAAGGGAACCGGGCATTGATTAGAGGCCAGATCTTCAAAAGCACATGATAAACAGCCATCATATTGCGTATCGTCCACTCCGCCAATGTCAGAAATCTTACCTGCCATAGCGCAGGTTCCTGAAATATTAGTTACCACTACGAATTGAAGCTCACTATCTACCGTAATCCCAAATTCTGTTGTTAAATCACCGAACGGGACATAGAAATCATAGAAATAATCTTCATCTCCACAACTCACTTCATCCGCTATGGAAACTTGAAAATTATCCGCTATGGCATATTCTAATAACGGGTTGGGACAGCTGTCTTGCCCGTCAATATCATACACATAGATACCCTTTGAATTGCCTTTGATGAGTGTGATGTCAATTTCGAACCCCGCATTCGTGTCATTATAGTTGGGGTCTCCAGTTCCTATCTCCCCGTCAGTATCAATAAGTACAGTGTAAGCTTCTACGCTTGGGTGCTCATCGGCAAGTCGCATTCGAATGATTAGATTATTATTTGCATCTAATGCAGCGTAAGCTGACACACCGGTTGAGTCCACGGTCAGGTCAGTTGTGCCACAATTCGGACCGGCTTGTGTGTCGTTCGATGTATCTCCATTTCCAAAAACGGGGATCGGAAACATGGGAATTTCGAATTCATCCACGTACCAGCCATCATTGGAAAAACCGGAGTTATCCAATGAAACATAATTATCTCCATTTGGATCTAATACAGAGCTATTATTGGCAGGATCCACGATAAGTCCACGCTGTGCGGTGGCGGATCCAACTATTAGTATGAAGCCTAAAACAAATAATTGGCGGAGTGTAGACATAGCAGTAGTAGTATTGTTTTTGTAAACAATAGTGTGGTGACTGACGGTGGGTGGCTGATAACGACCAAAAAGAGAATTGTTCTCGACAAATTTTTTAATATCCGTTTGGCCTATT
The DNA here is from genome assembly GCF_965221965.1 of Ekhidna sp. Lineage (GTDB taxonomy): Bacteria > Bacteroidota > Bacteroidia > Cytophagales > Cyclobacteriaceae > Ekhidna. Next base: position 845,017 of record NZ_OZ244926.1, read on the forward strand.
ACCAACCTTAAAAATCGCATTATTTAACCACATTTCCAATAATCGATCGGAAGCAGCTACTAATAATTCGTTAATGACGTACTCATTAAGGGCAGTTCAATAGATTATTTGCTTTTTAAGTGATCTGGGCCGCATTTTACTTGCATTTATCTTCATTGTCTCTTCAGAAAATATTTCTGGCATCATTTTTCCTTTTATTCCATTCAAAGGGTCAAATGTTTCACTTAAAATGAATCGTTATGAAAAAGCTATACATATTAATACTCCTTTTAACAGGTTTATCAGGATGTTATTTTGATGAAGGACCAAGAGGGCCAAGAGGCTATGATGGTAGAGATGGAATTGATGGGGTGGATGGAGAAGAAAGCTATGTTTTCGAATATGAATTTAGTTTCACCGCACCAGATTACAGTCAGCTTTTATTGCTTCCGGATGACTTTGTCATGCTGGACTCAGACGTAATGTTGGTTTATTTTCTTTGGGAGGTGACTGAAGATGGAATGGAAATCTGGAGATCACTCCCACAAACCATGTACTTCAGCGATGGAGTGCTTGAATACAACTATGATTTCACTAAGTATGATGCTAGTGTATTTCTGAATGGAAACGTAAATTTTGATGATTTAGGAGCTATATATACGGATAATTGGATCGCACGAGTAGTTGTGGTGCCTGCTCAGTACGGAGGCAGAGGAGGAGTGGATTACTCAGACTATAATGAGGTGAAAGCGTATTTTGATCTATCGGATTCCAAATTAGCCAAACCCGGATATTCGAAAAGGCCGAAATAATCAACCAAGGTAAGATTCAGGGATTGGAAGTCCCTGAATCTTAAAAAATGAAAGTTGATCAAAATAGCCCCTCTGAAAATGAATCTGATCATTTTTGACTTGAAAGAAGCCACAGCCACGTAATCCCAGGGGATCACTCCACTCCAAAATAGCCCAATCACCATCTTCAAAAATGTTCTCTATCTGGCAAACCATGTTTGCTCTACCAAACTCTACTTCAAACATTTTTCGAATGGCTTTTTTTCCCTCCAAAGGATCCATGACTACCTGATGATTTGTTGCATCTTCGGCATAAAGAGCAGAGATTCCATCCACATCTGCACTATTAAATCTTTTCACCCATTCGGTGACTACTTCTTTCGGTGACATTGAATAATTAATTGACTTTCCTTACCAAAAATAGAGTTTAAATATAAAGTTCACCAGCAAAGTCTGACTGCCAGTACTCTTTGGTTTCAACGTCCATGACAGTGAGCTTACCGTTCCAGCCAGCACCTGTATCCAGATTCCAAACATTAAATGCCTGTATAGGTGTGTCTTGTTGCCAATTGAGCGTAGGGGTGTGGCCGATAAATATTTCACGGAATAAATCCAGGCGATCAGGTTTTGGTCCTTCTACTCTTGCCTGCATTGTTTCATTCCAAAATCGACGATCCCAATAGCAATTTGATATGGGTGTTTCATGTTGAGGTCCTTTTGGATGGGTAAACCCTGCATGGATAAAGAGTCTGTTTTCTTTATCGATATAATAATTCTTTTGGTTTTCAAGGAAGGTTATGTGTCTAGACCGATCAATCTTATCATTGATTTTGAGGTACGATTCTATCGTTGCAATGCCTCCGTTGCTTGACCATACCGGATCAGTTTCTCCGGAACTTAACCATGACTGCAGCCAGGGGTCATGGTTTCCACGTATGACAATCAGTTTAGGTATTCGTAGCAGTTTTTCAATCACCTGAACAGAATCCGGATGTCTGTCGCACACATCACCCAACTGGATTAGTGTATCGTTTCCAGAATCAAATTCACACCGATCCAGGCATTGTTCCATGGCTTTTGAGTTGCCATGTATATCTCCCATTACCAGGATTCTCTCACTCATAGTAATCTATATTTCAGGCCGGCAAATGAAACAATTTGGTACCTCATTGCCTTATCTATTAACATAACAAAATAGATTTAGATGCCATATACAGTAGAAATAACGGACATTCTTTCTTTAACTCACGATGTAAAACGAATAACAACAAAAAAGCCTGAGGGTTACCAATTTAAACCCGGACAGGCAACTGAAGTAGCCATAAATAAGCCTGAATGGAAGGATGAAAAGCGGCCCTTTACATTTACTTCATTACCGGATGATGATCATCTGGAATTCGTTATCAAATCTTATCGGGATCATGATGGAGTGACCAATGAGATTGATTCGTTGATGATTGGAAATTCCCTCATCATCGATGATGCATGGGGAGCCATAGAATATAGGGGCAAAGGGACTTTCCTTGCGGGAGGAGCCGGGATAACTCCTTTTATTTCTATTCTTAGAGATCTTGATAGGAAAAATGAATTAGTTGGGAATCGGTTGATTTTTTCTAACAAAACAGGGAAAGATGTGATATTGGAAGCCGACTTGCAAAACCTTCTAAAAGATGATTTTATGTCTGTCTTGACCAGGGAAGAACTGGAAGGTCATGAGCATGGCAGAATTGACATGGAGTTCTTAAAAAAGCATGTCACGGATTTTTCACAGCACTTTTATGTCTGCGGGCCTGATAAGATGGTAAAAAGTATCAATGAATTTCTGGAGAAACTAGGGGCCAGTGCAGATGCCCTGGTGTTTGAAAAGTAGGGTTACTCAAAATTCAAATGGTGAATGTGTTCATCGATGATGTCTATTCGATAGGTGATGCTGTTGAGGTATTTGACTAGCTCCTTTTCAAATTTCCGAATATCCTTTTCATATTGTTTCACCGTCTCTTGATCAAAGCTTTCATGAATAATCTTGAGCATGTCACACTCATCGGTTATGAACTTTTTGAAATTGGCAGTGGAGTATTCGGTTTCAAGTTTTTCTATGTCTCTCAGAGTAGCTTCGGCCTCCTTATCCTTGTTTACATCAAATTTTTCTTTGACAATAAAGTAAAGAGAAGTATCCCAGTGATGAATGTTGTCTAATAAGTTGATGGTTGCTTTTCGGTATTCATCTGTGAGACAGAATTCCTGAATTCCCTGATAGTTCTTCATTTTGATAGCCGTCTCATCCCAGCGCACAGTTAGATCATCAATGATTGAAACAATATCCACTTCAGATTTTTTCTGTGAGAAGACAGTTACACAGAGGAGAAGGGAAAGCGTAAGTAAAAAGTATTTCATGGCGGCATTATTTAGCCTAAGATACTAAAACCAGCCTCACCAGAAAAGGATATAGAGGGCATGAATTTACATGGTGGATGTTCTTCCTGGAGTAATTTATCTATTAATAATTCAATTAAATATTAATAATTTCATATTATTGTCATATGATTTATCGCCTGTCACCGCTCGTGCTCATATGCGTTTTACTTTCATGTTCTTCAGACTTTGATGATGAGTGGAAACGAATTCCCTATGAAAGTGTCCACTTCAATAAACTTGTAGTGGTAGGACTTTCGCATGATCTGGAAACACGAAAATTCTATGAAGAAGAAGCTGTTGCAGAACTTGAAGAATCAGGCTTTCATGCAGTAAAAGGCCTGAATATTTTTCCACAGAAAGTGACGGAGCTCGATCACAATCAAGACAGTATTTCGACACTAATTGTTGAGAATGATGTGGATGCAGTTTTGGTGATTAAGATTCTTCATGAGAATGATGATGAATACATGATGCCTGAGGACTACAGTAAATTCAAAAAATTGTATTTCAGGAGAAGGTCTTTTCACACTTACAATGCAAATTATTACGAGCGACCCGATAGATACTTCATGATTGCAACTTTGTATAATCAGAAAGAAAAGCATGAAGAAAACGAAGAAACGGTGATCTGGAGAGCTTCCAGCTCCATTTTAAATCCTGCTAAAAATATTAAGTTTAAAAAGGAGTTTATAGACAATGCGGTTAAGCACATCACCGAACAGCATTTCATTGAGTAGCTAGACCAAAGAAATCTCAACCACAAACGTAGCTCCTTTTGATGCAGTACTCTCGTACCACACTTTAGCACCCATTTGGTCGGCATATTTCTTTACAAGAGAGAGCCCCAGGCCCGATGAGCTTTCGTCCTCAGTGGGACGAGCGCTAAGCTTAGAAAATTTTTCAAAAAGCTGGTCTTCTTCTTCCGGCCGGATACCCGGGCCTTCATCCATGATTTTGACTTGAACATTCGATGCGTCTTTAACTATTTCTATGGTGACTTTCTGACCTCTTTGAGAAAATTTGATTGCATTGGAAATCAGGTTTTCAAAAATCAAAATCAGGTAGGTTTTGTCTGCACTCACCATCAGCTTTTGTTCCTTAGATTTCAGATTGAGGTCAATATCTTTTCTCCTGGCCATCTCGTCCATTGACTCTACTGCCTCTTTCGTTATTTCAATAGCATCAAGGTTCTCCATCTTTAGTTTGATGCCTCCCTGTTCTAAAACAGCCATGTCTAACACCTTATTTACTAATCCCTGGGCCTGATTGGATACCTTTTCAATCATGGCGATAAACTTCTTCTGCTGGTCAACTTCCCGCTCTTCTTTAAGGATATTAGAAATAGTGGTAATGTTAGCCAAAGGATTTTTTAGGTCGTGAGCTAAAATTCGTATGATATGGTCTTTATCGTCAATTAATTTTTCCAGTTCTTCTGATTGTTTGGCTATTGTTTCCTTTTGCTTTTCAAGTTGCTCGTTTTGCATTTGAAGGTTGTGCAGTGCCTTGGTCTGTGTAGACTCAAAAACGGCCGATATAACCAAAATGATAAGAAGCAGGCCTGGGAGAACCGATACAAACCACTCAGCCTTCAAATCGGTATTATACTGAACAGGAAACGCAACCCCTTCCAACTCTTTCCAGCCAAACCAAACCATAACAAAAAAGGCCAAAATACCCCAGGCGATACCATAGCCTCTATTAACAACCAGAAGCGCCAGTACAGGAATAGATATAATCCATGGATATACTGCGGACCATATTCCACCTGAAAAATAGGTAAGGATAATCACTGCACTTGCCCCCACAAAGACATACAAGTTGGTGATCAATAGGAGAGGAGTACGGGTTTTTACAAGGAGCGCTAACACGACAAAACCCACTACATTAAAGATCATCAGGTATATGCCCAGCTGATAGCCAAACAATAGACTAAACCAGATGTATGAATTTGAAAAAAGACTGGTGAGTAAGGCTGCCCGAACAAAAAGTCTGGCTTTTCTTAAAGCAAGTGAATCCTCAAAGTACTGAGGGTGAATGAAAAAGTCGACCAGCTTTGAGAAATTCATGATTGAAAAATAGTTAAATGGCGGCTTTTATTGTGCAATCGTATAAGCAATATATGCACTTGCCAGAATCCAAATACCTCCTACAATACCCAAGTATACAGTACGTTGGAGCTTGTTATGCTCCGAATAATAAATCAATAAAGGAAGCGATAAGGAAATTAGTCCTTCACAAACAATGACATAAACAGGGGCATTGAAAATCATAGTTACGTTTTGATGGTACCACCACCAGCCTGCATCTTTCGCCAAATGTTCATAGAGTGGGATATACATTCCACCTGCAATGCAAAGAATGATGGAGGCTGTTAGCAGGCCTTTCTTCTGAGTTAACAAAACACCGACAAAACTTAATTGGACCAATACATTAGACCAGGCAAAAGGCATGTACATGGGACTACTCCACACCATAGGTTCGTCTCCGGGATATACCAGACTATCAATGGTGCTCACCAAATAGTGATCGGTAAACAATTCTAAAATTCCTGCAATCGAACCGAACACCATTAATCGTATAACCAGCGGGTTTTTGAATTTAAATCCATAGAACCAATAAAAGAGGTATAAGAAATAAGTAATGATACTGGCCGAGATAGGACCGGAGTTCAATAGCGAGGAGCCCAGAGACCATAAAATCAGTAAGCCCGATGATGCTAAAATCACATAGGTGGTTCGTTTATCTAATCCGGGAATTTCTGTGTTCATGATAAGTTAGGTTTAGTTCGTTGTTGCCACGATAGCCGGTTGCCTAAAATTGATGGGGTGGAAACCTTGTCTTTCCAACTATCAAGCAGACCCCAATCAGCTTGAAGAGATGGCGGAATAAAAAACTGAACACTCTTTCCACCATTAAAATGATGTATGATGCCCTCAAGAAGCTTTTTATTGAAATGACTCGATATTTTTTGTACAAGCTTATGCTTCTCAAGATGGCTCAACTCCCCGGAGAGAAAGCGTGAAAGGGTTAGAATTATTCGATCTTTTTTATCTGACAGGCCGGAAACACCAATGCATTTAGCAAGATTTTTTCTGGTTGATTGGCTAAAGTCCTCGAGAAAATAGGAAATAAAATATTCAGGTACCTCATCGAATGAATTTCCCGGGATAAGTGCATTCATAAACTCAACACATGACTGAGTGAGTGCTTTGCCTGCCTCAGAGGCCTCTGCCTGATGGGTTAAAATTTTTGTTGCCAGCTCAAATCCATCACCATAGCTGTCGGGTAGCAATCGTTCATCAATACCCATCAGGTGACCTACCACTTTCCAGCAATGCATATAGTCATCGATTTGGGAAACAGAAAGCTTAATGTTTAGCCGCTTTAATCCTGTGATGATTACCGGTCCAAAGGACATCAATGTGCCGGCCAGGTCTTCCTGGTTGATGGGTTCTCCGAAGTGTGACACCTCCCAATTAGTATTATTGTATTGACCTGATTTCAGGTAATGTCTGATAGAAGCATGTATCAGTCGGACTTTCTGGAGAGTGACGACTCCATTGCCTCCATGTGATAATCCTCCTTCAGAAAGCACATTCACAACCATTTGAGCGGTTTCCATTAATCTCCGTGCAAGCGGGTCAATGTTTCCATTGTGTGATAATAGCCTTCCCGTCTCATAGAGTACTTGTGCCCCTTTGGCGCATGTGTAGCACATAGGTAGGGAGCTAACATTCAGAAGCATAAATACCTCCGGGCCATAAAGAGCAAATAGCTTTTCTCCGTTTCTTATTTTAGTGAGGTTGGACCACTCAGGCAGTTTACCTGTGGTTTCAATATATTCATCCAGGATAAGAGAGAGCTCTGAACCCAAATGATCAAACATGCCTTTATGGAAACTTTGATTCCTAAAGAGCATCATCATCACTTCATTCACTTTCTGGTCATCACCAGATTCGATGATTTTGGAAACAGTATTGTCCGCAATCGGATCTGTGATTTTCCGAAAACTTTCCAGCATATCATGGTTGATTGCTGAAATTTCAAAACGGCTCATTTAATAGAATAAGGTTGGTTAGTTAGATTGTCATGTAATCTAGCACCAACAAAGGATTGGAAAAAGGAAAAAGCTGATTTAGATCGTGCTTATTGCGGTCTTCAAGCCATCATAAGTCCATGGCTTATCTATGAAGCATTCGATCAGGTTTTGTTGTATAGCCTCACTCACTTCACCCTCTGCGGCATAACCTGAGATCATTACTTTCTTAGGTCTGGCAGGGATCCCCATTTCTTCCATTTCTTTTAGAAATTCAACCCCTGTCATAAGTGGCATTCGCTGATCTGTGAAAACAAACTCAACGTGATTGTTTTTCACATACTCAAGGGCCTCTTCAGGAAAAGTTGTTGTAAATACCTCAAAATCCTTTTTGAACATTTCCTTGAAAAGGAGGAGATTGATTTCCTCATCATCTAGATATACTACTCTAGGCATGCTTTCACTCATTAATTTACACTCTGGTTGACTGTGACAAATCTAACGGAATAATGGTGTAGTTTGATAAACAATCATTTCCCTTTTCGATGAATTACGATTGTTTGCTGAGCAAAAGCTCTTTTAGGTTTTGATATGACCATGGTTTACTCACAAAATGGTCTATCAGTCTCGTTTCAAGCGCTTCATCGACCTCTCCCTCTTGGGTAAAACCGGAGATTATAACTTTCATGGAACCAGATGAGATCTCCTGACTCCTTAATTCTTTCAAAAATTCCACACCCGTCATTACAGGCATTAGTTGATCTGTAAGAACATAATCAAGCTGATTCTTCTTCACATGCTCAATGGCCTTATCCGGATTGGTAGTAGTGAAAATATCAAAATCCTTTTTAAACATTTCTCTAAAAAGAATCAGATTTATTTCTTCATCATCCAGATATATCAATGATGGTTTGTTATCGTTCATTGACTTTTTTTGCTAGCGGTAGTTTAATAATAAATTCTGTCCCCTCACCAAGGTGAGTATTTACGGCGATTGTCCCTCCATGTCTCTCCACTATTCCATAAGTGATGGCCAATCCAAGGCCTGTTCCTGCTCCGACTTTCTTCGTTGTGAAAAAAGGGTCGAATATTTTCTGCTTATCCTCTTCAGTCATACCCTTTCCATTATCTTTTACAACAACCTCCACTAATCTTCCATTCAGAGAAGAGGAAATATCAATTATCCCTTCTTTACCCTTTTCACTCACCGCATCAATGGCATTGTTGACGATATTTAGAAATGCCTGACTTAATTGTCCTTTGTAACCGTCAATTTCAGGGATATTTTCACCAAGGCTTTTGTTGATCTTAACAGAATCTTTGTGTCTACTGTTCAGGAGAAGTAATGCCACGTCCAAATCATCATTGATATCAATCTTTGTCTTTTTCTCTGTTTCAGATCTTGAAAAGATACGTAATCCCTTGACGATTTCTGTGGTTCGCTCTGCACCCACTTTTATACTGTGGATCATTTGATCAATTACTCCCTGGGCTTCATCATAGCCTGCTTTTTCACGCTCTTGTACAAGCTTCTGTAAGGATGTTTTGAAGTCTTTTTCATTTTCATTTAGTTCAGTAACACGAGATATTACAGGTCTTATCTCAGAGAATTTATCGCTCAACACGTGGATGCCTGAATAAACGAAGTTGATAGCGTTATTTATTTCATGTGCGATCCCCGCTGTAAGTACACCCAATGAAGCCATTTTTTCAGATTGAACGAGCTGTGATTGTGTGCTCTGAAGTTCATTTAGTAACCTGGCCAGATCTTCTTTTTGTTCAGCAAGCTTTTTAGCAGCACGCTTTCTTGCACGGTAAGCTGTGAAGATTAGAAAGGAAAGTACAACAAGCACAACTAAAAAAAGCACTAAGAAAACCAGCGCACTTTGTTGAGAGCTAACAATTGTAGTCATCTCACCAAGTTTCTTTTCACGCTGATCAATCTCATCATTTTGTGCGGCGATTCGTTCCTGTTGTTCCTTTAGTGTTTTATTTCCATCTTCTACTTTTTCTCTTTGGAGATCTATCTCCTCACTCAGAACTGCAAGATCTTGCTCCCGCTCATTCAGTGTAGTAGTCAATTCGATCAACCTCTTTTCCGATTCAGCAAATTCTTTTCTCAAGCTATCTAGTGCCTGAGTCTGAAGGATTATTTGTAGTTCCTTTTGTTGAATCTCTCTGTTTTTATCATTTATTTCAGCTGTTTGTCTTACATAAATGCCTCGTGCAGCAGCCATGTTGAGGTTCAGAGAATCAAATTGTTTTTTTAGAGCTTCTGATCTCAGCTCCATTGCCCGAACAGAGTCTCGCACCTGTTTGAAAATTTTAGCTAAATCAACTTCTGAGCCACCAAGTTCATCCATACCGGGCTTAACCTTCAATTTCTGATTTGTAATATTTGCCCGATTTATTTCGAAGGTTAATGCTTGTGATGTATCTCCCAAAAAATTAATCATGATGTCACGTTGCTCTTCATAGCGATCTGTTATTAAAAGCAAAGAAGTTCCACCGATTCTATCCAGGAGCGTAGGTATGGTTGCATTATATCTGTTCGATACAAAAATCACATCTGCATCCTGGGGAACGATCACATAGCTTGTAAAGCTGACTTCAGTAGATCTGCCTGCAAGTTTTTGGGAAGCACTGGTTGTCCTGAATTCCGTTTTAAGGTCATCATCTGTGGTGATGATGTGAATTTTGAAAGGGGTATCTTTCTTAGGCCACTCTATATTTTTAATAATAGAGTAAGTAGAAGCAACCATCTCCTTTTGACGATCGGTCTGACCAATGGAGAAATGGCTTATAGATAGCGTTATAAGTAAAAATATTATTCCCTTCTGACTATTCATTTTAAGACTGGTGGTAGCATGAAATATAGCTATTTTAACCCGGTTCGTACAACCAATTAGATAAGTCATTTACTTAATTAGATGAACATGGTTTTTTAGAATAGATAGATTCAAGCGCAAATATTAGTCAATAGGTACAATATCAGTTTAGATATTTGATCGACGGTTTATTTCAAAACAAGCAAGTGTTTAATATTTAATAATAATTTGGAATATTCTTGCCTAAAATGATGTCCCGAGATCCTACCAGCAGGTTCCCATCTTTTTTCAGTTTTAAAATGCCGTTAGATCCACCGCGTGGTGTTTTGCTTATATGCCGATCCTTACGTAATGGATCGTCATGGAATAGATAGCTCTCGAGCCAATAATATTTACCATCCGGTTCCAGCAATGTAATATGAATATGGGCAGCCTCTGAGCCATTGGGGTATGATGCAGGTCTGAAAGTATAAAAGGTATATTGCCCATTCTGATCTGTTTTTACCCATCCTCGTATATATCCGTGTTTGCTGGCCCACCCTTTTTCATTACCCTGCGTGGGGTAAACCCCATCTCTATTGGTATGATATAAATAGAGGATCACACCTTCAGCAGGAGTAATACCATCCGGCTTATACACAGTGCCGCTGACCTTTATTTTGGGGTTGGTCTGCTCGAAGAGTGGAAGCGTATCTACTGCATTTAGTTTTCTTTCACCAAATTCCATAACAGCTTCACATCCTTCGCAGGCGTTTCCCACTAGTTTATAATTATTTTGCGTTTGGCCACATGCCTGAATACCGATAATGAAAAAAAGAATAACCAGGTTTTTCATGATATGTAATAGTTGTCTTGGATGCATTAACGTATTCATGGTTTAAAGTTTGCGAATGGTCCAACTTTCATCCTTGATTATTTCAATAAAAAAAATCTGAAACTCTTTTGGTGGTTTTCGTATTTCAAACACACAGGATTATAAACGAAAACTCATGAAGGCGAAACAAATCTTATTGATCGTGTATCTGGCAATACTGGCGATCACCATTATCATTGGCTAAAATAGTTTTGTTGGAATTTAAGCGGGGATGCTTTTAAAAGGCATGCGAAAATTCCAGCAGGTCAAGAACCCTGGTTTCTATTACTATAACTCAGCTTTGGCTACTATACTTCTTCTCGGCATAATAGAATAAAACTGTAAAGAGAGCCATCATCAAATAGAAGGTCAATACGACAAGAATCATGGTGATAGTTTTTTTGTTCTAAATGATTAGGATGCAGATGTATTTAATCCGTCCCTTTTCTTCATTTGATTCTCCATGAATAACTGGCATTTCTCCTTGGTACCCATGTAGAGAATTCTAAACTTTCTGGTCACCATCCAGCGACCATCATCTGTCTTTTCCAGATTCAAATTTGAACCAGACTTCTTTTTTCCAAATAGCTGACTTAATAAATTCATAATATTTATATTTATTAAGTCAGCTGTTTGGGAATACCTTCAATGATTTCTTTTGATTTTGGAGCAAAGGAAAAATGAGATAATTAAGCTTTGAACCTGATATAGCTCATTATTTATATCGGTTTTTAACCTGACTTTTACTGTATTCTATAAAGCGAGACAAAAAAGAAGCGTTGTTGGAATAATCCGTTTAGGCTAACCACACTTAGACGATTACCAACCCTGAAGGCAGGTCATATCCTGCCTTCATTTTTTTGTATTAATATTATTATATGAAATCCGGGGAACGATACAACAATTATGATTTGAAGGGTAATTTCATTTCCTATCTTCGGATGGTAGACGATAAAAATCTCCATGTATACAATAAGGATGGCGACAAAAAAGCCTACGGGAAAGTACTAGATGATCATCGATTCAACATTTATGATCTGGATGGAAATCTGACTTCTCACGGAATCCGAAAGGATGGACCCGCATATAATCTCTATGATAATGATGGGGATCAGATTGGGTATGGCAATCCTGCCTAAATCACGACTTAAAATCGTAATATTTTTCCTTTGATATTTTCTATCAATTTCTCTAATCAATTAACTTCTTCAATTACTTTTGCCCGATTTTTATTTCTCTTTTGGATATGGTGGAAACACCACTTTATAAATGATTCTTACATACACATTATTCATCGTTGGCTTTGTCATCCTGATAAAGTCAGCTGATTGGCTCGTAGACGGAGCAGCCTCTATCGCAAAAAGATATGCAATTCCAGAACTGGTAATTGGATTAACCATTGTATCCTTTGGTACGAGCATGCCTGAACTGATTGTGAACGTGCTAGCAAGCCTTAATGGCAATTCAGAACTGGCGATAGGAAACATATTTGGTAGCAACATTGCCAACATACTCCTTATTTTAGGAGCATCAGCACTTATCAGGCCCTTACCAATTCAGAAAAGCATTTATTATACAGAAATTCCAATTTCTTTACTTGCTACGTTTATGGTTGGCTTCCTGGCGAACGCAAACCTATTTGGGAAAAGTGCCGGGTTAGCCATTAGCCGGTTAGATGGCTTATTATTATTGCTTTTCTTCGGGTTGTTTATGACGTATATCTACGTCGTTAGTAAAGATAAAAGGGATGACCTGTATAAGCCGGATGAAGAATCGGAGATGGAGATGATGCCTATGGTTAAGTCTCTTACACTCATTGCAATTGGGCTTTTTGGGCTTTTTATAGGTGGTAAGTGGATCGTAGATGGTGCTGTGGTTATTGCCCAGTCTTTTGGTTTGAGTGAATCATTTATTGGGTTAACCATTATAGCAGTTGGGACTTCTCTACCTGAACTGGTTACAAGTGTGATGGCTTCAAAAAAAGGAAGAGCCGATATGGCAATTGGAAACGTGATTGGCTCTAACATCTTTAATATCTTCTGGATTCTTGGGTTGAGTGCCAGCATCAAAGCTCTACCGTTTAATGAGTTGAATAATGATGACATTCTGATGCTCATTTTTTCCAACACTGTATTGATTTTCGCCGTAATTAATGGCAAACGACCGGCTATTAGTCGTTTTGAGGGGCTGGTATTTGTAGTTATGTATTTTGCTTATCTGACTTATTTGGTGCTGAGAGGATAGCAAGAAGTTTAGCAGCAATCGTCACCACAACTTAGTTTTTTGGTGTTCGCCTTTTCCATGGATTCTTTTCCTTCTTTCCAGGCATACCATGCTATGCCTAACCCACCAATTCCATCAATGTATGGGACATGAAAAAACTCATACAGGAGGCTTGAACCAAGCAAAATAAAGGAAAGGTAAAAGCAGGTTTTGGTACATTTGGCATCTGAGATGATGGGTTCACTTTTCAGCTTTCTGCCCACTTTCAATTTTTCGGTATAGAGGAAATACATGGTTAAAATGGAAAGGGAAGCGATGATGATGCCTGCTGTTGTGGTGACTGGCTCTGTCTGATAACTAAAGGAAAGTACTGCCCCAACCACTAACCCCGCCGCAAGCAGATACAGTGCTATGCCGGTGATGCGCAGGGCAGTGACCTCAAAAGAATCATGTTTTTCCACTTTCCCCTTTTTCATTCGAATGATCATGTGAGCAATACCCACCCCGGACAGTACTTCAGCAAAACTGTCCACTCCAAATCCGAATAACGCAAGGGTTTCATCACTGGCACCAAATAAGGTAGAAACCATCCCCTCAATTAGGTTGTAGATAATCGTGATTAAGCTAAGGATAAATGCCCACTTCAGGAGTTTTGTATTCATATTGGAAAAACAATAGCAAATTGAAATCATTCAAAAGTACTACTCATCCTTTAGTATGGTTGCCGGGTTGGTTCGAGCGGTTTTTGATGAAATGTATCCGGAAGTAGCAAGGGCAAAAATCAAAAACAACAAATAGAATATAGACAGTAGTACCGGGTTGGTTAACGTTCCTATGAAGTCGCTCAAAAAGGGTAAATTTATCTGATGTCCAGTGTAGTTCCACACAAAATAGAAAGGCGCACATCCGCTCATTCTGAAACCAGAGATGATCTGATTGTGGTGGAGGAACCTTTGGAGATAAGGCTGGGATATGGGGCGGAGGGAGATCGAAATCAACTGTCTTTGTCTGTGACCATGCGAACACCTGGTAATGACGAAGAGTTGGCCATAGGATTTCTATATTCAGAACAAATCATTTCGTCTGCTTCTAATTTTCTAAGTGTCAAGTATTGTGATGATGTAGGCAAACAGGAACAGAAGGAGAATGTGATGCGTGTTGAACTAGCCCCTGATGTAAAGTTGGATCCAGCCTTATTCAAGCGAAATTTCTATACCACTTCAAGCTGTGGGGTGTGCGGAAAGGCATCTATCGAGCAGGTACGCTTTCAATGCCAGTCTATTTCAGATCAGCTACGCATTAAGGGAACCATATTGAATCAGCTTCCGCGTAAACTGCGAGAGGCTCAGGTGGTATTTAAGCATACCGGGGGGCTACATGCGTCTGCCCTTTTTGATCTTTCAGGAAATCTACTGTTTTACCGTGAAGATGTCGGGAGACACAATGCTCTGGACAAATTGTTAGGCCACCTTGTTTTAACCCAAGATGGAAATGCTACTGAACACATACTATTGCTTAGTGGAAGAATCAGCTTTGAGCTGGTGCAAAAAGCATCAAGAGCAAACATTCCAATCATAGCAGCAATTGGTGCGCCTTCCAGTCTGGCAGTTGATCTGGCTGAGGAGTTAGGGATTACGCTGGTTGGGTTTCTTAAGGAGGATAAATTCAATATCTATACCCATTCTAAACGGTTAGATGCCTAAAATTCACTATCTTAGGATAGTACTAATACGCATCTCATGTCTGATAATTTAAGTGCACTTTCTGGTCGCAAGGGATTGGAGAAAAACCTTTTTGAGCAGCTGGTTCAGGAATCAAAAGTAACCGGTACCGTACCTGATGATCGTTTGCGTGAATTGGCTCATCAATACCTGATAGGAGATGCCATCACCTATGGTACAGCATCTTTTTATGATTTTCTAAAAAAGGAGCATGAAGGAGTAAAAGTACACGTCTGCAATGGGAGTGCATGTCTGGTTGCCGGAACGCAGAGCAAGTTGAAAGAAAAACTGTCAAAGCACTTCGATGCAAAAGAAATCGGTCACATGTGTTGCCTGGGCAGGTGCCATGAGAACAGCGCTTTTAACTACAATGGACACAATTACTCAGGTAAAGCAATAGATGACATAGAAGCCTTATTGGATAGGGAAACCGATGGCAAAGAACACTATCATGTAGGAGGAAATACGGATCAAAAAGTGCTGACGGGTGAGCCACTGGATGCCGCCGGTTTCGCCAAAGCTTTTCAGGAAATTCTTCAAAAAGGAAAAGGATGGACACTGAATGAGATTAAAGAATCCGGAATCCGGGGCAGAGGAGGAGCAGGATTCCCAATGGGAATGAAATTGGAATCGTGCAAAGACACGCCGGGCGATGAAAAATATATTGTTTGCAATGCAGACGAAGGTGATCCGGGTGCCTATTCAGATCGATATCTGCTTGAAGAACAACCTATGCTGGTATTGTTTGGTATGATGGTATCCGGCTATATTGTTGGAGCCAGCCGAGGAGCCCTCTACATCAGGGGCGAATATCCTGAAGCCGTTCGGATTATGCAGCGAGCCGTGGAGGATTTGATATCAATTGGTATCGTAGGAAAAGAGATAGGTGATTCAGGCTTTCGTTTTGATTTTAAAGTGGTGGAGGGGGCAGGAGCCTACATCTGTGGAGAAGAAACTGCTTTGCTTTCCTCTTTGGAAGGTCAGCGACCGGAAGTGCGGGTAAGACCACCTTATCCTACACAGCAAGGACTATTCAATAAACCGACGATCGTCAACAATGTAGAAACGCAGGCTGCTGTTTATTGGATTTTGAATAATGGTGGTCAGGCCTATACCCAGTTAGGAACCAGTAAGTCCACAGGAACGAAGCTGGTATGCCTTGATTCTTTTTTTAAGAATCCAGGGATGTATGAAGTGAAAATGGGAACACCTTTTCAAGAGGTGATTCATGAACTTGGAGGGGGCTTTAAATCTCCGGTGAAAGCGGTTCATGTGGGAGGACCTCTCGGTGGTATTGTGCCCCTGCACAAGATTAACGACCTCACACTGGACTTTGAAAGTTTTGCCAATGAAGGGTTTCTTCTGGGACATGCAAGCGTGGTTTCCATCCCTGAAGATTTTCCCATTGTAGACTATCTCCATCACTTATTTGAGTTTACTGCAGACGAGTCATGTGGAAAATGCTTTCCGTGCAGCATAGGATCTGTAAGGGGTAAAGAAATGCTGGATAATGCAAGGACAGGTAAGTCCAAAATGGATCGAGGGCTCATGGACGATTTACTGGAAACATTGGAAGTTGGTTCGCTTTGCGCTTTGGGAGGAGGTTTGCCCTTAGGAGTAAAAAATGCATTGGAATATTTTGAAGACGAGTTGAACGCTTATTTTAACTGATATGGACAAATCAAATACGGTTTTTGTCGATGATAAAGAATACGCTTTTGAGCCTGGGGAGACCATTCTTCAGTTGCTTCGAAGAATCGATGGAGTGGAGGAGGTGCCGACGTTGTGCGATGCACCTAATCTGAAACCGTTTGGTTCTTGTCGTGTGTGTTCTGTAGATGTGGCTTTGTCTCAGGGTGGAGCAGCCAAAGCTCAGGCCTCATGTCATACTCCGGTCATGGCAGGCGCATATATCTATCCCCATTCGGATAGAATTCAGCGTTTAAGAAAAAATATCGTGGAGCTGGTGCTCACGGATTATCCAAAGGAGCATTTTGATCATGCAAATCCAGCCCAAAACGAGCTGAAAAAAGTAGCAAATCAGTGCGGAATAAACATGGAGCAAGTCCGATATGCTCCGGGTCATAATCATCTGAATCGAACCTCTGATGAAAGCCACGCTTACATGCGTGCGGATATGACATCATGTATCAATTGCTATCGATGTGTGCGTGCGTGTGACGAGGTACAGGGAGAGATGGTGCTAACGATGCAGGGGAGAGGATTTGATAATGAAGTGGTGATGGGCATGAATGAAGGGTTCAAAGAATCTGATTGTGTTTCTTGCGGTGCATGTAGTCAGGCGTGTCCTACAGGTGCCATTACAGATATTTTCGAGTCAAAATTCAATGATGCAGATACAAAAACACGCACTATTTGTACGTATTGTGGGGTGGGTTGCAATCTGGATGTCGCCGTTCGGGATGGAGAGATTACAAGCATCACCGCTCCATATGATGCAGAGGTTAATGAAGGGCACACATGCCTGAAAGGTCGATACGCATTCCAGTTTTATAATCATCCGGAGCGCCTGAGAAGTCCAATGGTGCGTAAAGACGGTGAGCTCGTGTCTGTAGGTTGGGATGAGGCGTATGACTACATGGTGGATCGGTTCAACTCCTTGAGAGATGAGTACGGTGCTGACTCGATAGCAGGCATTTCTTCTGCGCGGTGTACCAACGAGGAAAATTACTTAATGCAGAAATTCATTCGCGCAGTGGTGGGTACCAATAATATTGACTGCTGTGCACGGGTGTGTCATTCGCCCACGGCACTGGGTATGCAGCGTGCTTTTGGTACAGGTGCAGCAACCAACTCAGTCAAAGACATCAAGGATACTGATTGTATCATGATTATCGGCGCTAATCCGACGGATGCTCATCCGGTAACGGGAGCACGGATTAAACAGGCGGCTATGAAAGGCACTAAACTTATTGTAATTGATCCACGGGAAATCTCATTAGCCAAATATGCTGATTACCATTTACAACTTAGGCCAGGTACCAATGTGGCGTTGCTCAATATGATGATGTACTATATCGTGCAGGAAGGGTTGGTAGATAGCCAATTTGTGGAAACACGAACCGAGGGATTTGAAGACTTTAAAAAGCAGATTCTGGCACTGGATATTGACAAAATGGAACAGGTGACCGGAGTGGATCGTGCATTGGTGAAAGAAGCAGCCATGTGCTACGCTCAGGTGCCTAACGCCATGTCATTCCACGGGTTGGGTGTGACCGAACATTCTCAGGGTACCTTCACTGTTCAGCAAATTGCTGATCTGGCCATGCTGACCGGTAATATTGGTCGTCCCGGTGTAGGCGTTAATCCTTTGAGGGGACAGAACAACGTTCAAGGTGCAGCCGATATGGGTGCTCAGCCTCATCAGGGGGCAGGATATCTGGATGTAACCAACCCGGATATTCACAAGAAGTATGAAGCATTTTATAATGCGAAAGTGCCTACCCATATCGGGTTTAAAATTCCGGAAATGTTTGATGCGGCTATCGATGGGCAGCTTAAGGCGCTATGGATCATTGGAGAGGATGTTGTGCAAACGGATCCCAATACAGATAAAGTGAAACGCGCATTAACCAGCCTGGATATGCTGGTGGTGCAGGAGCTATTTATGACCGAAACGGCTAAGCTGGCGGACGTGGTGCTTCCGGGTGCTTCGTTTCTCGAAAAGTCGGGGACTTTCACCAATGGGGAGCGCCGTATACAACGAGTTAATCAGGTGGTAGAATCCCTGGAAGGATCAAAAGCCGATGGTCAGATCATCGTGGACGTAATGAACCGAATGGGGTACCCGCAACCGGAATATCACCCAAAAACCATGTTGGAAGAGATTTCGCAGATTGTTCCCTTTTTCAAGGGTGTCAAATGGGATGAGCTTGGGGATAATGGAAAACAGTGGCCGGTACCTGCAGATGGTTCGAGTACAGAGATCATTCACGTGAATGAATTCAAACGAGGCAAAGGTCAGCTGAGCTACTTTGACTGGAAGGAGTCCAAAGAGATCGAAGATTATGGCAAGGAGTTTCCGTTCATCATCACGACCAATAGAGAGCTGGAACACTACAACTGTGGTGCGATGACTCGCAGAACCAACAATGTCGATATCCTGTCCGAGGATGTGCTATTGATCAATCCAAAGGATGCTGCGGACAATCAGATTGAGGATGGCGATATGGTGTGTGTTACCTCGGCCAGAGGCAAAGTGGACATCAAAGCGAAAATAACTGATGAGGTGCGTCCCGGTGTGATGAGTACCACTTTCCACTTTCCAGAAATTATGGTCAATCTAATCACCAGCGACATTCATGATTCAGAAGCTAAATGTCCGGAGTATAAAGTAGTAGCTGTTAAGATTCGAAAGTCTAAGGGTGCTTATGCAAAATGAGGTTGAAGAAACTCAATTTATTTTCTGAATCCTGATGAGTCAGCAAATCGCAAGTGGTTTATACGGTTTAGTCTTAATGGGTGGGAAGAGTACCAGAATGGGTTTTGATAAGTCGATGATTCCCTATCACGGAAAGCCCCAGAGTCAACATTTGTTTGAGTTGCTCACCGAAATGCTGGAAGAAACCTATTTATCTGTTCGTAGGGATCAGGAGATGGTTTTTACTGATAAAGTCATCATTGATGCTTTTGATGCAAAGGGACCATTAAATGGATTGCTGAGTGCACATAAAGCATTCCCGGATATTGCATGGCTCGTACTTGCAGTAGATATGCCATTCATTCGTCCCAGAACGATCTCAAAGCTGATCGAACATCGGGGTAAAGAGATGGCGACTGCTTATGTTAATTCAGAAAACGGTCACCCGGAACCTCTTATGGCTATATGGGAGCCGCATGCGCTTGAGATTCTTATGGACCACCATAAAAAAGGAAGAGATGTTTACCCTTCCGAATTCTTACAGCGAAACGATATACGTACCTTAGAACCGAGAGAAGATGCCATACTTTTTAATGTGAATACACCTTCGGATTTTGAGCGAGCTAAAAGGGTAATCAATCAATTAAGCTAATCAATTTAAAAAAGGCATCCGTTAGGATGCCTTTAGCTAAAACCATTGGTCAGTTACGGAAGCCATGCCAGCCCCCGTTTGTTTTTCCAGATGAAATACTTCTCCAATAGAATTTTTCCAAAATCGTTAAATATGTTAGGAAGCATAATGGCAAACTGCCTTGGTTTAAATAGGTGGTTTGCAAAGAGATATACCTCCTTATGCCCCGCATCCATAATGCATAAAGCGGGTATTTTACCCCATTCTTTTTCGTATAGCTTGGTTTTTCCGTTGATTATCCTTGCTATATTTTTAGCCACAATCTTTCCGGTTACATCACTTGGAAAGCCCGTTTTTGGTACCCCAAAAGGGGTGCTTTTAATTTCAAACGGAGGTTTGACCTGCACAGCTAGACCGGCAGCAAACACATTGTCATATGTAATATGTTGGTAAGAAGGTTTGGTTTCCACAAAACCCTTTGCATCTACCAGTTTGGTGCTTGCTTTCATTACATCCGCACCCTCAAAAGGTGGCATTAACATGGCCATTTTATATGGTAGTTCCCTTCCGTCTTTTAGAATGATTTTGTCAGTCTCGATTTTTTCGATACTGGCATCAGTGATCCATTCAATGTTATACATTTTCATGAAGAGCTTAAGCATCTTCTCACCTCCGGGCATGCCATCGATTCCAAAATTGCCAAGGTATGGTTCAGGTGTGATCCAGTAGAGCTTCACCTTATCGCGTACCTTTCTTCTCCTGAGCTCCTTATCCATATTGAACAAATACTCGTATGCAGCACCCATGCAGCTAGCCCCTTGAGTAGCTCCCACGATTACCGGACCTGGGTCTTTGACCAGTTCTTCAAATTTTTCCAGGGTTTTCATTGCTAGCTTAGGAATTACGATGTTGTTGATTTTGTGATCTTCAGGTTTCAGACCATCGACAATATTAAAATTCATTTTAACCCCTGTAGCAATAACCAGGTACTCGTAATTGATTTTTTCACCTCCTTCAATATAAACGGTGTTGGTATCAGGGTCAATCTGTTCGGCCATCTTTTGAATGAAATGAATTCCTTTCTTATTGAAAATTGGACGAAGATCGAATCGTATATCTTCTATTTTTCTACGTCCAAATGGTACCCATATTAATGAAGGTACATACAGGAAGTCATGAGTGGGAGAGATGACTGTGATCTGGTATTCACTTTTCCGTTTCAGTTTTTTTCGTAATTGCAATGCCGCCGTATACCCCGCGAAATTGCTGCCCAGTATGACGATATTTTTCATGGCCTTAGACATTTGGTTTTAACTGATACTAAACTAGATGCAGACATGGTTAAAAGGCATGATGAACGTCATATGAATGATTGAATAATCTCAAAATCAGGTAGTTATGTAACAATTGTTACATAAGAAGCAAACTCAATTAAAGAGTGTTAAATAACCTTTACATGTTGACCCATGAGATATTCATACAGGTGATGAATATCAAACAGTTGCTGGGCTCCTAATTTCTGACCGGCCTGAGCTGAGAAATAAAGAATAAGACCAATTACTGCAAAGACAGGTAAAGTCCAAAGGATGGAGGCGTCCATTCCCAAACTCAATTGGGTCAGCCCCCACATGCCAAGGAAAAGTGATAATAAACCCAGAGTCACATACCCAAAAAAGAAAATCGCCCAGACGGTGGGGTTGGGACCATATAGTCCCCGAATGACTACCTGATCTTCATCTTGCTCGAATGTCAGGTGTAGCTGAGGAGACCAAAAGTGCTGCTCGTTAGGATGGATTTTAATATATAAGTGTCCGGGTAAATAATTTGTAACAAAGGTTTCTGCTTTTTGCTGTACACCCTCTACAAGTTTTTTTTCTACCTCCTCTTTTTTACCGGGAGTCACGTGCTTAAACCGTGGACGTATCTTGAAGCTGGACATGGTTTAAGCTAGAGAAATCTGATGCTGAAGCTTTTCCACCTTCGATTGTTTTTCTGTAAGCTCTTTTCGTTGCTTATCTAAAGGGCCACCTTTAAAATCATCCAATTGAAGTGAGAGTTTATACATCATATCTTCCAGTGCCTCAAGAAGAATCGCTTTGTTTTCAGGGGTTGCGTCTACCATCATTTGTGCCTTTCTGGAAAGATAAACAGAACAAGGGAAGTTTCTGATTTATTTCAAAAGCTTCACTTTGCGAAATTGATTATCTCTCATTCGATAGGCGTTCATGGCCGTTTTACCGAGTTTGTTTGTGAGTCTGTGATTGACTAATGCGCCGGCAATGGCACCTACTCCTGGAATGAGTTGCAGCAATTTGGCCAAATCAATGTAATCCCTGTATTCAAGCTGGAAGGTACGCCAATCAAATGTATTGAGATCGTCCGGAAGCTGCTCTTTTGTCAACTCCCAGTTTTCCATTTTTTCGAAGATCATGTTGCGGTGCTGCTGACTGGAAAAAGTGAGCTGAAAGATGTAGAGAATGTATAATCGCTCTTTATAATCTTTAGTGCTATACCCATACCTTGAGGCGATTTCGAATAGCATTTTCATTTTAAGGGTTAGCCATAGGGGGAAGTCGGCCAGGCTGAGAAGAAATCCTCCAAACCCGGTAGCCGCTCCTTCCACCGCTGCTGAAGAGGAGTAGAAGTTGATCCGTTCTTTGATTTTGCTCTCTGTCTCTTCCAGTGATTTGATGTCCTTTCTTGTACGAGTTGTGAATCTTGACCCGAATAGCACTGCTCGTGTCATTTCTTTAATTGCTTTGGTAATGACCCGGTGTACTTTCTCCGGAATGATGGTATTGACTTTCTTCTGTACTTTTTTTGTTGTCCGATTCCAGAAGGTAGGTTTTTTGCGCATGGCATGCTGCCAATTATGTAGCTCAGTGGCCACAATTTGTTCATAGATGGAGTAGCGATCAGACATTGAAGTGAATATAAAACTTTTGATACCATAATATAAGATGGTATTCGACAAACCAATTGAATCATATTTGCGTTTTCAATCCTGCGAAATGGCTAATCGATTATCTCACCTCAGATTTATTATCGCTTTTATTTTTTGCATCGGATTGATGTTACCAATGCGGGCCCAGGAGGCCGGCTTAGTAAAGCGTGTGTGGAATTCGATCTTCAATGATACCACCTCTATGGAGCGACCCAAATTCATCGCTTATCCGACTTTAGCTTATTCGCCGGAAACCGAGTGGGAGATTGGGGTGAGTGCGGTGTATGTTTACTATGCTAATCAGGATATAAAAAATCGATTGAGTGAAATCACAGCGTTTAGCTTTGTCACTTTGGAAAACCAGTATGGTTTATGGATGGATCATGCTCTATACAGTGATCAGAGCAAATGGTTTTTTCTTGGAAGGATCAGACTTCAACAGTTTCCATTGCACTATTTCGGAGTGGGTCCGGATACGAATGGTCAAGAGCTTGCACGGATTGATGCCGGTAGCATAAATATACGAGAGCGGGTGCTCAGAAAGGTCTACAAGAGTCTGTATTTAGGACTTGAGACTGACTTTCAAAAGTTGTCAGATGTTAGCCTTACTTCACTTACATCTGAGCCGTATGAAATGCCGAGAGGATTACAGAAATTCAGTAACATCGGTTTAGGTTTCGGATTGGTTTATGATAATCGTCACAACGTACTCAATGTGAGAGACGGCTTCTTTGGTGAAACGGGTTTTCTACGTTACGACAATGCCTGGGGGAGTGATTTTGAATTCACCTCCTTCTTTTTTGATTCCAGATATTATCACTCGATGAACAAATCACAAGTGTTGGCTTCACAGATTTATTTCTCAGAAGTTCAGGGAACAGCCCCTTTCAATCAACTTTCGTTGATGGGAGGGGAGTCGCTAATGAGAGGATATTATCTTGGGAGATATAGGGATCAAACACTGCTGGCCGCACAGACAGAGTATCGATTTCTGCCATTTCCGTTCAGCGAGCGTTGGGGAGCGGCAGCATTTCTTGGTGTTGGGACGGTGAGTGATGGAATAGCAAACCTGGATATGAGTAAGCTGAAAGTGGCAGGTGGTACAGGTGTGCGCTTTCTGATTTTTCGTAGTAAGGACATCTTTACGCGATTTGATGTGGCAGTTACAGAGGATGGTTTAGGGTATTATTTCTTTATAGGAGAAGCATTTTAAAAATTCAAAATGGATTTTTTAAAAAAATTGAATAGTGAGTGACATAGGGTTGTCACTTGACTTTTTCTTTTTGCAATGAAAGAACGGTTTATTGACGGAAATAACCCTCTATTGTGCCGTTTTTACACCTTAGGAAATATCAAATTGTAACTCACCTTTGATGCATGGAAAATGAAAATGTAATAGCAGAGGCACCCGCTCCTAAAAGATCCCTGTGGAGAGCCTTAAATGATGCCATCCGTGGCACGGATGCTGACTATACCAAAATTGACCTCAAAAAGGCCATCTTCTTACTGGCAGTTCCCATGATTTTGGAGCTGGTGATGGAATCCACTTTCGCTGTGGTGGACATCTATTTTGTCGGGAAGCTGGGTTCCTCGGCTGTTGCAACGGTTGGACTTACAGAGACATATCTGTTTCTACTTTATTCCATAGCCATGGGTCTTGCTATGGCAGTCACTGCCATAATCGCTCGGCGGATCGGAGAGAAAAACAAAGATGAGGCGGGAAAATCGGCAGTACAGGCCATCTTCCTTTCTATACTGATTTCACTTCCATTTGCGATTGCCGGTATCTTCTTCTCCAAAGAACTTCTTGGGCTTATGGGGGCGGATGAGTGGGCCATTGAAAACGGCTATGGCTACACCCAATGGATGCTGGGAGCAAATGGTATCATCATTTTGCTCTTTGTGATCAATGCTATTTTCAGAGGAGCGGGTGATGCGGCAATTGCGATGCGTGTACTTTGGATCGCTAATGGCTTAAACATCATACTTGATCCCTTATTCATTTTTGGTTGGGGACCAATACCAGCAATGGGCATAGAAGGAGCTGCGATCGCCACGACCACCGGAAGAGGTATCGCAGTGGGCATTCAACTCTGGACCCTATTCAAGGGAGGAAAACATATTCAGGTGTTGATGTCTCAGATTACGTGGAATGCAAAAGTGATAATGAACATTATCAAAACATCCGTAGGAGGTGTAGGTCAGATGATTGTAACCATGACCTCCTGGATTTTCCTGATGAGAATACTCGCTGATGTAGGGAGTGAGGCTGTTGCCGGTGCTACTATTGCATTGAGGGTCATGCTATTTACGCTTATGCCAGCGTGGGGTCTTTCTAATGCAGCAGCCACTTTGGTGGGGCAAAACCTGGGTGCTGGTAGCCCCGACCGTGCTGAGGCTTCTGTGTGGAAGATCGGATTTTACAATATGATTTTTCTGGTAGCGGTTTCATTTGCCTACTTTTTCTTCAACGAGCAGCTGATGGGAATTTTCACTGCTGACCAACGAGTGATTGAGATAGGTGGTGAGTGGTTGCAGATTCTATCTTATTCCTACTTTGTTTATGGTTGGTGGATGGTTTCTGTTCAGGCATTCAATGGTTCGGGTGATACTCAAACCCCGACGAAAATTAATTTGGTCTTTTTCTGGTTGATCCAGATACCGCTGGCCTACCTGTTGGCACTGGAATGGAACTGGGCACATTCCGGTGTATTTTGGGCCGTATTTTTCTCAGAGACTGCTGTAGGGTTATTTACCCTTTGGCTATTCAAAAAAGGCAAGTGGAAAACAACTGAGGTTTGATTTATGAATATCTCAGAATACAATAGAACCCAAACGGAGAATGACAGACGGATTTGTGAGCGTCTGATGAGTCTAATCAATACATATCTTCCAGAGGCTGAAAGCAAGATATGGCACAGGCATCCGGTGTGGTTTCTCGATGGAAATCCAACTGTTGGATACAGCAAGTTGAAGGATTGCATTCGGTTGATGTTCTGGAGTGGGATGGGATTTGAAGAGCTGGAACTAAAACCTGGTACAGGTAAATTCAAAGATGCTTCCATGCAATATACCCGAGTCGATCAAATCAGTGAGGAAGACCTGAAACGATGGCTTGAAAAATCAAGAACCATTCAATGGGACTATAAGAATATTGTCAAGAAAAAAGGTCGATTGGATCGACTTTAGATTACACAGCAAATGGTTACAAATGAACAATTCAGAAAATTAGCTTTATCCTTTCCAGGTACGGAAGAAAACCCACACTTTGATAGGCAAGCTTTTAAGGTGACGAAGAAGCGCAACTTTGCAACTATCCACGAAGCATCGCAAACGGCTAATTTGAAGTTGCCATTAGTCGAGCAGTCGGTTTTCTGCGATTTCGGAGATGGGGTTTATCAGGTTCCCAACAAATGGGGATTACAGGGTTGGACCACATTTGAACTCGCAGAGGTTCCTGAAGAACTGATTCTGGATGCTTTAGAAAGTGCTTACAATGATGTGCTAAAACCAAAGAAATAGTCGGACCGAACTTCTGTTTACCGATCCTCAATCTTTACTTTTCCCACAATTGGCAGCTTAATCTGAGACAGGTATTCAGCAGAGTGATGAATGGTGTTATGTGCCACAATGCCTTCCGTCTCATCATAGTTGTTACCACCGGTATTCAGGTTCCGCATAAATCGAGGAAAATTACTGCTGGCAACCTCAATTCTGATTCTGTGTCCTTTTTTGAAATAGTTACTCGTAGACAGGGGTGTAAGGTCGATCTTGTAAACTTCTCCCTCTTCCATAAATACCTCCTTATCATATCCTTCCCTGTACCGGGCTCGCTGGATGGTCTCATCCAGATTGTAAGCAGTACCATCCGGATGTACATCAATCAACTTGATAGTGAAATCTGTGTCTTTCACATCGGAAGAAACATACAGCGACATTTCTATAAATCCGGAAACCTCAATGCCCTCTGCCAATGGCTCAGAAGTGTAGACCAGAATATCGTTTCGTGTTTCCATTTCCCGTTGGTCCCGAGCTCCGGCATCAATTGCATTGCCGGTGCAGCATACATTTCCACCATAAGAATACACCGGGTTATGTGGGTCATAGGTGTAGTTGTCCTGATTGGGTTTTGAGGGAGGATTTAGAGAAAGCCTACCATCTCCAAAAAGGCTGTTTGCATTCCCATCACTATCTAGATAGAGAGAGGTCATGTTAGCATCTTTCGGAGGCCAGGTATCGGAGGTCTTCCACTCATTCTTACCCATCAGGTAGTACTGCACACGTGGCAGGTCATCTGTAAAGTCACTTTTGCCATCGTCTTTGAGCCAGTGATCAAACCAGCCGTAGATCATTTCATCGTAGTTATTGCGGGCGTCACCCACACTCATCTCACCAACCATGGTATTTTCTGTGGCTCTCTGGTAACCACAATGCAGGGTGGGAGCAATAACCAGGTATTGATTGTCTGCTACTTTCTTATCAGGATGGTTTCTCATATGATTGAAAAGCGCAAGGTTCGGACTGACAGAAACGTCGTACCAGGATACAAACCAGAAGCTCGGCTTGTTGATTTCCATATCATCATGGTAAAGCCCGCCTTCAAACCAGGCAGGATCATTTGGTTTTCTCAGGATCATCTTATCAAAAATCTCTTTCTTTCCTCCCATATTTTTTAGCATATCCTGTACGGGTAAGTGTGACATAGCAGCCAGCATATCATCAATTCGAGGGTTTTCAGGGGCCAGATCGTAAAACCTGGATATTCTGATTAGGTCTTCCTGGGTTGCTCCTGCCGGAATACGTGGTTTAAACTTATCATGCTCCACGCCGTATAGCCAGGCAGCAAAGAGCATCTGAAAGGCACCACCCCGATACCAGTTGCCCTGCTCGTAATAACCATTGACTGTTCCAACACCGGCACCATAGCCCATGGGTATCATGGCTGCATGCGCAGGGTGATCCATTGCAGCCACTGCCATTTGCCATTCCGCAGTGGAAGAGCAACCGAGTGTTCCGATCTTCCCATTACTCCATTCCTGATCTGCCATCCAGGTGAAAGCATCATATCCATCTGTTAATGGCACACCCAGGATATCCCACTCTCCCTCAGAGTAATACCTTCCTCTTTCATTTTGAACGACATAAGCAAATCCTTTTTCTACTGCGTCAAGAGCACGTTCGTAGTTTCGAGTACGCTCCTCTCCATCACCCCAGCTGTTAAAATTGTAAGGCGTTCTGGAGAAAATGATTGGCACTTTTTCATCGGTTTTAGGTCGGTAGATGTCGGTGGCCAGTCTCACACCATCCCGCATGGGCATCATGACCTTCTGATCGATTATGGCAATTTCTTCAAGCTTTTCCCGAGCGGATTGCGCGAACGAGACGGCAACAAATAAGATGGAAAACAGAAATACGGATAACTTTTTCATGATGTTAGAAAGGTTAGATGGATTAAGTTAATGATTTCTGAAGAAGTCATCGAGACAATGGAAAGATTGCATCAGAGATTTTAGTAAATTGATTTGGGAAACAATCATATGAATAATGAAAAGGACTACCCTGCTTTCCTTGATGATAATCCTTATATCCGCCACAGGCTATGCTCAGGATAAATATCTTGACAAGGTTCAAACGCTCGATTCAACCATCGAAACCCTATATGCAGTCATCTCCGGAGAAGCAGGGGAAAAAAGGAATTGGGAATTATTTAAATACCTCTTCACCGAAGATGCTCGGTTGATCCCTTCCGGACCCGATGAGGAAGGAAAAATTGGTTATCGTGTGATGAACCCGGATCAATACATTGAAACATCAGGAGCGTGGCTGGAAGAAAATGGATTTTTTGAAAAAGAGATTTATCGTGTGACCGAATCGTTTGGTTCACTAACACATATTTTTAGCACCTATGAGTCATACAGAAGTGAATCCGATAAAAAACCATTCACGCGAGGGATCAATAGTATTCAATTGATGAAAGATCAGGATAGGTGGTGGATCGTGAATATTTATTGGACTGGGGAGCGAGCAGATAATCCAATACCTGAAAAATACCTTCCAAAAGATTGATCTTTTAACTCGTAAGCTATGACCAAACACCGAATTTATACCATGAACTTTGCAGGGGTTTATCCTCATTACATTACCAAAGCAGAGAAAAAGGGGCGAACGAAAGAAGATGTCGATCACATCATTGAATGGCTCACAGGTTATGATCAGAAAGGACTTCAGGCTGTGCTGGATAACAAAACCAATTTTGAAGATTTCTTCGAACAAGCTCCTAAGCTCAACCCCAATCGCAAACTGATTAAAGGAGTGGTCTGCGGCATTCGGGTTGAAGAAATTGAGGAGCCACTTATGCAGGAAGTTCGCTACCTGGACAAGCTTATTGACGAATTGGCGAGGGGAAAAAAGATGGAGAGTATTTTGAGAAAATAATATTATGTACATCATTGACTTAAACTACATCGTTCCGCTGGAACAACTGGATGCTCACATGACCGATCATGTGAAATACTTACACAAATATTATAAGCAGAATAAGTTTGTGGCATCCGGACGAAAAGTACCCAGAACCGGAGGCATAATTCTGGCTTTGGCCGACTCAAAAGAAGAAGTAGATCAGATCATTTCAGAAGATCCTTTCTTCATTCATAAACTGGCAGAATTCAAAATCACTGAGTTTCAAACCTCGCAGATGCATCCTCAATTGAAGCCTTTGTTGGGAAAATCCTAAGCCTGAAATCTTAAACTACTTTTATTATGCATGACGCAACCATTCAAAGAGAGATGGCATCATGATGAAAATAAAAACACCTAATCCATGCAAACACTCACACAACAAAAGAATGCCGTAAAATGGTTAAGAATAGTATACCCCCTATGGGCAGTTTTGGGGATGTTCAGTCTCTTGTACGTTCCGTCCCAATTGATTGTCTTGACCGATCCGGAGCTTACAGCTTCCAACATCACCTCGAATGAAATGCTTTTTCGGGTTGGGATAGCAGGAAGCCTTGTTACTCAATTGTTTTGCATAGCCGCTGTTTGGTTTCTATATAAGCTTTTCTATAATGATTATAAAGACGCTACTATTCTGGTCGCCATCTTTGCATTTATCGGAATCCCTATTGATATGTTGAGTGCAGCAAATCAGTTGATGGTTCTTGAAATGCTTGATGATTCTGATCAAGTCATTTATTTGCTCAAGCAAAGCTCAAGAGGAACAATGATCGCCACAATTTTCTGGGGTTTGTGGCTGCTACCTCAAGGTTATATGATCATTCGTTCACCATTATTTCCCCGTATTGTTGGTTGGTTTATGATTTTTGCCGGAGCAGGATATACCATATCAGCGTTTGCCTACTTTCTAGGCATAAAAGGATTAGTGATCGATTTGCTTGAGTATCTCACTTTTGGAGAAGTAATCTGGATGTTATGGATACTCATTATGGGCGCAAGGTGGAAGGCTATTCAGGATTGAATCCTCAAATAAATACTCTTAAGACTAGCTAAACGTCATATTGCCAAGGAAATCTTAAACAATAGATCACACTCTTATTTTGTTATACAAAAGTGTATATAATTGATTATATTTACTTTTGTATAACAAAAAAGTCACATGAGTAAAGGCGAGCATCTTGGTGAATTAGAAGAGATCATTTTAATGATTACCGCGTCATTGATTGATGATGCATATGCAGTCTCTGTAATGGATGAATTAAAAGCTTCAACTGGAAGAAGTATAAATGTGAGTGCTGTGCATTCTGTAATGAAACGCCTTGAAAAGAAAGGATTCCTTCAATCACATGTGGGCGGATCAACAAATGAGCGGGGAGGTCGAAGCAAACGCATTTACTCAATTACTGCTGCAGGAAAGAAAACACTTCAGGAATCGATGAATCTGAGGGTAAATCTGTACCAAAGAATACCCGGATTCACACTAAACAATGCAGGGTTATGAAAAGTCCCCCAAAATGGATTAGTCGATTTTTAGAATGGTATTGTGATCCTGATTTACTGGATGAAATTGCCGGTGACGCACTTGAACTGTACCACCGTCGGTCTACGAAGAGAAGCCAGTTGTATGCAGACGTGTTTTTCTTTCGTGATGTTTTGGGTTACCTCCGATGGACAAATATCAAAAAGCCGAAAAAGTTTATGAATCCACTTAAAAATCTTATTCTGTTCCGCAGTTTTATGAAAATTGGGATCAGGAATATCACCAGACATTATATCGTCAATTCGATCAGTATTTTGGGACTTGCTTTGGCCCTTGGTATAGGTATTACCTCATTGATCTTTTATGATGTGCAGGTAAATATGGACGAGTTCCACACCAAAGGAGATCGGATTTATCAAATAACACAGGTCAGAGAAGGAGCAAAAATTGAAGGGAATACGCCTGCACTTCTTGGCTCCTCATTAAAGACTGACCTGACTATGGTAGAGCGCATGACTCGCATTGAGCGACGAGGCGCGTATGTTAAGTATCGAAATGATACGTTTGAGGAACGTATTGCATTCGTTGATCCTGATTTTTTGCGAATTTTTGATTTCCCGATGATTTCGGGTAATGAGTTCGCGCTGACTCAAAAGAGTGCGATAGTCATCAGTTATGAAATGGCCAAAAAATACTTTGCGAATGAGGATCCGATTGGGAAGGAAATTCAGATCATGTTCAGCGAAACTCATCAAACAAACTTTGTAGTAACAGGGGTCATGGATAAGTATTCTGATTATGCGAGTTTCTATTTTGACTTCTACATACCCTTTGAAAATCTCACAAATCTTCATAGTGAAGTTAACTGGGGCACACAAACAGATGCAACATTTGTGCTGGCCAAACCAAATACCAATTCTTCAGAATTGAAAGAAGGTTTGAGTCAATACCTTACGCCAATCAATGCAAACAAAGAGGAAAAGCTGGTCACTGATTTCAAACTATATCCCCTTTTTGAAATTTCAGAGCATTGTCGTGAAATAGCGGGTTCTGTTTCGTTTACAGCCCCTGCCTTCACACGTATTTCTCTTGCAGTTATTGCTTTGAT
Source organism: Ekhidna sp. (assembly GCF_965221965.1). Taxonomy (GTDB): domain Bacteria; phylum Bacteroidota; class Bacteroidia; order Cytophagales; family Cyclobacteriaceae; genus Ekhidna. The sequence continues at coordinate 876,863 of NZ_OZ244926.1, forward strand.
GCTGATTGCACTTGCTGTCTTCAATTTCATCAATATCTCGATTGCTTCTTATGCTAAGAGACTAAGAGAAATTGCTGTTAGAAAAGTGATAGGTAGTAATCGTAGGCAGATCATTTTTCAGTTTTTTACAGAAAGTTTCTTGTTATGTTTATTCAGCTTCCTGCTGGGCATTTACCTGAGTCTGGCGGTATTTACACCAGGGCTTAATTATTTGATACCGCTACGAATCCCATCTGGTTTTAGCTCTTTATCTTTTATGGTCATATCATTAAGTTGCTTGTTTGCAGGAATTGTTACAATAGTTGGCATCTACCCATCTACCTATATTTCTCGTTTTTCATCGAGCCACATACTTAAAGGCATCACTAAGTTTAAACGCAATAGTTTTTTCTCACGGCTGATGCTAGCCGGTCAGTTCATTCTGGCATTTATCACAATTTTTGGATGCTTTGTTTTTACTTCCCATACACTGGCGCTTTTTGAGAAAGACTGGGGGTATGAAGCTAAAGATGTACTGATGGTACGTACAGTGCGTCTCTCGCAAATGGAACTGATGAGGAATGCAATGATGGAAGACGCTCAGGTTAAATCCCTTGCCATCTCGATGAATAGTCATGTAGGTGCACATAACCCCACCGTCTCCTTTCAATATGAAAATAAAGCGTACGAATCAGTCAGTTACTTTGTGGATGAAAACTACCATAAAGTGCTTGGACTTAATCTTAAACATGGGAGATGGTTTGATGGAACACAGATTGACTTTGATAAATCAGTTATCGTAAATGAGGCCATGGTTCAGGAAATGAACTGGATTGACCCGCTCAATAAAGAGATTGAATATCAAGGGAAAATACGCAGAATCATTGGTGTGGTGGAAGACTTTCATTACCGCAGTTTTCATAGTCTTATCAGACCGGTTTTGTTTTTTGGCCTCCAGGAAGACACCCCATCTAGCCTGTACTATTTAAGTATGAAAAGCGCGTCCAATGATTTGAGAGGGTTGCAGCTAAAAACACAATTGCTATGGGACGAAATAGCACCAGATGAGCCTTACACAGGCATGCTTCAGGAAAATGCCTTTGAGGCGTTTTATGAGGAAACGGAGGCCTCCACTGTTATTTTACTTATAATCAGTTCAATTGCTATCATCCTTGCGTGCCTTGGATTGTTCGGGATGTTTTCGTTTACCATTCAGCGAAGGTTGAAAGAGTTTAGTATTCGTAAGGTTTTGGGTGCATCTCCACTTTCTATCGTCCATCAGGTTAGTAAAACATACGTCATCATCATATCGATCGCTTTATTGGTGGGGGCGCCAATCGGTTATCTCATGATTAATAAATTACTGTCGATTATGTATCCGGAACGTATGGAAACAGGATTATCACCTTTTCTTTTGGCTTTCCTTATTACCGCAGGTACTATCATTATCACAATCATAGGACAAGTTATGCGGGCAGTGAAAGTAAACCCTACTGAAAATTTAAGGGGTGATTAAATGGAGGTCTGATTCCTTTCAATTTGGTAACTTGAGCACTTATGGGCGAGCTCCTCAATAAACAGCACAAGTTTTATCAACATAATGAACAAGAATTGATAGAACAATACAAAGGCCAATTCATCGTCATTCATGATGAAAAGGTGGTTGAATCCTTTGGTTCGGAGCGAGATGCTTATATCTACAGTGTGCAGCATTTTCCTATGGGTACCTTCTTGATTCGGGAGGTGCTGGCTAAAACTTAAAAATAGTCTCGCAAATCTCCACGCCCTATTTTGACATAGCAATTGGAGCGCCTAGCACTACATCAGGAATTCTGAAGGCATCAACCAATGGCACGGCATCCTGACGTACGTCCCAGCATAGCTGGTTAATCAGCTTGCGGATGGCTTTTGTTTTTACACCTTCCATGTATCCGTGCTCCAGATACCAGCCTTTGTTCTTTTCGATTTGAGACAAAGCAAATAATTGGCACAACTTCGTCAGAGCTGCCTTGCAAAGTGGATTTTCGGTGGCTTCCACCTGGGCAATGAACTGTTCTAAAATCAGCTGCTCCACATAGGCAAACCCAACCCCCACCATATGGTATTGTGCCTGATTGAATGCATCAAACGAATCCATACCCAAACTAAGATGCTTGCGCAAGCGCTTTGCAGCAGACGTAAGGATGTCCCGCTCTCGATACGCGAAAGCTTTTCTGTGAAACTCAAAATCCAACAAATGATTGACATCTGTGCTTCGCACAATGATTGGGTTCATTTCGGCAAGATTGGTTTTTGCCTGCTCCGCCACATATCCCAGCATACCAAAAAGGTTGATATCACTGAATTCTTTTTTGAAATCTGACAGCCGACTCTTGGCCACCAGCTGCATCAGCACCGTATTGTCCCCTTCAAAAGTGGTGTACACATCCGTGTCATTTTTCAATTGGTCAATGCGGTTTTCGGAGAGATAGCCTTTGCCCCCGCATGCTTCCCGGCATTCCTGCAAAGTCTGCGTGGTATGCCAGGTAGAAAAAGCTTTCAGCCCGGCGGCCATTGCTTCTATTTCCTGCATATCATCTTCTGTGCGTTTCATAAATCGCTTCGTGAGATGCTGCAAGGCAAAATGACATCCATAGGTGGTGGCTAACAGCGGCATCAATCGACGCTGATGTGTGCGATAGTTCAGGATAGGTACTTCACTGCCGTTTTGCGCACCGAATTGCCTGCGGCTATCCCCGTAGCGAATAGCAATGGTGAGCCCTGACTTGGCTGCACTTATTCCCGACCGAGGGATACCGATTCTTCCGCCTACCAGTGTTCCCAACATCGTGAAAAACCGTCGGTTGTCGCTGGTGATCGGGCTCTGAAATTCTCCATTTTCGTCAATACTGGCATATCTGTCCAGCATGTTCTCCAATGGAATCTGTACCTGATCAAACCAGATTTTACCATTATCAACGCCATTGAGACCCATTTTTCGACCACAGTCTTCGATGGTGATGCCAGGCATTGTCTTCCCTTTCTCGTCTCTGAGCGGCACCACAAATGCATTCACACCATAATCCACATCGTCAACAATCAGTTTGGCAAATACAGTCGCCATACGTCCGTGTAGTGCGGCATTACCAATGTATTCTTTTCCAGCCTGATGGTTTGGCGTGTGAATGATAATATTGTTCTTCTTGTGGTTGTATGTAGCCGTGGTTTCGATCCCTTTCACATTCGATCCATGTCCTGTTTCAGTCATCGCAAAACAGCCTGGGAGTTTCAGTGTACCAATATCGGTAAGGTATTTTTTATGGTGCTTTTCTGTGCCAAGGAAGTAGATACTCATTCCCCACAAACCAAACTGCACCCCAAATTTCACAACCACACTCAGATCATGATAGGAGAGGGTCTCCATGATGGCGAAGTATTTAGCCATATCGTCTTCACCGCCAAACTCCTGTGGGTAGGCCGTGGAGCCAAACCCCTGTGCTGCATGCAGTTTGCACCATTCCAGCACCTTGGCGCGGTAAGCTGTGAGATTGTCCGGATCTACATAATTAAAAGCCGGGTCAGTGAGTACGGTTTTCACACGCTGGATGATCTCCTTGTGCTCCCCGTCTAGCAAATCACCCATTGCATCAATATCAAAACCAGGTGCTGTGCTCAGCAATTCGGACGTGGTGGTGCGTTGGAGCGAACGCAGGTGATAAGCAGACTCCTCTGAGATAATCCCTAAAGCTTCTTCTATTTCCAAAAGCGGAACTTTTAACTCTTCTGCATCAGGTGCCTGGTGGAGCCTGGCCAAATCAATACCTATTTCTACCACGCTCTTTTTCTCTTTCTCCGATATCCTGTCACTTGACTCACGGATGGTTTTCAGCCAGGATTTTAGTTCGTTTGGGGTAGGTGGATCTTTAGGATCAAGAAATGAAAGCAAGAATGCCCGTTCGTCAGCTTTCAATGTATGCTGTTTTTCTATGATGGACTGAAGACTCGTCACTTCACCGGGTGTGAGCACCGCGTCGGCCCAGGCCATATAGAACATTGGAAGAAAGCTATACAGTGCTGGATTGGCCTGCAGCACGGGTGATTGCAGCATGTGTCGCATATATGAGGTGTTTAGGAAAAGATAACCAAAACGGCTTGTTTACCAGCAATAGGATTCTTGGCTTTTTTGATTTTTTAAAGTCATCCTAACACCAGCAAACTTCTGCATGTAAGTGATTTACTTAATGAAATAGGTGAAATACATAAATATTATAATCCCAAAATCACTCTCATATTTCAATGATCGGATAAGGAGTTTTGTTGTGAACGAATCATCATTTAACACAATGAAAAGAAAAGGAGCATTTCCGAAAAAAGTGATTGTTTTAATTGGATCACTTTTAGCAGCAGGTATTGTTTTAGCACAAGACATTAAGGCCACTGCGTATGTGGAATCAACGCATGTTAACACAAAAGTCGGAACGATTCTCAGCTTTGAAAATCATTCTGGCTGGGAGTACGGCGGTTTCTTTCATAAGACATCCAATGCAATCTTTCCTGAAGAGATAAAGGAAGATGAACTGAAAGAAAGCAATTTCACAGGGTTTTTTGTGGCCATGCCGTTGATTCGTGAAGAGGGTGCTTCAATGAAAATTAACCTAAGAACAGGACTGGCCAATGGAGAGCACTTGAAGGTGATACCATCTCTGACATGTGAAGCACCTTTGACAAAAAACTTGCTTCTAATGGCAGGAATTAGCTCCAGAAAGTGGAATCCTACTTTTATCTATGGTATTTCATTTAAAATATAGGTGATCTTCTGACCGTAATGGATCATCGATATAGTATCGCTTTAATCTCCTTTCCGGCAGGATGACTCTCCTTATATCGGATACGTTTTTACAAATTTCTGATTGGTTTTCAATGATGAGAATTGTGCTGATTGTTGCTTAAACTGATAGATAACTACTATTTAATCTAAACAGTTAGTAAAATCAATATTTGATTAAAATGGGTTTATCCTCATTTGTTGATTTCAATCATCTTCTTAATTGTCAGAAGTCATTTCACTCCTCAATCATTCTGGCAAAATTTGATATACATTTTTTACAATAAAATTCTTAAGGCTATGAGTTTGATCATAACTGGAAACGGTTCTTGAAGTCTGAAAATATTAAACATCCTAGTTATGAAAGGGGCACTGTTTTTGGGGAAATATGCGGACATAAAAGTTTTTCTTCACTGGACCTTCTTTGTACTTCCAGTATGGATCGGGATATCAGCCTTTAGACAAGGATATTCTTGGGAAGCCATTTCATGGAATATCCTTCTGGTTTTAGCGATTTTCGTATGCATCACCCTCCACGAATTTGGCCATGCTCTGATTGCCAGAAAGTATAACTGCAAGACCAGAAGTATCACATTATTGCCGATTGGTGGAGTCGCGAGTATGGAGGCAATCCCTGAAAACCCTAAAGAAGAGCTCAATGTAGCTCTGGCCGGACCATTGGTAAACATAGTAATTGCTACATCCCTGTACCTAGCCTTGTCAGTTTCCGGGAGCCCTATGCCTTCCTTTGATAAAGATTTTGTCATTGGAAGTGATAATTTTCTATATGTATTGATGTATGCCAATTTCTTTATTGCGCTATTCAATATGATCCCTGCTTTTCCTATGGATGGAGGGCGGGTATTTAGAGCCTTATTAGCTATAAAAATATCCCGAACCAAAGCAACGCGGATCACTGCTGCATTTGCACAGGTGATTGCAGTACTTTTTATTCTTATTGGTTTCTTCTACAACTTCTTTCTAATCATCATAGGAGTATTTGTATTACTTGGGGCACGCTCTGAGTGGTTTGTAGAGTATTCGCGGTTCATGTTGCGTGAGCATACCGTCAAGGATATTCTAATTCACCGTTATGAATCCATGGAAGCCGGATCATCCATTGAAGACGCGGTTAAGCATCTGCTTGATAGTACAGAAGATCACTTTCTGGTGATGGAGGAAGGAAAAGTAGTGGGTACTGTCAATAAAGAGATTTTGCTGAAAGGACTGGATGATCATGACTCACATGTTCCTGTGAGAGAAATCATGGATCGATCTTTTAGAACATTACATCCTGATGATGAACTGTCCGAAGTGTATAATCCTCAAAAAGGACTACTCAAATCTGGCCACTTAATGCCTGTCATTGAAAATGGGAAGCTATTGGGTGTGCTTGACTTTGAAAATATAGCGGAGTTTATCCAGGTAAGGACTTCTCTGCTTCGAAGAAAGAAAGCGAGCATGGGAGCAGAGAACATCAATTCATGAAGCTATGAAGACGAAAGCATATACCATCCCCTTTAACCAGATCCGACTGGATGACATAGCTCTGGTGGGAGGTAAAAACGCCTCTCTTGGAGAAATGATCCAACAGCTGGGGGAAAAGGGAATCCGTGTTCCTGAAGGTTTTGCAATCACCTCTCAGGCTTACTGGAATCTGCTTGATGAAAATGCGATCAGAGTAGAACTGACGAAAATATTGGAGAAGCTCGATACTGAGAAGTTTACCAATCTCACAGTAGTAAGTAGAAATGCCCGTCAGCTTATTCTAAGTGCAAATATGCCAACTGCAATTGCTGAGGATATAAAAAAAGCCTACAATGAGCTGAGCCCGGATGAACCAATTGAAGTAGCCGTAAGAAGTAGTGCAACGGCTGAAGACTTGCCTTCCGCGAGCTTTGCCGGTCAGCAGGAAACCTACCTGAATATTTCAGGTGAGAAAGCCCTGTTAGAAGCATGTCATAAATGTTTTGCTTCCCTATTTACAGACCGAGCCATCAAGTACAGGATCGATCATGGATTTGATCACATGAAAGTTGCTTTGTCTGTGGGAGTGCAACTGATGGTACGGTCTGACAAAGGATGCTCTGGTGTGGCTTTTACCCTTGAACCAGAAACCGGTTTTAAAGACGTAATAGTAATAAACGGAATCTGGGGACTGGGAGAAAATATTGTACAGGGAGTGGTAGATCCGGATGAGTTCGTTGTTTTCAAACCGTCACTCCAAAAGCAGAAAAAAAGTATTCTTTCAAAGAAGAAAGGCAAAAAACACCTAACCATGGTGTACGCCACCGAAAAGAATGGCTCGCCTACAATTAATCTCGATACTTCAGTAGAAAAGCAAAACCAGTTTGTGCTTAGCGATGAAGAAGTGACTGAGCTTGCAAAATGGTGCCAACTGATTGAAGATCACTATAGGAGTCCTATGGACATTGAATGGGCCAAGGATGGATTGACGAATGAATTGTACATTGTTCAGGCACGTCCGGAAACCGTTCACACCATTAGAGATCCCTATATTCTCTACTCTTATCATCTGAAAGAAAAGGGAAAGGTTCTCACCAAAGGAGTTGGCCTTGGGAGCAAAATAGCTTTCGGAAAAGCCAGGCTTCTGAATGATCCGAGAGAGGCTGATAAACTTCAGTTCGATGATGTACTGGTCACTGACATTACCAATCCCGATTGGGATCCGATCATGAAAAAAGTGGCAGCTATTGTGACCAATAAAGGAGGTCGCACCAGCCATGCTGCAATAGTAGCCAGGGAGTTGGGAGTGGTGGCTGTGGTAGGTACAGGCAATGCTACAGAAGCTATTAGGGACGGAGATATTATTACTGTTTCCTGTGCGGAAGGGAGGGAAGGGGTCATCTATGAAGGCAGATTAAACTGGGAAGAAGAGATCATTGATACCCAAAAAATACCACTGCCGGACACTGAAGTTATGTTCATTCTGGCTGATCCGGACAGAGCTTTTCAATATTCCTTTTTACCTAACAATGGGATTGGTCTGATGCGAATGGAATTTGTGATTAACAATCATATTCGGGTGCATCCAATGGCTCTGGTTCATTTTGACCAAGTGGAAGACGAAGAAGCAAAGAATAAGATAAAGGAGCTGACAGAAGGGTACGAAAGTAAAGAACAATATTTCATCGATCAGCTTTCCCAGGCGGTGGCCACTACTGCAGCAGCCTTTTATCCGAAGGATGTGATCGTGAGAATGAGTGATTTTAAATCCAATGAATATGCAAACCTCATAGGAGGAAGACAATTTGAGCCGGAGGAAGAAAACCCAATGCTGGGATTGAGGGGAGCGTCCCGTTATTACAGTCCGTTGTATCAGGAAGGGTTTCGGCTGGAATGTGAGGCGATGAGGATCGTCCGTGATGAGATGGGCTTGACCAACGTGAAGCTGATGATCCCATTTTGCCGCACGGTAGAAGAAGGAAAAAAGGTCGTTGACCTGATGGCTCAGTATGGATTGGTGAGAGGTGAAAATGGCCTGCAGATCTACACGATGATCGAGATACCGAGTAATGTGTTGTTGGCTGAAAAATTTGCAGAAGTCTTCGATGGGTTCTCCATCGGATCGAATGACCTGACCCAACTGACCTTGGGTCTAGATAGGGATTCAGATTTAGTCAGTGAGCTCTTTGATGAAAATAATGAAGCAGTAAAACAGCTGATTTCAAATGTCATACATTCTGCAAAAAAGAGCGGTGTAAAAATAGGCCTATGTGGACAGGCTCCCAGTGACTCCCTCGAGTTTGCGAAATTTCTGGTATATGAAGGAATTGACAGTATTTCCTTCAATCCGGATGCAATGATTAAAGGGATTGAAAATATTCTGGCTGCTGAGGCCAGGCATTTCTTTGACCAGAAGCTACAACAGCTAAAAGGTGTGGTAAAAGATATTTTTTAAGATTAAAATTTTGAAACGATGGAACCAGTATTTAAAGACAAAGTAGCCCTAGTTACCGGAGGTAGTTTTGGTATCGGGAGTGCAACATCCATTGCTTTTGCAAAGCGCGGAGCAAAGGTGGTGATCGTAGACTGGGTGAAAGATGATGAAACACTCAATGCCATAAAAAAAGAAGGAGGGGAGGCCATCTTCATCAAATGTGATGTTTCGAAAGAAGCGGATGTGAAGAAGATGATAGAGAAGGCTGTCAGTACTTACGGAAAGATTGATTTTGCATTTAACAATGCCGGCATTGAAGGAGAGCAGGGAATCACTGCTGATTGTACCAGAGAAAACTGGGATAAGGTTATTGGTGTGAACCTAACAGGTGTCTGGCTGTGCATGAAATATGAAATACCACAGATGCTGAAACAAGGGAAAGGGGCAATTGTAAACACTGCCTCGGTAGCCGGATTGGTAGGATTCCAGGGAATTCCTCCATATGTGGCTTCAAAACATGGGATTGTGGGTTTAACCAAAGCGGCGGCATTAGAATATGCCAAAGAAGGCATCCGGGTAAATGCGGTTTGTCCGGGTGTAATCAAAACCCCGATGATCGACCGCTTCACAGGTAAGGATAAAGTGGTGGAACAGCAGTTTGTGGATCAGGAACCAATTGGAAGACTGGGCGAACCCAAAGAAGTAGCTAAATCGGTCCTTTGGTTATGCTCAGATGCGGCATCATTTGTAACCGGAACAGCCATGCCAGTAGATGGTGGCTGGACAGCTCAGTAATTAAATTTTGAAGGTATGAAAGTGTTAAAAACAATAGGAATTGGAGCAGGGGTTATTTTTCTGACATTTCTCCTGTTCTCCGTCTGGTATATCTGGTGGTATGCCATGGAGCCAGTCACGACTTATGAAGTGAATGACCCATCTCTTGAAAACAACGTGTTGATAGCGACACAGGGAAGCGAATACAAAAATGCTGTAGAGGAGGGTGTGGTAGCATACCTCGAACCTATGGAGGTTTATGTCAGAGTCATAGATGTTTTTCAACTACCAGAACAGGAGACAGAAAAATGGGATGCTATTGTGATTATTCACACATGGGAATACTCCAAGCCTCCGGAAGTGGTTAACGAATTTCTGAAAATGAATTACGATCCAACGAAGGTATTCGTAATCACAACATCCGGGTCTGGAGAAGAAGAGATGGAAGGCGTGGATGCAATTACAGGTGCCTCAAAAATGGACAATGTTAAAAGGGATATAGATAGTGTGATCCTATGGTTAAATGAGGTTTTTGGATTTGAGTAATTCTCACTTGTTCATAGCATTGCGTATGGGCTGTTGATCTAGTTTTTTCTTTTATTCAAAACCCAAATAAGCCCCTTCACATCAGATTTCCATTTTGGGAAAAGAATGATCAGGATAATTTCTTCGATCGTTTCCAACACACTGAATGCCAGAACCAGATAGAACAGCCACAATTCAACTCCAAAGTAGAACACCCAAATCATGAATACACCCTGAATTAAGGCTGATAATTTTGCCAGATAGGTATGGAAACTACTTGGCATCCCATAACGGATGTATGCTGCCAGCAATTGAACAATATAAAAGCTAAAAGCAGCGACAATCAATTCAATTTGGTCAATAAAGAAGGTTCTTTCAAAATGAAAAATTCCAACCAGACCCACTGTGAATGCAATCGCATCCCCGACACTATCCAGCTGAGCACCACGTTGTGATACAATATTCCATCTCCTGGCTAAAAATCCGTCCAGCGAATCAGTAATAAAACTGATAAGAAGAAAGGTCCCGAAAAGTAGTCGCTCATCTAAAAGTATGAATGTGAGGAGTACCGGAACAGATAGAATGCGATATAACGACAACCAGTCAGGTATACTCAGCTTCTTTTTTGGCGTTTTGAACCACAGCATAATCATTCTGATTTTTAAGGCAAATCTATGGGGGAGGTAAAAAAATGACACTGACAAAAGCAATCAAGTGTAATGATCTAAATCAATCCTGTACTTCTCCATCAGATCCAGGTAGCTGGTCACTTCCATTGAATAATCCTTCGAATCCTTTTCTGAAGCCTGCATAGCTCGAAGTGCATTGACCTTTGCGCGTACACTGGCTCTGTAAAATTTGTAATAAAGAAACAACTGTTCATCCTCCTGTCCATTCATGCATGGAAATGAAGAGACATACTTTTCCATAAAAATCTCACTTAAATCCCAGCGTCCGAAGGCCTCCAGGTCCATGCAGAAAAAGGCAACTTCATTAAGCACATCAATCTGTCGGTAATCGTCATTGAATTCGATGCAATCAAAGATGATTGGGTCTTCGTACAGAAATATATTTTTAGCGTGAAGGTCTCCATGACAATCCCGTTTAAATCCATGTTGAATCCGATGCTCAATGTGGTTGCTAAACTTCTCAAGGAACGAATCACTGAACGCAACTGCCTCCTGGATAAGTGTCGAGTAATGGCTATCCAAATGCTCTTTTGCCCAGTCTGACACGTCGAGGATGTCATTGAAAATTTGTTTGGATTGATCAAGGTCAAAAGAGGTAGTAATCACCTCAGTTTCCCGGTGGAATTGAGATGTTTTTTGTGCAAGCCTTTCGATATGACGAGCATTGATTCGGCTAGCTCGAATCATCTCATCCATCTTTTTTGGAGCTTGTAGCCTCGTCATCCGGACGGCATAATCCACAATCTCACCCTTGCCTTCTCCCAGCAAAAAACCATCCTTATATTTGATTGGGATTACATCCAGGTAAATATTTGTCAGCCTTCGGTTTAAGGACAATTCCCTTTCACAATAGAACTTGCGCTTTGCCAAAGTAGAAAAGTCAAGGAACGGGTATCTGATTGGCTTCTTGATCTTGAATGCCCACTTTTTGGTCAGGATTACCCAGGATATATGCGTCTCGATGAGCTTACCTTTTATAGGCAATCCATCATATTCTCCGGATCTCATTAGCTCATTTACCTGTTCAGTTTCCATTGCTTTCCTGAATATGATTCAAAGCTTTTTCCAACATCTCTTCTATGTTTTCCTGAGTGGATTGTAGGGTTAAGTGATCCTGCTCCAACGGCTCAAATGAAGCTTTTACTTTTTGATAAATCGAAAAGTCAGCTTCACTGTACTCCCTCTTCTTTCCCAATCTTTCTTTGATGATACCTTCCTCAGCGTGTACTTCTATAAATCTGATGGTTTGTCGATGACCTTTAGCCTTCTCAATGAATTTATTTCGAATGTCTTCCCTATAAAATGTGGCATCCAGTACGAGACTTTCACCTTTCCTGATTGCTATTTCCATCTCCCTGATCATCGATTCGTACACCTGATTCTTTTCCTCTTCCGAATAGCTCCGCACTGGAAACAGGTTAAGTCGAAGCTTATCACTGTTTACATACTTTGCCTCTAGCTTTTCTGCCAGCCTGGAGGCAAAAAAGCTTTTGCCCGATCCTGGTAATCCAAAGACAATGATGATCATGTTGTACTCCTTCCTTTTTATAAACTTATAAAACTCTACTACCCATAACGAAGATCATTGATCAATCAGAAATATGATTGAAATCATGCATCTTAACTAAGATGGCTTGTTTGATGATAGTCATTGGATACCCTGACTTCTGTCAAGAAACAGGAAAGCCTCATCTTTTAATTTCACAATGTGGAATCTCGAAGTATGTCCAAGATTTATAAGTTTCTAGCAGAGACGACAGATGTTAGTCGGTTTGCTATACGCTTTTTTAAAGATGGACTAAAGCCACCGTTTGAGACGGAGGAAATCATTAAGCAATCATTTGTTATTGGCTATAAATCCTTGCCTTTGGTAGGGATTACCTCCTTTATTATGGGATTGGTTTTGACTATTCAGTCTCGTCCAACGCTGGTTGAATTCGGTGCTCAATCCTGGCTGCCAAGTATGGTGGCTATTTCTATTATCCGGGAAATAGGGCCGGTGATAACCGCCCTGATTTGCGCGGGAAAAATTGGTTCGAGTATCGGGGCAGAATTAGGCTCCATGAAGGTAACAGAACAAATAGATGCCATGGAGGTCTCCGGCACCAATCCATTCAAATTCCTGGTCGCGACAAGGATTATAGCTACCACATTGATGCTGCCGCTATTGGTCATCCTATCAGATGCTATAGGGATATTCGGATCATACTTGGCTGTTAATATCAAGGACACAGTGAGCTTTACTTTGTTCTTCAATCAGGTCTTCGATTCGCTTTCATTTAGTGACGTTATACCTGCTATCATTAAAACCTTCTTTTTTGGTTTTGCAATAGGGCTCATTGGTTGTTATAAAGGGTACCACTCTGATAAAGGAACCCAAGGTGTAGGTCGATCGGCAAACTCAGCTGTGGTGGTTGCCTCATTGCTCGTATTTGTTCTTGATTTGATTGCTGTCCAAATCGCAGATTTATTTTATGAATTATAAAGAAGCCGATATTGAAACCCTTGCGCCAAGCAACACAAGAGAAGATTCGGTTCCAGCCGTTGAGATCATTGACCTTAAAAAGTCATTTGGGAATAATCACGTGCTGAAAGGATTTAACCTATCCATTAAACAAGGTGAAAATGTAGCGGTCCTCGGCAAATCCGGAAGTGGTAAATCCGTACTTATCAAATGCATTGTCGGTTTGATTAAACCTGATTCGGGTCAAATCAAAGTGTTTGGCAGAGATGTGGTCAACCTTGACCGGCAGGAACTGGACGAGGTGAGAAGCAAGATTGGATTTCTTTTCCAAAGCAACGCACTATATGATTCGTTGACTGTAAGAGAAAATCTTGAGTTTCCGATGAGACGATTGAGAATCAAAAAAACCAAAGCAGAAGTAGATCAGATGGTACATGAAGCTTTAACTAGTGTTGGTTTACCCGATGTGCAGGAACTCATGCCGGCATCACTATCGGGAGGCATGAAGAAGCGAGTAGGAGTTGCGCGTACACTAATTCTGCAGCCTGATATCATATTATATGATGAACCGACATCCGGCTTAGACCCCATAACAAGCAGGGAAATAGCAAATTTGATGAACGACGTGCATCGGAAGTACAAGACGTCATCCATTATCATTTCGCACGACATGAGCTGCATTAAGCGTACTGCTCATCGAATTGTTGTGTTAAATGATGGAATTGATTATCAGCAAGGAAGTTATGAGGAATTGAAAAATTCAACAGATGAAATAGTAAATTCATTCTTTTTATAGACATGGAACAAAACTTTAAAAATATTCGACTTGGTTTATTTGTTATTATCGGGACCTTGTTTCTTGTAATGGCTTTGTATTTCATTGGAAATAATCAGAATCTATTTGGTTCCAGGTTTACCGTCCATGCAGTTTTCAAAAATGTCAGCGGACTTCAGAAGGGAAACAATGTGCGCTTTTCAGGGATCAATGTCGGTACGGTTCGGGATATAGAAATGATCAATGACACCTCCGTATTGGTGAGTTTTATTTTAAAAGAAGAAATGAACCAATTTATACGGCGAGATGCCATTGCATCACTAGGGACGGATGGGCTTCTGGGCAACCGGATAATAAATGTTATTCCCGGTGATGGCAGTGATCGGCTTATAAATGACGGTGACACTTTGAAGGTGTATCATGGAATTGATGAGGATGAAATGTTCAGCCTGCTGGAGCGTACGAACTATAACGTAGCAGTAATTACCAATAGTTTAGTTGATATCTTGAAAGACGTTAAGGATGGGAAAGGGACAGTGGGTCGTCTGATTTCTGATTCCACCCTGGCCAACGATATCAATGAGACAGTCAGTAACCTCAATGCATCAAGCAAGAGAGCCGTTGAAATACTGGAGGAGCTGGATAGAAATATTGCCAATGTGAGCGAAGGCAAGGGTACGGTAGGCATGCTCCTGAATGACACAACACTTGCCAACAACATCGATCAGATTTTTGAAGAAATACATGCAAGTACAAGCAATGTTGAGGAAATATCCCGGGATATCAGGGAGTTAGTCACTCAAATTCAAAGTGGCTCAGGCCTGACCGGAAGTGTTATCAATGATTCTACCATGGTAAATAGCCTGGAGGAAAGCCTTGAAAACATAAGGCAGGGCACAGAATCATTCAACGAAAACATGGAAGCCATGAAGCATCACTTCCTGTTTAGAGGGTATTTCAAAAAACTGGAGAAGGAGGAGAAAAAGAATAACTAACCAGATAGAGTAACACGCCAGAGCACCAGAACCAATCCGATCAAAAAGATGGAAGTGAAAATGAGTTTATTGTGACGGGCCAGCCATAATGGCAAATAGATATCAAAGTTTTCCTTTTCCGAATTCGAATATTTTCTGGCTAAAACAGTAAGCGGACAAAACATTTTGAAAAGCAAGAGAACCAGCCCTTCTCCCAGAATTGCAGCAATGCATATCCAGGTTATCAGATCAACTTCATCCATCAGTCCACTGTAAACCACATAGGAAATCACTGTCACAAAGAAGAACCATATGATGGTATGAACAACTTTGATAATTTGTAATTTCCTGTTCTTTAGGGTTTTAATATGACTCATTTCAATTCTGAATAGCTAAGTCTTCAACTAATTCTCCTTCCATTATTTTAAAATGCTTTAAAACACGCAAGGCACGAAGCGTATTCCATCTACTGGGTTTACCGGATTCTTCCATATCGAAGTGAACCTGCCCCGGGTGTTTGGCTTGTGTATTCCAGGTCATGTTTTTATTCCGCTTCTTCCACAGGACCTCTACAGCCGGTCCCATGCGTTCATCCCACAAAACATCTGCATGTCTGAAATAATCAAGTGCCCTGAGTATATCATATCTCCACCTGCACGGGTAGGTTAGTTTAATAAAATCAGGGTTGATGATCTTGCCTGTTTGGTCGGAGAGATAAAGTCTGTGTAAGAGTAAAAACTCAATGGCGGCTCTTCTCACTTCATCAATTTCATGCATTCGATAATAATACCCGTTCAACTCGTATTCAGTAAGACCTTCCAACACAGACAAGGTGGAATGCATGGAGCTGTGAATAGCACCTGAGCGATTGGACATACAGTTAAATCCTCCGTCATCCATTTGTTCAGCAAGGAGGAAATCTATAATCGATTTAAGTTGCTCCTGATCAGCTCGGAAATATGAGGCGTAGTTGAGAAACATTCCATTCACACATACATCACTTTTATTTTCCATACTGATTGGATGAATGCCACCATCCGGACTTTTCTCTTCTTTGAGGATCCGGTCTATCGTTTCCCTGATGAGCGGATGGTCGGGTGAGATTTCAAGATTTCTTAGGTCTAGCAAGGTATAGTGAGTAGACGTCCACTTGGGTTCATAAAATCGCTTGCCCCAATGGCCGTTTGTATTCCTTTTAGATAGAAATCTGGCTCCCCAGCCCTCCGTCGCAATCCTCATTCTCAGATCCGGACGCTCTGCATCTAACAGATCACGATATACCTGGTACTGGATGGAAACATCTCCACGGAGCAGCCATTCGATTAATTCCTGGTTATTCATGACTTGTAGTTATATAAGCAGATTGCTGTTCCTTCAGATAGCTTTCAAGTTCAGGCCATACAAGTTGCTCAATGTCTCTTATGGAATGACGATCGAAGTTTCCATGGAGTTTGGCAATTATTTGATCGGTGTATTGACTAACTGATTTGAAGTCACTCAGATTTTCTTTTACCCCAAGCAAGATTAACGGTTCGGACTTCAAATATTTACCAAGCTGTTCTTCAACCTTCCTAAAGTAGCTCTTCATTCTAGCTTGATCTACTTTTGATTCTTCATCATTGTAGAAGGAGTGAGGAGCTTTTCTACTCACCTGAAATTCATCTTCCATCCTCAATGGAAAATTGTGATCGTTTATCTCCAGCACTGAATTACCCGCACCTCTGAATAACCTCGTTTCATTTTTGCTCAATGCCAGTACATAATACCGGATCATTTTTTCATAGCTATCCAGTATTTCCGAAACCCCAAACGAGTTTGAAACATGAATGCTTTCACTGACCGGGAAAGGGAAGGAAACAAGTTCTTGAAAACTTTCTGTAACGTATAATCCCACTCCTGTATATGAGCGATTCAGATCAATTTTTTGGGCAAGTGTCTTTACTTTATTGATCAGTTTTTTGCTCTTGGTTTCATCGTAGTTTTCCCGAAGCTCTTCAGAGATTTCTTTGATGGCATTTTTGATCTTAAGCTCAATTTGTTCTTTGTCTGCGAAGGATTTCACATCAGTCCCGATGACAATGGTAATGCAGGGATCTCCGGTTTGAGCATCAAGTTTTTGAAGAGTGGATTTATCAAGCTTTTTCATAATTGACAGGTATTGGAATATGTCGAAAGTAGGAGATGTTCTGCCCAATTGGAAGGTGAATTATCAGCTTTTTCTGTGATAGAAGTCATTTGATTCAGCCGTGCTAGCAAGTAGGTTTAATAATCAAATAAAGTGAAGAAAAATGGCCAGAATAGTTGTTTTAGGTGCTGGTATTGCCGGCCACACGGCCGCCTCGCACCTTCGTCGCAAACTCCAAAGAAAGCACGAGGTTGTAGTTATTTCCCCCAACTGGAATTACCAGTGGATTCCTTCCAATATATGGGTGGGGATCGGTCGTATGACTCATGCAGACACGACCTTTCCACTGGAGCCGCTCTATAAGCGAAAAGGAATTCAATTTAAGCAGGCTCGTGTATTATCTTTTTATCCGGAGGGTAGTTCGGATGAACCAATCCCATATGTGCTTGTGGAATATGTATATGGGGATAAGGAGGGTGAGAAAGAAAAGGTTACCTACGATTACCTCATCAATGCCACCGGGCCAAAGCTAGCCTTCGAAATGACACCTGGCCTGAATCCGGGGACCAACAAAGTTTACTCGGTGTGTACCTATCATCATGCAGAACAGGCATGGGGTTCACTGGACGAGCTGATCAAAAAGTGTAAAGCATCTGATGAAAAGGTCAGCATTCTAATCGGAACAGGTCACCCTAAAGCCACCTGTCAGGGTGCGGCGTTTGAGTATATCCTGAATGTGGAAAGTGAGTTGAGAAAACATGGTGTTAGGGACAAGGTGGATCTGACCTGGATATCCAACGAGTACACACTTGGTGATTTTGGTATGGATGGCATGCTACTTTCCTATGGTGGTTCTGTTTTGGGTTCTCAAGAGCTTGTGGAGATGGTATTTCGTGACCGCAACATCCATTGGATTCTTCAGGCAGGTGTAAGCAAAGTGGAAGATGGCAAAGTATCTTATGAGACCCTCGCTGGAGAATTTAAAACTGAAACCTTTGATTTTGCCATGCTGATCCCAGCGTTTTCAGGACATGGTTTTACAGCCTTTGATAAGGAAGGAAATGACATCACTGATCGGCTTTTTAAAGGGTTTATGATTGTAGATGCCGACTACAAGCCCAGACCTTACGAGGAATGGAGTGTGCAGGATTGGCCAGAGACCTATCAAAACCCCAGTTATCCAAACATCTTTGCACCGGGAATTGCCTTTGCACCTCCACATAGCATTTCAAGACCAAGGAAAAGTACAAACGGAACCGATATTTTCCCTTCCCCACCACGCACAGGTATGCCATCAGGCATCATGGGAAAACTTGTAGCAGATAATATTATTCACATGATTAAGACAGGGGACAAGACCATGAAGCATCGTGGGTCAATGGGAAATATGGGTGCGGCTTGTATTGCTTCAGCAGGTTATGGTATGACCAAAGGAAATGCCATTAGCATGACCACCTTTCCAATTGTACCAGATTATAATAAATACGAAAATTCTGGTGGTCGAAGTTTGAAAAAGACCTTCGGTGAAATGGGTTTGGCCGGACACTGGGTAAAGCTCTTGCTGCATTATGCCTTTTTATATAAAGCCAAAATGAGGCCGCTATGGTGGATTATTCCTGAATAAAAAATTGAAAGAGATGAAAACTAAAATCACAAAAGCGCAACGATTTAGGATGCAAAATCCAATCATTCAATTCTTCAGATTCATCTATTTAAACCTTAAGATTATGAAGATAGTGGCTGGAGGGCATGGAGGGACACGTACTAAAGATATCCGGGCTTAGTTGGATCCCCATTAGCCAATTAAAATCATGATTACGGTTGACAGAAGTCCTAAATAATGTGGCGCATCATTTCAATCTTTATATCTGAAATCAGAAGGGAGTGAGGAGAGAAGTAAATCCTCATTGTGTTCTCAATATTGGATTATTCCACTTTTAAAAATGGCAATCATGAAAGATGAACTCACACTAAAGGAAAAAGGGGCAAAAAAGCTTTTCGAATGGAAGCAGTTTGTCCACGAGTTAAACGAGCAATTGCATCATGAAGTATCGGATGCAAAAGAAGAGTTTGAACGGCAGAAGAAGAAACTTCGTACATGGCTTGACTCGCTTGAGAATGATCTGGATCACGCCATTGACGTCAGCAAAGAGAAGGCAGAAGGCATCAAAGCTTCCATTGAAGAATTGCGTGTGCAGGCTGCACTCGGACGTGCAGAAGCAGAAGATCTCATGCATGACCAGCAGAAGAAACTTGTAAAAGGGCTGCACGATCTGAAACATAAAATCCATACGCTCTACGATTCTTCAAAAGAAGATGCTCAATCCTTTAAAGAAAAGGTGGAGGACAAAGTAGATGATTTTCATACCCGCTTTGACCTGTTTCGTTTGCAATGGCATCTGGGCATGACAGAGGCAAGACAAGAATGGAAGGAGAAGAAGAAAGAACTGTCACATCGCTTGCATGAAGTAAATACCAAACTGGATCACCTGGAAGAAGAAGCATCTGATAAGTGGACCGGTTTTTCATCTGAAATGTCTGAAGCATGGGATCATTTCAAGAAAGCATTTAAAAGCTAAACGGGATGACTATCATGGAATACTATTTCAATAAAACCGTCTCTGGAACTTTTGAGGATGTAATACAAACAGTCAAAGAGCTTCTGATGGATGAAGGTTTCGGTGTACTGACCGAAATAGATGTAGATCAGGTTTTTAAGAAAAAGCTGGATGTAGATTTTCCAAGGTATAAGATTCTGGGAGCATGCAATCCTCAATTTGCCTATAAAGCATTGCAGAATGAGAACAAGATAGGGACCATGCTGCCCTGCAATGTAATCGTGCGCGAAACAGAAGATCGGAAAGTGGAAGTAGCGGCCGTTGATCCGGTCGCCTCTATGATGGCAGTAGACAATCCAGCTCTGGCTGATATAGCAGAGGAAATAAGAAACAGGCTCTCATGGGTGGTACAAAACGTTAATTAATGAACAAACGCTAAAACTCAGGAAAATGAAAAAGATTGCAAGTTTGAAAGACCTAATGATGGAACAGCTTCGAGACCTCTATCATAGCGAAAATGAGCTCGATGATTTACTTAAAAAAATGATAGAAAGTGCTTCCGAACCTCGATTACGAAAAATATTCGAAGATTATCTATTTGAAAATAAGGAACAGGTGATGAGACTTAGACAGGCATTTGAGCCGTTGTTTGAGCAGAAGAGAGGAGAAATGTGTGACGCGATGTTAGCCATGACCAAAGAAGCAAGGGACCTTATAAATCGAAGTGCGGATGAATATGTAAGAGACGCGGGTCTGATCACTGCACTTCAGCACATCATACACTACCAGATTGCAGGGTATGGGGCTGTTTGCACGTATGCGCAGATGTTGAATTTTGATAATGTAGCCTCTATTATTCACAAAAACTTGGAAGTGGAAAAGCATACCGACCGAGAGTTGGCCATGTTGGCAGAAGACGTGATTAATGAACGTGCGATCAAAATGGTGTAATAGTTTGTTAACTAAGTAAGTTCATCGTTTTAAATAAAAAGAATATGTATCAGTCATTATCAGAAGCCATTGATGAATTAGGGCAAAAGGGTTATTGTAGAGTTGAGGTTGCCAAAAACGGAACACTAAAGATCGGAGAAAAAAAATATACATCCTGTCAGGATTTGGATATCCTGGAAAATATCAATTTTGATCTCGGAACGGATCCATCAGAAGAGGTGGACCTTTATTTACTTGCCGCAGCAAATGGAGATAAAGGGTATCTCGTACATGGACTAAGCGAGCATCTACAACCAGGGCGAGCAGAAATTATTAACCAGCTACTCCGGAAGCATTCGATTTAAACGTGATTACTCAGTTTTAGCGATATCGGTTAGGTAACCTTGCCAGTCAGTATGACTATTTTCTGATATTAATCATATATCTATTTGATGGGCTTAAGTTTTCTTTCATCGACAATAAGTGATCTTAGCCATATGTTTGAGATGATAAAGCAAAAGGCCGCCATTCTAATCACAATCCTTTTTTTTATACTAGGATGTAACCAATCACCCAACACGGTGACGCCCGGTGTGCATGATATTACTGAGTCTGTTTATGCTTCGGTAACGATCGTGCCGGATAGCCTGTATAAAGTTTACTCAGTCGTAAGTGGGATACTAACTGAACTACATGTACGTGAAGGTGATGAGGTGAGCAAAGGACAAATTCTTTTGCAAATACGCAATGAAAGTCCGGAGCTGAATGCAGAAAATGCCCGATTGATGCTTGAGTTAGCGCAGAAAAATCTCACCGGGTCGGGATCTATTCTAAAAACACTCCAAAATAAAATAGCCACTGCCAATCTGACCTACCAGCAAGATTCTGTGGACTACCTGCGGCAAAGCAGGTTGTGGGAGCAAAATATCGGTACTCAGCGCGAATATGAGCTCCGGAAGATGGCCTTTGAAAGGTCTGCAGAAAATCTGCAGTCGCTGCGCAAAGAATTTAGCAGAACCAAAGCTGAGCTGACCACTGCACTCAACACTGCCAGAAATAATTATCAAAGTGCCAAACTTGGGAATGAGGACTATTCGGTTAAAAGCAGCATGAATGGGAAAGTGTACGACTTATTCAAAGAAGCGGGCGAATTGATAAGTCCGCAAGAGCCTATTGCCACCATCGGAAGGAGTGGCTCCTTCACTGTAAACCTGCTGGTAGATGAGGTGGATATCATCAAGATTCGTATCAATCAACGGGTCATTGTGAACCTCGATGCATTTGAAGGTGAAGTGTTTGAGGCGAGAGTCACGCGCATCTTGCCACAGAAGGACAGCCGAACACAAACATTTACGATAGAAGCCGAATTCATACATCCTCCGGACCCTTTGTATTCAGGATTATCGGGTGAAGGGAATATCATCATCAATCAAAAAAAGGATGTACTGGTGATTCCAAGGAGTTACCTGATGGAAAACGATCGGGTGAATACCAGTGATGGCGTGGTGCAGGTGGAAGTTGGATTAATGAACATGGAGTATGTAGAAATTATCTCAGGGCTGGATTCCACTACTCACCTTTTAATGCCTTAACCGATGAACTGGGGAATCTTGTTGACTATATCAAAAACCCATTTACTGGCCCGTATCAAACAATCGGGCATTGCAGCACTTGGGGTGACATTTGGTATTGGTACGTTCATTATCCTGGTCAGCTTCATGACCGGCCTGAATAACTTATTAGATGGACTCATATTAAACCGGACACCCCATGTGCATATTTATAATGAAGTTCAGCCAAGTAAGAAACAACCCATCGACTACCTGAAAGAGGTGGAGGGTCACATAAATATCATTCATTCCATTAAACCAAAACTTAGTCAGGAAAGAATACACAATGCACTTCCGCTAATGAGTCATCTAAAGAAGGATCCAAGGGTGAAAGGCATTACACCACTGGTTCGGGCACAGGCTTTCTATTCCGCAGGATCATTGCAAATAAATGGATTGCTAAATGGTATTGATGTTTTGGAAGAAGCACGGCTGTTTTTACTGGAGGATTATCTATTTGAAGGAGATGCAAAATCTTTAAAGCGGACCTCCAACGGCATTTTAATGGGAGCAGGGGTGGCTGATAAGCTCTCACTCAAAGTAGGAGATAATGTGCAAATCATCTCCAGTAAAGGCGACCTGTTCCAACTCAAAATCGTAGGTTTTTACCAAAGTGGCCTTGCGGAAATAGACAATATGCAGAGCTATGTAAATCTGGCCACCGCTCAACAGATATTGGGGGAGGGACAAAACTACATCACCGATATAAACATAAAACTGTATGATATAAAAGAGGCAGTGCCAATGGCTCAGCAAATCGAACGGAAATTCAAGCTTAGAGCGGTAGATATCAATGAAGCCAACGCCCAATTTGAAACCGGAACTTCCATTCGAAACATCATCACCTATGCGGTATCGATTACCCTGCTGATTGTAGCCGGCTTTGGGATTTACAACATCCTAAATATGCTTATTTATGAGAAAATGAATGACATAGCCATACTAAAAGCAACTGGGTTTTCGGGACGGGATGTCAAGTATATCTTCATCTCTCAGGCACTGCTCATTGGCTTGGCGGGAGGTCTGCTGGGCTTGCTGTTTGGATACGGCATCTCTGTGCTTATTGATCACACTCCGTTTGAAACAGAGGCGCTCCCCACCATCAAAACCTTCCCGGTCAATTGGAATCCACTTTACTATGTTATCGGTATTGTCTTCGCGCTCATATCTACTTTTCTGGCAGGTTATCTACCAGCACGGCGAGCAGAACATATCGATCCGGTGGAAATTATTCGTGGACAGTGACGCAGGAAAAGCACGATATTATTCTTAAGGCAGAGAAGCTGAATAAGTACTTCAGGGATCCGGTCATATTTCATGTGCTGAAGGACGTCTCATTGGAGATAAAACGGGGAGAGTTTGTGTCCATCATGGGGAAGTCCGGTTGTGGAAAATCAACGCTGTTATACATCTTATCTACTATGGATACAGACTATGAAGGCAATCTGTACCTAAACGACCGCCTATTAAATGGACAGTCAGGGGATGAACTGGCGCGCATAAGAAATGAACACATCGGATTTATTTTCCAATTTCACTACCTGCTTCCGGAGTTTACCGTCCTGCAAAACGTTATGCTGCCTGCATTAAAGCTGGGCCTTAGATCACGGGCTCAAATAGAAGCCGATGCACTGGAAAAGCTGAGGCTATTGGATATTGCAGATCAGGCACACAAGCTGGCTTCCCGGATCTCCGGGGGGCAAAAACAACGGGTGTCCATTGCACGGGCACTCATCAATAACCCGGATATCATTATGGCGGATGAGCCAACAGGAAACCTGGACAGTAAAAACTCTGATAATGTATTCCAAATTCTTCGCGACCTGAGCCACCACGCAAACCTATCTCTGCTGGTGGTGACACATGATGAGGATTTTGCAAAGCGAACAGATCGAGTCATTACCATGGAAGACGGCAGGATTGTGTGATGAATACGGTTGATGTTTTAACTGTGCTGTCAGGTATTTCTACCTGATATTCAGAAGGAAGGTTTCGTTTGATTCTGACTGTATCGGGTGGAAACACCGGCTATACGGGAATGATACCTTGAAATTGAGTCATTCCATGCCTCGGTTTGTGTCTCACGAATTTTCCACACCCTTTCTTAATCCATTTTCTCCATTCCATCATTGATCTCCTTCTTGATTTCTTTGGTCGCGTCTTTAAATTCCCGGATACCTCGACCCAGGCTTCTGGCGATTTCCGGAATTTTCTTTGCTCCGAAGAATATGACGATAAACAGGGCAATAACCATGATTTCACCGAAACCTGGCATGCCAAACCCCAATATTATTTTCATAATTAGTTACTTAAAAAAGGGAGAAAGTGTATTTGCCCAATGATGGGTTAGTAATTGGACGGAGCAATTTGAAAAAGTAACATCCTGGAGCTAGAAAATTTGAGAGTTGTGCTTATTCTATTAACTGTGCTGTCAGGTATTTCTACCTGACATTCAGATGGAAGGTTTCGTTTGATTCTGACTGTGTCGGGTGGAAACACCCGACTACACGGGAATTTCTCGATTTAGTTTAATGCCCCTGGTGCCGGGAGTAATAGTGATATCAATCACTCATTTACCACCAGCTTGTATCCGACTCCACGAGCATTTAATATTTTGATATTGGGGTCTTCTTGCAGCTTACCACGCAACTTGGAAATGAAAACATCAAGCGTACGGCCAACATAACTCCCTTCGTCACCCCATACCTCCTGAAGCAAAGTTTCTTTTTTAACCGTCTCATTGACCGATGAATAAAGCAGGCTCAGCAGGTCAACTTCCTTGCTGGATAGCTCTGTCTTTTCATCATTCATGATCAATAGCGCATTTTGTTGATCGAATATATAGTTACCCAGCTTGATTAATCGGGACTTGCCTAATGGCTTGTTTTTTTGCCAAAAAACAAAGGCAACAATTCCGGAAACGAATAGGAAGCCGGCGACTAATGGATATACCGGAAAGGTCGAAGGTGGACCCGTACTTGCCAGCATATTGGGCTGCTGTTCCAGGATAGTAAGCACAAGCCGATAGCACGAACGGGGCTGTGTTCTCGATTGGCACGGTACAATATCCTGATATTCCGATCTATCCATCTCAAAACTATACACCACTGCGAGCGTCTCGCACTGTTCCACCTCAACAATGTATCGATATGCAATCCTGGCATCATCCATTATCGTTGAAACCGTTTGAACAAGCTCCTCCGGTTTGAATCCGAATTCCGCCTCAAATGGAATGATGTATTGTCCGTCTTGTCTGGTGACCGGCAATACCCGGGAGGAGGAATCCTTTGCATTTAGTAGTATTTCATGTCCGATCTTGCGCAAGGCCACTTCAATGTGCTTGTCAGCAAAAGATTCCTGAGCACTCAGTTGAGGCATGATAACACCTAAGCATACGAATATTATGAAGAAGGTTCTGAACGATACCATGATTGCAAAACTATTTGATTCTTTCCCGGCTAAAACTGTTTTACATAACATTTACATCATTTTACACTTCAACTTACATCCGGACTGAAGGTGCGCCGTATCATTGGATCAGTAAAACGATCAAACCGTGTTGAAAATGAAAAAGCAAATAGTAATTATCGGATGTTTAGTAGCTGTGATGTCAATCGTGGGTTTTGTGGCTGTTAGCCAACCTGATGCACTAACCTCCGAATTCAAAAAGGAAACGGACGTTCATGTTCACACTGATTTCAGTGCTATGCACACTTCTTCTAAACCGGTCGATTTTCATTACGGTGTTGGTTCGCGATTCTTTGCTACTATCTCGAAGGAAGATTTGCATAAAGCTACAACGGTGACCGACCTCCTTCCACCCGAAGCGGACTGGTCAGCTTACCCCATCCAGAAAGTCATGATCAAACGACTGGATGTCTTATTTGAAGCAGAAAGGGAGGGAACCGATCTTAATCTTACCGAGCCCCAGTTGACCACTCTAAGATCATGCGAGTATGGCAATAGCTTCCGTGTGATGGCCTGGGATGAGTATAATGAACTTAACTATTTCATTACGGTGATCCCTGAGAAAGAGGCCAGCTATAAAGAAGGCATGGATG
Organism: Ekhidna sp.; assembly: GCF_965221965.1. Taxonomy (GTDB): domain Bacteria; phylum Bacteroidota; class Bacteroidia; order Cytophagales; family Cyclobacteriaceae; genus Ekhidna. The sequence continues at coordinate 903,032 of NZ_OZ244926.1, forward strand.
CATTGGTTCAATACCTCAAGAGAAACAGTGCCTCTGTTGTGACGAACGTAAGTGAAGATAAATTGGGAGCAGGACGGATTATGTTTACAGTAAATAAGCAGGGCGATATTGCGAATGTCCAACTAACCGAATCTTCAGGTTATCCAGCTATAGACAAAGCGATGAATGCGCTCATTCGCAAAACGTCAGGTCAATGGGAGCCTGCGGCTAATGCTGAGGGGGCTAAAGTAGATCAGGAGTTGGTGTTTTCTTTTGGAAGGGCCGGGTGCTAGGCGTGAGCACCCCTTTCCCCGGATCATGTTAACGGCATGAGATGTTTTGACGAATAAGACTTTATCAAGGAACTATTTCGGGTGCAGACACGTAACTTTAGATAGATTATCAGGAAAGGTGAAGGGACTGGGCCCGATGCAGCCTTGGCAACCCGATCGTCAGCGTGCGATGACTGGTGCCAACTCCCAGCCTGCAGCGACAGGACAGATAATGGACAGATGCCATCTTCATTGATGGTTTTTTTATGTCTATTCTTTTCAGAAATCTTCTTCAGTTATTTTCAATTACCCCTTTGAAGGAGTGATCTCTTAATAGCTTTAGTATGGTTTAAGTTTTCATGCTGTGGTAAACCTTTACACTACCTCATAGTTCCAGAATTCTAATAGTAGAACAGACTTTTATTGCACAAATAAGGTGAATTTCAGTACCCGTAACAACCTGACAGATTTACTTGCTCACAAAGAACGTTACTGTTGTGTCATACCGTTATGACAGCATGACAGTATTTTTTAGAACTATCCAAAGATCAAATTATAAAATGCTAATAATTTTAGCTAAAATAAACTTTGGCATTGAGGTTGTAAAACCATAGTCTAATTAGCTCTTAACTAATTTCAGTAAAATAATTTTTTATTATATCCTGCTGAAATGAATTTTTTGAAACCAATAAAATGATATATACCAATTGTATTGTCTGGTTACTTGATCAATTTCCAGAACGAGGTTTTGAATTGAAGTATTCTGTTAATAATGGATTGATTTGAAAAAGGAGAATAGAATAGAACAGTTAAAATATCAGATAGATCGGTATGACCGGTTTCTGCAGGTAGTTGACATAAAGGCAAACTTGCTTCTTGCTTATCACTTCTTCGTGATAGGGGGCATACTGGTTAACTACTCGAAATTTAAGTGTATCTATCCATCATTTCTAATTTCATTAGACTTAGTTCTAGTGATTATTTCTGCAGTTTCTCTCGTTTCCACTTTTCTAATTTTCACCTCCATATATCCATTTCTAAAAACTGGGAATAGTGAGAAAAGCTCCCTGATCTTTTTTAAGGATGTTTCAGAACGTGATTTAGACAGCTTTAAAAATGAGTTTCAAATACAAAGCAATTCTGATTTAGAGGAAGACCTTATTCAGCAAGTGTATTCGCTCTCACAAGGTTTATCTGCAAAATTCAAAAAAATTCGATGGGCCGGGTTTCTGTGCTATTCACATCTTCTGGTGGCTCTAACCTTAATAATACAATATCTACTATGAGACTATTTGAAAAATCACTTCAGGGACTTGATGAATATGTACAACGAAGAAGTATGTTCAAAGGCATGCAGGGCGGGAAAATATTCAGCGAATCTGTTGATCACTTCACAGGGGACCCAACGCTTAGTGCAAGTATTGATAAACCAGAATTACTTATTGATTTCAAAGAGGAAGACATTAATCGCTATTTTCCTCCATCACCTTTAAGGTTTTCGGAACAAAAAATTGGCGAGCATCCAGATTTTGACTACTTGGATCACTCTCAAACAGAAAATCATTATGCTGCTTCTTTGTTTATGGATATAAAAGGATCAACCCGTCTGATTGATATAGTTAGCAGTTTAGAAGAACTTAGGATGCTCAAGGATACAATTTTGACCCTCGCTATTAAAGTTTGTCATTATTTCGGAGGGCATGTTCAAAGACTTCAAGGAGATGGAATATTTGTTTTGTTTGTCCGCAGAGGACATCACCCTAATGACGCAATCATTGGTGCCTTGAATGCTGCCTCTATTTTGACCTATTTTGTTAAAAATGATTTAGGTCCCGCCATAGAGAGAATGGGAATTGAAAGACCCATTCAAATAAGAACAGGTATTGATTTTGGAGAAAGTAAAGATGTACTTTGGTCTCGTTATGGAATTCCTGGGTGTGATGAATTAACGACTACAAGTCTTCATACTGATATGGCTGCCAAGCTTCAGCAAAAAGCCTCTGCAAATGGAATCATGATAGGCGATAATGTTAAGAATAGGCTCGATATAGAAGATTTCTATTCCATTAGAACATATGCCAAGGATGGTGAGATTAAGCAGGATAGAAACTACTCAATTTCATCACACCGGAAATACCCTTTTTGGAAATTTGAGTGGGAGAAGTATTTGCTTTCATATTCTTGCACGGAAAAGACAGTTGACGGGATTACATTTAAAATGCCTGAGAAAAGATTACAATGCAAAAGATTGGACAATGGGATGTTGTATTCTGAAAATTCCTATGCTTTACCTCGCGATATCGGATTGGAATTTATAATCATAAATCGCCACGGTGAACCTCTAAATAATTATCCAGAGAGAAAAATACAATGGAAAATTGTCAATACTGGTAGTGAGGCTCGGTCTAAGGAAATGCTAGATTTAGAAGTTACAAAAGAAAACAACCCTACATCAGTAGAGGTAAGTACTGCATATTTAGGTCATCATAAGATGCAATGTATAATCGGTGGTGTATTCGGTCGAGAGATTTTAGAATTCCGTGTCTTTGTTCAGCCCGATAAACTATTGGAAATGAATAATGTTGCATGATTGATCAATCAAGTCATTTAGTTTTCCAATAGTTCTCAACCTTCCCCCAACCAAGTCCTTGTTTGTAACGAGGATCCCAACTAGCGCGGAAGTTACTTCCGTGATTTGACCCTGAAGTCTTGATCCGAATCTCATCTAGTCTCAATCTAGTCCTCGTTTGCTACGAAAATTACCACCCTTGTCCTCGTCCCCAACGAGGATTCCTAAACCAAAAAACCTCCGAAGATCGGAGGTTGAAAGCTATAGACCAGTAATTAAATCTTACCCCTCATACGATCCGGGAACAAAACCAAACGTAATGGCTATTCGGTTCCAGGAGTTGATCTGGCAGATTAATAGGGTAAGATTGGCGATCTCATCTTTCGAGAAGACTTCAGCAGCGTGCTCATAGGCACTCTCTACATCATTGGTTGAGATATTGGTAAGTGCTTCCGTCAGGTGCAGCGCCGCACGTTCTTCTTCTGTGTAATTCGGTGATTCCCGCCACACCCTGGAAAGGTAAAGCCGTTGTGAATCCTCTCCATCCTTAAGTGCCTCCTTTGTGTGCATATCGATGCAATAGCCACAGCCATTGATCATAGAAGCCCGCAGTTTCACCAGGTGGTAAATCTTCGGATTGATTCCTGCTTCCTTCAGGTATTTTTCAGTATTCAACATGGCGGCATATGCGCCCTTTGGTACTTCATGACTCGCTATTCGTTCCATTGTCATAATTTGTTTTTTGATTCTGTTATTATGACCGATTTGAAAGGAAGAAACGTGACACTTTTTTAAAGAAATTTTAGTTTTTCACGATTCAGCAGAGTGTAGATTTCACTTACCTTACCATTTCTGGTTTTCAGAATCATGGAGCGGTATATCTGTTTGTCAGCCATGTATACAATGGCCGGCTGATGATTAATGGATGTAAACCGGATTTTAGTGCCCTCCAGCATGTACTTGGTGCCAATTGCTCTTAACAGCTTAGCTACATGATCCAAACCTTTTAGTGGCTTACGTGCAGCAGAATAATCAGGGCCGCCATCCGATACAGCTTGAATGGTATCGGTCAACAGACGTTTAATTGCGGATAGATCAGCTTCCGCCATAGCGTTTGTCAGCTCGCTCAGAAGAAGTCGATCTGAATTATTCAGAGACCTTCGCCCTCCTTTCATTGTTTTCACCTTGTCATTTGCTCGTTTATAAAGCTGTCGCGAGTGATCTTCTTTGATTTCAAGCACATCAGCTATGTCAGGATGTTTGAAATCAAACGCATGCTTCAGGATATAGACCGCACGCTCTTGTGGATTTAGCTTTTCCATTAGTACTAGCAACGAATAATTGAGCACTTGTTGTTTATCAGCCTCCCGATAGATGCTTTCCGGTGTTTCGACAGGCTCGGGCAGCCAGTCGCCCGGATAGTGCTCCATCTGGTTGCGAAGTAGCTGCTTACAGTTGATAGATTTATTGATTACTGAACGAGTGAGATAGCCAGCTGTATTTTCAACATGCGAATGATCGTGAGTAAAAAAGGGCACAATCACTTCTTCTACAAGATCACGGGCAGGTTCAGTAGCTCCAATGATATTATAAGCGTAAGGAAAGAGCTTTGTGCGATAATGAATCAGCTCTTCTTCAAGATTGGTCGTCTCACTCATGTGCCTGCTTTTAGCTGTACATGTCAGTTTAAATATAGTTGACAGGAAGAAAGATCTTTCCGTGACATTATTTTTTCACTTGTAAAAAATACCAATTTCCTCGATTCGTGTCTTCACGAATCGAATGACTCGTATATGGTTTGTGAAGACACAAACCTCGGCTGAGGGTGGATTATTCCATATCCGCATCCTCACAATTCTTCATTCTCCCATTCTCCATTTTTCAATTTCCCCCACCATCTCCCACCAAATGTCCTAAATCTCAAATTTCAAGCATCAAATCTCAAAAATTTTTCAAAATGTTTGCCTGAAGTGGCTGGTTCACATAACTCACTCATTCACAGAAGCTTCATTTTCAGCTTAAAATCATTGATTTAAACGTCAAATACGCAATATTTTAAATTTTGTGTATGAAAGTGGGGGAAAGTGGAGGAAAATAGGAAAAGTTGATTACATTTGTCTCGGTGGTTTATATTTTTCAAGGCTCAGTATGGCGTTTTTTACAAGCGAATATGAGTGTAAGTTGGATACTAAAGGGAGGTTGGTCTTGCCTGCAAAGATCAAGAACAACCTCCCGGAGGTCTCCACTACAGAACTAGTGATACGGAAGGGATTCGAGCCGAACCTCATTCTGTATCCGATGGTGGAGTACAAAAAAATACACCACAAGATCTCTTCATTGAGTGAATTCGATCCGGAGCAGCGAAAGTTGAAACGGACTTTTTTCAGGAGCATCGCACAGGTGGAGCTGGATAGCGCCAACCGCATCCTGATCCCGAAACAGATGCTCGCTCATGCACAGATAGACAAGGAAGCACTCCTCATCGGCACGGGCAACTATATAGAAATGTGGAATCCTGAGGTATTTGATAAGCACATGATCAGTGACGATAGCGAATACTCAGAGCTGGCACAGAAGTTCCTGGATGAATAGTGTCGGAAATAACCCTAGAACGTCATTCCGAATTTATTTCGGAATCTATGGCAATTCGGGGCAGGAAACACGAAAGATTCTGAAACAAGTTCAGAATGACTGTTTTGAAAGAGGCTTATTTCCCCCTCTGGAGGGGGTAAGGGGGAGGATAAAAAGATGAGCGAATACCATAATCCGGTGATGCTGAAAGAGTGTCTGGAAGGATTAGACATAAAACCAGATGGAGTATACGTAGACGTGACCTTCGGAGGTGGCGGTCACAGCAAAGCGATACTCGATCGATTGACAACCGGCCACCTCATTGCTTTTGATCAGGACAAAGATGCTGAGCAAAATGCACAACAGCTGGCAGAAGAAGCCGGCAAACGTTCTTTCACATTCATTGAATCAAATTTCAGATACCTGAAAAAATTTCTCAGGCTACATGGCATCACGGAAGTGGATGGTATCCTGGCGGATTTGGGAGTTAGCTCCCATCAGTTTGATGAACCATCGCGTGGATTCACCATCAGGGCAGAAGGTGTGTTGGATATGCGCATGGATCAGGCCGCAGCTAAAAGCGCCAGGGAAGTAGTCAACGAATACGAGGAAAAGGATCTGATACATATTTTGAGTGCATATGGGGAAATCAGAAATGCGCGAACACTCGCAAGAGAGATTGTGAATTTCCGGATGAACCAGCCCATCGAGACCAACGAGCAATTGAAAGCTATTGCAATGAAGAACGCTCCTAAAGGTCGGGATCTCAAATACCTCGCACAGGTCTTTCAGGCCATTCGGATTGAGGTAAATGAGGAGATGGAAGCACTCAGGGAGTTTTTGACACAGGCAGGCGAGGTGCTAAAGGCAGAAGGCAGACTCGTGGTGATGAGTTATCACTCATTGGAAGACCGGCCGGTTAAGAACTTCATTAACAAAGGAAATTTTAAAGGGGTCGATGAAAAGGACTTTTACGGGAATCCAATCAGGGTATTAGACCCGGTGAACCGAAAGCCCATCGTTCCCACAGCGGCAGAAATTAAAGAAAACAGCAGAGCGAGAAGCGCTAAGCTGCGTATTGGCAGAAAGAGATAAAGTTTTGAGTGACGAGTTATGAGTTTCGAGAGTTTTTCTTGAAACACGCTCGCAACTCGCAACTATAAACTCGTAACTAAAATGAAGAACACCTACAAATTACCACAAAGAGAAGAGCGAGGAGGCTTATTCCGTCTCATCAATCGCTTTCTACGCATGGACTCATCCATGAGCGAGGTGATACACGTGCGTTTTCTTCCCCAAATTTTATTTCTGGCCTTTCTATGTCTGTTGTACATCGGCAACCGCCACTACGCAGAGAAGAAAATACGGGACATCAACGATCTGGAAACAGAAGTTGAAGACCTGAGAGCAGACTATACGACCCTGAAAGCGGATTTCATGTATGAAAGTAAGCAATCAGAGGTAGCAAAACGAGCAGCAGAGCTCGGATTAGAAGAGACCAAAGAATCACCGGTATTGATCAGAGAAGTTGAAAATTAGTCTAATACGATATCGAGTGGATAGCAAATTCTTTGATTCCGAGATTGGTGGCAGAATGGATTCCCCCTTGGAAGGGGGGTGTGCTGACCGTGCGATGGCAGGGGGATGTAAAATCAGTTCCTTATCATGAGCATAAAACGAGACATAGTATTACGCGTAAGAATCGCCTTTTTGCTCACCTTTTTGGTGGCGGGAGCAGTGATTTTCCGCATTGCTAAAGTCCAGTACGTGGAAGGAGACAAGTGGAGAAGCATGGGCGAAACTCTGGGCATGCAGGTCATGAACGTCAAAGCGACGCGCGGTAACATCTATGCGGATGATGGTAGTTTGTTAGCTACCTCGCTTCCGTTTTACCGGTTGGCGATTGATCCGTACTTACCTTCTAATGGATTATATAAAAACAACATCGACTCGCTTTGCTACCTGCTTTCAAGATATTATGGTGACTTAAGCCCTACCCAGTACAAGCGGAAGATTGACGGGGCACGAAAAGATGGTCGTCGATACCTAACCCTCAATCGAAAAGAAATCGGCTACCAGGACAAAAAGAACATGGAACACTGGCCGCTCTTCCGGGAAGGGCGTCTAAAAGGTGGGGTGATTTTTGAAAAGGTAGAAAAGCGCTTTCTGCCTTTCTCCCATTTAGGAATTCGGACCATTGGCAGTGTGAATGCGAATGATCGTGGCGTGGTAGGATTGGAGTACAGCTTCAACAAACAGCTAGCCGGAATCAACGGCAAGGGATTGTACCAAAAAATGGCCGGAGGCGGCTGGAGGCCTATTTATGACGGTACCGAAAGACGCCCGGTGGATGGATACGATATCCAGACTACCATTAATGTGGATCTGCAGGATGTAACAGAATCAGCTTTACTGGATGAGCTTCAAAAGCACGATGCGGACTATGGAGTGGCCATTGTGATGGAAGTAAAAACCGGAGAGATCAAAGCGATTTCTAATTTGAGTCGAAATAGCCAGGGTGATTACTACGAACGATACAATTATGCGGTAGGTAGTCAAGGCTCACGCGAACCTGGATCTACATTCAAATTGGCAAGCATGATTGCGCTGCTTGAAGAAACAGACATTAAGCTTTCCGATACGGTTGATACCGGCGATGGTAAACTGGAGTTTTTTGACAAAACCATGCGGGATCATACCCCTGAGGGCTTTGGTACGCTGACTGTTCAGGAAGTATTTGAAAAGTCATCCAACATTGGTGTGGCGAAGTTGATTTCTCGCTACTTCGGCAATGAGCCTGAGAAATACATCAATTACCTGAAACGCATGAACCTTCACCAACCGCTTGATTTTCAGATGGTAGGAGAGGGCAAACCATACATAAAGGATCCATCTGATAGTACCTGGAGTGGTGTTTCCCTTCCGTGGATGTCACACGGTTATGAGCTCAAGATGACGCCCCTGCAAATGTTGACGCTCTACAATGCAGTGGCCAACAATGGCAAGATGGTGAAGCCGATGATTGTGAAAGGCGTGATGAAAGCCGATCGGATGGTGGAAGAATTTGATACCGAGATCATCAATGAGCGAATTGCATCCAAAGAGACATTACGAAAAGTGAAGCTGATGATGGAAGGGGTTGTGGAAAGAGGCACAGCCAAAAACATCAACCACAGTCACTACAAAATTGCTGGAAAAACGGGGACAGCTAAGAAGGTAAGAAATGGTAGATACGTGCGTGAGTACTATACCTCATTTGCCGGTTACTTCCCGGCAGAGGCTCCACGCTACAGCTGCATTGTGGTGATTGACAATCCGAAAGGGTACCAGATCTACGGCAGTGATGTGTCAGCTCCGGTTTTCAAAGAAATCGCAGATAAAATCTACTCGCTTGAGTTGGATATGCATGAGATTGGAACACAAGAACGTACCTATATGACCGGAGTTTTCCCTTACATCAAAGCAGGAAAGCGAGAGGAACTTACAATGATCTGCAACCAGCTTGGTATTTCCAATCATGCTAAGTCTGAGTCTGAGTGGGTAAAAACAGATGTCATCAATGATGCTGTTTACTGGAAAGGAAATCCCGTGAAATATGAAATAGTACCCGATGTACGAGGCATGACACTACGGGATGCGATCTATGTGCTCGAGAATCTGGGACTTGAAGTGCAGGTGAAAGGAAGAGGACGTGTGGCTACTCAGTCCATGACACCAGGAGGCAAGTTAACCAAAGGTTCAACCATTAAACTTCAACTAAGCTGATGCAAACACTAAAAGACATATTGTTTGGTGTCTCGCTTAAGTCTATCACCGGAAACCGGGATGAAGTGGTTACTGGCGTTGCTTTTGATTCTCGTAAGGTGGAAAAGGGCTCTTTGTTCGTGGCTGTAAAAGGACTGACGGTAGATGGTCATGACTTCATTGAAGCTGCACTGGAAAAAGGAGCTAATGTTATCGTGTGTGAGCATGTTCCAAAGAATATTGATGAAAATATAACTGTCGTTCAGACCGATAATTCGGCAAAAGCTTTGGGTGTTATCGCTTCAAACTTTTATGGACGACCGTCAGAAAAACTGAAGCTTGTAGGCATTACCGGTACCAATGGCAAGACCACTTGTGCCACATTGCTGTATGAGCTTTTCCAAAACCTGGGTTATACGGTGGGCTTACTTTCAACTGTAGAGAATAAGATTAACCATAAGATCTTAGACACCAGCTTTACCACACCGGATGCGGTACAACTTAACCAGCTTTTGGCTGAAATGGTCGATAGCGGTTGTACGCATGCATTTATGGAGGTAAGCTCCCATGCCCTGGTTCAGCATCGAGTTGCAGGTATTCATTTCACCGGCGGTGTATTTACGAATATCACGCATGATCACCTGGATTATCACAAAACCTTTGACGAGTACATCGCAGCGAAGAAGCTGCTGTTCGATGGTCTCTCATCCGAGTCATTTGCGTTGGTCAATGTGGATGATAAACGTGGCACAGTGATGCTACAGAACACGAAAGCTACCAAACATCGAATGGGTATCCGGTCGATGGCTGATTTTAAAGTTCGAATCATTCATAATACACTGCAGGGATTAGAATTGAATTTTAGCGGAGTTGACGTTTGGTTTAAACTCATCGGAGAATTCAACGCCTACAACCTGCTAACTGCCTATGCAGTGGCTGTGTTGCTGGAAGAAGAAAAAGAAGATGTGCTTAGTGGGCTATCCACGACTACAGGTGCAAGTGGCCGATTCGAAAAGGTTGAAAACAAGTCCAATGTAATGGCGATCGTGGACTATGCACACACGCCAGATGCTCTGGAAAATGTGCTTCAAACCATTGATGACCTACGGACGAAAAACGAATTGTTGGTTACGGTAGTGGGGTGCGGCGGTGACAGGGACAAGACCAAGCGTCCGAAGATGGCAGAAATAGCCGCACGATTCAGTGATAAGATCATTCTGACTTCTGACAATCCACGAACAGAGGATCCTCAGCAGATTTTGGAGGACATGAAAGAGGGAATACCAAAGTCCAAGGAACGAAATGTAATGATCATCACGGACAGAAAAGAAGCAATAAGAACTGCTTGCAATTTGGTCAGCGACCAGGACATCATTTTGGTGGCAGGAAAAGGTCACGAGACCTATCAGGAGATAAATGGAGTGAGAAATCACTTCGATGATAGAGAGGTACTAAAAGAGCTATTGAATTAAATGAAAATAGATTTTGAAAATATCTCAAGAACTAAATCCCCCTTTGAAGGCGGTTCGACGATTCGAGGGTGTGCTGGGCTGTGCGGATGCAGGGGGATGTCTAATCTAACATCAAACAAATCTAAAATCGAAAGATGCTGAACTACTTATTTGAATATCTCAATCAAATAGACTTCCCCGGAGCGGGACTGTTTCAGTATATCTCATTCCGTGCGGGAATGGCAGCAGTGCTGTCTTTGCTGATCACGATCACTTTTGGTAAGCGACTGATCAATATGCTTCGTCGATACCAGTTGGGCGAGTCGATACGAGATCTTGGCCTTGAAGGTCAGCTTGAGAAGAAAGGGACACCTACGATGGGAGGAATCATCATCATCTCCGCGATTGTGATACCTACTTTATTGTTCGCTAACCTGAGTAATATTTATATCATCCTTTTGATTATTTCAGCGTTGTGGATGGGCTCCATTGGGTTCCTTGATGATTATCTGAAGGTAAAAAAAGAAAACAAGGAAGGCCTTCGAGGAAAGTTTAAGATCATTGGTCAGATTGGCCTGGGCTTGCTTGTCGGCCTGGTCATGGTATTTCATGATGACATAGTTGTGCGGGACTTCTCAGGTGAAGCATTTAAGGATGAAAGTACATTACTTACTACGATCCCTTTTGTCGCTAACAATGAATTTAACTACGAATGGTTGGTACCTGAATTTCTCTCCGATTATTCATGGGTCTTGTACGTAGCAGTTGTCATTTTCATCGTTACGGCTGTTTCTAATGGCGCCAACATTACCGATGGTCTGGATGGTTTAGCAGCAGGTACCTGTGCAATTATCGGGCTGACACTTGCAGTGCTAGCTTACCTGTCTGGTAATGCTATTTTCGCCAACTACCTGAATATCATGTTTATCCCGAACTCGGGCGAGCTAGTGATTTTTTGTACGGCTTTCGTTGGGGCATGCATTGGTTTTTTATGGTACAACTCGTATCCGGCGCAGGTATTTATGGGAGATACCGGTAGTCTTTCGCTTGGAGGTATCATCGCCGTGTTGGCTTTTGTCATCAGAAAGGAATTGTTGATCCCTGTTTTATGTGGGATCCTGGTCATCGAAAATCTATCGGTGATAATACAGGTGTCTTATTTCAAGTACACCAAGAAGAAATTTGGCGAAGGAAGACGCATCTTTTTGATGTCGCCTCTCCATCACCATTATCAAAAGAAAGGGCTTCATGAGGCCAAGATTGTGGCGCGCTTCTGGACCGTGGGGATTCTCTTAGCCATTTTCACACTTGCAACGCTAAAAATCAGATAATGACAGTAACACAAATCCATGAATTGAACGAGAAATTCCAGAAGGGTGCGGTGCAGCTTTCCGAATTGATTCCCTCCGGTACACTAGTACAGGCAACCTCCATGCTCATTCGAAGCATGAGAAAAATTGATGATCAGTTTTTGAAGTTGTTAAAGGCTCCTTCGGAAATGATTTTCAATCAGATAATGGGTCAGCTGGAAGATGAAACAGACGAAGTGCTTTTCATTCTGGATCAGCTTGAGCTAGCCAATAAGAAGCAGAAGATCAGTTTGATCAATGACTTTTTGAAAGACGGATACGACTTGATGTCGATCTATTCAAAATGCTTTGATGTGATTATAGACGGAAAGGTAAAAGAGGAAGAATAATGAATGAACGCATAGTCATATTGGGTGGAGGTGAGAGCGGCGTGGGAGCTGCCATACTTGCTCGTCAAAAGGGCTATGATGTATTCCTTTCTGACGGGGGAAATCTGGCACCAGACCGTAGAAGGACCCTGAAAAGTCAGAAAATAGATTTTGAAGAAGGTGGCCACTCAGAAGAGCTGATCATGGAGGCTTCACTGATAGTAAAAAGTCCGGGAATCCCGGATTCGGCTCCACTTGTTCAAAAAGCTGTAAACAAAGGCATACCTGTCATTTCTGAAATAGAATTTGCTTACCGATTCATTGACAAAGCAAAAGTCATCGCCATTACCGGTACCAACGGTAAAACTACGACTTCTATGCTCACCTATCATTTGCTGAAAACAGCAGGGTACAAAGTAGCATTAGGAGGAAATGTTGGTACAAGTCTGGCGGCACTAGTGGCAGAGGGAGGATACCACTATTATGTGGTGGAGGTCAGTAGCTTCCAGCTGGATGGTATTGAGAATTTCCGTCCGGACGTGGCAGTGCTTCTAAATATCACTCCGGATCACCTGGATCGGTATGAGTACAATTTCAATAAATATGTTTCTTCGAAATTCAGAATCATTGAGAATCTGACGAATGAGCAGGCTTTCATTTATTGTGCAGATTCTGAGCCGGTAACTGAGGAAATCAGTCGAAGAAAGGTTGAAGCGAGCATGTTTGCCATGTCGGCCTCAAACAATAACAAGTTGAGTGCATACCTCAAAGATGAGCACCTGATTTTCAATTTTCAGTTTAAGCAGAACGCCTCAGAGTATCAGATTCCTGTTTCGGAGATTTCACTAATAGGAAAACACAACATGGTCAACAGCATGGCAGCTGTATTGAGTGCACTTTGTATGGAGGTGCCGATTGAGAAAGTATTGAAAGGATTAAAAAACTTCAAAAATGCGCCGCATCGGCTGGAGTTTGTGGAGGAGATTGACGGTGCAGCTTATATCAACGATTCAAAAGCTACCAATGTGGATTCAGTTTACTATGCACTCGACGGAGTAAAAGGAGACATTATCTGGATTGCAGGTGGTATCGATAAAGGAAACGATTACTCACAGATCGAAAAACTGGTGAAAAAGAAGGTGAAAGGACTGATCTGTATGGGTAAGGATAACAGCGCCTTGACCAAATTCTTTGGAACCAGATTGGAAAAAATAGCAGAGGTGGACTCGGTGAAGAAGGCCATACACCAGGCTCATGAGTGGGCAGAAGAGGGAGATGTAGTGTTGCTATCTCCTGCCTGTGCCAGCTTCGATTTATTCAACAACTATGAAGATCGTGGTGACAAATTCAAACGAGCTGTAAATAAGCTAGCTAAGACATTAAAAGCGAAAGAGGCATGAATGAAGTAAAAAATTGGGCATATCGAAATCTGAAAGGAGACCCGGTGATTTGGTTCATCGTGCTGATCCTTTCACTATTTAGCATTTTGGTTGTGTATAGTGCTACCGGCAGCCTGGCATACAAAATGAGGGATGGACACACGGAGTATTATCTGATCAAGCACTCGGTTTTGGTGGTGGTGAGTTTAATGGCTATCTGGCTAGCTCACCGCATCGATTATCGTTATTACTCTAAAATTTCTCGCCTTGTTCTATGGCTCTGTGTGCCACTACTCTTGTTTACCTGGATGTTTGGTACGAACATCAACGAAGCATCCAGATGGTTAACCATCCCGGTGATCAACCAGGCGTTCCAGCCTTCTGACCTTGCGAAGCTGGCTCTATTGGTAACACTCGCGAGTATGCTTTCCAAACGTCAGCAGTCTATTGATGATTTTCAAAAAGCGATTGTGCCGATGCTATTTTGGATTGGGTTAATCTGCGGGCTTATCGCATTGACCAATTTCTCGTCAGCGATCCTATTATTCCTGACCTGCATGTTAGTCCTTTTCATCGGACGAGTGCCAGTGAAATACCTGGCTATGCTGGTAGTGATTTGCATGTCTTTTGGATCGGTCGCTTTCATGGTCGGACAAAGAGGAGGTACAGCTATTTCGCGGGTAGAAGACTACATCAATAATGACACACCTTATCAGGCAAAGCAGGCATACATTGCTATCGCTTCCGGTGGCGTGATCGGCAAAGGACCCGGACAGAGTGATCAACGAAATTTCTTACCGCATCCATACTCTGATTTTATCTATGCAATCATCTTAGAAGAATACGGAATGATTGGAGGTGTCCTGATATTATTTCTCTACCTCGCTTTATTATATCGGGGAATGAAAGCCGCTGAGCAGAACGATCGGGCATACGGAGGTCTACTCTCCGCAGGGCTCAGTTTCGCTTTGGTAATACAGGCTCTGGTAAATATGGGTGTTGCAGTAGGCTTAGGTCCGGTCACCGGACTAACGCTTCCTTTCATTAGCATGGGAGGTACCTCTCAGCTTTTTGCTGGTATTGCATTGGGTATCATCCTCAGTGTGAGCAGAGGAGAGATAGACAAATTCGGCGGAAGTATAGGAAATCAATATAAAGAAGCAGCGTAATCGAACAGGAACGGACATATCGCATAATGATAAGTGGAGGCGGAACAGGTGGCCACATCTATCCGGCTATTTCCATTGCTCAGGCATTGAAAGAGATGCTTCAGGATGTGGAGATTCTGTTTGTAGGCGCCAAAGGGAAGATGGAGATGAAGAAGGTGCCTGAAGCTGGTTTTGAGATCGAGGGGCTATGGATCAGTGGAATCCAAAGGAAGCTTTCTCCCGATAATCTGATGTTTCCATTTAAGCTTCTATCAAGCATTCGACAAGCGTCTAAGTTGATCAAGAAATTCAATCCTGACGTGGTAGTAGGCGTTGGTGGCTATGCCAGCGGCCCATTGCTGTACGTGGCTGGAAAGAAAGGCATTCCAACATTGATTCAGGAGCAAAATTCATACGCCGGACTCACGAATAAATGGTTGTCAAAGTCAGCCAGAACGATCTGTGTTGCTCATGAGGGAATGGAAAAATACTTTCCTGCAGAGAAATTAGTGGTGACAGGCAACCCTGTGCGGAGCACAATCAAATTAAATCCAAACCGAAAAGGTGAGGCTTACAGACATTTTGAACTGGAAGAATTTAAGCCAACACTGTTGGTGATTGGAGGAAGTTTAGGAGCACGCACTTTAAATGAAAGCGTATTAGGTGGTCTGGATAAGTTGGAAAAGGAAGACATTCAATTGATCTGGCAATGTGGAGGCTACTATCATAATGAAATGAAGGAACGAGCAGAGGGTAAAGGAGGGAAAGTAGTCCTTAAGGATTTCATTTTCCAGATGGATTTTGCATATGCCTGTGCAGATGTAGTTATTTCTCGGGCGGGTGCACTTTCGATAGCTGAGCTTATGCTTACAGGTAAGCCTTCCATCCTTGTCCCATCCCCAAATGTGGCAGAGGATCATCAGAGCATCAATGCGAAAGCATTAGTAGATAATGATGCTGCTGAAATGGTAAAGGATAATGAAGCCATGGAACGGCTGATAGATGAAGCCATTGCTTTATTGAAAGATAAAGACCGACAGCAAAAACTGTCAAAGAATATTGGAGACATGGCACATGAAAATGCAGCCATGGATATTGCAAACGAAGTGGTAAAATTGGTTGATAAATGAAATTAGCTGGAGAACATATAGTTCAATTTTGCCATCCTGAGCGCAGCGAAGGATCTATTTCCACTTTGAAGGCGGTTCGACGATGCGGTGGTGTGTTGGATTCGTGTGTAAGCAGGAGGATGTATAAAACCAAACATCAATCATGAATCTCAAAGAAGTAAATAAGGCTTATTTCATCGGTATCGGCGGTATCGGTATGAGTGCAATCGCTCGCTGGTTTCATGCAAAAAAAATATCGGTAGCCGGTTATGATAAGACAGAATCCGATCTCACCAGAAAACTGGTAGAGGAGGGGATTGATGTCCATTACGAAGATCAGCTGGACCTCATTGATGATAAATTCCTGACGAAGGAAGGCACACTGATTGTGTACACCCCGGCCATTCCTAAGGATCATTTGGAGTTGAATTACTTCCGTGACAATGGCTTTGAGGTTCTGAAACGATCAGAAGTGCTCGGAATGATCACAGAAAATCATTTCACGATTGCGGTGGCCGGCACACACGGGAAAACAACAACCACTTCCATGATTGCTCACTTGTTGAGTCATTCAAGAAAAGGTTGCTCAGCCTTTGTTGGTGGAATTATGACGAATACCGGAACCAATCTGATCATTGGGGATGATAAGGCACCTGTAGTAGTGGAGGCTGATGAGTACGATCGGTCATTTATGAAATTGAATCCAAACTATACGATCATCACTTCGCTTGACCCGGATCACCTGGACATCTATGGGGATGAGACAGCCATGCTGGATACTTACGAAGAGTTTGTGAAGAAGACGCCTAAGGATGGAAAGGTGTTGATGTATTCTGAGGCAGGATATAAAATCAATCCCGGTAACAAATACATTTCCTATGCGATCCGCAATGGAGATGCAGTGGCCGATGCGCTTAGAGTCGTGAATGGGGCTTTTGTCTTCACCTATCGGTACGGAATGGAAAAAATCTCCGATATCCATTTGGAAGTGCCCGGATATCACAATGTAGAAAATGCAATCGCTGCAATTACTGTGGCTGTAGACCTTGGGATGGAAGGACGTGAGATCCGAAAGATTCTTAGGTCCTATAAAGGAGTAAAAAGAAGATTTGAGTATGTCTTCAGAAGTCCACATGCGACTTTAATTGATGATTACGCACATCATCCGCAAGAAATAGAAGCTTTCCTGAAGTCAGTGAGAACACTGGCAGGGAATCGGAAAATCACGGCGATTTTTCAGCCACATCTGTACTCCCGTACCAATGATTTCAAGAAGGGGTTTGCGGAAGCATTGGATAAAGCAGATGAAGTAATCCTGCTGGATATCTACCCGGCGCGGGAAGAGCCGATAGAAGGGGTTTCTTCTAAATCCATCTATGATTTGATGGAGAATGATAAGAAGGTAATTGTGGCAAAAGAACACTTATTGGATGAGCTTGAGAATCACAATCTGGATATTGTTTGCACAATCGGTGCAGGTGATATTGACCGTGAGGTCCCAAAGATTGCCGAGTATATGAAAAATAAGTTCAACCCTAAACCTGACGAAGATGAGTAAGGAAGAAAGGAAAAACATACTGATCTACTCCTTTAGCGGCTTGCTGTTGATTTCCTTGATTGCTTTTGCAGGGATCAAAAACAATAGCCGTGAGGTGGAAGAGGTGAAAGTGGAGATTCTGGATCAGGAAGGAAACTTCTTCACTGATCAGCTGGAAGTGGTAGATCTGCTAACAGACAAAAGTGCTGACTATGTGATCGGTGTAGAGATGGGTAAGCTTGATCCGAAGGTATTGGAAGAGCGTGTGGAAGCAAACCCATTTGTAAAGGAGGCACAGGTGTACAGGGATCTGAAAGGAAACCTGCAGGTGAAAGTAGAGCAGAGTAAGCCGATTGCGCGTCTGTTCATAGACGGAAAAAAGGACAGATATATTGATTCTGATGGCAGAGTGCTTCCTGTGAATGCAAAGCATACGGCACGGGTACCCTTAATGGAGACCGAGTTTGAGTTTATGTGGGAGAAAAACCTGGATGAAAGCAAGTTTGGAAAGCAGGTGTTTGACCTGCTGACATTCATTGAAAAAGATGAATTCTGGCGGGCCCAGATTGCACATATCTTCATCAAAAAGGATGGAGAGATAGAACTGTATCCACAGGTAACGAAGCAGGTTGTTGAGTTTGGGAAGCCTGAGGATTTGGAACGAAAGTTTTCAAAGTTGATGACTTTCTATAAAGAAATCTTGCCCAAGAAAGGTTGGAACACCTATGACCGGGTAAATCTGAAGTTTGAGAATCAAATTATATGCGAATGACCTGCATGGTTGGAAATATCATTTTAGAATGTCATCATGAACTTGTTTCAGGATCTATTCCCCCTTTGAAGGGGGTGTGTGAGGGAGAAGTGATAGCAGGGGGATGTTTTGAGATTCCCGCCTACGCGGGAATGACGGAATCAAGTTTAATCACCGAGAAATAAAAATATTATGGAAGATAAAATCATCGTTGGACTAGACATTGGCACGACAAAGATTTGTGCCATTGTAGGTAAGAAAAATGAATACGGAAAGCTCGAGATACTGGGCATGGGTAAGGCAGTATCCGATGGTGTGATCCGTGGTATCGTCACCAATATTGATAAGACCGTACGCGCAATAGAGAAAGCAATTGCTGAAGCAAGTGACCAGTCTGGTATTGATATTGGAGTCGTGAATGTCGGCATTGCAGGTCAGCACATCCGGAGTGCAGTCCATCATGGAGGTATCACCCGAGAAGACACAGATGGAGAAATCACCATCGAGGATCTGGCGCGTCTCAATAGCGATATGCACCGCATTGTCACCCCTCCGGGAAGCGAAATTATCCATGTGATGCCACAGGACTATATCGTAGACTATGAGGATGGTATCATGGATCCTGTAGGGATGACCGGTGTGAAGCTGGAAGCTGATTTCCATATCATTACCGCTCAGACCAACGCAATCAACAATATAAACAAGTGTGTGAAGAAGGCTGGGCTCCAGATTGAGAATCTCATTTTGGAACCACTCGCGTCCAGCTTATCTGTTCTTAGCGATGAGGAGAAGGAGGCAGGCGTTTGCCTGGTGGATATAGGAGGCGGCACTACTGATGTGGCGGTATTCTATGAGAATATCATCCGACACACGGCTGTGATTCCTTTCGGTGGTAACATCATTACATCTGACATCAAGCAGGGCTGTATGGTGATGGAACATCAGGCGGAACTCCTAAAAACGAAATTTGGAAAGGCGATTTCTGAAGAAGCCAGCCCCAACGAGATCGTATCGATCCCTGGTTTGAGAAATCGACCGCCTAAAGAGATATCCATCAAGAACCTCGCTCACATTATCGAGGCACGAATGGAGGAGATCATCGAGCTGGTACACACTGAGATCATTAGCTCCGGCTTTAATAAGAAGCTGGCGGCAGGTATCGTAGTGACAGGAGGTGGTTCTCAGCTGACCAATCTGAGTCAGTTGTTCGAATACATGACCGGACTGGATACACGAATTGGTTATCCAAACGAGCACCTGGGCAGAAGCAAGGTGGATGCAGCAAAGAGCCCAATGTTCGCAACAACAGTAGGGTTGGTGCTATCAGGATTTAAAGCTTTGGACATTCGTCAGGCAAGATATTCTGAGGTACCTTCTTACAAAGGAGATAAAAAGAAAATGAAGCCCGGGAACAAGTTTTTTTCCAATATTCTGGAGAAGACCAAAGGGTTATTAATCGATGATTTTGATGATAAAATAAACTAGTTGCGAGTCACCAGTTACGAGCTGCGAGACGGCTCTAAACTCGAAACTCTGAACTCAAAACTTTTACAATTATGGCAGAAAATATGTATCAATTCGACTTACCGTCACATCATAAATCCATCATTAAGGTGGTGGGTGTAGGTGGTGGCGGCAGCAACGCTGTTAATCACATGTACAGCCTGGGAATCCGGGATGTAGAGTTTGTGGTTTGCAATACGGACCATCAGGCGCTGGAAAGCAGTGCGGTTCCAAGCAAACTACAGATAGGAACAAACCTGACCAGTGGGTTGGGAGCAGGGGCAAACCCTGAACGTGGCAAAAATGCCGCTATCGAAAGCAAAGAAGAGATTCGTGACCTACTCTCGCAAGACACGAAGATGGTCTTTATTACCGCAGGAATGGGCGGTGGTACCGGTACTGGCGCTGCGCCGGTGATCGCTCAGGTAGCCAGTGAGTTAGATATCCTTACCGTGGGTATCGTCACCGCTCCATTTGCTTTTGAAGGAAAGAAAAAGATGGCTGCAGCTGAGGAAGGAATCAAGGAACTGAAAAAGTACTGTGATACCGTCCTTGTGATCATGAATGATAAGCTGCGAGAGATTTATGGAAACCTCTCCATCAGCGATGCTTTTGCGCAAGCAGATAATGTATTGACCACTGCTGCGAAAGGTATTGCAGAGATCATTACGGTTCCGGGTTATGTGAACGTCGATTTCGAAGATGTTAAGACCGTGATGAAAGGAGCCGGACCTGCAGTGATGGGATCGGCCAAAACGATCGGTGATAATCGAGCGAGAAGAGCAGCAGAAGAGGCACTGAACTCGCCACTATTGAACCAGCAAGACATCTACGGCGCAGAGAAAATTTTGCTTTCCATCATCTCTGGTGAGGAAGCAGAGCTGCAGATGGATGAGCTGACAGACATTACCGATTACATCCAGGAATATGCGGGTGATAACGCCGAAGTGATCTTCGGTCACGGTGTTGATAGCTCACTAGGAGAAAACATCCGTGTGACAGTAATTGCGACTGGATTCGGTAAAATTGATGACAATGGAGAGTACATATCCAAAGAGGAAGAAGCCAGACGATTTGATCTTGATTCACAAAGAGAAATAGATGAGACAAAGAAGCGTGGTAACACTTCTGACTTCATGTTTGAAATTGAAGAAGAGAGTGATAAGGATGGTGTAGAAGACTGGGACTATGAGTTCAGCTCGTTGAAAGATGAGATCAAGCGTGAAGTGGAAGAAGAGGAGCAGCGACGAAAGAAGCCAGAGCAACGCTCTTTTGAGTTTGATTTCACTGATGGATTTGATCATGAGGAAGAGGAAGAAGTACATGAGGACGATGTGAACATCTCCGATGCGTTCCATGCAACTCCAAGCTCCAAGCAGGTGAAGCTTGCGCAGGAACGAGCGGAACGAGAGGCGATGTTCAACAATAAGAAGTGTGAAATGCCAACAGAGGAATTCAAAGAACGACTGGATGTGCCTGCGTATGAACGGAAGAAGATTCAGCTTCAGAATACCCCTCATTCTTCGGAACGAAATATTTCAAAGTACAATCTGAATGAGGAAAATCAGATTTTAGGTAACAATAAGTTTTTACACGATAATGTGGACTAAAAGTCGCAGACTTTAGTCCATCCCGTCCGGAGAGACGGGATCTCATTGCCTTACTAATGAGATAAGAAAATGGTTAACAGTAGGTGTTAGTCATACATGCCGGACTGGATCCGGTATTCTGCCAAGAATGAGCCCCGGCTATGGTCGGGGCTTAATTGTTTACATAAAAAGCTGTTTCCCACGAATCCAACGCTTCCTTCTCCTTTCCATCCTCGTTCACGATTCCAGTACTAATCCACAGCTTACCTAAATCTTTTACTTCTTCAGGAAAGGTCTCCCAAAGCTCATCATAGTCACGGTGAGCCCACCAGATGACGTACATGTAATTTTCTTCTTGAGCATTTGTTAGGAGGGTTTCCAGGTAGTCTTGTTGCTCGGTTTCATTACCGGGAATGAATAGGTCAAATGATTCTACAGTCAGGTCTTCTGACAGATGGCTCGTCTCTGCAAATGCAATGGGCTTGGTAATCTTTTCATGAAGAAAATCAAATGCATCCTGAAATCCTTCTTTATCATTTAATCCTTTAAAAAATGGATAGAAACTGATCGCTGCAAAATCGAGGGAGTTGGCATAAGTTACAACTTCTTCAATATAGTCATCAGGGTTGTCCACTGTAGGGTTATACAAATTATGCAACGTAATGGACTCTGAAATAGGTAAGTTGGGGAACTCTGCTTTGATCCGAGAGCGTACATTTGTCATGAGCAATTTGTATTGTTCCCATTTATTCGGATCATGTATCAGAAGCTCATTGCCTTCGATAGCTACAATGAGATAGTCAGGATTCAACTCATTGCTGATGTGTACTAGATGCTTAAAGTATGCATCTTCAATGGCTTGATCATTTAACGCTGTGTACGTTGGAGTAGAGCCATCATAATCAGTAGCCAGTTCATTTCTTGAGTTGTTCAGAAGACTCACAGAAAGAGCCAACTTTGCATTCGGTAGTTTTCGGTTTTTCCGTGAGGTGATTTCGTTAGTAAACTCAGCAGGAAGTGATTTATCGTTCATCCAGGCATCCCAGGGAACACTTAGATCCAAATGTTCAGAATAAACATCTGCGTTGCTACTGATGAAGTCGTAGGTGTTGTCAACGGAAGCCACAGTAGGTGCATAGGCCCAAGTGCTAAATCCCATTTCAAAGTTTCGGCTTGAGTATTCACTGAAAAAGCCCTCATCACCTGTAGTGGGTCCTTCATCATTGCTGCAGCTAAGAAGCAAGCCGATCATAATGACTAATAGTGCCAGAACAAATGTCTTTTTCATATCTGTCAGAATTTTGATTTGGTTCATTTATGCAATGATGGTGCCGATTTATTGAGTAGGCTGATGATCCTCTCCAATCGCCACACCCATTTTTTTTATGAGTTCTTCTACTGTATCATTTACATAATCGATCTTGAGTGGCTCTCCAAATTTCAGGCTTAGCTCTGTACCTTTTTTCAATTTTTTCAATCCAGTCTTATCAAATGCCTCGCGAAAACCGTCTACACGAACGGGAATGACAACTGGCTTGTGTTGCTTGATAATGTGAGCGGTCCCTTTTCTTACAGGCGCTCCCGCACGGGTGGTACCTTGAGGAAAAGTGACAACCCAACCATCTTTGATGGCCATGCCAATGGATTTAGTATCGTTAGGATTGACTTCTCGCTTAATCATTTCGTCTCCTTTTCGCCAGGTACGGTCCACGGTCACAGCTCCCGCTAATGCAAGAATCTTAGCCATAAGCCCTTTCTTCATTGTTTCACGTGCTGCGACGTAATAAACGTTTACTTTCGGGTTTTTAAGAAAACTCCAGTCATCGATTGAATCAATTTGTCCGTTGAGTGCGGCGAACATGGCATGAAACATCGCAATAACATCCGTGAAAATCGTCTGATGGTTGGAAATAAAAAGGACGTTTTGTCCAGGAATCTCAGTGAGAATTTTACTGCCGGAAACCACCACTTTGTTTGGTTTGAGGAGATACCAAAGTACAAACCTCCCCACTGTCTGGAAGATTTTCTTTTTAAACCAGATGGATTGACCGAATATATTTTTTGCCATACAGCTTCCTTTTTCTGCGAAATTACAGCGTATAAAAAGAAAAACCCCGCCGAAGCGAGGTTAGCCCTAGTAGAGTAAGTTGGTGATTGGGCGTTTCTTTATTCTGCACGTAATGACTCCACCGGGTTTGCTTTTACGGTACTCAATACTTTGGATGAAATACTGATCAATGCCAATCCAATAACAAAGGCGATCGGTATAAGCACAAACCACCAGCCGAGTTCAATTCGAAACGTATAATCTTTCAGCCATTCGGCCATCATCCACCACGCCAGTGGTAGGCTTACAATGCAGGCAATTCCAACAAGGATCATATATTCCTTAGAAAGAAGAACCATCAGGTTTTTTACGCTTGCGCCCAGCACTTTTCTAATGCCAATTTCTTTAGTGCGTTGCTGAACTGTGAAGGATGTCAATCCAAACAGTCCGAGGCAGGCAATCAAAATAGCCAAGACTGAAAATCCTGTGAAGATCTTACCAAACCGAATATCTTCTTTGTATTGCTCATCAAAAGCCCGGTCAAGGAAGAAATAGTCCATTTGATAATCTGTGAATACATTATTCCATTCTGCATTTACTGTGGCTACTAAATCCTCCAACTGTTGGCCTTTGGCTTCCGAGCTGTTTTCATCCAATCGTAATTTGACAAAATAAAACTCTGTCCAGGAGCTAAGGATGTATGCCATCGGCATGTAATCATTGTGCAAAGAAGTGTGATGATGATTTTCAAGGACACCTCTCACGTGTAGAGTAGGACCGTAGAAACCATCAATTTCGGCTCCAATTGCATTTTCTGGATTTGAAAAGCCAAGCATCTCTGCCAGTTTTTCGTTTATCACCACATCGCCTTTGCTCCATGGACTATCACCTTTTCTCAATCCCCTGCCAGCAATCACTTCAATATCAAAGAATTCCGGGAAGTCCAGGTCCATGGAGATTAGCCCGGTATTTACAGATGTTTCACGAGACTCATTTTTTAAATGGAGACCAACACGCCATCCAACCGGTTCACCCGGAATTTCTCCCGCATTGGTAATTTCTTTGACCCCTGCATACTTAAGTAACTCAGTTTTTAAAGTATTAAATCTTTTAACATCTTGTCGTTCATCTTCATGAACCGCTCCCGGCGGAGATTTTATTACCAATATGTTTTCAATGTCAATACCCAGATCTGCTTCGCGCATGTAATTGATTTGGTGGTAGACTGTCACTGTCCCTGCAATAAGAATAAAAGTGATCATAAACTGAACGAACACCATACTTTTCCGCATTTTAGTTCCACCCACTTTTCCTTTGTTGCCAATCAGGATATTGACCATATCCATGGTTTTCAAAAGGATGTAGGGGTAGAATCCAATGAGTAGTGTGCCAACTCCGATTAGTCCTAATAATAGAGTCAATACCTTCAGGTCCATTAAAGCAGAAACAGGCAGTCCTGTCACCTCAATCAAGTATTTTTCACCTACTTGTGTAAGTAGAATCGCTAAGGCAAATGCCAATACATTCATTACGAATGCTTCCAGGATGAATAACTGTGTGATCTGTCTGGTGGAGGAGCCCATGCATTTTCGAACGCCCATTTCTTTGAGTCGCTCCATTGTTCGCACCAGTGATAGGTTCATGTAATTGATCCACGCAATTACCAGGATAATGATTGCGATAAAGCTCAAAATTAGAATCGTTTTACTGTCCACCCTGTTGCTGAACGACCATGAAGTTTCTGCATTGAGATGAATGTCTGTGAGTGGTCTCAAAAAGTAATCCACCCGGTAACCATTAGCCGCATACGATTCCTTTGAGTTTTCTTCGTGCAATCTGGTTATCTCTTCCAGCACGCTTGCTTGCTGAGATGGGGCATCCAGTAGAAGGTAGGTGATTAGGCTGCTGGATCTCCAGCTTGTTCGATTTTCTGTGTAATTATCCATAGAAGGATAAGAAAGAAGCAACTCAAACTGGATGTGAGAGTTTTTCGGGATGTCTTTAAGTACGCCCACCAGCTCATATTCATGAGCACCATTGTTACCGCTTAGGGTAAACGTTTTACCAATTGCCTTTGCAGGATCATCAAAATATTTCTTTGACGCCTCATGAGTGAGGATGGCTGTTTGTGGCTCATCAAATCTGCTGGCATTTCCAGCCTCAAAAGAGAAATCGAATAGTTCAAAAACACCTTGATCAGCAACATAAACACCCGGCTGTTCAAAGGTGACTTTTGTATCTTCATTTGTATAGATGATAGAGTTATTAGCGTAATTGTAATCGTAAAATCGTGCTACGTTTAGAACGCTTGGAGACTGAGTCCTGACAGTTTCTCCCAACATGGAGGGAGCAGTATTGGACTGACCCAAATACGAGTTATTTTTATAAGCGTCTGACTCCAGCCTGTAGATGCAATCTGCTTTTGGGTGAAATGTATCAAAAGAGGTATGAAAGTTTACGTATTGTGTGATGACCAAACAGGCAGCCATCCCCAATGCAAGACCCAGGATATTGATAAAGGAAAAGACCTTATGCTTCTGGATCTGTCGAAAGATCGTAATCAGATAGTTCTTTAGCATGAGTCGATTTTGGTTTTGGTTGTTTTCTGAAAATCAATCGCTATGCCACGAATTGTAAATTTATGTAAATCAATTACTTATGAATATTTCAAGCGTTGAGTTCTGTGCGGATTCGCACAATAGATCGTACACTATCATTAGATTTTGACGTTTTTTGATGAAATTTCCACTATGAAGAAACTGATCGTTATTTTTCTCCTTATTCCCTTCGGCCTGAGTGCTCAAATCAAGTTTATAAAATCATGGAATGATGCAATTGATCAATCAAGAATGACAGGTAAACTGATCTTTCTTAATGGCTATGCAGAGTGGTGTGAGCCATGTAAGGAGATGGAAGAATATACGTTCACGGACCTTGAGGTAGCTAATTTCTTTAATAAGAACTTTATTAATGTTCAGCTCGATATGGAAGACTATCCGGGTGTGGAGTTGGCTGAGGATTACACTGTAGGTGTTTTTCCATCTTTTTTATTTATCAACGGGAATAGCGAAGTAGTGCATCGGGGATGCGGAGGGATGGATGCGAACCAGTTTCTTGCTTTGGCTGAGGAGGCATTGACGGATAGTCTGACCCTCATGTCGATGGAAAAACGATATGATGATGGCGATCGCTCTACTGACTTTATGCTGGATTATCTGGAGCTTTTGGAGGACGCATGTCTGGATGCCGAGCGATTTGCTGCTGGTTATCTAAAAACCGTAGAATTGAAAGATATGACATTGGATACTCCGTGGGAAGTACTTGCTGCATACCAGTGGGATATTTATAGCAGGGAATTTCAATATTTGTTGAAAAACAGAAAACGATTTGAAGATAGCCTGGGGCAGAGAGTGGTTAATGCTAAACTGTATGATACTTACCTATCTCAATACCAGGAAATCTTTGAAGCAGAAGAATTACATGATTTTGGGATGCGAGCTTTGCTGCATTCATTTAAAGATGTGACATTCACGGGATCAGATACGCTACGTTTGATGATGAATTTGCACTACGCAGAGTTTAAGGAGAACTGGTCCGATTATGCAGATTACGCGGTTGAGCTGGTTGGTATGACTGAGCTTCAAGATCCGGAGGAACTCAATGAACTAGCCTGGAAATTTTACCTTTTTGTGAACAATAAGAACCAGTTGGAAATCGCCTCTACATGGGCCCAGCAAGCCGTGGATCAACAGCCGGAACCATCCATGATCGATACTTATGCCTCTCTTCAATTTAAGCTTGGGAATACGAAAAAGGCCGTTGAACTGGAAAAAAGAGCGTTGGAATTGGCTCAGGAGCTTTATGAGGATACAACTCATTACGAACATCAGTTGAAGAAATTTGAGGGTAAGTGAGATAAAAAAAGCCCACATCAATGTGGGCTTCCATATATCTACCTCACTTTACTTCTACTCATCCCTCAATGAATTCACTGGATTGGAAAGTGCTGCACGAATAGATTTGTAGCTGACAGCTACCATCGCCACAAGTAATGCTCCTATTCCTGCAAATAGATAGATCGCCAGGTTATCTATACCCCAAAGGTCGATGCGGTATTGAAAATCACTGATCCAGCCCTTAAGAAAGTAGAATGCAATAGGCCAGGCAATAAGGTTGGCGATAATGATCAAAATCACAAACTCTTTCATTAAAAGCTGAACAATTTGTCTCACGGTAGATCCCAATACTTTCCTCACTCCAATTTCTTTTTTTCGTTGCTCCACCATAAAGAAGGAGAGCCCAAATAGTCCAAGTGCAGACAGGACAATAGAAAGCAAAGTAAACGCATTCACCAGCCGTGCAAACAGTTCATCAGAAGCAAAGATCTGATTAAACTCCTGATCAAAGAATTGATAATCAAATGGGTAATTAGGGAACGTGGCATTCCATTCGGATTCCAGAAAGTCCAGCGTCTCACGCATGTTGGTCGGGCTCACTTTTAATACCAGATTACTATTAGGTCCGGGGTTATAAAAGATCATCAATGGTTCAATTTTATGTCGCATACTGGAAAAATGAAAGTCCTTGATCACACCCACCACCTTTCGTGTGGTGTTGTTTCCAAATACCAGATTTTTACCTACCACGTCATCCCACCCAAGTGATTCCATCATAGACTCATTGATGATAATCGACTCCTGCTGGTCTGAACCAAAGCTAGGATCATAGTTTCTGCCGGCTGCCAGCTCCATACCCATTACGTCCAGATAATTTTCGTCCATGGACATCACGCTCACAATCCAGGGTTCATCCTCATTGCCACCTTCCACATTTACGCCGGACCTTCCAAAAGTGCTGCCCGGCATGTTATTTGAGTATCCAGTACCAATGATATCAGAATAGTTATCCAAGCTCTCCTTAAAATTCTCCATTCCATTGGCCAGTCCGGGACTGCCAACATTAATATTGATCACTTGATCTTTATCAAATCCCAGGTGTTTGTTCTTGATGTAGTCAATTTGCTTTGATACAATCAATGTAGTACAGATCATACCAACAGCTGCCACAAACTGAAGAACAACCAATGTTTTTCTAAGCCAGATACCTTTTGAGCTGGTTTGAAACTTTCCTCTAAGGATATTTACCGATTTGATGCTGGACAGAATAAATGAAGGATAAATGCCAGCTAGTGTCCCAATCGCAACCCCGAGAAGTAAAAAACCCACTAAAAGAATAGGTGAATCGCTCATTAGGGTCATCAGGTCAAAACTGAGTCCAAGGGAATCGCTACTAGTCAGCATCGAAACTAGAAATAATGAAATAATCATAGCCATGGTCGCCATCAAAATTGATTCAATCATATGCTGACCGATAAGCAAGGCTTTTGAACTTCCAACCACCTTCCTTATTCCTACTTCTTTGGCACGTGTGGTCGACTGAGCAGTAGTGAGATTCACAAAGTTGAACGCCGCAATAAGTAGAATAAATATGGCTACTCCTGATAGGGCATATACATATACCTGATCACCTTTATTTTGATGATAGTAATCAAAAAGTAGTCCGGACGAACCTAGATGGATCTCTTCAAGGGGTTGAAGCTGCGGAATCCAGAAGTCGTTGACATCATTAGCAAGTGCAATCTCTGCCATTTTCTTCTCTACCTCTACTTCATCAGCCCCTTCAGAAAGTACCGCATATCCTAGCATCCCCAGACCACCCCAGGAATTGATGTACTGGGCGAAAGATGAATCAGATTGAGCAGGGTAGAGGGACATCAGGGCATCAAATCCCAGGTGAGAATTTTGGGTGATGTTATCCATTAAGCCCACCACTTCCCACGATTGCTCATTGATCGTTAAAATCTGACCGAGGGATTCTTCGTTACCAAAGACTTTTTCAGCATAGGCATCAGTGAGGATCAGCTTATGTGGTTGATTGAATTTTTCCAATGTTTCCTCCCTGTTGCGAACCGGCAGATCAAAAATTTCGAAGAAGTCATTTTCAACATAGAGCGCATATTCGGAATAATAACCTACATCTCCCTTTTCCATACGCTGCTCTCCGGCGAACATCATTCGTGATGCAATCTCTATTTCCGGGATTTCTTCTTCGGCAGCCTGAGGCATTCGCGGGTTGGAAATGGCAACCTCATTGCTGGTTACACCCAGAGCTTCATCAATGGTAGTGAAACGATAGATTCGATTTGACTTTTCATGCCACCGATCGTACGATATTTCATTGTAAACGAATGATGCAAGCACTACAAAAGTGGAAAAGCCCAGTATCAACCCAATGGCATTGATAGAGGTTGATAGTTTGTTTTTCTTAAAGCTCCTGAGAGCTACGAGTAAAAAAGTCCTTATCATAGTTTTTGAGTTTGAGTTAGATGAAGCTAAGGACATTACTCAATGAAGTCAATAAGGGTTACACCAATGGAAATGAATGGAGATGAGGGGTGTTTTTTCTTCTATACAAAAAAAGCCCACATGGTGTGGGCTCTTAATAAGAACTTTTGTTTTTATCTAGCTAATGGAGCTTTTAATATACTCTCTGTTCATTCTGGCAATGTTCTCCAATGAAATGCCTTTTGGGCATTCCACCTCACAAGCCCCGGTATTGGTACAGTTTCCAAACCCTTCCTCATCCATTTGCTTCACCATATTCTGTACACGCTCTTTTGCCTCTACTTTACCTTGAGGGAGCAGAGCCAATTGAGATACCTTGGCTGAAACGAACAACATGGCTGAAGCATTCTTACAAGAGGCTACACATGCTCCACAGCCAATACATGTTGCTGCATCGAATGCTTTATCTGCGTCATGCTTATTAATCGGAATCGCATTGGCATCCTGCGTATTTCCTGAAGTGTTTACACTGATAAAACCACCTGCATTCATCACACGATCGAATGCGCTTCTGTCAACCACCAGATCTTTAATGACTGGAAATGCTTTTGCTCTCCATGGCTCCACGTAAATGGTGTCTCCATCTTTAAATTCCCGCATGTGAAGCTGACAAGTAGTTGTCCTTCTTTTCGGTCCGTGCGCTTCTCCATTGATATACATAGAGCAACTTCCACAGATTCCTTCTCGACAATCGTGATCAAAAGCTATGGGCTCATCACCTTGCTCAATCAATTGTTCATTGAGGATATCTAACATTTCAAGGAAGGAGCTATCTGTTGAGATATTAGAAACTTGATAGGTCTCCATTTTTCCCTTGTCTTTATCGCTTTTCTGTCTCCAGACTTTCAGTGTAAGATTCAATTCTTTTGCTGCTGACATATCTAATATTATTTGTAAGAACGAGTCTTTAACTCAATGTTCTCGTATTTCAAATCTTCTTTATGCAATTTGGCTTTCGATGGCTCTCCTGTGTATTCCCAGGCGGCTACATAGGTGAATTTTTTATCATCACGTACCGCCTCGCCTTCATCTGTTTGATACTCCTCACGGAAGTGTCCACCACAAGATTCGTTTCGTTCCAGCGCATCTCTTGCAAAGAGCTCACCTAACTCAAGGAAATCTGCAACTCTCCCGGCCTTTTCCAGTTCCTGATTGATACCGTCTGCTGATCCTGGCACTTTCACTTCTTTCCAGAATTGCTCCTGCAACTCCTGAATTTCCTTTATCGCTTCCTTCAGACCTTTCTCATTTCGGGCCATTCCCACCTTATTCCACATGATTTTTCCCAAACGTTTGTGGAAATAGTCAACCGAGTGTTTGCCATCATTTTTGGTGAAAAAATCAATTCTCTCTCTTACTGACTTCTCAGCTTCTTCAAACTCTTTAGAGTCTGTTGGGATAGCCCCGGTACGGATATCATCTGCGAGATAATCACCAATGGTATAAGGAATTACGAAGTACCCATCTGCTAAACCTTGCATCAATGCAGAAGCACCGAGTCTGTTTGCTCCGTGATCGGAGAAGTTCGCCTCTCCAAGGGCATAACATCCCGGTATAGTTGTCATCAGGTTGTAATCCACCCAGACACCACCCATTGTATAATGCACAGCTGGGTAAATTTTCATCGGTGTTTTGTATGGATTATCTCCGGTGATGTTTTGATACATCTCAAACAGGTTACCATACTTTGCCTCAACGATTTTTTCACCAAGCTCTCTTACCTTCTTATCATCCGCATCATGGATGCCTTTAACATTGACTTCCTCACGACCATATCGCATGATGGCTGCATCAAAATCCAGATAAACAGCTTCTCCTGTTTCATTTGTTCCAACCCCAAAACCTGCATCACATCGTTCTTTGGCTGCTCTTGAAGCTACATCTCGTGGTACAAGGTTGCCAAAAGAAGGATATCTTCTTTCCAGGTAGTAATCCCGGTCTTCTTCTTTCAGGTCTGTTGGCTTTAGCTTCCCGGCTCTAATGGCTTCCGCATCTTCTTTTTTGGCCGGTACCCATATTCTCCCGTCATTTCTTAATGACTCAGACATGAGAGTAAGCTTGGATTGCTGCTCACCGTGCTGAGGAATACATGTTGGGTGAATTTGAGTGAAGCATGGGTTTGCAAAATAGGCTCCTTTTTTATGGATCTTCCATGCAGCTGAAACGTTCGATCCCATTGCGTTGGTGGAAAGGAAGAAAATATTTCCGTATCCCCCTGATGCCACTACGACAGCATGAGCTGAATGCCTTTCAATTTCGCCAGTTACAAGATTTCTGGCAATAATTCCACGGGCTTTTCCATCTACAATCACCAATTCCATCATTTCATGGCGATTGTACATTTTGATTTTCCCTTTACCAATTTGTCTGGACATAGCAGAGTAGGCACCCAACAATAGCTGCTGTCCTGTTTGTCCTTTGGCATAGAAAGTTCTGGAAACCTGTACACCGCCAAAAGATCGGTTGTCAAGTAATCCGCCATAATCTCTTGCGAATGGTACACCTTGCGCTACACACTGATCGATAATATTGGTAGATACTTCCGCCAATCGATATACGTTAGCTTCCCTTGAACGATAATCTCCACCTTTTACTGTATCATAAAACAGTCTGTAGGTGGAGTCACCATCACCCTGATAGTTTTTTGCTGCATTTATACCTCCCTGGGCTGCAATAGAGTGAGCCCTACGCGGAGAATCCTGATAGCAAAAGGCTTTAACGTTATAGCCCAGCTCGGCCAGGGTTGCTGCTGCTGAACCTCCCGCCAGACCAGTTCCAACCACGATAACGTCGATCAGACGTTTATTGGCCGGGTTTACCAGCTTAATATTGTTTTTGTGATTGGTCCATTTTTCGGCTATTGGACCTTCAGGTATTTTGGAATCTAATGTTGACATACCTATTTATTTCTTATTAGGAATTGACATAATGAAAAACGGCGATAAAGATGAATCCTGCAGGAATCAAGATAGCATATGCTTTTCCCAACTTCTGAATGGCTGGGGTATACTTAGGATGTCTGGCACCCATAGACTGAAAAGCAGACTGAAACCCATGCATCAAATGCAGGGAAAGAAATACAAATGAAAGCGTGTAAATAATAACTCGTGCAGGATTTGCAAACATGTGTACGACCTCATCATAATATCGGTTTGGGTCTTCGGGTTTCATCTCAATGTATTTGTAATTCATTTCAGGGATCCAGAAATCGTAGAAATGAAAACCTAAGAAGAAGAGGATAAAAAGACCGCTCCAGATCATATTTCTGGACATCCATGATGAATTTGCAGCACCATTGTTTTTAGCATATTTCACCTCACGGGAATTTCTATTCTTAATTTCAAGAACAAAACCCATAATGAAGTGAAACGCTACGCCAAACATTAAGATTGGCTGCAAAACGAACTGAACTAGCGGGTTAGTTCCCATAAAATGCGACAGTTCATTAAAGGACTCTTCACTAATTACAGAGGTGAAATTGATTGTGAAATGCTGCAATAAAAATATGATCAGGAAGAGCGCAGAGAGCGCCATGGCGAATTTTCTGCCAATGCTACCTGAAAAAAGTTGCTTGCTCATTTATGTAGGGTTATTGGATTTGTGCCAAAGGTAATTTCAGAATGCTTGCTAGACAATCTAAAATTTCTTTTTTGACTCGTTCTAAATAATGTTTCAATGTAATAAGTATTAATTCTTTTTACATTGTTTCTTTCCATAACTATTGAAGCACAATTCTTGTTCGTTATACATTCTTGTGTTCCAAAAGCGTTTAGTTTTACAATAGATTTAACTGGCTTTATGAGATATCTGAAGTATTTTCTGGTTTCTTTTTTCACATTATTCGCCTTTATATCTAAAGGCACACATATCCGAGCTGGAGAAGTGATCGCTAAACGTGTATCAGGTCTTACCTATCAGTTTACTTTCATTGGGTACAGAGATATAGAGGGTGTTCCGTTTGGACAGGGAATTTTTGATTTTGGAGATGGGAATTTTTATGGGGATGATCCGGGAGAGGACATACCCTGGGGGAATATTGAGGATCTTGGAAATGGTGTAGAGAAGTGGGAATTCACACTCACACATACATATGCTGGCGGGTCGAACTACCTCGTTAGCTATCAAGAAGATTTTAGAAATGCCAATATTCAGAATATTTCAGGATCTGTAAGTACAACTTTTTATGTTGAGACTTTGGTTATTATTGATCCACTCATTGTTAATAGCACACCTTTTTTCACTGTTCCTCCGATCGATCAGGGTGTTGTTGGGGGAATTTTCGAACATAACCCGGGAGCGTTCGATCCTGATGGTGACAGTCTTTCGTATTATTTCACCACCCCAAAGCAGGCTGAAGGACTTCAGGTAAATGGCTATCAATCACTAATAGATCCTTCTTTTTACGATAACTTTAATGAAGGGAATCAGGCAAAGGACGGCCCACCTACACTTGAAATAGACCCAGTCACTGGAACACTCACATGGGATGCACCTGGGGGAGCAACTATCCCCGATCAGGAAAGCAGGGAGTTTAATGTTGCTTTTGTTGTGGAGGAATGGCGCAGGATTAATGGACAGTTGATCCGTCTTGGTTTCGTTACACGTGATATGCAGATTATCATTTGGGATTATGAAAACGATCCACCAGAGCTGGAAATTCCGGAGGATACGTGTGTAGTGGCAGGAGAGACAATAACCGGAATCATAACTGGAACAGACCCGGATGGAGACCCGGTAAAGATTGAAGCATTTGGGGGGCCGTTTGAAGTCAACCCATCGGCAACCGTAGATCCGGATCCGGCAGAATTTCAGGGACCTCCATCAATACTAAATTTTGAATGGGAAACCGCATGTGGTCAAGTGCGGACAGCTCCATATGAAGTTCAATTCAAAGCGGAGGACAACCCGACTATTCCAAATATTACCAACCCACCCGGACAGGTAAATTTTGAGACATGGCGAATCACTGTGGTTGGACCGCCTCCAACAGGGTTGACCGCTGACACGCAAACAGGCCGAAGGATACAGTTGAATTGGGATTCCTACTCATGTACCAATGCAGATTCAATGCAAGTATGGAGACGTGTAGGTGAGTTTGATATTGATCCAACTTGTAACCCGGGAATTCCTGAAAACTCTGGTTACGAATTGATCGAAACTCTTGGGATTTCAGAGACAGATTATCTGGATAATAATGGCGGAATTGGACTTTCCCCCGGATCCAAATATTGTTATCGTTTGGTAGCCACCTTCCCATTGCCGGCAGGAGGATTGAGTATTGCTTCGGAGGAGGCGTGTGATAGCTTACTTATAGATGTTCCCATAATTACACATGTTGATGTGCTGGAAACCAGTGAAACGAATGGTGAAATGCGTGTAAGTTGGACTGGTCCCTTACAGCGTGATCCGGTTTCAGCACCATATGAATATGAAGTGCTAAGAAAACAAGGTCAGGGTTTTGGAGCTAGCTTTACATCCATAAGGGCTGCTTCTCCGGACACCACTTTTGTGGATTCTGGTTTGAATACTGAAGATCTTTCCTATTCCTATAAAATTGTCCTATACGACAACACGGATCAACCAGTGGATACCTCTCAGCAGGCATCATCAGTCTGGTTGCAACCAGCACCTTTAGTAGGTGGAATTCGATTGAACTGGGACGCCAATGTACCATGGTCAAACAATGTTCAAGACTTTCCATATCACTACATTTATAGAGATAATGTAAATAGTGGCGACTTGTCAGCAATCGAATTGATAGATTCGGTTGATGTGACCATGAGTGGCCCTACCTACCTTGATGATGGAAGTTTTAATGGTGTAGACCTGGACGAGGAAGTTGAATATTGCTACTATGTGACAACTAATGGTTCATATGGCAATGATTTATTGATAGAGCCTTTGGTAAATAACTCGCAAATTATCTGTGCACAACCAAATGATACGATCCCACCATGTGCACCTATTTCAGTCACCTTCAATTCCAGTTTGGATTGTGAAACACAAGCATCATGTCAAACCAGAACAGGAAACTCAGGAGTAAACCTCGTGAACGGTTTTTCCTGGCAGTTTGATAATGATGTATCCTGTGATGATGATATAGTTTTCTTTAGAGTTTATAAGTCAGCCACTGGTGAAGAGGGGGAGTTTACATTAGTTTCAGAAACAACAGGTACAGAGTTTTTTGATAATGACCTAACCTCCTTGGCATTTTGCTATTATGTGACAGCCGTGGATCGATCGGGTAATGAGAGTGCGATTTCAGAAATCGTGTGTAATGACAATTGTCCTCAGTATATACTTCCAAACGTATTCACTCCAAATGGCGATACTAAGAACGAAACATTCCGACCGATTGAACGAGATGGTCAGTGTCCCAGATTTGTTCGTAGTGTGCTTTTTAAAGTCTTTAACCGTGCAGGGGCAGAAGTATTCAGTTATGATTCAACGGAACCTGAAAAAACCATTTTTATTGATTGGGATGGAAAGACTAAAGCAGGTAGAGAGCTGCCATCTGGCGTTTATTACTATTCTGCGAAAGTAAGGTATAATATACTGAACCCGGAGGAAGCCTCTGAAGTTATTAACGGGTGGGTACAGATCATTCGATAGAAAAGCCGATCATTCTTTTTGACGGAGTTTGTAATCTCTGCAACTCATCCGTTCAATTTATCATTAAAAGAGATAAAAAAGAGCAGTTTCTTTTTGCTTCCCTGCAGTCTGACTATGCGAAGGAGCAATTACCAGATGAGCTTTCTGACAGTAAAGCACTTCAAAGTATCGTATTGAAGGAAAAGGATACAATTAAGACCAAAAGCACAGCCGCTCTCAACATAGCAAGACATCTTTCAGGATTGTGGCCCATTCTATATGTATTTATCATCATACCGAAATTTCTTCGGGATTGGGTGTATGATCTTATCGCTAAAAACAGGTACAAGTGGTTTGGAAAGAAGGATCAGTGTATGATACCTTCTCCGGAATTGAAAAGTCGGTTCATCGATTAAATTGATTGGCTACTTTTGCAGCGAACAAACATTTACCTATGAGCAAAGCATACGTTTTTCCCGGACAGGGAGCCCAGTTTTCAGGCATGGGCAAAGAACTTTACGATAATCACTCATCTGCTAAAGAGTTGATCGATCGATCCAATGACATACTTGGATTTGACATCAAGAGCATCATGTTTTCCGGAACAGATGAGCAGCTAAAACAAACCAAAGTAACACAGCCTGCGATTTTCATTCACAGTGTCGTAGCTGCATTAACATCTGATGATTTCAATCCTGATATGGTGGCGGGTCACTCTTTGGGTGAGTTTTCAGCTTTAGTTGCGAACGGTGTGTTAAGCTTTGAAGATGGCCTTTCATTGGTTTCCAAGCGTGCGATGGCCATGCAAAAAGCTTGCGAAATGCAGGAATCTACCATGGCCGCAGTTTTAGGACTGGAAGATAATGTCGTTGAGAAAGTTTGTGAGGAAACTGCCGGAATCGTCGTTGCAGCAAATTACAATTGTCCGGGTCAATTGGTGATCAGCGGGGAAGTGGAAGCTGTTAATGCAGCATGCGAAAAACTAAAAGAGGCAGGGGCAAAAAGAGCACTGGTGTTACCAGTAGGTGGAGCTTTTCATTCACCATTGATGGAGCCGGCGCGCGAAGAATTGGCAGATGCTATTCAAAACACTAACTTCCATGACCCTAAATGTCCTGTTTATCAAAATGTAGACGCAAAAGGATATTCGGATGTAAACGATATTAAGAAGAATCTCGTTTTGCAGTTGACATCTCCAGTAAGATGGACACAGTCTGTGCAGAATATGATTGCTGATGGTGCCACTAGCTTTACTGAGTGTGGGCCAGGCAAGGTGTTGCAGGGATTGGTGAAAAAAGTGGATAGAGAAATGGAAGTTTCAGGGATTTCATGAGGTTTAACAAAGCCATATTAATTCTATTTCTGGGAGTAATTCTCATCGGAGTAGATGGTTGCAAAAAGGGCCCATCCTCATCTCATAAAAAAAACAACAAGAAAATAAAAAAGGGCAAGCCAATACCTTGCCCTATTAAAGATTGTTGATGCAAAAGATCGTTATAGCCATTGATGGCTACTCCGGAACAGGGAAAAGCTCTACAGCTAAACAAGTCGCTACTCGCTTGGGTTATACCTATATTGATAGTGGAGCAATGTATCGTGCAGTAACATATTTTTTCCTGCAAAATGGGATTGACTTTTCAGATGTGAATCAAGTCAATGCTAATCTTGATCAATGTTCCATCACTTTTGATGGTTCGTCCATTTTATTGAATGGTGAAAACGTAGATCACCAGATTCGTACAATGGAGGTAAACCAGTACGTGAGTAAAGTTAGCGCGATATCTGAGGTCAGGCACAAATTGGTAGAGCAGCAGAGAAAAATGGGCGAAAAAAAAGGTGTTGTCATGGATGGACGTGATATTGGTACTGTAGTTTTCCCAAAAGCTGAATTGAAAGTTTTTATGACTGCAGATATGGAGGTCAGGGCGGAGAGAAGAAGAAAGGAATTGGTGAAAAAAGGGATGAATGAAGATCTGGAAGTTATTAAAGCTAATTTGAAGGAAAGGGATAGGATCGACAGTACTCGAGCGGATAGTCCATTAAGGAAAGCTGATGATGCTAAAGAGATTGATACTTCTCATTTAACTTTGAATCAACAGATCGATAAGATTGTTGAAATGGCAGAATCGATAATTTATGAAGGTTGAGATAGACGAAAATTCGGGATATTGTTTTGGGGTGGAGTTCGCCATCCAAATGGCCGAAGATGAGATGGCAGAAGGGCAAGAGCTCTATTGCCTGGGTGATATTGTTCATAATTCCATGGAAGTAGAAAGACTTTACAATAAAGGTCTAAGGACAATTACCAGAGAAGAATTGAAGAATTTGAATAATTGTAAAGTGTTGATCCGTGCCCATGGTGAGCCACCTGAAACTTATCAGATAGCTATCGAGAACAATATTGAGTTGGTGGATGCATCATGTCCGGTAGTACTGAAGCTTCAAAATCGAGTGAAAAATGCTTACGATCTGACCAAGCACAAAGACGGACAGTTGGTTATTTACGGTAAGCCCGGCCATGCAGAAGTAATCGGTCTGACTGGCCAAACGTCCAATGAAGCCATTATTATCACTGGTCCGGATGATTTGGATAAGATTGATTTTTCCAGACCTATAACACTCTATTCTCAGACAACAAAAAGCACAAAAGGATTTTATTCCATCAAAGAAGAGATTGAAAAGCGGATACAAAGGGAGGGACTCCTATCTGTCGAGGAGGACTTTAACGCCAATGATAGTATTTGTAGGCAAGTATCCAACAGGGAACCACACATGGTTAAATTCTCTCAGAAACATGATGTGATCATTTTTGTGGCAGGTAGGAAGAGCTCCAATGGTAAAGCTCTTTATAATGTTTGTCTGTCCAACAACTCACGAAGCTATTTTGTGGAAAATGAAAAAGAGATTGACCTAAGCTGGATTGAATCAGGAGATTCAGTGGGAATTTGCGGTGCAACATCCACCCCTACATGGTTAATGGAGCAGGTGGCAGACTACCTCAGGAAAAATGAGCCTGTAACTGCTTAATAATTCAAACCAAACGAATAAAAATCAGTTTCTTCTTCAAAGGTGAATAAACCCTTTTTTTATTGGAATTTTGACGGGGGTTAAATCCGATATTGATTAAGTTTGCCTCGTTTTTTAAGACGTTCTCTCAAGTAAGAAATATGTCTCAGACAATTAAGCTGAAGAAAGGTTTTGACTTAAACCTGGCCGGAAAGGCCGAAAATAAAACTATAGATGTACCTCAGCCGGATATCTACGCTCTAAAACCGACTGATTTTAGTGGTTTGAATCGTCCAAAAGTGACGGTCAAAGAAGGAGATAATGTGAAAGCCGGTTCACCACTCTTTTTCGAAAGAAATGTTGAGGATGTTCTATACACTTCACCTGTTAGCGGGGAGGTTGTAGAAATCAAGCGTGGAGCCAAAAGAAAGGTGCTTGAAGTTAAAATACTTGCCGACAAAGAAATAGAGTTTGAAAAATTCAAAACCTATTCTGCTTCTGAGATTAGTGGTGTCTCCAAAGAAGATGTGCTCGAGCAACTAAAAAAATCAGGTGGTTGGACCAACATTATTCAGAGACCTTATGGAATAATTGCAGATCCAAATGATGCCCCGAAAGCAATTTTTATCTCCACCTTTGATTCCAGTCCGCTAGCTCCGGATTATGCCTATGTGTTAAATGGGCAAGAGCAATACTTCCAGGCTGGAATTGATATTTTGAAAAAATTCACTGCCGGAACAGTGCATCTGAATGTAGACGGGAAAGCTGAAGTTTCACAGTTGTTCTCTCAAGTAAAAAATGTTCAGTTGAACAAAATTACCGGTCCGCACCCAGCAGGTAATGTTGGAGTTCAAATTCACCACATAGACCCAATTGCGAAGGGAGATGTTGTATGGACGGTAAATCCGGTTGGAGTTGCTCTCATTGGTAAACTCTTTTTGGAGGGTGTCTACGACACGTCAAGATTAGTGGCTTTGACTGGTTCCCAAATGAAGGAACGAGGCTATGCAAAAATGTATGCTGGAGCTTGCCTTAATAAGCTGGCAGTTGAAGGTTCTGAAAATAGATTTATTTCAGGCAATGTACTTACCGGAGAAGGTGTTGGACAGGGAGGTTTTCTGGGATATTATCACAACCAGATCACAGTAATTCCGGAAGGAAATCAGGAAGAATTTCTTGGATGGATTATGCCATCCACAAAAAAACTAAGCTTCCATAAAGCCTTTGGAATGTTGACATTCCTCAATGGAAAGAGTAAGGAGTTTAAAGTAGACACAAACACTCACGGCGAAGAAAGAAATTTTGTAGTGACGGGCACATTTGAGGATGTAATGCCGATGGATATACTTCCAACTTATCTGTTCAAAGCGATCATGGCTGAGGATTATGATGATATGGAGGCCCTTGGTATTTATGAAGTAGTTGAGGAGGATGTGGCTTTGTGTGAGTTTGTAGACGTGTCTAAGAATCCGCTTCAGGAGATTCTAAGAGAAGGAATTGATTTAATTAAAGAAGGATAAGCAGGAATGAAGTTTTTGCAGAAAAAATTTGATGATTTAAAGCCCCTTTTTGAAAAAGGTGGGAAGTTCGAAAAGTTCTATCCTATCTATGAGGGTCACAGAACTATCTTTTTTGCTCCGGATATCATTACAGGCAAAAAGGGCACCCAGATTAAGGATGCTACTGATTTAAAGCGTGTAATGATGACGGTGATAATAGCGATGCTGCCATGTCTCATCTTCGGGATGTGGAACGTTGGACATCAGCATTTTATCGCGACTGGAGTGGAAGCTGGCATTCTTGATAAATTCTGGATCGGTATTCTTAAAGTGGTGCCGATTATCGT
The DNA here is from genome assembly GCF_965221965.1 of Ekhidna sp. Taxonomy (GTDB): domain Bacteria; phylum Bacteroidota; class Bacteroidia; order Cytophagales; family Cyclobacteriaceae; genus Ekhidna. The sequence goes on from NZ_OZ244926.1 coordinate 944,206, forward strand.
TGTTTCCTACGGTGTAGGTTTGTTCACAGAGTTTACTTTTTGCGTTATTTATCAGCGCCCAGTGGAAGAAGGCTTCCTCGTGACAGGAATGCTAATACCGTTGATTATGCCAGCAACAATTCCGCTTTGGCAGGTAGCACTAGCAACAGTATTTGCAGTGGTTATTGGAAAAGAAGTTTTTGGAGGAACCGGAATGAATATCCTGAATGTCGCATTGACAGCCAGGGTGTTCCTGTATTTTGCTTATCCTACTGACATTTCCGGTGACGTGTGGACGTATTTTGGTGATAAAACCCCGGTAGACGGATTTTCTGGTGCAACAATATTAGCATATGGAGCTGAAGCAGCAGCCAATGGAACGAATATGTTGGAGCTTGCCGGAAATCACTGGTATGCTGGCATGTTTGATTTCTGGAACATGTTTATAGGAGTTATTCCTGGAAGTATTGGAGAGACTTCTGCACTTATGTGTTTAATCGGAGCTCTAATTCTTATTTTCACAGGAGTAGGAAGTTGGAAAATAATGTTGAGTGTGGTACTTGGAACATTGGCCATGGGAGGTTTGTTCAACCTGACAGGAGGTAACAGTTTTATGGAGATGCCAGCTTATTATCACTTGGTAATTGGTGGATTGGCTTTCGGTGCTGTTTTCATGGCGACTGATCCTGTAAGTGCCTCACATACAGAAGTAGGAAAATGGATATATGGATTTTTAATTGGTGTAATCACTGTGCTGATTCGAGTAATAAATCCTGCATATCCTGAAGGTATCATGTTGGCGATTCTGTTTATGAACGTATTCGCTCCGCTAATTGATTTTTACGTAGTAGAAGCAAACAAAAAACGAAGATTAAAACGTGCGACAGTCTAATTTATATGTGATTCTATTTGCCATCGGACTCACGGTGGTATTTGGAGGTGCGTTATCCCTTACCTCAGTAGGGCTGAAGCCATTGCAGGACAAGCAGGTAGAACTGGATACCAAGAAGAAGATATTGGGAGCTGTGATGGACATCTCCAGCATTAAAGATCCTAATGAAATTCTAAACACCTACAACCAGAAGGTACGATCAGTAGTTGTGGATATCAATGGAAATGAAGTGACAAAGGATGCTAAAGGCAATCCGGTAGTTGCCGAAAAAGTAAATATTCAAAAGAACTATAAGCTGGATCCACAGGATCGGCTTTATCCTGTGTTTATGTTTAGCGAAAGCGGAGAATCTGTTGACGCATACATTTTCCCAACTTTTGGTGCTGGTCTATGGGATTGGATCTCGAGTTATGTGGCCTTCGGTCCGGATTTGAATACGGTGAAAGGAATTGCTTTTGATCATAAAAGTGAAACTCCCGGTCTTGGTGCCAGAATCACAGAAGCAACCGTTCAAAATCGATTTGTAGGCAAAGAGATCTACAACGATAAAGGTGAGCTTGTAAGTATTACTATGGTAAAAGGAGAAGGAAATACAGGTCTTGGTGAACATGAAGTAGATGGGCTCTCCGGAGCTACTATGACAGCTAAAGGTGTAAATGCCATGCTTGAAAAATATTTAGAATGCTATTCTGCATTCATTGAAAAAACGAAATCTCAAAAAACGGCTAGTCTATGAGTACCGATATTGCAGAAGTATCAGAAGAATCAGCTGTAGAGCTCAAATCAAATGAGCCTGCAGAACCATTATTCTCAAAACGGAGAAGGAGAATTGTATCGGATCCGTTGAATGAAGATAACCCCATCACTGTTCAGGTATTAGGTATCTGCTCCGCTCTGGCGGTAACCGTACAATTCAAGCCGACTATGATCATGTCGATCGCGGTGATATTCGTGATTGTGTTTTCGAATTTGATCACCTCAGTGATGCGAAAAATGATTCCGAATAGAATCAGGATCATTGTTCAGCTAGCAATTATTGCCACACTGGTGACACTTGTTAGTGAAGTATTGAAAGCATATAGTTACGATATGTATAAAGTACTCGGAGCATATGTGGGTTTGATTATTACTAACTGTATTGTAATGGGACGTCTTGAGGCCTTTGCGATGGCCAACAAACCATATGATTCCATTCTGGATGGATTTGGAAGTGGATTTGGATATGCGTGGATTATTTTGGTAGTAGCCTTTTTTAGAGAGCTTCTAGGTGGTGGAACGGTATTCGTAGGTACACCGCTGGAATTTGATGTATATGGTTCATTGGGTGGATTATTTGGAACCTCACTTCAGACAAATGGATTGATGGTTGACTCCATAGGGGCATTCATCATTCTAGGTGTGATAATTTGGGTGCAAAGAACGAAAAACGGTTACGTAGAGCACTGATTTTAGTGCTAGAAAGAAAATAATTATGGAAGCAATAAACATAGCAATAAAGGCCATTTTCATTGACAACATGATCTTTGCATACTTTTTAGGTATGTGTTCATTCTTGGCTGTGTCGAAAAAAGTGAAAACGGCTTTTGGGTTGGGAATGGCAGTAATCTTCGTATTGACCATTACTGTGCCAATCAACTGGTTGATTCAGGAAAATGTATTGAAAGAAGGTGCATTAAGCTGGTTAGGAGCTGATTTTGCAAGTATTGACTTAACCTTCCTTCAATTCATCATCTTTATTGCGGTTATCGCAGCTATGGTGCAATTGGTTGAGATGGTCATTGAAAAGTTTTCACCTTCCCTTTACGGTTCACTGGGAATCTTCCTTCCGTTGATCGCCGTGAATTGTTCAATCCTTGGATCTTCACTATTTATGGTTCAAAGAGATTATACCATTGTAGAGGCTACTGCTTTCGGGTTTGGTTCCGGAACGGGATTCTTCCTGGCAATCATTGCGCTCGCAGCTATCAGAGAACGATTGAAGTATTCTCATGTGCCGGATGGATTGAAAGGATTAGGAATAACCATGCTTATAACCGGACTAATGGGACTTGCCTTTAAATCATTCATTGGGGTAGCCCTATGAGACAGAAAGTATCTTAAAAAAGGGTGTCTAACACCCTTTTTTTGTGCCCATATTTTGGGTGTATCTCACAGTATTCTTTACTAACAACAAAACAAACACATTATGAAAAAGACTTTACTTACTTTATCTCTCGTACTTATTTCAGCAATTGCGTTTAGCCAGGCATCAGTGAGCTTAGGGTTAAAAGCAGGAGCAAACTTTGCAAATACGAATATTGATGGAGCTGAGTCCATCACTTCGTATCATGGTGGTGCTTATGGAATGTTTAAGTTTACTAAGATTGGGATTCAGCCGGAAATACTTTTCTCAAAACAAGGCTCTGATGGAGTGGATTTAAACTACGTGAATGTACCAGTGATGTTAAAGTTTTATTTGGCAGCTGGTCTAAACCTTCAGGCAGGACCTCAATTTGGAATTCTACTAAACGCTGAAGATGATGCGGGAAATGATTTAAAAGATACATTGAAAGGATCAGATCTTTCAGCAGCAATCGGTGCAGGTTGGGATGCGCCATTTGGCTTAAACTTTACAGCAAGATATGTGCTGGGGTTATCTGATATCAATGATGAATCTGGAGGCACAGATGTGAAAAACCGTATGTTTCAACTATCTGTAGGGTATACTCTTTTCAAGCTAGGAAAGTAAAAATTATAATAGACTATCAAAAAGAGCCGGGGTGTTTTGCTTCGGCTTTTTTTGTGACGCAGGACTAATGTCAGATTGCCAGCTTTCGGTCCGAATGGTTGAAAGTATCAACAAGATGGCCAAAACTATCCCGCCTAAAATAATCACTATTTGACGCTTTCTATTCACAGTTAGGTTTCCATTATAAAAACCTAACATGCCCTCACCCTTATTAAGCCAAAAGATTAAATGGTAGTTAATATTGGTCCGAAAACTTCGATAAACGGATCCTTATCTACCACAGTGTAGTAGAAAATTGCACCGAGCCATCCATGAAAAATACCAAGTACGTAAAGATTTCGTACTTTCAGATAGATATAAGAATAGAATAGTGCTAACAAAAATGTCCCAAAGACCAACCACCAATACGGGTAATGAAGAAAGCCAAATAGGATTGATGTAGTAACTATGATGGAATGAAATCGGAACCTATTCAAGTCCTGCAGATTGCCAGCAACTAGAGCCATTAATAGAAATTGCTGTAGTGTTCCAAAAATAGGATAGAGAATAAGGATGGGGATAATGTGCCAATGTAAGTTTATGGTATTCTGCAAAGATCCAATGGATATGCAAGCTAATATAGATAGAAGTCCAAATGGAAGGATTCGCTTCAGGACATTTAAAAAATTATCCACCCTAAACCCCCAAATCTTTAAAATATCAGGGGAGTGACGCACCCGATAAAAGATATAGCTACTCCAAAAAGCGAACATTAATAAGATGAAAATCAATCGTTGGTTTAGAATATCGTAGAAAATAAACTTTCCGAGAGCAGTAATGAAAACTGATATAATTTCGAATAATCGGTGGTTCATCATTTAATAATTTCTGAAGATCTCTTCTTATTTAAGAGAACATGAAGATATTCATTCCCGACTTGTAAGTATTAAGGCCAACGACGGTAAACACAAAAAAATCTTATGTGAATACAATTTTTAATTTTTTTTCACGAACTTTATCAGTTAAATAGCTCAATATCAAGCTACTACCCGCTAATTAGTCATAATCATGAAAGAACGAATCACCCAATCCGCTCAACAAGTATTGAAGTTTACATTTCTTATTGCCACTTTTTTGACGCTTATCATATTTATCTCTTGCTCGAAAGATAGTGAGGACCCACCACTTCCGGATTCTGATGAAGATGGAATAGTCGATGAGAATGATAATTGTCCTGAAACAGCAAATCCGGATCAAGAGGATTCAGATGAAGACGGAATTGGGGATGTTTGCGATGATGTACCCACCACAGTAGCTCAAGATAAGGAAAATATTCAAGTTGCCCTGGATGCAACTTTAGAATGTATTAAGACTTTTGAAAATGGTCTGGCTATAGAGACCGTGCTGACGGATTTCATGGGTATCTCTGATGGTGATACGCTCAATCTGGAATGGGTAGAAGGCCTAATTGATGGATTATCAGAAGTTGTACCTCAAACCGATGAAAGTCGGTTTGATATTGATCTGTTTGAGGGAACATATAAGTACAAGCATTCAAATGGAACTTGGACAAGGACAGAAGATCAGAATAGCAGAATTGTTCTTAGGTTCCCAACAAGTCCTTCGGAGGCATCAAATAATGGACAATTGATCATTGAAAACTATTCAGATACTGAAGTGACCATTGGCGAAGAACCAATTTACTTGCCTACATCGGTCGATGTATCACTTACCGTAGATGGAGAGGATCTTGTAGTTGTTGATTTGAATAGTGTTGAGTATGCCAATAATGCTGACTTTCAAATACCAGTTGCAATTGATTTAGGATTGTATGTCAATCCATATACACTATCATTAGTGGTTGAAAATAATTCAGGGACTGAGTTTACAGTGGATTTAGATTTTTCAGATGATACTGATGTATGTGCCACTGGCATACATGCTGAAGCTGAGCTGGCAAGTACTGATTATCAGAACTTAACAGAGCAAGATTTACTTGAAGCATCTTTTGCATTTTATACCAATGATCTTTCCATTCAATCAGCCGGGGGAATACCTGCGATCTTGAATATTACGGATCCTACGATTGCGCAAATTAATTCGTTTTTGGATCTTCAAATTCTATACAATGATATCAAGATAGCTGATGTGGTGCTCGAGGAAGGCTCTGATGAGGAAGTAATTGTTTTACTTGAATTTAAGAATGGATCTACGAAGGATGCCGCGACTTACTATAAGGACTTCATTAATGAGTTGGAAACCTTATTTACCTCTTATTTTGGTTCAGATAATTGATTGAGGGGTTTACTTAACTGATTGTACGTGATAGGTTTTCAGAGCATTTTCCACTTGCTGCTGCTCTGTGGTGTCTGGGTAAAGTATGTATCTGGGAGCAATTATAGCTTTTGATTGCTTAATACTGATCCTGGTTATAGAAACAAAAGGAAATTCACCATTTGTAAGCTTCAATAATTCAGCTTCCATCTCAGTATATCCCTCCGAATCAGGTGTAACAATCTCAGCTTCACCTTTGATCTGATAGCCTTTTTGTACAAAGACATCAATGAAACTAATACACACCTGTGAGTTTTGTTTGATGTTTTTTACCGTTTGAGGGGATGCGATATTAGCTACTATGATTTCATCACCATAAGCAGCAAATACTTCTTTCGGGGAAACGTTGGGTTCTCCGGAAGGTGTGGCAGTGGCGAGCCAGCACAAGACACTTTTATCGATATAGTCTCTGATTTCTTTATTCACGATTTCATGAATTTATAAAAAAAGCCTCATTCAACTTCTGAATGAGGCTTTTATATTTTTTAATGCTTTTGTTTAGCAGAATTCTTCGTATACCTGCTCCAGGTGATCAGCGATCATTTCAGCTGACCGTCCTTCTATGTGGTGTCTCTCTACCATATGAACCAACTCACCATCTTTGAATAATGCGATAGAAGGTGAAGATGGGGGGAATGGAAGGGTAAACTCTCGAGCTTTTTGAGTTGCCTCTGTGTCGAAACCCGCAAATACTGTTGTAAGGTTATCCGGTTTTTTACTCGACTTTTCAAGTGAGAGCAAAACACCAGGACGGCAAGTGCCGGCTGCACAGCCACATACAGAGTTGATCACCATTAAAGAAGTTCCTTTGTGGTCTTTTAAATGGTCTTCTACTTCGGTTGCTGATGTGAATTCTTGGAATCCATTTTCAGTAAGCTGTGCTTTCATCGGAGCTACTAATTCCGGTGGATACATATTCGTTATTGTTTTGTTGATTTGAAATTTTACATAAAACCCAGTTCCAACTTAGCCTCTTCAGACATCATGTCTGTGGCATAAGGCGGATCAAAGGTCAATTCTAGATTCACGTCATTGACACCTGGTACGGCTTTCACATTGGCTTCTACTTCTCCCGGCAAACTTTCAGCTGCAGGGCAGGAGGGAGACGTTAATGTCATAATAATCTCCACGTTATTAACCGGAAGAATATTGATTTCATAAATCAATCCAAGCTCGTATACATCTACCGGAATTTCCGGATCATACACATTTTTAATCGCCCGAATGATATCTTCTTTCAGTGCCAGAGTGTCGTTGTTTGTTTTTGTTTCGCTCATGATTCTTGTTTTGCTGTTAGTGCCAGCGCATACATCTTCATTTGCTTGATCATCGCTGCAAATCCATTGGATCTTTGTGTTCCGATAAACCTATCCATCCCTATTTGTTTTGGGAAGTAGATTTCTGCGTTCATAACATCTTGTGGAGAAGATTGATTCAAAACCCGAACCAATAAACTAACCAAGCCCTTTGTGATAGCTGTGTTGGAATCGGCTTTAAATTGGATGCGATCATTCTCCAGGGCAGCAGTCATCCAAACTTTTGATTGACAGCCTTTTACAATGTTATCTTCGATGCGATCTTCTTCAGCAAGAGGACTCAATTCACCTCCCAGCTCCATGATATAATCCAGCGTCATTTCCATATTATCCGCTAACATGGAAAACTCTTCTATGATCTCCTCCTGACGTTGCTTGATAAGATCCATCAACCAAATTTCTTTATAATACTGACTAATGCGTCATAAAACACATCAATTTCTTCTTTCGTGTTGTAAACTGCAAAAGAGGCACGTACAGTTCCGTCAATACCAAGGTGATCCATTAGAGGCTGAGTACAGTGGTGCCCGGTACGCACAGCAATCCCTCTTGCGTCTAATAGTTGTCCCAGGTCGTACTGATGAACATTGTCGATTAGAAAGGAGATTACACTGGCCTTCTCATCAGCTGTGCCTATCGGACGAAAGCCTGGGATACTTCTTAGTTTGTTGTTTGCATACTCCAGCAACTCATGCTCGTATGTCTGAATATGTTCATGCCCTAACTCATCTATGAAGTCCATCGCATATTTGAAAGCGATTACCTCTCCAATATTTGGAGTGCCGGCTTCAAATTTGTACGGGATATCATTGTATGTGGTGCCGCTGAATGAAACATCTTTAATCATCTCACCTCCGCCTTGATACGGTGGCATGGCTTCCAACAGGTCCCTGCGACCATATAAGACACCAACTCCCGTTGGTCCATACATCTTGTGACTGGATAGTGCAAGGAAGTCACAATTCAGTTCCTGAACATCAATTTTAATATGTGGAGCTGCTTGAGCAGCATCAATCAGCGTGATAGCTTTTACTTCCTGGGCGGCCTCAATGATTTCTTTTACGGGATTTATTGTCCCAAGTGAGTTAGAAACATAGTTGACGGCCACCAATCTTGTTCGGTCACTAAGGAGATTTCTGTATTCATCCATACGAATTTCTCCTTTTTCATTGATTGGGATGACCTTAATAACAGCACCGGATCGCTCGGCAGCCAATTGCCATGGTACGATATTGGAGTGATGTTCAAGCTGTGAAATAAGGATTTCATCTCCCTCCTTTAAAAATTTTGTTCCCCATGACTGGGCTACCAGATTAATACTCTCTGTGGTACCCTTGGTAAATATGATCTCATCAGCTTCTCCTGAGTTGATAAATTCATGTACTCGCTCTCGGGTTTCTTCGAAAGCTTTTGTGGAGCGCTCAGCCAGCGTATGAATACCACGATGGATGTTTGCGTGATCTTTTTGATAGAATTGGATCAACGATTGGACGACCTGATTTGCGGTTTGAGATGTGGCCGCATTGTCAAAATAGATCAACGGCTTTCCATTCACTTCCTGATCAAGTACCGGAAACTGGCTCCTGATTTTTTGAATGTCGAGCGTGGAAGTGACCGTGGGCATTACGCTAATTTTTTATCAATCAATTCCTGGATTTCATCTTTTACAGAAACCACTTTTACCTGACGCATGGTTTCAGCTGCAAACGCATTGAGCAACATGGCTTTTGCATTCTTCTCATTTATACCTCTTGCTCTTAGATAAAAGATAGCATCTTCATCTAACTGACCTGAGGTGCACCCGTGAGAACATTTCACATCATCAGCCCAAATTTCCAGCTGAGGCTTTGTGTGAAGTGTTGCATCTTCTGATAGCAGAATATTATTGTTTGACTGAAACGCATTCGTTTTCTGAGCATCCTGTCTCACGTAGATTTTACCGTTAAATACACCTGTTGATTTCTCATCCAGAATGCCTTTGTATAGTTCATTGCTAAATGAGTTTGGTTTCAGGTGATCAACAGAAGTATTATTATCTACATGTGATTTTTTATCCAATAGAAAAAGTCCATACATGTGTCCTTCGCAATTCTCATCCTCCAGATTAATGGTCAGATTGTTTCTTACCATCGCGCCATCGAAAGAGAATGTGTTATTGAAAAACTGTCCATTTCTTGCTACGTGAGCAAAGACTGTCTCGTGGCTGAATGTATGATCGTTATAGTTCTGGACCTTGGTATGATATCCAAATGCGTTCTCACCTACAGTAAATTCAATGTATGAATTCGTGAATGTTTTGCAGTCATTCGGAGTGATCAGCTTTTCTATAATCCTGAAAGTGTGACCATCCTTCACATACACTTTTATTCTCGGATTAGAAAAGCCATTAGAATTGAAATGATAGATAAAAACAGGGCTCTCATATCCGGAATTAATTCTTATCTCTTCTTTCGCGTATGTGGCATTGAGCAAACTGAATGGGTCATGTTTTCCTTCAGAAACCTCAGCTACTTCCAGTTCTAGTTGATCGGAAACATTTGAATGCTCCATCGAAAGCTCACCATTAATGAATACCAGATGACTACCTTCCTCCTCATAAAGGAACGAGGAGTTGAAAATGTTTTTGCCCTGCGCGGAAAAATCGATATTCTTCTCTAGTGTAGAGGTGATAGGTGTGAATTTGTACGCTTCTGACTTCCTGTGAGGAAGACCGACTTCATTCAACATATCAAGTGCTTTTTTCTGCACTTCATTGCCTTTAAAAGTATTTTCAAGGTTTTCTAATATCGCGGGTGCACTCATGATCATACTGCAGCTACTTCTTCTTTGATCCAATCGTATCCCTTTTCTTCCAGCTCAAGTGCCAGGTTTTTATCTCCTGACTTTACAATTCGTCCATTATAAAGGACGTGGACATAATCAGGAACGATATAATCCAGCAATCGCTGATAGTGAGTCACAACAATAGTCGCAGTTTTATCACTTTTGAGCGTGTTTACCCCATCAGCTACAATTTTTAATGCGTCTATATCCAGACCGGAATCGGTTTCATCCAGAATGGAAAGCTTGGGCTCAAGCATAGCCATTTGGAAAATTTCGTTTCGTTTCTTTTCCCCTCCGGAGAAACCTTCATTCAAAGATCTGCTCAGCAGGGCCTGATCCATATCAACCAGCTTCATTTTTTCTTTCATGAGCTTTAAGAAGTGAACTGCATCCAGTGCCTTTTCACCTCTTGATTCTCTTACTTGATTAATGGCTGTTTTCAGGAAATTGGTCGTTGATACTCCGGGAATTTCAACCGGATACTGAAATGCTAAAAAGATTCCTTTTTGAGCACGTTCCTCCGGTCCAAGCTCCATCAGATTCTCGTTCTCGAAAGTGATAGATCCTTCCGTAACTTCATAGTCTTCTCGCCCGGCTAAAACGGAGGCAAGTGTACTCTTTCCTGATCCATTTGGTCCCATGATGGCATGTACTTCTCCGGCATTTACCTCCAGATTTATGCCTTTTAATATCTCTTTATCCTCGATAGAGGCATGCAGATTCTTAATCGAAATCATTATTTAAGTCCAGTCTAAGTTTCTAAATATTTTAATCCTTAACCCACGCTTCCTTCAAGCGTCAGCGCTAGTAGTTTTTGAGCCTCTACAGCAAACTCCATTGGAAGTTTGTTCATTACCTCTTTTGCGAATCCATTGACGATCAATGCTACAGCAGTTTCTTCATCAATACCACGCTGCTGACAGTAAAATATCTGGTCTTCTCCAATCTTGGAGGTGGTAGCCTCATGTTCTACTTGTGCAGATTTGTTTTTAATGTCAATGTATGGGAAGGTATGAGCACCACACTTGTCTCCCATGAGCAATGAGTCACACTGAGAAAAATTACGTGCGTTTTCAGCTCGCTTCATTATTTCTACCTGTCCCCGATAGCTGTTTTGCGATTTTCCTCCGGAAATACCTTTTGATACAATTCGCGATCGGGTATTTTTTCCGATGTGTATCATTTTCGTTCCGGTATCGGCTTGCTGAAAGTTGTTGGTCACAGCCACAGAATAAAACTCACCTACAGAGTTATCTCCCTTCAGGATACAGGAAGGATACTTCCATGTCACTGCCGAACCTGTCTCTACCTGAGTCCATGAAATTTTCGCATGATCTCCGGCGCAAATTCCCCGTTTTGTTACAAAGTTGTAAATACCACCTTTTCCTTCTTTATTTCCAGGGTACCAGTTTTGAACAGTTGAATATTTTACTTCTGCATTTTTTGAAGCGTAGATTTCTACTACAGCCGCGTGAAGTTGGTTTTCATCTCGCTGAGGTGCAGTACACCCTTCAAGGTAGCTAACATAGCTATCATCCTCTGCCACAATTAATGTCCTTTCAAACTGACCCGTATTTGCGGCATTGATACGGAAATAAGTGGATAGCTCCATCGGGCATCTTACTCCCTTTGGAATGTAGCAAAATGATCCGTCGGAAAATACCGCAGAGTTAAGCGCTGCAAAATAGTTATCATTCGCAGGCACTACGGATCCTAGATATTTTTTGACTAAATCAGGGTGTTCTTGAACTGCCTCGCTAAATGAGCAGAAAATGATACCTAATTCGGAAAGCTTTTCTTTGAAGGTAGTAGCAACAGATACGGAATCTATCACGGCATCAACCGCTACCCCTGTAAGTCTCTTTTGCTCTTGAAGGGAAATACCTAATCTTTCGAAAGTTTTGAGTAACTCAGGATCTACTTCATCAAGGCTTTTAGGCTTCTTCTCCTGCTTGGGTGCAGAATAATACCTTATGCTTTGATAATCAACTTTAGGGTACCTGACATTTGCCCAGTTAGGCTCTGTCATCTTTAGCCATTGGCGAAAAGCTTTAAGCCTCCATTCAAGCAACCATTCGGGTTCCTCTTTTTTGGCTGAAATGAAACGAATGATATCTTCGTTTATCCCAAGAGGAGCCTCGTCAGCCTCGAAATCGACAGACCAACCGTGCTCATATTCTTTGGAGGTGAATTCTTCTAATATTTGTTCGTCAGTACTCATTTAGTTGCCTTCATTTCAATGTGCAAAGTTACACCTTATTTATAGCAATTCTAAATAAGAACAAGGAAGATGTCGGATGGTTCGGCAGAAGTATAAGTTTCTCTTATTCTTCCATAAGATTTTCAAATACGAGGTGCTTATTCACACTTTCTTCCAGTGAAATAAAAGTTTCGGTGCTTTCAATGCCATCGATTCGTTGGATTTTGTCGTGAAGAACAATCCGAAGATGGTGGGTGTCGCGACAGTAGATTTTACAAAAGATATTATAGTTACCTGTAGTGTATCGAATGGTGACTATTTCTGGAATTTCCTTTAACTCACTTACTACCCGATCATAAAGCGAACTTTTCTCAAGGTAGATACCCAGAAAGCAAGTGATGTCATAACCCAACTTGCTGTAGTCTATTTTCAAGGTAGTACCTCTTACGATTCCCATTTCTTCCAGTTTCTTCATACGTACATGAACCGTACCTCCTGAAACAAATACTTTTTTAGCTACTTCCGTGTAAGGCATCTTCGCATCTTCTGATAAAATATTCAGAATCTTGAGGTCTACATTGTCAATCTCATAATTTTTACTCATATCGAACAGATTATTTTATAATTTTTTTATCTGAAGGCAATTTTATTAGATGGAATGTAAATATTTACCTAAATTATTTAATTTATTTTAATAAAAACATCATTTTATTAAATTTGAATCATTAAACACACTGTAGAGTGGTGAAACTGGCAGACATGCCCTCCTCTCTCGGGGGTGGAGATAAGGGATAAATCCCGGTAAGTTCTCTCTCGGTCTTTGAATCGGGAGAGAACGCTCGGGACTAACTGCTCCGTGGAGGTTCGAATCCTCCCTCTACAGCTTTGGGTTAATGTTGTTTATTTTAAGGTCTTGGTAGGGGTGCCAGGACCTTTTTTTTTGGTCTATACTTTTTCAGTAGAGCGCATGCCTTATCTTTATCAGCTTTATAAACCAACAGCCCAAATATGAAAAACCAAGCCTGGCATGTAAGCTACCCCGAAGGAGTTCGTAAAGAAATAAACCCTGATACTTACGCCTCCCTTTCTGAAATGGTAGATGAGAAAATTGATCAATATAAAGATCTTGTTGCTTTTGAAAATATGGGTAAGGAAATGACCTTTTCTGAGTTGGGTCAGGCTGTAGATCAATTTGCTTCTTACCTTCAGAATCACACAAACCTTAAGCAAGGCGATCGGGTAGCCATCCAAATGCCAAACCTGCTTCAGTATCCGGTGGCACTCTATGGTGTTTTGAAAGCAGGTATGGTGGTTGTGAATACCAATCCGCTTTATACGCCTAGTGAGATGTTACACCAATTCAACGATTCAGGTGCAAAGGCCATAGTGATTGTGGAAAATTTTGCCTGCAATCTGGAAGAGATTTTAAAAGAGACTCAAATTGAGACGGTCATAGTCACCAAGATTGGTGACCTGATCGGAGGGTTGAAAGGAAGCATAGTCAACTTTGTTGTGAAGAATATCAAGAAGATGGTGCCTTCCTACAATCTTCCTGAGGCGATCAAGTTTAAGGATGCATTAAAGCTTGGAGAAGAAAAGCCAGTGACCAAAGTCGCTATGGAAAGTTCTGAACTGGCATTTCTGCAGTATACGGGTGGAACCACTGGCGTATCGAAAGGGGCAATGCTTACACACAGAAATGTGATCGCTAATATTGAGCAGGTATGCGAATGGATGCTACATGGTGGGTTGGAAGAACGAAAGGAGATATTTATCACTGCACTTCCGATGTATCACATTTTTGCTTTAACGTGTAATGCCTTGATGACTGTGAGAATAGGAGCTAGAAATGTTCTGGTAACCAATCCAAGAGATATGAAGGCGTTTTTAAAGGATTTGGGTCGTCATCAATGGACCATTCTAACCGGAGTAAACACGCTATTCAATGGCTTGCTAAATCAACCGAAGTTTAAGGAGTTAGATTTCTCAAAAGTGAAGTTCTCCTTTGCCGGAGGGATGGCACTTCAGAAGTATGTTGCTGATAAATGGTTAGAAGTTACGGGTACCCCAGTTTCTGAAGGATATGGACTGACAGAAACTTCCCCGGTACTTACTGCTAACCCACTGCGAAGAGATGCGGAAACCGGATTTATTGGAATGCCAATTCCGAGCACGGAGGTTGTGATTTTAGATGATGATGGTAACGAAGTGAAAACAGGTGAGCGCGGAGAGTTATGTGCACGTGGGCCTCAGGTGTTCCAGGGATATTGGAACCGGCCGGAAGAGACCAAGAATTGTTTCCATAATGATTGGTTCAAAACCGGAGATATTGCTGTGATGAATGAACAAGGTTTCTTCAAAATAGTTGATAGGAAGAAAGAAATGATTTTGGTCTCAGGCTTCAATGTTTATCCAAATGAAATTGAGGATTGCATTGCGCTGCATGATAAAGTGCTGGAGGTAGGTGCGATTGGTGTTCCGGACAAAAAATCAACCGAGGCGGTAAAAGTATACATTGTGAAAGCAGATGATAGCCTTACAGAAAATGAGATTAGAGAACATTGTGAAGAGAATCTCACTGGTTATAAACGACCAAAATATATCGCTTTTACAGATGAGTTGCCGAAATCAAATGTTGGAAAAATTTTAAGAAGAATACTTAAGGAAAACGATTTAAAAACCAATTCTTACGATTAACAATGAGATTAACTTTTACCGCTTTTTTACTTTCACTCTCAACTTGCCTCATAGCCCAAAGCCCCAACCCATCTGATACTTCCTACTGGAGGAACGGGGGAGTCAGCTCATTGACTTTCTCACAAGTATCCCTCACAAACTGGGCAGCTGGTGGACAAAACTCTGTTGCCATTAATTCGAATCTGGGTGTATTTGCCAATAGAGTGAAAGGGAGAGGGAAATGGGAAAACTCTCTGGATCTTGCTTACGGTTTGATCCGACAAGGTGATGCTAGTTTCACAAAATCCGATGACCTCATAAACCTGGTAACCAAATACAGCTACAGTATGACCAAAGAAAGTGGTAAGTGGTTTTTTAGTGCATTGATGGATTTTAGAACCCAGTTTTATGAAGGGGTGAATGAGGAAGGAGTATTTATTTCTGATTTCCTGGCTCCAGGATATTTGACAGTCGGTCTAGGAGTTTCATATGATCCCAGTGAGAAGTTGAGCTTTACGTATCAACCGGTGACGGGGAAGTTTACATTTGTACGAAATCAAGAGCTTGCTAACCAGGGAGCTTATGGAGTAGACCCGGCAGTTTTAGCAGGAGATGGAGTTACCATAATTACTCCCGGCAAGAAGTCACGGGCAGAGATTGGTTCATTCTTCAGAGCCAAATACAAAAACGACATCTTCGAGAGTAGGCTTGAATTATTCACTAATTACGTTGAAAATTTTGGTACTATAGATGTCAATTGGCAAAATGCCTTAGTGATGCAATTGACAAAAGTCTTATCTATGAATGCCTTTACCCAACTCATCTACGACAAGGATATTGAAATTGCTGATGATGAGGGGGTAGTAAAAGACCGTGTGCAATTCAAAAGCGTAATTGGTGTTGGCCTAACTTATAAGTTCGGAAAGCAAAAACCTGAATAATCTTAATATGGATAGGTCCAATTCCCTATAAATTTGATGTAACCTTGTCAGTTCAAGTAATTCTAGAAAAACAAAACCGAGAAATATGCCAGAGTTTAGTGCAGTAGAAGGTATGAAATACATTTATCCGATTTTGATCGGATTCATGGTAGTCGAGTACCTTGTAGCAAGAGAAAATTATGAGTTAAAAGATTCGTTAGCCGGATTTGGAATCGCTCTTGGAGCATCTATAGTAGCGTCATTCACCAAAGTATTCACCGTGGTGGTAATTTTCCAATGGTTTTTTGATGTGCTAGCTCCATTGAGAGAGCAGTACCTTGGATATACTTCAATAGGTTTTGCCTGGTGGGCATGGGTATTAGCCATACTAGCTGATGATTTTAACTTTTATTGGCATCATCGCTTGAGTCATACAGTGAGATTGCTTTGGGCGGCACACGTTCCTCATCACTCTTCCAAGAATTTCAATTTTGCAGTCAGCATTAGAAATGGATGGTTTATCACATTATACAAACCGATTTTTTGGTTGTGGATGGCCTGTATCGGTTTCGAACCAGTAATGATCGGAACGGCATTAATTATTAACGCTACGTACCAATATTTCCTACATACCAAGCTGTTAGGATCACTGGGATTCATTGGAAAGATTTTCAACAACCCTTATGTTCATGCAGCACATCATTCAAGCAATGTGGAATATCTGGACAAGAATCACGGCGGCATTTTCCTTTTCTGGGATCACGTATTCGGAACCTGGCAAAACATCATTCCTGGGGTTGAGCCTAAGTACGGAATATTAAAAGATCCTGGAACCTATAATCCGATTAAACTTAATACGCATGAGTTTGAGGCGATTTTCAAGGACGTGAAAAAGGCTAGAAGTTTTAAAGAAGCATTGATGTACATCTTTGGTCCTCCGGGCTGGAGTCCGGATCGAAGTACATTGACCGTGAAACAAATACAAGCCGGAGAAACTCCAAAAGGAGAGTCTGCTACTTCTGCTGCGGCGTAGGTTCTACGTTTGATTTGATATACACATCACGTTGAGGGAATGGAATTTCTATTCCCTTTTCTTTGAACCTCTCAAAAATCTCGAAGTACAATTCGGTTTTTAACCTTCGCGGCTTATCAGTATGTGTGGATGTCCAGATAGCCAGGGTAAAATTCAGTGAGCTGTCCCCAAACTCATCAAAGAAAACATGGGGTGCGGGATGTTTAAGAACATGCTCGTTTTCATCAGCGACTTTCATGAGAACGTCTTTTACCTCAACCGGATCTTCCGCATAGCTTACACCTACAGGGATATCGAATCGAATGTTTCGGTCATTGTGACTCCAATTGATCACACGTGAAGAGATAAATTCAGAGTTTGGGACAATGATTGATACATTCTCATTGGTGAGAATAGTGGTGGCACGAACAGAAATATTGATGACATCACCTTCCGTATCACCCACTACAATTCGATCACCTACTTTGATCGGCTTTTCAAACAGGATGATAATACCGGAGATGAAATTATCCGTGATATTCTGCAAGCCAAACCCAATACCGACACCCAGCGCACCGGCCAAAAGACTCAATGAACTCATATCGATTCCGGCACTCTGAATGATGAAGATCGCTCCAATAAACATGATCATCACACGGGTGATCAATCCGATGGAGTTCCTGGCACCCTTTTCCATATTGGCTTTCACCAATATTTTATTCACAAGTAGGTTTCTAAAATGCTTAGCTACCAGTGTTAGAATGATGAAACTGATGATGAAGTACAGGATCGTACCAAGGGTAATGTTACTTTCGCCCAGCTCGAAAAGCTTTGTGGTGAATAGCTTTCCTACCTCATTAAGGAAGTCGATAGCTGCATTCCAAACGTCTTTTAAAGAATCCATTCAATTAAGGTTAGTCCTTAAAACTAACTCTGAAAGTAAGAAATTGATTGAATGTTTCCTAGAATTTAATTCGAAGCATGGCTTTCACTTCGGATGAAGTGTTCCCTTCGGATTCATTGAGACCGGAACCCACTGTCTCGCGATCCCTAAATGTAAAGCGTGCATATCTTAGCCAAAGGGAGATGTTTCTGACAGGGTCATATCGTACCATGGCGTAGGTCCTGACTCCCGTACCATTGTAGGCAGGGATAGAAAACGCATACAGCACATCACTTTCATAGACGTACTGTGCATTGTCAAAATTATCTGTTTCAAAAAGAGCCATGCGGGTATTAAACTTCAATCTCCACCACTCAAAATTGACATCCTGGATAATGGCAAACCCTTTGGTGAATTCACCGCCTTCATCCTGCGTGCTGCTTTGTACCTTGGTTTTCAGTTTCAGCCATGGTTGTAATTCATAGTCTACATTGAAAATGTAGTTTCTTTTCACCTGATCTACGAGTTGATTCAGGTTTTCATTAGGGACGGTAACCTGCCTTGTCTGCTGTCGTACCTGTGCGTACATGGTGATTTGCCTGGATGGAAAATGGGTATATCGTGCCAGCCACTCATTGCCAACAGAAGGGGCTTCTGTCTGATATTTCAGCCATGGAAACTTAAATCGATCGTAATAGACATTTAGCTTATGTCTCCGATTTGGTTTAATAGAAAGCCCCCAATATGTCCCTCTCTCGTTGATATTCCTGGAATTTTCCGAAAAAGCATTTCCGTAAAAAGAATGAAAATCCCGATCGTAATTTCGAAACACCATTGCCATATCCACAACACGAGATAAGCTAGCCACCAACCCACCCACTGCTCCAATTCCTCCACTTTTGGATCTTGCTGCCTCTCCAAAAAAGGTAAAATTCTGCCAGGTATAATGCGTGTAAGCCGAGGTGATATAGTTGTGATTCCCCTTGAATTCAAACTGATTGTAGTTGTTAGGTCTCCGCTGCAGCGGTCTGCTATATTGACTATTCAGGCCTGAAAAACCAATAGCAAACCTACGATGCGGGCTATATTCGATTACGGCCCCCATCGATTCCTCTTCTATCTGATCCCTGGATGCCAACTCTGTTGGAGTGCGGTGAAAGCCGGTAATCTGTATGGAATTCACAAATTCCTCAAACTCTGAAAAGGTCGTGTCAGATTGTACATTACCATCCTGTTGAACTTTCGAATAAAACAATGTTAATTCGAAATCAGAAAATGATTTACTGACACCAACACCTCTAAAAAATCCTGACTCTAAAACAGAGGTATATGGACGGATACCCAGACTGTTTCTTTTGGTAGTATTTACTGTCTCAGCACCTTTGCCTGCATTGAATCCGGCTCCAAAAACGATTCCTTGTCCAATTTGGAGTTGATAATCACCCAGCATGATCTTATCAAATCCCCATTTATTTTCGAGCATGAAATGATAAGAATAGAAGTCAAATCCTTTTTGGTCATCATTGAATGTGAATGCTTCTCCATTGTCTTTTTCAAAGGTGAAACCCAGGCTGAAATCATCTCTTCGACTGGTTCTGAACCGACCGTAAATTTTATCCGGTGAGCCTGCATAACGCGTCGGTCCGGAAGTTAGGGTGTCAGTAATGTTGTCATTTTCATCTCTTACAAATGTGGTGTCCAGAGGTAAAGCCGGTGTGTAGCCTTCCTGCTCTTCCAGGCGTCTCGAGTATCTGAGAAGGAAGTAGTTGTTTTCTTCTTGTATTATGCGTTGAAGAAATGGACGATTATCTGTTACAGATTCCTCAACAGTAACAAATGGACGGAGCAGTCTGATCGTCTCAATATCCATTTCTGGAATAGCCTGCAATTCATTAACCGCTAACAGGTCACCAAACTGGTCTCGATAGGTGAAGTAGTTGGAAAGCTGAGCGGGGCTGAGGATATAAAGTGAGGCAAGTTCTTCCGGCTCCACTTTGTTCAGGTTTAGTTTATTACTGTAATAGAGTAGGAGTGACTCGTAGATATCCTCATAGGCTACATCTTCATCCTGAACCTGAAACAGCCTCTCTGCGAATACCTCAAGATCGATCTCTTCGTTTTGAGCGAATGAAAAATAAGCCCCTATAAAGAATATTATGGTGAGCCACTTTTTCATTGAAAAGAATAGGCGACCGAGATTTCATGAATGCTTCCAAGCCTGGAGTCATTTGAAAATGCATAATCAAACTTGAGATTTTTAGGATGAAACCCTACACCAAATGCACCCAGAAAAGATTCGGTACTGATACCTGTTCGTACGTATACATTTTCAATGATCTGATATTCTATGCCGGCTTTGAATACTTCATCAAAATCGAGATCCTTTTCAATTTCTGCATTCAGGATCAATTCTTCAGACGGTAGAAATGAAATACCGGCCTTCATGACAGTTGGTGCTTTTTCCCCTGTTTCTGAATTAATTGCTGCCTGATTTAAGTTAAAAATATGTGCACCAAATCGGAGTTGAGGTGTGATTTCTGCGATACCTCCAAATTGAATAGCCAATGCACGGCTGGTTCCTACCGTGGATACATTGTATTGCAGCAGATCCAGTCCAACCCCGAGACTAACCATCTGAATTTTATTACCGAAAGCTAAATGGATGCGTTGCTCACTGTAGATGTCATCGCCAAACTTATAGAAACCAACTCCTGCATTACCTATTCCGGCTGTGTAGATCGCTCCGGCTCCCACCACTTGAAACTCGGAAACTCCGTATCGGTTTTGATAGGCCGCAAATGCGGCATGATTTTCCATTCTACCTAGTCCGCCAATGTTGTTGAACAAACTATACTCATCACCAAAGGTCAAAGAGGCCCCAGCCATTCCGGCACTGCGGCCACCTAGGTTGAATGACCCCATTTGTCCAAACGCAAGCGTGCCGACTAGAAGTGTGATTAGGCAGGTGAGAAACTTCATTAACGCAAAGTATGCATTTGCTAGCTTTAAGTCAATAATCGTAAATTAAGTAGTGATGAAATTCTTCGCGATTGTTCTTTCAGTTTTGATTGTCACCCAAGTAAAAGGGCAGCTTCCCGACACAGTGTGTTATACCGATGGTGCATTAAAAGCAATTGGTGAAACATCAGAAGAAGGAAAGCAGGGAGTATGGAAGTACTATTATCCTGAAGGTGAGTTGAATGCATTGCTTACCTATGAAAATAGTTTGCTGAATGGTCTGCAGAGGTACTATTCATTTGATGGGAAACTAATCGCACGTGAGTTTTGGGAAGATGGTTTAATAGAAGATTCTGCAGCATACTTCTATCCAGCAGGCCAGCTGGAAAAGGAGGGGAGATATGAAAATGGATTGTATGAGGGAAAATGGAATTTCTTCTTCGAGAATGGTAACTTGAAAAGAGTGGGATATTATGTGGAAGGTACACCGGTAGGTCCTTGGGAGTTTTATTATGAAAATGGAAGCCTCAATCAGAAAGGAGTCTTGAAAAATGGACTGGAAGATGGCTTTTGGATCTATTTTGATGAGGAGGGCAATAAACTTTATGAAGGAAACTGGAAAGAGGGAGAGAAAATCGGTCAGTGGTATTACTTCAAAAAAGGTAAGCGCAAAAAGTGGAAAAACTTCGATTAGAAGAGCGAAAGAATGTTGATGAAAAAGTTCGTTTCGTTTTCACCGTTTCTTGAAAACTCAAGTCGGAAAGTGACATCATTGACCAGCACCAGGTCAATTCCTGTACCAATACTGTAGAGGTACTTATCCGTCAAAAGCTTACTTCCATCATAATTGGGGAAGCCTACCGCATATCCCTGATCAAAGAATATTTTACCATAAATCGTGATAGGGAATGTTTGGAACTGTCTCAGTGGCATCACTTTACTGATGTCATATTTTCGTCCAAAAAGTTGATGCTTGAACTCGTTGCGTTGCAAGACATATGAGCTTGCTTCAATGATCCGGAGGTCATAACCTCTGATCACCTCCTTAAAAAAACCGATGGAGCCATAATTGAAATAGGCCCGGTTTGTGGCGGGAAATGTGCTCAAAACGGAAAGGTTATTTACCAGGAAGAAATTGTCTTTGAAGCCTGTGTACTTGGTAAGTCTAACGCGTGCACGCCAGTAATCCACTCCATCATCATAAAGCCCAAGACCAACTTTTGTAAGCCCTGCCTGGTGATATGAGCCTTTTGTGGGGTAGTTTACATTGTTTCGTTTGTCCCAGACATACGTGTAACCCAGAGTCAGGTACTGCTGCTGCGTTCGGCTGTCTCCCAGATAATTTTCATTGAGTGCTGCAACAGTGTCGGCCACATCTACCCTAAGATGACCGATACTTGTATTGTGGTAAGAGTAGAATGAGCTCCGATAAGAGTGCGTAATGGAATTAGTATAGGCCCTTCTCAGTACTTCTTCCTGTGAGGATGCAAATCTTCGGATGTTCTCCCGGGTGACAACCGGCACATTCTTCGCTTCAAAATAGCTGGAGCTAATCAATAGCCCGTTATTCTGTTTTTTATCAATGTATGGAACCTGATAGTACAAGTTGAGGACGGTTTCAAAACCGGTCTGTAACCAAAGACGCAAAATTTCACTTCTCCCCCGAAAGTTAAATTGAGTGACCTTCAGACCGTAATTGACCCGACTGAGGTCGCGATCCCGATTTACCCACCAGTCATTAAAGTTCCTGTCGATCAGTCGGAAAATAGGAAAGGGATAAATGTACCAGCGCTCATCCACCGTGATCTTTACTTCGGCGTGGTTATTATCCTCATTTACCACCTTCAAGAAGACTGAGTTGAAAAGGTTGGTATTGTAAATGCGGTTTCGGTCCCAGATGAACATGCTGTCCAGCTGATATCGCATGTAGGTGCTGTCCACTGAAAAACTGAGCTCCCTTGTGATGATGTGCGGCTTGGTTTTATAATTTCCTTCGATGAAAATACGATCGATCGTGAGTAGCTGAGTGGAATCAGCCTGGGCACTAGCCAGCAAGGCAAAACCGAAAAGAAAAAAAAGGAGCTGGATTTTTTTCACTCACGTAAATGATCTATTACCTCTTTGCTAGTTTGATGGGTAACGCACAAACAGAATGAATTTTTGGTGAGTGTCCAAATTTTCGTTGGTACTTTTGTCAGGTGAATCGCATCCTGAAGAAAATTCTCATTTTTCCCGTTTTGGTGTATCAATATTCCATCTCACCATTGTTTCCCAATAGTTGTAGATACACACCTACCTGCTCACAATACACGAAGGAAGCTATTCAAAAGTACGGATTAAGAGGGGTCTGGATGGGAATGAAAAGAATCAGCAGGTGTCACCCCTGGGGTGGAAGCGGTTATGATCCAGTGGAGTGAGAGTGGTAACATCTGTATAACGCGAACCTGTTCTCTTATCTAATTGAAGAAGAGATTTTACTCCTTCACAATCTCAGCTTTAAGGATTCTCACATCATTAACCGGCCGGTCGAGCTGATTGGTTTCTACCGCTGCTATTGAATCCACCACGGCTAATCCTGAAACCACTTCTCCAAATACGGTATAGTTCTGATCCAGATGAGGTGTGCCACCTATTGTTTTGTAGACCTCCCGATGTGAATCGGGAATGCTGTAAGGTTCGAATCTATAATCCTTAGCCAGTTCATTCATTCGCTGATTGATTCGACCGAATGTGTCCCAGTCTTCTGCTTCAATCGCCACAATTAAGGAATCCAATTGTTCCGCATAAGCAGAATCGTGTTTAATGTAATATTCAGCTAACCAGCCATTGATCCGTGTCTCAGCCTTATTCAGAAGACTGTCGGTAAACACCTTACCCTGTACGATATAGAATTGTGTACTACTGGATACCCTATCAGGATGTCCACCACGTGCTGCTGCCAGCACACCTTTTTTATGAAAAAGAGTTGGGGTGATTTCTGCAGATATTGTGTAAGGAAGATCACCATTACCAAGTGTATCTCCTTGTTGAGCGGTTTTACTATCAATGTCCCCACCCTGAATCATGAAGTTTTCAATCACTCGATGGAAAAGTACACTATCCAATACACCATCAGTTACAATCTTGATGAAGTTGTCTCGATGCTGCGGTGTTTCGTCATAAAGTTTTAATAGAATGTCTCCCTTGGTGGTGATTAGTTTGACTTGTGCAAGTGATTCGCTCTTAGATTCCTCTTGCTTTTTATTAGGTGAGCAAGCGACAACAAAAAGCGTGATTGTGAGATAGGTTAGGTATTTCATATTGTGTGAATTGGAGTTTGAAGATATAAACTTGTATTTACAATTTCACCAACTCTCCCCGACAAGTCTTATGGTGCTGAACCATACCCACAACGACAGACCTACCGGCAGGAAGAAGGGAAGGAGAGCGGGTCGTCCTGATAGGTCTGATTGTTTAACAAGGTCTGTAATAAGGGAGATAAAAAAAGCCGAACCTTACGGCCCGGCTTTCCGGATGGTCATTAAATGAAATGACTTATTTATCTACCTCCATCTCTACGGTCGTCTCCATCGGATCTTTGTTCTTTACATGCTCCTCCAGCCATGAGTCTTGTTCCCACAGCACATGCATGATGCTTTCTTTTGCCCGGTAGCCATGGCTTTCCTTTGGTAGCATGACTAGTCTCGCCGGGCCGCCCAGTCCTTTCAGCGCGTTGAAGTAGCGCTCGCTCTGCATAGGGTAGGTACCGGAATTGTTGTCAGCTTCGCCATGGATCAGAAGAAGGGGAGTCTTCATCTTATCCGCATGCATGAATGGCGACATGGTATTATATACCTCCGGTGCTTCCCAGTAGGAGCGCTCTTCGCGCTGGAATCCAAAAGGTGTAAGCGTGCGGTTATAGGCGCCACTTCGTGCAATACCCGCTGCAAACAGATCAGAGTGGCTTAGAAGGTTAGCCACCATGAATGCACCGTAGGAGTGACCACCTACTGCCACGCGGTTTCGGTCGATGTACCCCATTTCATCCACGGCATCAATGCCTGCTTTGGCATTAGCTACGAGTTGTTTCCTAAATGAATCGTTTGGTTGCTCGTCTCCTTCACCTATGATAGGGAAGGCAGCATCATCCAGCACCACATACCCTCTGGTTACCCAAAACACAGGCGAACCATACCACGGATAAATGAATTCATTCGGGTTGGTGGTGTTCTGTCCGGCACTGGCTTTGTCTTTATACTCCACCGGATACGCCCACATGATCATCGGCATTTTTTCCTTTTTCTCTTTATCATAGCCTACCGGAAGGTAAAGGGTGCCGGTTAGCTCTACACCATCCTCACGCTCATAGGTGATCACTTCTTTTTCCACTTCCATCATAGCCTTGAATGGGTTTTCAAATTGCGTGATCGGCTTCAGCGCTACCTTCTTCTTGATATTACGCAGATAATAGTTTGGATACTCCGTTGGAGACTCAATCCGTACCAGGATTTCTCCTTTACTCATATCAATGACGTCCACCAGGTCTTCTACCTTGTCGGTGTATGCTGACTGATACAGTCGAGTAGTTTTACCGCTTTCCAGGTTCATCTGATCCACAAATGGGAACTGTCCTTCATCAGTGAATCCATCTCCCATCAAGTAGGCATTGCCATTATCCATGGATAGCACGTATTGGTTGAAGTTGTTTTTGCTTGTTACAAAATTCCCGGGATCACTGTAGGCGTCCTGGTAGTTGCGGTCAAATAATACTTTTGGTGCTTGCTTATTATTGGAAGGATTGAAAACATAGGTTTTTGTATTTCGATTATCGAACCAATAGTCATAAGCAATTGCGGTATCATCCGTTCCCCACGTGATTCCGGAGAAGCGGTTTTTCGTCTTCACTAGCGATTGTTCTTTTCCTGTGAAAGGTGCCGACAAGACAAAGACCTCATCCCGGTATTCCATTTCTTTGGCCGGGTCGCCCTCGTCCAGGGCCAGTGCCCAGTAAACCGTGGCTGGTTTATCTGCACGCCAGTTAAAACCCCTTGGCTTGTCTGTTGTTGACATAAACCCTTTTGGTCTCACCTCGTCCACAGGCATATCCAATAGCATCTTCACCTGCTTTCCATTTTTATCAAAAATGGCTGTCTCTGAAGCAAACCGGTAATAAGGCACCAGGTATGAAAATGGTCTTTTCACTTTAGTGATAAGCACATAGTTACCATCAGGAGAAAAGTCCATCCCCTGATACATGCCTACATCCATCCATTTAGAAGCATTGCCGTCAAGGGTGACCTTGTAAATCTCAGATATGGCCAGTTGTTTAAAGTTTTTCTCGTCAGCCGGGTTTTTAAGCAAATCCTGGTAGGTGCGATTTTGCGCTTTCTCTCCGGTGCTTGTACTCACGGTAGGACCCGTAGGGACAGCCGTATCCGTGTTGATCAATGGCTCACGATCTTCGGGTAACATTTTTACTAAAAGGGACTTACTATCAGTACTCCATACCATCGGCCAGCCCAGGTTAGCATTTGCTCCGGCATTGGTCAGTTTTTTGGCCGATCCGTTCTCGGCATCCAATACCCAGATCTCTACCCCAGTCAAGGTTGTGTGAGTAAAAGCCATCATGCTTTCATCCGGAGACCAGCTGAAATAGGCCAACCTGGGGTTTTCAGGTAGACCGGTAACCTGTTTGACCTCTGCATCAAACGCCTTTTTCACTTTCACATTGTTGTAGAAAGTGGTTCGGCTTCCGATATTGGTCACCGGGTTGATCCGCAATCCCCCAAGCCTTAGCTCTTCCTCCGAAAGCTCCGCGATGGACTTGTATGCATCGCGATAGAGTAAGACAACATTTTCTCCGTCATTATCGATCCTTACAGTTGGAGCTAATGGTGCATCTACTAATTCCTTGATTTCCTGTGGTGGCTCCTGGTATTCCAGTCCGCCCTGAGCCATAAGCCCGAAAGACAAACAAGATAGGAGCAGGTAGTTCATGATTTTCTTCATAGTCCTGGCTGTTAAAGTTTGATTTAGACCTTTAAGTTAGAAAAAGTCAGTGGGAGCGTTGCGACCGCTCATGTAAAGAACTTGTCAACTGTAACTAGTCGAAGAAAATTTTACTTAGAACATAAATTGAAAGAATGATTGGGAATACTAAATCAATGAAGATTATGAAGTAATAAATTAAGCCTGCTCTTCTATTAAACTTAATTTTCTTACTTTGGATTTTATCAAACTCTCTAGCTATATATCGTTCTATGGGAGTGTCCAACTTAATCTCATGGGCTCCTTGTTTTGCTTTTTCTTGATACTTATCAAGCGCGTCTATTTTTTTGGCTAAATCTTCGTGTAAATACCTAATAATCAAGACAATAGTGAGATAAATAATGAGGTAGCTTATTAGGTTAGGGATAACTTGAGCATTTTCAACTGGAATTTTAAATCCTAGAAACTCAATATTACCCGTTGAAAAGGAGACCAAAGATTCAAATGAATAGCCCACAAAGCATGTAATGAGCAATGTTTTTCTGACATTCTTTGAATTTCCAAATTCAATTTCATTAATCATAACAGCCCGAATTTACTTTATTCTAGAGTTAAATTTTTACCATCAACCCAAACCATTCACCAATAGTGGAAATCTGCTTTAAATCGCTGCTTTTTTCAGTATCTTCAGGATCAAACAAACACAACTTATGCTAGTATGAAAAAATTATTATCACCAACACTCTTGCTGATCCTTCTGATAGGCTGTACGCCTCAGAAAACGGAAGAAGCAGAAGCGGAATCTTCGTTTGAGGTTCCGGTGGATTATTACAAATTGGATAACGGATTGAAGGTGATCCTGTCCCAGGACAAAACAGCACCGACAGTCGTGGTGGCCGTGTATTACAACATCGGCTTTCGAATCGAGCCGCGTGATCGCACAGGATTTGCACACTTGTTTGAACATATGATGTTCCAGGGATCTCAAAATCTTGGTAAAATGGAATTCATCAAACTCGTGCAGCAAAATGGGGGTGTACTCAATGGATCTACACGTTTTGATTTTACCAACTACTTCGAGATTGTGCCATCCAATAAACTGGAAACTATGCTTTGGGCTGAAGCTGACCGGATGAAAGGATTGGACATTACTCAGGAAAACCTGACCAATCAACAAGGGGTCGTGAAAAACGAAGTAAAAGTGAACGTGCTCAACCAGCCATACGGAGGTTTTCCATGGTTAGATATGCCACAGTACGCGAATGAAAACTGGTACAATGCACACAACTTCTATGGCGATCTGGAAGATTTGGATGCCGCCAACCTGAAAGACGTTCAGAGCTTCTTCGATACCTACTACTCTCCAAATAATGCAGCACTTGCTGTAGTAGGAGATTTTGAAACGGAAGAAGCAAAGCAATGGATCGAGCAGTATTTTGCCGAAATCCCTGCAGCAGAATTGCCGGCACTTCCGGATATCTCCGAAAAACCACAAACAGCGGAAAAGCGATTTGAAAAAGAAGATAAGCTGGCCAATAAGCCTGCTATCGCTATTGCTTATCATATGCCTGAGCGAAATAGTACGTCGTACTACGCGATGGGTCTGTTGGATCAGATCCTGGTACAAGGTGACAACAGCTTGTTATACAAAAAGCTGGTAAAAGAAGAAGGCTATGCAGCTGGTGTAGGCGGTGGCATCAATTACCTCGGCAATATGTTTAACTACAAAGGCCCGATGCAGTGGATGTTTAATCTGACCTATGATAATGATGTAGCGGCAGACTCAATCATCCAGTCAGTTGATGAGGTAATGATGGATCTACAGGAAAATGGCGTAACACAGGAAATGCTAGACAATGCGATTGTAAAAATGCGCTCAAGTTTATATGATAATCTGGGTGGTTTCTTCGGTTTCGGAAGGGCAGATCTATTGGCCAGTTTCGCGCTGTTCGATGATGATCCTTCCCGAATCAATGAGATAGAACCTCGATTTAAAGAGGTGACCGTAGAGGATGTGAATCAAACGATTGATGAGTATCTGGTGAAACGCAACCGGACCATTCTGACATTAAAACCACTGGCAAATGAAAACTAAGAATATTATGATACGCACCATAAGAAATATTTTAATGCTGTCCTTGCTTCCAATTTGCGGGATAGCACAAGAACAGGAAAAAGAAACGCCACCTCCAGGTGGTGAACCTAAAGGGTTTACCCTTCCGGAAAAGGAGACTTTTTCATTAGAAAATGGCATGTCAGCAGTGATGGTGCCATGGGGATCGATCCCAAAAGCAACCATCCAAATCACGGTGAAGACAGGAAATATCAATGAGAACGCTGACGAAGTATGGTTGGCCGATCTGGTGGCTGATTTAATGGAGGAAGGAAGCATCAACAGGAATGGTAATCAGATAGCCGATGAACTAGCCGGGATGGGAGGAAACCTATTCATAGGCGTAGGTCAGCATACCACGACCATTAATGTGTCTGTACTTTATGAGTATGTTCCGCAGGCGATAGAAGTAATGGCAGATGTATTGATGAATCCGGCTTTTCCTGAGGAGGAATTGGATCGATTGATTGCAGACCGCAAAAGACAGCTGAGCATTCAAAAGACTCAGCCTCAGCCGCAGGCTTATGAGCAGTTTTATGGAGCCATCTACCCGGATCATCCGTATGGTAGATATTTTCCTACAGAAGAAATGCTGGATAGCTACACAGTCGATAAGATCAAGTCGTTTTATCAGGAAAACTTTGGAGCTAAACGTACTACCATCTATGTAGCAGGTAAGTTTGCTGCATCCAAAACGAAAGAAGCTATTACCAGCTCATTTGAATCCTGGAGAGCAGGTGCTCCTGCCAACTATCCTCTTGCAGAGCCAATGACAGCTGCAGAGATTCAGATGATCGATCGTCCTGACGCACCCCAGTCTACGTTGATTGTAGGTTTGCCGGTTCCTGATCCTTCTGATGCTGATTACATTCCTATGAGTGTGACCAATGCCTTACTGGGTGGGTCTTTTGGATCCAGAATCACCAGTAACATTCGTGAGGATAAAGGATACACCTATTCTCCATTCAGTACAGTTAGCGATCGATACCGATCCTCTATCTGGTTTGAGTTAGCGGATGTAACAACTGATGTGACTGGCCCGGCACTTCGGGAGATTACAAAAGAGATTTACCGTCTTCAGGACGAGGTTCCTACCAAAGAGGAACTTGATGGGATCAAAAACTACCAGGCGGGAATTTATGTATTGCAAAACTCCACAAGTGGAGGCATTATAGGTCAGCTTTCCTATCTGGATACTTATGATCTACCGGAAGAGTTTCTTACCGAGCGTGTGAAAAACATCTATGCGGTGACACCTGAGCAGGTGAGCGAGATGACGAAGAAGTACATCCGTCCGGAAGATATGACCATGGTCATAGTGGGCGACAAAAAGAAGATCGAACAGCAGATCAAAGAATACGAGGATGAAATGAAGGACAAGCAGTAATCCTTTTACATAGGGATTAAGAAAGCCGTCTCAGTGTATGGGGCGGCTTTTTATTTGTGAAATAATTTCAAAATTGCTTCAAAAAGCCATTTTATGTTTGCTTTATGAAACTGTTGCTTGTAGAAGATCAGGAAGAACTAGCCTCCGGCGTTCGTAACTACTTTGCCAAAGAAGGTGAGGTGTGCGAGGTGGCTACTACTGTGTCTAAGGCGACAGAAAAGCTTTACGCTTTTTCTTATGATGTGCTGCTGCTGGACCTGATGCTACCTGATGGAGACGGGCTGTCCCTTTTGAAAGTGGTGAAGGAAAACTGGCCGGATATGGGAGTTTTGATTATTTCTGCTAAAAATGCACTTAATGACAAATTGCATGGTTTGGAGCTGGGTGCCGATGACTATTTACCCAAACCTTTTCACCTGGCTGAGTTGAATGCCCGGGCCAATGCAATATTCAGAAGAAGAAAACAGGAGGGAAAACGTACCCTCACCTTCAATGAAATTGAATTGAACCTGGAGAACCATGAGGTGATGGTAAATGGAAAAACCTTAGAACTGACCCGTAAGGAATATGAACTTCTGCACTACTTCGTTGTGAATCAGAACAGGCTTCTCACCAAGCAGGCCATCGCAGAGCACCTCTGGGGCGATTACATGGACACGATGGATTCCTTTGATTTTGTCTATCAGCACATCAAAAACCTGAGAAAGAAGATCATGAGTGCCGGTGGAAAGGATTACCTCAAAACCGTATATGGAGCAGGCTATAAAATGAAAGACGAGGAATGAACCTGATCGTAAGAATCACCATATTGTTTGTGTTTGTTTCCCTCATCGTATTCCTCGTAGGAGGAGTGATCAGCTTCAATGTGATGATGCGTGAAGTGAATTTTGAGCAGCGCAGGTTTTTGACCGAACGACTGGACAGGATGGAGGATCGATTGGAAAGGAGACCGGTAGAAGACACGCTTCGTTGGACCAAGTTGACAGTGGTCAGGTTGAAAAGGGAAGTAGTAGAATCCACGAAGTTTTCAGATACTTTGGTGATGCACAGCCAGCTGGAACGAATGGAGCCTCATCTCAGGCTGGATGCACTCCGAAATATTAATGGGGCTAGCTATCAAATAAGTCTGTATGATATCGTCATTGAAGCAGATGATATACGTGACGGGCTGGTAGAGTCACTGGTGACCATGTATCTCATTTTATTGGGTGCGGTGTTGATCATTGGTTTCCTGGCTTCTTATTTCATTCTTCGCCCCTTTAATCTCACTTTGGATGTAATAAAAAACTTTTCATTGACGAGCCCTAACTCGTTAGCGTTTCCAAAATCTAATGTCAGCGAGTTTAAGCGCCTCAACCGCTTCCTGACGGAGATGACGAAAAAAGTGAGATCAGATTACCAATCACTTAAGGAATTTTCTGAAAATGCTTCGCATGAGTTTCAGACGCCTATTGCCATTATTCAAAGTAAATTGGAAGTACTACTGGATGCTGAGAATTTAACTGAAGAACAAATCGAGCAAATCAGCTTTGCCCAGAGTACGGTCAAACGGCTAAGCAACCTGAGCAATTCGCTGGCATTACTTACTAAAATAGAAAACAGGGAATTTGCCAATGTTTCCGATATAAACCTGTCAGAAACATTGAATCGGATGCTGGAGGAATTTCGGGAATTGATAGAGCTTAAGTCTATTGACCGTAAGGTGGATATAGAAGATGGGGTGACCATGCAGGCCGACCGTGTTTTGATTGAACTCCTGTTAACAAATCTGATTAATAATGCCATCAGGCATAATTGGGAAGGAGGAAAAATGGTTGTTTCATTGACCAGTAATGAATTGAGAATTTCCAATACAGGCCAGAAAATTGATATTCCAGGGGATCAGCTTTTTGAGCGCTTTAAAAAGTCTAATCAGAGTTCGAAATCAATGGGGCTGGGGCTGGCGATTGTTAAAAAAATCTGTGATTTCTATGAGTACGTGATCAGCTATGAATTTGATGGCGACTTGCATACCATTCACATCCGGTTTTGACCGCAGATACAAAGAATTTTAAAACTTCAGAATTGCTTCAAATTTCCCTCAAACATCCCTCAGAGAGACGTGTTTCTTTTGCATTATGAAAAGAAAAGGACTACTGTTTATTGTTTTTATCAGCTTGCTTTTGGTGGCTTTTGGTCAGGCTCCCAAGGAAGCAGCTGCGCCGGATTATGCGATTAAGGGTAAGCTTGTCAATGCCAGTACCAGTGAGCCGGTAGAATTTGCCACGGTTAGTATTTTTAATGAGTCTGACTCATCTCTGGTTACCGGCGGACTCACAGATGTTTCGGGGGTTTTCAATGTGCCGGTAAAGCCCGGAGAGTACTACATCAGATTTCAGTTTATGGGATTCGAGGAAGTGAGGATATCCAATGTGGAAGTATCTCGTGAAAGCCCTGTTTATAATGTCGGAAATGTTCGAATAAGTGAAAATGAAACACTGCTTGACGAAGTAGTGGTACAGGGTGAGCGTACACAGATGGAAATGACGTTGGATAAGAAGGTGTTTAATATTGGAAAGGATCTTAGCAACCTTGGAGGAAGCGCCACCGACATACTTGATAATCTTCCATCGGTTCAGGTGGATGTCGAAGGAAATGTTAGCCTTCGGGGTAGTGAAAACGTTCGGATTCTGATTGATGGAAAACCTTCCGGATTGGTTGGTTTGAGTAGTAATGATGCCCTGCGTCAGCTAAATGGAAACCTGGTAGAAAGTGTGGAGGTGATCACCAATCCATCTGCAAGATATGATGCGGAGGGACTTGCCGGAATCATAAATATTGTTCTCAAGAAGGATAAAAAAGTTGGATTGAATGGAAGCTTCCAGGCAAATACCGGAGTGCCAGACAATCATGGTGGTTCAGTAAACCTAAATTTTCGAAAAGACTGGATCAACTTTTTCACAAATGTAGGAGCGAACTACAGAAGATATAATGGCAGTGGATATTCAGAACAGGAATTCTTCAATGCCGGACCTACGTCTCCATCATTTACAGAACGAGATCGTTCTCATGATCGTGGCGGACTGAGCTATTCAGCTCGGTTTGGATCAGATATTTACCTGAATGATCGTAACACCCTAACTCTTGCATTTCTGTATCGCTACTCGGATGAAGACAATAAAACGCAATTGATATATAATGACTTTTTTGAGTCATCCAATGTGGACTCACTTACTGTGAGAAAGGACAATGAAGGAGAGGGTGATGAAAACTTAGAGTACTCGCTGAATTACACAAAAAATTTTAAGCGGGAAGGTCAGAAGTTTACAGCGGATTTTCAATATCAAAACAACAATGAACAGGAAAGTAGTGACCTTGTTCAAAGCGAAGGAACGACATTCAACAATCAGTCCCCATTCCTGTATCAGCGGGCATTAAATGATGAAATAGAGGAGCGATATATGCTTCAGGCAGATTATATTCATCCGTTTGCAAAAGATGGGCAACTCGAGTTAGGTACACGGTATACCGATCGCCTGGTAGGAAATGATTACATCGTGACCGAACGAAACGAAAGCGGAATCTATGAAGTGGATTCAGCTTTTTCTAATGAATTTGAATATGAGGAAGATGTTTTGGCTGTATATGGTATCCTAAGTAATAAAATCAGCAAACTGTCATGGCAGCTAGGCGTAAGATATGAGCTTACAAAGCTGATTACTAACCAAAAAACCAATGATCTGAGAAATGAGCAGAACTACGGGAATTTCTTTCCAAGTGCCTTTTTAACCTATCAAATAACACAGATCCAGGCCATCCAGGCTAGTTACAGTAGAAGAATCAGCCGTCCCAGAGGTAGAAGACTGAATCCTTTCAGCTCGATTTCTGATAATAGAAACTACTATGTGGGAAATCCAAATCTTCAACCTGAGTTTACAGATTCATATGAGCTGGGGTACTTGTTAAACCTTGAGAAATCTTCTTTCTACGGGGGAGTATACTATAGATACACAGAAGGTGTAGAACAAAGACTCAGCACTACCAGCGAAGACGGTATTACTTTCACTCGTCCTTACAATGTATCGATTGAGCGTTCTTTTGGAGCAGAATTCAATATTTCTCAGGACTTTACTGATTGGTACAGAGTGAGTGGAAATGTAAACTTTTTCAGATCTTATGTACCGGCAGGATCCGTTTCATTTGGAGATGAGATCCTCAGCTACAACGAGGCAGAAGCTGTATCACTTTCTACCAGAGTGAGCAATAATTTCAAATTTGAGAAACTGTTTGATGCACAGGTTAACGTGAATTACCGGGCTCCACGTAATACGGTTCAGGGGAAGAGCTTGTCAATTACGTCGGTAGATGTCGGGCTTTCAAGAGATATTCTCAAA
The DNA here is from genome assembly GCF_965221965.1 of Ekhidna sp. GTDB lineage: Bacteria > Bacteroidota > Bacteroidia > Cytophagales > Cyclobacteriaceae > Ekhidna. The sequence goes on from NZ_OZ244926.1 coordinate 978,746, forward strand.
GGGAATGGAACATTAGCATTTAACGTACGTGATCTTTTCAATACCAGAAAGTGGAGGAGCGAAACCTTCAATGAAAATTCATTTCAATACAGTGAGTTTCAGTGGCGATCCAGAACGGCTACATTATCATTTACCTATCGCCTGAACCAGAAAAAACAACGCGACGGCCAGGGTGGTCGTAGTGGTGAAGACTATGGAGACGGAGGCGGTGAGTTTTAAGGATTACTTTGAGTAAGTTGGTGATAGCCCTCCTTAGCTGTAAAGCGGGAGGGTTTTTTTTATCTCTTGTATGAAATCATGTGTGTTTGAAGCACCTTGTTGTCCTCACCAAAATAGTTCACCTCACAAGAAATATAATTTTCTTTCCAAACGATATCCAGATGTGCAAAATTAGCAGGGAAGACAATGTTCTTCTCCCGGAATTGATTGGGTTCAAAATCAAAACTAGCAGAGGGGCTGCTGAGGCTGCTGGAAGTAAATTCGTAGATGGGATAGGGACTGGATGCTACTTCCAATCGGGAGACCTCAGATAAGTGACGGTCACCCGATAGGATAAGGATTGGCTTCTGTGTGGTGCTCACCAAGTCCAGAAGACGCTTTCTGGCGACAGGAAAATTGCTCCACTTTTCAAACACATGTTCAGTTGGTATTACCTGAATGCTGGATGCAAGAATAACCAGGTCAACATCCTCTGTCAATTGATCCTTAAGCCATTTCCATTGACTTTCACCAAGTATATCACCTGTTGCATTGATTTGTGCTTCCTTATTACCGGGTGTCGGTCGTTTCCAGATCAATGAATCGCGAAACGTACGTGTATCCAATAGTATGACTTTAACCGTTCCACTGTTACTTTGATAGGAATAAGATTGATATACCCCGGATCTTTTGCGTACCGGGTGATCTTCATCTGTTTCCAGAAACCGTAATAATTCTTCTTTGCTTTCTTTTTTCTTAGGGTATTCCTTTCCCCCGTCGTTTACTCCATAGTCATGATCATCCCATGTGCCGATGATTTCCGTATTTGCTATGAGCTTTTGGTATCCCGGGTGCCTTTTTTGCAGGTCGTATTTTTGGCGCATCACCTGCATGTCTTCAGTATCACCGTAGATGTTGTCGCCTAGCCAGATCCATAGGTCAGGTTCCATAAAATTGACTTCATCCCACAGTTGCCTATTCGTCAACTCTTGTTCACTACATGAGCCAAAGGCAATCTGAGTAATATTCTTTTTGATGGTCACATCTGCCTGTTGGGCACATAAGGTTGCGGAGAGGAATGCAAGAAGAATAGATAATTTCATTGTGGAAAGCTAGGCAAGAGATATCTACAATTCATTAAGTAAGAATGAAGCTTAGGTTAAACCAGTTCAGTTACATTATCGAGGTGACCTTCGTACTTTTCTACTTCCACGCCAAATTTTCTCAGAAAGTCGACACCTTCATCGTTTGGAATGCCTTTATGTTCAGCATACGATTTTAAATAAACCACTTTTTCTACCCCCATGGTAAAAATGATGCGAGCGCAGGCAAGGCAGGGAGAGAGTGTTACATAAAGGGTTGCTCCTTTTACTTCTGTTTTGTTTTTAACGGCATACAGCAGGGCATTTTGCTCTGCATGGATGGCAAGTGAGCACCCACCTTTCGAGTCCCTGTCACACCCTTTTTCCGGCCACTCTTCATCACAGTTATGTGTGCCTGAGGGCGGTCCATTATACCCAATGGAAATAATTCGCGTGTCTTTGGTGAGCACTGCTCCAACATGTCTCTTGATGCAATGGGATCGCTTGGCCAGGTTTACTGCCAGCTCCATAAAAATATCGTCAAACTCCGGTCGCTCCATAGCGGTAAAATTAACCAGCTAAGATGGAAATAGAACCAAATAAATAATTCACTCGTTCGAAGCAGATGATCATTTGTATTATTGTCTCCCATTAAAACCGTAAAGTATGCGTCAAACCCTTTTTACTTCTTTTTTTGTATCAATACTCTTTCTTTTTGCTCAGGAAGAGCAGCCAACCATGAGTTTTGAAGAGTACAACCCTACCTCTACGCTGGTAGTGCCTGAAAATCCGGTGAAGCGAGCTAAGTTTTCTTTTGTGGATATTCATAGTCATCAGTGGAATCTTACCAAGGAGCAGATAGCATCGCTTGTGGATGAGATGGATGAGTTGAATATGGGAGCGATGGTCAACTTGAGTGGACGAGGATTTGACAGGGAAGCTGGTGATATCGGCTCACCCGAATATCTGGCCGGAATGGTACGTAGAGTAGAGGGAGAGGCACCCAACCGAATCATTGTTTTTACCAATGTGTCATTCAACGATATTGACGAGGAGGGGTGGACAGAGAATGCGGTAAAAGAGCTGGAGGAAGATGTAAAAGCAGGTGCCAGAGGCTTGAAAATTTACAAGAGTCTGGGATTGAGATATCAGGATAGTGAAGGAAATCGCATTGCAATAGACGATCCAAGGATCGATCCTGTCTGGGCCAAATGCGGTGAACTGGGAATCCCTGTATTGATTCATGCAGCTGATCCGGCCCCATTCTGGGATCCGATGGACTCGGATAATGAACGATGGCTCGAATTGAAATTACGCCCGGGTAGAAAAAGGGGAGATGATGATCCTGCACCATTTGAGCAGATTATTGCAGAGCAACATAATGTCTTTAAGAAGCACCCGAATACCACTTTTGTGAATGCGCATATGGGATGGATGGCGAATGACCTGGATAAAGCAGGGGAGCATCTGGATACCTATCCAAATGTTTACTTTGGTATTGGGGCAGTTATCGCTGAATTTGGTCGTCAGCCACGAAGGGCAAATCAATTCTTTGAGAAATACCAGGATCGAATCCTATTTGGAAAGGATGCCTACAATAAAGAAGAATTCTACACCTATTTCAGGGTACTGGAAACTGAGGATGAGTACTTTCCATATTACAAAAAATATCATGCCTTCTGGCGGATGTATGGTTTGGGTTTATCCGACGAAGTTTTGAAGAAGGTGTACTACAAGAACGCTTGCAAGATTATTCCGGGATTGGAGGAGAGTCAGTTTGAATAGATTAACCACAGAGAACACTGAGTTTAACCACAGAGAACACTGAGTTTAATCACAAAGAACACAAAGGTTCGGCCATCATTGCACATACTCTATTTTGATTTAATAGAGATACTTCTAACCAGAGAAGCTTGAGAACCATTCATGGAAACGGAGACAGTTCTTTGGGACTCTGCGTGTGAACTTTGCTTCCTCTGTGGTTTAAAATCTAATGCTCTTTAAACTGACGCTTTTTGATCATTCCGCCTTTCAGGTCTTTCACGCTATTCATCACAATGAACGCCTGGGGATCTATTGATTTTACTTCATTCTGCATACGACCTATTTCTAATCGGGTGATGACGGAATACAGGATTTCTGTTTCCGAAAGGTCTTCCCGCTTTCCAAAACCACTTTTACCCTGATAGATGGTAACACCGCGCCCCATTTTCTCTGTGATCATGAGACGAAGTGCTTCACTCCGTTTAGAAATAATAATAACGCCAATGTATTCTTCCACGCCCTCTATCACAAAATCAACCGTTTTAGAAGCTGAGAGGTAGGTGAGAATCGAGTATAGCGCAATCTCGATCGATAGGAGATAGGCTGCCGTGGAGAAGATGATAATGTTGAAGACAAGAATTAAGTCTCCAATGGTCAGGCCAGTTTTACGACCCAAATAAATAGCCAAAACTTCCGTGCCATCTAATACACCACCACCTCTGACTGATAAACCGATCCCAGCTCCAAGAAAGAAACCACCAAAAACCGAAACAAGCAGTTTATCTGTTGTAATGATGGGGTAATGAATGAAGTTTAGCGCCAGAGCCAGTCCAATGATCGCAATGATACTTTTAATAACGAACGAACGACCGATCTGAAAATACCCAAGCACAATAAACGGGATATTGATTATGACAATGAGTATCGGTAGTGGGTAATCTGTCAACACCCTTGTTAGCAACGAAATGCCGGTCACACCTCCATCAATGAAGTCATTCGGCAGTAGAAACCCGTGCAAACCGAATCCGGCCGATAGAATACCAAGGGAGAGAAATATCAACTCCTTAAACCATCTGCTTACGTTATCCTTGACAGCTATTGAATATCTGGCGATCGTATAGTCGCTGATTCGTTTAGCTCTTCCGCCAATCAGGGATTGAAGAGATTTAAAGAAACGATAAATTCCTGTCGACTTCACTATTGAGATTTGCGGTAATATTCCATTGCTTTTGGCATATTGGCCTTTAAGTCTGCAATACGAGTATCGTGTGAGGGGTGAGTTGAGACAAACTCAGGTGGGGCTTCTCCGCCACTGTTTTCCGCCATTCGTTCCCAAAATTTAGGTGCTTCCTGTGGGTTGTATCCGGCCATCGCCATGAAGTAGAGACCAAGTTTATCAGCTTCAGATTCATGTTTTCTTGAGAAGGCCAGAATTCCTAATGAGGTAGCAGCACCGGCCCCCTGCATAATGATTTCGGTGGGAACAGTTGGTCCGCTTCCGCCTGTCAGTAAAATACTAACCGCAGACAATCCAAACTGCGCAGCGTACTGCTGACTGATTCGTTCGCGACCATGATTGGCTATCGCATGAGCTATTTCGTGACCCATTACGACTGCTACACCCAACTCATCTTTACATATCGGCATGATTCCCGTGTAAAAAGCCACTTTTCCCCCCGGCATACACCAGGCGTTTACTGTACTGTCATTATCAATGAGGTTGAATTCCCATCTGTAATCTTCCAAATAATTGGCTTGACCCTGATCAGCGAAGTACTGTTCAACTGCTCGTTGTATTCGAGTCCCGACACGCTTTACGGTTCTTGCATCCTCAGTTCCGGTAATGATCTTACTTTCCTTTTTGACCTGCTCATATTGATCATAGCTCATGGGGAAAATCTTGTCGTTGCTTATGAGTGATAATTGAGACCTATCACTCATTGGGACACTGGAGCATTGAACCAGGAATAAAGCGAGAAATGTGATGGAAAGTGATGCTATTTTTTTCATAATTAGAAATTTCAAGATGAAGTTAATTGCTAGAAGCTAAACAACGAATCCTATGCCAAAAATACTAACAACTAAGAGTAGATTTCATTTACCATTGAATTACATTATCCCACGATAAACCACACATTATATTCTCATTAATTCAACAATGAAGTATGCGTAAATATGTTTTTGTATTCTCTTAAGCGGATAGTTTTGCGATAAAGCGATTAGTTAAATGAATCTTCCGAGAGGAGAAAATAAATACCTAAAGAAATGGGTGCCGTACATGTGGCCCTGGGCGCATCCACTGAATGATAGATATACTTTTTGGAGCTGGATCAATTCCAGAAAATTCAGCATTTTTTACCTTGTCACAATATGGCTGGTATTGGCGTTGCTGGGATTTGCGGAGCGAAGAGATTGTGACACGGGCCCATGGCAAATGGTGCTTCAGTGCAATTGGTCGATGTGGATGGCAGAGTATAAAACAAACTTTTGGCACTTCATGGCTACTAGCTTTACAACACCGTGGTTGCATAATGACTTTGTGCACATCCTTTTTGTTACGATTTTCGGTTTTATATTTCCTGTGCAGTCTTTTGAAGCGCAGCATGGAACCAGGCTCACCGTTTTTATTTACTTCTTTTCTTACATCTTAATAGCCATTTTTAATGGTGCGTTATTCAATACACTCATTGAATACTGGCCGGAGGAGACGCTTTTTTCACATGCTTTTAGCAGAGCCTGGATGGGAGGATCGGTTGGCATTTTTGCATTAATGGGAGGACTATCCTTTTATAGCTGTAAAAAGTGGTTCATCTATAGCCTGGTTTTTGTATTCGAGCTGTTCAATTATTTCATCCTTGGGAATAATATTTACATCTCTTTTATTCATATCACATCTACGTCTTTCGGATGGATAATATGTTTTGCTCGTGAAAAACTCAGAGGCTCCAGATGGGTTTTTGGAGATAGGGGTTCACTAAGAAGTGCTAGTTAGCACTGAAGAACTTAGTTATGCTAAAACCTAAATAGATATTTGTCTTGTCATTCTCTTTAACAAAGTATTGATTTTGTCTAAAGCTTGTCGCAAAATCAAACCCAAACAGATAAGCACCTACGAACTTTGAATATTTGGACCCAAGTGTCCATTCATGATCATGATTAAATTCATCCCGAACATTATCGAAGAAATAATCATCATCAAATCTAATACGCTGAGCTCTCAGCATTAGTCTTCCCTTGGTAAATAAGTATTGCACCTCTATCACATCAGTAACTGATCCTGAACCAATACCGCCTCCAAGAAGTTGTCCATCCAGCGTATAACCCTGATTCACAATTCCATGAGAATACCAGGAGTTGTATGGACGATAGATGGCATTTTTTGGCTGATCAAGTGAGGTATGCTCGAAGGTTAATTTGAGTACGTTATTTTCCTTAACATCTACATATTTATTAAATCCAACCACATATGCTCGTCCATGTTCCGGGGCTGTTCCCCACAGCTTGCCGCCAAAATCATTTTTGGCATATTCTGCATATGCCTCAAACCCTACTTCCTCAAATAGCCACCGCATAGTGACGGACCCTAGTTGATCAAATTCATCATTAACAGATGGGTTTCCATCCGTATCATCAAATTTATTAATGAAGACGAGAAGGTCAATTGGTGAGAAATCACTGGATTTCTCATAGAACGCTCTATTGAAGCCAAGCGTAAGCTCTGGTAGGAAACGAGGATTGTAGCCAATTGAGAAGCCGGACCAAAATCGATAATTCCACTTATCACTCTCGCTGAAATAATCTGATTTGGTAAGAATGCCGTAATAGACTTTCCCCTCGATCCGTCCAATTTTGGTTTCAATTGGTTTATACGTTCCAATATCGATATGTGGAATCCCAGCTGCGTTATTGCTCAAGATAATCGGATTGTATTGTGCGGGACCGAAGGTTATGTTTTGTGTGGAGGCCCCCAGTGTAAAAGTGCGGTAGACTATTCGTACTTCTGATTGACCAGGATCAAACTTCATGAAAGGATCGACTCCATATCGCTGAACATGATCAATTCTTCTATTCCTAAACTGATAGTTGTAAGGGTTATTGTTTCCTTGCTGTTCGGCTAATTTAAAATTGGCATTCTGAGAATAGTAAATAATAGGAGCTAAGGTATACGCTAGCATTCCAAGCTTTCCTTGAACTCCTCCCTGAAGGGAAGAGGTTAGCCCTTTGCCTTTCCATACAGCTCCATCATTATATCCCCTGGCATACTTGCTGTTGTAATGATTGACCCACTGAAGAGGGAGTAGGTCTATTTTCTTTTTGTTATCGGGTTTATTTAAACCCCAAGGATTCCAAATTAGGGAGTCCGTTTTGTACGGTGAGATAATTGATGGGAAAAGGTTAAGGCGATTTTCAAGGGGTTGATTTTTTATTTCCAGTAAACGATAATAATCCAGAAGGGCACTCTCCGGATATAGTACCTGGCTTGAAAGTGAAAGTGATGTGGCAAACATGATGATAGAAGTGAATACCTTCATGCGTTAGACCACTTTAAGGAGAGTCTTAGCCTCTAATCTCCATTTGTAATTTTTGAGTGTTTGTTCAGCCTCTTCAATTGATTCGGTTCTTATTTTTTCAGGGTTCTCTAAAAAATTGAGGGTTTTGTGTAAATGACTGGAAAGCACTTCCATTTTTTCCCGTTCTGTGAATAGATCATCCTGGGCAAATCTGCTCACATCATGGATCAAGCTTTTGAGAACCCTTTTTTCAAAAAATATTTGGTCTCGCTCCCATACTTGCTGATCCTCCATAAACTCTTTGATGATATTAAAAACAACAGAGTGGTCTGAAAAAATACGATCATAGTTGGCCGTCAAAGCTCCTGGACGTGTTACAATGTAATGGTAGAGGGGCTCTTTCACTTGTGCCATAGAATCTACGTGATAAAGAAGTCGTGGCATAGTGGCGAGATCTTCTAGTGTGTGTTTCTCTGGGAAGTAGATGTCATTTTTGGTAAAAAGGTCTTTACGAAAGAGCTTATTCCAAAATAGTACGTTGGTGGCGTTGAGGATGTCTCTTCTCTTTCTAAACCTTTTCAATTTCCTTACATTGCTAATCGCACCTTTGTGCTCAATAAAATAACATTGACTAACATCGGCATCCTTCAATTGGATAGCCTGAAAGAGCTTTTCAAACATGTCGAGTTCCACCCAATCATCGCTATCCACAAATCCAACATAGTTTGATGTAGCTGCTTTGATTCCCGTGTTTCTAGCTCCTCCAAGTCCACGATTTTCCTGATGTGTAATGTATTTAACGCGATCATCTTTCTTAGAGAAAAAAGTACAAATGGTATCATCTTCCGGGTCTGGAGAGGCATCATTGACGAGAATGATCTCAATGTCTTCAAGCGATTGATTGGTAAGGGTGTTAATGCATTTTGGGAGGTATTCGGATACATTGTAAACCGGTACGACGATTGATAACTTAGGCGAGCTCATGTTGAACGATTTTAGTTTCGGAGACTGTCATGCCCTCTTCTAACTCAATGATCTCATCTGCTACGCTGAAGTATTTTTCATCATGAGAGATGACAATGACTGTTTTCCCTTTTTCTTTCAGGAATGGTAATATTTCGTGGTAAAATATGCCTTTGAAATACGGGTCTTGATTGGCCGCCCACTCGTCAAAAACATAGATTTCTTTGTTGTCCAACATATTGGCTATCAGAGCAAGTCTGGAACGCTGACCATAAGAAAGTTTGGTAGAGCTAAACTTGTGATCTTCTACTTCCACTTTGCTTTTCATCTCCAACATGTTGATATAGTTCTCAGCATGATCCTCGAGAAAGTCGGCATCTATATGAGAAAGGTGTTCGAAGACATGAGAGTCGGCATAATAGGCAGAGAACAAGTCTCTATAACTAAGTAAGTTGGTTTGATCCACTTGCTGACCCTGGTAATAAATGGACCCATGTTTGGGTTGATAAAGCCCGGTCAGAATCTTTGAGAAGGTGGTTTTACCGCTACCATTCCCACCAACAATGAATGTGATTTTATTCTTTTCAAAAGAGATTTTTAATGGACCAAAGGAGATCGGTTTTTCGTGCTGTGAGGTTTGGTATTGGAACTCAATGTCCTCAAAGAAAAGATATGGTTCGTTTTGTTCGCTTTCAAGACTTAGCTCTTTAGAAGATTCTATTTTCTGTTTATCCACGTCAATTCCCAGCTGATGGATTTGTTCCAGGGAAACCATTGCGCTACTTCTTAGCCTAAAGAAACTGGCAATCTTCACAGTGAAAGGAATCAGAAAAAGAATGGTTGGAAGAATTACTTTGAACTGATTGAAATCAATGGGGAGGATGGTGACACCCATAAACATGAGTAGTCCGGAAAAGATAAAAACCAATAAATCTGATAAACGATCTGTAGATTCGAGAAGCACTTTGCGTTTCACCTCCGAATGATTCCAATTGTGCAGGTTATCTGTAATTACTCCGGATATGTATTCATTGCGTCTTCGTTGATTGAGCGAAAGTTCTTTTAAACCGGAAACTAAGCTTGCCAAATCTCTGAAGAGGAAATTGTTGAATTTGGTGGATCGTCGCGTCAGTTTTCTTACCAAGGGGAGGGTGGAAGCAACCATAATAATCTGAAGCAGAAAAGCGACCATAAAGAAGGAAGTAAGCTGCCAGTCTGTTTTGAACAAGAGGAATAGTGTGACTGCTACTGTAGTCGTAGATACCAGGAATTGCGGAAAGCGATTAATGAACTCGGATAGCATAGTGATGTCACGAGTCAATACTGGAACGATTCGCTCAGAGTTTGATTCCACATATTCGTAGTTTGCTTTCAATACTTTTTCGGACAGACTCTGAGTCAGGTTTCTAATTACAATGGCTGTGATTCGAGCAATGAAATAACCGGATGCAATACCAAGCGCTGTGGCAAGCAGACTAAATCCAATAATTTGAAAAATGAAGGTTCCATTGATGTTATCTACTGAATCCAATCCACTTTTGATCATGGAGATCACCTGGGAAGTACAGATACCTGACAGTATCCCCGTAATAGCCCCAACTGTAAATAGTCCCAGCCGATTCTTAATAAGTGGATATAGCTTTTTCATTGATTTATGAGTTCACCTTCATCCTGAAAAATCTTGTTGTATTCTTTCTTGATTTCCGAAGCTATTTGTGTTTTGGTCATTGCGGACAGGTGCTTACAGAATTCTGTGTTGCGTTTGCTTACCACTTTGGAAGGGAGGTACCCAATCAATTGATCCATTTTGGGATCTGTCATCAGTCCCCTTAAAAGAACATTTTGCGTTCGAGGATGTACTTCGGCGAGGTGCCTTAGTTTTCCTTGTCCCAGCTCCAGCCATGAATCAATGAACAGGTGTACTTCTTCACAGTTTTTCATGATGTTGAATCCTGCATTCGGAAGTGTCCAGCGTTTCAGTTCCATGCTTAATTTGAAATTGTGCGAGAAGTAAAGACCCATGCGTTCTGACCCGTCCTTTTGAAATAGGATTCGTTTGGCTCCTGTCATGTATTCGTCGATCAACGTTTCCAGTTTTAGGCTCAACTGGTCTTTATAAAGAAGAGTATCCGCGTCCACCATCATCACATATTCGGCATCCGTTTCTTTGAAATGGTCTTGAATCATCTTGATTCGGCTCCAGGTAAATGCCATATCAGGAATCAATTTTTCGCCATAGTGACAAAACCGATAGCCATGTATATCGCAGTATTTTTTCCAGATAGGGATCGAGTATTTTGTGTACTCTTCAATGTGCTCGGTAGAAAGCATTAAAATATCTATCATGGCTAATTATTATTGTAGGTTAGTCGTTTCGCGTATTCATCCAATACCATTTTTTGTACAGGTAGATCATTATCCAGATCAAGGAATTGGGACATGTATTTTTTCCCATTAAGCGCGATCTTTTTGCAGGCCTCATCATTATTTCTTGCCCAGTGCAACAACTCATTCAGGTTGGATAAATCTTTGTTTAGCTCCAAGTAGTGGACATTTGGCTCCAACCGGTCTTCCATGATCCACGACTGCCAATATGGCTTAGTCATGATTGGGATAGAGTTGGAAGCAAGCACCCAACGTAGGTTGCTTGCCACATCATTTCCCTCCAAACTGATAATGAATTTGTATTCAAGTTGCTTTTTGATTGAGACCTTATCCTTCTGTAGATGCTTAAGATGAGGTTTCTGCTTGATGGTAGCGAAAGCGATATCATAGGTGTCGAAATACTTTTCTACCAAGTGGACACGCTGCATTTGACCGGTAGTAGCTCCTCGCCAGATAACATTGTTTGTCTTTTGCTCCCACGGGAGGTCATGATGGGCTGCAACCTCACATGGTGATGTCAATCGAAGGGATCTAAAATTGAAAATCACACTGGTAGGATCGTCCGCTCTCCTTGATTTTCTGATACAGGGAATTTCATGAGTATCACCTGCCTCTCCATAAAAAAGTGGGTATTTCACTGAAGCGTGTTCTTTCCCGATTCGATCGAATGGCAGAAAGAAATTCATCAATGAGTGCAGGTCTTTGTACGACTTGTAAAATGGTAAAACCCGGATGTTTCTTATCCTCGGGAGATGAACAATGTGCTTGCAGTACCAGTGAGTTAAGGTCCTTTGAAAATCATCATAAGACACCAGTTTCATTTCCTTCTGATTCCAACTGGTACTGTTCTTTACTTCTTCATATCGCTTCAGGTTGATATCAAATGAAGCTTGACTATTCAGGTAAAAGTCCACCCGTTCTTTTGGCGAAATCCAAAACTCTATGTCGCTATGACTGTCCCTTCTCATAGCTAGCAAAACTATGCTGACAGTATTCTGAGAAGATTAAGAGGGTGTTATGAGTTTGTTTAATTATGGAAATGCGGAGATTTTCTTCTTGGTCAGCGTATAGTTTTGGCTTTTGAAGCAAATAGATCTAGTTAAGAAGATGAGCAGATATTTGAAGGAGATTTCCAGACTGTTTCAAATTCGACATTCAAAACCTGAAAAGTGGATCCGGCAAATGGAGGGGAAGGATCAATCAACCGCCGTGGTGTCTATGTCAGTGTTGCCATCTCGCTTCAAGGGATTGCTACCTACCATTAATTCACTCACTGATCAGTCGGTACTTCCGGAAAAGATCATGATCAATCTTCCCCGGTTTTTTAAGAGGGATAAAACCGAATATGAAATTCCAAACTATATCATCGAACATCCTTTGATTGAAATCAATTGGATTGAAAATGATTTAGGACCGGCGACCAAACTGTTGCCTACTATTGATTTCTATGAGCATAACCCCGATCGATTAATCATTGTGGTAGATGATGATCAGATCTATTCCCACCAGATGGTAGAGAACTATGTGAAGCATGAAAAACAACTACCGGATGCCGCGATGACGCTTTCCGGATGGACTGTGCCCGAGACTTTGGATCATGCATATAAAGAGCAACGATATGGTGGAATAGTGAGATTTTACCGAAGAGACAACTCAGTAGAAGAACCCGTTCGTGTTGATTGTCTGCAAGGAGCAGCCAGTTTTGCCGTGAAGCCAAAATTCTTCGATCGTACCATATTTGATTTTGATAATGCACCGAAAGAAGCCTTTTTTGTGGATGATATCTGGGTAAGTGGAAATTTAGCCAAAATTAAAACGCCAGTTTACGTTATTCCGGCACCCTTTCGTTTTGGCCGATTTGTTTCCATTAGGCAGTCCTCACAGTTTGGTCTTTCAAACAGTGTGAACGCAGACAATACAAACAATAATGCTCTTTACAAATATTTTGTTAATCAATGGTGGTCAATGAATCCTTGATCTTCTCTTAATGAACACCAACGAGTTATTTCCTCATTTTTACGATTCTGTTATCATGCCTTGCCCAGTTTGGAATTGACTCTGAAATGGTTTGAATTGCCGGTACAAATTGATCTAATTTTTTATAAACTGGATGAAGACTAAGGTATTGGTGACCGGATGTGCTGGATTCATAGGTTTCCACACGGTTAAGTTGTTAGTAAATCAGGGATACCATGTGATTGGTATTGATAATATTAACGACTACTACCCGATGACACTCAAGTTTGAGCGTCTGAAAGAGCTTGGAATCCATCCTGACTTCATTCGTTACAATCGTGAAACTGAAAGTGACGAATTTGACAACTTTCAGTTTGTTCGCATTGACATTACAGATGAGAAATCCATAACTACATTATTTGCTCAATACCGATTTGAGTATGTGGTTCATCTAGCAGCCCAGGCCGGAGTGAGATACAGTATCGATAATCCAAATGCTTATATTCAGTCGAATGTAGTAGGGTTTAACAATATTCTGGAGGCATGCAGGTACTTTCCGGTGAAGCATCTGGTTTATGCGAGCAGCTCCAGTGTATATGGACTGAACATTGACCAGCCTTTTTCCGTGGAGCACAAAACGGACGAGCCAGTAAGCTTATATGCGAGTACTAAAAAAAGTAATGAGCTGATGGCACATACCTACAGTCATCTATTTAAAATTCCTACTACGGGGTTACGTTTCTTCACAGTTTATGGTCCTTGGGGAAGGCCAGATATGGCGCCTATGCTTTTTGCTAAAGCCATTTCCAATGGAGACGCTATCAAAGTATTCAATAATGGGGAGATGGAGCGAGATTTTACCTATGTTGATGATATTGTAGGAGGGGTGAAGCAGGTGCTCGAAACCACCCCTAAGCCTAATGAGAAAGGGGTGAGATATCGGATCTATAATATAGGCAATAGCCATCCTGTCCAGCTTATGGACTTTATCAATATCCTGGGAGAAGAGCTTGGAATGGAAGTGAAAAAACAGTTTCTGCCATTGCAGGAGGGAGATGTGGTTAGCACCTATGCTGACATATCTGAACTGAAGGAAGAGATTGGTTATCAACCTAAGGTGTCTGTTAAAGAAGGAGTGAAGGAGTTTGTGCAGTGGTACAAAAGCTTTTATCAACTGGAGGCATGCTCAAGCTATTAGATTGTAATAATTTCTGGAGTCCATCGGGTGGAGGTGTTCGAAGGTATCATCTGGAGAAGATGGACTACTTCAAATCCAGATCGGATGTGCATTATGTTTTTGTAATGCATGACGATAAAACGTATACAGAGCAGATTGGGGAAAATGCTTTTATAGAGCATATCGAAGTTCCAAAGGTCTGGGGCAACTGGGAGTATCGCTATGTGATTCGAAAAGGGCCCATCGAGCGAGTGATTCTAAAGCATCGGCCGGATATCATTGAAGTAGGGTCTCCCTATTTTATGCCTCGAATCGTTCACTCAATTGTGAAAAGAAATAAACTCCGATCAATGGTTTTTGGATTTTGGCACGCGGATTTTCCGGTCACTTATGTTCGCCGTTTTCTGGAGAATACTCCTTTGGGTTTAGCAAATAAAGGAGAGCAACTAGCCTGGAGATATGCACGAAAGCATTACAACAGAATGGATGGAGTGTTAGTAGCCAGTAAAACCGTTAAAAACAGGATGGAGGAAAATGAAATAGAAAAACTTCATTTCACTCCTCTTGGGGTCAACAATGTGTTGTTCCACCCTGGTCAGAGAAACACCGGGCTTATCAATGATTTAAAAGCTGGTAACCTGGATCGGTTGATACTCTTTTTTCCTCATCGATTTTCAAAAGAGAAAGGGCTACACGTTTTGTTAAGGGCTTATGAGATGATACTGGAAATGCTGGAGGTACCTCCGGCTTTAGTATTAGCAGGAACAGGGCCATTTGAAAGCTCAGTAAGAGAAGCAGCAGCCAAATATGAGCATGTACATTTTAAAGGGTTCATTGAAAGCAAACAGGAAATGGCAGAGTACTACGCCAGTTCCGATTTAGGTTTTGCATTGAGTAACTGGGAAACTTTTGGGTTGTCATTGGTTGAAGCACTTAGTTCTGGACTACCACTTATTGCGGCTGGCGATGGAGCGGCCCGAGATCATATTGAAAAATCTAAAGCTGGATTAATTCTGGATGAAGTAACCCCGGATCAACTTGCTGATGCAATAGTGAGATTCAGTAGAATTGACCGACGCAAGCTGTCAGAAAACGCCAGGAAGTATGCCGCTCAATTATCGTGGGAAAGCTGTTTTGACCGTCAATTAGATATTTATCAAAGGGCAGTTGAGGTGAGTAAACGCATGGTTCATTAAGGCAATATTATATCTCCTGATTTCAATGTTAAAATAGATTGATGAAGAAAGGTTGATCATAATATTAGCATGAATGTGGGGTAAAAAAAGTCTCACTATTTCATAATGGGATTTGCTTTCGCTGCGCTAAAATCTGCATGATCTTTACTTCCGATTATGAGCGTGCCAAAGAGAAAGATTGCCCTGTTTGCTGATGTCCTTGAGGAAAATTTTGATGGGGTAAGCGTCACATTGCATAAGATTCTCAAAAATGCGCCAAAAGACCGATTTGAGTTTCTGATAATAACTCCGCACCCTCCGCTGTTTCCAGAAAAAATTCCCTTTGAAATCCATACCTGTAAATTTTTAGATCTACCCTTTCAAAAAGGTCAATCAGGATATAGGCTTGGGATACCCGGAAAGGAAGTCAAACAAAAACTGGATGATTTTAATCCTGACCTTATTCATTTTACATCACCTTCACTGCTGGGTCGATTTGCAATAAAGTATGCACGTAAACATAATATTCCTGTCATTAACATTTATCATACACATTTTCCTGCTTACTTGAAGTACTATATTGGGAAGTTTGGTGATTTCCTTTTTGGCAGAATGATCAAACGTTCGGTGATGTGGTATTATCGTAATGCAGACCTCACACTCGTGCCTACAAAACCAATTAAAAAGGATCTGAAAAAGCTGGGTGTTCCAAAGAAGAAGATGAAGGTGTGGGGACGAGCAATAGAAACAGGTAGTTTTCACCCGGACTTTCGTAACAAAACGTTATTTGATTTAGTCGTTCCCCAAGAGAATAAGAAAGTATTATTTGTAAGTCGTTTGATCAAAGAAAAGGACATGCCTTTGATGGTGAAAATTTACAAAAAGTTAAGGAAAACCGATAAAACGATTACAGTAATTGTTACCGGAGACGGACCAAAACGCGAGTGGTTGGAGGAACGTATGAGGAAAGCCATTTTTACCGGAAAGAAGACAGGGGAGGATCTGGCTAGGATATATGCCTCTAGTGATGTTTTTTTATTTCCTTCGTCCTCAGAGACTTTCGGAAATGTGGTCATTGAAGCCTTAGCATCGGGGCTGCCTGTCGTTTCAGCTGATGCTGGGGGGCCATCCGAGCTAATTAAAGACAGGAAAAATGGATTCCTTGTAAAAGGAAAGCCAAAAGAGTACGTAAAAAGAATTGTCCAGCTTTTAACCGATGAAAAACTCTATGCGGAAATGAGCCAAGCAGCTAGAAGCTCTATCGAGGAACGATCAATCGAGAGCCTCCATGAAAAACTCTGGAGTATTTATGATAAAACCATTTACGACTACCATACTGCTCCAGTGATACTTCACGTCATTCTGTTGTGTCAGGAGTGCCATTCAGGCAAAGTATTTAGGTGGTTGTGCCTTTCTTTTCTGGCCGCTAGATCAAAATCCCTTGATCTCACTATTTTTATTGCATGAAGAAGATTAATTGGCTGGATCATTTTGCCAACCTTCTGGTGGTGATTTTAGGTATCAGCATTGCGTTCTACCTGGAGAGTTATAAAGAAGAATCGAACAATCTGAAGCAGGAAGTAAAATACCTGGAGAGCCTGATTTCGGATATGAATGCGGATATTAAAGCTCTGGATACATTGCAGGTGATCAACGAGGCAATGTTGCAATCGCTGGCTACACTCTCAAGGGCTAGTGTGGGTCAGCCGTATGGCGGGGACTCGGTTTTGGTAAATAGCACATTCCGAATTCAGTATAACCCACCTTTTTCTCCACAGAAAACCACCTATGAATCATTGAAAGCATCGGGAAAGATGGATTTAATCGGAGAATTCGAGCTTAGGAATAAAGTTGTAGAATTATATGAGCAGTATTATCGAGGTGTAGCTGATTGGGATAATGCAATCAATGAGCATGTGCGTGATTTTGTCAAACCTTTTTATATACATCATGTGCGTTTTACTGGTCCTGGGAAGCTCGACCCTTCATTTCTCTCGGAAGATGCATTCCGAAACATGATTTTTTCATATAGGTCTATTTTTGTTTCTAAAAATGAATTTTATAGTCAGGTGAGTCAACGTATTTCTCTCGTTCAAGAAAAACTGCAAGCCAGACTCGAAGCGCTTAATTAGCACCAATCTAATGTTGTGATTTTATCTCTAAGGCACCTTAGGCCAATTCCTCCCACTTCTCCATCAGCTTCTCCAGTTGTTCTTTCTTCTGGTTGTAGTCGATGTTTACTTTCTCATATTCCTGTGGGTTTTCATAGATCTGAGGATCAGCCATCTGGGTTTCTAGCAGCTTGATGTTGCTCTCCAGCGATTCTATCTCCTTTTCTACACTTTTTAACTCTTTGGCAGCCTGTTGCTCCTCGGTATTGTTACGTTGTTTGGTGTTTGACTTCTTTTTTGGAGCTGCCTGTTCTTTTTGGCTGACTTCTTTCGGTTGATCTTTCCTGTTTTTATTCCACCACCACTCAAACTCTTTGTATGTGCCTGGGTACTCTTTTATCTCCTTATCTTCTATCCACCAGATTTTGTTAGCTACTTGCGTGATGAAATGTCTGTCGTGAGAGACTAGTAGGAGAGTGCCCTCGTATTGTTGCAAGGCCTGCACCAAAATACTCACGCTCATCATATCCAGGTGGTTGGTTGGCTCATCCAGTAGCAAAAAGTTTGCTTCTGAAATTAGCGTCTTAGCCAGTGCTACCCTGGATTTTTCTCCTCCCGACAAGACTTTGATTTTCTTGAAAACCTCATCGTCCGAAAATAGGAAGCACCCCAAAACACTCCTTAATTCTTGCTCTGTTTTTCCTGTGCCGGCCTGCTTTAGTTCTTCCAGCAGGTCATTTTGAATGTTCAGGTCTTCCAGCTGGTGCTGTGCATAAAAGGAGTTGATCACATTATGACCGGTTTGTACTTTCCCTTCGTGCGACTCGGTTCCTGCAACTATTCTTAGAAGCGTGGATTTACCTTTACCATTGGCTCCAATTAGTGCGATTTTATCCCCTCGTTCAATGCCAATCGTAGTATCATCCAGTATCTGTAAGTCACCATATGATTTAGAGATGTTCTCCAAGCGTTTAACGTGCCTGCCGGATTTGGTTTTGAAGTTGAAGCGGAAGTTGACCTTCATGTTTTCATCTACCACTTCTTCAACACGATCCATCTTCTCCAGCATCTTCATCTTGGATTGGGCCTGGCTGGCTTTAGTCGCCTTTGCTTTGAAACGCTCAATGAACCGTTCAGCTTCTTTTATCTTCTTTTGCTGATTTTCATATGCGTTCTGCTGAAGTTCATTTCTGAGGGCTTTCTCTTCTTCATAGAAATCGTAGTTTCCCGAATAAACATTCAAATCAGCCTGTGAGACTTCCACTATCTTGTTTACCGTGCGATTCAAAAATTCCCTATCGTGAGAGACAATGATATATGCACCTTCATACGATTGAAGGTAGTTTTCAATCCACTGAATGGAGGGTAAATCCAGGTGGTTAGTCGGCTCATCCAGCATGAGTAGACTTGGCTTTTCTAATAGAAGCTTCGCTAGCATTACCCGCATTCTCCAGCCTCCCGAAAATTCACTCAAGGGTCGTGAAAGGTCTGCGGTTTTAAATCCGATTCCTTCGAGGATTTCCTCAGCTTTTGACTGCAATGAATAGCCCTCATTCGCCTCGAATCGCTCCTGCAGTTTGGTGAGTTTATCTACCAGCTCATCCCGGTAATTTTCCTCCATCTCCTTGATGACTTTATCTATCTCTTTCTGAATCTTCATCGATTCAGCAAAAGCTGTCATGGCCACAGATAAAATGGAATCCTGTGTTTGAAAGGAGAGGAGGTCCTGATTAAGAAATCCAATGGTTGTATCCTTACTCATCGATATTTTACCACCGGATGGCTGCACATCACCCACCATCATTTTTAGTAATGTGGATTTACCTGTGCCATTAAGTCCAATCAGTCCAATTTTATCTTTTGGACCAATGAAAAGGGAGGCTTCATCGTATAGCGCACGGTCTCCCAGGTAGTAAGAAAGATTCGTAATATCGATCATGGCCGCAAAAGTAAAACTTAGATGGAGTAAATGAGTTTGTTTTGATAATATGTAAATTGAATAGTCGAAAAATTCTGATGTCATGAACAGTATCCTCACCATTTTATTCTCATTTATTCTAATGGCTTGCTCTTCTAAGCAGCAAGCGGATCCCCCATCAAGTGATCCGATTGATTGCGGGGAATTAACCTCAACTGAAGGGTTGCGACTGGATGAAGTCGAACTTCCTGATGGCTTTAAAATTGAAGTGTTTGCGAGGGTAAATAATGCGCGATCATTGGCACTTACAGAAAATGGAACGCTCTTTATTGGAAATCGGGGAGGTGGTTCTGTATATGCCATTCGTGATACAGATGGTGATTGGAAAGCCGATGAAAAATACGTGATTGCCAAAGACCTTCGCTCGCCCAATGGCGTTGCTTTTAAAGATGGCTCACTCTATGTAGCTGAGATTTCCAGACTCTGGCGCTATGACAACATCGAGGAAAATCTGGACAATCCACCTGAACCAGTTTTGATTTATGATGATTACCCCACAGATGGACACCATGGATGGAAATACATTGCTTTTGGGCCAGATGGAAAACTTTATGTGCCGGTAGGAGCTCCGTGCAACATATGCGAGAGTAAGAATGAAATGTATGCTAGCATTACTCGTATGAATCCGGATGGATCTGGTCGGGAAGTCTACGTTCATGGTGTTAGAAATACCGTAGGATTTGATTGGCATCCGGAAACAGGGAATATGTGGTTTACCGATAATGGGAGAGACTGGATGGGTAATGATATACCTCCGTGTGAACTTAACCGGGTGACAGGGGCTGGCCAGCATTTTGGCTATCCATATTGCCACGGGGGATATATCAAAGATCCTGAATTTGGTCACAAATATCCATGTGGTGATTTTGTAAAACCTGCGCAAAATCTTGGGCCACATGTTGCCCCACTTGGGATGAAGTTTTGCACAAGTGATTCATTCCCGGAATCGTATCAGAACATGATATTCATAGCTGAGCATGGATCCTGGAATAGGGATGCAGATGTCGGTCATACAGGTTATAAGATTACCATGGTAACAGAGGAAAATGGAGAAGGGGGATCTTATGAAGATTTTGTTTCCGGTTTTTTGGATAAAGAAACAAATACCGGCTGGGCGCGACCGGTCGATTTGGTATTCGCTTCGGATGGCTCATTGTTGGTATCGGATGACCTTGCAGGAACAGTATTTAGGATAAGCTATACAAAGTAAAGAGGGGTTCTCAGAAGCATCAATCTCGTTTTACCATTTACGGTACTTTTAACGAGGTGACTTTACTTCCTTAGTAAAGACCACATACATTGAGATACCCTCTTTCCTAAGTCTGTTAACCTTACGGCAATACTTTCATTCTTTACTGCTTAGTAAAAACCGCCGTATTTTGACACTCATCACTGAAAAATGTGACTGTGAGTTGAGTATCACTGTTTTTTACATAATTTGCCGGATCGTTATCGTCACAGGAATCCCCATCTTCACATAAATGAATGGTGGATACTGTAACAGTTAATGTTCCGTTTTCAGTTTCAATTTGCTGTGTCTCAGGGTTTGCTTGTTGTAAAGTGTAAGTTCCATCTGCATTAATTTCTATATTAATGCAAAATGGGTCACACGTTATCGTCCCATTATCATCAGCAGATGGACAATTGCTGACAGTGATAGAAGTTGATTCCCAGGTGCCAACTAACGCCGACAGATAGCCATTGTCATCATCGTCATCCCCACAGTTTATCAGGAAAAGTGGGGCGGTGAGTAGGAGCAAAAAATAGAGTTTGTTTTTCATGATCATGGACTTTATTGTTTTACCCATTGAATTTACTCATTTTTCATCTTAATCCTTTAATAACCTTTTTTATGAGTCTGTTGTGATGAGTTAGGCGGATACCTCTGAGGATGTTAAATACATCTTATTTTTCCTTTATTTGCTCACCGTGTTTGTAAGTAATCACCTCCTCCAGATTTCCTTTTTTGTCAAAGTATTTCCACTCACCATGTCTTCTATTTCTTACGTATTTTCCAGTGTATTCGACCTGACCGTTTTTGTAATAGGAAGTGTACTCTCCTTGCAACTTATTGAGCTCATAAGTTGCCTCAACCTTTAGTTTACCATTGGAATGAAACTCTTTATGTGCCCCATATTTGTTTCCAAACCGGTAGGTGGTTTCGGATATTTTTTCCCCATCATCAAAGACTTCCTGCAGGCCATGAGGTTTGCCTTTTTCATATCTTTCTATAGAAAGCAATTTCCCCTTATCATCCCAGGATTTCCAGGTGCCGTGTGGTAGCTCATTTTCCAATTCCTTTTGCGCAACAAGCTGACCTTTTTCTGTGTATTCTTTGATTGACGCATTCTTGCCATTATTTGAAAAACTGGATTCCAACCTTACTTCTCCGTTTTCATGATAGTCCAGGCTTTTACCCACTCTGTATCCATCCTTGTATTTGTATTCACTCTTGGTTTCTCCATTTTCAAAATAAACCAGGTAGTCACCTTGTAAAGCGCTCTCTGAATAATTTCCTATCGCCTTGAGCTGGCCGTTTTCATGATACATTTTTACCGAGCCACTTTTATCCCCACGCTTATTCACGACTTCCATTTCTAATTTACCTGAAGGATAGAAGGTCTTGTAATCGCCATCCAGAAGACCATTTTGATAGTTGGCGATTAGTTGAATGTTGCCGTTCTCGTAATATTTTATCGTAGTGCCATTTGGTCTGCCATTTTCGTAATGGGTTTCTTCTTTAATATTTCCATTCGCGTAATAGGAATAGACGGGTCCATCGGGTTTACCTCCTTCAAAGGAGGTGGTGCCTTTTAGTTTTCCTTTCTCATCATAGAGCTTGATCTTACCAACCAGAGTGTCGTTGCTGAAAGTCGCCTCCTGGATCAGCTGACCGGAGGGAGTAAAGACTTGGGTTAACCCCTCTCTAAGATTTTGTCGATAAATGGTCTCTCGCTGAATACTTCCATCAGGGTAGTAATTGTAGAAGACTCCTTCTTTATTGCCCTGATCAAAGTTTCCGGAGACAATGACATTACCCTTAAGGTCATACATTTTATATCCACCATCTACCTGAGAACTGTCTCCGTTTAGGATATGATATTCCTCTTTGAGTTGTCCACTTTCATAGTAGGTTTTGACCTTGGTTTGTGAGAAAGCAGAAAAGCAAAAAACGAGTGTTAGAATGAATAATGGTGATTTGATCATAACGAATAAAAAAAGCCCAACGGGTAAACGCAGGGCTAATTTATAAATTGTTGAATTTAGATTAAACCTTCTCCACTACGATAGCAGAAGCGCCTCCACCTCCGTTGCAAATACCTGCACAGCCGATCTTACCACCCTTCTTGTTAAGGACATTAACAAGGGTAGTGATGATTCGTGCACCAGAGGTTCCTAGCGGGTGACCAATAGCTACCGCACCTCCAAATACGTTTAGTTTCTCAGCATCTAGTCCTAATTTTTGCTGATTGGCAATAGCTACTGCCGAAAATGCCTCATTTATTTCCCAGAAATCCACATCGCTTTGTTCTATTCCTGCGTGAGCAAGTGCTTTAGGGATGGCCAGGGCAGGAGCGGTGGTAAACCAGATTGGCTCCTGGGCAGCATCACCAAACCCTTTGATCTTGGCGATCAGTGTAAGGCCAAGTTCCTCGGCTTTTTCTTTGCTCACCAAAACAAGAGCAGATGCACCGTCATTGATTGTAGATGCATTTGCTGCAGTTACGGTTCCTTCTTTTCCAAAAACCGGACGAAGAGACGGAATCTTATCGAAGTTTACATTTCTGAATTCCTCATCCTCATCCATCACTACCGGATCTCCTTTTCGCTGAGGAATTTCAACAGGAACTATCTCATCTTTAAACTCACCAGCCTCTGTAGCTGAGGCTACTCGCTTATACGAGTTGATGGCGTATTCATCCTGAGCCTCGCGTGAGATATTCATTTCTTTTGCTGTATTGTCTGCACAATTCCCCATTGGGAAGCCATTGTAAACTTCCCATAGTCCATCATGCATCAATCCATCTACCATCTGACCGTGACCATACTTGTAACCGAATCGTGCTTTAGGTACATAGTAAGGAACATTGGACATGCTCTCCATTCCTCCTGCTACTACCACGTCGTTGATGCCTAGCATGATAGACTGTGCGCCTAGCATCACTGACTTCATTCCTGATGAACATACTTTATTTACAGTGGTACAAGGAACATTATGGCCGATTCCAGCCCCAATTGCAGCCTGTCTTGCAGGCGCCTGTCCAAGGTTTGCTGAAAGGACATTCCCCATAAATACTTCATTGACCTGGTCTGCAGCTACACCTGATTTATCCAGGGCTCCTTTGATGGCAAAGGTGCCTAATTGAGTGGCTGAAAAACCGGAGAGTTTTCCCCCGAAACTTCCAATGGGGGTGCGAACTGCCGAGGCTATGTAAACTTCTTTCATCGAGTACTTGGTTTATGTTGTTATGATAAAATCAATAAAAAGTCCCGATGGTTCAGATCGGGACCGCAAAGATCGCAAAAGTTGATGGTAAAAAGTAATCTGCTGGTAAGATGCATTTACCAGTCAGGCTTTCCGCTTGGCGGACGCTTGGTTGCTTTTCTTTTCTGATGCTGTAAGTATTTGATTTCACTTTGTCGCATCGCCTCCAAAAGCTGCCGTGCTTTTTCCTCGCTGATGCCCATCTCTTCTAGCTTCTCCTTGGTCATTTGCTCCTGGGACTTCTCCTGCTCTTGCTCTTCACCTTCCTTTTGTTCCTGATTTTGTTGCTCCTGTTCTTTCTTTTCTTCTTCAGACTTTTCCTGATTTTCTCCCTGCTGGTTTTCTTTATTTTCCTGTTCGCCCTCTTTTTGCTGATCCTGTTTTTGTTGCTCGTCTTCGTTTTCCCCGTCCTTGTTTTCCTGATCTTGGTTTTCCTGATTCTTATTCTGTTCTTGCTGTTGTTTTTGCTCTTCCAGCAGCTTCTTCACTACCTCATAGTTATATCTCGCTTCCTGGTTTCTCGGGTCTGCTTTTATTGCAGATTTGAGTTGTTGTAATGCCTCTTCCAGCTTTCCGGCATCTTTGCTCATTACCCCTAATTGTTGCAGCGCAATGGACTTCAGTTTATTGTCAAGTGAGGTTGCTAATTGATTGTAGTTCCTTTTAGCTCCTGCAGTATCATTCAGGTGATAGTGAGAGTGTGCAAGGTTTAATTTTACCGCAGGATCATCCACTCCTAGTGAGTCCCGTAGCATGGTGTATTTGGCCAGAGCTAATTCATAATCTTTTGCCAGGTAAGCGGCCTCTGCTTCCTTTTTTAGCGCATTCACTTTTGTGATCTCTTTTGGATCCGTGATCACTAAAGCCAATATGATTACAAAAAAAGTTTTCATAATTTGATCAATTTCACACTAAACACTACATCCAAAACCATCAGCAATAATGCAAAGCCGAGAAAATAGAAATAACGATTCTGTGTAGCATCTACTTGTTTAGCGTCCCTCATTTCTCCTTCTACACTATTGATTGCATTAATCAAACGTGCAACATCGTTTCTTGATTCATTTATTTCAAAATATTCTCCTCCGGTATTTTCAGCAAGGTTTTCCAAAGAAGAAGAGTTTAGCTGAGATACCACTTCATTTCCACTCTGATCTGTTTTAAATCCATTTCGTGTTGGGATCTTACTGCCCTGTTTAGTTCCCACCCCTAAAGTGAATAGCGTTATTCCTTCCGACTCCAATTCTTCGGCGATCTCATCCGTATTATCTCCAAAGTCTTCACCATCACTAATAAGAATGGTGATTTTGGATTTTGATCGGGTAATCACTGTATCATCAGCGATTAACTTTTCAGTCGCCATTTCGAGAGGAGGTCCAAAGTCTGTTCCAAAGTTTGGAACCATCTCTGTGTTCAGTGTCTGGATGAAAAGGTTAAGGGCATTGTTATCATAGGTGAGCGGGCATTGCATGTATGCTTCACTGCTGAACATAATGAGCCCGATACGGTCGGAGTTAAATGCCTCTACAATATTTTTTAATTCGAATTTTACTTTTTCCAACCTGGATGGCTGTACATCAGTGGCATTCATTGATTGGCTCAAATCGATGCAGATGAAAATATCTTTTCCTACTGTTTTCACTTCCCTTGAGGTATCTCCGAAGCTGGGACCGAGCAATGCAGTGATGATAAGGGTGAAATAAATTGTTCGAAGGATGGTTTTAATCGCTACTCGCGTGGCAGGCAACCCCAGTCTTTTGGTGGTGGTGATCACTCGCCAAATAAAGACCAGGTACAGGACTAAAAATGTAGTCGCAAGAACTAGTTCAAAAGTACCTACTGAGTTTACCCACTTCATGGTTGGCAAATCTAACAGATCAAGCGAATGAGTTAAACAGGATTATAGCGGATTAACATTTTTTAATGTGAACGGTAAAGGCAAGGTTAGTACAACCTGGTTTTTAAGACCATTGGATTACCTTGTGTGCTTTGACATGAGCAAATGATATCCTGATACTTGAGATAGCTCGGTGTATAAACGTCAATGTTGACATAGTACCTATTATCTTCATCCATTAAGGCTTTAACCTCTGAAGAGACAGGATCGAAAAACTGGTCATCGATTAATTTTCCTATGTAGAAGACTGCCTCATCACATGGTTCTGACGTATCTACCCAAATGATGTTTCCCTCTTTTTGGGTAATAATTTGCAAAGGCTCTTTTTCTTCACCATCAATAAGATATTCTTTGCTTCCGGTGCCCGGGTGGCCATACCCGTAATTAATCACTGCTTTTAATTGCCCGGTGGAGTAGTAGATTTTTCTTGGACCGTGGATTCTATCATTTTTATATGATGTGGCGGCATATAGTTGTCCGTCCTCGTAGTATTTTCTTGATACACCCTCTCTTTTACCATATTCGTAAGGCATTGCCAGGAGGATGGTTTCACCGTCATCATGGTACAAATATGAAGTGCCATGCTTTTCTCCATGCTCATAATTTACCACGGTTTTGAGCTTATTGTCTTTGGTGTATTGTCTAACCTCTCCGTGTTTCTTTTTTCGAACAGGTTCAAGAACCTCGGTTTGGCTTGAGATCAATTCAGTCAGGTCGAGATAGACCGCACTCATGCCGAAAAAACTAAGGATTACTAGTGCTAGAAGGATTTGATTTTTGTTCATACCACAATTTATTAATGAATTGGATAAAGAATTGAGTCAACGAAATGGATTTTTGACGGTAACTTTTATATTTGCACTCCTTTTTAGGACGTACCCGGTAAACGGGTGTTTTTTTAAGAAGGTTTTGACTCGCAAGCAGAGTCAAATTATTTGAGCTAAATGCCACGGAGAGGTGGGTGAGTGGCTGAAACCACATGTTTGCTAAACATGCGTGCGAGAAATCGTACCGGGGGTTCGAATCCCCCTCTCTCCGCAACAAAATGCTGCGTAAGCAGCAACCGGAGAAAATCCGATTCAAGTCTTACTTGAAAGAGGATTTGAGGAGGTTGGTCTGATACAAAGTATCAGCATTTTGTTTCATCTCCCCCTAAAAGGGATCATGAAATAATCCCCCTCTCTCCGCATCAAAATGCTGCGCAAGCAGTCAAGTTGGTTGCATAGCTCAACTGGATAGAGCAGCTGCCTTCTAAGCAGCAGGTTCGGGGTTCGAGTCCCTGTGCAATCACCATAGCCCTGACAGAGATGTCGGGGTTTTTTGTTTCTAGAGCTCAAGAGTATTTCGAGTGTAGCTCCACTGTTTTTGGACAGCTATCATTCCATTATAAGTAACCTTAAATAGCCATTTTTTTGATCTATTTTCCTATCAAAAACTCAATCGCTTCTTCTTTTGTCTCAAACCATTCGATGTGCTGTCGATTGATCGCATGAGGATCAATCTGTTTGCTGTGGACCATTTCTGTGAATATTAGATTTCCAAATCCTACTGATGACCATCTCCAAACGTGGCTCTTGATCTTTTTGTAATAAGTAGGGAAGTAGTCCAGTATTTCTTTACTGAGCCTCACTCCGGTCATGATTTCAAGTACTAATGCTGAAGATTTTTCATAGCTGCATATGACCTCCAAAGAGTGCTTCATTAAGTCAAGCAAATGACCTTGAGAGACCATGGAATAGTCAATGACGACAATTTCTTTTTTCTGATGAATTTCTTTGTACAGGGCTTCCATGGTCTTAATAAAGATATCAAAAAGTGGACTATTTTGTCATTCGTCCTGAAAATCATGCAGGTCACCTTTTTGTCTTCAGGAGTATTAAAAATATTATGTTATCTTTTGATAATCCAAAACAGTGATATGCTATCAGAACTTCAAAAAGAGAAAATCTCTCATTACTTCCGTGTTGTCCTCGACCAGGATCGAAATGGTGTTTTAGAGGAGAATGATTTTAGGGAAATTGGCGAATCCTTGTGTGTTTTATGGATGTATAAACCTGGCACGGAAAAGTATGATGCGGTAATTGAAAAGAGTATTCGAAGCTGGAAGATGTTTCAGAAATACTTTGAAAGACAAGGTGGAGTTGCTAATGAAGAGCATTTCCTTGAGTTTTTTGATAGCATGTTGAAGAAAGGAAATGAGGATATCTATAAAAGCTGGGTCAAGTATATGATCAGTTCCATTTTCGATTCATTTGACCTTAATAAGGACGGGGTGATCTCGGTCAACGAATACTCTGATATGTTCATGTGCTATCATATACCAATTAAGCACTCTGCAAAAGCATTTGTAAAACTGGATAGAGATGGTGATGACTACATCACAAAGGAGGAGCTCATGCGTGCAGTAGATGAGTTTTTCAGGTCCAGCGATGAAAAGTCTCCCGGCAACTGGTTATTTGGTTTCTGGGGAGATAAAGACTGAAACAAAAAACCCCACTTATTAGTGGGGCTTCATACACCGCTTATTTATCCTAATGAAACTTACTCTAGCCTGCTCAAGCTACATTTAGCCGGTTCATATAGGTTTGACACTTCTCTTTAGATCCGATGTATAAGATCTTGAGATTCTTTTTGACCATCCATTCTCCTGATTCTGCCTTTGATAGTCTTAGACTGTCCTTCCTGGCAAAAAGATTAAATAAGTAACCCATAGCTCAATGTCTTTTAATTAATTATAAGACAAAGATGGGCCTGAAAAGTACTATTATATATTGGTATTGTACCATAATTAATCATAAGCATTATGCTTATTAATTTTAACTATTTAAATAATAAATTGTACTATTTAAACAATCATTACTTATTCATATAATCCAGAGTAAGTCCCATCATGGCTTTCATGCCCAGCTTCATGCCGGCATCATCCACATAGAAGTCCGGAGTGTGGTGACCTGCCACCTTTTTAGGGTCTTTGTCTGGTGGACAACCGCCAACAAAGAAGTATAGGCCGGGTACTTGTTCCTGAAAAAATGAAAAGTCTTCAGCTCCTGTAATGGGCTTGATGATATTGACATTTTCCTCACCTGCTGCTCGTTTCAAGCTTGGAAGCATTTGCTCGTAAAGAGTTGGCTCATTGTAAGTGACAGGGTACCCTTCGTCAATCCATACCTCTACTTCCGCATTGTTTGATTCGCCTGTTTTTTGTGCTACTTCTCTGATTCTTTGGAGGATTTGCGTCCGCATGTCTGCATCCAGTGTCCTTATGGTTCCAAGCATGTATAGATCTTCCGGGATAATATTATATCGGACACCTCCATGAATGGCTCCAATGGTTATTACCGCAGGCGCTTCGGTGAGCTTCATATTTCTGCTAATGATGGATTGAAAGTTATTTATCATCTGTGCGGCTGTCACCACTGGGTCTACGCCATCCCAAGGTGCTGAACCATGTGCTTGTTTTCCTTTGATATCAATTCGCATGGAATTAACTGCTGCCATGATCCCTTCCGACCTTACATTGATTTTACCTACCGGGGTTTGTGCGTTTATGTGTAAACCGAAAATAGCATCTACATCCGGGTTTTTAAGCACACCTTCTTTTACCATCAGTTTTGCACCTCCCTCTTCTCCTTTTGGAGCTCCTTCTTCAGCTGGCTGAAATATAAACTTTACTGTGCCCGGTACCTGATCTTTGATTTCCCAAAGCATTTTAGCCACACCTAGTAATATACTGATATGTGTATCATGTCCGCAGGCATGCATGACCGGTACCTGCTCTCCATTGTATTCCCCCATCTGCGTGGATGCCCATGGAAGCTCCACACGTTCTTTTACAGGAAGCCCATCAATATCTGCTCGGAGACCTACAACCGGCCCGGGCTTCCCGCCTTTCAATATTGCTACAACTCCCGTTTTTGCAACGCCTGTCTGTGGCTCATAGCCAATGTCTTTCAAAATAGAAGTAATGCGTTCTGCCGTTTTAAACTCCCGATTACTAAGCTCTGCATTCTGGTGGAACCAGTGTCGCCATTCTATGACGTCCTTCTCTGTTTGTGCTACAAGCTTCTCGATTTGCTTATCAAATTTTTGGGCAGATGCAGCGCCTAGCCCAAATAGTAGAAGGCATGTGAATACTACACTTTTCATGTTATTGCTTATCTGTAAGGTTATCATTTTCAAAAATTATATCGTTTGTTGATAGCTTTAATTTAGAGAAAAATTCTTTTGGTGAGTATCCGGTGACTTTCTTACACTCTTTTACAAAGTGAGATTGGTCATAATAACCATACGAAAGTGAATCGATTAATTTTTGGGTATCGCTTCTTTTGATGTGTGAAGTTGTATGCTCAAACCTTATCACTTTCCATAGATTCTTCGGACTTAAATTGAAATGCTTCTTTGTTAATCTTTCTAATGTTTTTGATGACATATTCATTTCTTCGGCGAGCGAATTCACTATAAAGTCCTCATGAATATAGACCACCATTAACTCTGTCAGTTTAACTATTTCATTGTTCAAGTCATTTTCTTTTAGAGCAGTTGCAAAAATCTGATCCATTTTCTTGACAGGAATGTCATTGAGTTCTGGCTTTATCAAAGATCGGATTTCTTCGATTCCCTGTTTTGGAATAAAGTCTGTAACTGCTCGGTTAGACCAGTTTTTTAAGAATCCTTCAAAATAAGGAAGACCGAGAACCTGTAAGTTGAACTTGATATTGATACAAAGCAGGTGACTTGGAACCCTGTACAGGGAGACACTGGAAGTAGCAGGTATGAATCCGCTTGGTTTATTTGGTTTGAAAATGTTTGAGATGTCATCCCACACTTCAAACGAGCCTGAATGAACAATGCACAGTTCGATTTTACCGTTAGGGATTGTTTTGAAAAAGCCCTTTTCCTTGATAAAGAAGTACTGGTAGCGGTCGATATACTTGGCTACTAGTGGGTCACTTGGATGATCTTCGATCAGGATCAACTTGTCTGATTTTTACAATTATAAGGAGAAACCCGTTTTTAGGTTTGCTTCAAGATAAAAGGTAAACAATGAAAAAATTAGGACTAACACTAGTATTTATTACAAGTATTTCCGTTTCTCTGGCTCAGCAGGAGGTGGAAGTAAATGGCATAAAGGGACAAAGCAACTACCTTGAAACTGATTGGGGTAAGGTTTATTATGAGGTTTATGGAGAGGGAGACCCACTCTTAATCCTTCATGGGAATGGTGGATCAATTAAAGGTAAGCATCATTTGATCCCAGAACTGGCTAAGAATTTCACAGTGATTGGAATGGACAGCAGGTGTCACGGCAAAAGTGATTGCACTGAAGACGATCTAGATTATTTCGAAATGGCAGATGATGTGTATGCGCTAATGGAGGCATTGGGATATGAAAAATACATGATTTGGGGGCATAGTGATGGTGGCATTCTGGGGCTAATCCTTGGGTATAAATATACCGAGCGAATAGATCGAATGGTGCTGTCCGGCGCAAATGCCTACGTTGATGGACTTAAGCCCGAGCTGGTACAAATGATGAATGTCTATGAGCAGATTCCTGATCCACGAATGAAAAAACATCTAAAGTTGATGGTGACGCAGAAACCGATACCAATGGATAGTCTCGCCGGGGTTGAAGTGCCTGTGATGCTTATGGTAGGTGATCGTGATGCCGTGAAAATGGAACATACGATGGAAATTTTCAATGCATTGCCTCAATCTAATTTGTGCGTACTTCCCGGCACCTCACACTTCCTGGGGCATGAGAAATCAGAACAGCTTATCTATTGGATAAATCAATTCAAACAGCCATTCAAGGCCTCATCCACTGTTGAGATCGCCAAACAAATGGCTAAATCAATGCTTCCTGATGAATGATACAGTTCATCCTGTTATTTCTACAGTTCAGTCAGTCTAATTAGCAGAGGTCTATTTGTCAGGAGACTTTTGGCTTATGCTGAAAGTCAAAAACACGAAACGATTGTTCTTCTCAGTTCTGTGTATGCTGGCCCTCAACCTGGCTGCACAGACTTCACTCTCAGGAAACGTTACTGATAAAACAGGGGAACCTCTATTAGGGGTAAATGTATATATAAAAGGGACCTATGATGGGGCCACTACCGATCTCAATGGAGATTTTTCATTCAGTACAGGTAAAAAGGACAGCCTTATACTTGTTGCATCTTTCATTGGTTTTCACCAGGCCAATATACCTATCGAAGGGCCTGGTAATTACTCCATTGTACTCAAAGAGAAAATAAGCGAATTAAATGCGGTGGTAATTACAGCCGGAGCTTTCCATGCTTCAGAGGAGGGCAAGCGGGAAGTTTTGAAGCCCCTGGATATTGTAACCACAGCAGGAGCCACGGCGGATGTACCAGGGGCCTTGAATACCCTTCCGGGTACGCAAGCTGTTGGCGAAACGGGACGATTGTTTGTGAGAGGAGGAGATGGCAGAGAGACGAAAACCTTTATCGATGGGATGCTGGTGCATAATGAGTACAGTCCCTCTGCGCCCAATACACCAGGCAGAAGTCGGTTTTCTCCTTTTATGTTTAAAGGCATGAGCTTCTCTACAGGCGGATATTCTGCTGAATACGGTCAGGCTTTGTCTTCTGCTTTGATTTTGCAATCCAAGGATATTGCCGCGAATGACCGTACTGATATTTCCCTGATGACCGTAGGAGCTGATGTTTCTACCACACGGTCCTTTGAAAGGAGTTCGTTTGCAGGCAAAGTTCAATACACCAACCTAACACCTTACTTTGCTTTGGTTGATCAAAATCTGCGATGGGATAAAGCGCCGGAGGAATACAATGCAAACCTGGCTTATCGGGTAAAGACAAGCAAGACCGGCATACTGAAGCTTTATACCAATGCCAGCCGATCGGACATGGAGCTCTACGAATCTGATATTGCAAATCCCGAGGTTGACTTACCAGTAAAAGTGGAAAATGACTATGCACATTTCAATGCATCTTACCGCGAGTTGGTTGGTGAAAAATGGGGAATAAGAGCCGGCACTTCTTTTACTAAGAGTGATGATTTTGCCTCGTTGAGCAGTGATAGTAGAGATCAGGAGTTGATAGGCTTTCATAGTAAAATCGTCACTGACTATCAGCACTCGGATCGCTTGGGTTTTTTAGTTGGAACAGAAGTGATTCAGCGGGATGTTGATCAAGTGCTTGAGGATGAGACTGGTGTATTGCCTCAAGACTTTAATGAACGAATGGGAGCGGCTTTCCTGGAAACTGAATGGTTTGCATCTTCTTCGTTGGGCTTTAAGGCAGGCCTTCGTGCTGAGCATAACAACCTCACCTCAAAAGAAACTTTTGCACCCAGACTATCTGCTGCTTATAAGACAGGGGAGAAGAGTCAGGTTTCATTAGCATACGGCCAGTTTTATCAGGCACCTCAAACACAAATCATATTAAGTCAGCCAACCACCCAACCGGAAAAAGCTTCACATTTTATTGCAAACTATCAGTGGCTGGGAGATGGGCAAAGCTTTAGAATTGAGGCATATGAAAAGCAGTACGATCAATTGGTTCGGTACAATCAGATCTTTGATCCGAC
This sequence comes from Ekhidna sp., assembly GCF_965221965.1. Classification (GTDB taxonomy): domain Bacteria; phylum Bacteroidota; class Bacteroidia; order Cytophagales; family Cyclobacteriaceae; genus Ekhidna. The sequence goes on from NZ_OZ244926.1 coordinate 1,012,001, forward strand.
TTCCTACGCATCAAATGGCAGTGGATATGCCCGAGGTGTTGACCTTTTCTGGAGAGACAATAAAACTTTCGATAACACAGACTATTGGGTGAGCTATTCCTACCTGGATACAGAGCGTGAATATCAGGATTTTCCGGGTTCATTCACACCGACTTTTGCTTCTACTCACAATTTCTCTTTCGTCATGAAGACATTCATTGAGGATATCAAAAGTCAGATAGGACTGACGTATTCATTCGCTAGCAGCCGGACCTGTAATGACCTAAATGCGGACGGTTTCAATTCCGGACGGACTCCTGCTTATCATGATCTGAGCTTTAACATCAGCTACTTATACAACAATCAGGTGATCGTCCATGCGATGGTCAATAATGTATTAGGTATCAACAATATCTATGGATATGAGTTTGCCGGCTCACCGGATGAGAATGGTGTGTACGCTTCAAGGGCGATTACGCCACCGGCTCGGCGATTCATTTTCCTTGGGGTGTTTATTACACTTTCAAAAAATAAAGGCATTAATCAATTACCAAATCTTTAAATCAATAAACTCTTATCAATTATGAAAAAGAATATGATACTTCTACTGGGTCTGCTTTGTGCTACCCTTACACTAGCCAACGGCCAGTTTGAAAAAGCCATGGGTGAAAATATCCCTGCAATGTTTGCAGCTCAGAATCCAGAAGAACTACAAGCTGTCATTAACAAGCTCAGCAGAATAGGAGAGGCTGAGGGGGATCGGTGGGAGCCTTACTATTACTCAGCTTTCGGTTATCTGCGCATGAGCGAGATGTATGAAAAGGCTGAAGATAAGGACAAATACCTCGATCTTGGCATGAAGGAAGTGGAAAAAGGAGAAGCCGTAAAACCCAATGATTCAGAACTTGAGGCCATGCGTGGCTATATCCTTATGATTAAGCTAACGGTTGATCCAGCCACAAGAGGAATGACTTATAGTGGACTAGCATTCACCTCTTTTCAAAAGGCAATTAAGCTTAATCCAGACAATCCGAGAGCGCATTTCCTGATGGGGCGAATGCAATATGGTACTGCTCAGTTCATGGGTGGTTCAACCGATGAGGCTTGTGGTAGCTTATTCAAAGCGATGGTGCTGTTTGAGAAAGAAGATAAACCTGAAAACCCGTTTGCGCCAACTTGGGGTAAGAGAGGTACTGAAGAGTCCATCAAGGAATTATGTGAAAAGGGGGAATAACTAAAAAGGCCGGGCTACCGGCCTTTTGGTTTCATTAATATTAGTCTGCGATTAATCATAAATAGCCCGCTGTACTTCATTTGGAATAGCTGGTATAGTCATCAGGTAATCATATATTGCTCCGACCTCATAATCTATTAATTGGGTATATGGGAGCATTGGATAGGAGAGTGCAGGTTCGTCCTCTTTCAATCCAAATTTTACCGCTTTAATAAATTGACCCTTGGTCCAGTTTCCAATACCGGTTTCGTTATCAGGAGTCAGGTTTGCCGTAGGCCTAACCCTTCCTTTCATATCCAGTGGCTCATTGCCACCACCAAAATATCCGGCGCTTTGGGTAGGATCCAGGTAATTATTGGATTTGAAATCCGCAGAGTGGCATGAAAAGCACTCCAAATTGTGAGCCAGATACTTACCCAATTCAAGACTATTTGTTGTGTCTGGCATAGGAATAGTTTCTTCAGGCATAGGAAAAGGCTTGAAAGCTATCTTGCAAAGCAACTTTGTAAGCAGGGATGGCTTTGTCGGTATATCAGGTTTGCTCTCAGCAGCTACCATTCGATGATCAGATCGGAGGAACGAGATGATTGCATCAATATCTTTATCTGCCATTAGTGGCAATTTTGCCATATATGGAGGTGCATACTTACCGTCTCTCTTGATCCCAGTACGCAGTAGATACACGATTTCTCCGTCGGTCCAGTCTCCGATCCCGTAGGTTTTGTCCTGTGTAATATTGGGAGAAAAAATCTCTCCAAACTCAGCTGGAGCATCTTTCATTTTTTGACCTGTCAGTTTACCTGTTGAGCGATCCATGTGGCAATTGGCACACAGCATAGCGGTGAGTTTTCTACCTCGTTCTATCGCTTCTGGGCTATTACTTCGCTGGAATTCAACGGTTTTTACTTCATATGAAGGCAGATCTTGTGCATTGATAACTATTAGCAGGATAATGAGAATGGATATGAGCGTACCCAGCCCATACCCAAGGATTTTTAGCGTTCTTTTCATTGATGTTAGGCTTAACACATCAACCGGTTTCAAACATTAGGCGGTAAGATGTGACCATCGAAATTTAGTGCATTTCCATCTCAAAATAATAGCTAATCTTGTGCTATTTCTTTTTGTAAATCCTTCAGCTCGTTCAGTATTCTCATTTCATCCTTTATCGCCTTACGGATGGAAAAGCTAAAAATTGCTGCTGCAAAGAGATAACTAACATCCATTAGTACTACTTGAGTGGTTGTGAAATAGTTGGAAAACTCTGGTGTCAATATATAAAAACCGACCGTGTAGGCTATTAGAATGCCAACGGTAACAGGTCCATGAATTCGCTTGCGATACGAATAGAAGCTCATTGTTTTATTACTCGCTTCCATTGCAGTTTCGCTAAAATCAACTTTGGAAGAGCGATAGATACTGAAGCACTCGATCATGATCCGAATGAACAATCCTCCAAGCATCATTGCAATACCAATATGGCTTAATGTCTCTTGAAGTGGAGCAACATATACGAAGAACGCTGATATTCCAATTAGAGAGATCGTAAGAACTGCAATGTTGCCGATGTGCATTTTTACTGCACCACGCATTTTCTTTTTTGATAGCTCAATTATATGTGTTGTGGATGCTCTATCAGGTCCGCTTGTTTTGGCCTTATTCCACTTGTTTTTTAAGTCATCAATTGGGTCACTCATTGGATAATATTGTTTTAAGTTTCTTTTTGATCCGATGGATCTTTACTCGCAGGTTACTTTCACTTATTCCGATGACACTTGCTATCTCTTCATATTCCAGTTCGTCCAGCACCATCATAATGATCAACCGATCTACTTCACCTAGTTTACCAATGGCCTGGTAAAGCTCCTGGTGTGTTTCATCTTTGGATGTTTCTGTGTCAGGAATCGGAATGTCCTCATCAATAGTGGTCTGGTTTTTAGCTTTATTGTCACGTAAGTATTTGAGACAGGTGTTTACCGTAATTCGATAGATCCAGGTCTTATAACTGGAGGCTCCTCTAAATTTTGAGAGCGACCTCCAGGTATTGATAAGAGCTTCCTGAGCCAGGTCGGAAGCCAGATCTCCATCCCCTTTTACAAACCCCTTGCACATCTGATAGACCATCGGGTAGTAATCAGCGTGCAGGGACTCAAAAAACTGGTGATTATTGGGCATTGCGTGATAGGTAGCTGTTGATCTGTGAGTATAGCCATTCCGGCTGATCAAACATGATAAAATGTTTGCTATTATCTGCCAGTGCTATCGTTTTGTTTTTCAAGTTTGCGTATTGCTTTTCAAACGTCTGCTGGGCCATTTCTCTTGATGGAAAAGTAGCACCCTAGTATCAATGTTTCAATCTGAATATCCTGCAAAGAAGGTCTTAGGTCCAGTTTCAACAGATCTGTATATCCATAAACATAGGTTTTACGATCTGCCTCGATTGACCAGCTTGCAATGAGCTCTATTTTGTCTTCACTATTGGTCATATTCCTGGCCATCATCAGCGCTGTATTTTTAAATGCATCATCCGGCATTTCCAGCATTTGGTTGTTGTATGGACTGTCATACTGCAATGAATTTGCTGAGACTCCCGGCATCATCAGGTCTCGCATGCAGGGAAGTGCATCGACAAGTATTAAGCCGCTGACTTTATCTCCAAGTGCAGCCGCCAGATCAGTAGCCAGATTTCCACCCATACTATGACCAACTACAGTCAGGTTGGTGAGTTTCTCTTCATTGATGTACTCGATCAGGTGATCTTTAATCGGGGCATACCACGGAGTACCAATGGACTCCAGTCCATTGAAGCCAGCGTATGAGACAGTGTGCGTTTCATAACTACCCTTCAGATTTTTAATGGTTTCATTCCACACAGATCCGGGTGTCGTGAAACCAGGCAAAAAGAGGATTGGAATGCCTTCACCTTCTTTTTCTACTTTGATAGGCGTCTGCGCGAATGCCAACTGGGTACATAAAATTGTAATGCTTAATAGTGTTTTTTTCATGGTCTGTTTGTATAAAATTTCTTCTTTGATCCGGAGAAATCTTAATTGTTACAGCCACTCAATAAAAAAATTGAAAGGACGATGGTCAGTTTTTTCCCTTTTTCAGGGAAGAGATTTCATCTTGAAGCTTATCTAGCTTTTTATGCAAAAGTTTATTCTGTTGAGCTACAAACATTTTAATGTGTTCTTCCTCTTCCTTCATGCCTTCCATGGCCAGTTGATTCATTGTGTTTACTACAATTGCAATAAAGACATTTAATGTTGTATAGGTAGCGATCAAAATGAAGGTGACAAAATATATTGCCGAATAGGGTACCCCATCCATGACAGGACGTGCAATGGCAGAGGACCAACTTTCCAGGGTCATGATCTGGAAAAGTGTGAACAGTGCATCTGTCAATGTCCCGAAGTACTCCGGATACCCTGCAGAAAATAGATTGTACCCTACTACAGCATAGATATAGTAAACAATTGCCAGAAGCACCACAATCCAACCGATACTCGGTAAGGAGTGAAGCAGTGACTCGATGATCAAGCGAAGCTTAGGAAGACTTTTGAGCAATCGAAGCGTTCTGATGATCCTGAGTGCCCGAAAAATAGAGAAGGAACCTGCTGCTGGCAGGATTGAAATACCTACCACGAAGAAGTCAAAAAGGTCCCATCCATTGGTGAAGAACTTCTTTCGGTAGATAAATATTTTAAGAACGATCTCAATGGTAAAGCACACCAAAATGACCATGTCAAAAGCGTCGATAGTGGCATCATAATCCTTAACGACCTCCGGATACGTCTCCAGTCCAATAAGAATGGAGTTAATAATGATGATGAATGTGATGAAATTCTGGAACCTGGGAGATTCCAGGAAGTTTTTTAAAATATGCTCTACAAAGCGGATCATGTGATTGTGTGGTGGTGATTACCAACTGGAAATATACGCTTGAATTCCCTAATAATCAGCATGGGATCAATATTCGAGCAGGTTTTTATATAGCTGGTAGTTTTCCCCTTCAAAGCAGACAAAGGTCACCTCCTGAATCACGCTTGCTGAAAAAGAACGCACACTATCAACAGCAATTTCTGCTGCTCGTTTTTTGGGAAAGCGATAGATTCCGGTGCTAATATTGGGAAAGGCGATGGTTTTAAGGTTGTATTCTTCAGCCAGTTTGAGCGACTTTATGTAACAGGAGCGAAGGAGTGTCTCCTCATGAGCATCTCCACCTTGCCAAACAGGGCCTACGGTATGGATGACAAATTTGGCCTGTAAATCACCTGCTGTGGTAATCACAGCCTGTCCCGTTTCGCATCCTCCGATAACCTTACATTCCTCCAAAATCGCTCGACCACCTGCCCGATGGATGGCTCCATCAACACCTCCGCCTCCAAGTAGTCTGCTGTTGGCTGCATTGACGATTACATCCACCTTGCGCTTAGTGATGTCACCCTGAAGTAGGTTGATTTTCATCGTATTCGTTCTTTGATTCTGTCAAGCGCCTCTTTCAATAAGCTATTGAACACTTCCGGTTTCTCAATCATTGGGTAGTGGCCTGTAGAGTCAATCTCAAGTACCTCATAGTATATGCCGGTTGAGTCTAGCGCTGCACTGCTGGTAGGGGAGGCGTTGCTATTTATCAAATAAAGTGGCTGGTCTATTTGTGAAAGTAATTCCTGTTCTTTCGATCCATATTCCAGCAAGGCTTTTAGACTTCCGATAGCGCTCTGTGGATTGTTGGCGGCAAAATCTTCCATTACCCGTTTCTTCACTAAACTGTCTGTGCTGTTGTGAAAAAGTGATCCTTCTGCATAAGCTGGTGCTATTTCGGAGAAATTGTCTTCCAGCATTTGCAGGAATGCATCCACTTGCTCCTGCACCTCATCGGTGAGTTCTGAGCCCACATCTTTAAAATTATCAATACCAATCAAAGCAATGATTTTATCACTTTTTGTGGCTGCTTCCAGGATCACATTTCCACCCATGGAGTGTCCCACAAGCACCACCCTGGAAAGATTAAGTTGATTGATGAGCGCATTCACATCTTCACCGTATGCTTCGATGGTCCATTCCTCACGGTTCGTTCCGGATTTGCCAAAGCCCGGCAAGTCCATCGTGATCACACGATATCCGGACTTCAATGCATCCACCTGGCTATCCCAATAGGTTTGATCAATGCACCATCCATGTACTAATAGAATGGTTAGCTCTCCTTTTCCATGGATTTCATAGGCGATTCGAACATCACCATTGAGTACTTCAATGGGTTCGGTCGTTGATTCAGACTTGTTAGAGGAGGTGCAGGAACAAAACATCGTTCCAACTATTCCAAAGAAATATAAGTATCGCATTAAGTCAGGGATTGATTATAATGAAAAGTTAACCAATCAACTGGTTTAGTGTGAATCCCTTTTCATGAACCATAGTGAGTAATCCGTGGATGGTTTCCACGTGTGATAAACGTAAAAGTCGAATCATCGATTCGGTTTTTACAAATGGTCTGTTTATTTTTTTTCAATCACCTCTGATAGGCCCTTTTTTACAGCATGTTTATCAAACCATGCGTTTATATATCCATGTGTTCTAAGAAAATTAGAGGGTTTGCTTGATGTTCCATGATATTCATCGTTAAAACGTATCATGACCGTCGGAACCTTGTTCATTTTTAGGGCCTGATAGTACTCCTCAGTTTGAGATATTGGCGTTCTTAGGTCGTCTTCACCACACATTAGCATTGTTGGTGTTTTCACATTCTCAACATACATAAGTGGTGATCTTTTTATGTGCTCACTAGGATCTTCCCATGGATACTTCTCAAAATTGTAGTACCAGCCAGATCCGTCTGTAGTCCCCACAAACGAAAACCAGTTTGTAACCGGATAGTTAACTGAAGCCGCTGCAAACCTATCAGTTTGCCCTACAATCCAACTAGTTAAGACTCCTCCACCACTTCCACCATAAACATACATCCTACTTTCATCAATATAACCTTTAGCGATTACTTCATCGACCCCAGCCATTAAATCATCATAGTCGTTACCGGGATAAGCATTTTGAATTGCATTGGCAAATGTGTAACCATAACCAGTGGATCCTCTCGGGTTAGTGTAAAGCACCACTTGGTCCTGAGCGGCATGTAATTGGAAGTTGTAGTTAAACCCAACATTGTACATTCCATGAGGTCCCCCGTGGATTCGCAGAACTAGAGGATATTTCTTATTTGGATCAAACTGAGGTGGTTTTACTATCCATCCTTGTATTTCAAGTCCATCCACAGATTTATAATTAATCTCTTCAACCTCTCCGAAAACTACATCATAGAAAATGTCACTGTTTACTTCTGTAAGTTGTTGAATGTTGGAGGGTTTATCTATTGGGAAGCTTACAATATCACTTGGGTTAGATGGATTGCTCCAGGTTGCTACAGCTTTTCCCTGGGCCATATCATTCATTGAAAGGATGTGATTTCCCGAAGTGACCTTTCTAACCCTTCCTTTTATATCTGCATAATAGACATTGCTTTGCCCAAATTCACGCACATTGAAGTAAACGCCTGTACTATTAGCATCCCAAATAGCTGACCCGGGAGTCTGATCTAAACTTTTACTTATACATTCCAAATTCGAACCATCAGCATTCATAACATACATTTTCCTTTCTTGATAGAAATTTTTCGTCCAGGTAGATCCTACGAATGCAATTTTTGATCCATCAGGTGAAACTTTAGGCGATGATTCAGTTCCTTCTCTTTTTGTGAGTTCTTTTACTTCCAGGTTATTTACATCTACAGAATAGAGGTTTGATTGTCCTCTAGCGTAAGCTGCATCTGGCTTCTGATAGCTGCTGAAAATAATAGACTTACTGTCTTTGGTCCACGCTATGCCCCCTGAAATATCTTCCAACTCTCCGAAAGTTATTTGTCTGGCAGTACCACCTTCCGCTGGCACAATAAATAGTTGTCTGAAGCCCCGGTCAAGAAAACCTACTCGATCCTGAGTGTAATCAACCTGATCAATAACTTTAGGAGATTCAGTCCATGATGCACCTTTTGGTGGTGAAGGAACCCCTTGTGGTATGAGTGCTGGCTTGGAATCAACATGCATAATAAAAGCAATGAATTTGCTGTCCGGTGACCACTCCATGCTCGAAGGCGATTTTTCCAACTTGGTAATCTGAGTTGGTTCTCCCTCTACGCCAAGATATTTGACAAATATTTGTGTTCCATCCGGTTCACCCTTTTTTGTAAAAGCTATTTTGTTACCATCAGGCGACCATTTCCCATTTGATCCATTTAGAAAAAAACGATTCATAGATCCATCACTATTCATGATCCATTGATCCGTCTCGCGCTTATCATCTACGAGGTTAATCCAGGTCCTTGAATATAAGATCTGTTTTCCATCAGGTGAGAGTGATGGATCAGATGTCCATTCATAATCCTGATAGTGATCTAATGTTAGTCTCTTTTTTTCTTGACCGCTGAGGGGAAGAATTGAAAAAGTGAGTAAAACAATAATAATTCTCTTCATATCAGTTAAGGTTTTATTAAAGGTCCTATTAAAGTTAAATAATTATCTCTGGAAGCTTTGGTTCTCTTTTCATGAACCAAAGTGTATATTCCGTGGATGGTTTCCATATGTGATAAACGTGAAAACCGAAGCGGTCATAAACGTTTTTATTTCGCTCTACGGAGGTTTCAATGAGGATGAAAAGCTGCAGTTCTGCAGAAAGGCGAAAAATACCATGCTTCAGATCTTGCACCCCACTACCCCCTTTGCAATCTGGAGCTACACCAAGAAACCAAAAGTTGAGGTATGATTCCTTTGGTCGATGCTTTTTCAAGTATTCCTCTCGTTTTAGGACATGAGGCAAACGAGAAAAACCGATGGCTTTTCGAATCAATTGTAGCTGATTAAAATAGGAAGAGAAGGAGGGTCTAACTGGTTCTTCGAAACAGATTGCCGCTGCACTTTCATCATCCGAAAGAAACACTCCTTCATTCTCCAGGCCGGTCTTTACAGCATATTCAACAAGAGCTCTCAAACGATCCTGCACTTTTTCATCCTGCTTGATTACCCACAAAGCACTCGGATTGGTTTGGAAGGAATCGGTAAGTATACTAACGACTTTCTCCGCCTCATTAAGGGTAATTTTTCGCATAATTACGTTTGACCAATTCAGTTATAGTTTTCTTGGCTCTTCACTATGTCCTTGATTTGAGTACGTAATGATTCCAGGTAATGGTGCTTAATTGGCCAGACCCATTGAGGTAAAGATTCAGGAATCATTTCGTTTTTTGATTTTGAATCAATATTGATGAATGATTAACTCACTAACTAGTGTTTTTTATTTTATTTCGACTCCTATTATAATTCCAATCGTGTCTGTACTGAATCCATTTGGCTGACTATTATCTGACCAACTATTTGATCTAAAGTCAAGCTCTGTGAATAGATTCCATTTCTTAAATGCATATGAAATGCCAGTGCCTACTCGATAACCTATGTCATAATGGTGGGGTTCGGCATCAAATAACTGAATGCTTGAAACTCGTTGATAGGATAATCCATTTTCATTAGATAAACCAGCAGTTCTGTATGTACTTCATTATTGCTTGAGACACCAAAATTGACTCCAAGAAATACATATGGAGTTAAAAACTCTGTTTTAATTGCGTATTTCAGGTCGGCAAGAATACCAATATGTTTGAAATTGATTTCAGTTTTAAGTTTTAGGGATTCTCCTACATTTTCATAGAATTGGTTAACGAGAACTGTTTCATTACCTGTGGTTTTCTTATTCATGTAAAACAATCCCCCTCTAATTGAGAATCTCTTGTTGAATGGAATTTGCATGAAAGCGAACATGCTGACACCTGTATTAGAGGTGAACTCAACATTTTCAAAATGCGGGTGTCCAGGGATAATTTTGGCCCAAGTTACGCCTCCACCAATGCCAAAAGATTCGATACCTGTTCTCTCCTTTGGACGTATTTCTTGTTTAATATCTATGCTTTCACAAACTTTTTCTTTTTCAAGAAGGAAGCTTACAATGCCTTGCGATGTGTAATCATAAGTCCCATCTTGTACCATGTTATTACATTCCGTCTTTTCTTCAATTTCATTTCTAAAATTATCTCTTGTAAGTTGGATTTGACCTGAGTTGGATTTGAGAAAAAAATGAGTGCTTTCATATTGCAAATAGGTGGGCCATGCATTAGCTGAATTTTCATCTAAATAGAGCTTAAGCAATTGATGAGTACCTGAAGTTAGGAGTTCAAAAAAGAAATACAAGAATTCTGACCCTGTTTCATGTTGAAGCTTTCCGCTAATGAATTTCTTGCCTCGAACCGAATACCCTGAAATATCGTTTGGCTCAAGATCTACAACTTCTCCCGATTTTTTCTTGAAAGTGATACTAAGATACTGTATATCAAATCCACGGTCCTTAATATACCCTTGTTCTATGCTGCCATTTTTATGAATAATGTGCCCGAAACTAAATTTTTTACTTTGCCCTAGGAGGTTTAGGGAAATGATCATCCCAATATAATTAAATGCAATTTCATTAGTTGTTGAATTTAATTCGTTAGAATTCAAAGTTTCTCCAATTCCTCCCGATACCCACCACTCAAAATCGGGAATCTATACCATGAGCGTGGGTCAATGTTGAAGTCATCGAAATGAAAACTGGGAGCGTATCGCTCGCGTTTCCACTGGTTTCGGGTCCACAGCCGATAAAACTTTTTGATCCAGTCTTTGAGATTCTCAGTGTCATAATCATCCTTTAGTATCTCATAGACCTGTTTTGGAGATTTTCCGTTTAGTATAGCTTCCCGCTCAATTTGCATCAGGGCCTCATACGGCATCAGATCTTCTTCGTCCGTTTGGTATTGATCTTCCGGTCGAAGTTCGGCAGTAGGAGTGAGCGCATTCACATCTTTCAATCCGGTAAAACCCAGCTCATTTTCCGCATATTTCAGCCATTGCAGAATGAAATGCTTATCTACCCCGGCAATGGGTGAGATGCTGCCACTGGTGTCGCCATCCATGGTGGCATAGCCTACATCTCCTTCACTTCGGTTGGAGGTAGCCATCAGCAGCTTATTTTCCAGGTTTGCCAGCATCCATATAATGGGTGCACGGGATCGGGCCTGAATGTTTTGCAAGGTGATGTCGTCTTGTTCCCAGCTCAACTTCCTTCCAATTGTCTGCTCAATAGTGGAGCGGTAATTATTGACTTGCTCATCAATATCCCAATGGTAAAAAGTTGCTCCCAGGCTTTCAGCCAGGTTTTTCGCGGAATTAAAGGTTGCTTCTGATGAATTTTTTGTTACCTGGTAGGCAGTGGTTAAAAGTTGGCCGGTGATTTCTTCTGGCGTGTCTCCATTCAACTCAAAGCCGAGTTTATCCTCCAATCCGGCTTTGCCACGCTGTTCCAGCGCCGTTCGAACAGCAAAAGCAATTAAAGTAGCAATCGTGCTTGAATCTGCACCGCCACTGAGCGAAAGTACGAATCCGTTGCTGCGACTCTTTCGGCAATAGTCGAACAGTGCCAACCCTGCTGCATGTGCGAATTCTTCTTTGCGATCGGTGTAATGTGGTTTGATATTTTCGGTGGCGGTATCGTTTTCAAAGTCCACTTCTACAGTTAGTAACCGGTAATCATGATACCAAAGGCGATGATTACGACCTATCAGTTTTCCTTTTTGCGCAATGAGTACATCTCCGTCGTAGATCATACGACCTGCTTCGTTTCCAAGGAGGTTAGCGTAGAGATAGACACAATCAAACCTCTTCGAGCTTTTTTTAACGATCACATCTTCTCTGTAAATGGACTTACCAAAAGCAAAGTGAGAGGCACTGGGGTTTAGTACAAGGTCTACTTTTTGATCCAGATGCTCGATTGGTCGGTCCGGCTGCCAGGCATCCTCACAGATCTCAAAACCGATTTTAAGTCCTTTATGCTCAACTGTTATGTGCCCAAATGGGACATTCTTTCCATCCACTTCAAACTTATCGATCACTCGAGAGGGCCATGGAGAAAACCAGCGGGGCTCGTAGTGTACTCCATCATTCGCCAGTTTCTGCTTAGCATATATGCCTTTGATCTCACCATTTACAATGAATGCGGAGGTATTGTAATTCTTTCCGTCAATTCGAACAGGAAGACCAATGCAAACAGCGATACCCTCGGTAAAGGGAACCAGCTTAACTAGTTTTTCAAGAGCAGTTTCGGGAAGCCACTGGCTCAGGAATAAATCTTCACAGCCATATCCGGTGATGCATAGCTCCGGAAGACAGAGAATATCCACTCCTTCATTTTTAGCATCCTCAATGGCACTTTTGATGTTGTTAGTATTGTTTTCCCAATCAATAGGTGTTTGATTGAGGCATGCACCGGCCAGTTTTAGCTTGTGGCTCATTCCTCTAAGTTAAGTTGCTCGTAGGTCTTTCGTGCCGCATCTTGTTCAGCCTTCTTTTTACTAAAACCAAAACCCTGAGCCATTGGTGCGTCATTCAGAAAGATCTGGGCGGTAAACTTTCGATCTTCCTCATTGATAATTTCAAATCGAAGCTCTTTACCTTCTTTTTGTGACCACTCCAGCAACCGACTTTTAAAATTGGTGGTTCGTGAGACTAATTCCTCCAGGTCGAAGTGCGGTTTGATCAATTTTCGGATCACAAATTTTTTGCAATAAGGAAATCCATGGTCTAAGTAAACCGCGCCAATCAGTGCTTCCATACAATCCCCAAAAACCGAACGATGTGCCCGTGAGCCCTGGTGATATTGCACCAACTCCTTCAAGCCAATTTTTTGTCCTAGCCTGTTGAGAGATTCCCTGTTTACAATCTTGGCCCTGATCTCAGTAAGAAAGCCTTCTTCTTTGAATGGGTAGGTACGGTAGAGGTATTCAGCAATGATCATCCCAAGGATAGCATCTCCAAGGTATTCCAATCGCTCGTAAGAGTTTTTGATTCCCTGATCATTTGTAGAAGCAACGCTACTGTGGCGCATGGCTTGCTTATAAAGTGCAAGGTTAATTGGAGAACGCCCGGTGATTAGCCGAAAAGACTGTATAAGCGTTTTTTCTGATTTGAAAGAATTAAGAAGTCGGCCCGATACTCTTTTCGGAAACGATGACACCTATCCGTTGTATTTACCAATAATAATGGAGGTGTTGTGTCCTCCAAATCCGAAGGTATTGCTCATAGCGATGTTCACTTCACGCTCCTGGGCCTTATTGAATGTTAGATTCAGATTCGGATCAATGTCCGGATCATCTGTGAAGTGATTAATCGTTGGAGGGACAATGCCTTTTTCCAGTGCCATCAGGCAGGCAATAAACTCAACAGCTCCAGCGGCACCAAGCAAGTGTCCGGTCATCGATTTAGTTGAGCTAATATTCATTTTTTCTGCATTACCTCCGAACACACGCTGTGCTGCTTTGATCTCTCCTGAGTCTCCAAGCGGGGTGGAAGTACCATGCGTGTTTAGGTAATCGATTTTGTCAGGAGTTAGACCTGCATCTTCCAATGCATTCTTCATCACCAACTCAATACCGGTACCTTCCGGATGTGGCTGAGTGATATGATAGGCATCAGCAGACATGCCACTTCCCAAAATCTCTGCATAAATTTTCGCTCCGCGTGCTTTTGCATGCTCCAGTTCTTCGAGCATAATAGCTCCAGAACCTTCACCTAATACAAATCCATCTCTGTCTTTGTCGTAAGGTCGGGAAGCGGTTTCAGGTGAGTCATTTCGTTCAGAAAGCGCTTTCATCGCATTGAATCCTCCAATACCTGATTCGATTACACCAGCCTCCGATCCACCTGTTAGGATTGCATTAGCTTTCCCAAGCTGGATGTAAGCATAGGCATCTGTGATGGCATTGTTTGACGATGCACAAGCAGAAACCGTAGCGAAATTCGGCCCCATAAAACCATACTTGATGGATAATAGGCCCGGCGTGATATCCGCAATCATTTTCGGAACGAAGAACGGATTGAATCTTGGTGTACCATCCCCCTTGGCAAAGTTCATTACCTCATCCTGGAACGTACTAAATCCGCCAATCCCTGATCCCCAGATTACCCCGATTTTGGATTTGTCTACACTATTGAGATCCATTCCTGAATCTACGATGGCCTGCTCCCCGGTCACCATTCCGTACTGGGTGTTAGGATCCATTTTACGAGCTTCTTTTCGGTCAAGGAAGTCTGTGGCTTCAAAGCCTTTAACTTCACAAGCGAATTTTGTGCGGAATTTTTCGGTATCAAAACGAGTGATTGGAGCCGCGCCACTTACTCCTTTGGCCAAAGAATCCCAATATTCATCTTTAGTGTTTCCCAAAGGGGTAAGGGCACCAATTCCGGTTACTACGACTCGCTTTAATTCCATAGATATCTAAGCTAAGTTGGTTGTTTACTTAACGTTTTCTTCAAGGTAAGAGATAGCATGACCTACAGTGGCAATATTTTCAGCCTGGTCATCTGGGATAGAGATGTTGAATTCTTTTTCGAACTCCATGATCAACTCAACAGTGTCAAGTGAGTCAGCTCCTAGATCGTTGGTGAAGCTTGCCTCTGGAGTTACCTCAGACTCTTCTACACCTAGTTTGTCAATTATGATTGACGTTACTTTTTGTGCTATTTCAGACATTTTTGTAATGTTTGGTTAAAAATGAGTTGCAAAGAAATATATTCTCAAACTAAAATCAAATTAGTCATTGAACACATATCACTTGCGAATTTAGGGCTTAGCTTGCACATTCTATGAAGAAAAATAAATTAGATGGAGGCTATTCCATAGATTTTGAATTAATCGGCCTTGTTTGCAACAAAAAGGAATATAAGCTGGCGTGGTATTTAAATCAGGCGATGGACATTTCTTTGGTGAAGCAGGACGATATCAAAATTGAATACGCCGACAATACGTCTATTTTAATCTCCAATTATCTGTATGAGACAGACTATCAGATTATTGAGCTTCTACAGAACAAGCTTGTTGGGAGTGGCAGCCTGACCAAACAATTGCTGATGCCCGAGTTGAAGCAATTTGACTACCTGCTAAAATTCAATGATGATACGGACGAGTGGACTTCCGAAAACGTTAACGGAATTATAAAGGAGATTCCTATCATTGAGTACGCTGTGAAGCTTAATTTTGATAACCTGAAATCGAAGGAGAATCTGCTCTACTAAACAACATTGAAAAACCCATTAAATGACCTCATTTACAAAACGCACGAAGATTGTTGCCACGCTTGGGCCGGCCAGTAACGATAAAAAAGTGATTGCAAAATTAGCTGAAGCAGGTGCTAATGTGTTTCGCCTGAATTTTTCTCACGGCTCACATGATGATCACAAAAAAGTGATTCAAATGATCCGGAAGGTTTGTGAGGAAGAAGACTACCGTATCGGGATGATCCAGGATTTGCAGGGACCAAAGATCCGAATTGGTATGATGAAGGATGGAGGGGTTGAAATAGAAGAGGGTAAAAAACTGATAATCACCACCGAAGAAGTAGAAGGGGATGCAAATCGTGTAAGTACGGTATACAAAGAGATCGTAAATGATGTAAAAGCAGGAGATACGATCCTTATAGATGATGGAAATCTGGAGCTGAAGACCATTGAAGTGAAAGATCATGAGGTGGTAACAGAAGTTGTTTACGGAGGGATGCTGAAATCCAGAAAGGGAATTAACCTGCCGGATACCATCGTATCGGCTCCTTCACTTACAGAAAAAGACCTGGTGGATTTGCGTTTTGGATTGTCTCAGGATATTGATTGGGTCGCTTTATCATTTGTGCGAAAGCCGGATGATATCAAAGCCCTGAAAAAGATCATTGATGAGGCGGGTAAAACTACCAAGGTGGTGGCTAAGATAGAGAAGCCGGAAGCACTGAGAAATATTGATGCCATCATTGAGGAGGCGGACGGAATCATGGTGGCGCGTGGAGATCTGGGCGTGGAGATACCGATGCATGAAGTACCGATCTGGCAAAAGAAGATTGTAGAGAAATGTAATCAGGCGGCAAAGCCGGTGATTATTGCTACCCAGATGATGGAGAGTATGATCGAGAATCCAAGACCCACCCGAGCGGAAACGAATGACATTGCGAATGCGGTGATGGATGGAGCAGATGCCCTGATGCTTTCTGCCGAGTCTGCTGCCGGGAAATATCCCGTAGAGGCCGTACAAAAAATGGCTGAGACGATCAAGGCAGTGGAAACGGAGGCAGATTCAATCTATAATAAATACTATGACAAGCAATTCGAGTCCAGCACTCGGATGAACGACCTGTTAATCCGTGCAGCTTGTCGCTTGGCAGAAAATACGAATGCGCGAGCACTGGTCTGCATGACAAAATCGGGCTATACGGGCTTCCGAACAGCGATGCATCGATCGAAATCAGAAATCTACTTATTCACTAATAATGAAAGACTGCTCAATCAGATGTGTCTGGTTTGGGGAGTGAAAACCTTTTATTACGATTCACAGGAAAACATTGATAAGACGCTGGAACAGATGGAGCGACGATTGGTAGAAACAGGTAACCTGAAAAAAGGTGATATCTTCATTAACACGGCTTCTATGCCACAGCACTGGCAAGGGCATACGAACATGATGAAGATTCATGTGGTAGAGTAGAGCCTGTCCATGATTTGTGTCCCCACAAACCAATATGCATTTCGTTTTGTGACGATACGAACCGAGGCGGTTTAGGTTTTATGCTGCTTGCACCGCTCTCTGGGTGTTAAACGACACTACTAAAACACTAGCAGATACAGCAGCATCACCACTATAAGTAAAATAGCGATCCACTTGTAACTGGTTTTAGTTTCGGCAAACTCGTACTGACAGATCGGGCAGACGTTTGAGGAGGCCTCTACTTCCATCGCACATGATGGGCATTCTTTGGTTTTCATTTCTTCAATTTAGTCCGTAAGAGATATTAAGAAAAAGTTCATTAATACTTGTGTCACCCTGAACTTGTTTCAGGGTCTATTCTAAATGGATGCTGAAATAAATTCTGCATGACTTGAAATAAAGAAATATGGAATCAAACTTTATGACATCACAAGGACTTCAAAGCTGTCATCAGCAAGCACACCCAGCCGGCAATAAACAGCAAACCTCCGATTGGGGTGATGGCGCCCAGCCATTTCATTCCGGTGAAGCAAAGGATGTATAATGATCCGGAGAAAATCAGGATACCAAACGTCATACTGTAACCGGCATAATTGAGCCACTGACTTTGGTATTTGGTCATCAGAAAAGCAATTGCTAACAAAGCAAGTGTATGGTAAAACTGGTATTGGACGGCTGTTTGGTAGGTGTCCAGTGTTCCTTCGGATTGTAGTTTGTTTTTTAATGCATGTGCACCAAACGCACCCAAAGCCACGGCCAACATGCCGGAGATAGAGGAGATGATAAGAAAGAGTTTTTGCATTTCTTAAGCTTTAGCAAGCTTGGTTCTAAGATGTTTATGCAGATATTCGGGTGCAAAATCTGCACCATTAACCCACTCCAATGTGCCATTTTTAAGACCATATTGTTTGAATAACTCAACCTTTTTTAGCGGTTTATATATTTTACCATTCAATAGCTTTGCAAAATCCACAATACCTGTATCTCCATTATCAAAATGAATTTCTAGTGTATGGCCTTCAATATATTCCACGTCAACTATTTGTAGCATATCTCTAAGTTAATGGGTCTATTTTAAATAACTCTTCACCCTTTTGAGAAAGTTCCCAATCAGCGAGAAGCTCTGCCCGGTGTAATTCAAGCCACGTGGCGACCTTCTTCACAATTTTAGTTGGAACCTTTCCCTCAACGACACCATCATTTATATACATAATACCTTTGTATTCACCATAAGTAAAATGGAAATGTGGTGGGTTGTGATCATACCCATACATGTAAATAATTATTCCAAAGAATCTGGAAATTTCAGGCATTATTCCTGTTCATTATAATATCCCGGAATTTTAAATAGGATCGGGTTAGGTTCTACATCCAATTTGATTGAGGTGGCAGTCGTCACAATGTTACGATCGCCCAGTTTAGCTTTCCATTTTAAAACCACACCATTCCATACCCATAACTCCTGGATGGCTTTGCCTTCAAACGTCCACACCTGGCATTTTTTATCCATCAGGGTAGAATCAGATTGCTGATTTCCCCCAATGGAAAACAAGATAGCCTCAGATACCTGATCCGGAGTTTTGTAAGAAGCCTGCTGGCTCCATTTAAAATCCTTTCGCACTTTGTAAGTTGAGTCATCAGGGTTTAGGCGATAGATAAAATCCCCATCGGTTACCTCATGAACGGATTGGGTGCTGGTAATTCCGTAAAGCTCAAACGTCATTGTTTGTCTTTTCAGGCTGGTCCACCCATAATGGGTAAACACCATCAGTTCCTCGCCTTTTGCATCACCAGAAATTTCATAGGTGATATCCGCCGATTTGATTGCATATTTTTTTAAGTCTTTTGAGCGTAGCTCTTCTGCAGTTTTTGCTTGTGAGAAGGCCACAAGGGGCAGCAGAAGAAGTAATGATATCGAAATTTTCATGCGAGTCGGGTTTGCATCAAAGATATAAATAAAAAACCCCTGACGAGAGTGTCAGGGGTGTCAACCAGCTATAGTCAAAAATCCCTAGTCAGGGGATTACCTTAATATTTTCGGTCTGCATTTATTTAGTTCCAGCACGATCTTTCTGAGCGTTCTTTCTGATGCGTCATTGAATCTTTCAAGCGGAAGGATTTCATTGGGATTTCTGCATAAAGCAACCTGCTGATTATAATCTATCCAGGTACCAAACTGATAGGAGCTGAGTGAATTGTTGTACCAAAGTATTTGTGTCATGGCAGTGGTGTTTAAGTGACTTTGATACATCGAAGATGAAAAGGTTTAATTTCTAAATCCTGCCAATGTGGTTACAAATCCTGTCAATCTGTTTTTATCAGGCTATGCACACTTTTTTTAATCAAAATCAGCTATCGGCCTGATGAGCGTCATATTTTTTATGATGATAAATGGAGATTTTCATACCACTAAAACGATCAAGTCATGTATGTCGCAGAAAAAAGACGGGTGCACCCCAGAAGCTTTCATCACCGGATTCGTGATGGAGCTGTAAGGTATTTCAATACCGACCACTTGCTTGGTATGGATCCAATGGATCATTCCAGGTTCAGGGGTTTGTATGAGAAGAAAAAGGAGTCGATTAAATGGGATGTATTGTCCGAGGAGGATACACATCACTTAATCAGCAATTGGTGATCATTTAGCTGATTACTTCCTTGAATGGGTGACCAAATCGTTTTTCAAATTGATTGGAAAACGAGCTGGCATTGCTCATTCCAATTAATTGTGCGGCTTCCGTGGCTGTACGAACGGAATTGTTTTGTAAATAATTTTCCAGGTATTGCCACCTGACTTCCTTGATTAATTCATAGGGGGTCAGTCCGGAGATTTTCTTGATCATTCGATAGACTTTTCGTTCGCTGGCAGCCATCTCATCGGCAAGATCCAGCACAGAGAGGTGAGGATCATCAATACGTTTGATGATAAGCTGCTCCAATCGATGCATGATGTTCTTTTCGAAAGATTCAGCGGTCTCTCCATATAGCTTTGAGAGGGATTGATTGCTGTCCCAATCACGGCCTGCGATGTTTTGTATTTTAATCATCAGCTCCTCTTTATCAAATGGTTTACTGATCACGTCTTCAGCACCTTTCGAAATCAGGTCAATTTTTTCTTTCTTATCCGTTCGGGCACTGACCACCACCACAGGAATCTTCTTAAACCCTTTGTCTTTTTTCAGGTGATCCACCAACTCAAACCCGTCCATATATGGCATCATCAAGTCCGTAACAATCAAATCAATTTTCTCTGATTGCAGTATGTCCAGGGCACTGGTACCATTTGCAGCCAGGAATACCCGAAATTCCGGGCTTAGGATGCTTTTAAGATAACTCCTCAATTCGCGGTGATCCTCGACTATGAGAACCGCTTTAGCATCCTCTTTCGGTGTTTTGATCCCGGGAACCTGTAGTCGTTCTTTTTCATCCTGAAGGTCCATCCATAAAGAGTTTCTGGTCACGACATCAAGGGATCGTTCAGGTACGACTGCTTTTGATACCCAATCACTTTTCTTGAAAGGAAACTGGATTGTGAAAACAGATCCATTATTTCCGCTGGCCGCACGGATGGTACCACCATGCAGTTCTACAAGCTCCTTCACCAGTGCCAACCCGATTCCAACTCCGGCATGAGAGGTTTTTGATTCGGAAGATTGGTAATACCTGTCAAAAATGTATTCAAGGTTTTCTTCCGGGATACCGGGACCAGAATCGGAAATACTAATTTCAAGGTTATGTTTATCGGTGCTGAGCTGCACATCTACTTTTCCATTTTCCGGGGTAAACTTGATAGCATTAGAAAGCAGGTTGTAAATGATCTTTTCAAACTGATGCGGGTCAATCTGTAAGGTGGTTTCGTCCTCTGCACGACTGGAAAACCGGAGTTCAATGGATTTAATATCTGCAGCACTACTGAACATTTTTGTGAGCAATCGCAGGTAGGGCACAATCTTTACGTATTGAAGCTCCAGCTTGACTTTCCCCTCTTCCAGACGTGTCAGGTCCATTATTTCGTCAGCAAGATAAAGCAATCGTTTTCCGTTTTTCATTCCCAGATCCAGGAGTTCTTTCGACTCCTTGTCCATGATTTCATAATCCCGATCGATGATCTTATCTAAGGCACCCAAAATAAGTGTCAGTGGCGATCGAAGGTCGTGTGAAACATTGGCAAAAAATCGAGTTTTGGCCTCATCCAGCTCTTTTAGCTTGTTAGCTTGCGCTTCGATTTTGCTGAGTAGCTTTTTACGTTCGGTGAGCTGTTTTCTTAGCAGGATCGCGATTATCAGCAGCAAAATAATGATGGCTCCAATTGAAATGATGATGGTATTCTGAAAACGAATTTGCTGGGCCTGTGTAGCCGCTTCCTCTTTCAATAATTGATTTTCTTTTTCTTTTAATTCATTCTGAAATTTGGCCTCTGCTTCTTCTGCAGCTTGAAGAATGGCCTCACTGGTTATTTGTTCTCTTATGGTATTATATTTTCTATATAATGTGGAAGCTACCTCATAATTTTTCAAGCTCAATTCTGCCTCAGCAAGCGTCCAGATTGCTTCTGTCAGTCGTTCTGGGTTGTTGTACTGCTCGGCAATCGTCACTGCCTCTGATGCATACTTTTTCGCTTTTATAAAATCACCCAGTTCCTTATAAATTTTAGAAAGCGTAATTCCTGAATAGGTGAGTGTGATCCCCTCACCGAATGCCTTTTTTAGCTCGTGGGATCGATTAGCATAGTACAATGCAGAATCGTACATTTTATCATCCTGAAAGCTTTCAGCAATGTTGCCGTAAGTTTTGGCATATTGTAGTTCATTACCCTCAATTGGGAAGTTTCCAAGTGCTTTTTTAAGGTAATACCTGGCACTATCGCTTTGCCCCAGCTTCGAAAAAGCAATGCCCATATTATTAAAGATGCCATTGACACGTCTACTCTCGTCCCCGACAATTTTTCTGGCTGATCGAAAATATTCCATAGCCTTCTCTGCATTTTCTAGTCTCATATAAACCAGCCCCAGGTTACTCATGGTGCTGGCAGCTGAGGCTTCATTCCCTGCGTCCATTTTGGCATTGATGGATATACCGTAGTAGTAGATGGCTGAATCATACATTCCCAGGTTTTCAAATGCATTTCCCAGATTATTACAGTTGGAACCAATTCCACGTTTGTCATCTAACTCTTGATTGATGCTCAATGCTTTTTTTAGATCTTTGACTCCCTGGTCATCCAGGTTGTTTTCCATCTTAATCACACCGATGTTTGAGTAACAAAATGCTAGAAACAGCTCATTGTCAAGTTTATTGGCTGCCGCTATTTCAAGATTGGCATACATCAAAGCAGAATCTGCATCCACTCGTTTGTAAGTCCATGCCAGCTCATCCAGTACGCGAAATCGAAGGGAGTCATCGGTTACGGTTTCCAAATCGTTTTTTAGGCTGTCCAGAAAATGACGCAACTGAGCATCAGATGAAATGAATGAGATCAGCGCAATGATCAGGACAATTGGTTTTTTTAACATGGTGGTAACGCTTATGAACTAAAGTTATAAAAAAAGCTCCCTTGAATAGATCAAAGGAGCTTACTTCTACCCACGGTGCTATGCGTGATTAGGTGGATTTCATAGTGAAGGTATGAGGGAGAATTTTACCAATTCTGCCAACCTACTTCAATATCCTGCCAATCATTCATAAAACACCGCCACATCTTCTAAAGGCTTTCTTTCCAGATCTGGTACATATACTTCATCCTTAGGATACCCGATGGGGAGGAGAAGGTATGGGCGTTCATTGTCTGGTCGGTTGAGGATCTTGGTAAGGAAATTCATCGGTGAGGGTGTATGTGTCAAAGTGACTAGCCCTGCTTTATGAATGGCGGAAATGGTCATCCCACAGGCAATTCCTACTGATTCATTTACATAGTAATTGTTGTTTTTCTCTCCATCTATCATTTCAAATACACGTTTGAATATCACGATTAACCAGGGAGCCTCTTCCAGAAAAGGTTTGTTCCAGTCCGTTCCAATGGGCTCCAGGTCTCTCAACCAGCGCTCACTCATTCGTCCATGATAGCTGTCGTACTCCTCCTTTTCTGCCGCTTCCCGGATGGCTTTTTTGATTTCAGGATTTGAAATAGCACAGAAAGTCCACGGCTGCTTATGTGCCCCGGATGGTGCTGTCGATCCTGCCATGATCAGGCTTTCAATCAGTTCCTTGCTGACAGGCTTATCGGATATATCGCGAACAGTTCTTCTCGTATCCAGCCATTCGTAATACTCCCTGGCCCGGGATTCAGCTTCACTTAGCTCATAAACATCTCGTTCATAAGCCACATGTGGATGTCCGTTGATGTCCTTTTTATTCATTATAAACCCAATACTTCCACGCCTTGTTCAAATACAATATCAACCGGAATATTTTGCTCAGACAGACGGTCCAGTTCAGCTTGCAATACCTCCCCGATCGTTCCTTTTTCAGCTACTAATTGAGCAACTCCTTCATAATCGCCATTTCCTTGTAGCGTCAGGATCTTCTCAGAAAGGGCATTCATTGCTTCTTTCATCTTATCAAAATCCACCATGTATGTGCCTGTCTCTTCGTCTTTAGCGAAAGCTCCATACTCATTAAAAAAGTTGAATCGAATCATATTGGCTTTTCCGTGTGAGCTTGCGGCACCAAAACGAACAGAACGGAAAATGCCTGCCATAAAAGTCACATAATAATCGTTTAGGTCACCTTCGATTTCTCCTTTCTCGTGAAGCTGGGTGATCATGTAGAGTCCCAGAATATCTGCCTTTCCCTCTTCCAAGGCTGATGAGTGCTCTTTCAATGCATTTCGAACTGTCCCTTTTCCATTGATGGTGTTTTTGATTCCCAGGCCGTGAGCGACTTCATGAAACATGGTGTTTCCAAAGAATGCGTCAAAGGTGATATGCTTGCGCTGATCCGGGTGAATCAATACATCTGCAATAGGAACCAGAATGTGATCAAACTTGGCTTGCATTGCATTTTTAAGTTGTAATCTTCGTGAGCCCTTTGCCAGCTGTACTTCCTCATCATTGGGCAGGTTGATGGCGATCGTTTTGGAACCTGAGTTACAATCTCCAGCATAGTAAACCACATCATATGCATTGAGGTCTGCATCGGTACCGGGCTTTTCAGCTTTGTACTCAGCTGCAACTGGTAGGCCAGCCTGAAGCTCGGGAAGGAAGTCTGCATATTTAGCTAAACGTTCACTCCAGCTTTTGTCTTTCACTAAGACATACGCTTCATGAGCAGCTTTGTAGTTGTAAAGTTTATCCTCATAGTTTTCAATCGGACCAACCACAAAATCCAGTCCGTTGGTTTTCATATCCATCCAGGCCATGTCACTCGGCTGATATTCATCTGTTAGAAGCGCCTCTGCTCTGAGTGATAAATACTTTTTTAATCCTTCATCTTCCGCTAATTCAGCACATTGCTTAAGGAGACCCGATGCTTTTTGTACTTGCTCAGCAAACATCTCATTGTATGGTACCACCTTTAGGTTGCCATCATTATCCCTTCGAATGAAAGTATAAAGGCTGGTTTTATCTTCCAGATCAGCAGCTTCAAATTCTTCCTTAGTCATATCTGTCGGGTAAAAATTGGCACCATCCGGTTTAGGTCCTACCCCTTCAATAAATGGCTCATTGTTAGCCAACCGGTCCCACGGGCCGTAATTGATGTAGACATACTTTTTAGTGGCGGGATCTGTCAATGAGGCCAGAAGTGAGTCTTTTTTACCGTAAGCTTCATACCAGAAGAGTTCATCCATGATTTTGGATGCCTCAATCATCAGCGGGATCATTTGTTTTTCACTCTCACTCAGCTGACTGATATCAGTTGTGAGTTTGACGTTTTTATAAATATCAACCCTGGCTTTCATAGGAGAAGCCTCGGCGGAAGCTTCTTCCTGTTTTTTCTCAGGAGTAGTGCATTGGCTCATCATTAAACTAATAAGACCGATACTTAAGATTTTTTTCATCATGATTTTAATTGCGTCTGGTTAGTAACTCCGAAGTTAAGAAGATTCTTGTGTTCTTGAATTTGATTTAAATTGGCAGGCTAGAAAAATACCTGACTATGAATAAAAATCTATTAATTCTGTTATTTGCTGCGTTGTTTGCCTGCCAGCCAGCTTCAGAAACTTCTGAAGTGAAAATTTCAGAGGAATCATTAAAGGCACACATTCAAGTACTTTCATCTGACGATTTTCAGGGAAGAAAGCCCTTTACGGAGGGAGAGATAAAGACTGTCAATTATCTGGTTGATCAGTTTAAAGCCTATGGATTGGAGCCAGGGAATGGAAACTCGTTTACGCAGGAAGTTCCATTGGTGGAATTAACGGCCATACCTTCTGAGACAATGACCATTGAAGGGAATGGACAAACAGTTGAGCTTAATGTGCTTGAGGATTTTGTCGCTTATACTGAACGTGTTGTGGAAGAAACATCACTGGATGCTTCAGAGCTTGTTTTTGCTGGCTATGGAGTGGTTGCTCCGGAGTATGGATGGAATGATTATGAGGGGTTAGATGTGAAAGGGAAAACCGTCGTGGTTCTCGTAAATGATCCCGGATTTGCGTCTGGAGATTCTACTTTTTTTAAAGGAGAGACCATGACCTACTATGGTCGATGGACCTATAAATATGAAGAAGCCGCCAGACAGGGAGCTGCCGGATGCCTGATTATCCATGAAACGGTACCGGCCGGATATCCATGGTTGGTGGTTCGGAACTCCTGGTCGGGGGCGAGCCTGTATCTGGATCAATCCGGGGAAAATTACCAGCCGAATGTGTTGGGGTGGATCACAAGAGACGCGGCGATCAAAATCTTTGAAGCTTCCGGTCAGGATATGACTAATTATGCAGAAATGTCCAGAAGCGAAGATTTCAAACCTTTCAGTCTGGGATTGAATGCCTCAGTTTCTGTGAAAAATAAAATCAAGCGAGATCAGTCTCAAAATGTAATTGCAAAAATCACTGGATCTGAGCGACCGGATGAGTACATCATTTACTCAGCTCACTGGGACCATCTGGGGGTTGGTCAGGAGATTGATGGTGACAGCATTTACAACGGTGCTCATGATAATGCATCCGGCACAGCGACCATGCTTGGAATAGCTGAAGCCATGTCAAAAATGGAAACTAAGCCAAAACGCTCAGTTGTTTTTCTGGCGGTAACGGCCGAAGAACAAGGTTTATTGGGGTCAAAGCACTACGCTCAAAACCCAGTTTATCCACCATCTCAAACAGTCGCCAACATCAACATGGATGGTATTACCGCATGGGGTCCAATGAAAGATCTTACAGTTGTTGGCTATGGCCAATCTGAATTAGAAGATATTGCGCAAAAGGTGGCCGAGCAGCAAGGGCGATACATCATGCCGGATCCCGATCCGGGAAAAGGATACTTCTTCCGTTCGGATCATTTTCAATTTGCCAAAGTGGGCATTCCAGCGCTGTATGCATCGGGTGGATATGAGCACATGACCAAAGGTGTGGACTATGTGGACAGCCTGAACCAGGTGTATCTTTCTACACAGTATCATCGACCGCAGGATGAATACAATCCGGATTATTGGACATTTGATGGTATGGCACTGGATGGAGAATTACTTATGAAAGTAGGTTTAGAAGTTGCCAACTCGAATGACTGGCCCAAGTGGAAAGAAGGATCTGAGTTCAAAGCGATCCGGGAGCAATAGACTGGAAACAGTATACAAAAAGTGAACAAAGCAGTGCTATCGAAAACGGCACTGCTTTTTTATTTGATTCCTTGTTAAACTCGCTGAAGCTTTCAACTAGCTATGCTGATTGGATTTTGATTTAGTAGCATAATCCAATCGATGAGTTCGCGGTTGTCATGTAACTTCATGCGCGAATTAAACCTGACAACTATGCGAACTCATTTTTTTTTCATTCTGGCCATTCTTCTGATCAGTTCATGTGACCAGCCTCAGCAAAAAGAGGTTAGCGATGCTTCTGAGACTATTGAGCTCTATGATTACGATGTAGAGGAAAAAATCAAATCTATTGGCATTGAACTTAAAGAACCATCTGCACCGGTGGCCAACTATGTGAATGCAGTTCGAACAGGTAATCTGGTTTTTATGGCAGGTAAAGGCCCCAATCTTCCTGAGGGTGGGTATGTAACCGGTAAAGTAGGAGCCGATCTGACTGTGGAGGAAGGGTATGAAGCAGCAAAGCTGGTAGCAGCCGCTCAGCTCTCAGCTTTAAAAGCCGAAGTTGGTGATCTGAATAAAGTCGTTCGAATTGTGAAAGTGTTAGGGATGGTAAACTGCACATCGGATTTCGGCAATCAACCGGAAGTGATCAATGGGTTTTCTGATACGATGGTGGAGGTATTTGGTGAGCGTGGTAAGCATGCGCGAGCAGCTGTGGGAATGGGTTCGCTTCCAAGAAACATAGCTGTGGAAATTGAAATGATTGTGGAGGTGCAAGAATAAAATAGTGAGACAAGGTTTATTTTCTATTTTTCTTATTTGCAGATTACTCTTACATGCACAAGAGTCTGATACGACTATTAAGAAGAACTCATTTGTGGTATTTCCTGTAATCAGCTACGCCCCTGAGACAGATTTGCAACTTGGTGCGATAGGAATCTGGGTTTTGAACAATACAGATGATTTTGAATCAGGTTTCAGAAGACAATCTACACTTACTCCCTACTTTGTTTACACCCTCAAAAAGCAATCGATAGCAGTAGCCAATCTGGACTATTATTTTCCTCAGGGACAAAATCTTAATACGGCTGTTCGGTATTACAATTTTCCTGATTCATACTTTGGTATAGGAAATGATAATGATCCTGATATTTCCGAGCAGTACACCAATCGTTTTTTTCAGGTTGAGGGACAATACCTAATACCAATTAATGAGAAAGTGTTTGTGGGTGGAGCTTATGATGCACATTTCACCAGTATTGTTAATACGGAAGTAGGGGGTTTATTAGAAGCGCAAAATCCTGTTGGGATTAATGGAGGAAATCTCTTTGGGGCTGGTCCTGCATTTCGATATGATACCCGGGACTACACCGTTTATCCATCTTCCGGATACTTCATTTCAAGTCGTATTGTCTTAAATACCGGAGATTTTAACTACACCACTTATATCACCGATGCACGGAAATTCATTAATCTAAAGGATAAAAAGCACATTCTGGCCTTTCAGTTACGGGCACAGTTTACCTCTGGAACAGACGTTCCGTTTTACAAGCTATCTCAGTTAGGTGGAGATGAACGTCTGAGAGGAATTTCCAATGCGAGTCTTTATCGCGATCGGCAAATGATGTATACGCAAGTTGAATATCGCAGACCACTTTTCTGGCGTTTCGGGATGACTGTGTTTGCAGGAGTAGGAGATGTTGCTTATAGCCCTGGTGATTTTAACTTTTCGGAGCTTAAATACATTGCCGGTGTTGGTGGGCGTCTCTCGTTAATACCCAACAAGCAACTTAATGCTAGATTGGATATAGGGATTGGAAGAGGTGGGCAGACTGGGATTTACATAGGAGTGAGCGAGGCTTTTTAGGGTTTAGGATAATCACTGATTAAGTGAATATTCGTTTTTTCTTGTTAACTTTTATAGGCAAACAATATCCATCTTTATGCCGGTAAGCTACATAACTCATAAAGGGAAGGAGATTTTGTATGTGGATCTTACAGAATCTAAATCAGAGAAGCAATCGTTAGAATTGTTAGAGGAAACCAAAATGGCGTACCTTGAAGCTCCGGGGAAGTTACTTGTGCTGGTAAACTCAGATGGTGCATTTGTGAATGCGGTCGTAAGCTCTAAGATGAAAGAATACGGTCGAACCTACTTTAAAGACAAAGCAGAGAGACGAGCATTTGTAGGTATACAGGGCTTGAAAAAATTGATTCTTAAAGCTTACACAAAAATGGTTGGAGGCAACATTAAGGTCTTTGATGACCTGGAAGAGGCCAAGGATTATTTAGTCGGTTAATAACTGTTTCCATAAACGGTACCAACATTCCTGCAACAATTTCTTTTCTTTGCGCATCATCTTATTCAAAAATCAAATCACTATGAGAAAAGTATTTTCACTTATCACACTCATGCTGTGTGTCACTTTGATGGCTCAGGAGAAGCGATTCTTCATGCCAAAGGAGATGCGACAAGCATACGAAAAAGGAACCAGATCTTATGATGGAAAGCCGGGACCTAATTACTGGCATAACACTGTAGACTATGATATCAAAGCCTCCATAGATCCAGAAACTCGTGGGATCAATGGAAAGTCTACCATCAAGTATCAAAATAATAGTCCGGATGATCTTTCGGCTATTGTGGTTCGTTTATACAATGATGTATATAAGAAGGGAAACACCCGACTCACCACTATCGATGATCGTGATGTAAATGACGGGATGACATTAAACATGGTGCAAGTACGAGGCGACTCAATTGATCTTGACAGCCGATCTGTAACCCGAAATGGAACTAACCTTTTTATCCGTCTGGAAGAGCCAGTGAAAAGCGGTGAAAGCATTGATCTGGCAATAAACTGGGAAACAGTTATTCCTTACACCAACCGAAGAACCGGGGTGGCAGACAGTACTTCATTTTTTGTGGCCTATTGGTATCCACAAATTGCCGTTTATGACGATGTATTTGGCTGGGATACACAGAACTACACGTTTAGAACGGAGTTTTATAATAACCTGGCAAATTTCAATGTGGAATTTACAGCTCCTGATTCATTCACTATCTGGGCGACTGGAGTCCTACAGAACCCGGACAAAGTGTTCAATGAGGAAATTCTGGAGCGCTACAATACGGCACTTACTGCGACTGAACCAATGGATATTATTGGAGGTGATGATCTAAATGATAGCTTCTCACACAAGTCAGGGATATGGAGTTTTAAGGCCGATGAAGTACCGGATTTCGCCTTCGCGATGAGTGACCACTATGAGTGGAATGCAGCCTCTCAAAAAGTAGATGGAGAAGACGTCTTGATTAGCTCAGTATATCCCATGGGTAACCCACAAGCTTTTGCTGCTATGACTCCAAATCAGCAGAAGACCATGAAGCACTTCTCCGAAGATATTCCGGGTGTTCCTTATCCGTACCCAAGATTTACCACCTTCATTGGACTAGGAGGGGGTGGAATGGAGTTTCCAATGATGGCCTACAATGGCGGCCCTGGTTTGGGGGTTACCGTCCATGAAATGTACCACATGTACTTCCCAATGTATGTGCGTGTCAATGAAAGACGTTTTGCCTGGATGGATGAAGGTTGGGCAGATTACATTACCTCATTGGTGACGAATCGATTTTTCCAAAATGATGACTCTCCGCTTTTCACTACTTTCAAAGGAAGTGTAGGAGGGATGCAGGGACAGTATGAAGACTTGCCATTATTTGCGTCTTCTCAATTCATGGATGGCACCAACTATGGATATTCTGCTTACCCATTGCCGGCATTTATTTACTCAATGCTTCACCAGCACTTGGGTGATGAAGTGTTTTTCAAAGCGTACAAGGAGTACATCAACAGATGGGCACTTAAGTCTCCAATTCCTTATGATTTCTTTTACACCATGGAGGATGTCAGTGGACAAGACCTAAGCTGGCTGTGGAAGCCTTGGTTCTTTGAATTTGGTGCTCCGGATCTAAAGATAGGGGGAATCAAGAAAGATAAGCTTACGGTTATTAATGCAGGTAGCAGACCTGTGCCGGTGAAAGTAGAGGTGAAATATAATGATGGAACAGACTATGAAACCACTCTCTCAGGTAAAGAAATTTATGGCAAGAATGAGTTTGTAGTATCCATTCCTGAATACAAAAAGATTGAAACCATAGCCGTAAATGCCAGTGTTCCTGACCTTGATGATACAGATAACTTCTATCCGTCACTTCAGGAACGAATGGCGGGCGTAGAAGTACCGGAATCAATTCTTGGGTCTTATACCATTGCCAACTTTAATATCAGTGCAACAATGGAAAAGGAAGAGGGTCTGGTAAAAGTGAAAATACCTGCCGCCGGAATGAACATGGTTGTTTTGCCAAATGAAGATACATGGCAATCACTCGATGGTCAGGTCGTTATCAAATTTGAAGATAGTGGTGATAAAACCAGCATGTCAATGGAATTGAAACAATTTGGTGTGACTGTGCAGGGCACACATGACTAAGTAACAGTTGATAAAATATAAAGCCCCGCTGAAAAGTGGGGCTTTTTTTATAGCGTCAGTTTTTTAAAGACACTTTCCTTAAAGTTTGCTCCAATTGGAATTATCTGTTTTCCAATGTAAATGGTATCATTATTCAGTTTGGTTATCGCTTTTGTATTAGCGATAAAGGAGCGCTGCACTTGCATGAAATAACCGGGCAGACGACTCAATGCTTCACTGACCGATTCCCGTGCAATGATTTTTTCATTGGAGGTATGATAAGTCATATAGTTGCCATCTTTTTCAAGATACAGAATGGATTCCGTGTTGATTAGATACGTAGATGCTCCACTTTTGATGGCAATGGTAGAATTGGTATCCTCTTTTTTTACTTCACTTTTTTTGAGCAGCTTACTCATCGCATTTGTAAATCGCTCTAATGAAATGGGCTTTAGCAAGTAGTCAATAGCATTCACTTCGTAGCTTTCCACTGCATACTCGGAATAGGCTGTTGTAAATATGACCTTTGTGTCTGAATCTATCATTTTGGATAAAGAAATACCTGTGATGTGTGGCATGTTAATGTCCAGAAAAACGACATCTACCTTTTCGTTTGAAAGAAATTCAAAAGCTTTGAGTCCATTGCGAAAAGCACCGACCAGTTCTACGCCTTTGAAGTGGTTTAGATAACCTGATAATAGGTCTATTGCTTTGGGTTCATCGTCTACGATTATGACTCTCATGTCGTTTCCAGTTTTAGATTTACCTCAAATAAATCTTCAGACTTAATTTCCAGACTGTGTCTTTCAGGGTAAACAAGGGCTAATCGTTTTCTTACAGTTTCTATACCCGTTCCATTGCCTGTTTTGCTCACACTATCTAATACTTCATTCATAGTAGAAAAGAAGATTTGATTTGATTGGCTAATATCAAAACGGATTTCAATAGAAGTTTTCTTTTCTGGTTCAGTCCCATATTTAAACGCATTTTCTACGAATGAAATGAATAAACCAGGTTCTACCTTTTGATTGTTATAGTCGCCGCTCACTTGTAAATCGACATTCACCTCATCTGTTTCAAACCGAAGCAGTTGAAGGGAGATGTAATTTTTTGTAAAATCGATCTCCTGCTGAATGCTTACCTCATCCGATTTGGTTTCGTCAATGACGTAGCGGAGCAATTGTGATAACCCCTCGAAAGAACGTGCAAGCTTTGGCGCAGACTGCTGATCTACCATAGAAAGCAGATTGTTCAACGCGTTGAACAAAAAGTGAGGTTGCAGTTGATTGCGCATTAGATTGATTTCGGCCTGCTTCTTTTCCAATTGTAGCTGGCGTTGGTTGCGGTCCGTTTTGATCCACATACGTGTAAGTCCGTAAGCAATGGAAATAGTATAGTAAAATAAAGTGATGCCGGCTAACAGGCTTAGAGGTAAGCGTAGTGTATTAGAAAATTGGTTGGAGATAACCAAAACTGCAAGACCTACCAGATAGATAAGAACTGACCGGGAAATGATTGTTGGACGATGTGCAGATGAGTTAAGCTTGCTCAGGTTCCAAACATTGATATAGCTAATGATAGCTGATATAAAAACACAGAAAATCAGCTTAAAAATGAGTTGTGCGTTTCTGATGGTCTCCACTCGTTCCACTCCATTGATAATTTCCATTTCCTGTCGCTCTATAGAAAACCCGCTGGTGATTAACCACCCGGTACTTATCCAAAAAAAGAGATGGATTATGATCGTCTTCCAATTCATGATTTAAAAATAGCTGCTTTCGCAGGTTTTGAAGGTAAGATGTTATGAATGTCTCTTTTGCCGTGATTAAACCTATTCATTTTGGTTTATACCTTTTTTTTAATGTTTCGTCCCACCACTGAGCATCTTCTTACCATGGATGAAAAGTTCATGATCTAAAGTCGTAGCATTGAAATAAACTGAAAATAAAAACGACATGAAACGATCATTTTTACTCTTCTTCCTATTACCTGCGCTCACAGGATTTGGACAGTCCAGCGGAGCGCAGATTTTGAGATCTCCAGATTTTGAATCCAAAGTAGAAGAGCTGGTAAACGAGTACCAGGCGCTTGATATTTTTTCAGGGGTTGTACTTATTGCAGATGATGGTAAGCCGGTTTATCATAAAGCCTTCGGTTTGGCCAATCGTGAGGAGGGTATTCTAAATACATTAGATACCCATTTTGATATTGGTAGTATGAACAAATCCTTTACCAAGGTTTTGATTTTGAAGCTTGTGAATGAAGGCAGGCTATCCTTGAATGATAAGCTAGGAGATTATTTGAGTGGTTTCCCGAAAGAGGCAGCTGAAAATATTACTATCGAACACCTATTGAATCACCAATCTGGATATGCAGATTATCACACCAGAGAATACTGGGAGATACCTTACGAAAAGAAGAGCATGGAAGTAGCTCTTGAGCATATCAAGAAGCAGCCACTTATGTTTCCTCCCGGAGATGGACAAGAATACAGTAATGCTGGTTATGTGCTATTGGGCTTGATTGCAGAAAAGGCAACCGGACAGTCTTATTTCGATCTGATAGAGGAGCGAATCACAAAGCCAATGGGTATGAAGGAAACTTACTTAACAGAAAAGTATAGCACCCCAAAAAGAGCTGTAGGATATTACAAGAGCATGAAGGGTGAGTTGATGAATAATGATGAGCTTCAGGAGATCAGTACACCGGCAGGAGGCTTTTACTCCACTACTTCTGATATGCTCAAATTCTATCGGGCGTATCATTATGGAGATAAACTTTGGGATGAAAAAACTCGGCGATTGGATATGTATTATCCTTTTTATCAGGAACACATGACCACCGGAGGAGCGATGAGCCATGCCGGAGGGTTTGAAGGATCAAACACGGTGCATTATGAAATATTAAGAGACAAGATATCAGTGTTAGTGTTTGCGAATATGGATGAAGTTGTAGCGGAGAACCTGGGAGCTGGAATTCTGGCTATCATTCGTGGGCAGGAGCCCCAAAAGCCTTCACTTCCAGCTGTTCAAAATGTTTATCAGACCTTTTCCGAAAAAGGAGCGGAGTTTGTGAAGAAAAACTGGGAGGATTTAACGATGAATTTTCACCCGCAGGATCCAAAGGATATGATCCTCAATATGATCGGATACAATCTACTATTCGATGAGGAGGTAGATTCAGCTATTGAAGTCTTTAAATTGAATACGGAATTGTTTCCGGATATTGCAAACTGCTGGGATAGCTATGGAGAGGCACTAATGAAAAAAGGCCGAGATAAGGAATCTCTCAACGCTTATAAAAAGGCATTGAGTATCCGGCCTGATCTACCGTCCGCCAGGGAAGCAATAAAAAAACTGGAAGGGAAATCATGAAATTTGGTTGTGTAATTGTTTGCGTTTTAATTCTGGTTAGCTGCAATAAATCAGAACCTAATTTTGATTTTATTTCTGTTGATCGATCTGTAGTGGCGACTACACATCGTCTTTCGATAAGTCTTAAGTTGCGAAACGATTTTGAACCTTTCGGTGAACATGATTTTGTGGAATCGCATGATGGAGTGCCTTTTAAGGTTTCCACAGCAACTTTCCTTTCATCGAATGAGATGATCATTTTACTAGCAGAAGAGCATCTGGATCCAAAAGGCCGGTTTACTTATGACCTCCCAGTGGATACACTGAATGGAATGAATGTCTATAGGAGGGTTGGTTGCTTTAATCTCTTCGATGAAACAGAGCAAGACCTTAGGGAGAATGCTTATCTGCGATTTTTAAAAAGAGAAGGATTCGATTTCCAACAGGGATTGAATATGGTTCAATTCATCCTGCTGAACGATGAAAAATCAGCAGAAGTAGTATTGTCTTATGTAGAACTTCTCCCTGAATGTCCGGAGATAAAAGATCAGAAAAACCTTATCTTGAAAGGGAAGAATACGTTATCTGATTTTAGTCTGCTGAATGAATAAGGTTTATAAGGTTGGTTTTCTGTTAGTTCTAAGTTGGTCAATCGGATGCTCGGGTACTACCTTATCCGTAAAGCAAATTGAAGCCTTAAAAAATGTTTCCGTTGGCAATGGACTAGCCTTTCATCCAACCGGTCGACTTCTTTTGATTTCCAAACCTTCGGATGAATTGGATCAAAGAACAGGAAAATACCTGTATAGGATCTATCAGTTGGAATGGATAGAAAATCATTGGTCAGACCCAATGCTAGTGTCTTTTAATAGCAAATACAACAACTATCATCCGGTGTTTTCACCCGATGGAAAATGGATATTTTTTAATTCAAACAGGCCAGCGCAGGGGGATAGTCTTCCATCTGAGAAAGTGAATATTTGGAGAGTCTCATTCCAGGAGGGGGAGTTTGGAGTGCCTGAATATCTTGTAGCAATCAATACAGCGAATCACGAGTCATATCCATCTATCACGAGTAGAGGGCATTTGTTTTTCAACTCGGATAGACCTGGTGGTCTGGGTTCAATGGATATTTACCGCTCCGAAGATCAAGGATCTGAATTCGGAAAGCCTGTTTTGGTTGGGGAGCTTAATTCTCCTGACAGTGAAAATGATTTAGCAATTACTCCGGATGGGCAGTTTATGATTCTGAACCGATACCACTTTGATTCAGATGAGATTTCTATGTATTTCAGTCATAGAAAGGAGGGTGAGTGGACAACTCCGACTCCCCTAAAAAGAATCAATAGAAGGAGAGAGTGGGAGCTAACTCCAACTTTCTCTCCTGATAGCAAGTATTTCTTTTATGAACTGAATGGGGAGATTAAAACCGTGAAAATGGATACGCTATTCAATGATTAACGTAATTGAATTTCAAGCCGGATCGATTCTCAAGATCCTCACCAAGCTCTTTGTGATCTTCATCTCCTTTTTCACTAAACCAACGAACCATGATCATGGCACCCATCTCTTGTTTGCCTTTCAAAGTTTTCATTAATTGAAACAGACACTTCATGGTGCCGGTATCAAAGTGCTCCAGCTTTATTTCAACTATGAATGTGGGAACAGTGGTGCTTTCAACCTGCTGGATAATAGGGAGGTAAAAGTCCTGCACATCCCGCATTGCAGACCTGCCCTCGATCTTTAGTAGGCCTGTCGTTGGGTTGAATCGTACACTTGGTATTACATCTTCATTTTCTGACATGGGTGGTGGATTTAGTTGAATGCTATTCGTTTTTCATTTCCTCAAATTTATCAGATTGTGGCTCCCTGAGAAAAATATGATTCATATTCATTAGCAGGCAGTTAGTTTAATTTCTATCAATTAAGGTATTGGATACGCATTGATCAAAAAAACCATCTAAAGTTGAATAATCAGAATAAATAAAGTCAAAAAAAGACAGGTATTACCTGCCCTTTTTAAGTGTCTAAAATTGAATTTTAAAGTGATCCAGCTTGACCTTATTCTTTATCAACAGGTGTTTCACCTTTTAGATATTGATCCAGAAATTCTTTAATCTGTCCATATCCCTCAATTGCATTCTCATTTTTACGGAATCCATGTCCTTCATCATCAAAAACGATATACTCCACAGGTACTCCACTTGCCCGAACGCCTTCTACAATTTCGTCTGACTCAACTTGCAGTACACGTACGTCGTTGGCACCTTGTAAAACCATTAAAGGTTTAGTGACATTCTCGGTGTGAAAAAGGGGTGAAATCTCATAAAGTCTTACCGAATCTTCTGTGGTAGGATCACCTAATTCATCATATAGTGCTTTTCTGAAACTTTCCCAGTACGGAGGGATCGACTTGAGCGTTCGCAACCAATTAGTAACTCCAAAAATATTCACTCCCACATCAAAGGCTTCTGGTTCAAAAGTTAGTGCAGCCATTACCATATAGCCACCATAAGAGCCTCCAATGATTCCCACTTTTTCCATATCAACAACTCCGGTTGATGCGAAAAAATTTTTACCTGCAACACAATCTTTTAAATCTTTATCTCCGTGGTTTTTATCATCCAGATGATTGAACTCTTTGCCATAACCACTACTTCCCCGGTTGTTTACAGCAAGAACGGCATATCCATGATTAACCAGATACTGTACCAATGCGAAATAATTAAGCCTTGACTGTCCACCAGGACCACCATGCACCCACACTAGTCCCGGGACCTTATTCTTCTCTGATGCTTGCTTCGGCTGATAATAAATAGCAGGAATTGTGAGGCCATCAAATGATTCGTAGCGCACCACTTTACCCTCAACCAGATCATCTGAGTTAATCTCAGGATTAAGCGTATCCGTAAGTTTTTTCAGATCTCCTGTTTCAAAATTGTATACATAAATATTGCTTGGAGATGCAGAGGTACTCACTATTAGTCGGGCTAGATTCTCACTTTTAGAAATGTTTACAGATGAAATGCTACCTCCTTCAATTTCAGGTAGCTGTACTTCTTCACCAGTTTCCTGGTTGAAGATTTTCACTACTGTTTTTGCATCCTCGTTGATGCCAATAACTCGATACTTCTCATTCCAGGAGTCATATGCGTACCATACATCCCAGTTCGTTTCGAATATTGTCTCAACCTCTCCGGATTCCAGATCTCTTTTAGCCAGATATACAAAATCAGAATTTTCGTCGGTTGTATAGTACAGGTTTTTGTTATCCAGACTAAAGAATTGAGGACTATAAGTAGCATCCCCTTCATGTACAGAAATATCGGTCTTTTCTCCACTTTCCCGATCGTAGAGGTACATTTTACCATCAGCGCTGGTGATGGTTTCGGTAAGGGCATAAAACCGTTCATTTGGTGAAATTGCGCCTACATCAAGGCCATCATTGTTTTGATAGATAATCTCACTAACTGGCATCTCATCATCCATAGAGGAAATCTGCATTTCGTAAACATCCATGTAGCGAGGGTCTCTCTTATTGGACATCAGATACATGCTTTCTTCATCCCTACTCCATCCGTAAAAGCCATTTCTGACACTGTCTCCGGGTGTTAAATCTTTCGATTGACCTTTCTGGTTCATCATAAAAACCTTAAAGTTTTCGTTTCCTCCCTCATCAAATGAAAAGATAAACCGATCGTCATTTGGGAAATATGATTGTCCAAAATAGGATTCTTGGGATGAGTTTGTTAGTTGCTTTTTTTCTCCACTTGCTATATCTATTTCATACACATTGAAAATTCCGGTTTCATTGCTATTGATAAGAAGCTTGCTTTCATCGGGAGAGAAGCTACCGCCGCTCACACTTACATTTTCATAGAACTGTCCGATTGAGTACTTCTGGACTTCAGGGGTTTCATCTTTTGATGTCGCGCATGCGGCTAGAATGGCTACAGCTAAAATTTTGCTAAGTGATTTCATGGGATTTTGGTTGGTTTTATTCTATCAAGATAATATAAATAGCCTGATCTTGGATGATATAGATTCTAAAATAGTGTCAGCGAGATTTTTAATGAGCTAATCAAAATGAAACTCTCACCATGAAGTTTGGTGTAAATTTTAAAGCCTCTCGAACAAGCTTTATTGTTTCATTTTCAGAACCCAACTGATAGAATTCATTGATAATGTTGGAGTGATTGGTCAGATTCCAGATTGAGAATCCTACTTCAGCTTTGGTTTGGTCACTTAATTTTAAATGATATACAGAAGAAAGATCAATTCGTAAGTAATTCTGCAAATGATCACTATTTGGACTACTGAAGTTGATTCTTCCAGCATTGATGGGTTGTTCTGTGAGAGGACGTGTAATTGGCCTTCCGCTACGCCAATAAATTCCGGTGGATAGCTCAAGACTTCCTGTTTGATAGCTACCACCTAAAAATAGGTTATGCGTTATGTCCAGATTGTTAGGAAATTGAGATGGGGTTAGACTGTTAAATCTATATTGATTTTTTGCCAGAACATAGCTGGTCCATATTGAGTAAGAACCACCAGTGTACTGAATCAGTGTTTCAACACCATAAGTTTCATAGTTTCCAGCACTTCGAATGCCCTCAAATTGATTTTGAAACCCCTGACTTGAGGTAATGATGTTATTTACTTTTTTGAAATATCCTTCTATCTGGGTAATTAAATGTGCTTTCTCATAACTGATTCCCAGTGAAACTTGCCCACTTCTTAAAACCGGGATGTCACGATTGTTACTAAGTGCCCATCTTCTTTTCTCAACCCCCAGGAAATCTGTTTGCAAGTCAATTATTTGAGTCTTGGTTTGATTTTTCATCTCTCCTGTGAACTCAAGTGCAAAGCGATCATCTAGTTGATGTCTGACAGAGACCCGTGGTTCTGGAATAAATTTATCATTTAGTTTCGGGTAGTAGTTTAAGCGAACCCCGGCTTTCAGATCAGTCTTTTCGTCTGGAAGCGAGGCGTCTGACTCTAAGAAAAGGATGTGACTGGTAAGTACTTCCTGGATCTCATTTCTAAAGGCTGGGTTGTCTATGACAAGGGAAACCCCAACAGCTGATTCGTTGTAGGTATAACCAGTGTTCAGGTTATGTCGTGGACTCAAAGCGATGTTGGCTTTTCCGGACAAGGTAATATCTATAACGTTGTTTTTTTGATTGAATGATTGCTCATTAGTTATATCTTGATTGAAGGCATTGAGGTTATAGGTTGAAAGGGAGCTACTAAAAGAGGTCTTTACTTTCTTACTCCACAAACGATCAAAGAAGACCCCACCAGCTGTACTGTTCTGACCTAATTCACTTATTTTTTCCTGAAGGATGTCATTGGATAACTTACTTTCTGTATATGAAAGCTGGTTGAATATGTGGATAGCGCTGATTCTCACTTCATTTTTAGGAGAGGGTTTGAACCTGAGGGTTGCATTTAGATCATAGAAGTAAAAGTCATTGGTGGATTGAAGGATGGTGTCCGAAGATTGAGAGGTGCTTATTTGAGAGTTCTGAAAGGCCCGATCGAAATAATTATTGAATGTAGGTGTATCAAAAAAATCTGTCAAAGACCTTCTACCCGCGATCGAAAAAGCCGCCTTTTTCCCAATAGGAACCTTTACATTGACATCTGAATGGAGAAGGTTACTACCGGCTTCACCTGTTACTTTTTCAGGCTGATCGAATGCTGATTTCATCAAAATGGTACCCGAAACACCATTGCCAAACTCTGCACTTGTTCCATTTTTAACCAATGTAACCTGACTGGTTACGTGAGGATTGAAGGCTGAAATAAGTCCAAAAAAATGTCCTGATTGGTATAACCTCATTCCATCCCATAATACGAGATTTTGATCGTTGGTTCCTCCTCTGATGTTAATATCAGACACTGACTCACCCACACTTTGTATGCCTGGGAAAGCTTGAATGGTGAAAAGAATGTCGGGTTCAGATAAACCCGGAAGGATTTGCTGATTTTTTGGTTTAAAGACATATTCCCCACTAACTCCACGTGAAATACCCCCCACGAGGTAGTTGCTAACGACAATTTCCGGGAGCGTTTTAAATCTGGGAATCAGATTCAGGTTGAATTTTTGTGAAGCCACTCCGGGTATTGCAAATGACGAGGGCATGTAGGCCAGGTGACTTACATATATGGAGTCAATGCCATTTCGATTTATGGGCAGCTCATACTGACCGCTCTCATTACTGATGGTATAACTGTATCGGGTTGAAATTGTAGCGAATGGAATTGTTTCAGTGGTTTCCGCATCTGTTATTGTGCCTGATATTTCATAAGGTTCGAAGGTTTCATTTTTACTGATTGTAATAATGCTTCCTGAAATTCTTTGGAATACCAACCCGGTATTTTCGGCGAGAAAGTCCTGCCAATCTTTGATTGATGTAAAAGAGGAGTCTGCAGGAACCACTCGATCTTTGACCAAATCATCAGCATACGAAAAGGTAATATCAAACCTTTCTTCAAGATCTTTCAGCACTTCCAATAGCCGTACCTCTGGCGAGGTTTGGCTGTGGGATTGAAGTGAAAAAAGAACAACTAAAGAAAAATATACGACCAGGCGTTGGAATATCAATTTTTAGTCAGTGTAATCGTGTTACCACTCTTCTTAAAAGTTAAATTTAAGGGAATAGTAATCGATTTCAGGGCGGAATCTAAATTTGTGTGGGAAAATGCCCCAGTAAATAAACGATCTGGGTTAAGAGTATCATCTCCATAGCTGATTGAGATGTCAAATTGTCTTTCCAGTTCTGCGAAAACTTCTTTTACAGGCACACTGTCAAATTCACTTATACCGTTAATCCAAGACGGTCCTTTACCTTTTTTGATTTCATTTTGGAATACCTGATTGTCAAATGCCTGTATTTGTTGACCGGCATCAAGAATAAATTCTTTACCATCGAATGAAACGGCAACTTTGCCTTCAAAACACGAAACCTGGAAAAATTCATCTCTGTTTTTGACATTAAACTCTGTCCCAAGAACCGTTACCTCTCCGATTGCTGTCGTTACGCTGAATTTTTCTCCTTTCTCGACTGAGAAAAAGGCTTCTCCAACTAAGGAGATGCTTCGTTGATCATTCCATGCTTTCTTATTGAAAGAAATCCTGGAGTCAGTATTTAATTGTACTGATGAATGGTCAGGTAAGTAAATTTTACTCTGGTAGGTATCATCGTAAGAGATTAACTGCTGAACATCTTCTGATGAGCTAAAATTGGTAATAAAAATAAAAGTAAGACCTGAAAGTAAAATCAGAATAGCGGCAATCTTCAAAAGTGCAGTCGGCCAGCTGATCATTTTTGCCGGCTTGGCTTTAGGTAATTGATTCAAGTGACGTAACTCTTCGTCTACTTGATATTCAGGCGCTCTAAACTGCTTTAAAGCATTATCCAGACGATTCAGAAATTCATACTCGTTTGATTTTTCAAACTCAGCCTTTTCTGATTCGCTTAAAGTGCCTTCAAGCCATTTTTTTATGTATTTATCTGCATCCATTTTGCCTTCGATATTTATAAAACAGGTAATCTTCCGTTTTTCCTACCTTATCGGTCAAAATCACCAAGTTTTTCTCTTAATACATCTAAAGCTTTATAAATCCTTTTCTCTACTGCTTTTCTCGATATACCTAGAATTTCAGCAATTTCCTTGTGTTTCTTACCTTCCACCCGATTCATCATAAATGTGACCCGTTGATCTTCTGAAAGCTCATTTAATGCTTTTTGCAAGCGATTCATGTACTCCTTTTCTTCTATCACAAATTCGGGGCTTTCTGTGTCAGTATGATCTTTGTCCGTAGGGTTCTCGTTTCGATAAGTGAGAGCAGTCTTCTTACGATCCAGATCATTTAGCACCTTGTTATTGGCTACTGTAAAAAGATATGACTTAGCTTTAGAGATTGTGACTTTCTCGCAATTTTGCCATAGCGCAGCAAATGCTTCCTGCACTATATCCCTTGGGTTATTAGCTGGGCCAAATTTGTAATACAAAAACCGATACAAGTCAGAAGATAGCTTCTTGAAAAGCTCATTGAATACCTTTTGTTCACATACGTTTTCCTTGTCGGCTTTCATTAATTAGACAGGCTAATTTGTAATCTGATTTAGATTGAGGTAGGAATTTCTATTTACAATCTGTTTATTTAGTGGTTGTATTTTTGAATTGAGGCCAAATTTAATGGCGAAAGTAGTAAGACAATTTGCAAGTGTTTTTTTATTTCTCATCCTGCTGGGATGTCTGGAGGAGAAGAACATTGTACAAACACCTGTGGACGATGGTAAAATTGTCAACCTGGAAGCTGATCTGGTTCATGCTATAATGGATGTCACCTCACAGGACGGCTCCTTAGATAATATCCTGGATAATTCAAGTTGTCTTACCGCAATGTATCCCTATTCTGTTCGTGTAAGAGGGGTAAGAGTAGATTTGAACTCACCTGATGATATTCCTGCACTTGAATCTCTATATGAGCAGGAAATAACTAACCCTAATCAATTTCAGATAATCTACCCAGTTAGGGTAAGCAAGGCTGACTACAGCATTGTAGAAGTGAGTAATTCAGGAGAAATGAAGCAGTTGCAAGCTGAATGTGTGGAAGGTGGAGAAGATCCTGATATCGAATGTGTGGATTTTGTATATCCTGTAAACATTTCGTCATTAGACACGCTCAATCAGGTCGCAAACGTGATCGAAGTTTATCTTGATGAATCTTTTTATCATCTGATGGAAAAAGCTAATGATCCAGACAACTCTCAGATCCTGGAAATAACTTACCCGGTTACATTGCTCGATTTTAATGGAAACACACTTACTGCAGAATCGAATGACGCACTTACTGATGCCATAGAAAGTTATAGGAACTCTTGCGTGGAAGGGGACAGCACATACGTCAAGTAGCTTCGCGCAGGACAGATAAGAGCTGGTAATTGACGCCTTTCTTCTGAATGATTTGGTGGATGAAATACAAATTCAAATTGACCGATTTGAAGTAGATCACGAACCTAGTTTGATGGATCGACCAATGTAAAATCCTGAAGGCCCCAATGGTGATTGGAGGAATTATGCATTTCCAATAATCACTGAAAGCACCCTTGAAAAGCGTGACCATTATTTTCCAGCTTTCTGGTATTTACATAATTGTCTCTATCTCAATGAAAATCAACGCTTTGCTACACAAAGAATAATTTTTTCAAATTATTTCTGTATTCCTGGTAGGAATTTCCGTAGGTGACCGGTTTCATACACAACAGCAAGATCTTTTCAACAAAAAAATTAAGAATCCAATTATGAAGAATATGAGAAAGTTAACAGCCTTGATGCTGATAGTGATGGTAGGTCTATTTGGTGTAAGCTGTGGTGATTCATCTGAAGGTACGTCAACAGGAAGATTGAGTCTTTCCCTGACAGATGCACCTTTTCCCACCAGTGATGTAGCGGAAGCGAATGTAACAATCTCAAAAATTGATGCCAGAAATAAAAGTGAAGTAGATGGTAATCCATTTATCATTC
Source organism: Ekhidna sp. (assembly GCF_965221965.1). Taxonomy (GTDB): domain Bacteria; phylum Bacteroidota; class Bacteroidia; order Cytophagales; family Cyclobacteriaceae; genus Ekhidna. Next base: position 1,055,927 of record NZ_OZ244926.1, read on the forward strand.
TGTCAGAAGATGAAATGTCATTTAACCTTCTTGACTTAACCAATGGTGTAACAGCTAGTCTTGTGAATATGGAAGTGCCGGTTGGTACCTATGACTTAATAAGGCTTTATGTATCTGAGGCAAGCGTTGAGTTAAATGACGGAACAACTTTTGATTTAAATGTGCCAAGCGGAGCACAAACAGGAATCAAGATTTTTATTGATCCCGCCGTTCAAGTAGCGGGTGGACTCTCTGCTGACTTATTACTCGACTTTGATGTTAGTAAGTCTTTTGTGCCGCAGGGTAGCTCTGAGTCAGGATATTCTGGATTCACCTTTTCACCTACTTTAAGAGCTGCAAATCTTTCAACTTCAGGAAGACTTATAGGTGCAATATCAAACAATGCAGAGGAGGGTGTGGCAGCTACTGTTTCAGTAATTGCTGCAGATACAGTATCAGCAGGAACTGTAGCTGATAATGCCGGAGATTACACTGTACTTGGTCTTGAAGCGGGTACTTACTCTGTTGTGTTCGAGCATACGGATTTTGTAGCTGATACGGTAGAGAATGTAGAAATAGTAGCAGGAAACGCAACGACATTAGATGTTGTGCTAGAAGAATAATCACCGGAATATTATACGTAATACGTTAGTTTGGTGACTACAGGTGGTTAATTAGGATGCCGAAAGGCATCCTTTTTTTGTTATAATTGCTAGGTTCTGGTAATAGAGAGTCTTCAAAGATTAATTCTTTATTTCGAAAGCTATTCAGGATGATAAATCCTTTCTGCATTTTTCCGAACCTCATCAATATCCAATGTCATTTTTTTGCGCTTTTGATTAAGAAACAAGGGAACTTGATCGTCATAATGTGGACTTCCTGGTCGATTAGAAGCACCAAATACGTTGACGGTCTCAATAATTGGCAGAGCATCTTTAGGATATCTGATCATCATGATGTAGGACTCACCTGAGCTACCCCTCACTTTTCCATCACCCATATAGTTGTTATTCATTGCCGCAATAACATCGGGTAAACCTCCCAATGGATATTCATTATTTCCTCTTACCAATTTTTGGTATTCACCCAGCGTTACTTCAATTTTCCCAAAGAAATGTAACAGATATTTCTTCACATACTTTAAAGCCTGAATATACTGGTCAGTAGTTAAGTTCTTAATGTCGATTTTATCTGACTGACTGGCCAAGTGACGATAAAGAATATTCAGATGTGCAGGTCCAACCTGATTTACCCGAGCAGACTTATCCCAACTTTGGATTATCTCCAAGACTTGAGTTACAGAGTCGTCGAGTGAAGGTTCAAGGCGGAAAACAGGGTTGAGATCAATTCGGTAAACGAGTGAGTCCGGAAGAGTCGCGTCGTACTTGATGTCTAAAAAGTCATCCCAGCCGAGCTTGTCATACTGATCAATTAATTCCATAAAACGATAGCTGCGGTTATTATCAAATTTTCGATATCCCATGGTAGCGTCGAAATCATCAAACTTAAGATTATCGGATGATGCAGTTGCATTAAACGCTCCATTATTGGTATTAAATAAATACCCCGACGATGGGTTAGTGATCTGTGGTAAATCAGAGAAGGGATGATATTCTCCCGGGAGTGTTTCTTCTGTATTTCCGGGAAGAGTTGTATTCCAATCATATTTAAGGTTTCTCATTGGAATTTTTCCATTTCCTACATAAAAAAGACTATCGAATCTGTCTGCATAGACAATGTTAAAGCTAGGGATAGCCGTCATAGATAAAATTTCTTTAAACTCAGTAAGGCTCCTGGCTTTATTCATTTTGTACCATTGTTCAATGGCTCGGATCTCATCAAAAACAGCCATATGGAAAGCGAAAAACCCTTTTTCATTTTTGACTACAGGACCGTATTCAGAATAGTAAGCATCTCTTTTTACACCAATTTTGATTCCCAGGAAAATTTTAACCTTCAGTTTAATTTTTCGTTTTTCCAGCTCCAGCCACTCATTGTCTACGCGATAAAGATTATCTTCTTCCGGATGCATTTCCAGCTGGAAAATGTCTTGTTTATCAAAGTAATTGACGGTATGAGCCCATCCCAGGTATTCATTGGTTCCATGGAAGATCACAGGTCCTCCGGGAAAAAGTCCGCCTAACATATTCCACCCTTCGTCACTGACAAGATGAGCTTCATACCAGGCCGCCGGACCTTCCAGAGGCTGGTGCGAGTTAATGGCTAGGAAGACTTCATCACCGATTGTTTTCTTTCTGCTGATAGCGAAAGCATTCGATCCACGAGCTTCAAAATCAATTATATCAATGCGTCCACTAAATAGGTTTTGTATCAGCCTGTCTGCTCCATCCTGAACTGCTAGCTGTAGAACATAAGCTTTAAATAAATCATTAGTAGATACGGGAAAGGCTCTTTTAATCAAGACTTCATCTTTGTGTTTGGCTGCATAGGCATTAATGCCTGCAGCATACCCCTCCACAATTTTCATGAAGGCAGGATCTACTTTTTCTATTTGTTCGTTTACAATGTCTTCGCATCTGAGCAATCCCACCACGTAATCAATGGGTGCTCCATCAGATCCTTGATAGCGGCCCATCATCTGTTTAGCAGCAAGTAGTATCTGCTGAATTGTTTTAAAATCGTCCTCTGCGTGAGCCCAGGCTAACCCATAAGAAACCTGAGCGTCCGTTGGAGCATAAATATGAGGAACACCCCACTGATCCCTAATGATTTCAATTTCTGATGGGTTGAACTGTCCGGCAGTCTGATTGGCAAGCCCAATGGACAGGATGAAAGGTACGTATTTGAAAAATGCTTGAATCCTGTAAGGCATATTGAGATTTTACATGAAGATACTAATAGCTGATCATTCCTGACAGTAAGGAATAATCAGCTCAGGAAGTGAAAAGTTTATTCTTCTTTCAATGCGTTGGCTGGGTTGGCCACAGAAGCTTTGTATGACTTAGCGCTAACCACAATCCATGTGAGTACTAAGATCAGGATGATTGGAAGTACCAATAGATACCAACTTAGTTCTATTCGGTAGCTATAACCCTCCAACCAATCATTTAGCCAGTAAAATGCCGCACCAATCCCTACTACTCCCCCAATTACCACCAGCCGTGTAAAGTCTTTGATCATCATGCGTAGGAGGGAAGGAACTGTAGCGCCGAGTACTTTTCTTACTGCGATTTCTTTGAATCGTTTTTGCAGAACGAACGTGGTTAGAGCAAATAAACCCAGGAAAGCAATAAGAATAGCTAAAAGGGAAAACGTGGTAAAAACCTGACCGAATTTTAGTTCGCTTTCATATTGTTTTTCATATGAATCACTTAAAAAGTGTGCGTCGAAAGGATACCCTTGAACGTGTTTATTCCAAGCCTCCTCTACTTGATTCATGGTTCCTAGAATATTTCCAGTGCTGACTTTCGCCAGGATATAAGCTTGATGAAACATTCCAACTTCGTTATTGCCCGGCCCGTACCTGAAAATAATTGGAGAGATTTCCCTTTTAAGTGAGGCGTAATTGAAATCTTTCATGACTCCAATAACCGAATAGCTGTAACCGCCTGGTCTGGCTAGTTCTTTTCCAATTGGATCGTCCCATCCCAATTCTTTCGCCAGCGACTCGTTGATCACTACAGATGCTGTATCAGAAACCCTGTTTCGTTCAAAAAAACGACCTCTAATGATTTCCAAACCAAGTACTTTTTCATAATCAGGTGATACGAAGTTATTATTAGGACTAACCCGACGATTGTCCTCATTAGGCACCTGATAGGTCCAGTCTCCAAATCCATGAAAAGGTATTCCACTCGATCTTGATACAATGCTGACGTCCGCGAGAGACTCCAACTCACTTTTAAAGACATCATACTTTTCTCCAAGCTGTCTTCCATTATTTATGATGAGAGTCTGTTCGGTGTTCACTCCCAGGTTCTGGGATTGCATAAACATTACCTGCTTATAAATCACAAAAGTGGCTGCCACCAGGAAAATCGATATAGCAAACTGGAATGCAACCAACCCACTTCTTAGACCTCTTTTTCCTGCCTGCTGCATTTGACCTCTTAATGCTTTCAAGGGGGTAAACTTTGATATGATATAGGCTGGGTATCCACCAGCTAATAGTCCTACGACAACAAGAATTACGAAAATGGATATCAGGTTGGTAAGAGAAAAAAGGTCTGTCATTTCAAATGCTCTTCCCGTGAGGACATTGAAATATGATAATGATAATGCAGAAATGATAATGGCCAGAATTATAGCGATAAGGGTGATCAATGTTGATTCGATCAAAAACTGAGAGATGATATTTTTTCTGTAAGACCCCAACGCCTTTCTGATACCAACTTCTTTTGACCGTATAGCAGAACGGGCGGTAGCCATATTGATGTAGTTGACGCAGGCAATCAAAAGGATAAATAAAGCCACCAAAGAGAATACAATCACATTTTTTTGATCGCCACGGACACCCATGGAAAAGTGGGGGTTTTCCAAATGAATACTGGCAAGTGGATGAAGAGTAAAACCATAAATTCTGTCGGGATAATCCACCATAAGGTCTTCAAATGTTTCATGACCTGAATATTCGATCATTTGCGGACCGACGTATTTCTTATAGAGATCTACCAACTTCTGATTTACTTCATTCTTTGATACGCCCTCCTGGATTTTGGTATAAGTCCAAAAATTGTTTCCAGTCCAGTTTTGATTGGCAGTCACATTATCCCACACGCGACCAATGAATTTGAAGGGGAAATGTGTGTTTTTCGGTGGATCTTTTACCACTGCAGTAACTTTCATATTGTTGTCATCCACAACAATGGTTTTCCCAATAGCTGATTCTCCCGGAAAAAATTTATTGGCTAGTGATTCTGTTAAGACAAGATTATCAGGGTCTTTTAACGCATTTTCGGGCTCTCCACTTACAAATTCCATCTGAAATACCTTGAATACATTTTCATCCGCCCAAGCTGAGCCATCCTGAAAGAAACCTTGTTCTCCGATTTTAAAGTGCGACTCCCATAGCCCGGAAATACGAGTTGCCACCTCTACCTGAGGATACTCTTCCATCATGGTACTCGCCAGTAGTTCTGGTGTATACCGACCTTTTTCTCCATTGGCAACCCGAAAAACTCTGTCCGCATCAGGGTAGAATTTATCGTAGCTTCTTTCATGAAATACATACATCATGATAAGCAGACAAGAGGCTAGTCCTATTGCCAATCCAGCTATGTTAATTCCTGCGTATGACTTTTGTCTAAGCAAGGTTCTCATTGCTACTTTTAAATAGTTTTTGATCATGGCAAGTGTGGTTAATTGTTCAAAATCTTCTAGTCCTTTCAAATATCTCCATCGGAAAAAGCGTATGGTGTTGAGCGAAAATTTCCATCTCGATTGATTTCGTTCGAAAAGTTCAAACAAGTCTCCTTCAATTTGCTCGAGATACCGATCCTTGCAGTAGAACCGAAGGAACCGTAAGGCCCATTTTGGTGGATGTTTCTGATTCATTGTGTAAATCCTAAACTTGTTTTGGGAATCTGGCTGTAAAGTGAGTTACGAGTTTCGTGCACAAACTCGATGGCTCTGGACCCTTCAGCTTCAATTTTGAATAGCCTTTTGCGACGGCCGCCTCGCTCTGCACTGGCACCTCCCATGTATGATGAGACATAACCTTTTTTCTCCAGACGATCCAGGACGGTATGCACAGCACTGATATTTACCTTTCGGTTAACTTGTCGCTCAATCTCATCCATCACCTTAACACCATAAGCCTCTTCTTTGAGGATCGCTACAATCATCAAAACGAGTTCTTCCAGTTCTCCCAATTGATATGATTTTAATTTCATTGTGTGATTTCACCAATTAGTTTCATTCATAAATGTAAATGAAATAATTAGTGTATTAAACTTTATTTCTTTTATAGATGTAAATAAAATGAAAAGGGTTGCATTTTTTGGAAAGAAAATCAGAGGGAAATAATAAAGGCAACCCAGAAGGGTTGCCCTGATCAAGCTTTAGGATTCCTCAGTTAAGGACACCCTTTTAATGTTGTCATCCGGATTACGATCAATCAACTTATTCAATGGGTCTACACCGGCAGAAGAGGGTTTTTGGTTAACCTCTATTTCTATGGAGTTGTCTTCCTTGGTAAACCTATGTTTTTGCAAGTAAATCAACTTGTCATCTCCCTTCTCGTCTTTGGAATAAATCCCAACATCGATCCAATCATTGATAGTTACCTGTGTGGAGAATCCCAGACTATCTGATTCCATTTTCTTGGTGTTTAAGTCTAGTGTCACCAGATACTTATTCTCATCCATCTCCCGGTATGTAGCCTCATCTACCTTATTTTCATAAAGGATGATTTTATCAAAGAAATCAGTTATGACACCCTGCAAGCTATCGGGGGTAACTGCCCGGAGGTATCCAATTAAATCGATCGTGGTAGCATACCTGCCATTTCGTTCTATTGACGCATACCCCCAATCATTTATGAGTCGATTCAATGCGACATTCACACTATCTTCACCGATGTAATCCTGAAGAGCATACATGATGTTTGCACCTTTACCGTAGTGGATATAAGCCTGATTTTCTGCCAATGCCAATGGCATTTCTTTTTTCTGCTCGGTGGTTCTGCCGCTTAGATACCTGTTGAGTTCTTCTTTCAAAAACTCCTTGATGTGCTCATGCGGATATTCCTGCTTCATCACCATAAGTGCTGAATACTGCGATAGGGTTTCCGAAAGCACTGCACTTCCTTGCACATTGGCAGGAAAGAGTTGATGACCCCACCACTGATGTGCCAACTCATGTGCTGTTACAAAGTACGTAACGTCTACATCATCTTCCTCCTCTACCTTGACCATGAAACCGATGGCCTCAGAGAAAGGAACTGTATTGGCAAAAGACTGAGCAAACGAAGCATACCGCGGAAACTCCAGAATACGCATCTGTCGGTATTGGTAAGGACTGAAGTTTTCAGAGAAGTACTTGAAGGAATTTTTCATGCCTTTCATCATACTTTCCAGGTTGTATTCGTGCCCTTTGTGATAATAGATACCCAGATCAATTTCTCTGTCTGTGGAATCATTCACTGCAATGGTAGTTTTATCCTTCACTACTTCATATCGCGCAGATACAATGTTGAAGAAAGGCATCATCTTTTGATCCATCTTGTAATGGAAATAGCGTCTGCCATTTTCTTCCCACTCTCGCTGCAGGTATCCTGGCGCTATGGCAATCTGATCGGGTACTGTGCCTATCACAATCTCAAAGTCAATTCCGTGCGAGTCGTCACTGATGAAGTTTTGTCTAAGACCAATGGGGTTGTCACGCTCCATCATGCGCGCTTTGGGCTCCAGGTCATTATCCTTCCGGTCATCGTCGCTTCCTAGCTCATTTCCAGCATTGTATCCCAGACTTGGAAAGCTTGAGTTATTTAGAAAGGTGCCATTAAAGACAATGCTGGTATTGGAACCTGACTCCTTGAACCCTTTGGTATCATAGAAGTATTTGAAACGCATGGTCAATGAATCACCCGGCTGAAGCGGACTGTCCAGCAGGTGCACATAGTAACGATATTCATCATAGCTTTCCACGATTGTCGTGGGTCTGCTAAAAGTTACTTCTTCATATGTAAGGTCTTCATCCAATCCTAACTGCAGGTGGATGCTGTCTATGGCCTGATCCTCATAGTTCCTGAGTGTGTAAGTGCCTTCCATGCTGTAATCCCTTTCATAAGGATACAGCTCAGACTTCACGCTCATCCGCGTAATCTTCGGTTGTTTGACGAACTCATACTTCTTTAACGTTCGTTCATATTCCGCCTGAATTGCTTCCTGATCATCCGAGTTTCGATACGTATTTTCAATATTCGTATTGTAGAAGATGTAGCACCCGGACATGACAAAAGTGAGGAAGGTGGTAATGATTAAGGTAAGAATAGGTCGTGACAACCTCATCTTCCCAATATGCCATCTCCACTTCATGGCAGCTTCTGATCCGCGCACCGCAAAAACCACTGCCACTCCAAATAAAAAGATGCTAAAAGCTAACCAGTAAAGATCAAACCAGCTGAAGCTTTTGACAAAGTGGCCATAACCATTCATTTCAGAGTATGTTCCTAGACTTGCACTTCCAAACTGAAAGAGGCTATGCTCCAACCCGAGTAGGTCAAGAATGCCTGTCGCGATAAAGAAAACAATGACTACCGCGTGACCCAGAAATTTATTATTGACCAATACCTGCACAAAGAAAGCAAGCAAGGAAAACAGGATCACGAAAGAGAATGTCTCCGTGAACATGGTGTAGAAATAGACCGCTAAATCAAATTTGTAGTAACCCTTGAAAGCCTGTATCAATACACCTGAAGCAATAAGAATGAGGTTGAGAACAACAAAAATGAGTTGCAGTCCCAGAAACTTACTGACCAGGCTGATGAAGTCAGGCATAGGAAGTGCATCTTGGATTAGATTGATTTTAACGTCTCTTTCTCTCCACACTAGTTCCCCGGAATAGAACACCAGAATAATCAAGAAGAATAGTCCGAATGAACCAGTAATTAATTCCAGCATTAGATAGGTGGTGGGGTAGGTATACGTTCCAAAAACCCTACCTATGAAAAAGGAATTCACAATCATTATGAACAAGCCGAAAGCGATGATTGCCTGAAAAGGAATGCCTTTTAGCACGGTCTTAAAGTAAAACCACGTTTGTTTCCTTAGCTGAAGGAAATAGGTACTAAAACCAAAATTGAAATTCACCGAAGGAATAGTAATGTTGATTTTGGATGCGCTTTCTGCTTTAGCTGTTTTCTTCTTAAACCAGGACTTTCGAACCACATTGAAACTGAAAGAAAAATAACCTACAACAAGCGTTATAAGACCTATGCCCATCCATAGTAGGCGGTTCCAAAGAACTACGCCCTCCATAGGAACGACCATGCTGTTTTGCTCAGCCACCGTCCAGTATTGGATTTTGTTGGCTATGGTACGGATTGCAAATGGATCGATTAACGCTGCGAGCGTACGATTGTCTACTTCTCGTGTCAGGATGATGGCTATCTGATAAACCGCAAATAATAAGATCCATTGTGCATAAACAGTGACCATTTTTCTTGAAAGCGCGCCTGTGATGAAGAACAATGCACTTGAGAAAAAGAGATTTGTGAGAACGATGGTCACAAAGGGATGTAAATAATGATACAGGTTGAAAGGCAGCATTTTATCCTTATCCGGATTAAATAGTTCGCCCAGCATGAATCCCAGCATCATGCCTGAAAAGACAAATAGCACGACTAAAAATGATCCCAGAAATCGCCCGAGTAAATAATCAAACTTGGTGATGGGTGTTGTAAAGAGCATGGACTCTGTGTTATGCTCAAAATCTCTTAAAACAGCAACGCCCATAATCGCAGAGGTAATCATCATCATGATACCTGAAAGGATTGCCATCATATTAGCAATGGTAGTAGGGGAGTTTTCTTTTACCAGACCGGATCCACCACCTACCTGAATGATATCAGTGCTCATGGTCAGTACGGCCATGAGAAATAAAATAGCAAAGTACACGTAAGTAGCTGGCCGCTTTTTACGGTACTGAAGCTCGAATTTTAATATTTTAAACCACATGATTTTAAATTTTTTGGTTAGGAATTAAGCAGGTACCGCTTCCTTGTTTGTGGAAGAAAGGATATGTGAGAAATACACATCTTCTAAGTCTGCCTCTACGCTTTCAAACGAAGCATCTGGCTTGGATTCAGATAACACATGAATCTCCGGTTTTCCGGCAATTAATCTGTCGGAGATGACCGTGAAGTTGGATTGATACTGTTCCAATTCAATTTTCTCTATCTTTTTGCGCCACACTTTACCCTGTATTTCATCCAAAGCTTTAGAAGGACTTCCCTGATAAAGCACGGTTCCCAGGTTGATGATGGCCATGTTGGTGCAAAGCTCTTTGACATCATCTACTATATGAGTGCTTAGAATTACGACGGTGTTTTCACCGAGCTCACTCAGAAGGTTTAAAAATCGGTTTCTTTCGGCTGGATCCAAGCCGGCCGTTGGTTCGTCCACTATGATCAGCTTAGGATTGGAAAGCAGTGCCTGTGCAATACCAAACCGCTGTTTCATTCCACCGGAGTAACCACCCAGGTTTTTCTTTCGTGACTGCCAGAGGTTGGTTTTGTGCAGCAATGACTCCACCAGCTCTTTACGTTCTTTTTTATTGGATACTCCTTTTAATACAGCCAAATGATCAAGAAGTACTTCTGCGGTAACCTTCGGATAGACACCAAACTCCTGAGGTAAATAACCAAGGATTTTTCTTACTTCATCTTTCTTGTGCAAGACATCTAAATCTCCAAGCATGATACTACCGGTATCTGGTTCTTGTAGCGTGGCAATGGTGCGCATGAGACTTGATTTACCGGCTCCATTGGGACCCAGTAATCCAAACATTCCGGTTGGAATATCCAGTGAAACATCATTAAGAGCCTTTACTCCATTTGAGTAGGTCTTAGAAAGATTTTTAATCATGAGATTCATAGTGCTATTTTTTATCTAGTTGATGCAGTTACCTAGGTACAGGTATCAATTTATTTTAAAAAAATGATACAAGGGTTTCAAATAGGATGATCGGTTGATGAGTAGGGTTGGATGACCTTCGATTTGTCAGCAAGTCATCTTGATAGTTCTTACCACTATTTTGCCCTCGGCCCCATCTCTACCACCTCCAAATTCTTGATCTCTCCATTTTCCAGATCAAAGCGAAGTAGCGTTTTGACTTTATGGAACCCATTTTTACCGGCAGCTCCGGGATTCATAAAGAGTAGGTTGTTTTGCTTATCAGGCATAACCTTCAGAATGTGGGAATGCCCACAAACCAGAAGCTTTGGTTTATACTGCTTTACATACCCCAACACCTTGGAATTGTACTTGGGAGGTTTACCAGCAATGTGTGTAATCATGACACGAACGCCTTCACGTTCGAAAATCTCACCTTCTTTGCATTCTTGTCTTAATTTTCCACCATCTATATTCCCCCACACTGCAATAGTTGGTTTGAACTTTCTGAGCTCTTCCAATACTTCGATTGTCCCAATATCTCCAGCATGCCAGATTTCATCTACCGCTTCAAAATACTTGAAAACTTTAGGATCCAGGGAACCATGTGTGTCTGATAGCAGACCTATCTTCATTCGATTATTTTTGTATTGAAACTAAAACAATGGGCATATCCGTTTAATGGTCATGCGATCACTAAAGTATTTATTTGTTTTCGGAATAATAATTATCGCTTCATCATTCCGACCGGTTGAGGAAGCTGAAGTGAAATGGCTCACATTTGAGGAGGCTATAGCACTTCACGAAAAGCAACCTAAGAAACTATTGATTGACCTCTACACAGATTGGTGTGGCTGGTGTAAGGTGATGGACAGGGAAACGTACAGCAAAGCAGAAATCGCTGATTACATCAATGAGAACTTCTATCCGGTCAAATTTAATGCGGAGCAAAAGGAACCCGTTGAATTCAGGGGGCATACCTTTGAATTTGTCGCGCAGGGCAGAAGGGGAGTTCATGAATTAGCTGCGGCACTCACCCGAAATAAGCTCAGCTATCCTACCACTGTTTTTATGGATGAAGAGCTACGAATCATACAGCCGATCGCGGGCTACCTGAAACCCCAGCAGATGGAGCCCATCTTACTATTTATTGGAGAGGATCACTTTAAGACGATTCCTTTTGAAGATTTTAAGAAAAATCACAAATCTTCACTCTAGGCTGCAACCTTTCTTTTTTTTCATAATCTATAGGGATAGTGAGTCTTTAAATGGACCTCATATTTACCTAACTTTAAAATAAAAGGACTATGAAAAAATCATTCTTAATTACCATACTAGGTATCCTGATAGCGGGTGCCACTTTTGCTCAATCTGAAGAAACAAGAAACCTGTCTTCTTTTTCTGAAATTTCCGCTCACGAAGGGATCGACGTTTTTATTAGAAAAGGAGATAAGGAAGAAGCACGCATTGTATCAGATAGCCATGATCTGGATGAGGTACTTACAGAAGTAAGTGGAGGCAGACTTAAGATCCATCTGGAAGGAAACAATCATAACAATATTGATGTGGAAGTTTATGTGACTTACAAATCCATAAGAGCCATTTCTTCCTCTTCTGCTTCCTCTTTGACCTCAGAAGGGATAATTGATGCGGGCGGATCAGATTTTGATGTGGATGTGAGCAGTGCCGGAGATATTGATGCAACTATTGAAAATGCAGATGAGGTGACTATTGATGCTTCAAGTGCTGGAGATGCCAGATTAAAATTGTCATGCAATGAAATTGAAGCCGATGTTTCCAGTGCCGGAGATATTGAAGTGGAAGGAAGGGCCAGAAAACAAGATGTAGAGGTTAGCAGCTCAGGTGATTATGATGGCTATGAACTAGAAAGTGAAGAAGCGGATGCTTCCGCGAGTAGCGGTGGAGGCATCAAAGTAAACGTAAGTAAGAAACTGGATGCTAGAGCGAGTAGCGGCGGATCCATCAGATATAAAGGATCTCCACAGTATCTGGACGCCAGTTCCAGTAGTGGCGGATCAGTGAAGAAATCCTGATTTTCTCAAAAAAACACATGAAGGCCTGCATACATTTGTGCAGGCTTTTTTGTTTTAACCATGAGAAAATTCATCCTAATTCTTTCTGTTTTATTTATTGCCTGTGAGTCATCCGAGGAACGAAGAGAGCGGTTTTTCAACATGGGAAACAAAACCCTGAACGATGGCTATTATGAACAAGCCATCGAGTATTATAATCAATCCCTAAAAGAGACACCAAACTATGCTCCGGCCCTGAATAATCGGGGTGTTGCAAGAATCGAATCCGATCACCCTTACGAAGCAATTTTAGATTACAATCAGGCGATCCAAATTGATCCAAATTATTTGGATGCATTGTTTAACCGGGCCTATGCATACGAAGAAATTGGTCAATACAAAAATGCTTTGAAAGATGTCAATACAATCCAAACCCTAGTCAATGATTCGGCTTTTGTATACTTCTACAAGGGTCTGGTTCAAACTAAAATGAAAAACTACGATGATGCATTAGAGAGCTTTCAAATAGCGGATGAGCTAAACCCAATGAACCCTGAAACACTCATCAACATTGCTACCATCTATTATTTCAAGGAAGACTATGATACAGCAGTAAACCTGATTGATAAAGCTTTGGAGCTGAGTGCTGAAAATGCTAATGCATATAGTCTGTTGAGTTTGATTGAGCTGGAAAAGAAGAACTACCAAAGTGCCTTGACGGAAGTGAACAGAGCCATGGATATTATTCCGGGTGAGCCCTATTTTCTAAATAATCGGGGATATATCTATTTGCAAATGGATTCACTGGAAGCAGCAATCGAAGACATTAACAGAAGCATTGTTTTAAATCCAAAAAATGGCTGGGCATATCGAAATAAAGGAATCTATAAGATGAGGAAAGGAGATTTTCAAGAGGCCATCAACCTATTTGAGCGTGCGATCAAGACTGGAGAGTTTATTGACGAACTATATTCATACTTAGGTGATGCACACTTAGAGCTTGGAAACAATGAAGCTGCCTGTGATGCCTGGAGCAAGGGCGAAGAACAGAATGAGATGCAAAGCAAGCAAATGTTGGATCAAAACTGCGATTGATCTTTTTTGAAGATTAGCTGGTAGAGTGAAACCAGATGGCTGAATAGGACGGCAGGAACAATAAATGTTGGTAGAAGCACGTAAGGAAAATAAAATACACCCAGGTTGCCTACTTTACCACCTGTTGGAGTATAGAAATACGGGAGATAGCTGATAGCTATGGAGACAATGTTGATCAGTAGGGCCATCGCAATCAGATTCCAGATAATAGCACCCAGTTTACTTTTACTTCGAGAGCCTACCATAAAAACCGCAGCAAAGGGTGCAGATATTCCTGACAAAATATCCAGGTTGCTTCCTTCGAATGTCATATCCATAGGAATAGCTCTGGATACTGCCAGCCACCAGAGAACCATTTCTACAGGAACACGCACAATATGAATATAATGAAGGGTGGTGATGGGCATTTTCATCAAAATTGACCTGGTTCTTGGCCACAGGAAAAGAAGTAAAATGAAGGCAGCAGCTATTCCAACAAACATTGGGAGCCTTGGTACACCTGAAAGATTCGTGAAGTAACCATTAAAGGTAAGGACAGATACAAAAAATATCCATCCGATCAGTAGCGTAAGGACAAATGAAGGTGTTAGATTCTTTTTACCGTTTGTGGCAACACTGACACTATAGAAAATAAAGCCAAGAACGGCTATTACGATAGCGATAAAGGTGCCGGCTACATATCCAGGGATGTCTTCCATCATTGTGATCAGGGTGTAATCACCAATTTAAGTAGAAAAATGAAATGAAATAGACATGCTTAATTTGCAGCTAAATGAATTTCGATGAACTGACCAGATTCTTGGAGAAGCGTGTGCAACAACCCATGCCGGGTGAGGCTGCACATCAGCGGATGAAGCCAAAAATGGCGGATGGCTCACCCCTACGGTTGAAGCATAGCACACCACCGCGAAAGGGAGGAGTACTCATATTATTATATGAAGATGAAGGAGGCGTACGATTTCCACTTATTCAACGCCCCAGTTATGAAGGGATCCATAGTGGTCAAATGGCGCTTCCCGGGGGAAGGTATGAAAACGAAGATTTGGATCAATTTCATACAGCACTGAGAGAAAGCCAGGAAGAGATAGGAGTGGAGAAAGACAAAGTAGAGATTATCGGGAGCTTGTCTGAGTTTTTTGTTGCAGCCAGTAACCATATGGTACTGCCTGTCATTGGCAAAATAGACCATAAACCTTCATTTATCCCTGAACCACGGGAAGTGGATGATATTATTACCCCGCCGGTCATGCATCTCATCGATCCTTCCAGGCTGAAAGAAAAGGAAATGACAGTCCGGAGTGGCTTCAAAATGATATGCCCATATTTTGATTTGGAAGGTCGAACAGTGTGGGGGGCAACCGCCATGATGCTAAGTGAGTTTGTTGATATCCTCAATGAATACCCCGTCCGATAACATAAAATTCACTGAAGCTTAACCGCTCAACTTCAACCCTGAGGTGGGTTTTAACGTACATTTGAACCATGGATGCTTTAGAGCGAGAATATCACGACAACACTTCTGACTTTGACGATCGGTTAGAGTTAGAAGATGATAATATTGTAGAGGATGAGGACGAAAATGAACCTTTAGAGGAGGAAGAAGATTTCTACCGTCACCTGGAAGAATACTAATCCAAAATAATCCATACATCCTTCTAATCTATTTACTAATTTTGCAGCGGCAAACGGGTACGACCAGCTCCTGCTGAATCCCCCAGGACCTGACGGTAGCAAGGGTAGGCGGTCGTAGCGGTGCGATGCTTCGTTTGCCATTTTTTCTTTCCGATTCTACACATTAATCCATAGCAGATGAAATTTTTCATTGATACAGCAAACCTTGACGAAATAAAAGAGGCGCAAGATTTAGGCGTGCTTGACGGTGTAACGACCAACCCATCCCTAATGGCCAAAGAAGGGATTACCGGAGAGTCGAATATCATGAAGCACTACAAAGACATCTGTGATATAGTGGATGATAATGTAAGTGCTGAGGTAATTGCCACAGAGTTTGATAAAATGGTGGCTGAAGGAAGAGAGCTTGCTAAAATTGATGATAAAATTGTGGTCAAGGTTCCGATGATCAAGGATGGTGTAAAAGCCATTTCAGCATTGACTGCTGAGGGAATCCGAACAAACTGTACCCTGATATTTAATGCAGGTCAGGCCATCCTAGCCGCGAAAGCCGGAGCAAGCTATGTTTCACCATTTATCGGGCGATTGGATGATGTTGGATCCGATGGTCTTCAACTGATCGAGCAGATTGTGGGTATTTACGATAATTATGGATTTGAGACTGAGGTGCTGGCCGCTTCGATCAGGCATAACATGCACCTGATACAGTGTGCAGAGATAGGAGCAGATGTAGCTACCTGTCCGCTAAAAGTAATAACCGGGCTGCTTAATCATCCGTTGACAGACATAGGACTGGAGAAGTTTCTGGCAGATTACAAAAAATCAAACAAATAAGATAATACGTAGTTGATGATGGAGGCATTAGATTTACTTAATTTAGAAGAAATGTACATCATCAAGGTAAAGGGTAAAGCGAAAATCCCTGACTACATTCAGATCAGGGATCAGAACTTTGTTCTTGTTGCTTATTTCAGAACAGATCGTCCACTCAAACGAATGGATAAGTTCGGCCTTGAAGGTAAGGATCAGGAGCTCAAGCATTTGATCCAGGAGCTGCCTTATGGTAAGCTTCAAAAATTGGAGTTATAAGTAATCTAAATGTCATTTTCTGAAGAACCTATTGTTCGAATTTCCAATGCATCTGTTTTTCAAGAAGACCACACGGTCTTAAGTGGGATAGATTTCACCATTGATAAAGGTGAGTTTGTATACCTCATTGGACGTACAGGAAGTGGCAAATCCTCATTATTAAAGACCCTCTATGCGGACTTACCGCTACGGCTTGGACACGCAGAAGTAGTGGGTTTCCCCGTTAATAGTATCAAGACAAAGGAGGTGCCTTACCTCAGAAGGAAGATCGGTATTATCTTTCAGGATTTCGAACTTTTCTATGATCGATCTGTGGCTGAAAATCTTACTTTCGTCATGAAAGCCACAGGTTGGAAAGATCCTGCCAAGATGAAAAATCGCATTGCAGAAGTGCTGATGCGAGTAGGTTTAGGTGCGATTTCTGCGAAAATGCCCCATCAGCTTTCAGGAGGGGAACAGCAGCGTGTGGTCATTGCACGAGCGATGATCAATGAACCACAAATCTTATTCGCAGATGAGCCAACCGGGAACCTGGATCCGGATGTAAGCGAAGGGATTTTAAAACTTTTTGAGGAAATTAATAACAGTGGTACAGCCGTTCTGATGGCCACACACAACCACAAATTCATTGAAAAATTCCCACATCGTGTCCTCAAATGTGAAAAAGGCAGGATTCTTGATTCATCAAAAGAAAAGTTTGAATTAAGCGGCTGGTTTTAGTGCTTAATTCCTTAATGATTACCTTCACGAAATGAACAACCTCCTAGTCTATGGTGCCTATGGGTACACCGGCCGATTGATCGTCGCAGAATGCTTAAAACATGGTATAAAGCCAATTATTGCCGGGCGAAATCCTGAGAAGGCAATGAAATTTGCTAATAAGCATGGATTGGAATACGATGTATTTGAGGTCACCGATCGTGAAAAGCTAGAAAGCTGGCTAAAGCGAGGGGAGGTGGTCATACATTGTGGAGGACCGTTCATTCATACAGCCAAAAGCATGGTTCAGGCCTGCTTGGCCACAAATACGCATTATTTGGACATTACCGGTGAGTTCCAGGTTTTTGACCTTGTAAAGGAGTATGGTGAAAAGGCCAAAGAAAAGGGAATTATGTTGCTGCCTGGCGCAGGTTTTGATGTGGTTCCTTCTGATTGTCTGGCCAAACATCTTCACAATAAATTACCCACTGCTACGGATTTGAAACTGGCTTTTGTGAGCAAAGGAGGGAAGCTGTCCAGGGGTACGGCTAAGACCATGATTGAGAATCTGGGAGAGCCACAAACGGTACGGAGAGATGGAGACTATGAAGGGGTCCCAATGGGGAAATCGGCCAGAGAAATTGACTATGGGGATTTCAAGCAAATATCCATGGGGATTTCATGGGGAGATATTTCCACCGCCTATCATAGTACCGGCATTCCGAATATTGAAGTTTTTTCCGGGACCACAGAGCAACAATTGTCAAAAGTGAAACGCGCCATGCGGTTGTCTTTCATGCTTCGTTCTCGTACAATCAAAAACTTCTTGATGCGACAAATGGAGAAACGACCCGATGGGCCGAAGGAGAAGAAAAGAGAAGAGGCTACTATGTATCTCTGGGGACAAGTTAGTGATGGTAAGAAGACCATTGAAGCACGCATGAAAACCCCTAACGGATATACGCTGACGGCACTCACCTCTGTTCTTATTGCCCGAAAAATCATGGAGGGTGATTTTAAATCCGGCTTTCAAACGCCATCTTCTGCTTATGGTGAAGGGTTGATTATGGAAGTGGAGGGTTGTACCTTCTTATAGTTGTTTTCACTCCTTTGATCGTTTATCGGCTTTTCATTGATCGAAAGGAAACAGCGTTCAAACCTATTATGCGTAAATTCATTTTATGAAACGTACGTTAATCACCCTAATGATCATTTGGTGCTTTCAGATGCAGGCTCAAACCCCTGATCTTACAGGCACCTGGATCGGAAGTTCAACTTTTCTTAAAGAACACACCCAGCTAAAGTATGAGCTTACTCAAAAGGGTAATATGATTACCGGATTTTTATATGCTAAAAACCTGGAAAAGCAAGATTCAATTAAAGCCACGGTTCAGGGAGAATTCAAAAACGGAACGGTAAAGCTTGAAGGAAAGGAAATTATTTATCGATCCGGGATAGCATGTATGGCGAAGAATGAACTTTCGTACAGCATGAATAATGGAAATGAAACCCTCATCGGAAAGTGGAAGGGAGATATGAAACTCAATACCTGTCCGCCAATGGTTTCCGGTACTGTCACCCTGTTTCGGGAATCTCTACAGCAGGAAACGGTTTCAATTGCTCAATCACCTGTTATGACCACAAAAACTGTGGCTGAAGAAGATGGAGTTGGGAAAGCGTTGATCACTGAGTTAGGGAAGCGAAAATACTATGCGCTCATTATTGGTGTTAATGAATATAAAGATGATGAAATACAGGATCTGGACAATCCTATCAACGATGCAGAGCAACTGGCAGGTGTGCTTACGTATCACTACTCGTTTGATCAGGAAAATGTGACCGTGCTTGAAAATCCAACCAGGGAGGAGATAATTAAATCACTGGATAAACTGACCGGGTTGGTAACGGAAAAGGATAATCTCCTGATCTTCTATGCCGGTCATGGTATCTGGAATGAGCAACTCAATCAGGGATATTGGTTGCCCAGTGATGCCAGCTTGGATTCCAAGTCGTACTGGCTATCAAACAGCACATTGCGTGATTACGTAGGAGGAATTCGATCAAAACACACGCTGCTTATATCAGATGCTTGCTTCAGTGGCGGCATCCTTAAAGAGCGGGCAGTATTTGGAAACAGCAGGGCCATCCTGGAGGTGTATAAGCTTCCCAGTCGGAAGGCGATGACCAGCGGCACGTTGAAGACTGTACCAGATAAAAGCGTATTCATTGAATACCTGCTTAAAAACCTCGTAAACAATCAGGCACCCTTGATGTCAGCTGATCAGCTATTTCGAAACTTTAAAGTGGCGGTGATTAACAATAGTCCGAATGGACAAGTACCACAATACGGTCCAATAACTCAGGCCGGAGACGAAGGCGGTGATTTCATCTTTCTCAAAAGACAGGAATGATTAATTGTCTGGTTCTATGTGAATGAGCATATGACCAATATTGGAAATGTTTGATTCCAAATAGTCTTTCAGTCGGTGCGATATTTCATGTCCCTTTTTTACAGAGATTTCTCCATTTACAATCACATGTAAATCCACATGATAATACATGCCAGCTTTTCTAATAAAGCACTTCTCTGTTCCTTTCACACCCTCCACCTCTAATGATTTCGTCCGAATTTCATTAATTAAATCATCATACAAGTGTTCATCCATTATCTCTCCCAAAGCTGGACGAAATATCAGGAAACTATTGTAGAGAATGAATCCTGACGCAAGAAGTGCCGCCCAGTCATCAGCTGTCTCATAGCCTTTACCAAAGGTGACTGCAATTGAAATACCAATAAAGGCCATGATGGATGTAATCGCATCACTTCGATGATGCCATGCATCTGCCTTGAGCGAAGAGCTATTTAGCTGTTTGCTTCTTTTTATCACCACGCGATACGAAATTTCTTTCCAGCCAATGATTACAGCCAACACCCAAAGTGTCCATGATTCCGGGACTTTATGTGGAGTTTGAATATTAAGAATGCTTTTGTAAGCTATGACGGTAGCGGATGTAACTAAAAATGCGACGACAACAAACGTAACTAACGGCTCTATTTTACCATGACCATACGGATGGTTTTCATCAGCTGGTTTTTGTGCATACTTGAATCCAAACAAGACTAATGCGGACGAAAAAATATCAGTTGTGGATTCAATTGCGTCTGCAATGAGCGCATATGAATGACCGAAGAAGCCAGCAAGCCCTTTGATGAGGGCAAGAAAAAAGCTTCCTGCAATACTTAAGTAGGTTGTGCGTATTGCTTTCGAGTGTGTATCCACAATGGCGAAATTAACTCAATTGGGAAGGTTTAAAAGGAAAGCGTTAGTTGATGATCCTTTGAGTCTTCCTCTTCCTTCCTAAAATTAGAAATTCCTACCCCGATCAATCGGATGCCTTGCTCATCCAGTAAATCCTCAGTGGCCAGTTGTGTGGCAACAGAAACATATGCTGATTTTTCATTGATAGCCTCTTCCAATGTCTTGCTGCGTGTGATCTGACGAAAGTCCCCATACTTCAATTTAAGAGTGATGGTATGTCCATCACTCGCCTTGCTTCGCTCATATCGATCGAAGGATATCTGTGCAATGCGCTGCACCTCTTCTCTAATCTCCTCCATCTCGTAGATGTTATGATCAAATGTCCGCTCGGCACTCACCGATTTGGTCTCACGAACGGGCTGTACTTCCCTGTAATCAATACCTCGACAGATATTGTAGTAGTACAGTCCTGATTTCCCATAGCGAAGCTTCAGATCCTCAAGTGACTTTTTCCGTAAATCTTTCCCTGTGAAGATGCCTGCTTTCACCATCTTTTCAGCCGTTACCTTTCCAATCCCATGAAAGCGATGAACGGGTAGTTTAGCCACAAATTCTTCAGCTTCTTCCGGCAAGATGACAAATAAGCCATCGGGTTTATCCATGTCTGAAGCTGTTTTTGCCAGAAACTTATTGTATGAAATTCCAGCCGATGCAATCAATCCGGTTCGTTCCCTGATTTTGTGTTTGATCTCTTTGGCTATCAGGGTTGCAGAGTTCAGTCCTATTTTATTTTCGGTGACATCCAGATAAGCTTCATCCAGTGACAAGGGCTCCACCAGGTCTGTATACTCGAAGAATACGTCTCGAATTATGTGAGAAAGCTCACGGTATCTTGGAAAGCGATGCGGTACAAAGATCAGGTTAGGACAAAGCTTGGCTGCCTTAGCAGAAGGCATAGCAGATTTGACTCCAAACTTTCGGGCTTCATAGCTGGCAGCTGCCACAACACCGCGTTGGGAGTTGCCGCCCACAGCTACTGGTTTTCCTTTTAGTTTCGGGTTGTCCAGCTGCTCTACTGATGCATAAAATGCATCCATATCAATATGTATGATCTTGCGGTGTGCCATACCTATGTGGTAAATTAAATGAAGGTAGGTTGTAACCTTTCGATCTGCCAGTAGTAATTTGTTTAAACCTTAGAAAAACGAAAAAATGAAAAGACTGATTTTATCCCTCGCTATTATGGTATTTGCCACTTCTTTATTTGCTCAAAGTAAAAGCACCGAAGGACTGAAAAAGATCTCAGGATCAGAAATCTATGATCTCGAGAAATTGGCTGGCTTAAGTGAGCTGGCGAGCCTGGCTGAGTTGGGGAACTTGGCAGAGTTAGGAAGTCTGGTTGAACTGTCCTCCCTGGCAGAATTATCTGAATTAGCGGAACTCTCAGAACTAGCTGATAAAGATTTTATGATTGATCTTACTGATATCAGTATCGATGTGCAAAATGATCTTCAGGAGATGCAAATAAACTTAAACGACAACCTCAACTATAACGAGTTGATAGAAAAGGCTATGAAAGAAGTGAGAAAGGAGCTGAAGGTAATAAAGGATGAGCAGTAGAGGAAGTAAGGCTCTTAGTTTTACTTACGAATCAATCTCTTCTACAAACTTCAAAAAGACTCTCTTATGGAGTTCTAGGTCCATATTTGGAGATAGAGCCACACGGGCGATGTAGTCTTTATCGTCTTCTTTGGTTGTTCCCTGAGTAGAGGTGGCGGGTATGGTCCAATAACAACCTTTTAATTGACCGTAGCTTACGCAGTATTTGCTGTCATTTGGGATTTCACTGATCATAAGGTTGATCAGCTTGTTGTTTAAGGTCCTTTTGTAAGTTTCTCTTTCTTCTTCCGTATCACCTTTTGTGGGGAGGTCCAATGAAAAGACCGACGGTGTAAACCCTTCTTCCGCCAGCTCTTCAGAAACGAAATTGATTTTTGCTGATGGAAGGGTTTCCTTGATGAAGTTTACAAATTCACGCGTGTTTTTATAGGCATCACTGATCCGCTGATTCATTGAAGGCAATTGCTCAGCTAATATTTCTACCTGAAGATCAGTAGCTTCGTTATCGCATAGCCGAAGATGCTTTTCAATTTTCCCCATTAAATCCGCAGCTTCATCATTCGCCACACAATAGCCGGCTGTACATTTACCCCCGCTTGGAAACTTCGACCCACTTACATAGGAGAGGGCTTTGATCGAAGCGAATATTCCATTTTCGCTCAGAAATCGTACGTTTGGACAAAATGTTTGATCGATGATGAAAACCGGATCAATAGCTACATTGCCAGCGTCCGTTTTTCGTTTTTCACTTAAAACATCTCTTAACTTTTTCAGATCCGGAACTTCCACTCTGGGATTCGTTGGGATTTCCACGATGATGTACGGGACAGCATCTTCTTTTGCAACCTGCGCCAGCACCCGATCGGTGCTTTGCACCATGTCATTTTCACCATCCACGGGCAGATCCAGAACCTCTACATGATCCAGGCAAGCTGCTACTCGTCTGGCCTGATCGTTTGTACCCCCATAGCAATTAGGAGGAATGATGATTTTGATGTCTTTTCCGGGATGATTTTCATTCGCATGATGAATCAGCCCCATCATAATTGCGTATTGCACAGATAATCCGCCGGAGCCAAGTAGCGCATTGGTATTTGTGCCGGTGATATTTTTGATGGTGTCAATGACAACTGACTTGTCCGCCTCCACATTGCTTTGCTTTTTTTGTGAAGGCTTACCCACCATCTGCTCCAATGCTGTAAAGCAATTGACAGGCGTCATGGCTATGGTTTCTCTTCTTCTTACATGCTGTATTTCAGAAACATAGTGGCTGTTTTTTTTACCATTCACCAACAAAATACTTCCAAAATCAGCATGAAGATTAATGAAAAAGTCAACATTGTGGCGGAGGTCAAAGGCACTCAAATCACCTTTGGCCGAGACGAAAATTGTGCTGCCATCAAAAGCAGAAATGTCTTCTATTTGGTCTACTTGCCTTAATTCGAAGTTGTAGCCATATACCTTTTTTATGGTTTCCTCGTCAAATTCCTTTGGTAATTCTCCTGTATAAACAACCCGAGTACTTTTCTTTTCGAATAGGTTTTTTCGAAGTACTGCCAAGATGGGAATCGTCCTGGATGAAAAGGAGATGATATTTTCCGATGGCAGATTGTTGAGCTTAGCGATTGTCCATTCCAATACTGAAGATAACGGATGACCCAGGCGAATATAATCGTAAGCAGTAGGCAATTCGCTCAGAACAGATGTCTCGACTTTATTACTCTCATACATGGTCTCAAAACGATCCAGGAATTCGGTTTTAGCCAGATCTTCATGATAAATATCCAGACGGTGGGTGGTTAGATTCAACCAGTCGGCTGGGGTATGATCCAGAATGTCTTTTATGAAATTGAGTACCTTATTTTCTTCCATCATTTCGCAAGTGTATCGGCGCGAATCTAGAATATTTTTAAAGTGATGCCATGGGTTTTGCCAACCAACTTGCTTTCTAGTCCTGTAGGAGACCACCGGTCAGCCTTAGCAGTTCAATCTCAGCGATTTTGATGGTGTTCAGCGCCTCGATGTATCGAATTTGAGCGTCTACAGCATTGTTTTGAGCTTCCCTGATTTCAATGGGATTTGACTTTCCAACCCGATAGCGTTCCAGCGCAATACTTACATTCTCCTCAGCTACAGCCAGGTTTTTTTGCTCCAAATTAGCGAGGGTTTGTGCATTTTGCAATGTCAGTATTCCGGACCTTACGGATGTGCGTAGTTGAGCTTCGCCCTGCTCATAAGCAGTATAGGATTGCTCACTCTGAATCTTTGCGTTTTGAATGCTTCTGTTTCTGTTCATTCCGTCAAAAATTGTCATCGTAGCAGTAAGTCCGTACGTTACACCGCTGGAAATATTGCTTTGTAAGAAACCTGCTTCCGCACTCAGATTAGAGTAATTGTAACCTAAGTTAAAGTCCAGTGTAGGGAGTCGTTCTCGTTCGTTTTCCTTGATCGTGAGCATGCTCACTTCCTGCTGACTTCTAAGCTGCCGTAGCATTGGGTTTTGCTGAATCGCTTCCGTTTCGATATTTGACAGATCTTTCAGCAATTCAGAGCTTTCATGCGTGTACGATAACTCAAACGAATCGTATCCTTCCTGTACACCGATGAGTTGCAGCAGCTGAAGTTTTTGAATCGCAATGATCTCTTGCTGTCGGACCAGCGCAGATTGATCAGAATTATAGTCTACCTGAGCTTGCAAATACTCCAGTTTGCTAGCCTTTCCTACCTCATACTTCTCCTTGCTTATGGTAACTCGCTCTTCAGATAGCTTAAGCGTGCTTTCCAGCAATGCCAGTCTTTCCTGCTCTAGAGCCGTATTGTAAAATGCTTTTAGTACATCAGACAGAGCATTTTGAACCTGGTTTTTAAAGGCCATCTGATTAAGCTTGCTGATTTCTTCCAACCGATCTTTGGTTGCGAACATCTTGAAGCCATCAAAGAGTGTCCAGTCAAGGCTGGCACCTGCACTGTAAACAGTGGTTTTTGCACCATCTCTGCTCTGCCCTTCACCATTGATAAACTGTTGTTCAGTATCCTGAATGGTCTGTCGTCCACTGCCACTTACCCCAATAGTCGGAAGCATTCCTGCATTACCTATCGTGTTGTTGTTTTCAGCTACCTCCAGGTTGTACTTTTCCAGCCTGATATCAAAGTTGTTTTTCAAAGCAAGCTCAATGGCTTTCTCTTCAGTAAGAACAGTGTCTCCTGGCTGAAACAACGTAAATAATAAAAGAAGCTTTATCATACTCGTGCCAGTCTTTTTTCTTTGCTAGTTAGAAATGAATAGATCGCAGGGATAACAAACAAACTCAGGAAGGTGGCTATGATCATCCCCCCAATTACGGCGATCCCCATGGATACCCGACTTTCTGATCCCGCACCCAACGCCAATGCAATCGGAAGAATGCCTAATATGGTAGATAGACTTGTCATAAGGATGGGTCGAAAACGCATTTTTGATGCTTTTTTAATCGATTCCATAATATCTAAACCTGTCGCTTTTTGCTGATTGGCAAATTCCACAATCAAAATTCCATTTTTTGTAATCAGACCGATGAGCATGATCATCCCAATCTGCGAAAAGATGTTGAGTGTTTCATTGAAGTACCACAAGCTGAACATCGCGCCCAGAAGTGCCAGCGGTACAGTAAACATGATGATGAGTGGATCTCTGAAACTTTCAAACTGAGCTGCGAGCACCAGGTAAATCAGCACCAATGCAAGGGCAAATGCGAAGTAAAGGTTGCTGGAGCTTTGTCGAAACTCCAATGAAGAACCGGAAAGGGCAGTTTGATATCGATCATCCAGTACCTCGTTGGCAATAATATCCATCTGGTCAAGTGCTTCACCTAATGAAACACCCTCACTCAGCTGTGCGCTCACAGTAGCAGAGGTGAACCGATTGTAGTGAAACAACTGAGGAGGAGTGGAGCGTTCTTCCAGCGACACCAAATTATCCAGCTGTACAAGATCACCGTTTTTCGATTTCACATAGATGGATTTCAAATCCAGCGGCTCGTTTCGGTTGTATCGATCCAGCTGGCCAATGACATAATACTGTTTGCCATTCATGATGAAGTAGCCAAATCGGTTTCCACTCAAACTTAGCTGCAATGTCTGCGCCACATCCCGAACGGAAACGCCCATCGATTGTGCTTTTTCTCTATCAATGCGAACGCCGAGCTCGGGCTTGTTGAATTTGAGGTTGAGGTCAATGTAGCTGAAAGCATCATTGGCACGTGCTTTCTCCAGAAACTCAGGGAGCACGTCTTTTAATTGTTCCAAGGTACGCGCCTGGATCACAAAGCTTACGGGCAGCCCTCCAAAACTTCTTCCGATTGATTCGGGCTCAGAAATAAAGGCTCTTGCTCTCGTGTCCTTTGCGACTTTTGGCCGAATATCTTCTACAATTTCATGTTGGGATCGGTCCCTGTTCTGAATATCCTTCAGCTTAACGATAACAAAAGCCGCGTTTGTGGCGGCAGAGGAAGAGAATCCGGGACTGGTTATGGAAATAATGGATTGATGTTCGGGAACACTTTCCATCAGCATATTTGTCATATCCGTCGCATATCCGTCCATATAGTCAAATGTGGCGCCTTCAGGCCCAGTGGCAAATATTCTGAACTGCCCCCGATCCTCCAGCGGTGAAAGCTCCGATGGGAGAACGGTGCTAAACAGGTAAATCAACCCTGCAGCTACCAGTATGATCAGGCCGGAGATCCATCGATTACCCATGAACCGATCCAGTGCTTGATTGTATTGTCGATTAAGCCAAACAAAAAATGGCTCTGTAACTTCATAAATCCACTGTTTCTTCTCTCTCTTTTTCAGCATTTTGCTGGAAAGCATGGGGGTGAGAGTTAGCGCCACGAAGGAAGAAATAATCACGGCCACAGCCACGGTGATTCCAAACTCTCTAAAAAGCCGACCGGTGAGTCCCTGAAGGAAAATGATCGGGAAGAATACAGAAGTAAGCGCCACTGTGGTAGAAATTACTGCGAAGAAGATTTCCTTCGTTCCTTTCTTTCCGGCCTCTTCCGGATCCATTCCATCTTCTATTTTGGAATAGATGTTTTCAAGCACCACGATGGCATCATCCACCACCAGACCAATGGCCAGCACGATTCCAAGGAGTGTAAGTACGTTGATACTGAAGTTCAGCAGGTACATGACAAAGAATGAACCGATCAGCGCGATGGGAACGGTGATCACCGGAATAAACGTAGTACGCCAGTCCCGAAGGAAGGCAAAGATGATCAGCACCACCAGGCCAAAAGCAATGAAAATGGTCTGCTTTACCTCAGCGATGGATTCTTTGATATACTCCGTGTTGTCGAAGGCTATTTCCGTTTGAATATCCTCAGGGATGTTCTTCTGCAGTGCCTCCAGTCGTTTGTAAAACTCTTCCGCAATGTCCAGATTATTCGTGCCGGGCTGAGGTACGATTGCATTAAGTACCAATGGAATGCCGTTATTGCGTAGTGACGTACGTTCGTTCTCAGGGTAGAACTCGGCACGTCCAATGTCTCTGAATCTGACTATATCATTTTCAGATTCCTGTATAATCAGGTCATTGAACTCTTCTGGAGAGGAGAGACGACCAAAAGTTCTTACAGTAAGTTCCGTCGCGCTTCCTTCAATGCGGCCGGAAGGGAGCTCGATGTTTTGATCACCAACCGCGTTCAGAATGTCCAGTGGCGTGAGTTTGTAGGCAGCCAGCTTATCCGGATCCATCCACAATCGGATGGAGTATTTCTTTTCTCCCCAGATTCGCACCTCACTTACGCCGGGAATGGTTTGAAACGTCTCCTTGAACAGGTTGTCAGCAATCTCTGACATTTCCAGCAGGTTTCGTTGCTCACTGTAAATCCTCAGGGCGATGATCGGGCTACTGTCTGCGTCTGCTTTGGTTACAATCGGTGGATCAGCATCCGGCGGCAGATTCCTGATGGCACGGGAGACCTTATCACGAACATCGTTCGCAGCAGCTTCCAGGTCGATTTCCAGATTAAACTCAACGGTTATCGTGCTCCGTCCGTCTGCAGATGTAGAGGAAAGGGTTTTGATTCCATCAATCCCGTTGATCGATTCTTCCAACGGCTCGGTGATTTGTGTCTCTATCACATCGGCACTGGCGCCAGTATAGCTGGTGGAAACAGTAATCACCGGTGGATCTACGCTGGGGTATTCCCTTACACCCAAATAATTGAAGCCGATCACTCCAAAAAGAATGATGACAATGGACATCACAATCGCCAGAACCGGCCGATCAATGCTGATATTGGAAAGACTTGCCATATTATTTGATCGTTACATTTACCGGCATTTCAGGTCCGATCTGTAAAATACCGGTCGTAATTACCGTATCACCTTTGCTGATACCCGAGGTGACCTGTATGCGATCCTCGGTTCGAATACCGGTGGTGATTTGCGCTGCGCTCACCTTACCATTTTTATAAAGAAATGCCTTTTTTCCACTTAGTTCGGGAATGACTGACTCGGTCGGGATCATCAAGGCATTCGGGATGGTCTCCAGGATGAGACTCACTCGTGCAAACTGACCAGGGTAAAGTTTGCTTTCATCATTTTTTGCTTTGGCCCGGATACTGATGCTCCGCGTTTGCGGATCAATCAATGGTTCAATCGCATAAATCTCACCAGCAAACTGCTCATCATACCCATCCACATCAAAAGATAGTTGATCCCCTTTGTTTACCAGGCTGATGTATTTACTGGGAATATTGAATTCCAGCTTTATTGGGTTGATTTTGTATAGTTCGGTGATGCGAGCTCCGGGGTTTAGGTAGCTGCCTTCGGCGATATCCCTAAAACCTGTAATGCCTGAAAACGGAGCTTTGATATAATGTTTTTCAAGTCTGGCTTGCAGTACTTTTAGTTCGGACTTTACCGTATTCAATGTGGTGAGTGCGGTTTCATACTCCTCCCGACTGATAGCCTCTTTTTCCAGTAAGACTTTCTGCCGGTATTCATTGTCTTCATTCAGCTTTTTGGTGTACTGGAGCTTCTCAATTTCAGCCAGTATTTCATCATCGTTTAGGGTAACGATGGTGGCTCCTTTACTAACCCTTTGTCCTTCGTAAAAGGAAATTTTTTCAATTTTCCCTGCCAACTCTGAGTTTAGAATAACCGACTCATCTGCGATGAGTGAACCGGTCACATTTACCTTATTTTCGAGCGATTCGGCATTTACCACCATGGCATTAACCGTGAGCACCTGGCTTTGCGATGAGGCAGCTTGCTCAGCGTCGGTTTCATCTCCGGTATTCTTTGGAAGTTTAGGATAGGCGATTAAGCCAATGATTACCAGTACAATGACGATATAAAGAATTCTTTTAACAGGTTTTTTCATTGTGGGCCTTAATTATTAGCTGGACCAAAAAGTGTTGATTGATTAACAACTGGATTTGTGATCGGTGAAGTTCAATAAATTTCAATTAGTAAAGAGTGATTGAAAACCGCAATTTGATGAGTGGTAAAAAGCGAATGTGAGTTCGGCGGTTTGGAAAGAGTTGAGAGATGAATGGGTTTAAGCATCTCATTGAGTATTTCTTTAATAGATGCTGGTTGCAATTTCATCCCAACATTTAAAGTTACCTTTTGGAAAGTTTGAGACTTTCCAAAAGCTTGAAACCTATCCTTAGTGCTGCTGGAAGTAAAAAAGACCTTTCGTGGTTCTACGAGTATTTCGGAAGAGTTTAGAGGTGAATGGATTTCCTATACCTTGGTTTGTGTCCTTACAAACCACTTATCTTTCGTATCGTGTGGACTCGAACCGAGGCTGTTGGGTTGGGGGATGTGTTAGTTTGGAGCCTAAACCTTTATTTGAAATGATTGAAACGATCTTTTTAAACTTTCCCAAGTAAGCACTGCTTCATCTACTTGTGGAGACCATTGGGCTTGACAAAAAAAAGCATATTTGTCATTTTGCAATATTTGGTATAGTCTATAAATATTAAGTGAGTTGTAGAACTCTCCATCAACTTTTACATGCTTTAATTTATTGCTGGTTGTCCACAGAATTAAATCATCAGTCGATTTTAAAGAGTCAATTGGTTCTCTAGCTCCTAGGGAAATATTCAAAAATAAGTTTGGTAATCCATTAATGTAGTTTCTTTTTAGTAATTCTTTATCTATGGTAACTATAACCATATTCACTCTAAAACCAATGTTTGAAAGGTTTTCTGTTTGGTTTAGTTTTTTACGAAGAATATTAATCTCTTCTTCACTTAACTCCTGCCCATCCTCTATAGATTTTTTGACTGATTGATCAATTAGATATTCAACATGTTCTGTGGTCGACTGTTCGTCTAATTCGATAACCGACCGATCTTCATACCCAAAAGTTAATACATCAGATTCTGCAAGAACTAATCCTATTGGATTGAGTCCCACCAATGATTTCAATTCCTCATCACTTATTTTATTTGGATCAAGAAGAAAAATATCGCTTATAACCTCTTTGTAAGAACTTTTGTACGGTTCAACCCAACCTTCCCCATCAGGCTTTTCAAAAGAGTAACCCAGTAAGCTATCAGCATAGTTATTTGATTCGCTTATTTGTGGCCTCTTTGAATGAGATGGGTCTAAGGTAATATCTTTATTCTCAATAGATATTGATAGTTTTTCTGATTTTCTTTCCCAATATCTATCAACAAACAGTCCAACAATTATTAGACAAAGGAGGAAAATCATAATAATTGGATATATAGGATAAATAGCGTTATTTGGTGTAGTTTGTGTCATTGCATATATTATAACAGCCTCTCCCACTAATACAATTAAGGCCAAAAGCTTAAGCCAATTACTGATTGATTCAATAATTGATGAACGTTCCTTTTTATTTACCATAATTGATATGAATTAGTAATGGTTTGATTCAAACACACTGATAAAATCATAAATTGAACTTCTTGCTGTAAAAAAATGTCGCTGCAATTAGAAGTTGGACAACAGCTGTCATTAGAACGCAACATTGATAATAAAAGAAGAACTAGAGGTAAAGTTGATATTGACTTTTTCATTGTGGTGAACATTAAAGCTTTATTCAATTTACTCAAAAAAACATACACAAGTGCGAACGTTACTCAGAAAGTAATATGTACAATCACCTTATTAATTCGTTTCTACAATACCAAGTAGATGCAGGAGATGCAGGAGATCGTCACAAACAATTATTTACCATTTCCACGAACGGTAGCACCTATCGCAACATTCTATCGTATGAGTACCAAACTCGTTTTCAAAAATCATGCGCCTAATAAGAATCACTATCTATCTAATTTTCATTCCAATCCTTTCCTGTTCCCAAAAACCAAACCTCCATCAGGAGACATTCAATGAATTGTGGACGCTAATGGATGAGCGATATTCACTTTTTGAAGCACGTGGAGTAGACTGGCAAGAGGTCAAAGGCACGTATGAACAAAAGCTGAAGGATATTGATACAGAGGATGAGTTGTTCGACTTATGTTGTCAGATGCTCTCTGAGCTACATGACGGTCATACCTCTTTGATTGACATAAAAAATGATTTGAGTTGCAACAGCTTTAGCTTTTCTAATTCTCCGGCGATACTAAAGGCGTTTGAAAGCAAGCAAGCCTTTTGGAAGGTGTCAGACGCGACGTTAAAAGAAAATGCCTTTAACGAACTCCTTGAAATGGATGCGCATGTCTACCTGAGTTGGAATGAGCAGATCGGATATATCCGACTAAACCTGATGGCCGGAACATATTGGGGTTTTGCCAAAGCGCTTGAGCAAGTGAAGGAAAAAGATGGCCTTATCCTGGATATCCGACTCAACCCCGGGGGAAATGATGAGACCTTGCATCGGATTGCAGGGCGACTGGTCGATGAGACCTACATTTCACATTATAAAGAAACACGCCTGGCAGGGAGAGATGAATACACCGAATTGAGAAGCTGGCAAGTGGAGCCCGAAGGTCCTTTTCAGTTTTTGAAGCCAATAACTCTTCTGACAAGTGACTTTACAGCCAGCGCCAGTGATGTGTTTACACTTTCCCTGAAGGGACGAGAAAATGTAACCATCGTAGGCACGCCCACCATGGGTGCCATGTCGCATGTTGCTTCCGAGCAACTGAAGAACGGCTGGAGGCTTAACTATTCAAATAAGCGTACCTATTCGAGAGATATGGTGCTTTATGAAGGCAAAGGGATTCCGCCGGACGTTTACATAGAAAGCACAGATACCACCAAAGATCAGGTGATCATAAAGGCCATTGAGCTACTGGAAGATTAAGTAGTACTTCTTAATTGTTAATGGATATTTCGTTCCTCTTCCATCTTTCTATCTGTTTTCTTACCTTTAGTTAAACTTCTAAACTTAATCGTATGAAAAAATCAATCAGTCTATTATTGGCGGTACTGTTTATGGCCGCCTGTGGGGGAGGCTCCTCCAGCGAACAAAACGAGGAACTGTCTGCAGAGCAGGAGGAGGAAATTGTCCAGTCCATCAATGAGGATCTGGAAGCTGAAACTCAGGAGCTGGACGCCACAGCCGACGAGGCATTAAACGAAATCGATTCATTACTAAATGACATAGAATAATATGAAGAAGTTAATAGGGTTTATGATAATGTTCCTTTTGATCTTCGGCTCCTCTGAGCTAATCGCTCAGGGTAAGAGCGATGACAAAGGGAAAGGAAAAGACAAGAAAGAGAAGGCCGAAAAGGCCAAGGATAAAGATCAGGATGAAGACGATGACGAGGATGAAATGAAGGAAGGTGAAGTGGATGACGATGATGCGAAGCAAGGAAAGCCTGAAAAAGCCGAAAAGGATAAGTCGAATAACGGCAATGCTTACGGAAAAAATAAAGGCGACATGTCCGGTAAGGAATTCGGCAAGCTGCGTTCAGAGGAAGCTCGCAACAAAGTAAAAGAACAAAAAGCTAAACTGGATGAAGAGATTGCTGAGAATGAGACCAAGCTTAATGAGCGTAAAGAGCGACTGGCGACTGCAAAAGAAAAAGTAGCTAAAATGAAAGAGGAAGGCGAAACTTCCGAGGAGGAAATCGCTAAAAAGGAAGAAGCAATCAAGAAAGTAGAGGAGCGTGTCTCGGCTATGGAAAAGTTAATTGCTGAGAAGAAAGCTAAAGCAAAAGCCATGGTGGAGGAGCAAAAGAAAGAAGAAGAGGAAGACGATCAGTAAGTTCTGGCGCTTCTTAGATATTTTAAGCCCTGGCCAATGGTCAGGGTTTTTTGTTGCGACATTGAGAGCCAGTCGTCCTACCACTTCAAGTGGTGGGACGACTAGATAAAGAGGTAATAAAAAAACTCCTTCCCATTACTGAGAAGGAGTTTTCGTTTAATACTTCCAGAAAAAGCTATTCTTCTTCCTCATCTTTATCGAGGCGCTTCACCTCCAGGACAAATTTCTTGTCCATTTGAAATTGATAGGCGTGTTCACGCGTAAGTTCGTCCGACTTCTCAGAGGATTGAAGAATACTCAAAAGATCAGTTGCTACGCTGGAGCTCAGCTTATTTTGCTTCTGATTTTTGTGGATCTCCATTTTAAAGGTATACCCTGTTCTCTTCTGATTGTTCAGGTCTGAAAACTCGTGTTGCTGAAACTGGTACGTTTGAGGTTCTTTCTCCGCATCTACCATCAGCTTCAAAAGTACCGGCTTATATTTTTGCCAAAGATGTGTGTATTTCCCTTCGTACGTTGCAGTTCTAATCATAATCAATCACTTTTTTTATCTTCTTTTTTCGTTTTAGGTTCTTCAGGCGGCTCATCCAAAATGTTTCCAAATTCATCAACGTAAGCAATCATATCATCCAGCTTACCACTGGTCTCCTGGTCTTTCTTGTCGATTTTTTTCTGAAGCTTTTCCTGTCGCTTCTTCTTCTTTTTCTGTGCTTTTTGATTTTTGATAAAACTGTTCTGGGATCTTGCCATACAAACTTTTTAAATGAATTAATCGATTAATGTGACAGCACGACCGGTCTTTCCTGCACGGCCGGTTCTGCCTATCCGGTGGACATAGTCGGTATAGTTACGAGGAGCTTCGTAATTAATAACGAGCTCAACATCCTTCACATCTATACCTCGTGCTACTACGTCGGTAGCCACTAGAACGTGTACTTGTCCACGCTTAAATTTTCGCAGAGCAATTTCTCTAGCCCGTTGGGATTTATCACCATGGATGGCGTCAGCAGCAATACCTGCCTTGCACAATAGCTCGGAAATTTTCTCTGCCTTACGCTTAGTTTCTGAAAACAAGATGGTACGGGTCTTTAGTTCCGCATCAATCAGCCCTTTTACCATTTGGATCTTATCCTGTCCCTTTACATGTCTTACTTCCTGCTCAATTGCATTTGTATCCTGCGTTGCTTGCTCTGCCTTTACATGAACAGGCTCATTGGTCATTTCCTCTACCAGCTTTTTTTGAGTTGGGTCAAGGGTGGCCGAGAATAGCATTGTCTGATCTTTGGATACCATCTGTCTGTTGATTTCCTGGATCTCCTTCGAGAATCCCATGTCCAACATACGATCAAATTCATCCAATACCAAAACATTGAAGTCATTCAACTTCAAAATCTTCCTTTTCATCATATCCTGGATACGTCCCGGTGTGCCGATGATGAAATGATTTTTTCTTCTTAGTGCCTTAATATTCTCACCTACAGAAGATCCTCCAATCAGGCAGGTAGAAAAGATGTTTAATCCTCTCGCTAATGATAGAAATTCATCGTTGATCTGGGTGGCCAGCTCTCGGGTAGGAGCAATGATCAAGGCATAGTTTTCCTGCTTTTGCTCGATCATGTGCTGAATAATAGGGATAAGGAAAGCGGATGTTTTACCTGTTCCTGTTCCTGCGATACCTACAATGTCCTTGCCCTCCAATGCAGGTAAAATTGCTTTATCCTGTATCTCTGATGGGGTTTTGAAGCCTTTTTCTTTGATTTTGAAAAGGAGCTGAGCATCTAACTCAAAATCCTCAAAGGAATTCTGGTTGACATAGGCTTTTCGCTCATTGTTCACTGCTCCTTTGTTTGTAAATCTGGAAACATCCACTTTTTGGGTGTTTTGCTGTCTCCTTCGAGATGGTCTTCCCTTTCCTTTTGAGAAGTTTCTCTTTTTTCTTGTGTGTGTTTTATGCATATAATTTTATCTCTCTGCTAAGGGATATCTGTCAGATTGATAAAATCGATGCTTCATTATCAAATGGATAATGCATTGCTTTTTCGGCTTCATAAATACTGGGACATCCCATGTCATTCAAAAGCCGATAACTATTAGAAATACTTTTTGGAAGGATTGCTAAGCGAGATGCTTGTGAATTGAGGTGCAAATGTAGCGACTATTTTCTGCGTGGGAATAATCTTTACCAAATATTATTTTGAAAGTGTGTTATTCCATATCTATAACCATCTCACCAAAATCGTAAATTAGTGAGATGCTAAAATAATCTTGGTGACCCGTAAGAGCAGAAACTTTTTGATCTAGCCGGTTATAAAGGCGACCACCATGCAAGCGGATACCTACCCGATGTAGTACATCATGATAAAAACCACTGGATGGTTTTAAGAAGGGAAAAATATCAATAGCTCCTCCATAACCATAGGCCAATGCCCCTACCGAAGGGTCTGCATCGTATTCGTCCTCTTTTAACGATGGAATTCCAGTATAAATCCCACCAAAATCAACTGAAGGAGTAACTCTAAGGAAGTCAAAATCAAGAATGGAAAAACCAATATTTAGCGTATAATTGAATGTATAAATATTCCAATTTTCTTCAAAGGATTCCCCATTATGCGTAAATGGTTGAATCACTTCACCGGAGTTTGACATGCCATGGAGACCTATCATTAGTCGATTGAAAACGCCATC
Organism: Ekhidna sp.; assembly: GCF_965221965.1. GTDB lineage: Bacteria > Bacteroidota > Bacteroidia > Cytophagales > Cyclobacteriaceae > Ekhidna. The sequence continues at coordinate 1,091,781 of NZ_OZ244926.1, forward strand.
AATGCCATAGGTAACAGACCCTCGATAGTCAAGCGTTTCCTTGATACCATCTGTAAATAGTGGAGCTCCTCCTCCCAGATAAATACTCCATGACTCATCACCCCTGATGTACCAACTCCGGATTCTTCGCTTTATAAAATCATTGTGTCTATAGTCTGGGTAGGCATTTAAAAATTTAACAGCTTCCATGGAATGGTCTTTCCAAAGATCTATGTAATACTTAAAGTATAAACTAAGGAATTCTTTGTCTTCTACACTTTGTTTGGAATCATCAATTTTTGAGAGGATATATTCATCCTTCATGATAATAATCTCATTCAAAGTGATAGGATAACGGTAGTCCACATCCGGGTAACCACCTCCATATTCATAATTTGAATAACCAGCACTCCATCCACAACTACCACCATAGAGCCTGTCATTGGGCCTGATAGTTGGTTCATTAAGTGTGGAGGTATATTCACCTACATAAAAATTCAAAAGCGTATTCTCATTATTTGTAAAGACAGGATAGATGGATCTGTTTAGTTTTCTATCCATATAGTTAAGTAGACGATGTACTTTTTCTGGTTGATCTTTCTCAATGTATTTAAATACCATTCGCCTTCCGTTTTTTAAAATTATCCGGCTGCTGTCTCGATAGGAAAAAATTTCTGTGGACAGAAGGCTATCCAGGTTTTGCGCAGCAATAAGGAAGGGTGCGAATATTACGATTAGAAGAGTAATTAGGATTTTATTCATATTTCAATCTAACGGAGGATTTTGTTAATTGAAATGATGATTCTACAAACAGTCTGGAAAGAAAGTTGAGGTATGGAGAAAATTCTACTAAATAATAACCTTGCTGCCTTCTAATCCCTATTTATGCAGGTCATGCCCTTCTATGTTTAATTGCTAAAGCGGTTTAATGTCCTTTAATTTCTTTGCGACAATCGCGGTGTAGTGAATAGGTTCTCCTTTCGTATTCAATCGATGCACATACGTTTTCTCTTCAAGAATCTGCATGCAGTCATCCTGATTTCCTTCAAGAATTTCCTTAAACCCTGAGTCATCGCTATTGGATAGAAACCGATCACGCAGGTTGAATGCAATCCAACCATTGGGTTCCACCAGGTTGAAAGCATTAATAAAGCTTTCAGGAGGGATGTGGTCGAAACCTAATGCTGCAACCGTCACCATCGCGTTGAGGTGAAGCGATCTTAATTTTTTTATGATATCCAATTCTGCCTTGGTCAGGTCTGCGACGAGGTAGTCTTTATAAATATCATCTCGTTCACAAAGGGCTGCTTGTTTGGCTTCTTCTAATATATCCACACCAACGATAAGTTCAGGATTGCCTTTGGAGAGTGCCCTGGCGACCAGCCCGTTTCCGGCACCAAAATCCAGAATTCTGAGTTGTTCGATGGAATCATTAGCCTTCACCTGCTTAAATAAAAGATTGGCTATAACCGTGGGAGACTGACACTTTAGGTGTTGATGAAAAACCGTTTCATAAAGGTGAGGAGTCTGGAATATTCTAATGTAATCATGGAATTTGATCTTCTCCTCTCTGTTTAAAATAAAGTATTCCTCATTTTGATCTAATTGCTCACTGTCTGGAAACGTTATATTCAGTTGAGTCATGGTTGGTTGGTTTCTGGTGAAAATTCGATCAGCCTCAAATATGTTGGATTTATATAGAATTCACTAACCTTGCCGCATGACGTTCCTTTCCGAAGTAGCTGATCATTTATTGACGAAACATGCCAATCATTTAGGTGATTGCACTGTAGTGTTTCCAAACAGAAGAGCTGGTCTTTTTCTGAAAAAGCACCTATCAAAAAAGGTAGAAAAACCGGTTTGGTCACCTACGGTATTGAGTTTGGAAGATTTTTTATTTCGTTTTTCGCATACCAAGAAAGCGGATACGTTAACGCTGGTTTTTGAATTGTATGAATCATTTAAGCAGCATCAATCGAGTGGCGAAGGATTTGAGACGTTCTATTTCTGGGGAGAAATGCTCCTTCGAGATTTTGAAGAGGTAGATCATTACCTGGTGAGTTCGAAGCAGCTCTTTCATCACATAAAAAGCGATAGGCAAATCGCTGAAGATTTTTACTTCCTTGACGAGGAGCAGGAAAGGTTGATACAGAAATTCTGGCAGGAATTTTTTCCATCTGCGTCCAAATCACAGGAGCAGTTTGTGGAGACCTGGAAGATTCTGGACTCGGTGTATCAAAGCTTTAAAGAGCGGCTAAAAAAGGATGGAATCGGATATACATCTCATATTTATCGTGAGCTTGCAGAAAGAATACAGAATGAGCAATTGTCGATTGATGGCCCTGTGATATTTGCTGGTTTTAATGCGCTTACACCCGTGGAGGAAGTGCTTATCAAACACTTTGTGGTGGAACATGACGCAGAAGTACTGTGGGATATCGATGCGTATTACCTTGAAAACGATGTGCAGGAGGCGGGAGGTTTTTTAAGACAATATCAAAAAGATCCGGTCTTTGGGAAAAGTTTTCCGGAAGTGGTTCCAGCTACCATCAATCAAGGTAAGCAGGTTGACGTGACGGGCGTATCACTAGAGGTCGGACAGGCAAAAGCGCTTGGGGAGCAAGTTGAGGAGTTGATCGATCAGGGGGTTTCTCCGGAGGAAATCGTGATTATTCTTCCTCAGGATTATATGCTCTTCCCTGTACTCAATGCCATTCCAGAGCAAGTAGAAAAGCTAAATGTCACGATGGGTTATCCATTGAAGGAAACACCCCTTTTTGGGTTGCTGGAAGCATCGCTTGAGGTTCAGGAACATATGCAGCTTTCGGCAGAAAATGGACTTTCTTTTTATCATAAACCGACATTGGATGTACTCAGTCATCCATACCTCTACAAGGAGGAAAAAAATCCTCTGGATAAACTGATAAAAGACATTAAGAAGAAAAATCAGGTTCGGGTTTTTCAGTCTGACATTCTGGAGGTGGGCTCAACGCTGTTAAACACCATTTTCAGACAGGTGAATGAGGATGAAGATTATGCCAAATATCTTCGAAGCGTTGTAGAGGTATTGGGGCAGCAGGTCGTGGAGCGTTTCGGCCTGGAGCGCGAATACCTGTATCATTTTCAACAATTATTGAGTCGGCTCAATCAAATTCTGGAAAAGCAGCCGGAAAAAGTTGACTTGAAGACTTTCAAAGGGCTGTTTAGAAAAGCAACCCGATCCGTCAGGATTCCATTTAGTGGAGAACCGGTGGAAGGCCTACAGGTTATGGGGGTTTTGGAAACCAGGAATCTGGACTTCAAGCATGTCTTTATGCTGAATATGAATGAGGATATATTTCCTGCTGCTCAGAGAAACGGGTCGTTCATTCCATACCGAATCAGGAAAGCTTTTGGCCTCCCAACTTTTGAAGTTCAGGATGCGATTTATGCCTACCTGTTTTACCGACTTTTTCAGCGGTCTGAGCAGTTGTCTTTTTACTACAACATGTATGCAGATTTTGGAATGAGCGGAGAGGTGAGCCGATTCATACGACAGCTGGAGCTAGAGAGTGAGCTGAAGATTCAACGAAAGAAACTTTCCAATTCCATCCAGGTCAAAGAGCGACTTCCAATTAGCATAGAGAAGACACAGGAGGTGTTGGATCGGTTATCGATCTATACCGATAGGGTTCCACCCAAAGATCAAAAGAAACTTTCAGCCTCTGCTTTGAATGTCTACTACAATTGTAAGTTGCAATTCTACTTCAAGTATGTGCTACGACTGTTCTCTGGTGATGAGCTGAGCGATGAGCTGGACAAACGAAACTTCGGGAACGTGCTACACATGACGCTTGAGTACCTCTATCAGGATGCGATAGAGGGTAAAGCGGAGAGCACAATTACGGAAAATGACTTTTTCAAAATTCGAAGCTCGGTGGATGGTGCGATTGAGAAAGCATTTAGAAAGCACTTCGGGATGGGAGAGAAGCGAAAGTTTGAGTTGAAAGATCGAAACGTGGTGATGGCCGACCTCATACGGAAGTTTGTAAACAAGATCATCGATATGGATGAGGCTTATGCACCGTTTTCGATTGTCGGCCTGGAGAAAAAATATCATCAAAATTTCCCTGTTCAAGCAAATGGGCAAACCTATAATGTCCAACTAGGAGCAGATATCGATCGGGTAGACCGGAAAGAGCAGGCTGTTAGAGTGATTGATTATAAGAGCGGAAAAGACGCCAGGGAGATTGAAAGCCTGGATAAAGTATTCGACCCGACACCCGGGACAAGCTGGAAGGATGGAAGGAATAAGGCAGGTTTTCAAACATTGTTTTATGCCATGCTTTATACATCAAATCATGGCAATGACCATGCGGTGATTCCCGGCTTGCTAAACATGCAGGAGCTTTTTCAGCCGGATTTTGATTACCGTTTGACACTGGGTGGTGATCCGCTTACGGATGCACGTCCTTATCTGGAGATGTTTGAAGCTAAGCTCAAAGAGTTGATTTCTGAAATATTTGACATCACCAAGCCATTCGATCAAACTGAGGATGAAAGTCGTTGCAAATTCTGTGATTTTAAGGGTATCTGTGACAGGTAGATTCGGTATACACTATTTTTAACGTTTTTTTAGATTTATTGGCATTTTTATTGTCCTTCATTTGTTATTAAAACAAAGGAAAGGAGATTGAAAATGAAGAAGTTAGGAATTTTATTTGTTGTGTTATGTGCTTTGGGTGTACATGCTCAGGAAGTGAAAAATGACAATGAACAGGATAGAAAGGAAATTAAAGTGGACAAGAAGAATGAGAGAAAGGAAATGCTCGCTCAAAATCTTGATTCCCTTACCAAGATGATCAATCAGAAAGCTTTCGCTTTAGAAGCAAGCATGATTCGTGATCGATATCAAACCTATAATGTTCTGCAGGATAATAATTTCATCAAAGTAGATGGAGATGAAGTGATCATTCAGACGGCAAATGCCAGTAGAATCGGTCGTAATGGAATGGGAGGAGTGACTGTCAGAGGTCAAATGATTAGCTATGATGTGACAGAGGCAAAGAATAATACCTCAGTCATTATGACGGTTTCTACCTTTGCTCTAGGCACCGTTAATATTAATTTATCTGTCAATAGTATAGGAAATGCCACTGCTTATATTAATGGCAATTTTGGATTACGAGCCACTTTTATAGGAGATATAGTTGCCATCAATGATGTAAGGCAGTTTGAAGGCATGCCACAGTTTTAGTTCATAGTAGAGTGGTATTTTGAGTTGGCCCTTGCTTTAGCAAGGGCTTTTTTATTAGGCTTTATCAGGCCTTTTTTGCCTGTAGTCTTTATCTATTTCTTTTTGATCCACTAGCTGTCGCTTCATTCGCTCGTAGACGTCCTGTGCTGCCGATACAAAATCGGAGCTGTTGCTTTGAATGTAAAGCTCATGCCCCGGAGTTAATATTTTCAGCTTTACTAATTTATCCGCTTTCTCATCCTGAATAGATTCCAGATACACATCCATAGAAGTGATTTGATCATTATACCTGGAGAGTTTTTCAAAATGATTGCTCATGTGCGAGATTAAATCCTGACTAGCATTAAAGTTTACTGGTGTTACTTGAATATTCATATCTATATAATTCATGGTTTGGTCGAAGTGTTCAAAATAATATTGAATATTCATTCACTCTTAAAAAGGAAAGTGTAAGAATATTTAATTCTGCCTTCAAAGGACACTGCCAAACGAGATGAATGAGAAATTATTTTAAAGAATAAAATATTGTGTATTGGTGATTATTAACAACTTGTTAAATTAATATTTTGTGATTCAATCTTTATTAAGAATTTATGAATATTAGAAACAGGCTTGCAACTTTTCCGTTATGTAGTTCATCTTTGCATTGTAATCACATACAAAAACGATCCACCGCCATGGAATTATCTAAATCTTCTTCAGTAAAAATCCGGATTGGGATGCTTATTCTGATAGGTATGTTCATCCTTAGAGCATATGCAGAAACCCTCCTTTAATCTTAAAATATTGCATGTGATCAATTTGATTACACGCTAAAAATCTCTTCATACTTATTTACATAGACTAAGTCCGCACCAGTACGGTGCGGACTTTTTATTTCATTTCTTATCAGATTCTTTTTAGGGACTTTTTAATATTCTCTATATATTGGTTGATTCCATCAGCTATGTGAAATATGCAAGAAAGACTTAAGGACTGGCTTCTGAAGGATTATAAAGTTCCAAAATCTGAAGGAGTCCAATTCATCACTATTTTAATACTCACCATTCTAACGGGACTTTTGGCTTTGGGTGAATACATAGTGGATTTGAAGGCCACCTCCATGCCGCTCATTATTCCATTACTCGTTGTGAATATTCTTCTCTTGATATTGGCAAAAAGAGGTGTGAATACAAGACTAATCGGTAATCTCCAGTTAGCCGTTTTGTATTTGATGTTTCAGGTCAGCTTTTTCATGTTGCCGGGGGTGTTTCATGTCTTTATTTACTGGATGGTTTCTATACCATTATTAGCGTTCATTTTTGGCAACTTACGCACGTCCCATATATGGCTAGTGGTGATATTGGCTACTATTTGTATTGATACGGTTTATGGTACACAATCTGTTGGAAGCTCGTATGAGGCGAGTATACCTTATTTACCATATGCATTTGCTGGTATCATTTTTACCATCACCCTGGTCGCTTGTTTTTCTTTATTGTATAATCTTCTGGGCAGGTCATATAGTAGGCTTAGATCTAAAAACAGAGAGGTAGTTGAATTGATTAGTCAGCTAAAGGCAATGAATGGATCGTTGGAAAAGGTAGTGGAAGAGCGCACGAGAGATATCGAGGAAAGAAATAAGAAGCTTAAAAAGTACGCTTTCATGAACTCTCATATGGTAAGAGCTCCACTTGCCAATATTTTGGGAGCTATTCAGCATTTGGAAGATAAAACTGACCAGATTACGGCAGGGGAATTGATGGATATTGTAAAGGTATCTGCTACCAGTCTTGATGATGTAATAAAAGAAATTGGTAAATCTCTGGATGAACAAGAACGGGTGTAGTAAAGCATAAACAATGTTATTTTCTCTTTGATTCTACCCGATAAAAGACTAACTTAAATATGGGTTTAGCAAACAGCTAAGTCCATCAGGTGGTTAGCTTGGACCTTGCGATTTATGGATTGTACAGGCCACACCAACCCAAAGGCGAGTGTCCCTCGCCTTTTGGATTTATATAGCCTCCATTTAGAACTGTTATTAACCGATCTCTGGTTTAGAGTAACCATCTCTTCCTTTCCGAGTATTATTATTGACGATGCAACTTTTTCAAATGCACTGCATCATATATTCAAACACCTGGTAAAACGACATGGAACTTTCAGCTTCACAATCAACCAAAATAAGAATCGCAATGCTGATTCTTTTTAGTCTTTTTCTATTAAGAGGTTTTGCTCAACAAACTGTTGACGCAACTCAAATCATGGAGGATATTAGAGAAGGTAAGGACATTAGCTATGAGAACACGACAATTGTAGGGGAACTAGATTTTACATACATGTCCGAAAAGCTGCCGGATCTACCCAAGAAATCAAAATGGTGGAATAACGGGAACTCAAATACAGTGGAGGAATCCATTGATGTTTCGATTTCATTTAAGAACTGCACATTTAGAGATGATGTGCTCGCGTATATTCATGATGACCCTTCCGGCTATACGTTTGTTGCCGATTTTGATAAGAATGTGATTTTTTCCGGTTGCAAGTTCAATGAAAATGCCATGTTCAAGTACTCAGATTTTGATGGAAAGGTGAATTTTTCCGGATCTGATTTTCAACGAGAAACAACTTTTAAGTATGCCGAATTCGATGAAAGTGCTGACTTTTCAAATACACGATTTGATGATGATGCCACATTTAAATACGCACAGTTTGATGAAGGTGTAAGCTTTAAAAATGCGGTATTTGAAGAATCATGGAACATTAAATACATGAAGGCCCGTGGTGATTTTGATATAGCGGGTCTGGAGGTTAGAGATGATATTGATGCGAAGTACACCAGTATCAATGGGAATAGCTTTACTAAGTATCTGGTTAATAACAGAAACTAATTTTCTCTTCATATATATCACGATACCAACTCGTGACTCTACTATAGCCTGTCTCGTTTTTATGAGGTGGGCTTTTTTGATTATTGTTTCTTGACAGCAAATAGCCAAAGCTTTTTCGAGACGTGAATCCTAAGGTTTAAATTGCCTACAAATTAAGACGAACTGAATTGAGCAATGAAAGCCTATCAATTAAGAAAAACAGGTAAACCACAGGTATTAAAAATGGGAAATATACCCGAACCATCCCCTGGGTCAAACCAAATCAAGATTAAAGTGTCAACCATTGGCATTAACTACGCTGAAATATTGTCCCGGAAAGGTCAGTATAGCTGGGCTCCAAAGAAGCCATATGTGATGGGGATGGAATGTTGTGGTGAGGTTGTAGCGTTGGGCCAGGATTCATCTAAATTTAAGGTTGGAGATAAGGTAATTGTTGGGCAGCAGTATGGTTCTTATGCTGAATATGTTTGTGCCCCTGAGCACTTGTGTTTTCCTGCCTTTGAGAACTATACGGAGGAAGAAAACGCTGCTTTTCTCGTAAATTTTATGACTGCCTGGGTGGCACTTAAAAAGCTATGCAGAGTGGAATCGGGTGAGCGCATTTTGATTCAAGCGGCGGCTGGTGGTGTGGGTACTGCAGCGGTACAAATAGGTAAGGCTCTGGGCTGCAAAGTATATGGTACTGCGAGTCGGGGATACAAGTTGGATTTAATAAAGGAATTAGGAGGTACACCAATAAATTATCGAGAAAAGGATTTTTATCAGGAGATAATAAATGACGGAGGAAAGGTAAACTGTGTTTTAGAAACTGTTGGTGGAGACGTCTTCAAAAAGAGTATGAGGCTGCTGGATTCATTCGGGCGCTTAGTTGTTATCGGTTTTGCAAGTATGAACCTCAAAATATGGAATCCTTTTTCATGGGTGAAAACCCACCTGGATGCACCAAAAGTGAACATGATGAAGATGGCTATGGAGAGCAAAGGAGTTTATGCATCTCATATTGGCTATTTAACCGAAAATGAAAAATTGACTGCAGATATCTGGGATGAGTTGTATGATTTCGTAAATAAGCATAATCTAAAGCCAGTGGTTGGGAAAACTTTTCAATTCGAAAATCTACCTGAGGCACATGCATTTATGGAATCCAGAGAGTCCGTAGGGAAGTTAGTCGTTAAGTTATAATGTTTCGTCGGAAATTAGGGATAATTCCCAATACCGCTTTTGTATTATCAAATGATAAAAAAAAATTAAAAAACCTTTGTTAGGTAATTAAAAGCATATAAATTCGAGTATAGATAGTGAGTATCTATTTTCCATAGCTGGTTCTTAATGATGAAGGGTCCCAAAAGGGCACCCTTCTTTTTTTTATGATTTAAAACAATTTATTAATTTTATCACATGATAAATGATCGTATCCACAAGCTGATCAGGGTTCTAGATATGAATCCTACTTCTTTCTCAGAAAGTTTAGAAGTAAGCGTTACGGTCATATTCAATATCATCAAGGGGAGAAGAAGCAAGCCAAGCTTTGATCTCATTCTTAATATCCTAAAAACGTATGATAAGCTAAATGCAGATTGGCTTATCAAAGGTGATGGGTCGATGTGGAATGATGATATCGTGACATCAAAGGAGTTCGCACCAACTCATGTAAATCTCCAGGCACGAATCAGGGAACTTTTTATAAAAATGCGTTTAGAGCAGCCTGATTCTCATGAAGTCTTAGAGCTTGAAGAACTCGTGTCATTTTTAATTGATGAAGCTTCAGAGCAGAAGAACAAATTGATACTCTTGCATGAAAGACAAGAGGGCATGCTAAACGTTCTGAAGGAAAAACTTAAGTTGAAGGTTTAATCCAAAATCTTCAAGTCGATAAGCTCTCTAACGATACTCCTTCTTAATCTTACTTTCTGATACCAGTTAAATCCTACTGACATTAGCAGAAGAGCGAGCAAAGAACCTGAGATCAATTTTGAATAGAAAAGGATCGACGCAATTCGTTCCTGTTTGGCGACCTCATCAAAGTAGCGTTTTGTGATGAGATCCATGTTGTATTGTTTATCGCTTTGTTGAATTTCTTCCTGCTGTAACAGATAGGTATTTACACTTTTCGAGTAGAGGTCTTCATATGTTTTCGATTTTTGAAAATTTTCTAAATCAAAATGAATATTTGCAATTGCTTTATAAATCTCAAAATACTCTGGATGTTGGGATATCTGTCCAATTAAATTCTCTGCTTTAGCATATGTTTCAATAGCTAAGCCAGGCTTTGACCAGTCACTAAAGTTTTTAGCCTTGTCAAAGTAAATCTTAAAAACAGATGAAGGCAAAGGATCAGAAGATTGAGTAATATTTTCGATTGCTTTATTGAAGTAGTCGTCTGCTTTTTGAAAATTACCCTCCAGACTTTCTATTGTACCAAGGTTTTGATATGCGTAGGCAAGAAGTTTGATTGGACTCTCATCCTTTCTTAGCACAATCTCATCAAGCTTAGATCTAGCTGAAACAAAGTCCAGATTTTGAATGTAAGCATATGAAAGTCTATTAAGAATATCAAAGTACTTAGAGTTTTCTACATCCCTTTTTAACAATTGTTCTAATATAGTAACAGCACCATTATAATCGGATTCATCTAATAAAATACCCGAGAGGTTATAATTGATACTAATAATTTGTTTTTCATCCGATTCTTGGTGGGCTAGTTCTAAACCTTTTCTATAATATTCTTTAGCTAAATTGAATGCCTTAAATTTTCTAAATATTACCCCACAGTTTTTGTGCAATGAAATCAATGACTTCTTTACCCCGTCATAACTAGCTTGCTCAGCATGTCGAATGGATTCAAGATAGTAAATTATTGCTTTGCCGTATTCACCATTTTCATCGAGGATATAGGCCATTGTAAAATTAGCTTGCACTATTTCTTCATCTGAACCTTTTGAAATAGCGTCATTCAGGAAATCATCAGCAAGCAAAATTGACCCTTCAAAATCTGTTTTACTCAGTTGTACGATAGCATCAATCCTTTTTTGAAGGCCTTCCGCTGAAGCATTTCCTAAATAAGAAATGAATATAAAAACAAGAACAAGAATCCTCATTCCAAAATAACTGTTTCTTAATGGTGCAAGATAAAAAAAAACACCATTATAATAACTAATGGTGTCTTTTTTTGGATGAGAATGTAAATTCTCCTGTTCTATATCATAAATAAGTCTTTAAAAGAGGTTCGCTGATGAGTTTAATTTCCACCAGGTCCATCTTTATCATCGTCCCCATCGCCATTTCCATTTCCTTCTATTGAGCCATCTAGCTCAGTATCTTGAATTAGTTCTTCCATAGCTGCATCTTCAGAACATGCTGTAAATGATAATGCACCGGCAATTACAAGGGCTGTAAATAATTTTCTTTTCATAACTCTATAAGGTTTTTAATGATGGTTCAAATATAGAAAAAAAATTTATTTTACACATAACTAAAATATTTTTTTTAAAAATTATTTTTGTAGATATAACTTATTGGTAATAAGACAGTTATATGTAAAATAATTTTTATAATCATTCTAAATTTCTCTATGAAATATGTCATCATTAATGGGTGCATTATCTTCGCGACAATAAATGCTTAAATATGAGGTATCTACTAATTGCTCTACTTGCTTTTGAATGTTCAGCACCATCAGAAAAGTTTGCTAATCATGGAGCTGAGATTAACTCTGAGAATGCGTTATCAATTGATTCATTTCTTGCTGAGGTGGGAGAGGAAGAAAGGGACTTTAAAGTTAGGGGAACGATCGAAGAGGTTTGTCAAATGAAAGGATGTTGGATGACCCTCAGGAATGATCAGGGAGCTAATGTTCGTGTAACCTTTAAGGATTATGGTTTCTTTGTTCCAAAGGATATCAGCGGAAGTGAAGTGATAATTGAAGGAGTTGCAAAAAAGGAAGTGCTAGATGAAGATGTAGCCAGACACTATGCCGAAGACGGAGGCAAAGAATATGACGATTCCATGAGAAACTCCATCTCCTTTGTCGCTAATGGTGTTCTCGTTAAGGAAAGTTGATTGTAGTCAAATTCAACTATAAAGACTTCTTTGTTTAGGTTTTATAAACAAAGATCGAAAGCTAGTGCCGGAGAGTGAAGCAAAACCTCCGGCCAAACCACCAATTAGACCTGTTGCAAAAACCAGCAGAATCGGGTCACTTACCTGCATGATTTCAGCTACTTTTAAGCTAAAAGCTGACTCATTGAGCACGTCGATGTTCCAGGCATGTCCCATCCAAATAAGACCTACTCCAAGGAACCCGGCAACAAATGCATTTAACCCGGAGGATGGCGATATATAACATACCAGAAAAGCTACCACCATGGCTGTCCACCATGTAAAGAATGGGGAAAGAAAATAAGTAAGAGCTCCTATTACAATTAGTCTGATTATTAGCTTCATTATTTTGAATTAAGTGTAATGCTGTGCTTTATTTTTGAATGATTTGATGAAAGTGATGTTTCAAAAAGGAGTTTGTAGTATTCTCCGCTTGCCCAGTCGTCAATCATATGCCCATATGTAGGGTTACCAGGATTTCCTGATTGACTTCCGGGATAGACCCCCCAGGCATTGACTTCTCCACTTCCTAATTCCACCACCATGCGCCATGAAGGGCCATGGGAACTAGAGGCAGCATTTACAATGGATCGATTACCACCAACTTTTACTTTGCCTTCACTGAATGGACTAATTCTTAAAAGGTGACGAATGGTTGTGTTTTTGTATTGATACCATAATAAAGAGTTTCCTTCTTTTTCCAGGTACTCTTCCAGGCTTGCTATCGTTTCCTTGAATGTTTGCCGATAAAGATCACCGCTGGATTCTTTAACCGATGTGGACTGGTTGTCGATCATGAAAAAATCCGGCTTGTTCTCAAGTATTTCAACTGTATTGTACCAGTTTGGTCGATAGACAGCAACCTCACTGCTGTCTATTTCATCCCAGAGTTTACTGTTCAGTTTTCCCCACCATTCTTCATAAATGGTTGGCGCCTGTCTATCCGGGTTGTTGAAGTAATCCCAGCCGACAAGTTTATTGTAGTAATCCCATTCCAAATCTGTAAATGAAGCTGAATCCAGACTGTCAAGCATCATGGGCAAGGCTTCAGAGGCATTATAGTTGAAGTTGTCATGCTGAAGGCTCATCATGTCTTTCACAGTAATGTTATCCATCACTCTCAACCGATCATTGATGCGTCTTCCCCTGTAATATTCATAGTTATAATCATATTGATAATAGGGGTAGAGCGTATCTGCCGCGTGTTGATTAGCCGAGCTAACAAAGTTTTGTGGTGGATTCTTCACGTGCAGATTGTGTGATTGAGGCATGAAAGCCTGCCATTCCTGATTGATATCACTTCCATCCATTAAGAACTTTCCCTGCTCTTCCCACTTAACTGGGAATTTACCGTTTATCCAAAGGGCGATATCCCCATTGACGGAGGCAAAGGAATAGTTTTGTGGAGGACCACTGAAATAGCTAAATGCCTCAACAAAATCATCATAATTTTCTGCTTTATTTCCCAGGTATAATGCTTTGATTTCCTTGCTGGCATCATGAGCCGTCCATCGCATTGCCAGGTTGGTAATTTCACTCCTGTTATTGGTGAAATTCCGATCGTATACAACAGGTCCGTGATGCGTATAAATAATGGTATCATAATAGCTGAATGATCCGCGTGCTTTAATTTCCTCGATTACTTTTTTAGTGGGCACCCAATTTCCATTGTACAAGTATTCTTCCCTGGTTTCATCCTTAAATTGAATGTAATACCAATCAACCAGATCCCTTTTGGCGTTTGTGTTCCCCCATGCGATAGAATCATTAAAACCTATGGTTACTCCGGGACCACCGGGCAAGGTGGCACCCATGACATTGAGTGTTGGGCATTTTAGCTGCATGATATACCAGATGCTGGGAAGATTCAGACTTAAATCCGGTTCATTTGTCAGGATGACTCGTCCATTTGCTGTTTTTTCTCCATTTACTACAAAACTGTTACTGCCGTTATCCGGGTCTGGGTTTTCGATCGTCGGATCTGTGAAGTAGAGAGGAAAAGTAACGTCAGGTTTTTCAACCTTGATAGGTTCAAAATCAAACGTAGTTCCAACCGGAATTACAGGATCCACCACATCTGGTCTTTCCGGATAGAGCACCTCGAAGACTTCACGTCCCCATTTTTTCAACGCATTTGTATGTTCCAGATCACGTTCGCCCCGTGAAAGCATATTGTTCATATTGGCGATAAGAAGAAAACATTTCAATGGAGTCCACTCTTCCGGTTCGTAATCCAACAGCTTATACTCGATTGGATAGTCTGCGTACGACAAAGACTCAATGTAAGCGTTTACGCCCGCACTATAAGATTCAAGCAACTCATAAATCTCGGGTTCTTCTTTTTTGAAAAGCTCTTCCGATTTTCTCGCCCCGTGCATCAGGCCAATACGACGCATTTGTCTATCCACATCTATGAGGCTTGTATTCCCAATTTTAGGTCCCAGGATTTCTGCTAATCTGCCTGCTGCAGAATAAAGCTGAAACTCCATTTGCCACAATCGGTGATAGGCAGTGACATAGCCTTGTGTAAAGAGCAGGTCTTTTTCATTACTTGCAAAAACGTGAGGAATCAGCAACTCATCAAAATAAACATTTACACTATCTGTGATTCCTTCTATGGATTCTGATTCAATATCAATGGAATCATTCTCCGCATTTTGCCAAAATCCATGAAAGGGGCTGAGGAATTTACCCAATGGAGGAATGGAACCTATCTTGGTGTTTAAGGCGATTCCTAATGCCAATGCGATACTAAAGGAGATAACAAAACGAAATGTTTTCATGGAACCGGTTGAGCCTCTTCGGCTATTTATGCTGATTGATTTCTTAAAAAACTATTTAAGGTGAAAAATATCAAATAAATAGGGTAATGCCTATTTTTAGCACTATGTGGGGGCGTAATTTTTATGTGAGTGTATTCAAGCCGGTTTTTGATCGTCTTTTTGCCTTCATCTTATTGATTACATCACTGCCATTTCAGTTCATTATCGCGGTGATTTTATCCATTCATTTTAAGAAATCTCCATTTTTTATTCATCGGAGAGCAGGGCAGAATGAGCGTGTTTTCTCTTTGATTAAATTCAGAACAATGGAGGTTGATTTTGATGAAACGTCTACATCTGATCTTGGAAAGTTTATCCGTTCTTTTTCATTGGATGAGCTTCCTCAGCTGATAAATGTTCTGAAAGGGGATATGTCTTTTGTGGGCCCCAGGCCACTTTTAGTTGAATATCTTAAGTACTACAACGAGATAGAAAAAAGAAGACATGAGGTGCAGCCCGGCATCACCGGGTGGGCACAGGTAAATGGTAGAAATGCAATCGATTGGGAAAAACGCATGAATTATGATATTCAATATGTGGAAAATATATCTCTCCTTTTTGACATAAAAATCTTGCTAATGACAATTCGTGAAGTTTTTAGAAGGGACTTGACTTCATACAAAGACGAAAAGACTGTTACCTTTAGCGAATACGCATCAAAGAGGTGAAGAACCAACGCATATATTTATCGCCACCCAATGTGAGCGAGGAAGAACAAAAAAAGGTGCAACAAACACTGGCAAGTGGATGGGTGGCTCCTGCTGGTCCATCCATCGATGAGTTTGAGGAGAATCTGGCTAGGAGGTATGAAAGCAGGGAGGTAGTCACTCTTAACTCCGGTACGTCCGCATTGCATCTTGCTTTGATTATGTCAGGAGTGGAACGTGGAGATCATGTATTGGTCAGCTCTTTCACTTTTGCAGCCTGTGCCAATGTGGTGTGCTACCAAGGAGCAATTCCTATTTTTATCGATTCTGAAGGTGATACCTGGAATCTGGATTCTAAAATATTGTCCGATTATCTGGCTGATTGCGATCAGTTGCCCAAGGCTATAATCGTGACTCACCTGTTCGGTATGCCAGCCAAAATGGATGAGATCGTTAAGGTTGCTAAAGCATATAATGTGATCGTAATCGAGGATGCTGCAGAAGCGCTTGGAGCAAAAATTAATGAGAAGGATATCGGCCAAATAGGAGACTTTGGTATTCTTTCGTTTAACGGCAATAAGATCATAACCACAAGCGGAGGAGGTAGCCTGATCTGTACAATAGAGGAGAAATCTCGAGCCATTCATCTTGCAACGCAGGCAAATAGCGGCAAGAATGAATATGATCATCATGAGGTGGGATATAATTACCGAATGAGTAATGTATTGGCAGGATTAGGAATTGCTCAGCTCAATAGGCTTGAGTCTTTCGTTGATAAGAAAAGACAGATTTTTGATCGGTATAAAGGCGAACTGAATGATTATTTTGATTTTCTAGAGGAACCGACTGACTTCTTTTCAAACAGATGGTTAACTACCTGTACCTTAAAAGAAGAGAGGAGGGAGATTATGGCTTTGATACAGTTTTTGGACAAACAAAATATTGAGACCCGTAGAGTCTGGAAACCACTTCATTTACATCAGGCTTATAGGGATTTCAGCTTTCATGGAAATGGAGTTTGTGAGGAGATTTTCAATAAGGGGATATGCCTTCCTTCGGGGACTGGCTTAATCAATGATCAGCAAGAGTATGTGATTAAAAGCATCAAGACCTGGTTTCAATCGTAAGCCGAAGGTTTTTTCAGGATGGCTTTATTTTTTCTGGAGAAGAGATCGGGTGGAAGGTAAATCTCAGCTTTCAGGCTGATCTGTAAAAAGCTATCCCTGTTGTCAGGATTTCCACGCTCGGCACCCGGCTGAATCTGATCGTAATATTCTGGATTTACTACACCTATTTCATCCTTTCTATCGCCCAGTAACTCAGCGGTAGTGTTTGGATACTCCAATGCATAGGTATCAGAGACATCATCCAGGTAGTCAGTAAACGCATAATGATAGGATATTTCCAGGTTGACGTTCAAAAATTCGTTGACCTTGAATTTACCACCTATGCCCACTGGAATAGTTGTTACCCACTTCTTATAATCCACTCCCTCGGTACGGGCTTCTCTGAGTTTATATCGTTCGCCACCCAGCTCGGCAGTAGGTGTGAATTTCATATACCCTACACCAGTAAATAGATACGGGTTAAACGTCCACCTTTTGTAATAATCACCTTGATAAGGTTTCAGGTAATAGATAGCATGAAATTGAAAATGGAGGTTCCTTGACTGAAACGAAAGGTTTCTTTGTCTTTGAAAAGAGCTGTCCGGCGCATTTTTGTCGTCACCGGAGAGGGTAAATATCGTGCCATCTAAACGTGCGCCAATACGATTAAGCAATCTTGCTTCTATTCCAAAACTGAGTTGAGAGAGATCATCGCTGATGCTATTCTTTTCATTCAGCTCTCCGAAATAGGTTGAAGTTCCAGTTCCGATCGAAAATGAAAAGTAGCGATCGTTGTATTGCCAGGAAAGAAAGTTTTGAGCCGAAGTGGCAAAACAAAAGAGAAGTAAAAGTATCGTGAGGGTTGATCTCATTAAGGTTCAAAAATATTGCAGAAAAGTTTCCGACCACTATCGGCCGGAAAACAATTTCTACAAATAATCACCCTAATCGTTATTTTTTGCGAGAATCCATGTTTTAGTTGCTCTTAAACATGGTCGCTTAATTTTTTATGAGAAAATTAATATCGCCATAACTAGCAAATACTTGTACAATATTACGGCATCCCTATAGCCTGTTTTGCTAGGGTAAAATCTTATAATTATTTAAGCATTATGCTTAGTTTAACATGTTAAATAGGTTTTTGCCTCCATTTCTTCTTCTCGCCCTGTTTTTTCTTTGATTCCAGGCGCTTTCTTTTAGATGCCTTGGTCGGCTGGGTGGGCTTTCTTTTTTTCTTCTTGGTGAATGCTTTTGCAAGCATCCGGTCCAGTTTTTTGAAAGCAAGCTCTTTATTCTTGATTTGTGATCTTGCACTATCTGAGCTAAGAATCAATTCACCTTCTTTTGTCAGTTTAGTTGACAGTTTTTCTTTGAGAACTGATTTCTGGTCTTCGTTCAGCACCTGGGAGTGAAGCACATTAAATCGGAGAATGACTTTTGTTTCAACCTTATTTACATGCTGTCCTCCGGGACCACCACTTCTTGTAGTAGTTACCTCAATTTCTTTCCGAATTTGACTTACAGTAACGCGATCAGGCATAGATGTTCTTATTCCTCTTTGGCTGCCAGCTTCACCGCTTCTCGATATTCCGTCAGATCGCAAGTCAGAGATTCAAGGGATCCGCTTTCATGCATGATTTCCATGATTTTACTTTGATCTACCGAAGGGTCTTTTGGGATAATTCTCGCTCCCTTTTTTTTCTTTATCAAATTGAAATCTCCATCATAGATAAATGTTTGAGGAACGGAACTAGTACTTGACAATTGTTCCAATAGCTCCTGGTTCGGATCAAAATATGCTTCGAAGGGCCAATCATATTTCTCGATCATTTCTTTTGACTTGCTTTGCATTTTCTCATGATCGATGGAAATTATTATGATTTTTACTCTTGTATCTTTTTGCCATTGTTTATATACTTCTGCCATAGAATGGTACTTAACAATACATGGCTTGCAAAATGCTCCCCAAAAGTCAATAATTAATGGCTTTCCTTGATTGGTAAATGTGTTACTGTTTATTTCATTTCCCTGGATATCTGTTAGCGTGGCGCTGTATGGAAAAGATCCTTGAGCGGAGACAGTAAAGGAAAACAGGATAGTATTTATGAATGTTAGAATAAATGGTTTCATGACAATTGAGTTATACATTAACAAGTTAAGATTTTCATTCCACTTAGTATTTCTTTCTACTTTATCGAAACAAATAAATTAACCCCTCGTATATTAGTCTGCAAAATAGAAACTAATAATAATGAAGGGTACTAACCTTGGTGAATTTGAGGAGCTGTTATTGCTCGTAGTTTTAATACTTCAGGACGAAGCATACATGCTCCGTATCAAAGATGAGATCAAAAATCAGGTGAACCGATCGATATCCATGGGTGCATTGCATACAACGCTAAGTCGATTGGAACAAAAGGATTTTTTAAAGTCTGAACTTGGTGGAGCTACTCAGGAGCGAGGAGGGAGACGGAAGCGTATCTATGAATTAACAGCGGATGGTAAAGCAGCACTCAATGAAGTCAAAGAAATGCGAGCTAGCCTTTGGAATCAGGTGCCTTCATTCGAACTGAAATTTTCAAATGGCTAAAGTAAATCAGCCACCGAAGTTGTCTTTAAAGCTCATTGATTGGTTTTGTAGAGAAGAACTAATTGAGGAGTTGCAAGGAGACCTTTGTCAATATTATGCTGAAAACGGTGGCCAATTAAAAGGACTAAACTATTGGATTCAGGTAGTCAAATACCTCCGTCCCTCAACACTAAAATCTGTCAAAACTCAAAAATCCGGACCTATGTTTGTATTCAATCCTATCCTCACATTGAGGAATCTCAATCGTCACAGATCCACTTCGCTGATCAGTATTTTCGGCTTCACGTTTGGACTGGTGGCCACTATTTTTCTATACTTCTATATTCACAGCGAACTCACTGTAGATGCATTTCACGAAGATGGGGACAAGATCTATCGAGCCATTCGTCAATCAGAGGTGAACGGAACCCCATACAATATAGGGGTTACTTCCGGGCCCTTTGCCGGAGCACTCGCCAATGATTTCCCTGAAAGCATTACGGATGTCACACGAGTGATGACCGAATCAGGCCTGGTATCGGCCGGTGAGCGGAAGTTCTATGAAGATCGTATCCTGATGGCTGATGCGAATTTCTTCAACTTTTTCTCATACCCACTTTCAGCAGGTGATCCGAAAACGGTTTTGGATAAACCCAACTCAGTGGTTCTCTCGAGACAGATGGCCAAGAAGTACTTTGGCGATGAAAATCCGATCGGTAAGGAGATAAAGGCAGACAATATGTTCACATTTATTGTTACCGGAGTAATGAATGAATTGCCTGCAAAAACGCATATTCCATTTGATTTTGTGGCTTCCATTGAGTTGTATAATCAGTTCGATTGGTTCCGTAACTGGTGGAGCAATGGCCTTATGACTTATGTGAAAATACCCTCACCACGGGTGGCTGAAAATGTGAAAGCACAGCTTCCTGGCTTCATGGATAAATACTTTGGTGAGGATTTTCAGAAGTTCGGACGAAGGATCGACTTAACTCTTGAGCCGATGGAAGAAATCTATTTCAATAATCAAACAAGGTATGATTCGGCACTTCATGGAAACCTCCAATCGATTTACATTTTGGGTGCGGTCTCCATTGCGATTCTTTTCATTGCCTGCTTCAATTATGTCAATCTTTCCATCGCTCAATCTTATATGCGAGCTAAAGAGGTAGGAGTGAGAAAAGTGTTGGGTGTACATAAAGAACGGTTGGTGCTTCAGTTTTTGGGTGAATCATTCATGATACTATTGTTCTCTATTCTATTGTCTATCGCTTTGTGTCAGTTGCTTTATCCACTTTTCAATCAAACGTTTGGAATTGAACTGGACCTGAACTGGACGGACTTTAATGTACTTACTTTTTTTGCTTCTCTTATTGTGTTAGTGTTGATTACTTCAGGTCTTTACCCTGCGCTATTACTTTCTTCCTTCAAGCCAACCGCCATTATGAAAGGCAACCTTGGCACGGGAAAAAATGTAGGGTTGAGAAAGGGGCTTGTGGTGGTGCAGTTTGCCATCTCTATTTTCCTAATTGTGGCAACTGTTCTTATTTCAAGGCAGAATGCTTATATGAATAACAAAGACCTGGGCTTTGACAAGGAGGCCGTAGTGGTGGTGCGACTGTATAATGAGGAGATTCGAAACAATAAGGAGACGTTTATGAAGAACCTCCGCTTGTTGCCGTCTGTAAAAGCCGTATCCAACATGTCAGGAGAGCCGGGGGGCTTTCACGATGTGACTGTCTTTAAGGTCGCAGGAGTGAACGAAGACCTTCGTTTTCGAACGGTATTTACAGATACTGCATACCTGAGCGTTTTAGGTATTGACGTCTTGGCCGGAAGATCTTTTTCTCCGAAACTAGTAACAGATGCCACGGATGCAATGTTGATCAATGAAAAGGCATTGGCTGAAACTGGTCTTTCTGCGGATGAAATTATTGGGAAAAAAGTGAGCCTTCCTAGCTGGAATGACACACAGCGCACAATTATTGGAGTGGTGCCTGATTATCATTTCAACTCGCTCAAAGATGAAGTGGAACCAGTGGGGATCATAGCAAGCCAGAACTTTGGTGGGCGAGTAGTGATAAAAATAAATAGTGGCAATTTGAAGGAGGCCATGATTGCCATTGATGAGACTTATCGGGAGTTGTCGCCGGGGTTCCCTTTGCAGTACGATTTTCTGGATGACAGTCTGGAGCGATTGTATGAAGAGGAACAAAAGCAGGCTCAGATGTTTAGTGCTTTTTCAGGGATTTCTATATTTCTAGCTTGTCTGGGCATTTTTGGACTGGCAGCTTATTCTGCTCAGCAGAGACAAAAGGAACTTGGAATTAGAAAAGTACTTGGTGCGACCGTACAACAGATCATAGGTCTGATATCAAAAGAGTTTGTGCTGTTGGTGGTGGTTGCTACTATTCTGGCTATTCCTGCAGCGTGGTATTTCATCAGCAACTGGCTGAAAGACTATGCCTACCAGCTTGACCTCTGGAGTCACTGGTACGTGTTTGTAACCGGAGGAATTGTTACAGTCGTCATTGCACTTATTACTGTCTCAATCAAAACGTACAAAGCGGCCATATCAGATCCGACAGAGAGTATCAGGAATGAGTAGGAGAGGTTATCATAGTAGTTAGCAGTCCCTTTTGGGACTGCTTCTTTATACGAACATCTCTTTATCTTATGATTTCGTCTTACACGTTTTAATGCCAAAAGGAGCGTACAACGGACAAAAGCTGATAAAACTGGTCAATACAAAAACGCCTGCCAGTATAATCAACACTAAGCCAAGTGTTCCTGTGACTACATTAGTAAAGTATAAGTACGCAATTATTGCAGCAAGCATCACTCTGATAACTCGGTCCGCTGATCCCATATTCTTTTTCATTTTATAAAGGTTTAGTACGAAACAAATTCGATAATGAGCACAATTCCATACACTATCAAGACGCATAATATACAAGCACCTACGAGTCTGGCTATTTTACCCTTGATCATAAAATCAAATTAAGAACATTCAAGCTTGAAAAAATCTGATTTATGTCAGCCCCTGAGCTGCTATATCCTACTTTAGCCCTGATATGTGTCTTCACAAACCAAGCATGCCTGGCGGTTCGTGTGGTAACTAACCGAGGATAGAAATTTAATCATCTTCATCAGGTCGTTCATCTCTTGGTCGACCCTTTTGCTCATCAATTCTTTTTTGTCTTTCTTGTTCTTCCTGAATTCTTCGAAGTTCTTCCTCACGTCTTCTTCTAGCTTCCTCGAGCTTTCTTAATCGATCTTGTTCATCACTCATAGTTATATGTTTTTTGAAAAGAAATTCAATAAGATAATCATTCCCGCTATAAGTAAAATTAAACTAATCCAATTCAGAATAGAGGTTAGCCACCCTAATTTTTCCGATAGGAAAAGATTTAAATTCTGCTTTCCTTTAAGCTTCTTTCCTCTTTTCTTTCTTATAAGATTATTTGAAACTTTGATTTCATAAGTATGGGAATACAAACCAGTAGATTGTGATATTAGATTTGAAATTAGGGAACTAATAAGAAAAATCCACGATAACTTAAGAGTAGTGGTGTCAATACATTTTATGTCAGGTATGAAATCCTTTACAAAACCTATTGAAAAGACCAATGATGTAGTTGCCAGTGAAATGATCAATATATCTAATCTATCAGAAGAATATCGAGCAGACTCTCTAGTTCGGCTAATATGTTCACCTAGGTTACTTATATATCTATCATACTTTTGTTGCCTTGATTCCATTAATGAAATTTAAGCAAAATCGTTGAGCTCAATTTAAATCCTGCTCTGATAGGTATACAACTCAAAGTAGCGTCCTTCCTTGGCAATCAGTTCATCATGCGTGCCACGCTCCACGATCTGTCCATCTTCGATCACCAAAATCTGATCGGCCTGCCGGATGGTGCTGAGGCGGTGGGCGATCACAAAGGTGGTGCGATCTTTCATGAGTATGTTCAAACTCTTCTGAATATACATCTCACTCTCCGTATCCAGGTTGGAAGTGGCTTCATCCAGAATGATCACTTTGGGGTTAGCGAGTAATGCCCTCGCAATGGAAATACGTTGCTGCTGACCGCCGGATAGCTTTACGCCTCGTTCTCCAATTAGGGTTTCAAGTCCATCTTCAAATCGATCGGTAAACTCATCCACATATGCTCCTTTCACAGCATCCTGAATTTCTTCTTCGGTTGCATTCGGTCGTGGGAAGATGATGTTCTCACGAATAGTACCTTCAAAGAGAAAATCATCCTGAAGAACGACACCCAGATTTCTTCGATAGCTTTCCAGGTTCACCTTGCTCAGGTCGTGCCCGTCTATGGTGACTTGTCCTTTTTGAGGTGTCAGGAATGAAGCTGCCAGACTAGCAGTGGTTGATTTACCTGAGCCGGAGCTGCCAACCAATGCGGTGACTGATCCTGGAGGAGCTTTGAAGTTAATGTCATGAAGCACATCTTTCCCTTCTTCATAGGCAAAGGAGACATCTTTAAATTCAATATCTCCATAGAGTGACTCCAAAATAACAGGGCGCTCATCCGGCATATTTTCCGGATCCATTTTCATGATTTCTTCTGTTCGATCCAGCCCGGCAAATGCTTCCGTGAGTTGGCTACCGATATTACTCATCTGTACGATAGGAGCAATCATAAAGCCGAGATAAAGAGTGAAAGCAAGAAAGTCACCAATCGTCATATCTCCATTTATAATGTAGTAGCCGCCGATTCCCATAATTCCTACTGAAGCCAAGCCAAGTAAAAATGTGCCCGAGCTTGTCACAAAGGCAGTAGCAGTCAAACTTGATTTGATATTGTTGTAAAGCTTTAAAACCCCTTGTTCAAAGATCGTATTCTCCTGTTCTTCGGCATTAAACCCCTTGATTACCCTTACGCCATTAAGTGTTTCGGTCAATCGTCCGGTAACCTCTGCGTTGATCTTACCTCTGGTGCGAAATATTGGGCGAATCTTTCCGAACGCTTTCATTGCGACAAATGCAAAAATGGATACAGGCACCAGGACAAACAAGGTCATCGATGCACTAATATTTATGAGTAGAAATAGTGAAATAACAGCTGTGATCGTTCCACCAACCATTTGCACAAGCCCTGTTCCTACGAGGTTTCGAACTCCTTCAACGTCTGTCATAATTCGAGAAACCAATTCGCCGGATTTCGTATTATCGAAGTAGCTGATAGGTAGTGAGAGTACCTTTTTTTGAACCTTGGTTCGAAGTTGTGAGATGAGGTGCTGCGCTTCCACGCTGAGTATCCGTGTCAGCAAAAAGGAAGTGATGGCCTGAACAGTAATAGCTATAACCACCACAATCAATAATGTTTTCAGCATTTCAAGATCCGAATTTTGAATCACATCATCCACCAGATATTTACTGGCTCCCGGTAGCACCAGGCTTGCCAGCCGACTTAAGATGATTAGAAAAAGACCAAGCATCAGGGTTTTTCTTCTTGGCCAGATGATTTGACGAAAGGCCCAGGCGAAGGTGACATTTTTGTTTTTGCTCATTGAAGTGCTAAACCTGACTTTTTGAGAAATGGTTCTTGATGACAGTTACTGAGTGAATTTTATTTATCACTTTTTTTAAGTTTAGTTTCTCCTTTGTCAGTCTGAAACTCTCAAAGACTACATTAGGGCAGTCGATAACTCCACCCTAAATCCACACCCTTCGAGAACCTCAGGGTGACACGCTTGAAAAGCGTTCATTTTAAACTATTTGTCTTTATGAGCAATGCTTAATTCAGGAAGTTTTGTCCAATCCCTTTTAATTAAAGCATCTTTCTTTTCTCGTCTCCAACCTTTTATTTGTTTTTCGAATGCTATTGCTTGATTGATGTCTAGGAAGTGCTCTTCGAAAACAAGGGTAACAGGTCTTCTGGAATAAGTATAGGCTTTTCGGTTCATTCCCTGATTATGTTGAATAATTCTTGCCTCAATATCATTAGTGACTCCTACATAATATGAATTATCTGAACACTTAAGGATGTAAACCGTATATTTATTCATTGAAGTAATTTAACAAGCTTGTATTGAATTAGAATCGTTGATGTCAGCTTGAGGCTCTCGAAAGCGGCATTAAAGGATTATTAATATTGCCCTCCCTTATCCACACCCTTCGAGAACCTCAGGGTGACACGCTTTGTCCATTATTAACGTTCAGCAAATCGATAAACCAAAAATAGACCTCACCATCCCTGGATGGATTCGGGTAGGAGCGTTTGACTTTTTCGCCCAGTTTAAAGTCTATTGGTTGTTTGAAAACAGGACCGTCATAGCAGAACGTATGAAACTCACCATTTTCACCGCATGGGTCAATGGACGGTGGGAGATCCTTAAGGAATTCGTCATCGATCTCACGACCGAGAAAGTCTTCACCTAGCTGATCATTCACACAAACGGTAACCGCTTTAAATCCTTGCTCAATAAATTCATGGATCAGCTGGGTGGTGTCCTTTTTCCAAATAGGAAAGAGACATTCAAGATGTACCTTTTTCATTTCTTCCTCTCGATACTTCTTCAGGTCTTCCAGAAAAATATCACCAAATGCCGCATGAGTCATTCCCTGATCTTTCAGTTTTAAAAGCTTGTCCTCCATACATTTTTCATAAACCTTCATGGAAGGTGATTCCGGCAGCTCAATGAATGAATGGGGCAACCCGATTGATCCAAGCTGAGCTTTCACTAAACTAATAGGTGTTCCATGCATGGTCACTCGCCGGAGGGATTGGTTGATGGTAGTCACCAAATGGCTTATCTGAACATCAGCTCTTTTAAGCAAATAATGAAGGGCCAAAGCAGAATCTTTCCCTGAACTCCAATGAAATACGGTCTTTTTCTTATCGGGCACAATACACACATTTATTGCTCTCCGGCATCAACAGAATTCTGCCAAGAGAATTGATTAAAGTGATGGGTTTTGACTGTTCTCTATAGTCATTGATCGGCTGTGTGGTTTTACTGATTTCCTCTTCGATCTTTTTACGTATTTCATCGACTTCCATGCCCGAAAGTAGCCAAAAATGCTGTCTGGAGGGATATATTACTTAATTTAGGATTATAGTAATAAAAATTTAAACTATTAAAAGACCAGATATGAAACACCTTAGAAAAATCACATTGCTTTTAGCCGTATTTGCGCTTCTCTTCAGTATTTCTTGTGGAGATGATGATGCCGGACCTGACTTAAGTGAGGTGGAAATAGCGTTTGATTCATCAAATCCCCCTGTAAGTCCAAGTATTATTACAACTATGACTAGCTCAAGTGACCCGAATGCTCAGGAAGTAGGTTCTAACTTGGCTACTATAAATGCATTTACCGGTTGGTCCGCTTTTTTTCAACAGCAACAAGGAGCAACAAAAACCAGCACTCCCATAGGTACGTGTGGTGGAGATGCTGTAGTTTATACTTATAGTACAGATAGCGGGAATGGTACATATACCATCTCCTATCAGATATGTGATGAAGGGGATGTATATTCATTTCAGATGTTCTATTCTGAGAACGGCTCAACTCCTCAGTTATTTATCTATGCCGAACAATCAAAATCCGGTGATCAAGGATATATGAATGTATACGGATCTGGGCTGGGTTTTGCAGAAACTCAACCAGTGATAATATATGCCTGGGAGAAAAATGCTGATAATTCATTCACGTTTACTATTACCGATTCTGAAGAATCTTACCTTTATACGATCAATGTAAATGAGGATAATTCAGGAGACCTTTCGTATGTGATAGATGGAACTCTATATTACGAAGCTACCTGGAATGCTACAGGAACAGCTGGGACATACACCAATCATAACAGTGGTGAATCTGGAACTTGGACTAGTTAAAATTTAGAATTAAGGCACAACAAAAGGCACTCTACGAGTGCCTTTTTTTTATGCTATAAATAATCCTCTCTTACTGGGGCAAATACATCCATCAGTCTGCAATCTGTAATGGCTACTCCCGAATGCAAAACATTAGATGGAATGACGGCCACATCTCCCGGCTTCAGCCTTTGTGTTTCACCATCAATGGTCAGTTCATATTCTCCTTCCAGCACATTGGCCACTTGTTCGTGTTCATGTGCATGTTCAGGTAGAGGGCTTCCTTTCTTCACATCCCAGTAGGCAAAGGTCATTCGATCAGTATGGATGAATCGGACGGTATAGCCGGGAAGTATTTCTTTCGGGTGAATTTGATTTAGTTTTTTATAGCTCATTGTAATTGTGTCCACATGCGAGAAATTATTTTCCAGCTACCATCTTTTTGCTTTGAGTAAACAGTGGTAGCATGCGAAGTTGATGTTTTTGTCATAACAAAATCACCTTTTTTATAAGTGAAATTCAAATCTCCTTTTTCAAGCGAAAAGGCCATTGAACCCGAACCTTGGAGTTCAAGTAATTCCACTTCATACGAATGAATAGTGGTAACCGAACTATCATTGGGAAACCAGTATTCTTCAATTTCATCAATACCCATAATAGGAGCCATACCACTTGGAATGATATTAGCATTCGAATGGAAAAGGTTGAGAACTGTTTCACTATCGTTTACTAGCCAACCGTTTACGTAATCCTTTCTTATCTGATTAACGGCTTCCTGATCCTCTTTGGGGAATTCGGCTGAAGGAGAAGGCGAACATGCAATGAATGCTACGAGTAGTACGATTGAATACTTCATTTTTCCTTGTGATTACGGCTTGAGGATTGACACAAGGTTTTTATACGTATCCTTTCTGTACGAGTTCCTCATGAATAGCCAGGCAAATCCATGCGTCGGTTGCAGCGTATTTTTGCTGTGCTTCTGTGAGCGTTTTAGCCTCCCAATTAGTTACTTGTTGGTTTTTGGAGATTCTTGCGCCAAGGACAACCGCAGCAAGCTTTTTGACGCCCATGTGCTTTACTCCTAAATCCCGAACCACATCATTGAGGTCAGTGAAGTTTTTCGGTTTAAACTTTCGGGCTTTTTTTAAGTCCTTAAGATCATCATCTATGCTGATACCCAATTTTAAAATAGAGGAATTAGACATCAATTCGAATAGTGAGGATGGGTATCCCATCACATTTAAACGGAATAGGTAAGCATCTTCCATCGTGGAGAGCTGCACCATGGCTGTATGGTTATATTCACCTTTATTAAAGGTGGGTTTTTTCTCTGTATCAAAACCCAAAACATCGAAATTCCTAAGTTTTTTTACTGCTTCGTTGCACGCTTTTTCGGTCTCCACCACATGGATGTTCTCCTCAAACGCGAGCAGAGGAAGTTCTCGCATGTCTTCTTTGGTGATATGTTCGGCAAAACGCCTATTCACCATTTTTCAGAAGCTTTTTGATTTTATATCCGGTATAGCCCATAATCATAGTCATGATGGGACTGATCAGATTGAAGAAACAATAAGGTAGATAGGTCAATGTGCCTACTCCCAAAACGGTAGAATGGTAAGCACCACATGTATTCCATGGAATTAAGACTGAGGTTACGGTTCCTGAGTCTTCCAGGGTTCTACTCAGGTTTTCAGGGGCCAATCCTTTTTCGCGGTAGGTGTCGGCGTACATTCTACCCGGAACCACGATGGCCAGGTATTGATCGGAGGCAGTAAGGTTAAAGAACACACAGGTTCCTACGGTACTTGATATTAATGAGCCAACCGAGTTTACCTTAGAAATGATGGCAGAAGCAATTCGTTTCAGCATGCCTGCGCCTTCCATTACTCCACCAAAAATCATGGCAGAAAGAATAAGCCAGATGGTGCTAAGCATTCCTGCCATTCCTGAACTGCTTAGCAAACCTTCATCATCTAGGACAGCATTACCTGTTGTAAACGAAATGTCACCAAACATGGCTTGCATGGTACCAATAAATCCGTTCGTCAGAACAGGAGAGAGGCCGAAAAACTCATCGTACAGTTTGCCATCGAAACTTGAGGAGGCAGCTACCTGAGCCACCAATTCTGGCTGGAATAGGAATGCGAAAACCGCTCCCAGTAGGGTTCCAATTAAAAGAGCCGGTAGGGCCGGCATCTTTTTTACAATCAGTACCACAACAACCACCGGGACAATAAACAACCATCCCGATATGTTAAAGGTGCCATCAATTGCAGCCAAAATAGCTTTCTTGCCTTCAATAACTCCCTCAGAGGAATTAGTCAATCCGATTACGAGAAAGATGATCAGTGCGAGAATGATTGACGGAACTGTCGTGATGGTCATGTATCTGATATGGGTAAAAAGATCGGTACCTGCCATGGCTGGTGCCAGGTTGGTAGTATCAGATAGCGGAGACATTTTATCTCCAAAGTATGCACCTGATAAGATAGCTCCGGCAACAAGCCCTTCTGAAATTCCGAGTGCCTGGCCTATGCCAATTAATGCAATACCAACGGTTGCTGCAGTGGTCCAGGAGCTACCGGTAGCGATGGAAACGATCGAACATACAATACAGGCCGCCACCAAAAAGATGGTAGGGTTCAGGATCTGTAGTCCGTAATAAATCATGGCCGGAACCACTCCACTAAGCATCCACGTGCCTGCGAGAGACCCGATGAGTAGTAAAATTAGGATGGAAGCCATTGCCGAACTGATGCTTTTTACGATCCCGTCCTGAATGTCGTCCCACTTGAAACCAATTCGTATCGCGACTATGGCTGCAACTCCTGCTGAAAGGATGAGGACTATTTGATTGGAGCCTCCCAGTGCTTCGCTTCCAAATATTCCTACGTTGATAACCAGGAGCAGAATGAGAAAGATGATGGGGATTAAGGATTCGAATAAAGTGGGTTCTCGCTTTGTTGTCATTGTGGATTGTTTCTCAAACTCTCGAAAATAGGGCTTTTAAGAGTATTTGAAACAACCATCCGCGAATAAATGCCTATGACCCTTTATTTTTTCTTATCCTGCTCTTCTGGGATTTCGATAAGCGTAGTACGCCAACACCGTTCGTATCGCCTGAGCAATGGCTTTATTAATGGGTAACGAGTTTTGTCCAAGTTCTGCATCTATTGATCTCAACTGCTGATAATAATGGCTGATGACCGGTGTGAATTTTCTTTCCTTGATGTGCTGATTTGCTTTATCGACAGCTTCGGGAAATATTTCTTTGATGGTTTTGCAAGTGACCAATTGAGGCTTCCTGTCTTTGCCCAACATTGCTGAGAAACCAAATAAACGACAGATCAGCCCCCTTTGGGTATAAAGGTTACAAAATCCTCCATTTTCCTCAGCGATTAAGGAGTTGAGGTTTATGCAGATTTTGCTATTGCTTTTTTCTGCTTTCTCCAGCCATTCTAATGCTTGTCCATTTTTAAAGAGGTGATATGCAAGTGGAAGAAACTCGAGTGGACTGGCCGCAATATCTGGCTTCAGGCAGCACATACCGCAACCTGACTTGCATTTGAGATCCGTAGCTTTCTGAAAGGTGGCTACATCCTTTTCCAGGTTGTGGTATAACCGTTCCACTGCCTGGACTTTCCGATAAATGGACATAGAAAATCTGCGCGAATATAGCAGCAGATTGCATATAAATCAGCTTGCTACTTTCAAAAAATCCACTTTAGAACAATCTACCTTAGCCTTCATTGCATGGAGGATATTGTAAAGTCCAAAGAAGGTACGGTTGAAATATATAAAGTGTCTTGAACCTCTCGCTTGCAAACGATTCATTTCCGGATCTTTTGAAATGGCCTCTCCCTTTAGATAAATTTCAGAGAAATATTTATCATCGCTGAAATCAAATATGCCCTGATTAAATGGTCTGGATAAGAGACGAATTAGATCAGTAAACATGGCAGTCACGATCTTCACATCTTTGTCAGGATCACTCGGACGAATAATCTCCAATTGTCTGAAAAGCGTATCGACTCGCTCAGGATTACGCAAAACTTCATGATTGGCTAACTCAAAATACGCCTGGTAGAAATCATCTGGGATATGCTTTATGCATCCAAAATCAATCACTCCAAGATCATTTTTTTCATCAATGATGAAGTTTCCCGGGTGAGGATCCGCATGCATCATTCGCATAGTATGCATTTGATACATATAGAAATTCCATAGTATCTGGCCAAGCTTGTTTCTGTCTTCCTGCTTTTGTTCACGCTTCATCCATGAACCGATCGGCTCACCTTCCAGCCAGCTCATGGTCAGAATCTGTGGGGCGGATAACTCGGGATAATATTTTGGGAAAAACACGCCATCAACTTGCTCACACTTTTTGGCAAAGTCCATGGATTGCTGAAGCTCTAAACCGTAATCTGCTTCCTCCAGAAGCTTGCCTTCCACCTCTTTCATATATGGCTCTACGTCTTTTCCTTTTACATTCATAAGCTTCAATGCAAAAGGTTTGGCAAGTTTGAGGTCGCTTTTGATACTTTCTGCAACACCCGGGTATTGCACTTTGACTGCCAGCTTTTCCCCATTGAGTTCTGCTTTGTGTACCTGTCCCATGGATGCAGCGTTGCTTGCACTCTTGCCGAAAGTGTCGAATATTTCGTTTGGCTCTTTACCCAGGTTTTGAACGAAGGTCTTTTTTACCAGTGGATAGGAAAGGGGAGGAGCGCTGTATTGAGCCATAGCAAACTTATCTGAATAGGCCTTTGGCAATACATTTTGATCCATACTTAATAGCTGTGCCATTTTAAGAGCACTTCCTTTGAGCTCACTTAGTGAATCATAGATATCACGGGCATTATCTGTGTCCAGCGCGTCTTTATCCAGCTTTCCTTTGATAGCTGCTTTGCTGTATGCTTTTACGTAGTTTGCCCCAACTTTAGCTCCGGTAGTTACGAACTTACTGGCTCGCTTTACCTTTCCAATAGGAATTCGATCGAGTTCTTTTGCCATTTATGCAGTGGCTTTTGAAAAGCCCATTTTTTGAAGGAAAAATTTACTTAGGTCCACAATAGAGTCAAGTGCAGGTAGCTCACCGATATCAAAGGCCGTGCGCGTGGATTTTTCTATAAAAATATCTGTGTCAGCACCACCAGCGGAATCATCTTTCACCCAGAAGAACAATGTGGCAATGGTATGGGACCACAGCACTTGCCGATAGGCGGTTTGGGTAGAGTTTTTAGCCTTATCTGGTAGGAAATCGAATGTTTTTGCCCACTCAATCTCAGACTGAGACACTATTTTTTGTGTTTGTTTTAACTCCGCAGGCAACTCATGAGGCTTTTTTCCTTCAAGTTTGAATAAGATGTATGACCTGTCAGGTTTGATGATCTCAAGAAAAGTATAAAGAAAAGAAAGATGTTTTTCCCTGGCATCCATCTCTTCAAATTCCGGATCGTTTTGGATTACCTTGAATGTTTGGGTGTAATAACTTTCCCAAATAGACTTTTCTATGTTTTTTAGTGACCCAAAGTGCTTATAAAAATCATCGTCAGAGATTTTCATGTGCTTGGTGAAAATCCGAACGGTATCCGGTTTTTTGCCTTCCTCGAGCAGGTAGTCCATGTACCCTTTCTGAATTGAAGATTTTGAAACAGATTTTTTTGCCATGATAGTGAAAGTTTATTCGAATAGGTAAACACTTAACTCCCTACTATGGTTTTGCTTTTTAATATTTTCTTTTATTTATTAAAACGTAAAGTGCGAATTTTTAGTCAGATTCAAATTGATCATATTTAAACCATGCACCGCCTTTTATTAGTTTTCGCCTTTCTTTTACCGCCATATTTATCACTTTTTGGATTCTCGCATCCGAAGTTTTCCAATGAATTAGAAGTTGTTTGGTATACCTCTAAGCCTTTCATTTATGAAAATGAGGAAGGTGAGTTGATAGGAATTGAGCCAGAGATTTTCATGCTGTTCAAGAAATACATGAAGGATGTTAAAGGAGAGTCAATCAATGTCTCTTTTAAAAAGTCCAGGGATTTCATGAATATTCTGGATGTAGTCAGGAAAAATAACAATCCACAGGTCACAGGTGTCTCTGCTTTGTCAATCACTGAGGAGCGACTTCAGTATGCGCAATTTACCGAGACCTACCTTCCTGATATTACCGTTTTGGTTTCGAGTGGTGGAACCCCGATCGTGAAAACGTTCGAGGAAAAGGTGGAAATGATAAATGATTTAAAAGCCGTCACCATCAAAGGAACCAAATATGAAGCGCTTTTGAGCGATTTAAAAAACGAAACGGGAGTGGAGTTTGAGACAGAGTTTATTAGCAGTGATCAAAATATTTTAGAAGCAGTCATTAATAAGTCAAACAGGTTCGGTTTTATTGACTTACCTATTTACCTGATGCAGATGAAAGAGGGTGCCCAGGTTACAAGGCAAAACTTCTTTACTACAGTCGGTGATGGTTATGCATTTATACTTCCTAAAAACAGCGCCTGGAAAGAGGACTTAGATGAGTTCATCTCGGATCCGGAAATTAAAAAGGCTATAGCTGGTATTATTTCAAAATATCTTGGAGAGGAGCTGTATAATTTTATCGGCAATCTGTACAACAATGATCAGTTGGGAACTTCGATTCTTACGAAAGAAAAGGAACTGCAATTGGCTCAGATCAAAAATGCTAATTTGAAACTGGAACAGGAGAAGTCCTTTCAACGGTTGATGTTATTAGGAATTATAGTCACATTTCTACTTTTTGTGATCATCGCTTATTTGTTTTACAACAACCAAAAAAACACCCGTTTGCTCATGGGGCAGAAAGAGCAGATAGAAGAACAGCAGGTAGATATTTATCAAAAAAATGAGCAGCTCATTAACCGAAACGCCCAGCTAGTTGCGCTAAATGAAGAGAAGAACAATCTGGTTAGAATATTGGCTCATGACATTCGCTCGCCGCTGAGTCAAATCATGATGGTCATAGACATTGTGAATCAAAAGATGAGCAAAACGCTCTCAGATGCTGAAGGAAAGTTACTGAATCAAGTCACTTCCAGTGCTGAACGGATCAATCAAATGGTAACGAAAATTTTGGATGTGGATGGTCTTGAGGATACCCGTATTAAAGTCATGAATGAACGGGTGGATATTCGGGATGTGATGAAAGATATTTCTCAGCGGTATCGTCCGGTAGCGGCCAAGAAAAACATTGAGTTTTCTGTTGAGTTCTGTGAAAATCACAACATGATACGAACAGATCATTTACTCCTGTTGCTGGTATTGGAAAATTTAGTATCCAATGCGGTGAAGTTTTCAGAACCCAATACTTCCGTGGAGTTACGCTCGGAGTGCACATATGATAGCGTGACATTTAAGGTGTCAGATGAAGGGCCTGGGTTTTCCGAGGAAGATAAAAAGAAGCTATTCAATCGCTTTCAAAAGCTCAGTGCCAAACCGACCGGAGGTGAAGTGTCAACCGGGCTTGGATTATCTATCGTGAAGAAATATGTTCAGGATCTGGGTGGCAAAGTCTGGGTGGAATCAGTGGAAGGAAAGGGAAGTACTTTCTTTGTGAAACTGACGGTTTGATCAGGATAACGAATCTACAACCCTTTTTGCATCGTCTATAACAACGTTTGGATACCCATTGGCTTCAAGAATTTTAATCGCATTTCCTTCCTTTAGCTTACCTTTCTTAAGTAGATAGTCAAAGCTAACATTGCTTTTATTAATCAACTCGCAAAAATGATATGAGTCAAAATAATCTGATAACAAGTTTGAGAGCTCCACATCATGAGTGGATACAAAAACAATGTTGTCGTTTTTACTTAAATGATTTAGTACCGCTTTTCCAGCTGCCACCCTTTCAATTGTGTTCGTTCCTTTGAATACTTCATCAAGGAGAAATAAACCATCTCCATTTCTAGAAGCCTCTAACATTTCCTTAATGGTTAACACCTCTTCCTGGTAGTAGCTTTTGTCATTTAGTAGATCGTCACTGATTCGTACTGCTGTAAAAACTTTAAGGGGTCTAAGTTTAAATTCTTTGGCAAAGCAGGTATTTAATGTAGCTGATGCGATGAAATTGATACCTATGGTTCGGATGAAAGTAGTTTTTCCTGACATGTTCGATCCGGTGAGAAGAACAGACTTTGAAGTTACCTCAATTGAATTGGCTGTTGGATTGTGAATCAATGGATGGTAGATTTCCTTGGCTGTAATACCTTGATGCTCCGTCTTAAATTGAGGATGACTCCAGTCCCCATCAATGGATTCTCTGAAACCAGCTAGAGAAATACAGCAATCAATTTGGCCAACAAAATTGAATATGTTCTCAATTTCTTTTCGTTTGGTTTCTAGTGTTTTTAATGCTGAGAAAAAGAAAATTGGCTCAAGCAAATACATCATTTTTATGATTTCTAATAACGCTGTTGAAATTGCTGTCAGATCATTCGCAATGCCTCCGTGCTCTTGAAAGAAAGAAATCTTATACTTGATCTTTTTAATGCTTTCTAAATCTCCTTTGACTGGTTGATAATAAGCTTTACATTCTTTTCTCTTCCCAAGAGCTTCGGAAACATAAATGAGTTTTATCAGTTCAGGAAGCGATTTCAAATAAACCATTAGGTTGCTTTTATTGACGAAATGAATCACAGCATTAATAGTGACTACTGTGAGCAAGAGCAAAGCAAAGACTGGGTAAAACGGAATTAGAACCGTAAATAATAGGCTAATAATTGAAAGTGGCTTGATTATGCCATACCACTTCGGCCTTGAGACGTGTGCGTCTTGAAAAAGATTTGAAATATAGAAAGCAGTGGGTTTGGAAAGCTTGTGAAGAAGAATTTGTGAGTCTAACCTTTCCTTCTCATTCATTTTATAGAAGTCAATCAAACGTTCCTGTTTCGAAATGTCAGTGTTAAAATTGATAGATCGAATTTTGTTATATAATACTTGTTGTCCGACCCGTGAAGTTGTTCTATCAGCGAGCATAAAAAACTCATCAAGATCCAGGTCTTGAAATGTACGATCTGATACTACCTTGCTTATATCTTGATGAGACTTGTTCTTGAAGTATTGACTAATACGATCAAAATCAAATGTGCTTTCTTTGATTTTTTGATAAGAAGAAACAAGCTCTCTCCTGATTTTTTTCTTAGATAGGGTCATTTAGATCAATCCATGTTTTAAAATCATCTCAGCCACTTCCTCACCTACAAGGCTTCCTATGGCGACACCCATACCTCCTAAGCGAACACCTATAGCGATACGATCGGATATTTTTTCTACAATGGGAGCTTTTGTTTTTCCAAACGCCATGATCCCCGTCCATTCCATTTCAATCTTATACGATTGATTCGGTAGAATAATGGAATCCAGGTCTGCGACAAGTTTTTCTTTGATTTTTTGATTGATCCCAAAATCGGTGGTTGTTTCTTCTTCCAAAGCGAGGTTTCGTCCGCCTCCAAAAAGAAGTTTACCATAATAATCCCTGAAGTAGTAGTAGCCCTCCTCGTAATGAAAGGTCCCTTGGAATTTTAGTTCGTTATCGGGAATGATGCTCATGACAATCCCACGACCGGGAGCCACCTCCAGCTCTTTCCCAAGCAATTTATTAGTAAAAGCATTGGTGCAAACCGCTACCTTTTTGGCCGAAAATTCAGCGTCTTTGCATGCAATTCTAACAGTAGAAGATTCCTCGTGTATCTCCCGGACTTCACAGCCGGTGTGAATTTGCACTCCAATTTCAGCGCAGTATTTCCAAAGTGCGGAGATGAGCTTCCCCGTATCGAGCTGTCCTTCCAGGTGATTTTCGATCAGGTGATGCGTTTTTCCAAAACCGAACGGGCTGATCTTTTCGTTGGCGAGTTTAAATACATCTTCCTGAAAGAAATCTCTGAGCAATTCGTTGATTGATCCAACTTTGTCTACTGCTTCTGATTGTTCATCAAAAATCAGTTCATACCCACTTTTCACCTGGATATCGATCATGCTTCTGCCGAGTCGCTGACAGGTTTTTTGTAGTCCGTCCCATCGCTTTTCTACCAGTGATGTCATTCCCTCAGCACCGAGTGTCTCTACATCATTAAGTAATTCTGAAACACTTCCAAAGCATGCAAATCCCGCATTTTTGGTACTTGCACCGGTCGGTAGGATTCCTCGTTCCAGGACGGTGACTTTCAGTTCAGGAGACTGCTCTTTTAAAGTGGCTGCCGCAGACAAACCGGTGATGCCGGCTCCAATGACGATGACATCTGTTTCCAGAAACGATTGTTTTTCCCAAAGACTAAACACGTGTGATCATTTGATTGAATTCGAAATTAACTAATCCAGGTAGTTGACCCTCAACACATCCACATTGATTTTGGCAGATGCCAGAAAATCCAGCCAGAATAGCTGCTGCGCAGAGAGGTGATCATTGGGAGACTTCACTTCGTAAAACTGATAATCATCTTCCTTCCAAAGGAAAAGATCCGGAAAGCCCGCGCTGTTCTCCTTCATGTTTTTGGACATTTCCAGCAATACTTTCTTAAGCCCGTTTAAAGGAAGTCTTTCCACCATGACTTCCAGCGATGGGAGCAAAGAATCATGCCAGTAGACAAATCGATTGGCAATTCCATTTTTCTCGTTATGAATATCGGATATATGCTTGACGAGTTGTTTTCTGGTTCTCAGTTTAGCTAATTGATTCTCTAATAATTGCTGGCGTGATTCGAAGAAAATCGAGTCGTTCAGGTCAGAAGGCTGTCGTTGCAACGGATGATGAAAGGAGCCGTGGCTTTCATCGAAGATTACCTTCCAGAATACCAGTCCAAACAGACCTCTCCACAAGAAATTTTCCGCATGCAAACCATCCCAGCCTTCACTTTCAAAGTGTGCCAGGACTCCTTTTTCAACTGTAGTATCAGGGCGTGGTATCTCTATGGAGGGTGCATCCTTGAGACGCTTCGTCATACTGCGATCGATGCGAATGCCTTTCCGATTCAAGAAGTCCGTGGCAAAGGTCAGTTCGGATGCGTTAGTGGGGTTATCCAGTATTTCATTGGCGATTGCCAGTGCAGCTTCCTTTTGATCTGTTTTGTCCAGTAATCGTACTTTACGCTCTCGAGCTGGCGGTTTATTTGTATAGGAATAGTAGGTGAGTGCGATTTCAGGTTGTGCTACTTGTTCGAAATAGTACGCGATTTTGAGAAGGAGTTTCTCAGCCGTTTTGGCAGATCGGGGGTAGGAGAGCCAGGTGTCCCATGGCATCTCGTCCAGGTAGTCCTCCAGCGGAAGACCGGCTTCCTGTATTTCATAGATCATCCGTTTCAGCTGGGAGATATGCATGACCGATAAGGCTTCTTCGCGTGATTGGAACCATGGTTTGAACTTTGTTTCATCCAGCTTCTCAATCTTCACATTGCCCACATCACGGATCACAAAGTCGGTCATTTGACCACCCCGGTGACCAAAGAATAGCAATTTGATAAAATCAACTTCTTCATTTTTAAGTACCTCAGCAATCTCTTCAGTTTCATGAATGACAGGAAGATCAACTTCAGACAGCTCCATTAGTATTTCTGACTTCTTTTGTGCAGGGTGAAGAAAGTCGTAAAACGAAACCAACTCTTGCTTGGTAAACAATCGAAACTGATAAGGATCATCACTCTCATTTATCCGGATGAAACCGTGACTACTCAATTCATCTTTTGCATCGATTACATTGGGTATTTCAGGGTATGAGATCTTGTTTAATCGGAAGTAGTCGCCACGACGATTTGAAAAACGCAGATATAGGCACTGCGCCTGTTCCGACAGGTCTCTGAACGACTGATAAAAGAGGTATTCCGGCCTATCCAGTACATGCTCATATTGTCGTTCCACAAACTCCAGCACGTAATTGAAGTAGTCTAAATAGTACTTTTCAGGTAGTATGATTGGATCATTTTTAGACATTTATAATCCTAACATCTTTTTTGGTTACAGAATGTGTCTTTTTAGTATTATACTGATAGTTAACCGTCAACAATCATCATGAAGCCTGTCCTATTTGTATTTTTTCTTATAACGGCCTCATGCGCGTTTTCTCAAAGTTACGTCGATTCCGGCATTCGACACTTCAATGTGGGTGAATATGATGAAGCGATGGACGACTTTGAAGATGCGATTGGTATCCAGGCCATGCTGACTGAAACGGCCAAAGCCAAAATCTATTATTACCGAGGATTGATATGGCTGAAGCGTGCGGAAAAATCCAGGGGAA
Source organism: Ekhidna sp. (assembly GCF_965221965.1). Classification (GTDB taxonomy): domain Bacteria; phylum Bacteroidota; class Bacteroidia; order Cytophagales; family Cyclobacteriaceae; genus Ekhidna. The sequence continues at coordinate 1,131,206 of NZ_OZ244926.1, forward strand.
ATGCAGAGCAAGATCCACTGATGCAGGCTTACGATGACCTCACAAAAGTGCTTTCGATGGATCAGGATATGGAGGCACAAATCAATGATGCTTACAGAGATTTGAGTGGGTTGTTGATGGAAGAGGCAGACGATTTTCTCAAGCAGGAAAAGAAAGCCGATGAACTTCCATTGAAACTCGAGTTACTGGATAAACGCATTGAGTACCTCAAGTTGATTGAAGAGTTGGGGGTGTCCACGCTGGCACATCTGTATCTGGGGGAGACCAACAAGCAGGCAGGGGATCTCATCTTTGAAAGCACTCGCAAAGTGCAGGAAATGCAAAGGGCCGGAGCGTATTATAATGAGGCGATCAGATATCTGGAGCTGGCACGCTATGATGATCCCTTTAATAAAGGCGTGATTCGGACGATCTTGGAGCTGGCCAGGAGATTGGATGATGCCGAGCGGGTAAAAGAGTATAACCGGTTGTTAGATTTAGCTGGGGGGTGACTAGATGCAACGTTGAGGCTAAAAAGCGTTGCTGTCCCGCAGGGCAGCTATGATTTTTTAGCCATTGTTGTGCCTAGTGTTTTTCCGTTTTTTTCTTTTCTTTTTGGTAAACCTGTTTTGGTTTTGTCCAATTATATATTCCAAGTATTTTGATTCCTTATCAAGTTTTAATTGGTCAAAAATTCGTTTCAGATAGGGTAAATTTACAGTGTACAAATCAATTTTCGGCCACTTCAATATTGCATCAATGTATCCTTGAGAAGCCTTTGAAATGATTTTCTCGAACAAGAATTTATCCACCTTGAAATAAGTAGGTACAAAGTGAAGAAATACCTGTTCACCTGTTTTATTAAGAGATTCCGAAATCATTTCTGTAAGTCGATTAGAATCAGCACTTCTAGCTTCTCGGCAGAATTTATCATGATTAAACACCAATAATTTAGCCATGGCAGTTCCGAATTGTTGGTAGGTAAATTCATTGCTGTCAATCTTAGCTGTCACAAAACCTTCCTGCAAATTATTGGCAACATTTGACATCCTGTCAAAATCAATTTTGCTTAAATATTCTAACGCTTCAGCTATTGATAACAAGTCAGCCTTTTCAATCTTTTTATTTAACTCTGTATCATCTGTAATGGCTAATAATTTCTTAGAGAGGCTAAAATCAACGTCTTTGAGTGTGAAAAGTAAAGACTTAAAAGAATGAAGGTTGGTTTCATTTAACTTAGATTCAATTATTCCGAAATCAAGGTTTTCAATTAAGGTTTTAGTTTTTCTCTTGTCTAGTCTATTGAAAATTTTGAGAGAACTACTCAACAGTGAAATGCTTTGCTCATTCATCTTAGATATAAGAAGTGAGGTATCTAACTGAATGAATAAGTTCTGACATTCTTTGAAGAAGACATTAGAAATGTTGTCTAAAAACAATGTTGACTCTTTTATGTCTTCTGCTTTAATTTTTTCTTGAATCAAATCATTTTTAGAAATGAGAAGGTCAAGTCCATCTTTCTGACTGAGTGTTTTAATTTGATATGTGATTTGCCTTAAAGAAAGGTTCTCAACTTTTAAATTTTCTTCACCTACTTCACGTTGTGTTACAACATGGTCAATCTTTTCTTTTGAAATTGCTCTTAATTCGTTGATTGCCGAATATAAATCAGCGGGACTCGCCACTTCTATCTTTGATAGCAGCACGGCATTATCCATCTTGTCAAGTATGCTCTTTGTCCTATCAAAATTTACTTTTTTAAGGTTAGACAGGGCATTTGAGATATGTTGAATGGTTGCTTCATTTAGCTTGTCCTGAAAAAAGTTATCTATGTCTAATTCCTTGAACAAATAGTCAGCGTTTTCCCAACCTTCTTTCGTGTTAGTGTGAATATTCTTTATAGTTCTGCTTATCCCGTCAATCCGTAGTTTTCTGAGAAAGTCGAGCTGTTCATTTATAGGTAATTCGGCTACTCTGTAAAAGCTGTTTCTATCGAGAATTACATCTAAAGTTTTAGTGATTTCTTCTTTTTGAGTTTCTGAATATTGTGGGTTCTCGCTTAATTCGGTTTGTAAATCCGAGATATATTCATTTAACTCTATTTCTTTTTGTTCTGCATTTTTTCGGAAATCCGGAATGTCAATTTCGTCTTTAAAAACTTCATATAGTTTTATTACAAGGTGCTCAAAGCTCTCAATTTCAACAAAGAAGGAATTTTCAGAATGATTAATTAATTCCTTTACGCGCCAATTTAGTTTTTCAGGGTTTCTTCCACACCAAAGTAGTCCGTATTTAGTGCTTTTTAACTCTGAAAGCACATTCATGATAGATTCATCTGCACCATTATAGCCGACAACAACTAAATCAAACGACTTGAGGCATTCTTCAAATTTCACTTGCATGTTGTTCCAAAGAAGTTCTGTCTCTGGCTTGGTGTTTTTAATGTTCTCAAAAAGAAAATCGCCATGAAGTTTGATAATGTTTGGTCGAACGCTTAAAGGATTAATGTATTGAGCGACTTCATTGTGTGAGTATGTTTTAGGTTTAATGTCTGTGTATCTAATTACAGCATCATAAATGAGGTCATCAAAATTTGTAGTGAAGAGATTAGTGATTTTTCGATTAGCAATTAAATGGGCTAAAAGGAGATAGGGAGCAGAAGGCTCTTTAGTGTCAATATGATATTCAATAAATTTCTGTCGTTCTCTGGGATTTTCAGAGTATTGTTCAAACCAAAATCCATATTGTAAATCATCTAATAAATAGTCTACTATTTCTTGTTTATCAGTTTTTTCTAGGATTGTTTTTAAATATTTCGGAGGAGATTCTCTTAACTTTTCAAAACTGTAAAGAGCTTTTTCTTTCAATTCCGTTTCCGCTTCGATACATTTTGTTTCAAAGTCATCTTGAATATCGTCAAAAGCCTGTTCATCAATCTCATATTCGCTATCAAGGTATTTAGAGCTATCAGTGTAATTCTTTATGTACCAAAGTTTTTTTAGGTGCTCAATAATCCCAAAGCCTGTCGGAATATTTGAACTCCTTGAACAACCTGCGCCAAACAAAAATGAACACTTTGGAAGTTCCTTGAAATCCCCATTGGATTCTCTGAATTTGTTAATCAGAAATTCAATTGACTTTATTTTGTTACTGCGTATCATTTTACATTAGGCACAACATCCGTGTATGTTGCACAAAGTGCAATATATCCACCTTATATCTTTTTTATTTGTTTTATTCCTAACAAGCTGATAACTAGCTATAAACCCAATTTTTAGTCGCTTGTAAGCGCTTGTTGTCGCCTGCCTGCAGGCAAAGGCACGGATATAACACGCACTCTAAAAAATATAAGTCACTTTCAAATATACCTGTTTTGGAATTTTGAGAAATGAGACAGATGCTAATTATCCAGAATTCGCAGTTTGGCAAAGCTCAAAAGCAAGGTTTTCTCTCCGGCCTTTTCGAAATCTACTTTTGCCTTTTTATTGGCACCTTGCTCATCAATGTTTGTCACCACTCCAAACCCAAACTTCGGATGTTCCACTTTCATGCCTTCAGCCAGGTTGGTCGTGTCACTTGGCTCAAAGTCAGCACTGGGTGTGTGATTGACTTTCGTAGCAAAACGCTTGGTAGTATTCTCTTTTTTGATGTTAGAGACAAAGTTCTTTGTCACGTAATTGACGCCTGGAGATACCGGGTCTTTGGATGAAAACTTCCGATTTACTTTGATGAAAGCAGGGTCTACTTCTTCCAGGAAGCGACTCGGTTCGCAAGTCTTCAGTCGGCCAAACCGATAGCGATTGAGTGCATAGCTCATGTATAGCTTTTTCTCTGCACGGGTGATTGCCACGTAAAAAAGTCGTCTTTCTTCTTCCAGGTCTGCACGGCTACTCAGCATCATCTGAGAAGGGAATAATTCTTCTTCCAAACCGACTATGAATACATAAGGGAACTCCAGTCCTTTGGCCATGTGGATGGTCATGAGCGTCACGGCATCCTGATTTTTCTGGTTACGATCCTCATCAGTGAGCAACGCTACGTCTTGAAGAAATGCCCCAAGACTTTTATCCTCTCTTTCAGGATCGTCCGTAAACTCCTTAATGGCATTCAAAAGCTCCTGCGTATTCTCATAGCGGTTCATCCCCTCGATGGTCTTATCCTCATAGAGCTCCTTCAACAGACCGGAAGTTTTTGCTATGTGAGCAGCCGTATCATACGCATCCTTCTTTTCGTTGGTCAGCCGAAACGACTTGATCAACGTAGCAAAATTTTCCACCTGGGTTCCACCTCTGTTCCCAACATAAGAAGAGGCTTTTTCCATGATGTCCCATAGCTCTTTGCCTTCTTCATTAGCAGCCACTACCATTTTGTCAATGGTCGTAGGGCCAATGCCTCGCTTGGGTAAATTGATGATTCGTCGCATCGCTGCTTCATCATTCGGGTTGACCGTATACCTGAAGTAGGCGAGGAGGTCCTTGATTTCCTTTCGCTGATAGAAAGAAACTCCACCCACAATCCGGTATTTGATGTTGTTTCGCCGCAGCGCTTCTTCTATTGCTCTCGACTGGCTGTTTGTGCGGTATAGAACCGCAAACTCTTTCTCTGAGCAGTGGTTCTGCATCTTGGTTTCAAAGATGGCAGAGGCCACCAGCTTGCCTTCTTCATTGTCCGAAGTAGACTTGATCAGCTCAATGAGATCACCTTCCTGATTGGCGGTCCAGACGTTTTTCTTCAGCTGGGCGGTATTCTTTCCGATGACTGAATTTGCCGCATTGACGATCGTCTTGGTGGACCGATAATTTTGTTCCAGCCGGATCGTTTTCAGGTCCGGATAATCCCGCTCAAAATTCAGTATGTTTTGAATGTCTGCTCCTCGGAAGGCGTAGATACTTTGTGCATCGTCACCCACCACGCAGATGTTTTGTCTTACTGCCGCCAGCCTTTTTGCGATCAGGTACTGTGAAAGGTTGGTATCCTGAAACTCATCGATCATCACATAATGAAAGCGCTGCTGGTATTTATTCAGCACATCAGGATGCTCCTGGAACAGGATGTTGGTATTGAAGAGGAGATCATCAAAATCCATCGCATCTGCGGCGAAGCATCGCTCGCAGTACGTTCGGTAGATGCGTCCCATCTCAGGTCGCATATTCTGAGTATCATCTTCCAGGTATATCGGGTTATTGAGGTATTCTCTCCATGAGACCAGCCGGTTTTTTGCACCTGAAATCCGACTGTAGACAATGTTTGGCTTATAGACTTTATCGTCGAGGTTAAATTCTTTAACTATCAATTTGATCAGCGACTTGGAGTCGTCCGTATCATAAATAGTGAAATTGCTGGGATAGCCAATATTAGGTGCCTCCGCTCGCAGTATTCGGGCAAACACCGAGTGAAAGGTCCCCATCCAAAGGTTCTTGGCATCCGCGCCCACCATTTCCTCGATTCTTCGCTGCATTTCGCGTGCAGCCTTGTTGGTAAACGTGAGTGCCATGATGTTGAAAGGGTCAACATTATGCGCTTTGATGAGGTGAGCAATTCGGTAGGTAAGTACCCGTGTTTTACCTGATCCTGCGCCTGCTATAATCATGCACGGACCTTCTACATTTACGACACCTTCTCGTTGGGGGGGATTGAGTTGTTCCAGATAATCTTCCTGCGCTTCAGCCATGCGGCAAATCTATTTGATTTGGGTAATAATTTCTGATCTGAGCGGAAACATGATTCTGAAATTATACATCTTGCACAGCTATGATTGGAATAATCGTCGAAGTAGCCCTTTCCTGGCTAATCCTTCATTTCATTGAACGAAAGAATCTGAATGTACTGGGTTTAGTTCCCAATAGGAAAACAGGTTTGGCCTTTGTTTTTGGCCTAGCCAGTTCTGTTACCATTTGCCTGCTCTACTTCCATTTGCAGATGCACCTATCCGGTGGATACTGGAAGCTAAATGAATCCTTTGGATGGCCGGATTTTGGGATGAGCCTATGGTGGGTGACAAAGTCGGTCTTATTTGAAGAGTTCATTTTCAGGGGAGCGATCCTCTATATCCTGATCTCCAGAATAGGTATGAGCAAGGCTTGCTGGATTTCAGCGTTGGCCTTTGGTATCTATCATTGGTTTTCCTATGGAATTATTGGAAATCCGACGCAGATGTTTTTTGTCTTCCTGCTTACCGGAACCTGGGGGTTGATGTTTGCATATGCCTATGCAAAAACACAATCCATGTTACTTCCCATCGCCCTGCACCTCGGATGGAATGCTGTCAATTTGATTGTGTTCTCTCAGGGCACTATCGGTGATCAACTGCTGATCGGGGTGGGAGGTGAACCGCTAACTGATTTGATTTCATTGGCAGTATTCGCGCTGCAATGGCTGGGATTGCCATTGATTGTTTTCATCTACCTACGGATGAGGCATCATCCAACAAATTGAAAAAACTTATTTAGCACGATAAAGCCGAGAAATGCCAGGAATAAAACGACCTCAAGGATGAGGATGAAGTTGTTCGCTTTGAAGAATGGTTTTTTCACGTTTGTGATAGAAGCGCTGTTTTAGTTTTTGCAATTGATAAAAATAATGAACATTAAATAAATGTTTCTGCAAGGTTAACATCTGGTGCTAAAATACGGAAGTCCTTTTCTGACTCTTTACACTACCACTTACAGGTTTATCACATTTTCCTTTAATGGTGGGAAATTCCTAACTTGTTCTTAACGAAACTAACTTAACAACACTATTATGGATTTTTCATCAATCAACTGGCTGGCAGTACTCGTGGCTACTGTTTCAGCATTCATTGTTGGCGGCCTTTGGTATGGACCCATTTTCGGGAAAGCCTGGATGGCGGAAATGGGGTTTACTGAGGATGACCTAAAAGATGCTAATATGGCTAAGATTTATGGAACGGCATTCGTGCTGGAGTTTATCATTGCACTGCAGCTCGCATTCTTTCTGGGACACGGTGGCACAGAACCGACAGTGGGTCAGGGCGCTACTTATGGATTGCACATCGGACTTTTTTTTATAGCAGCCGCTATGGGAGTCAATGCTTTGTTTTCCAGGTCGTCATTAAAGCTTTGGTTTATTAATGCCTTCTACTTCGTGATCTTGCTCACATTGATGGGTGTGATTTTGACCGTGATGTGATTTTAGATTAACCTCCACAAAATTCCCCCTTAATAAAGGGGGAGAGGGGGTTGTTAATATCTCGAGTTCGGTTCGAGTGTTCGAGGAATCGTCATGATCTCCGTGGCTCTACCATCAATGTATCGTACGTTCTCTCCGTCAAAGAAGGCATCCTCTTCCAGCATGATCCGAATTTCTTTGCCCCAGGCTTCTATAAATACACCGGCGTTCAATTCAATTGAATGAGCGGTATTGGGATAGAGTGGATAATCCCCTTTGCCCGGCACACCCCCTTGCTGATCCCACAGCCCGATGGTTGGGCCTGCAGCGTGCCCATGAAAACCGATCGGGTGAGTATAGATCACTCCTTTTAGCCCTTCAGAGTTACATTGGTCCAGTGTGGCTTTGAGTATTTCATTTCCGGTTCTGCCTGACTTGAAGTTGGAAGTAAGAATATCCTGAACACGGTTTCCTTTTTTAAATGCTTCCTTAAGAAAGTCAGGTGCTTCCTCTTCACCAGGCTTCAATACGTATGCATGTTGTTGAGTGTCTGTATTCAGTCTGAGATAAGTAATCCCAAAATCAACATGCAGGAGGTCTCCTGGATAAATGACCTGTTGGTCCGGTCTTTCTGAAAATGAACGCAAATGATCAAACGATTCTGGATCAGCACGCTGAATGGAAACAGAAGGATGGAACCAAGCTGTAAAACCTAATTCCCTGATTCGATCACGATACCACCAAACCACATCATCCGTGGTAGTTATGCCCGGTTGAATGACTTTTTCTGAAAACCCCTCTGCAATGATTTGATGAGCCATTCGCACGATATTCTGGTAAACCAGCATTTCACTGTTAGTTCTGGTTTCCAGCCAACCAATTGCAACGTTCTCAGCATTCACTACCCGATCCTGATATTTTTTTGGAAGGACGTCCATCAGCATATCATAATGCGTGGATGAAATCCCATCTGCTAATGCAAATGTTTCTGACTTGTTTATACCGATTTTTTTCGGGTCTTTTGATACAATCATATCAGCAAGTGCTTGCCACTGGTCCGGTTGTTCTTCTTTATTCCATACAGTTTTGAATAACTCTCCCGTATTGTATCTCGACATCCCGAATGTTTCAATTGATTTTCCTTCTCCCGGATCATTGGCGATGAGCATGGTCGTTCTACGAGCGGATTGCCAGGTGGCCGGCAGCATGGTTTTTATTACCGGATCCTCATTGTATTCACGAGCGATGATAACCCACATGTCTATTTCCGATCTGCGCATCACCGCAGGAAGAACGGTTTGAACGCGTTCTTCCAGCCAATTATCTATTACTTCCGCGCGCTCGCGCATGGAGAGCACTTTTGGAAAGTAGGGATTTTGAGCTATTAGTTCTGAAGAAATAAGAAGTAGAAAAAAAGTATAGATTTTTGCCATTGGTTCGCATTTATGATGTGATTATCTAATATAAGCGAAAAGGTTAAACACAAACAGATAATGATCGTATTAAAGTCTTTGTCTGTCACTACGTCCTTCCCAATGAAGTATTTCCTTACGGTTGTTTTTTTTCTTGTAACGATCTGTGCATCAGTATCTCAGCGCATTGATAGCCTGAAGCATGAACTGATTAACTATCGAGGGGAAGATACTATCAAAGTAGATATCCTAAACAATCTCGGCTATGAGTACTGGATAGTTAATCCAGTGCAGTCAATCATTTATGGTCAGCAGGCTAAAGTTCTTGCTGAAATCCTAAATGATAGTTCAGGGCTTGCTTTTGCTAATCGTGTCATTGGAGTTGCTCACTGGGCAAGAGGAAGTTATGATCATGGTTTGCGATTTTTGCTGGATGGCCTGACGATATATGAAAGCAGAGGAGATACGTTGGGTATGGGAAATTGTCTCATGAACGTTGGGTTGATCTATGCCGATAGAATGGATTATGATGCAGCAACCAAATACTATTTTGAGGCATTGAAAATGTTTGATGCTGTAAACGCGGATAATAGGGCAGCGACCACCTACACCAAGCTAGCAACCATATTTATTGATGAAGGAAAACTTGGAGCAGCGAATGATTTTTTGAGCAGGGCAAATGCTACTCACTCTCAACAAAAGTTTATTTACGGACAAGTAGAAGTCCTCAATCGGTATGGGTTGTTGCATTTCAGCATAGAAAACTACGATAGTGCCATCTATTATTTCGAAAAATCAATTTCTCTCGGAAAACAAATTGATGATTTCAATGGGATAGCCAAGTCTCATACAGAGCTAGCAGATGTTTATATCGAAATTGGAAACATTGATAAAGCAGAGGATATTTTACTGAGTGGTCTTGAATATGCGCGGAGAACTCATTCACATAAATGGTTAAAAGATATTTATCAGGGACTTCAATTAACTGCAAGAACCAAAGGCAATTTGTCGCAAGCCATAGAATACTATGACAGATACATTCAGGAAAAAGATAGCATCTTAAATGAACAAACATTGAATAATATTACCCGACTGGAAACAGAGCTGGCCACTACAGAGCAAAAGAGACAGCTTGAGGCAAAGGAACAGGAGATCGTGATTCTAGAGCAGGATGCGGAAATACAGAAAACAAGATTTATTATTCTAATTGTTATTGTTATTGCTCTGGTGATCGTTGGTGTTTTGATCATCAGAAACAGACAGCTAATTGTTCAGAGAAATGCTGATAAAGCCCGGAAAGAAGCTGACAAAACCAGACAGGAACTTGAGTTCAAAAACCGGGAATTAGTATCATATACGGTCAACTTTCTCCAAAAGAATCAATTATTCGAGGAGTTGACTGAACTCATTGCTGATTTGAAAAAGCGATCCTCTTCTGATGTGAGAAAGGATTTGATCTCAATGGAACGCACAGTAAAAAAGCATCTGCAGGTGGATAAAGATTGGGAGGATTTTAAGCTTAGATTCGAAAACTTACACTCCGGGTTTTTTGATTCATTGCTGAAACACCAACCATCACTCACGGGCAATGATTTGAAATTATGCGCTCTGGTAAAGATGAACTTTTCCATAAAGGAAACGGCAGATATGATGGGTATCTCTACAGAGAGTGTAAAGACAGCAAGATACCGGCTAAAGAAGAAGTTGAATCTTCCAGCCGAAACTACCGTGAATGACTTCTTGAATACCATTGGATAGTTGACTTTTTGTCTACCCATTGGTTACTAATGGTACACTATTAAATAGGCCCATTGGCAATTACATTTTTGATTTTTGCATTCTAAAATTCAAAATCGAAAAGAATGAGAGAATCAATCAATTTGTCGTTATTAAAAAGGTTTGTGATGACCATTGGCGTTTTAGTTGCAATCCTGCTGCTGTTGTCATCATGTAATACAGGAAGTGATTTTCAGGCACCACTATTTGAAAATATTGGTGATTATCGAATGAATGTGACCCATCAATCCAAGGATGCTAAACAATTCTTCGATCAGGGCATGATCTTTACCTATGGTTTTAATCATGGGGAAGCTGCGAGATCATTTCGAGAGGCTATCCGGTTAGATAGCTCTTTTGCTATGGCTTATTGGGGGCTTGCATATACCTTGGGTCCCAACTATAACGCCCCATTGGATCCATCTGATAAGAAGGAAATCACCTGGGCTGTAGCTAAGGCTTTAGCGCTTAAGAATACTGTAAATGAGTGGGAGAGAGGACTCATAGAGGCATCAAAAGCTAAATATTCATTTCAATCAGATGACGTTGATTTAGATGCTTTTGCAAAAAGCATGAAAGCTCTTTGGGAAAGCAACCCAGCGAATCCGGATATTGGAACTTTTTATGCCGAGGCTTTAATGCTTCAACATCCATGGGACTTATATGATTACAAAGGCGGACCGGCTAAATCCTGGACTCCTGAAATTGTAAGCGTTTTAGAAAATACACTTAATGTGGACGCTGATCACCCCTTGGCCAAGCATTTATACATTCATGCTATGGAAGCCAGTGATAGGCCTGATGAAGCAGCTGATGAGGCCAGGGCATTGCACGAGACCATAATTCCGGGAGCAGGTCACCTGGTACATATGCCCTCACATATTTATATTAATACGGGTGATTATCATACAGGAACGGAGGTAAACATTGATGCTGTAAGAGCGGACAGCATTTATTCAGCTCAGTGTACTGCTCAGGGAATGTTTCCCTTATATTATTATCATAATTATCATTTTCTGGCTGCTTGCGCGGCGCTGGAAGGAAGAGGTGCGCTTGCAATCGAATCATCTTTCAAGATGACAACAACAATAGATAAATCTCTATTGGATAAGCCTGGGTTTGAAACAACCCAGCATTTCATGACTATCCCATACAATGTACTTGTGAAGTTTGCTCAATGGGAGAAAATATTGGCACTAGGCAAACCCGATCCAAAATATCCATATATGGTAGCCATTTGGCATTATGCTCGTGGTATGGCTCATGCTAATCTTAGCCAGTTAACCAAAGCCCATGAACAACTTAGCGCATTAAAAGAAGTTCAAGCTGGAGCCGGATTTGAGGACTTTCTGATTTTTGGTATCAACTCAGGACAAATGGTTGTAAATATCGCAATGAATGTACTTGAGTCAGAAATTGCCAGGAAAACAGGCGATGCTTCAAAAGCAGAAACCTTATTGAGGAAAGCAGTCAGCATTGAGGATCAAATGTCTTACAATGAACCACCGGATTGGTTTTTTTCAGTGAGACATCTTTTGGGTGAGTTGTATATGGGGTTAGGCAAATTTCAAATGGCTGAAAAGATTTATCGGGAAGACCTGGTAAACTTTCCTAAAAATGGTTTTGCCCTGAATGGCTTATATCAAAGCCTGGTAGAACAAGAACAGCACGTGGAGGCAAAGGAAATTAATGCCTTGCTAAAAAAAGCCTGGGGGTATGCAGATACAAAGTTGAATTATTCACGAGTAGATGAAAAAACACGAACAAATCTTGTGGTTAGGTTAGATTCAAAAAGTCCACCCGAAATGGTCCGATTAGCTTCTGTTTACTGTGGAATTTTACCTAAGTAGACCATTTGTCTACCTGTATTTGTGGGTTTCAGAGCTTTAAAAGCCAATATTTGCGAATCTTCTTACAAGTAAGTATTAGGTTCTTGATTAAAAGAAGATGTTACTCTTACTAAGGCGGAGTAACTTTTGGTGGTGAGGGCGCCTAAAGAGGCGCCCTTCTTTTTTATTTAATCATTAAGCGGGTGGAGAAATCCTGCCCTTCAGATGAAGTGACTTTCAATAGATAAAACCCTTTAGGAAGATTGTCAACATTGATGCTGTAGTTCAATGGGTTTTCCTGAATGACCTGCTGCTTAAGGTTTTTGGTTTCTCCGCCGGTTAAGCTGTAAACTGTAATTTCCTGAACCTGAAATGGACGTGTTGAGCTTAGGCTTACTTTGCCAGTTTCAACACTTGTTGGATAAGCCGTGATTTGAACCTGCTCTTTTTCAAGATCTGTTTCTACTCGCTTTACCTGGAAATATTCAAACTGTCCGTCAAAGTCCACTTGTTTCAGTCTGTAGTACTCTATAGGTGCTAAAACGAACTTATCTGTGAAGCTGTATTTTATTTCCTGATTGCTATCACCGTTTCCATCTACCCGACCTATTTCATAGAAATTTATCCCATCTTCAGAACGCTCAACAGAAAAGTAGTCGTTATTGATTTCAGTAGCTGTTGCCCATGAAAGGGTTATATCGCTCTCTGAATCTACCTTGAAATAAAGCAAGTCAACAGGTAGCGGAGTAGTGCCACCACCATTTACGAAATCTTCTATTTCAGGAAATCCATCATTGGATAAGTCATCGATGGTAAATGAGCTGTCTTCTCCTGTTCCATCATCAATGGTAGATTGGGCATCTCCACTGAATGATCCCGCATAGACATTTCCATCTCCGGTATAAGTGCCCTGAGAACCAGTTTTATTAAAGTTTCCGCTTACTACTAGTGTTCCTCCACTTGCGATATTGATTTTGTTATTCATATCTAAATCACCAAGTATAATCAGCACAGCATTATTACCCAGGTTTAGATTCATTGCTTTATTGGCGAAGGTTACGTCCCCATTCACGATCAATGTATCATTGACTGTAAAATCCAGTCCATCATTATTGGCGGCAAATGTTAGATTTTGAGGTGAGGCGGAAGTGCCTACTTTTATTTGCCCAAAAACAGTGATGTCGCCGGCACTTTCAGGTAGGTTTAGGAATGCCGGGGAGCCATCTGTCCATCCGCCAGACCATGAGGCATTATTACCCCAGCTGCCGGTATAATTATCGAGAGAGGTCTCCTGAGCAAACAAACTCAATGTAAAGAATAAGGTCAATAGGTATACTCCTTGTTTCATATTATCATTTGATAAACCTTGCAAATTTACGTAGTTGCTAATGCAATTAGATTCATCATTCTGAAGATTTTTTTAACTATTCGATGGAACCGCATAAATAGGATGTTGAAGCCTGTTTTTCTACCTTTGTATTTTATTTCAAAAACTCACGAATGAAGTACTTAAATAATCTAACGGAGGGAATAGGAAATACCCCACTTTTGAAACTGAATAGTGTTAATAAGGGCATTAAAGGAACGATTTTAGTCAAAGTAGAATATTTCAATCCCGGAAATTCCATTAAGGATCGAATAGCGCTGAAAATGATTGAGGATGCCGAGGAAAAAGGAATTCTTAAACCCGGCGGAACGATTATAGAGGGTACTTCAGGAAATACGGGTATGGGTTTGGCTTTAGTAGCCATATCTAAAGGGTATAAATGCATTTTCACTCTTGCTGATAAGCAGAGTAAAGAAAAGATGGATGTACTTCGAGCAATGGGTGCTGAAGTGGTGGTTTGTCCGACCAATGTGGCACCTTACGATCCCAAGTCATACTACTCTGTTGCCAAGCAACTGGAAAAGGAAATCCCGAACTCTTTTTATCCGAATCAATATGATCATCCGGCCAATGCATTATCGCATTATGAAACTACGGGTCCTGAAATATGGAGAGATACTGATGGAAAAATCACTCATTATGCAGCTGGAATGGGCACAGGTGGTACCATAAGCGGGACCTCTAAATATTTGAAGGAGCAAAATCCGAATGTCATCACAATAGGTTTGGATTCCTATGGATCCGTCTTTAAGAAATACAAGGAGACTGGCGAATTTGATGAAAAGGAAATCTATCCATACCTAACAGAAGGAATTGGCGAGGACATCCTGCCTAAAAATGTGGACTTTGATATGGTGGATCACATTGTGAAAGTAACCGATAAAGATGCCGCGATAATGACCAGGAGGCTGGCTCGTGAGGAGGGACTTTTTGTGGGTTGGTCGTGTGGTTCTGCAGTGCATGGAGCATTGGAATACGCAAAAGAAAATCTGAAAGAGGATGATGTGATGGTCATTATTTTGCCTGATCATGGAACACGATACCTTGGCAAGGTTTACAACGACGATTGGATGAAGGATCATGGCTTTCTTGAAGACAGAAAGTTTGCTACTGCAAAAGATATCATCATGAGTAAAAATGGTTCATCAGACCTAGTCACAATAGATCAATCTATGAAAGTCGGTGAGGCAATTAAACTAATGAATGAAAAAGGTATTGATCAGGCTCCTGTGGTTAGCGGTAACGAATTTGTAGGAAGTGTTTCTGATAGCTTGCTGCTTAAAAGTCTGGTAGAGAATCCTGAATTGAAAGAGAAACCTGTTTCGGAAATCATGGATGCTCCTTTTCAGTTCATTTCCTCACTAGAGCCTATTGATGTGATGTCCTCGATGCTCGGGAAGGAAAAGAAAGCACTAATGATCAGAGATGATAATAACAAGGTGCATATCATTACTCAAAGTGATCTTTTGGTAGCAATGACGAATTAATTAAATTTGGAATAGCACAAATTAAATTTTAACTCTTTACTTGCAGTCCCGGCGCTAACACGT
Source organism: Ekhidna sp. (assembly GCF_965221965.1). GTDB lineage: Bacteria > Bacteroidota > Bacteroidia > Cytophagales > Cyclobacteriaceae > Ekhidna. The sequence goes on from NZ_OZ244926.1 coordinate 1,146,267, forward strand.
CGGGATTTTTTGATTCATACATGAAGTCTAACCAACCAATTGGGATTTTTGATAGTGGGATAGGTGGTCTCACAGTGGCAAGGGCAGTAAAGAAAGCCCTGCCAAATGAATCCATCATTTATTTTGGAGATACTGCTCACCTTCCTTATGGTGATAAATCAACTGCAGCTATTCAGGCATATTCCGTTCGAATAGCAGAAATGCTGCTCCGGAAGAAGTGTAAGGTAATTCTGATTGCCTGTAACTCAGCATCTTCAGCTGCATATGATCTGGTTACCGAGTACGTTGGAAAAAAAGCCAAGGTCTTTGATGTAATCAATCCCACAGTAGACTTCATCCGCGAAAACTATCAAAGTTCGAAGGTTGGGTTGATTGGCACAAAACAAACAGTTTCAGCCGGGGTTTACAGAAGGAAAATTGAGGAGCTCGATCAGGAAATTGACTTTACCTCGCTGGCTACACCATTGCTGGTTCCCATGATTGAAGAAGGTATTTATCATGATGAGATCAGCCGGAACATCATAGAAAAATATTTAAGTGATTCTTCTCTTCAGGGAATTAAGTCACTCATACTTGGTTGTACGCATTACCCGATTATAAAAGAGGAGATTCGAAATCATTACCGTGAATTGGATGAGGAGGTTGAGATCATCGATTCCGCAGAGACAGTTGCGCTGGCACTCAAGTCCTTTTTGGAGTATCATCAGCTTGTAAATAAAGAAAAGACGGTCCCGGATCAATTTTTGGTTTCTGACTTCACTGAATCATTCGAGCATACAACCAAGACATTTTTTGGGGAAGAGGTGCATCTGGAACAAATCCCGATTTGGGACGAATTAGGTTAGTTTTACAATATGAAAAAACAATTCATTCTCTTGGTAGTGGTTTTAGTCTCTGCCTGCACAGTAAACAAAAGCACGAATTCTATGCACCCATATAATGGTGATACAATTGGTTGTGGTGATTTCGTTGTTTATAAATTAACTAACGATAATAAAGAGTACATATCTATAGTTGTGGATATGTCTTCCATTGAGTTGGAGGAGCGACAGGCCTATGCTATTGGTAAAGCCGATGTAGTGAATGTCACCCGCAAGAAGTTTAATGGACCGATTCATACTGCACTTTGTAATGATGTGATGAGTGAGAGGCCGGAAGAAGTGCTGACTGAATCTGCTGATGGTGGAGTTGTGGAGGTAATTGTAGGTGAGTTGCAGCAAGAGAAAAAAGAAAAAGGGGAGCCATATACAGTCACTTTAGTTCTACAGAAAGTAACGTTCGAAACGTCAACCATTGACTATTTACGACTGGATGATGTCAATGTAGGATGGTTACCCGGATAATTTCATCAAAATATTTTCTTAGAATGACCTGAGCGGTAAATTCGAGTGTGATTTCATTCGTCTTCTATCTGGGTTTCCTTTTAATCTTTGTGGTCTTTGCAGTGTATGCAGAGCGGAAGACTGCCGCATTCATCCAAAATCGATTAGGTCCTATGGAGGTAGGCCCGAAAGGAGTACTACAGACAGTTGCCGATCTCCTGAAGATGTTGCAGAAAGAAGACATTCGTGCGAAAGCAATTGATATCGTTCCTTTTCTTTTAGCACCATTTATTGTTTTTGCTGCTGTTTTTGTTGGCTACTCAGTACTTCCTATCAATGCCGAACTTTCCGGCTCTTCTATCTCAAGTGGAGTGTTTTTCTTATTAGCCATTGTATCTCTGGATGTCCTGGGTATTCTAATGGCCGGCTGGGCATCCAATAACAAATACAGCTTATATGGTGCGATGAGGTCAGTAGCGCAAATTGTATCCTATGAGGTGCCTTTAGGCCTGAGTGTTCTGTGCGTCATCATCCTCACCGGAACACTGAGTCTTCAAACCATGAGCGTGCTTCAGGAAGGAGGAATACTGGCCTGGAATATTTTGAAATATCCCATTTTGATCGTTCCCTTTATCATATTTTTTGTTGCCGGGCTGGCAGAATCCAATCGAACACCATTCGACCTACCTGAGTCAGAATCTGAGTTGATAGGAGGGTATCATACGGAATATTCTGGCTTTCGCTGGGGTATGTTTATGCTGTCCGAGTATGGCATGATGCTGCTATTATCTATCCTTGGGGCAATCCTGTTTTTTGGTGGATGGAACTCTCCATTTTCAAACTTACTGGATGGACCTATTTGGGGGACGTTTTGGTTGTTGTTCAAAGCATTGCTTTTGATCTTTGTGCAAATGTGGGTGCGATGGACATTGCCTCGCCTCAGAGTGGACCAGCTGATGAGTTTGTCATGGAAATATTTAACCCCACTGGCCATTTTGATGTTGTTTGCATGTGCATTGTGGAAACTATGGATAATAAGTTGATGAAGTGAGTTATTTCGGAAACATAGCGATTGGTGCGAAGACGACATGGAAAGGCATGATGTTGTCCATCCGCTACTTCTTTCAGGCAAGGTTTGGACGAAAGAAGGAATGGGTGGGAGAGGACAACTACTTCGAAAAAGCGAATGGAACTTTCACCGTGCAGTACCCTCATGAAGAGATACCTATTCCGGACAATGGGCGCTATCAGCTACACAATGAAATTGACGATTGTATTGTCTGTGATAAGTGTGCTAAAATTTGTCCGGTAGACTGCATCGATATTGAACCTGTCAGATCACCGGAAGTGTTTGGTCATACCTCTGATGGAACCCCACTCAGAATCCATGCGGCCAAGTTTGACATAGATATGTCCAAATGCTGTTTCTGCGGACTATGTACGGTAGTATGTCCAACGGAGTGCCTGACCATGACAAAGGAGTTTGACTTCAGCACGAATGATATTCTTGATCACAATTTCTCATTTAGTAAAATGACGGATCAGGAGATCGCAGAGAAGAAAAAGGAATTCGAAGATTATCAGGCGGAGAAGGTGAAGGCCAAGCCTGAACTTCCGGTAGAGAACAAAGAAGCGGATGTGATGAAGAAACCGACCACTAAACCAGTTTTCAAACCTCGCATACCTAAGAAAAAATAGATGATTGTAGCCATCCAGATATTTATGGGACTACTTGTGTTGGCAGGCGTATCCATTATCTTGTTTACACGAAACATCATTCATGCTGCATATTCACTGTGTCTTGCACTCATTGGAATAGCAGGGGTATATGTGCTCTTAATGTCTGAATTGCTGGCGGTCGTTCAGGTTATGCTCTATGCAGGTGGGGTAGTGATTTTGTTGGCGTTTGGTGTGATGATGACGAACCGGTTGCGGGGAGAGAAAGTGTTATCCGGATCTCGAAATCAAATTGTAGGGGCAATACTTGCGATCGGATTGTTCGGGGGACTTTCATATCTCATTTCCACGGCTACTTTTAATACACCGCCTGTAAAAGAACTTGATCAAATCGAATCGATAGGGATCTCCTTTTTGACTGATCACATTGTCGCATTCGAACTTATTGCTTTCATTTTATTGGTCGCTCTGGTGGGAGCAGCTTACCTGGCAAAAAATGCAGCGAATGAGTGAGCAGGTATTAACATATTACCTTTATCTGGCGGCATTCCTGTTTTCTGCAGGTACCTATGTTGTGTTGACTAAGCGAAGCGCCATTTTTGTATTGATAGGCGTGGAGCTCATGCTCAATGGGGCGAACGTGGTACTCGCTGCATTCTCTCAGTTTGATACTGATTTGAGGGGACAAATAGTGGCCATTTTTGCGGTGGTACTTACCGTGTGTGAAGTGTCTATTGCGTTGGCGATCCTCCTGAATATTTATAGAAAATCCAAAGCATCCAACCTGGATGAACTCACCAAACTTGGAAATCTGTGAGTTTGCCATTCGCTATCATATTAACCTTGTTTTTACCACTTATAGGTGGGTTGATAGCTTTTTGGACCAAACGGGAAGTTTACTCAATTGTCGGTGTTTCAGCCGGATTAGTGTCCTCAATATTCTTGAGTTTTTCAAAAATCCCTTTCGTTTGGTTTGTAGAATGGCTTCCGGGATACGAATTAGCTGTATTCGTTGACAGAGCGTCATCTATTCTCATCAGTCTTGTGTTAATGATCTCCTTGCTTGTTCATATTTTCTCTTTGGAATACATGCGAGAGGAGGATGGAAAGTACAGGTATTTCGCCAAGCTAGGATTCTTTACCTTTTCCATGATTGGATTATTGATGGCTGATCACCTTATCCTGCTTTTTGTGTTTTGGGAGTTGGTTGGATTGGCTTCTTATCTCCTGATTGGTTTCTGGTATCGAAAGGAAGGTGTGCCTGCTTCTGCACGGTTGGCATTTATGGTCAACCGAATCGCGGATGTTGCTTTATTGGCGGGGATCTTACTTCTCAATACAACCGGATCACTTTCCATATCTGAGATGGAATCTACCTGGTTGTTTTTGCCGTCAGTTTTGGTTGCGGTTGGTGCCTTCGGGAAATCAGCTCAGCTTCCGTTCTCGGGCTGGCTCACCAAAGCAATGGTGGGACCTACTCCGGTTTCTGCATTGATTCATGCAGCAACCATGGTTGCTGCTGGTGTCTATTTGCTTTTCAGAGTAGCTCCATTTCTACATGCAGATACTCTGATGGTGATTGCATTTGTAGGTGTGATTACGGCCTTTTATGGAGCGGTATCCGCATTGTTTCAACATGACATTAAGAAAGTGCTAGCCTATTCCACCATTTCCCAGCTGGGATATATGGTGTTAGGCATAGGAGTCGGAGGTTCAAGTGCCTCGATCTTTCACCTTTTCACTCATGCCTTTTTTAAGGCAGGCCTTTTCATTGGTGCCGGTGCAATCATTCATTTCATGCATCAGGTCACCAAAGAAGATGCTCAAGATATGAGAAACATGGGTGGACTAAGGGAAAAGCTGCCATGGACGTTCAGAACGTTTTTGGTTTGCGCATTGGCATTAGCCGGATTGCCGTTCTTTAGCGGGTTCATGTCAAAAGAGGCGATTATTCTCTCTGCCTGGGACTGGGCCGATCAACTGGGGACATGGGCCTATTTAATTCCGGATCTGGCATTGATCACCGCCTTTTTAACCGCGCTTTATGTTGGGCGAATGGTGTTATTGGTTTTCTATGGAGAGCAACGCGCCAAATTCGAAAATTCATTTGCTGAAAGTTATAAACTGAGTTTACCGCTGATTGTACTTGCTTTGGGTTCACTTTGGGTACTCTTTAATTGGAATCCGTTGGCTCACGAGAGCTGGTTGAATGCCTTTTGGACTCAAGGTGAAACACATGCCGGAAGCATGATTGTAACATTCTTATCGATCCTTTTGGTAGGATCTGGATTGGTTTTATCATTCGGGCTCTTCAAACCAAAATCAGCATATTCAAACAACTATGCGAATCAATCTGACAAATTTCCAGCAGCTTTGAATGGCTTTTACCTGGTAAAGGTGTACGAGCAATTTGGAATGGTTCTGTCTGGGCTGGCTAAATGGATAGACACTATTGATCGAAAAGTGATTGATGGGGTGATCCATCTGTTTGGAATCGGGACAGTGGTGTTGTCGAAGGCGGTGGCCTTGATTGACCGCTTTGTGGTGGATGGACCAGTGAATGGTGTAGCTGGTATATCAGCTTATGTGGGAAGAAGGTTTGCGGCGATGAGCTCGCAAGATACGCAAACGCAACTGGCGTGGCTGCTAGTTGGGGTACTTTTAATTTTAAGTTGGATTCTGTTCTTTTAACATCGCATGGAAAATATCCTAACCTACATTTTTCTGTTTCCACTCCTCATAGCGTTTGTAATGCTATTCATTCCCGCTGGGAGATGGAAGATATTCCGTAGGCTCTCTTTTGCAGCAGTTGCCATCCAATTGATTCTTTCCATTGCCATGGCGTTGGATTTCAGCAAGAATATGAATGCCGATAGCTGGGAGGGAATGTTCCAGTTTGTTGAGCAGGTGAGTTGGATAAGCATGGATCTGGGTTCGGTAGGAGCCATCCAAATACAATATTTCCTCGGGGTTGATGGGATCAGTATGCCTCTGGTCGTGCTTTCATCTTTTGTTTTACTTATAGGGATAATCTCTTCATGGAACATTCAGGAGAAGGCGAAAGGATATTTCATCCTGTACCTGATTCTGAGCTCAAGCATTATCGGGTGTTTTATTTCACTTGATTTCTTCCTTTTCTACCTCTGCTTCGAGTTTATGCTGCTCCCGATGTTCTTTCTCATTGGAATCTGGGGAGGCAAGCGGCGATCATATGCTTCTATCAAGTTTTTCTTGTATACCCTTTTAGGCTCGCTGTTTATTCTCGTGGTAATGATTGGCTTGTACCTAAGTGTGGTAGATGGAGAGGTCAACACTTTCAGCCTGATTAAAATGCTTGATGGGAATTATGCTGAAGGATCGATACTTGATCCGGCATCCCCACAATTGATTTTTGGATATTCGGCTCGTGTGCTTGCATTCATCTTTCTGATTATTGGGTTTGGGATTAAGCTGCCAGCTGTACCGGTGCATACCTGGCTACCGGATGCACACGTGGAGGCACCCACGCCCATATCTGTTGTGCTTGCCGGGTTGTTGTTGAAAGTAGGAGCATATGGATTGCTACGCATCGCCTATGGTATTTTCCCGGATGTATCTATTGATTATGCCGGGTTTGTAGCTGTAATTGGAGTTCTTTCCATTCTCTATGGAGGCATGAATGCCCTTGCTCAAAGAGATCTAAAACGAATGGTGGCCTATTCATCGGTTTCGCATATGGGCTTTGTATTGGTTGGGTTGGCGTCTCTGACTGCCATTGGATTTTCAGGGTCGCTCTTTCACATGGTTTCACATGGCCTTATTTCACCCGCACTCTTCCTGATAGCCGGAGTGATCTATGACCGGACCGGCAACCGACAAATGGAGAATTTTAGCGGGCTGGCGAGCAAAATGCCCGTTTACACCTTCTTTATGGCTGTTTTCTTTTTTGCTGGTCTTGGACTACCGGGACTGTCGGGGTTCGTTGGAGAGCTTATGGTATTGATGGGAGCTTTCGGTAGTTCACATTTCTCATTTTGGATAGGAATACTATCAACACTGGGAATTGCGATTTCAGCAGCCTATTTTCTATGGACCATTCAGCGCATGTTTTATGGAAAATATTTCGTAAGAGAATCAGCATGGGAGGGTAGTATGCTGGATTTGACAGCCAGAGAAAAACTGATGCTTATTCCGCTCGCAGCTGTTGTTATCGTTTTAGGTATTTACCCAAGGTTGATGCTCGACTACTCAAACGAAACCATCGAATTTTTCATTCAGCAGATTAGCCGTTTCAATCCATGAGTTTGAATGACCAGCTAAATGGAATACTGAATGACCTTCAGGGAGTCTGGACAGAAACTTCCCTGATCGTCGGGGCTATTTTATTGCTAATCACTGGCTTAATCAATTCAAACAGATGGTTAATTAAAGGCTGTTTCCTTATCGTTTTGCTATTCGCATTGTTTCTTAACCAGTCAAACGATGTGTCTGGGTTGCTGCTTGAGGATGGTCTTCGATTGACATCTGATGCGTTCATTTTTGGGACTCTTTTTGTTTTTGTTGGTATACTGCTACTTATCTTTCAGCGTCAGTCCGAGCATTTGGTTGAATTTTACTTCTTCATTCTGGCACTGCTTGCAGGAAGCTTGTTTATGATGAAAGCCAACAGCTTGTTGATTGTTTACCTCTCAATAGAACTGGCTTCATTCTCCTCTTACATTCTTACCAACTTTTCTTTCAGGAAGAAAGGCTTTGAGGCCGGAATCAAGTACCTGTTATTTGGAGCGATAAGCTCAGCCATTATGTTGTTTGGGATAGGGCTGATCTACGGCTCCACCGGTGCATTCTTTCTGTCAGAATGGAATGTTACAACTTATGGTGACTTGCTTCCTCAGGTTGGGTTTGTGCTTATGCTGATTGGGATTTTCTTCAAGATTTCCATTGTTCCTTCCCACATCTGGGTGCCTGCCACGTACGAAACTGCCCCGGCCGATGCGACGGCATTTATGTCCATTGTTCCCAAGCTTGCTGGATTGGTATTGTTGAAAAACATCTTTGCCTTGAAGGCATTTACGCCCGGTCATTGGGTTTATTCGCTCATTCTTGTGTTGGGTATTGCTACGATCATCGTCGGTACTCTGGGTGCATTGCGACAGCATAACGCTCGAAGAATGATCAGTTTTGGAGCGATAGCTCATTCAGGTTTCTTATTGCCTTTCGCCATACTGGATATTTCTTCAGATGCTTTTTGGTATTATGCAGTCACTTACGCATTGATGAATGTTGCCGTTTTTTATCTTTTGGACGAATATGAAAAACAAGGCGTCAATACCACTGCAGACTATGTGAATGCAAAGGCTTCAGTTTGGGTAGGGGTAACGCTTACCTTGATTCTCATTTCACTGGTGGGGATTCCGCCCTTGGCCGGTTTTACTGCTAAGTTTTTCTTGTTTGCCAATCTTTGGGAGTCCTTCCTTGATTTGTCAAACAACCTGATTATGTGGTATTTGATTGTGGCAGTTTTGGCTACAGTGGGTTCGTTGTTTTTTTATCTGCAAATCCCCAAGCAGCTGTTTTTGGGAGAGTCAACGGATGACCAGTCCATCAATTTTAAATTCTCGACGAAAATTTTAGCAACTCTTTTCTGTATTGCGTTGTTATTGTTGTTCTTTGCACCTCAGTTGGTAATGGAAGCGAAACAATTGCTTAACAACGTCCATGAGTGACCCGATAAAACACGAATGTGGCATAGCCCACCTCCGCCTCAGGAAACCCCTACAATATTACATTGACAAGTACGGCACGCCCGCTTATGCGGCTAAGAAGATGTATCTGCTAATGAAAAAGCAGAGCAATCGAGGGCAGGATGGCGTTGGTATTGCAAGTATAAAAATCGATATTCCGCCAGGTCTGAGGTACATCTCACGTTATCGAACGATCAACTCAAATCCCATCGAAGAGATATTCGGGAAGGTAAGTAAGAAATATCTGAAGGCTAAAAAGGATCCGAGTGGAGATGAGAGAGATGCACAGTGGCTAAAGGAAAATTATGCATTCACCGGAGAGTCATGGTTAGGGCATCTACGGTATGGTACACATGGGAAAAACAGCATTGAGAATTGCCACCCCTTCCTGAGACAAAATAACTGGAGGAGCAGGAATCTGGTCATGGCCGGAAACTTCAATATGACCAACGTGGAGGAGCTTTTCAATATCTTGGTTGGATTGGGACAGTTTCCAAAAGACAAAGTTGATACCGTGACAGTGATGGAGAAAATCGGTCACTTTCTGGATGAAGAAAATCAGCGGATATTTGATAAATACAAAGATGAGCTTACCAACGAGGAGATCACTTACAAGATAGAAGAGGAAATTGACCTTCAACGGGTACTGCAGCGGTCATGTCGGGATTTTGATGGTGGCTATGCGATGGCTGGAATTATTGGTTTTGGAGCTTCCTTTGTTGCGAGAGATCCGGCAGGCATCAGACCGGCATACTATTATGCAGACGATGAGGTGGTAGTGGTTACTTCTGAGAAGCAAGCGATCAAGACAGCCTTTGGATGTGAATACTCCGAGATTCAGGAGATCAAACCCGGTCATGCACTCATCATATCAAAGGAAGGGGACTATGAGCAAAAACAGTTTATTGAGCCACTTGAAAGAAAGTCATGCTCCTTTGAGCGAATTTATTTCTCCAGGGGAACGGATCCGGATATTTACAACGAGCGAAGAAAACTTGGAGAGTTGTTAGTGCCCCAGGTGCTAAAGTCAATCAACTTCGACCTTCGTAATACGGTATTTTCCTACATTCCAAATACAGCGGAAACATCTTTTCTGGGGCTGATGAGAGGGGTGGAGCAATACCTGATCGCCAAGAGGAAAGAGGTGATCCTTGAAGGTAAACCATCAGCTGATTCCATCGAGGACATGCTGAACTTTCAGCCTCGCGTTGAGAAACTGGTACTGAAAGATGCCAAGCTAAGAACTTTCATTACAGACGACAAGGGGAGAGATGAGTTGGTGTCGCACGTGTATGACACCACGTATGAAGTCATCAATAAACACTCTGATACGCTGGTGGTGATTGATGATAGTATTGTAAGGGGAACCACCCTGGAAAAGAGCATCTTAACCCTCCTTGACAGACTTGAGCCTAAGAAAATAGTTATTGTCTCGTCTGCTCCACAGATTCGTTTTCCTGATTGCTACGGGATCGATATGAGTAAGATGAAAGAGTTCCTTGCTTTCAGGGCAGTTTTGGGACTATTAAAAGACCATGACAAGGAAGAATTGCTTGATATTGTTTTTGATAAGTGCCTGGCAAGTCAATCTGATCCTGACCCGGTCAATCATGTAAATGAGCTGTACCATCAATTCACGGATGAAGAGATATCCAGAAAAATCACTGAGATTGTCAAGCCCGAGGGAATGAAAGCAGAGGTCGAAGTAGTGTATCAGACGGTTGAAAATCTACACAAGGCATGCCCGAAACATTTGGGAGATTGGTACTTCACCGGCAACTATCCTACCCCGGGAGGTAACCGAGTTGTAAACAAAGCCTTTATTAATTTCATGAAAGGTGTAGAAGTTCGGGCTTATTAGGAAACAATTTTGCCTTTAAATCACTTATTGTGATATGAAGGTTAGCAAAAACGAGATCCTTTTTATTTATGATTCCTCTGATATGCAACAGAGAGAAGGACTAGCTTATGCTAAATCTCTAAGGCATTATGAGGTAAAAGAACTTGATGTTCAAAATGATTCGATCACACAACTTCAATTGAGTAATCTATCAGAGAAGCTGGGAGTAACCGCTAAAGAACTGATTCGTGTGGACAATGAATCTCATTTTAGCGAAGTGATGGATCTGGACGGACATGATATGCTGGATTATCTGACATCTAATCTAAAAATGCTAAAAACGCCCATTGTTGTTTATTATGATCACGCGAAGTTCATTGGTTCCCAATACGAACTGATGAAGGAAGATGGCATTAATAGTGTGTCTAATGTACAAACCTCCAGGACGATGAAGCAACGGAAGGAGGAATAATCACTCTAATTGAACCGGCTGGTCTGTGCCGTATTTTTGAATCATCCATTTCTCTCCATATACTGACTTATAGGTGATTTCTATTTCTGGTAAATCAATTCGATTGGGGTCTCCACCTGAAAACCAGGACCACAACTTCAAAGAATTGATACTGTCGTTCTCAACCTGAACCAAATCAATACGTGTGCCAGCAGGGACTAACCTGCCCTTCCCAATGTTGGAGTGTCCCATTCTGGTGATTGTGTCAATGGGGTCAATTACCCGCTGGACAAAGACCGCAGGGTCCATCTTGTAGATACTGTCTTTATAGATGATGTTAACCTCTTCTATGAATGCCGGTCCTATACCATTATTGATAAGAATCAGTCGGTAAGAGTCGTTGTTTCGAGAATTCCATAGTTCCAGATAAGGAAGTACGGAAGCATACTGTTGTGTTCTAAAAATATTGGTTTGATAGATGATAGTGAATAGAGTCCCCAAAGAAGCAACTATTGCAACAATGCTAATCCATCGATCTGAGCTCCATTTTTTCATGCAGCTAAAATAGCCACATCTGAATAATATGCTAAACTGAAAAGCTTTCCCCGCATCCGCAGGTTCGAGATGCATTCGGGTTGACGAACTGAAAGCCCTTTCCGTTTAATCCATCGGAGAAGTCAAGTGTCGTTCCAAGCAGATAAAGCAGGCTCTTTTTGTCTACTAATATTTTCACGCCTTTGTCCTCAAACACTTCGTCAGCATCCTGGATTTCAGGATCAAATGAGAGATCATACATGAGTCCGGAACAACCGCCTCCTTTTACAGAAACACGGATGTTATGATCTAATGATTTTCCTTCTTTATTAAGAAGCGTTAAAATCTCATCTTTCGCACTATCAGTCACATTTATCATCAGGCCACAGGGTTTAATACAATACTAAATACAGTCAGGTTATTCATGTCTCGGCCATAGTATAATTTATCCATGGCGTCATACATGTTTTTTGCTCGAAAATAGGAGGTCTGCAGTTCATTCATCCCTTTAGTCATCCATTGGATAGTAAAAGAACTCTCTTTGTCTTTATGTGTACGAACGTAATCCAGCATCTTGTGGAGTGCGTCCGTTTTATCAAAACCGGTGATTGACTTAAATAGGAATGATTGATTATGACGAGGGTTGATGGTGATCAAATCCAGTTTGACTTTACCTTCATTATTTGAAAATTCAAATATGACTTCATCACTTCGCAATCCAAGGAAGTTTTTGATCTCATTTTGAATCTTTGCAGATTCTACGTGTATGTCGGAACGTATCTCCATTTTCTTTCAATTAATCGGTAAACTTTTCAGATCGACTGAAAGTTCCTGCATTTTTGCAAACTTAATAATAAAGAGCATGATGCCTTCCTTTTTCGCTTGCCTGTCCGGTAGGCAGGGCAGACAGGCTCAACCCAATTATTGGGTTAAATTGTACGTGTATAGCTGACAATCTACCATTTGGTAGCTGGTTAGCTTTTAATGAATTAAGTAAAATGTGGAAAAACGTTGAGCATATTGGCATAGCTGTCAAGGATCTGAATAACTCGAACAAACTATTTGAGACCCTTTTTAACAAGCCGGCATACAAAGAGGAAGAAGTGGAGTCAGAAAAAGTGATCACTTCATTTTTTCAATTGGGAGAAACCAAAATCGAACTTCTCGAAGGTGGAAGTGATAGCGCAATTGCAAAATTCATTGAAAAGAAGGGAGAAGGCATCCATCACATCGCTTTTGAAGTAGAAGATATCTACTCTGAAATGGAACGGTTAAGAATGGAAGGATTTCAGATCTTGAATGAAGAACCCAAAAAGGGTGCTGATAATAAGCTGGTGTGCTTTGTGCATCCGAAAACTGCCAATGGCGTATTGGTGGAGCTTTGTCAGGAAATTAAATGACAATTTAAGAACTGTCATGCTGACGAAGGAAGCATCTCATAGGAATGATGAGATCCTTAGCTGCACTCAGGATGACATCAATGAAAGATAATGAGTGACGAAAAAAGAACAGAAATAGGAGAGATCGGTGAATTTGGTTTGATCGACCGAATAGCCGAAAAATTTCACCCTAAAAATGAAAAGACCGTCAAAGGGATTGGTGACGACACGGCTGTTTTCGATTTGGGTGATAAATACCTCCTAACTACCACAGACATGCTGTTGGAAGGAGTTCATTTTGACCTTTCCTACATGCCTTTGCCACATTTGGGTTACAAGGCTGTTGCAGTAAATATTTCCGATATAGCTGCAATGAACGGCACGCCCACACAAATTACTGTCAATCTTGGACTAAGTAACCGATTTTCAGTGGAGGCTGTTGAAGCTATTTATGAAGGGATAAAAGCGGCATGTGACGAATACAATGTAGACCTGGTTGGTGGAGATACCACGTCTTCAGCTTCAGGATTGGTCATTTCGGTCACGGCGTTAGGAGAGGTGGATCGGGACAAGATCGTATATCGAAATGGTGCAATGGAAAATGATATTCTCTGTGTAACCGGTGATCTGGGAGGTGCTTTCGTTGGCTTACAAGTTTTAGAGCGAGAAAAGCAGGAATTCCTTGCCAACCCTGATATGCAGCCAAAACTATCCAAATACGAGTATGTGGTTGGTCGTCAGCTTCGACCGAAAGCACGAATGGATATCATTCATGAATTTAAAGATTTAGGTATTCAGCCAACATCGATGATTGATGTTTCTGATGGACTTGCTTCCGAGGCTTTCCATCTGTGTAAGCAATCAGGGTTGGGAGTTGCGATCTATGAAGACAAAATTCCGATCGAAAAGGAAGCGTTTGAAACGGCAGCCGAATTTAGCATTGACCCGAACTCCTGTGCTCTAAACGGAGGGGAAGACTATGAGCTACTTTTTACGATTGGTCAGGATGATTTTGAAAAGATTAAAAATCACGCAGATATCCATACGGTGGGCTACATGCAGGCTAAGAAGAAAGGAAGAACTTTTGTAACCAGGAGTCAGAATGTCGTAGAGCTTCAGGCTCAGGGATGGAGGCATTTCTAAAGCAGCAATCCGAGCAGCTGGATGATAGCCGACCGTATTCGACTAAAAAAAGGCCGCTGGAATACTCCAAGCGGCCTTAATCACCTAATCACTACTACTATTACTTACTCGCAACTAAGCTTACACTTAGATCAAAATTGTCATAGATCGTTTTGTCTCCGAGGTTGTCGAAGAAGCTACCTGATCCATATCGAACGTCAAACTTAGATCGGTCAATCGTAATGTCAGCGTTTGCCATGATCTTACCGTCTTCTTCCTTTACATCTGCTGTAAATTGGATTTCTTCAGTATTTTCTTTGATCGTGATGTTTCCGATGATTTTATACTTTCCAGGCCCCTGAGGTACCGCTTTTGTGATGACAAAAGTGGCTGTTGGGTATTTTTCTACTCCAAAGAAATCACCTGATTTCAAATGACCTTCCAGTTTGCCTTTCATGTCACCGCTCAGATCTCTGTTTTCAATGGTAGTCATGTCGATAGTGAAAATACCTCCCACTAGTTGTCCGTCTTCCATTTCCAACCTTCCGCCCTTCAGACCTATTACGCCATTGTGTTGACCAGTTACTTTTCTTCCGATCCACTCTACTGTGCTTTCGTCTGTCTTTACGTTGTACTTTTCTTTAGCCTCTCCGCTTAGTAATGCAGCTAAAATGATAAATGCTTTAATCATGGTTTTTTGTGTTAAGTTTTCTTTTTGTGTAAATTAAATGTATGTACATATAATGTATAGTCAAGTAACGCATTAAGACGAAAATTGTTCCCTACTTTTGTAAAAAAATTTAAAAAATGATTGAGGTAGGTAAGACATTGGTGTCTGATGATGTGATAGAGGAGCAGTTTGTGTGTGACCTGACGAAGTGTAAAGGTGCATGCTGTGTGGAAGGAGATTTGGGTGCGCCTCTGTTGAAAGAGGAATTGCCTGAAATAGAAAAAGTCATTGAATTGGTGAAACCCTATCTCACACCAGAAGCAATTGATGTCCTGGAAAAGGAGGGAGGGTATATCCTGGACGAGGACGGGGACTATTCTACGACTACCATTAACGGCAAGGAGTGTGCTTTTGCGTTTTATGATGATGCAGGTATTTTAAAGTGCAGCATAGAGCAGGCTCATAAAGAGGGAAAAACTGACTGGAAAAAGCCCATCTCATGCCACCTTTATCCCATACGTGTGGCAAGGCTTCCTGAGTTTGAAGCACTAAACTATGATCGCTGGCAGATATGCTCCCCGGCCTGTGACCTGGGTAAAGAACTGAAAGTCCCTGTCTACAAATTTCTCAAAGACGCACTGATCCGGAAGTATGGAGTGGAGTGGTATGAAGAGTTGGAGGAGAAGGTGAATAAATAGTATCTCCACTTAAATTGTAATAAAAGACAGTTTTTTTGGATAATATGAATATCAGCGAGATACATTGATTAACTTTTGCCCCTGATTCGGGTGTCTATATCTTAAAAGGAGGGTAGACACTTCGTTTTGTAAACTTTTTGGAGCCAAAAATGAAAACCAGCCAACACTACAGCCACACATTCAGTGTGCCTTATTTCTTGTTTTTTCTATTCCTGATTGCGAGTGGATGCCAACCCAAAGTAGAAGAGGATCCGGGCCTTCCTTTACCCGTGCAAACACTTAAAGCGCAACGCGCAACTAACACCTTTCAATATTTGGGTTCTGTGGAAGGGATTGAGAATGTAGAAATTCGTCCGCAGGTGGATGGTATTCTGGAGCAGATTTTTGTGGATGAGGGGGACTTTGTAAAGAAAGGACAGCCCCTTTTCAAAATCAACGCACAGCCATACATTGAGGATTTGAAAAACGCCCAGGCTGAAGTTGCCCTCGAGCGGGCCATGGTGAAAAAGGCAAAGACGGAACTTGAGCGTTTGCAGCCGCTTATTGATAACGAGGTGATTTCTGAGGTGCAGATGAAAACAGCTGAGGCGGATTATGAAATAGCATTGGCTTCCCTGGCTAAGGCGCAATCTATAGAAGCCAACATGCAGATTAAGCTTGGTTTCACCACCATTCACGCCCCGGTTAGTGGATTTATTGGTCGCTTTACCAAATCGGTAGGGAATGTGGTGAAGAAAACCGACACAGAACCCCTAACTGTGCTGTCGAACGTCAGCAATATCTACGTGTACTTCTCAATGAGTGAATCTGATTATTTGTACTTCGAACGGATGAAAGATGATTCTACATCTAAACGGATAAGTCCGGATGTAAAGCTGATCTTGGCAGATGGATTTGAGTACAACCATGTGGGGCATATAGATGCCAACTCAGGTCAGATCAATCGAAGTACCGGCTCTATTACTCTTCGTGCTGTATTTACGAACCCTGACACCCTCTTACGGTCGGGTAACACAGGGAAGGTTCTGATGGAGCAAATCTATCCCAATGCCCTTCTGATTCCTCAGAGTGCAGCTATCTCCATTCAGGACAAGAAGTTTGTTTTTGTGCTCGATGAAAACGATCTCACCTTTCGAAAAGAGATTGAGATCGAAGGAAGGTCCGGGCAGAATTACATCATTAGCAACAATAGCTTGTCTGAAAATGATCGAATTGTCATCGCAGGTCTGAATAAGCTATCTGATAGTGTGAAGATCAAACCGATTGAAGGAAATACGCTGCTGATCAATAACTAACGCTTTGCTATCAGGAATCTACTATGCTGAAGAATATCATCAAAAAACCTGTACTGACGCTCGTCATTTCCATCTTATTGGTTTTGGCCGGAGCTACCAGTATCACCACCCTTCCGGTGGAACGTTTTCCTGAAATCGCTCCTCCAAGTGTGAGTGTGCAGGTCTATTATCCCGGCGGTAATGCAGAGACAGTGGCTAAGTCGGTACTCTTACCAATTGAGGAGTCTATTAACGGTACCGCCAATATGACTTACGCTAACTCTACAGCCACGAACTCAGGACGGGGTAGAGTTACCGTATATTTTAAACCCGGTACCGATCCGGATAAAGCAGCAGTGGAGATTCAAAACCGAATTTCCAGCGTGACGGAGCGAATTCCTCCTGAAGTAACTGCAGCCGGCATTCAGGTGATGAAACGGATGAAGGGTAGTATCATGACCATTAACATCTTCAGCGAAACGGGGATGTATGATGAGACCTTTCTTAATGCCTATACCAGAATCAACATCAGGAGGGAGCTAAAAAGGATCGAAGGGCTTGCAGAGGCCAGCATTCTTCGGTCCAGGGATTATGCCATGCGGATATGGTTAGATCCGAATAAGCTTGCTCAGTACGGTCTAAGCCCACGAGATATTTATGATCAGATTGTAGATCAAAACTTTGAAGCTGCTCCGGGGAAGTTTGGAGAGAACTCTGACGAGCTCTTTGAAATTGTGATCAAGCATGAAGGACGCTTTGATGAGGAAGAAGAGTACGAGAATCTGGTGGTAAAGTCAGATGAGACAGGCTCTCTTTTGCACCTTAGGGACGTAGCAAGGGTAGAGTTTGGAGCTTCCAACTATACCAGTGAAAACCGACTGAATGGAAAGCCGGCAGTAACGATTGATATTGTCCAGTTGAGTGGGGCGAATGCGGTGGAGATCGATAAACAGGTGCGCAAAATTCTGGAAGAGCAAGCCAAACTGTTTCCCGAAGGAATTGACTATGAAATCACTTACAGTGTAAGAGATCAGATTGATCAGTCTATGAGTCAGGTAGTCAGCACATTGATGGAAGCCTTTGCTCTTGTATTTCTGGTCGTATTCATCTTCCTGCAAAATTTTCGGGTCACCCTCATCACTGCGATTTCCATTCCGATCTCATTGGTAGGTACCTTCTTCTTTTTAGGCCTGGTAGGTGTTTCAATGAACGTGCTAAGTATGTTCTCTCTTGTCCTTTCGATTGGTATCGTGGTGGACAATGCCATCGTGGTAATGGAGGCTATTTATGAAAAGATGAGTCACGGTCTATCTCCAAAAGATGCGGTGAATGAAGCGATGAGCGAAATTACCAGTGCGATCATATCCATTACGGTGGTGATCGCTGCGGTATTCCTTCCGATCGGATTCTTAGAAGGCCCTGTGGGAATTTTCTATCGTGAGTTTGCCTATACAATCATTTTTGCTGTGGTGATTTCGGCAGTTAATGCCCTGACACTTGGTCCGGTGCTGACCAGACTCTTGTTCAAGAAAAAGAAAGAGGAGGATAGCAACGAAGGAATGCATCAGTCCTTTGGCTACCTCATGTGGGGGCAGGTAAAGCGTCTCTTCAGAACGGCTCGCATTAGCAGTATTGGCAGCCATTCTTTGGTGAAAAAGGCCCAATCTCATAAGACTAGGGGGTTGAAGATATTCGATCATATGTTTGAGCGATTCATTAACAGATATGTGCATATCATACGGTGGTTGATTCACCACTCAGCTTTATCCATTTTTGGATTGATACTCATCTTTGTGACCACAGGTCTTTTAATGAAAAGTACCCCGAGTGGTTTCATTCCAACTGAGGATGACAACTTCCTGATCCTGTCACTTCGGATGCCGGAAGGCTCCTCTTTGTTCCGTACCAATGAAGCTTTAAGAAAAGCAGACTCGATCCTAAGGTTGGAAGAATCAGTAGCTAAGGTGAACACCGTATCCGGTTTCAATGTGGTGGTAAATGCAAATAGTCCATCATCCGGTCTGGCTTACATTAAATTGAAAGATGGAAAGGAACGAGGGAAAATTCGAAAGATGGAGGATGTGATGAAGCATCTGTCTTCAAAAATGGCCTTAATCGACGGTGCGAGTATCAATATCTATCCACGACCTACTGTGCAGGGATTTGGTAGTTTCGATGGAGTGCAGATCATGCTTCAGGATCGTTCCGACGGAGATTTGGGTCGTTTTGGACAGTTGGCCAATGAATTCATTGCGCATCTGAACAGTCTGCCGGAAATTCAAAATGCATTTACCTCTTTCAATCCCAACTTTCCGCAGACGAAGCTTAGTATTGATTATAAGAAAGCAAAGAGCCTGGGCGTAAGTGTCAAGGATTTGATGTTTACAATCAAATCGTATTTCGGGCGTACTCAGGCTGGAGACTTCAACCGATTCAGCCGACAGTATGGTGTATACATGCAGGCGGATATCCAGTTCCGGGAAAATCCATCGGACTTTAACAACATCTTTGTGAAGAACAAAGCAGGCGAGATGGTGCCCATCAATACCATCGTAAAGCTGGAACAGGATTTTGGGCCAGAGACAGTGAACCGATATAACCTGTATAATGCTGCCAAGATCAACATCACCCCGGCAAAAGGATTTAGTACGGGAGATGTGATGAATGCCATCGAGGTGGAGGCCGCCAGGGCCTTGCCAGCGAGTTTGAGTTTTGAATGGACCAGTATGAGTTTGGAGGAGAAAAACTCTGGAGGCGATACAGTCATTATCTTCATCATGAGTATTGTACTCGTCTATTTTATTCTGGCCGCTCAGTATGAGAGTTTCTGGTTACCATTTGCAGTGATTCTTTCCATCCCAACAGGCATCATTGGTGTTTTCGTCTCGATCCAACTCGCGGGGATTGATAATAACGTATACGTTCAGGTTGGGATCATTATGCTGATTGGACTTCTGGCCAAGAATGCTATTTTGATTGTGGAGTTTGCGTCTCAGAAACGAAAATCAGGTCTGCCGGCCATGGATGCAGTACTTCAGGCCAGTGCATTGCGTCTTCGATCCATCGTGATGACTTCCCTCGCATTTACGGTTGGTTTGATTCCATTGATGTTTGCGCATGGAGCATCCGCAATGGGAAACAAATCAGTAAGTATAGGAACGGCCGGAGGAATGATGTCCGGAATCATACTTGGTATCCTGATCATTCCGGTGCTAGCCTATCTGTTCCAAAGCCTTCACGATAGATTTAACATGAACTTTAATGATGAAGATTAGGTCCATGAAGCACAAAGGCATCATATTGATAACGATTCTACTGACAGTCTCTGGCTGTAGGCTGAACAAGCCGTATCAGAGACCAGATTTAGATGAGCCTGATACATTTTATGGAGATGGGGCCAGCACAGCCGAAAGCGCCATTAATCCGGTTAACACCTATTGGGCTGAGTTTTTCAATGACTCGCTGCTGGTTTCGTTGATCGACACGGCACTTGCCAACAATATCGACCTGAAAATTGCAGATGCTTATGTGGAAATTGGACTAGCCAGACTCAAGCAGGCAAAGGCCAACTTCTTGCCATCGGTAGATGCTTCGCCATTTAGGTATCGGCAGGATCTATTCTCTGAGAACTACAACAACTACGGTTCGAACCGGGCGAGGAGGAATCATGGGCCGGATGTTCCGACGAGCTTTTATACCGAGCGATTGGAATATGAAGCTTCTGTTGCCTTGAACTGGGAGCTCGATGTGTGGGGCAAGCTCAGCTCCCTAAAGCGTGCAAGACAGAATGCCTACATGCAGACGATGGAGTTTCGTAAAGCCGTGCAAACCTCTTTAATTGCTGATATATCCTCAACCTATTTCGTTTTGGGACTGCTTAAATCTCAGATTGCGGTATACAAAGACAACCTGGCACTCAACACCAATACCCTCAAAATCGTGAACCTGCAGTTTGAGGCAGGTGAGGTGACTTCCCTTGCAGTGAAGCAAACCCTGTCTCAAAAGCTGAGGGCTCAATCTCTCATCCCTCAGCTGGAGCGTGAGTACATTCGTCAGGAAAACAGGCTCAATCGCATGCTGGGACGATCGGGGAGGAGCATAGAGCTGAAAGACCTGGAGTCGCCGATCATTGATGATGAGTATGTGGCAGGACTACCCATCGAGCTGCTGAGCAACCGGCCGGATATGGCGGCTGCAGAATACGAACTCAAGGAGGCCTACGAGCGAGTGGGTATTGCCAATGCCATGCGCTATCCTTCCGTCAGTCTGGGATCTACGGTTGGTTTGAACTCCATGGATCTGGGCAAACTGCTAGATCCGACCGGTTCCGGTTTCTTTCTGGTGGGAGCCTCCGTCTTTCAGCCAATTTTCCAGAACCGGAAACTAAGAACCAACTATGAAGTGGCGATGAAAGAGAAGGAGATCGCTGAGCTGAAATTCAAAGACACGTTTCTTCAGGCCATGAATGAAGTTTCTAACGCGCTGGTATCCATCAAAAAGCTGAAGGAAGAATATGTGATTGCCCAGGAGAGGGTAGCTGCTGCCAAGAATGCCGTGGAAGATGCCTCTTTCTTGTTTAAAAGTGGATTAGCCAACTATCTGGAGGTCATCACTGCACAGACGGAAGCGCTGAATAGTGAGCTAAATCTGGAGAACCTCAAAATGCAGATATTCACAGCAGACGTGGAATTATATAGAAGCCTTGGCGGAGGCTGGGAGGAGCCTGATTAGTGACTTCTTACGCTTATTGAACTGGTAAGTTCTCAGTAAAACTGATACGTACGTACAGAAGGGAGGAGAGCGGGCCGTCCTGCGATAGTGGCTAGAAGCAGGCTGACATAGGCATCACTAGCGTATGTTAGAGAGTGTTATTTCGGCTTCTTCTTAGGGTCTTGCCTAGTGTCGAAGAAAGTTAACAGACTGATATGATCTTTGTTTATCCGGTAGAATATTCTTGTCTGCTTTGATATTTGAAATCCGTGAATGTTTTTGTCTCGGACTTCCATGTACCGAGTTCAGGAAATCTTTCTAAGAGTTCTAAGAAGTCGAATACCTTGTCTTTGAATTTTTTAGATGATTTATCTCCGAATTCAGTTAGAATGTAGGTGTAGATTTCTTGAAATCGATTTTCTGACTTCTTCGTCCAGTATATTCTCATTTATACTTTCTAAGAATTTCAGAGTGAGCTGTTAGATTTTCTGGATTATTAGATTCCTCATAGGCATCCATCACTTCTTTTCTTTGACTCTCTGATAGACTGCTCCAAAGTGTTCTTGCTTTTGCATTCTTTCTTTCTGATAAGAGGTCATGCAGCGATTCCAGAAGTTTAGTGTTCTGAATGCCATCTATTAGTTGATGAAGATTTGATTTAAGTTCAACCGTACTCATAATTCAAAGATACGAAGAATTCTAGCGAAAGTTAGCTGTCAAATACTCTCTAACGCTCAGCCAGCGGGCGGATGTCCCGAACTGAGAAATTTCTGATAAAACTAGCGAACCTGAACCACACGCACAACGCTATCTGCGGAGTGCTGCGTTCCCCGGACATTCGCAAGAAGCCGAGGCGTTCAGCAAAGTGATGAAAAGGACAGACCTGCCTGCCGGCAGGAGGGAAGGAGAGCGGGCCGTCCTGCGATAGTAGCTAGATCTCAGTAAACATATGCATCACTAGCGCGTGTTACCTACTGTCTAATTCTTCGTATACCATTTGATCTTGATCATAATTGTATCTAGAAACTATGAATCCATTAGTTATACCAAGAGGTTCGACCAGTGCGCGAACACTATCAATTGTTGTTCTTGACGTGGTACTATCTGCATGGATAAGTAACCAAATCTTTTCTTTGTCATGAACCTTATCTTTTTCAGCTTGAACAAATTGTTTTATGTCGGTGTATCCTGCGATAAAATCCCAAGTTTGGAAACAGGTAGAATCTGAGTTTATTAGTTCACTAGAAACATTCGCTTTGGTTGGGGGACCAATATAAATATGCGATATCAGGCTTTTCCATTGAGGGAGCTCAATTGGTGGGTTGTTTGTTGGTTTGGGAAGGTTGAGTCTTACTAATGAATTTGGGAAGCGATCATTTAAATGATGCTTCTCTTCAACCTTAAAAAACTTGAGTTGATTGTTAAGGACAAGTGTTTCGTTAGTTAATTCAAAGTCTGTGTACTGTTCAAAGTCAAAAACCAATGTTTCTTCACCGGTATCTTCATGATATCGCAGGAACTCACCACCAAACCATTCTCCTCCATATTTATTTATTTCGGTAGTGGTATCAGTAATGTCAAGAGTTAGATATGATCCATCCTCTTGTGGAATAGAATGCCAATGACCAATTAGTTCATCCTTTTCTTTTTGGCAGGAAGTCAGTAGATAAATTAGTGTCAGTAATAGAAATATGCGCATGGGAGAGATGGTAGGTAACGTCTAACTAGCGGGCGTATGCCCACAAGTTGTAAAGAGCACTAAGCTAGCGAAATCTTTAGATTCACGAGGGGTGGTGTGCATGGCTGTGGGTATGAGTAAACTGGCCAACCCCTACAAACGTCAACTACGAAGAGCTGCGTTTTGAAAGTCTCAAGCCAGAAAGACGAAAAGGTGGAGGGAAATGAAAGTATCAGAATGGGCAGTGTAGCGGACAAATTACACTGAGCCAAATAGAAAGCACTCCGGCATATGCCTGCTAGTGCTTGTTAGCAAAAGCTTAAAAATCATCGTTCAGCGGTTTGCACCCGCTCCATTTCATAGTTGCGCAAATGTTCTGATGAAAGATAGAGATCTCCATCTGGTCCAATTGCACCGGCAATAATCCCCACTCTTATATAGATTTTATTCAGCTCCGTATTGCGCAAATCGAGACGAAATTTGTTCTTCTTATTTCTTTTGGTTCGAAAGACATACATTCTATTCCTATCCAAATCGAGTACCTTTTCCTCGCCATCTTTGACCTCAAGAATTAATTCATCCTGCTCGTTATATATCTTGACTTTATGTATTCTCAGGAACTTGTTAGAAGGTCTATAGAAAACTACTTGTGTTTTTTCATTTGAATCTAGCTGACTGGAATTATTTCTTTCTCTAATACTTCCTAATCCTGAAGATTTAAAAATTGCACCTTTTAATCCATAGCACATTCTTTTAGCTCCATTTCCGGGGTACATTACCTCCTCGAGAACAATCAAGTTACCGCCTTTTCTAAGTGCTTGTTGTTCAATATATTCCATTACATCCGAAAATTGACAAACCTCGTAATGTCTATAATACAGGTTAACAAACTCTCCAGAATCTCTTAAATTAAATGATTGGAGGAGTTCAGCTCCCTGTGATTTACTCGAGTCAAAGGTTATTTCAATGTTAGTTTGAGAG
Organism: Ekhidna sp.; assembly: GCF_965221965.1. Taxonomy (GTDB): domain Bacteria; phylum Bacteroidota; class Bacteroidia; order Cytophagales; family Cyclobacteriaceae; genus Ekhidna. The sequence continues at coordinate 1,170,326 of NZ_OZ244926.1, forward strand.
TTGCCATCTTGGATGATGAATATTGAGAGAATCAGTAACAGAAATACTTTTTTCATTGCGGGGTTTTTGCTACGCTCAACTAAAATGAGTATGCGCCCCAGTTGCTAGAAGCACTGAGGTTTCTGGTTCGCATTGTCATCTCAAAGAGCTCAGTTCGCATATTCATTTTAGTGTTTGTTAGCAATATTTTTAGTATTCTATTTTGTTGGAAAATTAGCCAGCGATTCATCAATATGTTTGAGAAGAAATTGCCAGGTGGAATTTCGTAAATTCTTGGTTCTCATGCTTTTTCTTGACTTCAGTCGCTTTTTCAATTTCTCCAAAAACTCCTTTTCAGGAAACAGCTTCTCATAAATATGTTGCCTGTATCTGTCCTGAAAAAGGAAAGCTATTTCTATGATTTCCTTGTTTGATAAATTTAAGATGGTAGAATAAACTTTATTAAATGAGAGTTTTGTCCAGAAGGGTTGAAATCTGAAAATGTTTTCTCGACTTTTTGCCTCTTCAACAAACTTCTCAAAATCTGTTTGCATCATTTGAAAAAGTTCCTCCGTTTTATCAATTTCGTGATTTTCTGCAATTTGATTATTTATTTCAAGGCAGTATTTCATTATTTCGACTACATCATCTTTAAATTCTGTATCGTCACTTATTGATAGATGAAACCTCAAGTGAGAGTCATGTTTAAAATTTTCTTTTCCTCTAGTGACACCCTTTTTTATTCTATTTTTTAAGCGATTTAAGTTATATCTAAGGACGTTGTTGAATCTTGAAGCAAAATGAAAAACTGTAGCGTAATCCTTCAAAGGATATTTGCCTTGTTCTGCAAAGTCTATCATCTGATTGGTTAATTTTTTGTACGACTCATCAGAAAGATCAAGGCAATCGAAATACCCGAGTTGATTATAAACTTTCTGATAGTCCGGTATACTACCATCCTCAACAATGAAATAACCATTTAACTCTTCCTTTAGATTTTTCTCTATGAAGGCATTTTGACCTGTTATGTATGTAAGTATTGAGTGAAAATAATAATACCTCTTACTTTCGAAGTATACTTCTTTGAAGATTTGTGAATAGCTTTTTTTCTTCTCACCTTCTTCCTTATCTGACCCACTTCTTAAAAATTCATCAAAATTAATATCTGATAGATTCCCTTTGTATTCCATTATTTCATTGAAATTGGTCGAATTAAGCTTGCCCAACTTGTATTCAAATGATGTAGCCAATGAGAAATTCAGAACAGCTTCCAATTTCTCTTTCTCATTGATCTTAAAATCTTTTTCAGATTCAAAAAGGTTGGTCAGCCCGTAAAATATGATCTTAAAATGCTCTAGAAAAAAAATAAGGTTTCTGAGGTTGTCCTCATTCTTCTTGATTACTTCGACAATCGAAGATTTGTTTTCAGTGAGGAACTTATGATATAGTTTGAAAGGACTCTTATAACGTTGGTCAATGATTTCTTCAAATGCCTTCTCGCTATTTGGTTTGAATTCTACAGAAACTCCAATTACTTTTTCCTGAAGTTCGCTTTGATAGTCTTCATCTTCTAGAAGCTTCTGAACATTGGCGATTAAAATGATTTTAGCTCCTTGATTTTCAACAAGAGTGTTTATAAAACCAAAAACCTCTTTGATATTAAGGCTATCGCTTTTTCTGTCAATGTCATCAAAGCAAAGGACCAGTTGATCATAATTGATCCAATCATTCTTTGTGACATTAACATCTGCAATGTATTTATCAATGTCCCCTAATTGATTTATCTGGGCGATACCTCTAATAATTGATTTACCAACCCCAGCAGCCAATTTTACCGCACCATTTTTCAGAAAAGGATGAATTGAAAGAAATATCTCTGTTTGAATATCCTCTAAACTTCTAATACCAAAAAGAGAAATATGGACTGGAATAAGCTTCTTGCTAGCATCCTGCAGTGAACTCATTTTAGAAATCATCGGAGCTAGATGCTCCTTAAAAAAATGAGTTTTGCCAATTCCATACTGACCGTTTATTATGACTGCATAATTTGACTCAATCTTGAGGTATTGTTCGATAACTACTTTCAGATTATCATTCATGCAGATAAATTATTGCTAACGTCCAACTATCATCCGTAAGCTGGACTTTTCAAATTTCTATAAAAGTATCTTATCGCACCAGCCTTTGCAAATAGCTCCGTAAGCTTATGGATGATAGTATTTGTTAGCCGCTTTAATTCGTCTGTTTTAGGTCGTATTTAGCCAATCGTAAAAGAGCAGCTAGGAGTAAAAACATTTGATCAGGATGATATTCGTTATGGTCATAAAAACTGTGAGCTACATTATTTCTAAGATTTAGTCCCCCTTCGTTCGAGAACAAATACTTGAAGAATAGAATATCATCTTCGTTGAAGTACTTTCTGAATTCTTCATTATCCAATACGTTATGAAGGTAAATCTCCTGCATTCCCTTTGGCCCCATTGAACTAGTTGGAATATTTAACCTTCTGCAAAACTCTCTTAGAAGGCCTTCAATTTTTAAGGTCGTACTATCAACACATAAAATAAAATTAGGCCGGTAATACTTGCTGCTAACCCATCCTTGTATTTGCAGGAAAAACTCTACAATTGAAGGTGTTAGAAGCGCAATCCAATTAACGTTCTTTTCTTCACCGCCAAGATCAAATTGAGCATAGTCTTTTCCTATCCACGAGTTCTTAGCTAAATGATAAATAAGGTTTTCAAAGGTCAAATGACCAGACTTAATTCCTGGGACAATAATATAATGTAGGTAAGGCAGCAGAGCCATTCTTACTTGATAAGAGTAGGTTTCTAATAGCTTCTGTTCCTGTTCCGCTTCAATACCCTTGCTCTTAGTGATATTTTGGTTCTTGTCAAATCGTATGGTAGTTACAAAATTCAAAAACGCATTTTCCTTATCCTCAGAGGCAGCCAGCACGTCTCCATATTTTGGAAAGAAATATCCACTCGAAATAGTTCGGTATATATTTTCAGAAGAACTTTTTAAAATGGATTCTGTTAACTCCTTAATTCCATCGTTAAAAAGCTTTAGCGTATTTCGAGTTTCTTCATCAAAATCTATTTTAACATTTGACAGTCTGACCTTAGGCTTCAAATCCGCATATAGCTTTTCTGCTTCCAGTTTCATGGTTTTGTTACCTGCTAGTCTAAAGGCGGAAATGGCTTTCGAGTGATAATCCTGCTTTATCCAGAATCTATCTTCCTGGGTCTCATTGGCGGCCATTCTCAAATAGGTCAATCCAATTTCATTATGCCATCTCTTTACATCATTTTTTGTTTTAGTGGCAATTTTGATGGCGGTAGGAAGGTGATAGTTAACTAGCAGAAAGTCGTCCTTCTTTTCTTTAGATTCCTTTAACTCTGCCTCATACAATTCAAGAGTTCTGTCGAAATCCAAAGCTTTAAATAATTTCGGGTATTCAAGCATGTCATTCAATATTCCATCTTTCGTGTAAAATTTGATACCCTCTATATCAAATAACAGTGTCTTGGTAAGTGTCTGTAGAATTTGTTTATCAACTTTAATTTGGTTTGAAATAGCCAAAGTGTTTTCATACAACTTTCCTATTTGGATTGGTATTTCATCATCATTTTTGGATTTTAAAATTTGACAGTAGCGATCAATGGAAGAAATATAATTTTCGATGGCGGAGCTAGCGAACCTATTGTTTTTTACCCCTTTAGGTGCGCACCAAAGCAAATGAAAGTATTTGGCTTTCAATAAAGGGTTGTTTGAATTTTTGGCTCTATTCGTTACGTAATTAATTACACGTTCTTGAAGGTCAGATAAATTAGGAAATGTGGTAATCCTTGATTCATCATCAGAGCTCCCATAGATTTGGGAGAATATTTGTCCTCCCTTAACCTCAAATAAATGACAATCAATTTCCCATTGAGCCATTTCCTTTTCCGTATCGGAAGATGTGCTATTTCTGAACTTTACCCATAGGTCGGTCAAATCCCAATTCTTCTCTAGTTCAAAGGCGTTATTATCAATAAAGACGTAGAGGTCTTCGATTGAATTAAATTCGTCAATGTCTATCTCTTTCGCTCTCAAATTTTGGGAATATTTTAGGTTCTGGCGATTGCGGCTAACGCCAAGCTAGCAGGAGTGCGCCCCGAGCTTGGCAAGTTCCGATAAAACTAATGAATCTGCCGGTTCTCACAAAGTATCAGAGTGGCACTGCGTCCAGAAAGATGAAAAATCCTGCGAGCTGCTCTCAGTAGAAAGCACCGACCTTTCCCAGTGGCAGATTCATGGTGAGGTTCGCACTGAAACTTATAAAGTGGCAGTTGGCGCATTCGTGCTAGCGATTGTTACCGGCTTTTAATCTAGCCCAAACTCGATGTGTGTTAAGGTGTTAGTTCCGGAATTGAGGAGAATGAAAGAGAAAAAGAAATCAAAAACGTCAAATCGAGAAATGAGTTCGGGGTTCTTGTCCCGAGTTGCCGTCAAGAAAAAACCTTGGTTCCTTGTGTTAAATAGTTGTTCAATCTCCGTTTTTGCCTTGTCAATAAATGTTGGGTCGTAATCTGCTTCTTCGCTGAAAGAGTTAAAAAGTATGGCTCTTATCTCATTAAATGTTACTGGAGCGTAATGACTTGAGTTAATCAGTTCGTTGTTGAATGGCCCGAAAACCTTGACACTCGATTCTTTCCATGTTCTGCCTTCTTCAGTAAATGAAATTTCAAGTCCGTTCGGCTCTTCCTCACCTCGCCAAAGGTGGAATTCAGAGTTAATAAATTGATCAATTACCTGTTGGTCAGTGTTGCTAGTTTGTTCAGTTGAAAAGTTGAAAGTTCGAGTCAGTAGATAACCACCAGCACTTTTAATTCTAAGTATCGATTCAGTTTGTTTTTCGAAGTGCATCTTGCTCGTTGCGATAATTGCCGGTAACGCCCATGTATGAGGCGTGTGCTCTCACTTAGTGGACAGCACTAAAATAGTGAAGTCTGCCGGTGCTTCCAAAGTTTGTAGGAAGCACTGCGGACTGAAGTGAAAAACTCCCGCAAACTGAAATATCCAAACAGCGCAAATCTTAAATCGGAGGCAGGCGAAACGGTCAAGTTCAGATGCAGTTTTTAGAAAGCACGCAAGCACATGCCTTATACATATTGTTACCCTCTTTATTTTTTCAGTTCAGCTACAATTAGATGTTCAGGAGTTGGGTAGTTAGTAGCAAGATTTTCAAATATTCCAATAATTGTCTTTGTGTTATCTAGTTCAATTGTCTCGCCAATTCCCAAGTTCAGTTTGTTAGCAAGAGGTTCACTGATAATTATCTTCATCTCATCGTCAAATGCAGTTGAGAAGTTTCTTCCTTCTGTAAGCATTAATCCAGCTCGCTCTAAGAAGTTTTCATCAATCAACCATCGTTGAAATGAAATGCCATTAATTTCAGTTTTGCCGTTAATTTGAGCATTCTCTACGATTCTAAGATAGTTCAAGCTGTCAAGTGTAAATTGTCTTGTTTGTTCCGCTTCTATGAATTCAAGAATTTCTGAATATGTTAGACTGGGTACAAGGACTACTGGAACTCCTGAAATAGAGTCTTTCAATGACTTTGATTTTTCATATTCGGATGAAAAGTTGACAAGTACTATTTGTTCCTCCTGTCCAAAGGATACAAGATCTGAGTTAAGCGTTTCTAAGTTGTATGTTGGTCTGTTCTCTGTGCAGCCCCAAATAACTAATGTTATTAGAAAAAGTCTTTTCATCGGTGTGGTATTGAGGGTAACGCTCAGGTAAAATGCTGTGTGGCCCGAGCTTTGTTAATGGCACTAAAGTAGCGATTCTGGCTCCAACTCACAACGGTTCAGATACAGCACGTTCCACAAGCATTTTTCCGAGTGGCACCAAGGGAAGTAGAAAGCTCAGCTCTTTCCAAAAGCCAGAAATCGCGGTTCAGTAGCACTAAAAGTGGTAGATAAGCAGTAGCCACATGCATTTTTACCGTCTGTTACCTGTCGGCTATTTTAGCTAATAGTTGATTAGGTTCAATGATCTCCGTTCCCTCAAAGGGATTCAGTTCCAATAAGTCCTGATCTCCCGTTACTAAAAAGTTAGGCTTTGAAGCTCTGATCAATCCCAGCAAAAAGTTGTCTTTCGGATCTCTACAAATGTTCGGATACTCTATGATCTCATAGTCAGTTCCGATGAAGTTCATCAGTTTCAGAAGTTCGGCTACCTTCTCTTTGCTGAAATATTTTTGAAATTTCTTCCTTCGTGTTACTTCAGTCAACTCCGTTCGAAGTTGTTCGGATAGTATGATTTCAATTCTCTGAGAAGTTAGAAGTTCTGTCAACTCACCAAGTTGATGACCAATGAGGTAACTGATCCAAATATTAGTGTCGAATATGACCTTAGTTCGCTTTTCGCTTGTCATAAAGGTCTTGTCTGACTTGTTCAACTTCTGACGTTATCTCGTTCATAGAAAGTTTGTCAGTTCGGAAAGCAGTCAAAAGTTCAGTCAGTTTGGAGCCAATAGTTTCCTTCTCAAGTTCTTGGGAAATCTTGATCTTCTGTTCCCCTGGCAAGTTCCTAACCAGTTCGAGTATCTGTGAGAAAGAAAGGTTCATGTTCGCTTCCATAAGATAAAGTTACGAAAAAATAGCACCATCTGTTATAATGGCGCAGTTGACAGGTAACGTCTAACTAGCGAGAGTATGCCCACTAGTAGTAAAAAGCACTAAACTAGCGAAACTGTCCAACCTCCGCAACAGTATCTACGAAGCACTGCGTTTCGCAAGTCTTAATCCAGAAAGACGAAAAGGATGGAAGGGAAATAAAAGTAGCAGAATGGGCGGTGAAGCGGTCTAGTTGCACGTAAGGAGGTAGAAAGCACACAGGCATATTCGCGTTAGTGCCTGTTAGGATTTGTCATTTATTTCAATATCAATTCCGTTCTTCTTGAGTTCTCTAGTTGTTAGTATTAGGTCGTGGTAGTGTCGTTGGTTACCGAGTCTAAATAGCTCTGAGTAAGATCCTTCATGTGTTACAACAGTAATTCTGTTAGATACTCCATCACTTTTCATTAGTTCAGGATAGGTAATGCTATCAGCTTTTAGTTGACCTTCATACTTATCAATGTTGAAAACGATTTTCTTGATTCGGTCGATCTTAATCGTTAGGTCGTCAACTCTGAAATGATCAGGAGTTAGTTCGATTTCCTTATCCAACTGTCCTTTGATATTCTCCTTTTTTAGGAAGTTGTGATACCTCATCAATATAGCCATTCCGAAAAAGCAAAATGCTGATAAAAAGACAGGCCATCCAGTTATTCCGAATTCAGTTAAGAGGTAGTAAACTAAAAAAAAGATTACGGTCAGCAGCAAGTAAATTAGCCAGCTGTTGGATGCTTGTTGTTCAGGAGCTGGTGTAAATGATGAAGTTTTGAATTCCAATTTTCGATCTGCAGAGATAAATCCTAACGTCCAACTAGCGGGCGTATGCCCACAAGTTGTAAAGAGCACTAAGCTAGCGAAACTGACCAACCCCCACAACAGTATCTACGAAGCACTGCGTTCTGAAAGACTAAATCCAGAAAGACGAAAAGGAGGGTGGGGAAACCAGCCTAGCAGAATGGGCAGTGTAGCGGTCAAGTTGCAGTGAAACTGGTAGAAAGCACTCCGGCATATGCCTGCTAGTGCTTGTTATGGGTCTTGTTCACCCAGTTGAGTTGGATTACTCAAGTCAAACACAATGTCGTATTTCAAAATTTCAGGTTCGTAAGTTAGACCGTCAATGCTGAGGCGATATTGGTCTTCAATTTGTTTCTTGATAGCTCTGAATTTTTTCTTGTCAGGTTCAACGTCAGGTCCAAATTCAACAATCAGGTGCGCAGAGTAATTTGTTACCATTTTCAAGTTAGGTAGTTCGAGTGTGTCGATGTTTGTTGGGATGTTCTTGATAATGAGTTGATAATACCCTATCCAGCTACATTTAATTGTGTTGCTTGTTCCCTCTAGTGTTAGTTGAAAGTTGCCAAGCGAATCTATTACATCACCGTTCACAAGTTTATCCTCAAGAACTACGGCACCAGTTAATGGTTCGTTTGTTTCAAAGTCTCTAACAGTTCCAATAACAGTTACCTTCTGTGCGATAGAGTTAAAAGTCAGAATAGTCAGTGAAAAAAGTAGAAGAAAGTGCTTCATGTGATTCGAAGAGCGATGACCCATAACGCCCGTGTATGGCGCTGTGTGCGCCCCACTGGCTAATAGCAGCAAAATAGTGAAATCTGCCGGTGCTTCCAAAGTATCCATGTAGCAGTGCGTTCAGAAGATCAAAAACTCCTGCGAACTGAGATTTGTAGGAAGAAGAAAAGTATCTTCAGCGGCAGATTCACGGTCGAGTTGCACCGAAACTAGCTAAATGCTCAGTTCGCACATGCGTCCATACACAATGTTGTGTGTCGTTATTCCGTTATGATTAGTTCGTGAATTGGCTCGATGTTCTCCAGTTCGTTAAACCAAAGGAGATTGGCTATGAATTTCTTGGTTACTGTAAATTCGTATTGCTTATGCTGTCCCAGTTGCTCGACCCTGACTGCAATATTGGCTAGTTCTTCGTTCGTGGAGTCGTTCGAATAGGACAGAGCAAAAAAGTAGCGATATGGTGCAACGCCAGTGTTCTCAAAGGGCCGATATTCTAGTATTCTCTTCAAGTTAGAGTAGTCAGGAATTTGAATACCAAATTTCACCTTGTAAGGTGTTCCATCGACTTCCAGTTGAACAGTTGCTGAATATGCGTTGTTCGTACGAGAAGTGTCCAAAAGTTCAATCATATGTTCGTTAGTGTCCCTCATAGACTGGCTTCTCTATTCATATTGACCAGGGTATTCTGAAAGATAGATGTCCATTCCAAGTTCACCCATTATTTTCATGGAATTCGATCCAAGAACCCCACCTCCACCAGTTGCATCCTTGCGAATATCGAAACCAATATCTGCTACATATTTTCCGGGTTCCAAGTTTCGACCTTTTTCGACTAACCAGGATTCGAGAGCATCAATTTGTTCAGGCAAACTCCAAGAATCATCGCAAAGCCAATCAATCTTATCATTCAAGGTTTCGTCATAAATGTTAATTGGCATGATCTCTACGTTCTGAAGATATGACACACAACGCTCAACTATCGGTTTGTGTGCCCACAGTTGGCAGATAGCACTAAAATAGCGGAAGTGCACCAGAAGCACAACGATATCCACGAGGCACTGCGTTCTGCAAGTAAAAATCCAGAACCACAGAAGTCTCTAAAAGCGATGAAGTTTCAGAAGGTGCACTGGAGCGGTCGAGTTCCGATAAAGCCGGTAAAGAGGCAGTTTGGCACATAACCGATAGTGTCTGTTAGACTCTGTTCTTATTTGATTTTGGTAGTTATTTCGTCCGGAAGTAATTTGACTTTACTCTTTTTCATCAGAACTTCAATAAGGCCCAATCGACCAACTGTTAATTCGGGGTATTGTGCTCGTGCCTGTTCAGGTTCATAAACGACTATTCCTTTGTGCCAGGATTCGTCTATTCTACCAAAAATTTCACTTGATATCTCATCCGATGAATCAAAGTATTCCAGATATTTCTGTTCACCAAATCTTATTAAGACAGCCCAAGTTGGGTTGTAATTGAATTCTTTATTAGGTTGTTCTTCAATGGTTAAGGTATTGGATGGGATATTATAGATGGTCTTGGTAAACGTGCTATCAGTATACGATCTTGTAACTGTTAGATCTTCCCATGTGATAATATCCTCATGAAGTAAGATCGAACATATTTCGGTAGCGGAAATAATTGGATCTTCTGTTCGACTGTGTCCATGAATTACTCCCATCACTTCTTCACCTTCAATAATTTTACTCCCTTCGGGGTGGAAATAATCTTCATCAATTGAGTAGATGTCATTTAGGAATCCATTTCCGTCAAATTCTAGATAAAAATCTCCTCCCATTGGAACGACTTGGTCGTCTGCATCATCTCTAATCAAATAGACAATTAGTTCTGTGTTCGAATGCTCAATATCGGGATTCTCGAATTGATTTTGGAAAATGAAAATTGGTTTCAAAATTGTGATACGTCCTTCAAAGTCCAAATCGCCGGAATCAATTATTTCTTGCGTTTTGTTATAGGCGGAGATCAATATTTTCTCACCAGCGTTCGGTTCTCTGGGGTTGGATTCTTGACTTACTGGTTCCAACTCTGGATTATAAACAATAGAAGCTAATATTTGATTTGGTGAGTCAGATTGCCAACTTATTGACTTGATATCATCATTTGAAAGTTTGTAAGCTAATCGTTCAGATTCGTTCGAAATCGCATTCAGTTCTGTCGCTCTCGCCAATCTGAATAGAAGTTCAGCTTCATCAAGCACTTCCTGTGCAAATGCATCAAATTCCTCCTGAGTTTGACAGTTGGCATGCCAGAAGCAAAAAAGTGAAACTAATGTCAATAATGAGCGATGAATGTTCATGGTGAGGTAAATAGAGTCTAACGCTCAGGTAAAATGCTGTGTGGCCCGAGCTTTGTTAATGGCACTAAAGTAGCGATTCTGGCTCCAACTCACAACGGTTCAGATACAGCACGTTCCACAAGCATTTTTCCGAGTGGCACCAAGGGAAGTAGAAAGCTCAGCTCTTTCCAAAAGCCAGAAATCGCGGTTCAGTAGCACTAAAAGTGGTAGATAAGCAGTAGCCACATGCATTTTTACCGTCTGTTACCTGTCGGCTATTTTAGCTAATAGTTGATTAGGTTCAATGATCTCCGTTCCCTCAAAGGGATTCAGTTCCAATAAGTCCTGATCTCCCGTTACTAAAAAGTTAGGCTTTGAAGCTCTGATCAATCCCAGCAAAAAGTTGTCTTTCGGATCTCTACAAATGTTCGGATACTCTATGATCTCATAGTCAGTTCCGATGAAGTTCATCAGTTTCAGAAGTTCGGCTACCTTCTCTTTGCTGAAATATTTTTGAAATTTCTTCCTTCGTGTTACTTCAGTCAACTCCGTTCGAAGTTGTTCGGATAGTATGATTTCAATTCTCTGAGAAGTTAGAAGTTCTGTCAACTCACCAAGTTGATGACCAATGAGGTAACTGATCCAAATATTAGTGTCGAATATGACCTTAGTTCGCTTTTCGCTTGTCATAAAGGTCTTGTCTGACTTGTTCAACTTCTGACGTTATCTCGTTCATAGAAAGTTTGTCAGTTCGGAAAGCAGTCAAAAGTTCAGTCAGTTTGGAGCCAATAGTTTCCTTCTCAAGTTCTTGGGAAATCTTGATCTTCTGTTCCCCTGGCAAGTTCCTAACCAGTTCGAGTATCTGTGAGAAAGAAAGGTTCATGTTCGCTTCCATAAGATAAAGTTACGAAAAAATAGCACCATCTGTTATAATGGCGCAGTTGACAGGTAACGCCTAGCTAGCAGGAGTGCGCCCCGAACTTGGCAAGTTCCAATAAAACTAATGAATCTGCCGGTGCTTCCAAAGTATCATATAACCGCTGCGTTGAGAAAGATGAAAACTCCTGCGAGATGCGCCATGTAGAAAGCACAAACCTTTCCCAGCGGCTGATTCATGGTGATGTTCGCACTGGAGCTTGTAAAGTGGCAGTTGGCGCATTCGTGCTAGCAACTGTTAGCGAGATTTTCTTCCGTAGAGTTTGAATTCAGTATATCCAACCGTGTCAATCTGCTTTTTGAAGTCAAGCACTTCAGTTGAGTCGTTCTCGTTCAGAAGTCGGTAGTGATAAACTAAAATGTTCGATGTTGTATCTGTCAGAAATCCGACTTGCAGTTTGTCAGTCAGAGTAGAATCTAGTTCGTTAGTTGTTAAAAAGTAAGTCGAGTCAGTTGCTCGTAAGGTGAAATTTTCAGTTCGTTCGTATAGTGTCAGCTTAACTCCGAAACTGTGTTCAACAGTTAGTTGGTAGGTGCTGTCAGAATAGAATCTTGTAATTCGTTCACCATCTAAGTTCTTGAGAGAGATTAGCTTTTCAGAAGTTGGAGTTGGTTTTAGGTGTTGATCTCCGATTTTGATTGTCAAGGTGTCAATTTGAGTTTGTTCATTGCCACGATCAGTTACTGGTTGGCATGATAGTGTCGTTATCAAGAGAAAAGCAGTTATATATCTTATCAAAATACGGAAATTAAGATCATGACAATTCCAGCTAACATCAGTGCCCAATAACCTCCCTTAAAACGTGCTTCTGATAAACCTAGAGGTCTGGTTTTTTTCTCTTTCCACGATCTTGGCTTATCGGAAATCTTGGCAATCAATCCGATTAAAAATGCAATTAGTCCGTACAGAAGGTGTTCTAAATCCATAGAGTTGATCCGTGGCTCGAATTCTCGCTAACGATCAGATATGGCGAGTGGCCATACCCTTTGTAAAAAGCACTAATGTAGTGAAACTGCCCAACCACCGCAACAGTATCAACGAAGAAGTGCGTTCTGAAAATAATAGCTAGAACCACAAAAGGCTATACGAAGTACAAAAGCTGGCAGAATGGGCAGCTTCACGGGCGGTTTGCACAGAAGTTTCAAATAGGCAGTTTGGCCATTCGCCATATCGCCTGTTATGTACCGGTCTTTCCGTTAGCCGTTCGTTCTGCTGGTTTGATTCTTCGTTCAACAACAATTAGTAGAATGCTGATAATAAGTGAGCCAACTATGAAAGAAATTGGATCTTTCTGAATTAGTCCAGATGTATAGAAGTAGGTTAAGACAAACAAGTTGATTCCTGCGGAAATATATGAGTTGTTGAGCCCACTCTTAGTTAGCGTTTTCACCAATGGGAAAATAATGAGATAGGGTACAATTGATAGAAAGAGCCCCATAAACGCAAATTGAATTGCTCCTTCGAAATTCACATCACTTGCCTTCCTAATGTCCGTAATTATAAATCCTAAAACTGACTCGCCAATGCGTTGTGATACGCAAAACAATGCTCCGGTTGCGATTGATTTTAATGTTCCGTTCATAAGCGTTCAGAAGTTATACGTCTTGCAGTATCTGGTACATAACATCAAGATATAGCGCGTGGCTATATCCATTTCAAAGCGATGAAATTAGCGAAAATCTGCGGAAGCACACAACGGGTCTATTCAGACACGCAATACAAGTCAATCCCTCCGGGATTTGCCGTGGCAAATTCCTAGCCCGTGAGCTCCGGCGCAGATGGAGCGGGCGGATAGCAGGCCAGAGGCGAAGAACTACGTAAGCCATGCGTCTATATCGCTTGTTAGGATTCGTTTGTTCTCGATGGAATACGTCAGTCGACTTCCAGGTGAAAGCAGCTATCTCGAAAACGAGATGAACGTGGCTCGAAGCAAACCAAAAAGGTGGTAAGAGCGCGATGAATGGCGCGGGATGAAAGGAGGATAGGGTGGCCGTCGGGGCGTGACTCCATATCGCCGTCCCAAAAGACAGAGAGGGGGGATCGGATCAGCCGTGCGCTGGCCTTGTGTGACGAGCGGAATAGGACAATTAAGCGCCACCTTTCAGTAGCTATTTGGTTAAGAGTAGAAGCGGAGAGGAGAAAAAGAAAAGAAGTGAATCCTAACGCCCGTGTATGGCGCTGTGTGCGCCCCACTGGCTAGTGGCACTAAAATAGTGAATCTGCCGGTGCTTCCAAAGTATCCAAGAGGCAGTGCGTTCAGAAGATTAAAAACTCCTGCGAACTGAGCTTGGCAGAAAGCAGAGAAGTTCCCTCAGCGGCAGATTCACGGTCGAGTTCTACCGAAACTGGCTAAATGCTCAGTTCGCACATGCGGCCATACACAATGTTACATGTCGGTATTTTCGGCCTTCAGTTTCTTCAGTACTTTATAGTTCGGGATCGTCATAAGTGCGAACACAGCACCAAATCCGAATAATGCAAAAATGTAAGTTAGTCCGTTGAATGCCTCTTGTTCAGGGGAGATTGACAGGAAAGCCTCAAGATAGGGGATGCTAGCAATTGAATAAGCAATTACCCAAATTGTACACACTATTAGAATTCCTGTTTGGATGGCTATTCGTTGTTCGTTAAGACGTTCAAGGGCGTATGAAAATGCAACCATACCGAACCCAATAATTATCAGCAAAGGCATGTAGGTCATCCAGATGTTCTGGAGAATCTCAAAAGTTCGGTTGAACCCTTCAAACTCCTCGTCCTTTGGAAAGTTGCTCATAGTTGAGTTCATCAGAGTTAACCCGAAGAAGCACCAGGCTCCAATTCCGGCGTAGAATAGTCCGACCGTTCGAATGATTTTCTTGGGTTCCTTTTTAAAGAGTTCTTTCGAAAGTATTGGTTTCATATGTTCGAAGTGCGACTGACATGTAACGTCTAACTAGCGAGAGTATGCCCACTAGTTGTAAAGAACACTAAACTAGCGAAACTGCCCAACCCCTGCAACGGTATCTACGAAGAGCTGCGTTCTGCAAGTCTAAATCCAGAAAGACGAAAAGGAGGGAGGGAAATGAAAGTAGCAGAATGGGCGGTGAAGCGGTCGAATTGCAATGAAAGTTGCAGAAAGCACTCAGGCATATTCGCGCTAGTGCTTGTTATCTCTCGCATTTTGGTTGATCGAGTCCTTACTAAAGGAGTTGAGAGAGTCAGTTGCAACCTTGAGTTCTGTTTCCAGTTCGTTCACCCGATTCTGGAGTACCTTGTTTTCTCTTTTATTCTCAATGCTTAGCCAAGAAAAGTAAAGAATTAAGATTGCATTGATGGCTAAAACGATAGTTCTGATGTTTTTAAATCTCTTTGTTTTTTTAAGCTTGTTATATTGAGATTGGAAAGAGTCGTTCTCAAAGAAGTATAGTCCTTTAGTTAGAATTGTTACGTTGTACTCATTTGATCTATTGGAGTCAAAAGAAGTAATATTCATGAGTTCAACAAGCTCATCATTTTTTAATTGCTCTGCTGCGTAACCGACTTCAAAATCTTTATATCCTATAGCTTTTGCAATGACCCCATCGGCAGCACTCTTTTTAGTTGTTGCGAGGTATTCAAGGACCTTATCTTTTAAGATAGCTTCATTTTTGTTCATCTCTTGAATCGTCTTGTTCACCTCGTTTAGTTATCCACTTTGCAAAATTCCGAGAGTTAAGCAGTAAGAAAATTCCAGCAATGAGAATAAATAGATTTTGGAAGAGTTCATTCTTCGAGTTAGTTGTCCAGAACTCAAGCTCCCTATGGTCATGATAGTAGATGCTGTTCACTTGTTGAGTTAGCAAATTCGGAATTGAGTTTAGGATTGCTACAATTGCTACTACTGCAAATGAAATTTCAAGTAGGTCAGTTTTGGTTGTTCCCAGTTCAACCGTTCCTTCGTTATTCCGTGAGATCCTATTAGTGATGAGTTCAGTCTTAAATAGTGCGAAATAGGCGAAGACCAAGTCAACGAAAAAAGTCATAAAAATTCCACCAAGAATAATCCATCTATCAGATTGACTATTATCATAGAGGCCACTTGCTACCATCATATAAATGAATTCCATTAAATGTTGGGCAAACAGTACAAAGTAATAGAGTCCAAAAACCTTGATTACAATATTGAGAAGTTCTGATTTAGTCATGCAGTAAGTGAGAGATAACGCCAAACTATCGGTTTGTGTGCCCACAGTTGGTAAGTAGCCATAAAAGTAGCGGAAGTGCACCACACGCACAACTGTTTCCGAATGGCACTGCGTTCTGAAGTAAAAATCCAGAACCACAGACCTTTCCAAAAGCGATGAAGTTTCAGAAGGTGCGCTGGAGCGGGCAAGTCCCGATGAAGCTGGCAAAGAGGCAGTTTGGCACATAACCGATAGTGATTGTTAGGCATTGTTTTCGGTTGCATTAAGTTCAATCCGTTCACAACCGAACCGGAAGAGTTTGCCGTCCTCAAAAATGAAAATAATGTCATCATCTTTTTTGGGTTCAGTTTGCGGAGCGATGCTATCGTTCATTTTGCGAAGTTCAGATGGGAAAAACGTGAGTTCACCTAGGCAATTAGCATCTTCTTTTGTTGCCTTAGGATCTCCCTCTTCAAAATGCTCAAAGTTTACGTTAGTCAGTTCAAAAGTTAACCGGCGGTACTCATCCGTTCTAACCCAGTTGCCAGAGTTTCTAACAAATTGTAAAAGATACCCAGTTGAAGTCTTCGTAATCAGTTCAAAGTCGAAGTTGTTGTGCAGGTCAATGTGCCTTCCATCTAGTTCAACCGCTATGTTCTCTGAAATTTTGAAGTTCGCCTCCATGCAATAATGCCTAACTATAATGTAAACGCCGTATGGCGTTTATTTACCTTTCAAATATACCCGAGCCTACCATACCATCCAACGGACTTTTAATCTCCTCCAGGTTTTTGCTGCTCACATGCGTATAGATCTCCGTCGTTTTGGCGCTGGTGTGTCCAAGCAGAGACTGTATGTAACGAAGATTGGTGCCTTGCTCCAGCAGATGTGTGGCAAAACTATGCCTCAAGGTGTGTGGTCGTACTTTTTTGTGAATACCGGCTCGATGACAAGCTTTGGCCAGAATCTTTCGTATACTGGTGGACGAATATGGCCCTCCATTCTGACCTTCAAAAAGGTATTCATAAGGTCGGTACTTTCGAAAATAAGCTCTCAATAACTTCAGTAAATGAGGAGATAGGGTAGTCAGCCGATCCTTACATCCCTTTCCTTCGCGTACCCATATACGCATATGATCCGAATCGATATCTGCTGTTTTCAGACTAAGTAGCTCTCCAATTCGCAATCCGGCAGAATAAAGAGTCGTCAGAATGGCCTTGTGTTTTAAGTTGCCTGAAGCTTTTAAAATGCGGGCCACTTCCTCTACGCTAAGCACCTCCGGTAGCTTCTGGACTTTTTTCGGCCGCTCCAGGTTGAAGCTTTGACGGTCCTGGCCAAGCACATGCTCCAAATAGAATTTGATCGCATTGATGCTTTGATTCTGAGTAGAGCGTGAAATGTTTTGCTTCTCAATCAATTTCCGGTGGTAGTCATAAACCTGCTCCCGACCTACCTGGTGAAGTGGCAATGGATATACATGAGCTAGAAACGAACGAAAACAGTGATAATACACTTGCTGAGTGGATTTACTATACCTCCTGGCAGCCAGTTTGATGCGTAGTTGCTCTAATGCCCACCGGTATTGCTGTTGACAGGATACGCTTATCGCATGATTCATGAAGTAAAAATCATCGGGATCAAAACAGTAACTGATTAGATAAGTATTTATATTCGACTATAAGTACTTATATAAATGGAAAATTTAGCCCCAAATAAATGTCTGAAATGCGGAAAAACCTTGGTAGGGCGTACAGATAAGAAGTTTTGTGATGCCTACTGCAGGAACTCCTACAACAACCAGCATAAAGCCGTGGAGGAGCAGTACATTCAGAAGGTCAATTCACGGATCAGAAAGAATCGAAGAATTTTGAGGGATTTGTGTCCGCAGGGAAAAGCCACTGTGAGAAAGGAAGTGTTGAATCAACTGGGCTATGATTATCGTTACTTCAGCAGCATATTTAAATCAAAGAGTGGAATATATTACCTGGCCTATGATTATGGGTTCTCACCAGTCATTGATGATCGGGGGATTGAAAAAGCCCTTATCATCCAACGGCAGGACTACATGGATCGATTGACATTGACTATTTGGAAGAAGCTATAGCGCCCGACCCGCCAGTGCCGGTCTGGGCGCAAGGACCGTGGGTTGAGCGTCCCAAATAAAACAAAAAACCCTCACCGTTTCCAGCGAGGGGTTTTCAATATCTATAAAATCATTTTACTTCTTCAACACACTGAAGTCCCACGTGTCCAGATACTTCGTGGTGAAGTTACCTGACTTAAACGCTTTGTCGTCCATCATGGCCAGGTGGAACGGAATGGTTGTCTTGATTCCTTCAATCACCGTCTCCTCCAGTGCGCGCTTCATCTTAATGATCGCTTCCTCCCGGGTCTGCGCACTCACGATCAGCTTACCAATCATCGAGTCGTAGAACGGAGGGATCACATAGCCTGCATATACGTGGCTGTCAATACGCACACCATGTCCACCCGGGAAGTGAAGGTTCGTGATCTTACCCGGACTTGGTCGGAAACCGTTTGCCGGATCTTCCGCATTGATTCGCACTTCGATGGAGTGCAGCTGAGGGTAGTAGTTTCGTCCGGAAATCTTTTCACCGGCTGCCACTTTGATCTGCTCTTTGATCAGGTCATAGTCAGTCACTTCTTCAGTGATCGGGTGCTCCACCTGGATACGTGTGTTCATCTCCATGAAGTAGAACTCGCCGTGCTTGTCTACAAGGAACTCCACCGTACCGGCACCTTCGTATTTGATCGCTTCCGCACCTTTGATCGCGGCAGCTCCCATCTTCTCTCTGAGTTCCTGAGATACAATAGGGGAAGGAGTCTCCTCGATCAGCTTCTGGTGCCTTCGCTGGATGGAGCAATCTCTTTCAGATAGATGGCAGGCTTTACCAGTGCTGTCTCCTACAATCTGGATTTCCACGTGACGGGGCTCTTCCACGAATTTCTCCATGTACATCCCGTCATTGCCAAACGATGCAGCGGCTTCTTGTCTGGCACTGTCCCATGCCTTCTTGAACTCACTTTCCTCTTTGATGAGTCGCATTCCCTTACCACCACCGCCGGCAGTGGCTTTGATCATCACCGGGTAGCCAATTTCTTTGGCCAGGCTCATACCTTGCTCGGCCGACTCCAGTAGTCCATCCGACCCTGGTACCACCGGAACACCAGCAGCAATCATCGTTGCTTTCGCTGTGGCTTTGTCTCCCATTTTGGAGATCATCTCCTCGCTCGCCCCGATGAATTTGATTTTGTTTTCGGCACACACACGAGAAAACTCGGCGTTTTCCGAAAGGAAGCCGTATCCGGGATGGATAGCGTCAGCGTTTGTTACTTCCGCAGCAGCTATGATGTTTGGGATCTTGAGGTATGAATCCTTACTGGAAGCAGGACCAATACATACTGCCTCATCCGCAAACCGAACATGCAAACTGTCGGCATCAGCTTTGGAGTAAACTGCCACCGTCTTGATGCCCATTTCTTTACACGTTCGAATAATACGCAAGGCGATCTCGCCTCTGTTGGCAATCAATATTTTATTAAACATCTTGGACATGTTTAAGCAGGTTCAACAAGGAAAAGTGGCTGGTCATACTCTACAGGTTGCGCATTGTCAACCAGTACTTTTACGATTTTTCCAGACACTTCAGATTCTATCTCATTGAATAGCTTCATCGCTTCGATGATACAAACGGTATCTCCGGCATTTACGGAGCTCCCCACCTCAACAAAAGCAGGTGATTCAGGATTTGCAGATCGGTAGAAGGTTCCAATCATCGGTGACTTGATCTCCACCAGGTTCCCACCGGATGCAGGTGCATCGCTTCCCCCGTCAGCAGCAGGGGCAGGGGCCGCCTGAGGAGCCGGAGCAGGCGCAGCAGCTGGTGCCGGAGCAGGGGCTGCTTGAGGTGCAGAAGCAATCACATGTTGCTCAGCACTACGCTTGATGCTTACCTTAAAATCATCGGTTTCAATATTTACTTCTTCCAATCCTGATTCAGAAAGGAAATTGATCAATTCTTGAATTTCTTTGGCCTTCATAGGTTAATTGTTGATTAAAAAATCTTAAAAACTAAGGTAGTTAATTTCTTTGGGAGGCAGGTAATTATTTTACCCGCTCCACATATGTACCATCCACAGTATTAACTTTTATTACTTCATCCTGTTCGATGAACATCGGTACCTGGATGGTAGCACCTGTCTCTACCACCGCATTTTTGGTTGCGTTGGTAGCCGTGTTTCCTTTCACACCGGGATCCGCCTGTGTTACGGTCATGATCACATGCTGAGGGAGCTCACAGCCAAGGACTTTTTCTTCCTCCGCATGGAATAGGATCTCCACCTCTTGTCCGTCTTTCAGGAATTTGGGTGCATTGATCAGCTTTTCTTCGATGGCAATTTGCTCGTAGGTGCTGGTATCCATGAAGTGGTAGCCCATGTCATCCTTATAAAGGAACTGATAAGGTCTTCGTTCTACACGAGCGGTCGTGATTTTATGTCCGGCAGAAAAGGTGTTGTCCACCACTTTGCCGGTGCGTATACTTTTTAGCTTGGTTCTCACAAAAGCAGGACCTTTGCCCGGCTTCACGTGTTGAAACTCCACTACACTGTACAGATCGTGGTTAAACTCTATCACCAATCCGTTTTTGATGTCTGATGTAGTTGCCATGAATATTAAGCTTAGTTAGTTAATTACTTTGGATCGTAGGCCCATTTTACCCAAATGGCGCCCCAGGTAAATCCTCCACCAAAAGCGGCCAGGATCAGGTTGTCACCTTTTTTCAGTTTCTTTTCGTAATCCCATAAGCAAAGTGGGATGGTACCGCTGGTAGTATTTCCATACTCCTCGATGTTGAGCATCACCTTTTCTTCCCCCACGCCCATGCGGTTGGCGGTTGCATCGATGATTCGTTTGTTGGCCTGGTGAGGCACCAGGTAAGCCACATCGTCAGGAGTGAGGTTGTTTCGCTCCATCACCTGTGCGGCTACATCTGCCATGTTTTTAACAGCGAACTTAAATACTGTTGAGCCTTCCTGGTAAGCGAAGTGCTCGCGATTTTTTACCGTTTCCTCTGTTGCCGGTCTACGGCTACCTCCGGCCTTCATATGAAGGTATGGCTCCCCGGAACCATCGGACTTCAGGATAAAATCCTTGATGCCACAATCTTCCTCTGTTGGCTCCAGCATCACAGCACCCGCGCCATCTCCAAAGATGATGCATGTAGCTCGGTCCTGGTAATCAATAATGGAAGACATCTTATCCGCTCCTATGACAACCACTTTTTTGTACTTGCCTGTCTCTATGAACTGAGAACCGGTGGATAAGGCATAAAGAAATCCGGAGCAAGCTGCCTGTACATCATATCCAAAGGAGTTTACAGCTCCTACTTTATTGGCAATGATGTTAGCAGTGGCCGGAAAAACTAAATCCGGAGTAGTCGTCGCACATATGATGAGATCGATCTCCTCCGGATTGGTATTGGTTTTTTTCAGCAGTCCCTCAAGCGCCTTTACGGCCATCACTGAGGTGCCCTGATTTTCACCTTTTAAAATGTGTCGTCTTTTGATGCCTGTTCGTGAAGTGATCCACTCATCATTGGTGTCCACGATCTTTTCAAGATCCTTATTGGTAAGGACGTCTTCCGGCACATAACCTTGAACGCCGGTAATCGCTGCTCGAATGTTAGGCATCTGGACTTACTTAGGCTAGTACTTCTTTTTCCATCACTACTTTACCTTTATAGTAAAGTTTACCTTCATGCCAGAAGGCTCTGTGTGGAAGGTGTGCCTCGCCTGTAGTCGGACAAATTACAAAGCTCTTAGGAGTCGCTTTGTAATGCGTTCTTCTTTTGTCTCTTCTTGTTTTAGAAATTTTTCTTTTTGGATGCGCCATCTTCTTTCTCTATCTAATGTTTTCTTATTTCAGTTTTTTCAGGGCTTCCCATCTTGGGTCCGTGCTTTCTTCCTGTGATTGCTCGTCAGTGTCAGAGATGTAAATCATCTCATCATCATCTGATTCGTCCTGGAATTTGGGATGCAATTTTTTCATCGGTACTTCCAGGCTAATGGATTCGTACAAAAACGTGGAAATGTTGATTTCCTGCTCTCCTTTAAGGATCACAAAAACATCTTCACTCAGCTCTTTCTCTTCGTCTCCGTATTTGTAGATGATTTCTTTTTCTACAGCGATCGGATAATCGAAGGGTTCCAGACTTCTGTCACATTCCAGCTCAATGATCCCTTTGATGGTCAAATCAACGGTGATCATTGAATCTGTTTTTGCCAAAACCACATCACAAGTGCCTTTGCCCTTGCTCACCAGGCTGTTTTCGAAATGGGAAAAGAATTCGTCATCAAACGTGAAATTGAAGTCGTGAGTGCTGTTACTCAGGCCAAAAATCTCAATCTTATACGCTTTCAAATCCTTCATTTCCGTCCACTTCCCGGTAAAGACCCGCAAATTTAGATAGAATCCAAGTACTAGAAAAGGTTATCAACTACTTTTCATCATCGCTTTCAAAGTGGTTTTCTTTTCGCTGACGGATGATATCATTGGCGAGGTAGAGGGCATTGCGAAAAGAGGTCTCATCTGCCTGTCCATTTCCGGCAATGGAGAAGGCGGTTCCATGGTCCGGTGAGGTACGCACAAAAGGTAATCCAGCAGTGTAATTCACCCCTTCTTCAAAAGCCATGTTTTTAAAAGGAATCAGTCCCTGGTCGTGGTACATGGCCAATATACCATCATATTGCTTGTAGGTACGCATTCCGAAAAAGCCGTCGGCAGGGAAAGGACCCATCACAATATGATGACCTTTTTTCACCTCGTCTATTGCCGGTATGATCACTTTTTGCTCTTCATCTCCCAAGAGCCCGTTTTCCCCGGCATGAGGATTAAGTCCCAGTACGGCCACACGTGGCTTTTTGATTCCAAAATCCTTTTGCAGGGATTTAATCATTTTTTGTAGCTTGAAGACAATCTTTTCTTTGGTCACTTTCGCACTCACTTCATTCAGTGGAATGTGTCCGGTCACCACGCCTACACGCAGTGATTCATGCACTAAAAACATCAGGCTGTCTGACTCTCCGGCTTCCTGGGTTAAATACTCGGTATGACCCGGAAATTTAAATTCATCTGACTGCACCAGATCTTTGGCTAAAGGAGCCGTTGTGATTGCGTCGATCTTTTCATCTTTCAGGTCTTTGACTGCATGCTGAAGGGAGAGTACAGCATATTTCCCCCCGGTTTCATTGGCCTGACCGGGATTGATTTCGATGGTTTCATCCCAGACATTCAGCACATTCACTTTCTTGTGAGCGATCTTGTCAATGCTGGAGATTTGCTGATAGTTGAAATTTTCCTTGTCCAGCGCTTTACGATAGTAAGAGATCACTTTAGCTGATCCGTAGATGACCGGTGTGAATTGCTTCAGGATGCGGTTGTCCTCCAGGGATTTTATGATCACCTCCGGACCAATCCCATTGATGTCTCCGATGGTGATTCCAATGACAGGTTTATTTTTTTTGCGTGATGATTCACCCATTTGCAGTGTACTTTTATCAAAATTGAAGTTAACCCGAAAAAATCAGGTCAATAATATAAACAGCGAATAAGTTGGCAAGCGTAAAACCAAAAAAACATTTAGGACAGCATTTCCTGAAGGATGAAAACATTGCTTTGAAAATCGTTGAAGCCTTGAAGAATGAAAACAACCTGCCTGTCCTGGAGATTGGGCCGGGGACAGGTGTGCTCACGAAATACCTCATAGAGAAAGATGGACTTGATTTCTATGCGCTGGATGTAGATACCGAATCCATTGAATATTTAAAGTCAGCGTACCCTTCACATGCGGATCGTTTTCTATACCAGGATTACCTGAAGTACAATGTTTCTTTTGATCGTTTCAATGTCATAGGCAATTTTCCTTACAACATTTCCTCACAGCTCTTTTTCAAGATATGGGATGATCGGAATCAGGTGGATGAAGTGGTATGCATGATCCAGAAAGAGGTGGCCGACCGCATTTGTGAGAAACATGGAAATAAGACCTACGGCATTCTGAGTGTACTGCTCCAGGCCTTTTTTGATATTGAATACCTCTTCAAAGTACCGCCTGGTGTATTTAACCCACCACCGAAAGTACAATCAGCCGTCATCCGTCTGAAGCGTAATGAGATCAAACAATTGCCCTGTGATGAACAGTTATTTAAACGTGTCGTTAAAGCGGGGTTCGGCAAGCGCAGGAAGACCTTGCGCAACGCCTTAAAAGACCTAAATTTGTCGGATGCTGTAAAAGCTCTTCCGGTCATGGATCAAAGGGCGGAGCAGTTGTCCGTTCAAGAATTTATCTCGCTGACAGAAAAAATCGCCTGACATGGAAGCAGTGATGACGTTTGAGCTTTCGGTCGAATTTAAGGACCGTTTCCAGCAAGCCCTCGATGAGCAGGATACCGGCTTCATTAAATCTACCCTGGAAGGTGTCAACCCTGCTGATATCTCTGCTCTACTGGATGAATTTGATTCTCAGGAGTGTAAGTATGTGTTTGACCTGCTCCCGGTGGACGTTGGAGCTAAAATCCTTGAAGATCTTGAAGAAGATGTACGTGAAGAATTCATAAAGGAATTCTCAGCCAGGGACCTGGCTTCTTTCCTTGCTTTGATGGATTCCGATGACGGAACGGACATTCTGTATGAGATGGGAGTGGCCGACCGAAATGAGGTGATTCGGCAGATTGAAGATGAAGAGAAAGCCTCCAACCTGATGGAGCTTCTGGAGTACGATGAAGATGTAGCCGGAGGATTGATGGCAAAAGAGCTGATCAAAGCCAACCTGAACTGGAGCATCTCTCAGTGTATCGATGAAATTCGACTTCAGGCAGAAAATGTCCAGAAGATCTATTCGGTGTATGTGGTCGATAACAAGGAAAATCTGCTGGGTAAAGTAGGCGTTAAAAACCTGATTTTGGCCAAAGGAGGAGCCAAGGTGGCGGATATTTATGACAATCAAATTGTCTCCGTGGAAACTTCAACCTCCGAGGAAGAAGTCGCCAGCATCATGCAGAAATATGACCTTGAGGTGGTACCGGTCGTCAATGCCCGTGGTAGGCTGGTAGGAAGGATCACCATTGATGATGTGATTGATGTGATTAGGGAGATGGCTTATGAAGAACGACAGTTGATGACTGGTATGAGCTCAGATGTAGAGGAGGATGATACCGTCTGGAAGATTTCGCGTGCACGATTGCCCTGGCTGATCATCGGAATGGCCGGTGGGCTGGTAGGTGCGCAGTTTTTAGGGCTGTTCAAAGAGGAAATCATCATCGTGCCCGCTCTGGCTTTTTTTATTCCATTGATTACCGCATCCGGAGGTAATGTGGGTATTCAATCTTCATCCATTGTCGTGCAGAGTTTGGCGAATCCCAACGTATTTGCCGATAGTATGTGGAAACGTTTGTTAAAAGTATTCTTAGTTGCAATTGTCAATGGAGCCATTCTTTCCCTGATGGTTTTTGGAGCGGTGATTTTATTCATGCGTGAACAACCACTGGCGGCTACTGTGGCTATTGCACTCTTTTCTGTGGTTCTGTTGGCCTCATTCATGGGAACCATCACGCCACTTTTGCTCAATCGGTTTGGTGTAAATCCGGCTTTGGCTTCCGGTCCGTTTATTACCACAACGAACGATTTATTGGGTTTGGCTGTCTATTTTTCGATAGCACACCTGTTATATAATCTATGAGTGCCAAAAAACGTATTCTCATTGCGGACGATATGCATGAATGCATCCTCTCTTTGCTGAAAGAGTATGGGTACGATCCGGTTTATCTACCTATTATAGATCGAGCGGGAATTTTGGAAATCATCAGTGATTTTGAGGGACTGATTATTCGAAGCAAGACAGCAGTAGATAAAGAACTCATTGACGCTGGTATCAACTTAAAGCTTGTAGCCCGAGCAGGAGCAGGGATGGATAAGGTGGATGAGGATTACCTGAATGAGAAAGGAATTAAGGCAATCAACGCGCCCGAAGGAAATCGGGATGCACTAGGGGAGCATGCGTTGGGAATGCTCTTGTCACTCTTGCACCGAATATCCTCATCTCACCAGGAGATTAAAACTCATAAGTGGGATCGTGAAGGAAACCGGGGAATTGAGTTGAAAGGAAAGGTTGTCGGTATTTACGGAGTGGGTAACATGGGAATGTCTTTTGCAAGAAAACTTCGGGGACTTGATTGTGAGGTTATCGGGTTTGATAAATACAAGGGAGCGTTTGAGGGTGGATTTATTAAGAATGTAGAACTGGATGAATTGATGGAGCGATCAGAAATCCTGAGCTTGCACATCCCACTTTACCCGGAGACCCGACAGCTATTTAATGAAACCTATTTACGCAAATTCAAGAAGATGAAGGTTCTATTGAACACAGCCAGAGGTGAGATTCTCAATACGGCGGGCTTAATCAAGCTACTGGAAGATGGTACCCTTTATGCTGCCGGACTGGATGTATTGGAAAATGAGAGGCTTTTCGACTATTCTACCATGGAAAAAGCACAGCTCGACAAATTAAATTCTTTTCCGAATGTGGTCATCACTCCACATGTAGGAGGTTGGACGTATGAGTCGTATCAGCGGATCAGTGAAGTGATTGCTCAGAAAATCAAAGACGAGCTTCAATAAAAATAGCCACTACTCCCCTCCCTTGGAGGGTAGGGGTGGGTTATAAAAACCTTGAAACCTTTTTTCTTGAATCGGAAAATGATCCAAAATGATTGCTTTTTGGGAACCCACCTCTTACTCCTCCAGGGAGGAGATTATCAAGGTAACATTTTGGACCATTTTCTCCAGTTCGATTTCTTGTTGAATAATTCTTGTTTAACTCGAATTTTGTGTTTGAGGGGCAAATTCTATATATATTTGCAATATCAAAATAAGAAAACACGGGAAAACGGCTTCATTGTGAGGCCGTTATTTTTTGTTTAAAGGGGTAAGACAATTATGGCAGTTAATTACTACACGAAAGAAGGTCTTGACAAGCTCAAAGCTGAGTTAAACGAACTAAAGACCAAGGGAAGAGCAGATATGGCAAAGCAAATAGCCGAGGCTCGAGACAAAGGAGACTTGAGTGAAAATGCTGAATATGATGCAGCAAAAGAAGCTCAGGGACTTTTGGAGCTGAAGATTTCCAAGCTGGAAAAGGTGGTTGGAGATGCACGTATAATTGATGAGTCATCGATTGATACCTCCAAGGTTTCTATCCTTTCTACGGTGAAGATCAAAAACAATAAGAATAAGATGGAGGTGACGTACCAGTTGGTAGCTGAGGAGGAAGCAGATCTGAAGAGTGGTAAAATCTCTGTACAGTCGCCGATAGGCAAAGGACTTTTAGGAAAGAAAAAAGGTGAAAAGGCGGTTATAAAAGTACCGGCAGGTGATATGGAATTTGAAATACTAGACATTACAGTGTAATGGCAAGTATTTTCACGAAGATCATCGAAAGGGAAATCCCTGCACACATTGTAGCAGAGGACGACAACTACCTGGCATTTCTGGACATCAACCCATTGGTAGAGGGACATACATTGGTGATACCGAAGAAGGAAGTTGATTACATTTTTGATCTGGATCATCAGACATTAGCTGGCTTGTTTTCCTTTTCAAAAGGAGTAGCTAAAGCCATTGAGTCTGTGATCCCATGTGAGCGAATTGGGTTGACCGTGATGGGATTGGAAGTGCCACACGCACACGTGCACCTCATCCCGATGCAAACGATGGACGATATGAACTTTGCGAATATGAAGCTCTCTCCAAGCAAAGAAGAGATGGAAGCTACGGCTAAGAAGATTAGAAAAGCTTACGAGAAAAAGTAAAGGTTTTCAGATATTAGATTTTAGAAGCTAGACTTTAGACCCACCGGAAGGTGGGTTTTTTGTTTATGTATAAACACTAAATTGCTTTTATGAATGCAGATATGATCAAGAAAATAGATGAGGTTCGTTCACTTCTAACCGACCCGGAAGACTTTGATAAAGTAGTTGCTAAGTACGAAGCTGATCCTTGTGAGGAAACCCTTCGTCCAGTGATTGATCAGATGACCATTGAGATTGCCAAGGGTCGTGTGAAAGGGATGAAGAACGAGTAGCTCATTACACCACCGGAAGGTGGTTTTTTTGTTTATTTTTATTGCGTTTCTGTTACATCTTATAAATCAGTTCATATGAAGATTAATTTCGTTGGTTCATGTTTGGTGCTTCTAATTCTACCTTTCTTTACTTATTCCCAAAGTAGTTTTTCTAAGCAAGATTTGGATAAAATCCTGGATGAGGATAATCCAGTAGTATCTGTTCTTGTGATTTATAGAAGTGAATCAGGAGTAATGCATCTTGGTACGGAAGCCAAAGCAAGAAAAATCACTGAAAAGTACGAAGGTGCTGACTTCTATTCAATGGATCTGTCTGATAATGAACTCAATGAACTCTACTATGAATACAATAAGGACCTTCGTATAGATTATGTCCCGGGTCTTCATGTTTTTAAGAATGGGAGTATTATCAGCACACTTAATACGCTTGGAATAATGCAAGATTTAGAACAAATAATTGAGGATAACCTTTAGTTACTACTCCTTCCTGTCCTTATGCTTTTCAGGATTTTGAATTCCTAGACATAATTGGATACAAAATGACCTTAATTTTTTTTAGCTATTTTTAATAACTATTGAGAAACCAAATTAGAAGCTTTTTATTTGATAGGGGCTACTAATAATTATAAAATAGTAGTTATGATTAAGTATTGTCTATTGGTTCCTATTCTGATTGTGTTAAACATATCATTTTGTGAGGCTCAACTCATCTCACATAAATTTGGAGACCAAGGAAGCAAGTATCCAAGTATTTATGATTATGAACTAAAAAATGTAAAGTCATACACGGAGTATTCTTCATTTGCCCCAGAATCCAAAGGAGGAAAAAAGAGTCATAAAGTTTTCGATTCAAATGGAAGAGTTTTAGAACGGGGGTACCAACCAACCTTTGGTCCCTATGTTACTAATATTTACGAGTATGACTCTGATGATAAGATTTTATCAGAGTCAAGCTATCAAAGTGGGAAAAGGGTTGAGAAGATTTTCAAGAAATATGATTTTCAAGGAAACTTGATCGAGGAAAGAATTGAGACGTATTTCAAACTAGATAGGGAGTTGAATATGGTTCCAACCAAAGAGGATGAAAAGATTGAAATACGATATTATAAATATGATTCAGAATCAAATTTAATTAGCAAGTCTTCTTCAACCTGTTCGTTTAAACCAAAAGAATATGGTTATGAAAATGGCAATTTAATTTATGAGATGGAGGTAGGCTGTGATGGTTCTGAAATACTTGAAAGCCTATATTTATTTCAATACGATATAAATGGTTATTTGATTTCGGAAAGAAGGTTTAGCTGGAATGGTTCCGTTTACCCTTATAATTCGGGTCATTTACGTGATCACACCTTTTATGCATATTCTGAAGATTATGAAAAACAACATACAATTACTCTGAGCCTGCTTGAAGATGATTTCAGGTATCTTTTTCTGGAAAATCCCAATAACGGATTTTATAAATCATTCCCATTTAAACAAGGTGAGGATTTTGTGGCTGAAAAATTCTCATTTTTTGTTCAATCAAAGAAAGAATTAATTCCGTTCGAACCATTCATAGGGAATCCATTACTGCATGTATTATACGTCAATGATGAAAGAACCGCTCTAGTAGAGGCAGCTTCACAAGAAACTGCAAAATTTAATCCAGAATCAAGAGATTTTGTTGTAGTGTCTGACGATACGAATACTATCAGAACATGGGTAGATGATCCGCCTTTAGTCAAAACCAGGAATGATAAAGGAATCATTGTTAGTTCAGAGTTTATTAAAAATGATGAAGTCAGGATTCGGGAATACCATTATGATGAAAATGATCGCCTTTTAAAGGCAACCAATCAATATAATGTTTCTTCACAATTGGTGGACTATGAGTATGAATATAAACATGATTCATATGGAAATCCTGTTGAGATTAAAGTATTTGAGGCCAGAAGGGCATTTAAGACCAAATTTTATATGGTTACCACCTATGAATATGAATACTTTTAAATAAATGAAGCCATCAAGTAAATTAATACACTCAAATCACCAGCCTATGAAGTCTTTAATATTGCCACTGCTTCTAATAGTTGGGTTGACGGTAGCCAACCATTGCTATGCTCAATATCCTATTTCAGCAAAAGGAAATGGTTACACTTTCTATCTTTTGGAAGATGGAAAATGGGTTGAATTATTTGATAGTGAAGTAAAGGGATTTCCGATTACGGTTAAAGACGAATCCAATAATAGTTATCAAATTTTAAAAGAGGGGTTATGGAAAGAAACAGGGGGAGCTGACTACATGGCAAAGGATGAGTTTATTAGAAAGTGCATCTCTTCCCTTAGAGGTCAGACTGTGATAGGAACAAGCAATTCAACCTTTGATCCAAAATGCGATAGGACTTATAAGATGCCAACGAAGTTTGAGTTTAGTAATTCTTCCGTGAGTTACAGATTAAAGCAAAGGGATGTTGAGGGTTATACACATGAAACACGGACGAGTTGTGAGTATCAAAAACTTGGGGATTGGTATTGGAAGTCATATAATCATGGAATAGCAAGTAGTCCAGATCCTTCTCCCGCAGGTGTTCTGTATACAATAATGAAGGGAGA
Source organism: Ekhidna sp. (assembly GCF_965221965.1). Taxonomy (GTDB): domain Bacteria; phylum Bacteroidota; class Bacteroidia; order Cytophagales; family Cyclobacteriaceae; genus Ekhidna. Next base: position 1,200,619 of record NZ_OZ244926.1, read on the forward strand.
TAATGACTTTTTTAAACATGAAATAGGCTCCAATAAAGCGGTATATGGTTCGGGTTTAGAAAGAATTGAGCTTATCTTGAATGACAAGTTTCAAATAATAGAAGCAATATATTCAACGCGCTCTTCTGATTATATTCAATCATTTACTTACGAATAGATATACAATTATGGCTTCCAAATTATTCACAGCAGTTCTGTTAACTTTTCTTTTTTGCAATGTAAATGCACAAAGCTCATACAAATGGTCAGCAGGTAATTTGACACTTCAGAGCCAGCATGATCTTTCATCAGAACCGGGTGAATCCGAATGGTATTTAGAAAATAATTCCTCAGATGGAAATCTCTCTGTGTCTATCATATATTTTTCTTACGAAGAAATGGGGCTTGAATCCCCAAATGAATCAGATCTCGACGATGTTGTTTCTATGTATTTAGATGAGCTACCCTATGATGTCAATAACCCTGATTCAAAATCTTATACACAAGGAGGAAAAATTTTATCGTTAGTGAATTTCACTACAGATGGTGACCCTACATATGCTGGCACTAACAAATATAGAGACGTGTATCACACATGTGCCGCAATTTACTTTCAAGGTTCTGAGTTTATTTACATAGCGAATTTAGAAACTGATAAAATAGGGCTTGGTTATGACTATCTAAAAGTAATAATAGAATCAATTAAAACGATTCGATGACAGACACACAACTATGAGTTAATCTCTCATAACGTCTGCCTAATAATTATTAGATGTTCCACCTTTTTCATTCAGGATTTTTTAGCCAGTTTTACCTTTTTTCTGACGTCATTGATCTGATGAAAGCCCTTTGCTGTCGCACGCGTTTCGCCTGCTTTTTATTTCAGTTTCTGTTTCAGTCAAATTTTCATCAATCATTTTCTTTTCTGCCAGACGTTCGCCTTTCCAGAAAAACCTCTTCCCAATTTTCCTCAGATGCTTGTGCCATTCTGAATCCGTTGTTAATTGACCTTTACGTTTATTTCCCATTTTTTGGCAGTTTCGCGCTAATTTCGTTTGAATTTTAATACTTTGAACAAGCCACAGGCCTCACTTCCTCATTGATATCCGGTCATCACCTCCGTCCAATAATTCTCACTTGTCCCACTCAACGTATTCAACATTTCGATAGCCAGTTTTACTTTTTTCTGAAGTAGCTGATCTGAAGGCAGCCACTTGAGAAGTTCTGCTCTTTCACGTTCGTTCATAATCAGCGATACGATCATGGCACGGTCTTCTTCCGCACCGGTCATGGCATAGTTGCTTACAAACCCCTCTTTTGGGTGATTGTAGGATGCGAAATCTACATTTTGATACCGGGGGTCATATTGCATGATGCCACCATAACCATACTTAAATTTTGGTGGATTGATCTTTTCCCATTTCTTGAAATAGCGCTCTCGTTTTTCCAGGGTCTGCTCGGCAAAGTGATGCAACTCATGGTGGATCACATTGGCCATGTAGGCTTCATCGTAGAGCATGGCATAAGAAGCCTCATATAGGATGGTGTTTGTCTGATGGTTGGGGATACCTCCACGCTTCGTTTTTCCCACAAACAACTCAGCACCGAGGGCAATGGCTTCCAGTCCGATATTTTGCAGGTACTTCTCAGGATATTTCGAAAGTTCAGCGGAGAGAAAGTCGATGTATTGATACAGCACCGTGTCTTTGCGCTGAGGAATAAAGCTATCTCCATCCACGATTACTGTCACATTGCCCATTTTGCTTCTTTTCTCAACCGGGGTGATCCCATGATTGATGACTTCCATGGAATCAATGAAGAGAGCGATTTGAAAATGCTGTTCGAAGGATTCAATGGTCTTTTCCAGATACTGGCTACTAGCCAGGTATGAGACCAGAAAAAAAGCAAATAGCGTGAATACAAATCTCAATTCTCTTCTGGGGTTTTGTCTACCACTTCAAACTTCTCCTTTCCGATCTTTTCTTCAAGATGTACGATCATTTCTTTGATATCCTGGGTGTCTTCGGAAATGCTACGTTGAAGTTGGTCAGTTAGCAAATTGACCTCATACGTATACTGCACCATATCGCGGTATTCACGCTGGCTTTTTGATACAATCACCCGTCTAACCTGGGAAAATGGCATAGCCTCCGACTTCCCAAATGCCGGAATAAAATGAATGGCAGTGCCTGTTATAAACACCTTTTCTACCTGCAAGAAACCTAAAAAAAGGACAAGCCCTATCAGTGCAGCAATCACACAAATGATGTCAACTAACCACCCCAGGTCAAACCCATACATCAGGATAGCAAATCCGAAGAAAAGTGTAGAAAAACCAAAATGCATCCAATAAGCATCCCGGGACCAGCCATAAGCGAAATGTAAATTTTGCGCTTCCGGCGATTTTCGTTTGACGTTTTTGATCGCTTTTTGTGCAAGTAAAAAACACGGCAAGAGATAAGCCACGGATAAGATGAGCAGGTTTGAATAGAGATGACCTGTCAGGTATTCGCGCATCACTGACTGTTTCGTTCGATTTCTTCTGGGGTCATCTCGGACATGCGTTTGGCGCCATAACCAATAAGCTTAGAAATGTATGCAGAGAGTACATTTGTTTTGAAATCTGAGTCTTCCTCAACCTTATATGAATTACTTTCATTTTGGAGCCATTCCACATAATCGAGAATGGTGCCTTCGATTTCTTGCTGAAAGCTGATCCACCGGATTTTATTGATATTGGCTCCCCAATCGCGCTCGGGATGATAAATATTAAACACCCAATCTGCGCCCTCATGGTAGAGCGAGACTGCATCCAGCGTTGCGCGAGTGCCCGGCCCAAAATCACAATAGCAGTGTGAGTACTTCTCTTCCCAAAGCTTCACGAAAGCTGCTTTGGCTACTTCTTGGGATGAATATTCGTCCCAGGCTTTGCCGTCATTATCTAGCTCTATGTCAAATACTAGCTCTATTAGTGGGTGGACTCCCCATTCAGGAAAGAAGGAAACACCCTTTCCTTTAGCAGCAGTACAGAGGTCAGCGATATCTCTCTCAGACAACCCCATTTCCTTGATTTTGGCATTGGCTTTTTCTAAACTCTGAGCGGAGAGGGTAAAAGAAAACGTTAGCGGTAGAAATAAGATGAGTAAGTATTTCATTGATCTCGGCGTGATTTATTTCGGTTAGTCGGTAGTTTGTGTTATCTAAATTAGTTAATAACTCTAATACCCGCACCCTTCGAGTCCCTCAGGGTGACACGCCTTTTCTATGAAAGCAGAATTACCAATCACTAACTACCAATTCACCAATCCTTAAACCTCACTTCACTCTCCCCGGATTATCTGCAATAAACGACTTCCAGCTTTTCTTGCCAGCGTTTGGAATTCCTGACTTAGAGGAGTAATGATGACAAATCGCCACGGCAAGCGCATCAGTGGCATCCAGCAACTTAGGAGCATCCTCAAATTTTAATAGGGTCTGAATCATGTTGGCTACTTGCTCTTTGCTGGCATTACCGTTTCCCGTTACGGACTGCTTCACTCTTTTAGGTGCATATTCATGAATGGGCATGTTCCGATTGAGCGCAGCTGCCATCGCTACTCCCTGTGCGCGTCCCAGCTTCAGCATCGATTGCACGTTCTTTCCAAAGAAAGGAGCCTCCAGTGCCACCTCATCAGGAAGGTATTCTTTTAACAGCTCAGTGACTCGTTCAAAGATTTTTTTTAGCTTGATTTCGTGGTTTTTGTACTTACTTAGATGGATGACTCCAAACTGGATTACACTCATTTTCTCACCTTTGCAGTGGATCAGTCCATATCCCATTACATTCGTACCCGGGTCGATACCTAAAATGATTCGCTCTTTAATCGCCACAGATGCAAATTAAGAACAACCATTCAAACTACCTTCAAAACCCCTGGATCATTGGAATGATTAAGCTGTTAGTATTGGGTGGCTGCCTCTATATCATCATCACTAAACTTCAGGATCAATCCATCAACCTCAACGAACTTATATGGCCTGCTTCATTCGGGTTTATCATTGGTCTGGTCCTGTTGTTGATGGTTTTTAATTGGTATCTGGAAGCATTGCGATGGAAAGTATCTCTGCAACCTTTCGAGGCAATTAGCATAAAAAATGCATGGCAGGTTATTTTGGGCGGACTGGCACTAAACTGGGTACTGCCATTTACCTCAGGAGATTTGCTGGTACGCATCTCTCAGCAGCAGGATAAATATAAAGCTACATCAGCGGCTATGCTCAACAGGGGGGTTATGCTGTGCTTTACGCTGCTTCTTGGCCTTTATGGAATGAGTAAACTGGCGATAGAATATAATGTGAATGGATGGTTCACTTTTTTGTTGATATTTAGCTATCCCATCATTCGCTGGCTATTTAAGAAATCGCTTGATCAGTTTTTGTCCTACTTCAGGAATATGAGCCGAATGATATTACTGAAAATCATCTTGCTTTCGCTCTTTCGCTATGTCGTTTTTGTCTTCCAGTTTTATTTGCTGTTGTCGGCCTTTTTGCCGGATTTATCAGCTGAGCTACTATTGGCTGGTATCGGTTGGATTTTTCTGATTCGTTCGGTGCTACCCTTGTTTTTTGGAGGGGTAGGAGTGCGTGAAGCCTCCGGAATTTTATTCTTTGAACCTCATGTGTCAGACCTTCAATTGATCATTGTGCCTATTTTTTTTATCTGGGTGATAAATACCGTAATGCCTTCTTTAGTCGGATTAATTTTCGTCTTCAAATTTAAGTTTAACATTGCGCAATGATCTATTTGATTGGCGCATTCGCTGTTCTACATGTGCTATTCTACCTGAGGTTGGCATTCGGGTGGAGAAGGATTCCTGATGTTTACAAAAACGATGGCCTCATTCCTGTTTCTGTAATAATTCCTGCACGCAATGAAGAGGACAAAATCGGTCAGATTCTTAGGCACCTTGATAAACAGGATTACCCCAAAGAACTTTTCGAAGTAATTGTGGTAGATGACTTCTCTGATGATGGGACAGTCGATCAGGTTGTTCAGTCCATTGATGCTTTAAGCATACATATTCGATTGGTACAATTGAACGATAAAAGTAAGCAGGGAAAGAAGCATGCACTTACGGCCGGGGTAAAGGAGGCCGATCATGAGACCATACTCACCACAGATGCTGATTGCTGGTTTGGAGAGCAATGGATTCGATCATATAACGATACGTTTGATGAGACAACCAATATGGTAGCAGGGCCAGTTACTATTCAGGGAAAGGGTTTGTTTGCCCGTTTACAGCAAGTCGAGTTTTCCGGGCTCATGGGTTTCGGAGCAGTAACAATCACTGAAGAGAACCCCAGCATGTGTAGTGGAGCCAATTTAGGTTTTCGTAAGCGGGCATTTGAAGAGGTAGGGGGCTATACGGATAACCTATTTACCCCTTCCGGGGATGATGAGTTTCTGCTCTTCAATATTATGAGACGATTTCCTCATTCCACTAAATTCATGAAGACGCGAGATGCCATCGTAAGTACACTTGCTCATACTAGCCTGCGCGCATTCATTAATCAGCGTACAAGATGGACAAGCAAGTGGAAACACAACAAAAACGGGAAAGTGCGAGTAAGTGCCGTGCTCTTCTTTCTTGATTATTTGCTGTTTTATGTAGCTATATTAGGTGCTGTTTCAGGCTGGTTTGATCCGCTTTTAATTGGTGGAATTGTGTTTGTCAGATTCATTTCCCAGTTCGCATTTGTAGCTCCTATTAATCGTTTTTTGACAGGGAAAGGCGCTTTGGTTCCTCTTTTGGTCTTTCAAATTATTTATCCTTTGCATGTTCTATTCATGGGTATGAATTCTATCTTTGGTTCTTATACCTGGAAAGGAAGAAAATACGGATGACCGACGAGGAATTTGATATTATTGATGAGCTGTACTTCGTTACCGCTTACGAAAAACTGAAAGAGGCTACCGATTTCTCTGATTCCCAACTGAAGAAAAACCTTGTTCATATGGCGAAAAAGGGATGGGTAAGAGTATACAAGTCAGTGGATGAGGAATCAGAATTAGATAAATTGGATATGGATAAAGACTTTCAGTCATTCTTTTATCTCGCATCCAAAAAAGGACTATTTGAACACAACACTCAATGAAGGAAACTTCACTGGACATAAAGGATTTACAACTAAATGCTCTTTTGGAGGTTACTCAGGCTGTAAATAACAATCTGCCGGAAGATGATCTGCTAAAGATCTACAAGTTTACTTTGCTGGCAGACTTAAAAATCAATAAGCTGGCACTCTATACCCAGCGAGAGGATCAGTGGGTTTGCCGGGTAAATTTTGGAACCCGGAATAACCTGATTGAGAGCCAGCTGCCCAAAGAATACACCTCGTTGAAAAATCAAATGGGATTGACCGAGACTTCATTTGATGAATTTGATGCTGTATTCCCCGTTTATCATAAAAGCAAACTGTTAGCGGTTGTTTTCATTGAGTCAGATTCTGAGTTGGGTGTTCAAAATCGCTTCTTGAATGCACTGACTAACATCATTCTGGTTGCCATCGAAAACAAGCGGCTGGCTCGTCAGCAAATGGAGCAGGAAGCGTACCGGAGAGAATTGGAGATCGCAAAAAAGGTACAGAACTTCCTTTTTCCAAAAGAGCTTCCCAAGATCGAGCGGTTACAAATTGAGGCGTTTTACCTGCCGCATCATGATGTTGGGGGTGATTATTACGATTATATCCAGATCAACGAAAATAAGTTTTTGGCCTGCATTGCAGATGTTTCGGGCAAAGGGGTGCCTGCCGCCTTGCTTATGTCAAACTTTCAAGCCTCTCTTCGTGCCCTGGTGCGTCAGACGAAAGATCTGAAGGAAATCATTGAAGAGTTGAACCATACGACGTTTGTGAGTGGAAATGCAGAAAACTTCATCACCTTTTTTGCAGGAATTTATGACTTCAAAACGAAGGAGCTGGAGTATATCAACTGTGGGCACAATGAGATCATCCTAAAAAATAGTGACCATATTGAATTGTTGAATGATGGTACGACGGTGCTTGGCATGTTCGATCCACTTCCGTTCATCGAGACAAAGAAGATTTCTAAATTGGATGAGTTTTTCTTGTTTACGTATACCGATGGATTGACGGAAACTTTCAATGAAAATGATGAAGCTTTTGAGTTCGATCGTTTGCTTGAAATCATTAGAGAAGACTGTCCGGCTGATCTTTCAGAGTTACATAATCAAATACTCAATGCACTGAAAGAGTTTAAAGGAGAGAAGCCTTTTCATGACGATATCACCATGCTTTCCTGTCGCATTCAAAACAAATGATTCGGTTCTATAAAACACCTTGGTTTACCCGACTGTGGTATCCGGACCTTGTTTGGAGCATTCAATCTCAAAATTCCATTTATCTCACATTTGATGACGGACCAATACCTAAAGTCACAGAATGGATTTTAGATGAGCTAAAAAAAGTGAATGCCAGAGCTACTTTCTTTTGTATCGGGAAGAATCTGGAGGCAAACACGGTGATAGGTAAACGAATCATTGAGGAAGGTCATCAGATTGGGAATCACACGTATAGCCATTTGAATGGCTGGAAAACAACCACATCAAATTACCTTGAAGATGTAAGACTAGGAGAGGAAGTAATACGTGAACAGGGAGTGGACAGTACGTTATTCAGGCCGCCATACGGTCGAATTAAAAGGGGGCAAATCAAAAGGTTCAGTAAAAAGCTCATCATGTGGAGTCATCTTTCATGGGATTTTGATTCCAACCTTAATGTTGAGAAATCTATTTCAAAATTGAAGTGCGCTAAGCCAGGGAGTATACTTGTCTTTCATGATAGTGAAAGGGCCTTTGAAAACCTGAAATTGATTCTTCCTGAAATTCTTGCGCATTTTCAATCAAAAGGCTTCAAATTCGAGGCTATATCTTAGAATGGGTTATTGGCGTCTTCTTTTTAGATGAAATACAAATAATTCTCAATAAAAGGCCCATGGCCTCTATGATGATGATTGATACACATGCGCACATTTACTTGGAGCATTTTGAAGAAGATATCAATGAAGTGATAAACCGTGCACTTGGTGCCGGGATAGAGAAAATTTTACTTCCCAATATCGATAGCTCATCGATTGAGTCAATGCTGAAGTTAGAGGAAAACTACCCTGACGTTTGCTACCCAATGATGGGCCTTCATCCGTGCTCGGTTAAAGAAGATTTTGAAAAGGAACTCCAGCTTGTTGAGGACTGGTTTTCTAAACGATCTTTTTTGGCTGTAGGGGAGATGGGAACAGATTTGTATTGGGATAAGTCTTACTGGGAGCAACAAAAAGAAGCTTTTCATTTCCAGTGTAAGCTCGCTTTGAAGTATGACCTTCCAATTGCTATTCATTGTCGGGAGACCATTGATGAGACCATTGATCTTGTGAGTCAATACCAGGGAAAAGGATTGAAAGGTGTTTTCCATTGCTTTACAGGTACTGTGAACCAGGGTAAGCAAATAACTGATCAAGGCTTTTATCTTGGACTTGGAGGCGTCAGTACTTTTAAAAACGGAGGCATGGATCAGGTTATCCCTCACCTGGATCGATCTAAAATCATTCTCGAAACCGACAGCCCTTACCTTACACCTACACCATACCGGGGAAAGCGGAATGAGCCAGCTTATGTTTCATTGGTTGCAGACAAAGTGGCGGAATACCTGAAAATGACAAAAGAAGAGCTGGGTGAATTGACTACAGCTAATGCAAATGATTTATTTTTCCCAGCTCAAAAATCACAGCATTGAAGTATAAAATTGTAAATATCAATGAAACAGGAGATCGATCTGTTCTGATTATCTACACCGGAGGAACCTTCGGGATGGTTCAGGATGCCAGTGGGTCTCTGACGCCATTCAATTTTGGTAAGGTGGTGGATCGTGTGCCCGAGCTTCGGCAGCTCGACATTCGGTTGACTGTGATCTCCTTCCCAGAACCCATTGATTCTTCAAATATCCTGATTCAGGATTGGAAGGACATGGCCTATATCATTGAGGAAAACTATGAGCAGTATGATGCTTTCGTGGTTTTACACGGAACAGACACAATGGCGTATTCGGCATCAATGCTGAGCTATATGTTAGAAGGGCTAAACAAGCCGGTGATTTTCACCGGAGCACAAATGCCGATCGGTTCTATTCGTTCTGATGCAAGGGAAAACCTGATTACTGCACTGGAAATAGCCTCAGCCCACAATGAAGAAAGACCTATTGTAAGTGAGGTTTGTGTCTATTTCAACCATCTCTTGCTTAGAGGCTCGCGTTCACAAAAACTGAGAAGCAGCACCTTTGCCGCGTTTGAGTCAGAGAATTATCCCATACTGGCAGAGGCAGGAATAGAGATTGAATTTAATTACGCCGCATTAAAGCCATACGACCCCAAGTCATCGCTGAAGATTAGAAATCAACTGGATCCACACGTAATCATTTTAAAGATATTTCCCGGCATCACCGAGCATGTGGTACAAACAATACTTGGTGATCCGAAAGTGAAAGGGGTGGTGCTGGAGTCTTTTGGATCTGGCAACATAATGAAGTTTGATTGGTTTGCTAATTGTTTAAAGAAGGCTATTGAAGAAGGGAAGATTATCTTGAACGTAAGTCAATGCATCGGTGGTGAGGTCGAACAGGGTAGGTATGAGACCAGTAAAAACCTTAATGGAATAGGGGTTTTGAGTGGTGGAGACATTACTACAGAGGCTGCAATTACAAAATTGATGTTTTTATTAGGTCATGAGACTGATAAAGATCGGTTAAAGCACCTTTTAACTCATTCTCTGGCAGGTGAAATGGATTCAGTGTGGGAATGAAATCGTAGGAATGATCTTGATGTTAGGATAAAACTTGCATAAAGGTATTTTTCATGATTTATTTGTAGCCCGTCAAAAAGTGGCGGTCTACAGAGAGGTGGCCGAGTGGTCGAAGGCGCACGCCTGGAAAGTGTGTATACCCCAAAAGGGTATCGAGGGTTCGAATCCCTTCCTCTCTGCGATTTTGCAGAGACATTTCTGTGGAATTCGACAATTTTTTATGAGTGGTGCGAATTTTGTGGGAATGAACATGCAAATTTGGATTTACTAAAACTTAAATATTTAACTAAACCGAAGACTTAACTTACAAGACTGAATTATGAAAAAGTTATTGACTCTCTTAATGTTGGCAGGTGTATTCACCTTCAGTGCTACTGCACAGGGTTTTTCTGACTCTGACTCTACTGAAGTAGATTCTGCAGCTGTTGACACAGCACAGGCAGAAGAAGTATACGAAGAGCCTGTAGAAGAAATCGCTGAGATTGTAGCTCCTGAAGAAGCTGAACCATCTAAAGGATTTCACCAAGTAGTAAAAGAACAATTCATTGATGGTGGACCTACTTTCATGGGTATCGTTCTTGCATGTTTGATTCTTGGTTTGGCTATCGCTATCGAAAGAATCATTCACCTGAACATGGCATCAACGAACACCAAGAAGCTTTTGGCTGACGTTGAAGACGCGCTAAATGCAGGTGGTCCGGATGCAGCCAAGGAGGTATGCCGAAACACAAGAGGACCTGTAGCATCAATCTTCACTCAAGGATTAATGAGAATGTCTGAAGGTGTTGAGATGGTTGAGAAGTCAATCATTGCATATGGATCTGTAGAAATGGGTAAACTGGAAAGAGGAATGATCTGGATCTCACTTTTCATTTCACTTGCGCCGATGCTTGGTTTCATGGGTACAGTAATAGGTATGATTGAAGCCTTTGATGCTATCGCTGAAGCGGGTGACGTATCTCCTGCACTTGTGGCAAGTGGTATCAAAGTAGCACTTTTGACTACAGTAGGTGGTCTGATTGTGGCTGTAATTCTTCAGCTTTTCTACAACTACCTTGTTTCTAAAGTAGATTCAATCGTGAACAGCATGGAAGATGCATCTATCTCTTTGGTAGACCTTCTTGTGAAGCACAATCTTTCTAAGTAATCATCTAAATAGATTTAGACTATGGTAGATGTTGGATTATTTATAGCATATATATTGATTGGCGTGTGTGTTCTTACCGCTGTAGGAATGCCCTTGTCCAAGGCAATAGGAGATCCCGAATCATTGAAAAAAATGGGGATCGGAGTAGGTGGAATCGTCGTGGTTTTCCTTGTATCATTCTTTATTTCGAGTGGAGAAAACTCAGGCGATGTATCTGAGACTACAGCGAAGCTTGTAGGTGCCGGATTGACAACCTTTTATATTCTAGCGATCGGTGCGATTGCCGGAATTGTTTATACAGAAATTAAAAAAGCAGCTGAATAATGGCGAGGAATAAAGATAGAGGCACTCCGGAAGTGAGTTCAGGCTCTATGGCAGACATTGCCTTCCTTTTGCTCATTTTCTTCCTGGTGACAACCACGATTGCAAATGACAAAGGGATTTTAATGCAGCTGCCTCCTCCACCAGAACCAGATCAGCCTGAAATTGAATTTCAGGAGCGAAATATCTTCAAGATATTGGCTAACTCTAACGATCAGCTTTTGGTAGAGAATGAGCCATATAACAAGCCTATGTCGGAGTTGAAGCAAGAAGTAAAGGATTTTGTTTTAAACTTTGGTAATCCGGATGAAGAGGGAGTGAATACATATAATAGCCTCCCAGCATCCATGAAAGCCAAAGCAAGACAAAGACCTGAATCTTCAGATCACCCAGGCAAGGCTGTGGTATCGTTTAAAGCAAACAGGGGTACAAGCTACGAGCTTTATATAGATGTGTTGGATGCGGTTCAAGCTGCATATAATGAGATCTATGCGGAGCGAGTTGGTATTACTGCACAGGAGTTTCTTGAACTGGATCAGAGCAAAGACGTGCAGAAAAGAATGTATCAGCAGGCCAGAGCGGGTATTCCTAAGGCAATCTCAATTGCAGAACCAGATAAATAAGAATTACTATGTCGAAGTTTAAGAAAAGTTCTAAAGCATCTCAGGATATACCTACGGCAGCATTGCCGGATATTATCTTTATGTTGCTATTCTTCTTCATGGTAACTACTGTGATGAGAGAGCAGGAGCTATTGGTGAAGGTATCACTTCCCCAAGCTGAGCAACTTTCTAAAATTCAGAAGAAATCGTTGGTGAGTCATATTTACATTGGAGAGCCAACTAACGTTGGTACTTATGGTGAAGAGCCAAGGATTCAAACCAATGATGTATTCATGGAGCCTGAAGAATTGACGCTTTTTGTGAACCAGGAAAAGGATAAGCTTTCCGAAGCAGAAAGGGATCGTATTACGATGGCACTGAACATTGATTCTGAAGTGAAAATGGGAATTGTTTCGGATGTGGAGCAGACCCTAAGAAAATCAAATGCTCGTAAAATTCTTTACAAGTCTTTGAGAGGAGTTGATAAATAAAATAACTTTTTCAGTTTATATACAAAACCCTGATCATTTGATCAGGGTTTTTTGTTTTGAGGCTGCTTAATCGAAGCATAACTGTAACTACCAGCTTCACTCATTCATTTGCTTCTTCTTTTCCTTTAGCCATTGTTCATATTCTTTCTTTGCTTCATCTAAGGCATCTTCCAGTTCCTTTTTTGTTGCTTTCCGAAGCTTATCGGCTTCATCTATTACTCTTTCACGTTCCTTTTGAAGTTTTCTTAGGGCCTTCTCTACATCTCTTTTAGCATCTTCAGCTGCTTCTTTGGAATCTTCTTTTAGTTGCTGAATTTCTTCTTCTAATTCTTTCTTTCGTTCATCAAAACGCTCTAGCGTTTCTTCTCGCTCTGATTCTTTTTCATTTTCCTGAGGGTTGCATGATATTGCCAACACGCCGATTAGAAAGTATGAGAGGTATTTCATAGTAATTATTTTAAAGCAAAGTTACGCACTTGCTCTTTTGGGGTTAAGGAAAGGAGCCCAATCATCCCTGTAAACGCCTGTGTTCATTTTAAGGAAGGTTAGGTAGGAGGGTTTCACAGGTACCTTAATCAATTTCATTCCTACTTTTTCCAGTGTAAAATCACTTTTTTTGGAATTGCATCTTTTGCATGCGGTAACCAAATTGGTCCAGGTTGATTTTCCTCCTTTCGATCTAGGAATAACATGATCGATTGTAAGCTCTCGTGTTGTACCGCAGTACTGACATTTTCCCCCATCTCGTTTGAATATATTGTGACGGCTCATCACCACACCTTTATAGGGAATGCTGATGTAATATTTGATTTTTATCACCGAAGGGAAAGCAAAAGATTGGCTGATTGATCTTAGTTGTTTGCCCTTTACTTCAGAAATGATATCTGCTTTTTTTAAAAACATGAGCAGGAAAGCACGCTGTACTGAACACACAGTTAGTGGAGTATAATCTTGATTGAGTACCAGTACAGTATTCATAGCTTCAAATTTTCATTCGTTCGAGTTCACGTTTTTGATCCTTCTTCTTAATGCTCTCTCGCTTATCATGTATTTTCTTTCCTTTTGCCAGGGCGATTTGGAGCTTGGCCAACCCTCGGCTGTTGATATAGATTTTGACGGGGATAATGGTTAAACCTTTTTCTTCGGTTTTTGATTTAAACTTTTCAAGCTCTCTTTTTTTCAACAAAAGTTTGCGATCTCTCGTCATATCATGGCTCTCAAAACTTGCCTGGCTGTAAGGTGAAATGTTCATTCCTTTAATGAATAGTTCACCTTTCTTAAAATAGCAATAGGCCTCCTGAATGCTGGCCTTACCTTCTCGCAAGGATTTGATTTCAGTCCCCTTTAGCATAATCCCCGCCTCTACTTTTTCAACGAATTCAAACTCATAGCTCGCCTTGCGATTTTTTATTTGAATGTCATTGGAAAATCTGTTTTTATCCTTACTCATAGGTTAAATATATAATACACTAATCAAAATGGCATACGTGGTAATGGACTGTCAGTAAGCTTCCCAAAAGAACCATGCTCGAATAAGAGGTGACCACTAATAGCAATCATACCTGCATTATCAGTGCAATACTGGAAGTCCGGGATGAATATCATCCAACCTCTTTTCTTTGCTTCTTGTTCCAAAGCCTGTCTCAATCCACTATTGGCTGATACTCCTCCGGCGATTGCAATCTGGTTAATACCGGTCTGTTTTGCTGCTTTCACGAGCTTATTCATAAGCATCGAAATGAGTGTATGCTGAATGCTTGCAGCCAGGTCGTTTAGGTTTTTCTCAACAAAATCTTCGTCACGCTGAACCTCTTTCCTCAGAAAGTAAAGAATGGAGGTTTTGATCCCACTAAACGAATAATCCAGATCAGGCATTTCTGATTTGGCAAATTGAAATGAATCTGGGTTTCCATCTTTAGCTAGTTTGTCGATCATTGGGCCACCGGGATAGGGCAGGCCAAGTAGTTTAGCTGCTTTGTCAAATGCCTCACCAACTGCATCATCCTGAGTCTGTCCAAGAATCACCATGTCAGTCGCACTATTGACGCGAAGTATTTGCGTATGTCCGCCGCTAACAGTCAGGCATATGAATGGGTACTCTGGCCTGGGTTCGTCAATGAAATGCGCCAGAACATGTGCTTTCATGTGATGAACAGGAATCAATGGAATATTGAGTGATGCAGCCATTGATTTAGCAAAGCTCGATCCTATTAATAATGCACCAAGAAGTCCGGGACCCTGTGTGTAAGCAATCCCATCGAGATCTTTTACGTTTATACCAGCGTGAGTGAGTACATGATCAACAACTGGCACGATATTTCTTTGATGTTCTCGCGAGGCAAGTTCGGGCACTACACCTCCGTACTGCTCATGAATCGCTTGGCTTGCAATTTCATTATTGATTACTTTGCCGTTGATACAGACAGATGCTGAAGTTTCGTCACAAGAAGACTCTATACCAAGAATAACCGCCACCGCTTTTTTTGAAGGCCAAGATAACGATAACGCAAGTTCGCAAGGTGCTCTGGAAGATTTTTTCCGGGGTTTTCTTCTATTCGTTGATGTTTTTACTTCTGGTGATGCTCTTACTTCAGCTTCGTCCGGTGCAAACATTTCTCGCTCAAAAAGTACTCGAGGGAGTTTCAAAAAAAACCAACCATGAGATTTCATTAAATCGGGTTAAAGTCTCATGGCTGGATCGTGCCAGTCTGCAGGATATTCTGATACGGGATTTGAAAAATGACACATTACTTTACTCAGGAGAGCTCACAGTAAATTATCGTCTATGGGATTTGGTTAATGGAGATTATCTGAATGTTGAGGAGGTCGAGTCACAAGAAATCCGACTTAAACTGATGAAGTATGATAGTAGCAGTAAACTTAATCTTTCACAGTTTATAGAAGCGCTCAAAAAGGACACTGTAAAAAAGGAATCTAAGCCGATATATATTGATCAGGTTTTACTTTCTAATTTAAAGTTGAGTTTGACGGATAAGACTAAAGCTCCAAGTCCGGAAAAACTAGATTTTGCCAATCTTAATTTTGATATTCCCGATTTTGGAGTCGGTGAGTTGGCCATCGAGTCAGATACTATTTCTGGTAATATTTTTCAGATGAATGGAATGGAGAAGCACTCTAACTTCACGATTTCAAATTTGTCCACTCAGTTTAAGTTCAGTAATCATGCACTTAGTGTAGATGACCTGGAATTCAGAACACCTACCAGTCATATCTCTGACAGTCTGGAATTTTTTTACAATGGATTGGATGATTTTGGGAGTTTCGTGGATAGTGTGTCCTTTATCCTTCACTTCAAAGATTCAAAGATATCGAAGAGTGATTTCAAGACTGTTACCGGACAGGATCAGATAAAATCAGATATAACTATAGACGGTATTATTTGGGGTACTGTTGGGGATTTTAATATTGAGGAAACTCGCTTTGGTTATGGGAATTCCTATTTCGTAGGAGGGGTTAGTTGTTTTGGACTTCCTGATTTGTCTCAAACATTTATTTTGGCTGACCTAACTGATTCGCATGTTTTACCCAATGATTTGCGACCATACATTGGGAAATATGCTGATAACCTTGAGCAGATGGGTAAAATTGATTTCACCGGAAGCTTTGCTGGTTTTCTAAAGGATTTTGTTGCTCGTGGTGATTTTGTAACCAATCAGGGTTCTGTGCATACCGATATAAATCTGAAGATTCCAAAAGATGCCAGTCAGATGTCCTATGATGGGAATTTAGAGTTTAGGGATGTGAATGTTGGTGTCTTTTTTAAGAATGATCTATTTCAAAAGGTAAACCTAAAAGCATCCATTAATGGTAGGGGAATAAAACCTGATAATGCAGACTTCCAACTAAAGGCCCTTGTGTATCAAAGCGGCTTGAAAGGATATGTTTATGATACAATAAAAGCAGATGGGAAGTTTGCTAAAAATTATTTTGAGGGAATTTTTGGTATCAACGATCCCAATTGTAAGCTAACAGGAGAGGCTCAGATAGATTTCAGGGAAGATCCAGAAGTTTTAGATCTTGATATGCATGTAAAAACTTTCAATGCTAAAGAACTAAATCTTACATCTAAAAATATCTCCTCCTACGGGCATATTCAATTGGACCTAATAGATCTGGACGTAGACAATTTTGTTGGAAAGCTAAAGGTGGATTCAGGTTTGTTCTCCTTCAATGACAGACAAGTATTGCTTGATTCAATACGGATTAATGCGGATTACGAGGAAGATAGCACTCGGTTGGTTAAGGTTGCTTTCCCTGGTTTTCAGTCCACATTAAAAGGAAAATTTAAGTTCTCAGATGTTATTAATGATGTTCCAATTATGGCTTCCAAATACGCTGAGAAATTACAACTCACAAAAGATACCATTTCTAACCAAACGGTAAGTGGTAATGACTATAAGCTAATCCTAAATGCCTCGATTAATGATATTTCCAGTTACCTGGATTCACTTCGTTTGCCAGTATCGTTACGAGGTAAAACGATAATAGAGTCATCCTTCAGGCAAAGCAAGAATGTAAATATTTCGCTATATGTTGAGTCTGATACATTCTATGTTGGTGAGAATGTGTTTCATCATCCAATCCTCGAACTCAATGGGTCAAAAGAACTGGACGCATCGGGTATTCTGACCAGTTTTCTCTTCAAGTCAAAAGAGCAGTTGATAGCTGGAATGCCAAATACGAATGATCTACTTCTTGAAGGAGTTTGGTACGATAATAACATTGACCTTACGACATTGATTAGCCAACCAGTAACGGAGAGTGCTATTCGTCTGGAGAGTAGTATCAAGCTTTATAAGGATTCCCTAATTCTGAAAATGCTCCCCTCGAAAATTAAACTTTTGGATGACAACTGGACCTTCAACCCAACCAATCAAGTGGTAATCAAAAAAAATGAAACCACTATTTCGAATTTAGAAATCTATGATTCAAGTGAGTCTATTGCTGTTCAGGGTATTATAGCGGATTCTATTCCTACCTCAATTGAGATTCTCACTGAAGATTTGAATATGAATAAGGCAAGCCTCTTTTCTGAGGAAGAGGTGGGTGGATATCTGAATGGAAACTTTCGAATCTTTCGTCAAAATAGCAATGAACCATTCAAATTTGATGGGGGATTTCTGTTAAAGAATCTTCAATACGGAACACTTGAAGTAGGTGATGTAAGTGGATCTTCTCAATGGAATCCCTCAACAAGCAGTGTTTTTACAAAAGTAGATGTAGAGAGACAAAATGTAAATGCCATACAGGTAGAGGGCTATTATTACCCTACTAAAGAATCTAACCAACTTGATTTTGATGTCAAGTTTGATGCGGCGGAGCTGAAGATGGGAGAGCCTTTTCTTCAAGAGAATTTTGATGAAATAGCTGGAAATGCAAGTGGTTCACTGAAAGTGACTGGAAGTATCTCTAATCCCAAAGTAGTTGGTAGTTGCAATATTCAGAATGGAGGAGTAACCATCAAATACCTCAATACACATTACACGTTTGATGGTCGAATTGATTTTGATCCTAGTCGAATCAAATTGATAAATTTCCACTTGGTGGATAGAAGGGGTTCTGATGCATTGGTTGAAGGTTATATCTCTCACAGTTCATTTAGAAGACTAGTTACACACATCGATATTAATGCCGCCAACTTTGAGTTTTTAAACACTACTTCCATTGATAATAATTTGTATTATGGCTCTGCTTATGGAACGGGTAGGATTGAGGTTAGAGGGCCACTTAACGATTTGAATATAGCTGCTAAAATCGAGACAGAGCCTGATACCAGGTTTTTTGTTCCTGTTTCAGAAGGAACCAATGTAAGTCAGGAAGAATATATATCCTTTGTGGATTTTAAAGATACGACGAAGGTGGTGGCTGAGGAAGATTTTAATATCTCAGGTCTCACCCTGGATTTCGATATTGATGTAACGCCCGATGCTTATTGCGAATTGATTTTTGATATCAAAACGGGAGATATCATAAGAGGTAGGGGTAGAGGTAACTTAAAGCTCAGGTTAGATACCGACGGAGAGTTTAGTATGTTTGGCCCTCTGGAAATCACAGAGGGTGCCTACAATTTCACTGTACCTAATTTTATAAGCAAAGAATTTGATGTGGTTCCTGGGAGCAGGATAACCTGGTATGGAGACCCTTATAACGCCACATTGGATTTAGATGCGACCTACTTGCAAAGAGCATCGTTCGAGAGTTTAAAGAATCCGGTAGACCAGGATCCGAATTTGCTTTCTCAGAAAGTTCCGGTATTGGTTGTTCTTAGGTTAGACGGGGGAATGCTTTCGCCAAACATTGAATTTGATCTGGAACTGCAGAATGAATCTGACGCAACTCAGGAAAATATACCGTTGCTTTCACAAATAACCAGTGACGAACAGGAGTTGAAGCGACAAGTAATCAGTTTACTTTTCCTTAAGCGGTTTTCTCCGCGTCAAAGCTTTACTCTAAGTGGTGGTGGTAGTGTAGGAAATAGTGTGAGTGAGTTTCTTTCGAGCCAGGTCAGTTATTTAGTCAGTCAGATAGACGAAAATCTCGAAGTTGAAGTAAACCTTGCAGATCTCAATAGCGATGCGTTTAACACTTTTCAGTTACGCTTTGCCTATACTTTCCTAAATGGACGAATGAAAGTAACCCGGGGCGGGGATTTTGGAAATCAGAACGATCAAAATGATAATGTAATCAATGATATTGTGGGAGATTGGTCAGTAGAATATAGTCTGACCAAGGATGGTAGACTCAGAGCTAAGGTTTTCAGAAATACGGATCAACGAATTCAAATTAATGATAACCAGCAAAACCAAGAGACAGGCATTAGTTTACGGTTTGTTCATTCATTCAACGATCTCACAGAACTCTTAACATTAAAACGCAACGAAGCACTAATAAGACGAGAGGAGGAAACTGAAGAGAATAAGGAGGAATCATCACAAGATGAGCAAGACTCTACCAGGTAGTTTTACAGTTCGTGCTATGGAGATATTCGTCAGGAATGGTTAACTTTTAAAAAGATAAATCCTAAGCACCATGAATTACAGAAAATTTAGTCAGAACTACGCCAAAGAAATCGGTGGTGAATTCCGCGAATATGATGATACTCAATCCGTTATTATTGTCCCCTTAAAAAGAGGCCGCTTCCAGACGGTCACCGGTCATATAATGGAACACCCTGACTACAAAAGAGATGTGGTTCATTTACGGTCAAAAGTTTGTGAGTTAGCGTCATATAATATTCCATACAATGATTTACTCACTGCCTCCAGAG
Source organism: Ekhidna sp. (assembly GCF_965221965.1). Classification (GTDB taxonomy): domain Bacteria; phylum Bacteroidota; class Bacteroidia; order Cytophagales; family Cyclobacteriaceae; genus Ekhidna. Next base: position 1,220,295 of record NZ_OZ244926.1, read on the forward strand.
ATTATCCTTACACCAAGTTCATTATTGAAGATGGCTTCCTTAAGGTCGAGTCGATCAATTTTCTAGTGAACTTAAAGGAGGATATGGTTAAAGAGATGATCCAGGAAATTGCGCAGCATGCAGACGATTGGGAATTAAAAATTACTGGTAAGGATATTCATTGATATTTTTGCAACGCAAGCCGATCCATCGTTTCCCACCACATGGTGGGAAAAGGAAAGTCCGGGCAGCATAGAGCAGCGTGCTTCTTAAGCGGAAGCGTCTCGCCGATGGCGGGATAGAGAAAGTGCCACAGAAAACAAACTACCCATCTTTGATGGGAAAAGGTGAAAAGGTGAGGTAAGAGCTCACCGGGTTAATGGTGACATTGACCGCATGGTAAACCTCACGCGCTGAAAGACCAAATAGGTTCTACGCCTGAGAGTTGCTCGCTCAAGTAGAATTGGGTAGGTTGATAGATCTTGTTGGTGACAATAAGGCTAGATAAATGATGGGATAGAACAGAACCCGGCTTACTGGCTTGCTTTTTGTTTATTGTAGCTTCAAATACTAAAAAATGGCTAAAATCCTTGTTGTAGATGATGAAAAGAGTATTAGAGACGCTCTTTCTGATATACTTTCCGAAGAAAAATATGAAGTGATCACAGCTGAAGATGGAGAAAGCGGCTGGGCAAAGTTGGAAGACGAAAAAATTGATCTTGTTTTATGCGACATCAAAATGCCTAAAATGGATGGGATGGAGCTTCTGAGTAAGGCTTCAAGTGAGGGAGTTGATGTTCCATTTGTGATGATATCAGCACATGGAACTATAGATACAGCTGTTGAAGCTACAAAGAAAGGAGCTTACGATTTCATTCAGAAACCACCTGATCTGAATCGAATATTACTTACTGTGCGAAATGCGCTTGAAAGCTCAAAGCTCACGACAGAAACAAAAGTGCTACGCAAGAAGGTAAGCAAGGGGCTGGAAATCATCGGTGAATCTAAAGGAATAGCTGAGGTAAAGGAGACGATTGAAAAAGTCGCACCTACTGAGGCCAGAGTGCTGATTACCGGAGAAAACGGAACAGGTAAAGAACTAGTGGCCAGATGGCTTCATGAGAAAAGCGGACGCTCAAAAGCTCCGTTAATAGAAGTAAACTGTGCTGCTATTCCTTCAGAACTAATTGAAAGTGAGTTGTTTGGTCATGAAAAAGGATCGTTCACATCTGCGCATAAACAGCGCATTGGAAAATTTGAGCAAGCCCACGGTGGCACTCTTTTTCTTGACGAAATAGGAGACATGAGTCTTTCTGCACAAGCGAAAGTGTTGAGGGCACTACAGGATAAAAAGATTTCGCGTGTGGGAGGAGATAAAACAATAAATGTGGATGTAAGGGTGTTGGCAGCAACCAATAAAAATCTAAAAAAGGAAATTGAGGAAGGGAATTTTCGTGAAGATCTCTATCACAGGCTAAGTGTCATGGTAATCACTGTCCCACCATTGCGGGAGCGTAAAGAAGATATTGGTCAACTTACAGACTATTTTCTTGATCAAGTAGCGGAAGATTACGGCACAGCCAAGAAAGCAATAGACAAAGAAGCCATCAATCAATTAGAACAATATGATTGGACTGGGAATATTAGGGAGTTGAGAAATGTCGTCGAAAGACTTGTAATCATGTCACAAGACACGATTACTAAGGGGGATGTTAAGAAGTATGTTGAGGCTTAAGCGTTAGCTTGCTCTGTTTTAACTTCCTTGGTGTCTTCCTGAGCGTAAGTAGGACATGTTCTCTGAGTACATGCACTCATTGCCAGGATAATTACTGCTAGTATGGTAAGTTTCAATTTCATAAGCGGTTTAATTCGATGAGCAAGCTATTTTTAAATTACTAACCCTTCAAAAATAGAAGAAATAATCAAGTATACAACAGCGATTCGGTTAAAATATTTCATTCTTTTCGCTAAATCAATAAGTTACATCCACGAATATCACTATTATCAAAACGACCAAGGACTTCAAATAATTCACCATCAACACGTCCCAGGTCTTTTGTTTCAATAAAACAACAGGTATCAATATTAGCCAGATCTATAATATTTATTCCTCCTGTCTTACCTTCGGGTAGGTAATTAAATGGGTCATTGATGTCCCTAATTATGCATTTTGCCCATGAGGGAAAATGAAAACTACCACCTTTTCCATATCCTTGACTCTGCAGTTCAGTCATTCCATACTCAGACCATATATGATCCACAGAGAATCCTCTTTTCAAGCGTGAGTGCAGCTCTTCACGGGTCATTTCTTTCTTTCGTCCCTTCATACCACCCGTTTCCATAATTATCGAATTCTTAATTGGTGGTTTTAATTCTGCCATATCAAGAAGTGCATAGGACACCCCAATAATTAGCTTATGGTAATCGGTGTTTAGGATGTCATCAATCTCTTCTTCTAAGAAATAGTCAGATCCTGGCTTTGCGAACTGAATGAAATAATCCACCATGCTAATCAATGACGAGTCGCCTTGCTCTTGGTATGATGGAAGTATTGCAATGATTTGAAAATCCTCCAATGGTCCAAAGGATTGCTCAAAATGATATTTAGCAGATTGATGATAATGATTTACATCTCTAATGAAATGTTGACTTCTGCCTGAGGAAGTTGTACCGCTACTTTTGAAAATTTTTGATGCATCCCAATTTCCACTCTTTATAGCATGATTTTTGAAGAACTCGATAGGTAGAAAAGGGATATCAGTTAAACGTTTAACATTTTTTGGTGTTTTGTTTAGATAGTTGCAGAAGCTTTGATAAATAGTGCATTGAGAATATTGATATTCAAAGGCAGCTAGTGAACTATCAAGAAATGTTTCTTCGTTTATTTCGTAAATCTTATGTCTGAATTCATCAACAAAACTCATAGGTTTGTTCAATTAGGGGCATTGTAGATTAATTTTGTTATTATCCGTATGAAAAGACTCCTCAAAAGTATTTGGTTTATTTCGGTATTGGCACTTACAGGGTGCTTCGAAAAGGATGTTTTTCCGGATACTCCAAGCATCACTTTTGAAGATGTTGTATTTTATGATAAAGAACTGGATCAAGATTCACTTGTAGTGACCTTTACTTTTAAGGATGGGAATGGGAATATTGGGCTTGATCCAGATACTGATATTGGACCCCCATTTCATTTTGCTGATGCCGTTTTAGATGGAGATACTTCATTGTTGTTAGATACTAGTGCATATAATCCTCCGTATATAACTGCTCCAATTAGTTTCCTGCCAAGGTTGGTAACGTTAAGGGATGGACCTAATCAAACGAGAAGTGTTATAGTAAATGAATTTCAGATTGTAGGAAATTTTAAACGTATCGGAGAAAATGACCCTAGAGATGGCGCTTCAGAATGTGATAATTATTTAGATTTTACTTTCTTTTCTCCAAAAGAAATAGGTCCCGATTTGGATGAATTGAGTAGTGAAACTTTTCGTGGATTCATTTTACCAAATGATACTTATTATAATTTTATAATTAAGTTTTATGAACAATTGCCAAATGGAGATGAGCAATTAATTGACTTTGAGCAAAAGCTCAATGCGTGCACAGATCCTTTTAATGCACGAATTCCTGTTTTTGACCCGGATGGTAATGAGGGGGTAATTAGCTATGGAATGAAATCCAATGCGTTTAGAATTGTTCTTGGACTAAACCCTATTAAGTTGGAATTTTATATAATTGATCAGGATCTTAATCAAAGTAATACGGTTAGTACAGGATATTTTTTCTTGGAAGACGTCACTATCACTCAATAAAGTCCCGGATGCTTTTTAGGATTAGCCTCTGACATCAATGCGTATATTCTATCAAATACCTCTTCTATGTTTGGTTTAGAAAAGTAATCCCCGTCGCTACCATAAGCTGGCCTGTGATTCTTCCCACTGATAGTTGTTGGTTTTGAATCTAAATGGAAATAGCCATTGTCCCTCTCCAGGATTTGTTGAAGAATGAATGCAGACGCGCCACCTTCAACATCTTCATCTACAACTACCAGTCGATTCGTTTTTTCTAATGACTTAACAATCATCTGAGGTCGATCAAATGGAATCAGGGATTGTGCATCTATCACCTCAACATCAATGCCTTCCTCCGCAAGTTGGTTAGCTGCTTCCAAGACAATTCGGCAAGTAGAACCATAAGTAACGATCGTTACATCAGTTCCTTCTCTAAGAACTTCTGGTTCGCCAAGTGCGAGTTTGAAGTCGGCTAAATTACTTGGTACTCGTTCCTTCAGCCTGTAACCATTAAGCGATTCGATGATAAGTGCAGGGTCATCAGACTGTAACAATGTATTGTAGAATCCTGCAGCTTGTGTCATGTTTCTTGGCGTCAAGACATACATACCTCTGAGTGAATTTAAGATCATACCCATCGGAGAGCCTGAATGCCATACACCTTCTAATCGGTGACCCCTCGTTCTGATGATAAGTGGTGCTTTTTGGCCACCATAGGTTCGGTACTGAAGTGTAGCTAAATCATCAGATAAAGTTTGAATTGCATAAAGTAAATAATCCAGGTACTGAATTTCTGCTATTGGTCTTAATCCTCTGATCGCAGCACCAATTCCCTGACCTATGATTGTTGTTTCGCGAATTCCAGTGTCAGTGACTTTCAGCTCTCCATATTTCTCCTGAAGTCCTGCAAAACCTTGATTTACATCACCGATTTTACCCACGTCCTCACCGAAAGCGAATATTCTAGGGTCGTTTTTAAGAAGATTATCAAAGCAGGCGTTCAGTACCTCTCGCCCATCGACCAGCTCACTTGACTCTGAGTACTCTGCAGGAATGGTCTCTATATTCAAAGCTGAATCTGCCGATTGACTGTAAAGCTTGGAGTTAAACTGTTTGGAGTATAATTCAGACTTCTCGTTAAGCCAATTGACTAGTGTTTGTTTTTCATTTGAACTTTCATTCTTGAGGAGTCGAAGTGTTTGCTTAGTCGCTCGGACAATATTGGACTTCTCAGGATTAAGCTCTTTTCTTAATTCATTAGCTGTTTTGGAAATCTCCTCTTTTTTAGAAGATGAGATGCCAGCCTTATCTATAAGATTTAAGGCTTCCTCTACGTCTATTTTGATGTCCTGGCTGTAAGCTTTCCATGCCAGATCTTTGGCTTGTTTTGCAGCTTGTTTTGCTTCTTTTTCAAGAGCATCAAGCTCTTCTGAACTTGCTAGATTTTCACTCTCTATCCATTCCCGCATCTTCAAAATGCAGTCATGTTCCTTTTCCCAGTTCAGTCTGTCTTTGGATTTATATCTCTCATGAGATCCTGATGTAGAGTGACCTTGCGGTTGTGTTACCTCTATTACATGAATCAAACAAGGGACGTGTTTTTTTCTGGAGACCTCCACCGCTTTTCTATAGGTATCTAATAGGGCAGGGTAGTCCCAGGCTTTTACCTTAAATATTTCAAACCCGGGCTTGTCTTTCGTGCTTTGAAAACCAATCAAGGCGTCAGAGATATTTTCTTTGATTGTGTGATATTTCTGAGGAACAGAAATGCCGTACTCATCATCCCAAACAGACAATACCATTGGCACCTGTAATACGCCTGCAGCATTCATCGTTTCCCAAAAGTGACCTTCTGAGGTGGATGCGTTTCCGATGGTTCCAAATGCCACCTCATTTCCTTTTATGGAAAAATCCTCAAACTCACTCAAGTCTTTGTTTCCTCTATAAAGCTTGGATGCATATGCGAGACCAAGCAATCTCGGCATTTGACCGGCAGTAGGGGAGATATCTGCACTGCTGTTCTTTTTATCGGTTTGAGTTAGCCATTCACCTTTATCATTTAGATAACGGGTGGCGAAGTGTCCATTCATCATTCTTCCGGCTGACGCAGGATCAGCTTCTACATCCGTGTGAGCATATAATTGTGCGAAAAACTGCTGTGTATTGAGCTGGCCAATGGCCATCATAAACGTTTGATCGCGATAATAACCAGATCTCCAGTCCCCATTTTGAAAGTACTTGGCCATCGCGATTTGAGGCACCTCTTTACCATCTCCGAAGATTCCAAACTTGGCCTTTCCCATGAAAACTTCCTTTCGCCCAATCAGGCTTGCTTCCCTGCTTTCTACGGCTAGTTTATAATCATTTAGAATTTCCTTCTTTGATACCGGTACTTTGGTTTTGTTTTTCGCCTCGCTCATAATGATGAATGTTTAAGAACTTATACAATTTGCCACTTTCAAAAGTACGAAAAATTACGCACTTATAAAAGATTAAAATACCATATAAAACTATAGTAGTGGTATTTTGTTTGTCTTTATTAAGAATAAAATTCTGTTTAATTTAATTTTTAATAATTTAATATCGATAAAATCATATTTTTATCTCTGCTTCTTTCGTATTTCATAATGGTGGTTTCTCTCTTGGTTGCAGTTCCTATATTTGCTATTCCATAACAATTAATACCATGATAATAGGCGTCCCAAAAGAGATTAAAAACAATGAAAACAGGGTGGCTGTAGACCCTTCAGGTGTGGTCGAGTTTACCAAAAGAGGTCACGAGGTTTACATCCAGTCGACTGCAGGCAATGGAAGTGGATTCACAGATGAGCAATACATAGAGGCAGGAGCTAAAATTCTTCCAACCATCGAGGAAATTTATGAAATAGCTGAGATGATCATGAAGGTGAAAGAACCGATTGAACCTGAATATAAGCTTTGTAAGAAGGATCAGCTCATTTTTACCTACTTCCACTTTGCTTCTTATGAACCCCTGACTAAAGCAATGATTGAGAGTGGGGCTGTATGTCTGGCATATGAAACCGTAGAAAAGGCAGATCGATCACTTCCTCTATTGATCCCAATGTCTGAGGTAGCCGGAAGAATGGCAGTGCAGGAAGGAGCAAAATATTTGGAAAAACCGCTTAAGGGAAGAGGAATTCTTCTTGGCGGTGTTCCTGGTGTTCGTCCTGCTAAAGTGATGATTTTAGGTGGGGGTGTCGTTGGTACCAATGCCGCCAAAATGGCTGCAGGAATGGGAGCAGATGTAACCATCCTGGATTTGAACTTGCAGCGTCTAAGATATTTAGATGATGTGATGCCAGCCAATGTGAATACATTCATGAGTAGCGAATACAACATCAGAGAGTTGATTTCAACTCACGACCTTATCATTGGAGCGGTTCTGATTCCGGGAGCTAAAGCACCTCATTTGATTACTAAAGACATGCTGAAAGAAATGCAGCCGGGGACTGTCCTGGTGGACGTAGCTGTAGACCAGGGTGGTTGTATTGAGACGTGTAAACCAACTACACACCAGGACCCGACTTTCATTATCGACGATGTTGTGCACTACTGTGTGGCTAATATGCCTGGTGCTGTTCCTTACACATCAACGTTGGCTCTAACCAATGCTACTTTGCCTTATGCTATTCAATTGGCGAACAAGGGCTGGAAACAAGCGTGTAACGATAATGAGGAATTAAAGCTTGGATTGAATGTGATTAACGGAGAGGTTGTATATAAAGGTGTGGCAGATGCTTTTGACATGCCTTACACTCCGGTAGAGAAATTTCTTTAAGAAAATTAAGTTCTCAAAACCGGCCCATTCATCATATGATGGATGGGCCTTTTTATTTCCATTCATCTGTGGCTTATGACCATTCGCTTCAAAGCTTTCGTGAAGGAATAGAAAGGCTGCTTTATTTGCATTACCAAATCTGATAGATGACCAGAAATACATCATATTGGCTTTTCCAATCAATCGGTTGGTTTATGTACGGAATGATTGGAGTGATCATCGCTCTTCTTTTCTATGAAAATGTAGATGTCTGGGTGATTTTAGCCCAGTTTTTCAGTGCCGTGGTAATGCTTCTTTCCACTCATTTACTTCGATATAAAATGAAGCTGGAAGGCTGGCTGAAGTTGAAAATTAAGAAATTGATAGTCAGGCTATTACCAGCGTTGGTCATTCTGGCTTTATTAGCAAATGGCATCACGGTTGGTTACACCATTTTGACGACTGACATTATTCCATTAGACAAAATAAGTCCGACGGTTTTTTTACTTTTCTCATTTCAGACGTTTGTTTATTTCTGCTTGTGGACAGCCGTCTATCTGATCATCTATTTTTTTAGAAATTACAAGAAAGAAGAAGTGGAAAAGTGGCAACTTCAGACGGCCGTAAAAGACGCTGAGCTGATTGCTTTAAAAGCTCAGATCAACCCCCACTTCTTATTCAATGCACTAAATAATATTCGTGCACTCATTCTGGAGGATCATATGAAAGCCCGTGATATGGTATCGCATCTATCCGAGCTCCTAAGGTACAGTATCCAATTCAATGATAATGAGAAAGTAACCGTAGAGGAGGAGCTTGAAATTGTAAATAAATACCTTGAGTTGGAGAGCATCCACTATGAAAACCGGCTCCACTATGAAATCCTTCCCAACAAGGATTTGAGTCGTTGCAAAATCCCTCCAATGCTGATTCAGTTAATGGCTGAAAATGCGATCAAACATGGCATTTCACAGGTAAAAAATGGCGGGGATATTCTGATTTCAATTGATCAGGAGGGTGATGATCTGGTTCTTGAAGTAAGTAACACAGGAAAACTCAAGAAGAACTTAGGCAATGGAATTGGCTTAAGAAATGCCACTGAAAGAGTTCGGATACTATTTGATAATGAGCCGGATCTTGAGTTATTTGAACAGGGAAACATGGTTCGGTCCAGACTTAAACTACCAATAGAAAAATGAAAGCGATAATTGTAGATGATACCAGGTTGGCTCGGCAGGAACTCCAGTTTTTGTTGAAAAATTATAAAGATGTAGAAATAATTGAGGAGGCTGAGAATGCAGATGAGGCTAAAAAGAAAATAGAGGAGTTAAAGCCTGATCTTGTATTTCTGGATATTCAGATGCCGGACAAAAATGGGTTTGAATTGCTGGAGATGTTGGATGAGGTACCGCAAATTGTTTTCACAACAGCGTACAGTGAATATGCTATTAAGGCGTTTGACTATAATGCGCTGGATTATCTAAAAAAACCTGTTACAGATGATCGTTTAGCTCTTGCACTTCAACGAGTGAGGGAAAACCTGGAAAAGCTCGACGAACCGAAGGATGTGCTGAACGTGAATAGTCAGGTGTTTGTAAAGGACGGTGAGAAGTGTTGGTTCGTGACTTTGAGAGATGTTCGATTGTTTGAAATTTGGGACAATTATACGCGCATTTATTTCGATGAACACAAGCCGATGATTCCTAAAACACTCCAATACATGGAGAGCAGGCTTGATCCAAAGGTTTTTTTCAGAGCCAACCGTCAGCAGATTGTAAATATGAAATGGATTGACAAGATCGAGCCATGGTTTAGTGGAACCATCAGACTATATCTAAAAGATGGAACTGAAGTGGAGGTGAGTAGACGCCAAACTTCAAGATTTAAGGATTTGATGAGCTTTTAAGCAGATCCTGTAATTTCCTGATCGCTTTTTTATTGCTTTCAATATTGATGTTGTTGATAATATGTTGCTTTTCTTTGGCGGTTAGATGCCAACTAAGAGAGGCTCGTTCCACATCCGAAACCTGTTTGTCTTTTTCGAACGAATCATAAGCTATTTCTACAACATCCATTTCTCCCTCAAACCATAGCTTCATTTGTTCCAGGCGAAAATCGTTGTTGATATCCTGCATGTTAGTGAGGTTATTATATACACTAGCTATTGGATATGTCAAACGATCTATTACTGAGGGGTTTGGTCTTTTTTCTATTGGTGCATTTGATTTCGTATCTCTCACAACAAGGAATACCACACCTCCGGTATTCTCTGTTATCCAGTCTTTGAATACATTCACAAACCTGATAGCATCTGAAACACCAAAATTATCGGAAATCCCTGCATCCATAATTTCTACACGTGGGTCGGCAGGAAGACTGATGTTTGGGGTGATGTAAGGAAAGCTGGCGGACATCCTGAGTGCAGTAAGAAAACTTAGGTTTTCGGGCTCGTTATGTCTAAATAGTGCTTGAAAATCAACTCCACGAATGTTTGCTTCATTTCCATCCAATACCGAAGAAGATACACCCATATAAGAGATGGGTTGTGATGAGATGTAAAGTTTTCTACCATCATTGGCAATAGTAGGAGACATAATCAATGTCGGGGTTTCTGCATTTGCCTCAGCCAGTTGATAGTCACTTATTTGTTTGTCAAGAGTCTGTCCAAGGTTTTTGTTCAAATTTTGTTCAAACACAAACCCCCGATCTACACTGTATGTTCTGCCGGCATACTCGTGTTGCCTGATTTTGAAAAAAAGATCATTGACTAGCAATCCGAAAATAACAGGGTTAAGGTTGTCTTTGCCAATCCTGGAGATTAGCTCTTTTCTCTCTGCCTTTAAGGCGATGTTTGAAATTTGTCTTTGAACCTCTCGATAATACGCTGCTCCAATTACTCCACCCGAAGCTCCCGTGATCAGAAAGGTTTGATCCATGAGTTGACCATTGAGGGCACTATCAGCTTTTAATAGTGAATTAACGGTCCATAGAGCTGCACGTTGGCCACCACCACTCACACATAGGAATACCATTTTCTGTTCTTTTGGATTTTTCCATTTAGCCTTCCATTTTTCAAGTGTTTCCAACATGTGCAGCCGATCATGAACGTACTGTTCTTTCGAATGAATGCGGACAAGATTTTCAATGGTGTATTCCGTTTTTACAGTATCATAATTCAAACCAGTGGCCTGATTCACACCTTTACCCAGACCAGTTTTCACTCCGGTATTAACGAGCATAAATATCCCAAAGGCAAAAGTCAATCCCCATCCTTTGAACCAATAGCTGATGGCACCAACAAGCATTACAGCGATAGCAAAGATTAGGAGTGAACTTGCTGCTGCCGGTATTTGAAGAAACTCGATATTCATGAAAAAGCCGAGCAGCAAAATGACTCCAATGATGCATAATTCCACCACTACAGAGTTGAAGTGGTTTTGATCAAACACACGAATGATTGCTTCTTTGTTACCAAAATCGACAATATGTTCAGTTGATCTTACTTTCAAATTAAGATCCAGATAATTTGTGACATTGTATCTGTCAGCTTTGTTCTCCTGAATTTTTTTCATGACCCGATCACGACTAAGTCCGCTCTTACGCAGACGCTTATCGAGCGAGCCGGCCAGGTATATGAATATGTCTTTATTTGTGAATCGGAAATATACGATCATTAAAAGGTGCATGGTGACAATCCCCAAGATCAAACCAATCACAAAAAGAAGAATATCTGTAGTTTCCGCAAGTCCGTTTTCAACCTGAAATCGTATGAGAAATATGATATATACGATGAGAGTGATTAGTGGAATAAGGCTATTATTAATAGAAAATTTAGTGAATGGCCGCTGCAAGGTTCCCACAAACCGGAACCTGTGACCATCTAAAATATAGGTAGTGATATGCCACGCCATAATCAGGTTTCCAAAGGCAATACCAACAATGTAAAAACTCCAGAAGCCCACCCTGCCTAAATACTCCGGATCCAGGAACAAATAATGTATCCCGTAAACTTTGCCAAGTCCCCCTGTAAATGCAGCAACAATAATGAACCAAACTGCCAGTAATGCCAGATTTTTCTTGAAATGATGAAATGCTAGCTGCATCATCAATGAATGGATTATCTGATTTATGGCTTTTATAAGTTTGTTCATTTTTACGTTTATCGAGTAATTAACCTAATGAGTAGATTCTAATACCTATTGATCGAAATTGAATCTATTTCACCGAATATAGTCACTATCTTCATACCACAATTCACAACTAATCCCGAAAAAACAAGTCTTTTCGACTAAGCATAAAGAACCCCGCAAGAGCGGGGTTTATTGTTTTGTTAGAATCAACTTTTATCCGATGGCTTGTTCAAGGTCTGCGATCAGATCATCTACGTCTTCAATTCCAACGCTCAGCCTAATTAACGAATCGGTCAATCCAACAGACAGGCGCTGTTCCCGCGGCACACTGGCATGAGTCATGCTGGCAGGATGGCCTACAAGCGACTCCACACCCCCCAATGATTCGGCAAGACTGAAAATCTTAAAAGTTCTAAGTGTTTTATTGGCTTGTTCAATCGTATCCTCTTTCTGAATAAACGAAATCATTCCACCAAATCCTCTCATTTGGCTTTTTGCTACTTCATGATTGGGGTGATCTTCAAAACCAGGCCAGAATACCTTTTCTACCTTATGATGGTTTTTAAGATAATTGGCTATCCGTTCTCCATTTTCGCAGTGACGCTGCATACGTATGTGAAGTGTTTTGATTCCTCGCAGAACCAGGAAGCAATCCTGCGGACCAGGTATTGCTCCGCTGGAGTTTTGAATGAAAGCAAACCTCTCATCCACTACGGGATCATTTGTTCCAAGGAATCCCATCACCACATCCGAGTGACCAGCAATGTATTTTGTAACTGAGTGCATCACAATATCAGCACCAAGGTCCAATGGGTTTTGAAGATAAGGTGAGGCAAAAGTGTTATCCACCGCCACCATTACATTTTTCTTTCGTCCCAAATCTGCAATTGCCCTGATGTCCAGAATGTTCATCATGGGATTGGTTGGGGTCTCTACCCAAATCAGTTTCGTTTTATTGGTGATTACCCTTTCGATATTGCTTACATCTCGCATATCCACAAATGTGAATTTGATACCGTATTTAGCAAATACCTTGGTAAACAACCTGTAAGTGCCACCATAAAGATCGGAGGTACTGATTACCTCATCGCCGGGATTCAGAGTTTTGATTACTGTTTCTGTGGCACTCATGCCAGACCCAAAACACCTTCCAAACTGTGCGTTTTCCAGAGCCGCCAGATTTTTTTCTAGCGCATCGCGTGTAGGGTTTTTTGTTCTTGCGTACTCGTATCCTTTATGAACACCTGGCTCTTCCTGAACATAAGTGGATGTTTGAAAAATGGGAGTCATGATTGCTCCGGTGGATGGATCCGGTTCAATACCTGCGTGAAGTGCTTTTGTTCCGAACTTCATATGTAGATTTATTATTATTCAGAGAAAGAGCGAATTTATTAATTAAAGTTCCTCGCCACGAATGGATTCAATAATCCTTTTATTGAAGCTACTCTTGGTTTTGTCGAAGTATAAGTATCAATCACCTATTAGTAAGGGCTGAAAACTATAAATAGTTATATCCTTGCGCTATCAATCAGCTATTCATTTTACCACCTAATATCGAATAGCAATGAAAACTTTCACCGTACTTCTACTGTCTTTACTCACATCTTATGCTTTCGCTCAATATTATTCTGGCTATTATGTGAGCGATCCACAAGTCCATGCTTTTGATCATTTTAAGATCAAGCATAAACATGATCATACGAAACTGGACGGAGACTTAACCATTCATGCCTACATTGGGCATAATGAACTTTGGGAACAAACCGCTCATTATGTTTCAGATGAAAATAAACGAGAGGAGCTAATTGAACAGTATGGTCATGGTGAGGAGGTTGTATCCATTCATATCCTGAAATTCATGTGGGATGGAAACGAATGGGAGTATATCATGCTGGGATATATTGCAGCAGACGACCATCGGCATTTTATTGTTATCGAAGAAATTTTCAACGATGAAACCGAGACCAGACTATTGGAATTTAATCGATTTGACTGGGTAAAAGGTCATCACTTAACAGCCTCAGGGAGTAACTAGGCAGATCAGTTCTTCTTAAAAAACGTCTGCAACTTCGTCTCTGCTTCCTGACCGGATAAATAAGAAGGAGAAAGTGAAGGCTGTCCCGGTAAATTTTCGATATGCAATGTCTGAGTAGGGAATGCGAAATTGACTCCTAATTCTTTTCCAAGCTTCATGATACTCATTAGGATTTCATGTCTGCAGTGCAGTTCTTCCGCCCATGTTGGGACATTGAAGAAAATATAGAACATGATATTCAGTGAGCTATTGGCCATTTCATTAAAATAGACATGGTAATTGTCCTTCCAGGTTTTAGGGTGGTCTTCTACAATTTGTCTTAGCCCCTTTACAAAAATCTCAATCATTTCAGGCGGAGTATCATAGGTGATAGATATATTAGTAAAAAAGCGACGGTATTTCCTTAAGCCATGGTTGTCTATGGTATTATCTGCCAATTTGCTATTGGGGACATAGATGACCGAGTTTCTAAATGTTCTGATTCTGGAGGAACGAAAGCCCACTTCTTCCACAGTACCATCTACATCATTAGACGTTATCCAGTCACCGACCTGAAACGGTTTGTCAATAAAAATCATCACCGACCCAAAGAAGTTTTTGATGGTGTCCTGTGCGGCCAAAGCAAAAGCTAAACCACCTATAGAAAGACCAGTTAATAATGGAAGGATCGGAACATCCAGGTTGTCAAGAATAAGCAGCGTACCTGTAATGATCACGAATGTCTTAAGTGTTTTTCGAAGGAGAGGAACTAATTGATCATCAAGGGTGCTTTCTGTGCTCTGAGCCATTCGGGCAAGGTAAATGCTGGCGATTGTGACTAATCGGTAGGCAATTACGGTCCCAAATAAGGGTACCATCACTCTTAAAATGATATTTACATATCTCGAATATTCAATTGGAAGTTGCAAAGCCGGAGTAACCAGGAGCAGCAGTAAGACAATAATGAATACACTGGTAGGACGTGCAATCTGCCATAGATACTTTTCAGAGGTTTCTCCCTCATACCCAAATCGCTTAACAACCCGTCTGAAAATGCGTTCGGTAAAAAACGCAAAGATTTTATAGACAAGAGTACTTATCAGAGCTAGAATGAATATTGCAGCATATTGATAAGCATAAAGCCCAAGAATCTTTTTTGTTCCTAAAAGTTTCGGTAGCAGGTTGATCAGCTCACCAGTACCGAACCTAAAGGTCTCCTCGTATAGTTCATCTATCCGATCAATACTGGCATCAGAAAAGTACCATTTATTGTTTGAGGCTTTAAGCAGAAAAATATTGGGGTAGTCTTCCAGCAGCACATATTTGTTTTTATTGCTGAGAGAATCAGTATATGAATTTGCTTTTGGGATTTCATCCAGGTAAATCAATATACCCCTTCCATCCAGGATTCGCTTGAATTTAATAGCGGATTTCTTTGCTTGCGGAAAAGTCCGATCTGCTGTCTTAAATGGGAGTGAAGCCAATGAGTCGTTCCGGTTTTCCGGCTGGGAGTTGTCCATGAAAGTTTTCACAGCCCCATGTGGACTTGTCAGATCAACGAAAGCCTCATCCTGAGCATGAACGCATAAAAGAGAAAAGAAAATAGCTACCGATAGAACGAATCTCATATGTCAGGTTGTTTCTTTGCAAAAGTAATCCTCAGCGGCAATTACCTTTGCCGTTCATTTTGAAATATAACGATTAAAACAGATGTCAAACCCGCTTTTATCATCATTCCAAACTAAATATGAATTACCGCCTTTTTCAAGGATTTCTGTGGCAGATTACACGGAAGCCATAGAGAAAGCACTGGGTGAGGCGAAAGAGGAAATCAATCAGATTATAAACAATGAGGAAGCACCTTCCTTTCATAATACGATAGAAGCACTTGATTACAGCGGTGAAAAGCTTCAACGCAATTCATCTATTCTTTTCAATCTGAATTCTGCCGAAACCACTGATGAACTTCAAAAAATAGCACAGGATATTTCTCCGAAACTTTCGGCGTTCAATAGCGAGGTAAAACAGAATGAGCAATTGTTCGATCGGGTAAAAGCAGTCTACCAGCAACGCGAATCCCTCGACTTGACGAAGGAGCAGGAGAAATTGCTGGATGAGACCTATCTGGATTTTGTGCGTAGAGGGGTAGAGCTTGAGGGTGAAAAAAAGGCTCGTTTTAAGGAGATAAGTATAGAGCTGTCAAAGATATCCTTGACCTTTTCTGAGAACCTCCTTGCCGAAACAAACGGATATGAATTGGTTATTGAAGATGAAAATGATCTATCCGGACTTCCAAATGACGTAAAGGACCGTGCAAAGGATCTGGCGAATAAAAAGGGCAAACCGAATGCATGGGTATTCTCACTGCAAGCGCCAAGCTATATCCCATTCATGGAGTATGCTGACAATCGATCGTTGCGCGAGCGGCTGTATAAAGCGTATATGACAAAATGCTTCAAGGGAGATGACCGAGACAATCAGGAGCTGATTCTTAAAACCATCAGACTGAAGGCAGAGCTGGCATCCTTGCTGGGCTACCAGACCTTTGCGCATTACATTTTGGAGCAACGAATGGCAGAATCACCCGAAAAGGTAATTGAGTTTCTCAATGATCTGCTGGAAAAAAGTTTACCGAAAGCTAAAGAAGAGGTAGAGGAAATTAGAAATTTCATAAAATCACAAGGTGATGATATTGAGTTGCAACGATGGGACTGGGCATACTATTCTGAGAAACTGCGGAAGGAAAAGTACGAATTGGATGATGAGCTTGTAAAGCCCTTCTTTAAGTTGGAAAATGTGATTGATGGGGTGTTTACAACCGCTGAAAAACTATTTGGTATCACATTTAAGCTGAGTGAAGAGCTTGAGGTTTATCACGAAGATGTGAAAGCCTACGAGGTTCAGGGTGATACAGGAGAAGTGATTGCCGTATTTCTTGCGGACTTTTTTCCAAGAGACGGTAAGCGTGGCGGTGCGTGGATGACGTCTTATCGAAATCAATACGTTCAGAATGGAAAGCGGGTGATTCCACAGGTTAGTATTGTATGCAATTTCACTCCTTCATCAGCCAATCATCCATCGCTCCTGAAATTTGACGAGGTGAGCACATTATTTCATGAATTTGGCCATGCGCTACACGGTATGTTGGCAGATACAACTTACCAGAGTTTATCAGGAACAAGTGTCTATTGGGATTTTGTGGAGCTACCATCCCAGATCATGGAAAACTGGTGCTATGAAAAGGAATGCCTTGATTTGTTTGCCAAACATTATAAAACAGGAGAGTTGATACCGGAGGATTTGGTCAACCGGATCAAAAAATCAGCCACTTACCATGAGGCCTATGCAACTGTCCGTCAGCTTAGTTTTGGACTGCTTGATATGGCGTGGCATAGCCTTTCTACTGAAGAGGCTAACGAAATTACAGATGTGGGGGCTTTCGAGGACAAGGCTTTCGCACCAACGGAGCTATTTTCTAAAGTGGAAGGAACGAATATGAGTGCTCAATTTGGGCACATCTTTGCTGGTGGATATGCGGCCGGATACTACAGCTACAAGTGGGCAGAGGTATTGGATGCCGATGCGTTCTCCTTGTTTCAGCAGAACGGAGTTTTTGATAAGGAAACCGCTACTTCCTTCAAAGAAAATATCCTGAGCAAAGGAGGTACAGAACACCCGATGGAGCTTTACAAAAGATTTAGGGGGCAGGAGCCTACACCGGAGGCATTGCTCAAACGTGCCGGATTGATTTAAGCTTCCAGGTACTCAATTTCAGAACTTAGTGTTTTGTTCTGGGCACTGAGGTCATTTTTAAGGTCAGATATTAGCAGGGAAAGTGAGGAGTTTAACTTACGTATTTCCTGTTGCTTTTCAGGTCTGCCGGCAAATACACGATCCTTTTCTGCAGGGGAGAGCATCTGACTGAAATATGCAGTATCAGTCGAAAGCTTTTCCAGCCTCGCTGAAACCTTTGGCAAAAGTGTCAATATCTTATTCATCGGAGCTGCAAGCTCTTCTACCGGCATATTATAAAGGATAGCGTTTATCTCGGAATCGCGAAGGTTTATTTTTTCTTCTGAGTCAGCCCGCAAAGTCATCAATAGCCGGGACATGGCTTTAAGGTTTCCATTGGTGCGTTGGTCCCGCGAATTGATTCGCGCAATGTTTAGGAAAGGTAGGTACTTCTTGACCTTTTTGTTTTTAAAATCAAATTCTGCAATTCCCCGATAAATCTCATTTTTGGTCTTCAGGTATTCAGCACTGTTGATCCACATGGAAGGGAGTACATCAATCTCGCAGGTTGGTTTTTGGGCCGTGATCCTGATGCGGGTCTTGTCG
The DNA here is from genome assembly GCF_965221965.1 of Ekhidna sp. Taxonomy (GTDB): domain Bacteria; phylum Bacteroidota; class Bacteroidia; order Cytophagales; family Cyclobacteriaceae; genus Ekhidna. Next base: position 1,238,328 of record NZ_OZ244926.1, read on the forward strand.
CTGTAATCCACAGACTTAAACGTTGGATCTTTTCTGAGGACCTCTAACAAGTCCATGGCGAGAGTTTGCATGTCCTGATGTGGCTTTTCAGATAGGTTTTTCTTAATCACAATAATCTCCACATCTCCGTATAGCAAAATATTGGAGTATGTTTTCAATGCTCCCTGGTAGCGATAATCCACATCATAGCCACGTTTTTTGAGTGATTTGGCGATTATTTCATGGATTCTGCGGGAATTGGCATAAACCTTATATGCATAGGAAGCATCTATTTCCACCATCGACTCCAATGCATATAACAGACAATCCGAATAGCCGGATTGATGAAATGCATCTGAAAGTACAGGCTCGCGCAAGGCTTCATCGTACCTTCTTCCTTTTAGGTTTTCTACTAGCAGGCTGTAGTCGTGTTCCATTAAGGTGCCAAAATAATCAATTATACAGATATGAATTGTATTTTAAGAAGATTATCGTTGGAGGTGGCCTTAAGTTGGATCAACCTCTTTGCGTGGTTAATCACTAAAAAAACGGGGGATGAAGCTCTATTTTTTTAAGTAGCCCTATTTAAAATCCAATTTGCATAGGGTGTGTATGCAGATAGACAGTTTTGAAGGAAACAAAGAAATCATACTCAATTTAGAAATTTTCTTATCCGATTTGTGCCATTAAAATGAAAAAATCACTACTATTGCATCCTTATGATTCTATTCGCTGAGATTGTAAATACCACACCCTCACACATCCGAGGGTAACCCCAAGGCTGGGTATCTCAAACTATCCGTTTCTATTTCTTAACAATTTATTAGGCCGTCGCTCTATTTGCACGGTTCAACACATCTAATTCATTTAGAAATGACGAAAGAATCATTCTCTCTATCCAGAGTTATCAAACTCTTTATATCCGCCCTAAAGGGCAATGAAACTGAATTCACGACTGGTAGTATCAATCGTGCAATTATCCTATTGTCAATTCCCATGATCGCAGAAATGATTGGTGAATCACTTTTCGCTATTGTGGACATGATATTTGTTTCCCGTATAAGCGTTAATGCAATTGCCACAGTGGCTTTGACTGAGACGCCTTTGATGATTATATATTCATTAGCTGTAGGTCTAAGCATGGCTGCCACGGCTATTGTTGCCCGACGAGTAGGTGAAAAAAGGTTAGTTAGGGCAGCAGATGCTGCTTTTCAAGCTATCCTTATATCCATTACAATCGGTGTTTTATTCGGTATAGTCGGTTTTGCTTACGCAGAGGAAATCCTAACCCTGATGGGAGGGGAGCTCGATCTTATTGCAGAAGGAGTTGGCTATACGAAAATTATGTACGCAGGTAATCTGAGCATTATCTTGATATTTCTTATCAATGGCGTTTTTCGGGGTGCTGGCAATGCATCCATCGCGATGAAATCCCTGCTTTTGGCCAATCTTTTGAATATTGTACTCGATCCTATTTTCATCTTTGGTCTGGGGCCAATTCCTGCCATGGGTGTGGAAGGAGCGGCTATAGCCACGACCACAGGTCGGTCCATAGGTGTGGTTTATCAGCTTGTTCATATTTTCAACGGCAGTTCACTGATCAGGCTTACAGTCAAAAATTTTGTGGTTCGAATCAAAACCGTCGTTGAAATCATTAAGATTGGATCTGCCGGAATAGGTCAATTCCTGGTCGAGACGTTAAGTTGGCTTTTCCTGGTACGAATTGTAGCAGAGTTTGGCACTGAGGCGGTAGCTGGTTATCAACTCTCGTTTCGGGTGATCGTGTTTACACTTCTGCCGTCATTTGGAATGGCAAATGCCGCGGCAACACTGGTGGGACAAAATCTAGGTGCCAAAAAACCTGATCGTGCAGAAACCTCGGTATGGCGTACGGCTAAGTGGAATACGATATTTCTAGTTTCCGTGGCAATTGTGTTTTCCATTTTTGCAGACCAGGTGCTCGGCATCTTTGACCAATCCGGTATTGTACTCGAAACTGCTAAAAGTGCGCTCAGGATTATCTGCTTCGGTTACATATTCTTCGCTTATGGTATGGTCATTGGCCAGGCATTTAATGGTGCCGGAGATACGCTTACACCATTATGGATCAATATAGTAGTGTTTTGGGCTATCCAAATTCCGCTATCGTATTATCTGTCTGTCTTGAATGATTGGGGCGCTGATGGGGTCTTTTTCTGCATCGCATTTTGTCACAGTCTGTATGCGGTGATTGCGATCGTACTCTTCAAAAGAGGCAAATGGAAAACGGTTGAAGTATAACCCGACTGCTTATGAGAAAGATTGTTTACTATGTAGCTACCTCTTTAGACGGTTATATATCCGGAAAAGAAGGTGATATCAGCAAGTTTGCTATCGGAGGAGAGATGGTGGAGCAATACCAGTATGACCTGGAGTCGTTTGATTCAGTCATCATGGGAAGAAACACGTATGAGTTTGGCTATCAGTATGGTTTAAAACCCGGCCAGCCTGCATATCCTCACATGGAGCATTTCATTTTTTCAAATGCACTTGAACTGGAGGGTGCTCATGAGCAGGTGCAAGTGGTGCCAATGAATTTGGATACTATCCGTGAGCTTAAAAGCGAGATAGGAAGTGATATTTACCTATGCGGAGGAGGCATGTTTGCTGGTTGGCTGATGGAAAATGGAATGATCGATGAACTTAAACTAAAAGTGAATCCGATCATTCTGGGAGATGGTGTTCGGCTTTTCGGAGATTATGAAGGGTCAACCAAGCTGAAGGTAATATCAAATAAATCGTATCCCGACGGATTTCAACTGGTCACCAGTAAGGTGATCAATAGCTGAATGTATAAAATTCCAGGCTTTCACCCCAGATGGTGAAGACCTGGAACTCTCTTTTTGCACTGGAGTAGATCAAACTTACTTCATGTTCAGAGTTGAGCGGATTACCAGTGATCAGATTGCCAGATTTGTCGTAGATGTAAAGCGCCTTATTCTGTACATCTGTGAAGATCACCAGGTCTTTGCCTGCACCAAATTGATAGTATTGGACAAGAATAGGCCCCTGGGATAAGTAATCTTTCTTGAAAAGGAGATTGCCGGTATCGTCCAGCACCTCATACGTGTTTCCTTCATTTCGGATGATGATGAAAGACTCCTTGCCGGTATCAGGTATCAGTTGAAACTTCGTATCTGCACTGGTTTTAATTAATTGATCGCGTTTAATTACCCCGCCTTCCAGTGTAATTTCGGTTAGCTCTCCTCCCTCAGATATTACTGTGATGGACGAATTGCTTAGTGAATTGGATTGGCGCAGGAAATAGTTTTTACTGATTGTCTGCTTCGTTTCAAATGGAAATCCGCCCATGTTTTCGCCTCGTCTGTTCATCAGATTGATGACGCCATTTTGCTGCAGCGATATCATCACATCCGTGCGTCCCAAGCGAGCGTGATCCATCGGGACAAGTGCGCCTCTATTCATTTTTCTTGGATTCCAGCCATCCAGTAGTTTCAGGTCCTTATCGGTGAGATAAATATTACCGTTTGCATCGGTGATGGCCAGCCGGTAATTTCTGCTTCGATCATAATCGATCAGGTTTAAGTGTTCAATAGTAGGTGAGGATGGAAGCGCTTTTGGATAGCCCGGGATGGCTGCTCCGGTACGATCAATCATAAATACCTTCGAAGCAGTCGCGAAGAGATACTGGATCTTACCATTTTTATAATAGTCTATGGCATGGATGTCACTGACGATTTGTTCTTCTATGTTTTCCGACCAAAGCGCATTTTGATTCGGATCCATATAATAGACCGTATTGGTGCTGTCCTGAAGAATGATGTCAAAATCTTTATGCGCATGCGTTCGAACGAGGAACGGTTTGGTGGTCAGGGCACTCACAAACCGAACGCCATTTTCGGCATTGGTTTTAGGTATACTTGACCTTCTCTTCACCGGTTGGGTAAATGTATAGTTGGTAAAATACTGACCATCCACATAGCTGTATTGAAAAGCAGCCAGTTCAATGGATCTGTAGGTGGTTGTGTTTTCCTTGAAATGTTCTTGCCATTCGGGCTTCAGGGATGAGGAAATGTTATCCCACGCACGAGGTATATTCACAAACAGGCTGACATTTGCTGCATTGTTAGTTCGGCTAAAAAAGTCATTCATTTGAATGGATTTACCCCAGGTATCTTCTTCCTGAACCGACGCAATGAGGTTTTTCAACTCCTGCAGATCATTGGAAAAGATCAGGTAGTTTCTGTAGCTGATATAGAAACATTGATCAAATCCATCTGCCATGTCTCCGAGTAGCGTAGAAGGAAAATTTCGAATCGCCAGGAAGCGAATCTCATTGTCGCTGTAAGACTCGGAATAAACGGAATCTCCCCTAGCCAGGGCAATTCGCTGGGTAAGCTGACCAAAGAAATTCAATGACTCCTGTATGTTTTTAACTTCCAAAATCATCAGCTTTTGTTTGTCTCTAGCCCTCGGCGATTCCAGTGTCGCCACTCCGATCTCCTCATCTACCAGGTCAAAAACCTGATCCACATTAAAATCATATTGAGACCTCAGTGAGTCCTGTAAGTTTTTCACATCAGGGTACCTGGATCTCACATAGGCTACTTGCTTGTCCTTCCATCCGGTCATATTCGAGGAAGTGATATGTAATAAATGAGCAGTGTTTTCAGGTATCACCTCTGCCATATCAAACGTGGCTGGCTGCTCGTTATGGGTGTCTATCCAACCGTTTTTTGCTGCGTATGAAAAGCCTGAGAACTGCAGGAATGAGGAATCCAGCATAAGGTCATAATTACCGGCCGTCATGGAAAAATTATGATCTTGTGGAGTAAATGCTCCGAGTAGTTCACCTGCCTTTTCGTAATTCAAATGAATAGTGACAACTCCCTGTGCACCAGTATCCTTTAATTCATTAAACTTCTCTTTGAATGCAGGCAACTCCGAGTCGCTGATCACCCGTATAGCGTCCTCAATGAGGTAAGGAGTAAAGCTTGCCAGGAAAAAATTCTTGTAGAAAATGAAGGTTAGTGTCTTCCCCTCACCGCTGATCTCACTGATTTTGAAATCATTGTAGTTTCGGGTTTTGAAGCGATAACCCTGCTTTTGAAGTCGGCCGATGGTCGCGTTTGCAAATGTGTTTTGTGAGATGTTTTGAAGTTCGACGATGAACAGAAAATCAAGATTCTCGCTGGAGACCTTATGAGCAGACGCCAGAACTGGCGCTTTTTCAAAAACTGCTCTGAATCCTCCTTCACCATTGATGGAGTCCAGGAAAGTGAGACCACTTCTGAAGTTTTCAAAACCAGTGGATTGATCAATGATCGACCATGCCGTATACCCCTGAAGCGTCTGAAGGTCTTTCATGACCTCACCCTCCAGCACCATGGCGGCATCTGCGGGTACAAAGCTCCAGATTGTGAGGTTTGCATGCTTTACCCATTTCTCGTAGGTGAAGTATCCTGCTCCAGCCAGCAGTAAAATGGATATAATGATTAAAACTTTTTTCAAGCCATGCAGTTGATTAACTCAAAAATAACTTAGTTATTGAGCTTTTAGTACCCATAACAACCTTTGTTTGATTTTTTTCAATAAACGGTCATTTCGGACATACAGTAAATTAAATATCTTTAAAGCCCCATGCCAGACTACAAAGAAATAGGGTCATTCATAGACCGCACCTATAAAGTTGTTCGACACGATCTAATCAGTCGTTTTAAAGAAAAGAAAGTAAATATCACTCCGGAGCAATGGGTGATTTTGTCTAAGATAGGGGAGCAGGACATGTACCAGACGGACCTGGCGAATATGAGCTTTCGGGATAAACCGACGGTCTCCCGAATCGTAGATCTGCTGGTAAAGAAAAAGCTGGTGGAGCGGGTGCGAGACAAAACCGATGGAAGAAAGTATCATGTACGTATCACACCGAAGGGAAACAATGTGATTCGAAAAGCTACGCCTGCGGTGGAAGAATCCAGGAAGCTGGGATGGACTGACCTCTCAGAGCAGGAATATGAGACTTTGATCAGTATTTTGGATAAAGTCTTTGTTAACTACAACGGGAAGGAGTAGCTTATTCTCCTACTTCGGTTCCAGAATCAGGAAAACCGCCGTGCTATCACCAATGTTCAGCACTTCATGCCATTCGATCTTTTCGTTGTAGAAGCTGCTACCGGTTGGCACTTTCACTTCCTTAGTACCTGAGGCATCTGTGATTCTGAACGTGCTTCCCTTGATGGTATACCCGAAATGTTCAGCGTGATAGTGCCGCTCATGACCCACGCCCGGAGGGAAGGTACACCTCAGTGCACGCATGTTTTCATTCTCTTCCAGCACTTCACACACCGGCTGATCGTTCCATCCTGCTTCCAGCGGATCGGGGAGGGGTTTCTTCTTTGGGGTGCAGTTGATGAGAGAGAAGAAGATTATTGGAAGGATAAACTTTGCCATGGGATTATGATGTCAGTTTTATTCGCCTTGCTATTGACAAATCTAGCGCGGAAGTTACTTCCGTGCTTTTTCATTCAATGAAAACTACTTCAAGCAACCCTTTTCCTCCGGCATAATCCTCCGGCATAATCAATAGCACTGGAATATAAATAATCCTGTGGCTCTCGGACAATCCCTTCAAGAATTGGGTTATTATGAATATAGTCTAATTTCTGACTCATCATTTGGTTGTCTGATAATTCTATAGGGTGGTATTCATTTTGCCAAAAACAATATTTCTGATGTTTACTGCTTTTTTCAGCTAACTTTCCAAACATCCACAAAAGCCATTCTTTTCTACTTTCCTGTTGGTTTTCAGCAATCGCTTTTGTTATCACTACAGATGTGTACTTCTTAAAATCACGAATGATGTCTTGGATTTTATGATCTGAATTTCGTCCTATGATCAAATGAATATGATTGGTCATAATACACCAAGCGTATATTACTAACCCTTTCTTCTGCTGACAATATTTTAAGTTTTCTAATATAAGGTCCTTGTATTCGGTCCTGGTAAAAACGTTTATCCATTGCACTACACTAAACGTAATAAAGTAAATCCTATCCTGATTCTTGATCTTATATTTTTCACTCATAGATCAAATGTAAAACCTCGTGAGATAAGTAAACTGTTTAGGAATGGCACGGAAGTAACTTCCGCGCCAGGAAGGTGACCCGCACTGCGCCATACAGGTAAAATCTCCCACGAGCAGAAGGTGATAGAAAGCACTTCAAGTTCCTGGCGGCAGATAAGCGGGATGTTTTGCAGACACTTTGCAAATGACTAAGCAAGGCCATGCGACCATATCGTTTGTTAGCGAGCGTACTTTCTTCTTTGATAATTGGTGAAAATAACTGGTAAAATATAGCCTTCCTCTAATGGCTCACCTCGTGAGTAGAACTTTCTTAGTTTCGGGAATTCATCAATTACTCTTTGAACTTCTTTCTCATAAAGTTCGGGAGCACTGCTTCTAATTATAGTTAAGCTGTCAACTTTGCCCAACTTCAATTCGACATAGACTTTATAATCTTTAGATAGTTTTGGTAAAACCTTCCAGTTAATTCGGTTATAGAACTCAGCCATAACAGTATCAGGATTACTTGACAGATTCTTATCGTCTGGTTTGAAACCGTTGACATAATGCTGTTGACTTATGAGGTTTCCTTGTTCAATGTTAATGACTGTTTCTTCTTCAAAATAGCGAGCAAACCCTGAGTGATTATACTTTAGCATCTTGCCATGTTGTATGAAAAGGTTCCCACTAAACCAGTTAGCTTTTATTGGAGATTCTGATTCAAATAGTTTGTTGAAAATGCTAATTTCCTTGCTGGCACATAGGAATACGTCCACAAGATAGAGTTCATCGCCTTCCAACTTCCAAACGCCTTGATAGCTTCTCCAGAGAGCAGTTGAGCAAGTTATATTTAGAAATGGATATTTCTTCTCGCGTTGCTCATACTCACCAAGATAATCCTCCAATGGCAAAGAAAGGAGTTGGAGTGTATCACCATCATAAATTATCAACTCAGCCTGTTGACCAGTTGCCAACGAAAGTTGAACCGAAAGTACCAAGATGAATATCGTGAGAATTTGTCTCTTCATGTTGCAGAAGTGCTCGCTAACGTCTAACTAGCAGGCGTATGCCCACAAGTTGTAAAGAGCACTAAGCTAGCGAAACTGGCCAACCCCTACAAACGTCAACTACGAAGCACTGAGTACAGAAAGTCTTAAGCCAGAAAAAAGGAAAGAAGGGCGGGGAAATAAACCTAGCAGAATGGACAGTGTAGCGGTCAAATTGCAGTGAACTGGGTAGAAAGCACTTCGGCATATGCCTGCTAGTGCTTGTTGTAGCACGTTTATCTCCGTTCCAATATGCGTTTGGCGGCTTCTACAGCTTCAGGAACCAATGAGTTTTGTTCAACAATGTTCGTAAGTTCTTCTGTTGATTTATTGTCAAATCTGCGTTCGAAACCCTTCACAGATAGTTCATACTTTCGTTCTTTAGATTCCTCGGTTTCTGGTTCAATTCCGAAAGATGTTCTGAAAGTTGCAAAAACTTCTGGGTTAAGAATTAGATGTAGAATTAAAAGAGTTAATGCGGTTAACTCAAATGAGATGAAACCAATACCAAATGAAAATGTCCGATTGTAAAAGCTAATCCAAGGAGTAAACGTTGAGACAGTTAGGATAGCAAATGCGTACTTCCAAGCTGGTTTGTTTACCAATATTAGTGTTAGAACGATAGCAAGACCAAATCCAGCATATAGAACTGAATCTGCCATTACATACGTTACTTCGTTCCCCTCTTCGTTCACATAACCAGGTGTTAGCAGGGTTTGGAATGCATGAGTTAGTACAAGAATTGATGCTATTCCGAAGGGGATTAGTTTAGGTAGTTCTTTTTTCGTCATGAAAGTTATGTGCTACAACATCATTATAACAGGAATTCCTGTTATCCACCTTTCAAATATACCTGTTTAATATATCACTCATAAAAAAAGGAACCCTCTCGAGTTCCTTTCTTCAGTGTGATTAGTGGTGAATATTTATAGTGTTCCTCTCAGCTCTTGCTCGCGCTCCAGCGCTTCAAACAAGGCTTTGAAGTTTCCTTTACCGAAAGAGGTAGCACCTTTTCGCTGAATGATCTCAAAGAACATCGTTGGTCGTGCCTGTACCGTTTTGGTAAAGATTTGGAGCAAATAGCCTTCATCATCACGGTCTACCAGAATCCCTAGCGGTCTTAAGGAATCAATGTCTTCATCGATTTCGCCCACACGTTCTGTTAGCACATCATAGTACGTATCAGGCACCTTCAGAAATTCTACCCCTCGGTTCTTCAGATCGGTTACGGTTTGGATGATGTTGTCAGTGGCCACAGCAATGTGCTGTACACCCGCTCCCTCATAAAACTCCAGGTATTCATCCACTTGTGATTTCTTCAGTCCGGCAGCCGGCTCATTGATTGGGAATTTGATTCTTCCATTGCCATTACTCATCACTTTGCTCATAAGAGCCGTATATTTGGTGGAAATGTCTTTGTCATCGAATGACATGATTTGCTTGAATCCCATCACTTCTTCGTAGAACTTCACATATTTATCCATGTCGCCAAGCTCCACGTTACCTACCATGTGGTCTACATATTTCAATCCAACCGGCCCGGGGTTGTATTCAGTTTTCCATTCGCGATAGCCCGGAAGGAAAATGCCATTATAGTCTTTTCGTTCGATGAAGATGTGCACCACTTCACCATACGTATGTATTCCGGACTGCACCACTTTACCGTACTTGTCTTCAATGGTGTTTGGCTCCATGAACGATTTGGCTCCTCGTTTCATCGCTTCATTGTAGGCGACTGTAGCATCGTCTACCCAGAGAGCTGTCACTTTCACACCATCCCCGTGCTTATCGATGTGCTCGCCAATGATTGTACCGCTGCGAAGAGGGGAGGTCAGGACTAAACGGATTTTGTCCTGGACGACCACATAAGATTCACGATCTTTGATTCCGGTTTCTAATCCGGCATAGGCCAGTGACTGGAATCCAAAAGCAGACTTGTAAAAGTGAGCGGCTTGCTTAGCGTTACTCACATACAGTTCTAAATAATCTGTGCCATTGATCGGCATGAAGTCGGTTTCCTGTGCATCGGGTGCTAGTGCAGTGCGTTCCATGATCTATGTGGTTTTATATTAGTTGCTTTAACAACAAAATTAAAGTGTCTTATTTCCAATTCAAAGTGAGCGAAAGGAACAATTCCTCTCTGTTATTCTATTATATAGTAATCGAGTTCGATACAGGAGACTAATAGTGTCATTTAATAAAAATTGAATTCTCTTATATCGTACTCTTGTTATAACATTTCTAACTGATTCAAAATTCAATAGTTTCATGCAAGCCATAAACCCTGCTACCGAACAACCCTTAAAAGTTCATCCAAATCATTCCGACGAGGAAGTGAGAGGTACCATTGAAGAGGCTCAAAGTGCTTTTAATGATTGGGAGAACACCTCCTTTTCCCATCGGTCAAATCTCATGAAAAAGGCAGCCGATGTGTTGAGGTCAGAACAGAAGGCTTTTGCCAAAGTGATGACGGAAGAGATGGGTAAAACCTTAAAGGAAAGTGAGGCTGAAGTAGAAAAATGTGCCTGGGTATGTGAGTTTTATGCGGAGAAAGCTGAGGAGTTCCTTAAGGATGAACTAATCGAGACGGATGCTTCCAAGAGTTATGTGCGTCATTGTCCGCTCGGAATTGTGTTTGCGATTATGCCATGGAACTATCCGTTCTGGCAAGTTTTTCGTTTTGCGGCACCCAGCCTCATGGCAGGAAATGTGGCCATTCTGAAGCATGCTCCCAATGTACCTGGTTGTGCTGCAGCGATTTTTTCTGTTTTTGAAAAAGCCGGATTTCCAAAAGGCGTTTTTAATAATCTGTTTATCAGTAATGAACAAGCATCGGATGTAATTGCTCACAAACACGTGAAGGCTGTTACGCTAACCGGAAGTACCAGAGCTGGAAAGGAAGTTGCTAAACAGGCAGGAGCGGTCTTAAAGAAATGTGTACTTGAGCTCGGTGGAAGCGACCCATATATTATCCTGGAAGATGCGGATCTTGACCTGGCTATAGAAACAACTGTTGCCAGTCGGCTGAAAAACAACGGCCAAAGCTGCATCAGCGCCAAACGCTTCATTGTGCCCGAATCCATTAAGGAAACGTTTGAGGAAAAACTGGTTGAGGAAATGAAATCCTATCGGTTTGGAGATCCGACGGATGAGCAGACGGATCTTGGTCCGATGGTTGGAAAGAAATACAGGGATCAGTTACATGGTAAGGTTACCCGGTCTATAGAAGCAGGAGCCAGGTGTATTTTAGGAGGGGAGGTGCCGGATATGAAAGGCTATTACTATCCACCGACGATTCTGACCAATGTGAAAAAGGGAATGCCCGCATATGAGGAAGAGTTATTTGGTCCCGTGGCTACCGTCATTACGGTGAAAGATGAAGAGGAAGCGTTGAAAGTAGCCAATGACACTTATTATGGTTTGGGCGGAGCGATCTTCTCCAAAGATGTGGAACGAGCTGAAAAATTAGCCGCCACTAAACTTGAAGCCGGCTCTTGCTTTGTAAATGCGATGGTTCAATCCGACCCTCGTCTACCTTTCGGAGGCATCAATGAGAGCGGATTTGGTCGTGAACTATCGCACCATGGTATCAAAGAGTTTGTGAACGTGAAGACGGTTTATGTTAAATAATCTGTATTAAGGGGTATTCCCCCTTTGAAGGGGGCTAGGGGGATGTCACTCATTCCTCAATGATTGCACCGGATTAGCCCTGGCTGCACGTCTTGCCTGATCAGACACAATCAATATTGCAAATCCCAACACGATAACCCCAACGATCGGGAAAATCCACCAGGTGACATCCACACGAATGGTGTATCTATCCAGGTATTTGTCCAGCCAGTAGTAAGCCAAAGGAGCAGCCAGCAAAAAGGAGAATACGACCAGTTTAGCAAAGTCTTTCGACATCAGTGCCATTAGGCTCGAGATCGTAGCTCCCAGTACTTTTCTTATCCCGATCTCTTTGATCCTTTGTTCTGCCATGTAAGAGGCGAGCCCAAATAGTCCAAGTCCCGTAATAATCATTGCTAAGGTCGCAAAGAGCATGGCCAGTTTTCTGGTGAGGTTGATGGTGGTGAACTTTCGCTGGAACTCCACATCAGCGAAGTTGTAATCAAATGGGTAAGCCGGGTTGTGCTTGGTGAAAATTTCCTCAACGCCTGCCAATGTTTCCTGTAGATCATTGGTTTTCTTTAATCGGACGGATGCATAACCGCCCCAGTCATCCAAAATCATAAACATCGGCTTGACGGGATCATACGGAGACCCCATCAGCACATTGTCAATCACTCCGATCAGTTTTCGCTTGTTTCCCCACAAATCCAAATTGGTGCCGATAGGATTCTCTAACCCCATAATATCCAGGGCAGCTTTATTGATCACAATCGCACTGGAGTCATTGCCATATTCTTTCGAGAAATCTCTACCCATCAACATATCAATACCCATGGTTTTTGCATAATCATAGGTGGTCGTGATCGTGGTGAAGATGACACGACGGTCCTCAGGCTTACCCGGCCAACCCAGAAAGTTGTTGGAGTTGATCTGGGTAATCTGTGAATTGGAACGAGTCACCGACTCAACCAATCCGGAAGATTCCAGCTCCTGTTTCAATACTTCGTAGTTCTTCCGAAGGTCTTCGGTCATTTCCACGGCAATTAGGCGCTCCTGTTCATAGCCCAGGTCCCGATTTTTTACCAGGTTGATTTGCTGAAAAATGACAATGGTACTAATCATAAGAATGATCGAAAAGGCAAACTGCATGATCACGAGTACCTTCCTTGGAGTAGTTGCTCCTTTGCCTACTTTAATCGTTCCTTTCAGTGTTTGTACCGGTCGGAAAGAGGAGAGGTAAAAAGCGGGATAGCTCCCGGCAATGATTCCCAGCACAAAAATGATCCCAACTGATGCCATCCAGAAAACAGGAGAGGTGTAGTCGATGAAAAGCTCCTTTTCTACCAGACTATTGTAGGCCGGCAAGGCTAATTCGGTTAAAAGAACGGCCACAACAAAAGCGAGAAAAGTGATGAACACAGATTCACCTATGAATTGAAAGATCAGCTTGGATCGACTTGTACCCAGGCTTTTGCGTATGCCCACTTCTTTTGCTCGTTTTTCAGATCGGGCGGTGGCCAGGTTCATAAAGTTGATACACGCAATGATCAGGATGACAATCGCAATGGCAGTGAAAAGCTGAACATAGTCACTTCGTCCACCGGCCTGTTTCCCTTCATCGTCCCAGTTGGAGTATAAGCGCCACTGTGACATTGGATGGAGGAAGAAGTGCTTATCTATGCCATCTTCGTCTTTCTCCATGATCAGGCCGGCAATATTTTCCTGCACATCCTGTTCCCTTTTTGCATCATTCAATTCGATGAAAACCTGGAAAGAATAATTGCCCCAGTTGGTTTTATTATCCCTGACCCATTCGTTTACCGATTCACGATATTTCCATGTGGCCAGGTAATCAAATTGGAAGCTGGAATTCTCCGGTAGGTCTTTGACGATGGCCGTAACCTGTAAGGTTCCTTCATCTTCGAGTTTTACTTGTTTACCAATCGGATCTTCATCTCCAAATAGAATTTTTGCTAATGATTCGGACAGGACTATCGACATAGGATCCTTCAGGGCATCCTTGTGAGTGCCTGAAACGAGTGGAAACTCAAACATTTCCAGAAACTCCTCACTCACATAGTACCCATCTTTCAGTATTCGGGTATCGCCAACAGTCAACAGCCGCTCACTGCCCCAGCCGGTGACGACTGTATTGGAGATGTTACTGTCTTCTGTCTTCAGTGCTTCATAGGTGGGAAGCGGGACCGATCGCCAGTTATTGATACGGTTGTCATAATCCGAACTTACCCAAACCTGATACAGTCGGTCATACTTGGGTAGGAATTTATCATAGGACACTTCATCAGCTACCCAAAGTAGAATAAGTACACTGCATACAATCCCAATGGACAGTCCGCTGATGTTTATAACCGAATAGAGTCCGTTTTTTCGAAGGTTTCGGATGGAAACCAGGAAGAAATTTTTAAGCATAGTCCTTTGAGTTGAGTTGATTTAAAGATTTGTAAGTGTCCGAAATAGTTGCACAATTGAAAGAAATACTCAGCTTGTGGGTGATCGTTACATCCATCGTGTTATTTTCATGGCCTGAAATCGTATACTAAATGGCATTATCACTTCTCGACTGGCTCGTAATCGGAGCATTCTTTCTCATTGTGTTAGGAATTGGACTGGCAGCCAGCAAAACTGCAGGCAAGAGTTCCTTGGAATATTTCCTTGCCGGAAAGTCTATGCCGTGGTGGTTGTTGGGTGTTTCCATGGTGGCCACCACTTTCTCTGCAGATACGCCTAATTTGGTAACAGGGTTTGTTCGTGAAGGAGGAGTTGCCAAAAACTGGGCATGGTGGTCTTTTCTGATCACAGGGATGGTGACTGTGTTTATTTATGCTCGACTCTGGAGACGTTCGGGTATCCTGACAGACCTGGAGTTTTATGAATTGAGGTACGGAGGAAAAGCCGCTTCATTCCTTCGGGGATTCCGGGCATTATACCTCGGCATCTTTTTCAATTGCCTGATCATGGGTTCAGTGACACTGGCCGCCATTAAAATTTCCTCAATACTTTTTGGGATAGAGCCGGTTTATACGGTCGTAATTGCGTCAGTAGTTGTTGCCGCTTACTCCGCATTGGGTGGAATTAAAGGAGTGATTTGGACGGATTTCTTTCAATTTGGTATAGCACTTCTCGGTGCTGTTTATGCTGCATATGTGGCTGTGACACAACCAGAGGTTGGTGGACTCTCAGGTCTACTGTCTCATGAGTCCATTCAAGGAAAACTGGATATCATTCCGGATTTTAGTAATACTTCACTGGTTGTTTCGATGTTTATCATACCCCTCGCCGTGCAGTGGTGGTCGGTGTGGTATCCGGGCGCAGAGCCGGGAGGTGGAGGCTACATTGCTCAGCGGATGCTCGCCTCTAAGAATGAACAACACGCTGTTGGTGCTACGTTGTTCTTCAATTTTGCCCATTACGCACTTCGTCCATGGCCATGGATTTTGGTGGCATTGGCATCTATAGTACTCTTTCCGGATCTTGATTCTATCCAAAGAGCATTTCCGAATATCAGTGAGCAGTACCTCGGAGATGATATTGCCTATCCGGTGATGCTCACTTTACTTTCTCCCGGCTGGCTGGGATTGGTAGTAGCTTCGTTGATCGCAGCGTATATGTCTACTATCAGTACTCACCTGAACTGGGGATCATCTTATGTAGTAAATGATTTTTATCAACGCTTCGTCAAGCCGGATGCTACTGAGAAAGAATTGGTAATGATTGGTCGTCTCTCGACCGTGGGGTTGATGGTGATAGCAGGTGTGCTCTCCCTCACTATTTTAGAGAATGCGACCCAGGCGTTTAATATCCTTCTGCTCTCAGGAGCCGGCACAGGTGCTATCTTTTTGTTCAGATGGTTTTGGTGGCGGATTAATGCCATCACCGAGATAGTGGGGATGATCGTGGCGACCATCAATGCATTCGTATTGGTTCTAGGAGTTTCTGATGAAATGTTAGCAAACCAATATTTGGATGCATTTACTATGCGACTGTTAATTGCCACAGGAATCACCACGACCGTTTGGATTCTAACGACACTTTTAACCAAGCCGGAGGACGAAGAAAAACTAGCCTCCTTTGTTTCAAGGGTAAAGCCTGGGATTGGTTGGAACCGTTTTGAAAACAGAGGAACGTCTAACCTGGGTTATCATCTGCTATCTGTTTTTGTTGGGACTATAGGCATCTACTCGGCTTTGTTTGCAATTGGAAATCTACTTTATGGAAATCTCTTTTTAGCATTTGTGATGTTTTTGGTTTTTGTATTATCAGTGTATTTGATCATCAAATGGTGGAAAAACTGATAATGAAGAAAAATGAAAAATACCCTAAAGTGGGTATTGTTTATCAAATGATAAGTTGAGTACTTTGATCTCAGATACTCACCGCTCTATTCACTGCCAAATGTAGAGGCTCCTTTATGGGCCTCTTCTTTTTTTATGCCTGTTTTAATTATTTAGTGCCGGTCGTCCCACCACTCAGAGTGGTGGGACGACTTTTTTATATCCATTGGCTATCTTGCCAGTACAAACAAAATTTCATTTTATGAGTCACACGCAAGGCATGCTTAGCCCCGAATCACTGAAGGGCAAAACGATTATTGTAACAGGAGGAGGAACCGGACTAGGTAAGTCCATGGGAGCCTATTTTTCAGAATTAGGAGCAAACCTGGTTATCACCAGCCGGAAGATGGAGGTGCTCGAAGAGACCGCCAAAGAAATTACAGAAAAGACCGGTTATCCTGTTCATTGTGTGGCTTGTGATGTGCGTGAATATGAGCAGGTGGAGCGTGTGATTAAAGAAGCAAAAGAGAAGTTTGGAAAGGTGGATGTGTTGCTAAACAATGCAGCCGGAAACTTCATTAGCCCCACCGAACGACTTTCCCACCGCGCATTTGATACAGTGGTAGATATTGTATTGCGAGGTAGCTACAACTTCACTTTGGCGATGGGTAAAGACTGGATTGAAAATAAGCAAAAAGGGAATATCCTGAACATTGTCACCACCTATGCGTGGACAGGTTCTGGTTACGTAGTTCCTTCTGCGTGTGCCAAAAGCGGAGTGCTTGCCATGACGCGTTCCTTAGCAGTTGAGTGGGCAAAGTATGGCATTCGAAGCAATGCCATTGCACCGGGACCATTCCCAACCGAAGGAGCATGGGACCGACTATTACCCGGAAACTTGCAAAAGAAATACGACCCGGCAAAGAAGGTGCCTTTACAGCGGGTAGGGGATCATCAGGAGCTTGCCAACCTGGCGGCCTATCTGGTTTCTGATTATTCAGCCTATATCAACGGAGAGGTCATCACCATCGATGGAGGAGAATGGTTGATGGGCGCTGGTGAGTTCAATGGACTGGAAGCCATTCCGGAAGAGCTCTGGGATGCCATGGAGATGGGCCGGAAGAAAGGCGGCTCCAAGCTTAAAATGATGTGGCTGTATTTTAAAGGGATGCGGAAGTTGAAGATATAGTTTTAAAAGTCGTCCTACCACTCGAAGTGGTAGGACGACTAAACTTTTCTAATCAATCATTCACCGTATACAACAGTTCATTATTCGCAAAATCATACAGTGTCAACCTTCTGAGATCATAATAAGCGATCCAATACGCACGAAGTGCGTTGATATAACTTCGACGGGCGTTATCCTTCTCTGTTAATGCGATGTTAAGGTTGGTAATATCGATCTTACCAATCAGGTAGCGATTCTGTGCTACTTCGTATCGTTTCTGAGCTACCTCATCCGATTTCTTTGAGATCTCAATTTGCTGCTGCAGTACATCTAATTGTCGTACCTGGGTAATGATCTCCTGCTCGAAGTTTTGCTCTTCCTGTGCAATGACGTAATCAGTCAGCTGCTTGTTAGCCAAAGCTGTTTTCATTCTGGCTTCATTTCTACCCCAGTTTACAATTGGGATATTCAATGTGAGGTTAGCGAACTGCTGCGTTTGTCCGTCCTGATACGACTGGTCAAACGATTGTCCGGCGCTGTTAAGACCGAACGAGGCATTTAGATTCATTTGAAAGCGCTGACCTTTCGCCTCGGCGACCTGAGCATCTGCTTCTATACGCCTTCTTTCAAAAGCAATGAAGTCTGATCGATTGTCCTTAGCATATTGCAGCGCAATATCCTCATCTACCGGGAATATTGGAATTTCTTCTGGCAAAGCCAGGCTAAAATTTTGACCTTCATTTAATCCAATGAACGTGCGGAGTGCAAGTCGGGAGGTTTGAAGATCTAACTCAGCATTTGCAAGATCTTGTTTGGATCGAAGCAGCTGAAGCTCTACTTGCAATAGTTTGTCTTCCGAGGTGGTGCCAATATTGTATCGGCCTTTTTCAATGTTGTAAATTGTGTCATTGTTTGAAAGGTTGAATTCGGCAATCTGATAATTCACCTGAGCATCCAGATAGTCGAAAAACCGCTGCACTGCTGTTCTGGATACAAACTCCATTTCTTCCACATAGCTTCTTTTGGACTCCTCGTATCGAATTGGTTCTGTTTTTTTATCCCACTTCAATTCATTGAAAGCAAAAATGGGCTGATTGATGGTCAGGTCTACGATGGTACTTCTCCAACGAGTATCATCAATAACTAAATCCTGAAACTGGCTAGCCCTGGTGTTTACTGAAACACTTCCTCCAGTAGGGGAGATCGGCTGGAAAAGGCCGAGTGCAAGTGATGAGTTTGTTTGCTCCACCGGTCTAAACTGCGTGGAACCATCTTCCTGAACAACCGGAATAAACTGGTTGCTGTAAGCTGGCAAGTTTCCACTCAAAGCAAGCTGAGGGTTATAGTTTGACCTGAAAAAACGATACTGCCAATACCTGTTTTCTTTTCTGGTCTCAGCCTGTTTGGCTTGGGGCGACTGACCTTGAGCCAAATCAATGATATTGTTGAGCGTATATTCAATTTGAGCATTTGCTGATGCACTTACGATCAACAAGCAAATGATGGCAATTATTCTATTCATATCTAAGTGAGGTAATAGGATCTTGCATGGCTGCTTTTCGTGCCGGGGCAATTCCGAAGATGAGCCCGATCGCGGTAGCAACACCGAATGAAATAAGTATGGAACCAAATGAAATAACGGTAGGAATATCTGCAAACCGGCTAACCGCAGATGCCATAATGACACCCAACAAAATACCAATAAATCCACCGCTGATACTGATCATCATGGATTCGAACATGAACTGATTGATGATGTCGGCTTTCTTGGCTCCAATGGAAAGTCTTAGACCGATTTCTTTAATACGTTCTAAAACGGATGCCAGCATGATGTTCATGATACCAATACCACCCACTATCAGCGAAATACCGGCGATGGCTCCAAGCACGTAGCTGAAGATATCATTTGTTCGCTGCTGTTGTTTGAGTAAAAGCTCAGGAATTTCTATTTCATAATCGACTACCTGATTGTGCTTTCGTTCGAGCATTCGTACGATGACATCCGCCGTAGGATTCAGCTTTTCAGTCTCTGCAACCTGTACAACCAAACGGTCAAGTTGGTGGTAGTTGACCGACTGTTGAGATTCATTATTAGAACCATTACTTCCACCACCACCGATAATGATCACGTTACCTGATGATCCCCGATTGGCTCCCTGGATCATTTCCTGAGTCAGCATCGACCTATTCTTATAGCGAACAAGGACCGTTTGTAATGGGGTGTATACATCCATATTATAGTCCCTGATACCCAATTTACTGATACTGCTTTCGCTGATGTATCGTTCATCCAAAACGCCAACTACTTTTAGCCAGTTAGGTCCGCACTTCAGCATTTTACCCACCGGGTTTTCAGAAGGAAAGAATTTTGCTCGTATTGACTTCCCGATAATGCAAACTGCTTCCCCTTTTTCCAGCTGTGTTTCATTGAACATTTTTCCTTCTGCCAGTGAGAAGTTGAAAATGTCAAAGTAGGAGGGCTCCACACCAACCAGTTTTGCGGACCTTCGAATCCCATTTTTGATGATGTATGTCTCAAGAAGAATTTCCGGGCTGATGGTTTCCACTCCCGGAATGGTCTTCATGATTGACTCTTTGTCTTCCAATGTTAATCCGGGGGAGAATTTTTTCTTTTCCTTGCCTTCACCCTCCTCTGCAAGGGTTTCTTCGGTTTGCTCTACTACCGGCTCAATGATGATGTTGTTTACACCGACTAGTTTGATTTGCTCAAGAATTTCTTGTTGAGCTCCGTTACCAATCGCGAGCATGGCGATTACGGCAGCTACACCAAAGATGATTCCTAGAGCTGTAAGCACCGATCGCATACGGTTGGCAAGAACTGCTTCGATAGCAATCCCAAGATTGGCTAAGACTCGCTCTTTGTTCATCTTAGTTTTTTCTTCTTCGTCCTTGTGGGAATTGAGGTTTGGTTTGCTCCGGCTCTTCAGCCACCTCTTCTTCTTTGGTGTTTCTTTTACCATCCATTTCAGGAATCAATTCAATGTCCTGATTTTCCATTCCTTGTACAGACGATAAATGCACACGATCACTGGCATCTAATCCAGCTTTTATATGCACGCTCTCTGCGTTTGCATCACCAATCATCACTTCCTGTTTTATGGTCGAGGCTCCTGACTTCTTAAATACATAAGTGATCGAGTCATATTGTGAGTGCAAACATTCCAGTGGAATATAAAGCGCATCATCCACTGTTTTGGTTATGATTTTATTACTGGTGGTCATTCCGGGTTTTAAAAGAGGATCTGTACCAAACACTTCGATTTCCACTTCGAATACCTTGGCGTCAGAATTTGGTCTTTGCTCACCAACATTGGCAACCTTGGTGACTTTTCCCTTTAATTTTTTATCAGGAAATGCATCGAAACCAATTTCTGCGCTTTGGCCGGGCTTCACTTTTCTAATGTCAACCTCATTGACATACGTCTTTGAAATCATTTCGCTTAGGTCTGGTAGGGTAGCTACTACCGGGTCCCAGGCACTTACTTGCGAGCCTGCTTTTACCGGTTTGCCGTCCCAGCTTCTTTCATAGATCAGCATGCCGTCTTGTGGGGCCAGGATAGTAAAGTCTTTAGAAAGTGCCATTAATCCTTCAAGTTCATTTTTGTCACCTCTTAGTTCTGCGGATGCTTCCTGCATTTTAGCTACATTTTGCTGACGCTTAATTTCATAGTTTTCCTTAGCCTGCTGAAGTGCTCTTTTTGCTTTTTCGAGATCAATTTCTGCTTTTTGAATGGTTGCAGGCGGCTCAAATTGTGATTGATCAAGCGTTAGTTGCTTTTCCCGGACGGTGTATTCAAGGTTAATCAACTCATCCCGAGCCTGGCGCATCGTTAATGCCGTGTCTAACCTGGTCTGTGTAAACTGTGATTGGGTCTCATCCACTTCGAGTTGAGCGTCTTTTATCCTGCCAGTCAATTCCGATGGATCCAATCTGGCAACATATTGACCTTTTTCAACCTCAGTTCCCTCATCTATTATATCCTGGATGGTCACGTTCCAGATTCGATAATTTCTAAGACCGGTAGGGCCCTTGATAGGTACCGAATTTTTTGCATCCAAGGATCCGGATGTGGTGATGTCTACTACAAACTCTCCTTGCTCCACCTCAACAATTATTTCAGGCGTAGAGTCTGAAGAACCTCCACTAAATGCGAAGACGAGTATGACCGCTAAAATGGCCGCACCAAAAATGATTAGTTTATTATTTCTTTTCATACTTAGTTTAGGTCTGTTAATTAAACCTGTATAATTAATAATGGTTACGATTCACCCAACCAAATAGCTTTGATTTTCTGTTGCTCAGGAGATGGATTTTCGATAACCTCCAGCAGATGTTTTTGCGAGGACTTCACTTTTCTTGCTTTCGCTTTCAGCTTTACCTCTTTCGGTTTTCCCTTCACTTCTCTTCTTACCAAAACAGTGATTTTGTCCCCGGCTTCTGTTTCACTGTAGAATGACTGGATGATGTTTTGAAACGATTGAATCGTCACTTCATTATCATTCCATTCGAGTAGAATGTCTCCTTCTTTTAAGCCTAAATCTTTTCCAAAATCATTCATCTCGCCTGTATCGGCAATATAAATCTCCTGATTTTCGTTGACCGCTGGAGCAAACTTCCCAGCGGTGATTACTTTTTCATCACTCTCTGACAGATATCGAATTCCGGCCCAACCAAGTATTTCGGTGTACGGTAATTTCTCATCTCCTCCGACATACGTCCTTAAAAAATCTCCAACTTCAGGGGTGGTAATTCTCTCAATCTCACCAAATAAATCTTCATCTTTGAAGGCCTTCATCGGTCCGTATTGCTTGGAAAGCTCTCTCAATACAGATTGAAGATCTTTCTGACCATTGGTTGACTTGATTGTTGTCAAATCCAGGCACCAGGCAATCAACGCACCACCTGCATACACATCTCCATATCGGCGCTCATTTTTTGGTTCGAGTATGTTCGCACTAAACTCTGTATATGGTATGTCAACATTGTATTGCTCTTGCTGATTCAATTTATTTCGCATTTCCGAAAGGAAATCTTCCATATCATACAGGTCGTATTTGATTTGAACGTGCTGAGAAGCATATTCGGTAACCCCTTCGTACAGCCACAAGTGCTGACTCATTTCCGGCTCTATGTAGTTGAAATTATGGATTTCCTCTGAATGAATATTCAGTGGGGTTACAATGTGAAAAAATTCATGTGCTGCGACATCTTTTACTGTTTGACTTATTCGTTCCGGATCCATTTCAGGAAGTGTATATAACGAAGAGTATGAGTGTTCAAGTGCTCCATAAGAACCTGAAATCGTTGGACTATCAAATAAATAAATGAGGTACGCATACCTGTCAACAGGTAGCTCACCGCCGAGGTACTTGGCTTGAGCCTCCATCAATTCATCAACATTGTCCATGACATCTGCCGCAGACAATACTTTATTCGGAGAGTAAACGGAAACCAGAATATCCGCACCGGCAATCTTTTTGGATACTATATCTGGTTTGCTGTACATGATTGGGGCATCAGCCAGAAAATTATAGTTAGCTGCCGTATACGTATCCGAAGTATCCGAGTAGGCTTCTTTCTTTAGTGATGTAGCTCCTTGAATTTCTTGATCATGAATAATTGTGAGGGTGTATGGATTGAATTTGTAGCCGTCTACATAGCCCACAAACCCGAATGTATTCATGACATATACATTATTTTCTGCCTCAATACTCATACCTCCGGGTTCGAAGAGTTTGTTACTCCCGTAACCATCAAATTCGTCAAAAGAGTCTTCCATCCAGTAGGTGATCTTATCCAATTTAGTTGCGTCTTTAATTATCCACTTATTAGTGGAGATGTTCTCCGACTCCAAAAGGTTTCCATTTTTATCAAAAGCTTTAAACTCAGCCACAAATCGTCCAAAATCTGAGATACTGTAAGTACCCGGAACGATTTTAGGTAAATGATATTCCACCATTTCTTCTTCAATGGATGGTAACTTTATTTCCACGGGGAGCCGGTCATTTTTTGCTTTGGTCAGGTCAATGCTGACTTTATAGGCTTCTTGTGAGGAAGCTAAAATGCTTGAAGCGATAAGTACGAGAGAGAGTAATTTTTTCATATTGAGTTTATATCAAATGGTGTGCAATTCTACTATTAAAACCACCTTTTGGTTCGTTAACTGCGGTTAAATTATATGAGTGGTAACGTTGGCTTTTTTATGGTTTTACTTAAGCAAAAAAGGCCAACTGATGTTGGCCCTTTGATTTTTATGAATTCATTGTGAATTAAACCTTAGCTTCTGCATTCGCCACTCGCTTGCGTTGATTTTCGTCAAGATAGATTTTTCGCATACGGATCGACTTGGGGGTCACCTCCACGTATTCATCTTTTTGGATGTACTCCAACGCTTCCTCAAGGCTAAATTTTTTAGCTGGAGCAATTTTTACGTTGTTGTCCGAACCTGAAGCCCGCATGTTTGTGAGCTTCTTTCCTTTCTGGATATTCACCACCAGGTCATTGTCCCTGCTATGTTCCCCGATTACCTGACCGGTATATACATCTACGCCCGGATCGATAAAGAACACACCTCTATCTTGCAATTTATCTATTGAGTAAGGAGTGCCAGGACCGTTTTCCATCGATATCAACGATCCATTGATTCGTTCAGGAATTGATCCTTTGAAAGGTTGGTACTCGTGAAGTCTGTGAGTCATCACTGCTTCACCCGCTGTTGCGGTGAGCATGTTATTTCTTAAACCGATCAATCCCCTGGAAGGAATCTCAAATTCAAGGTGCTGTACATTGCCTTTCGGCTCCATCACCTTTAATTCACCTTTACGTTGAGTCACCATTTCAATGACTTTTCCGGAGAATTCCTCAGGAACATCAATTACCAGGCTTTCAATGGGCTCCAGCTTCTGACCGTTTTCATCATGCTTGAAAAGCACCTGAGGCTGACCAACCTGTAGTTCATATCCCTCACGTCTCATGGTTTCTATCAATACAGACAAGTGAAGAACACCCCTTCCGTATACCAGGAATTTATCTTCAGAACCAGTCTCTTCAACTCTTAACGCAAGGTTTTTCTCCAATTCTTTCATGAGTCGGTCTCTAAGGTGCCTGGAGGTAACAAATTTTCCTTCTTTTCCAAAGAACGGGGAGTCATTGATGGCAAACATCATACTCATGGTGGGCTCATCAATGGCAATTCGTGGCATTACATGAGGATTTTCATAATCTGTGATGGTATCACCGATCTCAAAATCTTCAATTCCCGTGATGGCACAGATGTCCCCAGCTCTAACTTCAGTTACTTTTCGTTTTCCAAGTCCCTCAAAAACGTGAAGTTCTTTGATCTTCACTTTTTTCATAGAACCATCTCGTTTACTTATTCCAAGCTGCGCGCCTTCTTTCAATGTTCCCTGCCATACCCGACCGATAGCGATTCGACCGGTAAATGATGAGAAGTCTAACGAGGTGATCTGCATTGCAGGGACACCTTCATTGAATGGGGCAGGAGGGATTACTTCGATGATCTTGTCCAAAAGCGGAAGAATATTGTCAGTTGGCTTTTGCCAGTCTTCCCCAAACCATCCATGCTTACTTGACCCATAAAGGGTGTGAAAATCAAGCTGTTCTTCAGTGGCATCCAAAGAGAACATCAAATCAAATACCTGCTCATGTACCTCGTCAGGGCGACAGTTTTCCTTATCTACTTTGTTTACTACAACAATTGGTTTCAAGCCAAGCCCAAGTGCTTTGCCAAGCACAAATCGAGTTTGTGGCATGGGTCCTTCAAATGCGTCAACGAGTAGGATCACTCCATCAGCCATTTTTAGCACTCGCTCCACTTCACCACCAAAGTCGGCGTGACCGGGTGTGTCAATGATGTTGATCTTTATCCCTTTATATTCGGCAGATACGTTTTTTGAAAGAATGGTAATTCCTCTTTCTCTCTCCAGGTCATTGTTATCCAGAATGAGTTCGCCCTTTTCCTGATTTTCTCTGAACTCCTGAGTTGCGTAGATGATCTTGTCAACGAGCGTGGTTTTGCCATGGTCAACGTGTGCGATGATGGCAATATTTCTTATTTCTTGCATGCAATACTTAATTCGGGCGCAAAATTAGACTAAATGATTGTGGAATACACTATATCAGGTAAACACAAAACTTATAAAATGCAGTACTAATCGAAATGTTGGAGTACAGCCAACATTTCGATAAAATGAAATACTGTACCATGACTAAGGATCAGTTTAATTCTAAAAGAAGTGCTTGTGCTTTCTCTACAGCAAGTTCTTTTTTGATCAGCTCATTCAATATTTCTTTAGCCTTCTTATCTTGATCTAGCTTATGGTATGTTTTAGCGGCTACCAACTGCAGGTTTTCATTAAAGAAATATGGGCTTGTTAGCTCTATCAGACTTAACCCGTCCAAAAGTTCTTTTTCATCACTTGCCTCATCATTGATTGTATAATACCCATATATGGCGATTAATGGAACATCATATTCATCAACATTTGCCTTTAATGCTTTTTGAAACTCCTTTTGCGAATAGGTTCCATTAAACAAGTTTTGGATCGAGTATATGCTTTTTTCATCGGGATACAATTCTCTTGCTATCGGGGTAAGGCCCAACGCCTCTACTACCGCTTCTGCGGATTGTGCCGTAGAAAATGGGTTTTGACCGGTTACAAACTTTCCTGATGTATGAACCTGAGAAAGCATAAATGGGGCAGGTTCATGGATAGCTCCACGCTCCTTGAGTTTTGTTTCCAGCATGAATGGAAATTCAGGAACCCATTTTTTCCCAAATAATGACTCTTCTTCATTTGAAAAGCTGGTTAGCTTTTCATTTTCAACAATATATCTGTCACCGTCTTTAACATTCACAAAGGCAGCAGGGCCGTGACAAACGGCGGATAAAATGGCGTCATCTCGTTTATATAATTCAAGGATAATATCCTGCAAGGATGGATCAAATGGTAGGTCAAACATCGCGCCTTTACCTCCAACCACATAAAGGGCATCATAGTCCTCGGATCTTAGGCTAGCCGTAGATAGCGTATTGGAAAGAGCAGTCATTGCTGCATCATCTTGCAAGAAAATCGCATTGTATTGCTTTTCCTTGTTGTATTGATCTGCCTCAACATCTCCTCCTTTAGGACTTGCTATTTCGACCATGAGCCCATTCGCTTTGAATACCAGATATGCTTGGGACAATTCATCAAATTCATATCCGGGCCGTGTCTGTCCATCATCTTTACCATAGCTACTGACCACCATCAAAACCTTTTTTGCAGGTTCCTGAGCTATGGAAAGGCTGGAAATGATTATCAACAGGGTTACAATTGTTTGTTTCATTTTGAGTTTTGATTTTTGTACACGGATGACGTTCGGCTTGCCATTTAGTTACACCTATATTTGCGGTCTCTTATCGAATTTATGGTCGTGATAATTAATTGTAAGAAAGGAATCATATGCCTGTTATGCCTAATTGGTTTCTCTTTGAATGCTCAAGAGTTCGAAGAATCGAAAAAATATAAAAAATTATTATCTCGTAAAGGTTATCAGAAAGGCTACATTGTAACGCAGGAAAAAGATACCTTAGGTGGGTTGCTAAAATTTAGGTCTAATCCGTCTGGTGAATTGTCATCTTTCTGGTTTTTTAATCAGGATGGAAAGAAGATTTATACAGAACCTACTGATGTTGTTGCATTGAAAATGGGAGATTTAGAGTACTATTCTAATCAAGGGTCTATTTTTTTAAAAATCTATCAAGGTGAAAAGATGGATTTACTAAAAAATGTAACTGTAACCAGAGCCTCAACTTTCTTAATTGAAGCCGGGTTTTCATATCTGGGAAATAGAACCAATTCAATGCCATTAGGGGATATGCTAGTAGATCTTATACCAGTTAGTCCAATTCTTTATTTAAGAATCAGGTCTAATGAGAAATTTGTAGAAATTCAGAAGAAAGACTTCAAATCAACATGTAAGACAATTTTTAATGAGTGCCCTACTTTAGTTGGTAAGATTAGTGAGGAAACTTATTATTACCATGATTTGGAAGCGATTATAAAAGAATATGATTTTTGTGAGTAGAGAGTGAGATGACGAAAAAACAATTCAAAAGACATACGATCACAGCAGCACTTCCTTATACGAATGGACCCGTTCATATCGGTCACCTGGCAGGAGTATATGTACCGGCTGATATTTATGTTAGATACCTTAGAAGCAAAGGGGAGGATGTGGCCTTTGTGTGTGGATCAGACGAGCATGGTGTGGCAATAGAATTGCGTGCTAGAAAAGAAGGTAAATCTCCTCAGGAGGTGGTGGATTTCTACCACAACCAAATAAAAAATTCATTTGAGAAGTTCGGAATTAGCTTTGATATTTACCATCGCACGTCTTCAAAACTACACCATGAAACCGCCTCTGAGTTTTTCAAGAAGATGCATGCTGAGGGTAAGTTCACCGAAGAGGTTTCCGAACAATTTTTCGATGAGAAAGAACAGCAGTTTCTGGCCGATCGCTACATCAAAGGAACGTGCCCGAACTGCGGATTTGAGGAAGCTTATGGCGACCAATGTGAGAAGTGTGGTTCTACCTTGAGTCCGACTGAATTAAAGAATCCAAAATCCATGCTCAGTGGGGAAGTACCGGTTATGAAGGAAACCAAACATTGGTACTTGCCCCTTGATCAGTACGAGCCGTGGCTGAAGGAATGGTTACTTGAGGGGCACAAAGAGTGGAAGTCTAATGTCTATGGCCAATGCAAAAGCTGGATTGATAATGGTCTGCGTCCACGACCGATGACCCGCGATTTGAAATGGGGGATCCCGGTACCGGTTGAAGGAGGAGAAGGTAAAGTGCTATATGTCTGGTTTGATGCCCCAATCGGTTACATCTCAGCAACCAAGCAGTGGGCGAAGGAAAATGGTAAAAACTGGGAGGATTACTGGAAATCTGATGATGCCAGACTACTTCACTTTATAGGCAAGGATAATATTGTGTTTCACTGTATCATTTTCCCAACGTTGCTAAAAGCAGAAGGAAGCTATGTGCTTCCGGATAATGTACCTGCGAATGAGTTTTTGAATCTTGAGAGCAATAAGATCTCAACTTCCCGTAACTGGGCAGTATGGTTGCATGAGTACCTGGAGGACTTTCCTGATAAGCAGGACGTATTGCGTTATGCTCTAACGGCCAATGCGCCGGAGACGAAGGATAATGATTTTACCTGGAAGGATTTCCAGGTAAGAAATAATAGTGAACTGGTTGCCATATTTGGAAATTTTGTTAATCGGGCGGTAGTGCTGACTCACAAGTATTTTGATGGTAAAGTCCCAGCCAGAAATGAACTGGAATCGATTGATGAGGAGGTGATAAAAGCCGTAAAAGCTGCACCAGCAAAAATCGAGGCAGCCCTGGATCAGTTTAAGTTTCGTGAGGCACTGAGCCAGATGATGGAACTCGCGAGAATTGGTAATAAATACCTGGCAGATACTGAGCCATGGAAGTTGATCAAAGAAGATCAAAATAGAGTGGAGACCATTCTGAATATTGCACTTCAGATCAGTGCGAATCTTTCGATTGTGTGTGAGCCATTCCTTCCATTTACTGCGGATCGGCTGCTTACAATTTTGAATGTGGGAAAACGTACCTGGGAGGAAGCTGGACAAATAGACTTTTTGCCGAATGATCATCAGCTAAACAAGGCCAGCCTGCTATTTGAAAAGATTGAGGATAAGGACGTAGAAGCACAAGTGAATAAATTATTGGAAACGAAGAAAATGAACGAACAAGCAAATAATGCCCCGGATCTGCCTACTTTGAAAGATGAGATTGTATTTGACGATTTCATGAAAATGGACCTTAGGGTAGGAGAGATCAAAACAGCTGAAAAGGTTGAAAAATCCAATAAGCTATTGAAGTTTACTGTGGATATGGGTCTGGAGACTCGTACGATCCTAAGTGGTGTGGCAAAACATTTTTCTCCCGAGGAGATGATAGGCAAGAAGGTGACGGTAATGGCGAACCTGGCCCCTCGTAAGATCATGGGTGTCGAGTCTCAGGGTATGCTCTTATTC
Organism: Ekhidna sp.; assembly: GCF_965221965.1. Lineage (GTDB taxonomy): Bacteria > Bacteroidota > Bacteroidia > Cytophagales > Cyclobacteriaceae > Ekhidna. The sequence continues at coordinate 1,267,591 of NZ_OZ244926.1, forward strand.
GCGGAAAACCCAGACGGTAAGCTGGTGGCAGTGAGTCCGGGTGATAATGCTGAGAATGGTGCGAGTATAGCCTAGTTCAAGCTGTTCAGGGCGTCAAACCCATTTAGTACATCAATAATAGCCTGCCGTTCTTTTGATGATATCGTTCGTGTTTCCGTGTGTTTTCCGGTGAGCTTGGTTTTCGCATCAATGGTTTTGGCGAATGATTTTAGAAAGAAGACAATGCTCCTACTTATTGGAACTTCAATCCATTCGCTAACTCCCGCATCTTTTTTGGTTTCCTTGTGTTCAAAAGCATCAAAAGGAATCTCAATTGAACGGTCTCCATAATGAAGTGATGCTTTCTTGAAATGAATCCAATCATTTCCACTGTATGAAAGCTTCATAAAAAGAACTGGGGGTTGCTTGTCTTTTTGAATTATATAGATCGATATCAGATTTCTATCTTCGAAATGAGTAAAAGCCGGACTGGTATATAGTGTAGTGCTCCCAACTTTTTCTGTCTTCAGTTTTTGAATGGCACGTCTACTTGCCTCTTCTCTCTCTGTAATTTTACGAATACTTGCTGTTTCCTTTTTAATCACCTCATAATGTTTATCCATGGCAGATTTCAGGTCGTGCAATTCCGGATAAATACGCTGAAGCTCTGCGTACAATATTTTCACACTGTCAAAGTTCCCATCATGGTATGCGGCAATCACCCGATCAATAGTGCGGTGATCTTTATTTTGACAATCATTAAGTAAGGTCTCTAATTTTTCAACTTTTTGCGTTAGCTGATTGATTTTGTCTTTTTCCTCATTGTTTGAAGAACATGAGCAGATAAGTATCAGGGGTAAAATGCAGATGAATAGGCTTCTCATGACATTTCTGATTTATTCAGGATGTACGGGATGATAAATATGCACAATTACAGTGTAACTCCTTGAAGAGCTTTAAAAACTCACCTTCAAAAACAAATTGGCGGCAGGAACGGTCCTTTCAAACGATCTCCCATAGCCCGGTATGGAATAAACGTCTGGTATTTCTTGTTCATCGTAGCTAGCCAAAACTCTTAGGCGTAGGTTTAACCCGATGCTAAACAGATCTGAAAGTTTCCGATCTGAATATACGACTACCTCGTACCAGGTAGCTTTCAGGTCATCGCGCTGGATGCTCTGAATAAAATCATCTTGAGCTCCTGACGGGCTTTCAATGAAGATTCTTCCGGTTTCACTAAAAGTAGAAGAAGCATAACGGACAGTAAGACCGATCTTGTTTTTTGCTTTCCATTGGCTCAAATACCCCGTACCAATGCGATAGTAAAACCCTTCACTTTCATAGGTTCCGTTGGAATAGGCGCCTTCCGGAGAGAGTGTTGATTGCCCAGCTTCAATTATTAACGGGAACTTCTCAAGAAAAAGCAATTCAAGACCTCCTTCATACTTCGTTTCAAAATTAGTAGGGATGGTGAAAAGCTTCCCATAATCCAGATATATGGAAGGAGTGAGTACCCGGCGGTATTCCACCGAATCTGTTTCCTCTGTCTGCGCAAAGCAGGCCACTGAAAGGGTCAGGCTAAAAATAAATAGTAAATGTCGCTTCACCATCTAGGCAGGTTTCTTCACAGTTAGACTCTATTTCATTAAGCTGATTTCGAGTAAAACTCAACACTTGAATATTTCTTGCACGAATTATAACGTTTCGTTCCTCGTCCAGCTCTTGATAATTTTCATAACTCAATTCTATGATGTCCGAAATGCCTTCGATCGTAACCTCATACTGGTTGAACTCCGCGTCGTAAGAGAGGGGGATGCTCCAAACGGTGGCACTATCCTCATAGGTAAATTCAGTTCCGGTTCCCAAAATTTCAATTCGATCGAGTTGGAGCAATCCGGAGTTGATCGTTGATTTAATACTATTGTAAACTCCATTTGCACTATCTAAATCAGATTTGACTTTGTTGAGACTGTCTATTTTGAAAGTTTCTTCCGAATCAATTGTTCCAATAATGGAATCAAGTGTATCTGTTTTTAATGCGTTTATTGATATTAGCGTGTCGAGTTCAGCGATACTATCCTGATTGATAAATACCAACGAAACCGTCGGTTCATAGCTCACAGTATCACAGTCATCACATGGATCGCAGGAGACGATAAAAAGGAAGAGAATAAAAATGCTAAGTAATTGTTTCACTTGGTTCGCCACTATATCGGATCTACGTCAAATACCACGCCAACACTTTTGAATGCCGGCAGCTGCTTCATCATCAGGTCCACAGATCGGAGGTATTCTTTTACAGCCGGCAAGTTAATGCCTTGCTTCTCAATTTTCAATGTGATTTCGTGCAAGTACATATTTCGGATCTTGCCAATCAGTGGCTCGACAGGACCAATCATACGTTGATTGCCCAGTTGATTTCTTATCTCTTTGGCAAAATATGTAGCGGCTTGAAAGGAGATGTGTTTTTCTCTGTGCTTAAAAGTAATATTGATGATGCGTGTAAATGGAGGGTAGTGAAATCGTTCCCGCTCCAGTATCTCCCACTGAAAAAAGGCTTTGTAATTGTCGTTTCGTGCTCGCTGTAAAAGCTCCTGATCCGGATCGTTGGTTTGGACGATCACCTTTCCGTTCTTGGATTTTCTGCCTGCACGGCCACTGACCTGAGTAATCAGGTGATAGGCACGTTCGTGCGACCGAAAATCCGGGAAGTGGATCATGCGGTCTGTATCGAAAATTCCCACCAGATTGACCCGATCAAAATCCAGTCCTTTACTTACCATTTGTGTCCCTACCAGAATATCAATATTCCCTTCTTCAAATTCTTCGATAATCCGCTGATAGCCATACTTACTACGCGTGGTGTCCAGGTCCATGCGTTGAACAATGGCTTGTGGGAACAGGAGTTTGATTTCTTCCTCCAGCTCCTCTGTGCCATAGCCTACATTCCTGAGCTCTTTACTGCCACAACTTAGGCAGTCACTATACATGGCTTGATTGTATCCGCAATAGTGACAAACCAGCTTATTGTTATACTGGTGGTAGGTAAGGCTAACCGCACAATTTGGACATTTGGGTACAGTACCGCAGTTGTCGCATGTGATGTGAGAGGCATATCCACGACGATTTTGAAAGAGGATCACCTGTTCATTTTTATCCAGTGATTCATGAATGGCATTTACGAGAACAGAGGTGAAGTTTCCTTTGAGCTTGCGTTGCTTTCGTTCACGATTGACATTAGCAAATTCCATTTTTGGATGGTAAGCTTCGCCATACCGTGATGTCAATTCTACCAACCCATATTTATCATCAAGTGCATTCTGATAGGTTTCCAGAGCAGGAGTGGCTGTACCCAACAGGACATGAGCCTTGTGGATGGTAGATAGGTAAATGGCTGAGTCACGTGCGTGATATCTAGGTGCAGGCTCAAACTGTTTGTATGAAGGTTCATGTTCTTCATCCACTATGATGAGACCCAAATCAGAAAAAGGGAGAAAAACAGCACTTCGAACACCAACAACAAACTGATATTCTTTATTCAATACTTTTTGCCAAACCTCTACTCGCTCATTGTCCGAGTAGCGTGAATGATATACACCGAAGGAGTCGCCGAAAATTTTGTGGAGACGTGCAATGATCTGGGTGGTGAGTGCTATTTCCGGAAGGAGATATAATACCTGTTTTCCCCCATCAATTTGCTCTTTTATAAGCTCAATGAAAATTTCTGTTTTACCACTTCCGGTTATACCGTGAAGCAGTGTGGCATTGTGAGATTCAAAAGAGGCCAGAATCTCTTTCTTTGCAAGTTGCTGTTCCTGGCTTAGTACGACCGATCCTGGGATAGATTTATGGATATTTCCTAGTCTGGAAACAGTCTCTTCCCATTCTATAAGTACTTCATTTTTGATCAGGGTTTTTAGCGATGAAGGACTGATGTCTTCTGCAAGAAGTTGTGATTTCAGCATCCCTCTTTCATTGGAGTTTGGATCGTCTAAAGCTGGTATGTCACGTAAGTAGGCCAGCAGAACATCTTGTTGCTTCGCTTTGGATTCCAGCTCATTCATTAACTCCTCCAACATCCCTTCTTCCATGAATGCATCTGCGATTCTAACACGTTTTACTTTCTTGGGCTGGTACTTGTCTTTTACTTTTTCAAAAAGATCTATAAGCCCTTTTTCAGAGAGTTTTTTCAATATTTTCTGGGGTTGCTTCAGCCCTAAAACCTCACTCACATCTTTCATGGTCAGGTCGTTGGTCTTCAAAGCCCTAAGCAATTCCCACTCCCGGTTATCCAGCTCTTCATGATCAGGGTCTATTTCAGGATTAATTCCGACAAAGGATTCGCTGGATAGCTTGAGTGCTGCTGGCAATGCCGCATTGATCACTTCACCAAGTGAACACATGTAATAGTTGGCCATCCATTGGAAAAACTTAAGCTGTTTTTCATTGACTATTGGTAGCTGATCTAATATGTCCAGTAGTTCTTTAGGTCGATATTCCTCCGGTGCTCGATCGTGAGTCTCAAGAACAATTCCCGTGTAGATTTTCTTTTTTCCGAAAGAGACAACAACTCTTGATCCGGAAGAAACACTGGCCCGATCTTCCGGGGCAATCAGGTAGGTAAAGGTGCCATGAAGAGGCAAAGGGAGGATGACTTCACAATATGGATTTTGCTCATTCAAAGTGATTCGAAGCTAATCAATCAGGATTTAATTAGCTTGAATTTGCTCCAAAGCCTCAGCTACACTTGTTACGGGTCTTTTGCATGTTTTGTCGTAGCAGACATAAATCGTGGTTTCTCCGTTAACCGCTGTTTTCATTTCGAAAGGAGACAGCTCCATTTCCTCTGTTGTTCCAGAAATGATCTTATTCGGAATGAATTGTTGGTTGATCTGGTTCACGAAATCTTTGAATTTGGGGCCAACGATAATCACCTCTGCAAACATGCCTGAAACCTCAAGTGCGAGTACTCCCCAATTGCTCATGTATTCAGGTTCAGCAACGATTAATTCAGTAACCTGAGCCAGGATAGATTTCCCTTTTTGGATCAACTTCTCGTTGTATAAGTGTGTACCTATATGGATGAGGTTCCATGCCATAATGGAGTTGGAGGAAGGAATGACGTTATCAAATAGTTCTTTCTTTCGAGCTATGAGATTGGCACTTTCATCAGCTGAGAAATAGTACAGGTTTTCCGTTTCATCATAGAAAGCTTCATCCACTCGTATTAACAACATATTTGCAAGCTCAAGGTATTCTCTGTTCAAAGTGGTCTCATAGTAGATTATAAAACTTTGAATGATAGCGGCATAATCTTCCAGAAAACCTTCCATTTGTTTATCTGGAAAACGATGAAGCCTTTCTTTTTTTATGAGTTGACCTTTGATGAATTCAGCATTTCGTTTTGCCAAATCAAGTATGGATGAATCTTGTAAAGCCTGATAAGCCTGACAGAGCCCAGTCAATGTAAGGCCATTCCATCCGGCAATGATCTTGTAATCCAGCCCTGGCCTCACTCGTTCTTGTCTTTTGTTTAGTGCTGCGACTTTAAATGAATTGATTTTATTTTCAAACACCTCTGGTGAGAGATTGAATTCTTCTAACATTTCCTCCTCAGTTCTCACAACTCTCAATGCATTCTTGCCCTCCCAGTTCCCACTTTTTTGAACATCATAATATGCGGCAATCATTGATAAATCAGATCCTGCAAGCTCCATGATTTCATCATAACTCCATACATAGAACTTTCCTTCTTCACCTTCGCTATCGGCATCCAGTGTGGAGTAAAATCCACCTGATTCATGAAGCATTTCACGTTCAAGCCACTGAGTAGTCTCTATGATGGTTCGCTTAAATTTTGGGTTCTTCGTTAGTTTATATCCGTTGGCATAGAGACTCAACAGTTGGCCATTGTCATAGAGCATTTTTTCGAAGTGGGGGACATGCCATTCTTCATCCGTACTGTAGCGGGCAAAGCCACCGCCAATGTGATCATAAATTCCACCATCAGCGATTTTCTCAAGGGTGAACCCCAGGTGCTGTAGTGCGCTCTCATTTTTTGTCCGATCATAGTAAGTAGCCAGAAACTGCCACACCGATGGCATGGGAAACTTTGGGGATTTTTTAATCCCTCCGTCTACTTTATCAAACTTCACAGCCAGGTTTTTGTAAGCCTGACCTATTTCGTCTTCATTGAGTTGATGAGAGGTACCTTCCAGTTTGTATTTTTCAGATTCTTTTGCCTGGAGGTTTTGCGTGAAGGCTTCTGCTGATTCATTGATCTTATCGCGGTTTTTTTCAAAAGCCTCATTGATGCTCGTTAAAAGATTTACCCAGCCTTGTTTCGGAAAGTAAGTGCCTCCGTAGAAGGGTTTTTGGTCCGGGGTAAGGAAAACATTCAAGGGCCATCCACCCTGCAACCCCATGGCGTGAACGGCATCCATGTACACCTGATCCACATCCGGTCGCTCTTCGCGATCTACTTTGATGTTGATGAAATGCTCATTCATGATTTTAGCTACAGCTGGGTCTTCAAAAGATTCTTTCTCCATTACATGACACCAGTGACAGCTCGAATAGCCAATACTTACTAAGATTGGCTTATCTTCTTTTTTGGCCTGATCCAGCGTCTCCTCACTCCATTCCTTCCAGTCTACTGGATTATGTGCATGTTGGAGAAGGTAAGGACTTGTTGAGTTTATAAGATCGTTGGTGTATTCGTGCATTTGTTGATCTTTTTTTGAATGACAGCTGATTACAATGAGAAATAAGAGGAAGCAAAACCTCATTTCAGTTGGTTCTTTATTTGCTTCATTTCAACACTTAGATCTACCTTTTCATTCAATGATTTAAGTTTTTCGAGTGTGGATCGGAGAAACTTTTGGTGCGACTCAGAATCCGGTTGAAACGGCCTATGATCAATAGCGGCTTTCACTTTTGACCATTCTTTGAGGAAATCATTTGTCTCCTTATCAAAATAAGTTTCTGAGAATATATTCCATATGTAATCAATGGCCTGAGAATTTGGATGTATCATATCCCGATCATAGAAGCGATAATCTCTTAGCTCATCTATAAGGATTTCATAAGATGGGAAGTACTGAACGTTTTCATAGCTCCTGACTATTTGATGGATTGCATCGATCAGAATGGCTTTGCTACGATTGTTTTCTATGAGGCCATCGCGAATGTGTCTGACAGGGCTGATGGTGAAAATGATGTTTATATTTTGGCTCAGACTGGAATGTAGTTGAGCAAATTGTTCAATGATTTCCTGTTGATTAAGGAAGCGCTTAGTAAACTTCGATTGAGGAATTTTATGACAGTTTGCTACGATCTTGTTGTTCCATTCATAGATAATAGACGTGCCTAATGTGATAATGAGCCAGTTTGATTTTTTTAGAAATGTCTGAGTTTCTATTACACTTTGCTCGAAGTGGAGAGTTACTTCCATATCTGACAAGCCAGAAATAGAGCCATGTGCATCCCAGTGATAGTAGATTCCTTGGCTTTCAATTACGTCATCTACATGCGATTTATGCTGCAAAAGCTTGAAGATAGAGTAGGGGTTGTAAATCGTTCCAAAGGGATTGTCTAAAGCTTTGAGTTTTGACTGGATGAGTTTTCTTCCCATCTCATCCGAAAAGCACGAGCCAATCAATAAGATTTGATCTTTTATGTGGATTTTCTCTTTCGATTCCGGGATATCAAAGTTTAGTTTGAACATGGTATCTCAAATTTAGACCAAATAAAAAACCCTGAATCTTCCGATCCAGGGTTTCTATATCTAAGAATTTATTTAATGCTTAGTCTGCAACCACCTTGATAGTTACAGGGTGATGTACCTCTTTGTGCAGGTCAAGGATTGCGGTGTATTCACCAAGCTCCTTTATTTTCTGATCAAAAGAGATTCGCTTTCTATCTACTTCATGTCCTTTAGCAGCAAGTGCTTCAGCTACCTGGATAGGAGTGATAGCTCCAAAGATTTTACCTTTCTCACCAGCTTTGGTTTTAATTTCAAGTGAAACATCACCAATCTTCTTCGCAATTTCCTCGGCATCTTTTTTAGCCTTTTCTGCCTTGTGAGCTGCCTGACGAATATTTTCTTCGATCATCTTCTTGTTTGAAGTGCTCGCAATAATCGCCATGCCACGAGGGATCAGGTAGTTTCTGCCATATCCGGGCTTCACATCAACCGTATCGTTTTTGTAGCCTAGTCCTTGAATGTCTTCTCTTAGTATTACTTCCATCTCAGTACTTATTTAAGGGAATCTCCAACATATGGCATCAGAGCCAGGTGTCTTGATCTTTTGATCGCCTGCGCCACTTTTCTTTGGTACTTTAAACTTGTACCAGTAATTCGTCGAGGAAGAATCTTGCCTTGCTCGTTTACAAACTTCAGCAAGAAGTCAGGATCTTTGTAATCGATGTACTTGATGCCATTCTTTTTGAATCGGCAGTACTTTTCCTTCTTCTGCTCTCTGTTTATTGGTTCGTTTTGTAATGTCATTTGGCTGCCTCCTTTTCTTTCTTTTTATTGAATTCGCCTTTCTTTCTTCGCTCGTTGTAAACAACTGCGTGCTTGTCCAGGGTAGTAGTGAGAAACCTCATCACTGCTTCGTCTCTCCTGTATTCTGTCTCTAGCTTACCAATTAAAGAAGGCTCTGCTCGGAATTCAAACAGCTGATAAAACCCGGTGGTTTTGTGCTGAATAGGGTAGGCAAGTTTGCGCAATCCCCAGTTCTCTTCATTGACGATCTCTGCACCGCCATCTTTAAGAACTTGCTTGAATTTTCCGACAGTATCCTTCATCTGAGCTTCAGACAAAACGGGAGTCAAAATGAATACCGTCTCGTAATTCTTCATGTTTTAAATAATTTAAGAACTAATGTTTTAAAAATGAGCTGCAAAATTAAGCAATAATGCATAATTGACAAGTTGATCATCAATCTTTTGGTATCCGGGCGGCTACCCCTGACACAAAGCTCTATAAACATTGATCATTACTTCACCATAAAGCTTCCTTTGCCCATGAGATAGTCGTCTGTGTAGACTTCTACTTTGTGTTGGCCCACCGCATACTCACTACCTTTTGTATACAGGAAAGTAACTAACTGGCTATTTCTGTCATACAGAATTTCCTGCTTGGCAGTGTAAAACATCTCTCGGTTTTGGAAAGTAAATGATCCTGATCCACGGGTTACGTCGAAGAGTACATTACCATCAGGCGCAATGACACGTAGAAGTAGTTCTTTCCCTTCAATCGGAGCGATTTCGTTTTCAACCACGGTGAACTGTATCTTCAGCTGTTCAATGTGTCTGTTTCGATATTCACCTCCATCGCGCTCCTTGCCTCGGTCGTTGATGGCATTGATTGTCATTCCTTCGATTTGAAGTCGTGAGGCATACGCCACTTTACTTGCCAGCTCCTGCTTGTTTTGTTCCAGTCTTCTGATTGAATCGTTTAGCTGGTTTTTCTCTACTTTGAGCGTAGTGTTCTCTTCGGATAGTTGCTCATTCAATACTTTCAGCTGCTTGATCTCTTCGTCTTTGATCAAAAGAAGCTCTTTGTATCCATCCACACGATTGTTGAGTCTGGTGATTCTTCCTCTTTGATATTCAGCATCTACTAGTAGTTGCTTTTTATCAGCTTCAAGCTGCGCTTTCAGTGCCTCCAGTGTGTCAATTTCACCGCCAAGCTCTCTGATCGTTTGAATGCGTATATCTAGCTCATTCGCTACCGAATCCAGTTTTAGATATGTATCAGATATTTCTTTCTGCTGCCGGGCACGCTCATCTTCCAGCTGCTGGTTTTGATAGTAAAAGAAGACTACAGCTGCTAAAAGTAAGAAGGTCACCACAATGAAAATGGGTGTTCGATTCTTCTTTGGCTTCATGTAGCTAGGCTGATCTGCTGACTTATTGTTTTCCATCCTTTAGTTGAATTACGGGGGCAAAAGTAGGAAAATGCACCCTCTTTAAAAACGTAACGTAAAATGCTGCTTTGGCATTTCCATTTTTGGAAAGATTAGGCCTGCCTGAAAAATGTCAACGGTAAGCTTGAAGCGTGTATCTGATATGATTTGCTTCCAGGCCTTAAGCATGTCGGGAGACCAGTAAATATCATGGATGATAATGCACTTAATTGCTTTATTGTGGGTCATAATCGATTCAATGCAGGAATTCACTGCATGCGATCGGTGGTCTGCATCTATAAAGCAAAGTTCAGGTTGCTCTTTGATAAGTATCGGAGCGAATACCTCGTGAATGGTTCCTTGCTTGATTTCGATTTTGTGTTGTAGAAGTTTTGAAAACTGCTTTTGTGCAATGGATGATATAATAGGGGATGCTTCAATGGATAAAACTCTTTTCACTTTTTCGGGACCAGCCATATATAGGGTATTGATACCCAGAGATGTGCCTGTTTCCATCACCCGCTCCACATCCAGCCATTCAATCAGTTTATAAAGAAACGAGGAAAATTTCGGGGTACTTAGCGAAGTTTTAGCTATCGAGCTGACGGTTTTACGATAGCTCTTTTTCGTTTTCAGGTCAAAGAGGTCAATCACTTCATGATCAGACTTCAATGCTTGCCTTAGTTTTTCTACATTTTTCAGTTTAAAACTGCGACATGGCTTTATGACTTTATTGTAGAGTTCGAATAAGAAAGGGGAATGTAAGGAATGGGGACCGACAGCTTTCAGCTGATACTTCAAATAGTTTTGAAGCCTGAACCAGAAAATGGAATTCAAAATCTTAATTCAATTTGAATGGCACTACCATCAAAAACTCAGGTATTTCAACATTGAAAAGACGTCCATCCACAATTCTTTCCATGATGTAGTATCCTTTCATTTTTCCAATGCCTGATCTGAGGTTACATCCGGAAACGTATTGGTGTATCTCTCCTGGCTCCAATACAGGTTGCTTGCCAACAACACCTTCGCCATCTACTTCATGTTTGGGATGAGCTGCATCTAAGATGTCCCAATGCCTGGCTTTTAATTGAACAGTATTTGATGAATTGTTTTCAATCGTGATTCTGTAAGTAAACACAAAATGCTCATTAGCCGGTTGCGAATGTTCCGGTTGGTAATTCGTTTCTACTGAAACTTTAATGCCTTTAGTTACTCCAGTAATCATAACTTGGCGGACAATTTAATAGAATTTGAATTTAATTTACCAAGAACTCGACGAAGAAAATTTTATGAGTGTTAGAATAGAGGAGAGTTGGAAAAAGCGACTTGAATCAGAATTCAAGAAGGATTACTTTCAGGATTTAATCTCTTTTGTAAAGAGTGAATATGCATCTAAATACATATATCCTCCCGGATCCCGGATTTTCAATGCGTTTGATCATTGTTCATTTAATGACGTAAAAGTTGTCATTGTCGGGCAGGATCCATACCACGGACCCGGTCAGGCAAACGGACTTTGCTTTTCGGTAGCTGATGGAATCAGACATCCGCCCTCGCTCCAAAATATTTTCAAAGAAATAAAGGATGACCTGGGTCAGCCGATTCCCCAATCAGGAAATCTGGAACGATGGGCAGATCAGGGTGTGCTTTTGCTTAATGCAACATTAACTGTAGAAGCCAGAAAAGCAGGATCACACCAAAATAAAGGATGGGAGCAGTTTACTGATGAAGTACTTAGAGTTGTGTCAGAAGAAAAAGAGAATGTGGTTTTTTTGTTGTGGGGAGCATACGCACAAAGAAAAGGTTCTATTGTAAACGTGAATAAACATTTGGTCTTAAAAGCACCTCATCCATCACCTTTTTCGGCTCATTCAGGATTTTTTGGATGTAAGCACTTTTCCAAAACCAACCAATACCTGTCATCTAAGGGTCTTACACCAATAAGTTGGTAATTTTACGTTTATTTAAGGGAGAGTCTTATACTGGCTGTTTTTAATTGAGTGAGAATGAATAAGAAATTTAGAGTATTAAGCATCACAGTAGTGTTCATGATATTGGCACTTGCTGTAGGTTGTAAGAACGATGATGGAATTAATGTTGAGCTTCAGAATGAAGTGAATGACTTCATTTGGTTTGCAATGTATGAATACTACTATTGGGTGGATGATGTTGATGATCTCTCTATTGAAAAGTATCCTACATATGATGCGTTACATACATTTTTAAATGGCTATAATAATCCTATAAATCTGTTTGATGATCTTCTGTATAGTCCCGGTGAGGTGGATCGCTTCTCATGGATCGTGGATGATTATGAGGAGCTAGAGGCTTCATTTCAAGGTATAAGTAAGTCTTTTGGGTTTGAATTTGGACTAATAGCTATCTCTGGTGGAAATGATATTTTCGGCTATGTTAAATATGTCGTTCCCGCTTCTCCGGCTGATAATGCAGGAATAATCAGGGGGGATCTTTTTACCAAGGTTGACGGAGTTCAGTTGACACGGGATAATTATCAGGCTTTACTTTTTGGAAGTGAGTCATACTCATTGACTCTTGCTACCATACAGGACAATACCATTTCTGATACTGACCAGGAGGTTAGTATGAATGCAGTTGAATTGAGTGAAAATCCAATTCTTGTATCAGAAGTATTCAAGGATCTGGGAGGTCCAAAAGTTGGGTATTTGATGTACAATCAGTTTATTAGTAATAATGCTTATCATGAGGAATTAAATAATGTTTTTGGAACTTTTGTGAGCGAAGGAATAACCGATATTGTTTTAGACTTACGATATAATGGTGGGGGTTCTTTGCTGACATCACGAATCTTGTCATCCATGATTTATGGAAACTCGACTTCAAATGACCTTTTGGGATCTATTGTTTACAACGAAAGGCTAACTAATGCTTTAACTGCCAATAATATTGATCTGGATATTACATTCTTAGATAAAATACCTGATACTAATTCAACAATTAATCAATTGAATTTAGATCGCGTCTTTATTTTAATAAGTGGTAGCACTGCCTCCGCATCAGAATTTGTTATCGCCGGACTAGATCCTTACATGGATATAACCTTGATAGGAATGCAAACTGTTGGAAAAAATGTTGCTTCAGCTACGTTATATGATTCTGAAGATTACCAAAAGTCTAATACTTTAAATCCCAACCATAAATATGCTATTCAACCAATTATTAGTCAACTGGCAAACTCTGAAGGATTTACAGATTATATTGATGGGTTTGTTCCAAATATTTCCGTCAACGAATTGGATTACCTTGAAGAAGGATTGAAACCTCTTGGTGATCCTTCCGAAGTGTTGCTGGCAACTGCTTTAGATATAATAACCGCAGGTCCGGCAAGAGTAGAGCGTATTCCAGATAGTGGACTCAGAACAGTATTTGATTCCCAGGACAAAGATGAAATTCAAAATACAATTCTAATTGACTATAAAGAACTGCCTCCAATACATAGAAACTATCTTAAAGATATGCAATGAGCCATCACTTAGAGCATTTCTATAAATCAGATAACGAAAAAAAGGCACTCCTTCCGGGGTGCCTTGCTTTGTTTATATTCCTTGCGTTAGGATTCGGATTTTTTATCGGACTATTTTGGCTGGTCTATTGGATATCCTGATCATTCGATTCCGTCAAATAATCGACTCCATCTTACCTTATTGAAGAAGCTTCCATTGGTGTCCCATGACATCCAAATAAAGGATGCTTCACCCACGATATTATCTTCAGGAACAAATCCCCAATAACGGGAATCATCAGATGCGTGACGGTTATCACCCATCATAAAGTAGTAGTCTTTAAGAAAAGTGTATTCGCTAACCTCTTTACCATTGATTTTTAAAACATCAATATCAATTTCTACTGATTCGAGTCCTTCGTAATTCGAAATCGTCGATCCATACATCGCAAGATTCTCTTCATTCACTTCTATGGTCATCCCCCTTGCCGGTACAGTCAATGGACCGAAGAAGTCACGATTCCATGGGAAATACCGGGCATCCGGGAAGATGTTTTGCTCAGATCGATCTTCAGGGATCAATTGGAGAGTCGCACTTTCTACGAATGAAAGCTTTTCAAATTTCTCAGCAACAGACGATGGCATCAAAACAGAATAGCCTTCTGGATACCTGGTTACACTGTTATATGGGTTGATATTATAATTCTCAAATACTCTTTCGCGTATGGATTCATTCGTTCGAACGAAATACTCATGCTGCATCAAAGGAGGATTTTCCTGCTTTTCACCATTTATATATACCTGAGTAGCTTTTATTTCAATGGTCTCACCTGCGATGGCCACACATCGTTTGATGTAATGTGTTTTTAGATCCATAGGATGATACTCACCGCTCCTGCGCTGATTGTAATGATCATTAACAGGATAGTTAAAAACTACCACATCATTTCGTTCTACTTTGCCTAAAGAGGGAAGCCTCAAGCTAGGAAGAGAGACCCCAGGAACGTATGAAGGAATTTCTGTCCCCCAAATCGTCTGATGTGTTAATGGAACCTGAAGTGGTGTCTGGGGAGTTCTTGGACCATATTCTGCCTTACTCACAAATAGAAAGTCGCCAACCAGTAAGGAGCGCTCCATCGACCCTGTTGGGATGACATAGGCCTCCATAAAAATCCATCGCACGAACGTGGCGCAGAACACGGCAAAGACGATCGCTTCAAACCATTCTTTCCCAAAAGACTTCTTGGGTTTAGGCATTTCTGTTGCTTTACCAAGGTATGTGGTGTCGGTCCAGGCGATGTAATTCATGTAAATAGGGGCAAAGACTACCCCTAGGACCTGATCCAGATACGTATATTTCCCAAACGATTTCATTAAATCCAGGTGCATGGTAAGTCCAACAAAAAAGTTGATCACGGGTACGAACAATAATAGGATCCACCATTTTGGTCGGCCAACCAACTCTAAATGGATGTAATAATTCCAAACGGGAACAAACCCCTTCCAGCCTTCTTTTCCTGCTTTTTCAAAGAATTTATAATAGGCTGTTCCCTGCAAAACGTACCATAAAATCAGGAACGTAATGACAAAAACCGGATTAAAATCATTGTAGTACATATGGTCAGTTATCGTTTATAAAATCAGACATGGTGAATACTCCTTTCTTTTTGTGAATCCATTCACCCACCTTCACCACACCTTGAGCAAATACACTTCGATCATGTGCGGTATGGGTAATATCAATTGATTCCAAAGGAGATGAATAGCTTACGGTATGTGTACCCGGTACGTTCGGGGTTCGCTCAGAAACTATTCCTAATTTTTTACGGTCGGTAGATTCTTCATTTATCCACTCAGATATAGCTGGGTGAGAGGCGATGATTCCTTCAGCCAAAGTAATGGCTGTGCCGCTGGGACTATCCTTCTTTTCTGTATGGTGAATTTCTTTCATTGATGGAGTGAAGTCCAATTGAGCCATTTTTTTCGCCAGCCATTCATTCAGTTCAAAGAACAGGTTTACGCCAATGCTAAAATTTGAAGCATAAAGAAATGTGCCATCTTTTTCACGGCATTGCTTTTCAATTTCGGGTAGTTGGCCAATCCATCCTGTTGTTCCTGAGATCACAGGAATCCCATTATTGATACAGAAAGACAGGTTATCAAAGGCAGATTCCGGCTGTGTGAATTCGATAGCAACATCTATAATTTCTTGAGTAAGAGATGAAAGATCATCGGAAGAATGCACGATACAGGATATGGTATGTCCTGCCTTCAAAGCAATCTGCTCGATAGCTTTCCCCATTTTCCCATACCCGATCAATGCGATGTTCATTGGCTAAAATTTCAAAACGAATGAAACTCCTACAGCCTGCGAAAATAATGGAGTTGATTGAATAGAGGGCTCTATACCCAAGGCAAGTTGATCGTTTAATTTAAACTCTTCCAGGTGTGCGGATACGTGAGCATCAACAATTTGGAGAATATAGAAGACAGTACCAGTGATGATCAACATGTCACGGTTCCTTCTGAATACATCCCGATTCCTTACCAAAGCGGTCTCGCTTTGAATGATGGATTGGTATGGGTTTGTTTGACCGCTAGCCGTAAGCAGGGCTGCATTTCTGAGTCCGTGGTAAACCTTGTTGTTGTAATTGATGAAATGAGCAAATGTGAGAACTCCTGCCCATACGATTGGGACCTTCCAATACTGCTTATTATAGATCTGGCCTGCACCCGGAAAGATGGCTGATAACAGGGCCGCTCGCTGTGGGTCAAGGCTAGAGACTTCTTCAAAAAGCTCAGCATCTTCTTCCGCCTTTACAAAAGTTGAGTCATCGATCAGGATTGGCCTATCCTGCGAAACAGCTGTAAAGACGAAACACGTGAACCCAAAAACAAATAGTAGTTTTTTCATTGCTTGCGATTGCAACGCAAAGTTCGCGCCTAATCCTGAATTATGAAGATGAAATTCTCTTAAATGTCCAAAATATCAAGAATGCGATTCAAATCTTCTGTGGAAGCGTAAGGGATCTTTATTTCACCTTTATCCTTACCATTTGATTTGATAGCGATCTTAGACCCAAAGTGGGAGGATAGCTTTGTCTGTAGCTTCTTGATTTCTGGATCTACCTGGGTAGTCTCTTTCGCAGGCTTATCTTCTTTCTTCCCTTTTGATCTTACCAGCTCCTCTACCTTGCGAACAGAAAGGTCATTTTTAATGATTTGATTAAAAATGTCGAGCTGGAAGGAAACTTCATCAATGGAAATCAACGCACGGGCATGTCCCATACTTAATTTCCCATCTCTCAGGGCCACCTGAATGTCCGGTGGTAGTTTCAAAAGTCGTAGGTAGTTGGTGACCGTGCTACGGTTTTTACCCACACGATCACCCAGCTCTTCCTGCTTTAAGTCACACTCTGCCAAGAGTCTTTGATAACTCAATGCAATTTCAATTGCATTTAAGTTTTCACGCTGAATGTTTTCAATCAATGCCATCTCCAGCATTTGCTGATCATCCGCCAGACGGATATATGCAGGAATGGTCTTTAACCCGGCTTTTTTACTCGCCTGAAGTCTACGTTCACCAGAGATGAGCTGAAACTCTTTTTCACTTAGTGCCCGAACGGTGATAGGTTGGATGATACCCTGAACCTTGATCGACTCAGCCAGGTCATTTAATGCGTCCTCATCGAAATCGGAACGAGGCTGCCACGGGTTGGTTTCTATTTTAGAGATGTCAATCTCATTGATGGCACCTCGGGGTGTTGCACCGGAACCACTGATTTTTTCTTTTTCCCCTGAATCTTCCAGAAGTGCTCCAAGGCCTCTTCCCAGTCCGGATCTTTTCTTGAATTTACTCTCTGCCATGTTCTCTTCAGGCTGCTTTTACTTCGTTTCTTTGTAAGATTTCCTTTGCCAGGTTTAGGTAGCTAATTGAACCCTTGCTGTCCGCATCATGCGTAATGGCCGGCATGCCAAATCCGGGAGACTCACTTAGCTTAATATTTCTTGGAATCATCGTACTAAATACGAGTGATTCAAAATGCATTTTTACTTCTTCTACTACCTGATTAGCCAAATTCAGTCTTACATCATACATAGTAAGAAGGATGCCCTCAATTTCCAAATCCTGATTCAATCTTGTTTGGATGATTTTAATGGTATTCAGCAATTTGCCAAGTCCTTCCAAAGCAAAATACTCACACTGTACAGGAACGATCACAGAATCTGATGCAGTCAATGCATTAATTGTTATTAGACCAAGAGAAGGGGAGCAGTCAATGATGATGAAGTCGTAATCGTCACGAACTTCCGCAAGCGCCTGCTTCATTTTTTCCTCACGTTCCTGGATGTTGACCATTTCTACTTCAGCACCTACCAAATCGATGTGAGAAGGGAGAAGGTCAAGGAATTTAATTTGTGTATCTACGATGCTCTCTTTCGCGCTAGCACCGTCTACCATACATTCATAGATACTCACTTCCACGCTTTTAGGATCAATACCAACACCAGAGGTGGCATTCGCCTGTGGATCTGCATCCACAATGAGCGTTTTGAATTCCAGAGCTGCCAGGCTGGCCGCCAAGTTTATAGCTGATGTTGTCTTGCCAACTCCTCCTTTTTGATTTGCGATAGAAATGATCTTACCCATATAAATTTCGTTTTGGATGTGATTTTAGGTAGTGTAAAGGACACAAATATATCCAACCTACTCTCAAGATAATCATGTTGTGAATAACTTGTGTAAAAAAGAAAAACCTTGATTCAATTACGTAGAATCAAGGTTTTTAGTATGGTTATCAACAATCTTATTTTTTCTTTTTCTTATTCTTTTGTGCCTCCTGGCTTGCTTTCATCGCATCTTCCAGTCTCTGCTGGAATTTCGACTTCTTCTTATTGGAATTCTTTTTCTTATTCTCTTGTAGCACACGGTGTATCTTATCCTCATCAATAACCTTACGGAATAAGACGGTCTGACCAAAGGTCACCATGTTAGAAACGAAGTAATAGAATGTTAAACCGGAAGCATAGCTATTTAGCACAAACAAGAACATGATTGGCATCATGTATTGAAGTGTTTTCATAGGTCCTTGTACGGTTGTGATCTGGCTGTTACTCCAGGTGTAAAGGATCGTCGAAAGAGTCATCAACAATGTGAATAAACTCACATGGTCTCCATAGAAGGGAATTTCAAACGGAAGGCTTAGCACACTATCATAGGTCGATAGATCATGCGCCCATAAGAAAGCCTGCTGTCTCAACTCCACTGCATTCGGGAAGAAGAAGAACAACGAGAATAAAATCGGCATCTGTAGCAACATCGGAATACACCCGCTTACCGGATTGATGCCCACCTGCTGGTAAAGCTTCATTTGCTCCTGCTGAGCTTTTTGCATGTCGCCATCATGCTTGGCTTTGATTTCATCCAACTCCGGCTTCATTGCCCGCATCTTTGCCATGGACATGTGCGACTTCCAGGTAAGAGGCGCGAGGATCAATCGAATGACGATTACTACCAATAGAATGATGATTCCATAGTTTGAGAAGAAACGTTCAAGGAAATGGAAGATCGGAATAATGAGGTATTTGTTCACGATAGGAAGCGGTCCCCAACCCATGTCCAGGTTTTCTTCAAAATCCGGAGCTACCTTCTTTAATACTTTGTAATTATTAGGTCCAAAGAAATACCTGGCTTTGAATTCATTTGCAAAGTCCGAATAAGGGATCAGCATTTGCATTGACAGGTTTTTTACCGAGGTAGTATCTCCGAAATCTACTGTCTGACTTATATAACCTGATCGGAATGCATTATTTGTTATAATAGCCGCAGTGAAGAATTTTTGTTTGAAGGACACCCATTTTACCTGACTACCCAGTGTTTCATCTTCAAACTCGGTGGATCGTTCGGCTAGTTCATCGTAATCTCCATCCGCAAGCAGGTAGCGAACGTTGCTATTATATCTTCCATCTTCTAAATGTGCTTCAGCTCGATTGATCGCATGGTTCCAGTTGTACTTGACATCCGTTGGATTCAGTACTGTGTTCAGGTTTTTGTTTTCAATGCTGTAAGCCACCTGAAACCCGGAAGGAGGTAGTAAATATTTCTGGACAATGGAAAAGGTTCCATTTGTCAGTACGTAGGAAATCTGAGTGGTATCGCCGAACGTTTTTACCGAAGGAGTAAAAGCCAATTCAGAAAGGTTGATCATCTTACCATTATGGTCAACAATCAAATCAGTTTTAGACTTGGAACCATCCATTAAAACCAATGGATTTCCCAGGTAGTCTTTGTGATTTTTAAGAACTACCTGATGAATTCTACCCCCTTTATTAGAAAGGGTTATAATGACTTCATTGTTTTCGATGGTTTTGAATGCCTCCGACTTTTCAGCTGCAAATGCGAAGGCACCAAATTTTTGGGTTTGTAAAGACGCTTTAACAGAATCTGAAATTTGAGGAAGGATGGTGACCGTATCAATAGGTGATGCTTCTTCAACCACCTCTTCCACGGGTTCTTCCTGAGTTGTTAATTCTTCTACTGCTGGCTCGGGTGCAAACCAGGTAAAATATACCGCCAATAAGGCGAACATGAGGATTAGTCCTGTAAATTGATTTCTATCCATTTAGTTAGAATTATGCCTCCTGACTTTTCTTAAGATCAAGAGATGCTTTAATAAATTTCACAAAAAGAGGATGTGGGTCCATAACTGTGGATTTCAACTCCGGGTGATACTGAGTTCCTACAAACCACGGATGATCTTTTATTTCCATAATCTCCACAAGATTTGTGTCGGGGTTAATCCCCGTTGCAGTCATTCCGCCGTTTTCGTAATCCTCCAAATACTTATTATTGAATTCGTATCTATGTCGGTGGCGCTCCATAATTTTCTTGGATCCATAGGCAGCATATGCCTTGCTTCCTTTTTTGAGCTCGCAAACATAAGCCCCAAGACGCATGGTTCCACCCATATCTTTGATGTTTTTCTGACTTTCCATCAGATCAATAACCGGGTAAGAGGTTTTGGACATTTCTGTGCTGTTGGCTTTTTTCATTCCAAGAACGTTCCTTGCAAATTCAATAACTGCACATTGCATGCCCAGGCAAATACCGAAAAATGGCACTTTGTTTTCACGAGCGTACTGTACCGCATAAATTTTACCTTCGATACCGCGCTCACCAAATCCAGGGGCAACTAAAATGCCATCCAGACCAGAAAGTTCTTTATGTACATTATCACCATCGAGTTCCTCAGCATGGATCCACTTCAAATTCACCTTACATTCATTGGCTGCTCCTGCATGAATGAAAGATTCTGCAATGGACTTGTAGGCATCCTGTAGCTCTACATACTTCCCGACTAAACCGATAGTTACAGAGTCCGTAGGGTTTTTCAGCCTACCTAAAAACTCTTTCCACTTGTCAATCTTCGGTTCCTTCTTGTATGGCATTTTAAACTTGGTGAGCACTCGCTCATCCAGTTTTTCCTTACGCATAAGGATCGGAACGTCATAAATGGTTGGCGCATCCAATGCTTCGATCACTGAGTTGATCGGCACGTTGCAAAACAGGGCCAGTTTCTTTCTGATTTCTTGTGTGATGTGATACTCAGATCGACAAACCAAGATATCTGGCTGAATACCAGCTTCCAATAGCTCTTTGACCGAGTGTTGTGTTGGCTTAGTTTTAAGTTCGCCGGAAGCCTTGAGGTAAGGGATAAGCGTCAGGTGGATCGCAATACTATTAGTAGGACCGAGTTCAAAACGAGCCTGACGAACGGCTTCAATGAATGGGAGGGACTCAATATCACCTACACAGCCACCAATCTCTGTGATAACGACATCATACTTTCCTGTTTCACCAAGCTTATAAATGTTGTTTTTGATCTCATCAGTGATGTGAGGAATCACCTGAACGGTCTTTCCTAGGTATTCTCCTTGTCTTTCCTTTTGAATAACGTTGTAGTAGATTCTTCCCGTCGTAACATTATTTGCCTGAGATGTTTCGATGCTTAGAAATCGCTCATAATGACCCAGATCCAGGTCGGTTTCAGCCCCATCATTGGTTACGTAGCACTCACCATGTTCATATGGATTTAGGGTGCCCGGATCTATATTGATATAGGGATCAAATTTTTGAATGGTTACGGATAAGCCTCTGGCTTGTAGTAGTTTACCAAGAGAAGCTGCGATAATTCCCTTGCCGAGGGATGATGTTACACCGCCCGTAACAAAGATGTATTTCGTTTTAGACATGAAGAGTGTTTACCTATTTCTTGTTACGGGATGCAAAGATAGGTTTTTATTCTTTACGGCACTGATTATTTGAATGGAATGCGATAAGAAATTGAAGCACCGAAATAGCCAATCGGGTCTACCTCAATAAATTCATTAGGCAACTGAACAGGAATACTGTAGGTATAGCTGAGCAAAAAGTGCCAGCGTTCTGTTGAAAGTGAAAGAGGAAGAGTAAAGGCATAGTTTAAAACCCCAAACTCATTGCTATCTACAAACTCCTCTTCCAAAAAACCTTCGTTGGCAATTTGATTCAGGGATGCCAGACTTTCTGCTGAAATACGGGAAGCTGTTCGTAGCTCAAACCGTAACCGATTCCATTGGGTTTCTGTGATTGTACCAGTGCTATAAGCCTTATAAAAAAGTATGGCCAAGAAATTCTTTTGCTTCTCATTCAGGTTAGCGAATGTATCAAGACGGCTTATGCGTTCTTTATTTTGATCGCTGATCTGCCGCTGTGTATATCTTAACTGGGTGATATCACTATTACCGGCCATGATACTTGCTGAAGGATATAGGCTGATGTTTTTAAATACCCACCAGGTTCCGATTTTTATGGTTCCGCTTAGGTTGGTGATGATTCGATGTGCTGTTTCGTTCCCAAAAAGGAAGGAATAGTCAACGGAGGCGAACCCCCATTTAAAATCATAACTCAAAGATGTGCCCGTGGAGTAAGTCAGAGGATTGTCTGATGAATCCTTAGGGTTATAAAACCATTTTTCAGCGTCAAATGAGTAGCTCCATTTGGGATTTTTAAAAGTTCCGAGATATCCGGCTGACAAAATGGTGGGGTTGTAGTTTGGATCTACCCCGCTATTCCAGTAGCCGGTGATGTCTCCATAAAATCCTGATTTATGGTAATAGGAAATTCCTGATGAAATCGCGGACTGGTTGATGTTGTAATCACGACCAGCACTGGTGACATTGGTTGTGTAGCCAAACCGGATATTCAATTCACTGGACGGTTCTACATCCATGGTAAAAAGACTATCGATGAGGTTGAATATGGATAGTGAGTCCATTTCTTCCTCGATGGCTTTTAGCTGCTCGGCATAGCTTAATGTGTCTTGTGAGAAGCCAGACAAAGAACTTGCGAGCAGCACCGCTATGGTGACTGTTCGACGCATCAGGTAGGTAGGTTGGGTTTAGTTGCGTCGGTCGTTTAGCCTTCCGTCATTTCTCCGCTGCTTTTGCCGTTTCATTTGCTCGGCACGTATTCTTCTTAGCAGCATCTCCTTGAAGTCATTTTCGGCCTTTCTTAAGTTATTTAGCTGACGAGTGGTAATCACCTTCAGGATGCGATCTGCATATTCTTGCTCCAGTTTTAACTGACGCTCTTTTACTTTATTCGCCATTTCCAACATTTTCTTGTTTTCTTCTTCAGAGGCTTTGTTCGGGTCAAAGTTTCTTCTTGCCTGATCAAAATCTCTTCGGATATCCTGCCTCTTATTTCCAAATTCCCTATATATAGGCCAGAATTTCTCCGCCTGATCCGGCGTTAGCTCAAGCCGTTCGGTGATCAAAGCAATCTTAGCAGCTTCGATCTTTTTTAAGGCTTCAGGACTCTGGGCAATAGATCCAAAGCATGCCGCCATGGTTATAATGAACAATAACTTTTTCATATCTTATAAAATTTCGTCTTCTAAATCATATTCCTGCAATACATCATCGATGGACTGATCTTCCAGGTCAATACCATCTAATACGTTGGTCTCCTCATCAAAAATCTCGACATTCTCGTTAAACGCACTTGCAATTTCATATTCATCAAGATCCAGATGATCTAAATAGGCCACAAGTTCATCCTGAGAAACTTCTGCAAGCATTTCTTCCGGAGATGGACCGTTATTCTGACTGATAAAGAAAAAAGTGACAATCAAAGCAAGAGATGCAGCAAGTGCTAAGCTCCACTTTGGGACAGCATATCGAACCGAAGTGTTCCTTTCCTCCTCAACCCTTTTTTGAATTTTAAGTGATAGGTCGTCAAAATAACCATCAGGAGTCTTGAATGCCTTCTTTCTATCAATATCGTCTAGTTTGTATTTCATCGCGTGCTTCTTAGATGCATTTATAATTAAATGGTTTAATCCGTATTAATTAAATCTTCAATTTTTTTTACTGCGTGATGATAGCTTGCTTTTAGTGCACCAACACTTGTTCCGGTGATTTCTGCGATATCAGCAAACTTCATATCATCAAAATACTTCATATTGAAAACCAGACGCTGCTTGTCCGGTAGTTTTAGCAATGCCTTCTGCAACTTCATCTGGACTTCATCTCCTGTTGGCGCAATATTTTGAGTTAACTTTTCAGTTAGCTCACCTTCCAGATCATGAATGGGTACAAAAAATCGTCTTTTCTTTTTTCTGAGAAAATTCAGACATTCATTAGTTGCTATGCGGTAAACCCAAGTGTACAGCTTTGAGTCCTCCCTGAATTTGCTCAGGTTCTTCCAGACCTTCACAAAAATTTCCTGAACCAGATCGTCTGCATCATCATGATCAATCACCATTTTTCTCACATGCCAATAAACTCTTTCCTGGTATTCTCTAACTAATAGATTGAATCCGTAATTGCGAGTTTCCTCTTCCCGAATTTTTTTTATGATCTGTTCTTCCAAAATTTGTATCAGGTGGGTATACCACTTAGATCATAAAGTTAAGAGAAGGTTTAAATTCAAATGAAAAAAGATGGAGTTTGCAACCTTTCCTTTCAAATGTTGTTACATTTAATGTAATTGTATTTAATTTAAAGACATGGGAATAGCAGAGGATATCAAACAGGACTCATTTAAGAGCGAGTACTCAAAAGCGATTATTAACACCATTTTCACCAGTGCCTGGTTACATCAGGAACATCTTCAGTTGTTCAAATCCCATGGATTAACAACACCACAATTTAACATATTAAGAATATTAAGAGGACAGCATCCTAAACCTGCTACTGTCAACTTGTTGATTGACAGAATGCTGGATAAAAGCTCCAACGCCTCACGAATCGTAGATAAACTTGAGCAAAAGGGGCTTGTTAAAAGAAGTCAGTGCTCCAAAGATCGTCGAGCAGTTGATGTTTACATTTCTGATGCCGGATTAAAGCTCCTGGATGAGATGGATGTGAAAATGGATGAATGGGAAAAATCACACAATAGCCTCTCTGAAAAAGAAGCTGCCACACTAAACGTACTCCTGGATAAAATCAGGGGTTAACCCAAATCTTTTAGTGATTCAAGTATCCCCGCGATAGCGCCTTTTTTGCGAATGATCATCAAAGGTGTGCTATCGTTCATTCGAATCATCCGCTCGGATTTACTACCTATAAATAGGGCAGAGGTAGTAGTTCTTCCTTTGGCACCCATCACAATCAGGTCCACATTTTTCTTTTTTGCTTCTTTGATTACCAGGTCAACGATTTTTCCATCTTTGTCCAGAGAACATACCGGAATGAGCTCCTGATTCTTTTTGTCTGCTTTTTTTATCAGTACTTCCAGGTCTTTCGTGGCGTGTCCTTTCATGATCTTCGCAAACTCCTCGTAGCTCTTACCGGAGTACCGGTAGCTGGATGGCACCTGGTAAACGTTTTGTAAATAAATCTTCGATTTAAGGTTTTCAGTTAGCATCAGCGTTCTCTTCAAAGAAAGAGAGGAGTAGTCAGAGAAATCTACCGGGATAAAGATTTTATTAAACTTTAATTCAGTGCCATGTGGAATGATCAGTAGGTTGCATGGAGATCTCCTGGCAATACGAGTGCTTAATACGGAATCAGTTACCTTCTTTTTGCCCAGAATGATCAAGTCAGACTTGATTTCGTCTGCGGCTCTTAATATTTCTTTGGTTTCACCCCCCTGACGCACCATGATTCTGGTAGGCACTTCACAATTAAAATGCTCTTTTATGCGCTTTTTAATCTCTTCTTTTCTTTCGTCAAGTGCTTTGTCCATTAGGTGAGGAAATTCTTTCAAAACAGCCTCAGGCATATTGAATTCCCTGATCACATTGAGAAAGGTGATCTGTGTAGTACCTGCAATTTTACTTAAGCTACAGGCGTTTTTAATGAGACCCTGATCCATTTCTGAGTGATCCAGGCAAACAATTATCTTTTTAAGCGGTGCAATCAACGTTTCGGGTGTTTAATTAATAATGCAAAGGTATGATTCATAATTATTTCGAGCATGATAAAAATCTTTAAATCGAAATATTTATTATGAAAAAAATTATGTTCAGGAATAATACTCGGTAGAGGATAAAAAGTTTCATCCAAACAGAATATTATTCCATTTTTAGCATTAAATCACACAGCATTTCTATTGATTCCTTCGAATGTGTTGGGAAGTTGGCAATTCTGATATGGTTTTTCTTGTGATCTCCATAGCCAGCCCCCAGCACAATTCCCTTTTTTTCAAAGAATGTGATGAATTTATCCGTATCCTCTGCATTCGCTACGATTGTGGTTTTGGATCGGTGTGGTTTAGAATCAACGAAATGTGATAGTTGCGGATGGTCCTCTATCACTTGATTTAGAATAGTTGCTTTATATATCGTATCGTTTTGTATCCGTCTGATTCCTGCATTAATCATGTCCTGAGCGATTTTACCCAGCAGATAGATATAGAGCATATTTGGAGTCTCAGGGGTTTGATTTTTGTCTCCAAACTTTTTCAGGTTGGGTAATGCACGGTAAGAGCCCAAAGAAGTAGACTTTGCCCTTCCGGATGCTACTTCATGACACCTCTCATTCACTAGCCAGACACCAAGTCCCGGGGGTAATCCAAATGCTTTCTGAACTGAGAAATAGGCTGTATCTACATTTTTGAAATCAACCGGCAAGGAAGGTGTGGCGCTAACCACATCCAATGCGATTAACTTATCCGGATTACTTGCTCTAAGCTTTGCTATCTCTTCTTCTGTAAAACTAAAACCTACACTTGTCTCATTTTTCGTAATACCAATCAGCTCGGCAGCTTCTGGTATGTCCCAGCTATCGAATGCGTGCCCGTCCCCAACTTCAGTGCAGGTACTTTGTTTTCCGTGCTCCCGGGCAAAATCGTAAAACTTCTTACTGAAAGCTCCATTAGCGAAGTGATGCGAGCTGTTTTCTACCAGGTTTTGAACAATCCGGTCCCAGGCTTCATTGGCGGAGTTAAGAAAGTAGATATCATAATTTTCAGGTAGCGCCAGTAGTTCACGGAGAGCTTCATTGGTTTCCTGGATGACTTTTATGAACGTGCTGCTTCTGTGAGAAATTGAAGGGATATCCTGAAAAAGGGCTCTTTTCAAATGCTCTTCAAACGTGTAAAATAGCTGTGCCGGGCCGGGAGTGAAGTAGATTTTATTGGACATAAAAAAAGCTCTTTGTATTAAAGAGCAATATAATTTTTAAAAAAGGAAAAGGGTTCCAGTTATACCCTTGTTTCCATCCATTTAAATGTTCGGTTGATGATTTTCAATGCCAGGCGAATCTTTTTCACGTTGATCATCTCTCGAGATTCATCATACATGGTCACACCATCAGCGAACAGTAATACCTGTGGATATTCATTAATTACACCAGCCATTTCTGTTACGGCCTCATTCACATCTTTATCTTTCATTACATCCAGCAGATATAGATCCAGATTTTCAGGTGAAATGCTCCATTCGCTCTCCAACTTTTGCAATGCCTGAGTACTTTCAGGAGAAGAAGGTCTGTGCTTAAAAATAAGCGCAGGTTTTTCTCTTGAATCCTCTACCAGACGGTTGAATTCTGCTCGTGTACTAAGCGATTTCCAATTAAGCGGATAACTCATTCTTTACAATTTAGCTTATAAACGTTAAAATAAGCTCTTTTGGTTGGGTGGTTTTACCTAAAATTTGCTTTAAACTTAATATAAAACTCTGAATCTTATGGTACCTCTGACCATTTTCAGGTCTTTTATTACATCTTCCTGATAGTTCTTGTCTATATCCGTAATAACATACCCAATAACATCATTAGTTTTTAGGTATTGTCCACCAATATTAATGCCATGTTTTGCCAGTATATTGTTTATTTCAGCAAGTATTCCCGGTTCATTTTTATGAATATGAATAAATCGATGTGCCTGGCTTAGCGTCGGAAGGGCGATGTTAGGGAAATTTACACTATTGGAGGTAGACCCTGTGTTAATGTATTCAATGATTTTAGAAGGGACGAAATCAGCAATATTTTCCTGAGCTTCAAGCGTGCTACCACCCACATGCGGCGTTAAAATCGTGTTTCTGAGACCCATGAGAGGTGATTCAAAGGGGTGATCATTGCTAAGTGGCTCTTCCGGAAATACATCCACACTCGCTCCATGGATTTTTCCATTTTCTATATTGCTCTTCAGGGCATCAATATCTACTATGTGGCCTCTGCTCAGGTTAACAAAAACCACCCCCTTCTTCATGAGTTCAAACTCCTTCGGCCCAATCATCCATTTATTTTCCTTACGACCATCAACATGGATGCTAATGACATCAGAACTCTCCAGTAAATGCTCAAGGGTTGGGCAGGGTGTTGCATTGCCCAGCGCTAGCTTTTCCTCCAGATCGAAGTATTGTACGTTCATACCTACCGATTCAGCAAGGACTGAAAGCTGAGAACCTATTTTACCATATCCGATGATTCCAAGTGTTTTACCCCTGATTTCGAAGCTCCCGCTGGCGGACTTATTCCATTTGCCGCGATGCATTTGCATCATTTTATCCGGCAGATTTCTCATCAGCATGATGATCTCAGCAAGTGCCAACTCGACCACTGAGCGTGTATTAGAGAAGGGTGCATTAAAAACCGCCACACCTTTTCGCAGTGCCGCATTTAGGTCAATTTGATTTGTACCAATACAAAATGCTCCAACAGCAAGCAGCCGTTTTCCATTTTTCAGCACCTTTTCAGTTACCTGGGTTTTGGATCGTATACCTAATAAGCTTACGTCTTTGATTTTCTCTACCAGTTCATCTTCTGTCATTCCACTCGGATATACTTCCACCTGATATCCTTCCTCTTTCAATTTCCTGATAGCGCCTTCGTGAATATTTTCAAGCAGAAGCGCTTTGATTCTATTCTTAGGGTAGGAGTGAGCTCGTTCCAGCTTTTGAGTAAAAAGGAACTCATCCAGAGAGGGTGCCTCATGATCGGCCTCACTTAGAATCTTTTCGCGTCGTACATTTTCAGTAAATGCATAGAATTTATGGGCCAATCCTGCTTTTTTGATTTCAAAGTCCGTGTAGCCATCCCCAAGCACAAATACTTCTCCGTCCAGCTTCAAGCTTTCAATTTGCTTTGGTTTACCATTATTTTGGGATAAGAGGTTCGTTTCATCAAAACCGACAATCTCATCGCTACTTCCATACTCAAATTCATTGGCGAACACATGTTCTTCCTTGATGCCAAATTTTTTAACGATAGGTACGATGAAATCTTTGAATCCATTTGAGATGATGAATATCTGATCTTTGTACTTCTCTATGAATTCTGTATTTCGTTTGAAAGATGGGGATACCAACGAACTCAATCGTTCCACTAGCTCCGGCAGATGTTTCTTGTTTGCTTGCAATATTTCAATTCGTCTCATTAGTGATTCACGAAAGGAGATGCCACCTTCCATGCCCCGGTCGGTTATATCCTTGATTTCCTGAATAGCTTTCGCCTGATTTTCGTTATCCTTGAGCGCGATTTCTGCCAGTACGTCCAGAGCTTCCACCTGTGTAAATGTGCTATCGAAATCGATAATGAAATACTTAGTTTGCTTCATCTTTAGAACTTGATCGCATCAAAAATAGAACATGCTAAACCTCCGACATACGTTATTTACTCTTTTCTTTTTTGCAATCGTTTTCGCTGACGGTCAAACGTATGATTCGTTGATTAATGATCTTGATAGCATCGTTTATGAGGCGATCAATGCTGAAGCTTTTCCGGGGTGTATCGTTTATGCAAGTCAGGGTGATAGCGTATTCGTATTAAAATCATATGGTTATCACACCTATGATTCCACGAGGAGAGTTGCTGTAAATGACATCTATGATCTTGCATCTATTACCAAAGTAGTTGGAGGTACGCTGGCTATGATGAAGCTATACGAGGATGGTCACCTGGATTTGGATGATGAAATCAGGGAGCACATAGATCGGATAGGAAGGAGGGTAGGTCGCGTCACTTTTAGGGAAGCGCTCGCACATCAGGGTGGACTATACCCATGGATTCCTTATCATCAGGAGTCGAGAAGGAGAAATGGAAAGTTCAGGAACAAGACGGTGACAAACGAAATGGACGAGGATTATTCCTATCCACTCACCGACAGTCTGTATCTCCATAGCGACTTTTATTCCAGGATTAAAAAAATGATCAGGAAGAGTGATGTCTCAGATGAGAAAAAGTATAGGTATTCAGGTTTATTTTTTTATTTGATTCCTGAGCTTGTCAAAAACCTGACCGATACATCGTACCAGGTATACCTTGAAACTCATTTTTATAAACCTCTAAATGCTGAGACACTCACCTTCAATCCATTAGACAAATTTCGACTCAATCAGATAGTGCCGACAGAGATTGATACCTTCTTCCGCATGGAACCGATTCATGGCAAAGTGCATGATGAAGGGGCTATCATGATGAAAGGAGTTTCAGGAAATGCCGGGCTTTTTAGCAATGCCACGGATTTGGCAAAAGTGTTTCACATGCTTTTGAATGATGGAAAGTCAGACACATTACAACTTTTATTCCCACAGACGATTCAACTATTTACAACCGCTCAATACCCCAATAACGGGAACAGGAGGGGACTTGGTTTTGACAAACCATTATTGGAATATGATTCCATTCGTAGCAGCGTAGCCAAAAGTGCTAGCTTTAAAAGCTATGGTCATACAGGATATACCGGAACGCTTGCCTGGATTGATCCTGAAAACGGTTTGACTTTCATCTTTCTTACCAACCGAGTCTATCCGTCACGGACCTATCGTGGGTTGTATGAGTTGAACGTTCGACCCACCATTCACCAACTCCTTTATGATTACCTTGATTCCAGCCTCAGGGAAAATACGGACCCTGTAGGAAATACGAAATAAACAATGCTATTTAGTTATTTAAATTAATTCTAAATAAGCGTGATTTTATAATTTTATTGATTCTTAATATGCTGAATTTCATTAGGTTACGAATGTGTAATGGGAGAGGCCAAAGTGGGGTAATAACCCACCTTTGAAAAACAACCACCCAATGTTACTTTTGTACGCGTTTGATCTCAAGCCATCGGAATACATGTTTAAAACAACACCGAATCTAACCCGAATATTCTTTAGCATAGCACTTGGAATATTCTTTACTCTGAGTCTGAAAGCTCAGGAAATACCTACCGACGAAAGCGTAATTGCAGCCGGAGAATCCAATTTCAAAACCAATTGTTCTACATGCCATGAAATATGGGATGTTCGAATAGGTCCTGCCCTGAATGGTGTGACTGAAAGAAGATCGGTAGAATGGTTGATCCCTTGGATTAAAAACTCACAGGCAATGATTGCCTCTGGTGACGAGCAGGCTGTTGCACTTTGGGAGGAATACAACCAAACGGTAATGACTGCCTACCCATCATTCTCGGATGATGATGTGTTGGCCATTTTGGCTTATGTAAAAGCCGAGACAGCCAAAGGTCCTCCAGTTGAGGAGGTGGCTGTCGCTACAACAGGCGAGGGTGAGCAAGATTCTGTATCGTCTACCTATTTGATGGCAGTGATCATCATCTTGATTGTCGTACTTGCACTAGCGGTGGTGGCGTTACTGATTGCAGTTAAGACTTTAACCAAGCATCTGAAGCAGGTGAAAGACCTGGATGAGGCGGAGCAGGATATTGTAGCTAATGAATTTGATCTGGGAGCTTTTCTTAAGAGTAACTCATTTGTAGGGATGGTAGTATTTATTTTCACCATCATCGTATTGAAGACATTAATAGATGGAGCATTTACCATCGGTGTGCAGCAGGGCTATCAGCCAACTCAGCCGATTGCTTTCTCTCACGAACTACATGCCGGACAATATGAAATTGATTGTCAATACTGCCACACAGGCGTGAGGAAATCAAAATCCGCAAACATTCCATCCCCTAATATTTGTATGAACTGCCACTCGCAGATCAAGAATGTAGGAGGAGCAGATGGAATTTCAGAAGAAATCGCTAAAATCTACGCTGCGATCGATTACGATCCGGATACGCAGACATATGGTACTGATACTCAGCCTATCGAATGGGTAAGGGTTCACAACCTACCTGATTTGGCCTACTTCAATCACTCTCAACACGTGAATGTGGCTGAGCTAGAGTGTGAAACCTGTCATGGACCGATCAAGGAAATGGAAGTGGTATACCAATACTCAAATCTTACGATGGGGTGGTGTATCAACTGTCATAGAGAAACAGATGTAAATACGAAAGGAAACGAATATTACGACAAGCTTGTGAAGCTCCATTCGGAGCAAAGCAAAGAGCCGATGAAGGTAGAAGATATCGGAGGTTTGGAATGCTCAAAATGTCACTATTAAATATTCGAAAACAGCTGATCTAAATGAAAGAAACTAAGAAATACTGGAAAGGGATAGAACAACTGGAAAACACAGCGGATTTCCAGGATAGAGCGTCAAAAGAATTCCCGGAATATTTACCGATCAATGGTGGTGACAATGGAGAGCCATCTCGTCGGGACTTTCTAAAGATGATGGGCTTTGGGGTAGCTGCTGTTTCGTTAGCAGCGTGTGAAGCACCGGTTAGAAAAGCCATTCCTTACGTTAATAAGCCGGTTGATGTTGATCCTGGAGTACCCAACTACTATGCTTCCACCTACAGCATGGGAAGTGATGTGGTTTCTGTCGTAGTGAAGACCCGAGAGGGTAGACCGATCAAGATCGAAGGAAATGAACTATCCTCAACCAGTGCCGGAAAAACAACGACCCAGGTAGAATCTTCTGTATTGTCATTGTACGATCAGGAAAGGCTTCAAAACCCTAAGATAGGTGGTGAAGACACGGACTGGGAAACCATTGATAATCGAATAAAAACAGAACTTGGTGCCAACGGTGGAAAGATCGCCATTGTTTCATACTCAAACTGTAGCCCAAGTACTTCAAGAGCCATTCAGGCTTTGAGAGATAAATACGGCGAAGTAGATCACGTACAGTATGATGCCGTATCAATGAGTGGTTTACTTGATGCCTATGGTGAAGCAACCGGATCGAGAATGCTTCCGTTGCATGACTTTTCAAAAGCAAGCACTATTGTTTCTATTACTGCAGATTTTCTGGGTAGTTGGCCAAACCAGTCAATGAACAACAGACAGTTTGCTGAAACCCGAAAGTTGGGACCGGATAAGAAAGACATGTCCAGACTGTATGCATTTGAGTCTAACCTTTCATTAACAGGTTCGAATGCGGATTACAGACAACCAATAAAACCTTCTCAAGAAGGACTTTATGTAGCGAACCTTTATAACCTCATCGCTCAGAAGGCTGGTGCGGCGACCGTTGGTGTTGCTCGTTTGGAAGATACGGTAATGCTTGAGAAAGCTGCTAATGATCTATGGAGATCAAGAGGTAAGTCATTGGTTGTTTCGGGATCGAACGACAAAAATGTACAGCTGCTGGTTATCGCCATCAATGATTTGCTTCAGAGCTACGGATCAACCATTGATTTGTCAAAAAGCATTAATACAAGAAAAGGTAGTGATCAGGCTTTCAGTCAGCTTGTTAGTGACGTGAAAGACGGGAATGTCGGAACGGTTATTTTCTATAACTGTAATCCTGCTTATGATCACCCAATGGGAGAGCAGCTTGTGAGCTCGCTCGGTAAAGCGAAGACAACCATCTCCACTTCAGATCGAATGGATGAGACTACAAGTTCAGTGAAGTATGTGACACCAGACCATCATTATCTGGAGTCATGGAATGACTTTGAGCCGGTAACTGGCCATATGACACTTGCTCAGCCTACCATTAAAAATATTTTTAACACCCGTCAGGCACAGGAATCTTTCTTGCGATGGGCTGACAATGATGCTTCCTATTACGAATTTGTAAAAGGAGGATGGCAGTCACTCGCCGACGGAGATGTTACAAGGTTCTTTGATAAGTGTCTTCATGACGGAGTGTATAATGTAGACGCTACTACAGGCGCAGGTGCAGTTTCTGTCGATGCAGTAGTTGTTGCCGGTAATCTCAAAGGATATTCAGCCAAGTCTGATGGGCTAGAACTGGTACTTTATACGAACTACTCTGTCGGGGACGGAGTGCAGGCTAACAACCCATGGTTGCAGGAGATGCCTGATCCGATCACCAAAGCATGTTGGGATAACTACTTTACTGTTTCTCCAAAGCTTGCCAGAGAAAATGACTGGGAAGTAAAAGGTGGAGACATGGATTATAAGGTAGCCACGCTTACTGTAAATGGTAAGTCAGTTACAGCTCCTGTAATTCCTCAACCGGGACAGGCATATGGAACAGTTGGCTTGGCCGTGGGTTACGGACGTACCAAAGCAGGTAAAGTGGGTAATGGCGTTGGAGTGAACGCATACCAATTGGTAAGTAGCTCTGCTGACGGTTTAAAATACAGTGCGAAAGCTACTCTGGAGCTTACCGGTGAGGTAAGAAAAGTGGCTCAGACACAAACCAGCCAGACTTACGCTGGAAGAGAAACAGTCATTCAGGAAACCACACTTGGTGCATACCAGAAGGACCCACAGGCAGGAAGAAACTTCCCGATGATCTCAAAGGCTGACGGTTCGAAAGTTAGACCGCATGCTGTATCTCTATGGCAAGGACACGAGTATCCAAATCACCACTGGGGTATGATTGTGGATTTGAACTCATGTACAGGTTGTGGAACATGTACGGTGGCCTGCCAGACAGAAAACAATATACCTGTAGTTGGTAAGGAAGAAGTGCTGAACCGAAGAGAGATGCACTGGATCCGAATCGATCGATATTATAGTGAGAGACCTGAAAATGAGTTGACTGCTGAAGATAAGAACCTGATGGAGGTGAAGCAGAAGGAGCTTGCTGCGGTTGAAAATCCTGAGGTGACCTTTCAGCCGATGATGTGTCAGCAATGTAACAGTGCTCCGTGCGAGACTGTTTGCCCGGTTGCTGCAACCACTCACTCTAGTGAGGGTCTGAATCAAATGACATATAACAGATGTATTGGCACGAGATACT
Source organism: Ekhidna sp. (assembly GCF_965221965.1). GTDB lineage: Bacteria > Bacteroidota > Bacteroidia > Cytophagales > Cyclobacteriaceae > Ekhidna. The sequence continues at coordinate 1,302,454 of NZ_OZ244926.1, forward strand.
GTGCCAACAACTGTCCTTATAAAGTACGTCGATTCAACTGGTTTAAATACCATGATAATTCCAAGTTCGATAAGAACTTACCGATGAATAATGATCTGGGTAAAATGGTATTGAATCCGGATGTGACTGTGAGAGCGAGAGGGGTGATGGAGAAATGTACCTTCTGTGTACAACGAATCCAGTCTGGTAAGCTTGATGCGAAGAAAGAGGGCAGAAGACCTGTTGACGGAGAAATTCAGACGGCTTGTGCGAAATCTTGTCCAACCGATGCGTTGGTATTCGGAGATATGAAGGATCCGGAAAGCCGAATTTCCAAGACATTGAAACTGAAGTACAACAAGAAGAGTGTAGAGGCTCAGGAAGATCGTGCATACCACGTGCTTGAGGAGCTTCGAGTGATGCCGAACGTGTGGTACTTGACCAAAGTAAGAAACAAAGACAATAACGAAAAAACAGAAGCATAATGCACGCAGAATCAGAAGTACGGATACCCTTAGTTACAGGTGGAAAGACCGTCCACGATGTTTCTGAGGATATTGCTGGAAGAGTAGAGGAGCGACCTTCCATTACATGGATGCTCGCGATGGCAGTCTCTTTAGCACTTCTCCTGGCCGGAGGGTATGCAGTGGCAATCACCCTTTGGGATGGAATCGGGATGTGGGGTCTCAATAAAACTGTTGGATGGGCCTGGGATATCACCAACTTCGTGTGGTGGGTAGGTATCGGTCACGCAGGCACATTGATCTCTGCAGTACTTTTACTTTTCCGTCAGCGTTGGAGAATGTCTATCAACAGAGCCTCCGAGGCGATGACGATTTTCGCAGTAATCTGTGCTGCGATGTTCCCTGTCCTTCACATGGGACGTCCATGGTTAGGATTCTACTGGGCATTACCACTTCCAAACACATTTGGATCGCTTTGGGTGAACTTCAACTCTCCACTATTGTGGGACGTATTTGCGATTTCTACATACTTCTCTGTTTCATTGGTCTTTTGGTACATTGGGTTAATTCCTGACTTTGCCACTATTCGAGACAGAGCAAAGAATAAGATTTCGAAAGCGATTTACGGAGCACTTAGTTTTGGTTGGACCGGGGGTGCGAAAACCTGGTCGCATTACGAAACGGTATCACTGGTCCTTGCAGGATTGGCAACACCTCTTGTACTTTCAGTACACACCATTGTATCCTTTGACTTTGCTACCTCGGTCATTCCGGGATGGCACACGACAATTTTCCCACCATACTTCGTGGCGGGGGCAATTTTCTCTGGATTTGCCATGGTATTGTCTTTATTATTAGTGACTCGTAAGGTGTACAAACTGGAGGATTACATTACCATTCAGCACATTGAGCTAATGAATATCATCATCATTGTGACAGGTTCTATTGTGGGTATCGCTTACATTACTGAGTTCTTCATCGCATGGTACTCAGGAGTAGAAGCAGAGCAATACGCCTTCATAAACAGAGCAACCGGACCTTACTGGTGGGCATACTGGTCGATGATGACTTGTAATGTGATTTCACCACAATTATTCTGGTTCAAGAAAATTAGAACAAACCTCGCTGCTACGTTCATTATTTCAATCATTGTGAACATTGGAATGTGGTTCGAGCGATTTGTAATTATTGTTACTTCACTTCACAGAGACTTCTTGCCATCAAGTTGGGCGATGTTCTACCCAACGATGTATGACATTGGAGTTTATGTATTCACATTCGGATTGTTCTTCACAGCATTCTTCTTGTTTGCGAAGTTCTTCCCTGTGATCAACATGGCTGAAGTGAAGAGTATTATTAAAGCAACGGGTGAAAAGCCGTCCAAGTCGGCGTAAATAGATAAAATATGTCTCAAGGAACGAATTACGTATTGGGTGTCTATGACGATGAAGATGTTTTGATGGATGCAATCAAAACTGTTCGGGAGTCTGGCGTAAAAATCGAAGAGGTTTACTCTCCATTCCCTGTTCATGGAATTGAAGAGGTTCTGGGTTACAAAAGAAGCTGGTTATCAGTAGCAGCTTTCATGTTTGGTATCACAGGAACATGCCTGGCTTTGACAATGATGATCGGTATGATGGGAATTGACTGGCCAATGATTATAGGTGGAAAAGATTACATTCCTATTCCTTCATTTATTCCGGTGACTTTTGAAATGACGGTACTGTTGGCCTCTTTCGGTATGGTTGGAACCTTCTTTGTGATTTCTAATCTAAAGCCTTGGGGCAAGCCTAGAATTTATGATATCCGAATCACGGACGATAAGCATATCATGGCAATCGATTTGGACAGCAACGATAAATCTGAAGCAGACATCAAGAAAGTATTGCAGGGTAGCGGAGCGACAGAGGTTAACAATAAAAAGTTTGATTGAGAATGAAGCTAAAGACATTTAGATATTTAGGTATTATCGCAGCTGGAGCATTTTTAGCTTCATGTGCCGCTGGAGTAGATGATACGGGGCTGGAGTACGCTCCTCAGATGTATCACACTACGCCCTATGAACCTTTGACTCAGATTCAGGATGAGAATGCCGGTAACTGGCTTGATTCCAATGACGAAGATGGTCATGGGGAATTTTACAATTCCAACCCTTACAATCAGTTCAAAATGAACATGCGTGAGCCGGTTGCGAATACAGTAAGAAGGGGACAGCCACTACCTGTAAGATTGACAGTGGATGATTTAGAAGTGGCGGCAGCTACATTGGAAAGTCCGTTCGAAGCTGATGATGCAAGTGTAGTGAAGGAAGGAAAAGCTCTTTATGATAGCTATTGCAAGCACTGCCATGGTGAAAAAGGAAACGCGGATGGCTTGGTAGCTGAAAAGTATGCCGGAGTGGCAAACCTAAATGGCGCTGCTTATCTGGAAATTACTGAAGGTCACATTTTTCATGTAATCACTTTCGGTAAAGGTTTAATGGGGGCACACGGGTCTCAGGTTAGTCCTGAAGATCGCTGGAGAATTGCCCGGTATGTAAAAGAATTGCAAAAGAAGAATTAAGTCTACTCATGGTATCAGAAGAAAGATTTGAATTTACTGCTACTGCAAAGAAGCGACTCGTCATCACCCTATTGGTTGGCTTGGTGCTTTCTGTGCTAGGCTATTTTACATTAGGATCAGGTGATCATGGTGCAGACCATGGAGGAGACCACTCAGAGGTAGTAGCTGATGGCCATGGTGAAGAACCATATGGTGCTGAAGATCATGGTGGTGATGCCCACGGTGAGGAAGAAGCCCACCACGGAAGCAGCCCATCTGTTAAAAGGCTTTTATCCAACCTATGGATCAATAATGTGTTCTTCGCAGGATTAGCCATTATTGGCGTTTTCTTCTTCGCGATTCAATATGCCTCTCAGGCAGGTTGGGCGACAGGAATTAAACGTATTCCAATGGCCTTTGGAAACTGGTTGCCGATTGCATTTGTGTTGATGTTGGTCGTTTTTATGATCGGGGGACATGACCTTTTCCACTGGACACATGCTGACCTATATGCAGAGAATGGAGGAGATGAGATTGTAAAAGGTAAAGCACCTTATTTTTTCTGGCCGCTTGAAGGTGGTGAGTTCCCATTGTTCTGGATTGGCCGAATGGTAATCTTCTTTGCTGTATGGTACCTGTTTTTCAGAAAACTCAGATCACTTGCATATGCTGAAGATATTGAAGGTGGCACGACGAAGTGGTATAAGATGCGATCAGTTTCAGCCTTCTTCCTTGTGTTTTTTGCCGTGTCTTCATCTATGGCTGCCTGGGACTGGATCATGTCAATCGACGTTCACTGGTTCAGTACCATGTTTGGATGGTATTCGTTTGCCAGCTGGTGGGTTGCAGGATTAGCATTAACGCTATTCATCGTCGTGATGCTGAAAGACAAAGGATATCTGGCTGTAGTAAATGAAAACCACATTCATGACCTTGGAAAGTTCGTATTTGCATTCAGTATTTTCTGGACGTATGTATGGTTCTCACAGTTCTTGTTGATTTACTACGCGCATATTCCTGAAGAAACTGTATACTTCCTGGAGCGTTGGAAAGATGACCATTATGCTCCGGTATTTTATATCAATTTAATTCTAAACTTCTTCTTCCCATTCTTAGTTCTAATGACAAGAGATGCGAAGAGACATACAAGGATTTTGAAAGTTGTATGTCCTGCGGTTGTGTTTGGACACTGGTTAGATTTTTATCTGATGGTTTCTCCGGGAACTGTGGGAGATAATGGAGGTTTCGGATTCCTTGAGATCGGGTTGATTCTCGTGTATTTGAGTGCGTTCTTATTTGTGACTTACAATGCGCTTGCAAAAGCACCTCTGTACGCAAAGAACCATCCAATGTTGAAAGAAAGTTTGCATCATCATATTTAATTAGTGAGGGATAGGTTATGCTTAATTTAATAATAGTATTAGCGGTCATTTTAATTCTAGCTGTCATCTTTACAGCTTACCGCGTCACGACTTTAGTTGATGTTGTAAAAAAGAAAAAAAAGGAGGACGGCTATGTGTCCAAAAACAATAGCCTTCAGGGAGCTTTGATGATTGTGTTCCTGGTTGTGGGAATTTTCGGATTCTTCTATTTCTCAATGGTAGAATACGATAATTACAATCTCCCAATAGCATCCGAGCATGCAGTTATCACCGAAAATCTCTTTTGGATTACGATGGCTGTAACAGTTTTTGTTTTTATCGTTACCCAGATATTCCTTTTTGGATTTGGATGGAAATACCGATATAAGGAAAGCAACACTGCGCATTATTATCCGCATAACAACAAATTGGAAATGATCTGGACATTGGTTCCTGCTGTTGTTTTGGCCTGGTTGATTATTTCAGGTTTGAAACAGTGGAACGTGATTACCGGACCTGCTCCTGAAAATGCGGAAGTCATTGAAGTGATGGGGTATCAATACGCATGGGCGTTCAGGTATCCGGGTAAGGATGGTGAGCTTGGAGATTACGACTTCAGAAAGATCGATGCTATCAACTCAATGGGAATAGATCTTGCAGATCAGAACGGTCATGACGATTTCATGCCTACCCAATTGGTGCTGCCGAAAGGTAAGCCTGTGCTTCTGAAAATCAGAGGTCGGGATGTGATTCACAGTGTGTACAACCCTCATTTCAGAATGCAAATGAATGCTGTGCCGGGGATGCCTACGCAATTTTGGTTTACGCCTACTGTAAGCACTGCTGAGATGAGAGAAATCACTGAGAATCCGGATTTCAACTACGAGCTTGTGTGTAACAAGATCTGTGGAAAGAGTCACTACGGAATGAAAGGAATCATCACCGTATTGGAGCAGGATGAATATGATGCCTGGTACAAGGAGAATCAGGAAAACTCATTCCTTAAAATGAACCCTGATTATATAAGCCAGGTACCAGAAGACCTGAAAGAAGCAGCGAAAATTGCTGCGGGAATTGAAAACATTGAGAAAGAACAAAAGGTTACAACTGCTGCAAGCAGTTCTAAATAAAAACATATGTCAGTAACAGATATACAACTACAGGAAGATTTGTCGCATGATGACCACCACGAAGAGCATCATGAGCAGGGGTTTGTAAGCAAGTATATTTTCTCGACTGATCATAAGACCATCGCGAAGCAATTCTTGATTACAGGAATTTTCTGGGCATTGATCGGAGGGGGACTTTCGATCATATTCAGGTTGCAGCTTGGATTCCCGGAAATGCAGTTGGAATGGCTAAGACCAATCATGGGCGAGTGGATCACCGACGCAGGAAAGCTTGATGCTGAGTTTTATCTTGCATTGGTAACCATGCACGGAACCATTATGGTATTCTTCGTGCTTACCGCCGGATTGAGTGGAACATTCTCCAATTTCCTGATTCCGTTGCAAATAGGTGCCCGTGACATGGCATCAGGATTTATGAATATGCTTTCATACTGGTTCTTTTTTGCTTCCAGTGTGGTGATGTTCATTTCCTTATTTATTGAAACAGGCCCGGCCGGAGGTGGTTGGACAGTATATCCACCATTGAGTGCATTGCCACAGGCAATTCAGGGTTCCGGTCTTGGAATGACCTTATGGTTGGTTGCAATGGCATTATTCATTGCTTCTACTTTACTTGGAGGTATCAACTACATCACAACGATCATTAACCTGAGGACAGAAGGCATGTCTTTCTCAAGACTTCCGCTGACAATCTGGGCATTCTTTATCACAGCGATCCTTGGATTACTATCTTTCCCTGTATTGCTTTCAGCTGCGCTGCTATTGATCTTCGACAGGTCTTTCGGCACGAGCTTTTATTTATCAGAAATATTTATTGCTGGAGAAGCACTTCCTAACGTAGGAGGTAGTCCAATTCTATATCAGCACCTTTTCTGGTTCCTTGGTCACCCGGAAGTATATATCGTAATTCTTCCTGCTTTAGGAATCACGTCAGAGATTATTGCAACGAATGCACGTAAGCCAATCTTTGGTTACAAAGCGATGATTGGATCAATGCTGGGAATTGGATTCCTGTCATTTATCGTATGGGCACACCACATGTTCGTAACTGGTATGAACCCCTTCCTAGGATCGGTATTTACCATACTGACATTGATTATTGCGGTTCCTTCAGCGATTAAAGCATTTAACTATATCACTACCTTGTGGAAAGGAAACATTGTCTTTACACCGGCGATGCTCTTTTCTATCGGTCTGGTTTCATTCTTTATTTCTGGTGGTCTGACAGGAATATTCTTAGGAAACTCCGTACTCGATATCAACTTGCACGATACGTATTTCGTGGTTGCGCACTTCCATCTGGTAATGGGTAGTGCTTCATTCTTCGGTCTATTAGCTGGTGTCTACCACTGGTTCCCTAAATTCTTTGGTAGAATGATGGATGATCGTTTAGGTAAGCTACACTTCTGGTTATCTTTTGTAGGTATCTACCTGGTGTTCTTCCCACTGCACTACATCGGTATCGCAGGATTCCCTAGACGGTATTATTCATTTACCTCATTCGAAACGTTTAGTATTTATGGCGATTTGAATGCATTGGTAAGTATCGCAGCTATTCTGACTTTCGCTGCTCAGTTTATCTTCCTATTCAACTTCTTCTATTCAATCTGGAGAGGAAGATTGGCGCCAGCGAACCCGTGGAAGTCGAACACATTGGAGTGGACTACTCCACGATTCCCTGGTCATGGTAACTGGGTGGGAGCGATTCCTAAAGTATTCAGATGGCCTTACGATTACAGTAAACCGGGCGCGAAGGATGATTTCATCCCTCAGACTGTGCCATACTCACACACTCCTGAATCTAACCTTGAGCATGAAAATGAGCTAACGAAGGATGAAGATTTAACAGGAGTTGAGAAAGCTAATTAATCAAAGGAATTTTCTAAGAATCAATGCAATCACACTTGGATCAGTATTCGTACTGATCCTGGTGGGAAGCATTGTGCGGGTGATGGGAGCAGGAATGGGATGTCCGGACTGGCCGAAGTGCTTCGGATCCTATATCCCCCCAACCAGCGCTGAGGGCTTACCTGAGAATTATCAGGAAATATTCAAGGAGCAGCGCATGGAGAAGAATGAACGATTATCAGGTTTATTCGATAAGCTGGGATACGAGGAGTTGAGTGAGAAAATCACCAAAGATCCGAATGTACAGGCAGAGCATGAATTTAATGCCACCAAGGCATGGATTGAATACATCAACAGACTCGTTGGTGTTTTTATAGGCTTATTGGTGTTTTTGAACATGGTGTTTGCATTTTCATTTCGAAAGAAATCTGTGTGGATTCCAATTATGGGCGTGGCAATATTCGTTTTAACCGGATTTCAGGGGTGGGTCGGCTCATTGGTCGTTTCTACCAATCTATTGCATGGATTTATCACGTTTCATATGCTTTTAGCATTATTGATTGTGGCTCTATTAATTTGGATGAATGTGAAGGTGAAGGATTTAAGTTTTGTGAATCACAAGCCACTTTTCATCATTGGAATCATCACCACATTGCTTTTTATTCCACAAATCATTTTAGGCACAGAAGTTCGGGGAGTTATTGATGATTTGCTGATTTCCACCGTTGGCAGAACCGAGTGGGCTGATTACCTGTCTAATACCTTTTTTATCCATCGTTCATACTCGTGGCTGATTTTAATCGGAGCAGTAAGCATGTTTTATTATGCAAAAAAGACTCAGGAGAAGTGGTTAATTCGAAGAGTAATGCAATTAGTCGTGCTCGTTTTCTTTGCTATGCTTGCAGGTATTGTCATGGTTCGTTTCGACTTTCCTTTTTGGCTACAACCCCTTCATTTAATTATTGCTGTGGGTATCTTTAGCCTGCTGTTTTATTTAACTTTGCGACTCAAATTCGTGAAATGAATTCCACAGTTTCACATATCGAAATGAATGCTTCAGTAAAGGCTCGTGCGTACTATGAGTTACTGAAGCCTAGATTGTCCTTCCTTGTCGTTTTTTCGTCCGGGTTTGGTTATGCGCTGGCTAATCAGTCTGTATTGAATTGGGGTAGTTTTGTTGTATTTTTAATGGCCGGTTTTTTGGTATCGGGTTCGTCCGTAACCATCAACCAGATTATTGAGCAGAAGTACGATGCAATCATGAAGCGTACCAAGAACAGACCTTTGCCGTCCAATCGGATTTCAGAGTCTGAGGCGGTATGGTTTAGTATTTTGACAGGAGTTGCCGGTCTTGTTTTGATGCTGTTAGCAACAAATATTTTAGCTACTGCACTTTCATTTTTGTCTTTGCTGCTCTATGCTTTTGTATACACTCCATTAAAGCGAGTAGGGTCTATTGCGGTTTTTGTTGGCGCGATACCGGGTGCTTTGCCTCCATTGATTGGTTGGGCTGCAGCAAGCGGCATGCTGTCTTACGAGGCAATGATCATTTTTGGTATCCAGTTTATCTGGCAGTTTCCGCATTTTTGGGCCATTGCCTGGGTGTCTGATGAGGACTATAAAAAGGCAGGCTTCAAGCTATTACCGGGGGGAGGAGCAAAGGATTTGAATACAGCAATAAACATTATGGTTTATACGCTGTTTTTGTTACCACTAGGATTATTACCAACCATTTTTGGGTTGACAGGTCTAACTAGTGGAGTAGTAGCAACCATTTGTGGTGTGTTGTTTTTGGCTACCACATTCAGCCTGATGAAAGATACATCTAACCAAAAGGCCAGGCGCATTATGTTTGGCTCATTCATCTACTTACCGATTGTGCAAATAACATTTTTAATTGACAAGATATGACAGGAGAGATAGAAGCAGGTAAGGTACGGTCCATGCATCCACAAAAGTTTGCAATGTGGCTGTTTTTGGTTTCTGTGGTGATGATTTTTATATCCTTATCCAGTGCTTACGTGGTGAAAAAATCAGTAGGAGACTGGATATACATTGACTTTCCACCATTGTTTCAGGTAACCACTGCAATCATCATTTTAAGTAGTGTGACCATGCACTTCGCTTATATATCAGCGAAGCGAAATAACATCAAAAATATTCGAATAGGACTGGCAGTCACAGGTGTATTAGCGGTGGCCTTTATAATAGGACAAGTTAAGGCCTGGGGACAACTGGTTGATGGTGGATACCATTTTGTGGGTAACCCGGCCAGCTCGTTTATTTACATATTTACGGGGCTGCATATTGTCCACCTGATTGGGGCAGTCATATTTTTATTGATTGTATTAGCAAAGGCATTCAAATACAAGGTTCATTCTAAGAGCATGGTGCGTATTGAAATGTGTACCACATTCTGGCATTTTCTTGGTGGACTTTGGTTGTATTTATACTTATTTTTGATTTTCAATAATTAAACCTACAAAACCTATAATAGATGGCTAACTCGGCTGTAATCGTAGAAGAAAAAGGCAAGAACCTTTGGAGAGGTGGTGTCGCACCTATGAAGGCAAGTTATGGTAAACTGATGATGTGGTTCTTCCTGTTATCAGATGCTTTCACCTTCTCTGCATTATTAATCACTTATGGTTTGATCCGATTCAGCCATCCGGCTTACGAGGGTGCTGTTGCAGACTTTAAGTTTTCTCAAGAATACTGGCCGATTCCTGAAAAGGTTTTTGAGGCATTCCCGGGGATGCACGCCTTGGGTATAGAGAGTGCTCCATTGGTTTTCGTAGGGTTAATGACATTCATCTTGATTATCAGTAGTGTTACGATGGTATTGGCTGTAGAGGCTGGCGAGCGTATGGATCGTAAAGCGGTAGAGAAATGGATGCTTTGGACGATTCTTGGAGGATTAACTTTCCTTGGATGTCAGGCTTGGGAGTGGGGACACTTTATTCATGGTTCGGATATGTCTATGAATGCAGTAGGAAACTTTTTGCAAGGTGCTGGTCTTTCATCCAATCAGTATGGGCCTCCAAACTTTGCTGCATTATTCTTCTTTATAACCGGATTCCACGGATTCCACGTATTCAGTGGGGTGGTCATCAACTTCATCATTTTCTATCAGGCGACAGTAGGTGTGTTTGAGAAGCGGGGACACTACGAAATGGTAGAGAAAGTAGGTCTTTACTGGCACTTTGTAGATCTCGTATGGGTCTTCGTGTTTACATTCTTTTACCTTGTTTAATCTTATTATTGTCAATTAAATGGAACAGCAAACTCCACAAATCGAAGTACAGCCGGTAAACAAGGCTAAAGTGAAGAATTTCATCAAAGTGATGATTTACCTGGCGGTGATCACTGCAATTGAATTTGGTATTGCTTTCACCGTACCGCATGAGCATAAATGGATTAGAATCATTGTATTCATTGCATTGACGATTTTAAAAGCATACTATATCGTGGCGGAGTTCATGCACCTTGGACACGAGAAGAAATCACTTAAGATGTCGATCGTTTTACCAATGCTTTTTGTAGTGTTCTTCATCTTCATCATGATTTATCAGGGGGGAGCGATTTTAGAGGCACTTTATTGATCCAGGATTCTTGAAGGGCAGGGGGCTTAAGCGAATATTAATATTTATCGTATTCCTGATACCAGTAGCCTGGTATCTCATCCTTCAGTTATTTGGAGACAATCGGTTTTCGCTTTCATTGATGAGCGATGTACCTGATGAGTGTCGTCAATTCATGGAAATCACAGTTGTGTCACAAAGTGATTCATTGTCATTGGTGGAAACCAATTATATGAATCGTGTGATCTATGCAGTGGATAAGCGAAAGGCTTCTTTAGTCTACGAATCAGATTCTTTTTTTGATTGTATCAATCAATCTGAGTTGGATTTAGTTTTAGTCAATGAAGAGGGATTGTGGGGAGCCTATGAGCTTAGTCGTGAAGGTGTGGATCAGCTACTTACAGAGTTGGATATTTTAACGCTTCAACAATCGTATGGTAAAGGAACAAGCCGATAATAAAGTATATCTGAGGATCATTTATTTGATCACCATTTTGATCCCGCTTGTGGTGGCATTCCTTATTTTCTTTCCAACCAAATTCGGAGCGGAAGGAGATTGGGTGAAAGTGCTTCCCGGTGTGCATGCCGCAATTAACTCCCTCACGGTTTTAGCATTGATTGCTGCCTTGATTTCCATCAAAAAGGGAAATATAAAGCTTCACCGTTCTTTTATGTTTACCGCGCTGTTTCTTGGAGTGCTCTTTTTAATTTCCTATGTGCTCTATCACTCCAGTGTAGAGTCTGTAAAATTTGGTGACCTGAATTATGACGGAGAATTAAGTGAACAGGAACTTGCAAAAGCGGGAACCAGTCGCATGGTTTATTTAGTTATCCTCGCAAGTCATATTTTACTATCGATACTGGTCGTACCGTTTGTGTTGTTTGCATTCTATTATGCATTGACAGACCAAATCGATCGACATAAGAAGATGGTGAAGTTCACTTATCCGGTTTGGTTATATGTATCTATCACAGGTGTGGTTGTATACTTCATGATCAAGCCCTATTACTTCTAGCGTATGAAAAGAATTGTCATTCTTTCTATTTCTTTTTTAATCCCACTAATCAACTGGGCACAGTGCGCCATGTGCCGGACACAAATCAAAAATAATGTAAGCGCGGGTGAGACTTCTATGGCGGAAGGACTGAACAACGGAATCATGTTTTTGTTCTTCACTCCATACGTAGTGGTTTTCGCCATCATATTCCTTTGGTATAAATACAGTAAAACAAACAAGCGTGTCAGTCTTAGCGAGCGTATTAAAGACTAAATGCCCCCGGTGCAGGGAGGGTGAGATATTTACTCATTCTCCGTTCAACCTTAAAAAGATGTCTTCCATGCATACCAATTGCCCAAATTGCAATTTGCGGTATGAGAAGGAGCCGGGAAATTTTTACGGCGCGATGTATGTCAGTTACGGGATTTCAACCGGTATTTTTTTGGTGACTGCATTTATCCTGTACTACTTCTTCAATGACCCTCCATTAAACGTATATCTGATTACAATTCTTGCTGCTGCATTGCTTCTTTTCCCTTTAAACTTCAGGTACTCACGTGTGATCTTTCTTTACCTCATTTGGAAGAGCTAAAGCGGGATTAAAGGCCTGATTATTGTATATTCAACCCTGTGAATCATAAGATTTCATTTGGTCTACTGCTGGCATGTATGGCAGGTCTTTTCATCAATCATTTTTTCATTGATTGGGAAGATAGAAAAAGAGAAAAGGCAATCAACAGCTTTGAAGAAATTGCTTCACTGCAGTATCAGGATCTTCAATCATGGCGAGATGGGGAAGCGAACTCCAACCTATTCAGTAAGCGTACCATTTGCAGAGGAAGACTTGAAGAATGGAGTGATAACCGGCCTTTCGTTTCTAATATCATAGAAGATTCCATTCAGGTTGTTGAAAATGATCTGGGTGTGTTTTTGGTTCAAAAAATAGCATCTGAATCATGCATTTATGTATCCTCCCATCAATTGCTCAGGGTTTATTCCATCACCAATCAATACCTAAGTAAGTCTTATAGTCCACTGTTGTATGATTACGTCACCAGCGTATCTGCTCAATCAGGAAAATATCATTTCAATGATTTAGTCCACTTTGATGTTGAGGGGATGTCCAGTCGGATCATTGATGTTATCATATCGATCGTTATACTTCTGGTTCTTTTTCTTGAGTATTGGAGTTTTAGTCATCATGGATTTAGATGGTTTTGGGTTTCTACCCTTGGATTACTTTTTCTTCGAGGCATTACTCTCACTTTTGATGCATTTCAATTTCTATTCAGATACGAGCTATTTAATCCGGTCAACTATACGTCTTCAGTCGTAAATCCGACTTTGGGAGACTTGTTAATCAATTGTTTGATATTGAATCTGATATTACTCGCCTCAGCGAGTTATTTGAATAATCTCAGACGCTCAAGATGGGGAGTTACTTTTATCAGTGGGTTGAATACCATACTTTCTGGTGTGGTACTTCATGTAGCCTGGAGTATAATCAGTAACTCTCAGCTGTCTCTAGATGTGGGTCAATCTATTCAGTTTTCATGGCTGAGAGTAGTTGCCTACTTATGTATTCTACTTGTTTGTGTGGGGTACTTCTACTTTACTTACCTCACACTCAATTTAATCCGAAAGAGCCATTTTATTTCATATGCGATTATAGGGGCATTGACTGCAGCGGTGCTAATGGCATTTGCTGATTTGTTGTCTATTTCGTTTAGCGTGGTTCATGTTTCGGTACTTCTCATTTCCATTCGATATCAATGGGGTAAATCATTCAAGGAGTTCACGTATGCTAACCTGCTATTCATATTGATTACCAGTGTCGGTGTATCTGCGGTGCTTGCGTTTTGTATCTATAAGTATGAAGAAGGGGCTGAGCTCGAAGCGAAGAAGAAATTTGCCAACTATTTATTGCTGAAAAGGGATGTGCTTGGGGAGTATTATCTGGATCAGACCATTCGTAAGCTATCCTCTGATGAAACCCTGGCGCTAATTGCTAGTGAGCGGAGTAGAAGGGTGCTGGAAGAGCGAATAAGGAGTGAGTTTTTAACTCCTTACTTTAATAAGTACGATTTGGAAATCGTTTTTCAGGACTATCAGCAACTTTCTTTGAATACCCGGTTTACAAGAGAGTATAGCTTGCTGACTCCTGCCAATCAATCCGATTATGAGAACATCTATTTTGTGGATGAGGGGACTAATTTCAAGTATATCTGTAAGATAAATGTGGGTGACCTGGTCGGCCTCATTATACTTCAGATTAAAAAGCGAGTCCCAACAAGCGTGTATCCGGCACTCCTGACCGATAATAAATATTTTTCGGTGACCAATGACTTTGATTATGCGGTTTTTGCAGGTGATGACATTCTTTTTCATCGCAGCAAGTTTGGCCAGGGTGAATGGCCTACAGAAGAGGATTTTGAAAGAGAAGAACTTTACGAAAGAGGGATTGAGAAGAATGAGCGCCACTATTATGGTGTTCAAACCAATGATGGACGAACAATTCTGATTATTTCTAAGAAATATGAGGCACGTGACAGGCTGACGAATTTTTTCTTTTTCTTCTTGCTGCTTTTATTCTCTTTTGCTCTCTTCAGTGTTATTAGCTCGGCCATTGAACATGGGCTTAAGCTAAATTTCACAAGTAAGATTCAATTGTATTTGGGAATGGCTTTTATTATCCCATTGCTTATTACAGGATTTGCTTTGCTCAATACTCTTAATACCTCCTATAGAGAAGAGATCAATCGGAGCTACATAAAACAGTCACTTTATATTTCAGAGATTCTTTCGAACGAAATCGAAGAAGTGAGGAATGAGTTTGGAGCCTACAGGTTAGCTGAAATTAGTAATTACATCCAGTCTGACCTGAGCTTTTACAATGAGTCCGGTTATTTAATCGCAACTAGCCAGCCGGAGATTTTCAATTTGAATCTTCAGGGTAATCTGATTAACCCGATTGTATTCGATGAGCTTGTGGTCAAAGAGAACCAAAGCATCATCGCCGATGAAAGTGTAGGCAGCCTCGATTACAAAGTATGCTATGCCGTGGTAAACACCATTGATAATCAAGTAGCAGGGTTTATTGCTATGCCCTTCTTTGATTCGAGGAATCACCTCAGAAGGCAGCAAATAGAGGTGTTTGGGAATCTGATCACCATTTTTGGGTTCATTTTTATTCTTGCCATTGTATTTGGAAATGCAGTGTTAAACAACCTACTTCATCCACTGCGCATGGTCGCCGCTAAAATTCGTCGTGTTACACTGCAAGAAGTAAATAAACCGATTGAGTATGAATCATCGGATGAGATTGGCTCACTGGTAAAAGACTACAATCAGATGCTTGTGAAGTTAGAAGACAGTAAGCTTGCACTGGCCAAGAGTCAGAAGGAAACAGCCTGGAAAGAGATAGCTAAGCAGGTGGCTCATGAGATTAAGAATCCGCTGACGCCCATGCAGCTCAAAATCCAGCAGATGCTGAGAAGACATGAAAGCGGGTCAAAGGAACATGAAACGCTTTCTTCACTACTCACGCAGGTGGATACGTTGAGTCAGATAGCGGAATCTTTTTCTGCCTTTGCTGAGATGCCGGCACCTGACAATCAGGTCTTTGACTGGGGGGCACTAATTCGGGAGGTCGTTGAGCTTTATAGTGCTGAAGATGTGAAAATTGATCTGGAAACAGAGGCCAATATCACCATAGAGGCAGATAAGGACATTTTCAGGAGAATACTCAACAACATTGTCTTAAATGCGATCCAATCTGTTGTAGATAAGCAAGCAGAGATCCATATTTCGCTGGAAGAACGTTCAGGAAAAGGGGTTCTTTCTGTTAGAGATAATGGCAAAGGCGTTCCAAATGAATTGAAGGATAAGATATTCCTGAACTATTTTAGTACAAAATCAACAGGCAGTGGAATAGGCCTGGCCTTAGCAAAAAAAGGAATTGAAAATGCGGGAGGAAATATTTGGTTTGAATCGAAGCAGGGGAAAGGCACCACCTTTTTCATTTCCATGCCGCTGGCTGATCACTAGTTGCTTTTTGCTAACGTGCTTATTCCTCCAAGCCCAAAACTTAAAGTGTAAAACTATTCCTGCGAACGTGGAAGTCAAACTTGATTCCACGATAATTGAACCGGGTTCTATACAGCTTTCAGAAGCATATATCTGGAATGATTCAACTCAAGTCATTTTGGTAAAATCACAACAGCCTGAGGTTGAGGTGTGCTATCGTGTTCTTTCTACTCTGTTAACCAAGAACTATCAAAACCGAGACCTATCTGATTATGATGATTCGCGAGAGCTTGAAATCATATCGACGAAGAATCCGGGAGTAGAGAAAGAGGAATTGTTTGATTTTGGAGGAGTACAAAAGTATGGGGCAATCACCCGTGGTGTATCTTTTGGGAACCGCCAGAGTTTGTTTGTCAATTCAAGCTTAAACCTACAAATGGATGGAAAGTTGGATGAGAATCTTTTCCTGTCAGCAGTGATCACGGACCAAAATGTCCCTTATCAACCAGAAGGAAACACACAGCAAATCAGGGATTTTGATAATGTCTTTATCAAACTGTATAATGACAAATTTGATGTGACAGCAGGCGATATCGTTTTGCAGCAACCAGATGATGCAGGGTACTTTCTACGATATTATAAGAACGTTCAGGGTCTTCAGGCAAGCTATCGTGGAGCATCTGAAAAGTGGAAAACCGAATCGAGAGTGTCCGGTGCACTTTCAAAAGGTAAGTTTAATTCTGCAGTACTTGATCCGATTGATGGGCTAAATGGTCCGTACAAACTACGGGGGCCAAACGGAGAACGATTCATTATTGTGTTGGCAAATTCAGAGAAGGTATTCATTGATGGGAAACGATTGGAGCGAGGCTTTGATCGGGACTATGTGATTGACTATAATCTGGGTGAGATCACTTTTAATAATCACATCGTGATTACACAATTCACCATCATTCGAGTTGATTTTGAGTACGCGGAGCAGTTTTACAGTCGATCTAACCTTTCTGCTTACCAATCCATTTCGAATGATAAGGTGCGATTATTTGCCAACTATTACAGAGAGCGTGACAACCCTAATACAAGCTTTGGCTTTAGTCTGAATGAGGATGACCTGAGCCAATTGAGAGGTATTGGGGATAACATCGACCAGGCTTTTGTGACCGGCTTTGATTCCGTTCAGTTCTCCGAAAACCGTGTACTATACCTTAAAAAGGATACAGTGGATCAGGATGGAGTTACACAGGAAATCTTCGAATATTCCACTGATCCGAATGCGGAGCTTTTCAGTCCCACTTTTTCCGACGTGGGTTTTGGAAATGGTGACTATGTGCTGCTTCAAACAACCGCCAATGGTCGTGTATATGAATGGGTTTCACCTCAGGGGGGAGAATCGCAAGGAAATTATGAGCCTGGAGCTTTTATTCCTTTACCAAATAGCAGACAAATGATCACCGTAGGAGGTGAGGTGAAGCTATCTGACTATGAGTCAATCAGGAGTGAGGTGGCTTTTTCGAATACCGATCAAAACTTGTATTCGGAAATTGATGACGATGATAATACGAGTCGGGGTTATTTCACCTCGCTTCAAACATCAGGAAGGCCTGCACCATTTCCGGAATATCAGTGGGTGGGGTCGCTTGCTATGGAATTGGATGAGTCTGATTTTACATACATCGACCGATATCGTCCCATTCTATTTGATAGAGATTG
The DNA here is from genome assembly GCF_965221965.1 of Ekhidna sp. Lineage (GTDB taxonomy): Bacteria > Bacteroidota > Bacteroidia > Cytophagales > Cyclobacteriaceae > Ekhidna. Next base: position 1,320,092 of record NZ_OZ244926.1, read on the forward strand.
GAACTACACACCTGATCGGAGCGAGCTTTCTCAGGATTTGATTCTATTCATGAGGGCAGGTATAGAAAAGGATAGTGAAAACCGGTTCATCATGTCTGCAAACAGGAGAGAGCGAGCTGACTTTATTGATGGTTGGCAATACACGCTTGACTTTAACCAGGAGGTTGCCAATATAAAGCTGGTTTCCACTCATTTTCTTTTGACAAACGACCAGGTAAACAGAACAACTGACTGGATTCGATCAAAATCAGATATGAGTTACAGAAAGTGGAAAGTGGCTCCAGGATATGTGTTTGATATGGATGAGAATGAAATTCAGGTTGGGGATAGTGTGGTTAGTTCTTTGATGCATTACAAAGCGCATGAGGTGTACCTGGCAAGCACGGATTCCTCTAAATCCAACTACCGGATTGGGTATCAACTGAGGAGTGATAAGCGTCCGGTGAATGGCAGAATAGAAGATTATCTTTTTTCGAAAAATCTAAGAGCTTCTTACAGTCGAAACGGAGATAAGGGTAGTGTAACAGCGGACTTCAACTACCGACAGGTGGAAGATAAGCTCGAATTAAATTTAGGGCAGGATGAGCTAATTAACGGACGAATGAATTGGGTACAGAATTTTTTCAATCAAAATGTTAGGTCAAATTTTTCCTATTCAACAGGGAATAGTCGTGAGTTGCGAAGGGAGTTTATTTATCTACCCGTAGCGACAGGCGAGGGCACGCATACCTGGCGGGATACAAATGGAGATGGGGTACAGGACCTGAATGAGTTTTTTGAAGCGATTAATCCCGATGAACGCAACTATGTGAAGATCTTCACACCAACAGATGATTACATCACCTCTTTTCAAACCTTTTACATACACACAATAGATGCACGCTTTCCTTCCAAGTGGAGGAGTCAGGGAGGTTTGAAACAGTTTGCATCCTTATTCTCTACGAATATCAATTTCAATGTCAACTTCAAAACCACCTCTGATTCTTATAGTGATCGGTTGAATCCTTTCGTGGTGGATTTAGATGATGAAAATCTGGTTTCTACGCAAAATGGGAAACGTTACACACTTTTCTATAACCGAAATGGAAGAGGCTTTGCAGGTGATTTCACCTATCAAACGTCAGATAATAAGCAATTGCTGGTTCAGGGTTTTGAGACGCGAGAGAAAAGTGAATGGATATCGAATGCGAAAGTTGATTTAGGTAGGGAATATACTTTTCGCGTCACTACTACATTAGGCAATCTGCTCAATCAGTCTGACTACCTGGATTCAAGAAACTTTGAAATCATCACGTATACCTATCAACCTCAATTGATTTGGCAGCCGTCCAATGTCTTTCGTTTGATAGGAAGCTTTGAGCGAAAAACCCGTCGGAACCAATTTGTTGAATCTTCCTCAGAGTCTGCTATTTCTAAAGTCTACCAAACTGAGCTTACATGGAATCAAGCCGGAAAAGGCTCATTGCGAGGAACCTTCTCCATTGTTCAAATCGATTTTACCGGTGACCCTTCATCATATTTGGGATACTTGCTATTGGACGCCTTGCAACCCGGAACTAACCAAACGTGGCAAATCAACTGGCAGCAGAAAATCTCAAAAGGAATGCAGTTGTCGCTTCTCTATAATGGTCGTAAATCGGAGGATGCAGCAGCTATCCACACCGGAAATGTACAGGTCACCGCTTTCTTCTAATTACTCATATTTCAAGGTCTTAGCTGGGTTCAATTGCGCCGTTTTGAAAGTATGATAACTGACAGTCAAGAAGGCAATCAACAGCACAAGCAAAGCTGCCAGTCCGAAGAATAAGAAATTGATATTAATGTGATACGGATAGTTTTCCAGCCATCCTTTGAGGAAATACCAGGCAACAGGCCATGCAATCAAGTTTGCTATCCCAATTAATATCAGAAAGTCTTTAAACATGAGACGAACAATCCCGGGTGTTGAGGAACCCAACACTTTTCGTATACCAATTTCCTTCGTTTTTTGAACTGCCGTGTAAGAGGAAAGCCCAAAAAGCCCGAGACACCCAATCAGGATAGCTAGTACCGTAAAGGTTAGAAATAGATCCCTGAAACTCTTTTCCGCCTGATAGTAACTGTCAAAGTAGCTGTCAAGGAAGAAAAACTCAAATGGATTTCCGGCAAAGCTTTTATTCCATTGATCGTTAACAAGGTCAATCGTCTCTTCAATGTTATTGGTTCCCATCTTCACCATCATGTATTCATGATTGTATTGTTGAAGGACAAAGCACAATGGCTGCATGGCTTCCTGCAAGGACTCATTGTGGATGTTTTTCAATACCCCAATCACTTTTGGTCGCCAGTTAAAAGCATCAAAAGAGACATTTTTTCCGATGATTTCTTCAGGACTATAGCCTAATGCCCTGGCGCCATACTCATTGATGATAATCGAGGTATCAGAATCATTGGTGAATTCCTGAGAAAAGTTTCTTCCTGCCAGCATCTCCATTTCCAATATCTCGAACAGTTCATAATCCATAGAACTAATCGCAAAAGAAGTGGCTTGTGCCGGATCCTGATCCAGCATTCTCATCTGTGTTTTGAATCTCAGCTTTTTTCCCGGCAGCATACCCGAGCCTGCCACACCGGTGATCATGGGTTGATCAGCCAGCCCGTTTTTGAAGGACATATAGTCATTTTGAGCCTGGACGTCCGAAGTGTCTCTTGTAGCAGGACGCTCCACTATCATGATTTGTTGTGTGCTATATCCAAGGTCCTGATTTTGCATGAAAGACATCTGCTCATAGACGATGAGTGTTCCTATGATCAGGGCTACTGAGGTTGCGAATTGCAAAACCACTAATGCTCTTCTTAAGAAAACACCTTCACTTTTTCCTTTAAACTGACCTTTCAATACTTCCACTGGTCGGAAGGAAGACAACACGAGGGCAGGGTAGAAGCCGGTGATCAATGATCCTCCGATCCAAAAAACCAATGCACTGATCCAAAACCATGGCTGTGTCCATATCAGGTAGGAGGAAGGGGTTCCTCCAATACTGTTGAATAATGGCGTAATGACTAGTACCAGTAGAAAACCAATGATAATGGAGAACAGAAAGACAATGCTTGATTCGATCAAAAAATGAATAATGAGCTGTGCCTTTTGTGAGCCTACAACTTTTCTCAGCCCAACCTCCTTGGCTCGTTCCACTGATTTTGCTGTGCTTAGGTTGATGTAATTGATACATGCGATAATAATGATGAACCACGCGATAATCGCCAGGTAACCAACAGCCTCTCCATCTCCATTGATTTCAGCCTCATCTGTCAATTTGGAGTAAAGATGAATATCCTTAACGGGCTGCAGGAGCAGAACATCTTCTCCGTTTTGTTCCGCCAGTTCTGGTTTAAACTTGGTGACAAGTTCCGGCAGCTTCTCCTCTAGTTGCTTGGAATCTGTGCCGGGTTCTAATTGCACGTAGGTATAATAATCTTTTCTTCGCCACCCTGTTTTATATCGTTCGATTGCACCATCATATCTACCATAGATGGTGGGGAAAGAAATGAGCACGTCAAACTTCAGGTGCGTATTGGTTGGGTGATCTTTAAAGACACCTGTCACAATGCAGGGCTCATCGTTGAAGTCGTCATCTTCAAGCCTTAGTGTTTTGCCCATTGGGTCTTCATCCCCGAAGTAGTTTTTTGCCATGGTTTCAGAGATGGCAATTGTGAATGGCTCTTCCAAAGCTTTCTCCCGATCACCCTGGACCATTTCGTAAGAGAACATCTTGAGAATTGGCGCATCCGCGTATAAGAATTTCTGCTGCTTGAAAACCACTGGTCCGTTAGGTCCCTGCTCCCAGGTAATGATGACATTATTCTTGGATCCCATGTTATAGAGGCGTGCATATTCCACCACTTCCGGATACTCTTGTTTTAGTGCTGCCCCAACACCGGCATAGTTTTCAGAACTTTTGTAAACTAACTCGCCATTTCGATACACATCCAGCTGAACACGATAGATATCGTCTCCATTTTCTATGAAGTTTTCATAACTGCGTTCATACGTCACATAATGATTAATCAACCAAAATGCAGAGAGGCCAATAGCCAGTCCAAGTACATTGAGGAAGGTGAAAAATCGCTGTTTGAGTAAATGACGAAAAGAGGTCAGGAGGTAGTTCTTGATCATAATTGAGTAGTTGTCCTTTTCGGCATTACTGCCGAATGTGTGAATAGTTACAATTATGATGGGTGAGAAAACCGGAAAGTTGCAGAAAAGGTGATTTACTTGCCTTTCACCATCTTCATCAAACGACCGGCAAATACAAAATCATTGAGTTCTTGTACGTCTGAGTCCCCGATTTCATCGTTGGGTCCTGTCCAGAGAATTCTGCCTTCATGCATGAAATTGACATTATCACCAATTTCCAATACGGAATTCATGTCATGAGAAACCACCACAGTAGTGATTCCATATTCATAGGTAATGTCTTTGATCAGGTTGTCAATTTTAATGGATGTCTGTGGATCCAGACCTGAATTTGGTTCGTCACAAAACAGGTAGTTGGGTTTGGTTACAATAGCACGTGCAATACCTACCCGTTTTTTCATACCACCTGATATCTCAGAAGGCATTTTTTTATTGACATTTTCAAGACCCACACGTTCAAGGCAGAAATTTACCCGGTCGAGCTTTTCTTCAGGCGATTGCTTGGTAAGGACATTTAGTGGAAACATGACATTATCTTCAACATTTAAGCTATCGAATAAAGCCCCCCCTTGGAATAGCATTCCCATCTCTCGTCTCACTTCTGTCTGCACCTCTTTGGATGCATTTGCAAAGCTTCGGCCATTGAATTCCACTTTTCCTTCATCCGGTTGAAGCAGCCCCACGATGCATTTTAGCAAGACACTCTTTCCTGTACCACTTGCCCCGATAATCATGTTCACCTTACCGGACTCAAAGGACACATTTATATTGTGTAAGACTTGCTTGTCAGCAAATGATTTAGATACGTTTGTTACCTCTATCATGGTGTAAGCAGTGGGGCTAATAAATAGGCTAATAGATAATCTCCGGCCAGAATAGCAATACAACTACTGGTCACGGCATTGGTACTGGACTGGCCAACTTCGAGCGCACCTCCGGTAGTAAAATACCCTTTATACGAACTGATCGCCGCAACAAGAAATCCAAAAACAATCGCTTTAATCAATGCGAAAGTGACTTGAAATGGAATGAAGTCCATTTGAATACCTAAAATATAATCGGTTCCTGAGATCACGCCAGTCAATTGTGCAGTGAGGTATCCACCGTAGATGGAAACAAACCCTGCCATGATCACAAGGACCGGAAACATGATGATGGAAGCTATGATTTTTGGTAGCACAAGGTAGGAGGTGGCATTAATACCCATCACTTCCAGTGCATCCACCTGTTCTGTGATTTTCATAGTGCCCAGCTCGCCCGCAATGTTTGACCCTACTTTTCCTGCGTATACGATAGCGGTAATTGTGGGTGCCAGCTCTATAAGTGTCATGTCCCGAACCACCAGCGCAATCACCGGGTCAGCGATTAGTGGTGAAATCAAATTGTAGGCTGTCTGAACAGTGGTTACTGCTCCCATGAAGGCAGACACGATTACCACAATGAAAACAGAGTTGTACCCAACCTTGATGCTTTCATCCACCACGCGGGTGATATACGTTTTGAATGCCTCTCTTCTGACGAACAGCTGGCCTAAAAAGATGATGAATTTCCCTAAACTCTTCATGAAGTTGCGTGCGCTAAGATTGTTAGCTTTGTCAAACATAACACGATAAGAAATAACCGAAAAGCATACATATGAATAATTCAGAGAGATTGGTGGTGATTACCGGGGGAACCAAAGGAATCGGTAGGGCTTTAGTGGAGCGATTTGCCTCAGAAGGCTGGCCTATAGCGACGTGTGCCAGGAATGAAGATGATTTGGAAATCTTAAGGAAAGAAATCAATGACAAACACAAAGTACTCATTCATACGTTTGCTGCAGATCTTTCAAAAAAAGAAGGCGTCAAGTCGTTTGTTGAGTTTGTAAGGATGACAGCCAAACCGGTTGAAATTCTTGTTAACAATACAGGAGTTTTTAATCCGGGTTCTGTACTTGAGGAGGAAGAAGGTGCGCTTGAGCAAATGATTGACACTAATCTTTACAGTGCTTATCATCTTACACGGGCTTTAGCACCTTCGATGAAACAGAATAAGAGTGGTCATATTTTCAACCTTTGCTCAGTAGCTAGTTTGAAAGCATATCCAAACGGTGGTTCATATTCAATTTCTAAATTTGCTTTGTATGGTTTTTCGCAGGCTATTCGTGAGGAATTGAAGGAATTTGGCGTTCGTGTTACGTCAGTTTTGGCTGGTGCAGTAAAAACCCCGAGTTGGGATGGAGTGGATATTCCTGAAGAGCGTTTTATGAAACCGGAAGATATTGCCGAAACCATCTATACCAGTTATCGGTTGAGTGAGCGTAGTGTTATAGAAGAGGTGGTTTTAAGGCCTCAATTAGGAGATTTATGATTCAGAAGTATTGCAATAGCTTGACACAGTATTCCCGACGAAAAACACGGGAAGTATACATTGGTGATATCCCAATGGGAGGTGATAACCCGATACGTGTACAATCCATGACCACTGTGGATACCATGGATATCATGGGCTCTGTTGAGCAGGTCCTTCGAATGGTGGAGGCAGGTTGCGAGTATGTTCGTATCACAGCGCCAAGCATCAAGGAGGCCCAAAATCTGGAGAATATTAAAAACGAGTTGAGAAAACGTGGGTGTAATGTGCCCCTTGTAGCCGATATCCACTTTACCCCAAATGCAGCAGAACTTGCCGCCACCATCGTTGAAAAGGTGCGGGTGAACCCCGGCAACTATGCCGACAAAAAGAAATTTGAGCAGATCGAATACACCGATCAAACCTATGCAGATGAGATCAAACGAATAGAGGATAAGTTCTCTCCGCTGGTAGAAATTTGCAAAGCCAACAATACGGCCATGAGGATTGGAACCAATCATGGTTCCCTTTCGGATCGCATCATGAGCAGATACGGAGATACTCCGCTAGGTATGGTAGAGTCCGCTTTGGAGTTCATTCGTATCTGCGAATCGATGGATTACAAAGATCTGGTGATCTCCATGAAGAGCAGTAACCCACAAGTAATGGTTCAGGCGTATCGTTTGCTGGTGAATAAGCTGGATGAAGAGGGATTGGAACCTTATCCACTACACCTTGGAGTGACTGAAGCAGGAGAGGCTGAAGACGGGCGAATCAAATCGGCTGTAGGGATTGGCACTCTGCTGGAGGATGGACTGGGAGATACAGTGAGAGTTTCATTGACTGAGGAGCCGGAAGTAGAAGCACCGGTCGCTCAGATCATGGTGGATCGCCTTCAATTCAAGGCACAACAAAAACCAATAGAACCAGCCAATGGCTGGCCAATAGATCCGTTTGAATATAAGCGAAGAGAAACGGAGGAAGTACTGAATTTTGGCAAAGAAAATGTGCCTCGGGTGATTGCTGATTTCTCTAAAGTTGAGAAGGTGGAGATGAAAGACCTGAAGTCGATTGGGCATTCTTATCTGCCTGCATTAGATAAGTGGGGGATGAATGACCTGGGAGCAGACTACATTTATACCGGTTCAAATCCGATTGAATTCATGCTACCCAATGGCCTCAAAGAGGTGATGGATTACGAGGTTTGGGTAAACTGCAGTGATAAAGTAAATAAATTTCCATATATATCTGATTTAGAAAAAGTTGAATCATTTGATGGGAAGTTAAACTTTATAGGAGTTGACACGGATAATTACAACCAAACAATCTTTGGTTTGCTGGAAAAAACGGTCAATACAGTCCTTATTCTGCATTCTGATCAATCACATGCTACTGCCAGTATCAGAAGGTTCGTTGTAGAACTGATGAACCGTGGAATACATGTTCCGGTGGTCCTAAATCAGTCATACGATGAGCGCACACATGACGAACTGATTGTTCATGCTTCCACCGATGCAGGTACTTTGATGATAGATGGAATGGGCGATGGTATCATGCTGTCTCCAACCTTTACTCCATCTATTGATTTACTCAAGTTGTACAACAATACAGCATTCGGAATTCTGCAAGCTGCACGAACACGCATTACCAAAACAGAATACATCTCCTGCCCATCTTGCGGACGAACGCTCTTTGACCTGCAGGAAACGACTGCAATGATTCGCAAGCGAACCGACCATTTGAAAGGAGTGAAGATCGGGATCATGGGATGCATCGTAAATGGGCCAGGAGAAATGGCCGATGCGGACTTTGGGTATGTGGGTTCTGGTAAAGGAAAAATCACCCTCTATAAAGGGCAGGAAGTTGTGAAGCGAAGCGTTCCATCTGAACGGGCGCTGGATGAACTCATTGAGCTGATCAAGGAGCATGGTAAGTGGGTAGAGCCGGAAGGTGTGGGGGCTTGAGGGAAATAGATTCTGAAATAAATTCAGAATGACTATAGAAAATAAAGTAGACTATATTGTTACTATTGTTGCATTATTTTGGCAATAGTTTTAGTTCCAATAATCATCACCAGAAGTTTTAACTATGTGACTGTAAACTACCCTGTCTATTTTATTGATTAAATCGTTCAAGTTACCTAAATGCCTTTCTACATCCTGATATGTTAGAACTGGAGCTTCTTGATGGGCGATAGCTTCTCTAACACTTAAAAAAGACTCTAATTGGCCCTTATAATCTTTTTTGCCTCGTTTCGCTATCTCATTGAAAATATCTTTTATGCCAATCCTGAAGTATAATATTTTTATATTTTTAACTGAAGGATATTTGTTTGTTGCAATAACACTTTTTGAATTTATACTATTTCTGTACCTATTATCAGGATTCAAAATTTCATAATAATCCTTATTGCAACTTATTTTTTCAATAAGCTTTCTTTCATCTGTGTTGTGGTTATAGTTTTTGTAATGATATAATTGGTTATCAATCAATGCTTTGGTTCTTATGTTTTCTGGAATTTCCTTCATTAAAGCATTTTTTGATTTATAATTAAAAATGATTTTTTCAATAAGCACTTTTGTGTACTCTTCAATCTTTGCAGACATCAAAAAAATGGTTGACTGAAAAATCAAAAGCTTTTGATCATATTTTAAAGGCGAAGATTTATAAGAAACTTGTTTAGCAACCTGCTTAAGCGATTTAGTGCCTGCTTCAAAGTCAAATCTCGCCTGACTCTTTTGGTATGGCATGTCTTAGCTCAATATGTTTCTTAAAAAATCTGTGTATTCATTAATCCTCTTATGAACCGTATTACGGTCTGTGGTTCCTTTTGTAAGACTACCATAGAAATCTTCATCATTCATTAATTCAGACAGTCTTGCAATGACCCTATTCTTATCGATTTCTTCCAACCGCCCTATTGGAGGATTGATTATTGACATTGAAATCATCTGAGCATCAAAAAGAGCAGTATTTGACTTCAACCTCTTTCTCTTTTCATCAAATGTTTTGAAGGTATACTCACCATAAAGTTCAATGCACTTATTGAAATTTGATTTAAAAGTTCGTGAAAGGCGGTTTAAATTTTCATGATCAAAAAACCTATTGTTTTCAGCATAATTGTTGAGATAAGTGGTCATTGGTTTCTGATAATTTTGCCAATCATCATGTAATGCAAAGAATCTTAGAATCATTTCCTCTCCTTTCATCCTCTTATCATTAGTGGTTGATGTCGCCTTTTTAAATTGAGAATTATTACTCAGTTCTTCTATTGTCTCAATTAGAGGTCCGTTGTAAATTCCATGTCTTAATTCTTGTGGGTTTAGTTTTACCGAACCTGTATTTAGTCTTTCAAAAACATCAAATTTTATTTGTGGATGAGTGTCTTTTAAAATAACAATGCATCTAATTGTACGGTTTCGGATATGTCTTTGAAAACGGGGGTCTAACTCTGAGAACCTGAATCCATCTAATTCGGGATAAGTTGCTAAACCAGTAAGAGGGAACTCGTCATTTAGATATAAACTAATACTCGTTAGCCTTTGATTACCATCAATAACAGAAAGGGTTTCATCAGTATTTTGACTTAAATACACTACTGGAATAGGGCATTGTATAATGAGTGATTCAATGAGTCGTGATGCTTGTGCTCTGTTCCAAACATATCCTCTTTGGAACATTGGAATGTCAATATGTTTTTCACTTATATATTCAACTATGGTTGATACTGTGAAGTCATAAGTTTCGGTATTAAGCTTCCTTTTATCTGCTGGTATGTCAAGAATGTCAATCTCATATTCCTCTTTTACAGGGAAAAGTTTATTAGCCAATCTTGTTGATTTATTATTATCCATAGTTTTTCAACTTACCTCTAAAATCTAATGTGAACTACATTGTGTTGCTTTCTACCTTTCAAATATACCTTTTATGTTGCTTATACAGCTATGTGAGAGTAAAACATCAATAGGGAGGAGTGCCTTTAGAGGCTGTTTTTTTTGATTGCTCATTCCCCTCACTTTCACTAATTTGAGGAGCTAAGCCAATACATAACCCATGCAATACTACGATCCTAAAACCCTCTCATTCTTACTAAATGATGTTCATCAATTAGAAAGCTTACTGAAGCACGACCGCTACGCTGCTTTTGATAAGCAATCCATCGAGCTGCTGCTGGACGCAGTAAAGGACTTTAGCGATGGCTCCTTATTTCCTTACATCAAGGAAATGGATGAAAAGCCTTCCGTTTTTAAAGATGGACGGGTGACGGTGCACGAGCAATTTGGCCCGGTGCTGAAAAAGGCAGGAGAGATGAGTTTGATTGGCGGGTTTATGGATGAGAAGGATGGAGGAATGCAGTTGCCATTGATGGTATTCAATGCGTTGTATTTTATCATGGAGGCTGCCAATAATCATGTCACAGGCTATATGGGGCTTACAGCCGGAGCTGCTAATCTGATTGTGACATTTGGTACGGAGGAATTGAAACAAAAGTATGTACCCAACATGCTGGAAATGAAGTGGGGAGGTACCATGTGTCTTACTGAGCCACAGGCAGGAAGTTCGCTTTCAGATATTATCTCATCGGCTAAACCTGTTGTTGATGGAACCTATTCCATCAAAGGACAAAAGATATTTATCTCGGCTAGCGATCACCAGTTCTCGGATAATTTCATTCACTTGGTACTGGCACGAGTAGAAGGTGCTCCGGCTGGAACCAAAGGTGTTTCGTTGTTTGTCGTTCCTCAATATCTTGTGAATAACGATGGCAGTTTAGGAGACTATAATCACGTTGATGTGGTTGGGGAATTTGAAAAACTTGGACAAAGAAGCTATTGCACGAATCACCTGGCTTTTGGAGACAGTGGAGAGAGTATTGGCTACCTGATAGGTGAAGAAAACAAAGGGCTGACCTACATGTTTCAGATGATGAATGAGGCCAGGATCGCCACCGGACGAATGGGAACAGGGATCGCTTCAGCTGCTTATTATGCTTCATTGCAGTACGCGAAAGAACGGCCTCAGGGAAGAAAACTGCAAAGCACAGGTAAGAAAGACCCAAGCCAGGAGCAAACATTGATTATCAATCACCCGGATGTGAAGCGCATGTTGCTGCATCAAAAGGCGATTGTGGAGGGGAGTTTGAGTCTTATTCTTGAGTGCGCCAGGTATGTAGATATGCAAATGGTTTCCGACGGTGAGGAAAAAAATAAATACCACCTGCTCGCAGAGATTCTTACACCCGTAGCGAAAACGTACCCTTCAGAGGCAGGCAAAGATGCCGTAGATACCGGACTACAGATTTTAGGAGGCTATGGATACATGATGGATTTCATCCTGCAACAGTACTTGCGAGATATCCGAATCATTTCCATCTATGAAGGAACTACGGGTATTCAATCTTTGGACCTGATGGGACGCAAGGTGACCATGATGGAGGGAGCAGCTTTAAAGCTATTGGCAAACGAAATCGAGACAACTATTAAGTCGGCTATGAATCATGATGAGCTTAAACCTTACGCTATGACCCTTGGTGAGGGGGCAAAGCTCATTGAAATATGTCTTGGGCACCTGATGCCACATGCGATGAAAGGCAACCATGAGCGTTACCTCGCTGATGCAACGATCTTCATGGATCTATTCGGAACGGTAGTAATTGGATGGCAGTGGCTTAAAATGGGAATAGTGGCCTTGGATCAGGACGAAAGCTTCAAGAAAAGTAAGCTGCACACGCTTGACTTTTTCTATAAATATGAGATGTCCCGCTGCAAAGGGTTACAGAAGACTATTTGCCATGATTCGGATGTGACAGTTAAGATGGATGTGGAGATGTTTTAATTAGCCTTCTTCACAAACTCAGATTTAAGTGCCATTGAGCCGAACCCGTCAATTTTGCAATCGATGTTGTGATCACCATCAGTGAGACGGATGTTTTTCACCTTGGTGCCAGCCTTAACCGGTTTAGGAGCACCTTTCACGGGTAGATCTTTAATAACCACCACTGAGTCGCCATCTTGTAGTATGTTTCCGTTAGCATCTTTAATCACATCATCGCCTTGTTCAGATGGCTCATCCGGATTCCATTCGTGCCCACATTCCGGACACATGAGCAGGCTGTCGGCTGGGTAGGCGTATGGTGATTTACAGTTGGGGCAGGGTGGTATCTCAGTCATGTGGTAAAAGTAGCTAAATGGAAGTTATGATATGTTTTCCACTTTGTATTTCATGAGACTAGCAATCTGCTTTGCCCGACTTATCGCTTCTTCCGCTTTCGGTCCTTCGAAGTGATTATTGACGGTCGTTTCCCAAAGCTCAAGCCATCTTTCAAAATGTTGAGGTTGCAGTTTCTTCTTTTGATTTAGCTGAATGTGCTTGAGCATGGGGTTGCCTTTGTACACCATGTTATCAAGAAGGATCGTTTCCCAGAAATCATACATGATCGGGATATGTACGTTCCAATCCAACTTCACCACCTCAGTAAAGAAAATCCCAATTGTGTCATCTTCAATAACCTGCTCGTAGAATTTGTCTACAAGTAACTCGATATCTTTTCTGGTGGTAATGTCAGGCATAATCAGATAACACGAATATCAAACAAAAAAATCCACTCCGAGGAGTGGATTCATCTAGCTAACCTAATTTTTAACCTAATATTATGATGAGAGATTAGTCATTGATATTTATGGTCCAGGTGATGTCAATATCAGACTCACCATCTGTAGATGTCGAGGTTGAAGATTTGATATCAGGCTGGTGCTTTAAAATCACTCGGAATTCTCCATTACTGGATGTTATATCAGCAGTTGTCCAACTGGTAGATAAGCCTATCGGATTTCCATCTGCATCTTGATCGCTATAGTTTACGTCATCCGATCTGCTGTCCACATTTCCATTCCCTGCCGGATCGCTGAAGATGTCTGTAGTGAATGAAAAGAAAAACATGTGTTCTTCATCTTCTTCCGCAATCTCTTCGGTGATATTTTCACCTTCCTCGGTATTTTCAATGGTTATTGAAAGATTATATGTCGTGTTGATATTGAGATTGATTGCTTCCGTTTCAAAATCAGTAACTCCTTCGCCATCCGGATCTTCTGCTTTTGCTACAATTGCTGTCCCGCCACCTTGAGGTGTGAAGGTAAGTGTCACCAGGTCGATTACCTCTTCTTCGTTTTCGGCAGCAGGTGCATCATCATCTCCGCAGCTGGTAAGAAGTCCTCCGGTTACGATTAGTCCGACTAATAAATAATTTCTGATGTGTTTCATGTTTTATAGTTGAATTATATTAATGCAATATTATTGCAAGTATAAAACCCCATCCTTACAAATGCAACAATGTTGTATAAATTAAAATGAGTAGCTCATAAAGAGTTTGAGATTAACTCCTATGTCATCTGCGAAATAGCGATATTGATCCATATAACTACGGTATGATGTATCAAGAAGATTAGCACCAGTCAGTTTTGTTGAGAAATTATTTTTCTCATATTGAACAGACGCATTTAAAAGGAAAAAGGAGTCTGGTGGAGCTAAAAAATCAAAGATCACAGACTGATCAAAAGTGATATTTTCATTAGCTATAAAGTTTTCTGCATCGATTACTGGAGGAGCATGTGTCTGTTTGGCCGTCCATGTTGGGTTCAATTGAAAGATAAAATTTCCAAGCTTTCTGGAAACTTCTAACTGAATGTTGAAAGGAGGAATTCCAATAAACGGTTGGTTGCTTTTTATATCCTCCGCATACACAAAGGAAGCTTTCAATTCAGCCTCCGTTTTTTTATTAAACTTTTTCCTAATGTCAAGGTCTGTTCCATAATATAGGGCAGTTGTTTGATCATAGATGAAATAGGGGAATGCTCCTCGTACGGTATTGGTGATACCGTAAGGTCGGATAAAGAAATAATTATCAATCCAGTTTATGTAAGGAGTAAACTCCAATTCAATGGTTGGTTTCCGAAGGTCAAAGGATGATATCCATTTGATCCCACGTTCGTTTTCGGTGGCTTTGGTGAAAATGGAGTTGCTGTTAATTCCACTTGGAGGCAAATTGTATCTCCAGATACCATACTCATACCTAATTTGGTGTCTTCCAAAGCTGAATAGCTCTCCAATATTGGGTGAACGCCATGCTGTTCCAATGTTGGTTCGGATCGATAGCTCTTCGTTTAATTGATGGATCAAGCCTACTGTAAATGTGAAGTTTTGATAATTGCGATTGTCCCTATAAATGTCATTACTTGAATCTCTGCCTCTGACATTCATATTTAAAAAATCATAGCGAATGCCCGCCTCGTAGGTTGTTTTTCCTTTAGTCAATGATTCAATACTAAATATTCCAATACTGGAATTATTGTAGTTAGGGACAAAAGGGATGGTGTTGGTTCCCGGAATATTATCATTGTCTTGATAAAAGGCCTGAACTCCCAGGGTTCCAGCAAGACTGCCTTGACTTGGGTGATCCCAGTCTAGATCAAGGGTATGTGTTTTTAGCAGTAGGTCAATTGCTGGCCTATCGTTATTGGTACCTCGGCGGATATCAAATTCGCGCCTTTCGTTTCTCTGATAAGCGTATTGTATATCGAATTGTTGTTCTCCGATGAATATTGCTGACTTGAATTTGAAAAGATCATGTACAGTTTCTTGTCGTGGGGTTCTAATATCATAGGAGAAATAACTCCTCGTATCATTAGGAGAAGATGCCCCTATAGCATTAATTAAATCAATGAGATTTCCATTAACAGAACCTCGTAACAGCCCAAGTTCCTGCTCAAAGTGGCTGGCGTACAAATCGATATCAATCCAGGAAAAATGGTGTTTCGATGAAAGTGAATAGCCAAATTCTTTCTTTCCGGTATTTGTGAGATAGTAATCCGGAGCTTTTAGATCACCTTGTTTGGTGCCGTTTATGCTCACCTGCCAGGCATGTCGCTTCAATCCTTGTTTGATGCTTAATTCGGAGCTAATTGATCTGCCATTGGTCTGATAGCCAATACCAATATTGCCCTCAATTGGTTGATTATAAGATGGTTGAGGTGCATCAAATAAGATTACACCCCCTAAGGCATTTGGCCCGTATCTCACAGTTGAGGAACCTTTGATAAGCTGGATTCTATCTATTTGAGAAGGATCGATTTCTGGTGCATGCTCATTTCCCCATGCCTGGTAAGAATGCCTTACACCATTATTGATTATAAGAACCCTATTGGAATGCAAGCCATGAACAATTGGTTTTACTACATTTTGTCCTGTTTTGAGGGTATTAACACCTGAAGATTTAGTGAGAAGATCCGCTGCTGTAGTTCCACTTCTATCTGAAGCACTTATGGAAAAATTTTTGGGTTCAAGTGTTTTTAGCTCATGGGCATTCAGCTTTTCCTCTACTACCACACTTTCAAGCAAGGTTTCTTCAGGAGCCATAAAAATCACAGGAGATGGGTGATGGAAATCGTGATGATGGACCACTGTTTTATAGCCAAGAAACCGAACTTCCAAATCAATCTCGTCCTGACAAATACCGGTAATCTTAAATTGACCTAATTCATCTGCTACAGCACCCAGGTTAGTGTCTTTCACCTTTACGGTAGCAAATGGTAAGGGCTCATTGGTGTCTATATCCAGGATCTTTCCGGAAACAGAGCGGTTGCAATTGGTGGTTTGAGCAAACCCATGAAAGCTAACAATAAGAAAAATAATCGTTAAGTATCTCATTTTACGAACAGTTGGCACATGTGCCGTCTACAATGAGATTGACTCCCTCAGCTTCATATCCTTTGGGGAGTGAAATGTTTGGCATGGGTTGTTTTTCATCCAGACACTCAATCTGCCCGCAGGAATTACACTTGAAGTGAATGTGGTTGTGGTCATGATGTTCCGGGGAACAGGTGTCGTGGCACAGTCCATAGGTAGCACTGCCTGTTTCGTTCGGGATTTTATGCAGGATGCCCGAATCCAGAAAGCTATTAAGGGTTCTATAGAGTGTTACACGGTCGTATTCTGAAAATCTATTCTCCAAATCACCTTGTGAAAGCGCATTCTTCTCATCAAGAAAAAATTGCATTACGTCCAGTCGACAATCCGTAATTCTCAAGCTATGATTTCTCAGTATTTGTTTCAGGTTTTCCTGCATGCTACAAATATAGTTTATGCAACCTAATTGCATTAATTAAATAGGAAACACTTTGCTTAAGTTTGTGGTTTCATTTGCGTATGGAACATCAAGAACAGAACAAAAAGGAGGAAAAAGTCAACTATTTTGACTTTACCGAAGTACTGACTTATTTTTTTAGAAAGAAAGATCCAAACCGTCCCAAGAGCTTTAATCTAAAAGCCATGCATACAATCAATAAGATTTCCATCCTGATGTTTCTAGGTGCTGTGATAGTGATGATTGTGAGAGCCATCTCACGGGCGTAAAAATTCAGTGAAATCGAATCTCTAAGTAGTCGGTTTACTATTTTCGCTACATGAAAAGATTTTTAATAATCACCCTTTTCTTGAGCACAGCATTTGTTTTTGCTCAGGACTCAGATCCAATCATTACTGACCGTCCCACACAGTCGGCAGCCTCAACTGTCGTTCCCCTGGGAACAGCCATCGTTGAATATGGATTTATTCATGAGTCTGCAGGTGATTTTTCTACCACAACGTTTGCGAATTTTCATGCACGGGTAGGATTGCTAAAGTTTGCCGAACTTAGGATCACGCAAAATATTCAGCAGGTGAAAAATGACCTTACAGATTCAAAGGTTAGTGGCTTAACTCCTATCACATTGGGAACCAAGGTGCATTTGGTAACTGAGCGAGGAGCAATGCCGCAGACCAGTATCATTGGACAGGTTACTCTCAACAATGGAAAAAACGAATTCAGGCCGGGAGATCCAATTCCGGAGGTTCGACTAAATTTCTCAAACACACTGGGTGAGTTTTGGTCGCTGGGCTACAATATTGGTATGCAGTTTCCGACTGATAATACGACTACACTCTATTCTGCTGTGCTCGGTTATTCGATCCTTCCCGGATGGACTGCTTTCGCTGAGCCTTATGGTTTTTTTTATGAAGATGATTCAGATCACCGGTTCAATGCAGGGATTATCTATCTGGTAAGCAACAACTTTCAGGTGGATATCAGTGGGGGTATTGGTCTGTCTGATATTTCACCAGATTCTTTTATTGGATTTGGTGCAGCGATTGGTTTTTAAAAGCTACAGACCCTTGCACCCCTAAAGGGATCCAATGAAACACCATTAATTTCCAAACAGAGCATTCTTGATAATCGGCTTTTGAGAAAAAAGCGTCTTAATTCACTTTGAAGAGTACTTATTCCATCAAATAATAGAGATCAAACCACAAAATAGGGAGAAATTCTTTGATTTTTGGATTTTGAAGTGGCCTTTAAAGAAATTCCGTTAAGAAATTCAGACAATGATGATCGAGTTGAAATCCACTGTTTGAGTGTAGCGAGTTTGGATTTCATTCTGCCTAACAGTCTGAATTTTAGGAATTTATTTACAGCCTTGGATTTTTTGCTTCGTTTTTGGGCTAAGCCAAAAATGAAGAGCCCAACCGGCTTAAGGTCAATACTCAAACAAAAAACTCACCGTATTCAAAACTCTGGAGGCACCCCTTCAGAGGAGGCTGGGGGTTACTTCGCCAAACTCCAACTAACTCCTATGTACACCTCTCTTCCGTGAATGGGAGAGTAGGCGTAGGCGGTATCAAAGCTGTCGCTAAATCCGAGATTGGCATTAGGGTCATTGGTGCCGGTTAAAGGCGACCAGGGCTGCACATAATCAAAGATATTTTGCAAGCCTCCGTATACTGACCATCCATTTTTAAAGTCTTTCGCAACCTGCAAATTGTGAATAGCAAAAGTAGAAGAGGAGGTAGGCCGTGGGTTTGGAAGTGGGTTTCCGTTTTCATCCAAATCATAAACTTCAGGAAGTGCCATCGGACCGGTCAGTCTGGCAGTGTATGCCAAGGTAAGATTCCAGGGTTTATATTGGTAGTTGGCTGTAAAAATACCTGTCCATGACGGAGCAAATTCAATCTCTCTTTTTTCTCCATTTTCTTTTTCGGTTACATTCTGAATGTTAATGCCAGCATTGAAAGCGAGCGGAAAAGCCAGCTCCTGCTGGATGCTGATTCCGATTCCCTTACTCACAGCAAATCCATCTGTGTTTGCATATCGAATCTGATCTTCATCGGAGTAATCTGGTGTTATTTTGTTGGTGAAGTAAGTGTAGAACGCATCAATATCAATCATACCCTGGCTGGCTCCAAGCGTATAAACATGATTCAGATTGAGTGAGAAATTATAGGACTCTTCCGGTTGTAGCTCCTCTTCAATGACAACCTCCCGCTGGCCAGTAACAAAGGCATGATCTTCAGTAAAGAGATTCACGATACGAAAACCGGTTCCAAAATTGGAACGAAGGGTCGTCCATTCTCCCGGCTTGTATTTCAAACTTAGTCGTGGAGCGGGGATCAGTCCGTGACCTTCATAATGATCCAGTCTCAAACCGGAGAGCGCCGTGAAATGATCTGATATACTCCACTCATCTTGTAGAAAAAGCCCGGGTATGTATTGATTGTCCGGCTGATTCTCACCATTCGATTCCGTAGCGATTGTATTATCGTTGTACGTTTGGTAGCGTGAGGTTAGACCCGTGGTTAGTTGATGATTCTTTAGTGGTTTATCCCAGATTAAGTTTGTGAATAGAATGTCTTGTGATGCCTGATAATAGTCTGCGCCATAGTAGCTATCCTGCTCATGGGTACTCAAAGAATAATCCAATCGGATCTTTTCACTGGTAGCTAATTCATATGTTCCGAAAAGCTCATATCTATACGTATAGATACTTTCCCCGTAAATTTCATTACTTCCCCTCAGTTCCTGGTAGTTCCGATTCTCCAGAAACTCCTTTACGCCGTTTCTTCGGTCTTCGTAGTAATATTTTCCGGATATCGTAAATCGCTTTTCTGATGGTCTAGAGATGTCCCATTTTGAAAAGAGGGAAATACGATCCAGGTTGATATTATCTCCAAACCCATCTCCGTTTCGGTCATCAAAGTCATTGATGTAGGCATAGTTCAGGCCAATGAAACCAGAGGTTTTTCCGATCTTAGGTGCCAATGAAAAATTGCCAAAAGATTCATAGTGAGAGGTGCCCATCACATCCGCAGAGAACAGGGGTTGATTTGAAGGATCTTTCGTTATAATGTTGATCACCCCGGCTACTGCCTCCGAACCGTAGAGGGTAGAACTTGGTCCTTTGATTACTTCAAACCGATCGATGATCATGCTGGGAATGCCATTTAGCCCATAAACGGAGGCCAGATTTCCGTAAATAGGAGAGCCGTCCATTAGAATGGCAGTGTAGGGGCCAGGCAGTCCGTTGATAGAGATGCTGTTCGTGAAGCACACACCGCAGGCTACTACTTCCTGAATCCCATTGACCAGAGAAATCCCTTCGACCACACTGGTAGCAGCAGCAGGAGTGTAGGTGTTAAGATGTTTAGCCGTGATTACTTCCACTTTCACAGGAGATCGAGAAACAAACGTTGGCTGCATGGTGCCTGTCACCACCACTTCATCCATGGTAAGTGTACTTTCTTCGAGATCAAAATTCAATGAATTTATGGAAGGAACTGAGATTTCCTGTTTGATGATTTTGAAACCGACAGATCGCACTTCTAATTGATAGGATCCCTCTGGAATATCTGTGAGCGTAAATGTACCATCAGCACCAGTGATTGTTCCGTACTCCGTATCTAGCAAACGTACAGTAGCTCCCGGAAAACCATCATTGTCAACTTGCACTTTTCCTTTTATATCCGTCTGCCCAAACGCAATGAATGGTGCTAAGAGTCCAATCAAGATGCTTACTCGCATGAATTCGTTTCTTTTAATTACGATGAAGCAAAACTATGTATTAGTATAAACAAAACAAAAAGTTAGATTAGTCTAAAAATTGCAAAACATTACCTAACTATATAATTTGTGTTTATGAACATCGAAGAATTCCGTGATTATTGTTTGGCCAAGCCCGGCACTACCGAACATACTCCGTTTGGACCTGATACCTTGGTATTCAAGGTGATGAACAAGATGTATGCTTTGACCGGTATCGATTCCTTTGAATTCATCAATCTTAAATGTGATGAAGAATATGCGGTGGAGCTCCGAGAAAAATATGATGGTTCCATCCGTCCGGGCTACCACATGAATAAGAAGCAATGGAATTCTGTTTATACCGATGGAGGTGTACCGGATGATACAATCAGACACCTGATCAATCATAGCTATGAGTTGGTGGTGAGTAAGCTGCCGAAGAAGCTGAAAGAAGAATTAAAACAATTAAGTGATGGACATTGAAATACAAAATCAGGAATCAGAAACCAAAGGATCATACTTTGTAGAGGTGGAAGGGAAGAAAGTAGGAGAGATGACCTATTCCATAGCGGGCACTGATCGTATTATTATTGATCATACAGAAGTGGATGATTCCATGCGAGGAGCTGGCTTAGGTAAGAAAATGGTGGTTCGTGCTGTAGAGGATGCCCGAAAAAAAGGAATCAGTATTGTCCCACTTTGTCCGTTTGCCCGATCAGTTTTTGATAAAAATGAGGTGTTAAAAGACGTTTTATAGTGAGATAGAGTTGATTTAAATCACCTTTCCGGGTGGTATAGCTCATAAGATAAAGCTTTCATAATCAATAGGTTTACTTATCATCCATTTAAATCTTGAGGTTATGAAAAAGCTCATTGAACCCCGAAAGATCACTGCCCTCACTCCTCACGCAATTAATGAAGTTGCTGAGGCCAATCATAAGATCGTTCAAAAGCACAGGCTTTTGTCTACGATGGAAGACCTGATTGACATAAAAAAGGAGCGTGCCATTAAAGAAAAAGCACTGAGACCTATGCTTTTGAATTTGGGGATGGTGATTAGCATCTTGTTCGCCATCGTAGCGATCAATTGGAAAACGTACGATTCAGGTGATCTTGTTGACCTTGGAGAAGTTGAGGCGGACCTAAATGAGATCATTGAAATTCCGATTAGTAATCAACCCCCACCGCCACCACCGAAACAAGAGGTTTTTAAAATTGCTGAAGTGAAGGATACGGAAATGATTGAAGATATTAACATCGAACTAGATGTGGAGGTGACTGAAAATGAGGTAGTTGAGGTGGTGGATTTTATTCCACCGGCAGAAGAAGAAGAGGTGGTTGATGAGGTTTTTGTAATTGTAGAGCAAGAGCCTCTACCAAAAGGGGGGATCGAAGCATTTTATGCTTATCTGGCGGAAGAATTGAAATATCCTTCTGCTGCGCTGAGGTTAGGTATTTCAGGATCTGTGTATGTGCAGTTTGTGATTGAAAAGGATGGAAGCATCACCAACGTTAAACTGGCAAAAGGAATAGGTGCGGGGTGTGATGAGGAAGCTATACGGGTAATACAGAATGCTCCGGCCTGGAATCCGGGCAAGCAAAGGGGGATGCCGGTTAGGGTGAAAAAAATCATCCCTGTTCGGTTCGTTTTGGAAAAACGGTAAATGCCGAAATATGATTAGACGAGGATTTGATCACTTAAATCCTTAATTTGCAGGAAATCCCTGATCATGCGTTTTCTATTTCTTTTAAGTGTTTTAATTATTTCCTCCTGCGCTATGCAAAAATCCGACTCTAAGAGCAAGGATGGGTATGTTTTTCTTGCCCTTGGCGATTCTTACACAATTGGTGAATCAGTAAATGTGGATGAGCGCTGGCCTGTCCAATTAGCCCATAGGTTAAGAGAAGATTCTATCCAGGTGGATCCCGTTATCGTTGCAACTACAGGCTGGACCACCGATGAGCTGATCTCAGGGATTGCAAGTGCAAATCTTGAAGGGCCCTATGATTTCGTTTCGTTATTGATTGGAGTAAACAATCAATATCGTGGCTACCCGGTGGAGCAGTATGAGAAGGAATTCAAGGAATTACTGAATCAAGCGATAGAATTAGCAGGTGGTAATCCAAACAATGTGATGGTGGTTTCCATTCCTGATTATGGTATGACCCCATTTGCTAAAAAGAAAATGCTTGACGAAGAAAAAATTGCGACAGAACTGGATAACTACAATGCGATTGCTGAGAAAGTAGTGAAGTTAAGAGGGGTTAAGTTTTTTGACATCACTCCGATTTCAAGAAAAGCCAGAGGAGATTCTTCTTTGATCGCTTCTGATGGCCTTCATCCTTCGGGAAAAATGTACGAAATGTGGGTAGATAAAATGTATGATCATGTCTTTAACAACTTATCATCCAGATAAATCTACTAAAAGTTCAATTTCGTCGTTGATTCATAGGTATATAAGAAATTAGACCTATTTTTGATCCAAATCACTGCTTGTCACAACCAATCTCTATGAAGAGGCTGATCGTCCTTTTGTGTTATGCATCCCTGATTTCTTGTCAGGATAAAGTAATATGCTCTGCGTATCAGAGCACTTACATTTTGGATGATTCCACCAGAAATGCTTACTTCTCGTATGTTTGGCAGCTCGATGAAAATACCCGCTCCCAATTCCTGGCTCAGCAGCGGGGTGGTGATCCGGAAGATTCGCTCGGAGTGGTGACTCAACCCAAAACTGACTATTACGCCTATGCCGGTGAAAAAGTGGTTCCATGGAGGACGCAAAAGCGAACAAAATACGGTATCATAAAGCCGGCCTGGACGCCAATCAAAAAATATCAGATGCGTACAGCACCTATGGAAAATGTGCTTGCACCTGAGCCTGTTTCCAATGAGTTTGTTGCTTCTGATTTCAGTGATTCCCTGGCCGTGGATTCTCTGTCTGTCGCAATGGACTCTTTGTCGTTGGATTCTGCAGCCAGTCAGCCGGTGGCAACAGCGAAGAAGGAAAAAAAGCAGAAGTTTTTATATGGGTATGATCCTGAAGATGACTTCAATGTTGAGCAGCAATACTACAACAAGTATTTCGGATACAAATTCATAGATAATCGACCTGAGCCTGAACCGGCACTAGCCGATAGTCTGGTGGGCAGCACACCAGATTCGCTTCAAACCAAAGAGCCATTTTTTAAGGGATTATTCAAAAAGAAGAAAAAGGATAAGCCAGATACAGAGAACGATCCAGTAACCCCCGAAGAAGCCACTGAGGAATCACCTGAAGGAACAACCGAAGAGGAAGAAGGCGGCAATGATTGATACACCTCTCGTATCAATTGTACTACCCTTTTATAATGCACTATATCTAAAGGAGGCCATTGATAGTATCCTACAACAATCATATCAGCATTTTGAGTTGATATTAGTGAATAATGGATCGACGGATGAATCAGTAGAGCTGGCAAAATCATACGAGAATGATCAAGTCAGACTCATCAACGAGGAAAAAAGGGGAGTGGTCCATGCAGCCAATGCCGGAATCAGACAGGCAAGAGGAACATTCATTGCTCGCATGGATGCAGATGATATCGCATACCCTCACAGATTAAAACATCAGGTAGAAATGCTTCTTTCAGATGAAAGGGTAGGTGTGGTTTCTGGTTTAGTTGAGTATCTGGGACCAACAGAAAACGAAGGTTTTATTCATTATGTGAATTGGCTTAATGCAATCACAGAACCAGAAGGAATCTACATAAATCAGTTTGTGGAATTTCCGATTGCCAATCCTACGATGATGATTCGAAAATCACTTTTTGATCAGCATGGGATGTTTAGCGATGGAGACTTTCCGGAAGATTATGAATTCTTTCTTCGACTTCAGGCACAGGGCGTGAGAATGAAAAAAGTAAACCAGCCCGTTTTGAAATGGAGGGATTCAGAAACCAGGCTTACCCGTACCGATCAGCGTTATTCCCATGATGCGTTTTTTAAAATCAAAGCAGTTTATCTGGCTAAATGGTTAAAAAAACACAATCCTTTTCACCCCCGTGTATGGATTTGGGGAGCCGGGAGGGTTTCCAGAAGAAGAAGTGACCACCTCAAGGAGCTCGGTGTTAAGATCACAGGGTACATTGATGTGAAGGAAGGCAAGGACATCCGACATTACAAGAACCTACCTGATAAGCATGAATCCTTCATTATTTCATATGTTTCTAACCGTGGTGTTCGTGATGAAATCAGGTCATTTCTAATGGATAAGGGGTATGAGGAGGGGATACACTTTGTTTTAGCCTCTTAAAAAGTCTAAAAATTTTAGTATCCAATATTTTTTACTAATTTTATCATCAAATACTCGATCATGCAGATAGCGAAAGATTTGATATTAGATGACTATTATAAACTGAGGATTACTTCAAAGAAACTCAGTTCAGGTCGCTATCAAGTCAAATTTTTTGCGACAATCCGACAGAGTAAGCAGCTGTATGGCTATGTGCTCGTAGAAGCTGATGAAACGTTGCGATCAGTTATCCATCGAATACGAAAGCGTTTGAATGAACTTGATAGAAGTATTGAATCCCGTCATCTTCATTTGTTTAGTGTGGGGCAGGAGTCTCAACCAACC
The DNA here is from genome assembly GCF_965221965.1 of Ekhidna sp. Classification (GTDB taxonomy): domain Bacteria; phylum Bacteroidota; class Bacteroidia; order Cytophagales; family Cyclobacteriaceae; genus Ekhidna. The sequence goes on from NZ_OZ244926.1 coordinate 1,345,101, forward strand.
AACCTTATGATTTTTGAATAATGGCACGAATACCAAATAACATCAAATACCTGCGTAAGAAGAAAGGCTTTACGCAGGAAACCTTTGCTCAGGCATTAGGAATTAACCGTCCATCTGTCGGCGCATATGAAGAGGGAAGGGCTGATCCGAGATTAACCACCTTATCCAAAATGGCAGAGCTTTTTGAAGTATCGGTGGATGAGCTGATCAATGAAGACCTTACCAGAGAAAATAGGATGCCAAAGCAAAATGTTAAGGTTCTTGCTGTCACCGTTGATGAAAATGCGGATGAAGAGTACATTCAGCTTGTTCCAACCAAAGCAGCAGCCGGCTATACGAATGGCTATGCAGACCCAGAGTATCTGACTGATCTACCTCGGTTTCATTTACCTGTTTTACCAAAGGGAGGTACCTACCGGGCTTTTGAAATTGCAGGAGACTCCATGTTGCCCATTGCTTCAGGCAGTATTATTATTGGAAAATATGTTGAGCAGCTGGATCATATTCGAAATGGAAATACTTATGTACTTGTCACCCAGTCCGAAGGAGTAGTGTACAAAAGGGTTTTCAATTACATCGAGGAGAAAGGAAAACTTTTTCTGGTATCTGATAATAAATCTTTCAGTGCCTATGAACTGGATCCAGCCGAGGTAGTAGAGATATGGGAAGCAAAAGCATATATTTCAGTTGAGTTCCCGGATCCCAACACAACCAATGAATTGTCCATGGATCAAATGATGGAAATGATCGGAAACCTTCGAAATGATGTAGAAAGATTGAAGAAGAGCTCTGACTAAGCCTTAAATCCACAGCTTTCAAATTAACTTTGATCTTCATATGTGGAGATCCTTATTTTTATTGGTAATCTTATTTGGGTGTAATTCCCCGAGGGAAGATAAAATCGTCGTTCCGGAGCTACATGCTGGATTCTATAATGACGCATTGGATCGCATCAATGATAAATTGAAGTCTGACCCGGATAACAACCGTCTGGTTGATCAGAAGCTTTTTTATTGTGAGCAATTAGAGTGGCCCACCACATGTATTTCAGCGCTGGAAGCGTACCGTCAAGTACATGGCATGACCAATCAGTTAGTACGACAATATATTTCTTATTATCAGCGTCATCAAAGATATCAGCTACTGATTGAGGTTTTTGATAAATGGGATCAGGAGTATGGGTTAAAAAAGGAATTTACCAATCTCTACATAGCGTCACTTGTTCAATCAGGCAGGAACAAAAGAGCTTCTGAAGAATTGAGGTGGTACCTGGTAAAGGACCAATCAAGAGAGGCAATATCATTTGCTAGCAAGCAATATCTTCAGATGAATGAACATGTTTTAGCTGTTTACAATCTGGGCAAGCTCTATAAGTTGGATCCGCAAAATGAGCTCATGTGGGAGTACGGTCAGATTTTAAGTCGACTGGGTTATCATGATCTTGGTTTTCAGGTGATTGGAGACTATGCCGAAAGAAATTCAGATGATTTTCAAATTCAATTAGCGTATTCACGCATGCTCGAGAATGCAAATAGAAATCAACGCGCAAGAAATACCATTAAGCCATTCACACAGCGTGATACAGTGGCTTATCTGCTGGCTGATTGGTATAAAAAGGATCAAATGTGGGATTCAGCGAGCTATGTTTTAGCGGAGGTGATGACAAGGGATTCCACAAACAGAAAGCCTTTCTGGAAAGCCGGCAGACTTTATGAGGATCGGGGGTGGTTTACCACTTCGCTACAATATTTTGAATATCTGGTTGATCTGAATCCAAATGACACATTAGCACAGCAAAGGATGGACCTTATACAGCGAAAAATTGCATATTTGCAGCGCTTAAAATTTGAGGAAGAAAAGCTTCCCACGATAGAATTACAACCAAAAAAAATTGAGAATTAATGAGTGATCAAATCACCATTACATTGCCGGATGGATCTAAGCGTCAGTACGACAAAGGAAGTACTGCGTTGGATGTAGCAATGAGCATTAGTGAAGGGCTGGCCAGGAATGTATTGGCTGCCAAAGTTGACGGAGAAGTCAGAGACTCATTTCGTCCAATCGAAGAAGACTCGGAGCTTCAGCTTCTAACATGGAATGATGATGAGGGTAAGTCAACCATGTGGCACTCCTCAGCTCATTTGATGGCAGAGGCATTGGAAGCCCTTTATCCGGGAATCAAATTGGGTATAGGGCCTCCCATTGAGAATGGCTTTTACTATGATATCGATTTTGGAGATCAGGAGTTCGATGCGGAGAACCTGGAAGCAATTGAACAAAAGATGCTCGAACTGGCACGAGAGAAGAATGAATTTACAAGGAAGGATATCTCTAAAGCGGACGCCATCAAGTATTACAAAGAAAAGGGCGATGAGTATAAGCTTGAACTCATTGACGGACTGGAAGATGGTAGCATCACCTTCTACAATCAGGGCAACTTTACTGACTTGTGCCGTGGGCCACATATTCCACACACTGGATATATCAAGGCTGTAAAAATCCTCAATGTGGCAGGGGCTTATTGGAGAGGTGATGAAAAGAGAAAGCAGCTGACTCGGTTGTATGCCATTTCATTTCCTAAGCAAAAGGAGCTGAAGGAATATTTGGAACTGCTCGAACAAGCTAAGCTTCGTGACCATCGAAAGATCGGAAAAGAACTGGAGCTTTTCACCTTCTCCGAAAAGGTAGGAAAGGGCCTTCCGCTTTGGTTGCCGAAGGGAGCGGTGTTGCGTGAGCGTCTGGAGAATTTTATGCGAAAAGCTCAGCTGAAAGCAGGCTATGATCAAGTGGTCACGCCACATATTGGAGGCAAGGAGCTATACGTGACTTCCGGTCATTATGCCAAGTATGGTGAAGACTCCTTTCAGCCAATAAAGACTCCTGCTGAAGATGAGGAATTCTTATTGAAACCAATGAATTGTCCGCATCACTGTGAGATTTATAAGTCACGTCCACGATCGTATAAAGACCTGCCAATTCGCTATGCGGAATTTGGAACGGTCTACCGATATGAACAAAGCGGTGAGCTTCATGGCTTGACCCGGGTTCGTGGCTTTACACAGGATGATGCACATATTTTCTGCAGGCAAGATCAGGTGAAAGAGGAGTTTGCCAAGGTGATCGATTTGGTTTTGCATGTTTTTGGAGCCCTCGGATTTGGAGACTTTACGGCGCAGGTTTCTCTGAGAGATCCCGAAACCCCTGAAAAATACATTGGAAAAGATGAGGACTGGGATCGTGCCGAGCGTGAAATTCAGGAAGTGGCTGATGAGAAAGGATTGCAGACGGTAGTGGAGTATGGTGAAGCGGCTTTCTATGGTCCAAAACTTGATTTCATGGTGAAGGATGCGCTTGGAAGAAAATGGCAGCTAGGAACCATTCAGGTAGATTATAGCTTACCAAATCGTTTTGAATTGGAATATGTGGGAAGTGATAATCAGAAGCACCGACCGGTGATGATCCACCGGGCACCTTTTGGGTCGATGGAACGATTTATTGCTATTCTGATTGAAAACTGTGCGGGTGAATTTCCTCTATGGTTAGCCCCGGAACAGATTGCGATTCTTCCAATTTCAGAAAAATATCATGATTACGCTAAGGAAGTTTACCTGCAAATGCAGGAAAATGATATCCGTGGATTTATTGATGAGCGCGATGAAAAAATAGGGAAGAAAATCCGTGATGCGGAGGTGAAAAAGATACCTTACATGTTAATTGTGGGAGAAAAAGAAGAATCGGATGGAGCCGTTTCTGTTCGTCAGCATGGAGAAGGAGACATAGGTTCGATGAAAAAAGATGAATTTGTGAGTTTTTTCCACAATAAAGTAGCTGAACTTATCAATTGAGTTTTTGTTAAGAGCAAATAATCGCGATATTTGCGTTTTGTTTTCAATGTTGAACTAAAATAAAGGAGTACAATCGCTAAACTAAGAAGAAGAGGTCCTTCAAGAATCAGAAAAGAAGAACCTTACAAGGTAAATGAGAAAATCACTGCACGAAAGGTAAGAGTGGTTGGAGACAATGTGAAGGTTGATGTTTACCCAATAGAGCAGGCAATCAAAATTGCTCAAGAGCAAAATCTGGACTTGGTGGAAATTTCACCAAACGCCGATCCGCCTGTATGTAAAGTGATCGATTACTCTAAGTTCAAGTACGAACAGAAGAAGAAGCAAAAGGAGATCAAGGCCAAAGCTCAGAAGACAGTGATCAAAGAGATACGGTTTGGTCCCAACACGGATGACCATGATTTCAATTTTAAGTTGAATCATGCGAAGAAGTTTTTGAAAGACGGAGCGAAGGTGAAAGCATATGTTCACTTCTATGGAAGGACGATTGTTTTCAAGGACAGAGGGGAGATCCTACTTCTGAAATTCGCGCAGGCGTTGGAAGAACTGGGAAAAGTGGAGCAGCTTCCAAAAATGGAAGGGAAACGAATGATTTTATTCGTAGCACCCAAACAACAGAAGAAGTAATTAATAATTGTTTAGAATAAAGTAGAAATGCCGAAACTTAAAACAAACTCCAGTGCTAAGAAGCGATTTAAGCTAACTGGAACTGGAAAGATTAAAAGAAAGCATGCATTCAAAAACCACATTCTGACCAAGAAGGAGACTAAGCAGAAGCGAAATCTTCGATACATGGCAATAGTGGACAAGGCGGATGAACCGAATATCAAACGTCTTTTGAATCTGTAATTTTTTAATTAATGGGCTAAAAACCCGGTTTAATGTAAAACCCGATTATTGGCTGAAGTTTCCGTAAAAGGCGGGGCGCCAATCGTCAAAAACAAAACAAAATGAGATCAGTAAATCATGTAGCTTCAAGAGCTCGTCGTAAAAAGATGATGAAGCACGCCAAAGGATACTTTGGCAGAAGAAAAAACGTCTGGACTATTTCTAAGAATGCCATCGAAAAAGGATGGTCTTATGCATACAGAGATAGAAAAGCGAAGAAAAGAGAATTTAGATCACTTTGGATTCAGCGTATAAATGCAGGTGCTCGTGAGCACGGGATGTCTTACTCCGTATTCATGGGTAAGCTGAAAGAAGCTGGAATCGAGATCAACAGAAAAGCATTAGCTGACCTGGCAATGAATGAACCAAAAGCATTCAAAGCAGTGGTAGACACAGTGAAGAAATAAGTATTTACTTTATAAGAATATCATAAACCCTCGCAGTGATGTGAGGGTTTTTTGTTTGCTACACATCAGTCACTCGATAAAAAAATCCCAGCCGAATAAAACGACCAGGATTCTCTCTTCATACTTAGGGTTGTATTTTTCTATTTAACTATCAACCTTTTGATAGTATTTACATCCGGCCCCTGTACTCTTATGAGATACATTCCTGATCTCAAGTCAGTGACATTAAAGGTTTGCTTAGTCATTCCTTCTGCATATTTGATTGACTTGAGTACTGCGCCACTCAATGTAATGAGTTCAATTGAAGTAGCTATACCTTCATTAATAACAATATGAGCTACATCACTGGACGGATTAGGGTAGATCGATACTGTCACATCTTCAAAAGCCCCGAGACTTACTCGTTTTACTTCTGAATATTCAAATTGACCATCATAATCCACTTGCTTTAATCGATAGTAGTTAAATCCTGACTGAAGATTTCGGTGAATGAATGAGTATTCTGAAACCTGATTTACTGTGCCATTTCCTTTCACTTCGCCAACGTTCTTAAATGAGAGCCCATCATTTGAGTGCTCGATTTCAAAACGATCATTGTTGATCTCCTGAGCAGTTACCCAGGTCAAGTGTGCTGAACTGCCCTCTAGTAGAACTTTGAAACTGATCAACTCTACCGGAAGTGGTGATAGACTATTATACAAATAGTCGGGAACATTTGCGAACTCACCACTTTGACCTTCTGTAAAGTCATTAAAATAGTTTCCATCTCCGTTAGTGTCCTCTGCTACCGTAAGCGTCCCATCGTCATCGTCATCATCGTCCCTGAAGTTAGGAAGACTGTCACCGTCTGCATTTGGAAGAGCTGCACCTATTCCACCCTGATTCGGGTCGAATGCATCCAATATTCCATCCCCATCCAAATCAATATTACCTTCATTGGTATCTAATGTGAGGTCACCATCATCATCCCATGATGGGGTTCCATCAAAATTGGAATCATGCCCTTCAAATAAATCACCCAGCCCCGGGCTTCCGGCACTATCACCATCCGAGTCAGTGTCAAGATAATCTGGACTTCCATCTCCATCGGTGTTAATAATAGATAGGGCAGAGCCGCCATTGTCCGGGTCAACACTATCATTCAACCCGTCACCGTCCGTATCAACAAAACCATCAAGTGCTCCGTCTCTATTCGTGTCAGTGCCATTGTTTTCAGCGGCATCAGTGATTCCGTCATTATCCGAATCACGGTCAAGAAAATCGGGCAGATTGTCATCATAGCCGGTACCATTGTCCGAGTCGGGATTTGCCAGTGCTACACCTCCATTATCGGTATCTACATCATTTGCAAGTCCATCACCATCAGTGTCGTTTGCCGTAATGTAAGACCATAAATATGCACCTTCAGATGTCATATTTGCAGGCAAAGATCCTCCATTAGCTTCTACGGCATCAGGAATGCCATCATTGTCTGAATCTAAATCCTGATGGTTTGGAACACTGTCCAAATCCTGATCGAAATTATCGTTGATGCCATCGGTATTAACGTCTTCATATCCTGCAATATCCGAATCCTCGAAATTAAGTAAGCCATCACCATCTGCATCAGCTGTTGGGTCTATGCCGTTTCCTTCATCTATATCCGGGATACCATCATTATCACTGTCATTATCAGAATCATTCTGAACCCCATCATTATCTGAATCATCTGCGCAACTGTTGAATGATACTCCATCAATATATGGGGTGTTGGCTACCCAAGTAAACCTGATGTATCTAATGCCCTCGGCGGGAACCGTATAGGTTCTTGTTTCAGAACTAGGTCGTAAAACAATACCAGTGAATGAAACGGTATTTCCAAAGGATATGCCATCTAAAGATGAACTTACATCCATGCTGGCTGCTGCCTGACCGTTCCATGAGGTTGTGACGATGGAGATGTCTTCGCCCTCGGCCACCACTTCCCCTAAGTCTAGTGAGAGGTATTCTCCAGTTGCATCTACATATGCAAGCAGCGTGTTATTATCGCCACTTCCAGCATAATCAGGCGCTCCTAAAGCAGCATCCTGACGTGTTGCTCCTACATCTTCAAAAACAGATACTGCATAACCGGTACCATTATTGACTTTGCCCGGACCGCAGGTATTTCCATTGGACTCCAGATAATCCGGAGTTCCATTTGCAGGATTGGCGTCTACACTTTCATCTATCGTAGGACGCCCATCTCCATCATCGTCACTATCTCTCCAATCAGCTTCACTATCTCCATCTGTATTTTGAAGTGCAACAGGAGAGGCATCAAAGTCGTCATCAACGCCGTTATCATCTGCATCTGTACCGGAAGGAGTATCATCCTCTATTCCGTCTGCATTATTATCATTTCCTTCTATTAAGTCAGAGATACCATCTGCATCACTGTCGGAATCCTGAAAGTCTGGTGTATCATCTCCGTCATGGTCATTTCCTGTAAGGGCTATTCCACCATTGTCCGCATCAAAGCTGTCATCCAGTCCATCACTGTCTGTATCTGTACCCGATGGTGAGCCAATATATCCTGCAGTTGTTTGTCCTTCTCTCAAGTCAAGAATGCCATCACCATCTGCGTCTAAGTCCCGGTAGTCAAGATTTCCATCACCGTCCGTATCTGTGAATGAATCAGGAATTCCATTTGCGTTGGTGTCTGCCCCAACGGTTTCGATCGAATCAGGAATTCCATCACCATCAGAGTCTGCATCCTGAGAGTCCACAAGTCCGTCACTATCAAAGTCTGCATTCGCAAGTGCAGTGCCTGCGGTGAATGCCCCACCTGTATCATCTATATCATCTACAAGCCCATCACCATCTGAGTCATTGGCTGAAGCGTATGCCGAGGGATATTGACCGTTTTCATCCATGTTAGAAGGCAGTACTCCGTCATTGGCCTCAAAGGCGTTTGGTATGCCATCGCCATCAGAGTCCAGGTCATATCGGTCTGTGATTCCGTCACCATCGGTATCTGAAACATCCGACTGATCCGCATCAGGGATGCCATCATTATTATCGTCCAGGTCACTTGCATTTGCTATACCATCACCGTCAGGATCATCAGTAAAATATAGATAGTCGGGGGTAGGTGAGCCACCCTGAGTGAAATCATCAGCAAAGTTTCCGTTTGAATTGAAATCTTCTGATTCGGTAGGAATGCCGTCAGCATCATCATCAATGTCCCTGAAATCTACTATAGCATCAGCATCTGTATCTTGATTTGATGAAGTACTGCCTCCATTATCAGGGTCATAGCTATCATCAAGGCCATCATTGTCCGAATCGGTTCCACTTGACAATTGGTCTGCAACGCCATCTGAATCAGCATCCCTGCTTTCTACGGCATCCCTGACTCCATCTCCATCCGAATCAGTATCTCGATAGTCAGCTCTGGAATCCGAATCGGTATCAATTAGTACTAATGCTGTTCCCCCATTATCAGAATCATAACTATCATCCCAGCCGTCACCATCTGTATCATTGGTACTCGGTCCTACATATCCGGCTATGGTTTGTGCTTCTACATCATCGGTGATTCCATCATTGTCGGAATCAATATCAATGTAATCCGGGAATGATCCGCCATCTGTATTCCTTGCTCGCTTTGTGATACTTCCATTCAGAAGAGTGGTGCCAAATACATCCGGATCGTAATCGTCATGGAACCCATCATTTGTGGCATCAGAGAAGCCATCAATCATCCCATCACCATTAGCATCCATTCCCCCTGCCTCTACCAGGTCTGCTATGCCATCATTATCTGAATCCAGATCTCTGAAATCTTCATAGCCATCACCATCTGTGTCTGGATTTGTTAAGGCTACTCCTCCAGTGGATGTGTCTACATCATTTACAATGCCGTCTCCGTCTGAATCATTGGCTAAAGAGTAGGCTGGGGGATAGGCCCCATCTTCATCCATATTGGAGGGTAAGAAACCCCCATTGGCTTCTACTGCATCCGGAATTCCATCATTATCTGTGTCTTTGTCTATTTGATCCGGGACACCATCAAGATCAAGGTCTGCTAAATCATTCACCCCATCTCCATTGGAGTCTGTAAATCCCGGGAGGTCAGTGTCGAGGTAATCTGGAATTTTGTCTCCGTCAGTGTCTAGTGAGTGGTCTGTGCCACCACCTTCGATGATATCTGCAATTCCATTATTATTATCATCAGGGTCATCAAAATCTAAAATTTCATCATAGTCGGAATCGATTCCACACCAGGAGAAATCATCCAGTCCAATGATCTGATTACCGGCAGGTGCAATCGCGTTGCTGTATCGGATTACCATGGAATCCACAGATTGAAGTAGACAGAAACGCACGTTTCCCAGGTATTCATCCGCGTTACTATTTGCTGTTCCGACCACAAAATTATTTGCATTCAATTGTGTTGATGCACCTGTGATTATATTGGTACCGTCTAGCACGATAACATCTCCATCTCTGAAGACACTCACATTCATTGAGTCCACATGATTACCAGAGATTTTGTCAATTTCCAAAAGGTCAAAGCAAAAGCCCTCTAGAGGCCTGTCAAATTTGACTCTAAGAAGTGAAATTGCGGTTGCCGCACTTGTGGTCTGCTCAATGAGTACATAATTTTCAGACTGTAGTCCATCGTCTATCTCGTAAGCCTGATTTGAGTTCGTAGGATCTGTGAAGTCAAACTCTATGTTTACTGCGTCAATATTAAACACCGGACCAGGTGTAGTTCCAAGTCCAAACCCATCGAAATTCAGAACGGAACCATCTTCGCAGGCCGAAATATAATCTGGAATGCCATCTCCGTTATTATCTGGAATTTCTGCACTGGTCAAAACTCCATCTCCATCATCATCTGTATCTCGAAAGTCTGCGATTACATCATTATCGACCAGATTGGCAGCAGCAACAGCTGCAGAACCTGTGAGGTTTCCGGGAGTATCGATTCCATCCACCACATCCAGATTATCATCGATTCCATCTCCATCTGTATCTGTTCCGGCAAGGGTTGATATATCTGCTACTCCATTGAAGTCAATGTCATTTCCTTCAATAAAATCACTTACTCCATCGTCATCAGAATCACTATCTAAATAATCATCAGTACCATCTCCGTCTGAGTCTTCGGGAAAACCACCGGTGGCAGGCAGGTTTTCGATGGCATCCAGAATTCCATCATTATCCGAGTCAAGATCTAAAGCATCAGGCGCACCATCTAAGTCACTGTCGAAATTATCATCAGTATTGTCTCCATTTGCGTCTATTCTTCCTGGAAAATCACTGTCATAAACATTGGGAATGCCATCTCCATCAGCATCTCCGGGAGTATAACCCTCAACAGTATTTAAGATTCCATCTCCATCAGCGTCGGTTTCCGTATCATCTTTAATACCATTATTATCAAAATCCTGAGAGCAGTAATCAAAATCTCCTATACCAAAATCCTGAACACCTGCTGTATTATCACCGTTCTCAAATACAATTTCAATTCTTTGAATAGGCTCAGGGAAGCAAATGGTTACATTGGATGGTTCAAAACCACAGCAAAACTCTTCATCAATTCCCTCAAACTCATTGTTGCCATTATATTGTGTGTTGTTGCTGCTTATTGTGTAATCCGATGCGGCAAGGGTTATCGGGTTACCAGATACATCAATACCATTTACAGTAACGATATCATCAAAATCCGCTCCATCTGAGTCTATGTCGTAAAGCTGAAAGCAAAAGTCATATAGATAATCTCCATTGAAGTCTATTATGATGGTATTGCTTCTTGTAAAATTTAAGAGGTCTTGGGTTATTTCCCAAGTCTCGTCGTAGACAAAAAATCCGGAAGGGAAGTTGTTGTTGATTTCATCTCCTGTAATTCCACCATCCCCTGTAGTGGAAAAGCTAAACGATACAGACTCATCAAGATGTGTGTCTCCAAGTATTGGGTCGTCTGCAGCGTATTCACTCCAGGTAAAATCTGCTCTTGCGGCGCAATTGTCCTGAGAATATGCAACAGTAGAAATGAATAGACATAGCAGAGTTGCTATGAAACAGGCTTTTACATTATCAAACATTAGTCCTAAGGCGTTAGGTTAATCTTTCAGTGTACTACTTGTACACAAGTACTAAAATTGTTTGATAGCTGGAAGAATTTAGGTTGAGGGCGAATATATGGATAACATATTAGCAAATGATAATTTTTTCGATGAAATATTCAATTTTTCACCATCAAAGAGTAAATAATGATACAGATTCTGGGGTTTGTTGTTATAACAACATAGAACCAGTAAATAAAAATGTCAAGAGGGAAGTAAAAGACTCTCTCTGGCTGAGAGGTTTGGGCGGTGCGGGGAGACTGTCGTGAGTAGGTCGAACCGGTAGCGAGTTCGGGATAAAAGGCTCTTTAAAATAAAAAAAGCACTCCTATTTCTAAGAGTGCTTATGCTTTTTGCGGTCCGGACGAGACTCGAACTCGCGACCTCCTGCGTGACAGGCAGGCATTCTAACCAACTGAACTACCGGACCGTGCTACAAAAGCGTTGCAAAAGTAAGGGCTTATTTCTTTTCAAACAATATCTACTTGCTAATTTTCTTAATAATATTTTAAAGGCGTTTAAACCTTTCGCCGTAAGTTTGTTGCTGCAAATTCAATCCTATGTTATTAGACTTTGAAAAACCAATTTCTGAGCTGGAATCCAAACTTACCGATATGAAGGAGCTGGCAAAGACCAGTGATGTGGACGTTTCAGATGCGGTAAATCAACTGGAGAAAAAGATATTGAAATTGAAGAAGGAGACATTTAGCAATCTCACCCGCTGGCAAAGGGTACAGCTATCCCGTCATCCGGATCGTCCTTATACGCTTGATTACATCTACGAAATCACCAATGACTTTATAGAGCTTCACGGTGATCGCACAGTGAAAGATGACAAAGCGATGGTAGGTGGTTTTGGAACAATTGGCTCTGAGACGGTGATGTTCATCGGTCAACAAAAGGGTAGGTCCACTAAGCAGCGACAACTTCGAAATTTCGGGATGGCTAATCCTGAAGGTTATCGAAAGGCATTGCGCCTCATGAAGCTTGCTGAGAAATTTAATAAGCCTATTGTAACTCTGATAGATACTCCGGGAGCCTTTCCCGGACTTGAGGCAGAGGAAAGAGGTCAGGGTGAAGCTATAGCTCGAAATCTTAAAGAAATGATGATGCTTAAAGTGCCGGTTATATGTATAATCATCGGAGAGGGCGCATCTGGTGGAGCTTTAGGAATCGCTATCGGTGACAAGGTTTTTATGATGGAAAACACCTGGTATTCTGTTATTTCACCAGAGTCTTGTTCTTCTATACTCTGGAGAAGCTGGGATTACAAAGAACAAGCAGCAGAGGCACTCAAGCTCACTGCTGAGGATATGCTAAAGAATAAACTCATTGATGGAATCATCAAAGAACCATTGGGCGGAGCTCATACTGACCTGAACAAGGCTTCTGGCGAATTGAAGAAGGTAATTGCGAAAGAACTCAAAGCCTTATCAGCTAAGAAGCCGGAGGAACGAATCAATGAGCGAATTGAGAAGTTCTCCTCTATGGGTGCTTATAAATAGACCATGAAGTCAATTAATTGGTCAGATCATATACTCAACTTTATCGCAGTGATACTTGGTGTATCACTGGCCTTTTACATCAACAAAAGCTCGGAACAGAAAAAGGAAGAGAGAGAGGTAAAACAAATAGTAATTTCTCTAATGGAAGAGCTTTCGGATGATAGGGAGAACTATATTGAGTATCAGATACCTTTTCAAAAGAACCAATCAGACATTATTACCGATGTGATTAATCAGCTGATAACCGGTAGGCTTGACAGCCTCAATGAAAAAGTCGAATTAGCAATTAATGTTAATAACTATCAGCCAAATGATTTGACATTTAAATCAATAACCACTTCAGGTAAGCTGGATTTGATACGAGACTTTAAAATGCGAAAGCAGATTTCCAACTATTATGACGCGTTAGCAGTTGAGTGTGCTCACAGAAATGAAGCTCAGGCAGATTTTTTTATGGATAAATTGATACCTTGGATTGTTTCAAATACCAGTCTGATAGATAACAATTCTAAAGCATTGGTAAATAACCGGGAGTTTATCAATTTACTTATTTTGTACAAAGGCTTTGTTGATAACAAATTAAGGCATTATGAGGTGCTGGCAAAAGAGTCACAATCACTCCAGTTCAAACTTAAAGAGGTAATCATTAATGGCCAGTAAATCACTTGTAAGTCGCTCACTAGCAAAGCTTTATAAACTTTCCGGTTGGAAGGTTCAGGGGACTAAGCCGAATCTTAAGAAGTATGTGATCATTGTGGCACCACATACAAGCAATTGGGATTTTTTTGTGGGTTGGGGAGCACGAAATGTCATTGGTTTTCAACCTAATTTTTTAGCAAAGAAGGAGTTATTTAAAATTCCGCTTGTCGGTTTTTTTCTTAAATCGATTGGGGGAGTTCCGGTGGACCGAAAGAGTAAAAAGAAGAGCACTCAGCTCGTTCAGCAGGTTGTTGATTTGTATAAGGAGCGTGAGGAATTTATCATGACCATTACACCCGAGGGAACTCGCAGTTATGCCCCTAAATGGAAAACGGGGTTTTACCGGATCGCTCATGAGGCAGGAGTGCCAATCGTAAAAATTGGGTTTGATTATAAAACCAAAACGGTGTATGTAGACGAGCCTTACTACACAAGGGGAGAGATGGATAGAGAAATGGAGGAGATAAAAAGTCACTTCAAGCAATTCACTGGAAAAAACTCGGAAGACGGAGTAAAATAAAAAAAGCTTCCAATAAGGAAGCCTTTCAATGTTTTAAATGATTGTCTACTTCTTCGTAGCTTTCTTTCTTGTAGTTCTTCTTTTAGGTTTCACTTCTTCCTCAATCACATCCTCTACGTCCGAAAGAATTCTTCCACAATGTTCACACACGATAATTTTCTTCTTTTCTCTGATTTCCGCCTGTTTTTGAGGTGGAACCACATTGAAGCAGCCACCACATGCACCTCTTTTCACAGGCACAACTGCGAGACCATTTCTCATGTTCTTTCTTACCTTATCATAAGACTTCAGCAGTCGATCCTCTACATTCTTAGCTGCTTTTTCTCGATCTTTCTCGATCTTCTGCTCATCAGCTTCAGATTCCTTTACGATTGTTTCAAGCTCTTCCTGCTTACTTTTCAGGTCCTTTTCTCTCTCTGATAAAATAGCCTTGGTTTCATCCATCTCTCCCTTTTTCGCCTCTATCTTCTCTCCAGCTTCTTTTATTCGCTTTTCAAGAATTTGGATCTCAAGTTGCTGAAGTTCCATCTCTTTCGTAATAGCATCGTACTCACGGTTGTTTCGTACGTTCATTTGCTGCTCTTCGTATTTCTTGATCAGCTTCTCAGCATCTTTAATAGCTGATTTATTACCAGAGATGGTTTCCTCTAGTTCTTTCTGTTCTTCACCTTGTTTTTCGATGCGAGTTTGGTATCCTGCTATCTCATCTTCCAGATCCTGAACCTCTTCAGGGAGTGCTCCCCTAATCTTTTTAATCTCATCAATTTTTGAGTCAAGTGCCTGTAGTTTTTCTAAAGCTTCAAGCTTTTTAGCTACTGTATTTTCCATTCAGTTTTCTATAGATATTTGATTGGATTCGTGTCTACCTTCGACAAACGGAACGCAAACTTAGTGAAATTTTTAGTTAAAGCATCCTGTATTAATTCTTTAGTGAATACTTCACTTTCATAGTGCCCAATATCAGCAATAATGATCTCTTTATTGGCCTCAAAAAAGTCATGATATTTGAAGTCTCCGGTAATGAATATGTCTGCATGATTTCTTTTAGCAGCCTCGAGTAAAAAGCTGCCTGAACCGCCACAAATCGCTACTTTTTTTATTGAATCGCGTACAAGACCTGTATACCTTATCACATTCAGGTCCATATTTTCTTTGAGGTATTCAAGAAATTTTGCCGACTCCATCTTTTCGGGAAGCTCACCGATCATTCCGGCACCAACTTCCTGGTTTATGTTCGTTAGTGGATTGATATAATGGGCAATTTCTTCATAAGGGTGGGATTGGTGCATGGCTGAGAGGGCAGCACCCATTAGATGGTTTGGTATGAGAACTTCAATACGCGTCTCTTGTACACTTTCATCTTCACCTTGTTTTCCAATAGTAGGGTTGCTGCTTTCATTGCCTCTGAAAGTACCCATTCCTTCTACCTGAAAGCTACAATGATCGTAATTGCCAATGTTTCCGGCACCAGTTTCGTACAGGGCATCTAGCACCTCTTGTTTGCTAACATTTGGTACAAAGACGGTCAGCTTTGAGAGCGTTTCCACCTTAGGCTGCAATATTGAAAGGTTTTCAAGGCCAATTTTCTCAGCTATTTTTTTATTTACTCCTGTATGTACATTATCCAGGTTGGTGTGAATTGCATAGATGGAAATATCATGTTTGATCGCCTTTCGAATGCATCGATCAATCCAATGGGTATTTCCGATGTGCTTGATTCCTTTAAATATGAAAGGATGATGCGCGACGATCATGTCACTTTTCGTTGTGATTGCTTCATCGATCACTTCTTCAGTGACATCCAATGAAATAAGTACTTGACTGATTTTGGCATCTTTTTCTCCTATTAACAATCCGGAATTATCATACGGCTCCTGAAGTGAGCGTGGCGCCCATGACTCAAGGAAGTTTGTTATGTCTTTGATGTGCATAGAAATTGAACTCAGTATCTATGCAATATTAAATTATATAGAACCAGAAATTAATGACTTATCCCTGTATTTCATGTTTATTCGGAATGCTTTTTGTAAATGGATGCAAAATGCAATCATTCAACAAAAGCAATCATTAAATTTGCGCGTGCGAATATCTCTATTCCTTATAGCGGTTTTAAATTATTCTACTCTTGCAGCCCAGATTGTGGATGATTCCACTAAGCTGGTGTATGGGCCTGAAACAACTTCTTATACGACCGAAACTCAGGTGCTCAACAACATGATTAAGTACCAAACGGTAGATACGTCCATTTATAAGTTTGAAAGGCAGTCGTTTTATGATCGTTCAGGTAGGAGGTTTCAGGACCTGGGAAATTTTGGCACTGCATTATTTCCAATTTTTCATACACCGCAAAAAGTGATTGGCCGCACTTCTGGTTTTAATGCATATAGCCGCTATGCCATTCCACCTTCAGAGGTTAAATATTACGATACTAAGTCTCCATTTATAGAACTGCAGGTGTACCTGGGTGGAGGCAATAGAAATATTGTAGACATTGGCTTCTCCCGAAATGTGAATGAAAACTGGAATCTCGGTTTTGATATGAAGAAAATCACAACCAACAAGCAATTAGCTCCGGAGAGTCAAACAGACAGGTTGGTTGTTGGGACTTCATTTACCGGATATACGCACTATAAACACTCGACATTGCCCTACCAGGTTATGGCCAATTTTTCCAGCATGAGTCATAAGGTAGTGGAGCAGGGGGGAGCGCGTCCAACAACGGATTCTTTAAGAACAGACTTTTTCCTTTTTGATAATGCACTGGTGAGACTTGATGGAGCTCAGGGAATTATTAAGAACTCTAGGTGGCATGTGTATCAGGATATTAAAATAGCCGATCAATTCCAGTTGTACCACATTTTCGATTTTAAGAAAGAAACAAATATCTACCAGGACGATGCTACAGGATTAGGACCAGGGGGCTACAATTTTTACACTGATTTTTACGATGAGTTTTTGATTGATTTTGAATCAACCAATGAGCGATCAGTCTTAACATCATTATCTAATGAGGTAGGGTGGAAAGGTGACATATCCTCGGTTTTCTATCGTTTTTATGCACGACTCAGGAGAGTAGATTTTGAGTATTTATTGTATGATCCAGGAGAAACTTTGGAGAAATACCTGGGTGGATATGCTAGATTTGACTGGAAAGAAAAGTTTGCCGTTACAGCCAATGCAGAATACCTTGTCGGTGGTGAATACCAGTTTGGTGGAAACCTTTCCAGTGACTTGATCAACGTCAATTATACTTCAATGAGGTTTGCTGTTCCGTTCATCTACTCTGACTATTTCGGTAATCACCATGAATGGCACAACAATTTTGAGCAAGTATTTACTAACAAGCTGGATGGCCAAATAAATCTTGACTTCAGGTCTTTCGAAATAAGACCAAAAGTTAGCCTTACCTCATATAACAACTTCATCTATTTTGATGAAAACATAGAGCCTAATCAAGCGACAGGCGGGATACTGATATCTTCTTTTGGTGGTGATTTTAATCTGAGATTCTTTAATGAAAAAGAGGAGGGATGGCATTTTGAGAATGAAGTGTTAGCAACGAATGTATCAGGTGGAGCTTCTGGACTGGTTCGAGTTCCGGATATATACTACAATGGACGATACTTCTGGAGAGGTAAATGGTTTAAGGATCTTGTGCCTGTTGAATTTGGTATAGACGCGCATGCCCGGTCTGCTTATTTCGCCAATGCATATGCTCCGGAGATTCAACAGTTTTACCTTCAGGATGATCAGGAGATTTTTGGGTATTTGGCTGCTGACCTATTTGTCAATATGAAGGTAGATAAGTTTTTCTTTGCCGTAAAGTGGACGCATTTCAACCAACCTCAGGATGATGGTTACTTTGTCACCCCAAATTATCCGGGTCAGCGTAAGGCGATTGATTTAATTGTAAGGTGGATGTTTTTTGATTGATGGAACCAAACAAAACGACATTAGGACTTGAGTTGCCAACCGATCCGCGGTGGGTTAATATTGCTGAAAAGAACATTGAGGATATTTTAGTGGATCATGCGTATTGTGAGCAGAAGGCCGCATCTTCCTGTATCTCGTTGATTATCATGTTTCCTGAGCGTGAAAAGCTGGTGGATGTCTTAACACCGGTGGTTGCTGAGGAGTGGGCCCATTTTGAAATGGTAATCGAACATTTAAAGAAGCGAGGCTTTAAGCTAGGCAAGGCCAGAAAAGACGAGTACGTTTCCCGCCTGAATGGAATAATGAAAAAAGGAGGTACCAGAGAGGAGCAACTGGTTGAACGTTTATTAATGAATGCACTGATAGAAGCTAGAAGCTGTGAGCGATTTAAGTTGCTTTGGAAAAATATTGAAGACGAAGAGTTGCAGCGATTTTATTATGACCTCATGGTTTCAGAGGCGGGACATTACCACAATTTCATTGATCTGGCCAAGGAATATCTACCTGAAGATAAGGTTGAAGCACGATGGAGGTACTTCCTTGCCGAAGAAGCAAAGATTATGAAAGATTTGAAGCCTCGTGCGGATCGGATGCATTGAGTTCCAGGGCGAATCGTTTTATATTAAGTCTTCTGCTTTTTCTTCTTAGCTGCCGGAAACAAGATGTTGTTCAAAATCAGTCGATACCCTGGAGAATTTGGATGCAGATTTAAGTCTGTTGGAGGTTCATTCACAAAATGCTGATAATCTTCCGGGTCATGACCGCCATAAAATGTCCAAAAGCCTCTTCCCAGAACTCCGTGGATGTACTTAGCTTCACTGATGCTGGGTGTTTGTCCCATCACAATAACATCCCCTTTTACCAGCTGTTTTTTGAAGCCTGTGGTTTGACCCATAAATCCATGAATGATTTGCTGGTGATTTTGGGTAAGCATTGTAGGGATCGGATCCCACTTTGCAGAAAACTCAAATAAGGTGAAGTAATCGTTTTTCTCCACCAGCCCTCTTTCGTTGGCTTGATTGTCAATATTTGAGTACTCGTAACGCATCGGATCCCGCTCGATTGTGAAGTTCTCGAAAGCCATGGTTTTAGAGAAGTCCAACTTAGATTGTGCTCGAGGATCGGCAGGATCTCCATCATATATGCTTTCAACGATATCCAGACCTTCAGCAGCCAAAGCAATATCATAAGTATCGGTCGCCGAACACATAGCAAATAAGAAACCTCCGCTAGCCACGTAGGCTTTAATCTTTTGTACAGTGGCGAGCTTCAGCTGAGAGACTTTATTGAAGCCATGTTTTCTGGCAGACTCTTCATACTCGCGTTGTTGCTGCTGATACCAGGGAAAGTGATGATATGCACGATAGAACTTTCCGTACTGACCGGTAAAATCCTCATGATGCAGGTGTAGCCAATCGTATCGGGTAAGTTCATCACCCATAATCTCATCGTCGAAAATGACATCATACGGGATTTCAGCATAGGTAAGTACTAGGGTCACCGCATCATCCCAGGGCTGCTTGCTTTTGGGTGAATAAACAGCGATTTCCGGAAATTTTTCCAGCTTCATCACATCCATATTGGAGGAGGGACTGGCAATCATGTTTAAGATATCATTGGCCTCTGCATCTGAAATAACCTGATATGAAACCCCACGTATAATGCATTCATTTTCAAAAGCCTGTAAATGCTTGATCATGAAACTTCCACCCTTGTAGTTTAGCATCCAATCGACCTCTACTTCTTTTGTTAGAATCCAGTAAGCGATACCATAAGCTTTCAGGTGATTGGTCTGGGTCTCATCCATTGGGATGAGGATATATGCCGCCTGGCTGGCTATGCTTACATTTAAGAAAATTAGTAACAATATTCCCCTCATATGCATCACTTTTGTATATACAACGTTAATCAAAACCGTGTGTTTTACTAAGGCCAATCCATGAACATTCGAGAAAACATCAAAGAGGGCATAAAGTCCATTAAAGCAAATAAGCTTCGAACATTTCTTACAGCAGCTATTATTTCAATAGGGATCACTTCTTTGGTAGGAATCCTTACGGCAATTGACGGAATTCAAAACTCGATCAACAGCAGTTTCTCCAGCCTGGGAGCCAATACGTTTGATATTGAAGATAAAAGAGTGGATCGTGGATCTTCCGATGGTAAAAAAGCTAAAACATACCCGAAGGTTACCTATCATGAGTTGCTTCAATTCAAAGAAAAATATGAGGGGCCGGGGGTGGTTTCTATTTATACAGTAATCACAGGGCAGGCCGAAGTAAAATATGGATCCAAAGTGACCAACCCAAATCAGGTTGTGCGGGGTGGAGATGAAAACTACCTGACAGTAGACGGGTATGATGTGGCACAGGGTCGTCCTTTTTCTGCTAATGAGAGTTTAAACGGAAGCTATGTAGCGCTCGTAGGTAGCGATGTGATCGATGAGCTTTTTGAAGATAATGAAAGTCCTATTGGAAAGAAGATTAGCCTGATGGGTTCAAAGTTTAGGATTGTCGGCACCATCGCAGAACAAGGTGGTGCTAGCGGAACTTCGAGTATCGATCGCACGATTATTATCCCTATGCAAACGGCCAGAATCATTGCTCCGGAGCGGAATTTTGGATATGAAATTGCGGTGGCTGTTCCGGACCCAACACAAATGGAGAATGCCATGGGTGTTGCAAGGGGGTTGATGAGGGCTATTCGTCAGGACAGACCCGGAGAAGAAGATTCATTTGATCTTTCAGCCAGTAAATCACTCGCAGAACGAATGGGAGAGATCACTGGTTACCTAAGAGCCGGAGGATTTACTATTGGATTTGTGACACTTATTGGGGCATCCATTGGTCTGATGAATATCATGCTGGTGTCAGTAACAGAGCGTACAAGAGAAATTGGTGTAAGAAAAGCACTTGGAGCCACTCCATTAAAAATCCGTCAGCAATTCTTAATTGAAGCAATTGTGATTTGCCAGATGGGAGGAATAGGGGGAATCCTTTTGGGGATGACCATCGGAAACCTAACTTCCACATTGATTTTCAACTCTGGCTTTGTTGTGCCTTGGTTATGGATGATTGTCGCTGTAGTTATTGGAATTGTAGTAGGTCTAATCTCAGGGTATATTCCGGCATACAAGGCATCAAAATTGGACCCAATTGATTCTCTAAGATTTGAATAATTAGGTTTCTGTTGTTTAAGAAAAGTAAGACTGTGGCTATGAGAGCCATCAGTCTTAACTACATTGAAATCTGGAAACTAGTTATCTGCCAGAATCGTATTTACCTTTTTCTGAACTTCTGCGTCCTGCTGATAGGCCTGAGCAATCTGAGTATATGTGTTCATACCTAGCCCGGTATCGTTAATCTTTTTCATCACTTTGCTCTGAAGTCCTTGCTGGATGGCTTTCACTTTTTGAGAAGCCGCCCGAAATTTCACTTCATCTTCTTTAGAGACTTCAGCTTCAGGGTCTTGTTTAGCTTGTAAAATTTGGTTGAAGGCGTTTACATCGAGTCCTTCACTTTGAATGGCCTCTGCCATTTCCAGTTGCCCTTTTTGTTGTACTTTCACTACCTCTACAAAGTTTTCTAATTCTCCATCACTGAAATCTGTTCTTGTCTGTTGTGGACTCTGTGCCAACAGTTGACCAGAAAGGCCCATCAAAATAAAACTCATCAAAAGACTAAACTGATTCCTTTTTAAAATATTCATGATTCGTAAAATTGTGGAGATATCCAGGTAGGTCCTGCTATACTACTCAATTACGTAAACCTGCACGATCTCCCCGTTCAAAAACAATTTGCTGAGTAGCTTCAAGCCATTTTAAGATTCACAAAGCTAACAGACAAACTGGCCATGCCATAAATCACGTTGACTTTAACGTTATTTAACCAGATGTAAATGTGTCTTGGAGACTAGTAGTTGTTTGTTATGAATTCTTAGATTCTACAGGGAGAGACATTAAGAACCGATCCAGCAGTCCTTGTGTCACGTGATCCATTACCACGATTTTGTACCAATTGGATCTGTCATCGTGTGAGTCTGGTACTAGAAGAAATTCTTTAGCTATTCTCGGATCCACATATTCTGCTTTGATTGTCACGATATTCATGAAAGGGTTCCTATAAAAATCAACTCCTCGATCATTCAAATTATCACACAATCGATCCGTTTTTTCAATGAGTTTACGAATTTTCATTTTCCATCCTTCAGAGCCATAGGTTCGCATGATCATCCAAACGGCAATAGCGTTCGCACCTGAGCGGCTTCCAATTAAGGTGTAATCCTTGCCTTTTACGTAATTGGCCTCTTCTGTCAGAGCATATTCCATGAATCCCTGTCTGGTGATGTAGAGCCCTGTGCCATAAGGAGACTGTAGCATTTTATGGCCATCTAATGTAAAAGAGTTGATCCTGGAGTTTTGAAAAGTAAGTTTATTGTGGTCATCTGCAAACGGATATATAAAACCTCCAAACGCAGCATCGATGTGAACTTTGTAGGTTAATTCCAGCTCATCCATCCAACCGGTAACCTCATCGATATCATCAACAGAGCCAAACATGGTTGTGCCCATGTTCAAAACAACGATAAAGTATTTCTTTCCTTCTGATTGGGCTCGTCTAAGAACAGATGTTGCTTCACTTGTGATTTTCCTGGTTTCTGAATCTACAGGTAACGTATAACGATCTAGGCTCAACAGCGACCCAGCCTTTGGCATGGAGTAATGAGCGTCAGCTGTGCACACCAAAGCAATCTCTTCAGATTTTGCTTCAAATTCCTGTTCATAATAGCGTTTAAGAATCCAAATAGCTTGAATGTTTGCTTCTGTGCCACCCGAAGCAACATACCCATCATAATGAGCTTCTTTTCCCTGAAATATTTCTTTGGCACATATATCAATTAATTCCGCCTCGATCTTTTGCGTGCCTTCAAATGCAGCTTCGGATTCATTTAAAGTATGGCAGCCTATGTGATTGGGATTGGCAATCATAGCCGAAAGGAAGGGAGCATCTTTTAAAAAAGGCGCATCCTGATAAAACACCTCTGTATCAAGATAGGATGCAGGAAGACCCAATACCGGCTTATGCCTGTAATCCAGGTTTTGCTCCAACGCATCAAAAACGATCTTTTTTAATTTATTGTGGCTGTAAGATTCCCAAAACATATGAATCAATTTTAATATTCCGCAAATTTAGTTGTTAATGCAACTATATTCAAATTAATGTCTTATACACTAGATTAGATTCAATCTGAATTAGGTTAAAAGCCAACAGTATCATTTCATTATACGTAAATTGCATATGTGATGAAGGTGATCGGTAAAATAGCAATGACTATAGCTGTATGCATGCTTATGTTGCATACACTAATGCCACATCATCATGTTAATCAAGAGACTGAGGATGAGCATGCGGTTGAGTATACCTATGCCGACTCCCTGCTTGATTATATCAAATTAGCTCTACACTTAAATCCGGGAGAAAATCACCTGGAGGAGTTCGAGAAAACTTCCAATCTGACCGTTTACTTTCCGGTTGCAGAGATTCCTACATTCGAAATTCCGCTTTGTGTTGAATGTGACAAGGATGATTCCTTTCCGGTAGAATCAAGCGTATTAGCCAAAGATCACCTTGTTTTCCTTTCTATTAGTTTTAGAGGACCACCACAATTGGGTTGATCCTGCGGGTCGTACGATCCTTTTCCAATTATTATTCTAAAACTCAAATTCTCATGTTAGAACATATTGTTCGGTTTAGCTTGAACAACAAGCTGATCGTTATATTCTTTACCGTTAGTTTATTCGCCTTCGGTGTTTATTCTCTAACCCAGATACCGATTGGTGCAGTTCCTGATGTTACCAATAATCAGGTTCAGGTCATAACTACGTCTCGAAATCTTTCAACGCAAGATATAGAGCAATTTATTACATATCCCATTGAGTTAGAGATGGCCAACCTTCCGGGTGTGCAGGAAATTAGGTCAATATCAAAGTTTGGTCTCTCAGTCGTTACCATTGTGTTTGAGGATCGGATGGGAACCTACTTACCTCGGCAGTTAATAGCGGAGAAAATCAAAAGTGCGTCTGAAAAAATTCCCGAAGGCTTTGGGTCTCCTGAGATGGGACCTATATCGACTGGCTTAGGGGAGATTTATCAATACGTGCTGGAGGTTGATGAGGAGTATAAAGGCAGGTATTCCTCCATGGAGCTACGCACCATTCAGGACTGGATAGTGAAAAGGCAACTTAGTGGGATCAAAGGGGTTGTTGAGATCAACACCTGGGGCGGCTTTTTAAAGAGGTATGAAGTAACGATTAATCCGGAACATCTGAATGCAATGAACATTTCACCTATTCAGGTGTTGAATGCCATCGAAAAGAACAATGATGTTACTGGTGGAGGTTACATAGAAAAAGCTAACCAAAGTTATTTCATACGAGGTGAGGGACTGGTTAAGTCTTTGAAAGACATTGAAAATATCGTAGTTACAATTCGGGAAGGAAGTCCCATATATATCAAGGACATTGCTGAAGTTGGATATGGACATGCCACTCGGTTCGGAGCTGTTACCGGGAACGGAGAAGGGGAGAAGGTTTTAGGACAAGTGATGATGCTGAAGGACGCCAACTCAAAGGCAGTTATCGAAGCAGTGAAGCAACGTGTCGCTGAAGTACAAACTACTTTGCCTCCAGGAATTACCATAAACCCATTTCTCGAGCGTAGCGAACTGATTGGTAAAACCACTTTTACCATTACTGAAAACCTTATTCTTGGGTGTTTAATCGTGGTATTTGTAGTGGTTTTACTCTTAGGAAACTTCCGTTCAGGATTGGTCGTGGCTTCCGTAATTCCACTTGCATTATTATTTGCCATATCCATGATGTACATCTTTGGCATTGATGCTAATCTCATGAGCCTGGGCGCCATCGATTTCGGAATTATTATCGATGGGGCTGTCATCATTGTTGAGTTCATTGCTTTCAAAATTGCCTCGAGTCAATCGCAAATGTTGGGGTTAAGTAAATCCGAAAGGAAACAGCGTATTGATGAAATCACATTTGAGAGTACCTCGAAGATGACGCGCTCAGCGGTATTCGGTCAGCTGATTATCATCATCGTATTCATCCCTATTTTATCGCTGACCAATGTGGAGGGCAAGATGTTTATCCCGATGGCACTGACTTTTTGCTTTGCCTTGATTGGAGCGATGATTCTCGGTTTTACCTATGTCCCGGTCATTTCCAGCTTATTTATCAAACCGGAACAGAAAGAAAGTCGCATTTCAAGAAAACTTATTTCAATGCTTGAAAGCATTTATGTCCCAATGCTGACCTGGGTTTTGGGTAGGAAACGGTTGGTTTTGGTTCTTGCTACACTACTATTGTCAGCCACTATTGTTCTTTTTACTCGAATGGGTGGCGAGTTTGTCCCTACACTCGATGAAGGAGATTTTGTTATTCAGCCGGTGTTAAAAACGGGAACCTCACTTACAAAAACCATTGAAATTACTACCAGGATTGAAGAAATCGTAAAGCGCTTTCCGGAAGTAAATCAGGTAGTTACGCGTATCGGAGCTGCAGAGGTGCCTACAGACCCCATGTCAATGGAGGAGACCGATGTAATCATCACTTTAAAGGACAGGGATGAATGGACAACAGCAGGAAGTAAGGATGAATTAGCAAATAAGGTAAAGGAGGCTTTAGTAGAGTCCTTACCTACAATCGACTTTGAATTTACTCAGCCTATTGAGATGCGATTTAATGAGTTGATTACTGGAGTCCGTTCAGATCTGGCGATTAAGATTTTTGGGGAAGATCTGGATTTATTGTATCAAAAGGCACAAGAGGTAGAAAAACTCATCGCAAATGTCGAGGGGGCAGCAGATATCACTGTTGAAAAAGTCGTAGGGTTGCCACAATTGCAAGTCAAGTATGATAGAAGCAAAATTGCTCGTTATGGATTGAACATTTCGGATGTAAATCGACTGGTTTCTTTGGGTTTTGCGGGAGAGGTTGCTGGTAGTATTTATGAGGGAGAGCGCAGATTTGATCTTTCTGTGCGATTTGCAGGTGATCAGCGAAAGGGGATTGAGAATCTGGAGCAGATATATGTAAATATTCCGGATGGGGGAAAAGTTCCTCTGAGTTCGTTAGCAGAGATTACCTACACTTATGGCCCGGCAAAAATTTCAAGAGACAATACCCATCGCCGAATTGTTGTTAGCATCAATGTTCGAAATAGGGACCTTGAGTCTGTAGTGAATGATGTGAGTGGTCTTATTGATAATAATATTGATTTACCTCCGGGATATTATGTGACATACGGGGGACAATTTGAGAACCTTCGAAGTGCACGTCAGCGTCTGGCTGTAGCTGTTCCAATTTCTTTGGTTCTGATTTTTATACTTCTACACTTTGCATTTAAGTCGGTAAGGGACGCCTTGATGATCTACAGCGCGATACCTCTGGCTGCTGTCGGTGGTTTGCTGTTGCTATGGATAAGAGATATGCCTTTTAGTATTTCAGCCGGAGTTGGGTTTATCGCCTTATTCGGAATTGCAGTATTAAATGGGATTGTACTCATAGAGCATTTCAAAGAGCTGAAAGCCAAAGGAATAACTGATGTAAAAGAGCGTGTGATTAAGGGTGCAACTCAACGATTAAGACCTGTGCTACTTACTGCTTCTGCGGCTGCTTTGGGGTTTTTACCCATGGCCGTATCGACATCCGCAGGAGCGGAAGTACAACGTCCATTGGCAACTGTGGTTGTTGGTGGACTTATTACTGCTACGTTGCTCACACTGATTGTTCTACCCATACTCTATTCTATTTTTGATAAAGGGGTCTCGATTAAAGGCAAGGGACCTAAGATATTGCTTATACTTGGCTGCTTTTTCCTTCCTGGACTGGGTCATTCTCAGCAAGCGATATCCCTGGAAGAAGCTATCTCTATAGCAAAAGAAAATAATGCCGGTTTGCACTCATCGGCACTGGAAGTAGAACGTACTAAAAAACTCGTTGGCACAGCCTATTCTTTTGATAGAGCTACTCTCTATTACAGTGAAGATCAGAACAACCTGACTCAAAATAATTTACCGTTGAATGTATGGGGAGTACAGCAATCATTTGATTTCCCTACGATTTACAGCAAACAGAAACGTATACTTGAGAGCAGGGTACGCATAGCAGACTTCCAGTATCGGCAGGAAGAACAACTACTAACACAAAAAGTATCCGAAGCTTATTATCAGGTAGTCTATTCTGCGAACTTGGTTAAGTGGTATAGCTATCTGGATAGCGTTTATGCCAAATTTGGTGTGGCAGCAAAACGCAGATTTGAAGAAGGAGAGTCTGGTTACCTGGAACAGCTTACCGCACAAAGTTTATCTGTAGCTGTCAAAAAAAATCTTGATCAGTCTCATAAGGAGCTTGAGCTAGCATATGTGAATATGTATCGTTGGATCCAAACCGGAGACACGATAACAGTAGAGCAAGATTCCCTCACTAAAGTCACAATTCAAGTCCCTGATTTAAAGACACATCCGGGTTTACTTCAATCGGATGAGTCAATTTCTATGATGAAATCTGATTTAGCTCTTCAAAAAAACCAGCTGTTGCCAGGTATTCAATTGGAATATTTTCAGGGAAATGATGGCTCAGTTGGAGCTCAAACTTTTCGCGGCTTTCAGGTAGGACTGAGTATTCCTATTTTGTTTGCAGGTGAAAAGTCAAGAATAAGTGCAGCTCAGGTAGCATGGGAACAATCCATGACAGCATCTGATGAATATGAATATCAGCTTCAGGCAAAGCTAAACAGCTTATTGGCAGATCTCGAAAAGCAGGAAGCGGCTTTAGTCTCTTATGAAGTTTCAGGCAGGAAGTTGAGTCAGGAGCTAATGCATGCGGCAAATCGATCATTCCAAAATGGAGAAATTGATTTTTTGCAGTACGCACAGTTATTGGAAAGAGCGACAAGCATAAAGATTGATTATCTCCAATCATTATGGCAATACAATCAAATTGCGCTCGAAATCAACCACTTAACATTTAAATAAAAATTATCATGAAATATATTTTAATCATTTCAACACTTTTCCTGATTGCATGTAATCAGGAATTAGAAGGATCGAATGATCAGGTAGAAGAGGGTGTTTTCTTAACAGCAGATCAGCAAAATCAAGCCGGTATACAAACGGCGCAATTGAAGCAAATGGATATCCCGCAGCGCATTTCTGTTCGCGGTATTGTGGATGTTCCACCAACTCACCGCGCATCAATTAGTGTGTTTCATGGTGGCTATGTGAGGTATTTTGATTTACTACCCGGCAAGCGGGTGAGAAGGGGTGATTTGCTTTTTACCCTTCAAAATCCGGAATACATCAGTATGCAGCAGGCGTACCTGGAAGTAAAGGAGCAAATTGCGTTTTTGGAGGCGGATTATAATCGACAAAAAGCATTGGTGGCTGATGCGATATCATCTGAGAAAAAATTCAGGCAGGCGGAGAGTGATTACCTCGTTGCTAAGGCGAAGCAGGAAAGCCTGAAGGAGCAGCTTGAATTGATCAATATTGATATTGCTCAATTGGAAGAGGGGGAAATTGTTAACTCTGTGCGAGTTTATGCGCCCATTTCGGGTTTTGTAAGTGATCTGTCAATCAACAAAGGAGCTTACCTGTCTCCACAGGATGTTGCAATGCAAATTGTCAATACGGAACATATGCATCTGGAGCTGAAAGTATATGAACGGGATGTGACTAAGTTAAAGGAAGGTCAGAGAATTGAGTTTAAAGTGAATGAGAGTGATTCTCTACTTTATGGAGAAGTTCATTTAATTGAAAAAGTAATTGACAGTAAAGATCGTTCTGTGATGGTGCACGGGCATATACCTGATAGCTACTCTCAGCTAGTAGTGGGAGCATACATAGAGGCCTGGATTGAAACAGGAATATATAAAGGGTATGCTGTTCCTGCTGGAGCCATTATTGATATGGATGGGATGCAGTACGTGGCAGTCAAGAATTCAAGAGGAGGTAAGGATCTTTTTCAGAAAATAGAAGTTCAAACAGGCCAGCGGAATGGAGATTTAGTAGAGGTTATAGATGTTTCGAAGTTGATAGAAAAGGAGATTGTTGTAAAAGGGGCATATGAAGCTATAAAATGAAAAAAGCCCCTTTCTGGGGCTTTTGCTATTTAAAGTAAACCTTTTCTTTCTTGTTGAATTTATTTCGGTAGGTAAGTCGGAATCCATCTTTTCCCCACTTTTTGATTCTATAGACATAAGGAATTCTTCTTCTTTCCTCTGTAAATGAATCGTAGGTAAGAATCAACTTTTTACCATCCAGCGTCCATTCACCACCCAACTTTGCGTAATTGTTTCGATCGTGGTAGAATTTACGATCTATTCGAATTGTGAATGTTTCACCGATTTCAAAATAAGGACGTTTGCATTTCACATCGATTACAGACCACTTTTGCTTCGATTGGAGTAACTCCTCCATTTTAGACAGCTTCTGCGCCTGTGAAGTAGTGACTAAACCAAAAACAAACAGGATTAAGTATAAATTTTTCATTGGCTTTGAGTTTTTTAGCAAAGACTTTTCAAATACTGTGCCTCAATTTTAAACCTATTTCAATTTTTATTGCATGAATCTCACCAAAAGAATTATCAATAGTATTCGGGATGTGCCGGATTTTCCTAAGCCGGGCATCCTTTTTAAAGACATCACCCCGCTTTTACAAGACGTACAGTTGAGTGCTGATATTACCGAGGCTATTGCTGAATATTGGAAAGGATATGAGCTTGATGCTGTTGTTGGAATTGAGTCTAGAGGATTTATTTGGGGGAATGCTTTGGCACAGAAACTGCATATTCCTTTTGTGCCGGTGAGAAAAAAGGGAAAGCTGCCGGCGGAAACTCATTCCTTTGCCTATGATCTGGAATATGGATCAGCTGAGGTTGAAATGCATAAAGATGCCATGATAAAAGGAGCTAGGGTGCTCATTCATGACGACTTGCTGGCTACAGGAGGTACAGCACTTGCTGCTGCCGAGTTGGTAAAAATGGCAGGAGGAAAGGTTGTCGGTTTTTCTTTTTTAGTTGAGCTGAGCTTTTTGCATGGAAGGGATGCGCTCCACAAATGGTGTGATAAGATTCATTCTCTTGTCACTTATTGAGGCTCTCTTAGCATCACCTGTACAAGATTAGCCCGACCGATTGCATTGAAACGGATAGAGAGGTATTCAATGGTTTCATATTCCCCACAACTATCGGGAGGTGTTAAGCGATAATGGAAGAATTTTTGATTGCGTTGATAAAGCTCATGCTCCTTCGCCTTTCCAAGCAAGCTTTCCACTTCATTTTGTGTTGCTTCCAAAATCACATCTTGCTTTTCGATAATGAGATCGATAATATCTAAGCGATAAGTGCTGCAATCTTGATCAGCGTTCGTCCATTGTT
Source organism: Ekhidna sp. (assembly GCF_965221965.1). GTDB lineage: Bacteria > Bacteroidota > Bacteroidia > Cytophagales > Cyclobacteriaceae > Ekhidna. The sequence continues at coordinate 1,375,445 of NZ_OZ244926.1, forward strand.
CTTTATCGAAACCATCCATGGTCAAAGTCTTGTAACAAGAGGACAATGAAATAAGAAGAAGAATTGCTAAGAGTCTATTCATTTTTTCAATCTCACAATCGTGTAGCAAATGGCGAAGATAACCCCTGATATGGTTACCATCGCACCTGCAATAGAACCATCAAGTAAATAGCTCAGCCAGTATCCGAAAAAAGCACTTAATATGCCAAATGCGGAACTGACTATCAACATTACTTTAAGCTGGTTTGTTATCAGGTATGCTGAAGCTGCAGGTGCTATCAATAGTGCTACAACGAGTATTGCTCCCACTGACTCAAAGGATGCTACGGTAGTCAATGAAACCAACCCCATTAAAGCATAATGCCATTTAGTAGTGGATATTCCGATGGCTTGTGCAAAAGAAGCGTCAAATGTAGTGATGAACAGTTCCTTGTAGAAAACAAAGACAAATAGCAAAATAAGCAACAGCACGATCGATAAGATAATTACAGCCTTAGGCCCGATAGGCTCTCCGGCAGAATCATACACCAGGTCAATAGGGACGTAAGCAATCTCGCCATAAAGAATGCAATCCTGATCAATGTGGGCATTGCCTGCATAGTAAGTGACCAGGATTACCCCCAAAGCAAAGAGCCATGTGAAGGTTACACCGATAGAGGCGTCCGTTTGAAGCTTGCCTTTTTGATGAAAAAATTCAATAAGAAATGTAGTGAGCATTCCCAGAATTCCTGCTCCAACCAACATCCAGATAGATTGCATACTTCCTGCAATAAAAAAAGCAATTACAATTCCGGGCAGCACTGAATGTGAAATGGCATCACCGACCATTGACATCTTTCTTAATACCAGGAAGGAGCCTAAAATGGCACAACTCACAGCCACTAACGATCCCGTCAATATGATCCAAAATGCATCCATGATCAATTGGTAATTGATAATTGATGATTAATAATGATCAATTCTTTCTGCTTCATCTTATTTTGGAATGATAGATTCATGCGGATCTTCGGTTGGGTATTCCAGTAACTTTTCTAGTCTTGCTTCCAATTCCGGAGTTATAACATGCTCAATCGTATCTGCATCTTCATGCACATGATCAGGAGCGATACGCAGGTATTTAGTCAGATAGAGTTCCCAAAGTCTGTGCAAACGTGTGATTCGCTTACCTTTTTCAAATCCTTCATGGGTAAGGTACCAGGTTCCATTGTCACGCTGTACATAGCCATTCACACGAAGCTTACGTAATCCTTTGACCAGTTGGGCGGGAGAGAAGCTTCTTATTAGCTGGAGGTCGTCAGCAGCAACTTTGCTGAAATGATCACCACTGTTTTCGCCGATCCGGTAGAAGGTTTTAAGTAAATTCTCTTCCAGCAATTGACGTTGAATGGAAATACGTCTCCATTGCCGTACTACAATTCCTTTCCCCGGAGCAAAGAAGAAGGAAAGCAGTGCAATAATGGAAAGAATCATTACCATCCAGGGGCCTGTAGGCATGGACGGAGCACTGTATGAGATGTAGGCCCCACCAATTCCGGAAATGGTACCAAATATGGAGGCCAATAGTATCATTCTGGAAAGGCGATCAGTCCAAAAGCGAGCGGCAGCAGCCGGTGTGATAAGCATAGCAGCCATCAGTACTACACCAACTGCCTGGATGCCTGTGACTACAGCCAGCACCGTGATGGAGGTGAGAACCATCTCCAATCTTTTAATCGGAAGGCCAATTACCCTGGCAAACTGCGGATCGAAACTGATTAATTTAAACTCCTTGTAGAATAGAAAAACGGTCAGCAAAACAATAACAGCAATGATGCTAAAAGCCATCAAGTCCTTACCGACAAGCGCTGCTGCTTTGCCAAAAAGGAACGTATCCAGTCCGCTTTGAGAGGCATTTCCGGAATGCTGAATGTAGGTCATCAAGAGAATCCCTATTCCAAAGAAAACAGATAGCGAAAGTCCGGTTGCAGCATCTTCTTTGATTTTGGTATTTTGTGTAATTGCATCCATTACCAGAATTGAAATCCATCCAGAAATAAATGCACCGATGATGAGAAGAAAGGGATCTTTGCTGCCGGAAGCCATAAAGGAGATACAAATTCCCGGTAAGACCGCATGAGAGATGACATCCCCAACCAATGATTTCTTCTTAATGAAAGTAAAGCATCCGACCACTGCCGAGCTGATAGACAACAGAATGGTGCCGAACACCACATATTTGATGTTTGGATATTTGAAGGAAAAGAATTCGATCAACGTCTCCATTATTGTTTCTCTCTCGCTTTGAATTCACCTTTTTGCACCAGCTCACCAACTTCAGTAAGCAATGTGAGTTTACCTCCATATGTCTCTTCCAATAGGTGAGGAGTGAAGACCTTAGAAGTTGGGCCGGAAGCGACCAGGCGTAGGTTGAGCAGTATCACCCATTCAAAGTAAGTTTCCACCGATTGCAAATCATGATGTACCACTATGATGGTTTTTCCTTCTTTTGACAGATCCTGTAGAATTCTGAAAATTGCTTTTTCAGTAGCCGCATCTACACCAGCGAAAGGTTCATCCAAAAAGTAGATGTCCGCATTTTGAGTTAGAGCTCTAGCTAAAAATACCCGTTGCTGTTGTCCACCGGATAATTGTGAAATCTGGCGTTTGTAGAACTTATCCATGCCCACCATTTCTAGCGCCTTCATTGCTGCTTCCTTATCCGCTTTTCTTGGGTTTTTGAATAATCCCAGGCTTGCGTATCTGCCCATGAGTACCACATCAAGAACCGAAGCAGGAAAGTCCCAGTCTACCGATTCACGCTGCGGAACATAACTTACTCGTTTACGAACCTCATCAAGCGATTGGTCAAATAGCTTAACGTACCCTGAGTTCATCTCCACAAGATTCATGATTGCTTTGATAAGGGTTGACTTACCTGCGCCATTCGGGCCAATAACTCCGCACAATGAACCTTGAGGGACGGACAGGTCAATGCCCCACAACACAGGTTTTTTGTCATAGCTGACCGTTAAGTCATGGATTTCTAGAGCTGGATTTTCTACCTGTTTTATGTAGCTATTGGACATTGGACTTTAGTTTTTGGATTAATGCATTAAGTCTCTTCTTCATTGTAATTAATGATTCACTTAATGATTTGTAATCTTGGTATTGTAGGATGCCTATTTCATTTATAAAGAAGAGCAGGTATTCCACTTCTGAAGCTGAACCCATAGCAATGTCGCAAAACCTTTTCAAGTCTTTTTGGCTACCTCTTCCACATCCCTCAGCTAAATTGGTTGGTATTGATAATGAACTTCGCCTTAGCTGGCTAGTTAATCCAAATTTCTCTTCTTGCGGAAAGTATGAGGACACCTTATAACATTCTTTTGCTATTTGATGAGCTTCCTTCCATACTTCCAAATTTTTAAAATCTCTCATATCTAAAATCTAAATAGCTAAAGGCTACTTTAATGCGTTCACTATGGTTTCTACATTACTACTAAACATGCCAATATATGTACCTTCCTCTGTGCCAAGTTCACCCATTGCATCGGAGTATAGGTACCCTCCAACCTTCACATTATGCCCTTTTTCTTTACACCCCTGAACTACCGCATTGATAGATTTTTCCGAAACACTTGTTTCTACGAAAATGGCTTTGATATCATTTTCAATGATTAAATCAATGATTTCGGCGATATCCTTTAGGCCAAAATCTGCAACGGTGGAAATTCCCTGAAGTGCCTCCACGCGAATGCCATATGCATCTCCGAAATACACGAAAGCATCGTGAGCCGTGACGAGGATTCGCTGTTTTTCAGGTATCTCTTTAATCCGCTGTTTAAAGTAGTTGTGCAGGCTGTCTAGTTGGGTAAAATACTTTTTGGTGTTTGCAGTATAGTACTCCTGATTTACAGTATCTAATTCGATTATAGCATGACTAATTGCCTTGACTGCATACTTCCAGCGAGTCACATCGAACCAAACATGAGGATCGTAGGCATCTTCGTAACCAATGGCAGATTTGAGTATTTCTTTTGGGACAGATTCTGCTGCTGCCAAAGTCGGTTTTTGTCTTCCAAGTTTTTTGAGAATTTCACTCATTTTACCTTCAAGTAAAATGCCATTGTAGATAATCAGGTCTGCTTTATTGAATTTAGCTAAGTCTCCTTGTGTGGCTTTGTATAGGTGTGGGTCAACGCCAGGACCCATGATGGCTTCAGCTGTCATTTTGTTTCCAGCAATGTTGATTACTGCGTCATAGAGCATACCTGTTGTAGCTACTACGTGTGGCTTGTTGCCCGCTTCTGATTCTTTTTGCTCAGGGGAGCATGCGGCTAGGACTAATAGAACAATGACAAGGAAGTATGATCTCATTTCTTTTCTGTTAGGGTAATCATTAAGTTTTCAGCTACAGTTTTGGATATAAACTGCTTTGCGCCCTCATCGATGGTTAAAGAAACGGATCCATCAAAATCCATTCGATCCAGAATATGAATGCGGGAGCCAAGCTTGATTCCGATTGAATCAAGATGTTGGAGCAGAAGCGTGTCATCATTATTCACGGCTACTACGATTCCACTTGATCCAATTTTAACATCTGAAATAGAAGCTCGAACGGTTTCTTTCATGACACCATCTTCATTGGGAATAGGGTCACCGTGAGGGTCCATTGTCGGGTACCCTAAAAACTTATCCAATCGCTTAATTAGATTGGGTGATTTTATATGCTCCAGCTGCTCAGCAATCTCATGAACTTCATCCCATTTAAACTCCAGCTTTTCTACGAGAAATACTTCCCATAACCGATGTTTTCTAATAATGGAAAGTGCCACTTTTTTCCCCTTGGGTAGGAGGTTGGCTCCTTTATATTTCTGATATCCGATCAGTTTCTTTTGAGCCAGTCTCTTTACCATGTCGTTGGCGGAAGCTGGTGTTGTGCTCATGCTTTCAGCCAGCGAATTGGTGTTGACACTCTCACTCCCTTCAGAAGAAAGGTGATAAATCGCTTTGAGGTAGTTTTCCTCAGTAAAACTTAACTCTGAATTCATGATTCAAAGTTAAATTGTATTTAGATGAATCTAAAAATAAATTTAGAATAATATTTTTATTGATATATAAGTAATTGTTAATCAGAGATGTTAATGGCCGCTAATTAACTTATCTAAAGAAGTGAATATTTTGACTGATTCTTCCTCCCAGATAGCCTCCAATGGGTATTCATTGGTGAATAATTTTTTTGGGTTTTTGATCTTTTCATACACATTTTCAAGATTGATCGAATCAAAGTCTACCGGGATTGCTCCCCCAAGATCAGCTCCGGCCTTGCTCCATAAAGTATCTTTCTCTACAAGATATGGCAATCTGTATCTTGAATACTCATAGAGTTTGGTCGGTATTTTCTCCTTATTGACTTTGCTGGGTTGGTATCCAATTACCCCAATGGTAGCCTGTGATATTGCTTTCAAAATTTCAGGATGTGGAATTGGTTCATAGGAAATGTAGAGCTCTATGCCTGGGAAAATTTCAGCCTCCTTGACCAGCATTTTTTCTATCCTAGAATCATGAATTTGTCCAATGATTTTTAGGGTGGAATCAGGCTTAAGTTTCAGTAGTTTTTTATAGAAGCTTATCGCTTTTGAGACACCTCCATATTCCGAGATTGTCCCCGAAAAAAGAACAACAATTTCTTTATTCATTCCAGTACTTGGTTTTGACTTGAAAGCCTTGTTTTCAATTACTGTATTTTTTCCTTTGACAAAATGGAGTTGATCTCTATAACATTTTTCGGCCAGCCAGTAAGTAGAAATGAATAGTTGACTGGCTACTTCCTTTGCTCGGATCATCCATGCATAAATCCGTTTGATTGGAGTGGGGTTGATGTTTGTCAGATTTAAGAAGTGATTTTCCTGTACATCATAAACCACTTTACATCCGGTAATCATTTTTGATAAGAAGGCAATAATTATGAGCTCATGCGTGGTGATGATTAAAATGGAAGGTTTGAGTGAAATGATCTTGAAAAGTATTTTTAGGCGCACTATCCATCTTTTTATCCATTGAGTTCTAAGAATTCTGTGAGCATGAAAATTTACATTCTCAAAATATGGTTCTTTTTTCGTGTCATTTCCTATGATATTAACTTCATATTTATTTGTTTTCGCTATTGATTGAGAAAGCTTCCAGAAAGCACGTACATCGTCGATGGGTTTGAGGACCGAAGCAATCACAATCTTTTTCTTCATATTACTGTAAATATTGATTATTAGATGGAATTAAAAAACCTCATCGAGGAGGCATGGGAGGATCGTTCTCTTGTCAACAAGAAAGATGTATCTGTGGCAATAAAGACAGTCATAGAAGAACTGGACAATGGAAAAAGGCGCATAGCTGAACCTTCAGGTGATGAATGGGTGGTGAATGAATGGTTGAAAAAAGCGGTGATTCTGTACTTTCCGCTCATGAAAATGCAGTTGATAGAGGTTGGCCCTTTTCAATTTCATGATAAAATCAAACTTAAATCGGGCTATGATCAGCTAGGTGTACGAGTAGTGCCGCATGCAATAGCTAGATACGGAGCATTCATTCAAAAGAATACGGTGCTAATGCCCAGCTATGTGAATATTGGCGCTTATGTGGATGCAGGAACAATGGTTGATACCTGGGCGACAGTTGGGAGCTGTGCTCAAATCGGCAAAAACGTACATTTAAGCGGTGGTGTTGGGATTGGGGGTGTCTTGGAGCCAGTACAGGCTGCTCCGGTGATCATCGAGGACAATGCCTTTATTGGTTCGCGGTGTATCGTGGTAGAAGGCGTAAGAATAGGAAAAGAGGCTGTTTTAGGAGCCAATGTGGTGCTGACCGCTAGTTCGAAGATTATAGATGTGACAGGTTCTCAGCCAAAAGAATATAAAGGGTTTGTTCCTCCCAGATCAGTGGTAATCCCTGGCACCATTCCTAAGAAGTTTCCTGCTGGAGAATTTCAGGTACCATGTGCATTGATTATCGGACAAAGAAAGGAGAGTACCGATAAAAAGACTTCATTGAACGAAGCTTTAAGAGAAAATAACGTTTCAGTATAATAAATGGCATTCATGTTGTAGCGATGGAAAGTGTACCAACGTTAAAAGTCATGAAACTTGCATTCCTATTACTGCTTGGCGCTTTCAGCCAGGCACAACCAATCATGAAGGACAAGCCCGTAAGCAAGGGTGAGGTTCTGAAATTTAGACTCTCTTATGGATGGTTCACTGTAGGTAGAGGAACCTTTAAGGTTTCTGATGAATATGTGGTCAAAGATGGAAGAGAGTACCTTAAAATTGATGTAGAGGGATGGACAGCCGGTTTAGCTGGCGTTTTTTCCAAGGTAGATGATAAATGGGGAGCGGTCATTGATAAAAACTCTTTTCTGCCATATTACTCTTACCGTGATCTTTCAGAAGGTGATTATGACCTTGAGGAAGAAGTATTCTTTAACTATGATTCCATGAAGATCAGGTTTGAACAGTCTTCCAAAAGTGACAAAGAACCCAGACCAACCAGATACTTTGATATGGAGGAAGGAAGGGTTTTTGATATGATGGGTGGGTTAATGTATGCTCGAAGCATAGATTACAGAAAACTGAAAAAGGGAGATACGGTTCGTATGGACGCTTTCTTTGACAAGAAATTTTATGATTTTGAAATGATCTACCATGGAATTGAAATGGTAGATACCAAAGTAGGTGATATCTATTGTCACAAAGTTGTGCCTATAATGGAAAAGAACAGCGTGTTTGTTGGAAGGGATGCTGTCACCTTCTGGGTATCAGCAGATGCCAATCGATTACCACTGAAGGTTTCTGCTGATATGAAGTTTGGAACAGCTCATTGCGAACTTACTGCGTATAAAAACGTAAAAAGCGGCATTGATTTTGAATAATCGGTCTACTTTTGCCGACTTTATACGATTTTATGAAATACACAATTTATACGCTGATTATTTTGTTCGTAGTAGCTTGTAACACCCAAGACTCTCTTAGCGGGGATGATTACTTTGATGACGGTGAATATGAACAAGCGATAGACGCATACACTTCTTACCTGGAAACGCATCCAGACCATGTGAAAAGCCTCTACAACAGGGGTCGGTCTTATGAGGAAATTGGAAAATCAGTGGAGGCCGTTCAGGATTTTGAAGCGATTATTGAGCTGGATCCAAAGAATATCAATGCGTATTTGAGTCTTGCAAAGATTTCATATAATAGCAGAGAGTTTAGCAAAGTACTTGTCTATACCGGATCAGCTATCGATTTGAATGAGAACATGGCACAAGCCCATTTTTTGGCAGGCAGAGCTGAGCATCAGTTAGGATATTTTGATCAGGCCCTTGAATCATACAATAACGCAATTGCTATCAATCGCGATTTCGGTGAGGCATACCTGTATCGAGGTGCGGTTAAAGTAGGAAAAGAACAATTCCGCTCAGCTTGTGAGGATTTTAGATTTGCCAGGTCGCTAGATGTTGCAGACGCTGATAAGGCCATTCAGGATTATTGTAAATAATCAGATAACAAATCCAGTTATAAGGTAACAAATTACGGCCAGCCCCCCGGTGAATAAAGCGTAGGGTAGTTGGGTCCTTACATGATCGATATGATCACAGCCAGATGCCACTGAGGCAATGAGTGTCGTGTCGGAGATAGGGGAGCAGTGATCACCGAATACGCCCCCTCCAAGAACAGCAGCAATCACCAAGTATAAATTTGCATCTACAGCAAAACTGAGTGGAACGCCAATTGATATCATAATTGCAAATGTTCCCCATGATGTTCCTGTTGCAAATGCAATGAAACTGCTAATGATAAAGATCAAAGCCGGTGCTACCTCCGGAATGAGCCATGATGAGGTCACTCTGGAAACATAGATGCCGGTACCTAATTCATTACACAAATTCCCAATCGCAAAGGCTAAAACCATCAGAATAGCCATGATCAACATGTCATTCATACCTTTAAATGATTGATCAATAAACGTTTTGATTGTCAGCATCTTTTGGAAAGCATACATGGCCGCTGCGGTTAAAAAGCCCGTAAAGCAGGCGTTTAGTACTGCTTCTGAGCCTGATCCGTTACTGATACTAAACCAAACTTTATCCAGAAAACCACCTGATGTACTCGGATCCCATCCTCCGTATATTAAAAAGAAGGGCATTGATAATACCATTACGGCAATCGGAATGATCATGTTTAGAGGTGAGGAAATTTTCCCCTTCGTTGGATCAATGTCATTTCCTTCATCATCAGGTAATTGTTTGACGACACGCTTCATTTCACCAAAGTCTTTTCCTGAAAGCGAAAGCCAAAAAACAAATATGAGCGTAAGAATCGCGTAGAAATTGAAAGGAATGGAGTAAACCAAAGTTGTAAATGGGTCTACACCAGGAAAGGCTACTAATAAACCCATAACATAAGCACCCCATGCGTTTAATGGGAATAAAACACATGATGGCGCAGAACTGGAATCTGCCAGATAAGCCAATTTCTCTCTTGGGATTTTATGTTTGTCAAACAAAGGCCTGAATATCGTGCCAACTGTCAAAATGGAGATATTTGACTCCACGAATATGAGGAAACCGGTGAGAGCGGAGGTGGCCTGGATTTTTCCTTTTAGATTTTTCTTGCCCGAAAGACGTTTTTGAACCCATTGAATAAAGCCGTTTATACCCCCGGAATATTTAATCAATTGAATCAGTGCACCAATGATTAAGGTAAGAATTATCGTGCGGGTATTTCCTTTACTTTGAAATACATCGACAAATGCAGTAATGGTTGAGAGTAAGCCTTCAAAGACATTGCCTCCCTGTATGATGAGGTAGCCAACGAAAATTCCTAGTGAGAGTGAGAATACAACCTGTTTTGTTTTGATCGCGAGTCCAATTGCGAGCAGGGGGGGCACTAAGGACCAAAATCCGTAATCTGTCATTCCGTGGTTTCTTTCTCTTTACTTTTCAATCATTTTTAAAGATTCATCCTGTTCGGCAGATAGCGCCCTGTAAGGATAGGTCGTGAAGATATAACCTACACCTCGTTCAATGGCCTTTACAATTCGTTTTTCTTTCTTTTCCTGGCGTAGATCATAGCTCCCCTGCCATACTAGTTTGTTGTTGGTGTCAAATAATTCCAGCAGAAGAATAGATTCATATATGGTTCTGGTAGTTATTGAAAAAGATTGATAATAATAAGGATTAATCTGATTATTGCTATTGATGTCTACTCTCGTATTGGAGGTCACTTCATAGCGAAGGGTAAGGTCGGGCGAGATATTGGATACTTCATAACCCCTTCTTTTCATTTGTTCATGAATGTTCTCTTTTATCAAGTCAAAGATCTGCGTGTTTTCAGGAGTGACATTTTTAGACTCTGACTTGGTCGTTACCAGGCGATATGTTTCGAACTGCTTAAACTTAGCTTTTTCGTTGACATATGAAACCACCTTGGGATTGCACCCGGATGATAAGACTAGGAGGATTATTAACCATTTTTTCATTGATGGCTAATTTATGAATTAACTCGAATTAAAGATTGAGAGTAAGAGAATTAGTGCGAGCCACGTTCAATGAATTCAAAATCTTAGTAGCGATAAAGACGGTCTCGGTGTTGAATTCATGCAGCACCTCGAATCTATCCTGATTTTGGCTGATGGTAGCAGCCGAATGATATTCAAGGTAAGGTCCAATCTCATACATTTGAGAATCTGGATTAAACCATATAAGAAGTGTATCTGTCATGATATTCTCTTTTCTAATACGGCTGGTTGAAAAATAAAAATATGAATAAATAATCTTGAGTTAGTTCAACTAACGAATATTTTAGATGGGTTATTACGTGTACTCATCGAAATAATTCATACTTTTCATATTGATAGCATCATGTTTGGAGTGATAAAGAGAAAAATAAAAAATGAGTAGAGTTGTGTTTTTTTTGGCACTTATAGTCATGTGCCCAAGTGCAATTTTTTCTCAGATAACCCCAAAAATTGAGACAAACCTTGCTGGCGTATATCAGGGCAAGACACTCTTTATTCAAAATCCATTTGATAAGAGTGATAGAAGGTTTTGCATCGAAAAAATTTATATAAATGAGAATGAAGTTGACATTAATTACAAACTCAGCGCTCTGAAAATTGATTTTGACGGTTATGATCTTTACACGCCTGTGAAGATTCGTTTAGTCCACAAAGATTCGATATGTGCTCCAACAATCATTAACCCAGAGGCTATTCTTTTCCACACGATTTTTCGTTTTGTGGACGTTTCATTGACTGATAGTGTCCTGATCTGGAGTACCAAAGGGGAGTCCGGCAAAGGGGAATTTGAGATTGAAAAATTAAGAAATGGCGTTTGGGTTGATCAAGAAGTGAGAGAAGCCCTGGGAAGATACGAGGGAGCAGAATACAAGTTCTTTCCCAACCTGGAAGAAGGGGCTAACAAGTACCGCATCCGATACAATTTTCCTCCTGGACGAAGAGTAAATTATTTATACTCCAGGGAAGTTGATTTTGATTTCTATCCTGAGCCCGTTGAGTTTAACCCTAAGTCCGCCAAGACCAGGGTTTACCTCTCCAGATACACACACTATGAAATATATAACGCAGGCCGGGAACTCGTCCTGGAGGGACTGGGAAAAGAAATAGATGTAACTGTCCTTAGGCAAGGACAGTACGTTATCTACTTCAATGGAAGAGATCCAGGGACTTTCATAAAAGAGTAGCTTTCTAGAAGAAGTTTACTCCAAAAAACCTTCCAAGGAACGTGAATATGAAAACGAGTGTCAAAAGGATTGGACACAGGTAGCTGACCGCAAAATCAATGTATTTTTCTTTCCATGTCCCTTCCAAATTCGGATTTCCAACACGTAATTCCTCAACCAAGTTATTTTTCTTCCACACATATGCAGCAAATATGGTGATGAGTACTCCACCTAGTGGCAATAATGTATCTGATCCAACATGCTCAACAAACGTCATAAAACTGGAAGGTGCAGAGGCACCTACATAGGTAATGAAGTTGGTAAACAATTCTGAGTAACCGTTCGAGATAAGTGAAGGAACTCCGAGAAGGAAAATAAGAGTAGCTATAATCCAAACGGACGTTTTTCTATTTGCTTTAAACTCATCAACGACATACGTGACCGGCACCTCTAGCAGTGAAACGGTGGAAGTAAGTGCGGCAAAAGATAGTAAGAGGAAGAATAGTGCTCCTACGATCATTCCCAGTGTTGATCCGAGTGATTCAAATACTCCCGGGAGTGTAACGAAAATTAGTCCGGGCCCTCCGGTAAACCCTTCCATTGTTCCATTGGTTAGATAGGCTACAAAAGGGAACATCATTAGTCCGGCAAGGAATGCAATGCCGACATCAGTCAACGTGATGTACGCTGCAGATGAAACGATATTATCTTCTTTAGAGATATAGCTTCCGTATGTTATCAAGGCGCCCATTCCCAGTGAAAGCGAGAAAAATGCTTGACCAAGTGCATTGTAGATGACCTCAGGAGTAACCTCACTGAATTCTGGAATCAGGTAATAGGAGATACCCTTCATCGCATTAGGCAATGATGAAGCGTAAAAGGTGAGGAGCAAGATCATAATCACCAAAGACGGCATCAGAAACTTAGCTGCCTTTTCAATGCCTCCTGAAATTCCTTTTGATACAATGAAAGCAGTGACGCCCATAAACACAAGACCGTAAAGACCCACATTTATTACATCATTGGTGAACTGAGAGAAGTTTTCACCAATACCAAAATTACCTCTTACCATTTCAAGGAAGTAACCAAATGCCCAGCCTGCTACGACATTATAAAAAGAAAGGATTAGCACCCCACTGAGGATACCCATCAAACCCAGGAACTTCCAGTTTTTAAAACCTAAAGCAGCATAGGCACCTACTGGGTTTTTCTGTGTTTTTCTACCTATAGCTATCTCCGTGACCATCACAGGAAAGCATAGGATGAAAGCAAAAGCCAGATATATAAGAACGAATGCGGCTCCTCCACCATCAGCTACTTCGAATGGAAATTTCCATATGTTACCAAGTCCAACTGCTGATCCGGCTGCTGCCAGAATGAAACCAAGTTTGCTGGAAAAGTTTCCGCGCGTGCTCATATATTGACGTTTAGTTTTTGATTAAAGCGCCAAATATAGCAAAAGGAAGATACCCGCAAAGGGCATTTTTACGGTCGGTTTAAATCAGGTCTTCCTCGTCTACCTCTATTTCATATGGGTAGTTAAAAAGATGATTTGCTTTGATTGCTTCAGCCACACGATTTGGTACCATTTGTTGCCAGCCCTCCTCATCATTCTGAATCATTTCCAATACCTGATCAGAGATGATATGGAGGTTCTCTGTCTTCGCATCAGGAATGCTGAGAATCTTGTGATTTTCTATGAAGTAGTAAAACAGACTCTGAAGGTGCCGCTCCGGTTCAAAGTCATTCCCTGTTTTTATATCACCAGATTTAGAATCTATGATCGGGTAGACGAAGAGCTTCACATTGCTACCAAACAAACGAGCAAATGACTCCAGAATGCCCCCATCCAGGTTTTGGTAGTATTTCTCATCGAAAATCTGGGTGAGATTATTCATTCCAATTATGATGCCTAGTGTCTTGTCTTTAATAAATTGAGAAAGATAACCAGCCAGTTTATAGTGCTCCTGATAGTTAGATATCATCACATTTTGTCCAAGCGAACACAATAGGTCAACTCGATCCAGGTAGTCCTGCTCATCCAGTTCACCTGCCAGTGTGAGGTCTTTTAATGTGATTTCAACCACAGAGATGATGTCCTTTGTATGTCCAAGCTCTTTTTTGAATGCCCGCATACCGGTGATCATCATGTCCACATTTACATGAGTGACAGGCCTAAACCTACCACGCAGGACGATAGCATTTTTACGATAAATAATCTCTGAAGGGAGAACTACATTCTTATCAGGGCCAAACATTGCGACCTTAGTGAGCCCATTTTTAACAAGCTTCAGCGTCATTAGTCGGTTATCCACGTGATGGAAATCCGGACCGGAAATACTAAACATGTCAATTTCCAGGCGATCTTTTCTCACATTGTCAACCAGTGAATCGATGATTTCTTCTGGTGTATTGAATGTGTAGCATGAGTGAATAAGGTTGACTCCTACAATCCCCAATACCTGCTGCTGCCACTCCGCATCACGGTCTTTTAGCGTAACGTGGATGATACACTCGTTAGGCTTTGTCTGGGAATGTTTCTGAAAACGAATACCCATCCAGCCATGTCCAACATTGCTCCTGTTGTAATTGATGGTCTCAACAGTATTGGCAAAAGCAAAGAATGTACTTTTTTTGGCTCTTTGAGTCAGGCGCTGATCCAGCAGGGTGTACTCACGGTCCAGCATTCGAAGAAGCTTTTCTTTCGAAACATACCGATCACATTTGCCATATATGGCATCACTAAAAGTCATGTCATAGGCGGACATGGTTTTCGCGATCGTTCCGGATGCTGCTCCTGCTTTAAAAAAGTATGCGGCTACTTCCTGCCCTCCACCGATTTCGGCCACTGTGCCGTAAATGCGTGTATCAAGATTCAGCTGTAAAGCTTTCTCTTTTGTGGTTAATTTCTTATCGAATTCTTCCATTGTCTGGATGCTGTTGCCTCCAATACAAAGCTATTTTGAAAAGTGCCCAAAACAAACCTGTATATAAAAAAACCGACCAACGGCCGGTTTTGTTAGTTACGTAGAAAGAGCCTTCTTAGTTATACAATGAGTAAGGAAATTTATTCTCCTTGATCATAACATCAGCAACGGCGTGTCTCAAGACTTTGGTGTTTATAGGATCCACCTTGGTAAATCGCTTCATACCCATTAACATAACCCTGAGTTCATCGCCTTCCGCAAAGCAGGCAACAGCCTCATCGCCAGCATTTTTGATTCTTGCCACAGCCTCATGCAGATAAAGCTTAGCCATATTTTGGTATAGTGAGCTTCCCTCTTCACCATATTGTTCCATCAGCTTTTCTGTCCTGAGTAGGGTAGACTCTACTACGTATACCTCAATCAGCATATCGGCAAGACTCATTAACACTTCTTGCTCTTGATCCAGCTTCGGCCCAAATTTTTCAGCGGCTTTTCCGGCCGCCATCAATACTGCCTTTTTCAAATTCTTTACAACCTCTTTTTCTTTAGCCAATGGCACTGAAAGATCAGGTGTTTCAAAAGAAGGCACTCCTGTTAATTCCTTACCAACTTCCATTGCAGGACCCAACAGATCAATCTCACCTTTCATGGCTTTCTTGAACATCATACCCACAATCAGCATGCGGTTGATTTCATTCGTTCCTTCGTAGATTCGGGTAATTCGCGCATCTCTGTATGCACGGGCCATTGGTGCCTCTTCTGAGAAGCCCATGCCACCATATACCTGGACTCCCTCATCTACGCAATAGTCAAGTACCTCTGATCCGTGGATTTTAATCATTGCACATTCTATGGCATACTGCTCTACACCCTTAAGTTTTGCTTGAGTAACGTCCATGCCATCTGCGATCAATTTATCTATTAGATCTTCGATATTTTGACCAGCTCGGTAAGAGGCAGATTCCGTAGCGTAAGTTTTAGTTGCCATTTTAGCAAGCTTTTGCTTGATAGCTCCAAAGCTGGAGATAGAAACCCCAAACTGCTTTCTTTCATTTGCATACTGAGTGGATTTTGAAGCAACATCTTTACATCCATTGATACAACCTGCTCCAAGTTTTATCCGTCCGATATTTAGGATATTCACAGCTATTTTGAATCCATTTTCTCGCTCGGAAAGTAAGTTTTCAACAGGCACTTTCAGGTCATTGAAGAATACCTGACGGGTGGATGAACCTTTAATACCCATCTTTTTCTCTTCATCATTCATGGTGATGCCATCCCAGCTTCGCTCGGCAATAAATGCGGATAGTTTTTTGTCATCATCAATCTTCGCGAAGACAATCATGACATCTGCAAAACCTGCGTTTGAAATCCACATTTTCTGACCATTGATGATGTAGTGCTTACCATCATCAGAAAGAACAGCTTTGGTTTTTCCTGAATTTGCATCCGAACCTGAATCCGGCTCAGTCAGACAATAGCATGCTTTCCATTCACCCGTAGCAAGTTTTGGAAGGTATTTTTTCTTTTGGTCTTCAGTTCCATAATAAAGGATGGGGAGGGTGCCAATTCCTGTGTGAGCACCATAAGCAGTAGAAAATGATCCGGCAGAAGCCATCATATCGGCTATAAGCATTCCGGTATTGAAACTCATACCTAACCCGCCATATTCTTCAGGAATGGTTACACCAAGTAGCCCTAATTCACCAGCTTTATCCATCAAAGAAGGCATTAGGCCTTCCTCCATGTTTTCAATTCTCTCAGTATTTGGGTTAATCTCTTTCTCTATGAAATCCATTGTGGCGGCTGCCATCATCTTTTGCTCTTCTGAGAATTCTTCGGGAATGAAGATATCCTGAGCATCGGTTTCTTTTATTAAGAATTCACCACCTTTTAGTGCGGTTTTTTCAACTGCTGCTTCCATTTTATTTAATATCTATTTTTTTTGTTGCCTTTAAATACTCTGCATGCATAACAAATATAAAGAAAATACTCTGCATGCATAACATATTTTAAAATATTTTAACTCCTGCTTTTACTAATATTGCCTTTCCAATACCGATCTACAATTCAACCCTAAAATTCGACAATTGGGTAACACCAAATTGATTCTGAGTACCACAGGATTCAGCTTTGAAGAAAAACAAAACAATGAAAAGACTATTACTACTCTTATCCATTTGTACAATGTTTCTCCCGGCTTTTTCTCAAAAGCACTGCGAGCTTGTTGTCAAGGTTGAAAATATCAAAACAATAAAGGGCTCACTTATGATTGCAGTTTATGATCATGAGGACAGGTTTCTTTCACAGGAGGTTGTAAGTGAGGGGAAGCCTATCAACGCTAGCTCAATGGCGTTTTCATTTAAGGGCTTGGGTTCAGGGGTTTATGCAGTATCCATATATCACGATGAAAATGATAATGGCAAGCTGGATGCTAACTTCATGGGGATTCCATCAGAGCCTTATGCTTTCTCAAACAATGCAAAAGGGATGTTTGGTCCGCCAAGTTTTGAAGATTGTCGATTTGAGGTTAAAAGTGCTGTTCAGGAGATTGTAATAAGCCTTTGATATGTCAGGTTCAGATAGCTTTGCAAATAGTTCATTCAAAATCAACTGGCGAAAAGAACTAAAAGAAGGTTTATTGATTTACCTTTTTGGTGGTATCCTGCAATTCTTGCTATGGGGCAACTTGGATTTGGGTGTATCTTCCCTAATCATCAATTTTACATATAGTGGCTTTATGTGGGTTATGCTATGGAAAGGGAGCGAGGCTTCTGTGGTTATAATGAATGCTCTGTACAGTTGGCAGGATAATCCAGTGAAGAGGTTCATTGCTAGCTTCTTTACAATAGTTCTATATACAGCCTTCGTAGTTTACTTCTTAGATTTTGGTTATGATGTAATTGTTTTTGGAAAAAGCGCATTAGAAGCCATACAAAAGTTAAACGGAGCTCCGCTAATTACTACCATTCTGGTCAATCTTGCTATCAATACTTTTATGCATGGCCGTGGCTTCTTACTCGAATGGCGTCAGGCCGCCATTGATAATGAACGACTTAAAACGGAGCAGGTAGCTTCTCAATATAACAGCCTCAAAAATCAGGTAAACCCACACTTCTTATTCAATTCACTGAATGTGCTAAGCTCTCTCGTCTATGAAAATCAAGACAAAGCGGTTGAGTTCATTCGTAAGCTTTCCAATGTTTACAGATATGTGTTGGATAGCAAAGACGAGGAGGTGGTATCGATTCATGATGAGATGGAGTTTGTGAAGAACTTCGCATTTCTCCAAAAGATACGGTTTGGTGAAAACCTGCAAATCAAAATAGAGGAGGCAAGTAGCAATACCTATGTTCCACCCTTGGCCATACAGGTTTTAGTAGAAAATGCGATCAAACATAATGTGGTGAGTGAAAAGGACCCTTTACATGTAGCCATTGATTTTGAGGAAGACTTGTGTACTGTGAGGAATAATTTAAAAGAAAAGAAAGTAAAAGATTCAACTGGTATTGGTTTAGAAAACTTAATCGCCAGGTATGAATATCTAACCGACAGGAAGGTTTCGGTGGAGAAAGGAGTGGATTATTTTCTTGTGAAATTACCATTGTTAAAACTTAAGAAATGAGATACATAATCATAGAGGACGAACAACTGGCAGCAAAAAGGCTAAGATCACTTATTGAGGATGTAACGCCCAATTATGAATTTGTAGCCAAGTTTGATTCTGTAGAGTCTGCATCTATTTCTCTGCCTGCTTTGAGTTACGACTTATTGTTTATGGATATTCAGCTAGCGGATGGTTTATCCTTTGACATTTTTGATCAGATTGATATTCAAAAGCCCATCATCTTCACGACTGCTTATGATGAGTTTGCCTTAAAAGCGTTCAAAACAAATAGTGTAGACTATTTATTGAAGCCAATCGCAGAGGATGAATTAGCAAATGCGATCAAGAAATTTGAGAAAAACTTCAATAAACCTAAGCCTGCCCCTGTAAGTAGTGACCTTGAAAACTTGATGAAAGCGCTACAGCCGAGCGGCAAAGAACGATTTGTAGTAAAAGTGGGAGAGCACCTGAAAACAGTGGATACTCAGGATATTCAACTTATTTATAGTCAGGATAAGGGGACCTATCTTTTCACCAAGGCAGGCAAGCGGTTTTTAGTGGATTACACACTTGATAAAGTGGAAGAGATGGTTAGTTCTCAACAATTCTTTAGGATTTCGAGAAAATTCATTGTTCATATCAACTGCATCAAGGACATTATTGCCTTTACTAATTCTCGCCTGGAAATTGTTATTGACCATTTTGATGAAGATCAGATAATCGTTGCGAGGGAGCGCGTTGGTGACTTTAAATCCTGGCTTGACAGATAAATACGGCCATTGGTCAAATTATTTCCTCTTATCCGACGTTTCTTGGTTATCTTTGAATAAAATCAATTAGATTAATAATTAATGTCAGTAACTACAATGAGCCAAAGAGTAGTTAGGTTCAAAAACAATTTACACGAGGAGTTTAACAAGACGTTAAACCAAAGGGTAAATCAATATTTTAAAAATTCCAGATACGGTCGGTATGCGAACGCAGAAATGGTAACTAAGACCATTTTTATGTTCTTGTTATACTTTGTGCCCTACTTCATGTTTTTATTAGGGATTGTGGAGAGTGTCTGGATGTTTTACCTGATGGCTTTCCTAATGGGTCTTGGAAAGGCCGGAATCGGTCTGTCAGTGATGCATGATGCAAATCACGGAGCTTATTCAAAAAAGAAGTGGGTGAATAAAGTAGTGGGATATTCTCTAAATATAGTAGGAGGTAATGCCACTAACTGGAAGATTCAGCACAATGTGAAGCATCATACCTATACGAATGTGACAGGAATGGATGAAGATATTGCTCCAAAAGGAGGTATTCTTCGTTTTGATCCAAACACACCGGTAAAAAAACATCACAAGTGGCAGCACATCTACGCATGGTTCCTTTATGGCCTAATGACAATGAGTTGGATCATCGTGAAAGATATTGTTCAGTTGGCTGAATATACAAAAGATGGAATGTTAAAAAGACAAACTAAAAGCATCTCCGGTGCATGGGTTTGGTTGATTCTAACGAAAATATTTTATTACTCATATATTCTTGCTTTGCCTATTCTATTTTCTTCAATGGCATGGTATCATATTGTTTTAGGTTTCTTCCTGATGCATTATGTTGCAGGATTCAGTCTAGCAATTATATTCCAGCCTGCACACGTGATGGAGGATCATACGTTTGAAAACGTTGAGAATACAGATACAGTAGAAGAGAATTGGGCTGTGCATCAGTTGAAAACAACGTGCAACTTCGCGCAGAAAAATAAAGCTCTCTCATGGTTTGTTGGTGGACTTAATTACCAAATTGAACACCACCTGTTTCCTAATATCTGTCATGTTCATTACAGGAAAATCGCCAAGATCGTAAGAAAAACAGCAGAGGAATACAACATTCCTTACCGATCTTACCCTACTTTTATGTCAGCATTAGTTTCCCATGGAAAAATGTTGTACTCGTTGGGTAGATAGCAATGAAAGATCTTTTAGAAGAAATAAGGAGCTGCACTGTATGTAGCTCCTTTTTTGTTCATGAGCCCCGGCCAGTAATAAATGTTTCAGCCTCGGCCAAACTTCTAATCATTGGTCAGGCACCTGGAAGAAAAGTACATGAATCCGGTGTGCCCTGGGATGATGCAAGTGGCAGAAACCTACGGGGATGGTTGGGTATTTCTGATGAAGATTTTTATAATGATGAGCTGGTGGCTTTAGTTCCAATGGGTTTTTGCTATCCGGGCTCGGGAAAATCAGGGGACCTTCCTCCCAGACCTGAATGTGCCCCATTGTGGCATGAAAAGTTGCTCGAGGCATGCAAATCTGTTAGGTTGACTCTTTTGATTGGTCAGTATGCTCAGAAATACTATCTGGGAAAAGGCGCGAAAAGCACCCTTACCGAAACAGTAAAAACCTATCAGGACTACCTCCCAAAATACCTTCCATTGCCACATCCTTCTCCTCGCAACCGTATTTGGATGAAGAAAAATCCATGGTTTGAAGAGGAATTGTTACCAGAGTTAAAGGTTCAGGTTAGTAAATTTCTTTAGTGAAAATTACCATAAAGTGGGTATTGATATTTGATGGATATGAATTGAAATTAGCATATCTAATCACAGAACACATGAATGTATCCATAATATCAACATACGGAAGAGGGGAAAGCAAGAAAACCACTTCATCTAAAAAGATCACACAAACGTTACTGGAGTTGGCTGAAGTTCATTTAGAGTCCCCGGAAACCAGTCAGTTTATTTCCAGGGAAGGGGTAGAGAAACTAAAGAAAAAATTAGCCTCTTAATTGGCTTTCAGACTTATCAGATAGCCGATTGAGAAATTAGATTCACTATCAAATATATACGAGTAGGTGGGCTCGAGATAGAGTGCATTGTAGATAACATTAGCAGCCCTAAGCTTTTCATTGTCCGTTGGGTATTCGCCTGGTTCGTCTAGTACAAAATACCTTCCATCGCTTTCATTTACTTTGTCTTTCACAAACTCATAAATCATACCTCCAAGAACAAAGCAGAGGTTTCGGTTTTTCTCGGGAACCTGTAAAAGAGCGTCTCTCACTTCTCTAAAAACCGTGGTATCCTGTACATCGCTTAAGAAGTATTTAGATCCGTGAATTTCAAGACTCAGCGTATCTCCGCTTTCCACCCATGCCAATTTAGTATTACCGGAACCAATATCTACAATGAAAGACTCTTCAATAAATTCTTTTGGAACGGTAGACAGAAGTGCGTAGCGAGCTTCGTCTTTGGCACTGATGCTTTTGATTGTTAACCCCAATTTAGTGAGTTGATTATTCAATGCAGGAATATCCTCAACCTTTACAACGCTTGAACTGGCAATCACATGAATATTGTTTTTTGTAATTCCAAAATCAATAATTTCATTCCTGAACTCCCTGATATTGCTGACAATCTCAGAATTCGTATTTACACCGTAAATGAAATTACTCCTTCCAAAAGCCGATTTTTTTAACGCCCAGCATCTGTCATTATCTATTTCAACAATGAAATAGTTTAAACCCAGAGAACCAAGCTCAATTACTGCCATTAACTCCCCTTGAGTAGGTGTACATGGTTTATAGTCAAAGGAATGTTTTATGGGAGCTGTTTGCTTCTTTTTCGGCTTGGATTTCGATTCCTCATTGGAGGAATCCTTCACTCCACAACCAGCAAGGATGATCAGGAAGATGAAACAGGTCTTGGTGAGAAGTTTCATTTAATAAAAAGTTAAGCTAACTCCCGCAAATCTACAGGAACTACTTTAGAAACTCCTTGCTCTTGCATAGTAACTCCATAAATAACATCCGTGCTGGCCATGGTTCTTTTGTTGTGAGTTACGATGATGAACTGCGATTCTTTTGAGAACTTACGAATGATTTCATTGAACTTATCAATATTGGCATCATCCAACGGTGCATCTACCTCATCAAAAATACAAAACGGTGCAGGTTTTAAAAGATATATAGAGAATAGGAGTGATGTAGCCGTCAATGTCTTTTCTCCTCCGGAAAGCTGATTGATAGTTAAAGGTCTTTTACCTTTCGGCTTAGCTATGATGTCAATCGAACTATCCAGCGGAGCTTCAGGATCAGTAAGTGTAAGGTCACAATCGTCCTCTTCAGTGAACAGGGTTCGGAATACCTTTATGAAGTTGTCTTTGATTTGGTGGAACGCTTCCATGAACGTTTCTTTAGCCACCTCATCAATCTCACTTATTGTTGTCAGCAGGGTTTCCTTCGCATTGATCAAGTCTTCTTTTTGCTCTGTAATAAATGTATGCCGTTCCTGAATTTCTTCAAAGGCTTCCATTGCCATTGGGTTAATAGGCCCTATGTTATCCAATCGATTGCGAAGTTTGTCAACCTTGTTTCTCAATTCATCTTCGGTGAATTTCTTGTAATCAGCAATATCTTCTTCATTGATTTTTTCAAGGTCAATGTTGAACTCCACCGAAAGCCGATCTTTGACCGAGTTGAGCCCCATTTTCGCATCATTCAGCTTGTTTTGCCATTCCATAAGGGCATGATCTATTCCTTCACGCTTACGCTGGGTCTCCCTTAGGTTTTTCTCCTCGTCATCAATGATGCTTCTCGCTTCGTAGTATTCCTTCTCGGCTTCATTTACACCTGTTTCCAAGGTCTCTTTTTCTTCGTACATCGAAACAAGTTCATCGTCGCTGGCAGTACTTTTCTTTACGAGTTCGTTTAAGTTGGCAGTGGCTCCTTCAAGCTCCTCTCTGTTTTTTTCTATTCGTTCAAGTGAACCTTCATAGGATTCTTCTTTGAAAGAAATTTCCTGTAGGATGCTGTTGAGTTTGTTTTGTCTTTGGTGAAAAACTACGTTTTCTTCATTGTAAGCAGAGGATTTTAAATCCAAGGCCTCTTGCAGAGTTAACGCTTCTTCCTTCTTTGCTTCTACACTCTTTTCAAGCTCCTGAAGTTCAGTAAATTCTTTTTCGGCCTGAGGTTTAAGTGTCTCCAGGGCCTTCTCCAAATCAACGATCTGCTGCTGGATGTCTTCCCGCCGATTCTTGTTTGAGGTCAGAAGCTCCAAGAACTGCTCCTGCTTGGTTTGAACAGAAACCTCTGTCTCTTTTATTCTGGCCAGCTCTTCTTTCACTTCCTCTAGCTGAGGTGCTTTAGATGACTGCCGCAATTCCTCTAGTAATGCCTGCTCTTTAGCCACGACACTTTCAACTTCTGCTTGTTTCTTTCTCAGGTCTTTGATTTCGACCTCAAGTTTCTCAAGGTTTTTGGCCCGGCCGATTCTTTTCCCCTCAAACAATCCGATTGATCCTCCGGAGATGCTGTACCTTCTGAAAGTAACTTTGCCATCTTTATCAAGCAATACAACATTATCCTCGCTTGATTGAGTAGGGTTGGAGGTGATATAGACATTCCAAAGCAGGTGCTTAATCAGATTTTCATATTTAGCATCATAATCAATCAATTCCAGAGCTGACTTGCTTCCGGCAGGTGCTGCTATCTTATCAGGTGTGTATGTCGATAGGTTTTCGAGCATGAAGAAGTTGGCTTTTCCACGGGTTGATTCACTTAGCAGGTTCACAGCCTTTAATGCGTCTTCCTTGGTTTCCACGATGTAATAATTCATAAAAGGCTCAAGGAAGTTTTCTATCGTGACGCGATATTCTTCCGGACAGCTAAGAACATCAGATAGGAGTGGAGCATCTTTCCACTGTGGATTCTTTTTCAAGAATTTTATGGCTTCCGGAAATCCTTCAAGATTGTCTACCAAAGATTTGGTAAGACTAAACTCATTTTGACGGGCATCCAGTGTTCGGTTGATTTTCGTAAGCTCTTCCTTAGACGCAGAGATTTTTTCTTCTGTCTCTGAAATCTGTTCTTTCAGACTTTCTTCACTGAGTTTTAGCTCATCAAAGACTTTCTGCTTCTCATTTTTCTCTTTTCCAATCTCAGTAAGCCTGTTTTTGAACTCTTCAATGTTAGCACTCTTCTCGCTCGTGTCTTCACTTGTTTTGCTGAGCTCACTCATCATGGATTTCAGCTGGATATCCTTGATTTCAATTTCTTTGTTTAGCTGAAATTGATGGTCTTTCTTCTCGGTGTAGTAGGTATTGAGTGAGTTAAGTTTTTCCTGAGCCTCTGTGGTGAGATTTTTTTGAGATTCATATTCACTCTTTAGTGACTCTACCTTCGAGAGGATGGCGGTTACATCTTTTTCAACTTCCCTGGCTTCATTCCTTAATCCCTCTAATGAAACAGCCGCACGCTCACTACTTTGTTTATCATGACTGATCTGTTCTTTGAGTGTTTCAATCTTGTCATGTAAGAACTTTTGACGCTCATTTTTGATCTTTTTATCACTTTCGTACTGGCGTATTTTACTCACATGCTCATTCAGCGTCTTTTGTCTGGATGAAAGTAGTTTTTCCTTGTTGATCAGGTCAGCCTTGGCTTTCTCTATAGCTGCCTCTTTCTCATTGACAAGTGAGTTGAGCGCCAGTTTCTTATCATTTTCTTCTTGAATAGATTGCTGGATGGCATCAAAATGTTCCTTTTGATTCGTCATTGCCTTTTTGGCAAGTGCAATGCTGGAGGTCTTATAATCATCCTTTAGCTCGTAGTATTTTTTAGCCTGGGTAGCCTGACGCTCGAGTGACTTGAGGTTTTTCTCGATTTCAAAAAGAAGGTCTTCAACACGCTCCAGGTCGGCATCTGTATCGCTCAGTTTTTTGAGTGTTTCTTTCTTCCGGATCTTGAACTTGGAGATGCCTGCTGCTTCCTCAAAAAGTGCTCGTCTCGAGTTGTCCTTGTCGTTAAGGATGTCATCCACCATTTTAAGCTCTATGATGGCATAGCTGTTAGATGCAATTCCTGTATCGAGGAAAAGGTTAGTGATATCCTTTAGCCGGCAGGTTACCCCATTAAGCAAATACTCACTTTCACCTGACCGATAATACCGGCGGGTAATGGTGACCTGGGAATACTCGGTCGGAATGAGATTCTTTGTATTGTTGAAGGTGAGAGAAACTTCTGCCAATTGGGTCGGCTTTCGGGCTTTGGTGCCATTGAAAATCACATTCTCCATCTTATCAGACCGAAGCACACGAGACTTTTGCTCTCCAAGTACCCATCTGATCGAGTCAACCACGTTGGATTTACCACATCCATTGGGACCCACAATGCCTGTAATCCCTTCATCGAAATTGATGACCACCCGGTCAGCAAAACTCTTAAACCCTTTTATCTCTAACTTGGTTAACTGCATGTAAAAATCAATCGGCTAATAAGGTGAAGCGGACAAAAATATAAGATTCAGAGGCAAGAAAGGGATAGGATTGTTAAATAGTTTGCATGATTTATCCACCATTTTTCCCCAGTTTCGTATTATCATCGTATAGTTGCTTTTTCATGTAATTATTTGAAAGATTAATCGAATGATAGGGGGGAAATTAAAATCTTCGTTGCATTATTGTAACATCTGAAAAGCAATTCACCTTTTAACTTAACTTTTTGATAAAAGTCGTTTATTTTTAATTGACCAGATAGCAAGTAAAGCAAAATATGGAGAAACCGACCATTCTGTATGTAGACGATGATCAGTTCAACATCACCCTCTTCGAATTCAATTTTAAAAATGAGTTTGAAATACTCAACGCTACTTCTGGTTCTGAAGCTCTTCAATTAATTAAAGAGCATGATGAGATCAAAGCCATCGTGAGTGATGTGCGAATGCCTGAAATGGATGGTATTGAGTTTATTACCAAGGTGAAAGAGACAAGGGGAAGTTTACCATGCTTCTTGCTTACTGGTTATGGAGGCGCCCAGGAGGTGGTGGACGCGATCGATCAGAACTTGATTGTGGGATACTTTAGTAAGCCTTTTGATAAGGAGAACATCATCACCACACTTAAGTCGACAATCAACGATTAAGCAGTTAATATCCTACTGCATTTACCCTCACTTTCTCTAACTTAGCTGTATGGACGATTTTAGTTTTTGGTGGTACATCATAGCAGCCGTTATCTATTTTCTCACAAGAGGGAAAAAGAAAAAGGAGCAGCCAAAGTCTCGTCCGGGCTCTGAAAACAATCCACCAAGACCCAGCCAGCCAAAATCTTTCGAAGATCTTTTAAGAGAAATAACAGAAGGCAGACAGGAAGAAGAGGAGCCTGCTTATGAACAGGAACCGGTCGTTGTTAAGGAGAAGAACAAAATGGAGGACGCTACTCGTCACGAGGGGGAGCGCAGAGCTTTCGCTGACGATGAAAGTAAGCGTGTGTATGAGGAATCCATCAAAATGGCTGAAGGTTCTGATATTGAATTTGGAGCCTCAGAAAATTATAAACAGCCAAGGCTATTCAAAAAGGATGAAGATGAAGAGGAGGAATGGACCATTGCCGATGAGATACGTGACGGCCTGAATTCTGATGAAGCGAAAAAAGCTGTGATATACAGCGAAATCTTAAACAGAAAGTACTAGTCTTTTTTTAGTTCGAATGCATGAGGTAGCAGGTCATCCGAATGATGGATGTTAGACTCCTCGCCATCACAAAAGCTTTTGACTTCCGGATTTCCAAATTCATGGATTACCTGACGACAAGCACCACATGGTGGAGTAGGTTTAGGCGTTGGTGTATAAACAACCAGTTTTTTTATGACAATAACTCCTTCTGCATTTATAGCGTTGGCAATGGCATTCCGCTCGGCACAAACTGTCAGTCCATAGGAAGCATTTTCGATGTTGCAGCCTGTGTAGACATTTCCCGACTTTGTTAACAGCGCAGCGCCAACTTTGAAGTTACTATAGGGAGCATATGCCTTTGATGCGGCTTCTATTGCCTTTTCTTTGAGTTCCGTTTCTGACATTATTCAATGTTAATGAAATCTTAATTAATAAATTCTATTTTCAGTTCGCTCACTAATTTTAGTAGTTTACACACTAAAGCATAAAATAGATGAATATGAAATATTTACTGACTTTAACGATTGTTTCAATTTTAGTTGGGTGTACCACACCCGCTACCAACCCGGTAGTCATCACGGATGAAGATGAAGAAACGCTGAGGGAGTTTAAAACCGTATTGTGGCCTAAGGCTTACGGAGAGCAGGATACGGTCCTTTTGGATCAATTACTTCATGAAGATTTTCAGCTCATAGATGATAATGGAGATAAGTATTCCAAATCGGATGAATTGGCCTATATCGCTGAATATGGGCCAAGCTACGATGAGTTTGATTTTAAGATTACACGCCTGGATATTTTCGACAATGGTACGGCAGTTATTTCAGGAACGGGAACGATGAAAGGCGTGAATGGGGCAGAGGCATATATTACCAAATATCAATCCAGTAACGTGCTGATCAAAGTAGGAGGAGAGTGGAAGGCGATCAACAGCCATGTAAGCGGAGTGAAAGAAGAGACTTTCCCAATGGCAGGTGAAGAAGAAGCAGATGCTGAGGAGTAAGGGCCAGGAGAGTTTAAAAGAAACAAAAAACCCTGACCAGTGATGGTCAGGGTTTTTTGATTAATATATATCTAATGTTTGATCACCAGCTTTCTTTCCTCTACCTCACCGGAAGCTAACTCTATTCTCATGAGGTAAATTCCATCATCCAAAGTAGAAGAGTTAAGATTCAGGCTTGTATCCTGGTCATTGGTTTCATGCAACACTTCCTTTCCATTTAAGTCATAAATGTGAATAACAGCTCCCCCGATGTTGCCAATTAGATGGAATTCTGCATTCGCCGGGTTGGGGTAGAGGGTAATTTCGGTAATTAAATCTTCTTTAGAAAGAACCTCACCTTTGTCTGATTGTAATGTTTCTATCATTATTGATTGTTGAGTTGGAGGAATGGTATTTTCGTAAAGAAGCAATTTTCTTTCTCCATTAATGATAGCTGATAATATTAAATCAGTATCACCATCTCCATCCAAATCAGAAAGCTCAATGTTTCTGGGAGATTCTAATGATGTGGAAATAATATGCTCATTAAAAGCGCCATCAGTACTCTCAAACCAGCTTAAAGTTTCGTTGTATACAAAGACTATATCCTGCAACTGATCTCCGTTAATATCCCTGATTTCGAATTCCTTAAAATTTGTGATATCACTTAATACATTTGAGCTTATATCCTGCTCGAGATTCGAAAACGGGTTGTTAATCCATGTAAAAGTTGAGTCAGGATTGATAATCTGATTCTCTTCTGATAAATCTCTAAAGAAGTAGTCAGGATCACTGTCAGAGGTAAAATATGCCACCCTTGCAAGCTCTGTTGCATGATACGTGTTTGTGAAAACAGGTAAAGAAAATGGATCGACTCGTCTGCCATAAATAGTAAAAGAATTTAACTCTTCATTTAATCCAGGGCTGTAGTTGTGTAAAACTGACTCATCATATGGAGATAAGAATGGTTCAGAATCAGATCCAAGAATAGTCGCCTGACCATTTAGAGAATATACTTCTGCATCTTTATGATTAAAAGAATTAGGTAATACTATTGATTGAGTGCTTGATAGATCGTTTAATAGAACATACCTACTATTGTATATCAAATCAATGGTGCCATTCTGACCCCAATCAATTAAGTCTAACTGGCTGCTTTCTGCATAGTTATAAATATTGTGAGTTGGATTTTGGGTAATTGCTACACCATTAAACTCTAAGTCGTATAAGAACGAACCATCAGAAAGCAATAGGATATTAGGTGAATAATTATTATCCCAATCAGTAATTACTGCATTTTTTATTTGTATTGGTAATATTTCTTGATATTCATCAAAAGTGCCATCAAAGTTATTTATCAACACATGAACAGTATTTTCACTCGCTATAACTAGATCTAAATAGGTGTCACCGTTAAGATCGTGAGATAGAATTTGGTTTACCGGACCGCTTATTGAGTTTGAAATGGGTTTTTCTTCGAAATATGAAACAGTATTTTCACTTGCTCCAACTGCAGAAATAAAGCTGAATTCATATCCGTACTTCAGAATTTTATCACTAGTTTGATTTAAAATGGTGTTTGAAGGCACTCTTACTGTGATTTTTTCACCAGATAAAAATGATCTATCCGCCGAGAATGTTGCAAATTCCTGAGATATGCTCCAAGTTCCATCAAATAAGCCAGACTTATCACCTTCAACCCTGATAGAATTTAACAGGCTAGGATCTGGTGCATCATCGAAAACAATTGTAATTGGGGTATTACCATCTACACCTATCTGATTAGAGGAAGGACTGACTGATACGACTCTGAATGATGGAACATTTACCGTTACAAACCATTGCTGGTTTGTGTAACCATCTTCCGCTATAATATTGTAAATGACTTCATTGGAAAAGTCATTTACATTGACACCACTCACTTGATCGATATTCCCAATTTTTACTGAGGAGACCCCAGTTGAGGTTGTGAAAGTGGAAACTAGGCTTTGAATATCTGCATTCAAATCGACCAATACTGTGATGTGACCAGAAGCAGAAATTGTGGATTCACCAATTTGATTTTCAAGCTCAAAACTTGTAAACCGAGCTTGATGTGAAAAATTCTCATGCCATCCGGATGGAGTAATAATGTCCAAATCTCCATCCCGATCCAAGTCAGCAAGATAAGTGCTAAAGAAAGATCCGGCGGAAATGGGTTGCATTTGATTAATATGCGTAACCGTATTTCCCAATTGATACCTATCAGTTGGGGTATTCATCAACTCTGTTACGCCATTTCCTGATACATCTCCGGTTACTAAAAACATACTATTCCCAACACTTGTAGATTCATAGTTATCACCATTTTTCATCAACAGATAAGCATTTCCGTTAGAAATCAAGTAGTCAGTTTCATTATCAAAGTTGAAATCTCCAAGTTTTAAATAACTTATTGAATAAACATCATCACAACTAATATTTAAGCTAGTGATCTCGAATCCATCTTGACCATGATTGATAAAAGCATCTAAGGTTCTAAATCCAGAGTAGGCAAAAATGATATCTAAATCACCATCTGAGTCAATATCATAGATATCAAAATTTGCTATACTTCTGGAGCCCAACAATGAGGTGAATCGATGGGAGTCGGTGTCCTGATTAAGACTAACAACTTCAATCGAGCCACCGTTTATATAGATGATGTCCTCTACCCCATCTCCATTGATATCTTCAATTTGCACTGATCCTCTGGTGGTTTTCTTCGGTAAATTTCCAAAGCCTGATACAAATAACTCTTTGGCGGAATTCCGCAATAGAAAATCCACACTCCCATCACCGTCAAAGTCTGAGGGAACATAAACCTCCTGGATACCTGAAAAAGCAGTTTCCAGATAAAGCTGAGCACTTGAAAACGTTCCACCCTCGTATGTATTTACATACACCTCATGGCCACTCCATTTATGAGTAATGATATCTAAATCGCCATCATAGTCGATATCAAAAGGTACCTGTACACCAAATGTTGAATTACTATTAAGATTTCTAACACTTGAAAATTCTGCAGGGTCTTTATAGGATGATCCAGATGCAATGAGTTTCTTAATTATTCCAGGTTCAAGGACTTTAGTCTGACTATCATTGGTTATCGAGGCAGGTAGACTTATGGTAATTTCGTCGGCAATCTCAAAGGGTACCTGAGGAGTGAAAATTGCTTCCTCATCAAACCCTCCTGCAATCCATTCTCCACTAACATTTCCTGCTAATTTTCCTTTAACTCGCACGTTTAGATTTAGTGATGATAAATCAGGTTTTTCTGTGAACTCGACAGCAATGGACTGATTACCACTAATAAGCTCATATTGATTGTTTACAACCAGGTTAAACGAGGGTCTTGTAATTTTTATGTTCCAGGTAGAAGTAGTTTTCTGATCTTCGGCAATGATTTTTAATTGATTGATGTCGTAGAGCTTAACACTTTCACCGCTGACGATTGTTTCACTGTTAAGTACAAATAAAGCTCCCGGCGAAATATCAAATATTGTTGTCACGGAGGACAAATCCACTGATATATCATTCAATTCAATCAATATGGATTGTGATGCAGGATCAATGGTGATAGATGATTGTGGGATTTCAAAATTAAGCTGATTAATTTGAGTTTCACTAGAGCTGTTTTCATACCAGTAGAGACCTCCTCCATCAAAACTTATGATATCCATATCTCCATCTAAATCAAAATCCATCAAATGATTTGAACCCCAATTTGATAAAGTCCACCATTGGTTATTCCCCTCAATATTCGGACCTTCCCCAATTGGATTTTGAAAATAGACTGTCTCCTCACTATCTAGAATCAAAATTTCCGGATTGGATAGTCCTGAGAAATCCCCAACAAAAAAGGGAGTTCCATTTGAAGAAGAATAAATGCTTTCAGAGGAATCAAATTCATATGATGAATTTAGGTAGGTAACGAGATTAGAGTTTCTATGTCCAACAAAATCTGGAAGGTGATCACCATTTATATCTGTAATAAAGCTTCCGATAAATCCAATCGGATGGTCATTTTGGAATGACAGAGTTCCGTCTTGATTTATGGAATATATTTTATTTCCTACTACTATCTCAAAGCCTCCATCGATCTCTTTATCCATTAGGTTCATTAGTTCTATCTGACACCCTGAGCAAGTGGAAGTAATATTGTTGCTCATTGGACTTGTGTAATTATCACTGCTCAAATAAACGTCTACGAACTTTTCGTTTGAAGCACCGGGAGCATAGCATCCAATAATAATATCTTGAACTCCATCTTTATCAACATCGTGAAGAACTGATGATGCATATAAATTAGACCCTAGACTAACTTCGTGGAGAATTGTATTAAAGCTAAGATTATCATTTTCCAGTATAATTAATTGATCCCCAGTTGGTGGGAATGTATTTGTACCTCTCTTAAAAATCAAATCCATATCGCCATCATGATCAGCGTCCAAATGACCGACAATTTTAGGAGTGGGAAATAAATTTGGGTCTTGAATCTCGGGGAAGACAATAGGAACTTCTTCAAAATCAATACCATTATACTCAATATAATAGGAGGGATAACTAAAAACAAAAACTCCCGGAGTGCCGTTGTTGTTCAGGTCAATAGCCAATGATGAAGGCTCAACTGGCCAATTATTCGGCCTAATCATTTGTCTCAATGAAAAATTAATAGGATCGTCAGCACTATTGTCAGCAGATACGTTGAAAGTCCATTCGTAAGGTTCTGAAATATATTGATTTGATGTCCCTTCAATAGCTATTTCAGGTCTAACATAAACTGTTATTTGCTCCCCAATGGTTAGAGAGCCTGCCGGAGTGAATTCAAGAATATCACCATTCAGATTCCATTGTCCGGAAATGATACCACTACTAGAACCAATTATATTAATTGCGTTATCTACATCGGATATTTCTGGGATATTCCCTGGACTTTGTATTTCAATTTTTGTATTTCTTGAAGCAAAAGAATATGGCTTGGGGCTAGCAATTAGACTAGGTGCTGTGACGACCTTAGCCGAAGAACTTAAAGAAATTTGACCTTCTACCATAGATTGTACTCTATAATGATAGGTTTCTCCTAAGTCAATGTTAGTGTCAGTAAATGACTCCTCAGCGCCTGAATAAATAGTTGTATAACCCGTTTCAGAAGTAGCTCTTTTAACAATGAACCCACTTTCATTTCCATAGAATCCTGACCAACTTATTTCGATTGTGTTATTATAAACAAACTTAGCAGTAACTTGAGCTGGTTCATGTGCATTGAATGTGTATTCAACAGCTTCACCCCAACATCCATTTTTTAACGATCGCAAATACAAGGATGTATTCGGAGCGTTAATTGTTTTGGATAGTGAATTATCCGATTGAAGTTCATGATAGGGAGATGGTACCCAAAACCACGAAGATCCATCGATAGGCTCCTCACGTGTTAAGGTTACTTTATCAAAGTCATACAAAATTGAGAATTGAGGCGTACTTGGTTGATGGACTTCCACTATAGCTGTACCACTCATTAATTGACTGCATCCTGATAATACATGAGTAGCTATTATTGTGTATTCGCCAGTTTCATCATGTTTTCCAAAACCGAGATATCCACCATACCCATTAATTGGAGAGCCAACTGGCTGTCCATTATTCATTAGCTGATATTCAACATTGTTTTCACTATCGCTTAGTGTAATCAATATACCATCATCTCCTTCACAAATGCTACCGCCATCTCCTATATTAAATATTGATGGAGTGGCAGTACCTATCTCGACAATTGCTTCGCCTTGCATTTCAGAACTACAATTTGTTGTAGAATTTTTTGCATTAATAGTATATGTTCCCACATCCGTTTGTAACCCAAAATCTAACTCGATTCCAGTACCTAAAATAGGAGATCCAATAGATGCACCATCTACCACTAATTGATACTCAACTCCAGTTTCACTACCGTCTAAGCCGACTGAGATTCCATTACTTCCACTGCAGTAAATCCCACCTCCGGTTATATTAAATAATGAGGGGATAGGATCAATCGAAACTACTTGACTTCCGTTCATTTCCAATCCACATCCTGTCAATATCCTTACAGCATGAATTGTATAGGTACCGGAGACAGTTTGATACCCAAAATCTATTGGGCTTCCGGTTCCACTGATCGGAGATCCCACATTGGAATCATTTAATCTTAACTGGTAATCAACACCACTTTCAGAATTGCTCAAACCAATAAAGACACCATCTCCATCACTGCAATTATTTCCACCGCCAGTGATGCTGTATTCAAGAGGGAGTGGATTTATTCCAATGTCTTTGCTACCATACATTTCATTGGAACAACTAGTTATATTATTTAATGCTGTAACGGTATAAGACCCTTCCTGAGTTTGCAATCCAAAATCCAAAGCACTTCCATTTCCGCTAATAGGAGAGCCAATTGGAGAGCCATTAACCTTTAATTGATATTCAATTCCTGTATCGCTACCATCAAGTCCGATTGGAACACCGGCACCTCCATTACAATAACTTCCTCCGCCTGTAACACTGAATGGAGTAGGAGCAGAGTTAATATTGATGGTTTGACTTCCATTCATTTCAGTTGAGCAACCTGTATTGATGTGTGTTGCAGTGACGGTATATTCCCCTGCTTCATTTTGATTGCCAAAGTTGATTGTGCTTCCATTTCCTAAAATGCCCTCCCCAATTGGCGAATCGTCAAGCATTAATTGATATTCGATATGGTTTTCACTCCCGCTTAGCTCAATTTGAATCCCTTCTCCATTTTCACAATAGCTCCCACCTCCGGTAACCTCAAAGGCAAGTGGTAATTGATAGACTGAAATTTCCTTACTCCCCATGCTCTTTACACATCCTGAAGTAGTGTTAGTAGCTTCGACGGAATATGTTCCCGCAACAGTTTGATGACCGAAACTAATAGCGTTTCCGGTACCGTTCACTGGTGCTCCAATAGATGAACCATTTAATCGAAGCTGATAACTTACATCATTTTCACTATCAAACAAGCCAACCTCGACACCTGTTTCTCCGCTACAATAGCTATCACTTCCTGTTATTTCATAAATATTAGGAGGAAGATTAACAACAACTTCAATTGCCCGACTTGGACTCCAACACCCCTCGCTACTTCTTGCTCTTACATAGTAAGTACCCGAGGAACTAACTTCCTGAATTAAAGATGTATTGGAGGTTGATGTCCCATTCGGATTGGTTCCCTGCCAATAGGGGAGACTCTGGCCTGGGAATAGCGTAAATGTAATTGTTTTGGAGCCACAGGTATTGGATGAAATGGTTGGAGCTAATGGCATTCCAGGATTTTGTGATTCAATGATGGCTTCACCATCCATTTGCGAAATACAAAACTCTGAAGTCCCTTGTGATGCTTCCACGGTATAGATGCCTTCCGTAGAATAGGAACCAAAATTTATGGCACTACCGCTTCCAGATTTTGTTGAAAGTACAACCCCGCTTTTCATGAGTTTATAGGTTACACCTTTCTCAGTATCAGATAAACCTATATTATGACTGGAGTTGTCGCACAGATTACCACCCCCTGTTACCTGAAAAACTTCAGGTCCGTCCATATCTACAACTGCAGAGCCATTCATAACCTCAGTGCATCCATTGCTTAAGTTAGTTGCGATTACCGTATATATACCCGTTTCCCATTGCCTGTCATATGGCAGGAAGTAAATTCCATTTCCATTTCCCTGTACCGGAGTACCAAAGTCCTGTCCATTTTTTTGAAGTTGATATTCAGTGAAGTATTCTGAATCACTAAGCCTGATCCCAATAAGCCTGGGATCATCAGATGGTTCACATAATTTAAAACCACCCATTACATTATACTTTATGGGTTTTTCTTTAATGCTTATATAGTTAGAAGCCACTGGATCACTCCAGGACCCAAAACGATCCCGGGCTCTTAAATAGATCCGACCATTATTGGTTTTTGTGTAATACTTTGAAGAGTTGCTGGTGGAAGTATTCCATTGACTAGTCTGCCAGAACCAGGTTACTCCAATGGGAGGATTTCCTCGTTTTAAGACAGTATTCCCGCAATTAACTTCGTATATCTGAGGTTTTGAAGGTGTGGGGACAGGGTTGCCAACAACTGTTACAATTAATGTTGCTGTAATTTCTCCACTGGGTGCACGAAGAGATACAGTGTAATTTCCAGTTGAATAGTATTGGTGACTTATTTGACTACCTTCTCCTACATTAAGCCCATTTATTGTCCAATAGCTTCCTAACTGCATTGGGTAATCGTATGTGTATGTATAGGTTATGCCTATTTGAGCCTCTTGTGGAGATCCTGGAGTTTGTAATATTTGACCAAAACCAATAGGAATTCTTTGTGAAAAGCCAGAAGAAATGAATGATAGAAAAAGAATTATATAGAGTGCTCGAGAAAGAGTTTGATGCGATTTCATGAGGTGAGTAGATGATTAGGTGAAAATAAAGCGGCTAAAATAACGCAAGCCGTTAATACCTACAAATCACCGCTCATCATTAGGTCTGTTATTACTTATTTGAATTTAGAAACAAAAAACCCTGACCAGTGATGGTCAGGGTTTTTTTATGTTCTTTTTTGAAAGCTTATCGTTTCGCCATATCTACATAGTCTCTCTCGTTCTTTCCAGTGTATACCTGTCTTGGTCGTCCGATTGGCTCGCCCATCTCCTTCATCTCTTTCCACTGTGCGATCCATCCCGGAAGCCTTCCGAGAGCAAACATTACAGTAAACATGTCTGTAGGAATTCCTAATGCACGATATATAATACCTGAATAGAAGTCTACGTTTGGATATAGTTTTCTTTCTACAAAGTATTCATCTCTTAGTGCTTCTTCTTCGAGTCCTTTTGCAATATCCAGTACAGGATCATGTACACCTAGCTTGTCAAGCACATCATCAGCAGCTTTCTTGATGATTCTGGCTCTTGGGTCAAAATTCTTATATACCCTGTGTCCAAAGCCCATCAAACGGAAAGGATCATCTTTATCCTTGGCCTTAGCCATCCATTTTTTGGTATCACCACCATCGGCTTTGATGTTCTCAAGCATTTCAATCACCGCCTGATTTGCACCACCATGTAACGGACCCCAAAGTGCGTTGATGCCGGCAGAAATAGAAGCCCAAAGACTAGCTTGTGATGAACCAACAATTCGAACGGTAGAAGCCGAGCAGTTTTGCTCGTGATCAGCGTGAAGGATCAATAGCTTGTCCAATGCTTTTGCTACAACCGGATCTACTTCATACTCCTCAGCAGGAAGGGCAAACATCATGTTCAGGAAGTTGCCGCAGTAGTCCATTTTGTTGCTTGGGTAAATAACCGGATGTCCAACCTTCTTTTTATACGCCCATGCAGCGAATGTTGGCATCTTAGCAAGCAATCGAATGATACTTAGTTCGGTTTCTTCTTTCGATCTGTTTGGATCCAGGCTGCTAGGGTAGAAGGCAGTTTGCGCAGTAATGAGCGATGACAATACGCCCATCGGGTGAGCAGCAGATGGGAATCCATCCAGTATCTTTTTGATATCCTCATTTACCAATGTGTGATGGGTGATGTCTCCAGCAAATTTCTCAAAGGTTTGTGCATTTGGCAGTTCACCATTGATAAGTAGGTAAGCAACTTCAAGGAACGTAGAGTTGTCCGCCAGCTGCTCGATCGGGTAGCCTCGGTAGCGCAAAATTCCCTTTTCACCGTCAAGGAATGTAACTGCACTTTCACAGGAGCCGGTATTCTTAAATCCACGATCCAGTGTAATTACACCAGACTGACCTCTGAATGAGCTAATATCAATGGCTTTTTCCTGCTCGGTACCTTCAATTACCGGTAGTTCGTAAGTCTTACCATCAATAGATATTTGGGCGGTTTTTGACATGTTGTTTACTCTAATTTGCTGATCTAAAAATTTCCACGAAAATAATGATTTTAATCCAGATTTTGAAGGTTTAGTTCCCATTCAGTATGAGTGGCAAACCATCACCTCCACCTCCGATTACAATCACTTTTGAATTGGGGGAATTGGCAATATCCATGGTTGCTTCAATTCCTCTCATTCTCAATAACTCAGGAGTTAAACTACTGTTTATAATTTTATTTGCTGCGGCTTCTCCTTCCGCGGCGATTCTTTTTCTTTCAGCCTCACTTTTTTCTCTGTCTAGCCTGAATTCATAAGCCAGTGCCTCCTGTTCTTGCTTCAATTTATTTTCAATTGCCGCTTTTATTTGTTCAGGAAGCTTGATTGATCGGATTAATAGGCTCTTCATCTCAACTTCGTTACCTGGTGCGCCAAGTACCTGACGAGTTTCTTCCTTTATTGCCGCTTCTACTTCAGGCCTTTTGGTTGAGAAAATTTCTTCTGCGGTATATCGTCCCATCACTTGTCTTACGATGGATCTCGCTTCAGGAATAACCAGACGCTGGATATAGTCTCCACGGAAATTTTCCTGAATGATCCCAATAGCATCATATTTTGGGTGGAATCGAACGGTCACATCTACGCTAATATTCAGTCCGTTCTTATCGAGAACGTCCATCGTTTCTTCGATTTTATTTTCAGACACTTCGTAAATGTATACCTCGTTCCAGGGAGCTTTCATGTTCCATCCCGGCCCAATGATGTTATCTTTTTGCAATTCTCCGCTTAGCGTTTTAAAGAGTACAGCTCGTTCTGATGCTTCAATTCTAAAGAAGATTCGATTGGCAGCAGAGAAAAGAATGATTATCGCA
Source organism: Ekhidna sp. (assembly GCF_965221965.1). Lineage (GTDB taxonomy): Bacteria > Bacteroidota > Bacteroidia > Cytophagales > Cyclobacteriaceae > Ekhidna. Next base: position 1,413,875 of record NZ_OZ244926.1, read on the forward strand.
ATAATGGCGATTATGACAAACGGTAAATACTTTCTATTATCCATATTTTTAGATTAAGGTTGATTCAAATTCAACACAAAGGTAACATGTCATTGATACCTCCGGTTCAGTCTTTGGAAGTCAAAGTGATCTTATTTTTTGATTGTTTGATTACTTCGTGATTCATCATCATTTTTCTAAACACTCCTTCTGCAAACATTTCGGCCTGATCAGCATAGTAGGGGCTGAAATAATTACCGGATTGTCCGGTCGGAAGGATACTCCAACTATTATTTCTCACATCGGAAAAATCTACAATTCTGCGTGTAGAAGGCCCAAATCGGATGGTTTGATTTTTTTCTTCGCTGTACGTATATCCCATATTGTTGAGGACCTCATTTGCACCGGAGACAGGGAAGTCCCCCACATTTAGAAATGTAATGATATCGCCCATTGCATGCTTATGCTTTAGTGCATGCGCACTTCCCCAATTCCAAAGGGTATAGTCATCACCCCAATGAATAGTGAGATCATTGATAGTTGTTTCGAAAGCCTGTCGAATAATGTCTCCTCTGGTCTCAATCACTTCCGTCGTATCATTATCCCACCACTTGGAATTCTTGTTTTTGATCAGGTGTTCGGTTGCTACCTTGTAAGTATGTGTAAGTTTATACAAGGGCCACAATTTTTTGCCTATCTCGTCTTTCTGAGCTGCTTTTAATGTTTCATTGACCCATTTCTGAAAGATCAGTGGTCTGAAATCATCCCGATTAAAATCACCTTTCCATTTGATCAACTCTCTGAGCAAATCACCTCTCTCTGTATCTTTAATCGCATGAAGCATGATCCCTTTTATCTCATTCATCATCACAGAGTGGTCATCCAAAAGCATCGTTTTCATGTGATCAACAGAGAGGGAGGAGTCCGCTAAAAACTGTGTGATTCGTTCCCCTCGATCGTCGGGCAGGTAATAGCCCGAGTAGACAACACCATTCACTGTATCCGGTTGGTTATTGGCACTGTGTACATATCCCCATGGAGGATTAATCGCGTGTGGATTTTGAGAGAAAGCGTATGTGCTGTCAGTGTCATCCAATCCGGTAGATCCATCATAAAATGTCTTACTGCTTCTCTCATCTCTGCGTATTGGTAGTTTACCCACTGCCCACCAGGCCACATTTCCATCTTTATCACCGTACATGATGTTTAGTCCGGGCCCATGAATCATGGATGCAGCCATTTCTACTTCCTGCAAGTCATTTGCAGAAACAAGTCCGTGAACCGCTTCCATCATATAGCTTGGGAAGTTGGTGTTTACCCAATACATGCTCACAATATCTTCAAGAGGCTCTTCTGTCAGGATGTCTGAGACAATGGGGCCATGTGTTGTTTTCCTGATGGTAAATTGAATGGGCTTCTGTCCGTTCACTTTGATTTCTTCCTGTTCCATTACTATGTCTTTCCATTCATCTTTGTGCATATACTTATTTGAATCCTCCGGGTGGATTTCTTCTATGTAAAAATCCATGTCGTCATTTTCAAACATGGTCAGCCCAATGGCTTTTTGCTCTGAATGCATGAGTAGTGGGAAGGGTGCTCCCGGCACATGATATCCGTAATATTCGCTTTCCGGATAGATCAAATGAGATTCATACCAAACAGAAGGTTGAGAGAATGCAATGTGTGGGTCGTTCGAAAAGAGTACTTCGCCGGTTGATGTTTTCTCGGGTGAAACAACCCAGCTATTACTTCCAATGAATTCAGGCACACCAAGGGATTTCAAAACAGAAACCGTCTTTTCTGCCTGGATGCTATATCTGTTATCAAATGAACGAAGTGTTGACTCGCCTTTATAATGATAGATATTCAGGTCTTTCAAATAAGAAGAGTCCAGTTTATTGGAGAGTTCTGTCAGCACCGGGTCAGTGATATGTGCATTTGAAAAACTGAATGCCATATAGGTTAGAATTTCGAAGGCATTCTGAATTTCAAATGGAGCTACGTCCAGTCCAAGAATCGTATGCTCTAGGGGTTTAGGGTTATTGGCGATGTAATCGTTAATGCCTGCTATGTAGGCTTTTACCAGCGGTAAGCTTTTATGGTTTCGTTTTTCATATTCCAAAGCTGATTCTCTGGCATATTTACTGATACCCATTGTTCTCAAAAATTTGTCGTTTTCAATCATATCGGGACCGAATAATTCCGATAGTCTACCGCTTCCTACATGTCTCAATAAATCCATTTGCCAGAGCCGTTCCATAGCATGGATATACCCCAATGCACGATAAGTATCTTCTTCGGATTCTCCATAGATATGAGGGACTCCATGTTCGGTAAAATAGATATCCACATCTCCGGATAAACCAGTAAGCACTCTTTCACCTGAGTAGGAGGGTGTGAGTGATAATTTAAGGTAAAAAGCATAGCCAGCTACACCAAGAATAATGAATAGCAGGAGTAAACCAAGAATTTTTAAAATTTTCATGTGAATCAATTTGAAGTAAAATAAAAAAGCCGCCTCAATTTGAGACGGCTTTTCATATTACTCTTCTTTTATTTCTTCATAGTCTTTAAAAGGGGAGGTGTCAAGTCCCTCTACAGCGGACCTGAATTCTGGCCACTTTTCGTTGTAGTAACCATTTACCATCTCCATTGCTTCAGTCAAATCTTCTTCAAACTTGTTGATCAACTTTTGCTCGGTTTCACCTGGTGCATGCAATGCACCTGAAGTGTAGTAATAAGCTGAACCGTAAGAGTTGCTTACACTATTTGGCGTACCACGTGTAATTCCCTGTCGATCATCCTCTTTTCCCAGGAATACGTCCAGCATGCTGTTCAGGGTGTCAATCGTCGTTTTGCAAAGCTCGATTTGCTCTTTGTACCCTTCCTTGTCTTTCTTCTTCAGGTCTCCCTGTATTCCCTGAGCTATATCGATGCTTTCTTTAAGCCGATCTACAGCTTTTACGCCCATTGAATACTTAGATTCAAGTTCTTTTAGGGTATTGTATTTTGCTCGAATGGCTGCATTAGAAAGTTCTATTCTTGGGTCATATCGCACCTCTATGTTGGTAGAGTCTTTCTGATCACCAAATGTGAACCGAACTTTGTATGATCCCGGTAAAACGGTAACACCACCTGATTCTCGATTGCTTCTTCGATCTCTTCGGCTCATTCGGTCAGTTCCCTTTTCATCCATATACCAGAAAGTACGGTGGATGCCGTTTTTTTCAGGTGCCTTTGATTTCAATGTACGGATTACTTCATTTCCATTCAATATTTCAACAGTAAGCGAATCATAGGAAACCTTTTCATCTTTCTTCTCTTCATCCATCGGCTCATCCTTTTTCTTCTTCCCTTTTTTATTGCCTTCTGCCTCTTCTTTCTTCTTCTCCTCCGGGCGATTAATTGAATAGGTCAGCATTGCACCATAAGGTCTATTCTCGCCATTATACAGCGCATCTCCACCAAAACGTGAGCCTTTTGGCTGCTGATTAGAAGCTACATAAGCAACCGGCGGGTCATAGACATTCAGCTTTTTATCCAATGTGGATTTTCCATTTTTAGCAATCTCTCTGAGTGGACGAATGTCATCCATTACCCAGATCGAACGTCCGAATGTTCCAATAACTAAATCGTGTTCTTCCGGGTGGATAACCAGATCGTACGCATTGGTTGTTGGGAACCCTTCTGTCCACTTCGTCCAGTTTGCACCCGCATCAATTGATACGTATAATCCATCGTCAGTTCCCAGGAATAATAGTCTTGATTCTTCCGGATCTTCTATAATGGATAGGGTATAGCTTACTACATCATTGCTGTCTACAATTCGTTCCCACGTCTGACCGTAATCTCTCGTGCGATACGCATAAGGTGTGTAGTTGAATCTCCTGTAATCATTAGCTACAAGTAGTGCTTCCCCTTCGTTTTTGTTGGATGCTTTTATCTGTGTGATCCATGTTCCTTTAGGCAATCCAGGCAAGCGATCTCCAACATTCGTCCAGGTATCTCCACCGTTTCTTGATAGCTGTACATTTCCATCGTCCGTTCCAACCCAAAGGAGGTCTGAGTTAAGTGGTGAAGGCTCAATGACGATAACCGTACAGTAATTTTCAGCTCCGGTAGCGTCCATGGTAAGTCCACCACTTTCACCTTGCTTTTGTTTCTCCGGATCGTTAGTTGTCAGGTCAGGGGAGATGATCTCCCAGTTCTGACCACCATCTATGCTTTTATGAACAAATTGACTTCCGAAGTAAACGGTAGCCGGATTTTGCGGGTCACGTGCCATTCCGGCATTCCAGTTGAATCTTAATTCAACATCGCCCTCAGGATAAGTCGGTCTGACATTTTCATTGTAGCCGGTCTTTCTATCGTAAATTGAAGCATAACCCTGCTGAGAGGTTGATATTCCATATCGACTGTCTCGTGGATCTGGAAGTACGTCAAAACCATCACCAAAGGAAATTTCCTGCCAGTAGTGGTTTCTTATTCCCTGTGCCTTCCAGACATATGCCGGACCAGCCCATGATCCATTGTCCTGCATACCGCCATATACATTGTATGGTGTTTCATTGTCTACGTTGATATGATAGAATTGTCCTACCGGAAGGTTTTCAACAAATCGCCAGGTTTCGCCTCGATCTCTCGTGATATTCAAACCACCATCGTTTCCATCCATCATGAAGTTTGGATCTTTCGGGTGGATATACCAGGCATGGTGATCCGGGTGAACTCCGTTATCCACACCATATGCTCCCATCAATTGTGAGAATGATTTACCTCCGTCTACTGAAACATTTACATAAGTGAAAATGCTGTAAACCCGGTTTTCATTGACAGGGTCTACATAGATTTCAAAGTAGTAAAATGGACGATTGCCTATGTCACTACCGTCATTGATTTTTCTCCACTTAAAGCCACCATCATCCGAACGATAAAGGGCATTTTTCTTCGATTCTACCAACGCGTAAACCACGTTCGGTCGGGAAGGGGCAATGGCTAAACCTATTCGTCCCAATTCACCGGATGGAAGACCATCTTCCTCGGTTCGCTGCTTCCAGGTTTCTCCTCCGTCATGAGTTACATATAGACCGGATCCGGGACCACCTGATTTAAAAAACCATGGATCCCTTTTGTGTTCCCACATCGCTGCAATCAGCTTGTTTGGATTGGTAGGATCCATGACAAGTTCAGCAACTCCGGATCGAATGTTTGTGAAAAGGATTTTTTTCCATGTTTTACCACCGTCTGTTGTTTTGTAAACTCCACGCTCTTCGTGCTCGCCCCAGGGTGATCCTATTGCCCCAACATACACGGTATTGGGATCGTCCGGATGAATGATGATTCGGTGGATATGACGGGTTTTTTCCAGTCCCATCTTCTGCCAGTTTTTACCACCATCTAATGTGCGATAGATGCCATCACCACCGTTTAATGAGTTTCTTGGGTTTCCTTCACCGGTTCCTACCCATACCACAGATGGATTTGATTGCTGGATTGCAACCGCTCCAATAGAGGCAGTGGTTTGATCATTAAAGATCGGCTCCCAGTCAATGCCTCCGCTGGTGGATTTCCACACACCACCTGATGCAGACCCAACATACATGACGTCTGGTTCATCCGTGACCACATCAATGGCCGTAACCCGACCGGACATACCTGCTGGCCCGATGTTACGAGGAGCCATGTTTTTGAAAGCTTCCATATCCAGTTTTTGGGCAACTGCTGCAGAACTGAAAGCAAGAAGCAATGTGAGTAATTTGTACTTCATATCTTAAAGGTTTCTAGTTGAAAGAGTTTGAGAGTAATTTAAAAAGGATAGCGGACAAGCAAAGACCTAAAATGATGAATGGCAGATTAGCAAGATAAAGCTTCGAAACAAGGATGGATGATGATCGTTTATTTTATATCGTGCGAATCCTGATCACCATATTGTTTGTTTTTCCAGCGCTTTTTCTAAAAGCTCAAGATCAGCAGGACGCATACATTCTAAAAAGCATTTACTTCGGAGGAGGTAGTTATTATGTGGACGAGTATCAGTTTGATGAGCTAAAACATCTTGTGGATTCGGTAAAGGATATTCGTGATTATACCATCACCATTCATAGCCATACTGATAACATAGGTGGAGCGGCTTACAATGAATGGCTCTCAGAGATGAGAGGCAATGCGGTGATACAAGAATTGCTTAATCTGGATTTTCAGTCTAATCAGATCGAAAAGCGTGATTTCGGTCAATTCAATCCTGTGTATGATAACGACACCTGGGAAGGCCGCCGCAAGAACAGGAGGGTAGATATTATTTTCTGGCCGGTTGTTATGTAATTAATGATGCCATGAAAATAAAATTCTTACAATAGCCAAACCTACAATTATCATTATCCAGAGGTGCTTCCCAAATAAATCAAAACGATTGGGTTGCTCAAGCGGAACCGGGTTTATCATGTAGCCTTTTTTAGGAATCGTTATAATTGAATCATGACCTATTGTTTTTCTTATCATTGAAATTGAATGTGTGAGTAGTTCAGGACCACTGGCATAATTGCCCCAGATTACTTCAATTATGGAATCCCTACTCACCACTCGTCCTCGATTGGAAATAAGTATTTCTAATATTTGGGTCAATCGTGGCTCGATAGTAGTTACTTCCCTTGTAGTCATGTTTACTATTCGATTTTCATCTGATAATAATTTTAGATTCCTGGTTATGTATGTGGGTTTCATTCTCAACAATTTCTCAATGTTCTAAATACACATTTTCATGTCTTAGCATGCTAGGTTTGATTGATAAACACTAAGAAATGTTGCAAAATGAAATTACTTCACACACCAACTTCAAGGGTGGCGCTATCTATTCTGATGGTTTACCTAATAACATCACTACATCATGTCTATGGTGCCTGGCTATATGAAACTCCGTGGCGCAATCATATTGCGTATCAGGGTTTCACATGGCTGATATTATCCTATATCATACTAATCATATATTGGAAATGGGGCAAAGTTTGGCTGAAATGGACCTTCGTAATCGTTGCAGGATTTTTCTTTGTGCTTGCTATTGGAGTTTATGAAGGACTTTACAATCATCTCCTCAAAAACCTGCTCTACTTTGCTGGTGTTGGTGAAACTATTCTTCAGTCCATGTACCCACCTCCGAAGTACGAGCTGCCCAATGATTTGCTTTTTGAAGTTACAGGAGTTCTAACTTTTATTGTTTGTCTTTGGTGCTTTAAGACTATGATATCTTTCCTCAAACGATGAATTACTTTTTCGGTGGATTAATCATAATATGGGCTCGGTGAGTGCCCGGATCCATGATCCAGGGTGCACCCGGAGCTGGTGGGCTTAATGACATACCGGTGCTCTCTTCTGTAGCATAAGGAATATATATCACATATCGGGTGTACAGATTATCGATTTCACCAGTTTCCTCATTGGGATCTCCTGTTGTCACGTACAATGTGGCTTTATCCGGCATTACCAATGTTCCTGCTTTTACCTCTTCTTCTCTTTTATCAAATACTTCTTTGAAGCTTAATCCCTGAGCTTTCAACTCTCTTCCACGGGCCATGTATGGTTCCAGACTTTTGTGATAGGCTGCCACACTGAATCCTTCTTTGTCAGGATCATCAGCCAGGCAGACAAAATCATTTGTACCTTCTCGTAAGGTAACAACCTGACCATCACCATTGAAACCCAATATGGTTGCTTCAGCACGCTGGTTTTCGGGAGCGGCTAAGACGGCTGTTTTTATTTGATAGTCTTTGTTAGGGATTTCCTGCCCGGTGCAGCTGATGAAAAAAAGAAATAGCGTAAAGAGGGATATGATGTTTTTCATGGTTCAAAGGGTTGAATCTCATTAAAGTTAAAAGTTTCCTGCATGAATTCAATTATTTTGCGGGTATGAGTTCACAAACCGAAATGGAACGATCCCTGAGGCACATCAAGATCATCTTGATGATTTTTTTAGGCATAGCCACGCTGTATTTGATGCGTGAGTTGTCAAATCTACTGGTGCCTTTATTCTTCGCTTTATTTTTTGCTATCCTGTTTCAGCCACTTGTGCACCTTCTGGAGCGCTTTTTCCCAATCTCCGTCAGCATAGGACTCACCACCTTATTTACCATGACTATATTCTTTTTCATAGGGTTTGGGATTTACAATGTGATACAGGCGCTCATCGAAAATAGCGATGCAATACTCAACAGTATTTCCAATGATGTGAGACCCTTTATCAATGATTACACCATGTATTTCGGGGTTACTTTCAAGGAGGGAGAACTAAGAGATTTGGTGGTGGAGATGGTTCAAACCGGTCAGTTTTGGTCTGCTTCCGGCTCGTTTATCAACAGCATCAGTGGGATGGCGGCCGAGCTTTTAATGACCATCCTTTATTTCGCCGGTCTACTAGGAGCGATCACCCAATATGATCAAACCGTTTCTTATATCGTGGGAGCCGATAATAGAAATAAGGAAAAATCACTGGAGGTTTTCAATCGGATCAAGGATTCTGTTGGTTCTTACATTAGGGTAAAAACGTTCGTCAGTATTTTAACCGGAATAGCCATTGGCCTGATCTGTTGGTTCTTTGGAATCGACTATGCATTGCTTTGGGGCTTCCTGGCTTTCGTCCTGAATTACATTCCTTATATCGGATCACTCATCGCGATCATTCCACCGCTTGTTCTGGGAATTATCGATTCCAGCTCCGTCTCCCAGGTGCTTGTCATCTTCGTTTGCCTGGAAGGCGTGCAATTAATTATGGGAAATGTGGTTGAACCGAAGCTGATGGGGGATAGCTTCTCCATGAACACGGTATCCGTTCTTTTCGGATTTGTATTCTGGGCGTTTCTATGGGGCACGGCAGGGATGCTGCTGGCTGTACCTCTTACTTTCCTATTTAAGGTCATTCTGGAGAATATGTCCGATGCTGGAGTGGTGGTTCGGCTGATGGATAAGAAGCAGTTGGTGAAGAAATAGCTGGGGTTCAGTGTAATGTTTTGCATTTATGAATGCACGGAAGAAACTTCCGCGCTAGAGGAGAAGCTGAACGGGAAAGTTTAATGCCTTCGCTTATTTTAAGCCGTCTATTTGAACAAAATGATATTCCTCCGATCCTTCATAACCATTTATAAAGCTCTTTGAATTAAGTTTTAGCTTTCCATTTTTCATAATAGTACCTGAATACTCTACTGAGCCAACTTTACTGGTTGTGGTAAAGGTTATCGTGCTGTCTTTGATAGTATAATCACCAGTTCCAGCGTAATTATTTTCGAGGGTGAACCACTCTTTAAGTTCACTTGCTTCTCCCATACAATCTGTACCAGTACTAATTACTTTACCATTCTTGTAGAACCTTAGATATCCCTGTTCACCTTCTTCGTCATCGGTCTCCCAGTCGCAGTTAGTCTCATAAACCCCATCAAATCTTACTTCTTGGGATGATGAATTGTGTGTCAGAAAAAATGATATAGTCAGTATTAGTAGTAATCTTGCAATCATAGCGAAAAGTTACAGCTAACATTCAGATTGTGTGTGAACACTTAGCTAATTGACACTAATCTAGATGATCTGAGCCGCAAGCACAATTGTTTCAGAATTACTGTGTTGTGAAAGTGGTAATCAAAACCACAAAATTTATAGAAGGAAACAGTCGCTTGCAGGAGGCGCAGATTGGCGGTAGGGCTACTCTGAAGCTGAAGAGGCACTTTGGTATGTTTAAATTTAGTGATTGTTATAGGACTGTACTTCCGTTATATGTTTGAATAATTCACTATTCATCGTATTTTGCAAGTTCCTAACTCATATGTAGTCCAATGGATGAGTTTATAGAACAGTTAAGAGAGAAATCGGTATTTTTTAAGTTAAACTCCAAGCCAAAATTTGGCGGAGCTGTTAGCGTGGATGATGTCGTCAAGGTTCTAAAAAGCTTAACTGATTCATACCTTTCGTTTATTGAAGCAGAATATGATAAAATTAATGTTGAGCAAGATAGAAAGAAGTTAAAACGAATCAAGGATGGTCTTTTTAGTGAGAACTCTCTTGTGATCGTTGATCTCAAATTTGAAAGTTATGGAATGTCCATTTCGCCAAACTTTGTTACACAAAGCCAGAATATTCCATTAATCAAAAAGCCAGGAGAATGGAAGAAAAGCGCATTTGAGAGTTATAAGTCTATAGTATTAGAGTCTGACTACAATGATGAGGAATACTTAGCTGAGGTTTCAAGAAAATATACCCCCGTTCAGAGACAGAGGATTTTTAAGCCTATCATAGATGGAATAGTTAACAACGAAAGAGCCACAACTTCATTTGGGAAAGATGCTAATTCAGAACTTAGAACTTTGAGTAAGCCAAAACAGCAGAATTACGAGTTGTTGGTACCTAAACCAATTCAAGTTGAACCCTCTCCAGAGGATATTAAAACATCATTGGCGATGGTAGAAATTAAAGGGAACAAGGCAAGACCAAAAGTTCTGGAGTTATTTGAAGAAGTTAAGAACCCGATATACTCTTTCAGTAAAATCACATTCGAAGAGAATTCTTATGAGTTGAAGTTTCCTATCTATTGTGAAATGATTCACGATGAAGAAGGATATTCTTTTGAGAATAGTGAATTAGGTATCTACGTTTCAGGAGAGACTATTGAAGAAATCCAACAATTATTTTTCGAGGAGTTTGATTACATATATCATCGTTACAATGAATTGCCAGATGAGCAATTGACCGAAGATGTTCTTTCAATAAAATCATTTCTAAATTTTATAGTTGTCTAATATGTCACCTCTGGATAGTAAAAAGACATATAAGGCGATGGTCAAGAAGGGGTTCCAAGAGGCAACCAATAAAAGCGTTGACCACAAAAGAATAGAGTTCTGGTATGATGGGAAGTTGACTCGTTGTAGGACAAAGTTTAGTCATAACAATGAAGAAATTGGCGACTGGTTAATTTCTCAAATGTCTAAACAGATTTCATTATCCAAAAAGCAGTTCGTTGAGTTTGCAAAGTGTACTCTATCTCAGGAAGGTTATGTCAAGATATTGAAAGAGAAGAAAATTATCTAGCACCACAAATGCCTATAACGTCTAGCTATGGGGCGTATGTCCCATAGCATTGATTAGCACGAAAGTAGTGAACCTGACCCATACGCACCAATTGCTCAATGAAATACTGCGTTACCTAAGATATAACGCCAGAAGCAATGGACTTTGGAAGGGGTGGTGAATAATGCAGAAGGGGCAGAGAACGGGGAGCTCAGAAAAAATTGGCTTAAAACTACGTTGACATATGCCTAATAGCGCTTGTTAGATGTTTTTCATTGAGTTAATAGGTAAGACAATCCTAATGATAAGTATCTATTTCTGGAATAATGTAGGTCATCGGCAAAGCCATTTGGTTCAACTTTGCCAAATCCATTGTAAAAATTAGTCAATAGACCAAACTTGTTAGACAGTCTCACCTCTAAACCTATTAGTACTCCAAGGTCAAATTTGTTAGATATTTCCACATCATTGTATCCCTCTGGTGTTTCTGAGTGACTTTCTCTTAAAGAATTAATTAGATAACCAATCTGTGGCCCGGCAGAAAAGAACCAATTATCACTTAATGCAAAGACATATTGAGTTGATAGGTACAAGTAATCGAGGTTAAGAACTAAATCTTCGGTTTGCCATTCATTATCAACTGGAGAGATCGTTGGGTCTGGACCAAATTGTGATCCATTGAATAATCCGTCATCCATTAGGTTATGTTTTGCTCTAATACGAGCATAGTGTAATCCAAATATTAATGAAAGTTTTTCAACCCTTGGCGCATACGATAATCCAATCGAATAAGAAGGTTTAGGTTTATAATCTCTATCAAATGCAAATTCTTCTCTGGATTCAAAATAATATTTATCACTAATTAGCCCAGAAGCATTAATTCTTAGTTCTTGAGCTAATGAAGTTAAAGTGGCTAAAAAGCAAAAGGTTAGTAATATCTTTCTCATTGTAGTCTATTACTTCTAACATCATAATAACAGGAATATTCCTGTTATCTACCTTTCAAATAACGTAAAGTGCACGATTATATCCAAATAGGAGTGATAACAGGAATCTCCTATTCGTTTTTGCGATTTGTTTTTTAGGTGTGGAAGGGGATGGTTGGATGAAAGATCCGTTAAGGTGAGGTACTTTAAGCTTTTACACCACCTTAATCAAGTAGTAGTTCTTCTTACCTCGTTGTGCAAGAAGGTACTTATCCTGTAGGAGCTCAAAATCCATTGATTGGTCGGGCGCAGTTACCTTTGCTTTATTCAAACTCACACCACCGCCCTGGATCATCTTCCTTGCCTCACCTTTGGATTTGAAGATGATGTTTTTTGTGGTTTCGCTCAGGAAAGTCGTTACATCGTTTCCTTCCAGCTCGCTCTTTTTCACTTCAGTTTGAGGCACGCCTTCAAAGACTTGAAGTAATGTTTTTTCATCCAGGCTTGCCAGGTCTTCAGTGGTTGATTTACCAAAGAGTATAGAGCTGGCTTTTATTGCCGTATCTAAATCTTCTTTTGAATGCACACGTTCGGTTAACTCCTCGGCTAGTGATCGCTGCAGTAATCGCTGATGTGGTGCTTCTTTATGTTCGGCAATTAAGCCTTCTATTTCTTTACGGCTCTTTAGGCTGAAAATTTTGATGTATTTCTCGACATCTTCATCAGACGAGTTGATCCAGTACTGGTAGAATTTGTATGGTGATGTTTTCTCAGCATCCAGCCAGATATTGCCTCCTTCGGATTTCCCGAACTTGGAACCATCTGCTTTGGTGATTAGTGGGGTTGTCATGGCAAAAGCCTCACCTTGATCTTTCCTTCTGATGAGCTCGGTACCCGTAACAATGTTGCCCCACTGATCTGACCCCCCAAGCTGAAGTTTTGCTCCTTTATGCTTCCATAGGTAATAGAAGTCGTAACCCTGTACAAGTTGGTATGAGAACTCAGTGAATGAAAGTCCGGTTTCCAATCTGGACTTCACAGAGTCTTTGGCCATCATGTAATTAACGGTGATGTGCTTTCCAACATCACGGATAAACTCTAAGAAACTGAAGTCTTTGAACCAATCGTAGTTGTTTACGACTTCAGCCGCGTTTTCTCCATCAAATGACAGGAAGTTCTCCAGCTGCTTTTTTACACAAGACAGGTTGTGATTCAGCGTCTTTTCATCCAACAAATTTCGTTCTGCAGATTTACCGGAAGGATCACCCACCATGCCGGTAGCACCACCTACCAGGGCGATGGGTTTATGCCCGCATTGTTGAAAATGAACCAGCGTCATGATTTGCACCATATTGCCAATATGAAGGGAGTCTGCAGTTGGGTCGAAACCAATGTAGGCGGCAGTCATGCCCTTATTCAGTTCTTCCTGCGTTCCGGGCATGATATCGTGTACCATGCCTCTCCATTTTAGCTCTTCTACAAAATCCTTCATCATGTTCATTTGAATAAGGTCGCAAAAATAGGAGGGTTGTCCGTTCGGGTCAACAAAAAGAACTTTTATATCATAATGGGCTCAATAATTTTCAAGTTGATTCCAATCAATAGGAATTGATCTCTATGACCTCATATATTTGTCGGCATCAAATGGAATTTTTTATAATTATTTAAGCATGCGTATAGCAGTACTTTCACGCAATGGCCACCTATATTCAACAAAGCGGCTGATCGAAGCAGGAGAGAAAAGGGGGCACGATATGATCCTTATTGATCACACTCGGTGTAATATTGAAATAGAGAAGAAGAAACCAAAGATTTACTTCAAAGGGGAAAAGGTTAAAGATGTTCACGCCATTATTCCACGGATTGGTGCTTCAGTTACCTTCTTTGGTACAGCCGTAGTGCGTCAGTTTGAGATGATGGGCGTTTTCTCCACGACTGAATCTGTCGCATTGGTGCGTTCAAGGGATAAATTAAGAAGTCTTCAGATTCTCTCCAGGGCCGGGTTGGGACTGCCTAAAACGGTTTTCACTAACTATTCAAAAGATGTAGAGACACCCATTAATGCAGTGGGAGGCGCGCCTTGTGTGATCAAATTGCTCGAAGGAACTCAAGGGCTTGGCGTAGTATTAGCGGAGACTAAAAAGGCAGCAGAGTCCGTACTTGAAGCGTTCAATGGATTGAAAGCACGCGTGATTGTTCAGGAATTTATTAAGGAGGCCGGTGGTGCTGATGTTCGAGTGTTTGTGATAGGTGACCGGGTGGTTGGAGCCATGAAGCGTCAGGGAAAAGAGGGGGAATTTAGATCAAACCTTCACAGGGGCGGCTCAGCAGAAATCATTGAATTATCCGATGCAGAGGAGCGCGCAGCACTCAAAGCAGCCAAAGCCATGGGTTTAGGAGTTGCCGGTGTTGATATGCTTCAGGCGAGTAGGGGTCCATTGATTTTGGAAGTGAATTCCTCACCCGGATTGGAAGGAATAGAAGCAGCTACCGAGAAGGATATTGCCGGAGAAATTATAAAGTATATCGAACGCAATGCTGATTACGATGATTAGATAATTATCTGATAATGAGCTAATTGTATCGGTTTACTCACTAACGAAATATTATTCTGTCTTGCTTCTTTCTAATTCATAAAAAATTAATAATCAATTAGTTAAGTACTTTTACTTGTATTAATAATTAAAGATTTTTAATTTTCTGCCTAAATCAGTAAATTCATCACTCATGCGGGCAATCTGGAAAGGACATATTCGATTTTCAATGGTGACCATCCCAATCAGGATTTATAACGCCATTGATACTGCTCAGAAAGTGCAGTTCAATCTGCTTTCCAAGGAAACCAACAACCCGGTGAAATATGAGAAGCGTGATAAGGTAACGGGTGATGTGCTTCGCCAGGAAGATATCGTGAAAGGGTATCAGTATGAACCCGGTCAGTTTGTAATCATAGAGCCGGATGATTTTGAAAAGGTCAAATTGAAGAGCACGAAAGTCATCGAAATCGAAGGGTTTGTAGATGCCAGTGAAGTGCATGAGACACTTTATGATTCACCTTATTTTGCCGGACCAGATGGAGATGTGGCGAGTAAGACATATGCGCTATTAAGTCAGGCCTTGAGGGAGTCAGGGAAAGTTGGCGTGGGAAAAGTGGTCTTGAGAGACCGAGAGAGTGCCGTTCTTTTAACTCCTCATGATCGTGGCATCATGATTCACAAATTACGATTTCCGGATGAGGTGAGAAGTATTAAGGACGTTCCCAATGTCCGGATTGAAGAAGAAGCGGATGAAGAACAGCTAAAGCTGGCCAACATGCTGATCAAATCCATGACCAAGAAGTTTAAGAAGATTGAATTAGAGGATAAATACAATGATGCACTTCGTGAAATGATCGACAACAAGATCAAAGGAAATGAGGTGGTGTCTTATGTAGAGGAAGAGCCGGAAGTAGTTGATATCATGACAGCCCTCAAAGCAAGCATCGAGCAGGCTAAAGAAACGAAGAAGCCAATGAAAAAGGCGGCAAAGAAATCCAAGGAAGAAGAAAAAGAAGTCAAGCGAAAAGCGAGCTAAGAAATGACAAAAGTTGTTCAATTTCCAGTAAACCCGCCTCAGAAGCTAGGGCCTAAAAAGGCTCGCAGAAGAAGACGGCCTAATCTGGAGGATTATGGACAGCTGAATATTTTTGATCAATTGCCGGACACACCCATTGTCTCCCTGCCAAAAGCAGGATCATTTTTTGAAGAAGCTTTGACGCTTGATGAAGCGGGAAAGGATGAGGCGGAGAAGTATTACCTGCTGGCTATTGAGAATGATCAATCAGTTGAAGATGCGTATTGCAATCTTGGTATTTTAAAATCAGGTCAGGGGGATTTAAGTAAAGCCATTGATTACCTGACCCTTTGCTTAAAAAAGAATCCAAGGCATTTTGAAGCGCATTACAATCTAGGCAATGTGTATTCAGATCTTGGAAATCTGGAGCTGGCAAAGGTTCACTATGAGCTATCAAGCCAGATTGAGCCGGAGTATCCAAACAGTTATTATAACCTTGGATTGGTCCTCATCTCATTGAAAGAGTACACGAGGGCCATCCAAAGCATCAATAAATTCGTAGAATTAGCTCCAAGCTCGGAGCATAGTGTAGCAAATGAACTCATCAAAACCTTAAACGCCATAGCCAAATGACCCAGGATAAGCACCCAGTACTTAATGAGCATTTCGAGCGACTTAAAGAGCTCATGCCAGATGTATATGCCAAACATTTTCGGGAGGAACGAGAAACGAAAAACCAGAGGTTGTTTCGTATGTTAAAACACTCATTGGGTGTGATTGAGGCGGTTTATTTGCAGAATTCTGACAATTTTTCCTTGTCTAAAGCTGAAGAATACAGCAAGATTATTGAAGAGTTGAAAGATCTTGGATACAGCTATTCGGGCCAGCCTGAATTGATGAACCTGGCTGCTAAGTTCATGATCATGAAGGCCAAGAAGCCTATGGAAAAGGCGAAAGGACCTGTCAGAAAGAGAAGTCAGGATCGCAGAGCGATGTGATACATTTCATCCAGCTCCACTCTTTCTTTCGTAAATAGCTGATAAAACTGAAAAAGTGTTTATCAGCATCATTATACCAACCCTGAATGAAGAAGAGTGCATTCAGGATTTATTGCAGTTTCTAGCAGAACATCCGGGCAGAAATCGATTTGAAATTATTGTCGTTGATGGTGGTAGCACAGATCAAACCCTGAAATTGGTTCAATCATTTGGTCTTGATCCTGTTCAAACCAAGATCGCTTCGCGAGCTCACCAGATGAACGAGGGAGCAAAAAGAGCAACAGGCGAGGTTTTCTATTTTGTACATGCTGACACACAACTTGTTACTTCATTTGTTGAGGATATTCATGAGGCAATCAGTTCCGGGGTTCACAGCGGTTGCTATCGTTTCAGGTTTTTAAACCCTAAAAACCCCCTGTTACATATCAACGGCTATTTCACCCGATTTCCATTCAAATGGTGTAGAGGTGGAGACCAAACGCTATTTATTACCAGAGAAGCATTTGAAGAAATCGGTGGATTTAATGAGCGATTTGTGATCATGGAAGACTATGATATCATTGATCGGATAGAGAAAAACAACATCAGTTTCGGCGTTTTGCCTAAAAGTGTAAAAGTATCAGCCAGAAAGTACGATAGAAATTCCTACATGAAAGTGCAATTGACCAACCTAAAGGCCATGAAGATGTATCGGCGAGGGGAGAGTCCGCAACTCATCTGGGAATTCTATTACCAGGCCCTTAAAGGGAAGTATAGCTGAGAATAGCTTATTTTTAGGTAACACTATCACCTTATGAGCGACATACCGGAAGATCAAATAGAAGGTAGGAGTTCAAAAGTAAGTTCGTTCGTATTCCTTTTCGATATAACCCTAAATTAACCTGAGTTCGATATAAACTACCCTGAAAATATCCCCTTGAGGGGATTATAGGGGTGTTTCATAGATTTAACCTAAGAGGTCAAGTGTAAAAAACACCCTCCTGACCTCCCTGAAGGGATGAATTCTCGGAAAATCGCTTTTGAGTACCTCAAATTTGCATTTATCAATTTTCTTACATCGAACTCACGTTAAATTAATCAAGATGTGATTTTATCCAATCTGCTGATTTCTGGATTAAATGGTTCATCACTTCTTCATTCTTTTTTCCGCTTTTCTTGGGCACCTTGAATGAATGATCTCCATCCCCAATAACCTCCAATTCTACGTTAGATAACCCTTCAACAACTTCATTTATCAAGTCAATATTGGCTAATTTATCCTTGGATCCCTGAAGAAAAAGCTGAGGCACTTTGATCTCGGGTAGGTGGGAGGCTCTATCCTTTGAATCACGGCCGGGTGCGTGTAATGGAAACCCATAGTAAATAATCCCTTTAACTGCATCACTTGATGATTCGGCCATCAAATGAGAAGCCATACGACCCCCATAAGATTTACCGGAAATGAAAATGGAAAGTCCTTGGTACATTGAAGCAATATGATCCACGACAAGTCTCCATGTTTCTATGTTCGCTTTTGGGGAGCCTGGCGACTTTCTCCCTTGCTCCATATATGGAAAATTAAATCGAATAACGTGTATGTCTTTATCGGCAATTCCTCTCGCAAGATCGCTCATGAATGGATGATGCATACCGGCCCCTGCGCCATGCGCAAGAACTAATATAGCCTGAGGACGAGAAGCTTCATCCACTTCTGCAGTGATTTTTCCAAGTTTGTCATTTAAGAATAACTCCATAGGGTAAATTTACAAGGAGCAAAAACAAGAATCGAATTTTTATGGAATTGACTGTTTTGGGCTGTGGTGATGCATTTGGAAATGGGGGTAGAAATAACACCTCCTTTTTGGTTTCTAATGGTAGTGAACGAGTGTTGTTGGACTGTGGGACTTCAACATTAATTCGACTGAAACATGAAGGGATTGATCTTGAATCCATATCGACAATCATCATTACACATTTTCACGGAGATCATTATGGAGGGATTCCATTCTTTTTGATTAGCAGTATGTTTGAAAATCCTAGAAAAAATCCGCTAACCATTATTGGTCCGGAGGGAGTGGCTAAGCGTGTTTATGATCTTCAGGAAGCGATGTATGCTGGCACAGCGGCCAAAACCCTGGAAATGGATTTGACATATCATGAGTACACAGAAGGTGTGCCATTAGAGCTAGACGGAAAAGTCATCAAAGCATGGAAAGCGGAACATAGTCTTCCGTCATTTCCTCATATGATTCGTCTGGAGTGGGAGGGAAAAGTGGTTGCTTTTTCGGGTGATACTTCATGGACAGAACATTTGATTCCTCTTTCTGATGTCTCTGACCTTTTTATCTGTGAGTGTAATTTTCTTGATCAGGTTAGTTTTGGGCATTTGGGCTACTCCGAGCTTTTGGAGAAAAGAGAGCTCTTCAATGCTAAACAAATATGGTTGACACATATGGCTAATGAAGTCATCGAATCTCCTGATATTTCATTGAATCGTCTTACGGATGGCCTGAAAATCACTTTTTGATTTTGAATAAGTCTATACTTTGGTTCCTTCCGGCAGTTTTGGTTGCATTAGGCATATTCCTATTATCTACTTTTCTGGCATTTCCTATCCAGGTTGAAGGAGTAGGTCATTTGGATAAAATAGAGCACAGCTTGGCCTATTTTGTTCTTATCGTCAGTTTTTTGCTGGCATACAAAAAGGCTGGCATGTTAACTCGGAAGAAATCTTATTGGTTGTTGCTTATAGCATGCTTCTACGGTATGCTTTTGGAGTTGGTACAATATCTGTTTTTTTCCTATCGATTCTTTGAATGGTTGGATGCCGGAGCTAATGTTGCTGGGGTTTTTATTGGGTTTATGATTTTCAAACTGTTCGATCGTGGCTAAAAAGAGGCTTTACTTCATCATCCACAAGCCCTTCAAGGTACTGAGTCAGTTCTCAAATGAAGGAGACAATATTGGACTTGGAGAGGTTTTTCTAGACCTTCCAAAGGATGTTTATCCGGTAGGGAGGCTGGATCTGGATAGTGAGGGGCTTCTGATCCTAACGAATGATAAATCCTTAAATAACAAGCTGTTAAATCCTAAGCATAACCATAGCAGATCCTATTGGGTAGAAGTAGAAGGTTTACCGGGCGAAACGGCAATCAGCAGTCTACAAAAAGGAGTGGAAATCAATGTGAATGGGAAGAAGCATAAAACAAAACCTGCTGCAGTAAAAATCATCAAGCCTGAGATACCTGAACGAAACCCACCTGTAAATTACCAAAAGCACCCGGAGAGAACCTGGCTTGAAATACAACTAACTGAAGGCAAGAACCGACAGGTTAGAAGGATGACGGCTAAAGTTGGTCATCCTACACTTCGACTTATAAGGGTGGGAATTGAAAATTTGAGATTAGAACCACTAGAATCTGGTGAAATCACACAGATTAGTGAAAAGGTGATTTATAAGAAATTAAACCTTCTTTAATCTCCAATCAAGTGAGTATCGTCCACCTCCCAATAGAAAAATGGTCACGAAACCAAAGAAATAAAGCAATGGAAATTCTTGCCTACCCCAAGGGTCATCAGCATGAACAATCAGGGCTGCAACCAGCATGGTGGCAGCAGGAAAAATGGATGCAAGTCGTGTCTTAAAACCAACAATCAATAGGATAGGTGAGACAAACTCTCCAATAACAGCTAATATAAAAGTCGGGGCTTCACCAATTCCAATGGGATCCGCAAAAGATAAATCACCTGATAGCAATCGACTGAATTTGCCCCATCCATGTGTGAGCATCATGCCACTGAAGCTGAGTCTGATGATGAGGGATGCAAGATTTGAATAAATCATTCTCTTTCCGCTGTTTTTTTTATTTTTCGAGCTCTCCTATACACTTTCGGTGAACTAATAACAATTAAAATAGTGTCCCATAAACGAACCCAATAATTGGGTTTGCTTTCATCTCTTTCTTTTGATTCAAAGAACTTGATAATCTTTTTCAGTGTATTATCGAGCAAAGCCAGATATAATAAGATGGTCATAAACCAGATGAAGAAAATATTAAAATAGAAGGTTGGTATTTCATATCCTGCCAAAATCTTCACTGGAGAATAGAAGTGTGCCCTTCCTATATTGGAGTAAGGAAGCATGTATATCGGATCCTTTTTTTGAATCAACTGATCATCTCCTCGATATACCATATCAAGGTGTGCCCTGTTCGTTAGCAAGTCAGCCAAGAACTCATTGTGGTATTTTTTTTCGAGTTCTACAAAACCCTCACGTCCTAAATCTTCAACAAGTTGTTCGTATAGTTTATCTCTTCTGTTCTGAGATTGAATATACTGTGTTGCGAAATGATCTTTGGCATAGAGAAAGTAGTCATTGAGTCTCTTTGCTATCGAGGTACTGAAGTATTGTGAGTTAATTTGATCTGAATATGGAAAAGCCCTTAACCCATAGACTTCATTTAATCTGGACACTTCATTTTTCAGAATCCTGAATGATCGTTCTTTATCACTCCAATCCGCACTGTCACGGAGGATCTCATTGTTAATGCTAATCATTTCGGGTACCATGAATGAGCGGTAAACCGAGTTTTTACTTATTTCCTTGTTCACCTCGAAAAAGTGCTTTTCATAATCGTTGTACCTGAATTGTGCCACAGCGAGCGCTTCATAGGCCCATCTTGAAGCCATCATATCTCCGACTATTGGAACGTTTTTTTGATTGTTTAGTGAATGATGTAATTCGTCAAACTTGATCATTGCGCCTCCAAGGAGTAATTGAGGAACCAGAATGAAAGGAATGAGAATATAAATGTTAATGACCGAATTCAGTGCAGATGAAATATTCAAACCGATCATATTAGCAAAGCATGATATGGTAAAAAGTACTGCCCAATAGTATAGGGTCATTCCATGAATCTCCAATATAAAGTTCCCAATAAGTACAAATGAGAGGGTTTGTATTGCAGACAGAACAAAGAGGTAAGTGACTTTAGAATTGATGTAGCTAAATCGAGATAAATTCAGGAAAGACTCCCGCTCCAGTATTTGCCTGTCTTTATAAATCTCCTGGGCACTGACTGTTAGTCCCATAAAAAGCGACACCACAATCGACATGAAGAGATAAACAGGTAGATTGATGTTTTCTGAAAACTCATAGGTGCTTTCCGGTGAGTATTTAGAAAAATAGCCAAGGATAAACGCCAGGAGAGGAGCTTCCAAAAGATTGATCAGCACATATTGTCGATTCGATATTTTAGATAGCAGATTTCTCTTACTGAAAATTTTAAATTGATCCCATCCTTCAGGAATGCGGAAATTGGTAGGAGGTAACACAGAGTCATATTTCAGTCGAACTAACTTGGGCAAAATATTCTCTTTGTACTTGGAATACCAGACGGAAGGGTTTACACGACGTTTTTTTGTACTCCTTCCGCGTTCATCAATCTCTCTGGCCTCAATGATCTGAAGTATCTGTTCCGGAATAACATTCCCGCATCTGGGACACTCACTTTCTGCGGCATTTACCTGAGTATTCATTGTTTTGAAGTAAACCACCGCATCAATTGGATTTCCATTGTAAATGGGATATCCGCCTTTATCTAAAATCCATAACCGATCGAATAACTTAAAAATTTCAGATGATGGTTGATGAATGATGGCTACTACCAGTTTGCCCTTTCTGGTCAAATCTTTAAGTAAATCCATCATTTTCTCTGAATCCATTGAAGACAAGCCTGATGTAGGTTCATCGACAAACAAGACAGAAGGCTCTCTCATTAACTCCAGAGCAATATTGAGCCGTTTTCTTTGTCCCCCTGAGATTGTCTTGTTTAAAGGATTTCCCACCTTCAAATCTTTGATGTCTTCCAGGTCCAGATCATCCAGAACTTTGTGAACTGTTTTGTCTATTAGCTCATCTGAAAAGTCGCTAAAACAAGTCTTTGCATTGAAGAAAAGGTTTTGATAGACAGTAAGTTCTTCAAACAATAAATCATCCTGAGGTACATATCCGATTACTCCCTCGGTGGTTGCTTGCTCCAATGAAAATCCATTGATATGAAGCCTGCCTCCATCCACCGGTATTTTTCCGTTCAGGATATTCATCAAAGTGCTCTTACCCGTACCACTGCCACCCATAATACCTACGAGACGCCCTGAGTCTTCGGAAAATGAGAATGGTTTTAAGCCATTACTGCTGTTTTTGAATTTGAATTCAATTTTTTCACCAGCTAAAACAACGCGTGTGGCAGTTTCATCTTGAATAAACTTCCTGGTAACCTCCGACTCATAAATAGATGAAATATTCGGGCCCTTAATGATGGAGCCGGGCTTAAGAATGTATGATTTGGCAGGAATGATTTTAATTCCTTCAAGAAATAAATTCAATGGGCCATCGTACCTGAAAACAAACGTATCAACACTTTTGAGATAAAGTACCGTGATTTTCCCGAATAGGTTTTGTACGAAAAGATGTCTGACCTGATTTTCCTTTTTCTTCTTTCGAATAATCCAGGCCATTTCCTCAGGCCACTCGGTTTGCTTGTTATCTATGATCAGGATTTTATCCTTATTAATCTCCTTTTCATTGGGCTTTAAAATGAAGTTTTTGAGATTAAGAACATCTTCCTGATCAAGGTTGAAATTCAATGCAACCAGTGCTGCAAACTCCTCTTCTTTGGCGGTTACCTTCTCATCAGCCCGGATAAGCTCCATGAGCTGCATGAATACAATCAAGCGTTCTGATCTGAGTAATTCTTTATTAAGTTGATTACAAATTTTGGCTATTTGCAGGATGCTAGTGCTGTCAATCGCAATTCCATCTGATTCTTTGGGAGCTGGCTGATCTTTGTAGAAGTTCAGGTAATCATAGAATAGCTTGATATACTCAGCAGTGAGTGTGTCATTGTTGAGATTTTTTTGGAGGTAGGGTTTGATGACCAACTCACCTGAATCCACTACATCAGTATCTTCCTTCGCGCTTTCAATAATTGCAAAAAGATGTACCAATGCATTAAGTATGGATTCGGTCATAGTTTATTTTGGTAAAAAAAAGCCCCAACGAAAGGTTGAGGCTCTAAAAATATATGTTCAAATCAGATTATCCAACGATGTGATCTCTCATCTCTTTCACATTGTTCGCTATATCCGTAAACTGACCCTCTGTCATTTCTGTTCCTTCACCCAGTTGATCATAAGTTAGACTTATAAACCTCAGGTTTGGAAGCACTTTGCTTACATTTTCATCATCCTGATGGTTTTCCATCAACTCCACTAACTTCACTACTTGTGCTTTCTGATTAGCTAAAACGGCCATTAGCTCTCCTTTGTTCTCACTCATTTTTACCAATTCACATGTAATATGAAGTCCCTCAACCACGCTACCGGCAATTACCAGAATGGAGGTTTTCTCTTCACCATTTTGATTGAGGTAATTGTAGGTATCATAAAATGATTCAGTAACGATGAAAATCAATGAATCAATATTATCCATATTGTTTTCAATTCGTTGCGCCATTGATTCGTTGAATGCTGAAGTGATATTCAGATCATCAATTAGTCTTTTCGAAACATCCAAAAAGTCAATGGTCTCCTGAGTCTTGTCAAAAGTAGCCGCATAGCTAAGATCAGCACCATAAACTCCAAGGTTTGCTGCCTTTTGCCAGGTAGCAACATATTGATCGACTTTCGCAGGATCATTAACTATATCCTGTGAGTAGGATGTATTAGCATTGCTTAGCATTTGAGAAACTTCAAATGCAGTAGGTAGCGGATAAGTAAATTCTTTCTCTACAAAACTTTCAATTTCTTCTTTCTTTTCGGCGGTTGATTCCTCAGAAGCTTTCTTTCCTCCACCACATGAGATTAAAAAGAGTGCAGAAACAAATAGTGAAAAGTGTATAAAATTCTTTTTCATGAGATTGGTTTGTTTATCATCAATTCAAATTCAAGATTAATCTATTAATTACTTTCATCAAACACTTATCGAGCCAATTTATCCTAAAATCATTATTTAAGTCCAAATTTTGATGCATGCCATGCTCTTTCATGTAAATAATAAAAAAGCATTTTCAGCACACTTTCAATCAATGCAATCCCAGTTGCCTTTTCCATGGCGCTGGGGTCTTCTCTAAAAATAAAAAAGGCAATGGCAAAAGTTGTTAAAGAGGCTGTAACTCGCCAGGTTAAGGTTTTAAATAAATGTCTTATCGCACTTCTGACTCTTAATTTTACATTATACCAAATTCTTTCATGGTAGTAATACAAGGCCATTTTCAGTACGGTTTCTATCAATGCAACCCACCCAGCTTTTTCTGTTGCATTTGGATCTTCCCTAAAGAAAAAGATTGTCAGAATAAATGTTGTCCCGGTTGCAACGATTCTCCATGTGATCGTTTTGGCGATATGTCTTTTTCGGCTTCCTGGCATTTGTATAATAATAGCGGGCAAAAATAGGTCTCAACATGCATCTGGCACTATGAATTACCGGAAAACTGTTATAGATTAAAAAAAATCAGTTCTTGGTGAATTTTGTACTTTCACTAAGTAATGACTCATTATTTTACTGAGTCACTTTTAGGTAAAAGTCATTTGAATTTAGTTTATTAGATCACGCATTTTTACAAAGAGAAATTAACCAATGGCTTTAGGACAAAATCTTACTAAGCGCCAAAACCCAGAGCAACCAAAAGATAAATCTGCTTCCAAAGAGAAGGATGATGCTAAAAGTGATCCTGAAAAACCTTTAGATGAGGTTGAAGCTGGATCAGGAGAAGCAACTGAAGAAGACGTTATAAAATCTTATCAGCAGTTTTGTGTTTTCAAGTCAGGAAGGGAAGAATATGCTATTTCCATTGACTTGGTGAGAGAAGTCGTTCCGTACCCTGCTAGTGCCTATGTTCCTCAGATGCCCGATTACTTGAAGGGGATGGCGAATGTTAGAGGAAATATTTATGGCATTCTGGATTTAGCTGAATTTTTTAAAGTAGACAATGAAGCCTCTCCAAAATATTTAATGGTTTTGGATATTGAAGATTATCAGATGGGCATTGCCATTCCTGATGTTCCAAATACATTAATGATTTCGGATGACATGATAGAGTCACTATCCACATCTCGATTGAAATCGACCATTGGTCAGAAATACTTAAAAGGAATTATTAAAAAAGACCGCCGAATGATTATCCTATTCGATATATTAGGAATGATTTCGAGTGATAAATTCACTGTAAGAAGCTAAATGCTTTGTTTTCAGAATAGTTAACCGATACCAAGATGCTTAAAAACTTTACCATACGCCGAAAAATGATGCTGTTCATACTTGGGCTGACAGTCATAATTTATGTTATTACCATTGGATATATAAGCTACAACCTAAGAAAAAATGCAATTGCTGAGGCTGAAAAACTCGCTGATTCATATGCCAAGCAAAAGGCTGGTGAGATCAAGTCAATTATAGATGAAGACCTTGCTGTGGCACGTATTATGGCTAAAGCTGTAGAAGAATATACTTACCTGCCTGATGCTCAACGAAACGAACTCAGAAAAACATTTCTTGAGAAAGTATTAAAACTATATCCAAAGTATGATGCCACATGGATGAGTTGGGAACTTCGATTTATTGACCCTAATTGGGATAAAACATATGGAAGGGAGCGCTTCAATTCTTATATGGAAGGTGACAAAATCAAGTCTTCAATGGAGCTTGCACAATTGGATGGTAGTGAGGGGAGCTCTATTTATGAACGGTTTAGAGATGAGGATGACTTAAATGAGTTGTTGAGTGAGCCGTATTGGTATATGGAATATGATTATGAATCAGTCGACAAAGACTCTCTTCTTGGAATTTCTCCCACTGTCCGAATGGAAATCGATGGTGAGCTTGTTGGAATTATAGGAACAGACATGTCCGTTGATGATTTCCAAGGTATATCTGAGGTTGACTTCTATGAGAATGCTTTTGCTCTATTGGTATCAGGAGGAGGGGTTATTACAGCCCACAAGAATGCAGGGCTTTTTAATAAGCACATGGATACGCTAAATATTATAAGAGATAGCCCTCTCAATGTAGTCGAACATATGAAAGCAGGTCAGCCATTCTCTTATCGAGCTTTTGATGAATCTTTAGGTGACAATGTATATGTTTCTTTTGCGAGTATTCCAATTGGACGGTCTGGCGATTCCTGGTGGGCGGTGTTTGTTGTACCAGTCTCTGAAATCACTGCTCCTTTTAATGCAACATTCAGGTGGACCATCATCATTGGGCTCATTGGGTTAGTTCTTCTTTCATATACAATATGGAACCTTGCTAATCGAATCACAGATTCGCTTGACCAATCGAATAACCTATTAAAAAATCTTGCCAAGGGAGTTTTGGATAATTCTTTGATAATCAAGAATATATCAAAGGATGAGTTGGGTGAAATTGCGCAATCCGTTAACAAACTTTTGGATGAGTTGAGGAAGAAAGCTGAATTCTCAAGAGAAATTGGTGAAGGAAACCTCAATGCAGATTTTGAAATTTCAGGTGAAAATGATGTATTAGGAGCTTCCCTAATCATGATGAGAAACAACTTGCGCTCGGTAATAGATGAAACGAATGAAGTGGTTCAGCATGCAGAAGGCGAAGGTGATCTTACCTCCCGAATAAACCCTGATAATAAAATGGGTGCCTGGAAGGATTTGAGCAAGTCGATCAACAGTCTGCTAGAATCCGTTTCTAAACCATTTGCTGTTCTTAACGAAATGGCTAATAGAATGGCGGAAGGTGACCTTACTGTAAGGTATACCGAAGAAGCGAAAGGCGATATCCTGAACCTTGCTGACAACCTTAACAAAGCTCTTCACAATTTGGATGAGCTGCTTGACGGTATCGTAAAGAATGCAATTATCATAGGTGATAGCTCAATGGAGATGCTTTCAGCAAGTGAAGAGATGAATACCAATACTGGTGAGATTGCTTCGGCGATAGCAGAGATGAGTAGTGGCGCACAGACGCAAGTAAGTAAGGTTGATGAATCTTCAAATCTCGTTGAAAATATCCAGCGTGCAGCGTCCAGTATGAGTAATCAGGCAGAAGAGATCAATGTAGCTGCCCACAAAGTCTCTGAAAGTTCTGAAAATGGACTTAAGATGGTAAATAAGGTTGGCTTCAGTATGAAGGATATCAAAGCCTTCGCAAATGATACAAACAAGTCAATCCAGATTCTGACTGAACGCTCGAATGAGATCACAAGGGTTTTGGGAATTATCACAGATATTGCTTCGCAGACAAACTTGCTTGCGCTAAATGCGGCTATTGAGGCTGCACAGGCTGGCGATGCAGGCAGGGGGTTTGCAGTTGTAGCAGAGGAAATAAGAAAGCTGGCAGAAGATTCAAGAAACTCTGCACGGGAAATTGAGAAGTTGATTACGGATGTCCAAAACGATACTGCTGCTGCAGCTAAAGTCATTGAGGTGATGAACGAGAGTATTCTTGGAGGAGAGAGTGCCTCAAATGATGCCTCTGAGGCATTTAGAGAAATCGCTTCATCATCCAATCAAAACCTTGAGATATCCAAACAGATTCTGGAAGCTACCAAAGATCAGATGGATAGCATACGAAACGTAGTGACCATCACAGAGGGGATTGTAGTGATTGCAGAAGAAACGGCTGCCGGTACAGAACAGGTAGCAAGCTCTGCTACTGAGCTATCTGCCGGTATGGAAAGCTATACGCAGCGATCCGAGGAAGTAACTGAGATAGCAAGAATGCTTAAAGAGAAGGTGGGGATGTTTAAGCTGACAAAGAAAGGTGATGAATAATGGTAGTTTATTCCATTATAAATCAGAAGGGTGGTACAGGTAAAACCACCACAGCCATCAACCTTGGAGCTGCTTTAAACAGGCGAGCAAAAGATGTGCTATTGATAGACCTTGATTCTCAAGGCAATTTGAGTTATTCACTTGGAGTCAATGATTTTGAGAAATCAATGGCTGATGTTTTGCTTGGAGATGCAAAAATCGAAACGATTTTCCATGAAAGGGAGGGACTGAAAATAGCCCCTTCAGATAATCAGCTGGCAGATACTGAGCTTTCACTTGCGAGAAGCGAAGGACAAGAAACTGCTCTTTCAGATTTATTAAAGGAAGTAAGTGGGTTTGATTTTATCCTTATTGATTGTCCTCCGTCATTATCTACATTGACCCTCAATGCACTCATGGCCTCAGATCGGGTAATTATACCGATGCAAATGGAAGTATTGAGCTTGCAAGGCCTTGATCAGATTGTTCAGACGATTCAAAAAGTAGGTAAGTCTTACTCAAAGAAATTAATAATAGAAGGCGTACTACCGGTCATGGTAGATCAGCGCAGAAAGCTAAGCCAGGAAGTAAAGGATTATATCAGGGAAAACTACGACCTGCGGATTTTTGAGTCCATGATTCGAAATAATGTAAAAGCTTCGGAGGCTCCATCTTTTGGTAAAAGTGTGATTTCGTACAAGCCTACTTCAAATAGTGCGGTAGACTACATGCGATTTGCAGACGAAGTTTTAGAATTAAATGTGTAGGAGAAGATGGCACTAGGCAAGAATTTGAAGAAGCAGCAGTTGATCTCGGAGGAGAAAAAAAAGCAGCCTGCAACCAAAAAGAAGGTGCAGAAAAAGAAGTTGATTAAAACTGGAAAAAGCACTAAGAAGGAATCCGGTAAAAAACTGGCCAATTATATAAGTGAAAAAGAGCAAGAGCGAAGGAATCAAGTTCGAATCAGGCAAAAGGAATCGATCTCGCATTTTGAAGGTATTGTTCAATTTGTGGTTTTTAAAGTCGGATCTGAGGAATTTGCCATGGACATCTCCAGGGTAAAGGAAGTGGTGATCATGCCCGGGTTGTCCGAAGCACCTAACACACCTAAGCACGTTAAGGGAATCGCTTCAATCAGAGGAAAAACCTTTCTGGCTTTGGATTTAAATCTTAAGTTCAATAAGAACACCAAAAAGGAACGACAGTTTCTACTGGCCATCAATGATAAAGCCAAATCAATTGCATTTATGCTGGAGGAACTGCCAATGACCTTGAAAGTGGATAGCAAGAATATTAGCTCAGATTTATCCACATTGGACAATACAACAAAAGATGTTACATACATTCAGGGTATAATCCAGCTTGAAGATAGAATCATCTTTTACCTGGATATCGATGAGCTAATAGCCAGTGACAAAGCGATAGTAGTACCTGATGAATTCGTAAAATAAAAATGGCAGAAAAGCTGAAAATATTGGTTGTTGATGATTCTGCTTTTATGCGGTTGCTTATCACTGATTTGCTCTCGGAGGATTCTCACCTGGAAGTAGCCGGCACGGCAACCAATGGGCTCGAAGCTATCAATCAGGTAAAAGAACTCAAACCTGATATCGTACTTCTTGATCTGAATATGGCTGATTATGATGGACTTTATGCCATAAAAGGTATTATGCAGGAACGTCCAACACCGATTCTGATCCTGAGTTCTGTAGGTAATACAGATTTGCAGCCAGTTTTCGAGGCACTTAAGAATGGTGCGGTTGATTATATAAATAAGCCTGATAGAAACAAATCCAAAATGCGTGAGCTTCAAACAGAGCTCATTCAAAAGATAAAGAGCACCTCACGAGCTAAACCCAAGAAGATTGGTTCCGCTAAATCGAAGGTTAAGGTTGTGGCAAGGAAGCGGCCAAGGAAAACGAATTATGACCTTATTGCAATAGGCGCATCCACTGGAGGACCTACTGCCATTGAACGAGTAATATGCTCATTACCTGAAGATTTTGATATTCCGATCCTTATTTGTCAGCACATGCCGAAGGTATTTATTCCACAGTTTGTGCAACGGCTGGGTTCGCTTACTTCTTTGGAAGTAGTTTCTGCCACCAAAGGAATGACACCAGTACCAGGGGTGGTTATGTTTTGTCCAGGTCATGCGAATTTGATACTCAAAAAGGAGAATGGGGAAGTTGAAGTTGATTTTACTGAGGAAACCTATCCCGAATACAATAATCCATCCATAAACGCAATGATGCTCAGTGCGGCCAAGGTATATGGTAATCGAATGGTAGGAGTGATACTTACCGGGATGGGAAAAGATGGGGTGAATGGTATGAAAGCCATCAATGAGGCAGGAGGTAAAACAATTGCCCAGAACAAAGAAAGCAGCGTGATTTATGGAATGCCCAAGGCAGCTTCTGAAGCAGGAGCGATAGAAGCTATACTTGATATTAAAGACATTGGTAATTACTTAGTCAACAATCTGTAATGTCATCCAAAGAAGAAGAATATCGCCAGTTGTTTCTAACGGAAGCCCTTGAAAACTTCGAGGAGTTAAACCGGCTCTTTGTGGAACTGGAAAAGGATCATTCAAGCAAAAAAGCCATTGCCAACATTTTCCGTATTGTTCATACCCTGAAAGGAAATGCCATGGGGATGGGCTATGATAAGATAGCTGATCTGGCCCATACGATGGAGGATGTTTTCGGGGCGATTAAAAATGGTGAGATTCCTCTGGATAAAGAGCTTGTGGACAGTTTGTTTCGTGCAAATGATAAGCTTGGAGGCCTTATTAATGCTGTTACTTCTGGTGACAGAGTCAGTTATCTGGGCATCAAAACAAAACTGGCCGTTTATCTGAAGAATGCACGTGAGGATAGTGAAGATGGAGATCAGGAGGACCGGGATGATTCTGTCGGTGCTGATTCAGTAGATACCTCTCAGGAAACGGTAGAGGAGGAGACCGGTACAATCAAATTTGCAGATGTCGTTCAGATTCCCGTCAAACGAATGGATGATTTGCTTAATATGGTTGGTGAGCTGGTTATCGAACGGGATCGATTGATTTCACTTTTTGGAGCTGAAGGGAAAAGCACACTTGAGTTTGAAAGGATTAAGCGAATCTCATCAAATCTGCATTATGGCATCATGAATGTACGAATGGTGCAGATGGGGTTCCTCTTCAATAAATTTCACAGGGTTCTTAGAGATGCAGCCTCATCTGAAAACAAGTCAGTTGAATTAGTGCTGAAAGGTACAGAAGTCGAAATTGATCGAAACATACTGAAAATCATAAGCGATTCGATGGTTCATTTGGTTAGAAATGCTGTTGGCCATGGGATTGAGTCCTCAGAAGAACGAAGAAATTCAGGTAAAGACCTAACCGCTAAGGTGACCTTAGATGCGAAGCTTGAAAAAGATAGTGTGGTTATTATTATTTCTGATGACGGAAAAGGGATCAACACTGTAAAAATCAAGGAAAAGATCGTCCGACAAAAGATGGTGACTCAGGAGGTAGCTGACCGTCTCAGTGAGAATGAAATCATACGATACATTTTCGAACCCGGCTTTTCAAGTGCTGATAAAGTAACGGATATTTCTGGTCGTGGAGTAGGTATGGATGTTGTGAAGAAGTCTGTAGAATCCATTGGTGGCCAGGTGCTTGTTGAAACCGAGGTAGGAATCGGCACATCTATACATTTGGTTTTACCATCCTCATTAGCCCTCAAAGGTGCACTTTTATTTGAAGTAGGCAGCCAGGACTATGCAATTCCATTGACTTATATTGATTCAGTGGCCTATGTCACGAAAGATGAGATTCATCAGGTGGGAGATGGTTTGATGTTTGACTATCAGGAAAAATCCTTGCCAGTTGTTTTTCTCGACGGACTCATCAAAACACACAATCTGGAATCAATTGATCAAGAGGAAATTGGACTTAATTATTTGAAAGAGATCGATGAAGCCAAGGAGCTAAATGTAATTGTTACAACACATTCGGGCCGATTACTCGGGCTTGTGGTGGATAAGCTTCAGCGGCAGAAAGAAATTATAGAGAAAAAGCTACCTAGACCACTAGATAACAGCAGGTTATTAAGTGGAACTACCATTTTGGGGTCTGGCAATGTATGCCCGGTTTTAGATGTAGCATCCATAATGGATATTTTGTTTCAATCAACAACTAAAAAAGCAGAGTCATAGCAACGATAACAACAGATATGATTAGTGATGAAGAGCTCACGGCACTCATGCAGGCGATTAATAATCGCTATGGGCTCGACTTCACCAATTATGAGCGAACCTCTCTGAAAAGAGGAATTGTGCGGTTGATGATGAAGCACAACATGGAAACCATTCTGGAGTTGTGGTCGCTTGTACTCAAGGATAATGAATTCTTCCTTTCAGCTATTGATGACCTGCTGGTAAACCTTACAGAGCTGTTTAGAAATCCAGATGTTTGGATCAAACTGAGAGATGAGATTATGCCTTCATTTGATAGCAAATCTGTGAAGATATGGCATGCAGGCTGTTCCACCGGAGAGGAAGTGTACACAATGAATATTGTACTGGAAACACTAAATATGCTACACAGGAGCAGGTTAATCGCTACAGACCTCAGTACAACTGCTCTCAATAAGGCAAAGAAAGGGGACTATGCACTTACTACCATCAATCAGTATTTGGTTCCATTTTTGAAGTTCCTCCCAAACAGACAGCTCGAAGATTATTTCGATTTTCATGATAAGCATGCAAATATTAAATCGAAGTATCAAACCAATGTGACCTTCAAGAAACACAATTTGGTGATGGACCCCATGAAGGATCAATTTGACATTATTTTTTGCCGAAATGTGATGATCTACTTTGATGAAATGCTGAAGAACAAAGTACTGGATTTATTGCATTCTTGTTTGAAAGATGATGGTTATTTAATTATAGGGTATTACGACATTATGCCAGAGTATGGTAAATCCAAATTCAGCATTCATGATGTGAAAACGCGTATTTACAAGAAAATTTCAGATTAAATAAAAGATTATGCGAGTACTTATCGTAGATGATTCCACCTATATCCGCTCCAGTCTTCGTACACTTTTGGAGGAGAATGGCTATGATGTAGTTGGTGAGGCTAAAAATGGCGAATCTGCCATTGATCTCGCTTTAGAATTAAA
The DNA here is from genome assembly GCF_965221965.1 of Ekhidna sp. Taxonomy (GTDB): domain Bacteria; phylum Bacteroidota; class Bacteroidia; order Cytophagales; family Cyclobacteriaceae; genus Ekhidna. Next base: position 1,447,301 of record NZ_OZ244926.1, read on the forward strand.
ACCTGATGTAATCACACTGGACAATATTTTGCCGGATATGACAGGCCTGGATGTATTAAAAACCATCAATACTGATGACTTTACATCCAAAGTGATCATGATAAGTGCGGTAGGCCAGCAGTCTGCTATTGTCGATGCTATGTCCAATGGAGCCAAACATTACTTAGTAAAGCCATTTGACAACTCAGAGTTAATCGCTATTTTGAAGGAACTCGATGAAGAATCTTAATTGTTCGCCTAAAACATCTTTAAGATTGAAAATAAAGGACTATTTTGACAAAAAAACCAACAACCATATTTCTAGAAACGCATGATTGAAGATTTGAATGAAAATGAGCTGAAAATAGCCACCAAACTGATATTTGATGGACTTTCGATGGCTAAGTCTTCTATGGAGCAAATTCTCCAAAGTCCGATTTCGATTGAAAAAATTGATTATGTCAGCGCAGATTTGGATTTAGATCGATTTGGAGGCCCGAATCAGGATGTTCACTTAATTAAAACGGAACTCATGGGTGAGTTGAAAGGAACGAGTCACCTGATTTTCTCGGAAAATGAAGTTGCGAAGCTGTATGAGGCCTGTTTGCCAGAGAAGGTAGCAAAAGACAATTCAAAGGAAAGCACCATCATGAAGTTGGGCTTTCTTACGGAAATAGACAATATGGTGTCTGCAGCAGTTATAACAGAGTTTTCAAATTTTCTTGATGTAGAGATTTATGGAAACGTTCCGTCATTGAAAGTGTTAAAAGCAACTGAGTTGAATGATTTTATAGTAAGAGAATCCAGCGAATTCGAATCAATCATTCATTTCAAGGCGGTTTTTCATGGAAAAGAACTAGATATTTGCCCGGATTTTATCTGGGTATTTCACAATAAATTTGTGGATCGAATTAAGGACCTGGTTTAATTACTCATTATCACCCTAGTGTAATTAAAATAAAGTGATAAACAGTAATAAAAAGTAAAATGAGCAAGACAGTATTGATCGTTGATGACTCTATTTATATGAGATCATTAATTAAGACTGCAATGGAAGGTGCAGGTTTTGAAGTTGTTGGGGAAGCCCAAAATGGCGAGAGTGCCATTGATTTGGCGGTTCAGTTGCAACCAGACCTGATCACATTAGACAACATCCTTCCGGATATGATGGGGTTTGAAATACTAAAAGTACTAAAAGATGAAGGAGTACCCTCCAAGGTTATCATGGTAAGTGCTGTAGGTCAGCAGACTGTGGTAAACAAGGGGCTTTCATTAGGTGCTTCTGAATACATTGTTAAACCATTTACCGAAGAGGATTTACTCAAGGTTGTAGAAAAAGTTCTTGCATAGCATAGCGTGCAAATTCCATGATAAAAAGACTAACCAATCTACCCATACGCCAAAAGTTTGCGGTTATTATTATTCCGCTTATAGTTATCATTTTGGCCTTTGATTACCTACAGGTACGCTACCACTATCTTGATTATTCGGATAGTGTCAGACTTAATAAAGCCATCACTGTAGGTATTGAGATCAATCATGTCGTACATGAAATCCAAAAGGAGCGAAGTGTTTCGTCTGGGTTTCTGGCAAATGAAGGTGAAAGCTTTGGAGTAAAAATGAATCAGCAGCGGTTGAAGACAGATAGTACGCTGCAGAAATATTACGATGAGCTTTCCAGTGGGGAGTTGGATGACCTAATGAAGATACATAGGACGGATCTTGATGAGCTAAATGCATATTTTGATAAGTTGACCACCCTCAGAAAAAGTATTGATCAGCATCGTATTTCATCAGAAGAATCAATTGATCGATTTTCTGAAATTAATAACATGGCACTCAATACAGTGATCAAGCTGATTGATGAGACCCGGGACAAGGAAATCGCACAACAGATACATGCCATTATTTACTTTTTGAAGTCAAAAGAGTTTGCAAGTATCGAACGAGCCATTGGTACGCAGGCATTTTCTCACAACCACATAGGATTTGATCTTTACAATCGTTTTACCACCTTAGTAGCGAAACAAAATTCTTATCTGGATGCTTTCAGTATCATAGCAAATGAAGAATCTACAACCTATTACAGTCAGATTGTAAAAGGAGAAGAGGTAGAAGAAGTGGGGCGAATGCGTGAGGTTGTTTTCGAGAATGATACATTATCAGAAAACCCCGATCATTGGTATGAAGCCAGTACAACCAAGATCAATTTATTGAAGCGGGTTGAGGACTACATGTCAGATAATATTCAAACCCGGACTGAGATTATTGCCAGTAGATCAGTACGAAATTTCTGGACATTTTTAATACTTGATATAACGATTGGAGTCATAGCTTTTTGGCTCATGACTACCCTGGTAACCAATTTATTGAAGAATGTAAGTATACTGGAAGCGTATACACGAAGAATTTCAGCCGGAGACCTTACAAAAAAGGTAGTTATACCTACGAAGGATGAGTTAGGACAATACGCAAATACATTTAACAAAATGGTATTGGAAATACGCAAATCTCAATTTGAACTGCGTAAGCAAAGAGATAAGGCTAAGTTCTTATACAAGAATATCTATGGCGTTTCCCTGGTTGTTTTTGAAAATATAGAGCAAGGAATTTTTCTTCTTGATAAGGAATTCAAGATTTCAAAGTTTCACTCTAAGGCGATGAAGGAAATCTTTAACAATGACCGAATCGCCGGTGAAAATTTTGCCAACTTTATGCGACCGCTGATCTTGCCTCGCGAGCTTGAGGCCCTGGAGATGTTTATGCGGCACCTCTTTAATGAGGACATGGATGAGGAAGTGGTCAATCAGCTCAATCCTATTGACCAGGTAAAAATCCATACAGAGCAGAATGGAATTGTAGCTACAAAATATATCCGTGTAGAATTCACCAGGATTTTTAGAAAAGACAAGATTCAGAATATCATGGTGACCGTCTCGGATGAGACTGAGTCAATCTTATTGCAGCAGCACTTAAGTGAAGCTGAGAAGAAAAAGCAGCAGGAAACAGAAAGAGTGCTTAGCATTCTTAAAATTGATCCTTCGATCCTTAGAGGTTTCCTTCACAACTCTCGTAAAATGCTTAAGAGTATCTCCGAGAAATATGAGAAAAACGATGGGGATGAGTATTCTGAGCTGCTCAGCTTCACATTCGACATTATTCACAACCTTAAAGGAAATGCGGTTGTGATTGGTATGGAGCTGATGGCAAATAAATTCCATGAGATTGAAGAGGCTATTACTGCTTTGCAGTCCAAAGAGGTTAGAGGAAAAGATTTCCTTGCCATACTGTATGAGGTGGATGAAGCAGATCGAATGATCGCAGAGATCGCAGAGATGCTTTATAAGATTATCAATATCTACAAAAAATTCCCTGCAGAAGGTGACTCTGTTTCAAATATCATGGTTATTGATTCTTTGGAGAGAGGTGCAGAGCTCATTGCCAAAGAAGAAGGAAAATCTGTAAATGTAACTTTTGATAATCTGGAGAATGTGATCCTTCCTGAGGCTTATATAGAACCTTTTAAGGACATGATGATTCAGCTTATTCGTAACTCCATTGTACATGGAATCGAGGCACCAAGCGTACGCATGAATGAGGGGAAAGTCATCATGGGAGAAATTCTCATTGAACTCTCTAAGAGTGATCATGAGTTATTCATTAGATACAAGGATGATGGTAGAGGCTTAGATATCAATCGAATTAAGCAAAAAGCTGTTGAGCGAGGCATTGTAACAGAGACTGATCTTAAGAAGATGGAAGACTTTGAAATTGTTGATATGATCTTCAACGAAGGTTTTTCTACCGCTGATAAATCTGATACCAATGCCGGCAGAGGACAGGGCATGCATTTGGTAAAATCAATATTGGATAAACACAAAGGTGCCTATGAGATCACCTATGAAGAAGGTAAAGAATTTCAAATGATTATTAAGCTGCCTATTCTTGAATCTCAAAAAGAATCAGAGGAAGCATGAAAGAGCGATTATTGATTGTAGATGACTCTTCAGTAATGCGGAGAACCATTGAGAAAAATCTAGCAGATTATGACCTTGAAATCATAGGTCAAGCCTCAAATGGTGTGGAAGCAGTACAAATGGTCATGGATCATAAACCTGATGTTGTCACATTGGATATCACCATGCCTGAGATGGACGGAATTGCATGTTTGGAGGAGATTATGAAAATTAATCCCGCTACTAAGGTGATGATCATCACAGCTTTAGCAGACAAACTGACCGGATTAATTGCTTTAGACAAAGGAGCCAGAGGGTTTATGTATAAACCAGTAAATTCTGATGACCTGGCAAGAGCATTTGATAAATTACTGAAAAGGGATGGAGAGTAGGAAAGAAGAATTTGAAGCAACCTGCAATTTGTTCATCAATTCGGTGAGCAACTACTTTAAGCACCTGACAGAAATTGACTCTGATATGAAGGTACCTTATCTCAAAGAGTCGGAGGGTTTGGTACTTAAAGATTTTACAGGTATGATCGGCATATCCGGAAGCCGCCAGGGTTTCGTATATATTTCTGCTAACAGGGAAATGTTTGCAGATCTCATAAATATGTTCATTGGTATCGAAGATCCTTCAGAAGAGGATATTTTAGATATGGCCGGAGAAATCTCCAATGTAGTTGCCGGAAATGTTCGGGCAAATCTGGGTGCCAATTTTATGATTTCAGTACCAACGGTGTTCGAGGGCATGCCTGAGGAACTTCATATTCCAGAAAACGTTTCAATGTATGTTATTCCTATTAAATGGAACAATCATGAAGCATTTGTTGTGTTAGGTTTGGATTGAAAGCGAATTAAGGATCGCAAATGGAAAAGAAAGTGAGCAAGGAATCTAACTGGATCGTAAACTTTGACCAGATTGAAGATAGCACTCGAAGAAATTATTTCTCGGTGCTTCCTCAGGAAGAACGGTTAATGGAGTTTTTTTCCGATGCATTTGTGATCAACAAGCCAAAGGGACGTGTAGGAGGAGATGGTTTTTGGCTTCATAAGCATGATGATGATGTTTACCTGGCACTCTTTACATGTATAGGCGAAGGTCACCTCGCAAGTATGATGATACGGATCTACATGAATGCCTTGAAGAAAATGGTTGATGGGTATTCCATTGATTTTCCAGGCTCAATTCTTCAGTTCCTCCATCGGGAAGTACAGGCTCGATTCAAGGATAAAAACAACATTTTGCTCAACACCAATGCTAATGTGGGTATTGTTAAACTCAACACACAAACCAAACAAATGGAGTTTGCAGGTGCCAACATGGATCTACTTCAGGTTCATGGCAAAGGTATTAATGTAATTAAGGGTGATGATACGCAGGTTGGAGAAACAAGAGAGCAACGTTCGGGATACAGCTCAAATTCATTGGAAGACACGGAAGATTCCAATTTCTTTTTATGCAGTACAGGAGTTTTCAATCTTATTGGAGGACCTGAATTTAAAAAGCTCTCAAAGGAAAAGTTAGGTGACTTCTTAAGAGAAAAAAGAAAAACACCAATGGCTGAGCAGAAACACCTCGCTGAGCAATATCTCACCGCCTGGACAGGCGTAAATCGTCAAAACGATGATATCATGATGATTGGCTTCAAAGCCTAGGTCTTTCATACCTATTCCATCCATCAAAATTTTTGAGTAAATTATATGCGTATATAGGTCGATCTCTATAGAATGTACCTACATCGTATTATTCAATAAACCTGTCGAAAGGGCGCATTTTTGTCATTATTAGCGGCCTTATATGCGTTATTTTGCAACCATTGTGAGTGGGAAATGATACTCGCTTTTACCCTTGGTGGATGCAAAAAGACCCGTCTGTTTTTAAAGAGTTAAGTGTTAAGACACTGGCCAAGCGAATTGTGGTGGCATTTATTGCTGGCGTCAGTGCAGTATTGGCTATTGTGTATATTTCTAATCGTCAGGTTCAGAAGTTCACCGAGATCAATAGTCAGTTGGATCAGGTACTTAGTCTCGGTTCCAGACAACAAACCTTAAGCCAATACCTTTCAAAGAGTGTACTATTATTCGGGAATAGTGATGATTCACTACATGCCAAAAGTGAATTAGACTCTGCTTTGCGGGAGTTTCAAAAGAATCATCAGATGCTTCGACTGGCTAATGCCAGATTGGCATCTTATGAAATACTGGATCTAGATGTTGTTGATTCCATTTATGAAGCAACTGGTGCTCCATTGTCTGAGCTAGTGAAAAGTAGTTTCGGTATTCAGGAGGGAGGAAATACCGATATGTTTACGCAAAATGTTCTCCAGCAGGAGCAAACGTACCTTCCCCTTACAAATCAGCTATTAGGTGAGTACAAAAGGCAAGGTGTCATTATCAATGAAAACCTACATGAAGTAGTTTCTCACCAATATTGGCTGATTGGATTCACTGTCATATTAGCCGCGATTTCTGTTCTTGTGTTTACCATTCAATTAATTACAATCAGGATAAACGCTCATAAAGGATACTTCAATGAGTTGTTTGACTCAAGAAAGCGATATGAAAACCTAATCAGCAGCACACACGATGTGGTTTATGAACTCAACAGGAAAGGTGAATACACGTTTGTTAATCCCGCTTTCAAAAAACTGACAGGGTATGATTTTGGTGAAATTAAAATGAAAAAATGGTATGAATTCATACCTAAGGAACATCGAAAGGAAGTAGTTGATTTTTATTCGAAGGTGGCTGAGTTGAGGCAGTCTTCCTGCTATTTTGAGTTTCCTATTGTAACTAAAGAAAGGAAAATCGCATGGGTAGGTCAAACCTCAGATTTTTCATACGATGGAAAAGGTAATGTGCTTTTAGTCTATAACATCAGTAAAGACATCACAGACCAAAAACTTGCCATACAAAAGGAGGAAAGATATAAAGAGGGTCTTAAGCTTTTGAACGAGCTAAATGCTAAATCGGAGATAAGCATTCAAAAACGACTGGAAGATGGCCTTAAACTTTGCCTTGACTACTTAGACCTTGAAATTGGCATTGTCAGCAAGATTTGGATGGATGAGTATAGGATAGCAGCATTCTACCCTGAAAGTTCAGGTCTTCAGCTAAATCAGAAATTTAAACTTGGTAATACCTATTGTGATATTACACTCAGTGAAAAGGGAAAAGTTCTGAGTATTGATGACATGAATGAATCGATCCACAAGAGACACCCTTGTTTTGAAAAGTTCAAACTGGAATCTTATATAGGTGCTGCATACAGGGTAGAAGGAAAAGTAGCTGGTACAGTTAATTTCACCAGCACCAAAACAAGAAAACAGCCCTTTTCAGATTACGAGGTAGACTTTGTTACATTGATTTCCAAGTGGGTTGGTTCTTTGATGGAGCTCCAGGAAAACAGGGAGCGTCTCGTAGCGGAGCGTGAGCTTTTGAAAACCTTCATATCTACTGCACCGGCCGCCATCGCCATGTTCGATAAACATATGAATTATATTTCTGCGAGTAGGCGATGGGTAAAAGATCAAAACATTAAAGGGAACATTATTGGGAAATCTCACTATAAAGTGTTCCCAGAGATTCCGACCGAATGGAAGCAGATGCATCAACGTGCACTTGCGGGTGAAGTAATCAAACCGGGCATTGAAAAATTTGAAAGGGCTGATGGGTCCGTACAGTGGCTTCAAGGTGAGATACATCCCTGGTATACCAGTAAAGATAAGATTGGCGGGATCATTATTTTTATCAATGATTTAACCGAGATGAAGCGGCAGGAGGTAGAACTGCGCAAAGCGAAGGAGCAAGCTGAGGCGGCCGGGAAGGTGAAAGAGCAGTTCCTTTCCACCATGAGTCATGAAATCAGAACTCCCCTCAACGCGATTATCGGCACCACTCATCTTTTGGAAATGGAGCACCCTGAGTTGAGTGGTAACAATAGACTTAAAATGCTCAAATTTGGCAGTAATAACCTGCTCACCCTCATCAACGATATACTTGATTTCCAGAAAATCGAATCCGGTAATCTCGAAATCGTGCTGGATGATATTAACCTCAAAGATTTGGTGGAAAACATCCTGGAGACCTGGAAAGCAGTTCCACGCTCCGGAAAAGTTGAGTTGAAATATGAATATGCTAAAAAGCTCAAAGACTTTTATAAATGTGATGAGGTACGACTAACCCAGGTGCTCAACAATCTGGTTAGCAATGCATTGAAATTCACGGATGAGGGTACTGTGGAACTTAAAGTAAAGCCAGGCAAGGATAATATGATTCAGTTTTCAGTTATCGATACAGGCATAGGTATCCCTGATAATCAATTGGAGACTATCTTCGAATCATTCAAGCAGATAAATAACCCTCAATCACTTAAAGCAGGGGGTACTGGTCTTGGGCTTTCCATTTCAAAACACCTGGTGGATCTAATGGGTGGTAAACTAACCGTGGCTTCAAAAGTTGATGAAGGAACAACTTTCACTTTTAGCCTGCCTCTGGAAGAATCCACTGCGGTGCATGAGGAGAAGAAACTAAAGAAGATAGATGAGGCTAAGCTTGATTTGCACGTACTATTGGTTGAGGACAATCCTGCAAACCAGGAAATAGCAAAAGGATTCTTGAATAGATGGGGAGTGGAAGTGGATATTGCCAATCACGGAAAGGAGGCAATCAAAAAAATAAAGAGCAAAGCATTTGATCTGATGCTCATTGATGTGCGCATGCCGGTGATGAATGGATATGAAGCAACCAAAAAGATCAGAGCGATGAAAGATGACTATTTCAAAAGACTCCCAATCATTGCATTAACGGCCAGCACGCTGGCGGAATCTCGTGCCAAAATGGAGGATAGTGGAATGGATGAAATAGTTTCCAAGCCATTTGATCCACATGATCTATTTGAGAAAGTCAGCAGGCTAGGAAATAAAGCACAATCAGGTGTAAGAGAATCCGCTGAGGATGCTGATAAAGGTTCTTATTTTAAATTTCTCACAGAAGTACTGGGCGGGGATAAGGACAAAGTAATGATGATTGCCGGCATGGCTGTCAAGTCGATTGGTGATGACCTGAAGGGGAGTCGGGAGTCGCTTGATTTACAGGACAGAGAGCATACTTATAATTATCTGCACAAAATGAAATCTAACCTTGCCAATCTTGATTTGAAGGATTTGGCCTCAAGAATGCCTGACTATAAATCCGAAGGCTTTTGGAATGATCTACCATCATTTTTAGATGAGGTAGAAGGGGAGCTCGAAAAACTACAAACTCATCTCGTGTGAGACAACTAAAACTTCACTGCCTGGATTTTTTCCGGTTCAAGAATAGTTATTGAACTACCATTAATTTCGATCCACTGATCTTTTTTGAATTCAGATAGGATTCTAATCACAGATTCAGTGGCTGTACCCACCATTCCTGCCAGATCTGCTCTGGAGACTTCCAAAGTGACTTTCTTTTGATCTCCGGCATAGGTTTCATATAATTTCATTAGCGAATCAGCTGTTCGCTTTCTTACGGTATTGTAAGCCATCTCCATGAGTTCTTTTTCACGCTGAGATAGATTATTGGAAAGCATCTTAATAAACTTGCCGGATATCTCTCTGTTTTTAAATATCAACTCCTGAAAGTCATCCTTAGGTATTAGCAAAAGCTCAGCATCTTCCATGCATTCTGCAAATTCGGTCCTTGATGCATCCTGGATGACGGATTGTTCTCCTAAAAAATCTCCTTCCTTTCGGATATCATGAATAAACTCTTTTCCATCTTCATTGATGTGATAAGTTTTGATTTTACCCTTTAGAATTTTGTAGACAAAATTCCCATAATCACCCTCTCGATAGATGATTTCCTTTTTCCTATAATTCTGTGTTTTTCGTTCTTTTTCGAGATCCTGAATGTTTTGATACTTCGCGGCTTTTTGAACCAATTGATCTATCTCAGAGACACTGGAAAGGTCTTCATACTTCTTTAATCTTCGTTCAATAGCACCCAGCAACTCCATTTCTTCAAAAGGTTTAGTGATGTAGTCGTCTGCTCCCATATTCATTCCCTTTCGGAAATCAGTCTTCTCTGCTTTGGCAGTCAGGAAGATGAATGGGAGAGAGGCGGTTTCCGGATTCTTGGATAAAAGGTAGAGTACCTCATAGCCATCCATCTCGGGCATCATGATGTCACATAAAATGAGGCTAGGAGGAGTTGATAGTGCTTTTTTTACACCCTCCTTTCCATTTGGAGCAGATTCCACCTGATAATTGGACAGTTCCAGTAGCTCTACGATGTTCTCTCTTACATCGTCCTGATCTTCGATAACTAGAATACGTTGTTTGTTCATGGGTCTAGGGAATAAACAGATTTTGCCAAATTACTAAAAAGACTGACGATTATCATTCGCGTGGCTAAGGAAACTCATCAGGTAAAACGGAAAAACACACTTAATTTGATAAAAAATACGAATATGAGTTTCTGGTTATACATAGCGTTGTTCGCAGCGGCAGTAGCTGTGTACGCAATGGTGGATATTTTGATGACGCAAATTTCTTACAATAAAAAGATGGTATGGTTTGCTGTGATCGTTCTCCTGCCCATTATAGGTCCGATGATCTATCTTTTTAAGAAAAAATCAATTGCAGGGAAGGTTAGTTAGCAGGAAGTGAGAGTGTGAATGTACTTCCCTTGCCTTCTTCACTTTTAAATGAAATGTCCCCTCTCAACAGGTCTGCATACTTTTTTACAATATTAAGTCCAAGTCCGGTTCCCTGAATATTGGTTGCATTTCCTGCACGAAAGAATCGATCAAACATTTTTTTCTGCTCTGCCGTCGGTATACCAATTCCATGATCCACAACATGGATTTTGAGTGCGTTATCGTTTTCTATGACTATTTCTATCCGGTCACCTTCGGAAGAATATTTACTGGCATTAGAAATTAAGTTGAAGAGTATATTTTTCAATATATGCTCATCTGTATATAGAACAGGTGCTTTCCCCGATATGACTATTTCCTGACCAACCTTTATGCTTTGCCCCATTTCTTCGCCAACTTCTTGTATCAGCGCATTAACATCGGTTTCACTGAACTGGACCTTTTGAACCCCGCTTTCAAGCTTTTCAAGGGAAAGAAAGTCATTGAGAATATTGGTTAAATTCTGAACGCTTTTTTGAATGCGATTGACATGCTTTTCACGTGCTTCCTGTTGCTCAGACTCAGTATACTTGGCGATCAGATTAGCTGAAGATAATACGGTGGTAAGCGGAGTTCTGAATTCATGGCTGGCCATAGACACAAAGCGCGACTTTAGTTCGCCCAATTCCTTTTCTTTCTCTAGTGACTTCAAGATTTCCTGCTCTGCCTTTTTTAAATCTTCCACACTATCTTTCAGTGCCTCTTCAGCTAGCTTTCGCTCCTGGATTTGGCTCTGAAGCCCGAGATTCATATGCTCCAGTTCACTGGTCCGGTCTTTTACCTTCTTCTCTAGTTCAGAGGTATATTCTTCAAGTTTTTGCCTTTGTTCTTCAAGTTCCTTCTCCTGTTCCTTTCTTACCGAGATATCTGTTATAAAAGCAATCACTAGCGTTTCTCCCTTATGCTTCATATTGCTAAGACTGATTTCAAGTGGAAAAGTACTTCCATCCTTCCTGAGTCCATTCAAATCTCGACCTACTCCCATACGGCGTGGAGTTGGTTTGTCAATATATTCTTTGCGATATGTCTCGTGTCGTTTTTTTGATTTTTGAGGAATAAGCTTTTCAACCTTTTCACCTATCAGTTCTGCTTCTTCATAACCAAACATCTCACCTGATCGGGGATTGATCATAATCACTTCGCCTTGGCTATTAAAAAGCATAATTCCTTCCCCAGAGCTTCTAAACAACTTTTCGAGTATCCCTAAATCTTCTTTTGATACGGATTCCTTATCTCCTGATTTCATCTCATTAAAACTTCACAGTAAACCTAATACGCCTAAATGATAAAATTCAATTACTGGCTTGATGAATGTCAACTTTTGTAGGAATCGAGGCACCTAGTTTTGAATCTTAAATGAACTGTGCGTGATCTCGAGTATATTAATCCCTACTGACTTTTCCCCTGCGTCCTGGAATGCGGCCCAGGTAGGATTGGAGCTGTCAAAGCTAAACGGAGATGCCACCATCTCTTTTTTGCATATCTATCCGCTTTCCTCAAAATACGCCCATAAAAACGGGTCTAAAGTCAATGATAGTCATTTGGAAGAAGTAAAGCAGCGGATGAATCAACTGTCGCATGATATATCTGACCTCTCTGACGATCGAATTAAAAATGTGGTCCTTTCAGGAAATGTTGAAGAAACTATGCTTCAGTTCATTAAAGACCATAAATTTGATTTAGTGATTGTGGGGATTAATAGTAACGGTCAAAATAACGATATTGGTAGCCATACCATCAGGGTGATCAAAGAGAGTGGTGTGCCGGTGATGATCGTTCCAAATCGGTCTATGCATGGAGCTATTGCAAGCTGAGGAGCTTAAGTGTCACCACTGCGGTGACCCTTGTGATGAATCCATAGAAGCGGATAGTCATCATTTTTGCTGCTATGGTTGCAGGGCAGTCTATGAGCTATTGGATCAGAGCAATCTGAATCAATACTATTCTGAAACCTCTAAAGAAAACAAGTCGCTATCTGAACTCAAGGCTGAACGAAAGTATGCTTTTCTTGATAATGACGACATTCAAAAACAGCTGCTTCGCTTCAAAAGCGAAGATCTTTCAGTAGTCAGGTGGTTTTTGCCTGGTATTCATTGCAGCTCCTGCATCTACCTGTTGGAGCATTTACCTAAGCTGGAGAAAGCTGTGATCCGTTCGGAAGTCAATTTTGTTAAACGAGAGGTAACAATCACATTCAACCATCATCAGAAGTCTTTAAAGGAATTAGCGGTTTTACTTTCACAGTTGGGCTATGCTCCCGGTATATCGCTGAGTAGTCTGGATAAGACTAAAAATCAGGTGACTAAAACGAATATTGGAGCAAAGGTAGCTGTGGCAGGTTTCTGTTTTGGTAATGCCATGTTGATGAGTATGCCGGAGTATTTAGATAGTAACTTCCTTTTGACAGAAGATTTCAAAACAGTCTTCAACTGGATCAATTTTGCGCTGGCTTTCCCTATCGTTTTATACTCTGCCGCCGATTATTTCAAAAAGGCATGGAAGGGCATCCGTTATGGCAATCTAAATATTGATGTCCCAATTGCTTTGGGTATTCTGACACTTTTTGGAAGGAGCTCATATGAGATCATTTCCGGAACAGGTATGGGGTATGTTGATTCCCTGGCAGGTCTGGTTTTCTTTCTGCTCATTGGGAAGTGGTATCAGGGAAAAACCTATCAGGCACTTTCATTTGATCGGGATTTCACTTCCTACTTCCCAGTATCAGTCACCTGTCGTGTAGATGGAAAAGAAATCCAAAGACCATTAAAAGAGCTCAAAAAAGGAGACATAGTAGTCATTCACAACGATGAGCTGATACCGGCTGATGGCATTGTGGTATCAGGGAAGGGAAATATCGACTATAGCTTTGTTACAGGTGAATCAAAACCCGAACGCAGGACAGAAGGGCAGCAGGTGTACGCCGGAGGCAGGCAGAAGGGAACAGAGTTAGCGGTTTCTTTGACTCAGACGGTAGATAATAGTGAATTGACCAGCCTATGGAACACTGACTCTTTCAGAAAACAGGAAAGGGCAGACCTTCATACCTGGGTAGATAAAATAAGTAAATATTTCACATTGACGATTATTTTATTGGCAATTGTGACTGGTGTTTACTGGTGGTATAATGATCCATCCCTCGTTTGGAATTCAGTAACCGCAGTACTCATTGTGGCATGTCCGTGTGCGCTCGCGCTTGTGCTTCCTTTTGCTTATGGTCATGCCATGAGAAAGTTCGGAAAGAACGGTCTCTATCTCAAAAATGCTGAGGTGATTGAATCCCTTGCCAAAGTAGACACCATCATCTTTGACAAGACCGGTACGCTGACAACCACTGATTCTGGAATGGACTATCAGGGCGATGATCTGGATAAAAATGATGTGGCGCTATTAAGGTCAGCACTTGGTAATTCTGCCCATCCACTGAGTCGAATCATCCACCATGAACTACCTGCTGAAGGGAAGTATCCTATCACCTCATTTAATGAAGAAACAGGTAAAGGCTTCACTGCTGAAGTGAATGGGGTCGAAATTAAAGTAGGCTCGGCCTCTTTCCTTAGTACCGTTTCCAATCAAAAGATCAATGAATCCCAGGTTTTTGTAAGCATTGGTGATAAAAAGGGATGTTTCATAATCAAATCAAGCTATCGAAATGGTGTGTTTCCTATGCTGGAAAAATTAAAATCGAACTTTTCTCTTCGATTACTCTCAGGGGATAATGAAGGAGAAAAAGAGCATTTAGCGCCCTATTTTGATGAGACATTATTTAATCAGAAGCCCTTGGATAAGTTGAACTACATCAAAGCATCAAAAGGTAATCTTCTGATGGTGGGAGATGGACTCAATGATGCAGGTGCTTTGAAGGAAGCTTCTGCCGGGATCGCGATTGCCGAGGATATTCACCAGTTCTCACCGGCATGTGATGCCATCCTCACTTCAGAGAAGGTGACAGGCATTTCCGGGATTCTCAGGTTTTCGAAACGAGTGATTACCATTGTTTTCACGGCTTTTGGGATTTCTTTCCTCTATAACATCGTTGGGCTTTCATTTGCCATGAGTGGACATCTTACTCCTCTCATTTCAGCAATTCTAATGCCGATCAGTTCGGTGACTGTCGTAGGTTTTGTGACCTTGATGGTGGCATGGGTTGGTAAGGATTTTAGGGGGATATATTGACTTCACATACTGATCAAAATCCAGCTCCACAATGACCTAAGTCATTAGAATTAATCCGACTCAAGTCCATTTTTACGCTTAATTAAATAAAAAACAAATGGAACCGCATTATTATAACGTAGATATCAACTGGAATCAGGAGCGCAAAGGAGTTATGTGCTCACCGGAGCTGAATAAAGAAGCGAATAGCTGTATTGAGGTCGCTACACCACCGGAATTTCCAAAAGGAATCCCAGGCATCTGGTCGCCTGAGCATTTGTTTACAGCATCAGTGAGTAGTTGCTTCATGACCACATTTTTGGCTATTGCGGAAAACTCTAAACTGGAATTTGAAAACTTTAGTTGCAACTCCAAGGGAAAGCTTGAACAAGTCGATGGTAAGTTTTTAATGACTGAGATCATACTGGAACCCAAGGTGACCATCTATGATGAAAAGGAGAGAAGCAGAGCAGAACGTGTGTTGGAAAAATCAGAGAGAGCCTGCCTGATATCCAATTCGATCAAGTCCAAAGTGATTATGAAGCCTAAGATTGAGGTTTTGAACCCAGTGACAGCTTAATTAACTTTTCGTCTGACTTCATTTATTAGATGTTTTATTAGAAACTATTATGGAGTTCATAGACTATTATGCGGTTCTTGGAATAGATAAGAAGGCCACAGCCGATGAGGTAAAGAAGGCCTATCGAAAACTGGCCCGGAAGTATCATCCGGACTTGAATCCGAATGATAAAGAGGCCGAGAAAAAATTCAAACAAATAAATGAAGCCAATGCAGTTTTAAGTGATCCGGCCAACCGTAAAAAGTACGATAAGTATGGCAAGGACTGGAAACATGCAGAAGAGTTCGAAAAAGCTAAACAGTCACAGCAACGTCAAAGTAGCCAGCGGTACTCTTCATCACCTTTCGGAGAAGGAGACTATTCGGATTTTTTTGAATCCATGTTTGGCAGTGGTTTTGGAGGAAGAGGTCAGGGTAGGCAAGTCAAATTCAAAGGGGCTGATTATAATGCAGAGTTAAGCCTGGACCTTCGAGATATTTACAAGACACATAAACGCACACTGACGGTAGATGGTAAGAATATTCGTCTGACCATACCTGCTGGTGTCAAAGATGGTCAGGTAATCAAAATCAAGGAGCAAGGAGCTCCGGGAGTGAATGGCGGACCCAGAGGTGACCTTTACATCCGCTTTGCTATTTCAAATACTACTCCATTTAAGTTGGATGGGGATAACCTGCATAAGACCGTTGATATAAGCTTATACCAGGCCTTATTAGGGGACGAGATAACTGTTGACACTTTTGATGCAAAGGTGAAGCTCAAAGTGAAGCCGGAGACCCCAAACGGGTCAAAGGTGAAACTCAAAGGCAAAGGTTTTCCTGTCTATAAAAAGGAAGGTTCTTTTGGAGACCTGTACATCACTTTCAATGTGGTTCTTCCTTCCAATCTTAGCACCAGGGAAAAGGAATTGTTTCAGGAACTGTCAAAACTTAGAACATCATGAACCAGGACGAATTAGTAGCGCTCAAGATTCTCTGCACCCATTATGAAGTGGATATGTCATTCTTCTCCCGTTTGCATGAGTTGGATCTGATAGAGATATATACTGAGAAGCAGGTTGATTATGTACATCGGGACAAAGTCGGAGATATCGAGCGGATGATCCGTCTACACATGGAGCTGGATATCAATCATGAAGGCATAGATACCATATTCAATTTGCTGGACAAAATTGACCGATTAGAATCGGAAGTGACGTCTATGAGAAATAAACTCAGGCGCTATGAAGAAGATTTATAATGCCTGATTAATCGCTTGCTCGAGCATGTGTTTAGGTATCGCACCGGATTGACGCCAAAGCTGTTTTCCGTTTTTGAAGAGAATAAAGGTTGGCACACCCCTCACATTGAATTTATGGGCAGCAGCCTGATTTTTATCAATATCTATTTTGATGATTCTGGCTTTGCCGCCAATCTCATTCTTCAATTCTTCCAACACAGGAGCCATGGTTTTACATGGACCGCACCAGGTTGCATGAAAATCAACAAGCACCGGTTGATCTCCATTTATCAGTTCATTGAATTTTGACATGTCTTATAATAGAAAGAGGTTGCATATCTGATTTTACACAGATATAACAACCTCATAAGTGAAAAAGATCAATCAATATGCACCTCTTTTTTAGGAGGCAACACTTTTTCGGTTTTGGCGATGGTTAATCGCAGAATACCATCGTCATACTTAGCTTTCATGGCTTCCTCATCCACATTATCCGGTAAAGTAAAGGCTTTGGTGAAAGAACGAGTGCTAAACTCTCGTCGAGTGTAGTTCTTCGTTTTTTCTTCCTCTTCTTTTTCTGTCTTTCCGGTAACGGTAAGTACACCATTTTCAATGCTCACCTGGAAATCTTGTTTCCTCATACCCGGAGCAGCTACTTCAATTTCGTAGTTTTCATCATTTTCTACGACGTTGATAGCCGGAGTCCAGTCCTTTGCAAATCGCGCTTGAAGCCAATCGTCATCAAAAAAATCGGTGAGATTGGTAAGCATCGGAAAATCTCGCTTGATCAGTGACATGACTTTACAATTTAGCGTTCTACATTTATTTAATAGTGCTAATCTCAGGTTGGTTTTTGATCTTTACAATGAGATAGTTCAGAGTCGGAAATGACCTTAATCATCGACAACTAAACATGATCAAAGAGCGTGTGCAATTCCATGTAATCTGGAGTGGTTACGTTCCATCCTCGCTCAGCTATTTTTTTGTGTAGTGCATCGGATTCTTCCCTTTCACCATGTATAAGAAAGGTCATCTTAGGCCCATCAGGTAAATGACCAGACCAGTCCAGCAGCTCCTGCTGATCGGCATGAGCGGAAAGTCCATGCATATTCAGGACTTTGGCCTTTACAGGAACTTCCTCACCAAAAATCTTTACGGATGAACTTCCATCGACCAGATCTCTGCCTCGGCTCCCGACTGCCTGGAAGCCCGTAAACATGATGATGTCCTGCTCATTAGGAAGCCGATGATACAGGTGATGCAATATCCGCCCGCCTGTTGCCATTCCACTTGCTGAAATGATGATGGCTCTATCCTTAATGGTGTTTAGTACACGAGACTGGCTTTGCTCAGTCACATAGTGCACGAAGGGGGCATCAAAAATGTGATGGCCAAAATCACTATCCGGTTTGAGTCTATGGTAGCGTGAATACAGTTTGTAAAGTCGGGTAACACTAATGGCCATTGGACTGTCTAAATAAATGGGGCGTGATCGAATATTCTGAAAGACCTTCCACAAGTAATAAAGGATCAGTTGAGTACGGCCCAGCGAGAAGGCAGGTATGACAATACACCCACCTCGTCGATCACTTTCTTCGATGATCTTCTTAATCTCCAGCTCCATATCTAAAGGCTCATGGTTTCTGGCACCATAGGTTGATTCCATGAATAGGATATCCGCGTTCTTTGGATACTCCGGTGAGAGGTGAAGCGGGTTATGAAAGGGGCCAAGGTCACCGGAAAATATCATGGTCTTCACCCCCTGACTGGTGTAAACTTTAACTTCCACGCTTGCTGCTCCCAGGATATGACCGGCGTGGAAGAATTTGACTTCTATGTTGCTATTGATCCTAAATGACCGATGAAATGCATGGGTTTTAATAGCAGGAAAAATAGCTTCAGCATCTTTTACAGTATACAGGGGTTTGGCTGGATTGTGTTTACTATAACCTTTTTTGTTGGCAAACTCTGCCTCCTCTTCCTGGAGTTTTGCACTATCCGTCAATAGGATTTCTACCAGATCTTTCGTGGGCTCTGTGCAGTGAACCTCTCCGCCATAGCCGTTTCTGAAAAGGAGGGGGAGATAACCGGAGTGATCAATGTGTGCATGAGTAAGTACCACTGAATCAATGGACGCTGGATCTACCGGGAGTTCATCCCAGTTTCTTAGCCTTAATTCTTTTAGTCCCTGAAAAAGTCCGCAATCTATTAGCAGACTGAAATCATCTACCGTCAGAAGAAACTTGGATCCGGTTACAGAGCCAGCACCACCAAGGAATTTTGCATGTATATCCACGCGCTCAATTTAGCCATTTATGATAGACTAATTCATAATTTTCGATCGCCTGTGAGTCTACCCTGAATCTGTTGGTTTAGATACTAACGGAAAAACCCCAAATAGGTAAAAATTACACCCATTAGTATGGCGGTAATGGTTATTCCTTTTCCTTTTTGCATTTGCAGAAGACCTTTAAACAGATTTGTATAGGGAGGAATCAAGAGTAACAATATTCCTTTGATTAAGGCAATCCAACCAACGATAGTAACGAGCACCCGCCAGTCACTGACCCATAAGTTGTGATAGCTTACCATGGCCATTCCACCCACAATTGCTATGAATCCCCCAAGTAGCGCATAACCCGGGTTTTCCAGGATTTTGCGATATGCCAGAATATAGGTCTCTCTGAAAAGAAAAAGCCCAATTCCTACAGTGAGATAGATGACACCAAGTGTCCGGGCGATAAATATGGATGGTTCCATGATCCTCGATTTATAAAACTAAAATGATCAAAATCGTCCGTTTTAGAAATGATCCTTGTCAGGCATCAATGTGATCTTTCTGACTGTGCCCGAGCAGTTCTTTTTCCATTTCCAATGCTTTTGGGAATAAAATATTGTTCTCCAAATGTATATGCCTGTGCAGGTCTTCCTCAAACTCTCTCAGCATGGCATAACTCACCCGATAGGTGTTGCACGCATGCAATGGAGGTGTGTAGTTATTACTTAGCTCAGCTATTTCCCTAAAACGCTCGCCCTCATTGGCATGTTCATCCTTCATCATTCGGATAGGGTTTTCAGCAGTTCCAAAGTGAGGCACATCTAAAGGCTCTCCTGATGCTTTAGCTTTTGCCATCTTTTTGATGAATGGGAAAAGGATCATTTCTTCTTTTTTCATGTGCTTAGCCAGTTCCCCGGCAGAGGCCTCAAATAAGTCCCGAATCTGGATGAGTTCAGGGTTGTGTTCGCCATGAACAGTAGCGGATTTCTTTAAGTAAGTCTTTATTTCCGGTAATCGCTTTTCTACATACGCATGGTGCTTTTCGATTATATAATCTGCCAGGTCCTCCGGGGACAGTTTTGCGATATAGTCGGTAGACATATCTGATTCGTTTAGCATTTTATTTATGGCTTTTATTACATCCTCTGAATCAATCTTTTTTAAATCACAGGCTTCCTGGATGGTGCGATCACCATTGCAACAGAAGTCAATGTTTCTTTCCTTAAATACAGTGGCTGTTCGGTAGTCTTTGGCTACCAGCTCACCAATTACCTGTTGAGATGATATTGTCATAATGTTTGAAATTAAATGTTAACTCAACTGCAATGCTCATAATAACGGAAGACTAGGGGAATGACAATCATTTCAATGAGGGATGATTATAGTCATGACTTAATGCTCATATTCAATAAGTTGTTATCTGCCTTTATTTTCATTAATTTATACTTTTATAGCGGAAAGCTGATAGATGTTGTTAGAGTGGGCTTGTGTGGATGGCAACCTGACAAAAATCATCTCTGTCCCTAACACCTCTCATCAACCAACCTTTAGCACTCCGCTAATCTTGTCATCGGATTATGAGTGTCATATTTATTCTCATCGCATGTAGCCTTTTACTGGCTGGTAGCTTCCTCGCAGCGTTCTTATGGGCGTCTCGTTCGGGGCAGTTTGAGGATGATTATACACCATCAGTTCGGATCCTCTTTGAGGAGGAAGGGTCTTCGGCCCAATCAAATAGTAAGAGTAGTAATAAACCTAGTGACCAATGTCAGAAAACAACGAAAAAGTAGGTCTGGAGACCTTTCATTATGACAACACCACGGTTCGAAACTTCCTGATAGCTACCACGGTATTCGGGATTATCGGCATGTCGGTGGGCCTTCTTGTTGCATGCCAGTTCGTGTGGCCGGAAGCCAACTTCGGATTACAGTACACCACCTTCGGACGAGTAAGACCACTGCATACCAATGCGGTGATTTTTGCTTTTGTGGGGAACGGAATTTTCGCCGGGGTGTACTATTCCCTTCAGCGATTGTGTAAAGCAAGGATGTATAGCGACCTGCTCAGTAAGATTCACTTCTGGGGCTGGCAGATCATCATCCTGGCAGCAGCAATCACGCTACCTCTTGGAATGACTTCCGGTAAAGAGTATGCTGAATTGGAATGGCCAATCGATATCGCCATCGCATTGATTTGGGTGGTATTTGGCCTCAACATGTTTATGACCATCATCAAACGAAGGGAGCGTCATCTCTATGTCGCCATCTGGTTCTACATTGCCACCTTCGTGACGGTAGCTATGCTTCACATCGTAAACTCATTTGAGTTGCCGATTGACTTCATGAAAAGCTACTCATGGTATGCCGGTGTACAGGATGCATTGGTGCAGTGGTGGTATGGTCACAATGCGGTAGCATTCTTCCTGACCACTCCTTACCTAGGGTTGATGTACTACTTCATCCCTAAAGCTTCAGGCCGTCCGATCTACTCGTATAGACTTTCCATTATTCACTTCTGGGCACTGATATTCATCTACATCTGGGCTGGCCCACACCATTTGTTGTATAATGCTTTGCCGGATTGGGCACAGTCACTTGGGGTAGTTTTCTCGGTAATGTTGATTGCACCATCCTGGGGTGGTATGCTAAATGGGCTTTTGACATTGAGAGGTGCATGGGATAAAGTTCGAGAAGATGCTATTCTGAAATTTATGGTTGTGGCTGTAACGTGTTATGGTATGGCCACCTTCGAAGGACCAATGCTTTCATTGAAGAATGTCAATGCAATTGGCCACTTTACCGATTGGATTGTGGCTCACGTACACGTAGGAGGACTGGGCTGGAACGGATTCTTAACGTTCGCTATGCTTTACTACCTCATTCCAAAACTATACGGAACGAAGCTTCACTCTCAGAAACTTGCGAATGTACACTTCTGGATTGGTACGCTGGGAATTCTGTTCTATGCGATTCCGATGTACTGGGCAGGTTTTACCCAAAGCTTGATGTGGAAACAGTTTAACCCGGATGGAACGCTTGTTTACAGCAACTTCCTTGAGACGGTAACTCAGATCATTCCGATGTATGCGCTGAGAGCATTCGGTGGATTACTCTATCTGAGCGGTGTATTTGTGATGGTATTTAACCTTGTTAAAACTGCACGTTCTGGCAAATTCCAGCCAAGCACGGAAGCACAAGCTGCACCATTGATGAAAGACTACAAGCCAGAGAAGAGTGAGCACTGGCATAGACGAATTTTTGAATGGAAGCCGGTACGAATGCTCGTATGGAGTTTGATCTTGGTTGCCATTGGTGGAGCTATTGAGATCATCCCGACATTCCTGATCCAAAGCAATGTACCTACGATTTCTACGGTTAAACCATATACGCCATTAGAGTTGAACGGACGAGATATCTATGTGAGGGAAGGATGTTACACCTGTCATTCACAGATGATTCGTCCATTCCGATCAGAAGTGATGAGATACGATCCTGCAGATTTGGAGTACTCCAAGGCCGGTGAGTTTGTGTATGATCATCCATTCCAGTGGGGATCCAAGCGAACAGGTCCGGATTTGCACAGAGTAGGAGGTAAGTACCCGGATAGCTGGCACTTCTACCACATGCTTGATCCGACCAGTATGTCTCCAGGTTCAATTATGCCGCCATATCCTTGGCTCTTTGAGCAGGAGTGGGATAAGAAGCGAACTCCGGCCAAGATCAGAGCGATGCAGACCTTGGGTGTTCCTTACCCGGAAGGATTTGATCAGGAAGCAGTGGCAGATGCAGAAGCTCAAGCGGCATTGATTTCCAAAGGACTTGAAATGGAGGGAATAAAGATGAGCAGTGACGCAGAGATTATTGCGTTGATCGCTTACCTGCAGCGACTGGGAACCGATATCAAGAATGTGGAAGGTGTGGCTGAGGCTGATGAATAACCTTAAAGATTAGAAGCAATGCTAAAATTTATAAAACATCATATGGAGACCATCGCGGGGATAGAAATCTATCCCGTGATCTCCTTTGTCATCTTCTTTGTCTTCTTTATTGCACTAACTGTGTATGTATTAAAAGTAGATAAGAAGCTATTCAATGACATTTCAAATATTCCGTTGAACGAAAACGAAACTGACCATGAGCAATCTTAAATACATATTAATGACACTCATTTTTGTGTTACCCGGACTGACTTTCGGTCAGGAAGCGGCTTCACAACAGTCCTTTTTTGAGCAGTACCAGATCGAGATTGTTCTGGGTTTGGCGGTGCTGGTAGCTATTGTAGCCATTATCGCCATGTATACCTTGCTAGTGGCTCTGCGTGTGGTATTGAAGCTGAAGAAAGCAGAGATGGGAATTGTGGAAGAAGAGAAAGAACTGATCCCGGTTAAGGAAGGTGAAGAAGGAGTAGGGTTCTGGAGAAGATTCTGGAATAGATTCAACGATTCAGTACCTGTGGCCAGAGAAGCCGAAGTAGCAACCGATCACGAGTATGATGGGATTCGTGAATTAGATAACCGACTTCCACCGTGGTGGTTATATGGTTTTTATTTCACAATCGCTTTTGCTGTCGTATACATGTTCAGATTCTACTTCCTTGATATGCCAAGACAGGAGGATGAATTTCAGGCTGAGATGCTAAAAGCTAAGCAAGAGGTGCAAGTGTATTTAGCGTCATTAGATAACCTGATTGATGAAAATAATGTCACTCTAATGACTGAAACAGCGGACATAAATGCAGGTAAGGCAATCTATGAGCAAAACTGCTCGGTATGTCATGCAGCAGATGGTGGTGGTGGTGTAGGACCAAACTTTACGGATAAATACTGGCTACATGGCGGTGATATGACAGCTATCTTTTCTACTATAAAATACGGAGTTCCTTCTAAAGGAATGATTTCATGGGAGTCTCAGCTGTCTCCGAAAAAGATGCAACAAGTGGCGAGCTATATCTATATGATGGAAGGTCAAACACCAGCAAATCCTAAAGAGCCTCAAGGTGACCTTTTTGAACGAGCACACGAAGCTGACGTAAGCCCAGATGCTGAAGTAGAACTTGAAGAGGCCGATCCCCAAACAAATCCAGACTATGTAGACGATGAGGCGGCTTTGGAAGAAGGTGAATGTTGTTAACCTGTTTTGGGATAAATAAATGGCTGACGTAAAAGACATATATCAGGAGCAGGAGAGTGCTGAAGAGACCTTCAGAGATCACCTTTCGACGGTAGATAAAGAAGGAAAGCGTGTGTGGGTCTATCCGAAAAAACCAAAAGGAAGATTCACGAATTACCGTACACTCGTAAGCACCATCCTGCTCATCTTTTTGTTTGGTGCTCCATTTGTAAAAGTGGATGGTCAGCCATTTTTGTTATTCGACATTTTAGAACGAAAGTTTGTCATTTTCGGTCAGGTCTTCTGGCCACAGGATTTCTTTCTCTTCGTGATCGGGATGCTAGCGTCTTTAGTTTTTATTATCCTATTTACGGTTGTGTTTGGTCGGATATTTTGTGGATGGATCTGTCCGCAGACCATCTTTATGGAGGGCGTATTCAGAAAGATTGAATATTGGATCGAGGGTGATTACATGGCTCAGAAAAAGTTGGATAAGCTGCCCTGGAACAAAGAAAAGATTACAAAGAAAACCATAAAGCATACGCTTTTCATTCTGGTTAGTGCTCTGATCATGCATACATTCATGGCCTACCTGGTGGGAGTGGATGAGGTGTGGAATATCATAGAACAAGGGCCTGCTGAAAACACTGCAGGGTTCATTGCCATGGTGGTGTTTACCGGACTATTTTATGGGGTATTCAGTCAAATGCGAGAGCAGGTTTGTACCACCATTTGTCCGTATGGACGATTACAGGGTGTGCTTTTAGATAAGCAAAGTGTGGTGGTTGCGTATGATCATCAGCGAGGAGAGGAACGTGGAAAATTCAGAAAGGACGAGGATCGTGATGCTGTGGGCAAAGGTGATTGTATTGATTGTAAGCAATGCGTGTATGTATGTCCAACTGGGATCGATATTCGAAACGGGACGCAACTTGAATGTGTGAATTGCACCGCTTGTATCGACGCATGTGACTCCATCATGGATAGGATTGGTAAGCCCAGGGGGTTGGTCAGATATGCTTCGGAGGAGAATATTGCCGAAAAGAAGCCTTTCAAATTCACTGCAAGAATGAAGGCGTATTCCGGAGTGCTGATTGCACTGGTGGGAGTTTTAGTTACCCTATTGCTCATTCGTTCGGATTTTGAAACAACCATATTGAGAACACCCGGAATCCTCTATCAAGAGCGGGAAGATGGGATGATCACGAACCTATACCAGGTGAAAATGGTGAATAAAACAAATAATGCAATGGACGTTCGTTTTGAACTCATTGAACCAAAAGGACAAATTCAAATGGTTGGTGGCAAAATAGATTTAGCAGAGCAGGGAATAGGGGAAGGAGCGTTCTTTATCATCATGAATCCGGAGGATATTAAAAGCATGAGTACAATGGCAACTGTGGGTGTATATTCCGGAGATGAATTGGTAGAGACTGTTAAAACGAAGTTTCTTGGCCCAACGAACTAGCAATTGAGAATTAAAAATGAATAATGGACAATTGAGATATATTAAACATCGAAATAAATCGAGTTATGTAGTTGGGTTTGAAATGCCACTTAAAACTTCTGACTACTTACTCCTGACTTCTAACTACTTAAAATCATGAACTGGGGAAATAAAATAGTAGTGGCTTTTGTGCTTTTTGCAGCCTTCATTGGCTACATGGTTGTGAAAGCTTTTCAGGAAGACTTTGACCTGGTGGCTGAGGATTACTATGCGAAAGAGATTGCCTACCAACAAAAGCTGAATAAGCTGTCGAATACAGCAGAGGATGAGAAGCAGGTGTTGATGGAGCAAACGTCAGACGCTATTTTGCTAACATTTCCAGATGAGGCAGAAGGTGAGATTCACTTTTATCATCCATCTAGAAAAATGTTTGATCGCAGGTATGAAATTTCACTTGAAAAAGGTCTGAAACAATCGATTGACAAAGCTGAATTGATTGCGGGAAATTACCGAGTGAATATCAGTTGGAAAACGAACGAAACAGACTATTTACAACAATCAAGTATATACGTTAAATGATTGGGGCATTCATCATCGGCTTGTTTGGAAGTCTGCACTGCGTGGGTATGTGCGGTCCGGTGATGATGGCCTTTATGGGACCAAAACAATCTAAGAGTGGTTTTACCAGCTATCACGTAGGACGGATACTTGCTTACGTTATAATTGGAGGGTTGCTGGGTCTTTTGGGTGCTACGGTTGCACTCATGCAATTACAAAAATTTCTTGCCTTCTTTCTGGGCTTTGGGTTGATCCTGCTTTACGGTGTTCCTTCGGTGCGGCACAGACTGGAACGATTCTATTTTGAATCTCAATTTTATCAATTCCTGAAGTCTTTTCTTTCGAGAAACCTTTCTACAAGGAGACGATGGTTTTTAAGTGGCGTGGCGAATGGGTTTTTTCCGTGTGGTCTTACGTATGTAGCAGCAGCAGGAGCAGTGGCTTTAGGAAATCCGCTTGAAGGAGCCGCATTTATGATCCTGTTTGGTTTAGGCACACTACCCGCATTAATCACCTTGTCATTCGCCGGCAATATCTTCTCACAACGGGTAAAAACATTGATACCCCGATCCATTCCCATTATTGCGATCACGTCAGGCTTACTTCTGATAATACGTGGACTCTTAACCACATTTCCACAATTCAATCAACTCGTTCAGGCCAATGCCGCCGGTTTGATTACCGTTTGTGGGCTATAGTTGTGCGGTTGGTGTCATGCTGAGCCTGTCGAAGTATCTGAGGGTAGGGAATGAGGTCCTTCGTTTGAAATTATGATGACATTTAAGCGGCTTAACACTAATAAAATGTCTCCGGCGACTCGCCGGCTGACATAAATCATATTTCATCCTTGCATTCCTCAAACCGTGCCCTTTTCGACGATCATAGCTTTGAGTCAAATTTTGATTCGAATGCAAGACCTGAAAAAGTACAATCAACCTGTTCCACGATATACCAGCTACCCAACCGTTCCTTTCTGGGAGCCTGAAAGCTTTACCATCAAAGCCTATGAAAAAACCTTACAATCCGCCTATTGGGAGAGCAGCAAGGAGGTAAGCATTTACATTCACTTACCATTTTGTGAGAGTCTATGCACCTATTGCGCATGCAACACGCGAATCACCAAAAACCATCAGGTTGAAGGGCCTTACATTGATCACTTATTGAAAGAATGGGAGTTGTATTTGGAAAAACTTCCGGAGAAACCGTTGATTCGAGAAATCCATTTGGGAGGGGGAACGCCCACATTTTTTGCTCCAGAAAATCTCAATCGCTTGCTATCGGGAATCATTGAGAAAGCAAGCCTTTCCAAAGAATTCCAAATGAGTTTTGAAGGGCACCCGGCCAATACGACTTCAAAACATTTGGAAACTTTGCATGAACTTGGTTTCGATCGAGTCAGCTTTGGTATTCAGGATTTTGATCTGGACGTACAGAAACTGATCAATCGCATGCAGTCTTTCGAGCAGGTAAAAGCGATCACTGAGAAGGCACGAGAGATCGGCTATACCTCTGTCAATTATGATGTGGTTTATGGATTACCAGGGCAAACCATTGAGTCTGTTCAAAATACATTGAATCAGATTATTCAACTTAGACCTGAGCGAATCGCCTACTACAGTTATGCGCATGTTCCATCCATGCGTCCGGCACAGAAATCGTATGAACAGCATTTGCCTGATGAGGATAACAAGTGGAGATTTATGCAGCTGGGAAAAGAGGCTTTTACTCAGGCAGGCTATCAAGAGGTGGGCATGGATCATTATGTGCTGCCGGGCGATGAATTGCTTGAAGCACGCAAAAACGGTGAGCTGCACAGAAACTTCATGGGCTACACGCCATTCACAAGCAAACTATTGATTGGTTTGGGTGTGAGTTCGATCAGCGATAGCTGGTCCGGATTTGCTCAAAATGAGAAGAACATTCCAAAGTACTATGAGCAAATAGAAAGGGGAGAGCTACCAATCATAAAAGGCCACATTCACACCAAACAAGACTTGTTTTTCAGAAAGCACATCCTGAATCTGATGTGTGACTTTGAAACGACGTGGCATGAGTCTGAATTCATGGAGCATTGCGTGGCGCTTAATTACAAATTGCTGGATCAATTGCAGGAGGAAGGTCTCATATCGTATAATGAAATTGGAATGAAGGTTTTACCTGCGGGAAGAGAAGTCATTCGGGTGATTTGCACTGCGCTGGATGCAAGGATGAGCAAGGCTGATCGGGAACCTCAGTTTAGCAAGGCAGTCTGATTGCCTTACGACTTTAGCGGTTTCAGAAAGATTAAAAGTTGTATAAGAAAGCCAATGATGATCAAAGCACCGATTTCTAATTTGGTGATGAGATCGCTTGATTGTATCGTTTGATTAGAGCTACTGATCACTCGACTGCCTTCTTCTAATTGAATTTTGAATAATGCATCTAAATCCTGAAAAACAGCCTCGAAGTATTGCTCGCTGTTTGTTGATATGGGAGCCTCTGGGGTTATAGATTCACTGGTAACACTAGTGTTCTCAAACTTTTTCAGTGCTTGTATATTTTTTTGAAGTGATTCGAAGCGAAGAGACTCTCTCTCAGTTAGCTTGGTAGAGGCGAACTTGTCCATAAACATTCCAATGGAATCATTTATTGCCAGGTGAAGCTCTCCTGATTCATCATTGTCTGCACTTTGAAGGACTTCTTTCTTTTGCTGGACATGCCTTGATATTCGATACAGGTAGTTTTTAGCTAAAAGCCTGTCTTCATAAACTGTGGTAAGGTTTTCCTTAACAATTCGAAAGTGATTCTTATCGATCAGATTGGTTGCAATAATTAATAGAAAAACCACTGCAAGGGCAGCACCTGCTCTTATTCTTTGTGCAAAACTGAGTTTCCAACGCATGTATTAATTAATTATACGAACTATGCCATTTGTTCTTAATTCTAACCAATCTATAGGTTGAGTTGAACATCAGAAAGATAAGCAATACAATTATAATGAGGGCGACTTCCAGACGCCTACTGATGCTATTTGAAGCCATAATTTTCCGTGATTCATCCAAGAGACTTTTTCCCTCCTGAATTTGAATGACAGAAAGCCCTTCTAAATCAGTGTGAATCAATTGGTACTGATTATCGAGGTGACGTTGGATTTGAGACCATTGATTTGAGTTTGGATTATAAAGAATTTGATTTTCAAATTCTTTGGCAAGTGCTAAATCCTTTTTCAGTTTTTCCCATAATGAGTTCTCCTCCACGGTAAGTTTTGTTTGCTCATATGCATCAATCAATATGTTTATTTCATGATTTAGTTTCGTAAGCTCTTCATTATTCTGATCATTACTCATGTGCCATTTTTTACCGGCTATTTTTTGTGATAATTCGAAAATGTAATCATTAGCTACAAGTCGATCTTCATAAATTGATGTTACAGTTTCTTCCATGTCCGATAGGTTCTTTTTATGCATGTAACCGATCATGACAATCATTAGCAGAACAGAGAACAGGATCATCGTCTCGTTCCTTTTCTTGTTTAGAATGTATTTCCATCTCATATCTTCGGTATTTATTCAATTACTTTCCCCTTCATTAGAAGCCACTGCTTTAGCTCTTCCTGGTCTTTGGGATTCAGATATTTGAGTCCTTTTTGATATTCCTTTTTAAGTAGCTCGTCGCTGAAACTGATCTTATTAAGTAGCAGTTTACAGTATTCCAGCATGGTCATGGTGTTTTTGATTTTAGCTGTGCTTTTCATTTCTCTTTCTGTTTAGTTCAAAGTCCTTAGTGTTCCCACACTTTCCTTCTGATGTAGAAGTGCTCCACATGTCTTTTAATCCGTTTTACTCTTTTTGTTAATCGTTTAAGGTATCGGTACATGACCACCTCTTGTGCATATACTTTGCTTCCGTAAGAGTGGCTGGCAAACCCTGCTTTATAGTGATCTGAGTACTTCTCTATAGTTGATTGTATGGAGCACTGTTCTTTAAAGAAGTTTGTGAAATCATCCGGATTGAATTTCCTGTCCAGGTGATCCATATGCCGTAAGATCCGACTGATTGTTCTTTTAGAATGATTGTAGGTTGTAATCTGCAGTTCCTTTTCCAGCATATCATGATATTCATGGATTTGATCCAATAGCCCGAAAATGGCTTGTCGGTAGCTGATATCACTGCAAAAGGCTTTAAGGTTTTTATACCTGGAGAGACTCATCATCTCAGCATCCAGATGAATGGATAGGATCAGAATCTTTTTCTCGACCGTATATGGCTCAAAGCCTCTATTTCCATAAAGTTTTATTGAAGCCAATAGGATAAGAATAGATAGGATCGTTAACCGCATAGTATAAATTAACGTCACATATCTTTATAAGTAAGAGGTAATAAATCGTGATTTTTTTATGTGGTAAACCCTGAGTAAACAGATTTAAAGCAACTTTAAAAGTCCTTTTTGATAAACTTATATCTGGCAAACAGATAAGGAACAAAGCACCACAGCACCAAGTCAATCAAGGCAATAACTACTCCAACACTACTTCCAAATACCTTCTGAAAAACTGCACCGGACAAGCCCATGAGAGCCGAAGCTTCGGTTTGCATAATAACCGTGATTCGAGCGGTATCAATTGGATTAAACAATGTAATGATCATTACTGGCCGCTCAATAGGATAGTCCCCATACTGAAACATAAACAACAACAGCAGGCCATCAAAAATGAACGCAAAAAAGGCCCATAGAAAAAGCATTGCCCCCAGGCCCTTGGCCTTATCATGAATGTAAACTCCTACGAAAACAGCTATGGAGGAAAATACCATCGTGAGTAAAATCCCGGTAATAATCAGCAAATAGCTTGATGGGTTATTGTAGAAAATGAGCAAGGGTAGGCCAATTCCAAGCACATAGGCGGTCAGGTGAGAAAAAATAAGACCAAGCAGCTGGCTGTTTAGAATGACTTTACGGTGAATGGGCTGGGAGAGAAGCAGAAGGATAAATTCACGAGAGTTGTAGAAATAGATGCCTGTGAAGACGATTGAAAAAATCGGAACAACGATTAAAGTGACCTGAAGTAGTACCATGTGTGCCTTTTCAGGCTGACCTTCTAAATAGAAAATCCCCCAGCCAACGACAGAAAGAAACAACAGGTAGGCGATTAGTACCTTATTTCTGACTAAATCCGAGATAATAAATTTACTGATCTTAAGCATGAAGGGTTATTTGGTTAGTTCGGCGATGATTTTGTTTAGTCTTTCGTGTGACGTACGTGACCTTAGGTTGGACAAAGAGTCTTGAAAGTTCACTTGCCCATCTAATAAGTACACGACATCCGTCGTGATTTCGTCCAGGTCATTCAGAATATGTGAGGTGATTAAAATTAATTTATTGCTTTTGGTCGACTGGTTGATTTTATCCTTTAAAATCTCATTAGACTGAGGGTCTAAACCCGCAGTTGGCTCATCCAGTATGATGATTTGAGGATCAAAAAGAAAGGCCAATGATGCGCTTACCTTCTGAGCCATTCCACCGGATAGATGACTCAGTTTTTTATTGAGCATAGCGTCGACACCAAATTGATCATATAAATCGAAATCGTATGTCTTACAATCTGAACGAATGGATTTCATCAGGTCAAACAATGACTTCACACGCATTGAGTCAGGAAATCGATTGATCTGTGGCATATAGCCAATGAGCTTCCGATAAGCAGGAGAGGTGCGAATAGCCTGATCGTTGACGGTGATTGTTCCGTGATCCGGATAAACAATTCCCAAAATGCACTTTAGAAGTGTGGTTTTACCTGATCCATTGGGGCCAACCAATGCAATGCATTTTCCCGAATCAAATTCGAGTGTTAAATCATCAATCACTGTTTGCTTTCCGTATTTTTTCGATAGCTGCGAAATCTTTATCATAGGTTGTAGTTATAAGGTCGCATCATTGGTTTTTCATCTATCAATTCTTCAGGGATCATTTGGGGGAATAAGCGCTCTCCCAGGTCAAGAAGCTGTACAAAAAAGCTTTGCAGCATGATCGTGGCTGAAGGTATCTCATGGGTGATTTTAGCATACAGATTAACCGGTCGGTAAGGAATATCCCCGATTCCATCCCGATCCAGATCATAGCCCGAGTAGTTACTCCAATAGTTAGCGCTGTATGAGTTTGTGTTGTATTTGGAATTGGTCACCACATCAAAAGTATTTGCGAGGAAGTTGTTTTCTGAGACTTCATTTTCCAGACAATTTCCTTTCATATCTAAGGCAGTTCCGTTCTTTGTAAATTGATTTTTATTCATTTTCAATCTGCTCGCACCCTCAGCCAAAATACCAATGGTATTTTGAATGAATTTATTGTTGGAAATGGATCCGTCACTTATTTCTTTAAGCAGCAGGCCATAAGATGCTCCACCCCAGTTTCTTTTGAAGATATTATCATCCATATGAATATTTTTAGAGAACATTACGGCAACCCCGGCACCACTATCAGTAAACTCATTGTGATGGTAAACATCCCGATTGGAAAACATGAAATGAAGGCCATATCGTAAGTTTCTATAACTGTTGTTGTGATGGATTTCGCTATCATCCACAAACTCAAAATAAATCCCATCACGGTGTGTAGTCACTTCATTGTAAGCTATTTCCAGATTAGACGCCTTCCAGGCATGGATGGCATTCCCTGCAGAAGCTTCATCTTTCGCATTGCCAATGATTTCATTGTCAATGACTTTATAGTTTTTCGCATAAGCCAGGTACACACCAAAAAAGCAATCGAGAATCCGATTGTTACTGATGGTACCATGAGCAGCTCGGTTGATTTTGATTGCGGCATATTCCTTTAGGTAGCTTGTAGCAACATTCTTCAGGATTAAACCCATAATTTTCACACTGTCAACGGTAATGATAAAAATATCTGCAGCTTCATTTTCTGCATCTATGACAGGCCTGTCATCTCCTAAAATTGTGATTCTTTTGTTGACCAGGATGGAATTTTCAGTATAGGTTCCACTCCGTATCAGGACTGTATCCCCATCCTCACATTTTTTAATAGCCGTTTCAATGGTAACCGATCCTCCCTCAGACACCTCTATAACAGTGGCTTTGGCAGAGAGTATTACAAAACTTAAAGCAATATGAAGTATTCTTATTACCATCTTCATTTGAGTATAGACTGGTTTGCTTGTTGCCATGTTAATAAAGCGAGGCTATCAGTAATCGCTTCTTTCGAAGAAAAAGCAGCCATGTTAGCACCCATAGGACTGTTGTATACACTTGAAATGACGAAATAGGCTGAATCGACATGGATCAATTTTTTCGGTTGGTCATAAGCGATGACCATCATTTTTCGACTTGCAATGGCATTTTCGTTCACATCATTGATCATGCACTCGGCAGCATCGTATTTCCTGATACGACCTTTATCAGTAACAAGCAATGCGCCATATCTTGGATCAGAGATAGACATGCGACAATAGACACAATGGTCTTCTCCAAACTTAATTTTCTCCTCACTCCATGAGCATGTGCAAAACATCAACGCTATCCATAAAAGCTTTAATTGTGTCCTCATGATTTCTTCTTTATTCTTGCTGCCAATAGTGAAAATAAAATGGACACTGAAAGGAAAAGAGTCCCTAGATGAGGATATGACTTGACATAAAAATTCAATAGGTCTTTCTCTCCAAAGAGGGGAGGCATATACACCATGCCAGGGACTTTTATCGGTGCATTGGGGTCCAGGTTGTGCCCATAGTCATACATCCATAAATAGAAATCATAAACCCCAAGTCCGCCAAGAATTGCCATAATCGCAAACCACCCTATGTAACTCCAGGTTTTATTGATAGCAAAAGCAATGACTCCAAGTCCCATCATCCCATAAATAATATAAGGGAAATACTTCAACTCAGGAATTGAATCAGGCTCAATGTACTGCATGCCAATGTAGTGATTGAGAATATTGATGTTTTGGATAATGTTATCCGTGCCATCGTCACCTGAGAATTTATTGATCCAGATATTTAGCCGCAATCCTCCGGGAAACTGAGCAGCTTCCAATGTGATTTGCCACAATGGGAAAAGGAATACGCCAGCCAGTAGAATGACTGACAATATCATTAGCGTTCTTGGTTTAAGTAATTTTTGCATGGACGGTCTCATTCAAAAGATTTTAAAAAAGAGCCTGCCAAACCTGGAAAATTCAGAATTGACAGGCCCAAACCTGACTTACAATCGATGACTAGTATTTAATCACCGCTTGCTTGTTCTTCTTCAGCCATATCTCTCATAGAAGGCTCATTCTTTTTTTCATCATTAAGGTCCCACATAAGTTCGGTATCAGACCCTTCAGGTGAGACACGAACGTAACCTGACATCTCCTGGTGTAGTGCACTACAAAAATCCGTGCAGTAGAAAGCAAACACCCCTGGTTTAAACGGCTCCCATTTCAGGGTTTTGGTTTGGCCAGGCATCACAAGCAATTCTGCATTGTTTGCACCTTGTACCGCAAATCCATGAGGTACATCCCAGTCTTGCTCCAGGTTAGTCACGTGGAAGTATACTTCATCACCCATCTTGATTCCTTCGATGTTATCAGGAGCAAGGTGACTTCTGATGGCAGTCATGTACACGTGTACTTCATTCCCATCACGAACCACTTTGGCCTGTCCTTCACCTTTTGCGGCATATGGGTGCTCATTCTCCTCAATTGGGTAGTACTTCTTAGAGTTTGGCATCACTTTATCAGCTGCAATAGCCTGCGCATAGTGAGGCTCTCCTTTCGTTGGGAAATCCAGGATTAGCTTCATCTTTTCACCAGAGATATCAAAAAGCTGAGCACTATGTGCTAACTCCGGACCAGTAGGTAAATACCGATCTTTGGTGATCTTGTTCATCGCCACCAGATATTTTCCACTAGGCTTGCGTGTTTCTCCTCCGGGAATCACTAAGTGACCAGGAGAATAGTAGGTATCAATTCGGTCAAGCACTTCCAGACTTTCAACGTCCCATTTCACTACCTCAGAAGAAATAAAGAAAGTAGTGTAGGCATTGCCTTTGTCATCAAACTCTGTATGCAGTGGTCCAAGTCCCGGCTTCTGTAAAATGCCATGAAGTCCAGCTTCGTAGTTGATTACCGGAATACCTTCGATTTCACCATCGAAATTCTCTGCCTCAATAGCTGCCATTAGCTTGTCAAAAGAATAAATGGACATATCAGCAGATAGCTTACCATTTCCAACAATGTATTCACCATCCGGGCTGATGTCACAGCCGTGAGGTGATTTAGGTACCGGGATGAAGTACACCATTCCCGAGCAGTCTTTAGGATTCAAGATAGTCGTGGAAGTCATCTCTTCAGACGATGCGATACCTGATCCCTCATCTACTAAGTTATGCATGTAAGAGGTTGTTCGCTCTTTTCCTTTACCCTGAGCGAGATATTC
Source organism: Ekhidna sp. (assembly GCF_965221965.1). Classification (GTDB taxonomy): domain Bacteria; phylum Bacteroidota; class Bacteroidia; order Cytophagales; family Cyclobacteriaceae; genus Ekhidna. Next base: position 1,482,670 of record NZ_OZ244926.1, read on the forward strand.
CTCCGCTTTTTTCCAATTGATAATAGCAAGCAGGTCCTTATCCTTTTGCGAAGCATTTACTTCCAATAGGGTATGAGCACCTTCCGAATTATAAGTGGTCAGAAAGCTCCATCCGTGGGACTTAGCTTTACCATTTCTAGCCAGGTCATAGTTGTAGCCGGGCATTTCTATTTGAAACTTCAGATCCATCTCACCGCTTTCCTGATCAACAGAAACATAATTGATCAAGCCCTTGAAGTTTTCCTTATACGTATCAATTGGCACATCTTCCTGTGGAATCGGGACACTAAAACGTGTACCTGAAACCAGGTATTCGGAGTTTTCGGTGATAAATGGTGCACAGTGTAATCCAGCCACATCAGGGATTTCAAGAATCTCCACCGTCTCAAAAGTGGTAAGATCCACACGTGCTATCCGTGGCGTGTTATTTCCATTCACGAACAACCATCTTCCATCAAACTCCCCGTTTGTTTGAGAAAGCTCGATATGGTGTGTGTCATCCCATGGCACTTCGCCATAAGAGGTCTGGAACATTGCCTTAGATTCCTCGCTGTAGCCATATCCATTTTCAGGATACATTGAAAATACAGGGATTTCTCTAAGCAATCGACCCGAAGGTAGTCCGTAGGCCGTGATTTGTCCACTGAAACCTCCGGAAAGGAATGCGTAATACTCGTCATACTCACCAGGTGGCACGTATGCCTGCCCTGCTGCGTCTCCTTCTACAACAGATTTAGCATCTCTTTGACTACAACCAAATGATATGGCCATAATCGAGATGAATGTTAGGATTGATAATAGTTTGTTATTCATAGTGATTATGTTTTTTAATTTTCAATAAGGTTTAGGTTATTATCCACCAGAAACTGCTTCATCTTTAGAACCAACTTTTTCCATGTCATTTTTTCTCATGTACTCAAGGATGTCTCGTGCATCACCAATAGATACACCCTGGTTAGGCATCCTGGTCAGACATTCTTCCAAAAGCTTCTGAGCCTCCGGATCTTCGTCTAGCATGACATCCACATTGGTGATCATATTCATGATCCACTCCGGACGTCTATTGTTGGTGATTCCAGCCCATCCAGGACCAACGACCCGCTGGTCAGTGAGCTTATGGCAGGCGGAGCATTTCATCTCATAAATTGCTTTCCCGCTTTTTATCATGCTTTCCTCCAGTGGATCGGTGAGCTCTACACTTTTCACTTCACCAATTCCTTTGGGATCTGCTTTCTTTTCCATTTTGAAATCATCAGCTGTTGGACGTTTATCACCTTCGCCACCTCCACAGGAAGCTGCCATGATTAAAAAACTACCACATAAAACGACATAATTAAAGACTTTCATGATTATTTGATTTTAGAGTTTAGTGTAATTGTTTGAAGTCTCGTGTTCCTTATCTGCCCAATAATGACGGAGAGCAAGGCGATTGGGAGCAGAGCAGTAACGACAAGAATAATCTCGTGATAATGAGGGATAAATCCCTTTTTAAGCCAAAGAAGAGTTCCTTGTAAAAAAAGAGCGAGTTCTTTGAGAATGAATGCGATGGAGAAAAGTCCCCATCCAAATCGGGTGAGTTTGTTATTAGCCAGAAAATTTTCATTTAGCATGATGGCAACTAATGTGAAAGTGACTGAACCTAGCATGATGAGATGAATAAAGCCAATTACGTAGTTTCTGATGGTGTATGATATCTCAGCGATAAATGGGAATGCTACAGCGGCTTGAACAAGCACTTTAACCATCAGGCATAAAATTCCAAGAGCGAAAAGCCAGCTCTGCCATTGAGCCAGTGTTTTGAATGGGTTTTCGTATTTAAATATTCTTTTAAAAATGAGGAAGAAAGCAACTACCTGCAAAAGAACTCCAGCGGTGTTCAGGTAGAATATAATTGAGAGTGGATTACTCCAGGTAATGCTGAGTGCATAAGTCAAGAGTAGAGAAAGATGTAGCAGGAATATTGTGGAGTTGGAGAGCTTGAATGCTGGATGTTTTTTCTCTACCTGATAGATCCAAATGCCAATAGCTGCATAGGTAAACCATCCATTGAATTGAAAATGAAGGAAGAACTGTACCGCCATGTAAAAGTAAGAGCTGGATTTGCCAGCTATTGCACTGACTGGGCCAATCATCCAAATTCCCATAGTAGAAAGGATCATCCAAAAGAGGGCCCACTGGATAATTTTTTTACTTATAGAATCTGGCAAATACTTAAGATCGCGGAATACATAATAGCAGAAAATATAAGAAGTGAAAATATGAAGTGTGCTAAAAGCTATACTAAGAACTCCATAGCCATTTATGGTGAAAAAAATCAACATTCCAACGGTACTGATCACAGTCAAAACGAAAATCAGTTTATACTTCTTTACATCAATTTTGCCCTTCAGAAAATTGAAAATTATTGCTCCGGAGGCCAACATAAAAGCCCATCCAAGCATAGCAACATGAGAGTGTGCATGCAGGATGTGTTTGTAATCAAGGTAATAAATGGGATTGACGTAATAATAGCGCATTAGGGTGCCCAGAACACCTACCAATAGAAAAAAGAACAACGCAATATCCATCCATCTTTTTCCCAAAGGGGATAGCGATAACCTAGTAGCTGGTGAGGGGTTACCCATATGTCTAAATATACAAAATTGTATGAATAGTTCACACCTCTATTATTATCTGTTTTCCTGATGGACTCTAATCGTTGTTAAAATCATTAAAAATAATAAAGGATAAATTTGTCCTAAATAGATTCCGTAGTTAGCTTAGCAATCAAAAGGAAAGAGATGTTTTCAAGAGCATGTGAATACGCCATCAAAATCATGATTTACATTGCTGGCAATGAGCAGGAGGGAAGAAGAACAGGTGTGAAAGAGATATCTGAGGCAATTAATTCACCCGTGGCGTTTACAGCCAAAATATTACAGCAACTCGTGAAAAATGAGTTGCTGGTTTCATTCAAGGGACCGACCGGGGGATTTGAATTAGCGGGTAGTAGAGAAATCAAACTGGTTGATATAGTTAGGGCAATTGACGGAAACAAACTGATGGAGAATTGCGTGCTTGGCCTGGAAACCTGCTCCGGAGAAAATCCTTGTCCGGTACATTTTAAATTCATTGTGATACGTGAGCAGTTGAATGAAACACTACTTGCCACTGAAATAAGGGATCCGGAATTGATTACAAAAGGAATAAAACCACCTTAAATATTGCTTAATAAAAGATAAAATGATCTTCTAATCTTAAAATAACAACATAAATCATAATCGGGGCTGAAGAAGATCATGTTTCAGACATCCGAATCTTTAAAACTTTGAACCATTAAATAGTAAATGTCATGAACAGAGTATTCTCAATCACTTCAATAGCCGCTCTTTTTATCATCACAGCATGTGGTGGTGGAGACGGAAAAAGCAAAATTGATCAGATCAAGGAGCAATCTAAAATAGAATCTGCTGAAGCAGAAAGCAATGTCCCAGCCAGTGAACGTATCACACTGGATAACAAGGGTGTAGGTAAAATTAAGAATTTACCACTTCCTGAGACCATTGATCAGGAAATGGTAGAGAGAGGGCAAGCACTTTTCAATACTAACTGCAGCGCCTGCCATAAGGTAGATAAGCGCTTTATCGGTCCTTCACCAAAAGGAATCATGAAACGAAGAAGTCCTGAATGGATTATGAATATGATCCTTGATCCTCAATTAATGGTAGAACAGGATCGATGTGCCAAAGATCTTTTAGTCGAATTTAACGGAGCTGCAATGGCTAATCAAAACATGACTGAAGAGCAGGCACGTGATATTTTGGAGTACTTCAGAACCTTATAACCAAACCTTTTAAAACTATGAAAAATAAAATTCTAAGCTCTTTGATCCTATTGGTGCTATCTGCATTGATATGGTCGTGTACTCCTCAGAATGAAGCTGATTCTTCTGCGGAGGCCTCTTCGATTGCCGAAAGCCACCCGATGGGACAAGCATCTGTTGTGGACGAAGTATCAGACCCGAATATTCTACAGGTAGCGATATCTTCAGAGCCACACAGCACTTTAGTTACCGCAGTTCAAGCCGCTCAAATTGAGCATGTGCTTGTAAACGCAGGACCTCTTACTGTTTTTGCACCGGTAAATGCTGCTTTTGACGCACTACCTGAGGGAACAGTTGAAAACTTGTTAAAGCCCGAGAATAAGGGAGACCTTGCTACGATACTCACTCGTCACGCTGCTCCTGGTTCTTTCGATTTAGACGCTCTTAAAAGAGAGGCTAAGAAGGGAAGAAAAATTTACATGGCTACCGGTGACTATCTGGAAGTAACTGTAGATGGAGATGATGTGAGTGTTGGAGGTGCCAAAATAGTTGGAACAGTACCCGCATCAAATGGAATCATCCATGTAGTAGAAAAAGTGATTTTACCTTAAAAAACCAATAAAATGAAAAATACAATTATTAAAAATGCACTATTTATAAGCGCTCTTGCCTTCTTGTTTTCCTGTGGTCAGGCAGGGGATAGAGGAGGTAATGGTGCGCTTAGCAGCAACATTGCTGAAAAAGTGTACGTAGCGCCAGGCGAAAGGGATGAACAATACGCTTTCCTTTCTGGAGGCTATAGTGGTAACCTAAATGTATACGGTCTTCCTTCAGGAAGAATGTTTAAAGAAATAGCAGTTTTTTCTCAGTTCCCAACTTCAGGTTATGGGTATTCTGAAGAAACTAAACCTATGTTAAATACTTCGTTTGGTTTCATTCCGTGGGATGACCTTCACCACCCGGATATCTCACAAACCAACGGAGAGTTAGATGGGAGATGGATTTTTGCGAATGGAAATAATACACCTCGTATTGCCAGAATAAGCCTAACGACATTCGAAACGGAGGAGATCCTGGAAGTACCAAACAGTGCGGGTAACCATAGTTCCTCTTTCATTACTGAAAATACAGAATATGTGGTGGCAGGAACACGTTTTGCTGTGCCTGTACCGCAAAGGGATATGCCCATTAATGAGTATAAAAATAACTTTAAAGGCGCACTAACATTTATTAGTGTGGGCCCTGAAGATGGCAAGATGGATATTAAATTTCAGATATTGATGCCAGGATTTGATTATGACATTTCACACCCGGGAAGAGGTAAATCTCATGGGTGGTTTTTCTTCTCTACGTATAATACGGAAGAAGCTAATACGCTTCTTGAGGTAAATGCGTCACAAAACGATAAGGACTTCATCGCTGCGATAAATTGGAAGAAAATCGAAGAATACGTGAACAATGGGGGTGGTACAAAAATGGCCGCCAGGTATGCACATAATGTATATGATGAGTCTACACACACAGCTACATCTACTATGAAGGATGAAGTGCTTACGGTCAATCCTGCTGAGGTGCCAGGCGCTATCTACTTCCTGCCTACTCCTAAATCACCTCATGGGTGTGACGTAGATCCAAGTGGACAGTACATTGTTGGGGCAGGGAAACTTTCCGCAAATATAACTGTTCATTCGTTTGATAAAATGTTGGCAGCCATTGATGCCAAGAAGTTTGACGGTGATGCCTATGGTATCCCTATTCTCAACTATGAAGATGTATTGGCCGGTAGCGTACAGAGTGGTGGCTTAGGCCCCTTGCATACCGAGTTTGACGGTAGAGGAAATGCTTATACTACATTTTTTATCTCCTCTGAGGTGGTGAAATGGAAACTTGGAACCTGGGAAGTAGTAGATAGAAAACCTACTTATTACTCTGTAGGTCACCTCATGATCCCCGGCGGTAACTCAAGGAAACCTCATGGCAAGTACCTTGTTGCTATGAACAAGATTACCAAAGATCGCTACTTACCTACCGGACCAGAGATGGAGCACTCTGCACAGATTTATGATATCTCAGGTGAAAAAATGGAACTCCTGTACGATTTTCCTACTCATGGAGAACCACATTATGCTGCTGGATGTGATGCTGACCTTTTGGTGAACAATTCGAAAAAAATCTATCGAATAGACGAGAACAATCACCCATATGCGATTAAGAGTCCGGCGGAAGCTAGAGTCGAAAGAGATGGTAACGAGGTACATATCTATATGTCTACGATCAGAAGTCATTTTACTCCTGATAATATTGAGGGCATAAAAGTGGGCGATAAGGTGTACTTCCATGTGACAAATCATGAACAAGACTTTGATGTGCCTCACGGATTTGCCATGATAGGTCAGGGAACTTCTGAAATTCTGGTCATGCCTGGTCAGACCAAGACGTCACTTTGGGAGCCTAAGCAAGTAGGTATATGGCCGTTCTATTGTACGGACTTCTGCTCTGCACTTCACCAGGAAATGCAAGGATACATTAGAGTATCACCTGCAAACTCAAACATCGAGTTGAGTTATACCCTGGACGGTGACGACATCTAAAATGAAAAGCTGTAAGACTGATAATTGATTCAGTCTTACAGTTTCTTTCAATTTCTAATTAAAACATGATAAGCTAATGAAATGGGCTGGTATCTTAATGATAATTGGAAGCGCTATGCTCTTAGGGTTATTCGTATTTCCAATGTGGAACATTCGATTGGGCGCACCACAGTATCCTGAGCCTTTAGGAATTGATATCCATGTAAATGGACTGAAAGGCGAGAGCGAATTTGACATTCAGAATATCGATGGACTCAATCACTACATTGGTATGAAAACACTGCCAAAACCCAACGATATGTGGGAGTTCTCTGTATTTCCAAAAGTAGTATGGTTAATGGCTGGGCTGGGTATAATTATTGGAATCCTTGGGTTGACAAAGAAAATATCGCCCGTCTTTTTCCTCATATGGTTTGTGTTAATGAGTATACTTGGAGCACTTGGCATATACGATTTCAATTTATGGTTGGTATCTTATGGAACAGATTTGGATCCCAATGCGATATTAAAGCTCGTTAACCCAGATGGCACGCCGATGAAATATAATCCACCTCTCATTGGACATAAAAAGCTTTTAAACTTTGATGCCTTTTCGTATCCACGGGCAGGGGGGATATTACTAGGACTTGGTATGTTACTTACATTAGTGGCGTTCTTTGTGGGTAGAAAATCACAGATAGCAACTAAATAAATTAAGCAATGATGAAATATTCTGTGATTATACTTTTAGCGGTTGGCATGATGATATTTATTTCTTCATGCAATAGCGGCCCAAAGCCAATCAATTATGGTGCAGACGCATGTGACTTTTGCAGAATGACCATCGTAGATAAGCAACATGCAGCCCAACTGGTCACAAAAACTGGTAAGGCCTTTAAGTATGATGCCATTGAGTGTATGCTTAACGACCTGAAGGAATGGGATCATCCGGAGGTTCGACACTACCTTGTAGCTGATTATGCCAATCCCGGAGTATTGACAGATGCTTCAGGCGCTGCTTTTCTTATATCAGAGGAGATTCCAAGTCCAATGGGTGAGTTTTTAACTGCTTTCGGAAGTGCCGATAAACGAAACGAGGTAAAGCAAGATGTTTCCGGAACTTCTCTGGATTGGTCTGCTTTGAAAGCAGAATTTGAAGTAAACTAAAAGCCTACACGAATGAAAAAAACTCATTTACAATTGGTCTGAGATACGCTATCCAATATGAGATCACTACTTACTTTATTTTTTGCTTTGATTTTTTATCATATCAGCGGGCAAACCATTGTTTGCCCAAGATGTGATATCAAGGATTTGCAAAAAGCAGTAAACCTTGCTGAGCCTCATGATACCCTTATTATTAAAAGCGGTGTTTATCCAGTAGTGGATATTGAAATAACCAAACCAATAACTCTGATTGGAGAAAAAGGCGCCATATTGAATGGTCAGAATAAAAGCTACGTTTTAAAGTTACTTGCTGACAGCATAACTATTTCCGGGCTGAAAATTATCAATGCAGGTAAAAGCTACACGAAAGACTATGCTGCGATCTATGCTTTCCGAGCCAATTCCTTTCTCATTGAGAATTGCACAGTAATCGACCCCTTTTTCGGATTGCTCATTGAGAAATCCAGTCACGGTATCATCAGAAATAACCTGGTGTATGGGGAGAATGTCAAAGAAGACGAAGCTGGGAATGGCATTCATGCATGGCATTGCTCCAACCTTCAGATACGTGACAATGAAGTTTACAGAATGAGGGATGGCATTTACCTGGAGTTTGTGGATGAAAGCATTATTGAGGAAAACTACGCACATGACAATGTTCGATATGGATTACATTTCATGTTTTCCAACAATGATGATTATATCAGGAATCGATTTGAACACAATGGAGCAGGGGTAGCAGTCATGTTTTCCAAGTTTATTATCATGAAAAGCAATGTCTTTATAAACAACTGGGGACCAGCAAGTTATGGGCTTCTATTAAAAGAAATCTACGATGCTGAAGTACTGGATAATGAGTTCACTGAAAATACGACAGCCGTTTTTATAGACGGTACAAGCCGCATTAATTATGTGGGTAATGTATTTAATAAAAATGGGTGGGCGATTAAGGTATCCGGAGGTTGCTATGCCAACCGGATCACCGGAAATGACTTCAAAGGCAATTCCTTCGATGTGTCTTACAATTCAAAAATGAATGACAACACCTTTGATGGGAATTACTGGGGGGACTATACTGGTTACGATCTGGACAAAGATGGTGTGGGAGATGTGCCGTATCGTCCGGTGAAGTTGTTTTCATACATTGTGAATAAAACCCCTGAAACCATCATTTTACTAAGAAGCCTTTTTGTGGATATTATGAATTTTTCCGAAAAGGTTTCTCCTGTTTTTACTCCTGACAACCTGGTGGATCAAACACCGGCAATGAAAGCATTCAAATGATTCATGTAACAGATTTACATAAAACCTTTGGTAAGCTGGACGTCCTGAAAGGTGTCAGCTTCTCCATCGATAGACCAGGTGTTTTTGCGATTCTCGGCCACAATGGCTCGGGCAAGACCACTATGCTTAAAACCATATTAGGAATGGTGATACCAAACAGTGGAGAGCTGAAAGTAAATGATCAAACGATTCACAAAAGCTGGGAATATCGCAAAGACATTGCCTACCTGCCACAAATTGCTCGTTTTCCGGAGAACTTGACCGTCAACGAACTTATCAAGATGATTCTGGATATTCGAAATCGGAAGGGTAGAGAGGGGGAGCTGATTCAACGTTTTGGATTGGAAAAATTTCTCGACAAGAAGCTATCAGACCTTTCGGGGGGTACCAGGCAGAAAGTGAACATCGTCTTAGCATTCATGTTTAATGCCAATATCTGCATCATGGATGAACCTACAGCCGGATTGGATCCGGTGGCAATGATTGAGCTGAAAAAGCTGATCGATGAGGAGCGCAAAAAAGGGAAAACCATTCTCATAACCACACACATCATGAGCCTGGTAGAAGAGGTGGCCGAAGAGATCATCTTTCTATTAGATGGTAAGATTCATTTTCAGGGAACGCTGAAAGAGATGCAGAAGCAGACGAATGAAAAAGATTTGGAACACGCAATCGCAAGGATGCTAAAGTCATGATTAAGATACTTAAATACAGCTTTTACGATTTGATGCGCAGCAGATGGAGCTACGTTTACCTGGCTTTTTACATGCTGCTGGGGTTCGTTTTATTGTTTCTCAATTCAGATCTATCAAAAGCTACCATTACCTTAATGAACATCATTGTGGTACTTACGCCCATGATCGGAACCATCTTTGGAATTATGTATTTCTACAACTCTCGAGAGTTTACCGAGCTACTGCTTTCACAGCCAGTGAAGCGATCAACCATCTTCCTTGGGCAATATCTAGGTCTATCGCTTTCACTTTCCATGAGTTTAATCATCGGGCTAGGCATACCATTTCTTTTGTATGGAATCACCCAGTCGGATGCGATAGGCAACTTTATCACATTATTAGCCTCCGGTACTTTTCTCACGTTCATCTTCGTGGCTTTGTCCCTTAATATTGGTCTTGGTAACTCTAACAAAATCAAAGGATTCGGCTATGCCATTTTGATGTGGCTCTTTTTTGCGGTGATTTATGATGGCCTATTTATGATCTCATTGATCGTATTTGGAGACTATCCTCTGGACAAGTTTGCTCTGGGTGCATCACTCTTCAATCCGATTGATTTGAGTCGGATCATGATTTTACTGAAGCTGGAGATATCCGCACTTCTCGGATATACAGGCGCATTGTTTCAGAAATTCTTTGGCACCAGCTCAGGATTATTTATCTCGATTGGGGTGCTCTTGCTATGGGTGTTTATCCCTGTCTCAATCATGCTGAGAAAGTCACTCAGAAAGGACTTCTAAGTGCTTTCAATTCAAATATTCTCTGAACAGCACAGCTTGCCGTAAACTTCTTCTGAAACTGTTTTCAATATCAAAACCCGATTCCATGAATTATTCAGGAATCGGGTTCATGATAAACTAAACCATCAAACCACAGCACCTGACTGCTCAAAATACTCTTTGAACAATTCAATGGACTTTGGAAATAAAATGTTGTTTTCCAGGTGAATGTGTAAATGAAGATCCTCTTCAAATTCGCTTAATAAAGCGAACGCCACTCTGTATGTCTGACAAGCGTCTGAAGGAGGCTGGTATTGATTGGTTATTCTGGCTATTTTTCTAAACCGCTCGCCTTCTTCGGCATGTTCATGCTCCATCATCGCTATCGGATTTTCAATGTGACCAAAGTAGGGCTCTGAAAGTGGGTATTGGTTTTCTGATGCTTCTACGAGAGATTTAATGAATGGAAATAGAACAAACTCTTCTTTTTCCATGTGAGAGAGCAGGGCAATGGCTGCTTCATCGAATAATTCATTCACTTTGAAAAGCTCCGGGTGACGCTCTCCATGTACCTGACATAGTTTGTTCAGGTAGGCCTGCAAAACCGGAATGGTAGAGCTCACATAGTCATGATGGATATTCACAATGTGATCTACCAGCTCAGTAGGATCCATTTTTTGATAATCATTTTCAATAGGAGTGGAAAGCACCTCAGAAATATCATTCTCTATTTCACGTAAGTCTACTTGCTTATTTTCGCAGGCTTCCTCCAAAGGTATACCACCATTACAACAGAAATCAATTCCATACCTGGTGAATACGCGTGCTGTTTTATAATTCTGAGCTACAATCTTGCTCACTTTAGTTTGTGCTAAATTTTCCATATAAATAAGATTTAAAGATGTTTATATCCTTTAATTAATAAAATTTTTATTGCTTTAGTACCACTTTACCCTCTCTTAAGAGCTCCGTAAGTTCATCCATTTCAGTTGTTGTTAATACTTCTTTGAGGTAGTCCTTCACACCGACAAATTTATGATGTACCGGACAGGGTTGCTCTGAAGAGCATTCCCGGAATCCCAAGACACAATCCTTCATGATTTTTTCACCGTCGATAGCCTTGACAATATCAGCTAATGTGATGGTCTTGTTACTAATACGAGCAAATCCTCCGTGGGGACCTCTAACGGAATTAAGCAGGCCCTGTTTAGTTAGTTGTTGCAACACCTTGGCTGTAAAGGATACGGGTGATTCAATCTCGTCTGCAATTTCCTGTACACCTGCCCATGGAGTAGTGCTATAATCCCTTTGCCAGAGATAAACCATTACTTTGATGCCATATTCGCAGGTTCTCGAGAACATAATTAATCATTGTTTTTACAAAAATAGAAATAATAAACATAATAAAAGATAAGTTTATCTTTTATTTTAATTAACGAAGTAAATGGTGCAGAGGTTATCGAATTCATTGACATAGTGTTCGATTATTTTGATCTGTTTTCTTTTCTTTTCAGCGCCGCATTATATCGTTTTTTCTCTTCATCAGTCTCTACTTCAAGGCTTGGGACTTTTACCGGCTTTCCTGATTCATCAATTGCGACAAAGGTGAATATCGCATCGTTCGTTTTATGCATCTTCATGTCCGGAAGGCTTGATGCCCAGGCTTCCACAAAAATTTCCATTGAAGTAGTAAATGCTCGGGTGATGCTGGCTCTGATGTACACCGTATCACCGGATTTGATGGGGCCATCGAAAGACACAGAGTCAATAGATGCGGTCAGCGCCACACAATGACCATGTTTTTGAGCTGTTATTTCTGCGGCTATATCCATCCACTCCATCAGCATTCCTCCACGCAAATACCCAAGTGGGTTGGTGTGATTAGGCATGACGATATAGGTCACATCGGTAACGGAATCTGCTACTTTTTTATTGGCGATCTGCATAATATCAAATTTTAGCGTTTAAGTATCTTAATTTTTATTACAAATAATTCTAATATTTAATGTGGGAGAAAAAACGTTTGGCGGTTGGAACTCCCGGTAAATCAAAACCGATCCTAATTTCTAATTAAAGTCACATTTCAAAACCTCATTGTACTCTTTCGAAAACGACCCCACGCTTTCTTTCCTATTTATAGACTGCCGGACAATTAGCTGTGCTACGGTGGCTAAGTTCCGGAGTTCTGAGGATTTCAGCGAAATTTTATGTGTATGATAATAATCCTCGATTTCTTGAGACAGTTCCACTAATGTATTGAAGGCATGGACCAACTGATTGTCCATACGGCTTATACCCACATATCTTTCCATAACTGATTGTATAGAGTGCTTCCGGCTATCGAGAAAAGGTGCATTCATCTCCTTTCTTAAATAGCTCGCCGATAGCTTATCTGGCTTTGAACATGAATTTGCAGTTATATGCACCAACGCACGATTAGCGCACCTGTGTGAAAAGACCATCGCTTCCAATAAAGAATTGGACGCCAACCGATTGGCTCCATGCATACCGGTATTTGCACATTCTCCGCAAGCTAGCAGGTTGCCTATGGATGTTTGTCCGTGTTTATCCACATTGATACCTCCACACAAGTAGTGCATTGCAGGCATGACAGGTATCAGGTCGCTGCTGATGTCAAGATTTTTATCTGCTAACTTCCGGCTAATGTTTGGGAAGCCATTTTCAAAAGACTCTTTATCCAGGTGACGACAATCCAGGTACACAAAGTCATTTAATTCATGCTTCATCTCCTTATCGATGGCTTGTGCCACCTTGTCTCTGCACGCCAGTTCCTCAAGGTCGTCATATTTATGCATAAAACGCTCATGTCGGTTGTTTCTCAGATAGGCGCCAAATCCTCTGACTGCCTCAGAAATAAGAAATACAGGGCTTTCTCTTTTGCACGAATAAAGAGCAGTAGGGTGAAACTGGATAAACTCCATATTACCAATCTGTGCACCGCCACGATGAGCCATAGCAATGCCATCTCCGGTAGCAATGGTTGGGTTAGTAGTATAGCAATATACCTGCCCAATGCCGCCGGTCGCCAGTAGAGTTGAAGATGTATAGAACGGTTGTATTTCACCTGTAAGATCATTGAGCACCTGGGCGCCATAGCAAATCTCGTTTTCAACGATCAATTCGAGTGCATGATGATGGCTAAGTAATTGCACGTTGTGCATATTATGCACCTTTCGTAGCAGTACACGTTGGATTTCTTCACCGGTTTTGTCCTTGTGATGAAGGATGCGTGAGGTTGAATGACCACCTTCACGCACCATGTCATACAAATGCAGCGTAGATTGATCAAAGCGTACCCCCCAAGCCATCAACTCCTCAATCCGGCTAGCTCCCTCACCGACTACCATTCTCACCACGGACTCATTGCACAACCCTGCACCAGCGCGGAGTGTGTCCTGTACATGTTGTTCAAGTGCTTTGTCATTGCCACTGAGTGTAACTGCCACACCTCCCTGAGCCATTCGGGTATTGGTAGTTCCCAGATCGGATTTAGTGATTACTGCAACTCTGGCCTGTTTATTTGCAGATCCTACATTGATTGCACTCATCAAACCGGCAATGCCTGAGCCTACAACAAGTAAATCATATTTTTTATCATTTCTCACATTTCACACATTCTCTTAAGTGGTTGATGCGCTTGCTTTATTAAGCTATCACTGAGTTCTATCTTTGGTTCCTCACGTATTAAGCAGGTGTACAATTTCTCCAGGGTGTTTACTTTCATGTACGCGCATTCGCTACAGGCACAGCTATTGTCCTCTTTTGCCGGGGCTGGGACTAGATGCTTATGCGGAGCTTGCTTCTGCATCTCATACAAAATACCTGCTTCAGTCGCTACTATATAGGTACTGGCAGTGTCTGTTTTTACAAAGTCAATCATTTTTCGTGTGGATCCAATGAAGGAGGCCGCCTGAAGCAGGTGCTTCTCGCTTTCGGGGTGGGCAATGATTTTTGCCTCCGGATGCTCCCGATACAGAGCCAGTAGTTTGTCTATACTAAAAGCTTCATGAACTACGCAACTTCCATCCCACAGCACCATCTCCCTTCCCGTTTGCCGAATCAGGTAATTACCCAGGTTTCGATCCGGAGCAAAAATGATAGGCTGATCAGGAGGGATAGACGCAATTACTGCCTCGGCGTTGGCTGAGGTACACACATAATCGCTCATTGCTTTGATCTCTGCCGAGCAATTGATGTAAGTTACCACCACATGATTGGGATGGTTATTCAAAAATATCCGGAAAGCTTCAGGTGTGCAATGATCGGCCAGTGAGCATCCTGCTGAAAGGTCTGGAAGAAGTACCTTCTTTTCGGGATTTAGAATTTTTGCAGTTTCCGCCATGAATCTAACCCCGGCAAAAACGATGATCTCCGCTTCGGTCTCCATAGCTTTTTTGGACAAATCCAGACTATCACCTATATAATCAGCCACATCCTGTATCTCAGGTATTTGGTAATAGTGAGCAAGAATGATAGCATTTTTTGCGCGGGCAAGTGCTTTGATTTTTTCTTTAATGTTCAGTGCCATTATGCAAGTAATTAATTCATCCTCAGTGAGAGGGCTTTCAAATCGAATCTTGTAGTTTGAGCAGCAACCTGCGTTTGTGCAACTTCAAGAAAATCAAAGAATGCATGCGCTTCAGGTTCCGGGAGATTCAATTTTCTACCAAGCAAATGTTGATAATAATTTATTCCATCTTTCATATTGAAAATAAATGCCTGAATTTTCTTTTCGGTCTTGGTCGTGCCTTCATTCAGAAATTCATCGACCATTTTTTTTAATTGATCCAGGTAAAGCCCTAATTCTTTCATGAACATATGTGGTCGGTCTTTTCGTGATATGATATTGGCTCGACCGTAAATATGATCCACCATCTTTTTGAGTGAGACATTCTTATCAAAATAAGCCATGTTGGGGCCGGGGCATACCGACACCCCATTTCCCTCTTGCTTCGTGTCTATCTTGTTTTCAATTAAAAAAGAGGTTCCCAAACCTGTACAAATACAGGCTTTATCAGTAATGTTTTTGTACGCTTTGTCATAGGCCTGGCCCATCAGTCCACGATCGTCCAATTCTTTGATTTTTAAATGTTGGTACTTTCTGGATGCCGTACAGATGGGCTTTTCTGTAAATTCTGTATTGAAAGAAAGGTGCTTTTTCACACAGGGGCTTCCCGGCTTTCCTTGTGCAGTTATTTGCTGTTTTTCCTGATCCTTTGTGTTTGATCTTAAATTATTAAAGGGAACCCCAAGAGGGGAGATCCCACTAAGATATAGATCATCTTCCTTGGCGTTTTTAATGAGATCACGGGTATGACTGTCTACACAGGTGGCCTCTGGCACCAACAGGAATGGCGACCCCCAGCCGATGGCATCCAGTTCATAGTAATTCAGGAGAAACGTATGCTCGTTGGCAGTACCCACTCCCCCTTGTGCAGTGACTTTCAAGGCTGGAATTTCAGATAATTGTGCATGACCTTTTTCTATGAGTGCCTCCTGATATACATCATATATCGATTGAGGAAGGGACGCTCGTTTGTTTTTAAATTCTTCCAGAATTGGCCCCATTAAATGTCCTTCTGTTCCAAACGCATGCCCACCGCAGTTTAAACCTGACTCTATCCTGAATTCGGAAACCCATAGTCCTTTTTTTGCCAAAAACTTTCCCTGGATCATCGCAGACCGATAGTCACTTACTTTTAGAATGATCTTCTTTTTGAAAGCTCCATTTTGGTCTGGATAAAAATCATCAAAATTTGACAAATAACTATATAATGCCGGGTTCAGTCCTGCTGATAATACGAGGGATGAGTTTAAATCACTATTTGCAAAGCCCCTAACAGAAGCATGCGCATCATTGTAGATTGAAGGTAGGGGCTTCCCTTTCTCGTAGTTTACCTTGTCCAGCTTTGTCATGATATTTACATCTATTGTCCCTGGTTGTGCATGGGATCTGGCATAGTGGATGATATCATCAGCAGAACCCTTCGTTTTTAATTTTAAAAAGCCTTGCTTAATATCGGATTGATCCGGTAATAAATCGAGGTAGTGAAGCGCTTCCGTTAATGAACAGGATTGCCTGAATTTATTAATCTTCTCATCAACAATCTTTTTAACCAGGTTTAAATATGTAGTAATACGTGTAGCTCGCGAATCTTCATCCTGATCCTTAATCGGAATAAAGGGAACGTTATATTTTTTGCTGTAAACTTTTCGTACTTTTTCTATAAGACCATCCTCAATGATAGAGATCACAGAATTAATGCCGTAATGAGCGACTTTAATAGGAGTGTCTATGGTAAAAGCTAAACCCATTACGGGGATATGGAATGTATGTAAAGACATTATATGTGATTTACTGGATATGTATTAAGTGTTGAGTTAGATGGTGCAAACATCATTGTTGCAAAATTTTTCAGCCTCGGCATCTTCTTCGTGATTTACGTATCGGATCGGTTGAAGCTTAGAGGCCATTTCCACATATTTTTCTCGTGTGATGGCTTCATAAGGCATTTGTGCATACGCACCTACTTCGAGTTTTGGAAGGAAACTGATCGACTTGAGTGAATACTTGAAGTAATCGAGGATGGGGGCAATCTGATTGGCTTCCTCCGGTTTGAAAGTGACCGTACAGGATACCTGATTGTCAGACCAATAGGTCTGCAAAAATGTTGCTAGACTTACCTGTTCCCAAATGCTCACATCCTTTTGGCTCCTGCCTTGATTGTGGACTGGGAAGGATACAACAACGGAGGAATTATCCATCACGTCATCTTCAATATCGAGTCCGGCTTCCTCCAGTGCGGGCACCAGGGCAGAGGTTTTAGCGATACGTACCCGACGAATGTAATAATCGAACTCAGGAAAGTGACACCCAGGGTTTACGCCAGCCAGTAGACTAACTGTACCGGAAGGCTTTACGCTCGTAGTTTTGATACTTCGAGGCACGCACAACCAGGAAGAATAAATTTCATCCCATTTCTGAATTTCATGGTAGCCATCCTGTAGCCAATCTCTCAAAGTTTCGAGCGAATTCCGATCGATGAAGTTTGTTACCCCTGTCACTGAGGTTCCGATTCTGCGATTGCGTTTTTGTACCCTGTTGGTCTGATGCCAGGTGGTGGAAACAAGAGTGGCGGTTTTGCCTACCATATATGCAAACTTCAATGTCCGCAAATAGTCAGCTTTTGATTCTGCACGGGACGGGAAAGTTTCTACCAGACAACATAGCTCAAAACTTTCGAGTGACTGTTCACCACAGGGATTTGTGCCTTTTGCCTTTGAATCTTTGTAATCGGCAGGATCGCACATGCGGGAAAACGCTCGGATGTTATCCATGAAAATGTAGCCAGGCTCACCATTGATTACCGTTTGATTAGCCACTTCTTCGAATTCGGTTTGATTATCTACAAAGACACTATTGTTAGATGCCCAACCGTAGGCAGCTCGCTCTGCTCGTGATCCTGTATAGATTTTTTCTTCAGCATCCCAGCTGTAGTCTTTTAGTTTTCGATACTCCTCATTGTCTACATTTCCTAAAGCTATCTGTGCGGTTCGCCGGACATTTCCAGCCACCACACATTGGCCAATCATATTCATGATATCAGTGATGACTGTTAGGCTGATGTATTTATCATGCTCTTTCTCCAGTACACTTCGTACCTGTTCATGAAGATTTTCCAGAGGTGCCGGGCCGCTGGAGATTCCTCCAAAACCTTTAATTGTGACTCCAGCTGAACGGATTTTACTGTAATCAAAACGAAGGGTGAATCCAGGAGTGCCGATAAAATGTTGTTGGAAATAGGAGGCCAATAGTCTTCGCAGGCTTTCTACCCATCCCTCTCTGGTATCCGGTATGATGAACACTTCTTCTTCAGATTGTGGCTTGTAGATTTTCAAACGTTGAGCTCCGGCCACATCAAAACCCACACCTACACCCACCATGCTCATGTCCATCATGAAAGTGAAAGGCAAGGTGGCATCTTCGAGCGATCGACCCATCTGGTCGGTAGAGACAAACGCACAATTAAATAATGCCTGACCTACTTTCTTTTCGTGAATGATGGGAGTGCCCATAGCCCATAGCATGCGGCCTGGAGGCAGGAATTTCATCTTGAACATTCTATCATACATTTCCTGAGCAGACTCCTGTGCCTTATTGTCATTCCAACCCAGGTCATTGTTCAGGATGTATTCCTTTTGAAGCGAATAGCACCCCTCAACCACACGTCTGACTGTCTCATACCATTGCTCGTTTGTACCATCTTCTTTCAGGCGAGAATAGGTACGGTAGTAGGTGAGTAGCCCTAGACCATTAAAGCCAAATTTGGGATCTGTATTTTGATATTTTTCAACAAAGTCATCAGTCAGTTTGAACTTAAGTTTCATAGGAATCATGTTTTTGAGTGAGTGATAGTTATTACGGGTCAAATATATTGATTCTTTTATTAATGATATAAAGATGATTATATCTTTTATTATAAATATCATTTAATTTTGAAAGGGAAATGATAGAAAATGAAACTAAGAGAAATTAATAGCTACAACAAGTTGCGGAAATTTGTGGAGTTTCCAATGGAGCTTTATCGTAATGATGCAAATTATATTCCTCCTTTAATTCAGGATGAATTGAATGTCTTGTCCCCGAAACACAACAAGGCATTCAAAGATGCACGATCCAGATATTGGGTTGTTGAAGATGAAGGACGGATTGTAGGTAGAATTGCAGGTATTATAAAGCCATGTGACACAGATCCATCACTGATGGAAGCTCGTTTTGGATGGTTGGATTTTATCAATAACCAAGAGGTGTTGTACCATTTGCTATCCGCCGTGGAGCAGTGGTGTTTACACGAAAAGATTTATAGTTTGAAGGGACCGCTTGGGTTCAATTCTTTTGATCGTTCCGGCATACTGGTGGGTGGATATAATGAACTACCTACAATGTTTGGAAACTACAACTATCCATATTATGCAGAATTGCTGGAGGCAGTGGGGTACAAGTCCAAATTTCATTGGGTGGAGTACCGGATTCAGGTGCCAAAGGAAATTCCGAAAAAATTTATAAAAGGAGCCCAAACCATCCGCAAACGGTATGGCTTGAAACAGGTGGCTATCAAAAATAAAAATGCGCTCCGAGGGTATTCGGAAGCTATTCGCATGTTAATCAATGAAGCATACCAAGGGATCAGTGGGTTTTCTGAAATTTCGCAGGAACAATTTGCACAGTTATATCAAAAATTCGTCCAACTTATTCCCAGGGATTATTTCTCACTGATTGAGGACAATACCGGTGAGTTGGTGGGATTTGGATTGGTGATGCCTGATCTTTCGAAAGCACTGAAGAAAATGAATGGTAGGTTCTTTCCATTTGGTTATTGGCAACTGCACAGGGCCTTGAAAAAATCCGATACCGTAGACCTTCTGCTTATTGCAGTCAAACCTTCTTTTCAACATAGGGGAGTCCATGCACTAATATTTGAGCAGATCATACCGGCAGTAATCCGGCGTGGGGTGCTGTATGTGGAAAGTACAAAAGAATTGGAGTCCAACTCAGATGTGAGGAACTTATGGGGTGATTTTGACCACAGGCAGCATAAGAAAAGTGCTTGCTTTTATAGAGACCTTCGCTCAAATTCATCCATAGAGAATTTATTGAGCTATAAATGATTTTTTTCTTTTAAATGGATTTTGGGAGTCACGCGTAAAATTGATTTATATCATTTCATACTGTGCATTTTATCAGAAGATCATCTCCTCACTCTCCGGAGCTTTGTGTATTCAGGAAACCAGGAATTGTTTTGCCAGAACTGATAGGCATCAAATTATGAATCAGGGTCCTGTTTCAATTATAAATGATTAATGCATATGAAAGATTCAATCAAACCGGCTACTGTTCTCACACTGAAAGATGAAGTCAATTACGCCGATGATGCGGTGGTAAGTAAAACACTGACAAAAAACAAAAACGGAAATACCACCCTTTTTGCTTTTGATAAGGGTCAGGGTTTGAGTGAGCATGCAGCTCCCTTTGATGCCCTGGCTTACATCGTTGATGGCAAATGTCGGATCACCATTGGAGGTGAAGAATATGAATTAAGGGAAGGGCAAATGATCCTTATGCCAGCCACGATCCCTCATGCAGTAGAGGCTATCAAGCCTTTCAAGATGATGCTGATCATGATCAAAGATCCTAAATGAGTAAGCTGAAGCTTCTTGTAGCAATCGGCATACCTGTTTTTCTCATCCTCGGACTGTTTACCGGTCTCAGCCGGTTTGGACTCATCTACTTTCCACTTTCATTTCATCATGGAGTTTTAATGCTTAATGGGTTTGGCGGAGGTGTCATTACCGTTGAGCGCTTATTAAGTAAACCAAACGATCGATGGATACTTATCGGTCTAATATTATTAATTAGTGGTCTTACACTCTATTTAATGGGTTTTGAATTCGGACTGTTGTTGGTGGCTGTCAATGTTGGAATTCTGTTTTTGAAGGAGACACTTCAACTGGTCGAGAAACGATCACAAAATGGTGTCTACCAGTTAGTTGGCCTTTTATCCTGGTTTATTGGCAATCTTAAGTTCTATCAAAATGGCTTTTATCCTGCCGCAGTTCCATTTTGGATCGTGTTTATCCTGATGCTTATTGTCGGAACCCGATTGAGCAAAATGGGAAAAGAGGATGTAATTAGTCTGGTACTTTCTTTTGCTATTTTCTTCTCCTTCTGGTTGGGCTTCCATGGGTATGGACAAGCCATTTATGGGATAGGTCTTATAGCACTGAGTGTTAGGTTAGGTTATTTGGAATCAAAATATAAAGGCAAACATCTAGCGGCGGTATTGATGGCCTACTCATGGCTGTTGATCGCAGGCATTAGTTCCTTATTCTCTGATTACATCCTATATAGCTATGATCTGGTTCTTCATGCGTTCTTTTTAGGTTTCTTTTTCTCCATGATTTTCATCAATGCTCCAGACGCCTTATTGAAAAAGCTTGGATTGGAAGAAATGAAAACGCATCCGAATTTCTTGGTGGTTTTTTTATCAATAGGATTATTTGCCCGGTTAATCATCGGAGATCTATTTCAGATACAATTGGCGCGTAATATTGGCGGTATCCTGAACCTGCTAGCCATTATCCTGTATGTTACTTCTTTGCTATTTCAAGCGATTAGGAATCGCATGATGGCTGAAAGAACGGACCCTTGAATGTCCAAAAGCCGTATAGAAAGCAGTTGTTATAGCGGATTAATCAATCATAGAGATACCAATCTTAACCTAATAAGTTATAGTTCTTATTCTCCCACGTTTCCATCATGGTACTGTCTGAGCTATCCTCATCATAAACGTGCCATTCTGTTACTGGCTCACGGTAAATGTTTAGGCTTACTGAACGACCTTGGTTTGCGTTGGAGTAACGATGTATGCCGATCTGGTTCATGTAAGAAAACTCATCATCTCCAAGCAAAACATTACTCACTTTTTCCAACCGATCGTCTTCTTCATTGATTTTAAATCGCTCCTCTCTTAGCACTTCTTCTATGGGGTGAATCCATGCTTCCTGCGCATTGAAGTCATGAATAGGAGAGGACTGACCTTTTTCCCAGCAAATCAAAAGCACTTCAAAATCGTCATTCCTGGCTATTACGTTTCTTGCATACCTGTCATCACTCCATGAATAGAATCTTTCAAATTCTTCCCTCGGTATTTTGATCTTATTGATCACATCTAAAACGTGATTGCTACATTCCTCGCATTGAGACAGCTTCTCCACTAATTCTTTTACTGTTTTTATTGCCTCCATAATTGTATTATTTTGGATGAACCAAGGTAATAATGGAAATGGCATAAAGAATTGACAATTTATAGCCTTGATCATGATATTCATCAGGAGCATGAGGAAAATCAAGTGCTGATGTGGTCTATATCATTCGGCTGCCCATTTGAAAATATCACCTTTGATTTAGCATGTTAAATAACTCAACAATGAAAAACATCCTTGTACCAGTAGATTTCTCTGACGTAAGCAGGTATGCAGCATCCTTCGCCGCTGACTTGGCAAAACACTCAGAAGGTGAGGTTACGCTATTGCATTGTGTCCATTTTGATTATAC
This sequence comes from Ekhidna sp., assembly GCF_965221965.1. Taxonomy (GTDB): domain Bacteria; phylum Bacteroidota; class Bacteroidia; order Cytophagales; family Cyclobacteriaceae; genus Ekhidna. The sequence goes on from NZ_OZ244926.1 coordinate 1,505,082, forward strand.
CTACGATTTCCAATACGCAAATACAGATACCATTCAATCGAACATGGATGAAGTTATGGCAAATGCTAAGATCCAAATGGAGGAATTCGTGAAGACATTGGGGTCAAATATTAATTTGGAAACTCGTGTAGAATCAAATTCAATGCTTAATGCTATCAAAGAGCTAAGCAAAGAGCAACAAATTGATCTCCTGGTGATGGGCACACGAGGTTCATCCGGTCTTGAGGAAGTGTTTATTGGCTCAAACACAGAAAAGATTGCCCGTCATGCTTCATGTCCGGTGATCTCTATTCCGGAAGAGGTGAAATTTGATGATATCAACAAAGTACTGGTGGCAATTGACGTGCGTGAAGTAAGGGAGAGCTTTTTATCTCAGGTAGCTCGTTTGCAAAAGCTTTTTAAATGCGAATTGGAGTTTATTTGGGTGAAAGGATCTCATGCAAACATGGACGAAAATAAAATAGGTCAGGAGTTATCTAAAATTCTGAATGCGATTGGAGTAGAAAATTATAAGTTCTTTGTTGTAGAAAACATCCATCCGAGTGATGGAATATTTATTGAAGCGCATGATTCGAAGGCAAATATGGTAGCCATGGCCACACATGCAAGGAGGGGAATTGCGCACTGGTGGGCAGGAAGTATGACAGAAGACACCATAAACCACCTGGATATACCTGTCTGGTCATTTAAAATAGATAAATCTGAAAAACGATTGAAGCTGGAAGGTTGATTAAAATCATCTGAATAACTTTATAATGTCATATTAGCCCGTTTCCATCCAGCTTAACTTTAAAATAATTAAAACTTAAGGCCATGCAAAAGATACTTGTTCCCGTAGACTACTCAGATGTAAGCGCAAACGCAGTTCGCTTTGCTCTGCAAATTGCTGAAAAGAATGATGCAAAAGTCACTCTGCTAAACAGTGTTCATTTTGATTATTTCACTGATTATCAGTTCACCTCCTTTACCACTGCTAAATCCATGATGGATGAAGTCAAAGAGGCGATGAATGAGAAGATGAACAAGTTTGTGAAGCAATTTGATACACGACTAAAGATCAATACGCTCGTAAATGAATCTTCTCTATTAAACTCAGTGAAGGATTTGACAAAAGAGGAGGGATATGATCTGGTTGTTATTGGCACACATGGAGCGTCCGGATTTGAAGAGGTTTTGATTGGGTCTAACACCGAGAGAATTGTAAGGCATGCACCATGTCCTGTTATTTCGGTTCCTGCGGCAAGTAATATTGACACGATTAAAAGGATACTTATTCCTCTTGATATCAGAGAAATAAAAGGTTCATTCCTTGATGAAATTGCAGTATTGCAAAAGCAATTTGATGCACACCTTGAGTTTTTATGGGTTAAAACTCCTCACAACATTGAAAATGAAGAAAAAGTAAGTGCAGAATTAAGTGACCTTATTAAGGAACATGGTATCTCCAATTTTGAGTTTTCTGTTGTTAGAAACGTGTTTCCATCAGATGGAATCCTGTGGCATGCAGATGATACCAACGCAGACATGATTGCTATGCCTACACATGCTCGCCGGGGTATTTCGCACTGGTTATCTGGTAGCTTGACTGAGGATACCGTCAATCACATCAAAATGCCGGTGTGGTCATTTAAAATGGATAAGAAGGAAAAATCCATTAGTTTAAGCAGCGTTAAGAATGCTCACGGAAAACCGGAGTACAAAAAAATTGAAGTGTTAACTTCCTAAAATCTAATAATACACCCTATGAAAAAAATAATCGTACCGGTTGATTTCTCTGAAATGGCATCTCATGCCCTCAATTTCGCGATTGAGTTCAATGAAAAAGTGAAAGGGGAAATTGTACTTGTTCACGTAATAGAAATGCCTGTAGGACACCTGAGCTTCACCGGCGAGGTTAATACCTCCGGGATGGAAGCATTTTACACCGGAGAGTTTATCAAGGCGACACACAATAAATTGGATGAATGGTCCAAACGGGTTTCTGATGCTGGCCAGGAAGTTTCTGTTCATATGAAATATGGAAATGCCTTTACGAATATCAGTAAGTTGATTGCCGAGGAGAAAGCCCATTGGATCATCATGGGATCGAAAGGATCATCTGGACTAAGAGAGGTATTCATTGGTTCCAATGCAGAGCGTATGATCCGGCATGCTGAGTGTCCTGTTTTCATCATTAAAGGGGAGACTCATCTCAAAGACATTAAGAGCATGGCATATGCCACTGACCTAAGTCAAGAGCAAGATCTCATTGCTGATCATGCTAAAGACATGCAAAAGTTGCTGGGCATCAACATGCACATTGTTAAAGTAAAAACACCATATAACTGGTTAGACGAAGGGCAGGCGCAAAAGCAGTTAGAGCATTTTTCTGAACGAAATCATTTTGAAGATTTCACACTAAACTCCATAGATGCTGACTTTGCAGATGAGGGAGCTGTGAAATTCGCTGAGGAAGTGAAAGCGGGCATGATTGTGCTGGGCACACATGGCAAAAAGGGTATTGCGCATATCATTGGAGGCTCTATTGCAGAAGACGTAGTGAATGAATCAAAAATTCCGATTCTGGTTTATAAGATACTTGATTTGTGATTCGGTTTTAAATCCCATTTAAGCCCCTTCGGTTCTCCGGAGGGGCTTTTTTGTTGTCTTACCGCTCTCATTTGTTCGACAACAATCTCCGTTACTCAGTTCGAGATTTGCAAAACATCCCAATCGTTTCATAGTTGGTAAAACAACAAGTAACTTCAAAAAGTCATTAGATTGATTTTCTACCTTTCAGGAAAATGAATAGAAATAAAACGATTTTAACAATTCTCATTATCATTCTGGCGAGTGTTGGCTTGATCTATTGGACGTTTTCTACTGAGCCGGAAGCTGAACGTGAAGGGGCTACCCGTGAGACCGCCATGCTGGTGGAAGTCACTTCGGTAAATAAGGGTGATTTCCGTCCGATGATCCGGGCTACCGGTACGGTTCAGGCATCAAAAGATATCATATTAAGTCCCAGAGTGACGGGTGAGGTGGAGTACATTCATCCGAAGTTTGTGCCTGGTGCCACAGTGCTGGAAGGACAAACACTCATCAAAATTGATCAGGCAGATTATATCAACAATGTGGCCCTGGCAGAAAGCAACCTCTTGATCGCCCAATCCAATTATGAGCTGGAACTCGGACAACAGGAAGCAGCTGAAAATGACTATCAGATGGCTCAGATGGATGTTGAGGATGTACAGAATAAAGATCTTCTACTGAGAAAACCACAGCTAAATATTGCTAAAGCAAATCTAAAAACCGCTGAGGCCCGGCTTAAGCAGGCAAAACTGGATCTGCAGCGTACAGTTCTAAAGGCCCCATTCGATGCGCATATTGTAACCCGTTCGGTAAATGAAGGATCTCAGGTTACTCCCGGTAATCAGTTGGCCCGAATGGTTGGAGTAAGCGAATATTGGGTTAATGTCAATGTGCCCCCTTCCAAGGTGAGCTGGATCAACCTGGACAGTGAGTCAAAGGAAGAAGATGTTATCATCAAGAATAACTCATGGGCTGAAAATCAGGAGCGAAGAGGAAGGCTTTTTAAATTGATTGGAGCGCTTACCCCTCAATCAAGATTTGCCCAGGTATTAATTGCCGTCAAAAACCCCATGCAATCCACTGAAACGAATCCATCATTGATGATAGGCACTTTTGTCGAGGTTCAGATCCCTGCTAAAGAGTTAGTTGGAGTCGTAAGGTTGGACAGGGATCATTTAAGAAAGGGCAACACGGTTTGGGTGATGGAAGATGAGAAATTAAGTATCAAAGAAGTATCTGTCCTTTTTCAAGACGATGTGTACGCCTATGTCAATGATGGTCTGGATGATAACAGTCAGGTCATTACAACAAACCTCTCTACGGTAGTAGAAGGGGCAGCTGTACGAACAGAGGAGATGACAACTAAATAAGAAATGGCAGATCAGCAATTGGATAACAGGGAAGGAGTGATTGGTTTTTTTGCGAGAAACTCTGTGATCGCAAACCTCATGATGATATTGCTTTTGGCAGGAGGCATCTGGACCATGTTTACGATTCAGAAGGAGGTATTGCCCCAGTTTCAGTTGGACATTGTTGAAGTGAGTGTTACGTATCCGGGAGCCTCACCCAACGAAGTAGAAGAAGGCATTTTACTCCCTGTGGAAGAGGCCATTAGAGGAGTACAGGGAATCAAAGAAGTAACATCAACCGCACGAGAAGGATCAGGCCAGATTTCTGTAGAGTTGGTGGTCGGTACGAATCGAATGAAGGCATTCCAGGACATTGATCAGGCGGTCAATCGTATTCAAACGTTTCCTGACGATATCGAACAGCCAAGAGTCAGTCTCCAGGCTATTCAGCGGGATGTCATGGAAATAGGTCTTTTCGGGGATGTGGATATATGGACGCTTAGGACCATAGCGGAACAACTTAGAAATATCTTACTAAGCAATGACGGAATCACACAGGTAGAGATTGGAAATGTTCCTGACTTTGTCACCCATGTTGAAATACCCGGAGATAAGCTTCTCGAGTATAACATCACCTTGGGGCAAGTGGCCGATATCATCCGTCAATCCAGCTTGGATGTACCAGCCGGAGCGATCGAAACAGAGGCAGGAGAGATCAACCTGAGGATGCAGGAGCGTAAAATATGGGCCAAACAATTCGCAAATATTGATATCATATCATCACAGTCCGGAGCGACTGTTAAACTCGGTGATATTGCTACCATCACTGATGGATTCGAAGAGGAGGGTTTTCACGGACAATTTAATCAGCAAAACTCTGTAGAACTTGAAATTTTCCGGATTGGGGATCAGTCCCCATTGGAAATTGAATCAATTGTCAAGGAGATACTGGCTGATTATGAGCCACTTTTACCACCTGGTGTCAAGGTGCGGATCAGTGGTAATCGGGCAGATGATTATCGTGAGCGTCTTTCACTCCTTACAGAGAACGGACTCATGGCAATTGTCATTGTGCTTTTCATCCTTACCTTATTCCTCGAGTATCGTTTGGCATTCTGGGTAATGATGGGAATGACTATTTCATTTATCGGAGGGATCATATTCCTGCCTGTGATCGATATTAGTGTAAACATGATTTCCATGTTTGGATTCCTAGTAGTACTGGGTATTGTCGTGGATGATGCGATAGTTGTGGGAGAGAATATTTATGAATATCGTCAGAAGGGATATAAGTTCATAGATGCTGCGATAGCCGGGACTAAGGACGTCTCTCGTCCGGTAATATTTAGTATTCTTACAACCATTGTTGCTTTCATGCCATTGCTATTCATGCCCGGCACTACAGGAAAGTACTGGTGGCCACTTCCGGCAGTGGTGATAGTGGTACTGGCTGTTTCGCTTTTTGAAGCCTTATTCATTCTTCCCTCGCATGTGGCTCACAAGCCCAAAAAGAACCCATTGAACATTGTTAGGAAGCTGGAATGGGTACAGGGAAAGGTTGCGAAGGTTTTTAATGCTTTTATAGATAGGCTTTATCGACCATTCTTATCTACTTGTTTATCAAATAGATATATCACGTTAACTGCAGCTTTGGCGCTACTATTTGTGATCGGTGGATATGGCTATAGCGGTCATATGGGAATGGTGCTGATGCCGGAAGATGCCGCAGATGAAATTGAGGCTGGCGTTAGGCTACCGGTTGGTACAACCACAGATCAGGCATCAGCCATTGCAGAACAAATTACCACCTCTACCATTGCGATGTTTGAAAAGCATGATCTCTATAAGGTCGCCGAAGGTGTAAAAACCAATGTGAGAGGAAAGAGCTTTATCGATGTGGAAGTGGTCATGAAACCACCTGACCAGCGTGATATGACAGCCAGGCAGTTTATTCAATTGTGGCGTGACAATATCGGAGAGATCGAAGGAGTTGATCAGATCACGTTTGAAGCCGAGAGAGGGCCCGGTGGCTGGCAGCAGGACATTAGCGTGGATTTGAGTCACCCGGACATCAATGTGCTTGAAAGAGCCAGTCAAGCCTTTCTGGATCGAATGGAGCCATACAAGGAGACCAAAGACCTCAATGACAACTACAATAAGGGGAAGCTTCAATTTGGTTTTGAACTATTGCCTGAAGCGAGAAGCCTTGGGTTAACCCCCGGTTACGTCGGTCAGCAGATCCGGGATGCATTTTTTGGTGCTTTGGCCATACGTCAATTGAGAGGGATTAATGAGACCGAAATACGAGTGAAGCTGCCTGAGTATGAAAGAAAGGATTTGAACAACCTGGAAGATTTTGTCATTCAGACCCCCAACGGTGCAATTGTTCCGCTAAGCGATGTAGTTAAAGTCTATCAGGGTGAAACGTTTACGAGCATCAACCGCCGGGATGGAAAAAGAGTGATCAATGTGGGAATGGACGTGGAGCCTGACAATGCACAGACGCGAGTACTGGCATCCATTAAAGAAGATGTGCTTCCTCAGCTACGTGCAGACTTTCCCGGTCTAACCTGGACATTCGAGGGAAGCCAGGCCGAAATGCGAGAATCAACTCAGGCACTTTGGAGTGGATTTGCACTGGCGATGCTAATCATATATGCGCTTTTAGCGATTGCTCTAAACAATTATGCCCAGCCGATCATTGTCATGTTTGCCATTCCTTTCGGAATCGTGGGTGCAGTAATCGGACATATTTTGCTAGGATATGATCTTTCTTTAGTTAGTCTGATGGGAGTGATTGCATTATCCGGAGTTGTAGTCAACGACTCATTGATAATGATAGATTTCGCAAACAAGAACAGGGGGGATGTACCAGCATTTGATTCGATCCTACACGCCGGGGTTCGAAGATTCCGTCCGATCGTTTTGACTACTTTAACAACGTTTGGAGGGCTTACACCGATCATATTGGAAACGTCCCGTCAAGCTCGTCAATTAATTCCCATGGCTATTTCACTTGGTTTTGGAATTGTGTTTGCAACAGCTATTATTCTGGTTATCGTGCCCTGTCTCTATATGATCATGGATGATGTTTTGAAAGCCATTGACAAGAACCCTTTGCCTGAAGTGGAAGAGAAAGAGCTTCAAACAGCATAGAGACCTTGGTTATTCCTGCGTAACTTTAGGTTATGAAGAGGTGTGTGCCCATTTTTTTGGCAGCAATGATGTTTGGTTGTACAGCTGTTAATCAAGGTGAGAATACTGAGCGGTCATTCAAACTTAATTTTAAGAATTGCACTCCTGAATTAGGCTTAGCGTCAATTAAACTTTCATTGGACAGAAGTTATAGAAAAGATGAAATCATTGATATTCATGGTTATTGTGAATACCGATTTTTTCACCCGAACGGGTTAATTATTTACTTTTCATCAAATGTCTACTCAGGCTCCACACTAAACCTAAAGAATAGGTTAGATATGAATATGGATACCTACTCAAACAATCGATCCATATCGGATACTGTCAGAAATTCAGGGCAGGAGAATGACGGAACTTATTGGATGGAGTGGGTTCGTGGAAACTTTGTTGCTGGATTTATTAACTGTGTTGATACAACCGCCGCAACCAAAATTCTCACAGATATTGAAGTAGAGAGCATCAACTAATATCTGGCTGAAACAGGTAAGGGGATGGTGTGAGGGATACCATCTACAACCAATGCTCGCATACCATTTTTTAGTTCTTCCCTGAGTTTTTTTCCTAATTCAGTTCTAATGATGTTTTCATGATATAGCGCTCTTACCTCTCGTGCCGGTATCACTATGCCATATACTTTCACCAGTCTATCATCCAAAAGACCATAATTGGCATCATAGGCATGAGATAGTTCATGAGCCAATTTTATCAGTTTGTGTTTCGGTCCCCATCTTATTTCTGCCCCGCTACCTATTTGATCAAATGGTGCATAGTCAACGATATTCTGGTTGCGTTCCATCACCTGAAAAGCATACGCATTGTTGTTCAATATACCGAGTCTGTTGTTTGGAATAGGCACTACCATGTAGCTGCCAATACAGTTGACAATGGAGATAGTGAATTTGTTCTCTGATTCCTGCAGTGTTTGCATAATCTTTCGTGCGTATGCTGATTTCTTATATAGCTTGTTCAGCACTTTCACTGTCCTTCTTAAGCGTTTGTCAGCTTTCGCTCGCGATACTTCAATAAGCGCACATTTCGACTCATCCATTCTGTAAATATGTTGATCGCGATACTTGAATAATTGATTGTTTAGCTTAATCCAGAGCCCCTTTTCCGTGATTGAAATTGATTTGCCTACATATGATTTGGCACGCAGTATCTGAGCCGTACGCCCTAGCGGACTTGACGCATCGAAGGCGTACTTGTTTTTATTTGATGATGTTTCTGCATCACTAAAACCTGTCCATAATGAATCTATGGGGGCCTTGTATTGCCCCAAACAGGTTAAAGATAAACACCAAATCATCACCGGAAGCCATACTCTATGAATCCGGGAGTTAGTCATTAGTAGTCCTTTTTTATTCGAGTTTTGATTGTTAAGAGAACGGAAAGCGTCTATCGGTAGCTGAATATTCCCAATAAAATGACCTCAACTTGTAAAAAAGAGTGCGTTTTATTGCTATTGAAGAATTTTCACCGACAATTATTTGGTGTTTATCAAAATACCCAAATTAGGGTATTTCAGTTAGCGGAACAATGGCGTAACTTAATTAACCATTAAGAACCATGTATATCACTAACTCACATTCTATGAACTCACAACAGGTTATCACTAAACTCCTAGTTCAAATGATTCTCCAGGAAGCTTTGAAGAATCGGGAGGAAACAAAAATCTTTATGCCATCATCGTTTGCCCATCGCCTGGAAAAGGATTTGGGAATCAAAACGTATAAGGACATCCAATTCGGTGGATACCGGGTAGTGTGTGGTCCTTTTCATGAACTACTGGCGTATAACAAAGTAAGAAATGTGCAGCTGATCATGAATACAAGGGGAGATATTATCGAGCGGCCAAATTAGCTCTCACTTATCTCGTAGCTGATCGCTTTAATAATCATTTCGCGAGGCTCCTTTCCGAGCTGAAGTATTGCTTCTTCGTTTATTTTTTTGCCCGTGATAGCCTTGGCAATCGGAGCAGTAAAAGCAATTTTTTGCTCTTTCACATTAGCCTCATCTACACCTACTATCTGAAATGTCTGCTCCCTGTTTTCTTTCTTAAAGAGCAGTGTGACTTTGGCGCCAAATCGGACTTCACCCTTTTCATTGTCAGATATTTCCAATAGTCGCGACGAACTTATTCGTTCTTCCAGCAAGGCCAGCTTTCCTTTAGCCAATTGCATTTTATATCGCTTATCCTTCCCGTCCTCGATGCTATGAATGTCCTCTATCTCTGATAGTAGATTTTCTCTTTCTTTCTGAAGTAGGATCAACCCTTTTGTAGTGACATAATTACTTGTGCCTGGGGGTAGGGGTGCTCTTGGAGGAATGATAGGAGCTTCTTCCTGGTTATCTTCATTGACAAATGCTCTGCTCATAGGCTCAAATGTATATATCCACTGGATTACGAGGGCTACTGAAACATATTCAGAACAAGAATATGGATTAATGAGTTTTTTAAAGTAAAGCAAATCACATGAGTGAAGAGGAAATTAAGCATGCTATCAAAGATATTCCTGTTGGAGCTAAGCTACAGCTGATAAAAAGTAATGGAGACATTATAGAAGTCCGCTTAAGTAGTCATGATGTGAGCGGAACAGAAGAAAAAGACTATGGAGAACTTGTTGTGCCTGCATTGCCACCAGCTATCACCGTTCAGGGAGGTTCCAGGTTTGGTAGCTTTCGTATTGAAGCACAAGAAATTGTAAAAATTGCCTGGATAGATGAATGATCTAGGCGTTGCTCTTTTGGTATTGATCGTTGGCGTGATATTCAATGAATTTGAATGGGAGATCCAATAGGTCACTATAGTCCTCACCAGCTTCATACATATCCTCATCGTCTTCATCATAGTACCACCGAACCATCACTTTCTTTCCTTTACTATCGAGCTTCTTGATTTCTTTCAGAATATCATAAATGCATTTGGAAGAGCTGGTATTAAAATATTCCATTTTGATCCTTACGTCCACTTTATCGCCTTGCATTTGCTTGGAAATGGTCTCTATGATTGGCTCATAGAATTGCATGGAATTCTCAGGACTGGATCTTCCGTACATTTTAAAGACTCCTCGGGCCGGATCTAGCAATATTGCTGGTGTTGTTCGTGTTGGTTGGATTTTAATTGGCTCCATTTGGTTTTTGTTGGTAGATAAAAAAACAAAATTTCATCCAGAAACAAAAAGGGAATTAGGTGAGCGGTTCAATTTGTTCGTTTAATTCTGAAATCGCTCGGTGACATCCTTATAGGTACAGAATACATGTCTGATTGTACCTTCATTGTTTAAGATCGGATGAGTATTCACCTCAAGCCAAACTTTATCCTTCAGCGGACGTGACACGCCCATGATCACATTTAATTTCGGCTTGTAGTTGGTGATTGCTTCGATGATGGGAAAGTTATACGTTTCAAACTTGCTTCCATCCTCATGTGAGATTTTCCAATAAGGATCCATCGCACTGTTGCCCAGAAATTGTTCTTTAGAGAGGCCAAGTAAATGATATGCAGCCTTATTACAATCGATAGGCTGGGCGTTAGCATTGTAGACGCCCACACCTATACTCATCCCATCAATTAACTGATGAAAATCCTTTTCACCGGATTGATACGCATGGTTGAGTTCATTGATATCCAGGTGTTCATCCATACCAGAGCAATTTAATATAGATACGCGTTTTGTTGAGTATCCGTTTTGCCCGGAGATTAAATAAAGAAAAACAGCTGGTAAATAATCTAATTCAATTTCAAATGATGGATGTGTTCATCAATCAAATCAATTCTGTTAGTAATGTTCTCTACATACTTAGCCAACTCTTGCTCTATCTTTTCTACTTTCTTATAAAATTTAGAGCCACTCTGCGTTCCATACTCCTCACTTGCTTCATTGTATAGTGCACATTCCTCACTTAGAAAGGTTTTGAAATTGGGGGTTGTATATTCAGTTTCAACTGTCAGAATTTCATCAAGTGTTGCTTTTGCTTCCTTATCATTGGTGCCTGCATATTTCTCGCTCACCACTTGATAAAGCACTGTGTCATAGTGATGAATTTTATCCAGCAATTCGATGGTTTCATTTCTATAGAAATCTGATGTGCAGTAATATTTCAAGCCGGTGTATTTACCCAACTCACCCGCACGTTTGTCCCACTTCACTGTGAGGTCATCAATGATTTTTACAATGTCTTCGTCCTGAGCTTGTGTGAAAAAGGCTGTAGTAAAAAAGAAGATAAAAAATAATCGCTTCATGGTTATGGTTAAAGTTTTTTTAAAGTTATGTCGTTAATGGTCTAATTAGAAACATGAATTGGACGATTAGTCGTGAGATATAGGGGATAGACCGAAAATCAGTTTTTTATTGATATACACGAGGGATGATATGGCATTCTATTACCTTTAGTTACCTTTAATCCAAAAGATAACTAAACGAATGAGTGATTCTAATAGCAGCGGTAAAGCCGGAGTAGTCATTGTAATCATAGTCATTGTACTGGGTGGCCTGGCAGCTGCATGGTATTTTGGTATGTATAAGCCCGAACAGGAAGCCAAAGAGCAGGCTCGCCTGGAGCAAATTGCAGAAGCAGAAGCTGAGAAAAAAAGGCAACAACAAGAGGCACAGAAAAAAGGCAGGTATGACCAACTGATCGTAGATGCAGATGCAGCTTTTGAACAGGAGAACTGGGAGTCCGCACGGTCGCTGTACTCCGATGCATCTTCACTCTATCCGGGTCAGCCATACCCTCAGGATCAATTGTCAATCGTGAATGCCAAGCTCGATGAAATAGCTGAGAGGGAGGCCAGAAGAGCAGCAGGAGTGGTGGAAACCGTTTCATCACCGACCGGACGTTTCTATGTGATTATATCAAGTAGTGTCGACGAGGATCTGGCAATGGACTATGCTAAAAAGCTAGCTAAAGAAGGGACAAGCGTAAAGATTGTGCAGCATAACTTCAATGACTTGCCTTTCCATGGAGTGTCCGTTGGAGATTATGACACCTGGGATCAGGCAGTCAACAACTCCGAGTCATTAGGAAACACTTACGGAAAAAAGGCGTGGGTTCTGAAGTATTAGTTTGTTTTAAACTAGACTTTAAGCCTCCACAGCCATCTTCTTCTCCAGATACTCATCAAAAGTCATCAGCTTATCGATGATGCCATTTGGTGTAAGCTCAATGATTCGGTTGGCCACCGTCTGGGTGAACTCATGGTCATGACTGGTAAAGAGTACCGTGCCGGGAAAATCTCTCAACGCGTTATTAAAAGCAGTAATTGATTCCAGGTCCAGATGGTTGGTTGGTTCATCCAGCATCAACAGGTTGGCTCCCTTGAGCATCATCCTGGAAATCATGCATCGTACTTTTTCGCCTCCGGATAACACATTCGCTTTCTTAAAGGTCTCTTCACCGGAGAAAAGCATCTTACCGAGGAAACCACGAATGTATACGTCATCAGCCTCACCTTCGGCATATTGTCTCAGCCAATCGATCAGGTTTAACTGAGAATCGAAATAGGCCGAGTTTTCATTTGGTAAATAGGCAGACGTAATAGTCTGACCAAACTTGAATGACCCTGCATCAGCAGATAATTCTCCATTTAAGATCTTAAAGAAAGCCGTGATGGCATTTGCATCCTCAGCCAGCACAGCGATTTTATCTCCCTTGTTTACAAACAGGTTAATATCTGAAAAGAGTGTTTCTTCTCCCTGAGACTTAGCCAGTCCTTTGATTTCCAGAATCTGATCACCGGCTGTTCTGTTTTGAGTAAATATGATGGCAGGGTATTTCCGGCTTGATGGCTGGATGTCTTCCACATTGATTTTGTCCAGCAACTTCCTGCGACTGGTTGCCTGCTTTGACTTGGAAGCATTGGCACTGAATCGAGCAATGAATTCCTGCAGTTCTTTTTTCTTCTCTTCCGCCTTTTTATTGGCAGATGCACGCTGCTGCAATGCCAGCTGGCTGGACTGATACCAAAATGTGTAGTTTCCGGTAAAGAGCTTGATCTGACTGAAATCAATATCCGCGATATGAGTACATACCGTATCCAGGAAGTGCCTGTCGTGCGATACCACGATGACCGTATTCTTAAATTCGAGTAGAAAGTCTTCCAGCCATGAAATGGTCTGAATATCCAGGTCGTTGGTAGGCTCATCCAGAATTAGGAGATCCGGATTTCCGAAAAGGGCCTGGGCCAGAAGCACACGGACTTTCTCCGATCCGTCCAGCTCTTTCACCAGCTTGTAGTGATCACTTTCTTTGATTCCCAAACCACTCAGGAGGGAAGCAGCATCAGATTCAGCGTTCCAGCCATCCATTTCAGCAAATTCCGCTTCCAGCTCAGAAGCTCGTACCCCATCAGCTTCAGAGAAATCCTCTTTCATGTAAATGGCATCCTTCTCCTGTATTACACGCCATAAGTCTGAGTGACCCATCATCACGGTATTGATGACCGATACTTCGTCATACTCATGATGATTCTGCTTCAATACAGCCATTCGCTTACCGGGATCCAGAGCGACCGAGCCCGTATTCGGATCAATTTCTCCCGAAAGGATCTTTAGAAATGTGGATTTACCGGCTCCATTGGCGCCTATTACCCCATAACAGTTACCCTGCGTGAACTTGATGTTGACGTCATCAAAAAGAACCCGCTTCCCGTACCGTAGCGAAATATTGCTTGCTGTAATCATACCCTCTGTGTTTTCGAGGCGCAAAAGTACGGAAGTTCCAGCTTGAAAACTAAGGTGAGTTCCATGTTTGTGGTTAGAGTACTTCAGGGCGGAATGTAACTTTCAGAATGATCACTTAAACAATCTTGAAATTGATGACTTTAAGTGTCTTGGTTACTTCAGTTTCGAAATAACCGATATAAGTTATGCCTTGCTTGAAGTAATGATCTTTTTATGGTGTAAAGGTTGACAATATTTTTACTCATATTGGTTAAAAGCTTTTCCTGCCAAACATCACTCCATTTTAATTGTAAATCAAAATGAACTTGGCCATTTTCAATTTTCATTGATGACCTGAATGCACGATCTCCATATAGCTGTTTCGCATTGTAAGGTTTCCTTCCTTTCTCAGTTACTTCACTATATCCGAATTCCCTGTGCATGAGATTTCCTTTTTTCTCAAACAGAAAATTCAAGGCTTGTCCAACATCGATAAGGTATTTGCGAGTAAGTTTTTGGTGTAAATGATAAACCCAATATACCGATATGGATCCAGCTACGAAGAGATAAACGGGTGGCTTTTGTTTACCGGAAAGAGCTCGGTGCTTTTGGATAACAGTCTGCATGATAAGTTCTCTGTCTAAGGATGCTTTACTTCCGTGAATCTCAATGTGATGATAATCTGAAAGGTTGGCGAGCTGATCAAAATTTTTATAATGTGCGGGTCCTACAAGTACAATAGGGTGATCTTTTATGGCTTTAAATAAGTTCCAAATGCTATTATTATAGGCGTACAGTTTCCATATCATTGCATCGAAAAACGGATAACCATCAGGCAAAAGAAGTTTGATAACGTTCTGTCTGTCTGCGAAACGTAATTTGTAATAATTAAGGTTATCCTTTGCGGGTAGCAGTTTGAAGAAACACTTATTTGGTAGAGCGAAACTTTTGATTGAGTAGGGCGGAGGTGATTCCGGGAAAAAGTATGTATCACTGACACCAAACATAAAATCAGAATCTGTTCCATCCAGGTTTTTCAAAATGGCTATCAACTCTTCATATAAGAGTGGATCATAATGCAACCCTTCAGTTATTCTTTTAGCTTCTGACATAGCACGGGATAATTTTCGCACGTATCCTGTGTCATTTATTCTAATTATTCTCAACTCTGGCTCCAAAATCCACGCAGCTATAACACTATCCCATAGCCCATGCATTTGCCTGGTGAATGAGAAATACTTATTCTCTTTTATTTTTTGAATAAAAAAATCGAGTGGAGGTCGGTAAACCTGAATGTCAGATTGGTTGCAAAGCGGTGTTGTGCTTAGCTTGTGCATGCCTAATCCGGAAAAGATTTTATCTTATCAATGACATATGTTACTTCTTCGTCAGTTAATCGGGGATGTAATGGGATATTCAATCCTACTTCATTGAGTTTTTCTGAATTAGGCAATTTGCCAGAACTCTTGAAGACCCTATTTAAGTGTAGTGGATGATATCGAAGGGTTGTGTAGATTTTATTTTCAAGTAGGTAATTCGCTAGTTGATCACGCTTTGGTGTTTGTGTAAAGTATGTGAAATAACTATGTTTTTCATGTGCTTCGGCATTCCCGGGACGAGTAATCCAATCTACATCATGGAAAGCTTCCTGATAAATATCCCAAATCGCTTTTCTCCTCTTTTGATTTTCATTTAACCTGGAAAGCTGCACCAGACCTAAACTTGCCTCTACGTCAGTCGGTAGCATTTTTATGAAAGGATCGCCTATATCATACTCCCACCACCTTCCGTGACTCTCCTGACTTGCTTGCTGAAAACCTGACTTACCAATTCCACAATAGCGCATTTTCCTTGCTATTTCCAGTTTTTCCGGATCATTGGCAATGATACCTCCGCCTTCACCCATAGCCAGATTTTTGATTGAATCAAAGCTAAATACTCCTATATCCCCCAAAGTACCGCATGCCTTTCCATGATACATTGAATCCACGGCATGAGCTGTGTCCTCAATGACCGGAATTCCAAGCTCCAAAATAGGATCAATGTTCACTGGCTTACCAGCATAGTGAACTACCATGATGGCTTTGGTTTTTTTGGTTATATGAGGTACAATAGTTTCAATACTTACATTTTGTGTATCTATCTCCACGTCACAAAATACGGGGTGATGACCAGCCATCAGAATAGCTTGTGCACATGAAACCCATGTAAATGAAGGGATTATGATTTCAGATTGAGGCGGCAGATCCAATAGCTTTACGGCCATGAAGAGCGCATTGGAACCTGAATCTACCAGCACAAAATCATTTTGATCCAAATGGTCAGCAAATTTCTTTTCAAATTCCTTAACATACTTTCCAATTCCTACCCATTGATCCTTAATAGGTTTAATGACTGCCTCTACTTCTGCATCATTAAAGTTGCTTCCAAATACGGATATCATAATTCTTTAACCACTTTGGCTGGAGCGCCCATTGCCAAAACATTTTCGGGGATGTCTTTGGTGACTAATGCTCCAGCTGCTACCACACTATTTTTCCCGATTTTCTTACCATCCAAAATCAATGCGCCCATTCCCAGGGTTACATTATCTTCAATATCGCAATGTCCAGCTACATGGACCCCCGGATTAACTGTACAAAAGGATCCAATTTTAGTGTGATGCCCGATGCTAGCATTGCGATTAATAGTTGTGAAGTTGCCAATCATAGCATGAGGACCAACTGTTGTCAACGGGTTTATCTGAATCCCATTGCCCATACGCACAGTGTTGGCTACTACTGAATTTGGATGTATTAGATTAATAAACTGTTCTTCTGCTATATCGTGTTTTCCTGTAAAGAATTTATACACCGCTTTTTTAGTTTCACTTTTATATACACCTAAAAACAAATGCTCTGCAAGTCCTTTCACTTCTTCAGCTCCTGCAATTTCATAAGTCATATTTTTTATCTCAAATGAACGATCCAGCGCATGGTTGGTGTTTTTGATGATTCTCAGGTTAGTCTTTTTCAATTCTTCGTGGTTCCAGATGAGCTCGAAAATCATACTTAAAGCATCTGCACTTGCTCCGAGTAAATCGATTCTATTTGGTTCAATCATTATCTTCTAATTACTCAGTAGGGTAGATGTTTTTAAAACAGGTAGTTTCTAAACTTGACACTTTATTATTTCCATTCAATTGCAAATATTGCAAATATGTTGATTTCGAATTCGAAAAATTTATTCCTTAAAAGTACCTATGAATTGCAACGTCTACGCCTATTTCTTTTTCATAAGAATGACATGAAAATCTTCTGTGTCGGCAGGAATAAGACAGGTACAACAAGTCTCGCTAAATTATTCAAAAACCTGAACATACCTGTTGCTTCTCAAAGGCCTGCTGAATTATTATTTGATGATTGGAAGAACCATGATTTTTCTCGTTTGACTAAAATGGTGAAATATGGAGGAGTGGTCTTTCAGGATGTTCCATTTAGCCTTCCCAATACATACCAGGTACTTTATGAAGCCTATCCTTCCAGCAAATTCATTTTAACAGTTAGAGATTCACCTGAAGAATGGTATACCTCATTAACATCTTATCATTCCAAGGTTTTTAATAACGGAAAACTACCTGATAAACAGGCTTTGCAAAACGCAAATTATGTGTATAAAGGATGGATGTGGAAAATGTTTAGTCATATCTATAAAACACCTGATCATGATCTTTACAATGAAAAGGTCTTAAAAAATCATTATTCTGATCATAATAATGAAATAATTGACTTCTTCAGTGACAAACCCGGAAAGCTGCTAGTTGTTAACCTCAAAGATGAGGATGCTGCCAATCGAATATCAAGATTCCTTGGACTTAAAAAGAAAATTGAAAAAATACCCTGGGAGAACAAAACATAATTATTGATTCCTCCACTTGTTATAAAATCCCATTCCTCCGAATGTCTCTGGAGACATAATAGGTCGACCTGAAATGTTTGCAATTTCATGAATGCGCTTGATAAGGTCAATATTTGTGGCTAGCGTAGACTTATTGCTATCAAACCATATGTTATCTTCAAGACCAACTCTTACACCTCCACCGGCGGCAATGGCAATTGTGTTGATTTTAAGTTGATCTAGCCCGATTCCTGCCAGTGCCCAGAGACTCTCCTCAGGTAAGTCTCTGATCATTAAACCTAAGTAAGAGAGATCCGCTTGAGCAGTGGCGACATTCCCACACAATATATTATAGTAATAGGGTGCCTTTAATAGCTTTTTCTTAATGAGATATTTTGAATAATTAATCATCCCGGCATCAAAACATTCTAGCTCAGGATGAACTCCGTGTTTGTCCATCTGTTCAATTAAGCCGATGATTACTTCCGGCGAATTCTGGCTGGCTTGCCTGGAGAAATTAAGTGAGCTTAAAGTAAGAGAGCCCATGTCCGGCTTCAGTTGCAACACCTCCGCTCTCATTTCTACTTCCTGAACTTTACGACCGCTTAATGAAGCACTGATGACCAGATTGGGGCAATGCTTTCTCACACCTTCGAATATGTCACGGTATACGGATACTTTGTGAGTAGGGGTTCCATCAATTTCTCTTGCATGTAAGTGTGCAATCGTGATTCCCATTTCGTATGCCTCATGGGTCTGCTCAATGATCTCTGCAGGCTGGATGGGAACATGGGGAGTCACATCTTTTTGAGGAACCATCCCTGTTGGTGCAAAATTGATGATAATTGGATTATTTGAATCCATTGTTAATTATTGAAATTTATAACCGCTCATACTTTGAGCAAGGATAATATGATTTTATAAACCGTACCTTATGGTCTGATGATATTCAAATCAGATTAATAACTTTTTGTTTCTGCCTCTTTTTTATCAAATGATAAGAGTTTACATTTACTAAAAATATTAGTAAAATGAATGTTTCAAGAAAAAGTGAAGGAATAAACGAGGAAGAGTGGATCAAAAGAGTAGAGGAGCATTACGTTCAACGACAGACATTGTTTCCACTGGAATATAAACAGCTAAAGCGGCTGTTTGACCAGGACTACAGCATCGAAGAGGCGTTGCTAAAAGATCTGACGAAGAGACATATGTATGCATTTATGGAGCTGCATGTAAAACATGAATTGGGTGCTTATAGTACCACTTTCCGCACAGACAATGAGGCAAGGGAGTTTTTTAAAAAGTTTCCGGAGATCCGAAAGGAATTGACTTTGTAGGTAGAGACCATCCAAAATCGGTCAACTTTGAACAACTCCTACTATGGCGCTTTTGTGATATACCATACTAGAAAAGCCCAGTGGCGGGTTTCTATTTTTATTTTTCTGGCAATCTTATCGAACATAGTTCTACAATGAGTTAAATGCGCTACATTTGCAACACCCAATATAGATGGGTACAATAATTTAGTTAATACGCTGCTCCACGCAGTAGGTAGTGCCTTCAAGTAGTAATTTCCCTTAAAGAATTTCTTCCTGTCGTTTCCGCTGAGTTGATTAGATGCAAATCATAATCAAACGTTTTTTCTTCATTATTGAAGTAATCGATGGTTCATCTGTTTTACTTCGTCGTAAAGGAGGTGACTGTCAAAAAAATAATAGTTAACAATACAATAAAATTAAAATGCAAGAAGGAACGGTAAAGTTTTTCAACAGCGAAAAAGGGTTTGGGTTTATTACGCCAACCAATTCTAAAAAAGATGTTTTTGTTCACATGAGTGGACTTATCCATGAGATCATGGAAAATGACAAGGTAGCCTTTGAAGTAGAAGAAGGTAAAAAAGGTCTCAACGCCATCAATGTTGAGCGAATCGACTAAGAAATTAATTAATAAGAACAAGATAAATAGCAATACAATGCAAGAAGGAAAAGTTAAGTTTTTCAATCATGGTAAAGGATATGGATTCATTACGCCTGATTCAGGTGAAGATGTATTCGTACACGTAAACGGATTGATTGACGAAATCAAGGAAAACGATCGCGTTCAGTTCGAAACTGAGCAAGGCAAGAAAGGCCTTAATGCGGTAAACGTAGAGGTGATCGACTAAGACACATCATCGCTCATAGAGCGAATACTTTAAAGGGTGACTTTGCATAGCAGGGTCACCTTTTTTTATGAAGGACTTTCTTCACCTTTTTATTGTGCAATCCGGCCTTTTGGTTTGGTGAGCAACTGCCCCGTTCGGTAGGCGAATGAAAGGGCTGCCGGGATTTCCGCCTCCGCTTCAATCACCGCCGCTCTCGCTTTCTGTATTTCGGCCATCATCTCCTGCGCCTCAGCTACCGCCATTGCTCTGCGTTCTTCAGCTTTTGCATTGGCGATCTCCAAATCTGCAGCTGCCTGATCGATCTGAAGCTTTGCCCCGATGTTTTTACCGATATTGATGTCGGCGATATCGATGGAGAGAATTTCATAAGCCGTACCCGCATCCAGGCCACCCGCCAGTACCCGCTTGGAAATGGCTTCCGGCTGCTCCAGCACCAGCTTGTAGGTAGGGGATTCCCCCATGCATGAAATAATACCCTGACCCACTCGTGCCTTGATCGTTTCTTCACCAGCACCACCCACCAGCTGCTGGATATTGGTTCGCACCGTCACCCGTGCCTCCGCAATGAGCTGAATGCCATCTACAGTTACTCCTGTAATGGAGGGGACGATGATCATGTATGGGGTAACAGATATTTGCACTGCTTCCAGTACATCCCTGCCAGCCAGGTCAATGGCTGTAGCTTGCTTAAATGTCATTTGTAGGTTGGCTTTATCAGCCACGATCAGCGCTTTGATCACCTTGGTCAGATTACCACCGGCCAGGTAATGCGTTTCCAGCAATTGCGAGTTGATGTTTTGAATGCCTGCTTTGGTTGCCAGTATCAATGAATTGACAATGAGTGGGGGCGGCACCTTCCTGAAACGCATAAACACCAGGTCCAACAGGTTGACTTGTACGCCTGAGAAAACCGCTGTAATCCATAAGTTAATCGGGAAGATGTATAACACCAGCCAGAGGCCGGCGAGTACTGCACCCGAAATAATTAGTAATTGTACCTCCATAAAATCGGGACAGTTAAGAATTGAAGGCGGAAGCTACGCTATTTCTACGCTTTAGCATTGGAATGTGAAAAAAATAATTTGGTTTCGCTAAAAAGAAATGCTTCATCAAGAAGCAATGGGAAAAACCGTCTTATAATGAAGTGCATCGGGGAGTATGATATTCCATTACTCCCAAGTCACTCCCGAAGGGAGTCTATGGTATCTTAATTACAATCTCTCCCTCTGGAGGGAGTTGGAGGGAGGATGTGAGAACTCATTGCTTTTATTGTGCTGTCAGGTTTTTTCACCTGACATTGTTAAAAACAGCATTATAGTTGTATAGTAAATCATTCATTAAGTGCATTAATGATATTTTATGTATGGTATATCGTGCATAAAATAATTTATTCCTTTCGAAACTTTGTATGATAAATCATTCGTTATACCTTTATAGTAGATTTATTGAATGATATGTCATACACGAATTGGTATTCGATGAGTGATAAAGCGCTATCAGAAACGATAGGCGCTTTCATCAAACAGCATCGCTTAGAGCAAAACAGAACTCAGAATGAGGTTGCTGAGAATGCGGGAATTAGTCGCTCTACTTTGAGTCTATTGGAAAAAGGCGAGACCGTAACTGTTCCTACATTGATTCAAGTGTTGCGGGTGTTGGAGCTCCTCCATATTATGGACAGTTTTAAGATCCATGAACAGATCAGCCCATTACAACTGGCTAAGCTCGAAAAAGAAAAGAGACTCAGGGCAAGAAGTAAGAAAGAATCGAACGAAAATCCTGAAAGCCAATGGTAAGGACGGCCGAAATAAAGATTTGGGATGAGCTCGTAGGTGCAGTGGCATGGGATGAAAGCCGTCAGCTGGGCAGCTTTGAATATGACCCCTCCTTTGCCAGAAAAGGGTGGGATATCGCTCCCCTCAAAATGCCCATTTCGGAAACTCGTCGGATCTATACTTTTCCGGAGCTTCGAAGACCAAAAGATAGTGAATACGACACCTTCAAGGGATTGCCGGGTCTTTTGGCAGATGTGTTGCCGGATAAATACGGAAATCGCCTAATCAATTCCTGGCTTGCCCAACATGGAAGAGCCAAAGACAGCATGAATTCGGTGGAGCAGCTGTGTTTCATCGGGACCAGAGGGATGGGTGCGCTGACATTTGAGCCATCCACATTTACCTCAGATAAGAACTCGTTCAATGTGGAGATAGAGAGTCTGGTCGGTATTGCCAGAAAAATGCTCTCTGATAGAGAGGAGTTCAGTACCGACTTATCAAAAGATGAGGAAAAGGCCATGAGAGAGATTCTGAAAATTGGAACCTCAGCTGGTGGAGCTCGCCCAAAAGCCTTGATTGCCTACAATCAAAAAACGGGCGATGTTCGTTCCGGTCAAACAAAAGTACCTAAGGACTATGAGCATTGGTTGATCAAGCTGGATGGAGTAAGTGATGAACAGTTCGGAGAAAGTTCAGGATACGGAAGAATCGAGTATGCCTATCATAAAATGGCGATTGAGGCGGGAATAGATATGATGCCATGTGAATTACTTATAGAAAATGGCAGGGCACATTTTATGACAAAACGTTTTGATCGGGAAAATGGAAATATCCGCCATCATATTCAAACCTGGTGTGCCATGAACCACTTCGATTTCAATGAAGTTACCAGCTTTAGCTACGAGCAGTTGTTTCAAACCATGAGGGAGCTAAGACTTCCTTACCCGGCAGCAGAAGAATTGTTTCGTAGAATGGTTTTCAATGTCATCGCTAAAAACTGTGATGATCACTCCAAAAACTTTGCTTTTAGATTGAAAAAGGGAGAGAAGTGGGAATTGAGTCCGGCATATGATGTCTGTCATGCATATCGTCCGGATAGTATTTGGGTAAGCCAACATGCCCTGAGCATAAATGGTAAACGTAAAAACATCAAAAGATCAGATCTGGAACTAGTGGCTAAATCTATGAACATCAAAAAGGCTTCATCAATCATTGATCACATCAATGGAGTGGTCAAACGGTGGCCGGAGTTTGCGGATGATCAAAAAGTCAAACCCCAAAAGCGGGATGAAATCAATTCAACACTAAATACGTACTGACTGCTTTACTCTTTGAGCGGTCCGACGTTTCAGGGGCTAGGGGGTGACAGAGCGAGAATGACCTCACTCCGATCCCCAAGGGGAGCTGTTTCTCCAACCAGTAAGTCATTCCCGAAGGGAATCTTTGGTTTTGGAAGGAAAGATATTATTATGATTCATAGACTCCCTTCGGGAGTGACATCTATTATTAATGTTGGTGAATGACCACACCCCAACCGAACCGTCGGACCGCTCTTGAGAAGAGAGGGGAGTGTTTCGCCGTTCCGGCGATTGGGGAAGGAAGCATTTCATCGTCGAAGACAGTGGATGATCTAAAAAGGCATTAAATCATGAGCGTAAAAAAAATGAATCAAGGCTATCTATCTGCAAAACCACTGCTTGAGCCGACGCAGGAGGCGAGCCTGCCTGCCGGTAGGCAGGGTTTGGTTTTGCATACGTGGACAATTCATTTTTTTAGTGAATGATTTACAGCCTTGATTTTTTGAATACTTTTTGATCAAGCAAAAAGTATTGGCCTCTCTGGCCTGAAGAGTTGGTAAGATAAAAACCGTAAGGCCTTTGAAAGAAGGTTGATGAATGACCTCATCTGGTGGATAGCCTGGTCTTAAATATTATGAGATTCCTGAACTCCACTATGTTGCGTCAGGAATGAGTTCTTATAGGATATGCCTGGCCTTGTGCCGGGATCTTCCGTCATGGAGAGTCCTGGACTGTCTGCCGAACAGGGAGAAATAAATCCGGGAGCTACTTGCGTCACAGAAATCAATTTCCCTCATGAACGGTCCGACGATTCGAGCGGTCCGACGATTCGGCTAGGGGGTGACGGAGCGTGAATGACCTCACCCCCGACCCCTCTCCACATTGGAGAGGGGAGTGTTTCGCCGTTCCGGCGATTGAGAAGTGTGCATTTCATTATCGAAGATATACCGCTAACAAAAAGGGCATTGAAGCTATGAGCTAAGAAAAATGAAGTCTAATTAATTACTGTACAAAACCACTGTCTGACCAGTAGCGCAGCGAAGGGGAGTTTGGTTTTGTGTGCACTATCAACTTCATTTTTCAGCAAAGAGCTTCTGGCCTTGACCTTTTTGCTTCGTTTTTGGGTCAATCCAAAAATGAAGGGCCCGCCTGGCCTAAAGGCAATTCTTAAAATGGTAATGAAGAGCCTTGTTCCTATCCTCCGGGAGGCTGGCTGGAATCTTCCATGATGTATGATTATGATGCAATGGGAAAAACCGTCTTATGATGAAGTGCATCTTTGACGATGGCTTCCCATTTTTTAACCAACGGGAGTTCTCCATTCGGGCGAAAGTGCTCCGCTGAACTGAAAAAGTCAAAGACGATAGGCGACTTTTGAGGGGCATAAGGAATCAGCACCAGTTCCAGCTTATCAATGATCGTCTCACTGGATTGAATGTTCCTTTTTACGCAGTTTACCGTACATTTTTGAATATCATAAAGGGCAACACAGTGCTTCGTTAATAACCCGTTTCTCTGCTTATAGAAAAAGAGATAACGCTTTGAAGAGGAAATGCCTATCGCAAACTCAACCCCAAAATCCCGGGATGCCAGCTGACTGTTACATGATTCTGCCATGGTCCTGAGGCCAGAAATTAATTCCTTTTCTACTTTTTTTCTGCTGATATGCATGCCAACGAATGGCAGAATGGCTAATGTGATGATCACAAGTCCAAGAATGGTTATGCCCATAAATTTTCTTTTAATCCGGTATCTATTCCGATGCTTATTGGACGTGGATTTAGGCGAAGGTCACTTGAGCAGTGAATGTATTCGTAAATCATTTATTATCAGCGTAATCAGGTTGCAGACCTTAAATAGAACTACCTTACAGGCACTACTTGATAGGCTTCATGTTTAGCTAAGACTTTACCTCCTTTAAAAGTCGGACTCTCAGCGAATAAAGCGGTCTTCTTGTCCTAAAGAACAGTAAAATGAAGCAACTAAAAATTCTCGTACAGGTAACGAAAAGAACGCCTTCACTCGAAAAGTATTTCCAGGAAATAGGGAAGGTGGAGCTAATCACAGCCGAAGAGGAAGTGAAGTTGACACAGCGGATACGGAATGGTGACCAGGTGGCTCTTGAAAAGCTCACAAAAGCGAATTTGCGATTTGTGGTCTCTGTTGCAAAACAATACGACCGGGGCGTACATAACCTCAGCCTTGGGGACCTGATCAGCGAAGGCAATATCGGGTTGATCAAGGCGGCCGGTAAATTTGATGAGACCCGAGGGTTTAAGTTCATCTCTTACGCCGTATGGTGGATCCGGCAGGCGATCATTTCTGCCATTTCGCAAGATTCCAGGATGGTACGTCAGCCGATGAACCGGGTGAGTAGCTACAACCAGATCATGCGGTCTGCCTCCCTGCTGGAGCAGCAATATGAACGAGAACCCACCGACGATGAGCTAGCCAATGCGCTCAATGTCACCGAAGAGCATGTCACACAGATCAAACGGGTAGGGAGTAAGCCGGCTTCACTGGATGCCCCTCTGCAGGCAGAAGAAGCTGTGAGTTTGATTGACCTGCTGCAAGATCATAAGGCGCTGAACCCGGAGGCTGGATCACTAAACCATTCGTTGAAAACAGACATCAGCAATACGCTGCGTGTGCTTACTGACCGGGAGTCACAGATATTGATTCTTTTCTATGGGCTCAACGACGGGCCAAGCCTGACATTAAGTGATATAGGGATCAAGTTGGAAATAACACGTGAGCGTGTGCGACAAATCAAGGAGCAGGCCTTACGAAAACTTCAGCAGAAACTGGTGGGCACCAATCGGCTAAAATCATATTTGGGGTAATTAAGGTTCATTACAATCACCCAATAGGAAAAGCCCCATCACGGGGCTTTTTTGTTTTACTACAGTGATCAGGCTCCATCAGGAGGCCTTATGATTCTGGGCCAGGGGTGAACTAAGAAAAAGCAGAATAAGAAAGGAAGAAACACTATTACATCTTTTTGCTAATACTTCTTAATCATAGCTTCAGGGTTTTCAATCTGTGCCTTTTCTTCCTGGTTTAAATGAAGATCGTTTACAAGTTTGAAGCGGGTCGGACGTTGACCAATGAAGATGGCGAGAATCAAGACCGTTGTGCCCAGGAAGAAGTAATTTCCTGTAAGGAAGAAGCAAACAACCCCGAATAATGAGGGCGCCTCCAATAGAGCATATTTGGTGATTAAGACTCCCTGATATCCAATCAGTTTTTCAAAGAGATTTCCTTTCTGCTGAAGTTTTTTCAGTTGTTGATTGGACATAAATCTGCTTGCTATGATTCCAATCAATGCAACAACAGAGGCGACCAATTGTAAGGTTTCGGTTAAATCTGATCCGGGGTTTTGCAGCTGGTCCTGGCTATTCAATAAGATGGTTACTGCGCCAAATAGAATTACCCCCATGAGTAATGCAAAGTGAATAATGGTCAGTTGAGACATGTATGCTTTAGATGTGAATGAGGATGACTGCATGGTGTAGTGCTTTTATGTTTCTTCAAATATAGTGGCCATACCCATTTTTTTGGTTGATAAAAAAAGCCCCATCCCTAGGGCTTTTTTGATTACCAGAGTGAGTTCTTTCTCTTGGGGTGAATGAACTCAATTGTGGTTTTAATTACCTCACCCCCGGCCCCTCTCCAACATGGAGAGGGGAGTGATTCGCCGTTCCGGCGATTGAGAGGTTTGCATTTCATTGAAACTTTTATACCACTCACACTGCGCGTGTCATCCTGAGCTTGTCGAAGGATCTGGGTTTGTGTGGTTGGTTGCAGTCCCCCTTTGAAGGCGGTCCGACGTTTCGGGGGATAAGGGGTGATTTTACTTATTTCCACTCCGGCCAAGCCTACCGGCAGGCAGGCGTGGAGGCTCTTCATTTTTTCTTTCTTTTATTCTTTTGCCTCAAGCCGGCAGGGCTTCCACTTTTTATTCATACCCACAACCATGCGCTTTGCCCCTCATGAACCTTCGGTTTCCATTGATGAAAAAGTGGACAAAAAATCTAGGCAAAATCAAATCCCGGCCATCACTCGAGCCTACCCCGTGATTTTGCCGAGTTTCGCCGTTACGGCGATTGTGTGGGTTCTGCATTTCATTGTCGAAGACAGTGGATGATCAAAAAAGGCATTGAAGCTATGAGCTAGGAAAAATGAAGTCTAATTAATTACTGTACAAAACCACTGTCTGACCCGCAGCGCAGCGAAGGGGAGTTTGGTTTTGTATGCACTATCAACTTCATTTTTCAGCGAAGAGCTTCTAGCCTTGACTTTTTTGCTTCGTTTTTGGACGGTCCGCCGCTGCGGTCAAGCCAAAAATGAAGGGCCTGCCTGGCCTGAAGGCAATTCTTTAAAAAAACAATGAGGAGCCTGCGCCTGCCTACAGGCAGGCAGGGCTTGAGCGAATTCTAAGAAAAACAAGTGCCTCCCTGGCAAGAGGGGAAGAGAGGCTTGAGCGAAAGTAAATGCCTCCAGAGAGGAAATAAAAAAGAGCAAACAAAAAAGCCCCAATCCGGGGCTTCAATATGTTACTCAATACCTTCATCAGCATCTGCTGGCTCTGAGGTGCCGGGCGGACGGTAGCGGTCGCGCATGGCAGGAGAGTCAAAGTAGACAAACTCCGCCGCAGCATTATAGTCGCGTGTAATCCCGTACAGTTCATTCAGCTTGTTGACACGTGATTCCGTATCCACCGTACGGTTGCCTTTCTTCTTCTCCTGATCCTGCTGTGCTTTGGCCAGTGCTTCTGCCTGTGTGCCAATGCTATCCAACAGGTCAGTAGGGGTGTTGACCGCCTCCAGCTCCGCGCGGTAGTCGGCTACCGACTCCTTTAGGCTGGCGAAGAAGCTGATCATGGCCTCCTGCGAATCAACCATCTTTTTGAAACGGCCGATACCAAACTGACGCTGCACCGCTTTACGCTCCGGAAACGATTTGATCACCCAGTATCGCAGCTGCTTATACAGCTTGCGGGCATTATCCATTTCCTGCAGTAGCTTCTCCGTGAGGTCACCGAGCTTAGCCACGTTCAGGTCATCACCTCCTTCGGTGAGGGCCCAGGTTACAAGCTCAGATAGCTGATCCTTT
The DNA here is from genome assembly GCF_965221965.1 of Ekhidna sp. Classification (GTDB taxonomy): domain Bacteria; phylum Bacteroidota; class Bacteroidia; order Cytophagales; family Cyclobacteriaceae; genus Ekhidna. The sequence goes on from NZ_OZ244926.1 coordinate 1,533,090, forward strand.
TTGGTTTCTCCCAGGTCTGCGTCAAACGTGGTAAAATCCGGAAGATCCTCTTCCAGGTAGCTTAATACATTGCTGCCATATTGGGCGAGCACATCATCAGAGTAATTGTAATCTCTCATAGTTTTAGTGAGTATAAATTAAAGTGTGAAAAAAATGATTTACTAATAACGCTTAGTATGAATCGCTAAAATAGTATTTTCTCATAAATACGTTATTTGCTGACCAGATTATTTTACACACCGCTTAGTTACCAGCAAATCCTTGTAGGTATCACCAACTATCCTGTAGGTATCATTAACTATGTTGTAGGTATCATTAACTATGTTGTAGGTATCATTAACTATGTTGTAGGTATCATTAACTATGTTGTAGGTATCATTAACTATGTTGTAGGTATCATTAACTATGTTGTAGGTATCACCAACTATCTTATAGGTATCATTAGCTATGTTGTAGGTATCACCAACTATCTTATAGGTAGCACTAACTATGTTGTAGGTAGCATCAACTATGTTGTAGGTGGGATTAGTAAGTTGTCTGTCTGACCTATTACACGACTGGTATGAATGATATAGAATGGTTTTGCTATTTTAGAATATGGTTGAGGATCCAAATAGTCAGGCTATTCGGTTAGCAGCATTTGAATGGCTTAATTCAAAGCTTGATAATACGGACTATGTTATTGATTGGAGTAGCCTTGTGAATGACTTCAAGTTTAAAGGTGAAACAATCAAGCTGATTGGAGCCAAGGGCATTTGGAAGCCCAAACAGATTAAGGAATTCCCCATTTCAATCACTTCAGTTCAAGATCGCTATGAAGATGAGATCATTAGCGATGATCTCATTAAGTACAGTTACAGAGGTACTGATCCCAATCATTTTGATAATGTTGGTCTTCGAGAAGCCATGAAATCACAAATACCATTGATCTATTTTCATCAAGTATTGAAGGGTAGGTATGTGGTTGCCTGGCCGGTCTTTATTGTTGCAGATAGTCCATCTGAGTTGAAGTTTACAGTTTCTGCAGAGTCTAGAGCAGTGATAGGCGATAGCTTAGCTAGTGAGCCAATAGGGGAGTATCAATCCAAGTATCAGACGAGGCAGGTAAAAATGAGGCTTCATCAAAGCTCATTTAGAGAGCTTGTTTTGAAAGCCTATCGGGATCATTGTGCGATATGTAATCTGAAACATCGCTCTTTGCTTGATGCTGCACATATTGTTCCTGATAGTAAGGGAGGCATTCCTCAAGTCAATAATGGCCTTTCGCTTTGCAAGATTCATCATGCAGCATACGATCAAAATATCTTAGGAATTAATCCAGATTACATAATAGAGGTGAGAGAAGACATCTTGAAGGAAGTGGATGGACCCATGCTCAAGCATGGATTGCAAGAAATGAATAAATCAAAGTTGATCTTGCCTCGAAGGGAAGGTGACAGGCCAAATCGTGATTACCTAGATCAGCGTTATCAAATTTTTAAGAGTGCTTAGTTTAAACAAGTTGCTATTATTAATCCTAATATAATCCATCTTTTTTGAGTGAGCTTTAATCATCTAGGAACTCATCCTATAAAATCAAAAGTCTAACCTGATAATTTTAAAATTCGGATTTTAAATTCCAGAAAATAGCCTGAAAATGTGCGCAGATGGATAAGTGCTTAGAGAGGCTACTCCATGTGCAAGTTCTATTGGAACAAGAGCGTTTTCATGCCTAAAGCTTAGAAGGTCTTTTAAGGTTCCAGTTATTCGATCAAAGCCTATTAGGTCACTAGCTGTATCCGAATCGATATATTTTCCTGGAGGAATGCTAACTACTAATTGGTGATTTTCACCAACCTTGAGAAATACCTTATTCCCATAATTCGTGCGGTACCCATATTGCTCATTCGCCTTCCGCTGTTGTACATGAGTTCGAATGTATTCATTATCAGGAAGGAAATAATGATTCGCTGGTATCCTTTTTCCGATTAGCTCTAGATGTTCTACAAATAACCCTGTCTTTTCCTGTCCACACAAGTATATTGTAATACCTTCCTTCTTTGCGAAATCCAAAAAGTTTCTGATTGGATCAATAAGTTTTACATATTGACTCCTTAAGTTCAGAGGCCCATCTTTCAAAAAGAGACATTTATCAAACAGGTCTTCTTGTCCGGATTCCCATAGGTGACGAATACCTGAAAATAATAGGAGAGTTTCATGTACCATCATATAAGCACTTGCAACACTTCCTGGAGCGCTCTCTTCACCCATTTCGAGATGGAACCCAAGCATATCAGATATGTACACTTCTTTCCCACATTTTTCACAAGGACCTTTGTCTGAATCATACCTCAAACCTTCTACCTCCTCATCACAATGAGGACACTGAAAATCAGGTGAAGGCTTTGGTTTCCCATCCCACTTTTGATATGCTAACCACTTCAATGTTTCAAAAACTGAGATTTCTTTCAGTTTTTCATCTTGTAATGCTTCATAAATAATTTGACGCACCGAATCATAAACACTTTTATCCCCTAACCGAACATTTCTTAGTGGAAATACCACTGCATGAAAGAGTGCTGAATCTCTCATAATATCTCTAAGTGCAAAGGGGTGAGGGGAAGTTCTGTCGAGTTGCAAAAGCTTACCTTGATCTAATCGAAAGAGCGCTGTTTTAACAAATGCCACTTGTCTCAATGTAGTGCCATATTTAGAATCAATTGGCTGAATAGACCCATCAACAGCAAATACAAAGGGGAATGACCTTTGATCTTCAGGAATCGGATTATCTTTGACTTCCCCTGGTGTATTATCTTCGTCAGGGTGTTCAAATTCCTCAATCAGTTTCTGAACCAAAGGAGATTTCACAACGTCGATGTGACCTAGTTTACTAGCTTTTTCAGCTCCTAATCTATTTCCTCCCTCGTATGGCATTAGCTGTGATTTACTTCAAAAAGTTTAGCTTGAATTGGCACAACAAACCGATGAGAAAAAGTCAACATTCTCAAATAACCTTTGGTCTTGGAATTCAAAATATCTCGTTCTAGACCATCATAAGCCACTTGCAACTTGGAGAGGGCATTGGCTTCATCTTGACTAGATAGGTGAGCTACAAAGAAGTTCTCAGTTTGAGCCAAAAGATCTTTATTAACAGTTGATGGACTCTGTGTAGAGTAAACCATTCCGATATGAAACTTTGCACCTTCTTTTGCAAATCTTGAGTAGATATCAGTGACATCATTGTCATTTTTTGGAAATAGGTTATGAGCCTCTTCAAAGTAGATCTGAACAAAGTGCTTATTTAAGTTATTTGATGTGAATTTACTTTCTTGATGCCTAAATACTGCGTTTGATAGATAATCAGAAAAATAGGCTCGTACCGTTTCGTCGGCATTTCCTAAATCCAAAATCACAGTTTGTCCTTGATCTAAAAGATCAAGTATTTCTTCGACAAAAGAGCCAGCATTTTTATCATGATACTTCTTCATTGGTGGTAAAAGCTTTGAAGCTCCCGCTCCTGATGCACTAGGAAACAAGAATGCAAGTATGGCTTCTAATTCAGGATCTATTGTTTTATTTCCAGATCCTGACTTCAAGTCTTTATCGTCAGGGTTCCTCTGAGCAAAAAGACTAAGTGCTCGAAACTCATTCAATAGATCATCAAGGCTATTGGGTAGTGGTTTGTCCTCTCCGTGAATCTTATTTCGTAAGTCATTCTTGAAACCAGGATTGAATGCAGTTCCTGTTAGCCTTAATGGATTCCCCTCTATATTTGATTCAAAACCCGCATTATGTAAGCAACACCAATAGGCTAATATTCTTCTTTGGGCTCTTAACTTTTCATTCTGGGGAAGCGATTGCAAGTCTTCAATTGAAATGAGATCCAAACTCCCAAAATTTGTAATATAGATAGATGTTCTTCCCAATTGTTTTAATAATGACCCGACTATTCTTATACTTCGATCGGGTTGTGCAAAGAAGTTCAGCTTTAGTGGTTTCGAAGGTGTTCCTTCTCTCGGGTTGAGTGCATAAACAACACACCGGTCTGGGTAGGCGCTTCTTATTGAGGCATTCCCATCTTGTGGATTATCGTTGGCGTATTCCCCATTGATATCAAAAATCAATTGCCCTACCGATTTATCATTCTCTGTTGTTCGAATAATACTCTCTGCGATAAGTTTGACTACATTGGATTTACCAAGCCTGGTTTTTCCAAACATTGCTGTGCGAAACCCCTTGAAATCTTCTGTACTTACTTTCACTGGAACATATAATTGTGGAATGTTTTGAAAAGGCATCAAGCACTCTGTAAATCTTAATTTTCCAAGCTCCCACTGGTTAGCTGGATTCAGTATTCCATTTACGATCAAATCAAGTATCTCTTGAGTGGGTGAATACACCTTGTATCTATGGCCACTCACAACATTATTAACGTCACCTGAGTATGTCATTTTATCATGATCATTTGGATCAGGATAGAACATACCAAGCACTTGGGTAGCCAATGCTCCCCATTGTAATTCACTCGCAGTGAACCTGTCTAGCTCAGGCATAGACCGTTTATGTAGCTCGAAGTATGTTTGTTGAACTTCGTTTGACAAAGGAGTAGGTGCTGTAGACTTTACTCTCAACAAGGAAAAGTGTGGAGGAAGATTACTTAAATCATCAGGAATTAGAATCAGAAAAGTACCTCTCGGTATTCCTCCCACGGCTTGCTTAAAAGGATCAGCAGTTATAATTTTTACTTCGTCAAATCCAATCTCAAGAACATACCCCACGAATCTCATATCCTCATATTTTTCTGCAGTTTCATTCTTCTTGTCAATCTCAATCAAATCAGCAATCTTACTTAATGGATTTTGGGCGAATCTGGTATTGTCGAAAAATGAACTACTCATAACTATTTAGATTTTATTATAAGCTCCTGATATGAGCTCCTGGTGGATGTTTTTGATGAGATACTTGAATATCTTTTGACTGGTGTTTTCTCAAAGTGTGAGTTGGGGTAGAGTTTTCTTACACTCTCGTGATTGGCATTAGTGCACATTACTTTAACTCCTCTTTCAACCGCTTTAATTAAGGATCTTGAGAGCTCCTGTTGATTCTTCCAAGAAAATATTTCCTCATTATACTTGACAAAACCATTGAAGTTATGCCTCACAGTATACGGTGGATCCGCAAACAAAAAATCACCTTCTCGTGCCGTTCCAATTGTCTTCTTGAAATCCCAATTCCTAATCCTTGCCTTCTTCAAAATTTCTGAAATTTCTGAGAAATCGTCATCAGGATACTGATGAATATTTTTACTTCCTTGAGGTACGTTGAATTTCCCTTTTTTATTAACCCTCCATAATCCATTCCAGCAGGTTCGATTTAGATAGATAAACCTAGCTGCGATATTATAGGTTTCGACTGGTGTCCATGCTCTTATTTGATAATAATCCATTTCTGATCTCTTTAGAACATTAATTGCAACCTCAACCAGTTCTGGATTTTTCTGAATTTCTAAATAAGTAGTAATTAAATCGACATTTGCATCAGCAATCGTCGCTTTTTTCGGCCGTAAGTGGAAAAAGACGGCACCACTTCCTAGGAAGGGTTCAACATATTTACCATCAAATGGCTCTAAGAAATCACTGTATTTATCAACAAACCAACGCTTACCTCCTGCCCATCGTAGAAAAGGCTCATTTTTCCTGATTTTCAAGGTAGCTACGTTATCCATGAAGCGAACATAACTCTTATAAATGCTTTATACAATATATTATGGCGTGATTTACTATCCTATTTCACACAGGCGTCTGTATGTGCTTATCGTAATTATAGATCACTAGCAATATAGATTCCGGATATCCGCTGCGCTGCTTCCGGAATGACGTTCTTGGGAAACCCACAGCTAACGCGCTAGCTCTTCGGTAACCACATAAAACAGTATAGTATTATTCCCTATCAAAAAATACCCCAAAGTCGGTATTTTATCGGGCGGGTGTGGCGGTTATCTTGCCGCTGAACTTTAAAAACCATTAGCCAATGTACATCCGCCTGGGGCTAACCACCCTGTTTTCCTGTACCGTTTTATTGTTGTCCGCACAGTCGCTCGTAGGGGCGGCAGGAGACTCCCAATCGAGTAACACCTATCGGCTAGCCTGGTCGCTGGGAGAGCTGGCACCCGGTACCGTCAGTAATTCAAACTACACCCTGACACAAGGGCTGCATCAGGGCATCACCGTCAAGCCGCTGGGCACAGCATCCGAAGTGATTGCGGTAAGCGTCTATCCCAATCCCGTGAGCAACTGGCTCAATATCACCTTACAAGAAACCACCGGCTGGTCGTATCGCCTCGTCAGCCAGGAGGGAAAAAAGATTTTACACGAAGACCGTGTGTCGGAGCGGGCCAAACAAGTAGACCTGTCAGCATTGAATGCAGGCATCTACCTGTTGCAAATAGATCAGTCCAATACTTCGACCTCTTTTCGAATCATCGTAAACCGCTAAATAGCCTTAGTTCATGAAAAACGTTATCACTTTATTGGTGTGTCTGCTACCCGTTTGGCTCACCGCACAATCTTCACAGTTTAGGTACCAGACCGTACTCCGGGACAATGCCGGGGAGCCGCTGGCCAATGAGTCTGTTTCACTGGGGACGGCAATCCTCCAATCCAGCGCCAATGGCTCGGTGGTCTTCCAGGAGTCGCACTCGGTCACTTCGGATGGTCAGGGACTGGTTTCGGTGTTTATCGGGTCCAGCTCCAGCCTGGATGCCATCGACTGGGAAAACGGTCCGTACTTTTTGCGGGTATCGGTAGACGGGGAGACGATCGGCACCACCCAGCTGGTGAGTGTGCCTTATGCCATCTATGCGGATAAAGCGGAGACCGCCACCGCCTTTGATTATGAAAACCTGACCAACAAACCGGATGTATCCGGCTGGGACCTGGATGTCAGCGATGATTTTGATGGAGATTACGAATCGCTAACCAACAAGCCCACCACGATTACTGCCCAGCAGCAAGCCACGCTTGGAAACATCACGGTGACCTCAGCCACTGATCTGGATGCACTGTCCGCTGATGTAGCCACTAATACCGCGAAGGAAAGCTTTCCGGGCTTTGGAACGGTACCGGGCACGGCACTGGAGGCCGGTACAGACATCTGGACACAGGATGGAAACAACGTCTTTTACAATACAGGAAATGTAGGAATCAATGTACCCACCACTGCTGATTTTGGGAGCTCCAGTCTGTATGTTGGCGGAGGAATCAAGTACGGTGAGTATACGTTTGCTACGCTACCGGCACAGGAAGAAGGGTTGTTCTTTTACATAGGTGATCTTGGAAATGGTGGATTTGGCTATTACGATGGCGCAGGGTTAAAATTTCTGGGAACCTCTACGGTATGGTCAGAAAGCAATGGGGATGTTTTTGCGGATAATAATGTACTTATCGGTCAAAGCCTGGGTATCGGTACCGATATTGTTAACGGTGAAGCGTTTGATTTTGCTACCATCAAGCTGAAGGAAAACAACACGCGTATCCTGTTTGATGATACGGATGCTGAGGGCGGGAGTGAGCCATACAACGACTGGCAGCTGGTCGCCAACTCTACCCAGAATGGGGGTGGAAATTACTTTGGTATTGAAGACATTACAGCCGGTACGCTTCCATTTGCTGTATCCGCAGGAGCGCCTGACAATTCACTCTACCTGGATCCATCAGGCAATATCGGGATCGGTACGAATGCACCCGGGGCTCGTCTGGATGTGAATGGTACGGTTAAGGCAGGCACGTTCGTAGGTGATGGCTCGGGGCTGACGGGCATCACCGGTGGTACGGGAGGTGTTAGCAATGCAGGATCTACCACCATCAGTGCCGGTACCGGCCAGATCGACCTGCAAATAAATGGGGTGACCAAAATGGTCGTGGCTAACAATGGGAATGTGGGCATTGGCACCACTTCACCAGGCGCTGCACTGGAAGTAGACGGGGATGTAAAAATCAACGGAGGCCTTCAGGTCAGTGGCAATATTGACGTGAGCGGCCAGATCAGCTATGCCACACAGACAGAGACAGAAGCCAGCACAGTAACGAAAGAATATGATGTTTCTACGGCCAACATCCTGACAGTGAATGTAGCCATAGGCCAAACCGTAAGCGTCAGTGGCTTGACCGGGGGAGTCACCGGGCAGATCGTGACGCTGATGAATATCGGACAGGGAACACTCACGATAACGCACAGTGGTACAGGTACTTATCCGTTCTTACTTACAGGAGCTACAGACGCCAGCCTGGCTGCATCCAACAGCATCACGCTGCTATTTGACGGCACCAATTGGTTCGCATTATCCATCGCTAACTAAAATCAGAGAACATGAAGGTTATGAAACAATTGTTTAACTACCTGCTGGTCTTGATTCCTGTGCTCGCGATGAGTCAGGCCCCCGGCACCATCCATTTTCAGGCACAGCTATCTGCACCCAGTGATGCATTAAACAGCTCGGTGACAGTAGACGTGGCGATTAAAGATGCACCGAACAGTCAGACAGACCTGTTTACTGAACGTCACAATGTGAATGTGGGAGCTACAGGCTTGCTGACATTCGATATCGGATCGAAATCCGACCTGACCGGAATTGACTGGAGCAACGGAAGTCATTATCTGGAAATCACGGTGGACGGAGAAGTACTTGGTGTTTCGGAGATCGTGAAAGTACCATATGCCAGCTATGCTACTTCTGCCGGCAGCATCAACTCATTGGACTATAATGACCTGGCCAACGCACCGGATCTTTCACAGGCAGATACCGATCCGTCAGACGATTTTGATGGGGACTATGGAAGTCTGACCAATCCTCCAATCACCATTACAACCGAAGAATCTGGAAAATTGGACCTCTTAACGGCTACTACAACGGTAGACCTGGATCAGATGAAGACGGATGTAGCAGCCAACAATGCCAAGGTGGAGTTTCCGGGCTTTGGAACAACAGCAGGTACCGCTTTCATCCAAAAATGGTCGAAGATCGGCAATGACCTGTATTATCCGGAAGGAAGCGCCGGTATCGGTGTTACGTCTTCCAGTGAAGAATTACCATTGTTGAGTGTAGGTACTACCATCAAAGTTGATCGTGTGACGCCTTCAGCGGCTACACCGGGGATGTTGTACCTGGATGAGACGACAGGTGAGTTTAAATATTACAATGAGAGTGGAGAAGTAAAAGACCTGTACAACACCACAGCATCAGAATTTGGTAATGGATTTGAGCAGACTCGGGATGTGAATGTAGGTGGGAGTCTGGTTGTTGGTTCCATAGCACCACAAGCTGCCGGAGATGCTACCCTTGTAGTAGCCTCAGCTACGCCCATTATCCGCTTTGATGATACGAGTAACTCGGGCTCATTCCCTAATAATGACTGGGAGATACGTGCGAATGACTTATCAGCAGGAGGTGACAATTACTTCACCTTTTTGGATGTAACCAATAACCTGAAGGCGTTTCGTGTGGAGCCGGGCGTACCTGATAATAGTTTTTATATGACTTCCTCGGGAGCTATCGCACTTGGAGCGACGAGCGCTACCGCGCAGCTGGACGCAACAGGGCAGGAGGTAAGGGCTACTGCGTTTGTAGGAGATGCGAGTGGTTTGACTGGCTTATCCGGAGCGGGTACCAGCAGCGTGGAGAATACAGGTTCTACCACCATCGAAGCGGATAACGACGGAGACAATGACGGATCGATTGTGTTTGAAACGGCCAGCACAACTCGGATGACGCTCTCAGATCAGGGAAATGTGGGTATTGGCACTAGTGCCGGTGCTACGGAGGCTTTGACGGTTAGTGGTACTTCTGTGGCCAGTGATGTGCATGTAGATCCTTCGGTAGCTGCATTTGGATGGGCAGATGGCAAGAGACTGGTTGTATTTACCAGCAATCCGGGGGGATTCATTCAGCCCACTACCAGTACGCTCGGTCAGGAGTTGATCATTTTGAATAAAGCAGCGGAGGATATCACGATTTTTCATGGTTCAACATTGAGCACATTGCCACAGTATGGGTCTGTGACCCTTGTCAATTCATCCAGTGGGTGGGTGGTGAAGTATCGCTCGATGTAGAGATTCTGGACTGGAAGGTCCCGGAATAAATCCGGGAGCTGTGTACGTTAAGAAAAATGAAGTTTCCCCCTTGAGCGGTCCGACGTTTTGGAGGGGTGACGGATCGTGAATGACCTCACCCCCGACCCCTCTCCACATTGGAGAGGGGAGTGTCTGCGGTTGGAATATGTCTTTTTCCCTATAATGTCACTCCCGAAGGGAGTCTATGGTATCGTAATTACAATCTCTCCCTCTGGAGGGAGTTGGAGGGAGGATGTGAGAACTCATTGCTACACAGAAACCCCCACCTTGATCAGTCCGACGTTTCGAGCGGTTAGGGGGTGACGTTTCGGTTAATGATGATTTACTTCATGTACTTCAGCGTGTTCATCCTGAGCCTAAGCTTGTCCTGAGTGAAAGCGAAGGGAAGTATCTGGGATGAGAGCAAGGATTTTTTATACTCCTCTGGTCGGAGGGGTTATTCTTCCCTCAAGCCGGGAGGGCTCTTCATTTTTGGCTTGACCGCAGCGGCGGACCGTCCAAAAACGAAGCAAAAAGGTCAAGCTAAAACCAAATCCCGGCCACCTCGCTGTGCCAACCCCGAGGTTTTAGCGGTTTCGGCGTTCCGGCGATTGTGTGGGTTGTGCATTTCATTGTCGAAGACAATTGATGATCTAAAAAGGCATTAAATCATGAGCGTCAAAAAAAAATGAATCAAAAGACTGTTTACTTGCAAAACCACTGCTTGAGCCGACGCAGGAGGCGAGGTTTGGTTTTGCTTACTTGAACAGTTCATTTTTTTAGCGAAGGATTTGCAGCCTTGATTTTTTGAATACTTTTTTATCAAGCAAAAAGTATTGGCCTCTCTGGCCGGAAGAGTTGGTAAGATAAAAACCGTAAGGCCTTTGACAGAAGGTGGATGAATGACCTCACCTGGTGGATAGCCTGGTCTTGAATATCACATGAGATTCCTGAACTCCACTATGTTGCGTCAGGAATGACGTTCTTATTAGGATGTAATTCCTGCCTCTATGAAGGTTCCTGGAATCCGGGAACTATTTGCGTTAAAGAAGACAAATTCCCCCTTGAGCGGTCCGACGTTTTGGAGATTAGGGTGCGACGGAGGCCTTTGTGGTGGATTCAGTGCTAATGTTCATCGTGTTGATAGTCAAGTACTTAACATGTTTACTGAATATTAAAATCAATCAATTTTCAACAATAACAGTCATTTAAATGACATAAAGCCTGTATGGTGGATTCGGCGCTAATGGCTCCCAACAAATGTAGGTCGTATTTCGCAATTATCTGATTACTAAGCACTTAAGTATGTCGAATTATGTTCCAACCTTTGGAATTAGTTAACTATAACAAATTGACTACATCTTATTTTCTTTTAAGGCCTCTAAGGTCTATACGGGTGTATTGTACATTAGACTCATGGCTATCTATAAAGTTTTGATTCAACCAGAAAAAAAGGCTGAATTCCGATGGAACCAGCCTCTTAGTTAAATTAGTCTGTCTAGTGAATCAATTTGCACAACCATTTTTAGCACACGTTATTCTTTCTGTTGTACTAACCCAATGACTAGGATGTTCTTTGGTATCAAATCCACAACCTGTGGTTCCGCCTTTGTATCCCTTGTGAACTTCATTTGTTGGAGTATGTTTAACTGACATGATCTTATAATTTTGGTGAACAATAAATAAGAAACAATGTAGTTAAATCGGTTGTATGTAAAAAGTAATAATTGACATATTTACATAAATTAAGTGGTCTTTTATCCTTTCGTTTTAGGTTTATTATTTTGTCCCCTATCCGTGAACCTAATGAAGAATGGATCAAAATATCTAAGTCTCCCGTCCTCCAACTCAATAAGAGCTTGGGTAAAGCTGCAATAGTTTGAACTAGAATAAACAAATCGATGGAAATATCCATTCGTCTTTTTACCATTATAATGTACCTCAACCGATCTCAATACATCCCTATTAGACATTTTTCTACTTATCAAGGTTCTTTATCATGTCTTCTTTTATCTGATTCTGGAATTCACTTTTCCAATTATCTAACACATTGTAGATCAAATCTGCTAATGCTACATTGTAATGATTGGCTGTTTGTTTAAAGAAGTAATGGATTTCACTATCTACATTGATGGTTCTATATTTTCCACTTTTAGGACTTGATCTCTCGCTTAAAAATTCCTTAAATCTCATTTGACAAATAGGTATATAAAAAGCATCCAATATATAAAAACTAAATTACATCTTGCCCTTTAGGCTATGGTGTAAGGTCTCCATAAGAATGAATTTGCTTTTCGTGACAGATGAGCAAATCATAAAGGCATTTGGTAAAGTATTGAAAGAGCTTAGAGAAGCCAATGGGTTATCTCAAGAAGCACTAGCACATACCATCAAATCTCATGCAACTCATATTTCGAGGCTTGAGAATGGACATAAACAACCAACACTAACGACACTTTTCAAGATTGCTGAAAAATTGAATGTTGATCCTGAGAAATTGATTCTCAAAATCAAATCAAAATCATCCTAGTATTTACTCTCTGACTCAGCAATCCTCCAACTCACAATTCTCATCCTGACCTTCAAACTCTATGGTAATGTGATTGATGGATTCATCTTTGAGTTGTGATCTCACTTTCTCTTTGAGTTTGGCTTGCTCTGAAAGCTTATAGTCTTGGTCTAACTGTAGGTGAATCGTAAGAATATTGTAATCTCCATCCATAGACCAAGTGTGATTGTCATGCACATCTGTGATTTCCGAAATGTCTTTCAGCTTCTCTTTGATATCCTCCAATGAGACATCCTCCGGTATGCCCTGCAGGATTACCAACATGCTTTTGCGAAGGTTCTTATAGACATTGTACAGTACAAAAAGGGAAATAAGAACAGATAGTAGCGGGTCTATAAATGGAGCATCGGTATACATCATGATGATACTACCAATTAGCACGGCTACCCAGCCTAAAACGTCCTCCAATAGATGTAGTGAAACAACCTTTTCATTTAGAGATTCTCCTTTTCGGAGTTTCAAAACAGCAGCTCCATTGACCACTATTCCCAAAATAGCGAGATAGAGCATCCCTTGAACGTTGGTTTCTCCTGGATTGAAAAGTTCAGGAATTGCTTTCGTGAGTATAAATATGGATCCGACAACTAAAACGATAGAATTGATGATAGCACCTAACAGTGAAAACCGCTTATATCCATAAGAAAACTTCTTTGTTCTTCCTTTCTTGGAGAGCTTTTGAAAGTACCACGAGAGTCCAATGAGGCTATCTCCCAGATCATGTAGCGCGTCTGAAAGGATAGCCAAACTATTGGTGTAGAGGCCACCAATGACTTCAATAATGGTAAAACTCAGGTTGAGGAAGAAGGCAACTTTCACATTGCCTTCTGAATGGATTATTTGGATGATCGTGGTTACGAGGCATATAGCTTGACTATTAAAGCCACCTATCTACTCTATTCTCATATTCTAGATAATCATCACCAAAAACACTTTCCAGAACTTTTTCTTCCAGCCCAACTCGAATAAATACAATCATACTACCAATTAACAGAAGTAAAGCAGAATAGATGCTGGGAATGCATAAGAACAACCCAACCAGAGTAATAATCTGACCTATATATAAAGGGTTTCTTGATTTGGCATAAACACCTGAATCGAGTAATAGCCAACCATTCCTTGTTTGATTCTTATATAATCTATGCTCATTCTTAGCCAAGAAAACCAGAAAGAAGGCGATTGACATAATTCCAATTGCCGTCCAACTAAGTACATGGCTTTTCAGCACCTCAATTGGAAAAATATATTCATGATAAACATCTGGGAATAATGAAAAAAATGTAACCAAGGCAATTACAAGCATCCATATCAAATCGTTTAACACTGTTATTCGTTTTAGCTTCCGGGACTTTTCCTTTTTTGGATTTGGGTACATCAAAAAGATGAGTAGGAAATAGAGTAAAAAAAATATCGGTAGAAATATTCTTAAATGAATCATTAGCTTTCAGTTTTTGGTTTTGTAAACCATAAAATCAAAACGCCTCCCAAAGCCGCTATTAAGGAGGCTATTAATATACTGATCTTAGCGTCCTTCACCAACTCAGCATTGGCAAAGGCAAGGTTAGTAATGAACAGCGACATGGTAAAACCTATTCCGGCTATCATGCCCATGCCAATGATGTGCCGCCATCTTAAAGAGATATGCAATTCTGCTATACCCAGCTTTTCTCCAATAAAGGCAAAGAGACTGATCCCCAATACTTTCCCTACTACGAGACCTAGTAATATACCTAGGCCAAGAGAACCTGATACTACCTCCAACAAACTTACATCCAATTTCACGCCTGCATTAGCAATGGCGAAAATAGGGATAATGAAAAAAGCATTAAAGTCAATCAGGGCGTTCTCTAATTTAAGCAAAGGGGGCCTTGAATTTTGTGTGTCCTTTTTTATCGCTTTAAGGATTTCGCTTTGACGAATATCCTGCATGGGATCCCGGGTTTCAATATCCGTTTTTTCCAATTCAGCCACATTCCTGGCAGTGCGCTCTTTCAATAATTTACTGTCGAGTTTAGGTTTTACCGGAATGGAGATCGCAAAAAGAACCCCTGCAATGGTAGGATGAACTCCTGAATTCAGAAAGCAATACCATAAAGCCACTCCTCCCAATATGTACCAGAAGAGGCTTTTTACTCCAAAACGGTTGCATAACATCAAAAGAATAAAAAAGCCTGCTCCAAAACCTAAGTACAACCAACTGAGCTCGTTGCTATAAAACAACGCAATCACAAGAATGGCCCCTAAATCATCAGCAATAGCCAGAGCCACCAAAAAGATTTTAAGCTGTGCAGGCACCCGTTTTCCCAACAATCCAATGATCCCTAAAGAATAGGCAATGTCGGTGGCCATCGGAATTCCCCAGCCGTTGATACCTTCTGTGCCTGAATTTAACACTGAAAATATTATAGCAGGCATTGCCATTCCACCCAATGCGGCCAATAGTGGCATAGAAGCCTTCTTAAAGGAAGATAATTCGCCCACTAAAATTTCCCGCTTCAGTTCCATGCCGGCCACCAGAAAGAATATGGCCATCAGGCCGTCATTGATCCATTCTTCAATGGTCAAACCAAAAGTAAAATGCTCAGATAGTTCAAAGAGAAATTCATCTTTAAGATAGTGATGGTAAGCATCTGCCCATTGAGAATTGCCCAGCACCAGGGCAATAATCGTTGCTGCAATTAAAAGTAAACCAGCTGAAGTTTCCCTGTTCAGAAACTTTCTGGCCGTCTGACGTATATACGCTATTGCTGATTGATTATTTTTTACTGACTGATCCATTCTTTTGCTTCTTCTTTTTCCTCCAAATCAAAGTAACGGATGGTTGCGCTGGTGAAAGGTTTCATAAATTGAGTGATCCAATCCTGCCATTTCTTTTCACCTACCATGGCTATCATTTCATAGTCTTCAACATGGGATAAATCCATCTTAATATCTTCCCATAACCCCTTTATATCCCATCCTGTAAAATCCTTCATTTCAAAATACCATCGTACTTTTTGATCTCTGTTCACGATGTTATTAATCAGCGGATGTATTTTCTGGATATCCTTTTCAGTCAGGTTATCTTCAGCCTTGGTGGCTATTATGTTGTTTTTGGTGAATTCAAGAATCTGTAGCATAGTTAATTTTTAAAAGGTTCTATATGAATATGAACATCAATTATTTGAGGGATGTTTTCAACCAACCTATCTTTTACTTTATGAGCTATCAGGTGACCTTTCTCTACTGATAACTCACCATCTACCCAAATATGAAGATCAACGTGGAACGCTGGCCCCATTTTTCTAGAATGGCATTGTTCCACTTTTTCAACTTCTGGTATTTGCTCGGCAAGGTAGATAACCTCCCTATGAAATTCAGGATCCAATGCTTCATCTAATAATTCACCAATAGCAGGACGGCCAATCCCGTAGGCATTGTAAATGATAAATGCTGCTGCGATAAGTGCTGCGTAATCATCAGCTACCTCGTATCCTTCACCACCCCAAAGAGCAATGGATATTCCTATGAATGCCGCTACAGAGGTAATAGCATCACTGCGATGATGATAGGCATCTGCTTTTACAGCTCCACTTTTTATTTCTTTGCCAGTTTTCAATACAAAACGATATAGTAGTTCCTTTGTAATAACCACCACCACTAAAATTATCAGGGTATATGGAGCAGGAGTTTTATGTGGGTTTTGAATATGAGAGATGCTGTCTTTAATAATGATAAAATCTGCACCGACTAGAGCCAGTGAAATACCAAGTGCCACCAAAGCTTCCACCTTACCGTGCCCGTACGGATGATTTTTATCTGCAGGCTTGGTAGACCATCTCAAACCCACCCAAAGCATCCCGGACGTTACTACGTCTGTCCCTGATTCTATTGCGTCAGCTATAAGTGCATAAGAGTGGCCAAAAATTCCTCCCAGAGCTTTTACGATAGCCAATAATGCACTTACAACAATACCAATCAGGGTGGTTTTTAACCCTTTTTCAGATATGGCGTTGGGGTTTCTTTTACTTTTCATTTAGCCAGTTTCAATATTCTCCCAGCTCCGCGCATCACAAAGGCGAAAACTATCCCTCCAATAGCCAAATCGGGCCATTTACTATCCAGGAAATAAACCAATACCCCCGCCAGGATCACTCCAACATTTACGATAATGTCATTGGAAGTGAAGATGGCACTGGCTTGCATGTGCGCTTCATCGCTCTTAGCTTTATTGATGAGCCAGAGCGAAATCAGATTACCGATAAGGGCCAGTACTGAAATGATGATCATCCATTGAAACAGGGGTGTTTCGCTTTCGCTGAAAAACCTCCGCAATACTTCTGAAAAGCCTAGTAATGCCAGTCCCATTTGAAAATAACCACTTATTTTGGCTACTTTTTTCTTGCGAGACATTGCTGCACCAACAGCAAATAAGCTCAGACCGTAGACGATGGAATCTGCCAGCATATCCAACGAATCAGCTACTAAGCCCATGGAGCGTGATATCCATCCGGTAGTCATCTCCACTATGAAGAAACCGAAATTGATACCCAGCACCCACCAAAGTATTTTTCGCTGTTTAGATTCGTCAGCAGCCAATGGCAGCTCAGCTTCATCTTCCGTATTTTCCAATCGATCATTGAGTTTGAGTTCACTGAGGGCTTGATGGATTTTTTCAACTTCTCCCGTGTGATATACCTCCAGTTTACGATTGGGGATATCAAAAGAAAGCTGCTTTACCTCTTTATAAGGCTCCAGCTTCATACGGATCATTTGCTCTTCAGAGGGGCAGTCCATTTTGCTGATATGGAATGTGGTTTTATTCATTTAGTTGGTTTTCATTACACTTTTCACAGATACCTTGCAGAACCAGGTTAACCTTCATAACACGATGGTTATCACCAATTGTAAGTATCCTTTCTGGTATCGGGTCAGGCAAACAGAACGCTTTATTGCATTTTTCACAATGAAAGTGAAGATGCCATTTACCATCCGGTAAGTCGTGACTCGATATGGCATATTTCGCTGTTCCTGTTCCATCATCAATCCGATGTACGATTCCTTTCTTTTCAAGAAGATCTATTGTCCGATAGAAGGTTGTTTTGTTTACCGGCTTTTCTTGTAAGGTTGTTGTTGCCAAAGCTTGTTGAGTTCTTTCAAACTACAGGCAGTTGGTTTATTAATAAGATATTCAATCACCTTGAAACGGGTGTGAGTTGGAATAATTGAATGATCCTGAAATATTTCTTCTGCTATACTCATATTTAAATTAACGATTAGAATATATTCTTACCGGCTTTTTTTATAAGCCAACAATCGCAGCGCATTAAACACCACCACTAACGTGGATCCTTCATGGATCAGTACCGCAATACCGATATTGGCAAAGCCGAAAACCGTGGCGGGTATCAACAAGGCTACTATTCCCAAACTAACCCAGAGGTTTTGCTTGATAATGCCTTTGGCCTTTCTACTTAAACCAATGGCAAAAGGCAAGGTTTCCAGTTTGTCGGCCATCAGGGCAATGTCGGCTGTTTCCAAGGCTACATCGCTACCCGCTGCTCCCATGGCAATTCCCACCGTACTGTTGGCCATGGCCGGGGCATCATTTACGCCATCGCCCACCATCGCTACTTTGGATTCTTTTTCCCTGAGTTCTTTAATGGCTTCTACTTTTTCTTCCGGCAATAAACTGCCCCAGGCATCTGTGAGTCCAATCTCTTTGGCTACTGCATCGGCTACTTTCTGATTATCACCCGTAAGCATAATCATACGCTTGATACCGATTTCTTTCAATCGTTCCAATGTGTTTTTAGCTTCTTTTCTGGGTGTGTCCATCAGGGCAATGATGCCAATGTATTTGTCATTTTGACGGATCAGCATGGTAGTATTGCCATCTGATTCCAGTGACTTTACTTTTTCTTCTGTTTCCTGCCCTGGCTTATTATCATCCAGGGATTCAAACAGATCCAGATTGCCGATGTATACTTTGTCATCACCCAAGGTGGCTTTGATCCCTTTCCCAAGCACAGCTTCCAGATCTTTCGCCTCAGGTATGTCAACACCATCCAATCGCTCTTTCCCATCCCGAACCACGGCTTTTGCCAGTGGATGGTCGCTTAAGGCTTCTACAGCTACTGCTATTTTCAACAGTTCTTCCTCGTTTACATCACCCAAAGCAATTACTTCGGTGAGCTTGGGCTTGCCTTCCGTTAGTGTTCCTGTTTTATCAAAAGCCAGGGCGGTGAGTACACCCAGGTCTTCCAACGGACGACCACCTTTGATAAGCACTCCACTTTTGGCGGCCCTTGCCACTCCGCTTAACACTGCACTCGGAGTGGCTATGGCCAAAGCGCAAGGGCTGGCTGCCACCAATACGGCCATTGCACGGTAGAAGCTTTCACTAAAGCTTTCATCAATGACCAGAAAAGCGAAATTGAGCAGCACGACCAGTACCAATACTGAAGGCACAAAATACTTCTCAAATTTGTCGGTGAGCCGCTGCGTAGGTGATTTTTGGGTCTGGGCTTCATTCACAAGTTTCACCAGGCGGGAGAGTGTAGAGTCCTTCGCTACTTTAATCACTTTGATTTCCAGTGTATTATTGCCATTGATGGTACCCGAAAAAGCACGGTTCTCATCTTTGATGTCTTTTTCTTCCGACCAGTCTTTATCGGGATTATCCACCGGTTCTTTATCTACCGGTACGCTTTCTCCGGTTATTGGGGCTTGGTTCACGCTACTTGTACCGCTGACGACTACCCCATCGGCTGAAATTTTGCTATTGGGCTTCACTACGATGATGTCACCGATGCTCAATTCCTCAATACCGACTTCCTCTGTCTTACCATTTCTCTTAAGCAGTGCTGTTTTAGGAGCGAGTTCCGCTAAAGCAGCAATGGATTTACGGGCTTTGTTCATGGCGTAGTGTTCCAGTGCATGCCCCATGCTGAACAGGAATAATAACAAGGCACCTTCTGCCCATTCGCCCAGAATAGCCGCTCCAATGGCTGCCACGAGCATAAGGAAGTCAATTTCAAAACCTCCTTTGGCCACTGTTTGAATGGCTTCTTTAGCTGTAAAATAGCCGCCAAAGAAATACGCTGCAATGTAAAGGGAAAGGCTTACCCAGGAGGGAACAGCTTCTATGTAAGAAAGTCCAAAACCAATACCTAACAGCGCCCCGCAAATGATGGAAAAAATCAGCTCCGTATTTTTACCGAAAATGCCGCCATGCGAATGTTCATGATCGTCACCTTCCTCATGGTCATGTTCCTTTTTACTTTCTTTTTGATCTTCGCCTTTTTCAGTTTCTTTTACTTTCTCAAGAAATCGTTCGGTACTTACCCGAGTATCTGGTATATCAAGCCCCTCTTTTCTCAGCACTTTCAGGATTTCAGCTTCAACCACTTGGGCTGTATCATACTCTACCCGCACCATACCGGATGCCGATACGGAGGCTTCCATAATGCCGGCTATATCCCGAAGGTCACGCTCTATATGACGGGCATGGCGGGTATGGCGAACGCCTTCTACTTCTATAAGTTTGTGTCCAAATTTTTGCGTGATTTCCGCTCCGGTCTGCTCCGCTAACGACTGGATACGGTCTATGGAGATTAACTCCGGGTCGTAGTGAAAGCATAGCTGAGGTACGCCATTGTCCGTCTCATCTGCTACATGCACTTTTTCAAGACCTTCCTGGTCTTGAAGCTGCTTAATGAGTTTTTCCACACATTGATCCTTCTCATCCGGTACTTCGGGCAGGAGAAGCGGTATTTTTATTTGTAGTTTTTTCATTTTCTGATATTTTTCTTTTTTAAAAAAGGGAAATGATGTGAAATCAATAATAGAATAAGCAAGGCGGATGTGACACTTGCGATAAGGTACATGCCATATCCAATAGCAATTCCTACAGCAGCAGTGGCCCAAATAGTAGCTGCGGTTGTCAGGCCTGAAATAAAATTTTTGGATCCATCTTTGAAAATGATACCGGCACCCAGAAAGCCAATGCCTGAAACAATATTGGCAACAATTCGGGTCTGGTCTGCTACTTCAATGTGGGAGTTGATAATTGTGACTAAAGCCGCACCCAGGCAAACGGCAGCATACGTTCTGATTCCTGCGGCATGCCCATCAATTTCCCTGTCGAGTCCTATCAAAACACCGAGTACCAGGGAAACAAGTAATCTGGGGATGAGCGTTATTTCAGTTTGAAAATCCATGGTTAATATTTTGTGCTATAAAACATAATAGTCTGTCGGTTTTTTCTTTTCAGGAACATCCGTTTCTCCAATCATTTGCCTGATGTTTATTTCTATCGTTTCCGCCAGGTCTGTCATGGGCGTATCCAGGGGGCGGTTCTCAAAAGGATCCTGCATGAGAATGGAGGTTTTTTCGATGGCAATAAAAATGATCGGGATACCAATAGTCAGGCCTATTTCTACTGCCAGGTACTCATCTGATAAGCCAAACGGTAGCATGGTGGCAAACACATAAATGATCAAATGGATCAACAGGCTGTGTGCTTTGGGAAAGACCGTGTTTTTTATGCGTTCGCACTTGCCCATAGAATCACATAACCTGGCGATGGTGCTATCGATTTGCACCTGCTGAAAATCATTGACCATACCTTTTTCTTTTGCCCTCAACAGGGTTTCAGAATGCTGTGACAATAAAGCATTTGGAATATTAAAAGCTTCGGTCTTATTGGATTCTGTGTATTTAATGACCCTGTGGGAAAAAGGTAGTTTTCTTAACGATTCACCAAGCGCATAGCACCAAATGATCTGACGATTGGCCATTTCCGCGACCAGGGCTTCATAGCTTTCGTTGCTTCTTTCAAAAAATGAAACACACTGCCTAACCAGTGTTCTGGAATCGTTGACAATAGCACCCCAAATAATACGGGCTTCCCACCACCGTTCATAGGCTTGATTGGTTCGAAAACCCAACAGCAAGGCTACCGCGGTACCAAAAACGGCAGTGACGCCAATAGGAACCGAAATTTTGTCAAGAAATCCGTATTGATCGAAAATGCCTACCACAACCGCATACGAGGAGATAAGTACTATATCAACCTTAATGGTTTTAATAAAGTCAAGTATGGATATTCTTTTATTTAAGAGCATTTTAATTCAGTTTTGTTGATCTGATTTTGGTTTTATGGTTACTCCAATAATAGAGCTGTGATAAATTCCTTGTCACAATGAGCGACCATTTAAGTTTTCTTCAATATAATTTAACGCTTCGGGTATGTCAAGCTCACGCGTACCATTTCCTGTACGGATATAAAAGTGTGAATGGTCGTCCTGATGCAGATAGACCGGAGAGTGCGCATGTTTAATCTCAAGATGACAGACATCAAGCCCTTCTATTTGGAAAAAAGAAACATCTATCAGAGCGCAATAATTTGTCCCTAATTTGGTGGAGATCAGTTGCATTATATACTGCTCAAAACCATCTCGTCCCGGTTTTTTCAGGCTTGCATAATCTTCATGTAAACCTTGTGCCTGTCCATCATCGTCAATACCAATAAATAGGTGCCCTCCCCGGGTATTCATAAATCCGGCAATTGTTTTGGCTACTACGTCTTCCAGAGCCTTATTCGGCTTAAACTGTCTCAAATCCCACCTTAAGGTAGATTTGAACTCAACTTGCTGGTTTTCTCCTGCCGCAATCAACTCCCTGATCTCCTCCAACCTATCCCTTCTTATGGTAAGCTGAAATATTTTTTGCCTGACCATAAACATAAGCGACAAGGCAATGCCCAGCAACCCGAATAGCAATTTGATGACGGCCTGATCTAAATCCCATGAACCAGCAACCTGCTGATATGCGGGAGGAAGATATTCCCACCAACTGCCGTTATCTCCCTGCATGTCATACATGTGAAGTGAAATAGCCAGGGGCTGTATCACAAATAGTCCAAAGGTTAATCCAATAAGTATATAAGCAAGAAATCTCTGGTTTTTCATTTTACAATATCCTTTTATAAACCACAGGTGTCACCTCGCTTGGGATACACCTGTGGCTGTGTAACTACTTCTTCTTATCCTGAAGGACTTTCTTCTTTTGTTCAAATTCCTCATCGGATATCTCGCCCCGGGCATATCGCTCTCTCAGGGCTTCCATGGCCTTATCCTTCCGTCTGTTTTGTCCGGGCGTAGGGTAAGGGATTAAGAATATCCAGCATAGGAGGATAAGCCACAAGATCCACCAGATCCAATGCATTCCTCCGAAATACCAATCGTGCATCATAGCTGTAGATTTTAAGGTTAAACATATATTTAATTGTCGTTTACAATTACCGGTGATTTACCATCGGTTACAATTACTTTAGTGTTCTTAGAGCCGACCAGCTCCCTGGTGATTTCCAGGCTCTTGTATTTGATGAGCCGGTCATTCAGGGTGGCGTTGATGATGGCCTGCTGCTTTTTGATAGCCTCTGCCTCAATCAATAGCCTTTCCGCCTCTTTCTTCTGCTTCTCAATGTTGAAATTGATTTGCAAACGCTCTGTAATGATGGCCATCTCCTTTTCTTTCTTTTGTTTCTCCAGCTCAAAATCCAACTGGTTCCTTTTTATCTCATTCTCGATTTTTGTCTTCTTGGCTATCTCGTCTGCATTGAGCTGAGCTTCGATGGTCTCCACCACTGCCTGTGGTAAATCGACTTCTTTAAGCATTACCAGGTCCATGGCAAAACCATATTCACCGATCACCCCATTCATTTTTTCTTTAATAGTATTTTCGATGTTATTTCGTTCGGTAATCAACTGAGTGGCTTTATAATCAAGTCCCGTTTGCCGAAGGATTGTGATTAAATTATCCTCAATGACCGTTTCCTGATAACCGCCACCAAAATCCTGATAAATGCGAATGACCGAATCAGGAACAATATGGTATAATATGGTTATTTCAGAGCTTACCTCAATCCCTTCTTTTGTATGGAAATTGAGTTCCCGGGAGTAATTGACAATCCGCGTGTCAAAACGTTCTATTTTCCTCCCAATAAACCCCATAAAATGATGAGGGCCCGGCTTCATTACCGCTGGTTTCACCTTTCCAAAATGCACATCTACACCCACCTCTCCGGGCCTTACAATGGCACATCCCTGCAACAGCATAAATGCCGTAATCATGGGAATTAAAACTTTTATAGCTTTCATAATAATATCAATTTTAATTTTTCAAATTATCCCTACATTTCCTGCACCAACTCCCCTGAATCACACTATCAGCGGTAGCCCGGAAACGATGACCGTTTTTACATTGCCACCTCAAGGGTATTTTGGAGTTTATGTATTCGTTAGAAAGACACTTACCTTCCTTTGCATGAGCCAGGAATTGCATCTTCTCTATTCCATGCGGAACGTTGTTAGCACATTCAGGGCACCAGCTTTTCCGTATCTTCACACTAAAAGGGGTGGCCTGCCACCGGTGGCCTTTTGCACATTGCCACCACAATTTGGACTTGCTGTTGATATATAAGTCTGATAAACAAAGCCCACCCCTTGTCCTGGCTAATTGCCTCATTTTTTCAATTGGAAACTCCATGACATTTTTCACTTCATATCAAATCTTTTGATAGACTTTCCGGTCTTTATTCTGTAGGCATCATCTATTTCAGAAACGTAAATGATTCCATCGCCCGGATCAGGCGTTTGAGCCTTTCCGCATATCAATTGCACTGCTTTATCCATTTCTTCATTTTGGCAAACAAGCTCCAGTTTTACTATCGGGCTATCGGTAAAATGAAAATTCAGGGAAGGAGATGCATCAGGATCCTTATAAGCTCCCGTACCTTCTCCTTTGGATAGTGTGACACTTTCAAACCCTGCATCCCGCAGAGACTTTACCACTACCTGTACTCTTTTTGGCTTTATAAATGCTTTTATTTCTTTCATCTTTTTAGTCGTTATAATTTTTAATCAATTAATAAAGTTGGTAAGGGGCAAAAAGGCAGTTGGTAATTGTGTTGCAAGCTCACTTTCAGTGTTTGCCTACTTGCCAACTGCCCTTTGCCAACCTTTAATCACCAACTATTCCTCACCCACTTGGCACTTAATGGCCGTGCTCTGTATCACCTTTTTTCATCTCTCCTATAAGATAATAGGCGTTGTTCCAGGCTACTTTAGTACCCTCGGGTAACGCCTCCAGCAGCTTGATCTCTACCCATCCTTCATCGATAATGCCTGTTCGAATTTCCACTGGTTTAAATGCCCATTCGGTTTCTCCGTCTTCCTGATGAGATTCCGCAATAAAAATATAAGGCTTGCCTTCTTCTTCTATGATGGCATCTTCCGGTAAGGCCATAACTTCCCGGCTGTTGGTATGGATTCTTCCATTGATGTACATCCCGGGAATCAGAAAATCTTCTTTTTGATCAATTTCAGCGTGTACATGCACTGCTTTCGGGTTTTGCTCGAATTGTTTGCCAACAGAATAAATATCGGCCGTCAAAGTAGCTCCGGGAACCGACTCCACGGTGAAGGTTATTTTTTGTCCTTTCTTTACTTTATAAACATCCTTTTCAAACACCATCAGGTCGGCATGGATGTGGTCGGTATTAACAACCCTAAACATTACGGTCTGAGGATCTACGAACTGTCCTAACTGAACTTCTACTTTTTCTATGTAGCCACTTATAGGGCTAACCACAGGCACTTGCTCATATATTTCTCCCTGCCGTATCTTCTCTACATTCAAACTGAGTTGTTTGAGCTGGGCTTCATAGCCTTTTGCTTCACCTTTTGTGGTTTGATAGTCAGCTAAGGTTTGCTGATAGGTCTTTCCCGAGCCCACATTTTCTTCATAGAGCTTTTTTTGACGTGCGTGTTCTTTCTCCAGGTATTGCAACTGGCTATATGCCCTTACATAGTTGGATTGAATACTGCTCAGATTGGGGTGAGCCAGGTAAGCCAATATCTGACCTTTTCTTACCTTGTCTCCCTCTATCACTTTGATGGAAGTCACATTGGCCCCCAGAATAGCGGTAACGGTAGCCTCATGCTGTGGAGGTACTTCTAGCTGACCGTTGGCCTCTACTACGTCCGATAGTGCGCGAGTGGGTAGCGCATCAATCTTTATCCCCAGACTTTTAAATTTGAGGTCCGAAAGGTGAAGCTCGGCCATTCCTTCTTCTTCGTGTCCTTCGTCCTCATGTCCTTCTTCACCTTCTTTATGTTCATGAGAAGCTTCTTCCGTGTTATCAGCAGACTTGCTTCCGCAACCGGTAAATACCGATACCATCAGTACCAATGCCAGTATATATATGATTTGCTTTTTCATTATTTGCTATTTTATGTTTCTTTAAATTTTATTGACCGATCAGGAACTCCAGGTTGATGACCGCCTGGTTGTATCCATTAAGCGTATTGAGGTAATTGAATTTGAGGTTCAGGGCCTGGTTGAGATTTTGAAAGTATTCTACATAATCAATGTTCCCGCTCTCAAAGCTCTTCTGGGCATTATCTAAGATTAGATTGGCCTGGGGAATCGCTTTTTCATTGTAGTATTCCAGACTATTGCGGAACTTATTTACTTCTTCTACCTGCTGACTAAATTGTCCCTGGACGGTGGTTCGGAAGTATTCCAGATTGGTTTTAGCCATTTGTTCACGCAGGCTGGCGGCCTTAATGTCTGCCTTATAGGAGCCAAAAAACAATGGAATGGCTATGCCTGCCTGTATGCCTCCAAACCGGTCAGAAGATGTTGCAACACCACCATCTGCTGTTTCACCACCAATCAGTGACTGGTTGAAATACCCCACAAAAAACTCAGGCATTAATTTGGAAGAAACAACGGATTTCTGCGCATCCGCAATCTCCACCTGCTGCTGTGTAAACTGCAGAAATGGATTGTTTGCAATCAGTGCACGATCCTGGAGTGCCAAAACCTGTCGTTCCTCCAGACCGGAGGGCGCAAAAGCCAAATCCGTGGTGTCATTAAGCAGGATCTGAAGCTGTTTTTCCTGGATGATCATATCGGCTTCCAATAGCTTCAACTGATTCTGGACTTCCATCACCTGCGTTTCTGCGGCCGCTTTTTCCAAATAACTGGTAGCTTCCGTCTCAAACCGGATAGTTGCGGCATTGAGGAACCTTCCATAGATGGAGTCCTGGTAAAGCAACAGGTTTCTGGTCTCGTGCAAATAGGCCAGCTCGTACCAGGCTTGTCGGATACTCGCTTTGAGTTCGTTCTCTGTAACAGCTAGCTGTTTTTGACTCCCCTCAACCCGTTCATTTGCCAGATTGCGCTGTTTGCCGTAAACCGTAGGAAATTCAAAGGACTGGCCAACATTGAAAGAAAAATCATTTTCAAAGCTGTTGTATTGTCCGTATTGCATGCCAATACCTGTCTTGCCCGGGTTGAATGCGGCCTTCTTTCCTTGTCGTTGAACGTCAATGTTGGTTTTGGCCACTTTAACATTCCCATTATTGGCCAATCCTATTTCAATGGCTTCATCCAACGTATTCACAGACTTGGTTTCCTGCGCATTTCCCACAGCCGGTAATCCAAACAATCCACCACAAACGATCAGGGCAATAATCACATTGGCATTCGGTGCTTTCAGGCTTTTTCTTTTGTCACTTCTGCCTTCTACAAACGTGTAGAGCACCGGAAGAACCACTAGAGTAAGTAGGGTGGCAGTGAGCATACCACCAATCACTACGGTAGCCAATGGTCGTTGTACTTCCGCTCCTGCAGAGGCTGAAAATGCCATGGGTAAAAATCCGAAAATGTCTGTAGTTGCTGTCAACATAATAGGTCTGATTCGTTCTTTTGTTCCTGTTAAAATTCTCTCTCTAATACTCGTCACCCCTTCTTCCTTCAATGAATTGAAGCGGTTGATCAATACAAGACCATTGAGGACCGCCACGCCAAACAGCACAATGAACCCGACACCAGCAGAAATACTAAATGGCATATCCCTCAACCACATAGCAAATACGCCCCCAATAGCCGCCAGGGGAATAGCCATGTAGATCATAATGGATTGAGAAAATGACTCTAAGGCAAAGTAGAGCAAAACAAAAATCAGAAAGAGGGCTATTGGCACTACGATCATTAATCTGCTTTTCGCTCTTTGCAGGTTTTCAAACTCTCCACCGTAGGTGATGTAGTACCCGGCCGGCAGATCCAACTGCGCATCCAATTTGGCCTGTATGTCATTCACCACCGACTCCACATCGCGTCCTCTCACATTCACTCCAACATACGTTCTACGGTAGGTGTTGTCCCTGGAGATCTGCATCGGTCCAGGTACATAGCTAATATCTGCTACCTCTTTTATGGGAACTTGAGTCCCATCCGGTAGATCGATATAGAGTGTCCGTAAGTCATCTATGCTTTTGCGATGTGCATCGTCAAAGCGTATGACCAGATCGAATCGCTTCTCGCCTTCAAAAACCACTCCGGCCACCCCACCTGCAAAAGCTGAGCTGACATACTCATTGAGTTTTTGAATATCTAACCCGTATTGAGCTATCTTATTACGATTGTAATTCACTGTCATTTGGGGAAGTCCTGAGGTCCGCTCAGCATTGACATCTCCGGCACCCGGTACTGTGGAAATGATCTCCGCCATCTCCTGAACCTTGGTGGCTAAAACCTCTAAATCTTCACCGTATAGCTTGACCGCAATATCTTCCCGTACTCCTTCAAGCAATTCGTTGAACCGTAATTCCACAGGCTGGGTAAAGACGAGGTTAACCCCAACGAGCTGTTCATCGAGTTTGTCTTTGATTTGATCAATTAGCTCGTCTTTGGTTGCTGCGGAAACCCACTTGTCTTTGTCCTTTTCCAGAATGATGTACATATCCGCTATGTCCATGGGCATTGGGTCTGTGGGTATATCTGCAACACCAATGCGTGAGGTGACCGTTTTGATCTCAGGAAAGTTTTCAAGCAAGAGCTTTTCAATTTTCATGGAGACTTCATTAGACTCTGTGAGCGAACTTCCCGGTCGTATCAATGCCTGCATGGCCAGGTCTCCTTCATCCAGCTGAGGGACAAATTCCCCACCCATACGCGAAAATGTAAATCCGGCAACTCCCAGCAGCACAATAGCCACAATGATTACGATAGCCTTAAAACGGAGGGCACTTTTTAGCAATGGCAGGTAGGCCTTATGAATACCGCCGATTATTTTGTCACTCACCTTTTCCAACCAGCGTTCAAACTTCCCAAACCAGTTCTTTTTGTTTTGGATGGGCTTCATAAATAAGGCTGACATCATTGGCACGTACGTCAGACAAAGGAAAATGGCAC
Organism: Ekhidna sp.; assembly: GCF_965221965.1. Lineage (GTDB taxonomy): Bacteria > Bacteroidota > Bacteroidia > Cytophagales > Cyclobacteriaceae > Ekhidna. The sequence goes on from NZ_OZ244926.1 coordinate 1,561,990, forward strand.
CAATCATGGCAAAACCAAAGGTGTAGGCCATCGGCTGGAACATCTTACCCTCAACACCTGTCAGAAACAGGATCGGAGCGAACACAATGAGAATGATAATCTGACCGAAAAAGGCAGAACCCATCATGGTGCTTCCGGACTCAAAAGCTACCTCGTCCATGACACCTTGGTTGAACTTAATTTTACCAGAGCGTATGCGTTTCTGGATTTCATAGACCGTTCCTTCAATGATGATTACGGCTCCATCGATAATGATTCCAAAGTCAATGGCACCCAAACTCATCAGGTTGGCCCAGACATTGAATTGCTTCATGAGTATGAAGGCAAAAAGCAATGAAAGTGGAATAGTAGTGGCCGTGATGATGCCACCACGCAAACTTCCCAATAGAATGACGAGCGCAAATATCACGATGAGTGCTCCTTCGATCAGGTTGGTTTGCACGGTACTGGTAGTTCTGGAAATAAGATCACTTCTGTCTATGATGGTATTGATTTCCAATCCTTCAGGAAGCGATTTCTCGACCTCTTCCATTCGCTCTTTCACATTTTGTATGACCGCATTCGGGTTGGAACCTTTTAGCATCATGATGATGCCGCCCACCGATTCACGGCCATCCTGTGTGAATGCTCCATAGCGTACCTGGTGTCCAAAATGGACTTTAGAAGCTACATCCCCAATGGTAACGGGAATGCCATTTTCGGTTTTGATAACAATTTTTCGAATGTCGTCTAATGAGCGAATCAATCCTTCTCCTCTTATGAAGTTGGACATTCGATTCTTCTCAATATAAGCCCCTCCGGTGTTGACATTGTTCCTCGCCAGTGCTTCATATACCTGTGATATGCTAACGTTTTGTGCGTTGAGCTTTTCAGGATTGATGGCTACCTCGTATTGCTTGATGTAACCCCCAAATGAGTTGATTTCAACTACTCCATCCAGTAGCGTAAGCTGTCGTTTTACAATCCAGTCCTGAATGGTTCGCAGGTCTGTTGGTGAGTATTTTGTTTCAAAACCCTCCTGAGGTTGGATGGTGTATTCGTAAATCTGCCCCAAACCTGTAGAAATTGGCCCCATAGTGGGACTTCCGAACTTTTGGGGAATGGTCTCCTGGAGTTCGTTCAGTTTTTCCTGCACCAGTTGGCGTGGCAAATAGGTGCCCATGTCATCTTCAAAGACGATGGTCACCACCGACAGGCCAAATCGTGAAACAGAGCGAATCTCATCCACTCCAGGAAGGTTGCCCATGGCCAACTCGACAGGATAGGTAACGAACTGCTCGATATCCTCAGTAGCCAGATTGGGTGAAACCGTCATCACCTGTACCTGGTTATTGGTGATATCAGGGACGGAACCCAGATTGACCGTGGACATGGAATAGATCCCCACACCTATGAGTGCAAGTGTGAGTAACCCCACAATGAATTTGTTCTTTATCGAGAACGATATGATTTTATTGATCATGTATGAAATGATTTAGTATCAGTTAAAATGATTCTGTTTCGATCCTTTAGAGTAGGATCGAGTTGGACGGAGTTGTCCTTATGAAACTGATTTTAAACCTGAGGTGGCTGTAGCAGTGAGCCGACAAATCCTGATGTTATTGGATCTGTATAGGTGCTTCCCTGGAGAGGAAATGTAAGGATACCTAATTCACTTATAAAAGTTTGCTGAACGACAAGATGTGAATGGCAGCAATGACAAACACATAAAGGAGAACATAAATCTTCGGATTCATTGTGGTCCTGATCCGAACCAGGTTGTTCGTATGAAACCTCGATGCTATCTGCTGTGGTTTCATCCGCACACGGTGCTACCGATAGCCCTAACAGAAACAGCGATAATATGAATGCGGAAAATTTCACTATGCAAGTATAACGAAAAAGGAGTGCAACTTGTTTGCAAAGTTTAGGAGCAGTTCGCGCATGTGCCTTTGTAGACCATGCTGGCACTGGCTGCCTTGAAACCTGTTGGAATGTTTGTTTGAGGGATTTTAGACTGAGTTAGGCAATAAGTTTCGCCACATCCCACACAATGAAAGTGGATGTGTTGATCCTGGGGTTCGCATTCACAGCCTTCTTCGCAGAGGGCATATTTCACCGCACCGGTTCCATCATCAATACTGTGAATGAGCTTCTTGTCTTCAAAGGTTTTGAGGGTTCTGTAAAGCGTAGCTTTATCTGCCCGTTCAAATTTTGTTTCAAGATCACTGAGACTTATTGCTGCTCCTGATTCTACGAGCTTTCTGAGTACTAACAGCCGCATGGCTGTTGGTTTGATGTCTCTATTTTTAAGTTTTTGTTCGAGCATTGACTAAAAATACGAAGAAACGCCAAACTGGATACCTGAGATCTTAGCAGGTGGATTGCCCAGAATATCGGTTTGTTCCATGAATCGATAGTTTAATCGAATCACTGTCTGAGCGGTGGGGCGAAAACTTATCGCCGGAACTACTGCCCAAATTTCATCTCCGATATTTCCTCCTGTTTCACGGAATGTCCCGTCATTCCAATCAACATATTCCAAACGCATAGCAACATTGAAAGAAGCGTTATTGAAGCCAAACAAATCCCCGGTAAGAATCGGCTGAACAAAGTCTACAAAACCTCCTTTTTGTTGATCTCCAAATTGCTGAGAAAAAGTACTAGGCACATCGATGTTTATCCACGCCCACTCACCGACAATAAAGGTCTTGGTTACAGGAATTGTCGTATTAAAATCAATCGCATACACGTTCAGTCTCCTTTTATCATCTAATATCAAGCCGTCTTTTTCATAGGTGTTGTAAATTCCTCCCATATATGAAAGGCCAATTTCACCAACCTTGTTATGTCTTACAGCTATTTTTCCTGTCAGCAATGGCTCTCCGTTAGATGATTCTTCAAACCGCTCCTTGTTTTCTTTAGATGCGGGTAAAAACGTGCGATTCTCTCCGTTATTGATAATGGCATCATTGAATCCATTGGTCAGGTAGGCTTCATATCCAAATGCCCATTCTTTCATGTAATATTTACCATAAAGTCCAAAGCCAACATTACTCCAGGTTGCTGGCAGCATATCCGTTGCAGCTATTGGGCGATCCACAAACTCCCATTTAGGTCCATCGTGATTTTGATTGAATGCTCCGATTGGATTCATCACGATTCCGCCACGTAGATTCAAAAGAGGATGCATACTGATGTCAAGTGCCGCAAACTCTATGGCTACCTCTTCTCCACCTTCCTCAAATTCTATCTCAGAAAGAAACTTGATTTTTCTATGTATTGAGGAAGCAACAAAAAGCGTCATTCGCGGGACTCGGAAGCTATGACCATCAGTCACACCATCTTCACCAATGTATCCATAATCTGCCTCAATATATCCACCTACCGATACAGGCAACTTACCAACCTGCAGGAAAGGTCTGTTGTAAACAGCATCCATATTAAGTAGGTTTTTTGCCGTATCAACTGGTGTACGCTTGAGTAACGTACTGTCTATTTGAGCCTTTGCATCTATCGAAAGCAGAGATGTTATTGTTATAAGTATCCAACCAAACTTCCTCATGATAAATCGATTTTAAGTGTTTTACTTTCTTTTATAATTGGGAAACTTCTAAGCGATGTATCCGCCGGGCCATTTTGAACACTCCCGTCTTGTGTAAACTCACTTCCATGAGCAGGACACTGTAGGCGGTCTCCAAATACCTGAAGTTCCGTGCCTTGGTGTGTGCATTTCATGAGCAAGGCTTTGTACTCATTGTCATGGAAGCGGAAAACAACTACTGGATATTGTAATGCTTCATTCTGCACCACTACATGCTTTAAATAGTTATTTTCCTCTTTTAAAAAAGCTGCTTCAGGCAGACTCAGATAGGAGCCTTCTATATTCCCAGAAATGTATCGGGTTCCAGCACATCCTTCAAGGAGTAAACCTGTTGCCACTATACCGAGGCAGCCCATTCCGCATTTCCTGACAAATTCTCTTCGTTCCATATCTAAAGAGATTTGAGAAACTTAATGAGTGCCTCTTTATCATCTTCAGAAAGAGAGACAAATTGATTTTTACTGTTGTCAGCTTCTCCGCCATGAAGCAGGATAGCTTCTTCAATACTTCCGGCTCGTCCATCATGCATTAAGAAGAATGACCCACCTTGCGAATTGGGGGAAAGCCCCAAGCCCCATAATGGTGGAGTCCGCCATTCGTATGTTTCAGCAGATCCTTCGGTGGCACCATCATCCAGACCTGGGCCCATATCATGTAGCAACAAATCCGTGTACGGGTAGAATGTCCTATTCGATAATGCTTCGATATCAGACTCTGGGGTTGTCCATTCGGGAATATGACATGAGGCGCACTGAATTTGGGTAAATATTGACTTCCCTTGTAGTACCACTGTGTTTTCTTCCGATCTAGAAATAGGGGCCTTTAATGTTCTGAGATAAAAGACCACATCACGGATCGTTTGATCCGAAACTTCCGGATCGGTGGAAAGCTGGCTGTAAGGATCAATTGGCTCAAAAGTTGAAGTAATTCCCATATCCTGATTGTAGGCACCTACGGTTTGTTGAAGCAAATCAATAGCCGCAGCTTTCTTCCCAAAACGTCCAATGATTTTATCATTGACAGGCTGATGAATTGTTTTCTGTTCAAAATAGTCTGGTGGTGTTATGTAATTTGGTTTTCCGGAGATACCATCACCATCTTCATCAAGAGAATCCACATTCTGCAGAATCTGTTGATCTGAAAGTGCTGCAAGGAATCCTAACCCAGTGACAGCCGGTGGAGTAAACTTCATGAATGGAATACCATCTGGTAGTTTTTCAGGTTCAAACCCTGGTATTGCTCGGTTTTGGAGTTGAGGGCCTCCAATAGATAGATCCGGCAATGTGTTTGGCAGTGATTGACCAAATCTAGTGAGCGTGGTAAAAGGATGACCTTTGCCATCTCCTGCATGACAGCTTCCACAGGACGTGGCAACAAAGCCTGGTCCAAGTCCATTTTCCAATGAAAACACCTCGTCATTAAAAGCAATATCTCCATCCAAAAATTGTCTTTGCTCAGCATGGGATAAGCCTTCCGTAGGGCCATCCAGCAGCTCATTTTCAGCAGGAGCAGCTGGTATTATTTCCTCACATGAAATAGCCAACACAAAAGTGACAATGCTCAGGTATATTATTATTTTATTCATCTCAAAATAATTTTATACAAATCTATTAATTAAAGTTAGACATATCAAACTTTTAAATAAGACATGCGATACTTACTTTTGAAACATGATCACTATCACAGAGGAGAATTATCTGAAAGCCATCTACAGCCTAAACCTGAATCGAAACGGGAAGGAACTTGGTACCAATGAACTTGCGAGTCATCTTGGAATATCTCCTGCTACGGTGAGTAGTATGCTAAAGAAGCTAAAAGAAAAGGGATTCATTGATTACAAAAAATACGGTGCTATATCACTGCTGAAAGAGGGTGAAACAATTGCATTTGCTGTGATAAGAAAACACCGATTGTGGGAAACGTTTCTGGTGGAGAAAATGGAATTTACCTGGGATGAAATTCATGAGGTAGCCGAGCAACTGGAACACATTAAGTCCAAAAAACTAGTAGATCAGTTAGATAAGCTTCTGGGTTTTCCTGAGTATGATCCACATGGTGATCCAATACCGGATGCCAATGGCAAGATTAGAGGAATGCATAAAACCACTTTAGAAAATGAATCAGTCGGCAAGCCGCTAAAAGTTGTTGGGGTTAAGAATGATTCTCCGGCATTCCTTCAGCACATCACCCAATTGGGCCTTGTGATCAATAGTAAAATCCTTATCAAATCACATCACGAGTTTGATGGATCTTTGGATGTTGAAATCGAAGGAGAAACTCGAATGGTTTCTCAAAAGGTTGCTGAGAATGTGTATGTTTCGGGGTAATTACATTTATCGAATGTATGCTTCTTTGTCAAGCCTTTAAAAGATCCGAACTAAAATCTAACGTTATTATTTTAACTATGTTATCAAACATAGCTTGAATCACTGCTAATGCTTTATAATATTATATTAAATCGTTATTTATCTAGCTTGTGATTAAATTGTAACATGAGAGCGATACTATACACAAGAGTTTCAACAAAAGATCAATCTACTTTAAGACAAGTAAATGATATGAAATCCTTGAAGGGATTTGATGTTATAAAAATCTTCTCTGAAAAAATCTCAGGCTTTTCTGTTTCAGTTGAAAATAGACCAGTCCTTCAAAAAGCTTTAGAATATGTAAAATCTCAAGAAGTGGAATGCATTATGGTTTCAGAAGTTTCCAGGCTTGGCCGAAATACACATGAGGTATTGGGGCTAATTGAAGATCTAAAAAATCAAAATGTTGCTATATATATACATAACCTTGGAACAACTATTAATAAGGCTGATTCATCAAGTGAAATTTTCACTAAATTGATTGTTACTATTATGGCAGACTTGGCCAGATTAGAAAGTGAACAAATGAGTTATCGAATTAAATCTGGCATAAGGTCTCGTAAAGCAAAAGGATTGACAACTGGAAGAAAGATTGGTTCAACAGAGGATAGGGGAAGCTTTCTAGCAAAGCATGAAGACATTCAAAAATATCTTTCGAAAGGATACTCTTCTCGAGAGATTCAAAAATTATGTAAATGTTCACCAAATACAATTAAGAAGGTTAAGGATTGTAATAATGTATACTAACCAAATGCAACAATATTGGCAATCGGGAGTATAAATTTTCTATACTTCATTTTCTATTTTTTATGAATTGTAAATTCCAGAAACCGTTTGCGAATTAAAACTTGTCTTATAAGTCAAGTTTTATTGATTTACTTTACTAACTCAATCGTCAATCGAGACTAGCAGAATGTCCATTATATCAATACTTACTGCGGAAGAGGTTGAGTCATTTGATAGACCACCCAAACTAAGTGTAGAAATACGCGATGAAATATTCTTCGAAAGAATATCTATAGGGTATGAAATTCCAAGGAAAGATCTGTTGGCAATCTACTCTTTGTTGGAAGGTTACTTTCTGCTAACAGGTAGATTCTATAATCCATCAAAATTTGGTATTGAGGATGTTGATTACGTTTGCAAAAAACTTGCGGTTAAAAGGGAACTAAAGCTCAAGAATATCCCTCGTTCAACCTTAAGTAAGTATCGCTCAGAAATCTATAGCAAGTACGGGATAACAGAGTTCGATTCGAAGGATAGCTTGTTCACTGGTGAACTCAAAAGGCTATTACTAACTTCACTAAAACCCAAAGATATTTTATATGAGCTCGTTGGAATTTTGAGGAGTGCCAAAATGGTTGTCCCTTCATATTATGTCCTCTCTCGCTCAATAAGTTCTGCAATAAATCAATTCGAAGATCAGCTAACTATGAGGTTGGACCGAATGCTCTCAACAAAACAGAAAGAAAAACTTGATCATATGTTGATTGCAGCTAAGGATCCAAATAAAGAAATATCTCCATCCAATCCATATCTATTAACCACAATCAAAGAACCTGAACAATCCATAGCTCCAAGAAAAATAAAAGCAAGTGTTAACGAATTCATGATAATCCAAGATCTCTATCAGAATTTTTCTTCGCAACTTAGTAGATTAGAACTCTCGGATCGTCTTATTAATTACTATGCTAAATGGCTTATAAAATCGAAACATGTTCAGTTTCTGGCTCTGAATAATCCGAATCGGAAATATCTCTATTTACTCTCATTCATTTCATATCAGTATAGGATTCGTCAGGACTACTTTGTAGATACATTGATTAAATGTACCAATGAATTTCAAAGTGAAGTCAAGAATAAAATTTCTAAAGATTTCTTAACGAACACACCAGTTAAGTTAGAACATGCGAGAAATATTGTAAATCTGGTAAAATCATACTCAGATCAGGTCAAGTCTGTCCGCCACATTGTCTATTCGCAAGATAAAAACTCAGATGATAAGATTATTCGTATTAAACAAATGTTCAATGAACTAGACTCAGATTCGAACAACGAATCTTTGCAGCTCAAACGACTTGAAGAGCAGGCAGCGGAACTTGAACAAAGCCTTGCTAAAGATTTCAAAGACAAGTTGATCATCAACAGAAATGTTTCTGGTCATCGGCCCCTTATGAATAGGGTATTCGATATTATAAATATTCTTGATTTTAATCCTGAAACTAGTGAAGCCCTCATCATCAATGGGATTGATTATTTTCGAAACAGAACGCCGAAGTATAAAAATGAGCAACGGCCCACAGACCTTTTTAGTAAAGGCAAGTTAAAACTTCTAAGGAAGGTTGATCAAGATTCGTATTCTCGACTTTATGATGTCTTATTCAGCATTGAAGTTGCTGAGCAAATTAGTTCTGGATCATTGAACCTCGTGAATTCAGAAAGATACAGATCAATAGAAGAGTATTTAATACCTGCTGAAGAATGGAAGAAATCTAAGGATGAATATATCCAAGATTCTGAACTAAGCATCGAGTCAAATTTCGATGACTTCTCGTCTAGATTAAAAATAGAGCTTAATGAAAAGTACGAGATTGCAAATGAGAATCTTGAGACAAATGCTTATTTAAGTATTGGAGGAAATGGTAAATTCAAAGTTATAACCCCTAAGAAGGAGATTGATGCTCAAGAGGGGATACTTTCACTCCTCGAAAGCGAAGAACTTATTCCACTAAGGAGGGTACTGGAAATAGCCAACGAATCATCAAATTTTCTTGAAGCGTTTGAACACTTCAAAATAAAAGACACTCGAAAAGAAAGGTATGAAAATGAGTTATTCTTTGCCGCAATTATGGCGCTAGGGTGCAATCTGGGAATAAGAAGAATGGCGAAAGTTTCTCAAGGAATTACCTTCGACAAGTTATCTGGTATTGTTAATTGGTACTTCAATAAGGAAAATATCGATAAGGCATCTTCAATTGTCAATTCGCTTATTGAAAAACTAGCTGTTCCGGAGATGTATAGAAGAATATCGAATGAATTTCATACGTCAAGTGATGGTCAGAAATTCAATGTTATTGTGCCCTCATTAATCTCCAGTTACTCGCCAAAATATCATGGTACAGGAAAAGGGGTATCTGCATATAGTTTTATTGACGATCTCAGTAGGCTTTACCACAACTTAGTATTGGATTCCAAAGACAGAGAGGCAACTTATGTTTTAGATGGGCTTCTTGGAGGCGAAGTACAAAGCGCTAAACACTCGACTGATACTCATGGTTATACTGAAATAGTATTCGGACTAATAAACGGTTTGGGAGTATTCTTTACACCCAGGATCAAAAATTTGAAAGATCAATTGATTTACACATTCAAATCCAAATCCAAAAAATTTTACTCTGAAAAAGGCTATCAAGTTTTACCAAGCGCAAGAACATATATCAATGAGACCTTGATGTCCGATAAGTGGGATGATATTATTAGACTGTTTGTTTCTCTTCGAAGAAAGGTGTCAACTCCCTCACAAATTGTTAAAAGACTTGGGTCATATTCTAATCAAAACAGATTACATCAAGCGCTTAAAGAACTGGGTAGAATTTACAAGTCGATATTTGTTTTGACCTACATCAATGATGTTGAAATGAGACAGGATACTGAAAAAGACCTGAATAGAATCGAGCAATCACATTTTTTTTCCAATGCTGTATTTTATGGTCATAATAAAGAACTGAAATATGCTTTAAAGGAGGAACAGGAAATGGCAATTAGTTGTAGACACTTAATTCAAAATTCAATAGTCTTATTCAATTACCTGGAATTGACAAAGCAATTAATCGATCGAAAGGAAGATGAAGAGAAATATGCCGAAGCAATTGAATTGATTAAGAATGGTTCAATAATGACTTGGCGACACATAAATATTCAAGGGGAATACGATTTTGAGCCTTGGAAAAGTGTTCAAGACAGCATGGAAATTGAAAAATTGATTGATTTTAATATTTAACAAACCTATTAAGTGCTTGACTATCAATACGATGAACATTAGCACCGAATCCACCACAAAGGCCACGGAGCGTGAATGACCTCACCCCCGACCCCTCTCCACATTGGAGAGGGGAGTGTTTCGCCGTACCGGGGATTGTGTGGGTTGTGAATTTCATTGTCGAAGACAGTGCGATATTATAAATCATGAAGGCGCGGGGGAACGAAACCTTGGCGGGCCAGCGTCAGGCTTGTGGGTGGATAGCTTTCAAGGTTTCTAGACTTTTGCCTACTTTTTGGCAATGAAAAAGTAGGTGCCTCCCCGGCACGAGGGGATGAGCGGCTTGAGCGAAAGCAACAGTAGGAACCCTACCATTTACCCAACCACCAACTTACTCAGGTATTCAGGGTTGATGTTTTGTACCTGTCCGAAGATGTGATTGTTGATGGTGGCATTGCTGGAGGAGAAATAATCGTTGATGGCTTCATACATCTCTGATTTACTCAATTTCCCGTCCCGATTTATATCCAGTTCTTTAAATGCATTGATGATGGATCCTCTGTTGAGTCCCAGAATTTGATACAATGTTTCAAACTCATCAAAATCAATGTATCCGTCCTTGTTGTGATCGCACAGGTCAAAAAGGAAACGAACTACGGAAGCAGAAAACCATCGAATGAAATGGGATTTCTCCTCACCTTCATTGGATCGTTTTAGAATACGTATCCATTCGTGAATGGTGATTTTTCGTCCTTTGCCGTCCGACTCCATCAGCAGCCGATCAAAGTTTTTGATGGTCATATACCTCAAATACTGCTTTTCAGCGGGATTAAAGAGTCCTTTTCGGGTTTGATACAGACGCTGCAGGAGCTCATCAAAATCGCGAGGTTCTAGGACGCCATCTTTATTGGCATCCATCAGGTAGAAGAACAGCATCCACTTACGTATGGTATCAGTAATCAGCACGATGATTCATTAGACTTTGAAGGCCTAATCTATAAAAGAGCAACGAGACTTTCAGGCATAAGAGGAGAGTCGGTTCGGATATCAACAAAAACCTCCATTTCAAATTCAGATATTGGATAATAGGACGCCTTCTGAAATTTTTTCAAGTGATTAGTGGCCGCTGAAGGGAGTTAAATAGGAATCTATAACAGGCTTATGTAATGCATTGATATTCAGTGTCTTTAATGATTGATCCGGATTGATTGCAGATGTAATACATTAATAGATATTTATATAAACGATAATAAAATTAAATAAAATTTAATGCATTTGATGGTGCACATTTGCCGAAACAAAAAATACAGATATGACGCTAATGAACGAAATGGAAAGTACTACTTTGGAAAAGGAAGTCACTCATGATCTCATTCGAGGTGAATTTAAAGCGGAGGACGCAGCAGATATTGTGAGCCACATGCTTTCGACCAAGATCAATTTTCATGAACGAAGAAACTTCAGTTCATATATAAGGTTTGGCGTAGATAACGAAGCTTCCTCGATACGGATAAAGGAGCTGAAACAGGCCATGACTGATATCAAAGGAATCATTGCGCATGCAAAAGCGAATAATCTTGATCTGAAAATCTCTTCAACCATCTCAGTTGAGCTTATTGAAGGTTAAGCCCCGTAAGTGCTGTGATGGAAACATCAGCTTTCGTGCCTGGCCGGCATTACAATGATATGATGCTGGCCAGGCGCATAAAAGCTTAAAATCCTTTAATAGATAAGTCATTAAGTATACTTCTTCAATACTCTTTTCACCAGCGGTCCGATGGTTAGTCCCTGGCCGATGATTGAAAAGACCACAATGACATAAGTGATCGTCAGGAACAACTCTCGCTGCATGCCCGACTCCAGCGATAGAGCCAGCGCGATGGAAATGCCACCACGGATGCCACCCCAGGTCATCATTAGAGCGGTTTTTGGTATGAAATCCAATTTGTTTTTAAATAAAGCGATAGGTCCTGAGAGTGCCAGGTACCGAACAACCAACGTTATGGGGATAGCCAGCAGCCCGTACATCAGGTATCGCTCATTCATCGAGACAATCAGTAATTCTAATCCGATGAAGACAAATAAAACGGCATTGAGCAACACGTCAATGAGCTCCCAGAACTTCTCAACATACAGGTGGGTGTTTTCTGACCATGCAATAACAGGCCCTTTGTATCCCAGGAAAAGGCCGGCCACCACTACTGCCAGTGGTGCGGATACGTGCAGGTAAAGCGCAATGCCGGTAATGCCCATCACCAGCGCCAGGGTGATCAATACTTCTGTTTCATAATGATTGATCATGCGCATGCAGAGAAAGGCCACCCATCCGGAAATCAATCCTAAAGCAACGCCTCCGACCACTTCTGTGACGAAGAGCAGGGTGATGTCTCCAACAGTCATGGAATCTATGCCTGCCTGGGCTATTTTGAATAGGACGATAAAGACAACCACACCCACACCGTCGTTGAAAAGCGATTCGCCAACGATTTTCGTTTCCAGTTTTTTAGGTGCGTTTGCGTCCTTCAGTATTCCTAATACAGCAATGGGATCGGTAGGAGAGATGAGCGCCCCAAACAGCAGACAGTAGATGTAATCGATGGGATAGCTAAAAGCCATAAACAGGTAGTACATCAGGGTGCCGATCAAAAAAGTGGAAATCACAATGCCGATCGTAGCGAATAGAGCGATGGGACCTCTTTGCCGACTGAGCGCATCTACTTTGGTATGCAATGCGCCTGCAAACAGTAAGAAGCTGAGCATCATGTCCAACAATACCGTTTCAAAATCAATCGACTGAATCAATACTTTTGCCTCGTCCAGCACATAGGGCTGAAAGTGTCCGAGCACAGTTATAATCACTGTAAAAACGATGGCGATGACCATTAATCCGATGGTGAACGGAAGCCTGAGCAGCCGCGCATTAATAAATGCAAATACTGCTGACAGGATGATTAAGATCGTGATGATGTTGAAGATGCTCATGGCAGTAAAGAAAACAAAGATTCACGGGTTGGTCAAAGCTTTGTGAATTGAGCGTAGATGCGAATCATTATATAACAATGGGTACGTGTGGCTTGCCGTGATTTGCTTTAACATAAAATCATTGCCGTTGATCGGACTGACATCCGATAGCTGATTTTATGCTAAATGCTGCGCATACGCAAATCACTAGCAATGTTACCGAAACGTCGGACCGAAAATGGCCTGCGTTATGTTAATATAGCTTGGGTTCAGGGTGGGATTAATAGTTTAGGGAAGGCCTCTAACATCTTTCAAAAACGATCACTTCATTTCTTGGTAGGACCGAGCACTCTTTCAGCTTTTTCAGGGTGGGTAAGAGGGTAAGTAAAAGGTGAATGTGTGCGGAACTAAAACCAAAGAATTTAAATATCTTTACATATGGCCACATTAAACGAAATAAGAAATCGTGTGATTGATAGTTTGATGTCAATTGACAACTCTCAATATCTGCAGGCTCTCGAAAAAATGATCAAATCATCCAATGTTGAGCATGATAAAATCCCTATTACTGAAGAACAAAAGATCTTGTTGACTATGAGTGAAGATGATATTCAAAATGGAAAAATGATTGATCAGGACTTACTCAATAAGCAGGAGCTTCAATGGCTAAAAGAAAAATAGTCTGGACACAAACTGCAGCCAGGCAGAGAAGAAATATTTTAGAGTACTGGGTCGATCACAATAAATCAAATTCTTATTCTTTAAAACTTCTCAAAGCCAGTAATTTGAAAACTGAATTAATCGCCAGAAACCCTAAGATTTTCAGAGAAGCTGATTTTCCAGATACTCGTGTTGCATCAATGGGGCATTTCAGTATTTTCTATAAGTTCAATTCCAAAGAAATAATCATTACTGCTTTCTGGGATAATCGTCAAGATCCGAAAAAGTTACTTGAAGCATTAAAAAAGACTAAATAGCAATATGAGACGATGCTCATCGTTCATGCTATTTAGGCATAACATTATTATGTTTAACGAGCGCCAGCTCGTTACATAATGGCCTGCGTTATGTTAATATTATATAACAACATGATTGGTTGCAGTGAACCAGTCTACGTCCAGGAGCGATGGCACGTGGAGATAATTTACCCGAGCGCCGTGGCGAGGGCAAGCGAAGAATGAGCGCAGACATAATATCATTATATAACAATGGGTTCGAGTACTGGCTGTGATTTGCTTTTAGATTTAAGAGCAGGATTCTGATTGTCGTGATTTGCTTTCAACATAAAATCGTAACCGATATGTAACTAACCAGACGCACAGGCATTCACACATTACATATCTGATTTTATGTTAATTGTTCGCTAAAGCTCACAAACAGCAAATCACTAGTATTGTTATATAATGTCCTGTGTTATGTTAAATCAGCGTTGGTTCGAGGGAGGGGATTAATGCTTTCAGGAAGGGATGGAAATTATACGGAAAAGGAGGGAAGGGACTGGAACACTCTTTTGGCATCTTGGATTAAGTAGGGAATTGCGGGGATGACAAATGTGTGTGGAAGACTAGCGCTGACTATCTCCCACACAAATTCATTTATCTTATATTATGCTGATCAAGCAATTCAGTGGCTTCAGTAATTACCCGATTAATATTATCTACTGATTGGTTCTCCCATAAACTATTGTCCAAAGCATCAAGAGAATGTGCTAAATCCAAATTATTGGGATCACTATCTTTGATAACTTTTTTAAGAGCATAGGAGATGCCAAAAATTAGTCTATGACTATCTTCTCCACCATGCCTATACACATCTGCATTCGCTAAACCAAGAGGATCACCCCACCTTCCAACATTTCCAAAAGCTCTCCTCACCAAATTTTCGTACTCCATATCCATAATAGTACATTTTTATGATCTAACAATTATACCGAGTTTTTCTAACAACTGTGGTTGACCTTCAAGGGCTAATTCTGCGATAGCTTTTAACTCTGTTGTATAGTCATCCAACTCATCTAGCTTTTCATTTCTGAGACGAGTAGCTTCCTGAGCTTGTCCTTTCTCAGCAGTTGCTTCATTACGAAGTTGCTTGAGGTTTTCGATTGCTGTTTTCTCAGCATTTAGTTGCTCAGTTGTTACTTTGAAGTTTCCAAGTTTTGTGAGGAAATCAGCTTCATTTAAAAGCCTGTTATAAAAGTCTACTGCGCTTTCAATCCATTCTTCAATTGCATAGACTCTGCCAGCCTGTAGACCTAATCTATTCTGTAAGTCTTTATCATTTCTGGATAGGACTTTTACTAGTTTCAATGTTCGATTATAATCTGATTCTGCATCATCTTTCTCAAGGTAAAACTTGTCATAAGCAAGACTCTGTTCCTGATATTCCTTCTTTTGATCATCCACTAACTGGGTCGTCTCATCGTAAAGAGCTTCTCCCTGATCTATATAGGCTGTATCTATACCCATAGCATCCAGTAGGGGAGCTACTTCAGGATCTTTGCTGTTGAAGATGAGCAGTCTTGCTAATTCAAGTTTTTCGGTGAGTGTTTTTCTTGCCATAATAATTATGTTTGGTGAATAATGGTTTAAATATAAAAG
This sequence comes from Ekhidna sp., assembly GCF_965221965.1. GTDB lineage: Bacteria > Bacteroidota > Bacteroidia > Cytophagales > Cyclobacteriaceae > Ekhidna. The sequence continues at coordinate 1,577,476 of NZ_OZ244926.1, forward strand.
TAATAACGAATTGAGGTATGCGTAAGTACAAATAAAGTACCAATTTGTACCTCTTGAGTATAGATATTCGCCCGTTAAGTACGCTCTTTCCCCACTGAAGTATTGATTTTCCCCTATAAAGTATGCAGTTTCCCTTGCTAAGTATGGGCTTCCCCGAATGAGTATGCATTTTCACTACCTGAGCATCAAGTTTCACTTGCTAAGTATGTTATTGTACAATTTGAGCGTGTTCTTTCCCTTTTAAAGTGGACATTTTGCGTTAGGGATAGGAGCAAGCTACCGTGTAGCGCGGATAGCCCGTCCCGCAGGGAACGCTCAGTATTATTTATGTACAAAGAACCAAAATGACATCAAGTGATGCTCAAACAAATTCCCATTTTTAATTGGAGAATAGTATTTTCCTCCGAGTTCTTCATAGCCACAAACATTCCCATCTACCAATACATGAACTGAAAATAGTCCACGATCTTTTTCTTTCTTTTTTATCGTACCGAAAACCAGACAATCAATATTATAATGTGCTGAATCTACTATGCTAAATGTTGGTAGTTCTGGGTAATCTGACCAATTGGATATAACTCCATAACTGATATCATTTCCTGATTTTGTAATGGATAGAGGAATCCATATGGAATCGCCAATAGCAATTTCTTCAAATTCTGTCTTGACCAACTTCTTTAGACTCTTCTTAAAAACATTATAGTGCTTTTTGCTATATAACGAATCGTTTTCTAAGGAATCGAGACTTTGACACTTGACTTGTAAGAGAGTTACTAGAACGACTAATGATGTTAACGTGAATCTCATACTTAAATCTATCTAACACTGTTATCTTGGCGCTTAAGATGGAGAGTGATACCGTTTACTAATAGAGAGTCATAGATGCTTAAGTCAGAGATTGATTTTTGCCAATTAAAAAGATTTTTTGATGATATGCTTAGTCTGTTTGAATCCAATTCAAATGAGGCAGACATAACCATATCGTGTTCATAGATCGAAATGTTGTCGTTTCTAATACTTATCCCATACTCACCACATGGTGCTATAGAATCCTTACTGAATACCTTCATTTGATTAGGGTCAAAATAAAGTATGTCTCCCAATTTGATTTTATCACAATAAGAAGGAATTTGGACAAAGCTGAACGGCATTTTATCAATAGTCCAATAACCAGTTATTGATTTTGGCTTGTCAATCTCATAGAGAGAGAATGCTAGGGTATCAATCCAAAAATATGAAGCTATCTCAGACTGTCTTATTTTCTCAGGCAAACTTTGTCCTAATAGCGAATCTTCCTTTGGTATTTGATCCGTGAATTTTCTAATTGTGTAATAGGTAGTTGGTTCTAGAAATCTTTTTGTAAATAACTCCCCATAGTTGTAATGTAGCTTTGGAAGGCTGTCAGCTCTAATCTTCATTTTCATCTTGAAATAAACTTTGCCTACAGACCCATCATAAAATTTAGCTTCAATGTAATCATCTATGACAATCGGATTTAGATGATATATTATCACTGTATCATCTTTTAGAATTCTATGCGTACCCTCTAAGAGGACTTTTGGATAGAATCCAACATCATCGTTATAGCGAACTCCTGCTATATTTCCTCCCAGTTCAATCTTTTCGTATGAAAACCATTCCTTGAGTAGGAATCCAATTGATAGGAATATTATGAGGATTATAAATAATCTAAGGCTCCATTTCATCTACTACCAAAGATTTCAATATTCCAGATAAAAGCAAGTTTACCTCATCAATGAAGTAAAGATATTTCCCTACCTCATTCCAATTACTTAAGTAGTCAGCTCTGAACTTGAAGAGAATTAACCTATTTAGGATTGTGAGTTTTTTGGGTTCCATTGATGCAATTGCTTTTAGTCTATTCACAATCAAATCATCGTCAGCTTTAGATTCTAATGCCAATACAGTAGATCTTAATTGATTTTGATAGTCAGGAAATTGATTGGCAATATTTGAGCTTTTCTTCAATTTCTTTCCTGCGGAAATAAGATCACGAATTATTTGTATCAATTGGCTGAAGTTCATTTAGTGATAAGTTGTGGTTGCTGGTTTTTTTGCAGCTCTGTTAAATTTTGAAGCAGCACTATTTACATCCTTGAGTGGTACGTAATAGCTTCTTATATGATCAACATCCTTTAATCGTGGAGTTATTGGACCTTGGCCAGGCCCAGTCCAATTCGAAAGTCCTTCTGCGCCATCAAGAACAAAGTTTATTACATTCTCTGCAATATCTCCAGCTGAATTCCTTTTGTAAGGCAAATCTCCATCTATAGCTCTTTGCTTTTGATTCATCATTACGTTTTCAAAAGCAGAAACAACAGGGTCGTCACTAACTAAGCTCCTTGCTTCTTCAACGTTGTTAGCTGTATTGTTTAGGTACTTACCTTTATGACTATCGCTATTAGTCAAATCAACACCATCGCTGATGGCAAGATTTCCATCTGAATCCTCCGATGCTGTATATCCAGTTATTGATTGAGATACGTCATCAACTTGACCATCTGCGTTTATTTTGAAGGTTGAGGTTGTTACTGCAAAGTTAGCTGAATTGTCTTGTTGACCACCTCCTGAAACTGTTGTTCTTATAATTGTCGCAGTTCCAGTTTCCTTATTGACAGATATATTGTAACCTGTCTTGATACCCATTTGTTCCATGGCTCTATCTGTTAACCCAGTTTGATCCTCAGGACTTAGTCCATCTGGATCAGTATACCTGATTGGGTTATTGTAAGCATAGTTATAGGGACTCCAAGAGTAAAACTCTTCAGCTAACGGGTCTGGAGAAATCCATCTGCTTATTATCTCCGGCTCCAAAGTAGCCTCTGAACGAACGGTATCATAGGTAATAAAATGTGTAATGGAGTTGGTCATTCGGTTGAATACCACTGAACCAATCTCAGTGGTTTCTTCCTGATCAAAGAACTCCTGATACTTTCCTTTAGAGAGGGTTAAGGTTCTTACCTTATAGCCATAGTCTTCAAAAGGTTGAGGTGCTTCAAATGTGGTGCGTTCTGATTTATCATCCTGATCTCTTTCTTCGACATCCAGTAGCCAGTTCATGTACATATCATCTGGCATCTTGCGATAACCTAGCTTATGGATGTGTGCGTATTGTGCTTGTATTTGATCGAATTGAGCTTTTAAGGTTGGATCGTTCCATAAATCAGAAGGAGAATCTGCACCGTATTGATTCATGGTGTTCTCATATTGACCTTTGTGGATTTCTGCTTTTAGGATGAGGGCGTTTACATATTGTGGATAGTATTCTAGTGCTTTATCCAAGCACTTTAATACAAACTCCTGATTGTGATTTTCTCCGTATTTCTTTTTATAGCCTTGCGCCAGGTCAACCAAAGTAACTGCAACTGATTCCTTCTTGCTAAGTGTATCCATGTACACTGCGTTGACAACTGCATCGAGCTTGATGTAACCAGATGCCATGATCCATGAATCAGTTGGAAAATGTCCTGTGGTAAGCTCCGTGTTATACATTCCATTTTGCATGGATCGGTGCTTGATATAGGTATGGTTAGGAGCCATTGCCAGCCAGGCTTCTTCTCCTAGTTCCTCTACAATGATCTTGTACAAAAAGGGAAGCGAATGGCAGTTTCCGGAGTTTGTAAACAAAGCCTTGGTCACGAACATCTTCGTCCAGTCCTGATCTCCATTAAAGTCCTCAAAATCGTACTCAAATGGAGTACTTTCATATACCATGCTACTGTCAAGTGGAATAGAAAGTGGATGCTTCAAGGTCATGAACGTGCCCCAGTATTTGGCAATCTTATCCCGATCGGGATAATCATATTCCAGCGTGCCATTCTGAGCTACATAATTGGCAATTCCTGATAGGATTTCAATTTGTTGCTGAAAGGCATCATAGTCTAGCGTGTTGTTGAAAAAGGCATTCTCTGAATTGAATACTGCACGTTTGAAGCTGTAATCAATCTCATCATCCAACATAGCTGAGATTTCATTGTAAGCTTTTTCATAGGGAGCTTCTACTTGTGGCTGTGCTAGCAACACTATTGGTAAGAGCAAGGTGATTAATGTAAGTGAACGGTTCATGACTTTAAAAGTAGTTAATTATCTATTTGACCCATAAGGGTTCGCATTTTGATTTTGTGATTTTGTTTGTTCTGCTCCTCTTTCACGGAGTTAAGCCATCGTTCATACTGTTCCGGTGGCATATCCTGATAGCCCACACGCTCTATGAACTTTTGTGATCCAATTAGCTGATTCTTTATGTGTTGCGCCTTCTCATCACGCTCGAATTGCTCTTTCGTCAATCCGTACTGCTTGTATTGATGAATCACATAATTGAGGTTGTAGTAATAGTAATTGTTGATGAGCTGATGAGGGGTGATGCTTTTCTGATTGTGCTCGTAAGAGAATCTTGCTGCATCATATACAAAACGTTCCTGCCCAAACTTTTTGGAATAGTAGATAGCCAGGTCACTCAGGCATTGAGCAATGACTTCCTTTTTGGTAAGCGGATGCATGTACATTTTGTTCTGAATGGATTCTGCTGTGATGTACCCGGACGCTTGAACGAATTGATCGGATGTTAAAGAGTGGTTGGTCAATTCCATATTGTGCCAGTTGCCAAACTCATCCTGAAACTTGATGTATGAATGATTTGGTGCCAAAGCCATGTGTGCATCCGTTCCGGTTTGTTCTGCTAAAATCAAATAGAGTAGGGGAAGGGAATGGCACTGACCAGTACCTTTGTTCATTAGCTTGGAAACAAATAGGTTGGCTGCATCTTCACGACCCCAAAAGTCATCAAAGTCATAGAGCAGAGGGTAAGACGTAACAGGACCTTCATTGGGATAATCATATGTGAGCGTATCTGTGAAGAAACTGAAAAGAGCCATGTTGCGAGCTACCTGATCATCTGCTTTGATGTTATCGCTTTCCAGTTTATAACTAATGTGTGTTAGCATTTTCTGAATGCCATCCTGATAACTTTTCCATGACAGGTCAGGATTATAGGCGGCTTCTGTGAGATAAACCGCTTTTGTTAAATCCAACTTTGATGAGTCAGTAAGCATCTCAGCAATTTGGCTGAATGCTTCATAGAAGCGTTCTCTGCCTTCAATGTTTGGTCCACGTCTTTCGTATTGAATTTTAGGCATGGCGTTAACCGCATCATCAATGAGTTTGTTGACCCGATCTTTCCTGGCTTGTTCGGTAGCGACATGCGCATCAACTTCTGCCATGATCTGAGCATTTCTTTGCCGTTGATTCATGGTTGTAAACTGGTTCATTTGAAGTGGGTCTACTACAGGAACCTGTGGAGCATATTTCTTTTGAACCTCCGAAGTAAAATCGATATAAGGAAGATCAAATGAAGCTACCGGATTTTGCGAAAAGCAAAAGGAGGGAAGGGTAAGTATTAAAATATAGATGTAACGGGTGAGCATGGTTCCGGCTGTAAAGAACCATTATCTTTTAGATAAAGTCAATAGCTTAAATGGGTTAATTATGACATTTCATAGCACAAAATGATTTTGTGCATTTACCTCCCAAGAGGGATTTTAACTTTTTCAGTAACTTGTAAAAACCTTAATGAGTTACTCGCATAAAAACAAGAAATACAGATATTTATAATAATTTTAGTTATTTATGTAAATTAGCTAAAAATATTAGCAATGATCTCTGTGAAAAATATTGACAGAATGATTGATTATTCTTATAGAAACGAATTGAGTGAGACTCAAGTACTTCTACTGGATGAATATGATAAACTTCCATTTCACAAACATCCTTTATGGAAGGGGGTTTTGGAAGGTAAATTCACTAAGAAGGAGATTCTGCTTGCAGAATCACAACATTATTTAAGAACAAAGGAGGGTCAAAAGCTTAGGAAAGATGCTATGGAGAAGTGTCTTGCAATAAGTGAGACCCTCTGGGAATCTATTATAGATACTTATCTCGAAGAATGTACCGAGAAGGATGGCACTCCAACTCACTTAGATTTGATCAAAAGGATGTTACTTGATAATGGGTATAAAAATGAAGACTTAAAGACTCTAAAAAATACTCCAGCCAATATTGCTGCAATATCTTTATATACAAACATATCTGATAGAGGTGCTGGTTGCCACATTCTTGGTGCAGGTGCAGTGGAATACTTCTATTCACAAGTATCTCCCAAAATATTTGATGCATATGTAAATATTTATGGATTTGATCGACATTCAGTAGAAACATATGAACTTCACGGACCGATGGACCAAGAACATGCGTCAAGAGCTTTACAGGTTACTGATGAAGTAATCAAGTTACATGGATTAGATGTTGTTATAAGTAGCGTTAGAGATGCATTTGTCGCAACTAGTTTGCACTATGATGGAATGCTTCAGGCAATAACTGGAGATTTAGAATATTGGAATGGAAAATAATTAGATATGAAAGGTTATATATATACTATGTATCAAGGTGCGGATCCTGGTAATGGTTTCACTTTGACCGATCCCATATATGACAAAGAAGTTGTTACCATGGGTGCATGCATGCCGAATATAAGGAGGTTTGTGGATAAAAATGATTACATATTTAATATAAGTGGAAGAGTGACTAGCTTAAAACAATATGTAGTCGGAGGTTTTCAAGTTGACAAAAAAATTGATGCTTTAACTGCTCTGAATGATTATCCACAAAATCAGCTTAAGAAAAAAGATGATGGGACTTTCAGGGGTAATATTATAATCGACTCAGAAGGAAACCATTTAGATTATGATTATCATAGCAATTATGAGAAAAGACTGGATAACTATATTTTAGGTAAAGACCCAATTTTTATAAATGAAGAGGATGAAATTAAGAGGGCAAGAGAAGAAACCTTAGATATTCTGAAGGACATTTTTCAGAAAGATGGTGATTCTGTTTTCGGAGTTATTGGAAGATTTAGAAAAATGAACGAAAAACAAATTGATCAGCTAATTAACTGGATGGATAAAATCAAATTAAAGTAAATGCAAAACTTAATCTTTCATTTACAACATTCTAAGAATTCAATTGATAAAGTCTCAAAGAAGTCAAAAATACCAGTTGAAAGACTTCAGAGTATAATTGAGAACAAATCGGTAGCAAGTCTCTCTGAAGTCAGAAGGCTTTCAGCTGTTTTTGATAAATCAGTTTCTTTTTTGCTTTCTGAGAATGATAAATTTGATGAAATCAATGTTCTTTTCCGTGATGCCATAGGTGAGCGTAATGCTGACTTTTTCTCTGGCCAATTTTCTTATTTTATCGGAAATAGCATCGACCTTTTGGAAGGTGAAAACTTATTAGAATTATTTCAGAAAACCTTTCCACGGGTTGAGAACAATTTAGAAGGAGCAGAATATCTTTCAAGCTTATTTAGATTAAAGTTTTTCAATAATGATCAGGTGAGTCCGATTCTCAATTTACCTGAAATACTTTCGCAGGAATTAAGAATAATTGTCCATATAAAGGAACTTGGTAACAGTGTTGATGGAGCCTCGGCTATAGTACAAGGCATACCCTTCATATTTGTTTCACCAAGGCATTCAACTAGAATGCTATTTACCCTAGCACACGAATTGGGTCATATTTTGTCGCATCATTTAGAGAGTGGAAACTATGCAAAATTTGACAAGGAGATAAAATTGAATTTGACTGATAAAAGCAGAAAGAAGGAGGAGTTTTTTTCAAATGCTTTTGCATCAGCGTTGCTATTACCGAAAGCTGGCGTAGGGATTACCTTAAAAAAAATCAGAGAACGAAGAAACATCTTAGACGACAATATTGGTGATGCAGAAATCCTATTGTTAAGCAGAATTTATGGGGTAAGTTTCGAGGTAGCAGGAAGGAGATGCGAAGATTTAGGATTATTTCCTAAAGGCAGTACTCATTCACTCTATTCTGAAATCAAAAAAGACTATGGAAGTCCTGAAAAACGAGCAGACGAGCTTGGTTTACCCAAAAGACCTGCAGTTAATTTTCCTAAAGTATCAAGGCACCTTGTAGATTCAGCTATTAATAAGATTTCAAAGGGTCAACTATCTATTGGCAAGGCTTCTGAAATTCTTTCAATTCCAGTTCGGGATTTGATGTTTCACAACGCCCCATACAACGCTTGATAAATGGATGTTATTCTTGATAATTGTAGTTTAATCAACATTATCAATGGTGATATTCTTGAAGAAGTATTAAATCTTGAAGGGATTAATTTCCACATAGGACCAATTGTTTATGATGAATTCACCCAGTATAAGGATGGAAGTATTCTGGATGAAATGATTTCAAAAGGTTTATTGAGTAGAGTTGGTGAAGATGTTGTTACCATAGAAGAATATCGATCAATGCTCGACAAGTACGGATTAGGCGATGGGGAAACAGAATGCTTATGTATCTCTAGAAAATTTGGCTATCGAATGGCATCTGATGATAAAAAGGCTCGATCAAGCGGTATAAAAGAGATAGGAAGAAATAGGGTGATTGGTTCAATTTTTTTACTCAAAAGGCTAGTAGAAAAGAATGTTTTTAATTGCTCAGAAGCTTTTGAAAGATATGTTTTTATGAAGGTTTCTGGTGGTTTTCTACCAGATTATAAAAAAGATGAGTTCTGCTAACCATGATTGTTTTGATTAAACATGCAGGAGCGTTGGCCTGACAGAATAGCGGGCCATGCGTTGGGCAGTGGGTGGAAGCTTTATTCTGTCTAGATTTTTTGCTTCCTTTTTTATCAATGAAAAAAGGAAGTGCCAGCCCGGCACGAGGGCAATGCGAACACAGATAAGAGAAAGATTAATCCGTGAGCCATTCTGATTTTGCCATAAGAGTCAAATGAATTCTTTGATAACCTCATGAATGACATTCTGGTGATGAACGCTGAGGACAGAGAGCGTTGGGAAAAGCAAGTGTATCACAGGCAATTTTCTAACGCCTGAGAATCGTGTAGATGAATTGATCCTGTACGATTGATCGAATATTGTAAAATAGTACATCACAATTGCCTGGAATTCTCTTGCTGTTGAATGGCCAATATCCAGCCTTAGCTGGAGGCGCGTGGGCTGAAAGCAATTAATAGGCGCTTGGTCAGGGCAAGGCGTGCGATTGGATCGTGCGCTGGCCGAGCGGCTATTTAATATAACAGCTAATTATATAACAACATCATAAGGAACACTGAACCAGTGTACGTCCAGGAGCGTTGGCTCGCGGAGATAATTTACCCGAGCGCCGTGGCGAGGGCAAGCGAAGAATGAGCGCAGACATAATATCATTATATAACAATGGGTTCGTGTACTGGCTGTGATTTGCTTTTACATTCAAGAGCAGGATTCTGATTACCGTGATTTGCTTTCAACATAAAATCATTATCGATATGTAACTGACCAGCCGCACATTACATATCTGATTTTATGTTAATTGTTCGCTAAAGCTCACAAACTGCAAATCACTAGTATTGTTATATAATTTATATTATGTTAAATTAAAATATGAAGAATAAGCCCTACTGTGTTCACAGTAAGGCTATTTCAATTTATATATATGTACTAGAATTTTTCCGCTAATCTCCTGGAGTCCTTCTCAATCAAATAATATGATGGTACCCAATAATCAGATACAACCTCCTTCACATCCAAGATCAGATAATCTTCCATCACCTGAATGGTGTAGCTATACCTGCTGTCTATTCGTGATTTGGTTTCTATTTTAAATCGATTGTCAATAACATATCCTCCCAATGTATCTTTAAAGACATACGACTCGTTCGATTTACTTATTATATCTAACCCGTCTTGCTTAAGCATATCTGCCAGCGCCTCGGCTACTTCATCAGATTGTTCTATTTTCAACGTGATTAATGCTTCTACGTCTTTGAGGTATTCCAAATCAACTGACTTGAAATAAGCCCACCTAAATAATTGATCATTTCCGACCACCAGGCTGTCTACTGTGCAGTTTTTAGGCACATTGTGAGTTACATCCTTTACCAGCTCAAAACCCAATTTGTCTTTTAGAGCTGCGATGCATTGATTTCTTTGTTCATATTTATAGTCATGAATGGCATTCAAAAGTGAAGTTGCTATGGTCGTAACTTCTTCTTTGGTGTACTTCTTTTGAATTGGATCTCCTCCGGCATTCGCACTGCTATACATTACCAACAAGAGAAACAGCGTGAAGATAAAAGCTACTATTCGTCTCATGATGTTTTGATTTTATATCTCAAAAGTGATCATGATTCAGCTTTTATACACGCGTGTTTTTCGGAAATTCATCAATACGTAAATCACGTATCAGACTTACCCAACCAATATATTTTTGCATAAAAAATGCAATAATTCATCTCATAAACTCCTAAAAGGGTGTTGAATTGGATTCATTGATGATGCGGTCCCTCGTCTTTGAAGATATACCAAACAAACACGATGATGCCTACAAGGCCCAGCAAAAGCAGAATTGTTAATGTCATAACTGCAAGATACCCCACCGCAATGAGTATCTGAATACCCATCAATTTAACATAAGAAAAGGTTCACCTTTGTTTTCCTGTCAACTTACTTTTGGGTGGTTGGACACACGTAATTTGTTGTAGGAATATCTGTTTCACTAATCTCTTTGAAGCCTCCGGCTATGTCTACCAGGTTGTGAAAACCTCGTGATTTTAGAATGGAAGAAGCGATCACTGAACGATACCCACCTGCGCAGTACACATGGTATTGCTTATCGGCATCTACTTTATCCATATTCTCACTGATGTAGTCCAATGGATTGCTTTCTGCACCCTCTACATGTTCTGCCTCAAACTCTCCCGGCTTGCGCACATCCATTACATGGAGGTTTCCATTCTTATGTGCTTTTGCAAATGCTTCAGCAGTAATGGACTCCAGTGTGGCCACTTCTTTTTCTGCATCCTTCCAAGCTTCAAATCCTCCTTCCAGATACCCCAGGGTGTTGTCATATCCCACACGGGAAAGTCGTGTTACTACTTCCTCTTCCCTGCCCTTATCAGCCAAAAAGATGATCGGTTGTTGTAGGTCCGGAATAAGTGCGCCTACCCATGGAGCAAAGCTACCGTCGATACCAATAAAGATGGCATTTGGGACATGTCCCTTCACAAAATCCTTTTGATTTCGGGTATCTAGTACCAGTGCACCTTCATGATTAGCCATTGCCTCAAAGGTTTCCACGTCTAGTGGCACGTTCCCTTTCTTTAGTACTGAGTCTAAACCTACAGCCTCTGATTTATTCATGGCCACATTCTGCGCAAAATATTGCGGTGGTGGCAGCAATCCGTCGGTTACTTCTCTGATGAATTCTTCCTTGGACATGTCTCCTCTTAAGGCATAATTGGTTTTTTTCTGATTGCCCAGCAGGTCAAATGTCTCTTTACTCATATTCTTACCGCAAGCAGAACCTGCGCCGTGCGCCGGATACACAATCACATCATCCGGCAATGTCATAATCTTAGATCGTAAGCTTTCATATAGCATACCAGCCAGATCATCCTGAGTCATGCTTCCCTTCTGTGCCAGATCCGGTCGTCCTACATCGCCGATAAACAGGGTGTCTCCACTAAATATGGCGTGCTCCTTGCCATTCTCATCAATTAATAAGTAAGTGGCACTCTCGAGTGTGTGCCCCGGTGTATGAAGTACCTTGATTTTGATTTTTCCAAGTTCAAATACTTCTCCATCTTTTGCTTCATGGAAGTCAAAGTCCGCTTTCGCTCCCGGACCATAGATGATCTTCCCTCCGGACTTTTTCGCCAGATCCACGTGTCCTGAAACGAAATCAGCATGGAAGTGCGTTTCAAAGATGTATTTAATCTTTGCTCCTTCTTTGTTTGCTTTTTTCAGGTATGGCGCTGACTCTCGTAATGGGTCAATGATTGCCGCCTCTCCCTCACTTTCAATGTAGTATGCGCCTTGTGCCAGGCATCCGGTATATATCTGTTCAATATTCATATTGTCATTCAATTCTTGTGCAAAAGTACGATCCTTCAAACGATCAGGTTAGTAACATTGGTTACGTTTTTATATTTGATTGCAATGTCACTTTCTTATATGGGTCTTTGGCGTTTGTTAATGCATTCTCCAAGGCCTCACTAAGGCTTAGAAATAAGTTCTGTTTTCCTATCCGTTTGGTTAGACCTGTTTGCTTCATGGTGTCCCTCACGGGTCCGATAACATCACAAAGAACCAACCTCACTCCTTTCAGGTTCAATTCGTCCAACAGGGTTTGCAGTCCATCAGCAGCGGTGGCGTCCAAATGGCTGACAGGACCAGCATCGATGATGATCTCTTGGGTTCCTGGTTCCTCTATGAGCGTATTCAAAATATAGTCTTTGATCTCCTGAATATTGATAAAACTAAGCGGGGCATCTATACGAATAATGACCAATCCCTCCCACGTTTCAAGATTGGAGAAACGGGTGATATTTCTAAATTCATGATGCCCTTTAATCCGGCCAAGTCTGGCTATGTGTGGATATGCAGCCCGATAAAGGAAGAGCAAGATGGAAAGAATAATTCCCGTAACAATACCAATAACCATCCCAATATTGAGCGTAACTAAAAAGGTAAATAGAAGCACGAGAAACTCTTTTCTACTTTCATTCCACAACTTTTTGGCGTAGGTCCAGTCAAATAAATTGCTGACAGCTACCATGATAATGGCAGCCAGAATTGCATGTGGTAAGTAATAAAAGAGTGAGGTAAGGAATATGAGCGTTAGTGCTACAATTATTGCGCTCACGATAGAAGCAAGAGGTGTATTGGCTCCTGCCTGGTGATTAACTGCGGTACGTGAGAACCCGCCCGTTACAGGATATGCCTGAAAAAGTGATCCGATCAGGTTTGCCGCTCCCAATCCTATCAATTCCTGATTTGGAATGACTTTATGGTCTTTCCGCTTAGCTTCCACCGCTTTGGCAATGGAAAAAGCTTCCATGAAGGCAATTACAGATATAGTAAATGCGAGAGGCAGCACTTGCCCCAACTGGTCCAGTGAAAATACAGGTAGCTGTGGTGCTGGCAGTCCTTGAGGAATGTCTTGCACAATGCTAACACCATCAATATTTAATTGTAAAAAATATACAATTATAGTTCCGATAGCAACTGTTATCAATGCTCCTGGAATATTTTTGTTAATGGATTTAATCCCTTTAATTAACAGAATGGCTAGTATTCCTATGATGAGTGTTGGCAGGTGTGTTTCGTCCAATTTTTGGATACTATTGATAACAACTTCATAAAATCGATTGCTCTTTGATATGTCTGTACCTAAGAGATATTTAAGTTGATTGAAGCCGATGATTAATGCTGCAGCTGAGGTGAAGCCGCTGATGACCGGCTTGGAAAGGAGGTTTGTAATGAAGCCGAGGCGAAAGGTGCCCAATAGCAGTTGGAATGCTCCCATGAAGAATGCCACAAGAATGGCATAGGCTATATACGAATCAGTTCCTTCCGCTGCTAATACAGAGACACCAGCAGCAACCAATAATGAATCCATGGCCACAGGACCAACAGATAGCTGTCTGGACGTACCTAACAGCGCATAAATGATTTGCGGAACAATCGAAGCGTACAAACCATAAACCGGGGGTAATCCTGCGATTAAAGCATATGCCATTCCTTGGGGAATAAGCATCACTCCGACGGTAAGCCCTGCAAATAGGTCGCCATTCAGGTCACTTCTTTTATAATTAGGTAACCATTGCAGAATTGGAAATACCTTTCGGATTTGATTCATATCGGATCACAAAAATAGCAGGCCTCAAGATAGCTGGTTGTAGCCTTTGTTACCTAGAAGGCCTATAAAATTTCAATCTTATTTCTGTGTTGTTCTATTTTCCCGTCTTGCTCCAGTTTCTTTAAAACTCTGGATATAACCACCCTTGATGTACCTAGCTCATCCGCGATTTCCTTATGAGTTTTGTGGATTTCATAGGACTGAGTGGCTTGCTTCGTGTCGAGCAAGTACTTAATTACCCGATCCTCAAGGTTTGTGAAAACCAAACTATCAATGGTTTCCATGAGTTCGTCAAAGCGTGTTTGGTAGGATGAAAAGACAAATGATCGAAAGGATGGATACTTTGTGATCCATTGGTTTAGAAAAGTGTTAGGAACCATCCAGATGACTGAGTCTTCTTCCGCAATGACCTTTATTGGTGACTGCTTGTTTTCAAGGCAACAAGTGATCGACATGGCACAGGTCTCTCCTTTCTCAAGGTAGTACAGCAGCACTTCTTTTCCGCTTGGTTCTTTTCTATAGACCTTAAGAATGCCTTCCAGAACAAATGGTATATTTTTTTCGGTTTGAGAAGCGTCAATAACTGATTCACCAACCCGTACCCTTTTTTTATAGCCGACTGCTTTTATTTCTTCCAACAGTGCAGGCTCAAATCCTAAAGACTCTAGCATTTCTATCATAACTATTTAAACAAAAAAGCCGATCGAATGATCGGCTCCATACAAATACTTATTCTGAAATCAATTTCCTTGCAGGGCATCAATTTCGTCCTGAAGTTTATTGTACTTTTCCTTCTTGCCCAAGCTATTGTAGATATAGGCTAGTGTTTCAAGTACAGTTTGATCTGAGCTATTCAGGGAATAGAGCTTTTCCCAAATTGGGAGCGCTTTTTCCAACTTAAGATTAATTTTCCCAGTCAATTCTTTGCTCTTCGCTTTTTCTTTGTATGAGAGTGCATTTCGTTCTTTTATCAACTCATTTGCCTCGTTGAATACAGCAACCCCCTTGTTAAAACTGGAATTATAGTGATCCGGATCAATCTCCAGTGCTTTATCGTAGCTTGCCATTGCTCCCTCCTTATCACCTAGTTCTTCCTTAAGTACACCAAGGCTGAAATGCAAGTCAGCATTTTGTGGATCGGCTTCAATTGCTTTTTCCAAACCAGCTTTTGCTTCTTCTGTTTTTTCCAGTTGGATTAAAAGGTTGATTTCAAATTTAGCAAAATCTATATCGTTAGGGTAGACTTCTTTTCCTTTTCTAATAATGTCCAGCCCGTCCTCAAAACGTTCTTCTTTTGCTGCATAATTATAAAGCTGCAAGAATACGGTCTTATCTTTTACTCCAGCTTCATAAGCATTCATGAAGTTGGTTTTTGCACGCTCATCGTCACCTGCTGCAGCTGAAGCATATGCAGCATTTAAAACGGCGTTAGTATCACTCGGATTGATGTAGAAAGCAGTTTCAAAGTTATCGGCTGCAGAGCTAAAATTTTCAGCGTTGTAACTTGCAATTGCTTCGTTGTAGTAATACGCATACCAACCTTGTTTTTTGGTATCTATGTTTTCAACGCCAGCACCGGTAAATGCAGATACTTTCTTTTGCTCGGGATCTAGTTCAAGCGCCTTATCGAAAGCTTTCATTGCTTCTTCCAACGCACCGGGTTCGTTACTAGCGGTATCGAGGGTTGCATAGATTTGACCTCTGTAATACCATGTTTCGGGATCATCTTTGGTCTTTTCATGCTCAATAGCTGCATCAATGATAGCTTTAGCTTCTGCAAGGTCACCATCTTGCATAGCTGATAGAGCCTTGTTGATTTTTGGCTTTTTTTGCGAATATCCGGCAATACAAAAAGCCGCTAACAATAATGTTAAAAAAGTTCTCATTATTCGATTTTTAGTTTATTCGTTATCGTTTTTATTTTCATTCTCCTGGTTTGAAGCTTCGTCCTCTTCCGCTTCGTCATTCCCAATATTGGAAATTTTCTCCACTGCAGAAATCTTATCTTCATCATTCAGTTTTATTAGTCGAACACCCTGAGTGGCTCTTCCCATTACTCTCAGGTTGTCTACTGACATCCGAATGGCTATTCCAGATCGATTGATAATCATTAATTCATCCCCATCAATTACGTCCTTTATCGCTACAAGTGCGCCAGTCTTATCAGTAACATTCAGCGTTTTTACTCCCTTACCACCACGTTTAGTGATTCTGTAATCTTCCAGGTCTGATCGCTTACCATATCCCTTTTCAGATACTACAAGTAGGTTCGGAGGGTTTTTATAGTCTACACAAACCATACCAACTACAAACTCCTTATCTGTAATATTCATCCCTCGCACTCCGGAAGCCATTCTTCCCATGGATCTAACATCAGATTCGTGGAAGTTGATGGCGCGACCGGTATTACAAGCAATAACGATATGATTATCCCCATCAGTCAGACGCACATTTAAAAGCTTGTCATCTTCTCTTATGGTGATTGCGTTGATTCCGTTTCTCCTTGGTCTACTATAAGCTTCCAATGACGTTTTCTTAATGACTCCTCGCTGCGTACACATCACCAGGAAGTTGTTATTGATATAATCAGGATCTTCCAGAGTCTTCACATTAATGACAGATCTTACTCTATCCTCTGATTCAATATTAATCAGGTTCTGAATTGGCCTTCCTTTAGAGGTTTTACTACCTTCCGGTAGCTCCCAAACCTTGATCCAAAATACTTTACCGAACTCAGTGAATATCAGTAGATAATTATGAGCGGAAGCTATAAATAAATGCTCAGTGAAATCATCATCTTTGGACTTAGCTGCACGGCTGCCTACACCCCCTCTACCTTGTGTTCTGTACTCTACAAGAGGTGTGCGTTTGATATAGCCTTGATGTGAAATGGTTATAACCATATCCTCATCCGGAATCATATCTTCTGCTGTGAACTCATCCGCGCTATGTTCGATATCTGATCTTCTCTCATCACCATAGCGTTCTTTCATCTCCAGCAACTCATCTTTGATGATTTGCATCCGTTTTCCCTCATCAGCAAGTATCTCTTTAAGCTCTTTGATAAGTGCCTGAATCTCTTCGTACTCTTTCTGGATTTTATCTCTTTCCAGACCTGTGAGACGTTGAAGTCTCATGTCCAGAATGGCTTTGGCCTGAATCTCAGAAAGGCTGAATTTTTCAATCAAACCATCTCTCGCTTCATCCGGATCTTTAGATGCTCGAATCAAATTGATCACCTCATCCAGATTATCCAACGCAATAAGATAGCCTTCAAGGATGTGAGCCCTTTTCTCCGCCTCATCCAGTTCATACTCTGTTCTTCGAACGACTACTTCATGTCGGTGGTCAACGAAATGAACAATTAAGTCTTTGAGATTTAGTGTCTTAGGTCTTCCTTTTACAAGCGCTACGTTATTAACACTGAATGAAGACTGTAGAGCTGTTTGCTTGTAGAGATTGTTAAGAACAATGTTTGGAATGGAGTCTTTCTTGAGATCATAAACCACCCTCATTCCCTGCTTATCCGATTCATCTCTGATATCAGCGATACCTTCAATTTTCTTTTCATTGATCAAGGCAGCTGTTTTTTCAATCATGCTTGCCTTATTCACCTGATATGGGATCTCAGTGACGATGATTTGCTCTCTCCCAGTGCTGGTGGTTTCGAATTCGGCTTTCGCTCTCAGAACCACTCTTCCTCTTCCGGTTTCAAACGCTGCTCTGACACCCTGATAACCATAAATTGTGGCTCCCGTTGGGAAATCCGGTGCAGTGATGTGCTGCATAAGTTCTTCAATGGTGATATCTCTATTGTCTATGTATGCAATCGTGCCATTTACGACCTCTGTGAGGTTGTGTGGGGCCATATTGGTGGCCATACCTACTGCAATACCGCTTGCACCATTTACCAATAGATTTGGAATCTTAGCTGGAAGTACGCTTGGCTCTTCTGTGCTGTCGTCGTAGTTTGGAACATAATCAACCGTATTCTTGCGAATATCAGCTAATAGTTCCTCTGAAATTCTTCTCAAACGAGCCTCAGTATACCTCATGGCTGCTGGTGAATCACCATCTACAGAACCGAAGTTTCCCTGACCGTCCACGAGTGGATATCTCATAGACCAATCCTGAGCCATTCGCACCATGGTGTCATATACTGCAGTGTCTCCATGCGGGTGATACTTACCCAGTACATCCCCGACGATTCTTGCACACTTTTTATAAGACTTGTTGTAGTTTACCCCCAACTCGTCCATCCCATACAGGATCCTTCTGTGTACGGGTTTTAAACCATCTCGTACGTCCGGAAGTGCTCTTGAAATGATTACGCTCATCGAATAATCGATGTAGGCGCCACGCATTTCTTCTTCAATATTTATTGGGATGATATTCTCTTCGAATGAGGATGAATTACCGATATCTCCGTCTGCCATTTATGCTTATTTGGGTTAGCCAAAAATCAACCCGCAATTTAGCGAATTTCTAGCTGAAATCATCGGATTCTGGCAAACAGAATTTGCTTGTTATGGCTGATAAAACGCTTAGTTATTTTTTGTCTTTAGCTTTTTAATGGCCTTCCTTCTTTTTGGCCACATTCTACGGTTATTTTCCCCCACTTTTGGATTTTGTCGCTTCCAGATCGGCTGTCCTCTAACCTCCATTTTTTGGCCCGTTACCGGGTTCCGATATACATGTTTTAGCTGTACATGATCACTCTTCATAGGTGAGCGTGGGATATCAGGAATATTGATGCTAATGCCAGCCTGAATGAAAAAAGTGGGATAATTATGTTTGACAGTAGCTCCGTCAGGAAGATTGACGGTATAGGATTTGAAATCCACACCCGGACGGATAATTATCCGGAAGTATTCGGACCAGTTATTTTCAATGCTTACACCAAAATTTGTGTAGATACCTCTTGAGATAGCTCCACTATTGAATTGTTTGCCGGCGGTGATGCGACCGACCTGAAGTTCAGCCACAAAATCATAGCTCCAAAATGAATAGAACTTATACCCTACCATTCCGAATAGCCTAGAATACCTTGTTCTGGACGTATTTGGTTCGTAATCGCGCACCTCATCGGCGTATGCAGTAGGTTTTAACCTTCTTAGAAAGTGAAACTCATAGCTATATCCGGCCCCAACCCTGAACTTATCAAAATTGTAATGAATCATTAAAGTGATGGGAATTCCACGCGAACCGCCTTTAAAACCGAAATCTGTCGTATCGGTGTTTACCAAAAAAGTCTGATCACCAAGAGCGGGATTATTCACAGGATTCGACAAAAAACCAAAGGGGGGATCAAACGGATTTTCCAAAGAAGTCTGAAAACCAGGCTGTGGGTCATTCAGCCAATCTGTATAGCCGGAAAAAGTACTGCCAAGGTTTTCTATATCATTTGAAAAAATGAATTGATTTTCGGCATCCTGATAAAAATAAACTCCACTTAATTCATGTGAGTAACTTGTGATTCCTATTCCTGTGGTAGCAGTGATGCTAAACTTGTTTAGGAATACTTTGACCGGATTGCGATAGATATCATACTTCTCATAAATATCTTGAGAGAAGCCTTGCAAGGATGAAAGAGCTAGAAGGCTGAGTATTCCATATCGTTTGATAGCGGCGAGCAAATCATTTCAAAATTAATGGATTAATCAACACGGGTTATCTCAAATATTAATGATTGATACGGAGGTATGGTACTAACATAGTCAGGAATGATGCCATCCTCGATTAAATCATTGGTTATAAATCCAGGAATCACCAACGCACTTTCCCGGTAACCTTGCGACGAGGGAATCAAAAAGAGTGCCTGTTCCCCTGTTTGCATGAGCGAAACTCCAAATTCAAATGCTGAGAGCAATTCTCTTGGCTCGTTAGATCCAAAGACCCATTCAAAACCAGAATCACTTCCAAATGAAGAGTCATCCAAAAATCTACCGGTATAATCAACAATGATCGTATCCCCGTTTGTAGGCAATGCGCCAGTTCCTGCCCTGAGTCGCTTGTAGATAATTCCCGAAGAAGAAAATAGCTCCGTAGAGTCAATAGGATTGAGCTCAAGACTATCAAGGTAATTGTCATCAATATATTGCTGAATGTCTACGCTTTCCTGAGCAAATAAATCAGTTTCATTATGAACCCCAACCAGCTCTATTTGAAGGTGTGCGATCAAATTGGGATTTATCGCTCCCGATGTAAGATCCTGATAGGCCTGTTCCGGAGGTAAGATGAAATTGTAGGTCTCTCCTACACGCATCACAGATATTATAGCATCTATTCCAACAGGATAGATGGCAGATGCACCCACTTTGAAAATAAGCGAATCGCCGTTTGCTCGTTGATGACTGGCAATCACATTTCCGTTCAGGTCACTAAGCGTATAATAAAAAGCTGCAACACTACCGGATGAAACGGATGCTCCTGATGGGTTTAGAATGTCTGAGTAATAGTAAATCCCCGTATCATTGTCTCTGGATGCAGAGATATTCATTGTATCCAGCCAGGCTTCAATATTATCATCAGCCGATGTAGAAACGGCATCATCACTTCCACAGGCCAGTAGAAGTAATCCCAGCAATCCTATAAGTATGTTTCTAATCACTACCACCAACAACGAATCAATTAGGTGTAGATTATTGGAAGGTCTTACAAAACATTTTAAAGACAGAAAGGTGATGAAGATCTAGCTTTTCACCAATCAAAACCAACTTTTCATACTCTGATTTCCCTATTCGATGGTTTTGGTTTATGATATCTTCATCATTTTCCAGAAAAAAACTGGCAATGAAACGAATAAGCAGGTAAGGAGAATGCAGGATTGCCTCGCGGTATTCATGATAATCCACATCCTGATTCTCATCAAAAGGCTTCAGGTTCATCCCATCAAGCCCACAAGTCACCTTGATAGTCATCTTTAGAAGATTGAAAAATTTGTCCTGCCAATTATCATAATTCTTTATAAGATATTTCATCGCATAAACAACAGGATCTTTTTTCATGAAATAGCCTCCTTTTGACAGCTTTCTCGCTTTCTTATTCAATGCCATTTCTTCAAATAATGTAATCTTTCCATCGGCCATTGCGATACCAATTGTAGGAGTCATTATGACAAGAGAGAAGAAATCATCATCACTTATTTCCAAATATGGTGCCTCTGCTTTTAGAAAATCTTTTTTTAAAACCTTAGTCGCCTCCAATACTTCTGGGTAAGCGATCATGGACTCAATTTCGTACTCGGTGAACATCTCAGGGTTGGTTATTATTAGACCTCAAAATAAAGCCTTTTAACTAAATAGGGAAAAGTCATTGTCTAAATATTCAAAGATTTATTTTCGCTGAAAACAGTAATGTATGACAGATAAAAATATTCAACTCGGTATCCAGGTTGTTCCACTAGACCGGGAAGGAAATGTCTATGAAAAAATTGATGCCGCTATCGATGTGATTCAGCAGTCCGGGGTGGAGTATATGATCACACCAATGGAAACGGTAATGCAAGGGTCATATGACAAATTGCAGCAGGTTGCAAGAGATGCACAGCAAGCTCTTATTGATGCAGGATGTACAGAGTTTTTAGTCAATATCAAGATGCACATCCGTACAGACCGGGACGTGACAATGGAAGAAAAAAGACTGGATCGATGATTTGCTACTTTGGTCATCATCGGTCAGGTTCAAGTTATATCAGATCTGTTTTAGAAGCCATTTGCGTTTACACAGGAAAATCTATTATAACATATCATACACTCGATAATAAACATATTGATCCGGGTTTTGATTTTGTCATAAGCTCAAATGCAAAAATGGAGCATTTGGATTTGCTGGATGTTCAAACTGGTTTTCATGTTATCAGAGATCCAAGGGATGTGGTTGTGTCGTCTTATTTTTCACATCTTCACAGTCATCCGACAAGTGAATGGACTGACCTTATTGAACATAGAAAAATACTTCAGGGCTTATCAAAAAAAGATGGACTTAAATTAGAAATAAGTTCCTGTCGTGCCGATCATTTTCAAAGCTTATATACCTGGGACTATACGAATCCTGTAATTTTAGAATTACGGTTTGAAGATTTAATTAATAGCCCAGCAAATACCTGGGATAGGATTATTGACCACTGTTTTGATTTGTCTACGGTGAAAGAGGAAGAGAGAAAAATGATAGACAAATTGATTGTTTGGTATAACAGGTTTATTTGGGCAGTTGCAAAGAGAACGAGCTCCGAATTTCAGCATTTTTTTATTAAGAAGTCATTGAATCAATTTGAGTCTGAAAAAGCCATAAGGAGTCGATCTTTTAAAAGAGTAACGAAAAGAAACCCGGGTGAAGAAAATGTATATCAGCATTATCGAAAAGGAGAAGTTGGTGATTGGAAGAATCACTTTGATGAACAGACAAAGACTTTTTTTAAGGAATACTGGGGGGGGCTTTTGATCAAACTGGGATATGAACAAAATATGGATTGGTAAGAAATGGACTCTGTTAGCATATTGATTCCTGTATACAATGGGGAATTTTATCTGGAAAGTTGCTTGAATTCTATATTTAATCAATCACATACCTCATTTGAAGTAATAGTTGTCGATGATGGATCCACTGATCGAAGCGGTGAAATTGTTCAATCATTTCAGGGTGTGAGATATTTCAAGACAAAAAATCAGGGTGTAGGAGCGGCACGAAACCTGGCCATTAGACATTCAAACCATCCACTTGTAGCCTTTATTGATCAGGATGATCTGTGGCCAACAAATAGCCTGATGAAACGCATTCAGTACTTAGCATCCACTCCTCATGCTAACCTGGTTATTGGTAAACAAAAATGGTTTTTAGATGGATTGAGCGAAGCTCCTGATTGGGTTCGAACCCATCAAATGGGCAAAGAACTTGACGGGTATTTGCTTGGGTGCACGTTGATTAAAAAAAAGCTTTTTAAAAAATACGGAGATTTCGATCCGACTTTTAGATTCGCTGGTGATTTTGATTGGTTTTTTAGATTGTTGGATAGCGATGAAATCATTCATCAAATTGAGGATGTTGTTCTTGAAAAACGAATTCATAAGAATAACGAAACTCACAAAGTTAAAGAGTCGCTGAAAGATCTATCACGAGCACTTTTTAGATCAATACAAAGAAAAAGAAATAAGTGAAAGCAAGCGACTATTATAGATATATGGAAACCAGGTTAGCCCCTGTTTTCAGAGACACTGGATATTCATGTAAGTACTATTCGATTGGTCCCCATACTTTTTGTTTTCATTTTTCTTCAGAAAGATTCATGCCTCTCTTCACCAGAGCATTTAGTCATCTTGAGTTATCGCCAGGCGATCAAGTCGATCACCACATTTATTTTGTTGAAGGAGAGTCATCTGAAGTCTCTTCTCTTGAGAGACCCTGGGTTGGTGAAAAACCTCATCATCTTGGTTTGATAGAATCATTCACAGAGGATCATGCATTTCTTTTAGAGCAGCCCGGGTCACTGGCCATTTATTGTCAAAACCGGAATGCTGGAAAAACTTACTATTGGATTGAAGATATTGACCAAATACCAGTGTGGGAATCTGATTTCCCATTACGGATGGTTTTCCACTGGTGGTTTAAAAACACGGGTCTTCAACCCACACATGCGGGAGCGGTAGGGATTGAAAATAAAGGTTTACTTCTAGTTGGAGCCGGAGGTTCGGGTAAATCAACTTCATGCCTGGCATGCATTAACTCACAGTTAAGGTTTGCTGGTGATGATTATGTATTATTGGATACTCAAAATCGGCAGGTATTCAGTTTGTTTTCTCTTAGCAAGGTAACTGATAAATCAATTGGACTCCTTGAAAATATTCATATTGATAGATCCACACTTGCAAAACCAATAGACGATAAATACAGGATCCATCTCTATCCTAATTATAAGGAAAGTTTGATAAGATCTTTTCCTGTTTTTGCTACGCTTGTTCCAAAAGTGGAAGGAGGGAGTAAAACGAGTATTGTTCCTTGCTCAAAAGGAGAAGCCATGAGAGCTATAGCACCTACTACGCTATTCCAACTGCCAGGATTAAGAGAGGAGTCATTTGCTAAGATTTCAAAATTTATAAGAACAACACCTACCTATACACTTAATCTTGGTCCGGATACATCAAATCTACCTACTCTCCTATCTTCATTTCTAGATAATTTCTAATTTAGTATTTCATTTAATTATATATGAAAGTCAATCCAAAAGTCGTAAGTGATCAATTTGATAATGAAATCGTGGTGGTGAATCTTGAAAATGGATTTTACTACAGTTTTAAAAATTCTGCATTAAATGTTTGGCAGATGGCAATTGATGGTTTCTCAAGAGACATGATTGTTGGATCATTTGCTGATTTAAATGAAAATCAGAAGGGACAAATCAACCAATTTCTGAATCACCTAATAGAGGAATCCCTGATTGAGGAAGTGGAAGGCAGAGGCAGCAAAACTACTTCTGAATTCAAGTTTAAAGATCTTACATATGCCAAGTTTGAGGACATGAGTGATCTCATTATGATTGATCCTATTCATGATGCAGATGAGAAAAAGGGTTGGCCTCATAAAGCTGACTGAAAATGACAGGAATCACACTTATCATACCCTGTTATAATGCTGAGAAACATTTAACCGAGACTTTAGAAAGTGTTGTTGAAAGTACCTTGTTGCCAGATCAAATTATTTGTGTAGATGATGCTTCAACCGATTCCACAGTTGAGATATTGGCTTCCTCCCGACTAACTCCTCACATAATTAAAAACCAAAAAAATCAAGGACCATCCTATTGCAGGAATGTTGGTTTAACAAACACTTCCGGCAGTTATATTACCTTCTTGGATGCGGACGATTTGCTCCCCCCTGCTAAATTGAAATGGCAGAAAGAATTTCTGGATCAAAGACCTGAAATAGATATTGTGGTTGGTCAGACTATCTGTTTTCCAGATCCGAAGCGAGGGGATAAAAGGTCATCAGCTCACTTCAATGCATACTTAGGCTCCATGATGTTTAGAAAATCTCTATTAGACAAAGTTGGATTTTTTGATGAATCCCTGAGGTTTAGTGAAGATCAGGATTGGTTTTTAAGAGTACGAGAGAGAAAAGTGGGAGTAAAATATGTTGAGAAATTGGCCTTAAATAAGAGATTGCATGATGATAATATGACAAAAGATCTCTCATTCAAGGAGACAGGCTTAATCTCAGCTTTAAAAAAATCGATTGACAGGAGGAGAAAGTCCAATGATGCGCAAGACCTTGATCCATTCGGCTCGAACTTTTAGCATTAAGGTATATGAGTGACGTAACAGTTATTATTCCCACTTATAATGCCTCAAATTATATTGAGGAAACATTGAGTAGTGTATATGGTCAAGAACTGCCGCCTAAAGAAATAATTGTGGTTGATGATGGATCTTCTGATAATACTGCAAACATCGTAAGACAAAAGCACCCCAAAGTAAAGCTTTTGCAGCAGGAGAATAAAGGAGCATATGAAGCTCTTAACTATGGCATCAAATCAGCAAGGCATGATCTAATTGCTCTTCTGGATCACGATGATATTTGGTTGTCAGGGAAGCTTCGCAAGCAGGTTGAATTGATGAACATGCACCCGGAATGTCAAATGGTTTTCACATTGCTTGAAAATTATATGCCTAACCATCTCGATGGAGTAGAACTTAAACAATTGAATACTCCTCTGATGGGTATACATAAATCAACCTTAATGGTGAGGAAACATATTTTTGATAGTGTTGGGTTATTTGAAAAATCTAAAATCGAATTGCTTGAATGGTATGCAAAAGCTATTGATAAGAATATCGATCAAAAATTTGTCAATGAAGTATTGGTGAAGCGACGTATTCATGGAGCAAATCAATCACTGACTGACAAGTCCCTCCGCCAGGAGTTCCCAAAAATCATAAAGGCCATTCTTGATAGAAGGAGAAATGAAAAGAAGTGAGCTGAATGATTTGATTAAAGAGGCGGGGGTTTATCCAAACGCCCATCAATTACTGCTACTTAAATCTGCTCTTTATCCTCCAGCAGAGGCATTTGCATATTTTGAGCTATGGCTGAACCAACTGAAAGGAATTCACATAAGTAAAAGCGCATCTACAAAGCCGGGCTTGCCTCAGGTATTTGATCAATTGGATTTGGGATCTCAGAGATTGTTATCGCTACTGTATTCTAACTTGAAATCATACCGCACATCCTACCCCATTCTGGAACAATTATCTGGATATTATAAGTATGTGTGGTATAAGAATCAACTACTGAATTCAACACTGACTGCATTAGGTAAAGAGATTTCTTCATCTAATATCAATTTAATTGCCTTAAAGGGAATCGCACATATTAATCAGTTTTATGGTGATTTTGGCTCCAGACCAACTGTTGATATCGATGTGGCTGTTCAAAGAAAAGATGTTAAAAGCCTTGTTTCATTACTAAATAGGTCTGGTTGGAGATCAGTATCCGGTGATATCAACCGAATAGAAAGCTCCATGTTTCACGCACACTCATTTAAAAGAAAAGGACTTGAGTTAGATGTACATATTCGATTTTCACTTTATGCCCTGAAGCAGGCGACAGAATATTTAATGTGGGAAAGGGCGATTGCCAGTGATAATACTATTAAGTATTTATCACCGCCGGATGAACTCTATTGTGTTTTGCTACATGGTATGCAGTGGAACCTTGTTCCGCCTATTCGCTGGGTAGCAGATAGCGTGAAGATTATTGAAGGATTGACGGATGATCAATGGGTGATGTTAAAAGAATTGATTCGCTCGGAGAATTATCAAACTCCGATCGATATGCTTAGATATCTGAATGAAAATGAATTTGCACGAATTCCTTCAGAAATATTGAATATGCCTGATATCTCTGAAAGTAAGCTATTGCAAAATCAATACAGATTTTCACTAGTACCCAGAGAGGATAATGACATGATCATGGCTCGAAGAGTATTTTATCGAACGCTTTATAAAAACAATGGGAATTATCTTAAGACGTTAAAAGACTGGTTTTCTCACTACCTGTATTCAAGAAATAAAAAATATATCATTCAATTGATTTTTGAATTGATTCGTCTGCAATTCAAGAGAAGTTGAAATTAATCATCCAGATAGATTACGGGCTCTTCTCTTTTCGTTCTAGCAGATTTATATAATGCTTCTATTATCTGCACATCGATAAGGCCCTCATACCCACTCGCTTTTAAGTTCGTATCATTTTCAATATAATCAATGAAATCCTCAAGAAAACTCACTATTGGTGCTTTCCTTGTTTTTGGTATTCGTAATTCAGTCAAAGGATTTCTGAATTTCTGCCCCTTGAATCCAAATGCTTTGTTAAGCACATATTTATGATTTGAGGTTTTAACGACAAGCTTGTTTACTTTTTCTCTGTAATTAGCATTGAATTTTACATTAGGTCTATTCTCATAAAGAAACTCAAAATCTATCCAATCCTCCACTCCATCATCGCTCAATGAGTATTCTGCCACTGCTCTTACAGATTTTGGCAATTCACTAGTAATGTACCTTGCTGCCTGTATGCAATAGATTCCAGAATCCAGCAGAGCCCCACCACCGGCAAGATTTTTTGATAAGCGCCACTCATTTTTGTCAGCAATTGGATGTCCAAACTCAGATTTAATCTCCAGAATCTGATTCCTACTCTTCAATTGCATCAAAAACTGATGATGTGGTTCATAATGAAGACGATAACCAATTGCCAATTTGACATTGTTGGATTTACATGCACGGATCATTGCTTTTGCTTCTCCTACATTGGCAGCCATTGGCTTCTCACAAATCACATGTTTGCCAACTGAAGCGGCCAGTACAGTATATTTAGCATGTAGTGATATCGGCAATGCGATGTAGACAATATCAATCTCATCATTAGAGCCGATATCAGTAAATGATTCATAGCTGTAAATACTCTCTTTCTTAAGATTGTATTTATGACGCCACATTGTCCCTTTTATATTACTTCCAGTAACCACAGCAGCTAAGTGACACTTATTGGATTTTGTAATTGCAGGAGCGATATGATATGTACTGTAATACCCCAGACCAACAATCGCAATTCCCAATGAGTCGGTCTTCATTTAAAACGCTATGTTACTTTCAAGTGATTGATATGTCTGGAAAAGAGTCTTTCCCTTCTCCCCTATAAATTTGAATGTCTGAATACTTTCTGTTTTAGCTCCTTCAGTGTGTAGGACGACCTCATTCTCTCCTTCTTCCAAAGGAACCCTCGTGTAGTGAATGCTATGAGGCATGGTCTGCCAGTTTCTCGTATCCGCCTGCTCCGAAGCGAAGTTGACAATGCTCACCAAAAAACCGAGTGTTTCGTCTTCTTTTCGAACCTGTTTTTCAACCGTTTTTTTAATAGCTACCCGTAACAACCCCTTTCCGAACTCTTCCAGCATGCGTTCTCTTAGAGTTTTAAAGGCAATTGCATTGATATCCTCTACTTTCTCTAGCGGGTAGTAATAGTTATCTATTTCAAGACTAGCCTGATGGAAGAAAGGTTCTCTTTCTACATATTTTGGGAACGCTACACGTGTACCTGTCAGGTCAGTAATACTTGCATTTCCATCATCTCCAGCATCATAGTAAAATGGAAAATTCAACCCGTATTCTTCGTTCTGAAAAAACACTTGTCCGCCTTCTCCTGCTACAGCCACAAAGCTTATTGACCACTCATCTTTGACAGGTGAAAGTCCATTGTGCCAAAAGAAGACTAACTCTCCTCCTGATGAAGGTGGCATTGGTACATACTCCACTCCTAACTCCTCACTGAATTTATCAAGCTCTTCCGGAAAACCAGCGAGTGAAGCAGTTCGAAGCAAGTCTTTTTTTAGTTGCTGAGGAGCTGACAAACCGAACATCTCTGAAAATTCATTCTGATATATTTCAAGCGAATTTCTGTATGCTATAAATGCATTATTATAATCACCTGCCGCATCATAGATGATACCCATCAGGTTGTGAATGAATGCATCTTTCTGATACTTGTTTTCAGAAACGTACTTATCACCGAGTTCATAGAGCCGCTGATTCAATCGTCGACATTCCACCAAAGCAGCATCATAATCCTCCATTTTGAGAAAGTTCAGTGCTTTATAATATAATAGCATTAAGTGCTCATGATCCTCTCCGGGATAAACGATCAAGTTTGGATTTAGAAAATAAGATGCAGCAAAATTGACATAGTTTTTCTGATAGTCTTCACCGAATATGTAAGCCTGCTCCAGCCATTTATTGCTTTCCTCATAGTTGCCCAAAAGATGCTCTACCACTCCTTGATTGGCGTAGTACAGGAACCGTGTTTTACTTTTAGCTGCCTTTTTATTCTGATCTAAAATGCTGGCCGCCTGCTCGATATTCCCCTGCTCAAAGTTTTTGTTAAACTCATAGTTGAGCTGATAGAACGAGGCACAGCTTGTCAGCAGAATAAATACAGCTATACTGGATATGGTCTTTCTGAAAACCATGAAAGTGTGGTGATTTTTAAAAAGGTGTAAGTAACGAGTCGTGAGTAATGATTCTCACGACCCATTAATTAATTCTTGATGTATTTTTTGATCTCTTTATCTCCGATCCAAACCTTCTCGTTCGTCTCAATATTAGTGAGCTCCAGGTTTACTTTGTAGTTTACCACCTTTTCCCTTTTGTAAGAATCAGTTACAGCTGTGATTACACCAAACATCATAAAGTCAGCACCGAGTTCTTTCCCCCATTGAGCCTGAGTTTCAGGCGAAGCAAACTCCCCCTGCTCAGCACGCTCTTCACGAAGTTTTTCTCTAAACTCTGCGTTAGAAACCACACGAACAAAACCAGAGTTTACAAACTCTCTTTCAATGTCCTTGATGAAGGTTTCTGACTCAATATGCTCTGTGCTTTTGTTTTGTACATACCCGACAATGACAACCGGTTTACGATCATTATTGATGCGGAAATCATTGTGCCAGGGTCTTCCAGTTACATCCTGGATCATTTCTTCTGCCACCAATTTGGAATCCGTGTCGTTCCAACGGCCACTGAGGTCGACTTGTTGATCCGGATTGATTCGGGTTACTTGTCTGTTGCATGATGCGAGCATGACAACAGCTATGAGTATCATGGATAATTGAGTGATTCTTTTCATTCTCTTTTTATATTATGGTGAAACAAAGATAGGTGATCTGCCACCTAAAAATCTGCTGAAATTTTGAAATTCAAAAACCTTGCCGATAATGAATTTGGGATGGCTAATTGTGCACCTGTCACATCCTGTATCCAGGAATAAGATAGCGTGTTATCTGCGCCTAATACATTTAACACCTCAGCTCTTAACCATAAGGTTTTCAGGTACTTATTGTTTCTGAGTTCAAATGATTTGGATAGCCCAATGTCTACACGATAATATTCATCTCCGGAAAAAATATTTCTAGCATTTATTTCATTCGGTGGACCTAAAGGGTAACCGGAACCAAACACAGAGTTTACATAAACCCGCATGGTTGGATCGTTTGGCAGGTGATCTTCAAAGTAGAAGGCGAGGTTAATACGCTGATCGGTTGGTCTTCTAATAAATCCTTTATCGTCTTCAGCTATATCCTCTTTGGTATTCAAAATACCCAGACTAAACCATGATTGCGTACCAGGAATGAACTCTCCATTTATGCGAAAATCAAAACCGTAGGCATAGGCCTCAGCATCATTATTGGCAAAATACCTGAGTCGGACGTTATCAATATCAAAAGCAATTACATTATCCATGTGCTTATAATAGCTCTCCACTGAAAACAAAAAAGGACGATCCCACCAGGTGATTAATCGTTCCATCGCCCCTATGATGTGGATGGATTGCTGGGCTTTAACGTCTTCCTGAATATCTCCATTTCGATCTCTCAGCTCCCGGTAGAAAGGTGGTTGGCTATACTTTCCTATCGATAATCGAAAAGAGGTTTCTTTTTCCCAGTTAGGCTTGAAGCGATAAATGAGTCGAGGGCTAAACAGTGTTTCTCCATTATAATCCATGTGATTGATTCTTGTCCCTACGTTCACAGCGTACATAGAATCCTTGGAGAAAATTGTGGATTGCAAGTAGCCGGTAATAATGTTTGTTTCTAAATCCAACTCATTGAACGTACTCTCATTCAGGATGACGAAACCGGCAGAGTCTAAAAAGGCATACTCATTGAGTTCATCGTCAATGATGTTTTTATTGAAGCCTACACCCCCTTCCAGAATGGCCCAATCTGAAAGCAGGTATTCATTTCTCCATTCTGCATTGTAAATCTGTGCTTCCAGCCTATTTCTACCATAGTTGAAGTTGGTACCAATTCCACGGATGACAACACAATCGTTGAAGCTATTCGAGCCCGGGTTATTGTCAATATCACAAATCCGATAAGCTCCTTCTACGTTGTAATTCTCTCGTTCAGAGGTATAAACACCTGAAACAATCCATCGGCTCAGAAATCGGTTAGACCATCTGTGAGAAAGATTGAATCCACTCTGGTAAGTATCATAATCCAGCTCCTCTCTCCCATCAAATGCGGTTTGAATTCTCAGGTTCTGTGAAACAGATCCGAAATCGGTGGTTTGAGATTCTGGTAAGGTGAGGTACCTATTTCTTCCATAAGACAGCAGCCAGTTGAGCTTCGTTCGGTTGATTTGATCACTTCCTTTCCCTGTCAAATCGAACGTAAAAAATCCCTGAATATCACTGTAGGTAGGCAAGTACTGGCCTTGAGTTTCCAGGGTATTTAAGAGATACCTGGAGTCTCTGTGCCGAGCACCAAACACGTATTGCACATCATCATTGATTCGATTTCCGATGTAAGCAGACCCACCGAGTAGTCCGAAGTTGATCTGACCTTCCAATGACTCAGGTTCTTTGTAATCGATATTTAATGAGGATGATAGCTTATCCCCATATTTGGATTCCCAGCCTCCGGCATAGAAGTCGATATCTCCTACCAAATCAGGATTAACAAAACTTAATCCTTCCTGTCGTCCGGCATTGGCCAGAAATGGTCTGTATACGGGAATGTCATTCACATAGACCAGGTTTTCATCAAAGTTTCCCCCACGAACATTATAGGCAGATGAAAGCTCATTGTTTCCAGCCACTCCGGGTAAAGTCAACAATACTTTACTGAAATCGCCAAATGCGGATGGCAGGTTCTTTGCAGATTTAGGGTCAATCCTGGTAGCAGGATCGATGGCATCTCGTTCACGATCTCCCTCCACCTCTACATCGTCCAACTGAGTAGCTCCCGGCTTCATAGTGACTATAAAATCGCTTACTCCGGTTAGAATATCAGAAAGCTCATAAGCACCATATTGTACGTGCGAAAAGATGAGATCATAGGTTCCCGGTGCTAATTCCAGCAAAAAGTATCCGTCAACATTGGAGATGGTTCCTTTCGTTCGGTCGCTTTTGAGAATGACATTTACTGCTGGTATCGGCTCTCCAAGTTCATCGACAATCCTGCCTTCTATCACACCATTCTGAGCAATAAGTGGAATGGTAAAGCCGAGAAAAAGCAAGAGAGCAAGCGTTCTCAATGAATTACGCTTTTTTGAGATTAGCGATGGTCTGGGCTGGGTCATCAGACTTAAAAACGAAGCTTCCGGCCACTAGCATATCCGCACCAGCATTAAAAAGTTCACCAGCGTTCTGATCATTTACACCCCCATCAATCTCGATGATGATTTCCGGATTGATTTCATCGACCATCTTCTTGAGCTTTCGTGTCTTTTCAAAAGTGGTTTCAATGAACTTCTGTCCACCAAATCCGGGGTTGACAGACATTAGCAAAACAAGATCCACATAGGGTAATATCTCCTCCAGCGCACTTACCGGGCGATGTGGGTTGATTACCACACCTGCTTTAGCCCCTAAATTTCTTATTTCAGTGACCGTACGATGCAAATGTCTGCAGGCCTCTTCATGCACAGTGATAATTTCTGCCCCGGCTTTCATACAATCTTCCAGGTATGGATCTGCATGTTCGATCATCAAGTGGAAATCCATTGGCTTTTTGGCGTGTTTGTGAATGGCCTGACAAACAGGAAATCCAAACGAAATATTCGGAACAAACACCCCATCCATGATATCAATATGGATGTAATCTGCTTCACTGTTGTTGAGCATTTCTACTTCCTGCTGCACGTTTGCGAAATCAGCAGCAAGAAATGAGGGGGCGATTAGCTTTCGGGACATTAGAAATTGATGAGTTTGACGATCTTTTGATTGTTTCCTATTTGCAAGAATAAGAAATAAACTCCTTGTTGGCTACCGTCAATCGTCAATTCCATGTTTTCTTTTACGTCTTTCTTTTCAAATGACTGGTTATAGACCAGACCTCCTTTTGGATCCAGGATGCGTATTTGCATGCCTTCTTTAAAGTCACCATTGGTCAGCAAATAGAGTGTATCTCCCTTAAATGGATTGGGATAAAAGGTTACTTTATCGTCTAATATGTCATTGATATTCAGTGCCTTTACATCTTTTGCATAAGCATAATTCGGCACGCCCCAACCCAAGAGATTGTCTGGATTTGCATCGAGGTGTCCTGATGCTTTGATGGCTGTGATAATTTCATTGTAGGCTCTTTCCGGGTTGACCTGCCAGATGCATGCTGCAAAGCCGGCGATTAACGGAGAAGCAAAACTGGTTCCCCCACCTCGTTCGATAGACCCATTTCCTCTCATAACTGTAGTACCATCTCCAAATGCGGCTACATCTGGCTTGATTCTACCATCAGATGTTGGTCCAACAGAACTAAAATCAGATCGCTCAAAGTTTGGATCAACGCTAGCCACCGCAATAATACCTTTTGCGTCTGCAGGGTGGCTGATTAAGTTGCCTGGGGAATTTCTCGTACCGCTGTTGCCAGCACTGGTAACGACCACTATTCCTTTCTTAGCGGCCATTTCCGCTGCAATAGAGACAATGGAGGTTTGACCATCCAGATCATCTTTGGAATAATCGTGTTCCGGAATATCGAATGTATTGTAACCCAATGACGCATTGATTACATCGGCACCCAAACTATCTGCATATTCTGCTCCTAGCAGCCAATTGTACTCCTCTACCCGATCTTCACTGCCTCCTTCTTCTGTGACACACAAGATGTACTCAGCCCCAGGCGCAATCCCTATCAGATCACCTTCTTCTGAGGTATAATTTGATGCGATGATGGAAAAAACAGATGTTCCATGATCCCCAAACTGGAATACATTTCCTGAGTTCTCAACGAAATCTTTTGTGGCTAAAAGTCTATTATCGTCCCAGATATGCTGAAATGGGGTAAATTGATTAACACCGGTAAAGCCATTGTCTAAAACAGCAATCAACATTCCCTGTCCTTTTACATCCTCCTGATGCATGAAAAAGGCACCAAGCATACCAAGCTGTATATTAGAATCTCCATTTTGTGAAATGGGCGGATCAAAGGTCTCAGGATCAGCAGGTATATCTTTCTCATAGCTCAAGCGTGTCGTATCTGCAATCCATGCAATGCTGTCTACAAATGAAAGTGCTGAAACATCATCTAATAGAGTAGTATCTGCATTTACCAATGCTCCGTTCATCCATTTGGACGTAAAGAACACATCAATACCCACATCTCTTAATCCTTGAACATATGTAGGCGACACAGGTAAATCATCTTCTTTGATGCTTATTCCCTGCTTTTCCCTACGATCAATGGCACGCTGTGTAAGAAACGCTTCAGGGTTTGAGATAGAATAAGGATATCCTTCACCTGCTTTATCTGTGAAGTAGACAAAATATCTGTTGACCTGACTCTGGGCGAGGACAGTCTGTGTGCATAGAATCAGCGTCAGTAGCCACAAAAACTTATTCTTCATTTCCTATTTCAATTAAAACCTGCTTCAAGGAACGACCTGCAATTACTTCTCCCAAATCCGGCCCACAATCACTGGACGTACACTTTTTTTGTGTTAGATAATCTTTCTCAACTAATCCAATGCCTTTAGCATAGACTTCACTCCTCAAATCAACACCGGTCACGTTTTCTTCTATATCTTCAATTATTACCCTAATATGATCATCAAGACTCAGCGAATCAATGTTATTGGTTTCTACGGGCTGGTAGTAATAAGACAGTTCTGACCTACTATTTAAACTGTTTCCGTCCCATTCCTTCCCTTCCTTTACAGGAAAGGTCAATTTGATAAACGGAATGTTATTTTCTGTGATAGAAAGATAGTTGGAAGTCCGTGTGACTGTCCATAAAGAATCGCTTTCCCATGCATCCATTTCATTCGTTCGAATGTCCCTCCTGAGCAAGTAGATGGTTTGGTCATTTGAAGGGATGGAATCGATGATGATCTCCCGGAGCTGATAGACAGATGTATCAAACCCTGTGATCAGATACTTGATTTCTTCAACATCATAGATACGATAATCACCAACGGCGAGCGGATAAAAGTCATATCCTACAGTTTCCGGACCTACTTCTTTTGAGGAGTTGCAGGAAGAGAAAAATAATGCAAAGAGAAGTATAAAAACACCCCCCTTCACCCCCCTAAAGGGGGGAATTAATCCTAGAAATAACTTAGACTTGTTCAATTTTCTCTATTCTGATGAAAGCTTGAGGTAATCCAACCGCCACCAATCACATCGTCTCCTTCATAAAATACAGCAGCCTGACCGGGAGCGATAGCACTCACACCATTTCCGAAATACACTTTCATGGTATCACCCACCTGCTCAATAACGGCCGGGTTGCCTTTGTCATTGTATCGCACCTTGGTGACGGTATCCTTTCGCTCGCCTTCAATGCTGGCATATTTCTGCATATTGAGCTGCTTAACATACATACCATCCCTGCTCAACTCATCAAAAGTACCCAAAACAACTCGATTTGTATCTTTCTGTATTTCAGTGACATATACAGGGTAGCCTAAAGCAATACCTAAGCCCTTTCGCTGACCTACGGTGTAGAAAGGATAACCTTCATGCTTACCTACTACCTCACAAGTTCCTTCGAGTACAAACTCTCCTCCTGCTACCTCTTTTTCCATGTCAGGAACTCTTCTTTTCAAAAAGCCTCGATAATCATTGTCAGGAACAAAGCAGATTTCATACGACTCTGATTTGGACACGAGCTCATAGAACTCTCGTTCACGAGCCATGTCATAAATCTCAGATTTCTTCAGATGTCCTAATGGATATTTCGTTCGACTTAAGCTTTCCTGTGAAATTCCCCAAAGGGCATACGATTGGTCTTTATATCCATCGACCCCTCTTGATACAACAAATCGGTCGTTCTCCTCTCGAATGTTAGCATAGTGACCTGTTGCGATGTATTCGCAATCCAGCTTATCTGCCCTTCTCAGCAATGCATCCCATTTGATGTGTGTATTACACATCACACACGGATTGGGTGTTCGCCCAGCCATGTATTCATCTGTGAAGTAGTCGATGACAGCATCACCAAATTCTTCTCTGATGTCTACAATAAAATGCGGGAAACCAAGATTTACGGCGATGTTTCGCGCGTCGTTGATCGAATCCAGACTGCAACAGCCTGTTTCCTTGCTACTTCCTCCAGAGGTCTGATAGTCCCACGTTTTCATGGTCATTCCTATCACCTCGTATCCTTCTTCGTGCAGCATCACTGCGGCCAGTGAGCTGTCAATGCCGCCACTCATGGCGACTAAAATTCTTCCTTTTTTACTCATTGTGTTGTACTTCTGCCGGGTTCACAGCCACGGTTTATACATAAAAACGCAAAGGTAAGTCAGTTATAGGTCTGAAAGAACAATAAAATCAAGAATGTCAGGTAGTTGTCCCCCCACAGCTACTTCCGGCTCCTGCTGTGCAACCATAGCAATGCTGATTGATGATGATCTCTCTTTTCTCAAGCGTATCCTGATCAAAATCTTTGATGTGCTGAGGGCCATTCACTTTCAGCTCCAGCATTTGGTTGAAATCACAATCATAGACATACCCATCCCATCCGATGCTGATGGTGTTTCTACACATGACTCCTTCTGCTGCTGCCGGATTAAAAGCATTAACCAATTCGTCCATATAATCCTCGTACTTCTCCGTTTTTACCAGATATTCAAGGAACCTGCTTATTGGTAAATTGGTGATGCAGAAAAGGTCGTTGAAGACGATATCATACTCCAATAGCTTTCTTTTGAACTGGCTTTCCAGTGCTTTCTGATCACCCGGAAGAAAAGCCCCTGCAGGATTATACACCAGGTCGAGCTTCAGATCTGATTCCTCTTTTCCATAGCCTACGGCATTGAGCATTTGCAAGGCTTTAATCGACTTGTCGAAGACTCCAACTCCTCTTTGTGCATCTGTTCGTTTTGCAGTGAAGTATGGAAGGCTGGATACCACATTGATCTTGTGCTTTCTGAAAAATTCTGGAAGATCATTGTACTTCGGGTTGGCAAGAATAATCGTAAGATTACAACGAACGATTACCTGCTTTCCAAGCTTACACAACTCTTCCACAAACCATCGGAAGTGAGGGTTCATTTCGGGAGCTCCACCTGTCAAATCCACAGTGGAGATGTCCGTCCCCTCCAATGCATCGAGACATTGCTGCATGGTTCCTTTGGTCATAATCTCCTTACGATCGGGACCTGCATCTACGTGGCAATGTGCACATACCTGGTTGCACATCTTCCCCACGTTTATTTGAAAAATATCAATATGAGTCGGTTTCAGAGGCGAATGTCCAATTTCCTTCATCTTCTCATCGAATGCTGGAATTCCAATGGATTCCGAATCATCCAACACCTCCAATTGTCCTTCCGAACTGCCTAATTTATGTTTTTGTCTCTGAAGTGATTTTAACATTACATCAATTTTTCATTTACCTGATTCATCATTTGTACGCCATGTACCAATGATGCGCCACCTCTGATGGCAGCTGCTACGTGTACAGCCTCCATCATTTGCTCTTCGTCCACTCCTTTTTGTAATGTATCTGCTGTGTAAGCATCTATACAATAAGGACACTGAATGGCGTGAGCAACAGCCAAAGCGATGAGTGATTTTTCGCGTGCTGTTAAGGCTCCTTCTGCAAAGACCTCTCCATAGTAATCGAAGAATTTATCACCCAGCTTTTTATGCCATTCTGTGATGTTACCGAATTTCTTAAGGTCTTCCGATTTGTAGTATGCGTCGTTTTTCATTTCGTTGATTTAAGATGTTATTATTTAATCTCAGCAGCATCCACCTCCATCATAAAAGAATGTGCTATCTGAAACGTAGATGTATTCACGATTCAGTTTCTCCAGGTTTCCAGCGGTTTTATCACATACTGAAAGTGGTTGATTGTACATCAGCACATGTCCCGCATGGTCATCAAAGTATTCTTCTTTCCCGGTATATATGGCAGTCCTTCCTGTAAAAACACATGGTCCGTCTTCCGGCATAGGATCTTTAATGGCACATACTTCCACGCTATCAATGTGAATGGGTTTTTCGGTATCATAATGATCAGTATCCAAAATACGATAGGGACGCTTGGCGCGGATTTCAACCGTTCCAAAGCCTACTTCTGTGATCATGTCGATATAATGTTTCAATGGAAGTGCGCCGCTTAGACACAGCGCTCTGAGCTTCGGATCTTCCTTCAAATTATCAGGCATTTCATTCTCACAAACAGGATCTGATAGAACCAGCCTTCCGTGCGGTTTAAGTACCCGATACATCTCTTTCAACGCTTTCTTAAGATCTTCTTCGTGAAAGATATTGAAGAGGCAGTTTTGAGCAGCCACATCGATACTTCCATCTTCAACGGGAAGATTTAACGCATCTCCTGATCGAAGGCTCACAAATTCAGACTTAAACCAGTCATTCAGGTTTTCAGCTTCTTTGAAATTCAACGCGGAAGCTGCAAGCATTTCATCCACAACATCCACACCTATCACCCCATCCTTTTGACGGCTGAAATAGGCAAACTGTAAGAGCTCCATGCCCCCTCCAACCCCTACATATAGTATTTTGGGATTATTGACCAAATCCCTGGGATGTACGGTGCTACCACAACCATAATTCATTTGCTGCATCCGTTTTGGGATATCCAGTCCCGGGAAAGCCCAAATGGGCGTAGTTGTGCAGCAAAGTCCAACGTCTGGCGTTTCAGCAGCTCGTTTGTATACTTCCTTGGTTGTCTCTAAATATTGTTCCATCTATTGTTTGATACTGAATAGTTTAAAATCGCTATGAATTTGATCCAAGTTGTAATAGCTAACAATGCAAAAAATCCATAGATCGGATAAATGTAAACCATATAGCTTACGAGAAAATCCTAACCTATGGATTTATAGAAAGTTTGTCGTGTGGGTATCTTTTATGAAATGGAGTTTCTAACCCGACCGGTATATTCCCTGAGTGCAGTCTTAAAATCCACACCGTTTTCTTCCATACTCTGAATGACTTGAAGTGCTGCATAAGCATGAGTTAATTGCTCTCCCTCATCTTCACCCGGAATCTCAATCTCAGGTTGTTGCTCTTCGGCAATGGCTGCCTCTGCTTTTTCTAGTTCCTCTCTTGAATGGTTCTCTACAAGTTGCTTGATGACAGGTATTTTCATGCTACAGATTGTTTATAAGTTCTACTACTGCTTCCTCCTTACTGGTGGCCTGACCAGAAACGAACTCTCCATTTTTGAAAGTGGCAAAGAACGGCAAATTTGTCACTCCGGCCAGCTTTCTCGCTTCGGGACTCTTCTCTGCATTGACGTCCAGAAAGGTAACCTCATTGAAACGGTCATCCTCAGAAAGTCTTCTGAACTTTGGGGCGAACAAACGACAGCTTCCGCACCAATCTGCGAAATATTTTACCACCACTTTTTCGTTGTTATCAATTGTGTTTTTGAAGTCTTCGTCTGTCTTTAATTCTACAGCCATTTTTTAATGTTTTCGTGTCAAAACAGCAAATTAATTCAAAATGTTTCGAATGGTTGGCTTTCTTTGCGAGAGAAAATATTTGAATCTATGGCTCTTAAAACATTCGTTAAAATCAGCAACATTAACAACCTATCGGATGCCCGTTACTGTGCAGGAATGATGGTTGATGTACTGGGTTTTAATATTGACCCTGAATCTGACTCACATGTGAGTGAAGATGATTTTAATGAAATTACCGAATGGGTAGCTGGTGTAAAGTTTGCCGGTGAATTTCATGGAGCTACAACTGAGCAGATCAAAGAATCAGTGAAGAATTATCCGGTTGATTATGTTGAAATTGACGATCTGGATAAAGTTGAAAAAGTGGGATTATTGGGCAAGCCTATCATATTCAGACTCTCCATTGAAAATGCTGAGGATTTGACCAATATGAAATCAACTTTGAGCTATTTAGACGAGCTTGTTAAAATGGTGATTGTTCAATCTGAAAACGACCAACTGTTTGATCAGATAGATGCTCAAATCGGTTATTACAATGGGAATCTAAAATTGCTTAAAGGATATGGCATTGCTGAAGATGAGAGCCTTGGTAACTTTCCTGGTTTAGCACTGCAAGCCACTGAAGAAGATCGGCCCGGGTTCAAGGATTATGGGCAAATTATGGATATTTTGGAGCTGATTGAAGAGGATTGATCTTTTTTTCCAGTCCTGGCCTTGAACAGAAATTCATGTCTTTTTTAATTGTAAAAAAGCGTTGACCTCTTCAAGAGATCAGGTGTCTTTTATAGCTACTTTCATCATCCGGTTTATTTTGGATGAGACTTTCTTTGATCATAACCTGTCTTTTTTTTATCGTTTCGAGCGCTATTTCCCAGTTGATCGAAACGGTGGGCATACCCAATAACAAGGATTCTCCACCATTTAATTTAACCGGATATGTTTTTGACGTTAGTACGGGAGAGCCCCTCCTGGGAGCTACAATTTTGTTAGAGAGACAAGAAAAGGGAACCATTACCTCAGAGTCGGGGGCTTACTCTTTTCAACTGTATAAAGGAACTTACACACTTGATGTTTCTTATACCGGGTATGAGCGAAAGCAAAAGAAAATAAATCTAATTGGTGATGGAAAAATCAACCTCGGACTAAGGCCAAGCATTACATCGCTTCAAGAGGTCGTTGTTAGTGGGTCCAATCAACAAACATTCGTAAACAAAAAGTCCGGGACACAAACGCTCACGATTGAGCGAATTAGAGAGTTGCCTAACATAGGTGGCGAAGTAGACATCATAAGATCTTTAACTCTTTTACCAGGAATAAGTACTCCGGGCGAAGCTACCGGAGGATTTAATGTCAGGGGTGGGAACTATGATCAAAACCTGATTTTGTACGAGGGAGCCACTCTGTTTAATCCCTCTCACCTATTCGGGTTTGTTTCCGCAATTAACCCGAGCATCGTCAGGTCTGCTGACCTATATAAAGGATACATCCCTTCGATGTATGGAGGCAGGGCATCATCAGTTCTAGATATCCATAGTGAGAAAGGAAATTTTGGATCATGGAATGGCGAATTGACCCTTGGAATGCTAAGCTCGAGCATTGGTGTTGGAGGTCCAGTTATCGATAACAAGGTTTCAGTACTTTTTGGAGCAAGAAAATCATATACCAACTGGTTATTTAAATATGCCAAGGATGGAAACATTAACAACAGCAGAGCTGATTTTAACGATTACAATGTTAACCTCAGCTATGCTATAAGCGAGGACAATGATTTCCAGTATACAGGATACCGGAGTACTGATTTATTCCAATTTGCAACGAATACTTCAAATTCATGGACGAATGAAGCACACTCAGTAAAGTATACCTCTCAGTTTACCAGTGATATTGTTTTCAATGCGTTTGGAACCTATAGTCATTACGCTTCTACCATCAAGGATGATAACGAGTTTACCGGATTTTCGCTCAATACAGGAATAGCCAAAAGTAAAGGTGGGTCGAACCTTCAACTACCTATAGGTCCATTTCTGACAAAAACAGGCGGTGAAATAGAATACTATGAAAGCAATCCTGGAATCATAATTCCTTCTGAAGGTTCTTCTATTCAACCCGATAGAGTAGACAAAGAGCATGCTCGAATTATTTCAGTTTTTGTAGATAATGAAATTTCTCTTTCAAACTTTTCCATAAGTGGTGGTCTTCGCTATTCGGATTACCGACTGATTGGACCAGACACAATAGCCATTTACGACCCGCAATTCTCAAGAAGAACGCAATATATCGTTGACACTCAAATTGAAAAAAATGAAGTCGTCAACTACGCTGGTTTTGAACCACGTATAGGGATCAATTATCAAATAGATCAAAATATGAGCATTAAGGCATCCTATAATAAAATGTATCAGTATGTTCATTTGATCTCAAACACAACAGCTATTGCACCGAATGATCAGTGGAAGCTGAGTGACACATACATCGCACCTCAAAGCACCGAACAGTATACGCTAGGTTATTTTTCTAAAATAAAATTGTTTAATGTCTCGGTTGAGATCTTCCATAAAAGATTTGAAAACCTGATTGAATATAAAGACGGGGCTAACCTCTTTGTCAACAAGAATATTGAAACAGAATTATTTCAGGGGCCAGGAAGAGCCTATGGTCTTGAATTGTTCTTAGAGAAAAAGGTAGGCCGACTAAACGGATGGTTTAGCTATACTTTTTCGAGGAGTATCAGATGGTCGAGAAGTAATTTTGAATCAGAGACCATCAACAAAGGCCGAGAATACCCGACATCATTTGATCAACCTCATAACCTTAGCACGGTTATAAACTATCGGTTAAGCAAAGTCACAAGTATATCCACCATCTTTTCTTATCAGTCAGGTAGGCCGGTAACACTTCCAAAGGGTAAGATATGGCTGGCAAATACGATCCTTGGATATTTCAATGAGCGAAATAACAGTCGAATTCCTAACTATCATCGGCTAGACTTATCATTTAAGTTTCATTGGCCTTCAAAGCATCTGCTGTTGGATGGGGATTGGACGCTATC
Organism: Ekhidna sp.; assembly: GCF_965221965.1. Classification (GTDB taxonomy): domain Bacteria; phylum Bacteroidota; class Bacteroidia; order Cytophagales; family Cyclobacteriaceae; genus Ekhidna. The sequence continues at coordinate 1,620,193 of NZ_OZ244926.1, forward strand.
TATTTACAATCTATATGGAAGAGATAATGCCTATTCAGTCTTTTTTGAAGATTCAGAAAATGGACCACCACAGGCACTGAAGCTTTCAATAATTGGATCAGCTTTTCCATCACTCAGTTATAATCTTAAGTTCTGAAAATGAGACGTATCAAACAGCTTTTACTGATTTCATTTCTATCAGCGTGTGTTACACCTCTTGATTTTGAGGTTGCTGAACCTGAAAAAACGATCGTTGTTGATGGCTTTATCTCTGACTTACCAGGTCCCCACTTAATTCAGATTACTTACATGGCACCATTCAAGAGAGTAAGTGATGGTGGAACGGTTTATCCTGTAAAAGGTGCCGATGTTGAAGTGATTAGTGAAAGCGGTTCTCGGATTCAACTAATCGAGATAAGAGATGGACGGTATGAGACCCCACCAGTCTTTCAGGGTATAGCTGGAGATAAATATCAGCTTAAGGTTGTGACCGCTGATGGTATTCAAATTGAATCAGCATTCCATGAATTGGTTAAAGGACCTGAGCTTGATACTGTATTTACCCGATTTAGAAAGCTTCCATCCTCCGACGAATATGATTTTCGTTCCGGTATTGAGGTGATTGCACAATGGAAAGATCCTGCAGGCGAAAGGAATTTTCATTTGTGGACACGACATCAGGGCATATACAAAATCATTACCTCTCCTCCTAGCCCTCCACCAAACTGCTGTGCTATTTGCTGGATCACAGATGTATCTGACCAAATAAATGTTCATGAAGATCTGAGACAAGATGGTGAATTGATTAAAGAGACTGCCCTGTTCATCGAGGATGACGGCAGAAGATTCAGAGAAAGATACTGGGTAGAATTGCAACAGCTAACCATAACACCAGAGGCCTATGAATTCTACAAAACACTGAAATCTCAATTGGACATAGAGGGATCCATTTTTGACCCCCCGGTAGCAGAGATAAAAGGAAATCTACAAGTATCCAATGACCAAAATGTAGCGGTTCTCGGGTACTTCGGTGCTTTTGGAGCACAAAAAAGATCCTTTTACATAAACAGGGAATTAATCGAAGAGCGACAACCTGAATATATCATCTATGATTTTTGTCAATTTCTATTAAACTCTAACCCCGTAAAACCTACATTTTGGAAAGATGCGGATGAAGATTAAAATTCCTATTGCTATCCTTTTCCGGGAAGTCTAACAATAAAAGTTGTTCCTTGTCCTACCTCTGTATCATAACTCACCTCGCCTCCCATTCTTTCAGTGAATAGTTTAACAATGGAAAGGCCTAAACCAATAGACGCTTCTCCTTTGGTTGGTCGTGCACTTAGTTGTTGATATTTACGAAATAGTTTTTTCTTATCATCTTCAGTGAGTCCTGGTCCCTGATCTTCAACTGAAATCTTGATCATTTTCCCGTCTTCTTTCACTGAAACAGTAACCTCTGATTGGGAAGGACTGTATTTTATCGCATTTGTCAGTAGATTTTCCAGGACTTGTGTAGTATACACTTTATCAGCTTCTACCATCAGGTTTTCCGATAAGTTGGTATTGATGGAAATAGCCTTTTCCGATGCTTTTGATTCATTTTCCTGCACTACCTGTTTGATGATGTGAGATATGTCAAAGGTTTCCTTCTTTACATTATGCCTTCCGGTTTCTATTGCATCCACATCCAGAATCTTGTCTATCAATGATTGCATTTTTTCAGAAGATTGAAGAATAAATCCAAGAATCTTATTACCTCCTTCACTTAGCTTTTCCTGAGATTCAATGATTTGAGCACCATTGAAAATATTGGCCAATGGTGACCTTAAATCATGTGCAAGCACCTGGATCAGATTGTTTTTTTCTTCGTTTAAACCTCTCAACTGATTATTGGTATCCTCAATCATCTTTTGCTGTTGAAGTAAACGCTCAGTGTTTTGTGACTTGATACGATACAAGAAATAGACCAAAAGAAGAATTACAATCACTACAATGATGATCGAAATTAGTAGGATATTTAGTCGCTGAGCTTCTTTATCTCGTTCGGCAGCTTCAAGCAATCGCTCATATTGTGCTTCTTTTTCTCTGTTGGAGAGCACTATTTCTTCCAAAGGCCCAATTTCTGCAGATTTAGAAATTCGATTGATGATTTCACTTGCGTTAGAGCCCAGATACTTCGTTATGATTTTTCGGCGATCTTCCTGAAAGCGCGCACTATTAAAGTAATCATTAACCGGGTCTTTCCAGTCACTATTTTTAGGATAAATCATAGCTAAACCTTCAAGTTTTACTGGAAAGAATAATTGTCGCTTGACGTTGGTATTATTGTCAACAGCAACTAAAAAATTGGCAATATCAACATATCCAAAACTTCCGTCACGATTATTGATTTGATCTAAAATATCACCGCTATTGTTTGTGTATTCGACCTCAAAATCAACATTTAGATTGTTCTTTAACTTATCCAGGGCGTCTACGAGGGTGGTGCTTCTGATGGATATTGCTGTTTTTCCCTGAAGAATTTGCCCTAATTGATACTCAGAGAGAGCGACCGGAATGTTAGCATTAGATACCAACACTGCGATATCAGCCATGTAGGGTTCGGTAAAATTAAAAATACGTTTTCGTTGTGGGGTTATTGATAAAGAAGAAGCTCCAAAAGTTCCTCCATTCCCAAGACGAACTTTTTCCATCACTTCATCAAAACTTTGAGTTTCAATCCATTGCAACTCAATTTCCACATCATACATGGCTTCCAGATAATCTACAAAGGAGACAGCCAGATCATGTTCGATTCCATCAATGATATCCAAGGAATTCTCAATAATGACATTGTTGGGGTACCAATAAAACGTAACTGTCCCCTTCTTGTCCTTGAGAATAGTCTTCCAATTATCTCCATTGGAATATCCTGAAAGCAAAACAATGAAACCTACTATGAATAACGCTGTTCGTGATAGCATATCAAGAAGCATATACGCTCAAAAATAGGTGAGCAGATGCTCTGACTTAAGTTTATATATCATGTTTTATTATTTCAAACCATGAACTTTAGACAAGCCGATGTTTTGAGTAGATAAACATCTAAAGCTTATTTTAGCAGTATGTCTCTTGAACCATTCTCGGCTCTTGATTTTGAAACAGCCACCTGGAACCCTGCCAGCGTTTGCCAGGTCGGAATTGTTCGATTTGAGGATGGAAAGGTGGTAGAAAAAATCAATCGGCTAATTCAGCCCCCTAAGAATGAATATTTCTACAAGAACATTGAAATCCATGGAATTAAGCCGGAAAACACTTTAGATGCACCATTATTTGAAGAGGTTTGGTTTGACTTCAAGCACTTAATCGAAGATCAGGTGGTGGTTGCGCATAATGCCAATTTTGATGTGAATTGTCTCAGGAGTAGTCTGGCTTTTTATGACATAGCCCAACCTGACTTTGAGGTCAGGTGCACACGAGTTATCTATCGAAGAGGGCTTGCATATCTAAGCAAGAAGTACAAAATTCCTTTGACGCATCACAATGCATATAGCGATGCATTTGCATGTGGACAACTTTATCTCATGCACCTTAAACGGCAGGCGTTACCAAAAACCGGAACGCTATTTTAATTACCAGTTAACAGTAATTCCCGGGTCTACGACTTCCCTCCCATCTTTTTGCCTCATCCTAGGCGGTATATTTTGGCAAATGGTGTTGGTGAGCGCTTCAAATAAATGCTCCTTGCCACTCAGTTTTCTGCTCACAAAACCAATTTCCCGAATCTTATCGTCCAATATAGCAAGGTGTTTTTCTTGTTCTGATACCAGACTTAGCGTGGTTAATTCAGGTAAAATGGTTGCTCCACCGTAGTGATCTACCATTCGTATGAGTGAGTCGATGCTGCTACATAGATATTTCATTCGGGTATTGGATTTAATGTTTCGAAATGAGCAAATATCATTCACCTGATCCCTGAAACAATTGCCTTCTTCCAGCAGCCAAAGGTTTTCAATTTCTATGTTAGAAATACTAAAGCTTTCGAGAGAATCAAACAATTGGTCATTCTTATAAAGGAAGAATGACTCGTAGAAAAGAGGTTTTACCTCTATTCCCTGACGGGTAATGGGTGTCGAGATGATTCCTCCATCCAATTCCCCAAGCCTTACCTGCTGTAGTATTTGTTCTGTTAACTGCTCGTGGATTTCAATCGTAATTTCCGGAAATGAATTGGTAAAATCATCGATAAACATCGGGACAAGAAATGGGGATAATGTAGGAATCACACCAAGGCGTAAGATCCCTTTAAATTCGGTACTAAGAGCAATGGCATAATCTTTTAGCTGCTTACTGGCGGAGACTATCTCACCCGCCCGTAAAAGAAATTTCAAGCCCGACTCTGTCGGTTCAATTTTCGATCTTGATCGATCAAAAAGCGAAATACCAATTTCATTCTCAAGATTCTTTATCTGTAAACTTAAGGCGGGCTGGGTCATGCCAAGTGCTTTGGCTGCCTGTGTAAAAGAGCCCAGGCGTTCCAGCGTTAATGCATATTCAAGCTGCTGAAGGTTCATTAGTAATTTTTATCAATGAACAAATATCATTAATAAAAACAATAGCAATCAACGATAATGTCGATTTGCTTTCATTAAATTGAACATTATGAACAATCCGGATTTTTCAGGCCTTTCAGCACTTTACATCAACTGTACGTTGAAGAAATCACCTCGGCAGAGTCATACACAAGGGCTTATGCAGGTTTCCATGGATATCATGGAGAAAGAGGGTGTCTCAGTGGAATACCTTCGGTTTGTTGATCATGAGGTTCCCTACGGTGTATATCCGGACATGAAAGAGCATGGATATGATACGGATGAATTTCCTGATCTTTTCGAAAAGGTAATGAAAGCAGATATCCTCATCATAGGTACTCCAATCTGGTTAGGTGAAAAATCATCTGTCGCAACCAAGCTAATTGAACGATTATATGGTATGAGCGGCAAGCAAAACGACAAGGGGCAGTATATCTACTATGGCAAGGTTGGTGGATGTGTGATTACAGGGAATGAAGATGGTATTAAGCACTGTGCTATGGGCATGCTGTACGCCCTTCAGCACCTTGGATATTCCATTCCTCCACAGGCTGACTGTGGGTGGATTGGTGAAGCAGGCCCGGGTCCCAGCTATATGGATAAGGAGTCGCAGGCTTTTGAGAATGCTTTTACAAATCGTAACACCACCTTCATGACTTATAACCTATTGCATCTTGCCAGGATGCTTAAAGAAAATGATGGCTATCCGACATATGGAAATTCGAGAAGTGATTGGGATGATGGTGCCCGTTGGAATTTTGAGAATCCGGAGTATCGCTAATCTTTAAAACGCAGCTTCATATATTTGACCTTCTCTCCTTTTTCTGTCCATATACGCTCATATTTTGTTTTTATTTCGTGATGATCCTTTAGCAAAGGAGACTCATAAAGGTCTAATGTAAACTCATGATCCCTGATTGGAAAATCAGTCAAAACCTGCAGAGTATATTCAAATAAGTTGGTGTTATCTGTTTTGAATCTAAACCAACCATCGGGCTTTAATATCTGTCGATACTTCTCTAGAAATGATTTATTTGAAAGGCGGTGTTTCTCATCCCGATCCTTAGGTCTGGGATCCGGGAATGTAAGCCAAATCTCATCCACCTCATCCTTTCCGAATAGATTCAGGATTTCTATGATGTGTGTCCGGAGAAAGGCAACATTATCCAATCCGTTCTTTTGAGCATATTGGCTTCCCCTCCATACACGATCTCCTTTGATGTCAACCCCGATGAAGTTCTTATTTGGAAATTTTTCAGCGAGTGAAATTGTATACTCACCCCATCCGCAAGCCAATTCGATAACAATATCATTTTCATTTTGAAAGAAGTCACTCCAGTGGCCTTTAATCTCATTGAAAATTTCCTTTCCCGGCTCAATTACATTTCTACTTGCTTTATTTTGGGCAAACTTTTCTAACTTATTTATCTTACTCAAGGTATTTCCAATTCAATCAAATAATCAAACCAATGAAATCGAATATTCTATTCTCCCTATTCATGCTTTTTGTACTTTCAACATACTCGCAGGAAAGTGAAGCTGAAGTAGTAAAAGCTGTTGATGACTTAACCATCAATTGGGACAATGAAGCCGAGAAACTGCAAACATATGAAGGCTTAGGCAGTTTTTGTGGCAATTCTATTTACAGAAAGAAAATAATTGGGATGCTGGATGAGATTCACCATTACGACACCCTGCTTTATGGAATTGTTACCAGAAAATTTGAGAAGAATCAAGATCCGGAAGCTAAGGCCACCTTGGATGATATTGAAACATTAGAAAGTGATTATACAACTAAATCCTTCAGACGCTTTATTCATCAGGAGTGTAATACTTACAATGAAATAGAGAATAATCTGGGTAGAGAAAAAGGATCAGAGTATAAGAAAGAGGTAAAAGCACTCGAAGATGAGTTGAAGAAGTATGTAATAGAAATTACCAAGCAAATAGACCTGATCGATGAGCATGTCCACCATTTGCATTTAGGAGAAAACTAGACTAGAGGTCCTCAATCTCAGCAACAACAAAGGTGCTGCCTGTGATGAGAATCAAATCATTAGGTTGCGCCTTTTCTTTTGCTGCATGTATAGCCTCATTCACGTTTTTAAAGCATTCCCCCTCTAATTCATTCATAACGCCTTGTATGGCCAACTCCTCAACCGATAAAGCTCTGGGGACAGAAGATTGAGTCCAGTACTTCTTACATTCCTTTGGGAATAGAGAGAAAATGGGATTCAATGCCTTATCCTTAACCGTTCCAAAAATCAGGTGAATGCATCCTTGGCATATCTCCTTGGCCTGTTTCAGTAAAATCCGCAATCCATCCATATTATGGCTTACATCTGCGATAGTCAGAGGCTCTTCGCACAAAACCTGAAATCTCCCTTTTAAGCCAGTAAGCCTATTCATTTCATTGACTCCTTGTTTTATGTGCTGATCAGATATATGAAACCCTCCTGTCGATAGTACTTCACAAGCTGATACAATTCCCGGAATGTTCATTTTAAGATAGGTCGGGACCAACTCATCAAAATCCCAATCTATGGGTTTTGCATAGGTAATTGTAGTGTTAGCTTCGTGAGCTTTTTGTTCAAAGACAGATTGTGTTTCAGGGAGAACCTCCCCGATCACCACAGGAACTCCTTCCTTTATTATTCCGGCTTTTTCTGCAGCTATTTTTTCAAGGGTATCCCCCAACATATCCATGTGGTCATAACCGATATTTGTTATCAGTGAAAGCACCGGCGTAATGACGTTCGTACTATCCAGTCTGCCACCTAATCCGGTTTCAACCACAGCAATGTCAACCTGTTCGTGAACAAAATAATCAAAAGCCATGGCGACAGTAATTTCGAAAAAAGAAGGGTGAATTTCCTCTATCGCCGGTTTAATTCTGTCAACAAAATCTACAACAAAGGCCTCAGAGACCTCTTTTCCATTAATTCTGATTCGCTCAGTGAAATTCTTGAGATGTGGTGAAGTGTAAAGGCCTACTTTGAAACCGGCTACCTGCAAAGCGGCAGCTATTCCATGTGCACTTGTACCTTTTCCATTCGTTCCTGCGATATGTACACTCTTAAATTTCCTGTGAGGATTGTCAAGGTACTCCATGAGCCGGATGGTGTTTGTCAGGTCCTTTTTGTACGCCTGCTTTCCGACCCGTTGATACATGGGAAGTTGAGTATAAAGATATTCGAGCGTCTGCCCGTATGTCATCTGGATTTGATGATAAAAGTGATAGTGCCAGTAGAAACAGGAGCAGTTTTATAGTCGGCTGTTTTGCTAAATGTGAGCTTTTCTACCGCAGATCGATACTTACGTTCAACTGTCGGAGAAACTGTTGAAGTTACTGTTTCTATTTTCACCAAATAGCCATCCTGATCAACGGTGATTTTATAAACGATTTTTCCGGATTCATCAGATGTGTCATCGGGTTTTGGCTTGAAGTCCCATATCCAACCGGAAAGAGCAAGGTTTGCACCTTCGTTATTTCCGGTATTTGTTCCCTGGCTTCCGTAAATGGCGCGTTGGTCTATTTCCTTTTCCTCTTCACCTTCGGAAGGATTGTTAGTGGATTTATCTGAATCTGTATCTGATGGATTCATCACAGCTCGTGAGTCAACTTCTTCCTTCACTTCTTCTACTGGCTCTTTGGTCTCCGTCTTTGATTCCTCCACCTTCACAGGGGATTCGACTTTCGAAGGTGTTACGGGCTGCTCGTTCACGACATTTTCCTCGCTCGATTCGACTGCCGGTTCTTCAGCCTGATTGGATTCTTCTACGTCATCAGTAGGATCCTCTGTTTCTGGAGCCGTCTGTGACGGAGTAGATGTGCTTGGAGCTCCTGCGGAGGTTGTAAAGCCTAATTCAATTCCATATTCCGGAATAGGCGGGAAAGGCTCTTTCCACGCCACTATAAAGTAGAATAAAACAAGTAGCACAAGCTGTACACCCAAAGATGTCAGCCACCCTATTCGCTTATTTTTTTCTTCTTGTTTTTCTCTTTCGTCCATCACTCAGGTTTCGTTGCTATCGAAACTTTTGCTTTCAATGAAGTAGCAATTCCAGCGACTTCTACCAAACGCTCTACAGGCACTGAAGCATCACAGTGGAGCACCACAATGCCCTCTTTTCCACTCAGATTTGTTCTTAGAACAGATTCTAAAGTAGAACGATTCACTCGCTTATTATTTACAAAATAGCTCAGGTCCTTCGTGATCGTTACGCTCACTTTTTGCATCACGATCTCTGAGGACTTTGAAGAAGGTAAGTTGACCGGCAAACCAGAGGGTGTAATGAATGATGCTGTAAGCATGAAGAAGATCAACAACAGGAATATGATATCCGTCATTGATGACATGCTAAAGCTCGCATTCACCTTATGTTTTGATTTCAAATCCATACTGAACTTAAGTTTACATTCCCGATGTGACTGATGAGAAAATTCATAGTTGGAAAAATTCTTTTCTCAATAAATAATGGCCATTATGGCCTACTTTTTTGGTTCTTGTAGCAGGTCAATAAAGTCTATAACGTTAGACTCCATCGTATGGATCACTTTTCCAACCTTAGAGACAAGGTAATTGTATCCCAGGTATGCCAGAATTCCCACAAACAATCCGGCCGCAGTGGTAATCATCGCTTCATAGATCCCTGATGATAGCAATTTAGGGCTCACAGCCCCTTCTTCCTGAGCGATAGCAATGAAGGCCTGTATCATGCCTGTAACCGTGCCAAGAAAGCCAATCATTGGGGCTGCACCGGAAATTGTTGCCAGTAAATTCAAATTTTTCTCCAATCGGTAGATTTCCAGCTTACCTACATTCTCAATGCTGACTTCAATGTTTTTAAGCGGATTGCCAATACGCGTAATTCCCTTTTCAATCATGCGTGCTACCGGTGTATCCGTTTTCCCACAAAGCATTAATGCTCCATTAATATCTCCCGCTATGACCATTGACCTGATTTGATCTTTGAAGGATTCCGGGGTTTTAGAAGCGGCATTTAAGGTTCTGGTACGCTCTACAAAAATGTAAATCGCCACCATCCAAAGCAATAAAATGGGGATCATCATGTATCCACCATTTGTTAATAATTCCAATAAGGAAATTGTTTCTTCTGACTCCAGACCCTCGACTACAGGGTCTTGCATAACACTAATAAGCATATGTTCTCTTTATCTTGGTTTTAATGGACAGCATGCTATCCAAACAGACTGAACGTATTAACTGAAGGATTAGTGCTTTAGTATCTCAAGATCCAAATATCCTGGCCATACTCCGGCTTCAACCCATCAATCGAATTCTGTGCCTCAGAAAGCGTGCCATAACCAGAAATAGCAACCCGGTGCGTAATGGCATTTCCAAATGGTGGAATTATGGATGGACTTTTACCCGCATTTGATAGTTTGGTTGCGAAATCCATTGCCATATCCTCATCCAGAAAACTACCTACTATGATGTAAAAATTACCTGTACGGGCACTCAGTGAATTCACAGTACCCGGAGTAGCTGTAACCTTTTTAGGCTGAGTTTTCGCCGGTTGTTTCTTAGCAGGTGTGGATTTTGGTTGATTATTTGGCGGTTTATTTGCAGAATTATCATTATCAGAGGTGGTTTTTTCTGTTCTCTCTGTCTCGACAGGTTTTGTTTCTTCTTCTGATGGCTTCTCTGCTGCTACTGGCTTCTTAGTGGCTGGACGTGTGGTCTTCTCAGCTACAGCTTTTTCACCTTCATCACCGCTTCCCATTGGAGATAAGAACCAGAAGGCAGCACCTAAACCAGCAAATATGATGATACCTATAATTACCACCTTAGCAAATTTTCCTTTGCTTTTGGTTTCGTCAGGTGTTCCAGAGTCAAAGGTTTGCATATCCGCCATGCTCTCTTCCTCTGAGTCCATGAGTTCTTTCTCAAACTGAGCGAACTCATCTTCGTCTAATACGTCACTATCCAATTCATCACTATCGAAAACAGAATCTCCTAAATCGTCATCATCGTCACCCCCAAAATCTTCATCAGATGCTTCAAAGTCATCAAATGATTCCTCTTCATAAAACTCATCCATGGCTTCACCCTCTTTGCTGTCTTCAACACTCGCTGATGAGTCATCAAAGTCATCTCCAGAATCTTCAAAGTCGTCTGAAGAATCCTCAAAATCATCCGCTTCGCTCAGGGAAGCCTCCAATTCTTCGTCAGAAACCTGATCTGGTATATCTTCATCAGATATGTCTTCCATATCATCAGACATATCATCGCTATCAAAATCATCACTATCAAAGACAGAGTCATCCAAATCTTCTGAATCATCATCAGAAGCATCTGCAGTTGGTTCATCAGTTACCGGCTCATCTTCCTGAGATTCTTCGGCAGCAGGCTCTTCCTCATCTGCAGAATCATCGTCATCGTCTAAAGCTTCATAATCAAGCTCCGGAAGACCGAAATCATCGTCATCGCCGAAAAAATCGTCCTGTTCTTTGTCTTTGTTCTTGTCGTCGTTAGCCATAGGTATGTTTTATTGACCGAACCAAGATAAAATAAAATTCATTATTAGGAAATATTAGGGTCAGAAACGGTACTGACCACCAATTTTGAAAGCGAGTCCTCGGATCGGGTACCCCAAATATCGTTCGTATTCATTATTAAGCAAATTATTTACGTCAATGAATGCAGAAGCCCTTGATGTTATCAGGTACTTAGCTCCGATACTCACATCGGTAAAGCCTGACAATTTCACATATCCAAAGTCCACATCGGCAGGTGCTCGAATTCCACCCACACTCATCAGATATGCTGAAACAATTAGTTTCTCCTTGATATTATGACTGGCATATGCTTTAAATATATAAGTCGGCTTATGCCACGGTTTGTCCAAAGACTCCACTGAATACCCGTTTAATTCCAAGCTTGCACCATACGTGCTGGTTGCAGTGGGCATAAAAGACAGATTCGTATTCAGGCTAATCATATTTACGGTCTCGGTATCATAGGCCAGTGTAAAGCGAGCTGAGTCTGTTGATGATGGAATAAAGAATGGAAGACCTTTATAACCCGAGTGTGTCAGGGAGGCTTCCAAAAGCATATTTTTAAGCGGTGAACCTTTTATCCCCCCTCCCAAGCTAAATGTATTTTCTGTGTGAGTTATCGCCAGCGAGTCATCCAAAAACTCATTTTGACTTATCAATCCTTTTAAACCGTTCCACTGCAGTCCCCCTGAAACCAAGCCAAAAGCAGTCCATTTTTCTGTGAGGCTATATTCCACCCTTGCTTTTGGATAAAAACCTGTTTCTGACTCAGAGTCAACTTTTCCTGATGAGACGACAAAACCGGCTGTAATGGATAAATTATCCTTTCGATGTGTAACCCATGGATTTAAGTTGATCAATGATCGATCATATGCCAGACCGCCATCGTAATTCGCAAACTGACCATCAATCTCAAATCCCGTTGTAAAAGCATCACCTATTTTGTAGCTAAGCTGTCCATTCGCTCCAATGTTCACTTCACCGTTTTCATCGTTAGAAGGATTAATTGACTGAATACTGGAAGTCATAAAAGGAGTAAAGTCCAATTCAACATCACCTTTCTCCCAAGTTACATTCACATTGGCGTAGAGATTCTGAAATGTACTTTCATCAGCTTCTGCATCAGAGAAGCCAGTGTTGACCCGATTGGTATTTCCATAAAAATGATACTTATGCTGATTGAATGAAACAGCAGGTGTTATGGAAAACCCATTCTTTTTATGCGATGCGGAAACATCAATGCCTGCCAGTGAATTACCACTATTTTCTTCATTTACAGGTCCGGCTTTAAACTGTTCATAAAAGAGCTTTGCTCTGCTATCCCAGGCACCTAATGTTTGAAAAAGACCAGCCTCAAACAACGGTGAATTGAAGTTGCCATATCCCAGTTTAACATAGTTCTGATACTCTGCCGAAGGATACGGTTCATCTACAAACTGAAAAGGAACATCTGACTTGTAATCAGGCCATTTAAAGTCGGGTTCACTTATTTCGAATTTTACATTGATTGCCTCACTGGAAAATGATGGTGGAGTACTTCTGATGAAAATCTTATCTACCTGAGGAAGCGTGATTTTCTTGTCTTTTTCAACCACAACCTCACCGGTTAAAATCTCTCCTTGCTTGTTGCTTGTGCTATCAACCTGAGCATGTACTTGCCCAAACATCACGGCCAATATGAATACAATTATTATTCTCATCTTATCCTTTACTTTGAGTGGTATCACCAGCATTTGAAGTTTGCTCAATTTGATTAAGCAATGTTTTGGCATCTGATTTAACTTTCTCAAGCTTAGCATGTTGAATGATGGATCTTAAAGTTGCTTTAGCTTGAAATAATTCATCCATTTCAATGTAATTCTTTGCTATCAGCAGGTAAGATCTATCGACCCAGTCCTGATAGCTTCCATAATTAGCATTCAAATTGAAGAGTGTGTTAAGTGAGTGTTCGTACTCACTGTTTTGAAAAGCCATTAGGCCAAGGAGGTAGTTGGCTTCTGCTCCGAATATGTCCTTACTGGCAGTTAGCTTTTTGAATTCATCCGTTGCTTCATTCTTATTGCCCAGATTAAGATAGCTCTTGGCCTTGATCATTATGGCTTCCTTATCCCCGTTCAGAGGTTTCCATTCAGCATCTACAATTTCATTTGCAACTGCAATGGCTTCATTGAAGCTACCAGATTCAAAGTAAAGCATCATCAACCCCTGGCGAGCATTGTAAGTATCTTTTGGTGTTAGATTCAAATCTCTGAGAAGAAGATAGGCTTCTTTCGCTTCCTGAGTATTTCCAAGCCGTAGATTGATATCGCCCAACCTGTATAAAATACGTCCGGTGAGGTTGTTTCTAAGATCTTTTAAATCATCAAAGACTTCTTTTGAATCCTTTAGCTGGTCAATTCTGTAATAGGAATCAGCTAAGTAATACTTACCCTCTGTTTGATTGTTGCTGGCAGGATAGTCTTTCAAGTACTTTTTAAAAGAAACAGCAGCTTCCGCATAGGCAAAATCGAAATATTGTCGCTTAGCAGCCTCAAATTCAATGAGTTCAAGGCTACCACTTTCCGGATTAGCTTTTTTGTAATCGGCTATGTACTTTTCTAAGTCATTGACTCGAGATCCGGCTTGTTGCAATTCCTGAAGTCCCAGAATTGCATTAAGTGCAAATTCCGAGGTAATATACTTCTCAAGAATAGCTGAATAATCTGCACCAGATGCCGCCATCTTTCCCAGATTTTTCCTGGTAATCCCTCTGTTAAGCAAGGCTTCCGGAACAAATTCAGAGTCGGAATACTTTTCTATGACTTGTGTGAAATAGGTCTCTGCTTCCTTAAAACGAGCTGCTTCAAAATGGATCATACCCACTTCAAATCGAGCTACTGATCCATACGTGGGTGAATCAAATACCTTTTGGAACGACTGAATGGCTTCATCTGTTTTCCCTAGATTCTTTTGGGTTTTTCCCAATTGAAATTCAATATAAGGTGAACTACTTTTTGAGCTCATTTGATTGTACAAAATTCGAGCTTCATTATAGGATTTTGTAGCGTATAAACAGTCGGCAAGCCTCACTTGCGCATCTAATTTCATTTTAGTATCCACAGTGTTATATGCTTGTCTGAAATAAGGTATTGCCCGTTCGTATTTCTGTTGGTTGTAAAGAGCATACCCAATTCCGTAATCTGAAACCGGATCTATTTGTGTTTGATTCTGATAATTTTCCAGTGCCAAACGGTAATCACCGGACCTCATGGCAATCTCACCTAAATGAAAGTAGGCCTGATCTTTTATTGTTGAACTGGGTGTATGCTTAAGACTTTCGCGAAACCATTTTTTTGCTTCTACAAACTCACCGTCATTAAACATTAATACTGCCTTCTGAAAAGTCACTTTCTGGTAAACACCTTTTTGTGTGTTATTTGATACACCGGTAGACTGTAAGTGATTGATTGCCAAATCATAGTTGGAGGTTCTTAGATAAGATTCCGCTATCAAATTCTGGATTTGCTCTACCCTACTTCCATTTTCAAACTTCTCGAGGTAGTCAGATGAATAATTAATTGCCTCTGCATAGTTGCCAAGCTTTGCATTTATTTGGGCGGCATGATAGTATGCTTCTTCCTTGATTATCCGGTCATCGGATGCTGATGCTTCTATATACGCGAAAAGGGCCTTCTCGAACGCTTGCTTTTTCAAATAGAGCCTTCCAAGCTGAAATGCACTAAGGTATGCATACTCTCCGCCTTGAATACCCGCCTCGGTCAAGAATTCAATCGCCTGATCCTCATTTCCAATTTTAAATTTAGAAACGCCTGCCTGATAATAAAGAGCGGCTGTGGGCCTTCCTGGATGTAATTCAATCGCTCGCTCAAAATAGGCATCAGCTTTAGCTACATTATTTTTTAGAGCAAATGCCTCTCCTATCAGCTGATAGAACCCTGAGTTCGTGATTGTTTTTTCGTCGGAAAGTTCACCCTGAGCTAAGGCAATAACCACGTCAATCTGGTTGTTCTCAAGTTGAATTTTAGCAATGAAGAACCTTGAGGAAGTCCCAAACTCTTCACTACTCTTTGCTTTTTCAAACCCTGATAGTGCTGCTTCCTGATCGCCAAGATGATAATTTGCGAAGGCCTCATAATAATCCAACTTATTCGTTGCTGAGAATCCGTTCCTTCGTGAGAATTGAAATAGTTTTTTTGCATTTTCATAGTACTCATCATCCAATTGTAACACGCCGTAAATGAAACCATAGGAGGCTTGGTCATAAGTGCTTAAGTTATTGGGCGATACGGAAGCCAGGTACGCTTTGCTTTTAGTCGTATCTTTCGCGTAGAAATAGAACTCGCCAAGATGATAAGAGGCAAGTGGCTGTATTGGATGCTTGTCATTTCTCTCCAACCACTTTTCCACTTTGTATGCGTCCCTTTTACCAGTCTTTATTTCGCTCAACAAGAGTAAAATTTCCTCATCTTGAGAACGCGATGCAGTCTTTTTAAGATCGCCAATTACACTTTCGTATTTTCTTGCCTGAAAGCTTTCAAATGCTTCCATTTCTGAAAAATCTTCACTTTTCGTAGAGTTCTGAGCGTGGAGCGCCGAAGCTATTACGACGAACGAAATAAAAAATAATTTTCTCAATGCTAAACAGTTTTTGACCATCAATTGGAACGAAATTTTGGCTTCAAATTGTACTAATTCATCAATTTGTATACCAACTCTGTTAGAACAGGACCTTCTTTTTTCGTAGCAAAGCCGATCCCTTTTGATTGCATATCCGCCTCATGTAAGAATTTGATGTTTTGGGCCACCTTACCAACAGGGTAGTTCCTCGCCGCTTGAATATATTCTTTAACAAAAAAAGGATTTACGCCAATTAAGGAAGCCAGCGTTTTCTCATTTTTATCACTCGAATGATGAATCAGTAGAAGCTTGCTGTAATAAGAAAACAGGCTATAAATCGTAAGAACCAGGGGATTATTGCCCGGATTGGAGGCAAAGTAGTGCGCTATTTTTAATGCTTTCAGTTTGTTCATTGCACTCAAAGCCTTTTGCAACTCAAAAATGTTGTAGTCTTTGCTTATTCCTACATACTTCTGAATCATGGCCGAATTAACCACTTCCCCGTTTTTAACATTTAATAGAAGTTTCTCTATTTCGTTTGCCAGACGTTGAAGGTTGTTGCCAATATTTTCAGCAAGCATCATTATAGCCCCATCATCTATTTTCACTCCCTTGCTTTTGCAATAGTTTCTTATCCAGTCGGGCACCTGATTATCATACAACTTTTTGGCATTTAAGAAAACAGAGTTCTTCTCGATTGCTTTCCCAAACTTGGTTCGCTTGTCTACGGACTTATACTTATATCCAAAAACAAGGATAGTGCTGGCAAGTGGATTTTCAAGGTAATTGACCACCAGCGTTTGTTTATCCTCTTTTTTCCAATCCTTTATTTCCTGTGCCTCTTTGACAATCACCACCTGACGTTCACCCATCATAGGATACCTCCTGGCTGCACCTATCACATCCGTCAAAGTAGTGTCTTTTCCATAAAGTACAATTTGATTGAAGCTACGTTGACTTTCATCCAGTGCGTTATTTTCAATATTTTCTATAATATTGTCGATATAAAACGACTCCTCGCCTTGTAGAAAATAAACCGGAGCAAACGTTCCGCTATTAATATCTTTAATAATTTGGGTATAGTCAGATGCCATATTTTCCAAAGGTAAAGGCTACCTTAGATAATTAGAATGCAGAAATTTTTATTTCTTCTAAATGCCTTCCTCTGTGGCCAAATCCTAGTAGCTCAAGATTTTGAGTTAGATAGCCTGCAAGTTGTTTTAAATGAATTATCCACCGATGATACTACTTATGTTGATGTAGCAAATAAAATCGCCTTTAAGCTAAGCGTTACTGACCAACAAAACTCTAATTATTACACCAATCTTGCGATATCTGCTGCAAAGGCTCTTGACTACCAACGCGGACTGTTACGCGCAACAACCATCAAAGGAAATAGCTTTTTGATCATAGGGCTACCAGATCAAGCGCTCTCCTATTATCTGGAAGCTCTATCATACGATGCTTTCAAGTATCCTTTGGAGTATGTGAGACTACACAATAACATAGGAGAAGTATATCGCAGAAAAGAAATTTACGACTCTAGTCTTAAGTATTTCAATAAGGCTCTTTCGATTGCCCTTGAAAAAGTAGATGAAGAGCGGCCTGTTATTATTTATTCCAATTTGGGAGAAGTGAACTTGATGCAAGGGAAAATTAATGAGGCTGAGTTGAACTTTAGAAAGTGTTTATCCAATGCAGTAAGTTCTGATCATGTCAGAGGTCAGGGATATGGATACTATGGACTGGCTGAGTGTCAATTCTTGAGAGGCTCAGCAAGGAATGCCATCCAATTAATGAAAAAGTCGATCGAAGTTCGTAAAAAAGCAAATCATCAGAGAGGATTAATTCAATCATACCTTAAGTTGGGTAGCTATTACATTGGTCATCAGATAAATGAGTATGATAGTGCCTTATTCTATTGGCAAAAAACCGAGGAAATAGCTAAGGAAACCAAGGCCAATGATTTACTTGATGAAACATACAATCAACTTTATAATTTCTATCTCAATAGAAAAGATATTGATAAAGCTGCTTATTATCTGGAGAAACATAAAAATCTTGGCGATAGCATTAGAAACACAGAGTTCATATCTAACGTAGAAAAAATGAAGACAGCCCTTCAGTCAGAATTAATCTTGGCTGAAAACAGACTTCTGAAGCAAGAGCAAATTCAGCAAAAAGCAGAAGAAGATGCAAGACTAATCGTAATTGTACTCGCATTTACTATTGTTTTAGGTCTTGGGTTTGCTACATATCAGTATCGTAAACGAGTGAAATCCAGAATGGAGTTAGAAAAGGATGCTGATTTTACCAGATCTCTTCTTGGATTTTCAAGAAAACTAAATGAGCAGGGACTGGATGTAAATTCCTTCATAGAAAACATTATTGTTGAATCTCGCAAGGTTCTCAAATGTGACCGTGCAACCTACTGGTGTCTGGATGAACAAACAGAATCCATTTATTTGGCTGCCAAAAGCGAAAGAAAGGGTTCCGCAAATATTCCTGAGGTGAGATTCACAAGAGATCAATTCCCCGGATTTTTTAATGATTTTCTTGGTCAAAGAACTGTAGCGGTCAGTAACATTAGCAAGGATCAGCGACTATCCGATATATATGAACAATATTTCAAACCATTTGGAATCGAATCTATTTTGAATGCCCCAATACTAATTGACGGTAAGTTTGTTGGGTTTATCTCTTATACAATGACTCACAGAATCATGCGTGAATGGGAAATTCAAGAACAGAGATATGTGGGCTCACTAGCAGATCTTCTTGTAGTAGCTATAGCTAAAGAAAGAGGCAACAGGTTAGAAATTGAAAAAGAAGAATTGATTAAGAAGCTTAGAACTCGAAACAAAAGCCTTAAAGAGTTTAATAGTGTAATAAGCCATAACCTAAGGGAGCCTTTAACTCAAATCATTGGGTTTTCAGAATATCTCAAAGAGATTCCGGAAGAAGAGGGCAACTTCAATGAGATTATTTCCAAAATAAGTAAAGCGTCTAATCGTATAGATAAAGTCATTAAAGAACTTAGCACTGTTTTAAATGAAGATGATCCTAGCTCTGGTGAATTCAGAAACTTATCACTTGAGCGTCTTTTTAAGGATGTTCTGGATTTATTAAAGAATGAGCTAAAATCGCTAAACATTACGATTGAGCAAGACCTTAAGGTGGAAAGAATCAGGACTTACAAACCATTTCTTTCAGATGCTATTTATCATTTACTTTCAAATAGTCTTAAGTTCGCTGAGCCGAGTAAAAGGTTACACATCAGGATAGAAACCTTCGAAGATGAACTCCATAATTTCATCAAAATTTCGGATAATGGAAGAGGATTTGACTTAAATAAATTTTCTGATAAAATATTTAAAATGTATCAGCGCTATCACATGGATGTAGAGGGACGTGGCATAGGTCTATTTATTGTGAAAAATAGAGTGACCTCTCTTAATGGTCTTGTTAAGGTGGAAAGTGAAGAAGGTATAGGTTCTTCCTTTACAATGGAGTTTCCAAAAGAAGTTAGCTCGCTTGCAGATAAGAAGTAACAAGGTCATTCAGCATCTCCACAGATAAAGGCTTAGATTTGAAGTCAAGTACACTTTTTTTCTTATCTGCCATTTGTTTATCCGCAGGGTTAATCGATGAAGAAAGAAGTACAATTTTGTTTGATTCACTCCCATTCGAGGCTTGATATTGATCTAAAAACTGCCATCCATTCATAACAGGCATATTGATATCCAATAAAACCAGCGAAACATCTTCGTCACTTTTATTTCTCCTGAAATAATCTAAAGCCTCCTGGCCTGATTCAAAAGTAAGCACTTCATCCACGAGTGCTGCTCTTTCTATTATAAGTTTATTGAGATAATTTGTAGTAGAATCATCATCAATCAGCACAATTCTCTTCATTGTATTCTCCATTTGCCGGTATTAGAAAATATCCATACAATATTATTCATTTTTAGATTTAATCAAATATAACTACCTGTTCACTTGGTAATTATTAGTGTATTCTCTCAAAAAAATCATAGTCAATTTACTTACACTCGAATCTTCAACCGGAATATTCATTCGATTAATAAATTCATAATAACTCTCGCGACATATTAATCCTATTTTAACCACCCGTCATTCTTCTGTCAATTCTGGGCTGACGACTTTATAAAAACATCTTATTGCTGCTTGTTTGCGATACAACACAGCTAACCATGAGAAACTTATTCATAATTACCTTAATCCTTATTTCAGGACTACTTGATGCACAGGCAAAAGATCCAGAAGATGGATATGTAATCATTCGATCTGACACCATTTATGGCAAAGTGAAAATAAATTTTGATTCAGGATCTATTCTAGTTCAACAAGACTCTCTTAATAGGATGTTTCTTAATGATATCCAGCAGATTACTTTACTAAACGAGAACCGTGAGACATTTATACCGATCTACGAAGAACATCACACGACCTTTTATAAGGTTCTTGTGTCCGGTGATCATCCTCTGCTTGAGGAAGATGAATCGTTCTTTACAATGATCGAAGGAAATGTGATTCAGGTGAAAGGAGACAAAGATTTGTATGATGTTTTTGGTAAGAGAGATGTAAAAGATTATGTCTTTCTAAGAAATATTGATTTATCGGATGTAAGAGGAATGATTGATGTGTTTCGCTACTTCAACAGATACGATTCGTTCTAGATCTTGTCGATTAGTTTCTTAAAAACCGGATCCCTGAACGTACCATTATCGGTAATCATCGAGTATTCAACCTCACATACCAATTCAGGTCGCAACCAAACGGTTTTCTTCTCCTCATGTACCTCTCCTTCAACTGGCTTTTCAGCCAAAACCAAACCAACAAACTGTTTAGTCAAAGATTTCAGTAATGCATCATCAAAACCAGTCCCTACCCTGCCACGATAAATCAGTTGATCACCATTTCTTTCTGCAAGTTGTAGCGATCCAAAATATTTTTCACGCTCTCCCTCTCCTTGAGTAAACCCAATGATCAGGCAATCTTTTGTGTCCTTCACCTTCACTTTGATCCACGCGTCACTTCGTTTGGCAGGGGTGTATTTTGCATCAATTTTTTTAGCAACAATGCCCTCTAGCCCATGAGCTTTTGCAGCAGCAAATAGTGCTTTACCATCTTCTTCTGATTGGCTCACTCGATAGTTGGTTTCACCTACCCTCAACGAATCGATCATCCACCATCGTCTTCTGTCCTGAGGATCATTCATTAGTGATCGGCCATCAAGATATAAACAGTCAAAGAGGTAACAATATGCCGGTGTGCGTTTCGATTCATAATCAAAATTCTTCTTGCTCATCAATCGCTTAATTACTTTCTTAAAATTGGCTTTCCCCTCCTGATCCAGGCATACGATCTCTCCATCAAAGATGGCATTATTGATACGAAAAGCTTGCTCAGGTACGTTTAACTCAGGAAACTGTTCGGTGATATCGTTCCCATTCCTACTGTAAATTTTGAGCTGTCCTTCATTGAGATAAATAAGGGCTCTAATACCATCCCATTTCAACTCATAGTAGTAATCACCAATGGGTACTCGCTTGGAGACATCAGCAAGCATGGGCTTCATCACTTGTTCAAGTAAATTTTGCTGCGGCATATCCACCCGCTCAAGCAGCCACTCCTTGTCCTTCATCAAGTGCATTCGGTATTCCGCACTGAGCTGTTTACCTGAAAGCCGAAAGTAAAAGCCCTGTTTCTTTTCTTTGGTAATCTCATATCGCCCGTCCGCATATAGCCACATCATTCCGCCCCCATATTCTCCTTTGGGTATTTCTCCTTCAAAAGTGAGGTACTTCAACGGGTGATCCTCTGTTTGCACAGCTAATCGCTTTACTCCCGGAACCGGTGGCATGCCTCGAGGAATGGCCCAGGATTTCAAAATTCCGTCCTGTTCCAACCGCAGATCATAATGAAGGTGAGAGGCATGATGTCTTTGGATACAGAATCGGCTGCCCGGTGCTTCATGCTCAGACTGAAATGGCTCTGGTGTCTTATTAAAATCTCGCTTCTTCTCATAATCGGAAAGCTGCTCAGGCGTTTTATGACGCTTATTGGGTGGTAGCTCTTTCGCTACAACCGTTCGCTTATCGGTATGCAATGGAACCGCCCATCCCCGGATTTGCTCCCAGGCATCCCCTTCCTCCAGCACTTTGCTAAGGGTGGTTTTAATATTCCATTGATTCAGATCTTGCAACTCTTCCAAATCCTCCCAGCTAATCGGGGTAGATGCTGTAGCTCCCTCTTTTCCTCTGAGACTGTAAGGACATACAATCGTCTGTGAAGGCCTGTTGCGATAAATGTCTACCAACACTCTACCCTTTCGTGATTCCTTTTTTATATGAAGAGTCGTTTGATCGTGTTTTTGGATAAAATCAGATGCCACCTTCTTAGCGGCCTGAAAGCATTCTTCAAATGAGTATTTCGCTTCGATTGGAGTGACTAAGTGCAATCCTTTACCACCTGTTGTCTTTACAAACACATGGTAATTATGCCGTTCAAGCTGCTCTTTAAGCGCAAAAGCAATTTCTTTTAGGTCAGCCAATGGAAATGACCCGTCTTCAGGTGGATCGAGATCATAAACGATATAATCAGGCTTATCACTATGTTCGGAAAAACTATGAATCTGATGGATTTCCAGACAAGCTAAATTCGCAAGCCAAACCAAAGTAGCCTCTTCCTTAGCCACTACGTATTCTTTTTTTCGTTCCTGCCCCAGCCTTTTGTAGTCAATCCAGTCTGGAGTCCAGTCCGGACGATGCTTTTGGAAGAACTGCTCCCCATAAATCCCATCCGGATATCGGACCAGCGAAAGCGCACGACTTCTGATGTGATTTAGAATGGTTGGTGCAAGCTCGAGGTAGTACTCAATGATTTCTGCTTTAACGATATCATCATTCGGATAGAGAACCTTATCCAGATTAGAAAGCTCTATCACACGCTTCCCCACCTCCGCATGTATCTTTTGTTTTGCCATCTTCTTTTCAAAGTGCTACTTCCGCATGTTGTTTTTGTTTGGCCATGATTGACAGATAAATATACGTGAGATATTTACCCAAAGCCATAGACGTTATATCTTCGTTGTATGAAAAATTTTAGTGATGCTGCTGAGCTAGCAGCTAACTATGTAAACACAACGAATCGTCACATCTTTCTGACCGGAAAAGCGGGTACAGGTAAGACCACTTTTCTCCGAAACATCATTCGTAACACCTACAAAAATGCTGTGGTTGCTGCTCCAACGGGAATTGCAGCCATTAATGCTGAGGGAGTTACGCTTCATTCGCTGTTGCAGTTGCCTTTTGGGACCTTCATACCTGAAGACATTCCTTTTTCAGAGAGGAACATTCAGGTAAATACCCCCTCTACCCTTTTTCGTGAAGCAAAGTTTGGCGCCCAAAAACGTAAGCTTATTAATGAGTTGGAACTGCTCATCATTGATGAAGTAAGTATGCTTCGGGCTGATCTGCTGGATTGTATTGATGCTACCTTGCGAAAGCTCAGAAAACGTCGATTCGATCCGTTTGGAGGTTTGCAGATTCTTTTCATTGGAGATTTGATGCAGCTACCTCCGGTGGTGAAAAGAGAAGAAGCCGCTTTATTGCAACAGTACTATTCATCACCCTATTTTTTTGAAGCAAGAGCCCTGAAGGAAAACCCACCCATTCGTGTAGAGCTCGATAAGGTGTATCGCCAGAGTGATCAGGACTTTATTGATCTGCTGAATCGCCTTAGGCACAATGAGTTGGAATATGATGATGTTGAACTCCTCAACTCAAAATATCACCCTGAATTGGTTGATCGTGATGGGTACATCCACTTGACCACACATAATCATAAAGCAGATAAAATCAACGCAACTCGTCTTGCTGAACTACAATCTTCATCGGAATCATTTGAAGCTGATTTAAGTGGTGACTTTCCTGAAAATGCTTATCCATGTGAGCCTGTTTTGACTTTGAAAGAAGATGCGCAGGTCATGTTCATCAAGAATGATCCAAGCGGAAAGGGTCAGTTTTTTAACGGAAAAATTGGTAAAGTCTCTAACCTCGATGATGGCATCAAAGTTAAATTTGAAGATGGTGAAGAAGTATCAGTAGAGCAATATGAGTGGGAAAATGTGCGGTATGTGCTTGATAAAAGCACTAATGAAGTGGACAAAAAGGTTTTGGGGACCTTTAAACAGTTTCCGCTGAAGCTCGCGTGGGCAGTTACTATTCATAAATCACAAGGCCTAACTTTCGAAAAAGCCATTCTGGATCTTGAAGGAACGTTTGCTGCCGGTCAACTCTATGTGGCCCTATCAAGGCTCACCTCCCTTGAGGGACTCATTCTGTCCAGCCCGTTACCCCAACGATCACCAGCTGTGGATGAGCAACTCAAATACTACATCAGCAGTTTTGAAGGTACGAAACAGCTTGAAGAAACGTTCGAGCGAGATCGGCACGCCTTTATTAATGAGTTTACAGATCGAGCATTCCTATTTGACCCGATGCTTCGCGAACTGGTGAATCACAAAAAGACATTCAATAAGGACGAAAATAGATCGCTCAAGCAAAAGCACCTCCCCTGGACGGATGACCTGATCAATGACACGTTTCCGCTAAAGGATGTAGGTGAAAACTTCACCCGACAAGTGCGAAAGATTCTGTTAGAAAAAGACTTGCATCTATTGGCCGAACGTATGGCTAAGGCGACAGACTATTTTGATGAAAAGCTGTCGGATTTAATTGATAGAATTACCAAGCAATACCGGACACTTAAAACACAGGCTCAAGCCAAAACATATCGGGCTGAGCTACTGGAGATTAAGGAACTCTTCTCATCACAACTCAAACAAATTGTCAAGCTGAACCTACTTGTTCAGCATATGAATGAAGGAGTGCCTTTGACAAAAGAAAAGTTGAGAGCAAGTAAGCAGCTAAATGCAGTTCAGAAAAGCAGCAGTAAAGACAAAACACCAACTGCTGAGATCAGCTACGAAATGTACAAAGAAGGAAAATCTATTAAGGCCATAGCTGAAGAGCGTGGATTAGCTGAAGGGACTATCGAAGGGCATTTAGCCAAATTCGTGGAGATGGGTCAGGTTGACGTAACTGATTTTGTCAAGCCCAATCGATTGAAGAATATCCTGAAATGTTTTGATGAAGGATTAACTAAATCTGGGGAAATTAAAGGGGCATTGCCTGATAGCTATACATGGGGAGAGATTAAGATGGGTATTGCGCATGCTAATGCAAATGCTCAACCCGATTAAAATCTTTCAGGTAAAACGAGTTTCTTCGATAACCCAGCACATAATATGAACAGTTCATGTGCGGAAAACCGTCCATATAGTTTAGTGGGTAATTCAGTGTCCAGCAAAGCAAAACGCGCATGGCCCTACCGTGCATACAGATCAATACGTTTTCACCTGCCGTTTCAAGCACCTGATCCATTGCCGCTTGCTGGCGTTTCATAACTTCAATCGGATTTTCTCCACCACCTACATTCAAATGAAGATCACCCTTTCTCCACCCCTTTACCGTATCAGCATATAGGTTCTTGGCTTCATAGCTAGCCTTTACCCCTTCCTGATTACCCCAGCTGATTTCATCAAATCCATCCAGTGAAGTTAAGGGTGTCCCATTTTGGATAAATTGACCCACTGTTTCATGCGTCCGGACGAGTGCAGAGGTGAATACATGATCGAATTTGATCTCTGAAAAGAATTCACCTGCACGTTGAGCCTGTTTTTTTCCAAACTCATTAAGAGAGGCATTTACACCTCTTCCCTGAACCATTCCATTTCTATTAAAATCGGTTTCTCCGTGACGAAGTATATAAATGGTCTTGTTTTTCAAATTCCGTTTATCTTGGTTTGCTAATAGGATGGCAAAAGAACAAATTTTTCCTGAGTACCTGGAGTTAGATGCATTAAATCACATGTCAGAAGGCTGTATGGTTGAGCATTTAGGCATCAAGTTTATTGAAATAGGTGCGGACTATATCAAGGCGACTATGCCGGTAGATCACCGAACAAAGCAACCCATGGGGCTGTTACATGGAGGTGCTTCAGTAGCCTTAGCAGAGACCATGGGTAGTGTTGGAGCTTCTGTGTGTATCGACATGAATAAGCAGCACGCCGTGGGTGTGGAAATCAATGCAAACCACATTAAATCTGCGAGAAGTGGGTTGGTTACCGGAACGGCGCAACCCATTCACCTGGGCAAAGGAACCCATGTTTGGGGCATTGAAATACACAATGAAGACAAACAATTGGTGGCTGTGAGTAGAATAACAATGGCTATTTTAGATCGTAAGTAGTGAAAGAGCTAATTAATAAATTGAACCTTCAAGACCGTCATGTTTTAACCAAACAGTTAATTCAGGCGGGATATGCTTTTGCAGCATGGAAAATGCCACTGCAAAACGAAATCACCTTCATCATCTCTCTAAAAGGAGCTTATCAACTAAACGATTTTCTCCTCACCGATTTAGGCCAGGGATTTCTGATTAATCGATATTCAGATAACCATCCGATAAAGCCTCATTATATAAGTGCTGACTTGGTCATTAAATCCGATGACATTTTGCTCAACCCAAAAATCACTTCCGGTGAAATAGATGAGTTTAAATCAGAGCTGGACAACCAGGAAAATGTGGAGAAAGAACAAGTTAGAAGCAAAATCCAGGAACAGACACCTTCTGACTTTGAGCATAATGTCAGTCGAGCTGTTGAAGAAATCAGGAATGGATCCTTTGAAAAAGTAGTGCTTTCCAGATATAAAGATGAAGAACTTCCTGATGATTTTTCTCCATGGAAATTCTTCGAAGGTATATGCGAAAAATACAATAATTCATTCTGTAGCATCACTTATATCCCTGATCAGGGATTATGGATTGGAGCAACTCCGGAGCTGTTAATCTCAGATGATTCACAGCACTTTCGAACTGTTTCTTTAGCAGGGACAAAGCATCTTACCGAAGATCAAACCCTAAGTGAAATAGCCTGGACCCAGAAAGAAATTGAAGAGCAGGCTTTCGTGAGTAGGTATGTTATCAATTGCTTCAAAAAAATCCGGTTACGAGAGTTTCACGAACATGGTCCGAAGACGATTCAGGCTGGGAATTTGGCACACCTAAAAACAGAGTTCATCGTTGACTATGCAGAAGTTTCTTTTGATGGACTGGCAGATCAAATGCTGGAGCTACTCCACCCTACTTCGGCTGTTTGCGGTATGCCAATTGAGCAAACTAAACCATGGATTTCGCAAGTGGAAAATTATGATCGGGAGTTTTATTCTGGATTTCTTGGACCAGTCAATCTAGAAAATAAAATCGATCTGTTTGTAAACCTGAGGTGCATGAAAGTGAGTAATGGAATTGTAAGATTCTATGCAGGGGCTGGCATTACAGAGGATTCAAGCCCTCATAAAGAATATGAGGAGACTGAAATGAAAATGAATATTTTGAAGGGCTTAATATAGCACATGCTCAACCCAACCGTTTTTAATACATCTCAAATTTGCTATCAGCTTGGAGTAAAACATGCAGTGATGTCTCCTGGCTCAAGAAACGCTCCTTTGACCATATCTTTCGCGCGACATGACGGAATAAAAAAATGGATCATTCCGGATGAGCGTTCTGCAGGGTTTGTGGCCTTAGGGATTGCACAGGAGACCAAGACACCAGTAGTTCTTTGTTGCACCAGTGGTTCGGCATTACTTAATTATGCTCCTGCTATCGCGGAGGCATATTATCGGGAGATCCCCTTAATCATCCTTTCAGCGGATAGACCCCCGGAACTCATTGATCAGCGAGATGGTCAAACTATTCGGCAATTTGAGTCGCTGAAAAATCATGTGAAGGGCTCTTTCAACTTGCCTGTTATTTCAAATGAATGTGACATTGAAGATTATCAGGCCAGGCTAATCGAGGCGATGAAACTATCTGGTCAATTACCCAAAGGTCCTGTACATCTAAACATTCCTTTCAGCGAACCCTTTTACCCCGAAAAGGATCAGCAACTTACTTTTAAGAACGTAGAAATAGCACCTTCACCAGAGAAATCAAAGAATGATATCGTCCAAATTGAAGCTTCTGTTCACAAGAGAATACTGATTTTAATCGGTCAAAATGATAAAGATGAAGAGCTCGATCATTTGCTTACATCTATTTCGAAACTGATTCCGGTTATCAAGTCCCCTCTCAATAACCTTTCAAATGGTATTGAATATGTGGACGCTTTTATTGAGGATCAAGAAGACCTAATACCAGACTTACTAGTCACTTCCGGTTTATCTGTATTATCAAAGAAGTTAAAGAAATTCCTAAGGAAGCATACTCCAAAGAAGCATTTTCATTTTGATCTTGCTGGCGTTGAAGTAGATACGTATCAGTCTGATCCGGAATTAATAAAAGGATCAATCAAAGAATTCTTAAGATCCCTCAATGCGAGCCAGGTTGACGGATCGTATTTGGACAGCTGGAGGGGATATGAGAATCGGACGAAGGACGCACTAAAAGAATTCACAAGAGAAGCTAAGTTTTCAGAGAGCAAGGCTGCAAATATGGTATTGAAATCAATTCCTGATGGTGCTATGCTTCACCTAAGTAACTCTATGCCTGTTCGCTATGCAGATTTGTTTGGTGTAAAAGAGGGGTTAGCGTGTTTGAGTAATCGAGGGACTAGCGGTATTGATGGTTGTACCTCTACTGCTGTAGGAGTAAGTTTTGTTTCAGACAGATTGAATGTACTCCTTACAGGGGATTTGGCTTTTCTGTATGACCGCAATGCATTCTTTCACAATTATTCATTGCACAATCTCCGCATAATTGTTCTCAACAATCAGGGAGGAGGAATTTTTCGGTTAATTGAGGGGCCATCAAACCTTCCTGAATTAGAAGATTACTTTGAAACAAGGCATAATCGAACAGCAGAATATATTTGTGCGGAGAATGGAATTGATTACATGACCGCAGACGATGAACAATCTCTTTCAAACCATCTTGAAGGATTGTTTAAGGCTTCTGATAAAGCAAAAGTTTTAGAGGTTTTTACTGATCCTGAAATCAATCAAAAGGTTTACAAAGAATTAAAAAAGCAGATACATGAGCGAATCAACAATTGACTGGAAGACAGCAGAAAATTTTGAAGATATAACCTACAAAAAATGTGGCAAAGTGGCACGTATTGCTTTCAACCGGCCTGAAGTCAGGAATGCGTTTCGCCCAAAAACTGTAGCCGAACTTTACAAGGCATTTCTGGATGCTCGGGAAGATGTGAACATCGGGGTTGTGCTATTGAGTGGTGAGGGTCCTTCTTCGAAAGATGGAGGATGGGCATTTTGCAGTGGTGGTGACCAAAATGCCAGGGGTCATCAGGGATACGTGGATGATGATGGAATGCCACGATTGAATATTTTGGAGGTACAGCGACTGATTCGTTTTATGCCCAAGGTAGTCATAGCTGTTGTTCCAGGTTGGGCTGTTGGAGGCGGGCATAGCTTACACACAGTTTGTGACCTTACGCTAGCAAGTAAGGAACATGCCATCTTTAAGCAGACGGATGCTGATGTAACCAGTTTTGATGGTGGATACGGTTCAGCTTATCTAGCAAAAATGGTTGGTCAGAAAAGAGCCCGAGAAATTTTCTTTTTAGGTCGTAACTATTCCGCTCAGGATGCTTTTGAAATGGGGATGGTCAATGCCGTGATTCCTCATGATCAATTAGAAGTTGAGGCTTTTCAATGGGCTCAGGAGATTTTGGCAAAGTCTCCTACCTCAATCAAGATGTTGAAATTCGCTTTTAATCTTACTGATGATGGAATGGTGGGTCAGCAGGTATTCGCCGGAGAAGCAACAAGACTGGCCTACATGACGGATGAAGCTAAAGAAGGGAGGAATGCATTCCTTGAAAAAAGGAAACCAAACTTTGATGACATCAAGTGGATTCCATGATTTAATAAAAAAGGGGTTTTAACACCCCTTTCCTTTTAGAATTGCTTTTCCGTTGGAGTATTCGTACTCGACACCAAATGTTCGAGCGATTATTTCGATGGCATCTTTCGCCTTCTTCTTGTTGAATTTGGCAGTGAGTTTGCAATTTTTAAACGTTGGATTCTGAAAGCTTACATCTATACCGTAAACATCTTCCAGGACCTGCTCTACTTCTGCCATTGTGCTCTCATCAAATGTGATGATTTTCGTTTTCCATGCCAGGTAATTCAGGTCATTGTTATTTCGTTTAATGATTCCTTTATTGTTATTAGAAACAAGTCCCATTTCTCCTTTTTTGAGCTTCACAGAGACAGCATCTGAATTATTTGTTCTTTTGGAAATCTCAACAAGCCCGGACTCAACGCATACTTCAGTAGTACTTTCACTGCTTTTCACCACAAATGATGTCCCCAACACCTCTACTTTGGCGTTATCAGTATGGATGATAAAGGGGCGTGTTTCATCACGCTCAATATCAAAATAGGCTTTCCCGGTAACCTTAACTTCTCTTACCGTCTCATCCATTTTTAAAACCTCCAGAGTGGAGTTTTCGTGCAATGCAATTTCACTTCCATCTTTCAGGTTATGACTGACATAATTCGTCTCCACTGAATTTTGATTGAGCATAAATAACAATGAAATAGCCAATACAAGTATTGCTGCGCTGGCATATCTGACCCAACTCCTCATAATAAACGGCACTTCTTTACCCTCATGCTCTACTAAAATTTCATTCAATAAATCTTGTGGTGGTTCAATGCTCGCATGAGTATTGAGCCAAACATTCTTTGCATCAAAAAATGCTTTTGCATTTGTATCTGATTCCGATCTCCAGTTTTCAACCAATGTTATTTCGTCCTTGGTTGCTTCTCCAGAAAAATATTTTGCTAGTACTTCTTCCATTCTTTTCTTATCGTCTGGTTATTAACAACTTACAGCCCTTTACCCCCTAAGTCTTTTTTACAAATTATCGAATTTTGGATCATAATTTATCGGAACCAAATCTGCCGTACGCTCCCATGACCAATAACCATAGGTAGTCAGCCCAAATCGATCAATTATTTCACCATTCAAATCTAGTCTAACGGAGTTTTTCAATAGCCTAAGAATTGAAATTTGATCTCCCTGATTTTTAACTAACATACCTTCATCGTTTATCAGGTGACCATAAATAATGCCTACTGATTCACTCTGATTCAAAAAGGCCATACTTTCCTTTTCCTTTTTGTATTCGACAATGAGATAATTCTTGAAATCAAGTTCATAATGATCACCCTTGAAAACAATAATGTCAGACTCTGAGATTTCAGAGCCCTTATTTAACTCAAATTTCTTAAGGTTTTTTAAACGGTAAATTCTGAATCCCTCTTTCCGTAATTCATTATTCAAGAGTGCATTCTTAAAGTGATTGAATGACCCTTCATACCCCCCCTTTCTATTTCGCCTCCATTCTCTCCTCTCTCTTCCATTCAAAGGTTCAAGGTTTCTAAACCTGATTTTCCCACGAAATCTAAGGTCACCCTCCTGTTTCTTAAATGATTCCAGAAAATAGCTAATCCTATAACCCAGTGCATCATTTCTTATTTGAAGTGGATGTTGGGTATAGGCTCTCAAGGTATTTGAACCATCATCGTAGACAAAGTTTAAAACCTCAGGGTTTTCAATTACACATTGTAATGCATTTTCAGACTGCCCCAAAAGCTCTTCTTTGAAGGTTCTGTAATGAGATTGCCAACTATTATCACTTCGTTGAATACGATTGGATACAACTTCAACTTCCTCAAGCTGACCCATATCTATTTCCATTTGATGATTTCTTATACGTGCTCCACCATTATATTCAGTGACCTGGTAAACCGCATTTTCATATCCAACATGAGAAAAAACAATATCATAATAGCCCGGAGGAATAGACTCTAACTTATAATTTCCATCGATATCACTGGAAATACCAATCGTGGTACCATCCAAAAATACATTTGCATTGTTTAATGGCTGACCAGTCTCATCATACACAGTTCCTGAGATAGTAAAGAAATTTTTCCTTCGTGTGACCACCTTTTCAGGAGGTTCGTAGTTGAGAATAATTTGATCTTTGTAAAAAGAATATTTAAGGCCTGTTCCAATTAAAAGCTGTGATAAAAACTGATCAATGGGTGTATTTTCTGCGGATATCGTATAGAGGCTTCCTTTGGGTAATAAATCTGAATTGTAACTGAAGAAATAGTTGGTTTGCGTACTTAAACTATCAAATATTACGTCAAGGGAGACATTCTCGAATGTACCATTCACCAGATCATTTTTATGTTTCTGACCGTATCCAAAAGTGAGACATAAACAAAAAGATAGATAGAGACTAGCTCGCATCTCTTAGGTTTTTAAGGTCTTGAAGACTTTCTCTTAGAACTTTAAGTGCCTTTCCCATTTGTACCTCCACGGTCTTCACCGAAATCTTCAGGTGGTCTGCAATCTCCTGATATTTAAGCCCTTCAAACCGACTCAACTTGAATATTTCAGAACACCTTGGCGGCAGTTTATCTATCTCTTCATTGATTCGGTTTCTTATTGTATCCGGGTCATTAATGTCAAAATCATTTTGGTAGGATGACTCCATCATTTGTGCCACATATTGCCTATAGCCATCCTTTACTTTTTCATGTTTGATAGTGTTTAAACATGAATTATGAACAGATCTATACAAATAACTTTTGATAGATGAGTCTTCCGACAGAGAGTCACACTTTTCCCAGAATTTTACAAACACATCCTGAACAATTTCCTCAGCTTCCTCTCTTGTATCCATGAAACGAGCGGCGTATAAAACCATAATAGAATAGTATTGGTTAAATACGAGTTCGAAAGCCCGCTTATCTTTGTTGATCAATCGGTTTACTATTACCCCTTCGTTTTCCAAGTGCAGTGATTGTTACCTCTAAAAATTTTGTTCTAAAGTTAGAAGAAATTCTAAAAGATAATCTTCCAACGGAAAGATATAACGAGAGTGAAAATATTGTGTTGGAATTAATCCGTAAATGGCATTCCGGACAAAAATATTTCACGCATTATACCTCTGGCTCTACAGGAAGACCCAAGAAAATCATAATTAGTAGGGAGAAGATCGAGCTGAGTGTTAAATCCACACTCGCATTCATCGATCCAAAGAATGCTATTAAGAGTTCCCTGCTATGTCTGAGCCCAGCAAATATCGGCGGAGCAATGGTTGTTTATCGAGCCATTATTTTTGACCATGATCTTAAAATAATTGAGCCAACATCTAACCTTCAACAAGCTTTTAAAAAGGGTCAGTATTTTGATCTGGCATCAATGGTGCCTTTACAATTTAAGAATCTTAGCAAAAAGGATATTTCACGATTTGGTACTATTCTGATTGGGGGCGCTCATATGCCAGCCGATATGACAAATTATGATTCAAACATATATGCTACTTTCGGGATGACAGAGACTGTTTCGCATATTGCTTTGAGGCACATAAATGAAGAATTATTCATTACGACCGGAGATACCGAAGTTGCTGCTACATCCGATCAAACACTAAAGATTAAAGGCAGCATAACGGGCAATAAATGGCTGATTACCAATGATATAGTTAAAATCCACTCGAATAAGCAATTTAAGTGGATTGGTCGTGCTGATTTTATTATTAACTCTGGTGGCATTAAAATAAACCCGGAAATGATTGAAGCTCAGTTGATGAGTCAAATTAAATGTGATTTCATGGCGGCCTCTTTGCCTGATGATAAATTGGGAAGAAAACTTGTCTTGTTAATTGAAGGGGGCGATCAAAAACTAGACTTCACTTCACTAGGTAAATATCATCAACCCAGGGAAGTCTTCTTTAACCAGCAAATTTTCAAAACAAAAACCAACAAAATCGATCGTCTGAAAACCCAACAATATTTTGAGTCTTTGCTATGAAAATCACAATATCTTACCAGCCTCAACATCTTCCACCGCCTTTCGCATATGCATGTGTTCTGGATATTGATATCTCAGCAACAGCCATTGATGCATCTCTGCAATTAGAATACCTGGATAGAGATGCGGTCTCTGATGATGAACTTAGAGCTGAAGGGTTTACACGAGATGATGATTTTGAATGGAACGGCAAAATCAGTCCTAAATGGAAGGAAGATATTGAACAGCTTGCCAAGCTATCCGTCACTGAAAATCCTGACGCAAACATTTACTTGCACATAGCCTTAGATGGACGACAAGTAGGGTTCCCAAAAAACATTGGTACAGCTGAACTAATCTTTCAGGAGGTTTTCCAGGCGATTTTAGAGCAGTCAGAGATTGAATCACCATTAGAGTTTCAGTCTGTTTTAGAGGATAAGAAACATATGATTCTATTTAGCTTTTCGAAGCGAATGATAGAATTTGATGGAAAGGTCAGCTTCAATTGGGAAATCGGCAGAGAGCTTATAAAGCTGATTTACAACATGGATTTTGAGTCTCTAGAATATTCAAAACAGCAACAGAACAACAGTGTCTATATTGGCGATGAATACTGGTATCTTCTTCCAAAATCAACTGTACATAATCTCTCCTCTCTTTTGGATGTTTTATGATGATCAGTTTTGCGATTGATTCTCAAAAAACGTATCTTCAAGGTGATTAACATTGATTTTCAACCTTAACTCAACCAAATGAAAAGCTTAGGATTTTTAGGAAAACTCATGTACGCCGGACCTATGGCGATGTTCGGTATTTTTCACCTTATGGGAGCAGATGATATGCAAGGAATGGTTCCCGACTTTTTACCAGCACCCGTTTTTTTTGTGTACTTAACAGGCATTGCTCTTTTATTGGCAGCAGTAGCAATTATTATTGGTAAAAAAGCTAAATTAGCTACACAACTTTTAGGGTTAATGCTTGCACTCTTTGCCGTATTAATCCATTTGCCAGGCTTTTTGGAAGGTAGTCAGGCTGCTACTTCCAGTTTTTTGAAAGATTTGGCATTGGCAGGTAGCGCATGGTTTATGAGTGCACACCTGAGTGATTAAAAAGAAACTTAAATCCAGAAAACCTGGATAAGTATGAAGAGAGAGCCCTGACAATGATCATTGTCAGGGTTTTTTTATTAGAATAAACGATAAGCTCCCCCCTTCCGAAAGTGAGAAGTTTCAAGTGGAGTAAAACTTTTGTCTCCAAAGTATTTTCGTTTACTCACCTCAAATAGATTTCTGATTATTTCAGAAATTTTTCCATCACCTTTTATCCTTCTACCAAACTCAGTATCATTTACATTACCACCATGGAGGTCTTGTATCTGATGCCAAACCTTATCAGCACGATCCTTGAAATTTTTCGTAAGCCAATCTTTGAATACTCTTCCTATTTGTCCGTTCAATCTGACTACAGTATAGCTGGCAAAAGTAGAACCTGCATTGGCTGATGCTTTTAAAATCTCGGGTATCTCATGGTGATTAAGACCAGGAATTAATGGTGCATTCATGACACCTACAGGAATACCCGCTTTTACTAGTTCTTCCATTGCCTTTAACTTCTTGACTGCACTGGCAGTTCGTGGTTCAAGCTTTTGTCTCAGCTTTTCATCCAGAGATGTTATTGAAAAAACAACATGAACCAGATTATTGCTGGCGAGTTCGCTGAGAATATCAATATCTCGAGTAACAAGCGCATTCTTCGTGATAATACCTACAGGATTCTGATACTTATTGAAAACGGTAAGTAACTTTCTGGTCAACTCAAATTTTCGTTCAAGCGGTTGATAGCAGTCTGTATTGCCACTCAACATGATGACCTTCGGTTTATAAGACGTCTTTAAAAATTCCTTCTCTAGTAAAGCTGGTGCTTCCGGCTTAATGATGATTTTGGTTTCAAAGTCTAAGCCTGCACTAAAACCCCAGTATTCATGGGAATTTCTCGCATAACAATATACACAACCATGTTCACATCCCTGATAGGGATTTATTGAAGCAGAAAGCCCGATATCCGGGCTGTTATTCGAAGAAATGATCTTCTTAGGAGTCTCCTTAAAAATCTCTGTTTTCGGCCTTTCCGTTATCATTTCCTCATCTATTCCATCATCATCTTCCGTACTGATCCTATGCTCAGCAAATTTGTTAGGTACATTAATCTGTGCCCCCTTCCCTTTCAAATAATTCATGAATTAAAATTACTAATATTTTTAGTAATCATATAAATACTATTAAGTATTACATTTATGAATTCATGAATTAAAAAAATGAAAACCAAGCTTCTGTATTTTAAGGAGGTCCTTCAGGCAAGCTTCTGGTTCCTGCCGCTCTTGCTTGTAATCGTTGCTATTGGTTTAGCCATCGGATTTGTATATCTGGATAGCATCATTCAATACAGCCCGGATAATGGGCTTAAATATTTCTTCGCCGGTGGAGTAGATTCGGCAAGAAGTATATTATCCACCATTGCAGGAGCGATGTTGGGCGTAGCAAGTACGGTGTTTTCAATCACGCTAGTTGCACTGACGCTTGCTACTTCTCAGTTTGGATCAAGGTTGCTGAGAAATTTCATGCATGACAGACTCAATCAATTTGTGTTGGGCACTTATATTGCCACTTTCATCTATTGTCTTCTGGTACTACGTACGGTTAAGTCAACCGCTGAAGTAGAATTCGTGCCAAATATTTCAGTCCTATTTGCCATGTTTCTTGCCCTGGCGAATATTTTTCTACTCATCATCTTTATTCATCATATAGCAATGAGTATTCAGGCTGATAAAGTGGTGTCAGATATCAGCAAACGATTGCACCGAGATATTCACTCATTGTTTCCGGAAGAATTAGGAAAAGAAAATGATGATGACAAAAAGCCGCTCATAGATAAAATAAAAAAAGTACTACCTACTCAGTCCACCGTCACATGCAGAAGCACCGGATATCTTCAGGCCGTGGATGAGGACGGGCTGATGGCATTAGCCCGAACTCATAATTTACTCATTTTCCTGGATAACAATCCGGGAGATTTTATCATTGAAAAACAAGTACTGCTTAAGGTGTATGCCGAAAAGGAGTGTGAATACGACCTAACCGAAAAACTTCAGTCCGTTTTTTTATTTGGGGAAGCTCGAACCCCTATTCAGGATGCAGAGTTTGCAGTACACCAAATGGTTGAGATTGCTTCCCGTGCTTTATCCCCAGGAATCAATGATCCATACACAGCCATAACATGCATTGATAAACTAACGGGTATCATGTGTAAGCTAGCAACGGTAGAATTTCCATCTGCATACAGATTTGATCGGGATGGACATCTAAGAGTGGTGGTCAAGCCTGTCACCTTTGGTGGAGTAATGGATGCAGCTTACAATCAGATTAGGCAATTTGGCGCTAAAGTCCCCTCTGTCCTCATTCGAATGATGGAATCATTTACTTATATACATTCATTCGTACAGACCGATGATCAAAGGAAAGCACTTCAAAAGCATGTGAAGATGGTTCTGGAAACAGCAGAAGCCTCCCAAATGAATGTGAGTGATTTGGAGGACCTGAGCAGAAGATTTGAGGAAATTGATATTTAGGATCTGGATTTTGAAAAAGTGAACGCACTTGCCAGTCCTACAACAGCTCCCATTAGGTGGGATTCCCAGGATATTCGCTCGTCGAAACTAAAAAGTCCATAAGCCATTCCACCATATAGAAAAATCACAATCGCACTTATTATTACCGATTTGAAATTTCTCTTAAATAACCCATGAAAGACCATGAAAGAGGCCAGTGCATAAATGAGACCACTTGCGCCTATATGGTAAAATGGCCTGCCAAAGATCCAGACCAAAATATTCGTGAAGAAGTAGGCATGAAGAAATACCCGAGGAGCAATTTTCGGATAGAAGAAATACAGGCTGCCCCCAAGCACCAGTAAGGGTATAGTATTCGAAGCTAGGTGGTTGAAATTACCGTGTAAAAGTGGGGCCATTACAATTCCGATCAACCCCGAAACCTCTCTCGGATAAATACCTAAATATCCCAGATCGATTCTTAAATAAAATTCAATGGTGAACACAAGCCACATAAAGAAGCAAAGTCTGAGCGGGGGTACAATTCCTGACTTGCGCATTGAGCTAAAATAAAAAGAAAACCCTGACCTCTTAGCGAAATCAGGGCTTTTGATTTTGATAGAAATATCTTTTATTGGATCTCCTTAATCATTTTTAAATCCATCAAACGTGACTCTTCGTAGCTCACCGACAGATAGCCAAGAACCCCACCTGAAGCTTCAGCAATCTTTTTGGCAAGGTCTTTCAAACTCGCGTGGAATTTGACAGCAAAGTTTTTGTCTATTTTAGGTAGAATGAAGTTAAGTTTTCTCAGTTCAGTTGTGATAGCTGAAATTCTCGCATCCGTTCCAGAAGGAAGATCATCTACGAGCTTATTGAAGTTTTCTTCAAACTGTTCCCCTACGAGTTTATAAAACTCATGTAGTTGTTCTCTGGATCTGCTTTGCTTATTTCTGGCAACTTCAATCGCCTCTCTCCGCTCTGATTTGTCAATTTTACCGTCTGCACCGGCAATTAAAATAGCAACGTAAACAGGTGCTTTTAGCATCACCTCTACTTCGTCTTCTCTAAGTGGTTCAAATTCTGGGATCATTCCTTTTTGGGATTTCAAATTTTCGGCTCGAAAATACAAAATTATTTCTCCCCTGTCGATGACGCGGCTACTAAATTTGGCTATGTTTTTTACCTAGATGTTTCTTTTACGTATTAGATTTATCTTCAGGATTAAGCAAATTATGGAAAAGATCGATTTTACCTATTTGGAAGTTCTCAGCGAAGACGATGATGACTTCAAAGATGAATTCATAGAAACTTTTGAAAGTACCTATGTCTCACTTGTGAGAAGGATGAGAGAAGAGTTAGAAAACGGGAATATGGATCAGCTTTCGAAATCCGCGCATCAGCTCAAACCTTCAGCTAAGATGATTTCATTGCCTTGTGCTCAAACACTTGAAGACATTCAATATCACCCTGAGAAAGCAACAGAGGAAGTCTTGAAAGATATACATACCCAATGTGAAGATGCGCTAAAGCAGCTAAAAGATTGGGCAGGAATTTGACGATCAATCAGAAATAGGAAGTTCTACTTTTTCCCCAAGAAATTTCGGTTCACGCTGAAACACATAAATATCCATGACAGCTATGGTTCGTGCCAATACTTCTCTCAATGCAAGCATATTGCCAATAGGCCCACCATCGTCCGCAGAGACAGCTACTGCATCCATATCAAAGTAATTGGCAATAAATAGCGATCTATAGCAATGAAACTCCTGAGTAACAATGGTGACCTCATCCTGTCCGAATACTTCCTTACACCTGATGACCGAGTCCAATGTCCTAAGTCCGGCAAAATCCAATGACACATCTTCTTCAGGAATATTCAAATCACCTAATGCCTGCAGCATGTCTCTGGGCTCATTGTAATACCTCGAACGATTGTCGCCGCTAACAAGGATATGTTTGATCTTCTGATACGAATGAAGCGCTGCAGCTGTCTCCATCCGCTCAGCAAAAAAACGATTTGGCTTTCCTTCAGACGTCCGCTTACTTGTTCCCAGCACCAATGCCACATCATTAACAGGTGCATCAATTGAGTTATAAATCTGATCTTTGGTGGACTGTACTACCCAAATATTCGTACCTAAAATGAAAAGAAAGAGTGTTATCGCAATCCATATTCCCAGGCGGAGAAATTTTCGAGGTGTTATCTTCATACTTTCACTCCTTTTGTTTTGAGTATCAGGTCTGCTTCTCTAACGATTTTTCGGTACCAACCTGATCGAAGAACCAGCTTTTCCTGATCGCTAAGTGGTGGCCAGCTTGTTAATTTAGATTTCAAAACGGTAAGACATATTGCAGCACTTACAGATAGATTAAAGCTTTCAGTAAATCCCTGCATCGGTATGTGAACAAACCCGTCAGCCTTTTCCCCTGCTTCATTGCTTATTCCATCGGCTTCCGTTCCAAAAACAATTGCTGTTTTTAGTGACGGATCTAAATCATCAATGGATTGCGAGGTTTCATGCAAAGAAGTCGCATATATCCGATACCCTTCGTTTCTCAATGCCCTATAGCATGCTGTTACATTGTCTTTTGAATTTTTGTAATGATGAAGAGTTACCCATTTGGCAGCACCCTGAGTGATTCCGGGGTTAACCGAATAGCTGTTTTTATTCTTGATAAAATGTAAATCCTGAATGCCCATGCATTCAGCAGTTCTCAGCACGGCACTCACATTATGAGGTTTATCAATATCCTCAAAGACCAGTGTGATATGCCTCGTGCGTTGTGCTAGCACCCGATCAATATGCGTTTGCTTGTTTTCAGAAACAAACACTTCAAGTGTTTCGATGACCTGCCGGTGATCCATTTATTCTTTCTTTCCACCAAACAACCCCAACTGGTTCTCCTCTTCCTCTACTTCACTCTTGATGGTATTCTTTATCGCATCTAAATCTACCTCAGCCTGTTTAGGTTTATCATCCTTGATCAAATCGACTGAGATCACTTGCTGTACAGGAAGTTTATTCCCTATCGCTTTCCATCCTTTGATATCGATCAGATTCATCAGGTCGAGTTTCTTTGTCTCGTGCTTGCGCCCGTCTTTGTACTTCACCTCAACATCCGTATCTATTCCTTTCGAAATAAACACCAGCTTAGAGCTTCTCGCTTCAGTGACAAAGGAGAAACGCTTATTCGGCGTATTTGTCTCGATGATAAAACGCTTAACAAAGTAATTTTTGGACTCACCATCATAATGGATCGCATTAAAAGAAGTGTCTTCCTCAAGCTTATAAATGCCC
Organism: Ekhidna sp.; assembly: GCF_965221965.1. GTDB lineage: Bacteria > Bacteroidota > Bacteroidia > Cytophagales > Cyclobacteriaceae > Ekhidna. The sequence goes on from NZ_OZ244926.1 coordinate 1,660,720, forward strand.
ATCAAGCTATTAAAATCGTAATGGTTGGTCAGTTCAAAAGAGGTGGTCTCATAAGATCCGTCTTTATAAAATGCTACGATCTGATCTTCGGACATAAAGTTGCCCAAATGTTCTCCTCGTTCCTCCCGGTTCAAACGACCAACTGTCGGATCATACCAGATATCCACTCCACCAAGTGTCGATTTACCCTCTTCCTTCAATACGATCTTGCGTACAGGGTATTTGGTCAGAATATTACCTCCAGCTCCCCGGCCTTTTATTTCGAGCTCTGAAAAATCAAAGTCGAATACTTTCTTACGTGCTTTGCTAGCCTGAGTCAATGATACGGAAACAATCTCCGCCTCACCATTCGGATTCGCAGTGAAGTAATGTACCTTGGAGCCCTTGGCGTCTTTACTTTTTGTCAGTTCGTATTCACGATCTCGGGTGACTGAAAGTACCTGAAACCTCTTAACGTATGTCTTACCTGACTTTCCATCAACATAGGCCATATTATAGACCATGCGCTCATCATTCTTATTGAAAACGCCTGCATACAAGATGTCTTTTCCAACGAACACTTTATCCTGGATTTTTTTGACAACACATTTTCCGTCTCTGGTAAAGGCAATGATGTCATCAATGTCCGAACACTCACCAATGTATTCGTCCTTCTTCAGACCATACCCCACAAATCCATCCTGTCTGTTCACATATAACTTGGCATTGTTAGCAGCCACAACAGACACATTGATAGTATCGAAATTCGTAATTTCTGTTTTTCGCTCTCTACCGGCACCATATTTCTCAAGCAGCTTCTGATAGTACTCTATAGCAAATTCTGTAAGGTTATCCAGGCTATAATTTACCCGCTCAATTTGCTCCTGGAGTTCTTTCATCTGGGTATCTACCTTGCTTGTATCAAAGCGGGTAATGCTACTCAGAGGTTTGTCTATCAGTCGTTTATAGTCTTCATTGGTAATCTCTCGATAAAACTGATCAAAGAATGGAGTAAATAACGTATTCAATACTTCATAGCACTTCTGGATGTCCCCGGAATTCTCATAATCAGGGTGCTTATACATCCCTTCATTAATGAAGATCTTGAGCAAGTTGCTGAAGAAGATTTTCTCCTTCAATTCTGCTTTCTCAATCTCGAGCTCCTGTCGAAGCAGGTCTACTGTTTGCTCAACCGATTGTTTTAGAATGTCACTGATTCCAAGGAATTGAGGCTTATCATCTACGATCACACAAGCATTTGGTGAAATGGACACCTCACAGTCAGTAAATGCATACAATGCATCAATGGTGATATCGGGTGATGTACCAGGAGCCAGGTTTACCAGTATTTCAATGTCTTTGGCCGTGTTGTCGATCACTTGTTTGACCTTGATCTTACCTTTATCATTCGCTTTTACAATCGATTCGATGAGCGAAGTGGTCGTGGTTCCATATGGAATGTCTTTAATAACCAGTGTGGATTTATCCAGCTCTTCGATGACAGCTCTTACCCGTATTCTTCCACCTCTCTTTCCGTCGTTGTAATCGCTCACATCTATTTTTCCGCCTGTCAGAAAATCAGGGTAGAGTTTCACCTTCCTGCCCTTTAGTGTGGCAATACAGCCTTCCAGTATCTCACAGAAGTTGTGTGGTAGCATCTTGGTGGAAAGACCTACTGCGATACCTTCCACGCCTTGCGCAAGCAGTAATGGGAACTTCACAGGGAAGGTTACAGGCTCTTTCTTACGTCCATCGTAGGAAAGCTGCCACTCAGTCGTTTGCGGATTGAAAAGCACCTCCAGCGCAAACTTGGAAAGCCTTGCTTCAATGTAACGAGGAGCTGCTGCAGAATCTCCTGTACGCACATCCCCCCAGTTTCCCTGGGTGTCAATGAGTAAATCCTTTTGACCCAGATTCACAATAGCATCACCAATGGATGCATCCCCATGCGGGTGGTACTGCATGGCACTACCGATGATGTTTGCCACCTTGTTGTAACGTCCATCATCCATTTCCTTCATGGCATGCAAAATCCTTCTTTGCACAGGCTTTAACCCATCATTGATTGCCGGGACAGCCCTTTCCAGAATTACGTAAGATGCATAATCCAGAAACCAGTTTTCATACATCCCCGATATCGGGATTACATCATGAATTTCCTCTTCGTTTTCGTGTTCTTCTCCCATTTAAAAACAATATTGACTTATTCGGTAATAACCAATTACTATTATACTGACAACTAAATTTCAAACCAGGAAACAGTCATTTAATCTCCTATTTCCCTTTATCTCTATAAGATGCTTATCCATTAACCAAATGATGAATAAGATCCTTACAAAGCAAATACTCCTCTATGGCCAGACTCTTTCTCCTTCTCCAAAGGGTTGATTCATCCTTTTGCTGAATCTTAGCCAAAGCTTTATAATCATGTCCCTGTAAAAATCCGGAGACCGTACTTCGATCTTTCGGATGCCAGCTATCGATGAAATGCTGTGTCACCTTCATCATTTTATTGATGGCTGTTGATGATTTAGTAGAGATATAAAAGCGACCAGTGTCCTTCTTCATTTCATTAAGCCTCTTCCGGGCATTTGTAAGACCCGAACCGAGCATTTCATGCGCTTGATCAGGGTTTATTTCCGTTTCTATCACTCCTTCATACAATACATACCTGAGCTTGAAGTCGAACTCTTCTTCCAGAATATATTCCTCCATAGCAAGTATGATGTCTATTCCTGCCAAAGCGGATGAAACAATCCCCTGAAATTCATCTCCAAGTGTTATCGTTAGCGGTAATTCGATGGACTCACTGTAAATCTTATTGGTATAGCTTACTAGCACTTGAAAGTCGGCCATGAGCTCCTGGCCATCTTTTTCGTGACTTCCAACCACATCTGCCATCAATATGAATCGCTTCTTTGCTGTCATTATACAAGATCTAATTTATTGTATTTTTTTTACAAAAAATCATTTTTTGCACAATTCTTACAATTAATTGCTCGGTAAAGAGCGATCAGAACCTATTTGTTCCTTATACACTCGATGCGCTTTTCGAACATATGAACGTATTCGGTTTAATTCAGCGTCTATCCGCTTGTAATTCAAAGGATACCAAATAGATGGTTTACAGACAATTTCATCACCAAACTGATCATGCTGAAAAAGTTTAAACTTATAAAGGCCGTCTAGACTTACGATTTCCACATCTTTCACCAGATGATATGGAATTTGAATTTCATAATTTTTCTCCTTTACGTACAAGTTTTCAGAATCATAAGACAGTTCTTTCATTGATTTTATACGCCTAAGAAAGGATGGATACCAATAAGCCATAACTAAAAATGGATATCCAAATCCAATCAGGTAACCAAACCATCCTCCTTTTTGAATATGAGTAATAGCATAAAATCCAACAAACAGGAACAATATCACCACAAGTGTTATTTTGTAAATAGCGAAAGCCCGAGTTGTCAAAGACTTTGATCGTTCCATCAGGCCGCCTCAACTTCTTTTTCTACCTCTTTCACCAGATCTTTCTCTACCCGCAGCTTATCTATAATGAACTGCTGACGGTCAGGGGTGTTTTTACCCATGTAGAATGTGAGCAAGTCGTTGATGCTGGTATCCTTCTGCAGGATTACCGGATCCAAACGAATATCATCTCCTATGAAGCCTGCAAACTCATCCGGACTGATCTCTCCCAATCCTTTGAATCGGGTGATTTCCGGCTTACCTCCCAACTTCGCAATGGCCTTCCTGCGTTCATCCTCTGAATAGCAATAGATGGTTTCTTTTTTATTTCTCACCCTGAATAGAGGCGTATCCAAAATGAAGATGTGGTTATTTCTCACCAGTTCAGGGAAGAACTGCAAGAAGTACGTCAGCAGTAGTAATCTAATGTGCATACCATCTACATCTGCATCCGTAGCAATCACGATCTTACGATAGCGAAGGCCCTCCAAGCCATCTTCAATGTTCAATGCATGCTGAAGCAAGTTGAACTCTTCATTTTCGTAAACCACTTTCTTGGTGTGCCCAAAGCAATTGAACGGTTTACCACGAAGAGAAAACACTGCCTGCGTCTGAACATCTCGGGATTTGGTGATGGATCCACTGGCTGAGTCCCCTTCAGTGATAAAGATCATCGTCTCATCCTTTATGGTATCATCACCTTTCTTATCGTTGAAGTGAATTCTGCAATCTCTCAGCTTCTTGTTATGAAGGTTGGCTTTTTTGGCTCGCTCATTCGCTAACTTCTTAATACCTGCAATTTCTTTACGCTCACGCTCCGATTGCTGGATTCGCTTTAGCAGCGCATCTGCTGTCTCTGAGTTCCTGTGAAGGAAGTTGTCCAACTCAGTTTTAATAAAATCATTGACAAAAGTCCGCATGGTTGGACCATCAGGCCCTACGCTTTGAGAGCCAAGCTTCGTTTTTGTCTGACTTTCAAAGACCGGTTCCTGTACTCTTACGGCAATGGCTCCTACAATCGCTGATCGAACATCTGCTGCATCAAAGCTCTTTCCATAAAACTCTCTAATAGTTTTGACCAACGCCTCTCTCAATGCAGCAAGATGAGTCCCTCCCTGTGTCGTATATTGACCATTGACAAATGAGTAGTATTCTTCGCCATATTGATTAGCGTGAGTAAGCGCCACCTCAATATCTTCTCCCTTTAAATGGATGATCGGATACCTGATATTTTCTGCATCCGTCTTTCGATCAAGAAGGTCTTTTAGTCCATTTTCCGAATGATACTTCTTATTATTCAGAACAATGGTAAGTCCGGAGTTCAGGTAGGCATAATTCCACATCAGGTTATCCAGGTACTCCGGAATGAAGTGGTAATTCTTGAAAACCGAATCGTCTGGCTCGAAGATAATCTGAGTACCATTGCGACCTTCTTCTTTTGTAACTTTCGCATCGTTGGTGATCTCTCCTCGCTCAAACTCCGCAATCTTTGTTTCACCATCCCGGTAACTCTGTACCTTGAAATAATTTGATAGCGCATTCACCGCTTTGGTACCCACACCATTCAGGCCTACTGATTTTTGGAAAGCACCCGAATCATACTTGCCTCCGGTGTTGATCTTGCTTACACAATCCACCACCTTGCCAAGCGGAATACCTCGTCCATAATCTCGTACGGTGACCCTGTGATCCGTTACTTTCACTTCGATGGTTCGACCATGTCCCATCATGTGTTCATCAATGCTGTTGTCGATGATCTCCTTTACCAGCACATAAATACCATCGTCCGGTGAGCTACCATCGCCCAACTTCCCAATGTACATACCCGGTCTCAGCCTGATATGCTCCTTCCAGTCTAGTGACTTAATACTATCCTCGGTATAAATCGCTTCAGCCATTCAATAAAGTCGTTAAGAATGATATAATATTCGCTAATCCAAAGTAATCATAAAAATCCAATACTTACACGTAACAACCTAACCCTTTCGAGTAGTTTTACTTGAAATAAGTCAATTTAAAAACCTGATATTGAGCTTATTGCTTGCTCTTTCTTATGAATAAAAAAATCAATCCAATTACCCAAATAAGTAAAAGTGCAGGACCCAAATAAGTAAGATAGGCATAGTCTCCCGGGTTGATGTGTGTGGAGTTATTGAGTACACCAATGAAGCCGACAATCGTTGTGAAATAAAAATTCAGAATAAACACAATAGATCTGGACCAGGCCGAAAGTTCTTCATTCATGTTTTTGGTCCCGTAGCTAGTAGCCACCTTCAATGCGATATTCAAGACCATAAATGCTCCGAAGAAATAGTAGAAAAAGTGTTGCTTATGAAGCTGCTTAACTCCCTCGATCTCCATGTCTACTGATATGGGGAGATAGGCATATACCAGCAGGAAGATGGCTGAAAAAAGGAGAATGGAAAATCGGTTAAGAACTTTGATCGCTTTTGTCATATCGCAAATCTAAACAGCACTTGAAGATATGTTCTATCCAATTAGTAATTTTGAATATGAACTTTGATCCGGTCATTCTTTCCATCCCGCTTTACTTTACCCTCATCGGGTTGGAGTTGCTTTATCAGCTTTTTAAGAAAGTCAAAGTATACCGAACGAACGATGCAATCTCTAACATCAGCTGTGGGATTTCCTCTCAGGTGACCAATGCACTATGGGGTGTTTTATCTATAGGAATGTACCAATTTGTCTACGAGTTTGGCAGGATTGCAACCATGCCCAATGTTTGGTGGAGCTACCTCCTACTCTTCGTGCTTGTTGATTTAATGTACTATTGGTTTCATCGTGCAAGTCATGAAATCAATTTTTTATGGAATACTGCACATGTGGTACACCACCAAAGTGAAGACTACAATCTCTCCGTTGCATTGAGACAGGCTTCCTTCGGGGGCGCATTCGCTATGGTCTTTTACTTGCCCCTGGCTCTCATTGGTTTCAATGCTTATGCGTTTTTGACAGTAAAAGGAATAAATCTGATCTATCAGTTCTGGATTCATACTGAGGCAATCAAAAAGATGCCAAAGTGGTTTGAATATGTATTTAATACCCCATCACATCACAGAGTCCATCATGGCAGAAACCCCAAATACATTGACAAGAATCATGCAGGCACGTTGATGATCTGGGATCGGATGTTTGGTACTTTCCAGCAGGAAGAAGAAAAACCCACCTACGGGGTGACCAAACCTACCAACACCTGGAATCCGGTTTGGGCGAATGTCCTCCCGATTGTTGATATGACCAATCAGGTGAAGGCGACACCCGGCTTTTGGAATAAGCTCAAAGTCCTTTTCTACAAGCCCGGCTGGCAACCTGTTGAATTAGGAGGTTATCAGATGGCTCCTGAAGTAAATAAAAAGACCTATCGCAAGTTTGATGTACACCCACACATCCCTATGATCAGGTATGTATTTGTGCAGTTTGTTCTGGTACTCACATTTACTGCCTACTTCCTTTTCACATCAGGTAATTATGTTCTTTCTACCAAGCTCGCAATGGCAGGCTTCATCATCTGGTCCATCGCTCAGCTGGGTATACTGATGGAAAACCGGCGAAGCTGGATTCCGGTTGAATTTATAAGGCTTGTTTCGTCAGCTGCTTTGATTGTATTCCTTCTTGAAACAACAATAGCTATCGCTATCGCTGGAGGATTCTTGTTAGTATTTGGAATCTGGTTTTATTCTGCCTCAAAGAAAACTCAATAAAATCGGTCTCCATACTCTTCTTCCAACCTCATATGCACGCCCCAAAAGCCAGGAGGATCTTTTTCATTCATCCTGTCAACCAGAATGTCCAAGTGTGTATGCCAACCGGCCATAACCCCAATTCTAGTTTCTTTTTCATCCGAAAGTCGCTCATGAGTCAGGGTAAACTTCACATGCTGACCTTCAGGACTCAACTGGAAAGTGACCTTTCCTTCCCACTCAATGACAAGTTTTGATGGCGGAGTGCACTCCAGTACCATTGCTTTGGATGTAGATCCATTCGCATGTTCCTTGTACTTCTCAGGAGGTGAATCAGGATTTGGTGATAACCTGTCATGGTCAAAAACAAATGTGACGTCTCCCTGAGGTTGCAAATCCATTGGACCTCCGGCAAACCACAAACTTCGTTTATCCGGATTGGTCAGATATTCCCACACGCGCTCGATTGGACCTGGTAGCATACGCTCAAACATTAACGTATCGTCTGTAATCAGCTTTCCATACTTATCCATTGTTGTATTATTTAGTGTTATCTTCTTTCAATAGTTCTTCCAGTTTATCCAGGCTCGTATTCCAGAATCTGCGGTATTGATGTACCCACAAGGCGATTTCTCCCAATTTGTCAAGATTGGCATGACAGAATCGTTCCCGGCCTTGTTTTACAGTAGTCACCAGTCCACATTCCTTCAGAATCCGCACATGCTTTGATACAGCTGGCCTGCTCATCTTAAAGTTATCGGCCAGTTCATTCACATTTCGTGGATGTTCGGATAGAATATCTAATATCCCTCTCCGCGTAGGGTCTGCTACCGCTTGAAATACATCTCGTCGCATAATATGAAACCTTTTGGTTACAAGTATACTAAAAAGAAACCAAATGGTTACGTTTTAATAGAATATTTATAGAGTCACCACTAGCCCAATAAAGAGAAAGTGATCCCAATTCCCTTGCGAACGAGGTACGAGTGAGACTTAGGAATCTCGTAGAGTGGACGGTAAAGTCACCCCTGTCTCCCCCTCAAAGGGGAACTGGATTCTGTTTCAAAGCAGACACCCCCCCAGATTCTTCGATAATTTCAGGATGACACCCGCTATAAAGAATCGATCAAAGAATATGCTCTTTAAAACAACCTTGTAGTCCCCTCAAGGGGACATTTACCCAGTAAAAGTTTTTATATCCTATTGTAGAGTAACGCACTGATAAAGACCACTTCATCTCTCTTTCTCCTATACTTTTGCAGGATGTCTCACATCAATGACACAATTACTGCACTAGCAACCCCTCCCGGCCAGGGAGCCATTGGAATTATCCGTGTTTCAGGATCTCATACTATTCCAATTGTGAATGAGCTATTTCGTGGTAAAGACCTGACGAAAGTCGACACGCATACCATCCACCTGGGCACCATCCGGGATGATCAGAATACTATTATTGATGAGGTATTGGTTTCCATTTTCAAAGGGCCTCACTCCTACACCAAAGAAGATGTGATTGAGATTTCGAGCCATGGGTCACAATACATTCTTCAGAAGATTTTAAACCTGCTGGTGAGTAAAGGTGCCCGACTGGCTAAGCCTGGAGAGTTTACACAAAAAGCCTTTCTGAACGGCCGCTTTGATCTGGCGCAAGCCGAAGCGGTGGCAGACCTGATAGCCTCAGAAAATGCCAGCATGCAACAGACAGCCATGAAGCAGATGCGAGGTGGTTTCTCGGACGAAATCAAAAACTTACGAGAGCAACTGGTACATTTTGCCTCCATGATTGAGCTGGAACTGGACTTTGCAGAGGAAGATGTGGAGTTTGCTGACCGGCAGGGATTGATTGATTTGATCAACAAAATCCAAACATTGATTCAATCACTGATTGCCAGCTTTGAATATGGTAACGCCATCAAAAACGGCATCCCTACAGTGATAGCAGGTAAGCCCAACGCCGGCAAGTCTACCCTACTTAATGCACTTTTAAACGAGGAGAAAGCCATCGTTTCTGATGTGGCAGGCACGACCAGAGACTTTATTGAGGATCAGATTTACATTGATGGGATTGCGTTTCGTTTCATTGATACCGCAGGTATACGGGAAACGGAAGATCAGGTGGAAAGCATTGGCGTAAAGCGGACACTGGAAAAAATGAAACAAGCCAGCATGGTGATCTACATGATCGATTTGGCTAACGATTCTGTAAAGGACATTAATGAACAGATTAAGGGGCTGAAGGAATCTGATGTACCGTATCTGGTGGTGGGCAACAAAGTAGATGAAGCGAAAACAGAACTGAAAGCAGCTATTGCCGATGAGTCCCCAGTGTTGATCTCAGCGAAAAGCAAAACCCATCTGGATGAATTGAAGAACCGCCTAAAAGCATTCGTACAAGAGACCAAAAGCTCCAGTGATGTAATTGTAACCAATGCCCGACACTTGCAAAGCCTCCAGCAAACGGATGATGCTCTCAATCGAGTCATCGAAGGTATCAATATGCAGATGAGCAATGACCTGGTTGCTCAGGATATCCGTCAGGCCCTGTTTCACTTAGGAGAAATTACCGGAGAAGTGACCACTGATGATCTTTTAGAAAACATTTTCTCGAAGTTTTGTATCGGGAAGTAGTTTACATTCACATCTGAAGTTACAGCCAAACCTCCGTCTTTAATCCCTCGAAAAAATCAGTCGAACCCACTGATATAGCTATCAATTCCGCTGGCGGAGGTTTTACCTTAAATTGTAAAATTTATATTTTTTTTATAACTTTAAGAAGTTATTCGCGAGGTATAACATTGACTAGAAAGCATGTCAACCACTCTGGCTGTTCCTTACCAAGCAGCTTCACTTTTCTTATCAGAGCGAATAGGATATCGGTCATTCCTTGTCTTTCAAGTCTCTAACCAGCTACAAAATGAATAAACTATTCTCCTTTCTTTTTCTCCTCTTCTTATCCTGGCATTTTGGGCATTCGCAAAGTTTTACGGTAGCAGACGGTAGCTGGAATTCTCCCGGCACCTGGGATGGAAATCTGGTGCCAGATCCCGGAGATGATATCACCATTTCCAATACAGTAACTATTTCCGGCATTACACACAATGGCAATGTTACAATAGCTGATGCAGGAGTTCTGGAATTCACAGCAGGAACCAATGCCTTTAATGGTACCATAACTACTCATGCTTCTACAGGAGGCTCTCTCCTAATTTCAGGAGGCATACAAAATACTTTTTCAAATAGCATCACAATAAATGATGGAGGTAGCTTCAGAATAAGCGGAGGCGATCAGAATATCATGTCAGGGGTCTCTCTTCATGGTGTTTCAGATCTTATTATCGAGGGAGGAGCAGATAATCAATTCCAGAGCAGTTTAGATTTTTTTGATGATAGTGACTCTGAATGGACCGGAGGTAGTAATACATTCAATCAGATTAATCTTTATAGCAACTGGAACAATCTGGACATTCTCTGTACTGACAATAGTATTTGGTATCTACACCTTGATAACGGTATTACCAACTTTGGCACTAGCGAGCTTACAGGCTATGCTGATATTGAAGCCTTATATAATCAGGGTATCATCAATATTGCCCCTTCTTCTGATATCAACGGATTTACTGCTGGTCTGTCTGACTACCCCATTACAAATCTTGGTACAATTAATATTGGAGCGGGCAGTGGAATTGAATCTGTAGGGTCTGATCTGTTTCAAAATGCAGGAATCATCAATGTTTTATATGACAGTGATAATGATATTAGTGGATATTTGTCTTCTAGAAGCCCACTATTTAACAATGGAAGTATTAATGTAGATGGTATTTTATATAAAAGGGCACCTTTAGGTACTTACTCAGTAGATTACTCAGGAACTCCACCAGTTTACTCTTCCACTTCCACACTTATTTATGAACATTCGGACCTGAACTCAACATATACCGGTTTTGAGTGGTCCGGAACGGGTACAACCGCAGGAAGTGGAGTTCCTCAGGATGTGATTATACGAAATACAGGTGCCGGAGCTAATTTATTTGTGCTGGAGATTACATTAGATGCCGGTCTTGCCGGCAATCTAACCGTTCAGGAAAATGTTTTCCTGAATCTGGGTAGAGACTTAAATATTGGAGGGAACTTTGTTAACCATGGGGAGATGGGCGGATTTGCCACAGTGACAATGACCGGAAATGCAGTGATCACAGGTACTGCCCCTATATCTGTATATGGATTAAATATCGAAGCTAATATTCAACTTGAGAGTTCTATTACTGTTAATGGACCTTTGAATTTAACAACTTCAAGTGGTTCAGGAAGACTGGATCTTAATGGCAATAATATCACATTAGGACCCACTTTTGGAAGCCTGAACGAAGACCTAGGCAATGATTATATTGTCTACTCTTCCGAAAACGGAGGGGCTGTCATTGCAGAGAATCTACAAGTAGATGCCTCACTGGAAGAAATAGCAGGTCTGGGAATCAGTCTTGCACATAGTGACGGAGCAATGCAAGTAAATATCAGAAGAGTACATGAACAAATCGGTGGCATATCTATTAATAAATACTATGAAATTACCGGAAGCCCCACAGGAGATATCAGTATGGAAATCTCCTACAATGAGAACTATGATCTCACAGATCCTTCTTTAATCTCTGATGAAGCTAATGGTACATTTTCTCTTTATAAAAATGATGGTCTTGGATGGACGGATGAAGGAGGAAGTCATGACAATACCTTAAATACCGTATCCCAGACCTCACTATCCGGATTCTCAATATGGACCATTGCCGGCATCTCACAACCCCTTCCTGTCACTTTGTTAGATTTTACCGCTACTCAAATCAGTGACACTAAGGCAAAACTCAAATGGAGTACTGCCTCTGAATCAAACAATAAACATTTTGAGGTACAACGAAGTAAAAACGGTATTGATTTTAGCACGGTAGCGATAGTAGACGGTGCAATCAACAGCAATAGCGTTCTGAAATACTCGTTAGAAGTAGCTATTCGAGAGGATTCATATTTTAGACTCAAGCAGGTAGACCTTGATGGAGCTTTTACCCATTACGACATGGTATTTCTAAATTATGTCAGAAAAGGGCTGCTTTGGGTATTCCCCAACCCCAGCACCAATGAAATCAACATCGCGGGTATCCCAAGTACAGAATTGGTAGGACTTACTGTAATGGATAATGCAGGTAAAATAATTTTTCAAAGGTACAGCGTCTTCAAGCAAAATATCGCTGCTCTACAGCGTGCGTTTACAAATTTTACTTCAGGAAACTACGTTATCCAAATTCAGAGAAAGGATCAAACCATTGTGAAAAAGTTGGTCAAGAAGTAATTTGACCTCCTGCCTCAGTGATTTATCAAGTCAATCCGGAATTGTAGAAGTTATCTCAGGCAAAATTGATTAACATCCTGTATCGAGTAGTGAAAGGCCATTATGAATAAATCATCATCGTGAAACTCATTGCGGAACAGTGGGAAATAATTAGTACCTCATAAACTTCACCGGATTGATTCGATACCTTGACGGTAAAACATCCGATGAAGAGGAAACTGAAAGCGAAGAGTAAAGTATTTTCAACCTTAAAAAAAAATCCATGGCATGTCTCATGGATTTTTTTATGATCTAGATGTAGTGTTTGTCAATTAGCCATAGCTTTACAGAGCTAAATGCTTATTATGAAATCATCTCACTCATTCATTCTACTACTTGTTGCACTTTTGGTTATTGCCTGTGGCAAAAGCTATGAAACTACGCAGGCTAAAATCACTGACACACAAACAGAGAAAATTGATGACGACAAATACTTTGTAGCTGCGTTTGAATATAGCGTTGATAATAAAGTATACATGGACTCCTTCAAATTAGGTGTAATGGCCACCATTCAGGACACCCTCATGACTCCCATGCAAGGAGTGAAATTTGACATCCAATATAATGTGGATGACCCTACGGATATTATTGTCGATTATCAAGTGAAGCAATAGTTCGCTGGTTATGCCAGCACCGGACTACTGTCTGACTTCCACTCCTGATAAAAATTCAGAATGTAGAACATCAGGATCAGGGCATCACCTATCCTGCTAGACCAAAACTGGATTTCTAGTACTATATTCAAAGTCGCTCCTTCTACCAGATTAAGGCCAAACATGTGTGTGGATAGAACAATTGATCCAACCACAATACCCAGAACACCTGCATATTTCAATGTAGGCCTTTCAGAGGCTTTGGAGAAAACAAGACTGAATGAAAAAGTAATCGCCGCTATCAAGTGAACTGCAAGAATCAGGTTTATATACTCTCCTGATCCCACACCTTTGAAAAAGGTGAACACAGAAGTATAAAGCACCATGAAAGTGATCGCGGAAATCAAGCCGGTCACAAATGCAGCTTGATATTTTTTTAAATGAAAATATTTTAGGAGAATGATCTCACAAAATACGATGATAACCCAATCAACGACCACCATGTTTGGAAATACTACGAATTCAGTAAACTCAATACCATAAACGAAGCTATTTATTATCCATAAACAGACGAAGATTATTGACAATATGAAACATATGATCCCTGCTAAGTATAAGTTCCTGTTCATGATCTAAAGCTACGAAATATGAACATCACTTACTCTGAACTCACTTCCTCCATTTTTTCCCTCGGAAGCATCTCGTCACGCTGTGCGGTGTTGTAAACAAACCCGGCAACTATCGTAGCTATCTGCTTTAAATCATCCATTACCAGACGCTCGTAGGTATCCATGTTGGTATGGTGGGTTCTGGACCAGTACTCAATTGGGTCCTGAATGAACTGAAAACCTGGTATACCAATCGCGTCAAACCCCAGGTGGTCTGTTCCTCCGGTATTTCGCACCGTAATGGTGGTATTTTCCATGATGTCATCAAATGACTTGAACCAATCCTTAAAGATTGGACCTACTTCCTCATTTCCCTGAAGATAAATACCCCGTATCCTTCCGGTTCCATTGTCAATGTTGTAGTAAGCAGATACTTTGCTTTGTTCCGGTTTCAAAGTCATCGTTTCATCGTCCCCAAAGTGGTTTTTGACATAGTTGCGAGAACCATAGATCCCCTGCTCTTCTCCTCCCCACAATGCAATGCGTACTGTTCGCTTAGGTTGTAGTCCTGTAGCTTGTAAAATTCTTACTGCCTCCATCATCACAATGCAGCCGGCTCCATTATCCGTTGCTCCGGTACCACCGTGCCAGGAATCCAGGTGTCCGCCCAGCATCACTACTTCAGATTTCAATTCCGGATCTGAGCCCGGAATCTCTGCTATCACATTATACCCTTGCAAATCGCTGCTATCAAAGGTGGTTTTTACTTCCGCTTCAATTTCTACATCCACTCCATTGGCCACCAGTCGCGCCATTAGGTTCACATGCTCAGGCGCCATCTCCAGTTCACAAGCTCCCTTAGGCGTATCTTTGAGATAACCTCGTGGACTACTGGTAAAAAGTGTACCGTGGCTGCCTCTCACTCCTTTGATGATTAATGCTACTCCCTCTTCTGTAAGGAACGTATTCAAGGTCTGACTGAATTCCCTGCGTTTGCGGAAAGCTGCTATTTCATCAGCAGTCCACTGTCTCCTCTCTGTTCGTGGCTCAGTCATCTCGTTCAGATCTTCTTCCGTATATCGCAGCGCGTCTGCCTTAAAAGTTGGAGATTGATCTCCTCGGGGCTTAAAAGCTACAATAGCGCCTTTCAGCTTACCCCTGTATTTCTCAAAATCTTCTTCGTTGTTGATTTCAACAAACTGTACCTTTCCTGAAACCGGACCATCCGTGCTTTGGGTCCACGCTTCCGGTATGGCAATGAATGGCATATAGTAGGGCTTAGTCATGGCGACATAGCTCTTGTTTACTTCCCATCCCCGACCGAACTCACCCCAGGCTTCTTTTTCGGCATTCTCAAGCCCCCACTCAGTTAGCTGGTTGATCGCATAGGTTGCTGCACGTTCGTATCCTGCGGAATTGGATAAACGGGGACCCGCTTTATCTATCAACTCAAAGGCAATCTGTTCTACTTGTGAGTTTTCAAGGCCTTCCTTTTTGATTTTTTCGATCGCATCGGTATCAATGCTTTCCTGACTGACAGCAACAAACGCTATCAATAGTGTGGGAATAAGTAATAATCTTTTCATGAGGTTAGGTTTAGAATATATAGGATAATAAAGATAGCTATTGCAGAAAGGATGGCTAGCAAGTTTTTGACAAGTGGTATTAATCAGTCAAAAATGGAATCAATTCGAATTGAATAAACAAGATTAAATATGCTATTTTCTCCCAGCATAGATTTAGTTTAATCATCAAATTGGATACTCTTCAAGATATCGTTTTTCCTTTTCAGCATTTCCGCATCCACCTTTTCCTTATCTTTCTCTTTATCTGAAAAGATATACTTGTACTTTGCCTTGGTAATCTTATAGTCATACTCCTCAGCTTTGCCGGTTATGTCGATTCCGGTTTTAAATGGTAATGGAGATTTAAGGACTGATATATGATAATCGTAAGTTAAATCCAGGTTTTGGATACCACCCACAGCTACTTGATACCGATCCATTGTCACAAGGGACGGAAAAATTTCCAACGTACCATTTTCAATAGCCATTTCAACCGCTAATGTGTCAAGCACATTTTTTTCTCTGTTTTTAAATTTCAGTGTCTTTGCCAGGTATTGAAATGTCTCTCCGTCCAACAATACCAGGTTCTGACCCTCCAGTCTGGCTACAGCTTTTAGGCTGGACTCATCGACACTCATATGCTCTCCTATCTTAGCTGAACCTATTAGCCCAATATTCACTATTCCCTCAAAATCTTTAGCCATTGGTAAGAGTGTATCCATGAATGGCATTACCTCCATCATATTAGCTACATTAATATCGGTTAGCTTCACATCAAAACTTGCCCGAGCCTTCTTTTCACTTCGAGCTACGTATTTTGCGTTGGTCCATAAATCAGCGGCCTTTGTTTTCATTCTTAAGTTTTTAAGCTTGACTGTCTGATCTTTAATGACGACACTGCCACGCACAGCTTTTAATGCAAGGTTTCCATATTTAACTTTTCGGAGATTTAAGTTCAAATTGAAATCAAGGTTATCAGGTACAACAAAAGTTTTCATCATAAGTGTATCTGATGCATCTTCCAGGGTATCTGTTACGGCCAAATTATCTTCACTTTCAATCCGGTTGGCCCTGTCCATTATTCTGGTTAGTTGATTCACATTTACAAAATCAGATGATACATCCAGTTTTGCTTTTAAGGATTCCCGATGAAATATGGTTCTTTGTAACTGATAGATTTTCCCGGAAAGATTTAAATCAGACCTTCCAACCTTAATTGATGCCTCCTTTAAAGAAAGTGTATTTGGAGACACTTCAACATTGGCATTTTCAACGAATACTTTTTTAGGGAATGAAACACTAAAAAGTTCCAAATTTTTCAATGTCAGATCACCTTTTATTGGCCAACGATCTTCTCTTTTCACAAACCTGAAATTATAATTGATATCCCTTAATTCCGCATAGTTCAATTCCTTATCAAAACGAATTCTATCACCAGTAATTGAAGATTTAATTGAAGGAGACCTTGGATCTTGATTAGAGGATTTTAGGTTCACTAACCCTTGTATATTGTTAGCCTCAAAAGACATTGAATCACCTAAAATTACTGTTCCACTCGACAACAAAAAATTAGCTTTAACAGGTGATATCTTAGTAGAATCATCCAATGGAATTGTCTTTATATTTAGTCTGACTTTCTTAGTCCAGGCGTTGACTACTTTATCAATATTCAGATTCAAGTCTGAAAAAATCATTTTACAACTCAGTAAGCGAGCATTCTCTTGTCCGAATTTATTTGCATTTTGCTCTTGTCCGAACGTAAGTTTAGCATCTGATGAAATGAATTTTATGCTATCATTCAAATAGTTAAGGTCGACATTCGACAATGTGAAATTTCCATTAACTCCAATTTTCCCATAATCATAGTTAACTATATCTTCCAAAAAAAGGTCGGTGTTTAAATTAAACTCTGCTCTGCCTTTGGCTTTGAGGTCTTCAAAAGGAATGGTTGTAAGTAAGTCTTCAAAATTCAACCTGCCATTCCCTTTTAGAACCACGTGTGGATTCGTTAATATTTGAGTAAAATACCCACTCAGATCAATAGAAAACCCATCACTAACCACTTTCAATCTATCAAGTTTAATTGATGATGTTGTTTTATTAATATAATCTACCCGAGAGCTGATTTTGGTTTCAAAAAGCTCTATTTTTTTTGGCAAATCTTTGTAAGAGGCCTCACCACCAGTAATTGCAAGGTTAAGCAACACCAGTGGAAAGCTGTCATCTCCATATTTTCCATTTATGTCTGCAGTTAAATCTACTTCGCCTTTACCTTTAAAACCCTCAAGGTTCATGTACCTCAAGGGAATCAAATCCAGCGCTTCAATAATATTTGACGTAAACAATCTATTTTTCAAGCTAACAACTACAGCTCCGGTAGAATCAACTTCAACCACCCCTTTTGACTCAACTTGCAGCTCATGATCAATCACTTGCAGGTGAACAGTATCAATCATTATTCTATTCTGATCAAGGTTGATCTTATTCCTTGCTGTCAATGCTAGGGAAATGGGGTTCACGAGCGGTTGGTCTTCCAGTGTAAGGGACACATGTTTAAGGTCCAAACCCAAATTACAATCAAGGTCATCACCCCCATAGCGTATGTCACCCACTATGTCGAAGCTTTCAACATTGGCTTTGAAATAAGTCGTTTGGTCTTTGAATGCTGCTGATGCATTTACGATTTGAATATTCTCGACCATGATTTCCCTAAACTGTGAGACTTCTTCTGTCGAGTCTTGGGATTCACTATCCTGTGATTGGTTAAAAATCGCCCAATTCAGGTCACCATTTTCATTAATACCAATGTCCAACTTCGGATCAATAAGCTGCAATTCATCAATTCTAATTTCCTCACCCGAGATAATAGATAAAGGATACAATAAAGCACTAACGGATTTAAATGACAGCAAAGAGTCCCCTTGATGCGAAATTAAATACCCGTCATTCATCTCTAATTTCAGCTCAGGAAAACTGGAGAAGAGAGTCAACTCAACGCTACTTAAATCCAATTGACCATCAATATATTCATTAGCCACTTCGAGTACTTTCGGAGTAAGCTTGGCAGGAGTGAAAATAAAGTTGATAAGAACGCCTATTGCCATTGATAAAATCAATAGGATAAACACCAATGTAATGAGAATCCTTTTGACTATTTTTTTTATGCTGACTGCCATTTGATGCAGGTTATACTTCCTAAATGTCTTATGAAGTTAACAACATGATTCAACAACCATGCTTTAAGTGTCATAAAAAAGATCGATTACTTCATCAAAAATGAAAGTAAGGATAATTTTGCGTTGAACAATATACATTTAATGCGACTCGGACAGCTTGCCAGAAAATATGACATCCCGGTACAGGAAATCATTAACTACCTAAAGGAAGAAACGGGGGAAAAATTCCATGCGAATGCAAAGCTCTACGATGCAATAGAGACGCAGCTCTTCAAGCATTTCGACCTGTACCCGGATGATCCGGTATTGGAAGAAGAACAAACGGAAACTATTAATGAGCCTGCTCAGCCGCTACCACCTGAACCAAGAGAAGAAACACCAGCGGATGATATTGCCTCTGTTGAAGGTGAGCTGGCAGAACCGGAAGAAATAGCACCTTCCGAAGTGCGTGACAAAGAACCTGAAGACAAGTCACCTAAGCTGAGAGAGGATGAAGTTATACAAACAGACCGTTTGATCGAGATGCTGGAATCTGAGGAATCGCCAACTGATCTGGAGAAGTTTAAGCTCATTAAAGCACCCAAAAAGGAGCTGCCAGGACTGAAGGTATTAGGTAAAGTGGATCTGCCGGAACCGAAGAAAAAATCTGAATCTGAAGAAAAAGATAAGAAAAGCCATCAGCCACTTAAGAAGCAACTACCACAGCTAAGCGAAGAAGAAAAAGAAAAACGGAGACTAAAGGCCAAGCGTAAAAAAGAGGCCTATGAGGCACGGCAGGAAAAAAGACGAAAAGAGCAGGAAGCTCAGCGCCTTAAAGAGCTAAAAGCCAAACACTATAAGCAAAAGCTGAAGAAGCAGGAAACACAAAAAAACAAACCGAAAGCTAAAGTCGAGCCGCAGCATGAGGAATCACAGCACATACAGAAAAAACTGAAAGAGCCTAAGACCCTACTAGGCAAATGGTGGCGATGGATGAACACTTAAAGATTAGTTATTTACCATAAAATTTATTCAGGCTAAATTATTCCTCGGTATTGTTCGCCTATTCTTTTTTTATTAATTTATTGGTTCATCGTCGATCTTAACTTGCTGAAAATTAGATTATTCATAGCAGCCACTTTATGCATCTATGCGACTTCTATCGTCGCTCAGGAAAATATTAGAGACCTCATTGATATCATCGAGAACTCTCCGGATATGATACGAAAAATTGAGGCGATGAATGAGCTTAGCTATATGCTTAGAAATAGCGATCCCGACAGCACTATACTTCTGGCCGACCAGGCAGAACAGCTTTCAAGATCAATGAGTTACCCACTGGGTGAAGCAGATGCAATCATGAATCGAGGCATTGGACATACATCCCTTGGAGATTATTATACTGCACTTCAGGAATTTTTAGTCTCACTCAAAATATATGAGCGACTAAATGAGAAAAATAGCCAGGCGAAAATTTATAACAATATCGGAAGGGTCTACAATTTCATTGGAGATACTGAGCAAGCGCTTACCTACTATGAGCAATCCGCTATGTTTTATGCTGAACTAAACAACGAAGCACGTGAGGGTGTCTTACTCAATAACATCGGATATATCCAAAAACAAAAAGGTAAGTATGAGTTGGCTCTTGAATACTTAAGAAAGTCATTTAACCGAGCAAACTCACTAAACTTGCTTGACAACTCATTCTATGCTGCATACAATATCGGCAGTGTATATATGCTCGAGAATCAGCCTGACTCGGCATTTAAGTATTTATACTATGCTGAAAAGTTTTCTCAACAATACCGAGATCAATATATACTAAGCCTTACATACATAGATTTAGGTAAGATGTATCGAAAGATGAATCAACCATCTACCGCTGAGTCTTACTTCATGAAAGCATATGAAGTAGCTAATGAGGCCGGAATGCGTGCTGAAAAAAGAGATGCGGCTAAAAACCTGGCGGAGCTATACGAAGAGTTCAGAAATTTCGAAAAAGCACTCACCTATTTCCAAACATACAAAGCATTAAATGACTCTTTGATCAATATGGATGTGACCAGACGTATTGCATTCAAAGAAGCTGAGGATACTTTTGAGCAGCAACGCTTACAAGAGGAAATAGAACGAAGAAAAATAGAGCTTGAGAATGAAAAGCAACTCGCTAATGCAATCTGGACTCGAAATACTCTAATAGCAGGCCTGGTCATTGTCCTACTCTTCACCTATTTAGTTTACTTAAACTTTACCAGGAAAAGAAAAGCCAATCAAGCCCTAAGAAGACTCAATGAACAAATTGAATTGCAGGCGGAGGAACTTCGAAGAGCTAACGAAGAAATCATCACCATGAATAATAATTTGGAAACTGTGGTTCAGAAACGTACCGAGGAACTCAAGCAAAAAAATAAACAATTGAAGGAATACCTGTCATCAAATTCACATATCGTCCGAGCACCCCTCGCTCGTATTTTGGGGTTAGTGGACTTGTATGAGCCAGGAGATTCCAAAAATCTTGATTTCATTAATGAAAACCTTCATAAGTCAGCAACAGAATTAGATCAGGCACTTCGTGATATTAATAACAAGTTGAGCGATGTAAATTGATTTGATGGCAAACCCTGAATCCCCGAAACTCAAAATCTTAAGAAATCCTGATTTTCGGAAACTATCAGGATTTCAGCCTGTTATCATTATATGGAAAGTATTGAAAAGCATATAATAAAGTATGGGTTGATTACATCTTTAGGTCTTATCGCTTTCTTTTTCCTGATGAAAGTATTGGGACTTGCCCAAGTGACCGAATTAAGAATGCTTAACGCCATCATCATGTTTGCTGGTGTTTATCTTGCAATTCGGAAGTTCAAAAAAAAGAAATTCACGTTTGAATTCAACTACTTTTCAGGAATAGCTGCAGGATTTTTTACTGCTATGGTAACTGCTGTTTCTTTCGCGCTCTTCGTGGGAGGCTATGTTCATTTGAATCCCGATTTTTTAGCAGCCATTGTAGCTGATAATCCCAGGAAAGAATTTTTAAATCCACTTACATCGGCAATGTTCATATTTATTGAAGCCATTGGGTCAGGATTTATATTTTCACTCATTTCTATGCAATATCTTAAGAATGATGTGACAATTCCACTTTCTAAGGCCTCAGAAGCATAAGAAGTTAATATTTCATACTCCAGACTAAATTCATTTTGATATATAGGGCCAGTGGCCCACAATTGTATTGGTATATGAGATAGGGTAATAACGTTCGTGGAAGCTCAATCCCTTATTCCAAAAGGTTTAGGCTGAAAATCTGATTCTTTATTATCCTGCTCTTGTTGAATAGGGATACCAGGTGGAAAGATGGTAATGTCCCGATAGAAAGGTATTTCTGCATATGAATACTCATTGTTTGACCCTGTAAGCTTCAGCATGTGTGTTCCTTCCGGAAACTGACCTATATCTATATATGTCAAATAGCCCCGCTGTTTGGTATGATATTTATAGTGTGAAAACCACATGCCCGTTTCTACCAGTTCGTCATCTAAATAAACTTTGAAGAATGACTTAGCGATTTTCAACTTGAGTGCTAATGAGGCTGTATCAGGATATACTTCTTTCAATGAATCTAACGACATATGCTCCATCATAACATCCTCACTTGTGATATTAGCAACCACAAAGAGTCGTAATACATCACCGTTTATGATATCTGAAGGAATGGATGCCCGTGTAGATGGTAGCTCTTGATTTTGATCATCATAATATCCGGAATAAGCCATATACCCCCTGGTGTTACCCCAAAGTTCCAGGCGACTGTACGTATCTCCCGGGTACGTGGTGTCGGTTATAGATCCTGCTCCGAAAATGCTGATCAGTGTAAATATCAATAGAAATCCAAAGAAGACCCATTTATTGAAGTTGGTCACTACTCCGTAATATATGGGACGATAGAAGCGAGAAAGCGTAAGGACACTAACAAATCGATGAAGGGGCCAGTAAATTTTGGCAAACCATCGAAATCGTCTGAAATAACCTAAGCTGATAAAATCGATTAGTGCGATAACCGCCAGCCCAACGATCACCAAAACATAAATCTGAAATGCTTCAAAAAAGGTCCCCGAAAATCCTATATCAAAGTAGATATAAATGATCGTGAAAGGCAGAACAACTAAAGCAAGAAAAAACAAGTACCCTCCTATCAAACTCATAAATAGCATGAATGAGATACTAAAAAGCGAACTACTTATTTTTTCCAGCCTGATGACAATCAATTCATATGAAGGGGTTTGATTGACCTTATCATTAAATTTTCCCTGATAGTTTAACTTTTGTTTTTGAATGCCATTGGGAAATGTGTAACTCAAACCAACCATCCCAATCCATATTCCTCGACATATCAGATGAAGGATTAACCCGGCAATCAGCCAGTATATCCCCATCTTGAAAAGAGCGACCAAATTATCTATATCCTGGGAGTTTCCGAAGATGTTGAGTTTGAAGAATATTAAAAACTCATCCAGTAAACCGGGAACTTTAAACATCCCATATAGCACAATACCTGACAGAAGTATTTCAGGCTCCCAGCTTCTTTGTTGCAACTCAGAAAGCCACTTAGGTGTAATCGTTTGATTGATGTCGCTCATAGCCAATAAAACTAATGAGAAATAGTAAATTAAAGGGCGAATTATCAGTACCGCTATGGGCGCATTACTCGAATGGCTTCCTCAAGTTGATTTCGTTTTTCTTATCATCCTATTTGTTGCAGGAGTTATCGCATTCATTCTGTCCACTATTTCCGGAGGTGGTGGTGCATTAGTACTGGTACCCTTTCTTAATTGGTTCATTGGTGTTGGGGATACAGCTCCAGTTCTAAATCTTGGCACCTTCCTTGGGAGACCTGCCAGACTGATCATTTTCTGGCAGCACATCCATTGGAGGTTATGTCTCTATTATGCACCGGCTGCAATCATTGGTGCGTGGATTGGTTCATGGTTTTTCAAACAGGCCGACCTTTCCTTTCTGCAAATCTTTGTTGGAATCTTCTTAGTCAGCACCGTTTTCCAATTTCGATTAGGCAAAATGAAGCGATTCTTTGTATTTAAAGAGTGGTACTTTGCTCCTTATAGGATTGGCTGTCTCCATTCTGGGAACAATGATTGGTGCACTTGGGCCGGTTCTTAACCCGTTCTATCTCAACGCCGGACTGGATAAAGAGGCGCTTATTGCAACAAAGACCGCTAATTCCTTTTTCCTGGGCATTGCCCAGATCAGCAGCTATACCTTCTTTGGGTTGCTAACAGCGGAAAACTGGATATATGGTATTACCCTTGGACTGGGAGCTACTTTGGGATCCATCATCGGTAAAGGCTACCTGAAAAAAATGAAGAGTGAACAGTTTCGCCTTTTTGTCATACTGGCAATGGTGCTTAGTGGAATTGTGATGATCATTCGAAACTGGCCTTTCTAAGCTAGAAGAAAACCCTAAAAACCAGATTTGGGGTTATCCCCAGTGAATATACTTTCGTATCAATCAGCTCATTGTCCAAAGATGGTGTAGTCCTAAATTCACGATTCAGTAGGTTCCGGCGGTTATAGAGATTCATTACAGATAAACCAATCCGATAGCGAATATGATCAAACTTGTTAGCGGTAAACTCGTAAAGGATAGAGCAATCAAGGCGATGATAAACAGGTAAATTATTTCCATTAAGTGCTCCATAGACAATGGAAACGGGTCCTTCTGAGTTCTCCTCGGTTACTTCTGTGTAGGATTTACCAGTGTGCCACAACCATCCGAGTGAAAAGCTCCACCTGTCAATATTGTAATTATTTGTCCATCGTACTGTGTGTTCTATATTCCAGCTTCCGGGAAAAGGCTCATCATTATTCAACCCGGTAAAAGAATTCTCAGTTCTGATATAGGAATAACTCGCCCATGTTTCGTAGTTTACCCAGCTCTTTTTCACAAACAGGTCAGCTCCGAAAATACGGCTATCTCCTACCCTGAATGCATTGTCTTGCGGATTTAGATATCCAAAGGTCAATGTGGTTACATCCATCACCTGCTTGCGATAACCTTCAAGATTTATGTGCCAACCTTTGTTGTTATAATCAGAACCCAAAGTCGCTTGATAACTCTTGATGACCGGAAACCGATCACTAGACGCTAACGCCCAAACCTTGTTTTCCAATGACAAATCACTGATCACAGACTCTTTGATCTGACTGGCAACCTGTGTTCGATACTCACCTGATGCTGAAAGGGATATTTGCTTCGACAAAGGTTTTGCTACATATAGACGAGGTTCAAAAAAGGTTTTTCCTAATTCCTTGTAGTGGTTAACTCTGATCCCCGGATTGACAAATAAATAGTCGTTTTCAAACTCATATTCCAAAAATCCGGCGTGGGTATTAATCGTTGTGTTATCTGCATCTAAAACCAAATTGTAAGAGCTGCCTGCCGTTTCATAAGCATACTGCGTGCGATTGTTGGAGTAATGATATCCAAAAGTAAGTGAGCTTTCATCGTTTAACTGATATGACCCGTTTAGACGAGCTCCCGCTTCTCTTACCAGGTTCTTTTTTGAAGAATTTGTGGTGGTGTCTGCCTCAGTAATAATGAATTCATATTCCAATATATATTTGGCATAATTGGCATCTATATCAAAACTAACAGGACCTGAAGATTGATTCTTCCAATTGATGGCATATCCTTCGTTAGCGTTCAAAAGCTTATCATTATAGGATTGACTAGTACTGGTATTTTCCAATTGAAAATCCAAATCGTTCTTGTTGTATAAAGTATTGATTGTTAGTTTATTATCAGCATTTACTTTCCAGATCAAATTGGAGGTAAAGTCGTTGAAAAAGAAGCGATTATTCGATTGGCGATCTGCTGAAATACTCTCGCTGATCTTCGTATTCTGGAACACCCTGTCCGCCATCTGGTTATAGGTAAATGTTTCAACTAAATCAGTAAATGACCGACGGGCAGATAGCTGAAGTGACAATTTGGAGGGTATCACCGGCAAGTTCAAAAATCCATCCGCATAAAGCATGTTAGTACCTACTCCCCCAGAAATTCTATCAGCAGGTTTTTGATTAGTAGATATATCAATAACTGAAGAAACCCGATCTCCATACCGGGCACTCGTTCCGCTTTTAATAAATGTAACCTTATCTGTAATGTATGGATTAAATGCTGAGATCATGCCAAAGAAATGGCCTTGGTTATATGTTTTGATCCCGTTCCAAAGCACCAGGTTTTGGTCAGGCAGGCCACCTCTAACATGTAGTCCTGCAGCTGTTTCATAGGGACTATTCACTCCTGGAACCTGCTGGATGCTCTGAAGAATATCCGGCTCTACCAGACCGGAAAGTGTTTTCAATTCGTCTGGATCGATGGTTACCCGGTTATGGTTTTTATGAATGCCTGCCGCGAGATAGTCACTAATAACCACCTCTTCCAAAACATTCACAGACTCGCCTAATCTGAACTTGTTGCAACTTGTAAATGAGAGGTTTTTGACGCTAAGATGCTTCGCTAGGTAGCCAATGGACCGAATGGTTAATCTTGCTCCATAAGGAATAGAATCGAACTCAAAATAGCCATTTCCATCAGTAAATCCACCATCATTAAGTGTGTAACTAACTGTAGCACCAATCAATGGCTCATTGGAATAGTCTGTAACATAACCACAGAGTGAGACCAGGTCAGAAGAATGGAAAGGCCTAATCACAACATAATCATCCCTTATTTGCTCAAAGCGTAGACGAGTGGTATTTTCAAGCCAAACCAACATTTCAGGGAGGGATAAAGATTGAGCAGCATCACCCTCAATAAACTTGTCTTCAATTACCTGGTCCAGGTACGAAAATTCAATATTGTGATGATCTGACAAATCGGACAAATATTCCCTTAGACTTTTGGACACACCTGCCCCCTCCTGCGCCCATACAGCACTGGAAAGCAACCATAGGATGATTAGCAGACGGTGGTGTTTCATAAAGCTTACTGGCCGGAAATAACCACTATTCCATTGTTTTTGAGTTCATAATCAAGTTCTAATGAAGCAAAAACAACCTTTAAAGCTAGGTTAAGATCGTCATGAGGAAATGTTCCCGAATAGGTCATATTCGGATTAAAACTCGCACCCTCAAATTGAATTTCATATTGGTTCTTTAGTGCAGCGAAAACCTGACTGACCGGCACACTTTCAAAAGTAGTCTTTCCCTCCAGCCATTCCGGTGACAGGCCTTTGATCGCACGAACGATCATACGATTGCCACGTATTTTTCGCGCTGATTTCTTTGGTTTTAGTATTTCCTGATCATCTCCACTTTCAACCTTTACACTTCCCTCGAAGCATTTTACCTCGAAAAAATCGGACACATCACGAACTGTGAATTGAGTACCGAGCACAGATACAACACCTGCATGGGTTTCCACGGAAAAGATATTTCCTTTTTCCACCTTGAAATATGCTTCACCTTCCAGCTTTACCTTTCTTTCCTCGACCCAATCATCTTCATCATAAGCAATGGATGAATTGGCGTTGAGAACCACTACAGATCCATCCGGTAATTGGATGGTTTGTTGTTCACCTACTTGTGTTCTAATAGTCGTCAAGTCCGGAATCAGCATGGTGTAAAAGACAAAGCTGAAGGCCAGAACGAGTAAAGCCGCAATCGCTACTCTCAAATAGTTCACCTTTCGTTTGGTGACGATCAGCTGTCCTTTTTGCTGCGACTTGATTCTTGCAAGCAAGGCTTCTTCATCAAATGCAGGTGACTCCAGGGCTTCTGCTCCCGCTATCATTTTTTTATAAGCAGCATATTCTGAGCTCTTCTGAAATTCAGATAGTTCTTCCGGAGTGAGCTCATTATTGAGCCACCTGGCTAAAAATCGATCGTCGTTAAACTTGCTGCTCATATTTTTTGTTCCTTAGTACACAAACGCACATCACCTGCTCTTACCCTACCCCTTTATACATCACCAATTTTATCACGGAGTTTTAGCAAGGCCTTATGCATGGATTTCTCAATTGCTTTGACAGAAACGCCGGAAAGCTCGGCAATCTCTTTATAGGTCTTCTTTTCCACTCTATTCATCAAAAACACCTCACGCTGCTTATCGGGCAATGAACTTATTGCGTCGGTGAGCCGGTCCATAAACTCTTTTTCCAACATCACATACTCCGGAGACTCCTGATCAAATTCTACTTTTACCGTTTGCTCTGTGTAGTTGAGTTGGACCTTCTCTGAGCGTTTCAGACTCGTGCTGAGATTTATAGCAACCTTATAAAGAAAGCCTTTTGCCGTATCCAGGGTAACCTTTGCACAGTTTTTCCAGAGACGAATAAACGATTCCTGCACTACGTCATCCGATTGCTCAGCATTGCCAAACTTGTAATAGATGAAATTACGCAACGACCGCACATGGTCGTGGTAAAAGGCATCAAACTTCGCCTCTTCACATAAAGGGTCCTTTTGCTCCGTCATTCTCGATTTTTAAAACTATCCGTTTTTTCCATGATCTCAAACCTGACTGCATATAGATCTTTTTTCAATTAAGGGGGTAGGGTCTATTCGGACATACTGCGTTTCATCTTCAAACGAGGGAAACTCCCTCAATACAAAAAGTTGAAACTAAAACGAACACCCATGAGATTATTAAAATCGTATGGCATTGCCACAGTAATTCTTACTGCTTTGCTAATGAGCGCCTGTAATTCAGATGAAAATCCCTGTCCGGGAGTAAATTTGGATGTTGAAATTGACAGTGCAAACATGAAGGCACATGTCATTGCCACAGGATTGGAAGATGTCGCTTTTGACCTCTTTATTAACAATCAGTTGATAGAGTCATTTGATGCTGGAGAACTGGATACGACTGAATTCACCCTGGAGTTTGAGCCGGGAGAGTATAAGGTATGTATCAAAGCAGAATCGGAATCATGCGATCAGCAGATTGAAGGCTGTATCGAATTTACAATCGAAGATCCGAACAGAGAGGAATGCATTGGACTTGCTTTTACTGCTGACCAATTGAATGACCATGAATACAAATTCTTCGCTGATTTTGAAGGCAGAGATCAAATCGTGTATGCGTGGTATGTGAATGGAGACATGGTAAAAGAAGAACCATTATCTGACAATCGCACCAATTTTCTTGAATGGGATTTTGCAGCAGGCACACACACGGTTTGCATAAAAGCTGAAAACGATGAATGCGGTGAAGTTGAATACTGCAAAGAGATTGTCGTAGAGCAGTTTTGTCCGGAAGAAGTCTCTTTTGAAGTGGAAGAGGACAATCCATTCACATACTACTTCTATGCCAATTTTGATGGCAAAGAGCATGTTGCCTATGACTGGTATGTAAATGATGATTTAGTGGAGCATGAAAACAAAGACGGTCATGATACTGACCATAAGCTAATCTGGCAATTCAACCCCGGCACGCATAATATCTGTTTGGTAGTGAGTCAGGAAGGTTGTGAAGATATCGAATACTGTAAAGAACTTATGATTGAAGAAACGGATTGTAAGGAACTCTCCTACACCGCTGATTTAAACACTGAAAACAATACATACACATTTACAGCAGATTTTGAAGGGCGTGATGATGTCACTTACATCTGGAAAGTGTTTATCAACGATGACTTCCAGGGATCAGAGGTGCGTGAAGCAGGAAGCGAAGACGATCACAATTTCAGTTGGACATTTGATGAAGGTGTGGAATATGAAATCTGTTTAAAACAGGACGGAGGTTGTGAAGAAAGTCAGGTTTGTAATATCTACTCACTTCCATAGGTAATTTAGGTTGGTTGGTAGAAACCTCCCGGGGTTCCCGGGATGGTTTCTTTTTTTACTTTTTAACCCATTAATTTTAAAAGTTCTACCAGTGAGTAAACCCATGAATAAAAATGTAGTGGCATTGATTGTTCTAAAAGGCATGTTTCAGATAGGCCTTTTGAGCTTGCTGCTGTTATTGGGTGGGTGTATCAGCGATGATGAGATTGATTTTCCTGTAGAACCCGACTCCACGAAATTTGTGAATAGTACAGGAATCATTTCCCTGTTAAGAGCAGTTGAAAATAACTCTCTTACCTCAGATCAGGACTGCTTCACACTGTTCTTTCCAATTGATTTAAGATTCAGTAATGACCTCACTGTCACTGTAGAAAGCTATCAGGGACTCAGTGAAATAGCCATAGATGCAAATGTCAGTATCCATGTCAATGGAGTAATGTTTCCATTATTGGTTTCGAAAGGAGATGTCGTTAAGAAAATCAACAATGAAGCAGAGTTAATTGAACTACTGGAGGCATGTGGTTTGCCAACACTGAGGGATGAATTTGACAAATACTTTACTCAGTGCTTTGATTTTGTGTACCCGATCGAAATGATAGCTCTGGACAGTAGCACGATTAGATTGGATACTCTCCAGGACTATTTTGATTTTGAACTTCAGCAAGGCTTTGATAAACAGCCTGTTTTTGTCTACCCGCTCGAGGTTTATAGTTTTTCAAAAGATCAGACTTTACCAGTCGAAAATGATTTCGAGCTTTTTGAGGTCTTTGATGTGTGTAAGAGTTGCCCACAACTTTCTTTCTCAACCGATTGGGCAGGAGATACAAGGTATGTGTTTACGGCAGACTTTCCTGAAATTGACCAACTGCAAACCTTCGATTGGTACATTGATGGTGACAAAGTAGAAACAGATGGCATTGGTGTAGGTGGAGATTTCATGCTTGTAGAAACTTTTGAGCCGGGTACCTATGAGATATGCATCAAAGCTCAAGCTCCTGAGTTGGATTGCTTCACTGGCACAGAGTATTGCGAAATCTTGGAGGTAGTAGACCCATGTCCTACCCTTTCATTCAGTGTAAATGAAATCACGGCAGATACCTATGAATTCACAGCCACCTTTGATCGACAAGATGAGATTGAATACACCTGGGCCATTTATCAAAATCAAGATTTAATCTTCTTTGAAGAAGAGCTAGCTGATGGAGATGACCAATTGGAATACCAGTTTAGCCCAGGCGATTATATCATATGCATGGAAGCGGAGGTTCACGGATGTTCTATCGTTAGCAAAGTGTGCGAAGAAATCATTGTGAACTAAACTTCCTGTCTTCTATTCATTCCTTAACAGCTCAGCCGGGTTTACATTTATCGCTCTCCTAACTTGCCCAGCGACCGTTACTACTAACGTTAAAAGAATGATAACCATGGCCAGGATGAATGGCAATGCCGTTATATCTTTTGGATCAGGGAAAACAGAGATTACCAGATTTAGCATGCCCATGGCACCTAAAGGGGCTCCTATCACAAACGATATCAATAATACCCAGAAGTATTGTTTACTTACAATCCTAACCAGCTCTTTGGGGTTCGCCCCGAGTACTTTTCTAACACTGAACTCTTTGAGCTTTCCTTGCACATTGAAGGACAGTAGTCCATACAGTCCAAGACATGCCAGTATAATAGCAATGCTGGTGATCAATAGCAGAATACTAATATTGCTCTTATTCTCCATGTAAAAATTATCAAAGACATCCTCTTGAAACACACGATCAAAGGGATCATTTGGCGCAATGGCAAGCCAGGAGTCTCTTGCGTACTGCTCCAAATCAGCTAGCTTATCAGGAGCAGCTCTAACCGTCAAATACCTAACGTCTGACTTGTTAAGACCTCTTATCATCACCGGATCAATTGGAGAAAAGAAATCATAGTAATGAAAATCCTCTACTACCCCAACAACTTGATGCTGAACGCTATCATAGGTGAATGTTTTACCAATCCCACTCTCCCATCCCATTGCCGTCACAAATTGTTCATTCACCACCACATTGCCTTTCGAGTCTTCCGCACGGTCCGTCAAAGGTCTTCCCTCCTTCATTCTCAATCCAAACGTGTCAAAATAGTCCGATGAAGCACTAATACGTCTCACTCCTATTTGTCGATCGCCTTGTTCCAACGATACTTTCGTAATGCCTCTTCCAATTAAAAGATCAGATGCGGTGTGACTGACAACCGAAGGATGATTCACAAGATCATTCTTGAGTCTCTCATATTGTTCCGGTCCGGAAACATAGACCGACATGGTTCCCTCTGGATCATACCCCCACTCCTTATTATTGAGATAAATACTCTGGTCTGTGAAAACAAAACAACCAACAATGGTCATGATGGCAAGGAAAAACTGAAATCCTAGTAAGATTTTAGAAAATAGATTTTTTGAGCCAAACTTTTCATTGCCCTTAAAAATGGTAATGGTATCAAACCTGGAAATATAAAATGCCGGATAGGCTCCTGAGAATATTCCAACCACAATCAAAAGAATGATCATGAAAGAAATCAATGTCATAGGATTATGAGTGCGAAATTGTACATCAAGCTCTGGAATAAGTACATCAAACCATGGAATTAGTAAGAAGTAAGAAAGAAGTATTCCTAGTATTAAAGCAAATAGACATTTAAGCAAATTTTCGGTCATGAATTGAATGACAATTTGCTTCCTGAAGCTTCCCATCACTTTCCGAAGGGCTATTTCTTTTAATCGCTTTGAGGCGCTGACTACCGCGATATTCATGAAATTAAAACATGCCATAGCTAACAAAAAGACGGAAATGATTGCTAATGCCATTCGACCTGCAGGATGACCACCACCTGACACAGACCCAACAATTCTATAAGACTCTTTTGAAAGCTCACGTAAAACGATTGGTTCAAAAGATTCAACTTTCCACTCCGGATTACTATCGTGCTGAGTGTTTTTGTATTGATCAAACGACTCAGCTATGGAGGTGATATGCTCACCTTGTTTCAGCATGATAAAGGTCGCATCGGTCATAAACGACCAACTTTTTGTATCCTCAAAATCCAGATCAAAGAGATTGGCCATTGGTATATAAAAATCAAATCCAAAGCTGGAATTGTAAGGATAATCATCCAGTACAGCTCCAACAAAGAAGTTTTTAACCTGACCATTCAAAAACTTGAAAGACAAGGTTTCTCCAATCGGATCTTTATCGTCAAAGTATTTAATGGCCATATCTTTGCTAATCACAACCTTGGTTTTGTCCTCCAGTATATCTCGACTTCCATTGATCATGGGGAAATCAAACATTTGGAAAAAATCCGGATCAACAAAAACCGTCAATTCGTCAAAGACATCCGACTTGTGCTTGACACTTGCACTTCTATAATCAACTCTTGAGTAGGCTTCTACTGCGGTGTGATCATTTTTTAGGGCTGGACCCAACATGATGGGAGAGTCACTCCAAAGGTTTTCATTACCCTCCTGATCCACATAATTGGTTATTTGGTATATGCGATCACCCTTGGTATGATAAGCATCCATGCTTAACTCCATATCAATAAAAATGAACATGGAGAGCGCGAAGCAAATGGCTATAGCCATCCCGAAGATGTTGATGGATGATGAAACCAGATTTTTTCGGATATTTCGAATACCCAGTTTCAGGTAGTTTCTGAAAAGCAAAAATTGATTCATAGTCGTGTATTTTGAGTTTGTCCTTTTTATGTTGGATAATCTGAAGAACCGAAAAACATCCCAGATAAATTTTGCTCTGGCTACTTTCGGATTTTGCTGCTCCATCCGTCGGTCAAAGAGCTCATAGATATCCCCTTCTATTTCCTCCAGAAATCGTGGATTACAATACCACCTGAGAAACCGCTCGGCCCATTTTGGTGGTTGGTAGTTCATACTGAAAAATTATAAGTGATATTGGGAATACGTTCATAGAGTGACTTCCGAAGAGAAATACTCTCGTCGAGTGCCAGCTTACCTTCCCTGGTAAGTGTGAAAAGTCGCTTTCTTCGTCCGCCTCTTTCATTTGTAGATCCTCCCATTTGAGATTTTAGTAGCCCTTTCTCTTCTAGTCTCCTGAGCACAGCGTGTACGGCACTAATGTTCATGTCCCTTCCTGCGTTTTTTCTTATCTCATCCATTACTGCAACTCCGTATGCCTCATTGTAGAGTGATCCTACGGTAAGTAAAACAAGCTCTTCAAGCTCACCAAGATGATTTCCCTTCATGGTTTGTTAGTTTTATTTGTTGTACAATACGTGAAAGTAATGAATTAGTTGTATAAAAAGTGAATGAAATCAGAATTGCTTTCTTATGTCCTGATATAAAGTAAAAAAGAGTTAGCCTTTATATACTTGTCCCGAATTAATCGAGAACGGGTGTTTAGAGCTACTAGAGGAATTTTGTTTGGATTATTGTGTGGTTATGTTCTGAATTGTCAGGCGCAGAATTCGATCAAAGTAGATCTGGAAAAAGATCAGATTTTAGTGGTATCCGATTCATTGGTTATTGCCAAAAATGATACTTCCATCCTACTCCCATCTGGAACTGAATATCATGTTTATGACAACAAGTATGTTTTGTCAGATGGGTTTTATGATTCTGTATATTCAGTCGCTCAAAAAAATAAAATTACGAAAGAGCTTTACAATCTATTGATCACTAATAAGCCCCCGGAGAATGGAATTAAAAGTAAAGACCCGGTTAGAAGTGAGGCATTTTTTAAAGCTTTTGAAGGAAAAACAATTACCTCTATCGATTACGTATCAGTAGATTTATTCGGCGGATCGGTAAATGACACAACACTTAAGGCGCAATCCAGTCTTGGCAAACTAAGTAACAAGCTCCACTATGACACAAAAAGAGAGGTTATTTTCAAACATCTTCTATTTAGACTTGGAGACAAAGTAGATGCCTTTGAGGTGGCGGATACTGAGAGGATCATTCGTTCTCTAAAATACATAGAGGATGCCAAAATCATCCTGAAGGTAAATCCCGGTGATCTAAATACAGTTGAAGCAACCGTAGTTGTCAAGGATCGATTTCCATGGTCGGCGGATGCTTCACTTGACAACAACGATGCATTAAGGTTAGGATTTATCAACCAAAATATTCTCGGAAGTGGAAATGAATTTGGAATCGGTTATCTAAGACATGGCGAAGAATTGCCCATGCATGGCTATGATGCTCATTATACTATAAGAAACATCGAAAATACCTTTGTAGACGGCACTGTTTATTTCTCTGATAATTACTTAGGTAAAAGTAAAGGCCTCTCATTTAGAAGGAATTTTATTTCACCTGAAATCAAGTATTATGGTGAGGCAACCATTGAACATGTAGAGCCCATTTCAGATCTCATTTTTGCCGACTCGCTTTATGAGAAGGATTTTCAAATTGACAGGAAAAGCTATGACTTATGGGGAGCCCGATCGTTCTTTCTTGGTGATAGAAAGAATATTAGTACGGCGCTAAGATTACAGCACGATAACTTCAGCGAACGACCTCAGGTTCAGGTAGACAGTAATACGATTTATCACGATCATCACTTTTTGGTTGGAGCACTTTCATATAGCAAAATCAATTACCTGAAAACAAGAAATGTTCTCTCCTTTAACATTACAGAGGACATACCAGTAGGCTTCATTTATTCGGTCATTATTGGACGAGACTGGACAGAGTTTGGAGAAAGAGACTATCGGGGCATTCGTACCATTTATTCCACTTACAGTAAAAATGCGGGGTATTTTCTAATCAATATGGAATCCGGATATTTCCTAATGGATAATCAAAAAAACAATCGAGTATTCCAACTAGATGGCCGTCACTTTACTCCACTGATTGATCTTGGTGCTGCTTATTCCAGATTCTTCACTCGATTTCATTATTTCAATGGAAACGAGCTTTCAATCCCCATTTCTCAGACATTAGAGGGCGAAAATCGAATACGAAACATTGAAGGCAATCAAATAGCAGGAAACCAAATATTTTCACTTACCACAGAATATGTGGTTTTCCAACCATGGTATTTTTATGGATTCAGGTTTGCAACATATGCACATGCAGGAATTGGCAATGTCAGTGAATCTAGAGTGATGGATCCTTACAATCAAACCTACTATACGCTTGGTGGTGGGATAAGAATCAGAAATGAAAGTTTGGTTTTTGATACGTTTGAATTCAGGGTATCTGTGCTGCCTAATGCCCCAACTGAAGGTAAATACTTCTATTTCAAAGTATCCCTTTCGGCTCCACAATTCTTTAAAAGTCCGAATGTTGGAAAGCCGGAAGTTGTAGGACTGAATTAAATATTAATCATCAATAACCAATCTGTTGTTTGGATTTTCGAATGCTTAAGATAGCCTGGTCTCCCATATATAACCATCCATTACCTCAAGGTCATCGTTTCCCAATGGAGAAGTATGACTTGCTGCCCAAACAGCTATTACACGAGGGCACTATCGAAGAAAAAAATATCTTCGAGCCAAGGGAGCTGACTGAAAGTGAAGTATTAGCAGTTCATGATTCTGAATATTGGCGAAAACTTCAAAATGTTGATTTCACCAGACAAGAAGAACGGAGAAGTGGATTTCCAATTACAGAAGGGCTGATAAAGCGAGAGATCACCATCAATGCCGGAACGATTCAATGCGCAGAATATGCACTTCAATACGGAATGGCTATGAATATAGCCGGAGGAACGCATCATGCATTCACTAACCGTGCCGAAGGATTTTGCCTTTTGAACGACATAGCCATCGCAGCAAGGTATTTACTTGATAAGGAGAAAGCCAAAAAAATACTTGTTGTTGATCTGGATGTACACCAGGGAAACGGAACCGCTGAAATTTTTAGGGATGAAAAACGTGTATTCACTTTTAGTATGCACGGTGAACATAATTACCCGCTCCAAAAAGAGCAATCAGACTTAGACATTCCTCTTAAGGACGGAACAGACGATAAAACATACTTATCGATTCTCAATCAAGCCCTGAATAAGCTTCTGGACACTGAAGAGCCAGATTTCATCTTCTTTCAATCTGGAGTTGACGTTTTGAAAACCGACAAATTAGGAAGGTTGGGGCTGACTATCCAGGGATGTAAACGTAGAGACCAACTTGTTATCGAAGCGGCGAAAATAAATGATTTACCAGTTGTTGCGTCTATGGGAGGCGGCTATTCCGAGGATATAAAACACATTATAGAAGCACATGCAAATACCTATAGAGTAGCGCAGACGACATTCTTCTGACTTTAGTCGAAGAAAAATATATTTTCATAAAAAAACGCAAAACTATTTATTGAATCTTAAGTTATATAGCCTAATAATCTCTTTTCAAAACTTGTTTTGTTAAAAGATTAGGTTACTAAAAACGCCGGTTGGTCAAAGGATCAACCGGTTTTTTTATCTTGAGACATTCGGACAAATTTAAATGTCTTGAATCGTGCTAATCTCAGGCTTTAAATAATTAGTGTTTAAAGAGTTTATATAGCTTCTACCGTACAACACACTATAAGCCATTTTATACCCCTTGAAAACCTTTTGCATAATTGAGCTTATTATCTCATTACTCAAATTGTTCTTGTATTAATAATCTCTTCTCAAGACTTTGTTTTGTTAAAAGATTAGGTTACTAAAACGCCGGGTGATCAAAGGATCATCCGGTTTCTTTATTTTAGGTAGTATACATTGAATTGAACATAACATAATCGGTAGAAAGATCTGTCCCCCACCCAACTGCTGAAGCTTTGCCTTCACGCATTTTCATTTCAATGATAATTTCAGATTTCTTGAGAATGCGTTTGACCAAATTCATATCAAATTCTAGTGGCCTCCCCTGATCCAGCATTTGAACTGATTCTTGCTCGTTACCTAAAAAAAGGTCTACCTTATCTGTGTTAAATTTCACACCAGATCGACCCATTGCTGCAAGGACTCTTCCCCAATTGGGGTCCCTACCAAACATGGCGGTCTTTACCAATGATGAATCTGATACAACTCGAACGATCTGTCTCGCATCTTTTTTACTTCTGGCACCATTCAGCCGATACTCTATGAACTTGGAAGCTCCTTCTCCATCGGAAATAATCAACTTAGCCAGATATATCATTAGCTCATTCAGCTTTTCTTTAAAGAGCTTGTAATTGGGATCGCTGACAGAGGAAATAAGCTCATTATCTGCTAGCCCAGTAGTCATGATAGAAGCCATATCATTGGTAGACGTATCACCATCTACTGTAATCATATTGAAGGAGTCATTTACAGCTTCCTTGAATGCTTTATCCAGAAGCTTCTGTTCGATATTAATATCCGTGAACGTAAAAGCCAGCATAGTCGCCATATTTGGATGGATCATTCCTGAGCCCTTGGCTATCCCCGCAATATTTATGGTATTCCCGTCAATATCAAACTCCACGTGTCCCTCTTTGGCAAAGGTGTCGGTTGTCAAAATGGCATTAGCAGCAAAGGATCCCGCCCGTGAATTTTCAGAGAGATTTTTTACGTTTTCTCTAATTCCCTGCACAACTTCATCGGTTGGAAATTCCTTTCCGATGATCCCGGTTGAGGAAACCAATACCTGATTTATATCGATATTCAATTCTTCAGCAGTTGCCTGAGCCATGGCTAGAGCTCCCTCTTCTCCTTGCTTACCCGTCACGGCATTCGCATTCCCTGAATTGACTACAATAGCCCGAGCTATATTTTCCGTTTCTTTCAAATGCTTTTGTGAGAGTCTTACCGGAGCTGCACAGACTAAATTTTGTGTAAACGTAGCAGATACCTTAGCTGGCACTTCCGAATACATAATTGCCAGGTCACGTCTCATGGATTTAACACCTGTGTGTGCCCCCCAGCACTTGATCCCACGAACATTGGTAATATTTCTAATCATGTCAATAATTGAAAGGTATTTAAGGTTGTAATGGAACGATAGCCAGACCTTCATCCTCATCGAGATCCAGCATTAAATTCATATTCTGAACAGCCTGACCAGCTGCTCCTTTAACTAAATTATCAATGACCGAAACCGTAATAATGGTTTTGGTGCGATCATCATATGTTGCATACAAATCTGCAAAATTTGTACCCCTTACTTGCTTCAATGAGGGCACCTGGTCTACAAGCCTTACAAATGGTTCATTGTTGTAGTAATCTTTGAATATCTTATTTAACAGATCTTCAGAAACCTCCTGAGTAGGCTTTGTATATGTGGTTGAAAGAATGCCTCTATCTACCGGTAACAAATGTGGTGTAAACAGAACAGAAGATTCTGCTCCGGAATAAGCATTGATCACTTCCTGAATTTCTATGGTATGCCGATGAGTCTTTACGCCGTAAGCTGTGAAATTGTCATTGACAACAGGAAAGTGGGTATTTGGTTTTGCCTTATTTCCCGCTCCTGTAACTCCAGTTTTGGAATCGACAATCAAATGGTCTTTGTCTATGATTCCTTCTTTTAAAAGCGGAGCAAGAGCCAATATCGCAGAAGTGGGGAAACAACCCGGATTGGCGACAAGTTTGGCCTTTTTGATTTTCGATCTAAATAGCTCAGGTAACCCGAAAACAGCTGCTTCAAAACCCTCTGCGAAATTATGATCATTTTTGTACCAAGATTCATATACATCTGGTGAGGATAATCGAAAGTCACCAGAGAGGTCAACAATCTTAAAATCTCGATCCAAATGATCTTTCACGAAATCCATTGACACTCCATGTGGGAGTGCTAAAAACACAATATCCAGCTTGTGTTTATCGATCTCCTCGATCCCTACAAGAGGTGCATCAAAAATTCCTTGAAATTGTGGGTGAACATCAATAAAACGCTCTCCTTTCCTGGAGTCTGCTGTTATCACTGAAATCTCAACCGAAGGATGATTGATGAGAATACGAACCAACTCTGATCCGGTATAGCCGGTAGCTCCTACGATTCCTATTTTGTATTTACCCATTTTCTATTTTCCTTAATTGATTGAAGGAGCACATCAAAAACAACTTGAAGCTCTTCTTTCGAAATATTTAAAGGAGGCACAATCCGAACCACATTTTCAGCAGTCGCATTGGCCAGTACTTTGTGCTCCATCATTGTAGCGACGATCGGTTTAGACTCGACAGCCAGGACAACACCGAGCATCAACCCCTCCCCACGGATGCCTTCAATCTCCGGATAATCAGCGGTTGCCCTCATAATCTTTTCTCGAAACCATTGGCCTTTTTCGGTTGCTGATTTCATCAGATTTTCTTCTTCAATCACCTCCAGTGTGGCCAATGCTGCTGCACAAGCAAGTGGATTTCCTCCAAAGGTTGTACCATGATCGCCCCAATCAATAGCTCCTCCTACTTTTTCACTGGCAAGCACTGCTCCAATGGGCATTCCTCCACCTAAGCCTTTGGCCAAAGTCATCACATCCGGTCTAACACCGTAATGTTCAAACGCAAACATCTTTCCTGTTCGTCCGATACCGCATTGAACTTCATCAAATACCAGTACAATATCTTCTTCATCACAGAATGCCCGTAAATCTTTTAAAAACTGCTTTTCAGCAGGAATGATGCCTCCTTCTCCCTGGATAGGTTCAAGCATAATGGCTCCAATGTCCTTATTTACCTTCTCTTTCACCAGGTTCATGTCATTAAAGGGAATGTGACAAAAACCTTCAGGAATAGGATCAAACCCATTCATCATCGCTTTCTTTCCGGTTGCAGCGATAGTAGCCATCGTTCTACCATGAAAGGCATTTTTCATGCTTATGATCGTGC
The DNA here is from genome assembly GCF_965221965.1 of Ekhidna sp. Classification (GTDB taxonomy): domain Bacteria; phylum Bacteroidota; class Bacteroidia; order Cytophagales; family Cyclobacteriaceae; genus Ekhidna. The sequence continues at coordinate 1,700,765 of NZ_OZ244926.1, forward strand.
CGCCTCTTCCGTTTTTACTGGCATATTTCCGTGCGATCTTTATGGCCCCCTCTGCAGCTTCAGCCCCGCTATTTCCAAAAAAAACACGTTTCAATCCCGATAGCTCTGCTAGTTTTTTAGCAAGTACCATTTGGGGCTCTGACAAATAGAAATTGGAAATATGAATCAGGTTTTTTGCCTGCTCTTGTATAGCCTTTACCACTTTGGGATGCGAATGACCAACATTATTGACAGCAATACCGGCTAGCGCGTCAATGTATTCATTCCCCTCCATGTCCCATAATCTGGCTCCTTTCCCCTTTTTAAAGGCCAGCGGATATCTTTTGAATGTCGGTAAATAATATTCTTTGTCTAATTGATGTAACTCCTCTGTACTGTAACTCATAGTTCATTTTGTGATCGTAGTACCTACTTGATTCGTTGTATTGATTGCTTCGATTAATTGTTCGGGCTTGGTTCCATTTATAATCCGTGCTCTCCCTGATCCTGCTTCAATGGCCTGCTGACAAGACTCTATTTTAGGTATCATCCCTCCGACAATAACACTGTGCATCATTTCAGGGATTTGCGCCAACGCCACTTCAGTGATTAACGATCCCGGATCATCTTTATCTCTCCTGATTCCATCCACATCAGTCAAAACCAAATACTCGGCTTTTAAGGCGCCTGCAATGGCGCCAGCCATCATATCTGCATTGATGTTGTAAGAAACTCCATCTTTATCAGCAGATACACATGCCACAATGGGTATGTATCCTTTATCCAGCAGATCATTCAAAATTTCAGGCTGAACTGTTGCCACATCTGCTACCTGACCCAGATCAATTTGCTTATCTCCTTCATAATGAAACCGCTTTTTGGTGGTAATCATTCCCCCATCCTTTCCTGAAAGCCCCACGGCCTTCGCTCCCAATGAATTAACCAGGCCGACAAGACTGGTATTAACTTCACCTTTCAGGGCCATCTCAATGTATTTCATAGCTTCAGGTGTGGTTTTCCTGTGCCCTCCAATAAATTCAGATTGTATCTGTACTTTATCCAAAATAGCATTGATAAACGGACCTCCGCCATGAACTATAACAATGCGTTTACCCGCTTTATGAATGTCAACCACATTCTTCAAGATGGATCTTTTGAGGGGCTCATCAATCATCGCATTGCCCCCATATTTTATGACAATGGTTTCTTGACTACTACTCATTCGTGCTGGATAGGTTTAAGAGACTATCAGTTTTTTTGATTAGGTTTTTATTGATCTTTAGTTCCTTTTCTAAGGACTCTATTTGGTATTCCAGATTTTGAATTGAAGTCCTTTGTTGATTTATTAACAATTCAACACTCTTCATGTTTTCAGTATTGTTAGATATTCTATTGGTGATTAAAATCAGGTACTTACTTTGTGACTGAAGCGAATCGATGATTTGTCGATTAAGCTTTTGATTTTCAATCACTTCCTGATTGTTATCTACAATCGTTTGATGATCAGATCGAATGTTTTTACCGATGATTTGAACATGGTACAATAAGTCCACTCCAACGACAATCAGCAAGGCATACATAGCATACTTAAACCCTGACGAGATAGTATTCATCCGGAAGTTACGCTTTGACCATTCAATCAGTGAGTCACTAAAGCACATTTGGTAATTACCATACTTTAAGAGCTCAGATGCGACGCTGATATCCGGTAGAAAAATAGTATTTGCATCCACAGATGGATTTCCGCACGTCTGTGTATTGTCTTCAATAGGAAGTTTGGACCATACACTCAAATAGCCAGCATGCTCCAATTCTTTGATTAGGTTAAGTCTGCCAACCAGGTGATTCATCACCTGTTCAAGTTCCTCATCACTAACTTTAAGACTGATAGCTTGCTGAAATGTGCTAATCTCAAATTTTCCTTTTGGAAAGTTGAAAGCAACAAAATCTATCAGTCCAAATGACTCCCTGCCTGATTGTATCAGGCTCTTCACTAGCTTCTTTTCTTCTTTACTCAGCGGCCTTTTCATTTCACGATCCTTCTTGGAATTGCTGCTGGTAATCTGCTCAACATTTCATTGTTCAATAACTGGGTCACCTGAGTAAATGAGCTGATATTGATTGTATTGTTCTTCTGGCGGCCAACAAGTACGACTTCCTCTCCTACACTGACATCTTCAATATGACTAACATCCACCATGAATAGGTTCATGTTGATCAGGCCAACAATGGGTGCCTTCTTTCCTTTTATTAGAACATGTCCGCGATTTGATTGTGCCCGCGGATATCCATTGGAATAGCCTAAAGGCATCACAGCAACTTTCATATCCTGTGTAGCCTGATAGGCAGTGCCATATCCTATAAACTCACCCGCATCAACGTCACGGATATCCATTACATCTGTCTTCCACGTAAACAATCGCTTCAGAGAACCATTGGAAGATTTTCCGGTTTCCTGCAGATGCATGAAATAAATATCTGGGCTTGGCCAAAAACCATATTGTGCCACCCCTATCCGAACCATATCGTAAACTGTATCAGGATACGCCAACGCCGCAGCAGAACATGCTATATGCCTTATTTCCGGCATGTAGCTTTTCTTTTTGCAGGTCCTTAAAAACTCTTTGTATTTCTTATGCTGACGATCAATCTTGAATTGATTAGACAGACTTTCAGCCCCACCAAAATGGGTGCACAGTCCGGTAAACTCAATGTATTTCTTGTGCTTCTTGACAAAGTTGAGACAATCTGTGAACTCAGTCTCAGGTAAGCCTGTACGGTTAGCTCCTGTTTCTACTTCCAGGTGAACTTTAGCCTTTTTGTCCAGCTTCTTGGCCTCTTCCAACACCAGAGGAAGTCGTTCATAATTAAAAACATAAAACTCGATCTCGTGATCGATTGCCCAGTGGATGTCCTCATCATATAAAATACCCATGATCATTACATCACTGGATGGAGACTTGGCTTCCAATACTTCCTCCGCTTCAAAAGCTGAAGCAGCAGCAAAATGATCCACTCCGGCTTTTTCAGCCATCTTTACAAATTCCTTAATTCCATGACCATAAGCATTGGCCTTCACAACAGATGAAATACGAATTTCCGATCCGATTTTTTTCCGAATGAAATTGATGTTCCCGGTCAGGGAAGACTGACTGAGCTCAATACGGGATGAGTGCCTTACCATAGTTTGGTTTGTTCGTTCCAGATATATGATTTACCCCAACTCTCCTGTGCTAACTCCTTCACTTTCTTAATCACTTTTTCATCTACCAGGTGCAAATGTGCATTTGCTTCCAATGCATTATAATGAAAAGCATAAATCCGTGCCGCAAACTGGTAAAATGGTAGAGATGACTCCCCGGGTTTTTCCCTATTTCCATGTACAGAGGGCTTAATGTCTTGGCCCCAATCCTGCCTTCCTTCATTATTTGGGTTTAAAAAGTAGGCTCGGTATTCATCGGACTTGTCTTTATCTACACGAAGAAGTGAAACTGCATGGAAGCCCAGCATGTCGCCATGGTTACTTGTGATAAAAATGCCTATCGGAATCGGATAAACAACTTCCCTTCCATCGTTGAATTCAGGGTGAAATGCCGCGTAGAAAATTCGAATAAATCCTTCAAAATCCATGATGGAATTACTGAGATAATCATAGCAGGACGCAAATCCCACGGGAATCCAATGACCATACATTGCCGGATTTACCCATTTGTGTGGATCGTCTGTTCTGCCCATGGACCGTCGCATCATTTCATTATATATCCGATCGAGATGTGGAACAAGAATCGCTGAAACGACATCAAGATTATAATCCAGCTTTTCTACCAGCCCTTTGCTTAGTTTGATTGATTCCAGGTCATGATTTTCAAAGCGCATCATCAGATTGTTCTGAGTAGTAACCGTGATTATCATATCAATAAGCTTTGCAGGGGCATGCTGGCTCCACATGCTTATTCCACGTGCCGACTGACAAGTGGGATTATTTCCCTGTCCTATTCCTAAAGGCTGGCCGAGAACTTTGATAGTACCGCCAAGCAGATATTGAAGGGCGGAAGCTTTAGAATCCGACTTCCCTATAGATTTCAAAATCCTGGCTTCAACCTGTGAATTAATCTTTGCTCTTCTGAGATTTTCAAAACCTGCTCTAACCGGGCGTCTTGACAGTAGATTCCGACCTAAGACTCTACTAAGTCCATAAATGCATTGATAATTCTCAGGGGTGATAACCTCCAGTATGAGCGAAGTGACAAATTCCCGAAACTTTTCCCATTCAGCTTTTCCCCGGTCATTCAATGCAAGACAATGAGGTACAAGCTCAGGAAATTGATTCGCCAGGTGTAAGAGAAGAACCGCATGATATTGACTTACAAGCCCTGTTTTACTCATCGATTTCCCCATCTCGATGGTTTCTTCTTTTAATGCATCATAATCTGCTTTTTCAATGAATGGCTTATAATCATCCAGAGAACGACGCTCCTGTGAAACCTTTGTTGGTGCCTTTATAGCATTAATAAATCTTCGGGTATTCTTATCAATTTCAGAAGATCCGGAGGTATCAAAGCGTTGATCAATGAGTCGAATCAATTCACGTGCCTTCCGTGTTTCTATGGGTCGCTGACTACAGATTAAATCTATTTCTTCAGAAAGCTTTTGGTATACGCCACTCAAGTCAATTTCGGAAAGCAGATATCCGAAAAGATTAGTGGCCTTTTTTACTTCCCTATCACTCATGACCATTCGGGTTTCTTCAGAAAGGTCATTTAGTGCAAATTCCAGATTATGAACCAAAATTTCCTCTAGTAAGGTGTTCGACTCTTCCTTTGATATTTGATCAGAAGGATGCCCATTAACATACGATAGAAGTCTTAATTCGGATAAAATTTCAAAACTCGAAGTAGGATGACCTGCCTGAAGGGTACCCTTAACCAAGGTGGGTACCAGCTTATTTGGATTCTCCCAGGATGTCCCTTTAAAGAATCCCATTTGGTCCAGTTCGGGACTCTTTCGATACAGATATGTGAGCCCATCCCTGGTAAGAGCCAGAATATCTATCTGACTGGCCAGTTTGGCTGCTTTATCCTTCCTGGTAAGGTCTGAAGCCGTTTTGAAATCCTCAAAACTTGTTTCAAAGTTCTGAAAAAGTTTGTGTTCGGCAATTTCCATTAAATGTAGCCTATAGCTGTTTTAAACGTAGAAATCTACTTTTTGATAATGCTTCAATAGTTCTGTCATCCGGTCCGGATCGTCCCCTTTAAAGTTGATAGTACCGAAATGGTTACCAAACCCTTCACGGTCATCGCTGATTTTCTGAGTACTCAGAGGCGGTACCAGTGTATGATCCACGAAGTAAGGTTCGTTATTCAATTCTTCCGGAATTTCCAGTTTAGAGAACTGTTTTTTATGAGGATAGATCATCACATTACCATGATAATTTTTCGGCTTACTACTCGGATCTGGTAAAATCTTGGCTAGCTCTTCGTCGGTCAGGCTCGGATCATGAATCTGAACAAAAGCAGCCAACGCATCAAACTCATAAGATTTACCACATAGCTCCAGAATATGTCCTCCAGGAATCCTACAAGCTGTTTCGCCAAAGTTCAATTCGTCATTTTCTGTAAGGAACCATTCCGGATGAACCATTCCATATTCAATTCCGAATATATCAACCAGTTTCTGAACATGCTTATGAATTAAATCTCTTTTGGATTCGAGGTAGTGACCTTCCGGGATAAAGTTTGAATAGCCGAGTTTCACATACTCAGTGATATTTAAAAATTTGATCTTTCCCCCATGAATAAACGCCTCACAGGAAAACTCTCGTCCGGGAAGGTGGCTTTCTGCCAGGCAAGGAAAATCTCCATCTTCACATTCCTGATCTATCTGATCCATAGACCTTAACAGTCGATGACCAACCGTGCCAGCTGAAGCAAAAGGCTTAATATGAACCCAGCTATCTTCTTCACCATCAAGCTGAAGATTTGCTTCATTTAATCGCCTCATAAAAGCCTTTACACCTTCCTTATTATAAACTTCTTCAAATAAGCCTACACGCAAGCCTCCGATTAAGGCTTTACGTTTCATCATTGCTTTATTTCGAAAGAGAAACGCCCGGTTAAGCACCCGAGGATCATCTCTGTAAATGGAATTCAAAGCACCAGCCCACTCTACCGTCTCTTCGAATAATGGAACAGCGACATCCACATCATAAGGCTTCAATTTTTCAGCCAAATCGAGTGAATTTGAGGTATCACTCCACTCGTCCAACTGGTAAGAAACAAATGGTATGTCATTCTCTTTAGCATAGGGTTCAAAATCAGGAAAGGAAACCACGACATAAGGCTCACCTGTCTTTTGCATACTTTCAATCACGGGAAGACTCCAGCCCATTAAGGCAAAACATTTGGCCATAATAAATGAGTTTTAAAGGTTAGAAATAAAAAATCGAAAAGGTTCAAAAAGTGAATCCTGATCTGAAATACTGGGTTACCTTATAAGGTACATTAGAATAAGAAGGATGTGAGAATATCGTTCCAACTATTTTACATCTCCAAGAATAGTACAATTAATTATATTAAAATTCATAATACCAGGCGTTACAATATCAAATAACCGTTTCCATTTATTAAATGATAAAGTTTCTGTTAAGCAGGTGACTGTATGTAATTTTGTTGCCACAACAACTTTTATCTATGGCTAGCCAAACTTCAGTTTTTCACTACGGAGAAGATCACCTGACCGCAGGTATCGCACTTTCAATAGCAAGAGGTAAGACGAAAGGTATCCTGACTGAAAAGACCAGAAAAGAAATCAACAGAAGTGCGAATGAGGTAAAAACCATCGCCGAGGGTGACAAGGCTGTTTATGGAATAAATACTGGATTTGGGCCTCTTTGTACTACCCAAATATCAAAGAAAGAAACCAGTACGCTTCAGAAGAACTTGTTAATGAGCCATGCGGTGGGATTAGGTAATCCAATCCATGACGAAATTGCCAAAGTGATGATGATTATCAAGGTTCACGCTCTGGCAAAAGGATTTTCGGGTGTAAAGGAGGAAACAATTGATCGAATCATCCACCACATAGATAATGACATCATTCCGCTAGTCCCGGAGCAGGGATCAGTTGGGGCTTCAGGAGACTTGGCACCTCTGGCTCACTTATTTCTACCACTTATTGGATTGGGTAAAGTAAAGGTGAATGGTGAGTTTATTCCCACAGAAGAATGGCTACAAAAGGAAGGTCTGTCCCCTATTCAACTTGGTGCCAAAGAAGGCTTGGGTCTCATTAATGGAACTCAGTTCATTGCTGCTCACGCTGTTTCTGTGGTAGAAAGATTACAAAATGTGCTTACCCATGCAGACATTTCTGGCGCGATGATGGTCGAGGGGCTTCTGGCCTCCGTCAAGCCTTTTTCATCTGAGCTCCATGATGTAAGACCATATAAGGGCAGTAAACATGTGGCGGCATTTATCAGCAAAATACTTGACGGTTCTGAGGTAGTGCATTCACATGCCAATTGTGCAAGGGTTCAGGATCCTTATTCGCTTCGTTGCATGCCTCAGGTGCACGGTGCATCTCGCAACGCCTGGCTCCATGTAAAGGAGATGCTGGAGGTAGAAATTAACTCTGTCACGGATAACCCGATCGTATTTAGCAAAGACCACACGATCAGTGGTGGTAACTTTCATGGCCAGCCCATGGCCCTACCGATAGATTATGCATGCCTGGCAACTGCTGAGGTGGGTAATATATCAGATAGAAGAATTTATCTCTCACTGGAAGGTGATACGCCGGGTGTACCTAAACTCTTATTGAAAGAAACAGGAACCAACTCCGGTTTTATGATCCCTCAATACACGACTGCCGCATTGGTAAGTGAAAACAAAGGGCTTTGCTTCCCTGCCAGTGCCGATAGTATCCCAACATCACTTGGACAGGAAGATCACGTCAGTATGGGGTCAATCGGTGGACGAAAAGCACTCAGAGTGGTGGAGAATGTCGAAAAGATTATTGGAGTAGAGATTTTCTGTGCAGCTCAGGCACTTGATTTTCATCGGCCATTGAAGTCAAGCAAAATCATGAGTGCCATCCATGATCATGTAAGAACCAAAATTGACCATATCACCAAGGATGGTGTTATGAACGAAATAATGGAAACGGCGATCGATATGGTTCGAAACAAGGAATTGATCCAGGTTGCCAGACAAACAGCAGATAAGGAGGGCATTTCCTTAGATACTGAGTTTAGTAATGAATTTGACAAATTCTGAGTTTAACCACAAAGTACTCTGAGAATACACAAAGTACGCTGAGATGACAGAAAATCAAATTGCAAATAAAGTCATTGGAGTTGCATTTGATGTTCACAAGGCATTAGGCCCGGGGCTTTTGGAGAGTGCTTATAAAGAATGTCTATGCTATAAGCTGTTAGAAGAAGGCTTTTTTGTAGAAAAGGAAAAACCTATGCCTCTGGTTTATGAAGAGGTGAAGCTCGACTGTGGTTATCGCATAGATTTGTTGGTGGAAAGAAAGCTAGTAATTGAACTTAAAAGTGTTGATGCCTTGAATGATGTTCACATGGCACAAACACTAACCTATATGAAGCTAGGTGATTATAAACTTGGCTTACTCATTAATTTTAATGTATCACTTTTAAAGAACGGATTAAGAAGAGTCATAAATGGCTCTTTGTAACTTCTATAAAAAGCTTTGTGATCTCTGTGATTATAAAATGACCCTTTGTGACCTTCGTTAAAATTCTCTGTGTCCTTTGTGGTTAAAAGAAATACTTTTAAAAAATGACATTTAAAGAACAAATACTTCAAGGAATACCAGATCGTCTACCAGCCAAAAAGCCTTTGAAAGAAGGAGTAAACAGGGCTCCTAAACGAAAGGACATTCTATCTGTTGATGAAAAAAAACTAGCCGTTCGCAATGCGCTTAGATACTTCCCTAATGAGTGGCACAAAGAATTAGCACCTGAATTTGCCCGGGAGCTCAATGACTTTGGACGAATCTACATGTACCGATTTATGCCGGAATATGATATGTATGCCCGAGCGATTGAAGAATATCCCGCAAAATCCAATCAGGCAGCAGCTATCATGCTTATGATCCAAAACAACCTGGATCCCGCGGTTGCACAGCATCCCGAAGAGCTGATTACCTATGGCGGTAATGGTGCTGTATTCCAAAACTGGGCACAATACCTGCTGACCATGCAGTACCTGGCGACTATGAGTGATGAACAGACTTTGCACATGTATTCCGGACACCCGATGGGACTTTTTCCTTCTCATAAAGATGCTCCGCGTGTAGTCGTCACCAATGGCATGATGATTCCGAACTATTCTCAACCAGATGATTGGGAACGGTTCAACGCTTTGGGTGTAACACAATACGGTCAAATGACTGCAGGTTCATACATGTATATCGGTCCTCAGGGAATCGTTCATGGAACTACAATCACAGTAATGAATGCCTTCCGAAAAAAGTTAGGATCAGGGGTTTCTTCTGCGGGTAAGATCTTTTTGACTGCTGGTCTCGGAGGGATGAGTGGCGCACAGCCTAAGGCAGGAAATATTGCCGGATGTATCACCGTATGTGCGGAAGTAAATCCCAATGCTGCCCATAAACGACATGATCAGGGATGGGTGGATGAGATCATTGAGGACCTTGACACACTCATATCGAGAGTAAAAGAAGCCAAGGAAAATCAAGAGATCGTTTCTATTGCTTTTGTTGGAAATGTGGTGGACGTCTGGGAGCGATTCTTTGATGAAAACATCACGATTGATCTTGGCTCTGACCAAACATCACTCCACAATCCCTGGTCTGGTGGCTATTACCCTGCGGGTTTAAGTTTTGAAGAATCGAATGACCTGATCCGTAACAACCCCGAAAAATTCAAGGAAAAAGTACAAGAATCACTCAGGAGACATGCTAATGCAGTGAATAAACATGCAGCGCGAGGTACCTACTTCTTTGACTATGGAAATGCGTTTTTGCTGGAAGCATCAAGAGCTGGTGCTGAGGTGATGGCTGAAAATGGAATCGACTTTAAGTATCCATCCTATGTACAGGACATTCTGGGGCCGATGTGTTTTGACTATGGGTTTGGCCCTTTCCGATGGGTGTGTACTTCCGGAAAAGCAGAGGACCTGAGAAAGTCTGATCAGATCGCATTGGAAGTGATGAGGGAAATCAAAGCCTCTTCACCTCAGGAAATCCAGCAGCAAATGCAAGACAACATCCGATGGATTGAGGAAGCTGAAAGCAACAAATTGGTCGTGGGCTCCCAGGCCCGAATTCTTTATGCAGATGCAGAAGGGCGATCAAAGATTGCTGCGGCATTTAACCAGGCTATCAAAAAGGGTGAAATCTCGGCTCCTATTGTTTTGGGAAGAGATCATCATGATGTGAGTGGAACAGACTCACCGTATCGGGAAACCAGCAATATCTATGATGGAAGCAAATACACCGCTGACATGGCTATCCAAAATGTGATTGGCGACAGCTTTAGGGGAGCCACGTGGGTTTCCATTCACAACGGAGGTGGTGTTGGCTGGGGCGAAGTGATTAATGGTGGGTTTGGAATGCTACTGGATGGAAGCAACGATGCTGACCGAAGACTTAAATCGATGCTTTTTTATGACGTAAATAATGGAATTGCCAGACGAAGCTGGGCACGTAATGATGAGGCTTTGTTTGCAATCAAAAGAGAGATGGAACGAACACCGGAATTGAAGGTAACACTACCCAATCTGGTAGATGATGAGATATTAAGAGGTCTCGATTAGGGTTTATCTTCCATTGAGAAGGACTGCATGTATTCGAATCCCTCATTTTCCTGTCAAAAGGACGCCTTGCACGTGACATAAATCATATTCCATGCGCGAAATGCCTCCGTAATTTGTGCTGTACAAAAGGAGGAGATCATGGCTAAATCAATTAAGATATTGGGAACAGGATGCCCAAAATGCCAGTCTATGACGGGCGTGGTAAGAGAAGTCGTCACAGCAAACAACATTGACGCTACCATTCTGAAAGTGGAAGAGATCGAAGAGATTATGAAATTCAATGTGATGGCCACTCCGGCATTGGTTGTGGATGGTAAGGTGACCATAAGGGGAAGAGTGCCCTCCAAAGATGAAGTGCTGGCACTACTTACATAAGGACGCATGTTTGACTGGATACAACAGTTGGCAGATTGGCTGGTCTATGATGTCCTCCATTTAGATCCGGGGAATAATTTGTCCGAAGCGCTTAATTTCTTCCTTTATGACTCGGCCAAAATCTTAATTCTTCTTTTTATCGTCATCTTTTTCATGGGTATCATCAACAGCTACTTCCCTATTGACCGGGTTAAAAGCTACTTGTCAAGAAATAAACTCTACGGATTGGAGTACCTGATGGCTAGTCTCTTTGGGGTGGTTACGCCGTTCTGCTCCTGTTCCTCCGTTCCACTGTTTATTGGTTTTGTAAGAGGAGGCATTCCTCTAGGCGTCACCTTCGCATTCTTAATTACCTCACCACTGGTGAATGAGGTAGCCATCGGCCTGTTTGTTGGGCTATTTGGCGTTAAAACGACCATTATCTATGTGGTCAGTGGGGTATTGCTTGGCACCATTTCAGGCGTAATCCTTCAAAAGTTAAAATTAGAACTACTTTTAACTCCCTGGGTAAAAGAGGTGATAGCTACTGCACAAAGAGAGCAGGACATATTTAATGAAGAGCGGCAGACTTTATCCCAGCGCCTTCCAGTCATTTGGAAGGAAGTGAAAACAATACTACGAGGTGTAGTGCCCTATGTAATTGTGGGAATTGCCATTGGTGGGCTAATGCATGGCTATATTCCGGAAGGATTCTTTGAAAAACACATGGCAAAAGATAACCTTCTGGCCGTACCGATTGCTACCCTACTGGCCATCCCCATGTATTCAAACGCAGCAGGTATACTTCCGGTGGTTCAGGTATTAGTGGCAAAAGGTATTCCACTGGGAACAGCTATTGCTTTTATGATGGCGGTCGTAGGGTTATCATTACCGGAGGCGATGCTATTAAAAAAAGTAATGACGGTAAAACTGATAGCTACCTTTTTTGGAGTGGTAGCGCTTTGCATCATTATTTCAGGATACTTGTTCAATGTAATTTTATAGTAACACGAAAATATCCTGAGCTCCACCCAGAAACTTACTACGATGCAATAGCTATAAAACAGCATGAGGCTCTGATTCCCAATTGCCAAATATCCAATTACCGGGCAGTGTTGGGTCGTTGGAGGCAAAGAATTCTTCTACCGCGTTCATTAAATCATACCGGGATAGTTTGTAGTTCTGCGATTTGTCCATCAGGCTAAATGCCTTGTCGCAATAAGCCCGGTCAATTCCAAATATGTCATAGAAGTCCTCGTATTCATTTTTTGAAATGAAACCGTCCCTGTTCTGGTCGAAGAAATCAAACATGAAGTTGAATATCAGCTCTTTATAATCATCCAGTGTGTCTTCATCCCCTGAGAGAATAACTTCCTTCAAGAAGAAATCAACCCACTCCTGCTCAGTGACCTGATTAAACGTGAAAGGCTTTATGTCCTTAACTAATGAATTAAAAAGTTTAACAGCCTTATCGGTGATACGTTTATGCTCCTTGCTTCCCGGTTCGTACCCCAATGTAACTCTTACCTTTTCCACCATCTCGGTAAAGTCATCCATCTGGAGGCATCCGTTGCTATTGAGGTCTAGAATCCGAAAAAAGTATCCAAGCTTCTTACGCTGAAAATCTGCTGACATTTTTGATTAGGTTTCGCGCAAAAGTAGAAAGTCTTAAGCTATTTTCAGACTACCCTCTTTTCGATGTAGTCAGAATTGAAAATCCCGAGTGCCCCCATGTATTTAAGCTTAAATGAAACCAGATCTCCAACTTTATAATGGCTGCTTGATTCTCCAAGATCCACAATTAACATATCGGAGCTGGCACCAGTAATTTCAATGGAGTCATCGTCGGGAATAAGAAAATCCTCGGAAACATCTAAAAGACCTATATCCAAAATGGCGCGATAGGATGTTTTGCCATAATCCTCTTCATTGATCTCGAATGTCTCACCGGAAGGGTTAGCCTCCATATAACCACTCGGAATTTTTGGCTTTTCCGTGATCTCAATAATTTCAGAATGGAGCTTAAATACGTCTCCCTCCATTCCCGGTACGACCTCTTGAGTAAATAAATCCAAACCAAAGAACAGCGTCTCACCAATCCTGAAATGATTGATTCCATCCGGCACTTGCTTTCTAAACAACAATGGAATGACAACAGATGTACCTCCCGTAACCCATGGTATCTTACGATTGAATTTAGCTTCTATAAGTTGCTCATAAAGAGATAGTTGTACCAACTTATCTTCTGACGGCATAACCCCGTAAAGACAGTTTAGGTTTGAGCCAATGCCTGTCACTTCAATGTTAGGTAAATTAAAAACCGACTCATAGAAGTCCATCAGGTGATCACCCATCACACCTTCTCTCAAATCACCAAGCTCAATCATAATGATGACCTTGTGCTTCTTGTTTTGCTTTACCGCTTCATCGGAAATCCACTTGATAGTTTTGTATTCGGTATTGAAACTGGCATCTGCATATTTCACCAGTCGGGGAATACTTCTTTTTGCAGGTGGCTTTATATATACGGTTTGAACACTTGGATCAAGCTTTTTTATGACTTCCAAATTACTGATCCTGGAGTCACAGATTTCTTTGGTACCAAGATCTATCACCTCCTTCAGATACTTCTCATTGCCGCAAAGCAACTTAGATACCACAGCCCATTCAATTTCATTCTCTTTGAACAGCTTATCCAGAAATTGATAATTCTTTTTCAGTTTGTCTTTATATAATTCTATGAATGCCATTCTTATTTTATTATGCGAGGGATTTTAGTTGGTAGTCGAGTGAGCAGCTCGTAATTGAGCTGATCACTAAGTTCTCCAAATGAAGCAACACTGATTTCTACATCCCCGCTTTTTCCTATTAAAGTTACTTCATCTCCTTTTTTTACATTTTCAAGCTCTGAGACATCTATGGCGAGGTTGTTCATATTCACCATCCCGATCACAGATACCCTGAAACCTCCTATCAAAACACGACCCGTGTTACTAAGTGACCTGCTGAAGCCATGAGAATAGCCAATCGGTACAATAGCAATCTTCATGTCACGCTGAGCAAGGTATGTGGTGCCATACCCTACGAATTCCCCCATTTCAACATGCTTTACACTCATGATGGTACTTTTCCATGCAATTAGTCTCCGAAGGGGTTCTGTTTTGTCCTCTTTGCCCTTTAGATACTCTATAAAAATTTCCCGACTTGGCCAGAAGCCATACTGTAGAATGCCGATCCTAACCATATCCTCATGCATATCAGGAAGGCGAATAGAAGCCGCTGAGCAGCACGTATGTCTCATTTTTGGCTCAATACCATTATCAACTAACAACTGAGCCATTTGATTGAAATTCTTTTTCTGCTCCTCGACTCGCAAATAATTAGCTATACTCTCAGCGCCTGCGTAATGTGTACAGAGTCCCTCAATAATTAAATGGTCCTGATACTTTTTAATGAAAGGAATAAGTCGGGATACTTCCTCATGGTCAAACCCCGTTCTGTTCATGCCGGTTTCTAACTCAATGTGAATTTTGGCTTTCTTCTTTAGCCTCTCAGCCGTTTCAGCTGCTGCCTTAATGCGATCGAATTCAAAAACGAAAAAGGAAATATCATTTGTAATCGCCCACTCAAGGCTTTCATTGGAGATGTAACCCATAATCATGAGTTCAGTCCTTTCGCTTTTTATGGCCTGAAATACCTCCCTAGCCTCATCGGCACTGTAAACAGAGAAATGGTCAACACCCAATGACTCGGCCATTGGAACAAAAGCATCAATTCCATGACCATATGCGTTTCCCTTGACTACTGAAGAAAAACGGGTTCCTTTTTTAATGAGACCCCTTAAGAAGCGAAGGTTATGTTCATAAGCCTCCCTGCTAAGCTCAATGTATGATGAACTACTCATCAATTGCTTTTTCAACAATGGTGGTAAACATTTTTATCCCTGTAGTTATGATCTCGTCCGGAAAGTCATAATCCGGACTGTGCAGTGCGGGACAATCCTCTCCCGAACCTATACCAAACATGGCACCCGGAAATTTTTGGGTGAATAAGCCGAAATCTTCACCCCATTTAAAAGGACGTTTTCTTACTTCCTTTTCATAGCCAAGCTCATCAATTACATTTTCAATGAGTTGGACAGCTTTGGGGTTGTTTCTGTTAGATGAAAATTCCTCCGCCCAGCTGATCTCACTCTGCAATTGATGCTTTTCAGTTATTTGATCAACTCCTTTCAAAATTTGCTCTGTCAGAGGATTCATGGTCTCACGATTCCATGTCCGCAACGTGTAATGAACTTCTCCATGACCTGCTGATACTCCATAGGATAACTCCCCCATATTGATGTGAATCGGAGTGGCTAGAGCAAAATCGTCACGATCAAGATCCGGCTGGTTTGCTTCACGAAACATTTGAATCAAGTCAGCTATCGCTGCTGCAGGATTAATACCTTGCTCCGGCTCTGCGGCGTGAGAAGTTTTACCGTAGAGCTTTATAATGATACTTTTTGCTGCAGCCGTAAAATTGCCTTCTTTAATCACAATCTGATGAAGTGGATACCCCGGAAGGTTGTGTAATGCAAAGACCATGTCGGGCTCATATTCAAACTGACTGTCCGCCAGGATAGCTTTGGCCCCTTCTCCACTTTCCTCTGCGGGCTGAAAGACCAGAATTACTTTTCCATTTTTGATTGGATTTTTCTGAAAATACAGAGCAACACCACACATAATTGCCGTGTGGCCGTCATGACCGCACTTATGTGAGACACCTTCGTTAGTGGACTTGTGATCAAATTCATTGATTTCATGGATCGGTAACGCATCATGATCAGAACGAAGCATGATTGTTTTACCGGGTTTACCACTGTCAAATGATACAAGAACTCCGGTTCCGCCAATTTCTACTCCTTCAATCTCCAGCCCCTTCAAAAAGTTAATGATTCGCTTTTGAGTTTCTTTCTCCTGTTGCGAGACTTCAGGGTATCTATGAAGCTCTTTCCTAAAAGCTATGAGATCGTTTACTGCGGTCTCTTCCATCGCATTTCCAGGTATTTATTTGTAAATCCTAGTTTCTCGTAAAGATGTTTTGCTGGATTTTCAGGCTCTACGTGTAGCGCGATATCACCCTCTGTTTCTTTGAAAGCACGTTCAATAAGTTGACCTCCTATTCCCTTTCCACGGTATTCAGAGTGAGTAGCGATGTAGACAAGGATGTTTTCCGGAATATAACCAGACATCCCTGTTTTGTTGATGATCGTAGCACCTACAATCGTATCTCCATCCCAGGCTGTGAGAATCAATCCTCCTGGATGCTTGCCGGCATTAAGTGCATACTCAATACAGTTTCTTATGTGCTCTTTTGGATCACCGAATTCATCTAAATAACGGTGAAGGAAGCTAACCACCTCCTCTTTTTCGTACAGGCCCACTGTCTGGGCCGGGAAGTATTTCTTGAAGGTTATATTCATTTTTTTATCTTGTTTTTTATTAATCCTATGCTAATAAACACAATCGCGGCACTAATTATTCCATATAGATTTGGATCAAGTCCAAACCACTGAATTTTCAGTAATGTCAAAGCAGTGGTCACCACCCCTCCCAGCAGCATTGCAATAAAGGCACCTAATTTCGTAGCTTTTTTCCAGTAGAATGCCCCGATGATTGGCACAAAGAGTCCGGAAACCATGAATGCGTAGGAGAATAACATTGCCTCCAGCACATTTTCCAAAGATAGCGCTACTACCAAAGCAACCACCCCAAGCAGCAGGGTTGCCCCCTGAGAAGATCTCAATGATTTCTTGTCCATTTCTTCCAGTCCCTTGTCTTTAAACCGTAGAATATCAGTCAAAAATGATCCGGATGATGCCATCAGGCAGCTATCGGCTGTAGACATCACGGCTGAAAAATACGCGGCTAACACCAACCCCATCAAGCCGTGCGGAAGAACTGTACGCAGCAGCACTGGCAATCCCAATTCAGGATCCATATCCGTACTTGCTGCATAACCCACCACTTCAAAAATCCCCTGTTCGTACGCCACTCTGCCAAACAATCCCAGAATCACACCTAAGAAGGCCATTAGCGGCCATTCGAAAAGCCCTGCAATAAACCATGCCTTTTTAGCTTGCTTCTCTCCACGGCTGGCAAAAATTCGCTGATACAGTGTCATACCAACAAACCAGATTGGTATGATGGTGATCGCCCAGTTAACCAAATCCCTCCACGTAAGGTTTGTAAGGGTCAGGTAGTCTTTATTTACAATGGCATTAACAGCAGTCCATCCTCCAATCGCATCAAAGGCAAATGGAATCCCGGCAAAAAGTAGCCCGGCCATGAGAATGATCCACTGAACCGTATCTGTATATATCACTGCTTTGAGACCGCCCAAAATGGTATAGCCCACAGCTACCACTCCCATTAATAACACAGCATGAGTGAATGAAAAGCCTTCGAACGTCCCAGTTGCAAGTTTAGCACCCGCAATGATTTGAGAACTGGTGAAACCTAAATATCCAATGGTAGTAATGACCCCTGCGAGGATAGCCACATGCTTGCCATAAAAGTGTTCAAAAATTTGCGGCAGGGTAGTCATTTTTTGGATGCCCGGAAGCTGGTAGACTTTAGGTATCAATAGCACGGCAGCCATCCAGGCTCCAATCAGTCCTGTGAAGAGCAACCAAGATCCGGAAAGTCCCATTGTGAAGCCCAAACCTCCTAAGCCGATAGAAAAACCACCTCCAACATCGGTGGCAACAACAGATAAGCCGATGTGCCAGCTGGAAACATTTCTTCCAGCAACGTAATAATCATCACTGGTTTTATTCTTTCGGTAGAAGTAAAGCCCTACTAGGAAAACCAAAACGACGTAAATAGCAAAGATTGCTATGTCCAGTATCACCTAAAACTCCTTTCTTCTTGGGAGTGAGTGTAACGATTAGCTGGGATTTTTTGGTTTTTAGTAAAGAAGATAACTTCTTGTCGCTTTGGTTTAATTGAATGGCAAAAGTAAAACAAGGATCCCCTCCATGAAAGTTTTACAGCCATTATCACATTCTTTTCCATAATATGATGAGATTTAGGATATGAAATATGTGTTCATGCTGTTTGTCGCCTGCGTATGCATTTCATCATGCGCACCACTAAGTAAAAGTCAAATCAAAATGTCTCACAATTACTTTGAGGCAATAGCCAATTACCCGCGCTATTATCGGGAGTTAAATGTGCGTGTGGCTGATTTGGATCTGGAAGCCAAAAACCTGGAAAGCTCGCTTCATGATTCTGATTCTTCACGGATCGCAACCATTATTTCGTCGATCCATGAATATGAAAGTGCAATGAAAATCCCGGACAGTATATTGGTGCATTCCAAAAACGTAGACCGGTATATCCAGAATTATTATCTCTTAATACCAAATGGATTCAGTGTTTACCGGGCATTAAAAGGAACAACCGAAACAATTGGAGGAATCTTTGGTCTGGGGGGGCTCGTGAGTGGCGTCTTACCTAATAATGTAAACGGACTGAACCCAACCAAGAAGCGAAAAATACAGGCACATGTGCTCAATTCTGAAGAACAACTGATAAGTTCATTAAGAATATTGCAGAATTACATCAATACCTCTTACCTGCCACGGTTAAACCAGATAGACGAGAAATCGATAGCGGATTTTGAAACCCTGCTGGCGAGTATCAACAATAAGACTCCTCCTCTGGAATATTACACAAAACACAACAGGATGCTTACTGAGTTTTACCAAAGGCTATATCACACAAAAAACCTGGTAAAAAAGCTCTCAATAGCCATTGACAGTTTTATAAAGGTGGAGCAGGAAATAGTCAAAAGCTTTCAGGAGAAGGAAAAGGTAGACATGGAAAATTCGCATATGAATGAGCTCATCAACGATATGCAACGGATTAATTTTCTCATCATTGACCTGAATGATAGAAGGGATTCCCATTAAAAAAGTATAGATACAAAAAAGCCACTCTGTTTCACAGAATGGCTTTCATCAATTTTTCCACACTATATTTCTGTAAAGCGAAATACTGGCTCAAGCTGATCAATATTCGAGTAAGCGACATCTAAGTCGATGATCTTACCA
Organism: Ekhidna sp.; assembly: GCF_965221965.1. Taxonomy (GTDB): domain Bacteria; phylum Bacteroidota; class Bacteroidia; order Cytophagales; family Cyclobacteriaceae; genus Ekhidna. The sequence goes on from NZ_OZ244926.1 coordinate 1,719,995, forward strand.
TCTTCCAGTGAATACACCCAACCATGTATTTCCAACTCTCTATTCTTCCATGCTTTTTGCACGATTGAAGTCTTTGCCAAATTGTGAACCTGCTCAATTACATTAAGCTCCACCATCTTCTTTTCCTTTGCTTCAGGATCTTTAATGGCATCCAGGGTTTTGATATTATTCTGATAAATGTCCTTAATGTAAGCAAGCCATCTTCCAATTAACCCAACATATTTAGTATCCATAGCGGCTTTTACACCCCCACAGCCATAGTGTCCGCAAACAATGATATGTTTCACATGCAGGTATTCGACAGCATATTGCAATACGCTTAACATGTTGGTATCCGAGTGCACAACTTGATTTGCAATATTTCTGTGAACAAAGATTTCTCCTGATTCAGTACCGGTTATTTCATTCGCAGGCACACGACTATCAGAACAACCAATCCATAAGAATTCCGGAGTTTGACCTTTTGCTAGCTTTTTAAAAAAATCTTTGTCCAAATTCAGCTTTTCCTGAATCCATCTTTCATTTCCCTTAATCAGTCGTTCGTACGATGCTTTCATATTCTTGAATTGTAGTTGTTTTTAAGTGTAATATGTAAATGAATAATACCCCAAGTTAGACTTCAACTCGGAGTTATCATAAAAAAAGATTAATTAACCATTAATGTAAAATAATATAACTATTTCAATAAAATTGGTTCTATTTGCGTCAGGATTCATCACTAATTATTAATCTTCTCATAATAAAAATGTTGGATCCGGACCGCTTCGGCCCAACGGAGCGGTTCTTTTTTTATCTCAACCGCCGCTCCCAAAGAAACGCTCTTCTCTCCGACTCGATTCTTTTCACCATTTCAGGATCTCCAAACAACTCGTGCTCAGGACCTTGTGAAGTAAAATGCCAATTTCCGCATTCCTGACACTCGTATACATTGAGAGGCCCCTGCCCTTTCTGATAATCATTTCTGATATGATGCTGTATCAAAGCTTCTTCAGCCAAAGTATGACTATCAAACGAACGCTTGCCTGACGAACACTTCACTCCTTCTCAATTTCTAATCCTTTGGAAGACCAATCCCTGATACCGCCTGAGTAATCATAAATTTGCTTAAAACCCGCATCCATCAACATTTTTGCGGCCTTTGCACTCCTCCTCCCGCTGGCGCAATGAATGATAATGGGGTCATCTACCCCTTCTTTTTTCATCTTCTCCACAAACCCATCCTCCAAGAAATCTATATGAATCACATCAGGTATATGTCCCTGGTCAAACTCACTTTTTGTTCGAATATCGACCACCTTAACTCCTTGATCTCTTAACTCAACAAGCTTTTCAGCACTTATTACCTCCGAAGATTGTTGTCCGGACATGGAGCAGGATAGTATTACAAATAAAAAATATATTGTTCTGTTCATCGTATTATTTAATAAGTTCATGAAAATACAATCCAAAAATCAGGCTTTATACGTAGAAAACTGCTAGTAACTAATACATATCTTAGCCCTCAATAAACATTTGGATCGAATTTTGATTAACCAGTATTCTATAGCATAAAATTATGAAAACCATTTTTTTAAGCGCCCTTATTCTGATCTCTACCTGTGCACTGTCACAGGAGAATGAACGATTGGACGAGAAAATAGATCAAATCACCTACGACTGGGATTTAGAAGCTGATAAACTCTCATCATATGAGGGATTGCAACAATTGTGTACAGATGAAGCGTACAGAACTAAAATCCTCACACTATTGGATGAAATTCATCACTATGATTCTGTTCTGTATGATGTCCTGTTGAAACTATCCAAAACCAGTGACGACAAAGAGATCAAGAAAACAATCAAAGACATCAAAAAATTTGAGGAAGATTACGACTCCCAGAGCTTCATAGCCTTTATGAGTGATGAGTGTAAGGCCATGCGGGATATTGAAACCCACGCAGATGAAACTGCCAATGAAGTAGGCTATAACTCGTATGATGGACAAGTCTATCTGCTGGAAACCGAGCTTTTCAAGTATGTGAAGCACGTAACAGCCAGGGTGGATAAAATCAGGCTACACGTGCATCACCTGAGCAAGCATTATAACTAAGATAGCTTCTCAGAAAATACTTTTTTAAACTTCTCAACCTTGGGTGCCACTACAAAAGCGCAGTAAGGCTGGCTCCCATTTTCATTGAAATAGTTGTCATGATCCGTCTCTGCCGGATAAAAATTGTCATTCAGTGGAGAAATTTCCGTTACAATCGGATCTGGCCATATTTTGGACTCATTGAGCTTTAGCTTGTAGGCTTCAGCCAACTCTTTCTGCTTCTCATTGTGGTAAAATACAACAGATCTATACTGTGTGCCCACATCGTTCCCTTGCCTGTTTAAGGTCGTAGGATCATGAGTCTTCCAGAAAACCTCCAACAGCTCATCATAAGAAATGACTTCAGGATCATAGTCAAATTGGATTACCTCTGCATGTCCCGTTTTTCCAGAGCACACTTCTTTGTAAGACGGATTTTTAGTGGAACCACCGGCATATCCGGATTTGACGTTTGATACACCTTTTAATCGCTGAAACATTGCCTCAGTGCACCAAAAACAACCGGATCCAAACGTAGCTTTTTCCATACTTTAAATATTCAATTGGCAAATCTAACTTCTTAGTGAATCATTTAGTTCCTATGTCCATTCACTAGTATTGAATTATTAATTTAGTCCCCTAATCTATCAATATGGAGTACTACATCATCATTGCTTCTTCCATCATCATCATTCTTTCCTATCTATTCAATCGGATATCGGAGAAGTCGAATATACCCTCTGTTTTACTTCTCATTTTTCTTGGGGTGGTTGGCAGAGAGATGATTGGTTTGGTTGGGGTAGAAAAGGAAACCATACTCGATATATTCACTCGAATCAGAATACTAGAAGTACTTGGAACACTGGGACTTATACTCATCGTTCTGGAAGCTGCTCTTGAGTTGAAAATTGCCAGGGATAAGTTTAAATTGATTACAAAATCTTTCGTGATCGCCCTTGTTGGACTGATGGTTTGCATGTTTGGTATTGCGGCCATCCTTACCTTTTCGTTTAAGGATATGGGATGGTCTACCGCCCTGGTCTATGCGACTCCCCTCTCCATCATCAGCAGTGCCATTGTGATCCCTTCCGTGGCAAACCTTAGCGAGGAAAATGAAGAATTTCACATCTATGAAAGTACTTTCTCAGATATCCTGGGAATTATGGTTTTTTACTTCCTGGTGGAATTGGCAGAGCCCACAAACAACAATGTGATTGTCCTGGGAGATTTTACATTCAGCCTGGTCGTAACCATCATCATGTCTGTCATTCTCTCTTATGTGCTCATCTATGTGTTTCAGAACATGGAAGCCAAGGTGAAGCTGTTTCTAATGATCGGAGTGCTCTTCCTGCTGTTCAGCATCGGTAAGCTCATGCACCTCTCCTCACTGCTTATTATCCTGGTTTTCGGTCTCATTCTAAACAATTACAAAATCTTCTTTGTAGGTAAACTCCGAAAGTATTTACGACCGATGGCGATAGAGAACATCAGGGAGACGTTTTTGATGATTACGATTGAGTCTGCGTTTGTCGTTCGAACGTTTTTCTTTGTCATCTTTGGCTTTTCCATCGCATTATCAACGCTATATGATATAAAAGTGGCTATCATAAGTGCAGCGATCATTGCAATCATCTATATAAGTCGCTTAATATCCTTTTTACCCTACAAGCACGAAAACCTGAAAAGAGCCATAGCGATTGGACCCAGAGGTTTGATTACCCTACTCCTGTTTTATTCCATTCCCGAAGAATTTGAGTATGAAGGTTTCAAAACCGGTATTCTGCTTTTCGTTATCATTGTGACCAGCCTGGTCATGACTTCTGGCCTGATGAAGAAGGATAAGAAAAAGGAGGAGGAAATTTCTGAAGTTGAATAACTTTAAACGCCTAGACACAAATCAAGCATGAAAAAGCTTAACGCACTCGCCCAGAAAGGACAGATCAATGAGAATGCAAGCATCAGAGACTCGCACTCGACTATCATCAATGCCGATATTAATAAAGTATGGGATATCCTCGTAAACTTGAAAGACTGGCCGAATTGGATGCAGGATGTAAAAAAAGTGACAGTAGAAGGAAGTGAGATTGGAGAGGGTACAGTCTTTAAGTGGGTACAGGGAAGAGCGCACGGAATTTCAGAAATTCAGGCATTTAAGAAGCCCAACACTTTTGCATGGACAAGCAAGGCAAGTATGGTGAAGCGTATTTATGTCTGGTCTCTTGAATCAGATGAAGGACAAACCATCGCTACCGTGAGTGCTTCATTTCAGGGGGTAATGGTCGTTTTAGCTCAGAACCACCAGAAAGTTTACAACGAATTGCTAAACTGGCTGGAGGCTCTGAAAAACAAAGCAGAGAAGTAAGATCTTACTCCCCGTCCGTTTTTGGTTTTGTTAGTTCTCTCAGCTGCTGCTGAACAATCTGAAATCCCGGTTGCATTTCCAATACTTCAAGGTATTTCGCTTTAGCTCCTTCAATGTCCCCTTTGTCTTCCAGAATCATTGCCTTTACGCGGTGAGCAGCTACCTTAAGTTTCACTTCCTGCCCTTTCTGATCGGTTGTGGGAAAGCGAATGGTTTGCTCATCTGATTGTGGGTCACCAATAATGATATCAAGGGAAGTGTTTGATTCCGCATATCTGTCCAGTTCAAATTGAAGAAAAGCAATCTTATAAAGGGTGTTGATGTTTCCGTTTGCCAGGTACAGCTTCTCGTAATTATTTAGCGCACGGTCTTTAGCACCCAGATTATCAAAACCCGTTGCAGCTATTTCCATAGCAAACTGATTCTGAGCATTGATTCTAAGTGACTGCTGAGCGACCAATGCGGCTGAAGCATTCTGGTTGTATTGCAGATACAATAGCGCAAGTGAATCATAAAGTGCGGAATTGCCCGGATTCTCTGCCATCAGGCTATAAAGCGCAGTACGTGCAACCACCGGGTCATTAAACATTTTAGCCGTATTGTAAATAAATGACTGCTTTCTTAGCTCCCATGGAATGGAATCGCCCGGTACTATTTCCTGACTTTGTCCATTCGCAAATCCAACAGTTACAACAGCAAGTAAAAAGAGTAGTTTTTTCATATTCATCGTTAATCTAACAGCGTGCAAACATAGTTATTTGTCTTTGGAGGCTGAAATGTATTTATCCCTCGCAATAAGCCCATGTTTTTTACCAATTTTTAACATTAAATCGAAGGCTTCCTTTTCATCATTTTTGATTCTGCCATCCAGAATTGCTTCCTTGATCTCCGTCTTGATATCACCAATGATCCTGGAAGGCTTTATGTCAAACACTTCAATGATCTGATCCCCTGACACAGGTGGATGAAAGTTCATGATACGATCCCGTTCCTCTACTTCCTTAATCTTCTGCTCCACCTTTTTGAAATTGCCACGGTAACGTTTGACCCGCTCCGGGTTTTTAGAGGTCACGTCAGCTTTGCAAAGGGTCATCAAGTCATCCACATCCTTACCGGCCTCAAAGACCATTCTACGCACGGCAGAGTCCGTCACCTTATCATTTACCAGGGCAATTGGTCTCAAATGAAGCTTAACGAGTTTTTGAACATACTTCATGCGCTCATCAAGGGGCAGCTTGAGCTTCTTAAAAATACCGGGTACCCACTTCGCGCCCAGATCTTCATGACCATGAAACGTCCAACCCACTTTTTCATTGAAACGCTGGGTTGCGGGCTTAGCGATATCATGCAGGATAGCCGCCCACCTGAGCCACAGGTCATCTGTCATCTCGCAGATATTGTCAAGCACTTGCAGCGTATGGTAAAAATTATCCTTATGCCCTTTACCATTGATCTTTTCCACACCCTGCAGATCGACCATCTCCGGAAAAATCAGTTTCAACAAGCCACTATGAAAAAGCAATTGAAAACCATACGAAGGCTTATCAGTCAGGATGATTTTGTTCAGTTCATCCGTGATGCGCTCCTGGGATATGATTGAAATGCGATCCGCATGCCGGATGATACCATCAAACGTGTCCGGCTCAATATCAAAATGAAGCTGTGAAGCAAACCGGATCGCACGAAGCATCCTCAGCGGGTCATCAGAAAAGGTAATGCCCGGCTCCAGAGGCGTGCGCATGAGCATGCTTCGAATGTCCTCCATCCCATTAAATGGATCAAGTAACTCACCGTAGTTAGCTTCATTCAGGCTAATCGCCATGGCATTGATCGTGAAGTCTCGTCTGTTTTGGTCGTCTTCCAGCGTGCCGTCTTCCACTATGGGGTTGCGTGAATCCTTGCGATAAGATTCCTTTCTTGCGCCTACGAATTCATACTCAAACCCCTCATAATGAATGGCGGCTGTACCGAAATTTTTGAACGTGGAGAGATGTGCGTTCTCTCCAAGGGACTGAGCGACCTCCTTGGCCAGCTCAATGCCACTGCCTATACACACAAAGTCAATGTCTTTGGAAGGTCGCTTCAAAATAAGATCTCGAACATATCCACCCACCACATATACATCTATCCCCAATGCTTTGGCAGCTTGAGAGACCGTAGAAAAGATGGACAGGGAGCTTAAGTGATCCTTGTAAGTGGGCATGATGCAAAGATAGTTTTTCAATTAGGCATAAGCCTTTACCAAATGAGCACGTTGATCAAAAAGTTCATCGAACTGAATAGTGCCTTCCTTTGAAAGCAAACCTCTGAAAAAACTCCTCAATTGCTTGCATAAAAACACATGAAACTCTTTTTCCAGCTGAACCTGAGGGTAGTTGTTGGGCTTCTCAAAAAGAAAGGACTTGAGGGTTTGTCTGTACACCACCAGGGCCACCTCGGGATCTACACGATCATCGATCATCTGCTCCTCCCTGCCCTGCTCCATCAACACTGCAAAGCGCTCGAATACCGTCTCGTTGATGTACTCTCCCATCAGCTGAGACATTTTTCCGGTATTATCCACGGCTTCTCGCAGTACCATCGGGTTGATGTGGCGAACATTTTCATAAACCAGCTCCAGGTAGTTGATCAGCTTTAGTGCAAACGGACGATCGGAATAGATAATCTCCAATGAACGATTGACGATCATATCCAGCTTCCACTTACCCACCTCCAGCAGAAGGTCCTCCTTATTCCTGAATTGGAAATAGATGGTTTTCTTGCTCATTTTTAATGAGTTAGCAATGTCACTCAATGTAGTCTTATTATATCCCTTCGTGGAGAAGTGTGCGTATGCCGCTGCTAAAATATGTTCCCGCCTTTCCAATGTCCTTGCTTTGATTTTCAAAAATAGAGGGCTGACAACTCTTGAGCAATGAAAAATCATAGATAATCTAACCGAATGAAATAGATTTGTTTTCAATGAACGCAGAGGAAGCAAAAAAGAAAATCGAGTCGCTCACAGAGGAGTTAAATCACCACAATTACCTCTATTACCAGGAAGCTAAGCCTGAAATATCTGATTATGAGTTTGATCAAAAGCTGAAGGAGCTGGAGAAGCTGGAGGGTGAATACCCGAACTTAAAACTTCCTCATTCACCCACGAGCCGCGTGGGTGGAGATATTACCAAAGAGTTTGAAACAGTGGAGCACAAGTACCCGATGCTATCATTGGGCAACACCTACTCAAAGGAGGAATTGATCGATTTCGATGGACGCGTCAAACGGGGCTTGGGTACCGATGACTATGAGTACATCTGTGAGCTCAAATTTGATGGTGTGGCAATCAGCCTCCGATACGAAAACGGCATCCTGGCCCGCGGAATCACCCGTGGAGATGGCACCAAAGGCGATGACATCACCACCAATGTGAAGACGATCCGGTCCATTCCACTGAAGCTACGAACCAATGACTATCCCGAATCCTTTGAAGTGCGTGGAGAGGTATTCATGCCCAAGCAACAGTTCAAAGCGCTGAACGAAAGCGTGAAAAGAGAAAACGAGCAGCGGGAAGCTGAAGGCAAAAGCCCCCTGACACTTTATGCAAACGCCCGAAATACCACCTCGGGAACCCTGAAAATGCAGGACTCCAAAATTGTCGCCGACCGTAAACTCGATTGCTACCTCTACTCCTATCTGGACGATGCTAACACGTACGACACCCACGAGGAATCCCTGAAGTTTTTGGAAAAAGCTGGATTCCATGTTTCGCAGACCTATTGGAAATGCACCACGATCAATGATGTCTTTGACTACATCAACCATTGGGATCAGGAACGTCACAAACTGGAGGTTGAGACCGACGGGATTGTGATCAAGGTCAACAGTATCGCGCAACAGTCAGAGCTTGGATTTACCGCAAAAAATCCTCGCTGGGCGATCTCCTACAAGTTCAAAGCAGAGTCGGCGATAACGACCCTGAATGATATAGTTTACCAAGTAGGTCGGACGGGCGCCATCACGCCGGTGGCAGAGCTGGAACCTGTACAGCTTGCAGGTACCACCGTGAAGCGTGCCTCCCTGCACAATGCCAACGAAATCGAGCGGCTGGATGTACGCATCGGTGATAGCGTGAACGTGGAAAAAGGGGGTGAGATCATCCCGAAGATCACAAGCGTGAACCTGGAAAGCCGCCCTGCTGACGTGGCGAAAATCCAATACATCACCGAATGCCCGGAGTGTGGTACAACGCTCATCAGAAAGGAAGGTGAGGCACAGCATTACTGCCCGAACAAGGAAAGCTGTCCAACGCAAGTGCAGGGACGCATCGAGCATTTCATCAGCCGGAATGCGATGGATATCGAGTCACTTGGACCCAGAACCATTGCAGGATTTTTAAAACGAAACCTGATTAAAGACCTTAGTGACCTGTATACGCTCACTTTTGAAGATATCAACAACCTGCAATTTGAAGAGGTGGATGAGCTCACAGGTGAAACCACCAAACGGTCGATCAAAGAGAAGTCTGCACGGAACATCATCGACTCCATTCAAAAATCAAAAGAGATTCCCTTTGAGCGTGTGCTATTTGGATTAGGCATTCGTTATGTGGGCAAGACCGTAGCTGAAAAATTAGCTCAACATTTTGAGACGATTGATCGTCTAATGGAAGCGGACTTTGAGGAGATCGTGAGCGTACATGAGATCGGTGATCGCATTGCTGAGAGTGTGGTGGAATATTTCCGGGATGAAGAGAGCCGGGCGATGATTGGGCGACTGAAAGATGCCGGGCTGTCCTTCAAAATAGAACGGCAGGAAGGCGCAGGGGATCAGCTCAAAGACCTTACATTTGTTGTGTCAGGTGTTTTTGAAACATTCGGGAGAGATGAATTGAAAAACCTGATCAAGCAGCATGGAGGAAAGGTGGCCAGCAGCATTTCTTCCAAAACCAACTACCTGGTGGCAGGTGCCAATATGGGGCCGGCCAAAAAGGAAAAAGCCGACTCACTGGGGATAACCATCCTGGATGAGTCATCATTTAGAGAACTTTTACACCATGATTAAAACCCTCTTCCTCAAGCACAAAGGCAAGCCAACCATTGCCGACAAGGAACACTGCACATACGCAGAGTCCTCCAACATTGGGATCCTTTACAATTCCCTGGAGTTCACCTCAGAATCTGTCAGCAAGCTGGAAGAGCTGCTCAAAAACGACGGAAAGGAAATCGCCAAAATGGGTTTTGCAGACAAGCCCTCCGAGAATAAGCTGATGTTCAGCAAAAAGGATATCTCCAGCACCGGCACAGTGAAAAAGGATCAACTCGATTTCTTCATTAAGCAGCCCTTCGATTTTCTCATCTCGTTAGACACCTCCGAAAACCGCAATTACAAGTACGTCTTAGCACTCAGCAAAGCCACCTGCAAGGTAGGATTCGAAACCGAGCAGTACTACGACCTCCTGCAGCTCTCCCTTAAGATGGATGAGAGCAAACCCAAGGCAGTGGCGAATATTGTAAGGTATTTGAAGATGATTTGAGGACCTCACCCCCAGCCCCTCTCCAGTGTGGAGAGGGGAGCGTTTGCGGTAACTATAGTGTGTGTCATCCTGAACTTATTTATTCATGGAACAGCCAGGTAGGTTGAGCACTGGTTCCCCCTTGAGGGGGTTAGGGGGTGACTAAATAACTTTTATTGACCTAATCCCACCAGATATACGAACTTGCCTCCAGCCCGGTAAGGACCTCACCCCCAGCCCCTCTTCAGTGTGGAGAGGGGAGCGATTACGGATAGATTGATATTCTTTTTTTCCAATGTCACTCCCGCAGGGAGTCTATGTTCCATAAAGAATACCCCTTACATCCATATCCAAAGATTCCCTTCGGGAATGACCTTCTGATTTTGAATTTTCAATCGCCGGAACGGCGAAACATTGGCCTTAAATCATGAGCGTGAAGAAAAATTGAATCATGATAATCTCAATGCAAAACCACTGCTTGAAGCCGACGAAGGAGGCAAGGTTTGGTTTTGCTTACGTAAACAATTCAATTTTTTAGCGAAAGATTTACAGCCTTGATTTTTGCTACTTTTTATCAAGAAAAAGTAGGGCCACCACGGCCTGAGTGGATAGTAAAAATCACTCCCCAGCCGAAACGTCGGACCGCCCGAATCGTCGAACCGCTCAAGGGGGAACTAGATTCTGCTTCAAAGAAGCCACCCACACCCCACACCCTTCGAGTCCCTCAGGATGACACGCGCAAGTAGCTATGAAATACTCACCAGCCCAATCGCCGGCACGGCGAAACCCGCTAAAACCACGGGGTTAGCCAAGCGCGATGGCCGGGATTTGGTTTTAGCGTGATTTTTTGCTTCGTTTTTCATCTAGGAAAAATGAAGAGCCTCCCCGGCTTGAGGGGAAAAAAGGAAGAACTATTTTAAAAGCTCCACCAACACCCTATTATACTTATAAATATTAATCAACCGAAGGTTTAGGTGAATACGCGGGTTCTTGTAATCCTTTTTGAGGTATGAGATCATGAGGTAGAGGTGCTCGATAAGCTCCCCGATGCTAAACCCCTGGATAGGCCTCACCTTATACCTGGCCGCCAGCTCCTCCTGCACCTTTTTACGCGACAGCAGCGAATATGGAATCTCAAGCTTCACGGCTGCCGACAGTTCCTCGATCTCAAGCATCTGGAGCATCTCAATTCTGCGCGCATCATCAATATCCTTGAACTTCACATCCTGTAGAAACTTATCATTGAGCTTGAGTTCTGTGCGGAGCGCCCGCTTGAGAGCGGCACGTTTTTGCTTCAGGGCCGCCGCATCGTTGGCCACATCATAGATCTCTTTGATTACCGACATTAGGTGAGTGTTAAAAATGAAGCCGGAAAAGTAATAAACACTGGTTTAATGGGGAGTCAATCTTTGGTTTATATACCAAGCAAAAGTTCAAGTTCTTCAATATTTTCCTGATCTAGAGACAAGTCCGTTTTACTACCATTTTTATCAAATAGATATTTAGTTTTCATTTCAAAAATCTCCTTATCCACAATCAGACCAACTCTACAAAGTTGAAGGTCATTTTGAGACAAATACATTACAGGACAAATGAATATGCCAGATTCACGCAAGGTCTCATTCATACTCAAACCTGACCAAATTATTTGTGAAACCCCGGTAAATTCCATCCCGTCTTTGCTTTCACCAAAATGAACTCGTATTACACTTTTATTAGATGATATAGAACCAGTGTTTTGGTGGTTTTCCAGGGCAACTCTGACTTGTTCCATTAAGTTATCTTCACTATCATTATTATGAAGTGTACCACTCAAATTACTCAAATAACTTAATGTGAAATTTGGCAATTCAAGATTTAAAATCCTTCTTTCATAAAATATTGAAAAGTTGGTGGAATCATTGGTAACCCCGGATGATTCAAGTCTTGAATATTTCATTTGACCATTCCTTTCAAAAAAGTCATCACCACTCTCATTTTTTCTAATGCCATATCCTAAAATTGAATCGAGCGGTGTGGCTTTCTGTTCTTTCATCACCAGGTTTTCACCAAGCTTAATTAGTGCATTATTAATTGATAGCATGCGTGATTTTTCCTGTGTGGAGTCAATTGCATTGGCTGATACCACCCAATATTTGGTTGAATCCTCAATACATTTAAAGTATTTAGTTAGTTGTGATATCAAGGGTGACTCACTTGACCACCCATCAATGGTTAAATCGGATGCTATTCGACTAATTTTTGGATCAGTTTCATCTTCTGTTTCATGCTCGAACAATTGAATATTGGCATTTGTCACAGATATAATTTCTGATACTGATAAATACGATCCAGCTAAAACAAGTAGGATAGCAGTAAACTTGTTGGATTTTAACCAATGAGTTATAGTTTCATAGAAATTGCTCACACTTCAAATTTAAAGACAGACCTATAATAATGTCTGCTATACAAGTTTCGATCACAATTAACATGTAATCCCCATTTAACCCTGCCCTCCCAGGTATCGCTCCAAATCATCAATCTGATCATCGGTCAGTTGATTATAGATCTTGCGCGCTAAAGCTTCTCGCTTTTCCTGAGAGCCTGGTGTGGCTTGCTGTTTTTTTAGATTTAAAAACTTATCTAAATCTTCACTAGCGAGATCAGCACTTGCCACTTCTTTGAAACTTAGGGTAATGTTTTGATTCTTAGCCAGACCCATCGTTTTTACGACGGATTTCACGTCCCCTCCTGCAAGTGCATGAGTTTCCAAATCTGTGGACGTAAGACCCAGACCTAATTTAGTGCTGGTGATTAGCGAAAAAATAATGTCCTTCACCGGAGACTTTCTAATACGCATAAAAACCAACTCCATTATGCTTATCTGCACACCAGCAAACAATGCCGTTAGCCAAAGATTGATGGGGACGAGATAGATGAATGTTCCGAGAATGGCAGCTCCAAATAGGATAAGAATGAGTAGCTCTGTATTCATGCGAAAATCTATTATTTCTTAAGAGAAAAGTTGTCTTCAAACTCTGTGATTAGCTTTTCCCAATCATTTTTGATTATCTGATTTACTAATGAGGTAAATGACTTAAGCTCCTCAAATGATTTTACCTCATACTTTTTGGTTGCCGTCTTAGCCCATTCCTTTTTCTCGGCTTTAGTATCGATCAAATCAATGGAATGACTTCTGGCGTAATCCTTGACAGACTGGTTAAAATCCCATTTGCCCCATTTCTTTACATTATCCGAACCTTTTATCCACAAATCAACCTGAAAACGGTGTTCATTAAATATATCGGTTAGAATAAAGTACATAATAAAGGTCTCACCTTCTGTCTTACAACTCAAAGACCAACCCGAGAGGCGATTGTATTCACAGCAGGTATCAATCAGACCCTTTTGAAATTGAGACTGAAGATCGTAAAACACGTCATCTCTCAGTTGGGTCAATCGTTCGATATTCTTTCCCTCATTATAAATGAATTCGTATTCTTTATCTTCCATTTTCTCATATAGCGATTTAATATGTTGAATAAAATCAATTGCCTTAGAGTAATACTTTGAAGGCACCTCACAAATAGATGGCCCAATAACCTCTGTTACATTTAAAATCAATTCCTTGTGCGTAATACATTTAAAATAATTTGGGCAAGCCACTGGCTCAAGTGACAATAAAAATGCAATCTTATTTTGGCCTTTAAAAGTGTGATAATAATCTTCCAGATCATTGTCAACTGTATGAAGTAGCTTGTTTTCAATAATTATTACTCTTTTGTCAGGTTCGTTGGTATCTTCTTCCAGTACAATATCTATCCTTCCACCTTTTTCGGTGGGGTATTCCCTGTGAACTACCCATGAGCCCATCAAAATATCTTCATCTGTTAGTTGATCAAGGGCTTTTAGAAACGCTTGTTCCAATCCATGCTTTTCATCTGGATTCAGAAAATAGGCATATATATTAGAAATAGCATTTTCATTGTAATCAAGACCTGCAATAGAAAGAAAGGTTGGATCGCTCTCAACTTCCTCACTAGGCAATTGAGATATAAGGCGATGGTAAGCGATTAGCAAATCTTCAAATAACATATATGAGTTGTTGAACTATACTCTACCCAGCCATACCACTTATAAAGGTCTCAATAAAACCAAAAATCTTCGTAGATACCCTATCAGCTACTTTGCGCATCTCAAGTACTCTTGGTTTTGTTTCTAAAGTGTCAATGATCTCATCTTTTATCGGCTGACGACCGGTAAACAGATAGTTGCCAATAAGTTCTTCTAGCTTCATTGGAACAATCTTCTCTTCCTCACATAATTTTTCAAAAGACTCATTCCTTTCAATCTTCCAAAAAGTATTGAACGCCTCTTCTACATCATCTTCTTCTTCAAGTTGAGGTAGATTTTCTTGTATGAATTTCTTGATAAGCTCCCGTTTACTTCTGAGTGTCACCTCATTGCTAAGCATATCCAGAATCTGCTTCTCTTGCTTAGCTCTCTGACTTTCACTTGTAGCTTTTAACTTTCTTAAAAGCTTTAGAATATACGCCACATTGACTTCATCCCTATGAATCAGTTCAATCTCAAAATCAACATCATCAAGAATTGACTCCTTGTACTTTTCGGTTTTATTGAATTTGACTTTTTCGAACAGATCAATGTACTTGCTTTTATAATCCTCAAACTGTTGCTCGTTCATTGCTAAATCATCCCAGCTAAATTGGGTGAATGTTTTCAGCACATTTAGCATACGGATGAGCTCCCTAAACAACTGCACAAACTGAAGTTCTTCATCTTCACTCGGCAGGTCATCTACACTTTGCACAGTCGGAGTGAGTTTAAGGAGCTCAATAAATCTTTCATTGAACTTCTTTACAAACTCTTCATAAGGTGGAATGATAATTTCTTCCTTTGCCTCCTTAGTGGAAAATAAAGTAATGGCATCATCAGTGGCTTTCTTCAGATTTCGAAAGACAACTATATTTCCATGAGATTTTGTCTCATTGATGATCCTGTTTGTCCTTGAGTACGCCTGAATCAGTCCGTGATGCTTGAGGTTCTTATCTACGTAAAGGGTATTGATCAGCTTCCCATCAAAACCAGTAAGGAACATACTCACGACCAGTAAAATATCAATATTGGATTCAGGATCATTCCCCACTTTCTCCATGTCCTTGATCCGTTTGCCAATATCCTTGTAGTAGTTATAGAAGGATTCAGAATCCTTTGTGGAGTATTTGGTGCCGAACATGTCATTGTAATCACCTATAAACTTCTCCAGTTTATCTCGTGTGTGAGACGACCCGTAAGTTCCAGCTTCCTCTGCTGCAAGCTGATATTCCGTCTCGGCCGGTATTACAAAACCATCAGCCTCTTCGTCCTCTTCATTGGCACTATAGGTGAAAATGGTGGCAACCTTCAGGTTGTGCTCACCGTCTGCTTTTTTACGTTGAAAGATTTCATAATACTTGATCAGTATATCAATGCTGCTGACGCAGAAAATGGAAGTGAATTTCCTATCATGCGTTTTTCGCTTGTGATTGGCGATGATATAGTCTGCTATTAAATCCAGACGCACAGGAGATTCCAGTACTTCTTTGGTATCAATATCCTCAACCTTTTCTTCATCAATAGAGAGCGTCTTCTTCTCTTTTACAAATCGAAAATATTCTATGGCAAAGCGCAGTACATTTTCATCTTTGATGGCATCTGTGATGACATAACTGTGAAGTCGATCATGGAATAACTCCTTTGTGATATGCTTGATCGAGTTTTTAGCGATTGCATTTTGGGGGAATATTGGCGTTCCGGTAAACCCAAATAGCTGATGGTTCTTAAAGAATTCGGTAATTTTTTTATGTGTCTCCCCAAACTGGCTTCTGTGACACTCATCAAAAATGAAGACCATCTTCTTATCAACCAAGTGTTCGATCTTCTTTTTGTAGCGAGTCTTGCTAATGGCCGTATTCAGCTTCTGAAGTGTTGTCACAATCAACTTAGTATCATCAGAAAGCTGACTCACTAACGTATTTGTATCATCGGTGCTGTCCACACTACCTTTTGAGAAGCTGTTAAATTCCTTAATAGTTTGATAGTCCAGATCCTTGCGATCCACCACAAAACATACTTTTTCAATTTCTGGCAGCTTTGTTAGGATCTGGCTGGTCTTAAAAGATGTAAGGGTCTTTCCTGAGCCTGTCGTGTGCCAGATGTAGCCATTTCTGGTAGAGTTCTTCACCCGATCAATGATGGCTTCTGTAGCGTAGTACTGATATGGACGAAGAACCATCAATACCTTATCCGTCTCATTTAAGACGATGTATTTTGCCAGCATCTTTCCGATGTGCGCGGCATTCAAAAAGGCATTGGCAAAATCTTCGAGACCAGAAATGTTTTTGTTGTCAAAGTCAGACCAGTAGAAGGTCTGTTTGAACGATTGCTTTCGGTTATTAGCGTAGTACTTCGTGTTTACCCCATTGCTGATGACGAAAATCTGGATGTATTGAAACAACCCGTGCGAAGCAGCATATGAATGTTTGTGATACCTATTGGTTTGATTGAATGCTTCTTTCAATTCCAGTCCTCTCCGCTTGAGCTCAATCTGCACCAACGGCAAGCCATTAACCAATAAGGTGACATCATAGCGATTCTTGTACTTGCCTTCAATTGTCACTTGCTGGGTAACCTGAAACTCATTCTTCAGCCAATTATCCGAGTTTAGGAAACTGAGGTAAACCGATTCTCCGTCCTCCTTGGTGAGCTGAAAGCGGTCTCTTAAAATCTTTGCTCGTTCGAAGACATTGCCTTTGTTCAGATGGTTAAGGACACGCTGAAAGTCTTTGTCTGAGAGCTTGACGTTATTGTGCTTTTCCAGCTGAGTCTTAAGATTCGAAACCAGTGCCGCTTCATCCTTAATGGGAACAAACGAATGCCCCAGCGTCATGAGCTGCTGAACAAGATTATCCTCCAGTATTTGTTCCGGTTCTCGAGTCATTGCCAGATGGGATGTCGCTTCCAGTCATCCAAAAACCCCAGCTTATGCTTTGGTACGTTGGGATTTTCGTCAAACAGCTTCATTATTTTCTCTTTTATGTGGTGCCCGGGTGTAACGGCATTGCATAAATATAAGATAACGGAGATAATTAAGAATGGTCGATTGATTTCTATGGGCTTAAGGCCATTTAAAAGCCACGGCAATGGAGGGTTGTTCAGTTCCGGTTTTGGCTTCAATACCATCAATCGGCTATAAAGTCGCGAGTGGTGCGCCACCATATTCCGAAAATAGGTAACTGCCTCCAGCCAGCTTGCCAGCTCTTTATGAATATTTAGCCCCATCGACTGGGTGATTTTTGCTTTCTCCGGTAACTGATGATGAAGGTTGTTAAAGAACTTGGAAAGTGTGCCCATGGACACCACCTCTATGATCTTCCATGCTTCCGGATCCTGACCGGGAAAGCGCTCTTTGTGGTCTTTGATGAAAATTTCTTTGCTGTAGGCAAATTCTCGTTCCAGTGCCTGAATGTTCTCCTCATGCGCTGACGCACTCCTGAATAACTCTGCATTTCGGTACCAAAACGGGCCGTAGCTCAGCGACAGGAAATAGATCATCTTCGTGCGCATGGCAATTTCAATGCGCTCAATCCCATCAAAAAGCAACAATCTCAGGTGGCGATCGAAATTGTAGCAATCGATGATATCTTCAAAATAGATATCCGCGTGAAACTGATGGGCCACCTTGTCCGACTGACGATCCCACCAATAGCCCTTGAGCCGGTAGTAGCTGATGTTGAGCAAGTAATGTTTGGCCGCTTCCTCATCCCTGAACTGCATACCTCTGGACTGCAACAGTGCAATTTGTTCTTCTATGTGAAGGACCGGCTTAGGCATGAATCCGATAAAGGTGGAAGGAATATAAAAAGAAAGACCCGAGCGCAGTTCTTATGGTATGCATCCCGGGTTTAGTTGATACAAATATACGTTGGATCCATGCATTTTGATGCATGTTTAACACACTTTTATCATGAGACGGATATGGTTTTGGTACGATTATCACACAAATAACTGCTGTAGTAAGCCCTTTTTAAAGGTTTTGGCTTTTTCAAGTTGACCTTCTACTGCATCTATTCTAGTATCAATCGATCCTAAAAAAGCAATAATCTTTTTTTGCTCATCTATAGACGGTAGCATCCATTTCAATTTCAGAAAGTCCTTTTTGCTCAATACTCTGTTTCTCCCAGCACCTCCGGGACTTATTAAACCCAAAAAGTGTCTAAATCGCTTTCCGGTTATAATATGTTTAAAATATTCACTTGAAGTGATTAACTCATCGATTTTGTAGGTTGGAAATCTGTGCGATACAAGACCTCCTGTATCTTCCGGCTTTGCAATCGCTATCGCCCCTTCCCAAGCAAAGGTTATGTTAACAATCAAATCACCCTCTCTGACTTCATAAAGAGTATCCATTGAGTTATTTTCAGGATCAAAATCTGGCTTTTGAAAAGTGCCTAGACCATGACTTCTAATACCAAGCGCAAGATAATTTTTAGAAGGTTTCTCCTTTGGTCTTTGATTTATAGTTAGGAACTCATCCAACTTCCTCTCCTCCCACTCAGGAAAGTCATTCCCATCTTCTTGTTTGAAGCGTATCTCTAGAGAAAACAACTTTTGCATCACCCCTTTTTTGTATTGCTCCAGCAGGTCTTTCTTTTTCTGTAGCTGCCAGATCTTGGTGTCTACGACCGAGAGGAAGGAAGCGATTTTTTGTTGTTCGGGGATTGTGGGAACAACCAGTTTCAAGGTTCTAAGCTGACTTGGATACAAGTGAACCACTGAATTTCCTTGTGCTAATCGTGCTATATCATATCTCCTTTTATTATTCAAATAATATGATAGGAAAATTCCATTCAGTGTAGATTCAATAATATTCAAATCTCCACCCAAAACGACACCTTCTTTTAAGATACAAGATGCAGTAGCAATATCAATTTGAGTTTCTCCTGATGCAGGAATTATAACATCTCCTTTTTTACTTAAAACGAGTCCTTTTTTAATATTCGTTCTTGATTCAATTTCATTGATTACTTCACTATAATGCGTATAGAGTTCACCATATCGAATACACTCAACATTTCCATCAGAAACAATATCTGATTTTGAAATGCCTTTTCCTTTTTTGAATGTGGCTATATCACCTAGTTTAACCTCATCCCAATTGCCTTTAAATTCGCTAAACCTTAAACTTGGCTCCATCAAAACGGACTTTCTATTCCCAATTCCTTACAAAACCCGGCAATCTCCTGATCGGTGGCTTTCATGCCTTCTTCCAGTTGTTTGAGTTCCTGGCTGACTGCTTGCAAATCCACCGGCTCCTCTTCTTCGAAGGTGTCCACATAGCGAGGAATATTGAGATTGTAGTCATTTTCCTTCACCTCATCCAGCGTGGCTACATAGCTATACTTGTCTTCGACCTTTCGGTCCCGGTAGGTCTGGATAATTTTTTCTATGTCAGCCGTTCGCAGGTAGTTCTGATTGGTAGCTTTCTCAAAGTGCTGGCTCGCATCAATGAACAAAATATCTTCAGCATTTGCTCGCTGCTTTTGCAGTACCAAAATGCATGTAGGGATGGACGTACCATAGAAGATGTTCGCTGGTAATCCGATCACCGCATCTAAATAATTCTTCTTTTCAATCAAATGCTGCCGAATGTGACCTTCAGCCGCCCCTCGGAATAGCACGCCGTGTGGCAACACCACGGCCATGCGTCCATGGTCCGCCAGGTGATGCACCATGTGCAGCACGAAAGCAAAATCTGCTTTGGAGCCAGGTGCCAGCTTCCCATATTGGCTGAAACGATCATCGTTCATGAAAATAGATGCCGCACTCCACTTTGCCGAAAACGGCGGATTCGCCACGACCGCCTCAAATTGCATCCCCTCATGCTGAGGGTGCTCCAGTGTATCTTCCTGCTTTATATCAAATGCATCATAGCGAACATCATGCAGGATCATGTTCATCCGGGCAAGGTTGTAGGTCGTTCGGTTCATCTCCTGCCCATAAAACTTACCTACCGGCACCTCTTTAGCCACGCGGAGTAGCAAGGATCCGGATCCACACGTCGGATCGTATGCGGATTTCAGCTTTCGCTTGTCCGTGGTTACAATCTTGGAAAGTATCGTGGAGACCTGCTGCGGAGTATAAAACTCACCTGCTTTTTTACCAGCACCGGAAGCAAACTGACCAATCAGGTATTCATATGCATCACCAAGCACATCCGCATCTGTGTTAGATATCTGAAAGTCAATAGCATTCAGGTGAGACATCACCTTTACAATGAGGGTATTCTTCGCTGACTCTTCTCTGCCCAGTTTGGAAGACTTTAAATCAAGGTCTTCAAAAAGTCCTACAAATTCTTCCTCACTGGCCGTGCCCATGGTGCTCTGTTCAATATGATTGAGCACATTTTCCAACTCATCCAGAATGAAATTGGACTCTCCCTCTTCTTTGGAATTTCCCTTTTCAACTATTCGAGCAAAAAGCTCATTGGGTTTTAAGAAATAGCCAAGTGTTTCCACCGTCCATTCCTGTATTTCTTTTAAATATTTCTCATAGCCTTCAGTCTTTTCGTTCAGCTCTTTATAATCAAAAGGCTCTTCGGAGAGTAGCTTTTCATTCACATAGGTTTCAAGCTTTTCGGAAAGGTATCGGTAAAAGATAAATCCGAGCATATAGTCCCGGAATTCATCCGCATCCATCTTGCCCCTCAGTTCATCCGCTATCTTCCAGAGCTGTGATTGCAGTTTTCTTTTTTGTTCTTCAGACATGGGTTGGCTAGTTCGAGGCTAAAACTAATAAAATGACTTTACCTGATTGTACCAAATTGTCACTACAGATGGTTTATTATCAGACATTACCCAAAAGAGGGTATTGATATTAGTTGCGAATTTTCTGACCTTAGAATATGGAAAAATGGCTACAACCTGCGGTTTTTGGCTTAGCAGGTTCTCTTCTTACAATTATCATTCGATGGATTATTGATTCCTTCAATAAAAGGATTCAATTCAACCGGGAGATCAAAAAAGACTTTTTATCATTCCAAATAAAATCTGCTGATTCAATAACTGGGTTGGTGCATGCTAACATTCATTACGTAACTATCATTATTAATGCTATTAACAGCTTAGTAGAACATTATGGTGATGAAAATTATGATGTTGATTATCTCGGAGACCTTATTGACAAAAATATTCATCAACTAGAATCTAATGAGGAAAAACTAATGAACTCTTCTGCTTACCTGTATTTCAGGCTTGATGAACAATGGACAACCGACAATCAAAGAAATCTAATCGATCTGGTATCTAAATTCAGTATCATAAAAGCAGATGTTGCCATTCTTGAGGAGGATTATGAGGAGTTAAATGAAGAACAGCAAATTGAAATTGATCGAATGATTGAATCGCTCAGAGAGGAAGCCTTAAGCTTGCTAATAGAGATTAATGGGTTACTAGTCAAATATCAAACAAGTATTCTTAAATCACTTGATTTAATAAAGGCAGAAATACGAAAGCAATTCAAACAGCTGAACAAGTAAGATTAAAATATAGGCCTTGAGAAATACCTCAAGACCACTTGGAATATGAAACTTTTAGTTATCTACATAATAACTTCACTGCTAGTACAAACTGTCTCAAGTCAAGTCAGAGCGGTAGCTGAGGAGATTGAAGACTCCTATAATTCTTACAAGAATGCACTTGAAAGTATATCATCCGCTCTTGATTATATCGAATCAGCCAAGTACGCTCAAACGGTAGATGATGCTAATAGCTATGCCAGCTATGCAGAATCTGAAATATCAGATGCCATAGATTATGCTGATAATGCAGAGAGATATGCTTCATATGCGGAAGATGAATCAAGCGATATTGAGTGCGATAATGCTGAAGAATACGCATATGATGCCACCAGAGATTTCAGTTATGCTTCAGATGCTCTTGATGATGCGGAAAGTGATCTTTCATCTGCTGCATTTGAATCGGATGGTGAATGGGTTTCAGATTACCTGGATAATGCTTTGTCAGATATAGAAGATGCTGTTTCTTATCTGAATAACGGTGTTACAGATTTAAGGTATTCACTAGAAAGCCTGGAAAATTGCAATGTGAATGTCAAAAACTATTCATCCACTTTAGTAACATGCAATGACCTTTTAGATTTCATCAAAAATGAAGGTTATTTGAAAGCAACAATATTATCATATACGCTAGATTCAGAATGGCTATACAAGGTAACAGCATATACTTATGATTATGATATTTATGTGGTAGCTGAAATCAAAACGAATGAGTATAGCTATAAAACCAATAAATATATATTCTGCAACATACCAAACGGCAATTGGACGAATTTCAGGTATGGAAGTTATGGGGATTCCGATTCATATGGTGAGCGGTTTCATAAATACATAATGGACAATAAGTGTAATTGTCAATAGTAAACCTCTCAATTTCTTCCTACCTACCGCAAATGATTGGTGGTTTAGTTCATTGGTGAGTGGGGAATTGGTGGATTAGTGGAGTGGTGAATTGTTATTGTTCCCACTTTCAGCAAAGGTTGAGATGATTTACTTTAGTATTCAGAAACTAAAAACATGAAACATCCCCTTAAAGCATTTCTCTTGTTCTTCTCCATTCTTGGTCTTTCTTTATCCATTGGGTGTAAGGATGACGAAAGTGGCTCAGGCAGTAACCGACCTCCCATTCTTGAGGTGGAAACCTTTGAAATAAATGAGAATGCTACGATCGGATCATCGGTAGGCATTGTAAAGTCCATTGATCAGGATGGTGATATTGTCTCCTTTTCTATAACTGCTGGGAATGGTGAGGGTAAGTTTGAAATAAATGAGCTGAGCGGAGAGATTTCATTAACCGCTGAACTTGATTATGAAACTACAACCAGCTATGCATTGACTGTACGTGGCGATGATGGCAATGATTTTAGTGAAGAAGATTTCACAATCAATGTTCTGGATGTAGATGAAACCGCCAGCCCAATAATTGGAACATGGAATGTGGATGCTTCTAGTGTCACGTATGATGGAGGTCCTGAGGGTGATTGGACAGGGTTTGTGCTGGTGTTTGGTGGTGACGTAAATGGTGGTAGTTATTCAAGCTCAAATGTTCCTTCCGGATATGAGGATGTTTGGCCGGCAAGTGGTACCTGGGAATATACCGATGAGAGCAAAAATGCCATCCTGAGAGATGATCAAATTACGATTGATCTTTCTGCTTCAGAAACCTCACTAACTGTTGAGTTTACAGTTCCGGATCCTGGCGCCCGAACAAATGGCCTATATGATGCTCCATGGTTTTTTCAATTCTCGAAGTAGCCTACCAATGTATTTCGTAATCCTTCGTCCACCGGATAAATTTTTCAGCCAAACTACCAAATGACGGGGATTTCTTACGGTCACGTCCTGAAATAGGTTGACACAAAACAGTGTCAAAAATGAAAACAGAGTTAGCACAGAACGACATAGGAAAGTACAAGAGTTGTAAGTACCGAATAGCCTTCAAGTTAAAAGTGATAGATGATCTTATAGCCAATCAGGAGAGTGATACATTTATTTCTAGAAAGCACGGTATTCCATCGGGCAGCTTGTGGAGTATAAAGCGAGATTTATTGAATCGATTGGGATATTATCCTATCTTAGATCAAGTGACAAAGAAGCAGCAACAAGGAAAACTTACCTCCGAAGAAGAGGTTGAGGCACTTAAAAAGGCCTTAGACTTGGCTACCATGAAGGTCGCTGCATTGGAGACGCTCATTGATGTGGCAGAGGATCAGTTCAACATCGATATCCGAAAAAAGCCAGAATCCAAGCAGTCGAAATAATGCGGGCCTTACATCCTGACAGAGGCATGGCGTACCTGTGTCAATTGCTTGGATTTAGCCGACAGGCCTATTACAAAGGCCACCAACGCAGCACAGATAGAGCTGCCTTCTACACCATTGTGGCGGAATTAGTAACAGAAATCAGAGCACGCGTTGGTAATCAACGCCTGGGATCAAGAAAGCTACTTCCCCTGCTCAATGAACAATTGAGTAAACAAGGGATGAGTGTAGGCAGAGACCAATTGTTCGATATTATGGACAGCTATGGATTAAAAGTTCGTCGCAGGTACAGAAGAAAACCCCGTACCACCGACAGCACCCACGGCTTCCGTCGCTACCCAAATCTGGTCAAAAGCGTGGATATTAAGCACTCAGAACACGTTTGGGTCAGCGACATTACCTATGTGAAGGTCAAAGATCGCTTCATGTATCTCAATCTCATTACCGATGCACACTCCCGCAAGATCATGGGCTACAGGCTTCACGAAGACCTTTCGGTAGAAGGTTCGCTCAAAGCTTTACTGATGGCCATTGGCAACCGGGAGTATCCCCATCGCAAGCTCATCCATCATAGTGATCAGGGCGTGCAATACTGCTCGCATATGTATGTGAACCAGCTCAAAACCCAGGGTATAGCCATCAGTATGGCTTCTAAGGGTAGCCCGCATGAAAATGCACTGGCCGAGCGGATCAACGGGATCCTCAAACAGGAGTATGACTTGTGTAAGGCCATCGATAGTGAAGAAAAAGCCAGGCAGCTGGTTGAAGTAGCAGTAGCCTCCTACAACACCAGGCGTCCTCACCTCAGTCTGCAGGGCCAAACACCTGAGCAGGCACATGGAGCTGACAACTGGAGTCAGGACGAAGCAGAGGAGTTGTCAATCAAATCCAGTACTAAAAAAGTAAGTGTAAAGACTGATCAGGATTAATAAAATGACTGTCAATCAATTAAAGGATTACATAAACCCATGACAATAGAATGAAGGATTAACGAATAAGATGACAACCTAAAACAGGACCAGATCTTAGCCTGTCTACTTATCCCAGGATTACAGTAATGCTGGTAAAGTACAATTAGGATTATGGTTTATCATTGTAAACCACATTTAGAATTAATGTAAAACCTGTCAACTTATTTTAGGACGGGACATACAACTGGGCCTAATAATAGCCCCGAAGAGCTCCGCAATAAGGTCGGAGAAGGTTGGATATACCTCGGAGTACAATGGAATAAGCCCGGAATGCATTGGAACAACCTCGGAGAGTATTGGATAAAGCCCGGAATGCAATGGAACAACCTCGGAGTGTATTGGATAAAGCCCGGAATGCAATGGAATAAGTCCGGAGTGCATTGGATAAAGCTCGGAGAGGATTGGAATAACCACGGGGTATTGTGGAATAAGTCAGGAGAGGATTGGATACATTCCACTACCCTGTTTTAGGTAATTTTAAAATAATACATTCCGTTTTGTTGTATCATTAAAATGAGCGGGTTAGTTTCACGGCTTCATTTTTTGTTTAACCTAATAACACACACAACTCATGAGACAATCTCAAATTAATCGACTCGAAATGATGCAGGACACCAATACGTACCTGGATGCAAATACCGCCATCTGGAGTGCCATTCCTATCCTCACCACGTACAAGAGTGAGTTATCGCAAATCATCGATGACATCAGACAATCGGCACAGGATCAGGAAGCAGCACAGGTGTTTATCAGCAAGTCTACACGAGAGTTGAAGCTCACTATCGCTGAGAAGATGGATATCCTGGATGACATCCTCGAGGCGTATGCTGCGGACACGGGCAATTCAGAACTGGAGGCAAAAGCAAACAATTCCAAGTCTGACTACTGGCAGCTACCTAACGAGGATTTTGAGACGAAAGTGAAGAACGTGATCGACCTGCTGGAGGCAAACGTGGCGGATATGGCCGATTATGGTTTTACCCAGGAGCAGATCGATGATGCGAAGCTAAGCTTTGGCACATACCAGGATCGCAGAGGTAAGCCCCGCTCCTACCAGATTGCTTCCCGCATCGCTACTACCTCCATCGATGACCTGATGAAGGAGGCGACCGTGGTTCTGGAAAAGCTGGATCGCGTGATGAAGCGATTCAAGCGTTCGAATACGACGTTTTATAGTGGGTATGTGGCGGCACGGACGATTGTGGATGATTAGTCTCTGCGTGACAGCATATATACTTTTCTTTTTCAAAGGCCTTACGGCCTTTTTTTTTATGCATATACCCCTCAGGCCGGGGTGGCCCTTCATTTTGCCTTGACCGTAACGACGGACCGTACAAAACGAAGCAAAAGATCAAGGCTAGAATATATTCGCTGAAAAATGAAGTTGATCGCGTACACAAATCGAAGATTCACGAAGGCTAAAGCGCATGGGTGTGGGTATGAGTAAAACCAAACTCCCCTATGCTTCGCTTCGGGTCAAACAGTGGTTTTGTATCATAATTGGGCTTTGACTTCATTTTTCTACGCTCATAGCTTCAATGCCCTTTAGATCATCCAATAGCCTTCGGCTATGGAATTCACTCTCCAAGCTCGCAACAAGCGAGCTCCTGTCAAAATCACGGGGACGGATTGAGGGAAAGCCGGGATTTGATTTTGACAAGATTTTTTTCGTCTATTTTTTCATCGATTGGAAAAAATAGACAACTAATAAATGTTACCTAACCAGTTCCCGGATTTATTCCGGGACCTTCCATCCAGATCATTCCATAGTGGAGGATCCCGGCACAAGGCCGGGAATACTTTGGGTAGTAAATTTCTTTTTTAAAGGCCTTACGGCCTTTTTTTATTCTCTTTTAACTCTTCAGGCCAGAGTGGCCAACAGCACTCAATCCCACGCCCCCTCGAATCGTCGAACCGCCTTCCAAAGAGGAAATACTTCTAAAACACGCTTACACAATCGTAGGAACCGTGAACCGCTCCCCTCTCCAACATGGAGAGGGGCCGGGGGTGAGGCAGTTCACATTTCGTCACCCCCTGCCCCCGAATCGTCGGACCGCTCAAGGGGGAACAGATACTACTTAAAAGGCCAACCCACAATCCCAGATCCTGAAACAAGTTCAGGATGACACCCGCATTTATGTGCAGAATTTCACTCCCCTCTCCATTTTGGAGAGGGGCCGGGGGTGAGGCAGTTCACATTTCGTCACCCCCTAGCCCCCGAATCGTCGGACCGCTCAAGGGGGAACTTGATTCTGCTTCAAAGAAGCCAGCACACAATCCCACACCCTTCGAGAACCTCAGGGTGACACCCGCAAGGAGCTATAAAATGCCCACCTCCCAATCGCCGGAACGGCGAAACGAAAGGCCTATTCAGGAATGGCGTTAAGAAAATGAGGAATGAAGCCTTAGAGAAAGACTCGACTGTTTGAGCGCAGCGAGTTTCGAGGATTTTAGGCTTTATGAAGCATTTTTAGCCATTAATGAATCAGCCTTGATTTTTGCTACTTTTTATCAAGAAAAAGTAGGGCCACCACGGCCTGAGTGGAAACAACACATTGAACTATCTCCCCCCATCCTTACCTTTGCTATACAATGAAAGCAGAACTGAAAGGAACAGGCGTGGCGCTGGCCACCCCAATGAATACAGACTATAGCGTTGACTACCCATCACTGGAGAAGCTACTCAACCACATCATTGCCGGAAATGCCGACTACATTGTAGTTCAGGGTACCACCGGTGAGTCCCCTGTGTTCTCCTGGGGGGAAAAGTTGGAGATTCTACAGTTTGTACTGGACCACCTGAAAGGCAGCAAGCCCGTGGTGTTTGGACTGGGGGGCAACAACACGTTTGACCTGATTGAGAAATCAAAAGACCTGAAAGATTACGATCTGGCTTCTATCCTTTCTGCCAGCCCTTACTATAACAAACCTTCTCAGGAAGGAATAGTGAGGCACTACCAGATGCTGGGTGACGCCTTCCCCCACCCGATCATCCTTTATAATGTACCGTCCAGAACAGCCTCTAACATGGAGGCCACCACCACACTGGAGCTGGCAAAACACCCAAATATCCTTGGCGTCAAAGAGGCCTCCGGCGATCTGGACCAGTGCAAAGAAATAGCCAACAACCGACCGGACGACTTTATGCTCATCTCCGGTGACGATGGATTGGCGTACGATATTATTAAGATGGGTGGCGAGGGTGTGATCTCTGTGATAGGCAATTTGATGCCTGCCGAATACACCACAATGGTAAACACCGCGCTCCGGAGCGACTATGCAGCGGCTAGCCAGCTCAATGAAGACCTGGCTATTGTTTACGACATGCTCTCTGAGGAAGGTAATCCCAGCTCCCTCAAGGCAGGGCTGGAAGCCAGAGGTATCTGCACCCGCACGGTAAAGCCACCCCTTTTCGACGCATCTGATGCGATGGTAGAGAAGTGGAAGCAGTATTTTAACTGAATAAAACCCCGTTTAGGTTAGTAAATAGCCATTCAATTGTTCTCATCAGGTTATTACCGATGAATTATGTACCTTTTAATTTAGAACGGGTTCTGATGTTACATCAGCTTTGAGGGTGTTTTAATCTATGTTACACAATCTGATTGTGTCACCAAACTACATAGCAACAGTTTGCATTCTCCTCATAAACAGCTGATTTTCGTTGGGCCCGTTCGCTTTTTTATCAGGTATAAACAGAGTCAGCTACCGCATTTATTCCTGCTTTTTACGGCAATCATCACCCGTCACCCCCTAGCCCCCTCAAGGGGGAGCAGATACTACTTAAAAGGCCTGCACACAATCCTAGATCCTGAAACAAGTTCAGGATGACACGCGCATTTATGTGCAGAATTTCACTCCCCTCTCCATTTTGGAGAGGGGCCGGGGGTGAGGCAGTTCACATTTCGTCGGACCGCTCAAGGGGGAACTAGATTCCACTTTACTTGATGATTATGATTCAAAGAAGCCAGCACACAATCCTAGATCCTTCCTGCCTTTGCCGGCAGGCAGGCGACAAGCTCAAGATGACACGCGCTGTAGGGGCTGGGATGAGTTCAATAAAGCCAGACATAAAAAAAGGGAGCCAAATGGCTCCCTAATTTCTTTATCGGTTTGGTCGTTAATCGATTATCCTTTGTTCTTAATGTCTTGAACCTCTAGTCTGATCTCTTGTGCAAGATTTTTCATCTCCTGCATACCTTTTCTTACTCGTGTGCCGGCGGCATTGTTCTTCTTATCGTAAAACTTTTCGAAATCAGCTTCAAGTGATTCAACCATTGACTTAAGTTGTTCAAATCTTTTCATTGTTATAAGGTAATTAAGGTTATCGATAAATTTTAAAGTTCTGGCAATATAGGCCTAAAATCGGTAATAAACAGTTTAAATGATAGAAATATTAAGATTTTGCTAACATCGCTCCTTCTACTCCCGCTTCTTTGTATACGCCACTGTTTAGTTTTTCTTTAACAGCATCAAAAGCATTAAGTGTTTCTTCCACATCTTCCAGCGTGTGCATGGCGGTCGGGATGATTCGTAAAATCACCATTCCTTTGGGGATCACCGGATATACCACCATGGAGCAGAATATCTTATAATTCTCTCTCAGATCCACCACCATATTACATGCTTCTATCACATCACCATTCATGACTACCGGCGTAACCGGAGAGTTGGTGGTGCCGATATTGAAGCCTCGCTCTTTGAATCCATTCTGGATTGCATTCACGATCGTCCAAAGCTTTTCTCTCAGCTCAGGCATGGTTCGCAGCATCTCCAGTCGCTTCAGCCCTCCTATCACCAATGGCATAGGGAGCGACTTGGCAAAAATCTGCGATCGTACTTTATATCTAAGGTGATTGACCACCTCTGTAGGTCCTGCTATAAACGCACCGATGCTGGCCATTGATTTCGCGAACGTGGAGAAGTAAATGTCTACTCCGTCCTGGCATCCATAGTACTCTGCCGTTCCTGCTCCTGTATCACCCATGGTACCAAAACCATGCGCATCGTCCACTAAAAGCTTAAAGTTGAATTTTTCTTTGAGCTTTACAATATCATCTAGTTTACCGGTATTTCCAGTCATACCGAACACTCCTTCGGTTATTACCAGCACACCGCCTCCCTGCTCATCTGCAAGCTTAGTAGCACGTTTTAGTTGCTTTTCGCAATTTTCAATGTCGTTGTGAGGGAACACAAAACGCTTACCGATGTGCATTCGTAGCGCATCAATGATACAAGCGTGACACTCAGCGTCATAAACCACCACGTCCTTTCTGTCAACCAATGCATCGATCACAGACATGATCCCCTGATAGCCATAGTTTAATAGCATGCCTGTTGGCTTGCCTACGAAATCCGCAAGCTCCTGCTCCAGCTGATCATGATAATCCGAGTTTCCGGTCATCATTCGGGCACCCATTGGATACCCCAGCCCCCATCTCTCCGTCGCTTCCGTGTCTATTTTTCTGATCTCCGGGTGGTTGGCCAGTCCCAGGTAGTTATTCAAACTCCAGGCCAGCACTTCCTTCCCCTGAAATTTCATTCGAGGCTGAATGTCGCCTTCTAACTTTGGAAAGAAATAGTAGTTAACATCTTTATCAAGATAAGAGTATTGTCCTAACGCTCCTTTATCACTGAGTAATTTCTCAAATAAATCCATTTACTTGTGTTCTCTTTTTCAAACAAGTTGCAAATTTAGCAGGAATGCGCATATAATGAATGTCGCCTTTTCAATAAACTTGCGCTAACGATTGAATTATGTCTATAAAGAAAATATTAGTAGCCAACAGAGGTGAAATCGCTATTCGGGTCATGCGATCCGCTAAGGAACTGGGAATCAAAACGGTAGCTGTCTATAGTGACGCAGATAAACTCCTTCCACACGCTTCATACGCGGATGAAGCAGTGAATATTGGTCCGGCGGCAGCCTCCGAATCTTATCTCGTACAGGATAAAATCATTGCAGCCTGCAAACAAACAGGCGCAGATGCCATCCATCCGGGGTACGGATTCCTGTCGGAAAATGCCTCTTTCGCAGAGAGGGTGGAGAAAGAAGGGCTTATTTTCATCGGTCCGTCTCCGGAAGCTATCCGTATCATGGGCGACAAGCTCACCTCCAAGCAAACCGTTCAGAAATTCAATGTGCCACTGGTGCCGGGCATGGATGAGCCGATCAATGATGTGCCTAAGGCCAAAAAAGTAGCCGATGATATTGGCTATCCGGTGATGATCAAAGCCAGCGCCGGCGGTGGTGGAAAAGGCATGCGTATCGTGCATGACCCCAAAGATTTTGAAGAGCAGATGGACCGTGCGATGAGTGAGGCCAGAAACTCCTTTGGAAATGATGAGGTGTTTATCGAGAAGTTTATCTCCTCTCCCAAGCACATCGAAGTGCAGATCCTGGGAGACCAGCACGGCAATATCGTCCACCTTTTTGAGCGTGAGTGCAGCATCCAGCGAAGGCACCAGAAAGTCATCGAAGAGGCTCCCTCTGCTGTATTAACCCCTGAAAAACGCAAGCAGATCGGTGAAGCCGCAGTGAATGTGGCTAAATCATGCAGCTACTTCGGGGCAGGCACAGTGGAGTTTATCGCAGACGAAAATCTGGATTTCTACTTCCTGGAGATGAACACCCGATTGCAGGTAGAGCACCCGGTGACGGAACTGATCACGGGCATTGACCTGGTGAAAGAGCAAATCGCCATCGCCAATGGTAAAAAGCTCAGCTTCAAACAGGACGACCTCAACATCCACGGTCACAGCCTGGAAGTACGGGTCTATGCAGAAGATCCTGAAAACAACTTCCTGCCCGATACCGGGAAGCTGACCACCTACATCCGACCACAGGGTGCAGGTGTACGTGTGGATGATGGGTATGAGCAGGGACAAGACGTCTCCATCTATTACGACCCAATGATCGCCAAGCTGATCACCTACGGGAAAGACCGAAGCGAAGCAATCGACCGGATGCGTAGAGCGATCGCAGAATATCAAATTACCGGTGTAAAAACCACCCTTTCATTCTGTGATTTCGTTTTGGGTCACAAAGAGTTTGTGGATGGATCCTTCACGACTAAGTTCGTGGAATCTCATTTCACCCCGGATATTCTGAAACAAGAGACACCTGCTGAATACGCAGAAGTAGCCGCTATCATAGCGAATGAGCTGGTGAATAAATCGACGAAAAAGGTATCTAAAACAGAGCAGCGAGAGACCCGCAGCAAATGGAAAGAAAGAGCGCGTAACTAATGGCAGAGATCAAACCCCTTCGTGCGTGGAGATACAATGCTGACCTGATCAAAAATGTTGACCAGCTGGTTTCTCCGCTTTTTGATGTGGTGTCTGAAAGCCAGCGGGAGGCGCTTTATGAAGAGGAGTACAACAGCATCCACCTTTCGGTACCGCGTGGAGAAGATTCCATCAGAGGAGCTGCCAGGCGACTGATCGACTGGAAACAAAGAGGCATCATCAAGCAGGATGAGCTTCCATCTATATATGTGTACTACCAGTATTTTACGCTCCCCGGATCTGACCGGGAGCGAATCAGAAAGGGGTTTATCGCCAACCTGAGGGTCTATGACTGGCCGGAAAAAGTGCTGCTACGGCATGAAAACACCATGCCTTTCTCCGTGAGTGATCGCATGGATATCCTGGACAAGACACAGCTAAACGTAAGTCCAACGCACGGACTGTACACGGACCCTACACATGAGATCGAGAAATACCTGGATGAGGCCATGATGGATCCACTCTACGAAACGGAGGATTATCAGGGGGTTAGGGATGTGTTCAGTGTCATCCATGATGTTAAGATCATCAAGCGAATCATGGAGATCATCGAAGACAAGCAGATCATCCTGGCAGATGGACACCATCGGTATGAGGGCTCCCTGCTCTATCAAAAAGAGCGGGCAAAAAACAACCCGAATCATACCGGAAAGGAAGGCTACAACTACCATTTGATGTACTTTACCAACACAGAGGCTGATGATTTGCGGATCCTTCCTACCCACCGCATAATCCATGGGCTGGAGCATTTCTCTAAGGAGGACTTACTTAAGAAACTTGATCAGTATTTCTTCATTAAACCAATCGCAGAGGCTTATGATGTGAATGAGGTAATCCTCGGAAAGCAGTGGGCGTTTGGTCTGTTGATTGGTGATGAGGCCTACAAAATCCGTCTCAAGCCTGAGATGATTGATACCATCTCCTGGGATTTTCCACGGACGATTAAGGAGCTGGACTTAACTGTGATGCACTACTTCGTCTTTGAGAAATGCCTGGGTATACAGGGCAAAGACCAGCGCGGCAGCAAGAACCTCATCTTCGAGCGCAACTTTGCTAAATGCCTGAATTCAGTGATCAAAAATGAGGCTCAGTGCGCAATCATAACGAAAGACATATCGATCGAAACGGTGAAAGAGGTGTGCTACAGCGGATACACGCTTCCACAGAAAAGCACTTATTTCTATCCCAAGGTCATTTGCGGATTCCTGTTTGGAACCATA
The DNA here is from genome assembly GCF_965221965.1 of Ekhidna sp. GTDB lineage: Bacteria > Bacteroidota > Bacteroidia > Cytophagales > Cyclobacteriaceae > Ekhidna. The sequence continues at coordinate 1,753,272 of NZ_OZ244926.1, forward strand.
AAAGAAGACGAATTCAATTCATTCTTTGATGAAGCATTTCAATAACCTTATTCTGGCCTCCAAGTCTCCCCGACGAAAGCAGTTGCTTGAAGAAGCAGGTTTTGAGTTTGAGGTAAAGACCGTGGAATTTGACGAGGTATTCCCTGAAGACATGGATGCCACTAAAGTAGCAGAGTACCTGGCGATAGAAAAGAATAAAGCCCATCGCGAAGCATTGGGATCAGGCACTATCATCACAGCTGATACGGTGGTTATTTTTTCGGGTAAAATCCTTGGCAAACCAGCCGATGAAAAAGAAGCAAAACACACGTTGAAGCTACTATCCGGAAAAATACATGAGGTAATGTCCGGCGTTTGCATCAGTAATGAAGAAAAGCAGGTCTCTTTTTCTAGCCTGACAGAGGTTAAATTCCACGATCTGTCAGACGATGAGATCGACCATTATGTGCAGACCGACTCTCCCATGGACAAAGCAGGCAGCTACGGCATCCAGGAGTGGATCGGCCTGATTGGTGTGGAGTGGATCAGAGGATCCTACTTCAATGTGGTAGGCCTGCCCGTAGATCAGGTGTATAAGGTGCTAAAAGATGAGTTTTAAGTTCATCATAGACGAAAACCTGACCCCAGCATTAGCAGTGTTATTCCGAGGTGCAGGGTTGAATGCCCATCATGTCAACGAGATGAAAGCTCAGAAAAAGCAACGGGTCATTGATGATCAGCTCCGATGGCTAGCCATCCAAAAAGGCTATGTTATCGTGACCAAAGACGATGATTTTGTAAAAAGTTATGTCAGCAGGAAAGTACCTGAAAAGCTGGTATATATCCATGGATTAAACGAGAAAGAGCCACTCCTTTCACGTATGAAAGAAGTGGCTCCTCTACTAATAGACCTGTTAAAATCTCATGATTTCATTGAGGTGAATGAAGAAGAAATTAAGTTTCCTTTTTCAACCTAAGGTGCATTTTACTCGTATGCCATAACCCTACTAATAAACCATTCAAAGGTTCCAGAACTTGTGTTCGTCTTCGCATCCAGAGAACTAACCTGTAAATAAGAGTTTGAAGCAGGATTGTGTAGCAACCATGCATCCGCATTAGTCACAGTTGCTCCTTCTTTGGTCAATTGCCAATATTGGTTGCTATAAAAAGCTGTGGAAGTTCCTGGTGGCCTGTTTGAGTATACCTCCTCATTTCCATCATCAACACTAGCCGCATATAGAAACTGAGGGTAATCGGAACCATAAAAGTTATTATCATCATCCAGTTTATTTACAAAAACGTAGACTGTTTCTCCATTGAATGATTGCTTAATAGGCCTCCACAATACAGCACTTCCTGTTGAGGCCTGCTGGATAAGATCTAGATTCCGATATCCATTGGGTCTTGTAGTTGCTTGATCTTCTAGTGCTAAATAAACCGATCCATTCCCATCAATGTAGTAGTAATAGTTATCACTCACCACGACCGTTTCGAAGGAAGACTCAAAATCATCAACCAGATAGTTTCCATTGGCACCTCTTATTTGAGTCCCTACTAAACCTCCTGTAACTGAAACGAGATAGGTAGTCGCAAACTCATCTAATTCCTGATCAGGCGTTAACGTAACCGTATTTCCTGATATCTCAAAAGAAGTCGAGATCACCGATCCTGAACCATTTTTCAATTCAAATGCGCCTTCGCTTACAAAAGCGGTATTTGAAATCAAATCATTAGAAAAAGTAATCACTATTTCCGGATTCAGATCCACCCCGGTACCACCAGGTGATGGGGAAATATTTTCAATTTCAAGCGGTGTATTAATAGTTCTAAAACTCCCCATTATTGTAGCCAGTTCAGTATCCAGCTTATTTCCCGCCAGATCCGTTAGGGCCTCAGTCGGGACATGGTAATAAAAATCAATCTCTCCACCCATCAAATCCTCATCGGGGGTTATAACAATATTATTTCCATCCGCAGCGATGGTTGTAGGTAATGTTTCTGATGGTAGGTTACCACTTAAATAATAACCATCGAAAGTGCTTACATCCATCGGTTCACTGAATGTAAGTGTAATCGTAGTATTAACCGCAACATTCTCCACACCATCGGGAGAAATGGAGACCAAAGTTGGAGGGGTTGTGTCCTCTGTGCTCCCTTCGGCACTTGTTGTAAAGCTCTTGGTATCTCCATATTCTACTCCACTTTCCGTAAGTGCAAATGCACGAACAAAATAAGTTGTGCTTTCAGTTAGACCTGAAGCTGAAACAGTAAAAGATCCTGAAATCGCGCTGCTTGGAAGCGATATATTATTTTCAATATCCGGATTATCTGTTTCACTGATTACTACACCCGCAGACAGTACGCCTTCACCGCTAATACTTCCTCCCAGCGTAGCAGAAGAGCTGGTCACACTAGTTGGAGTGCTGGTAGTAACTTCCAGAGATGCTCCAGAATCTTCTTCTTTACAAGAAATTAACAAAGCTATCGTCGATACCGAGATTGCTAATAGTAGAATTCTAATTTTTGTTTTCATGATTTTCATTAGACGGTACTAATTTGATTGAACCATAAAGAAAACCACGACACAAAACCATGACTATAAGATTTGAATCAAAAACTATCAGATTTGAATCAAAAGGGAATTACCCTAAAAGAAAATGCCACTCTATCAGAAATGAATGAGTGGCACCAGAAATCCTAGAAAGAGAATTAAAAATCGCTAAAACTCCACAATCACAAACTCTGTTCGCCGGTTCTTCGCACGACCCTCTGCAGTGCTGTTATCCGCTATCGGAACACTCTCTCCGTATCCTTTCGCAATCAGGCGCTCACGCTCCACTCCTGCCAGCACCATGTACTCCACCACTGACTGTGCACGTCTTTGAGACAAACTCTGGTTTGTAGTTTCAGCACCGACATTATCTGTGTGCCCTCCTACCTCGATCTTCATGGTCTTATTATTCTTCATCAGCGTAACTGCTTTGTTCAGCTCTACATAACTTATCGGCTTCAATTCAGCCTTTCCTACCTCAAAGAAGATATTGTTTAGCACCACCTTGGTACCCTTCTTGATCGGTTCCAGCGCAATGTCATTTGTGATCTCAGCATAGGTCGTGTCTTTCGGAAGTTCAAAGCTTTGTGAGTAGAAAAAGAAACCTTCCGCATTAGCGGACACACTATAGTCTCGTCCTGCAGGAAGTACGACCAGATATTCACCTGTTGCTTCGTTACTCTTGTTTGTTGCAATCAACTCCCCGGAATTCAGGTCTTCAATAAGTACCAGCGCACTAAGTGGTTTATTATCCTCAGAGTTGGAAACGATACCCTGTACCACGATGGTTGGTTTTGGCTTCAACTCATCAGGTAGTTCCGCTTTAAAGATGTCAAAGTTGTTTTCATCCATTCTCGAGGATGCTAAATAAGCATAGCCAGCTGCTGAAATACTGAAATTGGTGTCATTACCTTTTGAGTTAATCGGATGACCCAGATTCTTTGGTGTAGACCATTTCCCATTCTCAAACACGGTATAAAACACATCAGCTCCTCCCATTCCCGGGTGCCCGGTTGAGGAGAAATACAGCGTTTTACCATCAGCAGCAAGAAATGGACTGTTTTCAGTCAATGGTGTGTTCACAATACTTCCGAGATTTTGAGGAATACCCCAAAGCCCGAGGTGGTTTTTCTCGACCATGTACAGGTCAGAGTTTCCGTAACCGCCAGCTCGTCGTGAGGTGAAAATGATGCGGTTTCCATCGGCATTGATGGTCGGCTGACTGTCCCAGTCCTCATCATTCACTACGTTCCCCATGTTTTCAGGAACGCTCCAGGTATTACCCTTCAGCTGAGTAATGTACAGATCACAGCTTCCGATGGCACCATTTTCATCACAGCGCACAAAAACCATGTTCTGTCCGTCACCGGTAAAAGCCGACCCAAAATCATTGGACATAGAGTTGATTGGCTTTGGAAGCAATTCCGGTGCACTCCACTGATCACCCTCAAGCTTGGAAAAATAGATATCCTCACCAAAATCAAGCTCGGCACTGTTCTCGTCTTTAAAATCAAATCCTCCTTTTCGCACACTTGTAAAATACAGTCTTGTTCCTGTAGGATTCACCGAAGGCATATAGTCTCCGGAAACACTATTTATAGATGCGATGGGTTCCGGTTCTGAGGTATTGGGCGGCATCTCTCTTAGCTCCTGACTGATATCAATGTAATTGAGCCTGTTCATTGCCAGGTGAATTAGCCTTGCCGCCTTGGGCCCCTGAGGTGCATTCTCTAAGTATCTTTTGATGTAAATACGCGCACTCCTGAGGTTGTCCGTTTCAATGTATAAACGAGCTATATCATAATAAATGCTGATGTTGTATTCCGGATCTACCTTCTCCAGATTACGATAAGCATTGATCGTTTCCTCCGTTCTATTCAGAAAATCATAGGTTTTACCCAGGTAAAACCACGCATCTGCATACTGAGGGTTGATCTTAATGGCCTCCTGGAATTTTTCAATGGCTGTTTCATACTTTTGAAACTTGATGGCTTGCATTCCCTGATTGTAAGCCTCTCGATGGGCCTGTGAGAAAGCAAAATAGCCAACAAACAATAGGATAAGCGAATAGCTGATTCTTCGGTTTTGCATGGTTGTTTTAATTGATAATTGGACGAAATTTAGAAAAATAATGATAGAAATAAGATTCTTTCGTTAACGATAAGTATTTTGAACACTAGAAAAGGTAACCTTATGAAACAAATATTTGCTACTACCCTACTGACCGTATTGCTCGTGTCATCCCAGACTCTTGCCCAGGTCGGTGATCCGTTTCCAGCAATGGAAGCGGAAACACTAACTAATGAGTTCGTAGATCTGCCATCCGATCTGAATGGAAAATACAGCCTGCTGGGCTTAGCCTACTCCAAAAAAGCAGAGGACTATCTGAAGGGCTGGTTTGAGCCGGTTTACAATCAGTTTATCTATAAAAACCCTAACCCAGGCCCCTTCGATTTTTCATTTGATGTTTATACCTATTTTGTCCCGATGTTCACGGGCGCCAAACGTCCGGCTTACAAGAAGGTGATGAATAAGCTTAATAAAACAGTGGACAAACGACTCCACCCAAACATTTTGTTTTATAAGGGGACATTGAAGGAATATAAAGACGCACTCAACTTTGACGGAAAAGATTTGCCTTACTTTTATGTGGTTGATCCGGAAGGAAAAATTGTCTATGCTACTTCAGGAAGGTACACCAAACAAAAAATGCAGGAAATCACGGATGCCGTAGAAAGTGCCATGGAAATGAATTAAAACCTAAAGAATATGATATTTCAGCAAAGAAAAATCTATCTATTTCTAATTGCTTTCATTTTGTTAAAGCCCACATTTTCTCAAAGAAATTTTGTAACAATGGGACAAAGCGTTGATGGGGTGCCAATTATGATGGCGTACGATATAGAAGCTGAGGAAGAAAAGGTGGAAGGCTCACCCTACTTATATGAGGATTGGAAGTACTTCATAATTAAAAGGAATAATGGGGCGGAATTCGAGGCACCATATGGAAATTATCACACATATCTAAACGAACTCATAGTCAGGTTAGATGGCAAATTTCACCGCCTCCATGATAGTAGACAGATTGAATACTTCGAGGTTGATAGTGTTCGTTTTGTTAACCTGAGTTTTGAAGGCTCAGATGAGGTCACTTTCGCTGAACAACTAGTAGATTCAGACAAAATTCAGGTACTAAAAAAGTATGCCTGTATCATTAAAAGAGGTAAGCCAAGTCAGGGCATAGTAGAAGCAACTCAAGACAAGTATATCCGCTACGAAGAATACTATGTAAGGAGTAAAACCGATGAGACTAAAATCTGTGAACTAAAGGTTAAAAAAAGAGGTGCAAAGTTGAAAGATGATGATGTTTTTCCAAACCTTGCCTCTTTCCTTAAGGAACACAAGAAGGAGAACTTTAAGGATGATGACAATTTAAAACGAATCTTAAGTAAGTTTTGATAAAAGAATCCGGCTCAGAAAAAAGCCGGATTCTTTGTTTACTGATTCATTTGTTTCTACTGATTCAACGGATCTCCATTTATATCCAGCAGGATAGGATCTCCCATTCCGAGCTTCTTCACTTCTTCCAATTGGGTAGCTCCGTCCCCTACTATCAGGTAGATCATTTTATCTTCATTCATGTATTTCTCAATCAGACCTTTATAATCTTCCAGCGTCATTACAGTAAGCTCGGCCTGCTCTTTCTCCATAAAGTCAGGAGTCTTCCCAAACTGACTGATTTCATGAAGCATATTGAGTTTCGCACCAAGGCTTTCAAAAGCCCGGGTATTCGCTTTTAGTACTTTTGTTTTAGTTACTTCCACGTCTTCTTCGGTAAAGTTTTCACCGTAGTTAGCGATCATGTCCTTCATGATCTCCAGAGACGGAAGTGTTGCATTCGCCCGAACACTGCTGGTGGCCGTGAAAGGAGCTATCACTGATCGTTGGGGAACATACGAATATGCTCCATATGTGTATCCTTTTTCAATACGTAAGGTTTGGAAAAGCTGACCGCTGGAACCTCCACCCAGTTTTTCATTTGCATAGGTAAGCTCGTTGTACTCCGGATTCAACCCGGAAATCGCTTGCTTTCCTATATAAATGACGGACTGCTTTGCTCCTGGGAAGTCAATAAAGAAGAGTTTTCCTGCATTGTCTGCACCAGGTGTGGGATAAGAAACCATTTCTACATTCTTCGACTCCCAGTTCATACCTGTCAACTGATCCATTACACGGTCTTTGCCGATGTTTCCAGCAACATGGAAACTCGCAACAGCAGGTGAAAAATTGGTGTTGTAGTAAGTCTTTAGATCATCAAGGGAAATATTCTCAGCAGTCTCCAGTGTTCCCAGCGAAGAATAGCCCAAAATATGATCATCACCATATAGCAGCTTGTTAAACACCGTTGAAGCAATAGCAGTCGGGCTTGCCTCTCGTCCTTTTAATTGTGTGATTAATGACTGTTTTAAGCGATCATACTCTTTTTCATCCCATCGTGGCTCCAGAATTATTTCCTTGACAAGTGCAAACGTCTCATCAAAGTTTCTGGTCAGACATGAGGCCGAAATCGTGATTTCCTCATACCCGGCCCTCACATTGATGGAGGCACCTAACAAGCCAATGGCCTCCTCTAATTCTGCTGGTGTCTTAGTAGCTGTTCCTTCAGTCATCAAATCTGCCAGAAGTGAAGCAGCACCGGCCTTGTCCATCGGGTCGTGATAGTGTCCTCCTTTCAGTGTGACATCAAAATAAACCAATGGCAGCTCTGTGTTTTCTATTCCAAAAACCATCATGCCATTATCCAGGTTATCACTCCATACTTCAGGTGATTTCAATAGTGGAAGTTCTCCAAATTCCGGTTCAGATCGATCATACTTGGATGGAGTCTTTTCGTATTCTGCCACCTCTCCCCGTGTTACATTCTCGGCTGCCACATCAGCCACTATTTCCTCCTCCCATACTTCTGCTTCCACCGCTCCATCAACAATCAAATCTAATTGTCCTGCAGGCACAAAGCTGGTCATAACATAATTCTGACCTTTAATGTATGTGTTATAAACACGCATAACATCTTCTGCAGTAACCGCCTGGGTCCTTTCTGCCGTTTTTGTAATATAGCTTGGATCACCACCGAATTCATTATCTGTAACTAACTGAAATGCTTTGTTTAATACGGTGCTGACACCCTGGTACAGATTCGTTTCTAACTCTGCCTTGATTCGCTTCAGGTCCTTTTCATCAATCCCATTTTCCTCAAACCGAGCAAGCCCTTTTTCCACAGCAGCTTTCACACTATCCAGGTCTGTGTCAGCATTCGCACGAACCCTGAAAACAAACTCGCCCGCGACTTCACTCGAGCTCTGATAGGTAGAAACATTAGGGGCCAGTTTTTCTTCTTCGACCACCACCTGATAGAGTGGTGCCTTTTTGCTTCCACTTAACAATTGACCAAGCACATTAAGCGCATACATGTCTTTGTTGTAATCTTCTACTGTTGGATAAACCATTCGTAACTCGGGAAGCTTAGCGAAGTTGTCCTCAAAATAGAGCGACTTGGTTTCCTCAAGATTGACTGGTTGAGGCTGTGGCTTTTCTACCTCAGGTCCTTTTCTGATCTCACCAAACCAACGCTGTACTTTTTCTTTGGTCTCAGTAGGGTCAATATCACCGGCAATTACCAAGGTGGCATTTCCGGCTCCATAATATTGCTCATAGAATTCCTTTACATCCTCCAGTGTAGCCGCCTGCAGGTCAGGCAGAGAACCGATTACAGTCCAGCTGTAAGGATGTCCTTCCGGATATAGATTTTTTCTGATCACCTCATCTGTGTATCCATATGGGGCATTATCCACACGCTGACGCTTCTCATTCTTCACCACCTGCTTTTCAGCCTCTAGTGCGTCCTCTGTAACCGTGTTAATCATATAACCAAAGCGATCGGAATCAATCCACAGGATTTTATCGAATGCATCTTTAGGTACTACTTCGTAATAAATGGTGCCGTCAGACCAGGTCCCTCCGTTACGGCTACCGCCCCATTCCGGGATTAGCTTCCTGTTTGCACCACGCGGTACATTTTCAGAATCATTAAAAGACATATGCTCAAAGAAATGAGCAAACCCTGTGCGTCCGGGCTTCTCTCTATTGGAGCCGACATGCATCAAAGTAGCCACCGCCACAATTGGGTCAGAATGGTCTTCATGTAAAACAACTTCAAGTCCGTTATCGAGTGTGAACTTTTCATACTCGATCTTAAATTCCTTACTCTCCATGCGCTCTTTTGTATCGCATCCCAAGAAAGATGCAATGATGATTAATGATAAGATGTGTGTGAGTTTCATGTGTATTTGATTTTGAGCTTACAATATGAAGGATTGTGATGAAAATGAAAAACAAGATGTGATGATCGGTCAAAGGTTTTCACATAAAAAAACCCGCCATAGCGGGTTCTTTATTCTATCAACATAACTAAGAATTACTCTTCGGTAGACTTTTCTTTCTTCTCTTTTTCATTGGACTTAGACTCCACATCATCACCATCTTTCAATCGCTTAGAAACGGCAAGGAATGGTCCTGAAATGACTTCTGTTCCTTCCTCCAGACCAGAAATTATCTCTATTCGATCAAAGTCACTAATGCCTGTCTCTACCTCCGTTTTAACGGCTTTTCCTTCAGACACAACAAAAACAACCTCTTTGACCTCTTCATCCGCAAGCTTTTCTGTAGCAGGTGCATCACTATCTTCCTCGCCATCCTTATTATTCTCTGATCGGGTCGTCACTGAAGCCAATGGTACAGTTAGGATTCCTTTTTTCACTTCTGTAATTATATCCACACTTGCTGTCATTCCTGGCCTGAACGGGTATTTCAAACCTTCTTCTACAATAAGATCCTGGTAGGAACTATTGAGAATCAGAATTCGAACTTCGAATTCAGTAACAGCATCCGCTGAAACTTTGTCATTAGCTGTATTGGCAATATGTGTTACGATTCCTTTGAATGTTTTATCCATGTAGGAATAAGAATCGACATCAATAATGGCTGTGTCGCCAACTGTGATTCGAATAATGTCATTCTCATTTACATCTACCTGAACCTCCATTTTAGAGAGGTCAGCGATCCGCATCACTTCAGTACCCTGAAACTGTGAAGTACCCAATACAGTCTCTCCCAGCTCCACAGGAAGCTTGGACACAATTCCACTCATTGGTGCTGTAAGGCTTGTCAGACGGAGGTTTTCTTTAGCATCAGCAACTCGTGCCTGAGCACTACTCAAAATGTATTCTGCAGCGTTTACGCTTTCCTTCGCAGATTCATAATCCTGCTCAGCAATTTGGTAGTTGGCATCAGCCAACTGGAAATCAGCTTCTGAAATTACCTTCTCCTCGAAGAGTTTTTTCTGACGATTAAAATCCTGCTCTGCACGCTTAAAGTTTGCGGCTGCTCTTGCTCGGGCTGCTTTCGCTTGCGCCAAAGATGCCTTTTGCTGATTGAGTCCAGCAACAGCCTGATCATATGCCGATTGGAAGTTGTCTGGTCGTATTCTTAAAAGAAAGTCACCTTTACTTACAGAGTCACCTTCTTCTATTTTCAATTCGATTATTTCTCCGGACACCTCTGGACTTAGCTGAACCTCAACAACAGGTTGCACCTGACCGGAAGCACTAACCTTCTCAATAATGGTATTCTTTTCAGCCTTTGAGACCTCTACCTGAATCATTTTCTTCTGTCCTACCCATCCCTGAGACTTGCCTATGATTGCAAATAGAATGAGGAAAATAACTACTCCTCCGAGGATGTATAAAATTTTATTGCTTGATTTTTTCTTCTTAGCCATGATTATTTATCTAGTTACGTTGGCGATTAGTTTAAAATGTTAATGGGATGCCCTGGTAAAATTCCAAAACCTTCTTTCTGAAAATGAAGTCAAATTTCGCTCTTGAAAGATCAGTTCGTGCCTGGTAAAGGTTATTCAGTGCAACCTGATAATCTGTAAAGTTTGCTGCACCATTGTTATATTGATTTTCCACTGCGCGATAAGTTTCTTCCAATGCAGCCACTTGCTTTTGTGAAGCCGTATAGGTCTTAGAAGCGGCGAGTGCATTTCGATAGGATGACTCTATTGTCTGATATAGAATATTTTGTTGCTCAGTTTTATTAATCTCGGCTTGTTGCAAGGCGATCTTAGATCGTTGAATGTCAGATCGAGTTCGGAACCCATTGAATATTGGAACGGAAAGATTAAGGGAAAGACGTCTACTGAGGTTATTGTCATATTGAGTAGATAAATCTACAGTTTCAAAATCGCCTTCTACATCAAATGTATTTTCAACAATGGCTTCTCCAGAGGCTGTTTCTAAATTGGTAGGCGCCTGCGTTGGAGTAACGTTCGTTGGAACGAAATCCACAAACGCGTCTGAATAGTTGGTGCTGAATCCACCATTTAAAGATAAAGATGGATACATGGCTCCTTTAGAGACATCCAATCCAACCTCTGCACTCTCCACTCTCAGATCAGCACTTTTCATCTCAGGTTGATTCTCCAAAGCCACCTCATAAACTTCCATTACAGAGCTGGTTTCTATCCCAGCCTGATCTACTTCAATTTCAGGGATGACAATTTCAATTTCCTCTCCCGGAGGAAGCAGCATCGCCTGTTTCAAGTCAAGCACTGATAGATCAAGGTTATTCTGAGCATTGATTAAGGCCACTTCATTTGAAGCCACCTGGCTTTGTAATTGCAACTCATTAGCCAACGGCAAAGCTCCAGACTCAACGAGTAACTTAGTTCGCTCTAGTTGCTGCTGACTTGATTCTAATTGAAATCGCGCATTGTCTACCAATTCCTTATTCAAAATCACGTTCAGATAAAACAATGAAATATTGAGTGAAATATCATTGATTGATCTTTTCAAGTCATACTTCGACGCTTCACGGTCAATTTTGCTTTGTTTGATGGAATTGGTAACCTGCAACCCGTTTAAAACCGGCATACTGGAGTTACCGCTTACTCCATTGAAGTTGATTCGTTGGTCAATAAATTGGTTAGTCGTTGGGTCAATACCTCTACCCCAGTTATACCCGTAATTTCCATTTAAGTTGATAGTTGGGTAGCGTTGAGCCTGAGCCTGAAGTAAATTAACCTCTGCGCCTTGTAAATTCAATTCACTTCTTTGCACCGTCAGGTTGTTTTCCACGGCTATTTCAATGCATTCCTGCAAAGAAACCACACGTTTGTCCTGACTGATTACTGTAAAGCCCAGCAAAATCAGTGTAGTGATTAGTCCTATTCGTCTCATAATTATTTGTCGATATCTGGTATGTAGATGACCTTATGCACCCACCTCCTCTTCTTTAAATATTGTAGTGTTATATCATCAATGCCTGAATCCATTTCCAGGATTAAACAGGCTAAATCATTTCGTCCTTTTCTGGATACTGTCATAGTCGCAATGTTGCAGTCATCCTGTGACAACACCTCAGTAAAAAAAGCGATGCTTCCCTTTACATCATCTGCCTCGATGATTAGGGTATGCATGCTGGCTGTGAAGTTTGAGTCAAACCCATTTACTTCCTTAATCCGAATAACGCCTCCACCTCTGCTTTCCCCCAGAATCTCCACACTCTTGTCTCCTCTTCTGGCATTTACCCTCACCGAATTAGGATGAAATGTAGATGCGCTTCCAATAGATCTGAACTTGTATTCTAATCCAGCCTCCTTTGTCAAATCCAACGCAGTTTTAATGCGCTTGTCATCTGTATGAAAGTCCATAAGTCCGGCTAAAATCGCTCTATTGCTTCCATGCCCTTCATACGTGCGGGCAAAGGAGTTGTAGAATATGATGTCTGCATGCTCCGGTACACCGCCCAGTATTTTATAAGTCACCCTACCGATCCGAACGACCCCAGCCGTATGTGAGCTGGATGGACCGATCATTACCGGACCAATCATATCGAATATACCACTGCTTTCTGCCATGAATACTGTTGCTTAATTGACTATCTATCCATCAAAAATGTTACACAGCCACCGCTCCTTTTATGTGTGGATGCGGATCATAATTCACCAACTCAAAATCTTCGAACTTAAATCCGAATATATCCTTTACTTCAGGGTTTATTTTCATGGTTGGAAGGTGACGTGGTTCTCTGCTCAGTTGCAAGTGAGCTTGCTCAATGTGATTGCTATATAAATGCGCATCTCCAAACGTATGAACAAAATCACCCGGTTCCAGGTCGCATACCTGAGCCACCATCATGGTGAATAACGCATAAGACGCAATATTAAAAGGCACACCAAGAAACACATCAGCACTTCTCTGATACAATTGACAGCTTAACTTTCCATCTGCCACATAAAACTGGAACAACGTGTGACATGGAGGAAGTGCCATATCATCTACATCTGCAACATTCCATGCACTAACAATATGTCTCCTGCTGTCAGGATTATTTTTTATTCCATCTATCAGTTTCTTGATCTGATCTACTTTCCTTCCATCCGGCGTTTCCCAGCTTCTCCATTGCACCCCATAAACAGGACCTAAATTTCCTTCTTCATCCGCCCACTCATCCCAAATGGATACACCATTTTCCTTCAGGTACCTGATGTTTTGATCACCCTGTAAAAACCAGAGCAGTTCATGAATGATCGACCTTAGGTGAAGCTTCTTGGTTGTTACGCAAGGAAACCCTTTGCTGAGATCGAAACGCATCTGATAACCAAATACACTTTTGGTCCCTGTTCCGGTCCGATCCCCTTTCTCGGTACCATTATCAAGGATATGTTGCATTAGGTTAAGGTATTGTTGCATTCTGTTCGTAGTTTGGTAACAAAATTAACTTTTAAACGAAGAAACTCTGAACCCACGTTTAGATAAATATGTCGAGCGGTTGATTACCCCAAAGGGAAAGGTGATTATGTGCAGCTTACTGGTAGCTATTTCCCTGTTATTAGGCTGGAATCTTCAAAATCTTGCTTTTGATTTCGAATTTGAGAAATTTTTTCCAAATGACCACCCTGACAGCAGGGCATATAACAAACACGTAGAACAGTTTGGTTATGACAATGACTACCTGCACATTATCCTGGAACGTGAAGACGGAATTTTCGAACCTGAATTTTTAACACTTGCAGCAGCATTTGAGCGATCACTAACGAGCATTCCGGACGTTGAAAATGTGTACTCCCCCTTATCACTTCAACATGTTATTAAAAGCCCTACCGGACTGGTTATTTTTCCACTAATACATACAGATAGTCCAACAGACTATCAGATCGAACAAGACAGTTCACGAGTTTTTGGCAATCCATTCTATCGATCGGCGTTTAGCAACAGCGGTGACGCCTTAAGTATTTATTTACATCATGCTCATTTTAGCGATCAGCTTCGAGGAGAAAAGCTGCTGAATGCCATTAAATTAAAAGCAAAAGAATTTGGCATCTCAAATATTCGACTGGTAGGTAAGTTAAGCGCCTCCGGGGTTTTTATTTCTTATATACAAAATGACTTTGGAAAGTTCTTAATTGGATCCTTAATTCTCAGCTTTCTCCTTCTTCTGTTGATATTCAGAAATTTTAAGTCAGCACTTTTACCCTTTCTCATCAGTCTGCTCTCCATTGTCTGGCTGTTTGGATTAATGGGCATGGTTGGACTCAAGATCAACCTTTTAAGTTCTTTATTACCCCCGATTCTCTTCTTCGTATCCATGTCAGATGCTGTTCATCTCATGAACGCGCTCAAAAAGTCTCAAGCATTAGAAGGGGATGAAAAAATAAAGCAAGCATTGCAGATCGTATGGACCCCAACGCTGTTAACCTCAGTAACTACTGCTATAGGCTTTCTGAGTCTTATTTGGATCAATACCGAACCCGTACAACTACTTGGCATATTTGCTGCTATCGGAATTCTCATCGCTTTTGTAATCACTTTTACTTTTGGTCTGCTGGTGGCATCAATTACCCATTTTTCAGCAGAACGGCGAATTTTAGAGGTTCCGGATAGCTGGTTACGCATTCTCATCAAAAGGAAACGTTTGATTCTGGCTGTCTGCTTCCTACTGGTGATTGCCTTAATCCCGGGCATCACTCAGCTCAAAATCAATTCCTATTTACTGGATGATCTACCACCAGATTCCCAGGTACGTGAGGATTTTGAATTTGCTGATGAGGAACTGGGGGGATCCAAACCTTACGAGATAAGAGTAGAGGTATCAGACACTTCACGCTCCATTTGGGATAAACAGGTGATGGACGAAATCGTAAAAATCGAGGAGTATCTGCTCAACGAATACCCGATCGCAAAAGTCCAATCGCCAGCCACCATTATCAAGTATCTCCATATGGTAAATAATGGTGGTTTGAATGAGAATTACCAATATCCAGAGTCAGAAAATTCGTATCGAAGAACGATTCGTTTGAAAAACCGAATTGATCCTAAAAGATTGGATAAGTTGGTCACCGAGGATGGTCAGGTGGGTAGGCTGATAGGGTTTTTCCCGGAGTTAGGCTCCTATGAGACAGACATTCGAAATCAAAAGATGCTAAAGTATCTGGAACAAAACATTAATACGAGCATCATCAATTATCGCATCACCGGAACCACTTACCTCATTGATAAAAGCCATGAGCTATTGTCTATCAACCTTATGAAAGGGCTTATCACAGCTGTAGTGGTTATAGGGATCATTCTCGGTTTTTATTTCCGTTCCTGGAAGCTATTGCTCATTAGTTTGCTTCCAAATCTTATCCCCCTGATCATGGTGGCTGGCATTTTAGGATGGTTGGGTATTTCATTGAAAATGACAACTTCCATCATATTCACTATTGCATTTGGAATAGCAGTCGATGACACAATTCATATGATGAGCTATTACTTACAAAACAAAGATCCAGATCCAGTAAAACGCATGAATAAGACATTCACTCATGCAGGGAGTGCGATGCTTATTACCTCAATCATCATGAGTGTCGGATTCTCTCTTTATCTTTTTTCCAATTTCGGGGCAACCTTTTATCTGGGACTTTTCGTAAGTCTCTCACTAATTATTGCGCTCGTGATTGATTTAAGTTTATTACCAGTACTTCTAATCACATTTAAAAAAAATGCTTCATAAAGGAGAACCTATACCCTATTTACGTTTGGAAGATCAGGATGGTAAAATGGTATCATTTTCAGATCTGGTCGGTAAACCGCTGGTGATCTATTTCTATCCTAAGGACAACACCAAAGTTTGTACTGCACAGGCATGTGGTTTCAGGGATCATTATGAACAATTTCAAGAAGCCGGCGCTGAGGTTATTGGAATCAGTGGGGATAGTGTAGAGTCCCATAAGAAAGTGACTAACCACCGAAAGCTTCCTTTTCTTCTGCTTAGTGACCCCAAAAAGGAGGCATTGAAAGCATTCAAAGTTCCATCTGCTCTGTTTGGCTTGCTTCCGGGCAGAGTCACTTTTGTCATAGACAAAGTTGGGAAGGTAGCACATACATTCAGAGCAGACTTTAATGCGGATAAACACATTAAAGAAGCCCTGAAGGTGCTAAAAAGCCTTGACTAACTACTCGTCTTTTAGTACTTCTGACGGATTCATCAAAGAGGCTTTGGTTGTCTGAATGATAGATATCGCAAGCGATATAACCAGCAGAATACTTAATGAAATCAGAAATATATCCACTCCCATAGTAATGTGGTACTCATAATCTGAAAGCCAGATATCCATGAAATAGTACCCCAGCGGCACAGCTATGGCGAACCCTACCAGAAGTAATTTCACGTAGTTCTTAGAAAAGAGTAAAACAATGCTTGATATTGAGGCACCAAGTACCTTGCGTACACCTATCTCTTTTAGTTTTTGCTCCACTGAGAATACAACAATCCCAAATAATCCGAGAGATGCGATGATGATTGTCAGTATCGCGAAGAAAGACAAAACGCTACCAAAGCGTTCTTCAGTCTGGTAAGAGCTCTCAAAGTGCTCACTTACAATCATTTGATCATAAGGACGGGAAGGAACGAATTCTTCCCACTTTGCCTGTAGTCTTTCATTCAGTTCGTTGAATTCCGAAGGGGTGGATTTGGTTTTTACCATTACCTTGGTAAGCGGTCGATTTCCCTGTGCATTAGATTCAGAATGAAAAATAGCAAATGGCTCAATTTGTGCATGAAGTGACCAGAAGTTGAAATCACGAGTAACCCCTATTACATGATACGTTCCACTCCAGTTTTCAATTTTTTTGTTGAGAATGCTTTCATCTACCGTCCATCCAATAGTTCGGGCTGCTGTCTCATTCAAAATAATCGCAGCAGTATCACTGGCATAGGACTTATCAAAAGACCTTCCGACCAATAGCTCAATATCCAGCAAGTCAACATATTTTTCATCGCCCAATGCATAGTTAAGCGGCACAGAGCCCGCATTTGGCTCATCTGGCGTAAACTGATCCCCATTTGATACTATCAAAGGAACCGCATCACAAACAGAAGCACCAACAACCCCATCCAGCTTTTCCAATTCGTTTGCGAATTCTTCTTGTGAACCTGTCCAGTGTGCATTATTGATCACCACTAGGTTCTCTCTTTCAAATCCCAGGTCCACATTGAGAAAATAATCAAGCTGCTTGTAGATGGTGATCGTACAAATAATCAACAAGAATGAAAGTACATATTGCGTAACCAACATGCCGTTTCTCAACCTCAGTCCTTTTTTACCTGTTCGCATCTCTCCTTTCATTGCTGATATCGGCTTAAATCCATTGAAAAACACAAACGGGTAAAACCCGGAAACAAGACTGACAATAAGAATAAGACCAATGATAAATACAATGGAAGTGTATCCATCTACCACATTCCAGGAAAGATCTGTTCCAACAGATTGATTGATTAAAGGAAGTGTGTAGAACAGAAGTGCAATAGCCAGCCCTGCAGCTACAACGCAGTAGGCCATCGATTCGCCAAAATAACGTTTGATAAAAGTAGCCCGACTTCCTCCTAAGACTTTTCTAACAGCAACGTCCTGGGCTTTTGTGGTAAACTGAGCCGTGGACAGATTTATAAAATTGATACAGGAAAGAATGATCAGAAAAATCGCCGAACCGATCAGTGCTGCTACAATTTTAAAATCTCCAACTCCACTTAACCGATTATAAATCCCATCTGAGTGCAGATAAATATCCTGAAATGGCTGAAGGTATAGGTTCCATTCTTTGCCAGCCTCTATGTATTCATCATATGTATACCCCATCACTTCAAGCGTTTCACTGGCATGCTTTGGTGGGATGTCATTGAGTTTATTTTGAACCACCACAGGATCAGCCGATTCATCAAGGAGTAAGAAGGTCTCAAACATAGTCCACATCCAGTTCCAGTTGCTCTCCTTCACTCGTCCGATACTATTCATTGTAACAAGCAAATCGAAATCGTCCAGATAAGAGTTGCCTTTAAACCTTTCCAAAACGCCGGTTACCTGAAAAGACTCTCCATTATCCATTTCAATGACTTCTCCTACCGGATTTACATTGCCAAAGAATTTCTTCGCTGTTTCAAAAGTCAAAACCACCGATCTTGGCTTTTCAAGAGCAGTATTGTGATCTCCATGTAAAAGAGGGAATGTGAATACCTCAAAGAAATTAGAGTCCACAGCGAAAATGTATTCATCATCAAAGAACCGCTCCTCACCTTCCCAGTCAAAGGTGATAGGCGTCATATTCGGAGTGTGAATACGAACCACGTGTTTTACCTCAGGGACTTCCTCAGAAATGGCATACCCAACACCGGGTCCTGTGCTGGAAAATAAATTTGGGTTGTCCTCACCCCAGATAAAGGTTTGATTAACCCGATAAATCTGATCTCCCTTCTCATGAAAATCATCATAGTTCAATTCATTTTGAACATACAGATAAATAAGTATGGAAGAGAAAAAGCCAACCGTTAACCCCAGGATATTTATGGAGCTGAACAATTTGTTTCTTTTCAAGGATCGGAAGAAAAGCTTAAAAGAAGTAAACATGGATACAAATTTAGGTTTTCATCAATCTACTTGTCATAAAGAATGCCAAAAAGCACAACACACTAAACATCAATCACTTAACTCGATCAATCAGTATTAACCTGTTCAAACGTGGACAAAAAGTGTTCACTACTTTATAATATGCTATATTAAAATAATTACATTTTTTAGTAATAATATCACATTGACTATCTTGCGGGTGATTTAAAATTTCAACCACTACCACAATGTTAAAACACACCCTTAAATCGTTAAAAACCAACCTACTACCGTTTCTTTTTTTAATCTCCTTAAGCTGCTCAGAAGGCGAGCCAGGTCCTGACGGACCAGCTGGAGTTGACGGGCAAAACGGATTCAATGCCTTAGTCGTCGTGAATGATGAAGCCCCGGGAGATAATTGTGCCGCCGGAGGAGTAAAGATCTCTGTTGGTCAGGATGCCAACGAAAACGGAACACTTGATTCAGATGAAATTGCTTCTGTCAGCTTTGTCTGTAACGGGGCTGATGGAAATGACGGAGCTAATGGATCAACCTTAGTTGCAAGAACATCCCCCGAAGAACCTGGAGAAAACTGTGAGAATGGAGGAACCCTTGTAGAAATTGGTGCTGACGCCAATGGAAATGGCTCACTCGATAATGGAGAGGTTCAAACTTCATTTTTTGTATGTAATGGACAAGATGGAGCAGATGGCGGGTCAGGCGGAGAGAATGGCTTGACCAGCTTGATTAGAGCAACTCCTCTGGAAGATTGTGGACCCAATAGTACAACTGGTGTCCGAATAGAAGTTGGCTTGGATAAAAATGGAAACGGTGTGCTAGAAAGTAATGCCGATCCTGATCTTGACGAGATTGAGTCGACTTACGAAATATGTGATGGTGCTGATGGTACACCTGGAGATAATGGAATGAACGCTTTAATTGGAATTTCCACTTTTGATGGCGATCAAAATGGTTGCTCAAATGGGGGAATTCGGATTGCAGCCGGTTTGGATATTAATGGTGATGGTACGCTTCAAGGTGGTGAAGAAATGAATGTTGAATTCATCTGTAATGGAACGAATGGTAATGATGGAGCTACTGGGGCAACCGGAGCGGATGGACGAAGTGTTGTTGTTACCATTAATGAAGATCCTAGAGACTGTTCAAATGGAGGTATTGAGATTGTATTGGAGTATGATACGAATGGTGACGGAATAGGTGATGAGGTAATTGGAAGTTACATTATCTGTAATGGAGCGGATGGAGCAACAGGTGCTGACGGTATTGGCCTATTAATAAGGAAGTCTGTGTCGGATGTCGCCGATTGTCCAAACGGAGGGACATTGGTAGAGATAGATAGAGATGAAAATAGAAATGGGTTGTTCGATGATGGTGAGGTTGATGTCAGTTTTGATGTATGCGATGGTGCAGATGGTATACCTGGTTCAGATGGTTCAGATGGAAACAGCATTGCCATATCTGTAACAGCCGCCACTACTTGCGGAACTGCTGGTGGATGGGTCTTTACTGTTGGTATAGATAGTGACAATAATGGCACACCTGATACCAACCTAAACAGTTATACGGTTTGCAACGGTGATGACGGAATCGATGGTTCGGATGGAAACTCAGATGGAGTTTTTGAGTTTTATTACGCTAATGGTTTTGATGGCTATACTGAAATGACTGATGGTGTAATTGTAGAAACACAACCGGATCAAACATTCAATGATGAAATACTGAGGGCAGGTGTCAATATGGAAGCTCAACACATTAGTTCATTATTATATTTCCCCGGTATAGAAAAAATGAAGGATGCGATCCCAGACGAATTCTACATTACTGAAGCTATTCTTTACGTCAGGGCATTTACAGATAAAGCTGGAAATACCAATGATAACTGGCTTGGGGTAAAAGCCATTTTACCTGAGGTTCCCAGATTTGATGAAACAAAAGCAACATGGAATAGTCCAGATGGAGGCAACCTATGGACAAATGCTGATAATGGGTTTAGTGAAGCAGATTGCTACGATTTCTCAGATATGCACAGGGTGCCCGGTGGTTTTGATTTTGATGGTACAATACCACTCTTGCTGGACAGATCTCAAGTAACTGACTGGCTAACTCCTGAACAAAACAAGGGGCTCGCGCTTCAACTAGCCGATGAAGGAAGTGCTTACATTTTGTCTATTTACGGATCGGAAAGCAGAGTGGACCCCTATTATGTGCCAACTCTATACATCAAAGCTAAAATTGGCAGTACCAGTGGTAGAAATTCTACTTTATCAGATCAGGAATACAAAGCCCGCTGGAATGCAATGAGCTATGAAGAAAAGCTTGCTCCTCTAAAAAATCGCGATTAGTAACCTAACTTTTATCGCAAACAAAAGCCCCAACCGAATGGAAGGGGCTTTTTCATTTCATAGCTAATCTGCGTTCTAAAATCCTCCGATTTTCAGAGTGATGTAATAATTGAGCTTATCAAACGCATCCGTTTCGGTATTTATCAATTCAAGATCCTGAGTGAAACGCTTACTCACCCCTAAATCAAGGCGGAAGTTTCTGGCGATATTAAACTCAAGGTTCGCACCAGGCTCCACATACCAAAACACATCCGAATCTACCTCCGACTCCAAAGGCCCTGGTGTCGTATTATCCTCATTCGTCAAATGGTAACCAAGCCACCCGGCACCTCCCGAAACAGGAAAGGTGACATGAACCACTTCATTTGAAAAGAAGATCAGCTCTAAAAACATGCCTCCATATCCACCAAGAATATTGACTTCCTGTCCGGCTTCTATGTCCTCGAATTTGGCAGTCGGAATGATACCATGCCCCTCTATTCCAATACCAAGCGTTCGGTTTATGATCCACCCCCCTCTCAAGCCCGCAAGTACCATCGACTCATCTCTGAATTTTGTACTTCTGAAAGACAGTGCTCCAAACCCACCACTATGGCTCATTGAGCCACTAAGGGTTTTAATATCCTGTCTTCGCTCCTTCTTTCTATCCTTATCTGAGCTTTGATAATAAATAATCTTGGGAGTATCATCTTCCTCGACCGTTGGTTTTTTGATTGGTTTTGGAATTGTGTCAGTAGGCTGTGGTTTCGGTTCTGTTCTGGTGGTATCGCTATCCTGTGCTAATGTGATGGTAGTAGTCACAAAAACAAGCACTAAAATCAAAATTTGCTTCATTCCTTCTTAATTGAGTGTGTTTGGGGTAAAGACAGAGAAAAGAATCAATGGTTTCCTCATTTTGCAAATCTATTTCATGCATATGTAATTAATTTTCAAAGGAACACATCGGTCCGCCGAAGCGGGAATTCGCATAAATATTGTCCCACACTACACAGTATATATTCGTCCTGGAATATTTATGCCCATTTCTTATTTGCATCTTTTACCTTTGCCAGCTTTAAAAAAATCCTTACGAATGGCGGAGTACAACTTTCAGGAGATCGAAAAGAAGTGGCAACAATACTGGAGTGATCAGAAAATTTACGGAGTACAGAATGAATCTGACAAGCCCAAGTATTACATACTGGACATGTTCCCCTACCCGTCCGGGGCAGGTCTTCATGTTGGCCATCCGCTCGGTTACATCGCTTCGGATATCGTAGGTCGCTACAAGCGATTGAAAGGTTATAACGTGCTCCACCCGATGGGATTTGATAGCTTCGGGTTGCCTGCTGAGCAATACGCCATTCAAACTGGTCAGCACCCTGCTGTCACAACCGAGCAAAATATCAATCGATATAAGGAACAGTTGAAGGCTTTGGGCTTCTCTTATGATTGGTCACGCGAGGTGCGCACGAGCGACCCAACCTTCTACAAATGGACACAGTGGATTTTTAAATTAATCTACAACAGCTGGTATGACAAAGCTGAGGATAAAGCCAGACATGTCGATGACCTGATCTCCGTGCTAGAGAAAGAAGGAAATAAAAACATTAATGCTGCTTGTGATGCTGACACCCCAACTATTTCAGCTGATGAATGGAATGGCTACTCAGAAAAAGAACAGCAGCTTTTTCTCTTGAAGTATCGACTTACATATCAGGCAGAAACGACCGTAAATTGGTGTCCTGCGCTGGGAACGGTACTTTCCAATGATGAGGTAAAAGATGGTTTCTCCGAGCGAGGTGGACACCCTGTTGTGAAGAAGAAAATGCCGCAATGGAGTATGCGGATTACGGCATATGCTGATCGTCTACTTTCCGGATTGGACAAAATTGACTGGCCGGAACCCATTAAAGAGATGCAACGAAACTGGATCGGTAAATCTTACGGTGCTGAAATTGACTTTGAGGTCCTCACCCCTAACCCCTCTCCAATGGAGAGGGGAAAGTTAGAAGCCTGGAAAACAGCTAATCCCAAGAAGGCAAAAATTCTTAAGGAATTTGCGAGAGAAAACAGAAAGAATCCAACAAGTCAAGAAGATGCACTTTGGCAAGTATTAAGAAATAAAAAGACAGGATTCAAAGTAAGGCGCCAACATGCTATAGAGGACTTTATTGTAGACTTCTTATTTCTTAGAGAGAAACTGATCATTGAAGTCGATGGAGGATATCATAATGAGTCCGAACAGCGTGAATTCGACCAGGCCAAAAGAGATTTTTTGACAAGTCTTGGGTATCAAATTCTTGTTTATAAGAACGAGGAAGTTGACCTAGATATCACGAATGTTGTCAATTCAATTAAACACAAACTTGAAGAAATAACGAAATCTCCCCCTTCTCCCTCGGGGAAGGGGTCAGGGGATGGGGCTAAAATCCGCGTCTTTACCACCCGAATAGACACCATTTTTGGTGTAACGTTTATGGTGCTGGCACCTGAAAGTGAGCTGGCTCTCGAGCTGACTACCCATGATCAAAAGAAGGAAGTAGAAGAATACGTAGAAGCAGCTAAAAACCGATCGGAGCGTGAGCGATTGAGCGATACGAAGCATGTGTCCGGCGTGTTCACCGGTAGCTATGCGATTCACCCATTCTCAGGTGAAAAGATACCAGTCTATATAGCTGATTATGTATTAGCCGGTTACGGTACCGGAGCAGTGATGGCCGTTCCAAGTGGTGACCAACGAGATTTTGATTTTGCGAAGAAATACGATCTTCCAATTCCAATCATCAACGATGCTCAAAAGCTTACTGAAACGGAGGCTGACCCAACTAAAGAAGGAAAGATCATCAATTCCTATTTTCTGAATGGACTTTCGCCCGAGGAAGCCATGGAACGAGGCATTCAGGAAGTCGAGAAGAGAGGAATTGGCGTTAGAAAAGTAAACTACAAACTAAGAGACGCTATTTTCGGCCGTCAGCGTTATTGGGGCGAGCCAATACCCGTTTACTACGAAGATGGTATTCCTAAATTGGTGCCTGATGAGGATTTGCCATTGGATCTCCCAAAAGTGGATGAGTATTTACCTACAGAAGATGGGGACCCACCGTTAGGACGAGCTAAAGACTGGAACTATAACGGACATCCATATGAGCTATCCACTATGCCCGGCTGGGCAGGTAGTAGCTGGTATTTCTTCCGATACATGGATCCTGATAACAAGGAAGAATTCTGCAGCAAGGAAGCAATGAAATACTGGCAGGATGTCGACTTCTACCTGGGTGGAAGTGAGCATGCGACTGGTCATCTACTCTACTCCCGCTTCTGGACCAAGTTCTTGTACGACATGGGCATCATCGAAGTAGATGAGTATGCTAAGAAGCTGGTGAATCAGGGGATGATTCAGGGGCGGTCGAATTTTGTTTATCGAATTAACCCTATAGTCTCATATCATGGGGAAGAAGAAACATCAGAAATATCAAAAAAAATACCCCCAGTTTTTGTCTCTGAGGGATTAGTCACAGCTATGGATGATTCCTTACAAGCCAAACTTGATGAGGTAAAAAAGGACATTAAGAATCAGCTTAAGAACGATGGTATTAATATCAATTACAAAGCAGATAAATTATTTATTTCAAAACTTCATGTTGACATTTCACTAGTGGAGAATGATATTCTAAATACTGATCAATTCATAAAGTCGACACCCGATTATAAAGACTCAAGGTTCATCCTGGAAGACGGCAAATATCACTGCGGCTGGGAAGTCGAAAAGATGTCCAAGTCCAAGTTCAACGTGGTAAATCCAGACGAGCTAGTGGAACGCTATGGAGCAGATACCCTACGTATGTATGAGATGTTCCTGGGTCCGATCGAGCAGAGCAAACCATGGAATACAAATGGTATTGAGGGTGTCTACAAGTTCCTGAGAAAATTCTGGTCACTCTTCCACGATGGAGACTCATTCAAAGTGACAGATGATGAACCAACCAAAGACGAACTCAAAGTGCTTCATGGTACGATCAGGAAAATAGCAGAAGATGCCGAACGTCTTTCCTTGAACACCTCGGTTAGTACGTTTATGATAGCGACCAATGAGTTATCATCATTGAAATGTAACAAGCGGGCGATCCTGGAACCGATGACGATCATCCTCTCCCCTTTCGCACCACACATTGCTGAGGAGCTATGGCATTTGTTAGGAAATGAAGGTTCTGTAGTTGATGCTTCCTACCCTGCATTTGAAGAGAAATATTTGGTAGAAGACTCCATTGAGTATCCGGTTTCTGTAAATGGCAAAATGCGAGCGAAGATCAGTTTCCCTGCCGAGGCAAGCAAGGAAGAAATTGAGGCTGGTGCACTAGGGAACGAAACCATTCAGAAATGGATGGAGGGCAAGGATCCACGAAAGGTAATTGTGGTGCCTAAGAAGATTGTGAATATTGTGGTTTGATAACCCCTGACCCCTAAAGGGGTACCATTGGAAGAACAACTATTGTACTGTCATTCTGAGCGAAGCGAAGAATCTATTTATCAAATAGACGAAAACCGGAAGATGCCGGAATAAATTCGGCATAGGTATAAAGGAAAAGCCCCTGATGAATGATCATCAGGGGCTTTTTTAATTCCCTACTATTATCTAGTGTATCACCATGATACGCTTGGATTGTCGCTTACTATCCTCTGCATACAGGTGGATGAAGTACAATCCGGAAGGCATCTCGCTGGTCTGTACCGTCATCGTCTTCGTGCCTTTATCCAGCTGACCTTTTAACACTTCCCTACCTGCCTGATCAAAAATCACCCAGTCGGTTTGTTCCCTCAGCACCTCTGCAAATTCAACCGTCACTTCTTTATCTGCCGGGTTTGGATAAAGCGAGAAATCAGTAAGTTCCTCTGCACCTAAAGCTAATTCTGTATTTGGGTTGCTAATACCCAATACAGCAGACTGAAGTATTTGCTTAGTATTCAGGTTTTGAACATACGCAACGACGGTTAGTGTATCCATTACATACATATTGGATATTGGCCAGGTCATATCCTCAATACTAAACCCATCGCCAATAGCAACAGTTCCTTGTTCAAACTGTCCCGCTGGACTAGGTAGCATTTTTCGAAGCACGTTGGTAATCACATCACCATTCTGGTACACACCAATTCGTTCTATGTCTGTTCCCACAACAATTTCTGGTTCCAGAATAGCGAGGAATAACCCAAGTTTTGTGTCCCGATTTGGGAACTCTGAAACGGCTGTAAAATCTGCTCCTACAGTTAAGACATTTTCGGCATCTATAGAAGCATTGATCGCAATATCAAACCCTGGATTCACAAGCTTGGCATTAGTTAGCTGCGCAGAAACACTTCCATTCAATTGTGCAGCATTATTTATTAATTGAGCATCTCCGGCTATAGCCACACTAGGAATATTTTCGATACCGTAATAAGAGCTTCGCGCTCCAGGTGCAGATACATTTCGCTGATTCAATACATCTTTATTTGAGCCATTATTCGCAAAGTCGGTAAAATAGTTGATTCTCAAAACATCATTCCCATTGAAAATCGGCGCATTATCGATCAACCCGTTTATGTTGTAACTCGATTGACTGAGCGTTGAAGAAAACTGCTCAACTAGCACTACCTGCTCTCTTTCGTAAATCTGAAGTAGATCAAAAGCAAATCCATTGCTCAATTTGATTCCCGGCTGAGCCCCCAGCGCAAACCTAAACCTTACATATTCTTCCTGTCCAACTGGAATCGCCAATGGAGCTATGGCCTCCTTCCAGTCACTATCTGATGCCCATCCATTGATATCAGGATTAGACGCAGTAGACAGTGGACCAGGAGATTGTGTTCCAGGTGATCCCAAAATCGAATTGTTATTATACCAACCCGGAGTTGATTTTAGTCCCGGAGGCTGAGCATCATCAAAACCACCCACATTCACCCAGGTTCTGCCATCATCCACAGACATCTGAAATACAACACCATCACGATCAGAATCAAAGTTCTCGTACCGTAAGAAACTAACTGTTGGAGAATTAATATTTCTCAAGTCAAATGAAGGTGAATAGACAAAGGAAACTTCTGAAGCCTGATATCCATTAGTATAAACAGCATTGGCACCATCATAGGTTGTTCCGGCTGTCGAGTCAGGAACATTTGTTCCAATTTCCCATGAAGTAGTTAGTGTGTTTTCTTTCCCATCCAATGATAGTGTTTCAATGGTCCAGCCGTGTGGTCCTTCAAAATCTTCAGTGTAAGAAGTAATACTGGCATTGTGTTCAATAATTTCAATATTCCTCACCCCATACTCAATTTCCGAATCCACCTCACATCCTGCCGTGGTTCTCATCAGCACACGAACTGGGTAGCTACCTGGCGTTCCAAAACTATATCCCGGAGAACCTGGGTTGTAGTTATAATCAATGGGGAACGTAGGAGTTGTATTTACAAACTGAGAAACACCGTTTACGAAAAACTCCACATAATTAACATCTCCATCAGGCAACCCTGGGTTATCTTCTGTAATTCTAAAATCAGTACCTGAACTAATTCCTGCAGTTGTTCCTACCCATGATACAGATGGTGCTGGAGCCTCACCCACAGTAATAGTTTGACCTATGACAGAACTCTGACACATCGTTGCGTAATCGCTTGGATTACCATCTCCTATATATGTTACAACAACACTAAACTGTGCCGAAGTTAAAGTCCCAAGGTTGTAAACAAGAGTATCTCCACCTGCTGTCCCATCAAGATTTTGTACCTCAGTTGTTCCTACTCTCCAGATAAAATTATAGGCATCTTTTCCTTGACCTAAATTATTTGGAGCCATTTCCACGAAGAGTTTAATATCTGTTTCCGCACAAGTACTAGCTGATTTTATTTCATTATCAACTATCTGTGGCAATGGGTTTACCCTTACTAACAATGAGGTGTCTCTTTGACAACCTTGAGCATCATTAAATAAATAAGTAATTCGATGGGTAGAAGGTTCAGCAAAAGGTGTTGTAGGTGAAGCTCCACCATGAAAAGCATCATGTGCTGATTTAGGGGTGAATTCTGCTTGATTGTTGCCTACATTTTGCAATCCTCCTCCAACATTACTAGAAAAGCTTCCTGTTCCAGTAAGTGTATTAATAGCTACTCCGTTGGCTACATCATAACCCAAAATGTCAAATGTCAGATCATCATAACAAAACTCTTGATCATCAGTGTTATTCCCGCTTATCAAAAGTGACACATTAGGATCAGGGTATATGGTTATATTATTTATTATCTCCTTTATACAATCTGTATCCGGGTCTTCATAAAATAAGACTATTTGAATGCTTGAGCTCACCCCTCCAACGATATCTCCATTTGCATCCGGAGCATTACCGGTAACAGTTTCATGCCACCCCTGAAAGTCTGTAAATGGTTCACCTGCAGCTCCGGAATAATCAGAATCTATCACAGCCAAAGTAGCACCATTTCGAATCTCGTAACCTATGATATCCGGATCGGAAACATCAACAAATCCTCCCCCATCATCTGCTTGTAGATTCAACTCAAAATCTGTGTCTTCTGTACAAAAAGCATCTCCATTATCCAGATTGGAAATATCTAAATCATCTTGTTCTTCAAATCTTACTCTTAGAATTGTGGATTCTCCCTCGACACCTGAATAAACTCCTGGAATAATGTCTGTGACCTGAACAACTTCAAAGCTTATAATTGTTGCTGACCCAATACTTTCAAGGTCCAACTGATCAAAGGTTACACTATCCCCGGTCACCTTAAGTGAGCCACGTGTGCTTGTTCCAAAATTATATTGGTACCAATTAAACTGACGATCTGATTCCAAACCTCCTGCATTAATATATTCATCCTCGACAGTCTTTAATGCAGCATTAGGATTAATAAGGTCAATACAGACAAGGAAATTCGCATCACCAGAACCCATAGGATCTGTCGGATAGTCGGATTGAAAAATCCCTGAATTGTCAGAAACAATTTGTGGTGCCCTTTGCCTTGCATGAACTGTGACCGAAACTTCGGTACCATCCGCACTTTCACACCCGTCAAAACCTCTATCTAAATCACGATTGACTGTTCTTGTAACGTAATAATTATAAATATCATTTTGATAAGGTGTACCCACCGTTGTAACAAAAGAAGGAGTTGCTGTATTAAGAATCGCCTGAGTCATAGATCCAGCATTCCCGAGAGTTGAAATGACTGTACTTGGAGGAGGACCTTCATTTTGATACCATGTATACTGATTTGCTAATCCATTTGCATGAACGATATTTGAAAGCACACCGCCCTCGGAAACATGAAAATCAGTTCTATTTGCCTGAAAATCTGCTGCAGATACTACCGTTGGCTCTTCAAATCCAAGAACATATATTTTAATTGCCTGACCTCCACATCCCGTGAAATTGGATGCACCATTATTTACCTCTTCATATTTAGTAATGGTATAAACATAAACGTCACCGTTACTTAGTGTAGGTATGGGAATGTCTATCGGATTGGCTCCATCGTCTGGTATTCTAGTAGGACCAACAGTCGCTCCAACCGTTCCAGTGATACCACCGCTACTAGACACAATTGCATTGGTATACGACTGTCTAACTACCTCGTACTCTTCATCTGTACCTAAAGCTTCCATTTCGAAACTACCAGGTGAGATTGTACCTCCATTGCTGGCACAGTATTCCAACCAATTTATCCCATTGAAAAGAGTCGCGTCTGCATCTGTAATAGTTGGAGTTGCAGGAGTTGCATAGACAGTGGTAGTAACCTGAGTCAGTTCTGACTCACAACCATCCACTGTAGTTGTAAAGTAAATTGTAACCGATTGTTGGGCAAGGGCCCTAAATGAAGCTGCGGTAACATTCAAGCCAGCTTCCAGCGCATTAATTGAGTTACCGGTTTTCAGGATTATGCTTTTTGCTGGGTCCGCGTACCATGTGATAGTTCCAACAGTGGGAGTTACAAAATCAGGAATCGGATTTCCAATACAATACTCTAAAAGATACTCATCCGTAGCAACCTGCCCTGTTGCACCACCCGGATTTCCAGTCAAATCCAATGTCGGTGGATTTGGTTGAGGGTATAATTGAAATATATAGGATGCAGAGTTCACCAGATTAAGCGGCCCCACTTGCTCGGTAAAGTATGTGATTCTGTAGGTTCCGGATTCATCTTCAACGAGGTAGTCGTCTCCATCCTGATCCGGGTTTTTAGGATCGAATGTATTCGAGACACCAAGTGGAGCTATACTACCTATCATTGAAGCTGTAAAGTTCAATGAGTCAGGATTACTAAATGATCCATCTGCAGAATACTCAAGTAAATAACCATTAGTAATTGCACCCGATAAAAGTGTTGTATCAGGTCTCCATTTTTCATTGTTATCTAGTAGATTGTTTTTTGAGAAGCCGGAAGTATATGACCCATCTCTATTCAATGTAATAGCATCATCATATACACAATATTGAGCCGATAGATTTGTGATCTCAATTCTCGGAACATCATAAACAAAGACATAATCATATTCTACATTTTGAGATCCATCCGGATATCTTGATCTCCTATACATTCTGAATACCGTTCCTCCACCTGGGCCTAATGTATTAATTGGTACTGGTGTGGTTCCTCCATTATCCAAACTATCAATGCTAATAGCAAAATCATCGGACCATGGATACGCACCACCCAACTCCTCTGGTCTGAACCAACCAAATGGAGAAACGTCATTTACAACCCATTGCCAGTATACGCCCCAATCATATTGTGCATCTGTCATTGGATCAGGTCCATAGATAGTAGGATCCAAGTTAAGTTGATATGGCAAATCTGAGACCGCTAAATTCTCTGGTGCCTGAATGAAGAATTCTGTTTCGGGGTTAACTGTAAATAATACCGTAATAGTCTCACTCTCACCAGTAGTATTGTTAGTTACCGTGTAGGTGATTGGGTGGACTTCCGGTCCTCCAAGACCATTATCGCCAGCAATTCCAGGATTGAAAATTCCTAACATAGGATCAGAGCCACCACCTTGAACTGATAATCCATTTCCACTCAAACTAACCGTGTGACCAGCAGGTTTGCTAATAAATATTGTATCCTGATCATCCGTTACTGTAAAATTCCTATCAACAAATGTTCTTTCATCATTGTCAGGATGCACATCGTCGTACACTAATACATTGAATAACAAAGCAGCACTTTCACACGAACTATTATCTATGGTGATATTATAGGTATATAGTCCTGGGGAAGTAGCACCCAAGTCGGTGTTGCTGTTTACTTCTACTGTTCTATCAGGTGTAGGATCAACATCACCAAAATACCAATTACTTGTATTTCCAGTTGCATCAGCAATTAGATTGAATGGTAACAGTGTACTGGAAACACCTACTGCATTCGTTGTAGTGGTCCCTGAAGCAGCACTTGTTTGTCCATCAAATGTTTCGCTAGCTACAACTGTTCCTGAGGTCAGGTACATATCAAATGAGGTTCCTGTATTGGTTCCAGAGACCATAGTTCCAGTGGCTCCTCCAGAGAATACAAAATCCTCACCATCTGTAAAAACTGGACCAAGAGAGTAATTAATCGTTACCCTGGGTGTATAACTAGCACTGAAAGTGGTAATAGGTGTTCCCGGATCAGTGGAAGATTCAAGCGAAGTGATTGGTGAAGGACCATCAGTACTTGACATAGTTGCGTAGGTGTCAGTTCCAGACGTAATAGCTAAGTCTCCACCTGTTTTTTCCATGGCGGCAGTTGCTGAGGCCGGGCTAACCGCCCGGATAGAAAAATCATCTATCGTAATGTCATTGTCCTCACTATTTGCTACTCCCGCATTCACATCAAGATCAAGAGAAAATGAAGTAGTACTTAAGAATCTTGATTGTCTGGTATCTATAACGGTCTCCTGATCTACTGTAATACCGGAATTAGTAATGTTGATAGTAGGAAAAGCCGTCACGTCAAACTCAAAGCCTTCAGGTAGGGATAATATAATATTACCTGAGGCCGCAATGCCATTATCCACTGTTTCATTAATTTGAATGGTACCGAGTGTCTGGTATCCTGCCCCAACACATCCAGTTAGTTCAGTCGGAGCAACAATTGCAACCCCTCCATTCACATTCAATTCATTGCTTGTAGCATCTGTACCAATATTAGCACTTTCATCAATGGTGGTCAATATCACATCATAAGAACCAACAGCCAGTGGGTTTGTCAAGGATCCTGCATTCAATGTCCAGTTTCCACCACCATCTATACTAGATACCGGAACTGTATTACTTCCTACTGATACCAGTATTGTCGCATTGATATCATCAATAAACCCGGTAATTTGAGGATTATTGGAAGTAGTATTAATTGGATCTGTAACTGTTGAATAAGGAGCTGCTCTATCTAATGTGTTAGTAAACAACTGTGCTATATTATTCGCAGCTCCAGCTGTTTGATCTTCCAAAATATCTGCAATCACACTTACGTTGAAGGTAACATCTGTATCATAAACACCAGCGCCCGCAATTTCAGTAATTCCTAAATTGATAGTCTGTGCATTGCCATCAAATGAAATACTACCGTCCGTAGTGTATGGTGCACCGAGTGTGAAACTTCCAGCCGCAATTGCAATATCGTTGAATGGCTCTGAATAGGTAATTAAAAGCTCGTCAATCTTACCATTCAGGTCAGTATCTTGAGTTTCCGCTGAGAGTATAACTGGTCCTGCTGCATCAGTTGGAGTGATTGACCCCCCAACGAATAAATTGCCACTTGACAAATATGGTGCCAGCACTTCTGCATCATCCTCTAAGGTTCCAGCTGTATAAACCAAATTACCAACGACAGCAGTACCTGTGTAACTGTCAAAAAGTAGTCGGAACGTATCATCATTTGAGGTGCTACCAGTATCGAATCCACTTGGAACGATGGAATTAAATTGAAAATCAGAAAGTGTCACTGTGGCATCTTCAATACCATCCGGCATAACCACTTCAACTTCATCGATATTTCCATCCCCATCCACATCATATGCTGTAGCAGTAGCATTACCAAAATCCTGTGCTACCTGATCTGGAAGAGTGAATACAAAAGTATAACTACCCACCATCGTAGCTGCACTATTTCGACCATTGATTTTACCTGATGCAGCATTTGCAGGGCCGAAGGTATACGTTTCTTCACCCGTCCATGGTCCGTTATCTATGTCGTTAAGATAAAAGCGATATTTAGAACCATCGTAATTTGTAATGTTATTCGCGTTGTTGGTGCTGAACCGGATTTCCTTATCCTCATCGGTAGCCCCCCCTGAACCATTATCGCCAGCTCTTAACTCTATATCATCATTAGAATCAGAGTTCACAAATACAGTGGAGCCGTTTGCATTATAAGTAGCACATAAATCATCATTATTGTCGCATAGCGCTGTTCCATCTGTCCAATTGGCTTGTTCGTAAATACCATTGTCTGAATTGGCCAACCGAATTGACTTGTCCGTGGCACTTCCATAAACACCATCAGAGAATTCCAACTCTATATATCCTTCAAAATTAGCAGGGGCAGAAGTGGTGACCCATATCGCATCCACGATGGTAACTACGTTATTAACGTCGTTTACTTGTACGTTACCAGTACTCTCTCCATCGCCTAGAGGGTTACCCATCAAATCTTCTAGCGTTGTACCGTCAGTATCAATCACCACATTATCACCAGCATCATATGTAGATGGAACAGGTAGTACCGTCATCGTGAACTGAATTGTATCTTCCGAACTGGCAAGCGCTTCACCTAATGCATTATTTATTCCATTTATTGACACTGAAGTAGGCGCAGTGGCATTCGCCTGGTTCTCATTAAAATCTCCGAGTGTTGGTGTTCCACCCCCTACTTGCTGAATGGTCTCTGAATAAACAACCTGAATAAAGGCGTTCGTAGGTTGGAGTGAAAAGTCATAAAGAACCGGTGCAGCGCCATCGGTAGTGCCAGTAAAGTCCTGAGCAACAGTCAACGAATTATTTGATACTGCTAAATCTTCAATATCTGCAACCCCAAGATTAATATCAGGCGTTACTCCTGTATCCGGACTCCCTCGTTCTGTCAATGTAATAGTTGCACCATTTGGTGAATTGAATGCTACAGATGAAACTACATATGTGTAGGCACCATCTGTTACGATAAAGTCATCTGATCCACCGTCAGTATCAAGGGTAGCACCATCGATATCTTCAGAAAAAGTCACCGTCATTCCATCAATCTCACCATTTCCATCATCTGCCGTTATTGCTGAAATAATTGCAGGCGGAGCAAGATCAACAGGTGTAAAGGCATTACTCCCAGCAAGGTTTCCAGCTTCATCTGCTAAGGTTCCTGCTGCATATGAAACTGTCTTAGCTGTTGTCCCTAATATCGGAGTTGTAAGTATTAGCGTAATGAGATTATCGGTAAGATTCAAATCTTGCCCATTGTTTGCCGGCAGTGAAGTGTCAACAGTAAAAGAAGCCCCAGAACCATCAATAGTAAAATGAGCCTGGTTAACCGTTGCTTCATCAATATCTTCGGAAAACACTAATACAATTTCATCAATTGAACCATCTTGGTTTGTGTCAAAAGATCGGGCTTCAGTGAAGGTGGGGTTTTGTGTATCTATGCTAAACAAATCATTTTGATCTGTATTCGTGGCTGTGATTGCATTTCCAGCTAAATCCTGCCCTCCACTTACCAAAACATCAACATCTGCAAGTACTTCATTTGCATCTGCCACATTGTAAGTCACTACAAATGTCTGGTTGTCCGGCCAATTTGTGCCACTCTCTGAGGTCAATGTCGAACTCGGATCTTCACCTCCATTATCAAAACTGATCACCGGATCCTGTGATCCGTCATCGATCATCGGCTCATCAAACGTTACTGTGATATTGAATCCTGTACCTCCAGTATTTGGATCTCCAATCAATGAAATATTTGGAGTGACCCCTGTGATTGAAGGGTTTTGCGTGTCTATGCTAAACAAATCATTCTGATCCGTATTGGTAGCTGTAATTCCATTTCCTACCAAATTTTGCCCTCCACTAACTAATACATCAACATCTGCAATAGCTTCATTTGCATCTGCCACATTGTAGGTCACTACAAATGTCTGGTTGTTCGGCCAATTTGTGCCACTCTCTGAGGTCAATGTCGAACTCGGATCTTCACCTCCATTATCAAAACTGATCACCGGATCCTGTGATCCGTCATCGATCATCGGCTCATCAAACGTTACTGTGATATTGAATCCTGTACCTCCAGTCTCTGAGTCTGTAATTAAAGCAATATTGGGAGTGACTCCCGTGATTGAAGGACTTTGAGTATTAATACTAAACAAATCATTTTGATCCGTATTCGTGGCTGTGATTGCATTTCCAGCTAAATCCTGCCCTCCACTTACCAAAACATCAACATCTGCAAGTACTTCATTTGCATCTGCCACATTGTAAGTCACTACAAATGTCTGGTTGTCCGGCCAATTTGTGCCACTCTCTGAGGTCAATGTCGAACTCGGATCTTCACCTCCATTATCAAAACTGATCACATCGGCTCATCAAACGTTACTGTGATATTGAATCCTGTACCTCCAGTCTCTGAGTCTGTGATTAAAGCAATATTGGGAGTGACTCCTGTGATTGAAGGGTTTTGTGTATCTATGCTAAACAAATCATTTTGATCTGTATTCGTGGCTGTGATTGCATTTCCAGCTAAATCCTGCCCTCCACTTACCAAAACATCAACATCTGCAAGTACTTCATTTGCATCTGCCACATTGTAAGTCACTACAAATGTCTGGTTGTCTGGCCAATTTGTACCACTCTCTGAGGTTAATGTCGAACTCGGATCTTCACCTCCATTATCAAAACTGATCACCGGATCCTGTGATCCGTCATCGATCATCGGCTCATCAAACGTTACTGTGATATTAAATCCTGTACCTCCAGTCTCTGAGTCTGTGATTAAAGCAATATTGGGAGTGACTCCTGTGATTGAAGGTGCTATACCATCACTTATTGTTTGCCCGGAAACCCCTGCATTTAAATCTGCGGTAGAAAAATCTTTAATGGTGCCTGCTCCAACTACCAAACCGGAAGATGTGAAATCAGCACTTACTGGAACTGTCAAGGTAACAGTCACGGTGCTGCCCGCAATAGAGGCTGTTGCTCCTGTTTTGTCTACTCCAGTGGCACTAAAAGCAGTTATGAAATCTGCAGAGGTTGTCGCAAAATCGATTGGAATATCATAAACAATATCAATTGTCGTGGTTGACGTTGTAGTTGCTGATTGAAAAACAGGAACAGTTGCAAAAGCTGCCGAAGAAATAAAAATTCCTAAAACAGTGAAAAGGGTGGTAAGCCAGTTAATCTTCTTCATAGTCGAGTCTTTAAGCGTGAACTTCCTCATGGCTAATTGGTGAAAGGTGTTTGGAGCTATTAAATCCAATGTAATTTTCTAATTGTAATCTTCTTTTAAAAACAATAAATCCATTTTTCGATATAGTCTCAAAAAATGGAGATAAGCTTTTGCCAAGCTTAAATTGTACTTTTCCGTGCCTATTGATCCAATGACCCATCCTTATTGAGTTTTATAATGGATATCAATCGAACTCCTCCTCCAAAATCAACATTTGACACAGCGACGATCTTTCCATCCGGTAAAGTCACCGCATCTACTATTTCGTCATTCCCATCTGCCAGGCCAAAATAGGTTTCGGCTCCTGCAATCGGAGTGGCGGACTGATCAAACTTGGCAAACATTCCTTCCCCACTTCTGGAAAGATTATTTGATGAGAAATTGGGGTATTGCCCCAATAATACCAACGAGTTATCAGAGGCTTGAACAATCCCGTTTCCGACAGTTTGCAAACTGTTATTATCCGTATTGTAAACCGAGCTATCGTGACTATTGGCACTAAGAAACACGCCGCTATTGCTAAGATTCATTACGAAAGCAAAATCCTGATCATTCGAAGTAGATGACGTTCCTGATAATGAAAAACCAAATGTGGTTTTTATAGCATCAGTAACAACCTCATTGTAGATCACATTGCTGGATGGATCATCTAATCCATACGCGGCGAAATTGACCGGAGTTCCATTCGGGTCGGTTTCCAGATAATACGCATTTGTACCATTGGATCCTCCATTTTCTCCCAATTGACTAGGTGTATTGCTATAACCCAACATCACAATATTTCCTGATGGTTTTTCGAATGCCCGTACGATTACATCATTCTCATCATCTCCGGCTACTCCCTGGGTCTGATCGAAGATCACACCATCTGTGAAGTTGAATTTGAAAAAGAAGTTATCAAAATCTGATATTCCACCTCCTCGATCAAACTCTTTTGCACCAACAATCAAGATTGAGCCGTCTGATAATAATATCACATCATTTCCTTCCAGGTCTAGATCTGTATTATCTGGCTGTGATACAAGTGCTAAAAGTGTGTCATTGGCTAAATTCAACTCAGCATCCAGGATACCCAGTGTCAGAATTCGGAAGTCAGAAATATCAAGTGCATTTTCAGAAATAGAAGAAGTACCTACAGTGATAAACCCTCCTCCCGGGATTGGCTCTATTTGCCCGGAAAATTCATTTCCACGGAAATCATCCGGGAGGCCATCTCCTGTAAAATCCCGACCTGTTTGGTTGACAAAACCATAAGAGGTGGAATCAACAAAGTTTCCTTCAAGGTCTACTCTCAGAACAAAGTAATCTCTGTCACCCTCTTCGGTAATCTTAGTTCCGAAAATCACCAGCCCTTCAGCTGTCTCTCCAGTTGCATCGTATACGATTTCAATATCACTGGCTTCATAGCTCGTGAGCTCACCAAAATATTTAATGAATGCTTCATCCGGTTTCGGAGCATTTTCATCTTCAATCTGACATGATACTGCCAATAAAGACACAATGATTATGTGTTTAAAATATCTCATAAACTAGCGGTACTGCTTTCGTTTTCTTGGAATGTAAAGTGAACGGGTATATCCGACTGAAAAAGACACAACATTCAGTGTCAGGTCATCTTCCACATGTCCGATACCAAAATTCACATCATTGTTCGCCCAGCGGTTATCCGGGTTGATATAATTGAAAAGAGAGTTATCATATCTTAGCTCAAAAGAAAGGAAATCCACCTCAGATCTACCTACTCTTAACCTGACACCCAATCCGGCCAAAATGGACACATTGGTATTAGCAACCTGATCATTTGACTTCAGGTCTGCACTTTCATCCGGTAAAGTATAGGCCGTTCCTCCTGTTCTACTGGCATCAATGTATTTGGCTTGCAGCATCATGTCAAAGGAGCCTCCTATGAAAACATAGGGAAGCATCTTGATCCGGTTGCCGTTATCGTCCTTCTTCGAATAGTTTAAGCTATACCGAACTAATAGCGGAACCCGAAGCATGTTACTGGTATTTTTTGCCACATAGTTTAGATCCGTTTCAATCAGGTCTCCTTCGATTTCATATGAAGCGATTCGGTATTGCAAACCAGCAGCCACCTCTATCCCTTTCGATAAATGCCTTTCTGCAAGTGCTTCAACCCAAAATCCAATGCCCGGACCTGTATTGTTTCCATCCTGATTGTATCGCTTACCTCCTGATTGGAAAGTATTGAAACTTTGCATGACGGAGGGCAGTGACTTATTCACTCCTCCTCTCACCGCGACCCTTAAAATCGGTTCGGTTTTGAACTTATCCTTTAAAAGATAAAGCTCTGCGGGATCTTCCGGAGATAACTGGTGCTCTTTATCCACTTTCAAAAGCTCAACAAACATCTCCTCCGCTTTTGCTTCATCATCCTGAAACAAATAGGCTTTTGTCAAAAGCTTGTAAGCCCTGATCCGCTCTTCTATGGTAAATACACCGTTCTCCAAACAGCGGGTAAAACCACTGTTTTCGGCATTGTATGTATTAATAATATCCGAGAGCCTTCCCTGCTCAAAGGCAAGCTCTGCTTGTGATAATGCCCTCGAACATTGTGTGGAAGATTGGGCCAGCCCCCAATAAGCACAAAGCGATAAAGAAATAGCGATTAGGTGTTTCTTCATAAATGTCTCTTACAATTCCGATCCTCGTTTTGGTAATCCTTCGCAGGTTTCTACATACTCGATATCTTCCGGATCGCCCACGTATTGCCTCCACTCATTATCAGACATGTTTCCGATGGTGATATGCGAGCAAATTTCCTCTGCCATGGCGTGAGCCGTCGTAGGATACTTTCTGATGTTTCCATCACCCGCTGCTGTCACAAAGAACTTTCCATCCGGACTGAAGTCGGCATCATTGACCCAGCCTTGTTGTCCAAGTCCCTGGTAATCTTCCAGCACGATTGGTAAGTCGAATAAGTTTTTCATATCCCATACCCTTACCTGGCTATTTCGGGAAGTTCCTAAAATTAATCGATCATTCGGGCTGAATTCAATGTCCGTGATAGGTGCCCTGAATCCGGTAAGCGTAGGTTGTACCTGTTCGTTATTTTCCATATCCCAGATCACGAGACGCCCATCCTCACTACCGTATGCCAGATATCTTCCTCCATTACTGAATGTGACCGCCTGAATGGCACGGGAGGCATTTTTATTGAATCCGGTCTCTCCTTCCTGCGGCTTATTGATAAGCTGTGTAGGACCTGCACTTATATCCGTTAAATCCCACAAATACACATTTCCATCTTCTCCACCGCCTACAAGGGTCTTCGCGTCTTTAGAAAGAGCGATTTTTCTGATCCTGGTCTCTGACCTGGCTAATTCTGTGGACGTTCTGAAATCACTTCTTAAAATGCGATTATCCGCTCCAACCGAGATAAATCCGGAATTATCCGGCAGGAATAAAAGGTCAAATACCGTTCCTCCTACGTGACCATCAATTTTTGTTGGTTGCTGATCTATATCTCGTACATCGAAAAGCAAAATGTTATTCTGATCCGTACCTAATGCCAGGTACCGTTCATTCGGACTAATATTTACCACACGCGCCACATCATCATTCTGGAAAATTTGTTCCCATGCACGGCTCTCCACATTCCATTTGATCACTTCGCCATCCGCATTGGCAGAATACATGTAATTACCATCAGCCGAATACACCACGGAACGTACACCAATCACGGTATTCTCCGAGTTTGGATCCACCGGCTTGTGATAGTGATTGAAAATGGAATCTCCTTTGGCCGGTTCCATTCCGTTATTCACAGCTTCTCGCTCGTACAATCCCTGAAGTGCATTATAAATACCGGCATAGATATCACCATTATAGTCTTTACCTTCATCCTTGAATTCTTCATAGAAAAGATACGCCTGACGTGCCACGATGGCTTTCAGCTCCGCCTGATCCTGATCTTCTGAGAGGATATTCTTGGCCTTGATCGCCATGGATTGTGCCACTGCTTGATAGCGGAGACGGTCTGCATTTTGTCTAGCTAAATCAGCTGCCTTAGCTTGACGATCAGCTTCATCGGCATTGTCTTGAGCTATTTTTGCTTGTCGTTGAGCTTCAGCATTTGCAGATTCAGCTTGCCTCTGGGATTCTAGAGCGGCTTGTCTTTGTTGTTCTGCAATATCAGCTTGTCTTTCAGCATCTAGACGAGCTAATCGAGCTTCTTCTGCTCTCTGTTCTGCTAAAGCCTGCTGGGTAGTTGCGCGAGCCGCGGCTTCAACAGCCAATTGTCTTTGCTTATCTGCCTCCTTTTGTAGTTCAATCGCCTGGTTTCTTTGTTCTTCAGCTTCGACTCTGGCCTTCTCCGCCTCATCTGCTTTAATAAACGAGTAAATCAAGAAACTCAGGGATACCAATACCGCAATGGCTAATACTACCGCAGTGGTTCGCATTCGTTTTACCTGGCGCTTCTGAAGGATTTCTTTGTTGCGCTGCTCGGTCAGATACGCTTTTTCAGAAGTCTCCAGGAACACCATGGTTCGCTCGAAGGCCGGATTGTATCGCTGACCCCAAACGAGCGTCGGTCTGTTTTCTTCTCTCCAGTTCAATGCCAACTGCAAGTCAGGCATCTGCCAGAGACCGGCTTTTCCTTCCTGATAGCGTTCTGCTGCTTCGGATAGTTTAAGGTACATCTCTGCCGCCTTGGATTCTTCATCCAACCAGCGTTTCAAACGCACCCAGATACGCATCAAGCTCTCGTGAGAGATATCAATTACTGTTTCAGATTCCAGCGTCACCCCAAAAGGCGGCATCAATAATGACCGGCCCGGCTCGCGGAACCGTTCTACTACTCTTGCTACCTCATCCTCATTCACTCCGGCAATCGCAGCGATGGTAGCCAGTTTCGTTGGTCGTCTGATTCCCTGGTTTTCATTGCCCTTCTCTGTCAGGGCTTTGAACATCACCTCACAAATTTCTTTTTCTCGCTTACTCAATGAATCAAATGCTTCATTGGCGTGCATGGAAAGCGCCTCTCTGAGCGTACCAATGGAGTTGTAATGTCTCAAGTCCATTGGCTCTCCAACCTTTCTATTCTCGGTCCAGTAAGACCAGGTACGCATCAGGGCGTGCTGAAGAATAGGCAATTGATCAGGGTTGTCACCTACATCATTCAAAAGCTGCTGTGTCAAACGAGGAGCGATTTTACCACCTCCTACTGCTACCGGACCTTCGATCGCGGTACGCTTTTGATCCCTCGTCATTTGCGGAATCAAGTAGTGAGAGTCGTTGATCATTTGGGTCAGATCCGGAAATTGCGCACATTCCCCAATAAAATCCGAACGCATCGTCAATGCGATATAAATGGGTTCATCATATTGATGAACGGCTTCCAAAAGAAGGTTTACAAAAGCTGAGGATTCATCCAGGTCAGAGGTTGCTGATTCCAGCTTACGATAACGGAAAAGTTCTTCAAATTGGTCAACAAGAATCAATACGTTTTCATGATCATCACCTTTCAACTGACGCACCACCTCCACAAGTCCAAGTGAGCTACTTCTTAGAACTGTACTGATGATCGTTTTTCGGATGAGCTTATCTTCCTCTCCAAGATTGGAGTACTCTTTATCTTTGATTAAAAGGGCTTCAGCCATGTTGTCGATCGGACCACCACCTGGTCGGGAAACCACAATACGCCAGTTGGAGCCGGCCTCTGTCATGAATCCTCCATATAATGTCGGGATCAATCCGCAATACATGAGGGAGGATTTACCACTACCGGATGCACCCAGAATAGCAACGAACTTATTTTCGGAGAGCTTGACTAGTACCTCATCACTTTGTCCCTCTCGCCCGAAGAAGAGGTGACTTTCCTCAATCCCGAATGGCCGAAGACCGGGAAACGGGTTGATTAATTGGGTAATGTCAACAATATCCTGGGTCTCTTGACCCTGAACATCAATTTCTTTGTCGCTCATCAGCTTTCTATTTTAGTTAGAAAAGGCTTGAGGTGTTCCGGACTAAATGTTCCTCCGTTATTCCCCAAAACCATAGCGTTGTTTTTCTTATAGTGCTCCATATCCACATCCTTCTGCCCTTTAAAGTAAACCGCCTTAGCCTCTAACGGCTTTTCACGGCCAAATCCAGGAGCCTTCAGCAGGTCCTGCAGTTTCGTCTTGATCCAGTCCTCAGTGGCCTGACCAAAGTATATAATCGATGCATCGCACCGTCTTAAATTTTCCTGATGGATATATCTTAAATCGACCAGATCTCCTTCGTAACTCGGTGATACCACGTTGAATCCCTTATCTTTCAAATAAGATTGAAGGTCGTCAATGTCATTTACATCACGCTTATCAGCAATCAGATAAATCATT
Source organism: Ekhidna sp. (assembly GCF_965221965.1). Classification (GTDB taxonomy): domain Bacteria; phylum Bacteroidota; class Bacteroidia; order Cytophagales; family Cyclobacteriaceae; genus Ekhidna. The sequence continues at coordinate 1,795,926 of NZ_OZ244926.1, forward strand.
TTGGTCTTCTCATCCTTCTTCTGATCGCTAAGCCCTTTGATATCTTTCCTGATATTGAATCGACCACCGGTTACTAATTCCTCACGAATGATTGTTTTCAGTTCCTGCAGTGGGATTTGCAATACCTCAGCTTCTTCCAGCGAAGCTGCGTCACTTTTCAAATCTTCAATAAATATTTTTTGACGTTCGGTTACGTTCTTCAAATCAGGGGAAACCCATATCAACCGACTGAAAAGCTCTTTTTCACCGTCTTTGGCTTTCTTGTTTTTCTCTACCATTTGATATGTATGATCAGAGGCTACCCTGTTCTGCATATCTACCACGGAAAGCTCTGAGCCCCTTGGCTTATATCCGTAATCTTCACCTACCAGGTGAATAGAAAGTCGACATCTTTCCAGATCATCTCGCACCATTCGATCCAGTGCTTTAGCTTCCTTCGGAAGGCTGTGGTCTGGTAGTACCTTGTATCCGTGTCGGATGAGCTCACGCTTAATAATATCACGCTGGATTACCATGTCTACACCGGTACTTGCCAGATATACTGTTTTTTCTCTTGGTATTGTGTCATATGATCCAGAACCCTCATCCGCTTCTTTTGCATGAAGAACATGGTTGATATCGTAAGCCATATCAACCAGCTTCATCCAATAGCTTCGCTCCGCATCACTTCCAAAAAATCGGGTAAACTCCTGGGGATCACCTGTTAAGGGATCGACAAGGTAAAAATCGTAAGTAAGTAAATCTTCTAATTCCGGTAAATGCTCATCCGGATCGAATGGACGCTTAAGAACTTTGAAAAATCGCGCCACCCCATCTGCAAGAATTCTACCCTGACTTTTCAATTTCTTACCATGCGAATTCAGGGCATTAATAATGACTTTTTCTTTAGCAAGATTGGGTGTTAAAACCGCAAGGATCACGCTGTAGTTATCCAGCTCAGCAGCGGAAAAATCAGATTCGCTGATGAGCTTAATCTCCGGATTCTCCCGCGTGATTTGATACATCAAAGTCGAGAGGAATTTATGAAAGTTGGTTACCCACCCTTTGATGCCTCCCTCTATCTGCGCATCATCTTGTTCAGAATAAATAAGTGCTATGGTTCGGTTACTGCTCATTTGCGCGACTAGGCGGTTTTTATATCGTGAATTAACTTATTTTTTTATACTATCTCAAATGCGTTCGTCGAAATGTTATCCAAATAAAGCGTCTACAATTACAGGTTCGTCCTGATCGATCACCCCGTTCATAATGTCTACCCAGCAATCCAAAATCTCAATATGCTTAGACATTAAATTGATTAATTCTTCTTTTCTCATTAACAATAGCGTGCATTCAGTACGTGCCAATGCTGTATAAGTGAAGGTGTCGGAATCTGTGATACTCTTCTCACCAAAAACCCCTCCCTTTTCACGTTCTGCTACTTTCTGATCGCCTTCATAGATATCTATTGACCCATCCAATACTATGTACATTGGCTCCAAACCACTATCCCCTTCCCTGATGATGGTAGATCCAAGTTTTACCCGTACTTCTTCAAGTGCCTCAGCCATATATGTTATAAGCTCTCCAGGTATTCGCTTGAACACTTCAATTTTTTTCAACTCAATTACTCGCTCAATCAGTAGCAGTTTTTGGTGATACTCCTCATCTTCATGCCTGAATACCGGAGGTAAAATGGCTTTATCCAACTCTTTCTTGGTAATTGGCTTCAAACGTTTTGTATGCGCATGATAAGCTTCTTTATCAAGAAGGTAAATCACATAGGCTGCTGTTTGCAAAAGCAAGGGATCCGGATTGAATAGGTTAGCAATCAGGTCGGCAGTCACGTGATTACTCAACTGACTGAAACGGAACATTGCAAGTGCCTTGGTGTAGCGATTGATTCTGTTATAATCACGATTAATTATCTGCAACAATAAATCATCATAGGAATCAAAATCCTCCGGAGGATAATGATTTTGGAGACGAACTAAACGTTCGTCAATCTTCAATTCATCCATGACTGGGATGAGCTTAGGCTTGAGCTCCTCTTCCACAAAGATGTCCATCATCTCCACAGCGAATGTGATACTCTCAGTTGTCCCATTCTGAATATTCTCCTTCGCAAGAAGTACGCTTTGAGGGTCGTAAATCATCGCCAGAAGCATGAATATATTGTCGTAGTTTTTGACATCCTCTTCCACCATTGCTTCTTTGATAAGATGGTCAATTGGCTTGTCCTCCGTAATATCTAAGGCTGATTTAATATTCCATGCGATATCTCCAATCTCACCTTCTACTGCAATTTTGATCCTAGCGGCTTGGAAATCTCTTGCCACAAATCCAATGTAACTCAGCGATAAAAGGAGCTGCGAAACAATCTTTCTATCAGGATAATCGATCTTCTTCCACAGTAGCTCAGTTGCCCCTCTTCCACCAATCCTTCCCAGAACCTGAATGATTCTGATCATCGTGGCGTGATACTGGCCAGTCTTGTAAAACGCAGTATCTATGGTATGGAAAGCCGCTTCCCCTGAAGCTTTGAGTGCCGACATAGCCACGTTACTGTATGTGGACAAATGAAGGTTTTCGATGAGGATAGGCCAAAGCTCAGGCCTTTTCACTTTGCCTGCGGTAATCATCGCAGCTGATCGAACATTAGGATTAATATCTCTTAGTAGTTCAACAATAAAGGCAACATGTCGATCTTCAGTGGCTTTCACCAAAAGTCTTGCTCCCCTTTCTCTGTCCTCCGCCTCAGTAGACCTTACCAACTCCTTAATTGAGACATCTGTTAAATTGAATTCAGCTGCCTCCTTGAGTTTCTTATAAGTAGCTTTTGCTTCTTTCAGTACATCTTCATTGCCCTCAGTTTTAAGATCCTTCTCAATTATTTCAACCGCCTCCCAACAAAGTCGATCACCTAATTTTTGATATGCATAGCTTCTCAAAATTGGAGACCTGTGATTCAGCAAATCCAACAAAACAAACTCAAACTCTATTGGCTCCAATGTTTCAAACAACCTGAGCGCATTAATGACACGATCAACATCTTTAGATGCCACCTCCTGTTTCAGGATATTAATGGTATTATTCTCATTTCGCTTCCCTTCTCCTTCAAGGTTGGCTTTTTGCTTCTCAAGTGTAGTTTTAAGTGTCTTTTTGTATTCTTCAAAAAGCTTACCGGCCATATAGATAATACCGGCTGCCAACAAAAGAATGAAATATGAGTAGTGAATCAGTTTAAAGAACACCAATAAGCCAAGAGCCATTTGGGCTGCACCTGCTAAGAAAGTGGCCACCTCATTGACCACCCCTTCAATTCGGGTTTGAATATCAAAACGGATCTTGATATCAATCGGAAGAAAGAATAATTTGAACGCTGGGTTTTCCAGAGCATCCTTAAGTGCAGCAGTAAATAGTTTACCAACAGAGATTAGTACGAAGAACATGATGTACTCTGCACTTTTGGTTTCATAACCAAAAATGTGACCGACGATGATTGCACCTACAGTGAAAAGGATCAAAATGAGTGGCATGGTCATTAAAGCCACCTTTAAACCAAACTTTCCAATGATAATATCATTAATAAAACTCTGAATCAGGAATGACACTACGATAACGGTCCCTGAGAAGAATGAAAGAAAGTTTGCAAGGTCTTGCTCCTCCGGATACATAGTCTCGGTAGCGCTCAGGAACGTATAATCCATGAAGACTGCTGCTCCCATCGAAAATATCAGGAAAATAGAAAGCAGTCTCAGGTACTTATCTTTCACCAAGCTGAGAAAGCTCACCTTCTCAACTTCCTCTCCCTGCATGACTTTAGTAGCCTTGTTCAGGTTGTAATTAATGGCCAGGAGAAGGGTGAAAATAAAAACCCCTAATGCAGCGATACCAGACACAAATAGCAAATCGTAGGTTGCATTCATATCAGTAGCAGCTATCAAGAGAGGTATACTAAAGAAAGCAATCATTGTCGCCATCAACTGGCCTGTATCAATACCGCCTATGATTCTTTTACTTGCCCGCAAGTCGAACACCCGGCCGAAAACACCCCAAAATCCTAACAGCGTAATGGAGGTAACCGGTCCAATCATTACAAATAGAATGAATGGTAACAATTGAAACTGACCTGTGACTTCAGTATCATAGCCTATAAACTCAAAGGCTGCCCTTATTCCTCCTATAAATAATAGAATGACAAAAGTTGTGGAGATGACTAAAGTTGAAAAATTGATCTTTCTCTGTAAAAAGACAAACAAAGCGGTTGATACAATCCCTGCTGCACCAGCGGTGAAAAATGCTTGATCTAACCATTCATCACCAAGAACGCTTAGAAATAAAGTTTCAGCTCCAATTTGATAAGTGGCTAGAAGAATACCCATGAAAAAGCCCTTGCCGAGCAAGAGTAGCATTTGCTTATCTTCACCCTCTTCTCCTCCTAAGAACTTTAAGAATGCTTTAACCACAGTGATTGAATTTACAGGCTTTAAAAGTTAAGTTAGGTATTTACCTGTAATTATAGGAATAAATCAATAAAAGGCGGTATTTTTCGGCTATTTAACTTGAAATAATTATATTATTTCTTCTTTTTATTACTTTCCTTGCTTGTACTTCTTCCTTTCCTTTTCAGGTTAGCGTCATAGTTAAATAAGTAGGCAATTCCGATCGTGGCAAAATTGTGATAGTACTCCAGATTTTCTCGATAATTGCCACCACCTCCTAAACCATCTCTGATAAGATTTGTATCCTCATCTGAATTGGTTGCCATATTGCTGTGCTGCCAGGTATACCTAAAGTCCAATTGCAATCTAGATCCTCCTTGAATATCAAAGAACATTCCAGCACCGACTGTAAGACCAAACTGAACCCGATTTGGCTTGCTAACATAAGCTGTAGACGTATTATCTGGAGACGCATTGTCTGAATTAAATTTTAACTTATACTCAATAGGCGGTAGACTTCCATCATCTCTAGGATCAAGAGGCCAAAACTCATCGTTACCTGTAGGATAAACCGTACCTTTGCCTCCTACCCAATAAGCGAGTCTTGGCCCACCATTTACATAATAATGAAACGGAACTTTGCCTAAAGTAACCCTCAGCATGACCGGAGCAGAGATAAAATGGTTGGTCATGTCCGTTTTAACTACTGATCCATCCGTAGGTTGATCCTTTACCGTTTTATGCACACGCTCATATAATAGCTCACCATAAACTGCATACAAATCACTTGCCGTATAAGCCAAAGCAAAACCTGCCTGCCAATTAACGTTTGGCGCTACATTGAAGTCATCTTCATAATCTTTATCCTGATATACATGATCAATGTAACTTACCCCTACCTTGGGACCAAACCAATATTGCCCATAAGAAAGAGTTGTAAGGCAGACCAATAAACAAATCGTAAGAACTGATTTTATCATCACACTACAGCTTTCATTTGTAATAATACGAAATCAAATTGAGTAGATTATGCACAAATCTGATTTCTTTAGGTGTATAGGTGTTTTTTATAGTTAAATACTCCGTAAAACCACGGTAAAAAGAAGGATATTTGTTACGGGTACTGCAAAATGCAATAATTTCTCTAATTTAGGGTTTAGATCAAAGAAATCATCAATACTTGAAACGATTAATGCGCTCTAAGATGGTTTGTGCAATAGAGGTACGGAAAATCTTCCTCATCGGCCTTTTCATCACTCTGCTTCTCCATTCCCACGCTCAACAGCCACAGGTTTATAATCAGTTCTTCATGAATCCTTATATGTACAATCCCGCATATGCGGGTGTAGAAGGACACGCAGCTATTTTTGCTATGTACAGGGATCAATGGACAAATGTAGAAGGCGCACCTCAAATTTCGCACGTTAGTTTTCATGTTCCGCTTCAGGGTGGAATTGCATTAGGAGGTGCAGCATTTAATATCACACAAGGGTTATTAACTACATCCGCGGCAAAGGCATCAGCCTCTTATCTTATTAATATTGATAGAACACACTTTCTTCGGTTTGGAATGTCGCTTGGTGCAGGTATAAACTCTGTTAACATCACTGAATTTGACTCTCCGGGAGACCCGGCTTTTAATAATTTTTTGGATCAGTCTACATTTTTTATAGGTGATTTTGGAGTCGCTTATCACTTTGGCCACTTCAATGTAGGTGTCGCACTGCCTAACCTATTCAGCTATAATCCGATTACTCAGAAAGAAATTGCAGATGTAGAATTTTCTCCTCAAGATAATGTCTTATTCAAAATGAATTATCGAGGACACATTAACGATGATTTCGCATTTGAACCACACCTTATATATAGGTATAGCAACGTAATTCCACATCAATATGAAGGGACACTTATCGCTCACCTCTACCATATCGTTTGGGTAGGCGCTTCCTATCGGCAGGATGCAGGAATAATTGGTTTGGCAGGTGCTAAAATAGCTGAGAAATTTGCTGTAGGATTTGCCTACGAAGTTGGTAACTCAAATATTTCCTCTGAATTAGGCCCTACCCTTGAAGTGAATCTGGGATATCACCTGGGTACCAAAAAAGAGCATGCCGAACACGTTTCTTCATTTATTAAGAGTCATAGGCTGACAGCAGAAGAACGAGCCAGAAAAGCGGAACTTGAAAGACAAAAAAGACTTGCAGCTCTTCAGAAAAGCAGAGAAACTGAAGAAGAGGATGAAGATGCACTATCCATTGCAAAACCAACTGTTCTGGATGATCCGGAACCAGAAGCGGATGTACCAACCGAACAGGCTGATGATTGGGATCACAAGGAAGAGCATGAAGAGCTTACAAGAACCAACCAGTTTGGGGAAGAAGAACGTGGAATCCGATTGGAAAAACCTTCGGCAGATGGCGATAAAAATGTCGTGATCAGCTGGGTGCCGAAAGCTGAAGCTGCTCACATGGCTGTTGCACCTGATGGCCACCTGGAACGAACGCTCCCGGATGGCTCAAAAGAAGTTGGCGTGAAATACGAAAAAACAAATCCTGATGGAAGTGTAGAGCATGTGGTAAAATGGGATAAAGCAATCAGTGAATCACAAGCTGCCACCATATCCGGCAATCCGGACCTGACTGAGGAGCAGCATGATGAGGTAGCGAAAGGCGACCCAGAACTGACAGACGATTTCAGAACGCATGATGAACTTGGTGAGTCTGATGAGCCGGTGGTGACTAGAAGAGGAAATCATTTATTAGAACTTCCTCCGGGAAATTATGTCATTGGTGGTGCTTTTAGCGTTTTTCAAAATGCAGAAGACTACAGTGATGAACTATTCCAGATGGGCTTTCACGACACGAAAGTTGGATACAATAGCGGCAGAGGCTATTACTACGTAGTAGTTTATGAGTCTGGTAGTCTTAGCCAGACCAGAAAGAAGCGAGACGAATTCAGAAACATCCCTGAGCTTTCAAAAGCCTGGGTGCTACAAGTGACCGAATGATGAGGAAATTAATCACACTTTTACTTTTTTGCCCGGTATTGGCAATGGCACAAAAGCCATTCATCAATAGCATCTCCCCTACGCATGCAGAGGTAGGACAAACCGTGACGATCTCAGGTTCAAACCTAAATAATGTAAATGAGGTTTTTTTTGGTGGAGTTTCGGTTGCACCAAGCTTCACTTCCGCAAATAGGGTAACAGTCGTTGTTCCTGGCGGTGCTACCCATGGTTCAATCATCATTCAAACTTCAGATAATTACACGGTGGCATCCAGTGAGCAGTTCTTACTTAGCTTTAGTGGCTCGGATATTACATCTTATGACGATGAGTTTTTAGTTTCTACTGGCTTGACAGATGCTTATGATATCTGTATGTGTGACCTTAGTGGTGATGGAAAAAATGACCTTGCAATCGCTCATAATGCCAATTCCGGAAATGAGGTTACGGTGTATTTAAATAATACAACAGGTACATCTGCTTTTGGTCCGGGTGATTTTGCTAAATCACAAAACATCAATGCAGCCAATAACAATACCGGCACTCTAGCCATCACATGTGGAGATCTGAATCACGATGGTGCACCTGAATTGATTTTCAGTTCAAATGGAACAACCAGCCCGGGAGATGTATTTATTTATCAGAATGACGGAGGCGGGACTATGTCTTTTGCCGATGATTTTAAACTACCAGCAGGTAGTAGTGGAAATAGAGGAGCACGTAAGGTTCGAATTGCCGATATAGACGATGATGGAAATCCGGATGTAATTATTGGCAACAGTTCCGACGGCACAATTCACATTTATAGAGGAAATGGTGACCTGACTTTCAACGCAGTTGATGAAATATCCGTTACCGGCACAATTAATACCAGCTCATTAAATATTTCCGATTTTAATAATGACGGCAAGCAAGACATAGTCTCACTTCCATTCAGAGAGTCTAATGAGGTTATTTCCATTTTGAAAAACACAAGTCAACCAGGTAATATTTCTTTTTCACAACAGACAGGAATTACAGCTTCCGCACAAAGAATCAATGTTGAAACCGCTGATTTCGATGGTGATGGTCTGATCGATATTGCCACAACAAACCAACAGCTTCAAAGAGTTACTGTATATAGAAATACAACATCAGGTAGTGATATCACATTCGCTACAGGAATCAATGTGGATATTTCTGGCGGAGGAGCATGGGGAATTGATATCGGTGATATGAATGGTGATGGTAGCCCCGATTTAATCGTAGGATCAACTTCAACCATTGATGATTTATTTGTGATAGAAAATACCTCTACTTCAGGTACTATCAGTTTTGCCCCACCAACGGCAATACCGACTACAAATACGAATCAAAATGTCGTGGTTGGTGACTTGAATGGTGATGCCCGTCCGGACATAGCATTTACCCACAATATCCAATTAGGCAACCCAGGCAACCTGGGCATTTTCCTGAATAGAAACTGTGTGCAACCAGTGATTACGCCAAGTAATCTTGAATTTTGTAATGGAGATCAATTCAGATTGTTTGCTACAAAAACACAGGGATCCTTTGATTATGATTGGCAGATTACCTCAGGAACTGGAACTGTAGATAATGATAATGGAGATAACGCTGATATTACGATCACCTCCGGACCAGCTACAGTTGAAGTCACCATCACCCACGATAATGGTGAAACTTATGAATGTGCTTTATCTGGTAGCGCCAACTTTACCATTACCGGTGGTTCACCACCTGATCCTCCTGCCTTTGATGCAGGTGCGTCTGATGGGGTTTGTGTTGGAGACCCTTATAGTATTGCTATTTCTGATCCGGGACTTGACGAGAGCTACGATGAATTTGAGTGGACAAAGCCTGACGGTAGCACACAGATCATAACACCGGGATCTCCTACTACCACTTCTTCTTTGGATATTGCCAGTGCAACTTTGGCGGATGCCGGTATATATACTGTGAGAGGCAGACTTAGCGGAGGATGTTATTCGGAAATCTCATCAAATTTTAATTTGGAGGTAAATCAATCGCCTACTCTGGAGATTATCAACGATGACTTAGATTCATTTTGTGCAGGAATTTCGCCTGGAGTAACGTTAAGTGTGCCTGACTATCGGTCAGATGGATTTACGTATGAATGGCTTCTGAATGGTTCCAATTTTGCCGGTGATGTCTCTCAGATTCAAACCAATCAAGAAGGGAACTACACGGTGGAAGTAACCGATGACAATACATTATGTATTACAGAAACAGCTACATACTCCATTGATGCCATAGCCTTACCGACATCAGTAGCGAATGGGCCAACTGAAACATGTGTGGGTATTGAAACCGCTTTCACTTCGGCATCTACTGGTGAAGGAGGTTTTACACTTCAATATGAATGGGTAGTAAACAATGGATCGTCAGATATTCATACAGCAACCTCTCAGAATCTCGATTTTACCTTTCCTTCCACCGGATCATATACAGTCACTCTAAACACTTCATACCCAGATACAGAAGTCTATGCAGGTGGCGGTGGAAGTTTGTGTGAAAGCTCTGATGTTGTAAATGTAACCGTATCGGAAGAACCCGTGATCACTTTCGATGTGACAGATGGCCTTGAGAAATGCCCTAGTGATATCATCCAGGTAGCTCTGACAAGTCCCTCATCCGGAACTATTGACACCTACGAATGGGCAGTGGTGGATATGGCTACCACAGATACTGTATCAACCGCTAGCACTGCAACTGTTGACGCAAGTACTCCTCAGGGTATTAATGGTGTTTGGGTAATCTCAAGAATAACTACAACTATAGGTTGTCAGGTTCAGGATACGGTAACTATTCAAAATTTTTCAGATTCAAACTTAGCTATTGAAGAAGGTCTGGATGCCCTTAATGCTAACAGGGATACACTTGTAGATGGGACAACTTACCCGCTTATCGAATTAACAGATGCAAACTTTACAGAATTAAACGCTTCAGGTGGAACAAACTATGGTTGGATAACAGATTCTGGAGCATCGGACAACTTTGATAATCCAGGTGGTGGAACTACAACCTTCTTCCCTTCCCAACCACTCACATTGGTGACCCTTTCAGGTACCGATGGAAACAATTGTGATGAAACATATACAGTAGCTGTCTTCCTTGATAATTTCAGACCTAGAAAAACCTTCTCTCCTAATGGAGACGGCATGAACGATTGCTGGGAAATTCTGAATATAGGATCATTTGGCAATGATCAGGATTGTAAGGTATTTATATTTGATTCCAGAGGCAGAACTATTCGCACAATTGAAAGTTCGAGTTTTGATGACCCTAATGATAATTGTGTCTGGGATGGAAATTTCAATAATTCACCAGTGCCGGAGGGCGTATATTACTTCGTCATGAAATGTGAGGGTTCTAATACCTCTAAGTCAGGTAGCATATTGCTTGCCAGATAATCCTAATATCCTCTAATTTTAACCTCTAAAAAGAGCTGTTCATCTAAAAACGCTCTTTAAATAATTATATTTATTGTTGATATAATTCATAATTATATTATACTCCTAACTTTACCATGACTCGGTATACCTTTTGATTTTCAGGGGGTTTATCTAGATTGCTAAAGGGTTACATTATGGGTTTAAAGTGTATCTATGTCCGAATCCATTTCAACTAATACCATGAAGCGTCCATGTAGTAAACATAATCAGCTAAGTATGAACAGTGATAGAAGAGATGATATTAAAAATATCAATGAACTACCCGGACATTCCATTAACCGAATAGGAATTAAAAACAACCACATGAAAAGCTATTGGAAGACTGTACTTTTTTCATTTTTCTTTATTTCATCCATTCTGGCCACTGCGCAGGAAATTTGTAACAATGGTGTTGACGATGACGGGGATGGCCTCATTGACTGTTATGATGGAGATTGCTCTCCTACAGATCCTGATGCAACAGGTGTTAACAGGACTTCATGTGAAGGTTTCTTTTTTGGAAACACGGTTCTATGTGCAGATGAAATTGACGTAACTACTTTTGCTATACGTCAGCAATGGGGATCAGAAGATGGTAGTGCAAATAGTCATGCCACCCCGATGGTTGGGGATTTGGATGGAAATGGAATCCCAGAAGTGGTTGCTACCAACAAACAAGCTAGATCAGTCTTTATATTAAATGGCGCGACAGGAGCGACTATTGCCAGCACCACCTTTGGCTTTGACCCTGAAAATGCTCCAGTGCTTGGAGATATTGATAATGATGAGTTTGGAGAAATACTAGTTTCACAGGATCAGGGGGATGATATGATTATGTTCAATCATGATCTTTCTATTAAGTGGTCTGGCAAAGCATCCCGCAATGACGCAATAGGCCTTCCCGGATTTGCAGATTTTGATGAAAATGGTACTGTCGAAATTTACTACCGAAACGAGGTAGTAGATGCAGCCACAGGTAATATCATTGTTGCTGGAACAAACTCAGATTGGGAAAGAAATTTCACTCATGGTTCTTTAGCTGTTGATATTTTCCCTGCCTCCGCATGTGCGGATTGTGCCGGATTGGAATTGGTTTCAGGAAATGAAATTTGGTCTATCAACGAAGCTGCTGGAACAAGAACGCTTGTAGCTGACATGGATGATGATATCCACGATGATATAGCGAGCAATTTAAATTATTATCCAAAATATTATTCAAGCTGGGATGACCAGTGGTCCTCTGTTTCGGCTGCAGATTACAACCTCGATGGAAATATTGACCTGATCATTACAGGTGCTTTGGGAAAAAGCAATGAAACATATAATGGTGAAACAACTATTTTCTTCTGGGATGTAACAAATGGCAATGTGATTACTTACCACGACCCAACGAATGATTTCGTTAGAGGCCCGGGACGTGTGAATATCGGTGATGTGGATGGTGATGGCCAACTCAATGCCAATTTCGTAATGAATCAAAAGCTTTATTCCCTTGATGAGAACTTCAATGTTCATTGGATACACCCAATCAAGGAGGGATCATCAGGTTTTACAGGATGTTCGCTTTTCGATTTCGATGGAGATGGAGCTGTCGAAGTGGTTTACCGGAGTGAGGAATCGTTGCTTATAGTGGACGGTGTTGGTAATGGAGATAATACTACTAGTGAACGACGTGAGATACCCTGTATTTCCAGAACACAGGAAGAGTATCCGGTTATTGCAGATGTCGATGGAGATGGAGCAAGTGAGATATGTATCACATGCTACTTTAATAACAACACACCCTTTAACCCATATGGTAATTCTGAATTTTCTCATGTACGTGTATTCGAATCTGATGGGGAAGCCTGGATGCCGGCACGAGGCGTTTGGAATCAGCATGGATACTATAATGTAAACATCAATGATGACTTAACAATACCTGAAGAAGTTCAGGATCATTCAATTGTATTTTCCCCTGCCGGAACTTGTGAATACGCAGGTGGTGGCACTATTCCTTATGCTAACAGGCCACTTAACACTTTCATCAATCAAGCACCTATACTTAACGAGGATGGATGCGTTGAATTTGCATCACCGGATATAGATTTCATTGGAATTGTGTCCGCCACAGATGCCGCATGTCCTGAAGCAGAAATAACTGTCGAGTTTGAAATTACTAACACCGGAGATATAGGTATTTCAGGCAATCTCCCGGTATCATATTACGCCGGAGATCCTACTGCGGAACCTTCCAATTCAATCTTGCTAGATACGGAAGTAACATTCTTAACCAACTTTGAAGTGGGGGAAACAGTTACGATTACCCAAACTATCGCTGGTATTGGAGGAGATTTTGAATTATTTGTGGTTATTAACGATGCGGGTGGGACACCCCCACTTGATGTTCCTTTACCAACCGCTTCTATTCCAGAATGTGAAACAGGTAATAACATTCAAAGCACACTCGTCGGGTTTCAGACTTTTGATCTGACAGTAGAGAAAATTAATGATAATAGAAAGTGTGATCCGGCAAAACCTGATAATGCCAGTGCTAGAGCTTACTATTTTGGTCCAGCACCTGGTGCTAATGAAAACATTTGGGTTGAGAACTTTCAGGATCGATCAAATGGGGCTAAATCTGATACCGATGAAACTGCCTGGACATCTGACGGTGGCACTCAAAGCCCAAGTTTCTATGGGGTTGCCTCTTACAATGGATCCAACATGTTTAGGGCTTCAGGAACTGGTACATCCAATGATGTTGGAGTAGTTACCTGGACTTCACAGGAAATTGATATTTCAAATTATACTGATGTGGGGGTCACAGTGGATATTTTTGAAAATGGTGATCAGGAAAGTTCCGGTCAGTGGAAAGACTGGGTGAGGGTTAGTTATGAGCTCAGAGATGGTAGCAGTAACGTTATTGAATCCAACGAATTAGGAAATGGATATCAGGATGGAGATTTCACCTATGCTCAGGCAATTGTTGGTAATTTAAGCCCGGATGGATCAGCAGCTTCTCTTGTCATTATTGCAGAAATTCATAACACAAGCTCCTCTGAGCATCATTACATTGACAACATTATCGTAGATGGAACCGGGCCATCCGTCACTGCTGAATACACTGAACCTGATGGATTCGTTTTCAATTGGTACAATGACGATGACTACAGTTCACCGGTATATGTAGGTAGTCAATATCCGCAAATGGCAGAAGGAACCTACGATGTAATAGGGTATTACGGAGCAACTGAGTGTTATTCCGACACAGTAGAAATCACCATTGATTTAGTGACTCCAACCATTTACGCATGGGCCTATGAAGTAAGTTCGGAAACTAACTGTGAATCACCTGATGGTGCTGTCGCAGGATTTGTGTACACGCAAACCACAAATGGAACTTTCCCGGCAAATCCAGGATCCGGTAACTTCCCGTTAGATTCACTCTATCAGGAAGATGGATATACTTTTGAATGGTTTAGAACAACAGACGCAACAAATACTATAATAGGTACCGGCGATACATTGACCAACTTACAGGCAGTAACTGGGGGATTTACTGTGAATGTCACTCAAAATCTTACGGGATGTCAAACCACTGCGATTGGAACAGTAAATAGTAGTCTTATAAAACCTGATGCTGACAATATAGATGTTAATGTGACCAACATTCAAGCATGTGATGGCAGTCAGCCAGGAATCATGTCAGCCAGTATTGGTGGTACAACCGCAGGCTATACCTTTTACTGGTATGATGGAATCGGTGTACGCCCAACTCCTGATCACACAGGTGCCACTTATTCTGTCAATGAACCGGGAAATTATACGGTAGTCGCAGAAGACAATGCCTCTGGCTGTATATCCGATAACTTTAAAACTGTGGTAATGGGTGACGACTCCAACGCCCCTATCCTGACTGCACGAGAAGATCAACCTAACTCGACTTGCGGTTTGAATCCAACTGGAATTGCAGTCGCTGCAGTTAATGGCGCAGAAGGAAATCCGGGATTTGACTACACCTGGTTTGTAGGCGTAAATACAATCCCTGAAAATGAAATTCCATCAGGTTCCTTCCCTAGTGCCTCTTTTGGTGCCGGAGAATGGGAAATGACTGGTTTAAGAGAAGGAACATATACCATCATCGTAGAAGAAACATCAACAGGATGTTCTGATACTACGTCAGTATACATCGCTGATAATTTCGTTGAACCTGAATTTGTCCTTAACAATCAGATTGATACCGATGATGCAATTAATTTGCAGGGTCAGGGGTATGTGGAATTACCACAATTGTTTGGACCTGGAAACCCGGTCACAAACGAACTTACTATCTCATATTGGGCTGATTTCACTTCTGCTAATTATTCAAACGACCACCGAACATTCTCATCAGGATCTACTGGCGAGAATCAGGTATTACTATGGTCGGATAACCATGATGGGTTAGCCTTTGTCGTTAGAACCTCATCAGGTGGTAGGGGACGAATAAACAGCGCCTATTCAGCTACCGGCTGGACACAAGTAACAGGTACATGGAATGGTACAACCGGCGAAATGAAGATGTATGCAAATGGTGTTCTCATTGGAGAGACAAATCATGTTGGAAGTGGTGTATTGAAGAATGCAGGTCCAAACATGTTCCTTGGTCGTGACAACAATCCAGGTTATGGTAAGTTTCAAGGAACTGTAGAAGAACTCAGAATATTCAACGTTGCTTTAGATGAGTCTACCATTAATCAATACTTATGTACTGAATTGGTTGGAAACGAACCTGGACTTGTTGCCTATTATAATTTCAACAATGTAGCGGGTCCCGCAGTAGCTGATGGAGCCAATGTACCAGATGAAACAGGAAATGGTCATGATGGAACAGCGAGAACTTCTACCGGATCAGTCTCAACACTTACTGCGGATATTGAATGTCCTGTGGCAGATGCAGTAGCTAACACTTCGTGCGGAGCACCCAATGGAAGCGTGGATTTAAGCAGTTACATCACCCCAGGTGGTGCCAACTACACGTATAGACTATTTGATGGGTTTTCGACTGATACAGAGCTAGCGAATAACAATACAGGACTTTTCGAAGGCCTTGCTGGTGGATTCTACACCCTAACAGCAGAGGATAATGATACCGATTGTATTACACCTCCGGTTACTGTTTCTATTCCTGACATCCCTGATCATCCAAACATTTTCACTACAGTGACAGATGATCCAAATTGTGGCTCTACTGGCAATGGATCTATAGCAGTCACAAGCTCTTCCAATAGCGAAGAACCTGTCAACGGATATCGATACGAACTGTTTGATGGATTTAATACAGACCCATTGAACTTTATCACAGATGATGTACAGCCGGGAACCGGAACAACATTCTCAGGACTTGAGGATGGTAACTACAGAATCCGAGTAACGAACGAAGATTTGACTTGTAACAGCTTTGTCGATGTGGTTGTTGGTGATGACTCAGAAACCCCTGTGTTTGCTGCATCGAGAACGGTTAATGATAATACCGGCTGTGTCGATCCGAATGGCTTCATCTCTGTAAGTATAGACGGAGACCCGGATGTCAATAACTATATATTCACCTGGTATGCAGGTGATGATCCAAGTATTGACCCAATTGAGGCCGGTCCTCAAGTAGGACTAAACTCAATAGGTGGGACTCCACCAAATGGACTAGCTGCTGGAGATTATACAGTAGTGGCCGAACATGTAGATACTGGCTGTGAAACCGTAGAATTAACTTTGACGGTTAATGACCTACCGTACAATCCTACACCGGTTGCCCAACAAGTAGCACCTCAAACAGATTGCGGGACTGGAAATGGTGAGCTGACTGCTTATATTGACGGGTCTGCTGACCCAACACTATCATGTATAAACTGTACTGAAAGTGATGGGTTTACCTTTGAGTGGTATCTGGATGCCGATTTACTTAATGATGGGAATCCTGCAGCTAATGGATCTGTTCCGACATTCCCTATTGCTGGTGAATTTTCTACTATTGAAGGTCTTGTAGCAGATGAATACACCGTGATTATCACTCATACAGAGACTCAATGCTCAGCAACCGAGTCAATCACACTTGCTGCTGCCCAAATCAATCCGATAATTGCTTTTGACAGTAAGTCACCTAACACGATATGTAATGATGCCAGCACGCCATATACCGGATCTATAACAGTGACTTCCACATTCGATGGAGCAAACTTTACTAATGATCCACTTGCTGATTATGATTGGTATACAGGTTCTGGTGTCAACCCTTTGAACGAAATAGCTGGACAAGACGGCCCTACCCTTTCCAATGTACAGGAAGGTTTCTACACGGTAGTTGTCAGAAATACCGAAACAGGATGTTCCTCTACCTCCATCATTGAGGAGGTAGTTGAGGCTCATGATGAACCTACGGTTTCTTTTATAAATAACACACCAAACTCAGTATGTGATCCTGTATTAGGCACTGGAAATTATAATGGGTCTGTAGAAGTAGATACAGATCCAGGCGTGATTGGTGGATCAGGAGATTTTGATTTCCAATGGTTTACAGGAGCTGGAACTACTCCGGGTCAGGAAATTGGAGGTGCAACCCTTGCTACACTATCAAATGTGCAGCATGGAATGTATTCTGTTGAGATAACAGACAACATTACAGGATGTATCATTTCAGATGATATACAAATCAGTGATGCAAGAACCAACCCTACATTGGTACTGGGAGATATAAACGTGTCCGATGTATCCGTTTGTACCGGTGCAGTGAACTTCCCTAATGGATCAGTCACTGTAACTACTGTAGATGGCTTTACCTCTGCTGATCCGGAATTTGCTGACTATTCATTCCAATGGTTTACCGGTGCAGGAACAGGTTCTCCTATTGGTGGTGAAACATCGAATGTATTGAACAACCGTGGTACAGGTGAGTATACAGTTCGAGCAGTCAATGATTTAACAGGGTGTCTATCCCCTACCCGAACAGTAGAAATTGAGGAGTCATTGATTGACATTAATGCAGCAGAAACGATTCAGCACTATACTAATTGTGTGAGTCCAAATGGTTCTATTCAGGTGACAGCTTCTATGGCTTCAGGGCCAGCGCCTTCCGGATTTACATTCGATTGGTTCTTCGGTAGCGGTACCAGCGAACCACTTGATGCATCTGATTTGACAGATGGTTCTAATTTCGCCATCACTCCGACAGGAACAGATCAGTCTACTGCCTCAGGTTTGGAAGATGGAACCTACACAGTCAGAATAACAAATGACGATACACAGTGTACCGAGGTATTTGAGTACGATGTAGAGGAAAACCAGATTATCCCATCGCTGGATGAGGTGATTATAGCCGCTGGCGTGACAGACAACACTGTTTGCGACCCTGCAGAGGCGGATGGATTAGGAAATGATTACAATGGAATTATTGATGTTGCTGGTTCGGTTACGCCAACCATTGGTGGTGGTACATCTTACACTTTTAGACTGTTTGATGATACAGATACTGAAATCGATGCAATTAATTCGCCTACAACTACCTTCGTGAATGTCGCTCCCGGTGATTATACTATTACTGCTGAGATTACGAACCCTGCAAATGGTGGAGTAGGTTGTCAGAGCACTGCCGCAGCGGTGACAGTCGGTAACAACTTAACATTACCTGATTTTGACCTTACAGGTAATCCGGATGTCCTTTGTAGTTCTGACAATGGCTCAATTGATATTGATTTTTCAGGAGGCGTGCCAGCAGATGGTTTTGAGATTGAGATTTTCACGAATGCTGGGGCAACAATTAGTCAGGAATTAATTGGAGCTGCCATTACGACATTCCCTCAGAGCTCCACAGCTAACCTAACAACCGGCACATACCATGTGAGGTTTATTAATAACACCACGGGTTGTTCTGCTATTGAATCTGTATTTGTGAATGAAGTAGAGGACACTCCAACCATGGATCCATTGGACGTGGTGAAATCTGATGACACTTTCTGTAATGCGGATAATGGCTCAATTGCCATAACAGTAGATGACTCGAATACTCCTAACAACATCGGAAACAATCCAATTTTCAGACTATATCAGGGTAATTCTTCCAGTGGCACTTTACTGGACACTCAACAACCTGGACCTGGAACCACAAGCCACACCTTCTCCGGACTTGCCCAGGGAACATATACAGTGACGGTAGAAAGAGTAGAGTCTGGTTGTATTTCTAACGAGGTAACCAGAACAGTAAATGAAGTTTTAGTCACCTTTTCCCCTTCTATTACAGAAGTAAATCAACAGACCTCATGTGATCTAAATGATCCAAATGGAGAGATGTCAGCTGATGCAGATGGTGGTGGCACGGTAGCCGGATACAATTTTCAGTGGTTTAGAGGGACATCTACAAACCCAGCGCAAGAAGTAACTGCACAATTTGCTACCGCTGTAGTTTTCGGAACAAACAATAGCCAGGTAAGAGGTTTACCTGCAGGCACATACACGGTTCGAGTAACGGATCTCACTTCAGGCTGTTTCTACACTGAGCAGGCAACACTGCAAAACATGCAGGTAGACCCGGCCTTTGTCGGAGGCATAGGTGTTAATGACAGTGATCAATGTAGCCCAGGCAATGGTAGTCTCACAGTTACAGTAGATGATGCAGGAAGTCCCGACCCAAACAATGGGGCGACTGGTTACACATTCGAATTATTTGAAGGCACAAGCTTAATTGGTAGTCCACTTCAATCCGTAACACGACCAAATTCCGGACTGCCAAACGATGAAGATACGTTTGCGTTTACCGGGCTCTCAGAAGGTGATTATACGATCCGTGTGACAGATAACAGTACTTCTTGTTTAGTCGTGTCAGGAACAGAAACTATAAACTATGTCGGGCCTAACCCTACTATCACACCTGAGGATATGGACAATGATCCATTAACACTAACCTGCTTCGATAATGATGGAACCTTAGATATCGATGATGCTATCTCCAACGTTCCTGGTACATATACAGATGACATAACTATCACGTGGTTTATAGGAACTGATACCAGCGATGTGTCCAACTTAATCTCTGCACAAGTACCAGGTGCTACTTTTGCCAATACCACCATGTTAAATAATGGAGGGTCTACAATTAATGTTATAAACGGACTGGTTGATAATCTACCAGCAGTGAGTTACACTGGAGTGATAGAATTTACTAACGGATGCAAATTCCTGATAAATACCAGTTTATCAATTCTTGAGCAGCCAGACGTTCTAACATCTGTTTCAACAAATAACACTAGATGTGACGCTCCATATGATGGTGAAATCACTATTGACATTGATCCTGATGACGGAATATCGGCTGTCCAATATGAGTATTTCGTGTACGAAGGTGATGTAGCAATAGCACCCAACACAGATCCTGATGGACCTTTTACGCCTCCTTTGGATGATCCGGCATACGGAGCTCCGGTTGCAAGTGGTTTATTCCCTGATAATGGAACAGCTGCAGGAGCCGCGAATGCATCAAGTGTAACAATTCCAAACTTGAATTCTGGTAATTATACCATAGGTATTAGAATTGATGATGCAGATGGATGTATTACAAACATTCTTTCAGAAACCATCAATGATCCTGAAGAACCGTCAGTTGTCCTGAACACAAAATCTGACAATACAGTATGTGATGTATCCGGCGGATTATTCTATAATGGATCAATTACTGTAGATGCCTCTCACCCAAGCCTGGCTGATGCAGCTGATTTCACATGGTATGAAGACTTAGACGATAATGGTACGTATGTGGCATTGCTTGCCGGAAATGGATCCGGAGCAGGCTTCAATGTGGCCAACGAAACAGAAAACGGTGTTACAACGAATACAGTAACCGGATTAGGTGCTGGTAAATATCGTGTGATTATTGAAAACAATGCCTCGGCTTGTGAAGACACATTAGATGTAGAGATTTTTGATGATCCCCTTCCTCTCGACTTTGATGATGGTGTGGCAACACAAACAGATCAATTGGATTGTTCTGGTGGCACCAATGAGTTTGGAGTTTTCAATTTTCCTACTGTGGTCGAAGACGGTATAGCATTAGGTGCCGCAAGTGCCGATGGTAACTTTGATATCACGTGGGAGTATGATTCTGATCAGGACGGTACATTTGAAGTAACTCCTTTCACACCAAACAATGATCAAAATGACGCAGACGACCTTGCTCCTGGTGACTATAGGATCACCATTGAAAGCCTGACAAGCGGTTGTACAACGGAATATGATTTCACTATAGAAGATGTAAGTGAAGATCCGGTAATTACTTTGGTAGGAAGCATCAATGACAACACGATATGTGACGGTGGACCAACCAATCCAAATGGATCCATTACAGTTCAGATTGAAAACCAATCCGGTGTTGTTCAGAATCCTGTCAATTACAGCATCCAGTGGTACAAGGGAAGTGTATCAGGTACAACAAGAGTTCCTCAGGATTTAGAGGTGACTGCTACGACCCCTACTACTGCTACTACTGCATCTCTGGTTGGAGTTGATGATGGGAATTACATTGTAGTTATAACTGATATAGTTCCAAATAGTGAAAGTTGTGAAACGGAGAGTACATTCTTCGTTGTTGAGGATGATTTATCAGAAATAGAAATTCAACAACTGGAGGGTGTCGATTACACCATTGGACACCAGACGTTCTGTAATCCGGACGAAAACGGAATTATCACCATAACAAATGTATATGTGGATGGAGCTCCTCTGGATGCAGCGACTGGCAACTTCCAGTTTACCTGGTATGATGATGATTTGGGAACACCAATTTCAGTGGGGACCATTGCTGGAGCTAATGATCAAATTGCTCAGGATCTTCCTGCTGGAACATACTACACAGAGGTGTTGAATGAAGATGACGATTGTGTGTCAGAACTCGTTTCGTTCACTATTGACGATGATAGAGTCATCCCTAACCTACAAACGGAGCAATTAGCGAGAGATTCTGTTTGTACAACCACTGCTGGAAGCGGAAGTGTTCTTGCTTCCGTAATTCTTCCAGGTGGAGCTACAGATGCAGCCGGAGAATATACATTCGAATGGTTTGAAGGTGCAGGAAATGCAGGTGATGCCAACTTCTCCTTAAACGGAGGCGGTGGATCCGTGACTGCCACTGGTTTCATCATTGGAGGTGCAAATGGCGAACAAGTAGATAATCTACCAGCTGGAGTGTACGAAGTAGTTGTATCGAATAACGCTGGAGGAAGTGATGGAGATGCATGCTCTGCAACAAGTCAGGTCACTGTTAACCAGTTTACTCCTGTAATAAGCATTGCTACAGCCGACATCACTATAATGGATAATGAAAACTGCTCACCATCTCCGAATGGCTCTGCAGAAGTAACTCGAGTAAGGGTAACTTCAGTGAATGGTGGCACCTACTTCATCAGACCAACTGATCCGGAGTGGGCGAACCTGACATGGGAATGGTATGATAATCCTACCGGAGGAGCCCCTATTGACAATGATGAACTTTTATCAAATGTTGGATTAGGAGATGGAACCTATTATGTGACGATCAGCAACTGGTCAGACAATGGATGTGGAATGACCAATAGAAAAGAAGTGATCGTTGATGATGACATCTCCCCTATTACAATCACACTTACTGAAGATGCACCGGATAATTTCTGTGCACCGGTAACTGCCGGTAACGGACAGATCACTGCATCCCTGGATATCAATGGAGTTGCAGAAAATGGCGCACATTATACAGTGGAGTGGTTTGAAGGATCAGGTTTTGGAAGCGCCATAGGTGCTACAGTGTCTGGGTTCAGCCTAAGTAATAATGATCTCACCTTAACCGATATTCCTGATGGAACATACACGATCAGAGTGACCAAAGATAATACTGGTGCAGGTGCGACAGCTCCTAGTTTGGAGTGTGTGGCCTCAGCTGAAATCACGCTTACATCTGATGAAGAAGAGATAACGCTTGAGCACGATGTGGATTACACAAGAACACCAAATACGGTATGTGATGACGCAGTTGTGGGTAACTTCAATGGAGGTATCACGATTACTGATGTAACCGAGGGAGGTGCAAAAGTTGGTGGAACTGCAGGGTATAGTTTCACATGGACTAGTGAAGGTGGAGCGGCGCTTCCTGCCGGAGCTACAGGGGGAAACACGCCTGTTTTAGGTCAGGTTCCTGCAGGAATTTATGAAGTAACTATTGAAAATGATGCGAGAGATTGTTTCTCTGAAATCATTCAAATCGAGGTAGAGGATGATTTTACATATCCTACCCTAGCCTTAAATGTTACTTCAACTAATACCCATTGTGATGGGGCACCAACCCTTACAGGTGCCATTGAAGCTACTGCTGCAGGTGGTAGCGGAACCTATACGTTTGCATGGCATGATGGACAAAACCCTTCAGGAGGAACTACGACGGCAATTATTGGTGGTGTAAATCCTGTATCAACAGCTTCGAATCTTGATGGAGGATTCTTCACGGTGGTTGCAACTGATGTCAACACCGGGTGTACTGTTACAGAGACTGCCTTCGTGGATGAATCACTAGATATTCCAACATTAGATATTGCCACGATCAGGGCTGCAGTATTACCAGATACCTTGTGCGATACACATCCCGATGTTCATAGTGGACGCATCACGATCAACGATGGCGATATCAACGATAGCGGTACAGGTGATCTGACTGATTACAACATCAGCATTACCGATGGTGGTGGTGCCGATGTAGCCGGATCTCCTTTCAATGCTACAGCATTAACAACCATTGAGGTGACGAACCTTCCTGCTGATACATATAGCATTGATGCATTGAATAATACTACAGGTTGTTCAGTAGCTACAGGTACGGTGGTAATCCAAAATCAGGAGCGACAACCACTTGTAACACTTGAAAGCATCACACCAAACAGAAATTGTGTAGGGGGTACATTGGCTGTTGGTGGTTTAACAGTGTTGGTAGATGGGGTTTATGACCATAACAATCAAGGATTCTTAACATTCCTTTGGGAAGATGTTGCCTCAGGGAACGATGTGAATGCAGAATTTGGAGTTACTGAGGATGAGGCTGTTCTTAGTGGCGTTCCTGCTGGTGATTATAGAGTGATTGTTACAAACAACAACACCTCCTGCTCATCAACTAGAGTTTATACTGTGCCGGACATTCCTGTGTCTCCTATCATTACCAGCTCTGAGGTGAACAACAATACCGTATGCGCCCCTCCTGCTGTAGCAAATGGATCATTCGTATTGGTTGAAGCTAGCTATGATGGTCAATTGTATGACAATGATGGGGCTAGCAACCCAATTGACGGAGTGTTTGAATTAGAGGTATTCACCAGGGCTGGTGATGTACAACAAGGGGGCACCATTACCAATGTACCTTATGAGGTAACTGGACTGGTTCCAGATGATTATTATGCGGTTATCAGACACGTTGGAAGCCAGTGTACTTCAGCAGAGGTGGATTTTGAAATTGAGGATAATCCATTCTTCCCTGAAATAACTTTGACAATTGATGCAGCGGATTCTACCTGTGCTGCAGACCCGGGAGTTATCGTTCCTGGCGGAACACTAACAGCGCTGGCAGACGGTGAGGACCATACCAATGGGGACTACTCATTCCAGTGGTATGAAGGACCAACATCAACAATTGGCCCTGGAACACAGCTTGATGGAAGTCCTCTGGCGAATGGATCTGTGCCGGTAGGATTTGATGAATCTACAGTTTCCGGATTGGCGACTGGAGTATACAGTGTTGAGGTAATGCAAACATCCACTGGATGTACAAGTGTAGCTCAAATCAACGTGCCTAATGTCCCTGTTGAGGTTGAAATCATCTCGGTAGATGTGACAGATGTGACAAGTTGTAGTCCGTTTGATGGTATCATTGATGTTACTGGTGTTGAGCGAAGCAACCAACCAGATAATCTAGCCGATTACAGTTTCGATTTCTATGATGAAAATCCGAACAATGTGGGAGCAACACCTGTATTCAATGTTCCTACAGATGGGGCAGTATTTAATGCTGCGAGTGCCGGAACCTATTATATCATAGGAACCAATACTGTAGTGAACTGCACCACTCCTATCTTCCAGGTAGAGGTAGATGAAGATATTACATTGCCAGAGCTAACAAATGTGGTATCCATGCCACAAACCAACTGTGACCCTGGTAACCCTGACGGAAGTATGTCGATATTTATCGATGATCCATTGACGCCTGCTACAGATGAACTGGCGCCTGCTATGCCTGACTACACAGTGACTTGGTATATAGGGACAGATACGACTGCAGCTAACCAACTTCAGAATGGAGTTGATCCGGGTAACGGTTCAATACCAGCTGGGGTCAGTACCTCCATTGTCTCAGGACTTACTGGCGATGAATTCTACACCTTCATGGTTATTGATAATGCAACAGGATGTGCTTTGATCGATACAGAGTTCTTGCCTTTCCAAGAGCGGAATTTTGATGTCACTCTCGATATAGATCCTGTTACTATTTGTTCTTTTGATAACGGATCAATTACTGCACGCGTAGGCGGTGGATTTAGTGACTATGATTTCTATTGGTATAATGGATTTGTTTCAAGCCCTGACTCAACAGCTTATGACTACCCATTATCAAATGGCAACAGACTTGATTCTATTGGTTTAGGGAATGGAAATGGGGGAAATTACACGGTCTTGGTTGTTGAAAAAGGCGACCGTTATTGTTCGGTTGTTGAGTTCGCCACAATAAATGAGCGACTACCGGAAATTGAATATGAGCTCGAAACAAGTCCTGTTACAGTGTGTTTTGACGACAAAAATGGTTTTGCAAGAGTCACACTACCTGATGACGCTGGAAGCATTTCACATGTATGGTACGATCCTGATGGTGACTCATTAACCAATTCAAATGCGATAAGTGGGTTAGAGGCTGGTCAGTATAGACTCTTATTAACTAACAGTGAGAATGGATGTTTCGAGGAAGTGTTCTTTGACATATTTGATGAATCCGTTTTACCAAATGCACCGACAGTCATTGTAAACAATGGACGAAATAATTGCTCCTTTTCAAATGGTAGCGCTATTGCCAATGTCGATGGATTGACAAGTAATTTCTTGTTCGAATGGTTTGACCCAAGCAATATGAATACACCATATGCAACAGGTGCAGAGGTATTCAACTTAGATTCAATAACATACTTGGTTAGGGCAACAAACCTTGCAACTGGATGTGAATCGCCAATGACCTCTGTTGAGGTTGGATACGAAGTTGTAGATCCTGAATTTGTGGTGTCATTTAACAACTCTGTTTGTTTGAGAACGGAAGATGGGTCGACTAACCAATTTACTGGTACTGCTATCATACAGTTCGATGAGTTTAATCTGGCAACAAATTATGAATGGAGAGATTCAAACGGTACGCTGGTAGGAACAGATTCACGATTGATAGATGCATACCCTGGAGATTATACGGTGACCTTTACCGCAGAAAATGGATGTTCTTACGAAGCTTCATTCACGATAGAAACATCGCTGACAATCTATAATGGAGTATCGGCGAACGCAGATGGTAAAAATGACTTCTTCTTGATCGACTGTATAGATTATTTCCCGAATAACAACGTTAAGATCTATAACCGTGCTGGTCAGCGACTTTACGAAGTGGATGGGTACAATAACACCGATGTTCGATTTGAAGGGTTCAGTAATGTGGGAGGCGGAGGTCTTCAGTTGCCTACCGGAACGTATTTCTACGTTATCGATTTAGGCAATGGAGAGGATCCGGTACAAGGATTTTTAGAATTAGTTCGGTAATTTTAGCACCAATGAAAAAGCTAGCAGTCGTATTTTTTCTAATGATTATGGTCAGCTGTGCATTTGCACAGCAGCGACCGGTCATGTCTACCTATATGTTTAATGGGTTGGCGCTGAACCCGGCCTATGCTGGAAGCTTAAACATTTTAAGTGCGAGCTTTATCCACAGGAAGCAATGGATCAATGTCGATGGAGCACCCAGATCAAATGTGCTATCTGTTCATAGTTCATTTTATGGTAATCAGATCGGTCTGGGACTACAGGCAGCTGAGGATGTGATTGGCGTTCATAAGGAATCCTCTATGTATATCAGTGGAGCATACAAAATCAAAACAAGTGCTGGAATTCTGGCCATGGGGCTCTCAGGAGGTTTTGATAACAGAAGATCAAATTTTGAGGAACTGAACCTCCTAAGAGAGGATGACGAGCTCTTATCCGGTACTCCTACCCGATTCACACCTAATTTTGGTACCGGGATCTACTTCGCGAACCCAAGAATGTATGCAGGAGTATCTGTTCCATTTATCCTGGAAAACACACTCTATGAGGTGCAGGCCGAGGATGGCACCACTACCGAAGGTAGAGAAAGCAGATACTATTACGCGACTGGCGGTGTAATCTTTGACATCAACCCAAATGTGAAATTTAGCCCCTCTGCCCTATTTAGATACCAAGAGCAAAGCAGAGTTGGTTGGGACTTGAATGCTACAGTCATTTTTGATGGAATTGCTTATGCCGGCGTATCCTACAGAAGCGGAGATGCATTGGTATTCTTAACACAGCTGATCCTGAATGAAAATTTCAGAATAGGTTACGCTTACGATGCAACAGTGAATGCGTTGGCAAACGAATCTCGAGGTACACACGAAATCATGCTCAACTATCGTGTAAAGCTCAGAAATTATAAGAAAGACCCTCAGTGTCCGGTTTATTTCTAAGCTATTTGGTGAAATAGGTACTTTGTAAAAGCAAGAACGTCATGCTGAGACTAGCCGTCCGCACTTATTTCAGCATCTTTCTGCTACAGTTCATATTGAACTAAAAATATCCTGAAACACTGGCCCGTCCGTTCAGGCGGGAGTTCAGGTGACACACAAGTTGTGATAGACCGCAATGTCCTATTTACTTCTGACCTTCTTTACTAATGTCACTCAGCAATGCATTGATTAGCGATAGCAGTAAACTAAAAATTAATGCCCACCAAAAGCCATGAACCTCAAATCCCGGCACGATTGCATCCGCAATCAAGATTATTAATGCATTTATCACTAACAGGAAAAGCCCCAATGTGAAAACCGTCAATGGAATAGTTAGTAAGACCAAGAGCGGTTTAACAGAAGCATTCAGAAGGGCTAACAAAACAGCCACTATTACAGCGGTAATAAAATCATCCACATAAACTCCCGGGAGGAGATACGAAGCAATAATCACTGCAATCGATGAAAGTAAAATTTTAACTAGAATATTCATTTTTCGTTTTCTTTAAACCAACCAGCATACATGGTATAATTTCCTGCAATTCTACCAAGCATTTCTTTATTTGCCTCATCCATACTTTTAAGTTTTTTACCCGGCACCCCACCATAAACAGAATTTGGCTCCACCACCGTTCCTTCAAGTACCACCGTTCCTGCACCAATAATAGAACCAGAACCAATCACCGCATTATCTAAGACAATTGCCCCTATCCCGATCAATACATTATCCTCAATAGTGCAACCATGGACCACCGCATTATGCCCGATTGATACGTTGTTACCTATGGTCGTTCCCGCCTTCTTATACGTTCCATGAATGGTTACATTATCCTGTATATTGGAGTTGTTACCAATCCGGATATAATTTACATCCCCTCTCACAACCGCATTAAACCACACAGTGCAATTATCTCCCATCTCCACCTCTCCTACGATCGTACTATTCGGAGCAAACCAACAGTCACTTCCAAATTTTGGAGCGTATCCCCGCACCTCTTGAATATGAGCCATTTTTTTCTTTTAAAACTAAATAAAATCAATCCCATAAGTGCTGACAAAATGTCATTACACTTCCTATCTTTGCATCATGCAAGGATTGATAGCAGATATAGATTTACTGGAAGAAGAGAAAAATCAACCCGAATCGTGCGATTTTAAAACGACAGAGGACGATGGTGTTGCAGCAAAAAGAAAGCTGTATATAGAAAGTTATGGCTGTCAGATGAATTTTTCTGATAGCGAGATCGTGACTTCTATTTTGAAAAAAGAGGGATTTGGAACGACCTCCTCGCCGGAGCATGCAGATGTAATTCTGATCAACACCTGCTCTATCCGTGAAAAGGCAGAGCAAACCGTCCGCAATCGCCTCAATTTCTTCAACGGTGTAAAAAAGAAAAACCGGGAAGTGACTGTGGGTGTATTAGGCTGTATGGCCGAACGCCTGAAATCGAAACTTCTGGAAGAAGAAAAAATCGTAGACCTGGTATTAGGTCCCGATGCATATCGTGATCTCCCAAAACTTGTAAAGCAGGCAGAAGAGGGGGAAAAAGGCATCAATACATTTTTATCCCGAGAAGAGACATACGCAGATATCTCACCTGTCCGTCTTAATTCAAATGGTGTCAGCGCTTTTATTTCGATCATGCGTGGATGTGACAATATGTGCTCATTCTGTGTGGTTCCCTTCACTAGGGGGCGAGAAAGAAGCCGGGACCCCCACTCCATTGTAAAAGAAGCTCAGGAACTTTTCGATAAGGGATATCGGGAGGTAACACTACTCGGACAGAATGTAGACTCATATAAGTGGTCGCCTGTTGAAAACAATAAGGCCCGCCTAAACAAGAAGGATGAGGTTAAAGAGATCATAAACTTCGCCAACCTCATTGAAATGGTTGCAAAAGTAAACCCTGACCTACGGGTTAGGTTCTCTACTTCCCACCCAAAAGACATCACAGATGAGGTACTTCACACGATGAAGAAGTATAAAAACATCTGCAACTACATTCACCTGCCGGCACAAAGTGGAAATTCACGTGTGCTGGAATTGATGAATAGAACGTATGATCGAGAGTGGTACATCAATCGCGTAGATGCTATAAGAGAAATACTTGGCGAAGAGTGCGGTATTAGTTCGGATATGATTGCCGGATTCTGTACAGAAACAGAGGAAGAGCACAAGGAAACCCTTACGCTCATGGATTATGTGAAGTATGATTTCTCTTACATGTTTTTCTATTCAGAACGACCGGGCACCCTGGCGGCAAAGAAATATGAAGATAACATCCCTTTAGAAGTGAAAAAACGCAGGCTTCAGGAGATCATCGATAAGCAAAGGGAGTTGTCGCTGGAAAGAAATAAACTTGATATTGGGAAGACATTCGAGGTGTTAGTAGAGGGAACAAGCAAACGTTCAAAAGAAAAAATGCAAGGAAGAAATTCCGCAAATAAAGTAATCATCTTTGAAGCAAACGTACCAAAGGGAACCTATGTGAATGTGCAAGTCACCGATTGTACACCAGCCACCCTGTTTGGTAAAGTAATATGAGTTTAAAAATTGATTCGGAAGTTCAGGCGATAAAACAGCGCTTTGAAATTGTTGGGAATTCCAACAAACTCAATAATGCAATTCGTGTAGCCATGCAGGTGGCCCCAACTGATATGAGTGTGCTGATCACTGGTGAAAGCGGAGCTGGAAAAGAATCCTTTTCAAAAATCATTCATAGTCTCTCCCACCGAAAACATGGACAGTTCATCGCCATAAACTGTGGTGCAATTCCGGAAGGCACAATCGATTCCGAGCTATTCGGACATGAGAAAGGGGCTTTTACCGGAGCTACCGGAGATAGAAAAGGTTACTTTGAAGTTACCGATAGTGGAACGATTTTTCTGGATGAGATTGGCGAAATGCCCCAAAGTACACAGGCTCGCTTGCTTCGTGTGCTGGAGAATGGCGAATTCATCAAAGTCGGTTCATCTAAAGTGCAAAAAACTGATGTTCGAGTCATTGCTGCAACAAACGTTGATCTACTGGATGCCGTAAATAAAGGGAAGTTTCGCGAAGACCTGTATTACCGGCTTAGCACTGTTCCTATTTATGTGCCAGCCTTAAGGGAGCGTGGAGATGATGTGTTGTTATTGTTCAGAAAATTCGCATATGATTTTTCTGAAAATTATAAGACAGAGCCGATCAAGCTGACAGAAGAAGCTCAGGAATATTTAAAATCTCACAGATTCCCGGGAAATATCCGTCAATTAAAAAACCTGGTGGAGCAAATTAGTGTACTCAGCGTGGAACGGGAGATTTCACTCGATCAGCTGCAAACTTATTTACCTCGAACAGGCAGTAGCCTTCCTGCGCTTATCAATAAGCAAGAGTCTAAAGACAATTTCACAGAACGAGATATTCTGTACAAGGTGCTGTTTGATATGAAGTCCGATATGGCCGAGCTTAAAAAGCTGGTATTTAAGATGCTCGATGGAGATGATAGTGATAAAGAAATTCTTGAGGATCATAAATCGCTTTTCAAAAATATAGATTCATCTCACGCCCGATTGGAGGAGTACCGCGAGGAAAGGGATGAATCTAAAGAGGAACCAACACTGGTTATTTCATCAAATCAGGATGATTATGACTCTGAGGTTGAAGACATAACACATGAGATGGAACTGGAAGACTCACTATCTTTAGAAAAAAAGGAAAAAGAACTGATAATCAAAGCTTTAAGAAAGAATAACAATAAGCGTAAATATGCAGCTGAAGATCTCGGTATTTCGGAACGAACTTTGTATAGGAAGATAAAGCAATATGAACTTGAGAACCTTTAGCCTAATTCTTTTACTCCTATCAATTGGTTTAAGCAGTGGATGTGGTGTTTATTCGTTTACAGGAGCAACAATAGGACCTGAAACCAAAACCATTACCATCTCCACATTTTACAACAACGCACCTCTGGGGCCTTCAAACATGAGTGTCCTATTTACTGAAAACATCAAAGACTACTTTCAGCAGAACACCAGTCTGGAATTAGTAGACAACAACGGAGATCTACAAATAGATGGATATATTTCCAATTACACCATTACGCCAGTTGCTGCGACTTCAGGAAACCAGGGTCAGGCTGATTTTTCAGCCCTCACAAGAATCACCATAACTGTCTCTGCCACATACACTAATGTCAACGATCCCACATTCGATTTTGACAAAACTTTCTCGTTTTTCAAGGATTTTGATAATAACACAACCGATCTGGCAGCAAATGAAGAAGCCTTTGTTGAAGAAATATTTGACCAAATAGTTTTAGATATCTTCAATGCGTCCGTGGCAAATTGGTGATTTTGCTTAATTTTAGCTTGAACACCGTTAGCTAATCCTGTGAACAAAACAGAGTTAATCACCTACCTAAGAAAACCGAGTAAGCTTTCTCCGGAGCAGCTAGATGAGCTGGAGTCTATTGTAAACGAGCATCCTTATTTTCTAAGTGCCCGATTGCTGTTAGCTAAAGCCAGTAAGGAAAAAAACCATCCTCAGACAAAAAAAAGAGTTGCCTCGGCAGCTATCTATTCAACAGATCGAATTTTATTAAAGAAATACTTAAGCGGTAACCTGTTTTTCCTTAGCCAACCACCAACCACAGATGAAAAAACAAAAACAGAAGAAGAACAAAGGCCTGCTGAGAAGACAAAACGGGAAGCACCTAAAACTGCTGAAAAGCCATCAGGGTCAATAACTGCTAAGCCCAAAGAAGAAAGAGCTGAAAAACCAGTTCAAAAAACTGAAATAAAAAAAGAGCAACCGGTAAGCAAAGCGAAAGCACCGGATATTGCTCCACCAAAACAGGAAATAGCGGAGAAACCAAAGGAGCGAACAGATAAGCGACCAAGTGCATTAAAAGAGAAAGAGTCAAAAAAACCTCAACCGGAGGTTCCGGACTTGCCTTCGGGACATTTGGATTCTATTCTGGAAGAATTGAAGCGGGATATGGAGAACCTGAAATCGTCCAGAGCCAAGTTTGCGGAAGTACAGCAAAAAATAGAAGAGGATGATGCCGTTTCTGGCGCACTTCAAAAAGCATTAGGAAAACCGACAGAAAAAGCTGTAAGTGTTACAGACAAAGAGGAGGACGATAAAAGCGAAGAAGTTGCCAAGCCTGAATCCAAAGCAGAGGTCGAAAAAGATGAAAGCGAAGAAAAAGAGCAAAAGACTGAAAGTAGTACAGATATAGATACTGAGAAGCTCATTGCTGAGGCTAACAAGCTTGCAGAAGAAACACAGAAGACTGCAGCAGACATCACAAAACAGGTTTTAGAAGCTGCTCAAAAAGCCAAAGAAGAAGTAACGAGAGAGGAAGAATCCAAGCGCTCAAGTGAAAGTGATATTAAAGAAGAAAAACCGAAGGTCGAATCGAAAAAAGAAGATGCTCCTAAAACAGAACCAAAGGATGAAAAACCTGAAGTCGAACTAGAACAAGCAAAAGAAGAGAAGGAAGAAAAAACGAAAAAAGAAGAAGTAAAAGCAGACCCAGCAGATAAGAAAAAAGAAGAATCGAAGAAAGAAGATACTACAAAGGACAAAGAAGAGTCCAAAGATGAGGGACGGGCTGAGCGAACCATTAAAGAACCACGTTTCTCTCGTTTCCAATCCAGAAGCACACTTAACCCACCGGAGGATTTCGATACGAGCTTTTTAGATGAGGACAAAAGAAGAGAGCCGTCGAGTAAGGCTAAACCCGAACAGGATTCACCCAAAAAGGAAGAAAGCAAAAAAGAGGAAACCAAGAAAGTAGAAAAACCAAAAGAGGAAGTTTCAGAAGAGAAGAAGACAGAAACTCCGTCTGAGGTAAAATCTGAGGATGATTCAATAAAGGAAGCACCTATAGAAGAAAAACCGAAGAAAACGGAAACAACCAGAGAAAAGGATGAAGACGGTAGTTCTGAAAGCAGAATCAGACTCCCTGATTTATCAAAGGCTAAGCCAGTTCAGAGAAAAAATCCAAGAAGAACCAAATCGATCCGAGATGAGATAAGTGAGGAAGTG
The DNA here is from genome assembly GCF_965221965.1 of Ekhidna sp. GTDB lineage: Bacteria > Bacteroidota > Bacteroidia > Cytophagales > Cyclobacteriaceae > Ekhidna. The sequence continues at coordinate 1,829,618 of NZ_OZ244926.1, forward strand.
AAGAAGGAGGAATCGAAGGAAAAGTCTAAGAAAGAGGATTCGAAAAAAGCAGAAAGCACAAAGGATGCAAAAAAAGAATCCAAGCCTAAAGCATCAAAGTCGAAAGAAAAAAAGACTGCTAAGAAAGCTTCTACTAAGAAAGACTCAGCTAAAAAGACAAGTAAAGAGAAAACGACCTCTAAGTCGAAATCGACTAAAAAAGAAGATAAAAAGGATGATGATAAGTCTGACCGCAAGGCTCAGCATGACATCATCGATAAGTTCATCAAGGAGTCCCCTACCATCAAGTATCAGAGAAAAGAAGATACGAAAGCAGAGGACCTGGCAGAGCAAAGCAGCTCATGGGATCCCAACCTGGCATCCGAATACTTAGCTGAAATTTATTTGCATCAGGGAAATAAAAAACGTGCAATCGAAATCTATGAGGCATTAAGCTTGAAATATCCCGAAAAAAAATCTTACTTTGCGGACTTAATTTCAAAGATTGAATAGATGTACGGAATAATAGTAACCCTGATTGTCGTTGTAGCTGTGTTGTTGATCCTGGTTGTGCTTGCACAAAATCCTAAAGGCGGAGGACTTTCCAGCCAATTCGGTGGGTCCGGAACTACCCAATTAATGGGTGTAAAGAAAACAGGTGATTTACTTGAAAAATTGACCTGGGGATTCGCAATCGCTTTGTTGCTGTTGTCTGTATCAACCAATTTCATTCAGCCTGATGTTGAGCAGGATACGCTGACAAGTCCAAACATTGACAATGCACAGACTACTCAGCCAGCTATTCCGCAAGGAATACAACCTGCAGATTCTGATGCTTCAGGACTTGAAGATTTAACTCAAGAATCTTCAACTGATTCCACAGGTAATTAAGAAATCACCCTTACCAGCATCCTTTTCGCTACAGGCAACACGGTTTCATTCAGAGGGAATTTCAGTTTGCTCACTGCCAGGTAGGTAGCCGGATTTGGTAGCTCCGTGAACTTTTTGGTAAGACTCACTTTGATGTTTTCGTAGGTCTTGCTGATATTTCTAACCTCATTCATCAAAAATTCAGTAGTCATGCTGCGATACTTTTCTTCGGCATGCTCAAAAAACGTCATCTGATAGCGATAAATGGAGACATCACTGGATTTCTCCTGATTGATAAACAGATAACCCTCGTCAGAATAAATTGGAGAGACACCAATAGGCTCTAAGTTTATTTGCTGCTCAACAAATTCGTAAAGCTCCTTCCCTTCTTCCAGCATACCTTTCATTTTCGGAATGGCGAATGAAATAATCTCTTCAATCTGCTGCATTACTTCGTCATCATTCACAATCTTGTCGTAAGTCAATCGGAGTTTATTGAAGTCTGCTTTACTCAGCGTCTCCGGAAAGTTGTCATACATCAATTTTTTACTTTCTCTCACTTTGATCAGGTTGCGATAGTGAAAGATCAGGTCAGACATAAAAGGATACAACTCGGATTGATTAAACCTTCTTCCCACATCTTTCAGGTAAGCAAGTAAAACATACTTCTTATACTCATAATCGATCAGGCCTTCAGTGAGCCAGTCATGTCTTAAACTATCCATATGCTAACTTTTTAAGACAAAAATTAGTCCTGAAATGTCAGTTTGTCAAGAGACATACCGCACTATTAGAGGAATATGTCATGTCATCCTGTAAAAATGTCATATTAGGACATAAACAAATCTGCCATATGCGTCTTGGCACATTAAATGAGGATAGAGCAATCAAACTGAATTCAACAATAAACATAAACGTTTACAAACATGTCTAAAGTAAATTTCAAACCACTTGCTGACAGAGTTCTGGTAGAACCTGCTGCGGCTGAAGAAAAAACAGCGTCCGGGATCATCATTCCTGACACTGCTAAAGAAAAACCTCAAAGAGGTCAAATTGTCGCTATCGGTACTGGTAAGAAAGACGAACCTATCAACGTAAAGGTCGGCGACCAGGTGCTTTATGGTAAGTACTCAGGAACTGAGATCACCATTGACGGGAAAGAATTCCTGATTATGAAAGAATCAGATATTTACGGCATAGTATAACGAATCTAAAAACTGAAAATCAATAAAAATCATGGCAAAAGATATATTCTTTAATACCGAAGCAAGAGACAGCATCAAAACTGGTGTTGACATCCTTGCAGACGCAGTTAAAGTAACACTAGGTCCAAAAGGACGAAACGTAATCCTTGACAAAAAATTTGGAGCACCAACAGTAACTAAAGATGGTGTTTCTGTAGCGAAAGAAATCGAGCTGAAAGAGCCGATCGAAAACATGGGCGCTCAGCTTGTAAAAGAAGTAGCTTCAAAAACAGCTGATGACGCTGGAGACGGTACTACCACTGCTACAGTATTGACTCAGGCTATCTTCGGTCACGGAATCAAAAACGTGGCTGCCGGTGCAAACCCAATGGATCTGAAAAGAGGTATCGACAAGGCAGTTACTGCTGTAGTTGAAAACCTAAGAAAGCAGTCTAAAGACATCAAGACTTCTGAGGAAATCGCTCAGGTAGCTTCTGTTTCTGCTAACAATGATCCGGAGATCGGTAAGATGATTGCTGACGCAATGGACAAAGTTGGAAAAGATGGTGTAATCACTGTAGAAGAAGCAAAAGGTACTGAGACCGAAGTGAAGACTGTAGAAGGTATGCAGTTCGACAGAGGATACCTTTCTCCTTACTTCGTGACCAACACAGACAAGATGGAAACTGAGTTGGAAAACCCTTACATCCTGATCTATGATAAGAAGGTTTCCAACATGAAGGAATTGCTTCCTATTCTTGAAGCAGCTGCTCAGACTGGAAAGCCATTGTTGATCATTGCTGAGGATGTAGAAGGTGAAGCACTTGCTACACTTGTGGTAAACAAAATCAGAGGATCACTGAAAATCGCTGCAGTGAAAGCTCCGGGATTCGGTGACAGAAGAAAAGCAATGCTTGAGGATATCGCTATCCTGACAGGTGGTACTGTAATCTCTGAGGAAAGAGGATACAAACTAGAAAACGCGACTCTTGATTACTTAGGTACTGCTGAGAAAATCAATATCGACAAGGACAACACCACGATCGTAAATGGTGCTGGCAAGAAAGCCGATATTGAGGCTCGGGTAAACCAAATCAAGCAGCAAATCGAGAACACTACTTCTGACTATGACAAAGAGAAGCTGCAAGAAAGACTTGCGAAGCTTTCAGGCGGAGTAGCCATCCTTTACATCGGTGCGGCTACTGAGGTAGAGATGAAAGAGAAGAAAGATCGAGTGGATGATGCATTGCACGCTACAAGAGCTGCTGTACAGGAAGGTATCGTAGCTGGTGGTGGTGTTGCCCTGATCAGAGCAATGACTGCTCTAGACAAGCTTAAACTTGACAATGAAGATCAAAACACAGGTGTTCAAATCGTGAAAATGGCGATCCAGTCTCCATTGAGAACGATTGTTGAAAACGCTGGTGGTGAAGCTTCCGTTGTTGTGAATGACGTGCTTGCGGGCAAAGAAGATTACGGATTCAATGCTGCTACAGGTCAGTATGTAAACATGTTCAAAGCAGGTATCATCGATCCGACAAAAGTGACAAGACTAGCGCTTGAAAACGCTTCTTCGATCGCTTCTCTCCTACTCACTACCGAGTGTGTAGTTGCTGAAGAGCCGGAGAAAGAAGGTGGCGCTCCTGCAATGCCGGCCGGAATGGGCGGTGGCATGGGCGGCATGATGTAAGAAGCATCAACGCTTAATGGATATATAGAAAGCCTGCTCCTCTTAGAGTGGGCTTTTTTGTTGTTAAGAGTATGAAACAGGTATATTTGAAAGGTAAATAAACGCCGTATGGCGTTTACATTATAGTAACCTTTCATTATGCAATTAGCAAAGATTCTCCCTCTTTTCTGCCTTCTTCTCGCATGTGAACAACAGAAGAACTTCGCACTTCGAACATCAGTTGATTTTGGAATTGTGAAAGTCGATACTCTATCCTTAATTGAGAATATTGAAGGAAATAAGTTTAATTATCAAATAGGTGATCATCAATTCGATTATATCATTGATTTTAGCAACCTCAGCAATTCATCTTATTTTATCAATTCTGAGGAACAAACTTTCGGCTTAGATGATACCGTTTCAACTTTCCTCAACACAAGAAAAATCAAAATTTATAGATTCAATTCAAACCCAGAAATTTACGATGGTGAACAATTTCACTTTTTTACAGCTGAACACGGCCTATTAATGATAAGAAACCCAACATGGGGTAACTCAACGATTCTAGAACTTTGGTCATATCCAATTCTCGAACAGATGGATATTTTCAGAACTGAGCAAACTGAACTATCAGAATCTGACTTAGAGTTTCTTAACGGAATGAATATAGAAACAACTGAAAACTAAGGAACACCCCTCCCTAGTCCTCGTTTGCTCCCATATCTCGTCCCTCCCACTAGCGCAGAAGTTACTTCCGTGCAACTCCCGCTAGCGCTCGTTTGTAACGAGTGCCCCTTGCTCTTCGGGATTTGCAATCCCGAAGGAATATATCAAGGCTAGTTAGATTCCTTCAAATAACTTTTGGAAAGTTCCAAACTTTCCAAAAGTTGTCACCAATTTGGCAACCACTTTTTCATTTTGAGAAAAACAAGAATGCAAACCCTGGAATAAATGACCATTTAACTATTTCTCCTATCTGGCACGGGACTTGAACCTCAATTGTTGAATCAAAAAACAATCAAAATGAAAAAGATACTCACACTCATACTTATTATACCTCTTTTTATATTTTCATCCTGCTCAGACGATGATGGTACTACTCAGGATCCTAAACCTGAAATGCCACCACAGTCCAGTATGGCACCAAACTTTGACAATTTTGAAGATGATGGTGGTCGTATAGCGGAAATCACCAACTGGACGTATGCAGCGACAAGCGTGGGAGTTTATTCCACCATCTTATATTCAAACCTGGTCGTCCCGGTTACCGCATTCAAAGTAGGCTTAAATCAGGAAGCCACTTATGAAAGTGACACTGAGCTTTGGGTTTGGGAATATGATGTCTTAGTAGCAAATAAAGGAACGTATAATGTTCGGTTAACAGCTGATGTAGATGGCTCAGATGTAGACTGGACCGGATACGTTTCACTTGATGGATCATTCGTTGACTTTGTATGGTTTGAAGGTGAATCCAACCTGGATGCAGATGCCGGGTCCTGGGTGCTTTACGAAAGCCCGGAAACCCCCTCCCCATGGTTATCTGTTAGCTGGTCGGATGATGAAAGTACCGGAGTAGCAAATTCTGAATTTACAATTCAAAAAGAAGGTGATTACTTTGGAAGTAGCATCGCTTATGAGGCCAATGCCAATGCAACTTACAATAGAGGTGTTATGATCATTGATACCAATGCATCTAATACGATAGAAGTAGACTGGAACTCTCCCTCCGGCGAAGGAAGAGTAAAAAGTGAGGCTTATTTTCAAGACTCAGCCTACCATTGTTGGGATGAAACATTAAACGATACTGACTGCCCTTCATAAACAAAGCAGTTAGCTATGGGACGAAACCCTCCATTTTTGGAGGGTTTTTTTATTTTAGTCCTTATGAAGAAAAAAGCATTGGCCCAAATAGGTTTCGAGTTTCTATCCATCGTTTTTGCCGTACTCCTTGCTTTGGGGTTAAACTCTTATAAACAAAACAGAGATCTTGAAGATGAAGGGCTATTGCTGAGAGAAAAAATCCTCAAGGAATGCCAACGAAACAACATAGAACTTGATTCTGTCTTAGCAGTGAATAAAGCATTTTTTGTTCAGCTGGATTCTTTATTCCGGGCAGAAAGCATCCAAACAAATCAATTCAATATCAGCATTGAAAACGAGCTACTCACCAGAAGTGCCTGGGACTTCACCAAAGCCTCCCGGTCCTTTTCCTATATTGATGAAGATTTCCTGGGTGATGCAGCGGTGCTTTATGAAAAGCAGACGTATTACATGTCTATTGCGAATCAGATGTTTGAGAAAATCGGAGACATGCTAATGGGTGATCCTGATATGGAAAAGGTTATTAAACTCACACATTACTACTTATCAAACCTGAACAATGCAGCCGAAGATCTGAAAAACACCTACTCCCGGTTTTTAGAAAAATATGATTCAGGTTTGGAACAACAGAATGATTAAATTGGCGGCTTATTTCAAAAGAATAACATGACCTATTTAGTAGTAACCATTGGATACATTCTGATTCTTGCGGGAATAATTATCTATAAAAGCAGAGGTGTAAAAAATGAGGAAGATTTTGTGGTGGCCGGAAGGAATGTACCCGTCTACCTTTTAGTAGGGACCTTAGTAACTACCTGGATTGGATCAGGAAGTTTGTTTGGAACTGCAGGTCTTACCTTTCAGGTGGGATTCTCTGAACTATGGTTTTCACTGGGTGCATGGATCGGTATCCTCGCGGTGTATTTCATCGCCGCACGCGTTAGAAGAATTTCACAATATACACTTACCGATATACTGGAGAAGCGCTACTCTCCTATTGCCCGCCTTCTCGGTACAATAACTATCATCGTCGCATACCTCATCATTGCCGGGTATCAATTTAAAGGCGGTGGAAAATTTCTATTCATATTAACTGAGGGCTACTTTACCGAAGATCAAGGAACACTAATCACTTTTCTAATCATTATTGCCTTCACCGCTCTTGCTGGAATGGTATCGATTGTATCCATCGATATTTTCAATGGGATCATTATGATTACTGCCATTATTCTGGCAGTCCCTTTTGCGATCTCCGGATTTGGAGGGTGGGACAATGTTATTAGTACTATTAATGAAGTTAGCCCGAATCACCTATCTGTTTTTGAAGGGCATGAACCTACGTGGTATATAGGCATCATGCTTCCAACCCTTATACTGATGCTTAGTGAGAGTAGTGTTTACCAAAAGTTTTCATCCGCAAAGGATGCCAAGGCAGCAAAAAAAGCTGTGATGGGCATGTTTATTGGTGTTGTCGGAATCGAGTTTTTGATGTGCCTCCTAGCCGTAGTTGGATTTGCAATATATGCGCATGATCCCAGGTTCTTTATGCCTGATGGCTCTGTGATTCCAGAGAAATCAGAAGAAATTATCCTACTAATTGGGTTTGAGCAGCTTCCTGCTTTTGTCGGATCTCTTCTGTTTGCGGGAGGAGCTGCCATTATCCTTTCGACCGGAAATACTTTTTTGATGGTAACGTCAACAAACATTTCAAGAGATATTCTCGAAAAGTACTTTATAAAGGGAGCTTCGGATAAAACGAAACTGATCATCCAACGAAGTGCCATTGTCATTCTTGGATTTATCGCCTATTTAATCATGACTCAATTCGAGGAAATACTGTCTATGGCATTCATATCCTATACCATGATCGGTGCAGCATTGGCTCCTCCATTATTGGCTACATTCTTCTGGAAGCGAGTAACCAAACAAGGGGGTGTTGCCTCCATACTTGCCGGAATGCTTTCCGTGGTAATCATCGAAGTGCTAAATAGAAGTGGAGTCACTATGGATCTTGGGTTTATTTCATTTCCATATGATTCAAAGATGGTAGCTATACCGGCCCTTATCGCGTCGATCCTTGCTTTGGTTGTTGTCAGCTTATTAACTAAGCCAACACCAAAAGAAATAGTCGATCCTTTTTTCGAGAAAGACTGAGTTCCAGTAACTTCGCGCAAACGTTTGAGTCCCGCTCCGGCGGGATCTTATCATTTATCAATACCCATAAAAAAAATGCAAGAATACGGCGTAAAATCCTCCAAAAGCGATCTTTCTGATTTAGGTATTAAAGTAAAAGAAGCACACTGGAATCTGAGCCAGTCAGAACTCATTGAAGAAACGCTGAAAAGCGGTGAAGGTGTTTTGACTTCAACAGGTGCTTTGATGTGCGATACCGGCAAATTCACCGGTAGATCTCCAAAAGACCGATTTGTTGTTGAGGATGCTAAAACCAAAGATTCCGTCTGGTGGGGCAATATAAACATCCCATTTTCAGAAGAAAACTTCGATAAGCTTTACAACAAAATGGTGAAGTTTATTGAAGACAAGAAGGTATATGTACGAGAAGCATATGCCGGAGCAGATAAAACGCACCGACTAAGAGTACGTGTGATTAATACGATGGCATGGCATAACCTCTTTGCTTACAACATGTTCCTTCGTCCGGATGCATATAAAGTCAAAGAATTTGACCCCAATTTCACGATTCTTTGTGTACCGGAATTTCAAGCTGATCCGGAGACTGATGGCACGCGTCAATCGAATTTCGCGATCATCAACTTCACCAAGCGAATGATACTGATTGGTGGGACGGCATATTCAGGTGAAATGAAGAAAGGAATCTTCTCTGTCTTGAATTATATGTTACCACACGAGCAAGGGGTATTAAGTATGCACTGCTCGGCAAACATGGGCATTGAGCAAAAGGATACAGCCATCTTCTTTGGCCTTTCCGGAACCGGAAAAACCACACTTTCAGCAGATCCAAACAGATTATTGATTGGGGATGACGAGCATGGCTGGACAGAAAAGAATGTGTTCAATTTTGAAGGTGGTTGCTATGCTAAGGTGATAGATCTAACCGAAGAGAAAGAACCAGATATCTTTAATGCGATTCAATTCGGAGCTATCCTTGAAAACACCCGTTTCAAAGAAGGAACAAGAGAGGTAGATTATGAGAACAAATCTGTAACCGAGAACACAAGAGCCTCCTACCCGATCCATCATATTAGAAATGCGATGGAACCTTCAATAGGTGGCATCCCTAAAAACATTTTCTTCCTTACCTGTGACGCTTTTGGTGTGATTCCCCCAATCCAACGATTGAGTAAGGGACAGGCGATGTATCACTTTATTTCGGGTTATACATCCAAAGTAGCTGGAACTGAAGCTGGAGTTACAGAACCAGAGCCGGTATTCTCCGCATGCTTCGGAGCGCCATTCTTACCTCTACATCCCACTAAATATGCAGAAATGCTTGGTGCAAAAATGGATAAGCATGATGTAAATGTATGGCTGGTAAATACCGGGTGGACAGGCGGTCCTTACGGTGTAGGAAATAGAATCAGCCTGAAATACACCAGAGCAATGATTACTGCTGCATTGAATGGCCAGTTAGATAATGTTGGATACAGAACACACTCCATCTTCGGAGCAGAAATCCCAACAACCTGTCCGGGCGTGCCAAACGAGATCCTAAGTCCAAGAGAAACGTGGAAGAATGACAAAGGCTTTTATCAAAAAGCTAATGATCTGGCTTCCAGATTCACTGAGAACTTCAAAAAATTTGAGGAGTTCGCTAATGACGATATAATGGCAGGAGCTCCTAAGCAAAACAATAGCTATAAGTAGTGCTCTAATGCAAATGCATCTGGACTACAGAAATCCCTGAATTTAATCGTTCAGGGATTTTTTTTATATTCGCCTTAAAACCTAATCAAACCATTATGAAACACCTATTATTATTTTTAACTCTAATAAGTTTTGGCCTGAAATCACACTCTCAAGTTAGCTGGGTAAAAGACATGAAACTAGCCCAGGCAATGGCCTTAAGCAATGACAAATTTATTGTAATGGATTTTTGGGCAGCTTGGTGCGGGCCATGTAAAAAAATGGACAGTGATATGTGGAATACAGAAAGTATGAAAGCATTTACTGATAAATTCATTTTTCTAAAAATTGATGTAGACATCAATCAGGGTTTGGCAATGAGTTATCAGGCTTCATCTATCCCTAAAGTTGTAATTATTGATCCTGCAGGTGAAGTTTTATGGAATCAGGTAGGGTATCGGCAAGCTGATCCATACTTTGAAATTCTTGAAAGCCTTCCTGATTCTCCATTACCCTCAACTGATTTCTCAATGGTCATAAAAGAAGAAGCTGTTGAGTCCGCCTCGTTTAATATTGGATCATGGTATCAAAAAGAAGGAACAAAAATTGATGACCCATCATTGGCCAATGATTTCTTCAGCCTAAGTGATGAATACTTTAAAACAGCATCAAAGTCTTCGGACAAAAATCTTTCAAAGGAGGCCGATTTCAACCTTATCCTTAACTATGCATATAAGGGAAAAACAAAGAAGGCTATCAAAAAAGTTGACAAAATGGACGAGACTGATATGAAGAACTTTATTTTGGCCTATTGTTACAAATGCGAAGGTCAAACAGAATTAATGCAAAAATTCACTGAGAAGATTAAGTCTGAGGAGCTAATTGCAAGACTAGATCAGTAAATATAAAGAATGGGATATAAGAACAAACCTGAGCAAAAGCTCAGGTTTTTTTTTGCATAAAAAACCTACCTTCATACAACCTTTTTAATCTACTTCCATCCTACCCATAGAAAACGCCAAATAACCTGTGACTGAAACTCAAATAGTATGGATTAACCAGCTAAAGAAAGGCAATGAACTGGCGGCTTTCAACTTATATAATAGCTATTCAAAAGCCATGTATAATACGCTAACACGAATAACAAATGATCAGGAAATAGCAAAGGATTTGCTTCAGGAAGCATTTGTGAAAGCATTTCGGAAAATAGCCGACTTGGAAGATCCTATGGCGTTTGCGGGTTGGCTTAAACGAATTGTTGTGAACCTGGGGTTGGAGTATGCCAGAAAAAATAAGTTCTATTTTGAAGACATTGAAGAACATAGTCAGCTGGAGTCAGAAGAGATTGATGAGAAACTAGTAGACAACAACACGCTGCATCGTGCAATAAAGGAACTACCTGACGGGTGTAGAACAGTCTTGAGTTTGCATCTTCTGGAAGGACTAAAGCACAAGGAAATCGCTGAGCAATTAGGCATTTCAGAGTCTACCTCCAGAACGCAATTCAGACATGCTAAAAAGCTATTAAAAACTAAACTTCAACATCACTATGAATATTGAAGATCTAATAAAAAATCGAAAAGATGAACTGAACCTGGACACTCCACCAGCTGATCTTTGGGACAACCTGAAAAAGGAATGGAAAAACGAGAAGCCGAATCCATTCTCATGGTGGAAAGTAGCAGCGGTGGTTTTCATTGCGACCTCAGTTGGGCTTCTTATACAGAATATCACGCTGCAAAGCACCGTAAACGAACTTGCTTCACTTGGTGACATTTCTTCCGAGTATAGAGAAATGGAAAATGATTACATCACGCAAATCAATCAGCTTGAATCAGAAATTCCAATGAAAGACTTGGAGTCAAGCCAGGATTTTAACTGGATAATTGAGGAGCTAAATACACTTGAAGATGTGAATGAATTATACCGGCAAGATATTGGCAAAATCAATGAACAACAGCTTGTGGGTGTATTGATTGATTACTATGAGAAGAAAATTAAGCTTCTCAGAAAGTTAGAACTGGAAATAAAAAGGGCGAATAAATTCAAAAACAATGAAGAAACTGATAATAATAGCATTAGCATGTAGTCTTTCATGGACTTTAAGTGCAACTGAAATAAATGAAGGTGAAACACGATCAGCTAAAGTAACGGTCAATATTTCAAAGTCTGACAGAATAAATATCCAGGCTAAATACACTGAACTTATCGTGGAGGCATGGGACAAACCCCAGGTGGAGATAGAAGCAATTGTCAGATACGATGGAAAAATGACAGATAAGATTCAGGAGTTTCTGGATGATTTTGAACAGAACGTAAAAGATCACATACAAAAAGGTGCGACAGAATTACTCATTGATACTGACCTGGACATACCAAACAAAATTCAAATTGGTGGAAAGCATGTAGGCATACAAATCTCCTATGGAGATGATGAACTCAAAGTGACATATAAGGTAAAAGCTCCCGGAGTGAATGACTATGAGATTTCAAATTCCTATGAAGATGTTCGAATGATAGGATCATTCAAGAAAGTGGATTTCAAACAATATTCTGGTGAACTCGAGGCAGAAATGATTGAAGAAGGCATTTTTAATATGAAATATGGCTCAGCTTCAATTCAGCAGATTGGAAATGCGAAGATGGAAATTTACGAGCAAGAACTTGATGCCAGAATCATCGGAACTTTAGAACTCAACGCAAAATATTCAAATATGGAATTGGCTGAAGTTGAAACAATAGAAGCCACCTCCTATGAGTCAGACTATCAAATTGGTTCAATAGATGAGATATCCGGGAATTTCAAATATGGTGAGATCGAAATCACAGAACGACTTGGCGAGGGGAAACTTGAGTTCTATGAAATGGATATGGAAATAGAAGATGTTGAATTATTAGTATTAACCAGTAGCAAGTACAGCAAATTTGAAATAGAAAAAGCAAAGTCCATCACTTTTGAACAATCCTACGAAGATGAAACAAACATTGGTACATTAGGACAGTTCAAAAGCATGAACTCTAAGTACGGAAATCATAGAATTGAGACGCTTGAATCAAGCTTCCAGCTCAATGCCTATGAAGATGAAGTTGAAATCAAAAGCCTGAGCCCAGAAGCATCTGATGTCTATATCGATGGCAAGTACATTGATGCCTCTATTGGTATTAGTAATGCATCCTTTATCCTAAAGTCAAATGTCAAATACGGTAAGGTCGAATACGATGAATCATCCGTTGATGTAAAGAGATACATCAAAGATGGAGATCAGTTAGAAGTCGAAGCTCACTCCAAGAACAAAAGAGATAAATCAGTAAATATTACTGTAAATGGATATGAAGTGGATGTAAAGTTGAATTAAGTCTATCCTCCTGAACCTCCATCAATTTGATCAAAAATACAAGGATCGTATTGGGTGGATAGCTTGATTTCCTGATGTCCCATTAAAAAACTTGAAGGAGGGTAATCTTTTTACCTCCTTCTTTTCATTGCCAACCTTCACATTATTACCCAAATAAAGCCCCAGCAATTGTTGCAGTCATCATAGTGGCCAAAGTTGCAGCTACAAGTGCCCTAAGTCCTAGTTTAGATAAATCACCTTGTCTGCTTGGTGCCATTCCACCTATTCCACCAATCTGAATTGCAATAGAACTAAAATTAGCAAATCCGCATAATGCATATGTAGAAATAATAATGGATTTTTCTGAAAGCAAGCCAGCTGATTTCATATCGGCTAAGCTCAGATAGGCTACAAACTCATTGATAACAGTCTTTTGTCCTAATAGGCTTCCTACTTTGATCGTTTCTGCCCAATCAACGCCCATAATAAAAGCGAATATCCTAAAAACTTGTCCAAGAATATATTGAAGTGAAAAGCCTTCAAATGCTCCATCAGTAGTTCGAACTACAAACTCATTCAATCCGGTAAGCTCTCCAATCCCATCTACCAATATCCAGTTTAAAGCAAAAATCACAGCTATAAAAGCCAGCAGCATCCCGGCAATATTCAAAGCCAACTTAACTCCATCAGAGGCGCCTCTTGCCAATGCGTCCACCAGATTTACACCTATATTTTCCTTATTAACACTTAGACTGCTATCGATCTTTTCCGGTTCATCTTCTGGTAAAAACATCTTTGCCATTACGATAGCAGCAGGTGCATTCATAATTGAAGCACTAAGCAGATAGGTTGCGAAAATTTGTTGCTGCGCAGGGTCACCTCCACCAAGAAACGATACGTAAGCACCAAGTACACTACCCGCAATAGTCGCCATCCCTCCTGTCATCAGGCAGTTGAGTTCTGATTTGGTCATTTTACTAATGAATGGCCTGACAAGAAGTGGTGCCTCTGTTTGACCCAGAAAGATATTTCCTGCAGCAGATAAACTTTCAGCTCCCGATAATCGCATTGTTTTCGCCATGATCCAGGCAAATCCGTAGACAATCTTTTGCAATAAGCCCAGGTAATAAAGTCCTGCAGTCACCGATGAAAAGAAGATGACAGTAGGTAGGGCTTGGAAGACAAAGAGAAAGCCAAGATTGTGCTTGGCATCTACAGCCTCACTGTTTTTGGCTAAATCACCATATAGAAACTCAGCTCCCTTTAAACCAAAGTTGAGAAACTTAACAAAGCCCGCACTCATCCAGGAAAATAGGTCATTAATAAAACCCACGTTCGCTATAAGCAAACCAATGATCACCTGAATAGCTATACCAATTCCGACGAGACGAAAGTCAATTTGCTTCCTGCTACCGGAAAGTGCCCAGGCAATTGCAACAAGGCCTATTAATCCGGCTATTCCTCTTACGTAATCCATTATTAGTTTCGCTTGTTCAGCACATCCCTGATTCGGGCAGCTTTCTCATAGTCCTCTTTATCCAGTGCTTCATTAAGTAGCTTTTCGAGTTCACTGGACGAAAGATCTTCGAGGCTTGTTTTCTCTGGCTTGGACGGCTCTTTCTGCGCTATTTCTTCTTCATATTCGTCTGTCAAAACAATACCTGCTTCAGTTAGAATATTTTCATTGGTAAAGAAATCCACATTGAAACGAAGACCTATCGCAATGGCATCCGAAGGTCGGGAATCAATCTCAAAGATTTTTCCATTGTGCTCGCAAATAATCCGTGCAAAAAAAACGCCTTCTTTCAGGTCAGAGATGTAGACCTCCTTAATAGAAATATCAAAATTATGAGAAAATGCTTTGAAAAGATCGTGAGTCATGGGACGATTGGGGACTATCTTCTCTATCTCGATAGCAATGGCTTGAGCTTCAAACATGCCTATAATGATAGGAAGCCTTCTATTCCCTCCTGACTCTCCCAATACTAGTGCAAAAGAGCCAGATTGGGACTGGCTTGATGACAGTCCCAAAATCTCTAACTTTATTTTCTCGTCGGCCATTAACCTTGTGCCTTCTTGATTGCTTCAGTAAGTTTCGGTACCACATCAAAGGCGTCTCCAACGACACCATAATCTGCGGCTTTGAAAAACGGAGCTTCAGGATCCTTGTTGATGACAAGAATGTATTTTGATGAATTCACTCCCGCCAAATGCTGGATAGCCCCCGAAATTCCAATAGCAATATACAATGAAGGACTAACTTTAATTCCTGTTTGTCCAACGTGCTCATGATGAGGTCTCCAGTCCATATCAGAAACAGGTTTACTACACCCTGTAGCTGCTCCAAGCGTTTTGGCCAATTCCTCGATCATTCCCCAATTCTCAGGGCCTTTTAGTCCTCTTCCTCCGGAAACAACCAAATCCGCTTCCGGGAGTAGAATATCTCCTTCTGCTTTTTCCGTTTTGGTTGTTTTCACGGTGAAATCTCCATCATTAATGGTCGGAGCAAACTCAACCACCTCCGGTGAACCACCATCTTCCTTCACTGCGATAGCATTCTTCTTAATGATGATGATCTTTTTATCCCCCTCAAGGTTAGTATTGGCAAATGCCTTACCTGTATAAATACTTTTCTTTACTGAATAGCCACTTGATGTATCAGGTAAATCAACCACATTAGAGGCTAGTGCAGCGTCCACCTTGATAGATACTCTGGCAGAGACCGGATCACCTAAAGAACTCTTGGCTAAAACCAGCAGATCAGAACCCTCCTGATTCATTGCCTCCGCAATTGCAGATGCATATGCCATGATATTTGGTGTGGCCAACTTCTCATCAGTTACATTTAAAACTTTGCTCGCTCCAGCCTTACCGATTTCATCCATGTCATCGGTTTTACCAAAAATAATTGCTGTAACACCTCCAGCTACAGCATGAGCATAGCTTACCGCCTCAAGAGATGATTTCTTAACTTTTCCTTCGTCTATTTCTACAAATGCTAATGCTGCCATCTTAAATCACTTTTGCTTCGTTTTTCAATAAATCTACTAGTTCATCCATGTTATCAGGATCTACCAACTTCACATCGCCTTTTGCAGGTGGCATTTCAAACTTGCTCACCTTTGTTTTAGGAGCATCCCCTGTCGGGTCCTTCACTTCTAAAGGTTTCGTTCTTGCACTCATGATCCCTCTCATGTTTGGTATCTTCCATTCAGCGATTGGTTCCTGACACCCAGCCACAAATGGCAAAGGAAGTTCTAAATATTCCTTACCCCCCTCTATTTCCCTGGAGACCTTCGCTGTGTCACCATCTAAGTCTAATGTCATAACAGGGGAAACAGATGGTATTCCCAATAATTCGCCTACCATTCCATGCACCTGACCACCATTAAAATCAATGGATTCTCGACCCATCAAAATCATATCGTACCCTCCAGCTTTCGCAACAGCAGCTATCTGTTTAGCCACGAAAAGTGCATCTTGAGGAAATGCATTCACTCTTATTGCATCATCCGCACCAATGGCCAATGCTTTTCTAATCGTTGGCTCGGTTTCAGCTTCTCCTACATTCAATACGGTAATGCTCCCTCCGGTTTGCTCTTTCAATTCTACAGCCCTTGCCAGCGCATAATCATCGTAAGGCCCTATGATGAATTGAACACCATTTTTATCGAATTTGGTATCTCCGTCGGTGAACGCAATGCGAGATGTAGTATCCGGCACATGCGTAATACAAACTAATATTTTCATTTATTTATTGAGTGTTTTGTATAAGAAACAAGCGAGAAGCAAAACGGTTCAGCTCCCCATTTTTTTGAACCTCGAAGTTAGTAATAATGGTCAATTTGGGAAGCCAATTCATTCCCTTTTTCAAAAACCAAAAATTTCATTTCAACCGCACCTTCACTTCCCTTCATCTTTTATTTAAAAAATCATATTTTCTTTCGTAATGGTTTTATACTTCAATACATTTTTTTAACTTCATGGTTAAGAACCAAATTTTAAACGTATTATGAGAAGATTAATGAAGCTGGGCGCCTTCGCCCTAGTTCTGGGATTGTTATGGTCTTGCCAGGACAGCAATGAAGGACAACAACCTCAATTAGAAGAAGTGCCAGATGAAGTCTTGGCACAAGTAGCAAATCTCGGTTTCAATGCCGATGAAGTGAAAATGTATGATGGTGTACTTTTCATTGAAGGAGACATCAGGATTACATTAGATCAACTGGAAAAAATGTCTCCCAGTGATGGTCTCCCGGTTGAAGAACATTATCACACAGATAATTTAGTAACCGGTACCCCGAGAACGATTAATGTGTATGTTCAAAACATGCCTCAGAAGTATGTAGATGCTACGGACATTGCTATAGACCGGTACAATGATGAAAGTCTGAACCTTACCTTTAACAGGGTCTCGAGTTCAGGTCAGGCTGATATTACGATTCGTGCTTCACCTTGGTATTATTACTGGTTTGGCATTTTAGGATCTGCTGGTTTCCCTGAGAATGGTGATCCATATGGTACGATCTTAATGACCAGGGGGTACTATGACAATGTTTCTAACATTAACGGATTAGCTACTACCATTGCTCATGAGATGGGTCACTGCATTGGATTCCGTCACACAGATTACATGGACAGAAGCTACAGTTGTGGTGGATCCCCAGATGATGAAGGTGACGGTGGTGTAGGTGCTAATCATATTCCAGGCACTCCTACCGGACCAAGTGCAAACAGTTGGATGCTGGCCTGTGGCAGTCCTGAAGGAGATCGTCCTTTTACTGCCGATGACAAAACTGCTCTCGGTTACGTATATTAAAGGATAGCCAGCATGGGAAAATGAAAGGTGCAGCATTTGCTGCGCCTTTTTTATTCTCAAAATATCATTACAATTCTCAATTTGAGAAAGGTTATGACCCGAAAACATCCTTTTAAGCTAGCCAACATGATTGGCATGTCATTAGAACCGTTTCTTAAAAAAAGAAACTATGAGAAAGCTATTTATAATCTTATCGGTATCACTGATTCCATTTCAGCTACTAGCTCAATCCCAAGTAGTGAAAGAAGACATTGAAATTATTGAGGATTTTCAAACAATCAATGTCAACTCACGCTACACCGTATACCTGAAACAATCGAATGAAACGCGAGTAGAAGTTCGAGCACTCAAGGAGGTAATGGACATTTCTGAATTTAAAATCAGGGATGGATCATTAGATATAAACATTAAAAGAGAAGAAAAGAACCGCAGCATTTGGGAGCAAATCGATGACATTAAAATCTCTCCCAAGCTTGACGTATACGTCTCCATGAAAGATATTCAGTCGCTTAATGTAAATGGAAATGGGAAAATCATAGCCGAAAACTCCATCTCCTCTAAAGAACTGATATTAACTAATTCAGGGTCAGGAACTTTAGACTTAGATATTAAAGGAAAAAATCTAGCCATAATCAATTCAGGAAGTGGATTAACCAAAGTGACCGGGTATGCAGATAGTGCCAATGTTACCCTTTCCGGTTATGGAAAAATCGAGGCATTCAAACTTGACCTGAAATCCGCCAAAGCCACACTCACGGGATCAGGAGATATTGAAATGAATGTGAAAGACAATTTGAAAGCTAATGTCTATGGTGGTGGTACTATCCTATTCAAAGGAAATACCAAGCAAGTCACTAAAAAGGAACATGGACTAGGTAAGGTGGAGCGTACGTATTAATTGAATCCTCTTCATATTAATACGTGTCATAGTTGAGACCATCCCCGGTTATTTCGGGGATGGTTTTCCTATTAGTGAGGTTTTAAAGAAATGACAGGTAAATGACGGGTATATTGCAAGCTGATTTTTTGCAAATAGGGTTAGCTTCGGAATACTATTGCCGAAAAGATCACAAAAATGAAACAACCCGAACTTGGGCAAAGACTTGCCGAACTCCGTCAACAAAAAAGTCTGACGCAAGAAGACCTGGTCGAAGCATGTAATGTAAGCGTACGTACGATTCAGCGAATTGAATCCGGAGAAGTAACTCCCAGAGTATCTACTATCAAGATACTTTTATCAGCTCTTGATGCAGACTTTGAGAGTTTTAAGAATACAATTAATGTCACCAAAACCCAGGATTATCTAAGATCAACAGAATCATGGCTACAGGTAGCCTGGATTTCAGGTATTGTCTATTTTGTGCTAGGGTTTCTGGATGCACTACTTGAATATGAAAGATTTGAAAACTTCTATGAAGTCGACTCAATTGGATTCTTTGTAGCTGCTAAAATAGGTTACTTCCTTTCCTACACGCTTTTTGTCATGGGGCTTATTAAGCTTGGCGATTACTTCTCCAATTACTTGCTGAAGATAGCAGGCTTTCTCATGATTAGCCTATTTGCCGTGATCACCTTCTTTGACGTCTTCAGCATCTTTTATCCAATCAGTGATACAAACTTATTGTCATTGGGTGCAGGTGAATCTATTTGTGTTGGAGCTGTAGGCATTGTCTTCGGGATTGGGCTCATGAGACTTCAGGACGGAATGGGTCAGCTCGCTAAAATTGCGGGTATTATTGAGGTTATTGTCGGTTTTTTCTTTGTTGTGGTTATCCTTTTCTTCCTTGGCTATCTAATGCTTATTCCTGCAACCATTATTGAAATCATCCTCCTCTTCAAAGGATTGGAATTCATCAAATCCGAAAGAATAAAAAACTAAGCCATGAAAAAAATCAGCTGTTTACTCGGTCTCATTGGACTGGGGTGGATACTCTATGGCCTTTTTCAGCCAATCATCGACTGGAACTTTGGTTGGGAGAAAATGCCAAAAAACCGCAATGAGTTGACATTTCAAGGTATTGAGGATAAGAAATACTTAAATGCCATTGAATCATCTAAACATCATCTCGATTCCTTAATTGAAATGAGTGAAGCACCATCGATTTCGGTTGCGGCGATGATCAACGGAAAGATGATCTGGACCTTTGCTATCGGTTATCAGGATATAAAAAACCAGGTATCATCAGACACCAGCTCACAATATCGTATAGGAAGTGTTTCAAAAGCACTTACCTCCCTGGGGCTGGGTAACTTGATTGAAAATAGGCTGATTGATCCGGATTCTTCCATCCAGTATTACACTGGACAATTTCAAAATCAACCAAGGATGACTATCCGTCAGCTGGCTTCTCATCAGTCTGGCATCCGCAACTATGAAACATGCTTTTGTTTTCCTATTTGGGAGTACTATCATAACAACGAGTATGAAAGTGTAGAAACTAGCCTGAGTCAATTTGAGAAAGATAATCTGCTATTTACTCCTGGTGAATCGTTTGCCTATAGTTCGTATAACTTCACGGCATTGAGTCTAGCAATGGAAAAAGTATCCGGCCGGGATTTTCTTCTGTATATGAGAGATCATGTTTTCAAACCTTTGAAAATGAGCATGACCCAATCCGATGATATTAGGGATATCTCAGCAGACAGGGCGATTCCTTATGATACTGATGTCAGTTTTTATAAAAATGCTTTTGATGTAGATCTGAGTAATAAATGGGCCGGTGGTGGATTCATTTCTACACCTTCGGATCTGGTGCGAGCCGGTAATGCGTTACTCGACTCATCTTTTTTAAGTCAAACGACCATTGAAATGCTAACCTCACCTCAGAAACTTAATGACGGCACGATCAATGAACAAAACTATGCCCTTGGGTGGCGTCATGATTTTTCAGAGAAGTACTTTAATGGAAACAGAAAGGTGGAAGTCATTCACCACGGCGGCATGGCTGTAGGAGGAATGGCGCTTTTGGCAGTCTACCCAGAATATGACTTGGTTTTTGCCATAACAACCAATAAGTCAGGTCAGAAAGGGAGGTTTGAGTTGTTTGATTATATCAGACCAATGGTCGAATTGTTTATTAGGCAGTCAAGAGAATAGAGCAAGGGTAAGTGTAAATTTGCGGAAAACATTAAACGTTATGAAATTGCTACTCAAACCCCTTCTTCTTTCAATTAGCATAAGTGCAACACTATTCATTTCTTCTTGTGGAAAAGACGATGACTCAGGTCCTTCATACGATTTTATCAACCAAAATTTACAGGGAACTATAGATGGACATGTTTTCACTTACGGAGAAGGTACCGTTGAAACAACAACTTTTGAAGGAGAGGAGCAGATTTCCTTTGACCTGTATCACTCAAATGAAGACATAACTGATGTATGTGATTTTTTCGGTTTTGGAGATGAGGTGAGCGTCTTTTTCTTCATGCCTGCAGAGGTGGGACTGTATGAACTTTCACTTAATTTTAGTGACTTTAGCGGAAGAACAGTAACGCTCTTCAATCCAGATGGAGCAGTAAATAACATCGCTTCAATTGGTGCGGTAGAAATCCTGACAATTACAGAAACTGAAGTAACCGGAAGAATGGATGCCACGCTGGATGGAGAAAACACCGTAAACGGAAACTTTACTGTTGAATTCTGTCCTGATAATTAATCCGAATTTACCTTCGCAGTATGAGCGAAGTTGTTGATGTTTTAATCGTTGGAGCCGGGCCAATCGGGCTTGCCTGTGGTATTGAGTGCGAAAAAGTAAATCTATCCTACGTGATAGTGGATAAGGGGTGTCTAGTTAATTCGCTCTACAACTACCCTAGAAACATGACATTCTTCTCCACTTCTGATCGATTGGAGATTGGAGGTGTGCCATTCATCTCTCATAACCCCAAACCAACCCGATCGGAAGCATTGGAATATTACCGACGCGTAGCATCTTCATGGAAGTTGAACACCAGACTATACGAACGTATAGAAGAGGTGAAGAAAACGGAAGATGGTTTTCAGGTTCATTCAAAAAGAAGAACCTATCAAGCAAAAAATCTGATTATCGCTACAGGTTTTTATGACTTACCATACCTGCTAAATGCACCTGGCGAGGACCTGCCTAAGGTCAAACATTACTATGATGAGCCCCACCCCTATTATGACATGGATGTAGCTGTCGTTGGAGCAGCAAACTCTGCGGTAGATGTGGCTCTTGAGGTCTACAGAAAAGGCGCCAAAAGCGTAACTATGGTCATCCGTGAAAAAGAAATTAACCCTAGAGTGAAATATTGGGTAAAACCGGATATCGATAATCGAATAGCCGAAGGGTCAATCAAAGCCTACTTTGAGAGTAACATTACACGTATCGAAGAGCACTCGATTGACATTCAAACGCCGGCAGAACAACTGACAATCTCAAATGATTTTGTTTTGGCAATGACCGGCTACCAACCAGACTTTTCTTTCCTAAAGCATGTAGGTGTGAAAATCGGGGATGATGAATTCAAAACACCGATATACAACGAAAAAACGATGGAAACCAATGTGTCAGGCGTTTACCTGGCTGGAGTTATATGTGGTGGACTAAAAACCAATGCATGGTTCATTGAAAACTCCAGGGAGCATGCGGAGGTGATCATTGATCACATTTCTAAAGGTTAAGGATTGATAGATATGAAACAAGTTCAGTATGACTTCCTTTAATATTTGACTGTCATTCTGAACGAATGTGAAGAATCTTTAAACTTTTAAATACCTGAATATCATATTTTGAGATTCTTCGTTCCTCAGAATGACACTTTTGAGAACCCTCGATAACCATTAATCTCTCACCTTTCCTTGAAGCACACTCAGGTTTTGGTTATAAGGATTTCCATTGGTTCGCCTAAATGAAATGATCTGCCCAACATGATTGATCGCGTCTGCAATAGGACCATTGAGCAGGTTCCAAAATGGATACTGTGTACCATTGGAAAATTTGATGTCATACCGTTTCAAATCCTCGGCATTAGACGATTTAAGTCGGATGCTAGCTTGTTTGATGTTTTCAAGGGTTCTATTACGTTTTTCTTCAAAAGAAAGCCCTTCTACTTCTATTCCCTCAAATAGTTCCTCATCTACAGCCTTTGCGAGTATTTCTGTTAGCACTAAAATATGATCAACGGTCTCTTCAATATTTCTTGCTCCCTCACTGGGCCTGTATTTAAGATCACTGTCATTCAATCCTTCTGTACCCCAGTAATATCGAAAACCAAGTCCATCCACGACTCGAGCCGCAACTGCACCTGCGGTGTACTCTTCAGGATAATCAGGGATCTGATAATAGTAATCAGTTGTGTCGCCTGGTTGAGCACTTAATGAAGTCACACAGATAATGTATGTGAAAAACAGAACGGTTGATTTCGAATTTTGCATCTGAATAGGTTTTAATTGAAGGAACTCAAAAGTAATTTAGTCGTATGAATTCGGATCGAATCTCTTTGCTAGAACAGTTTATCAAGGATGAACCCTCCAATCCTTTTAATAAATATGCCCTGGCCATGGAGTACTATGAGTCTCAACCTTATGATTCACTCTCTTTGCTGGATGGTTTGCTAAACGACCATCCGGACTACCTGCCCTCCTATTTCAAGGCTGCTCACCTGCTTTGGGAACATGAAAAATGGGAAAAAGCAAATGAAGTATTTCAAAAAGGAATTAGGTTAGCTGAAGAGCAAAGAGATCATAAAGCATTACAAGAATTGAAAGCGGCTTATTTGAACTTTGAATTTGATCGGGAGTAGCTATTGACAAAAGACCCAGATCCAAAGACTTTAAAACACCATATCTATCATCCCGCACAATTCACATCGTTAGTACAGTCTGAATCCGAACAATCCACATCGCCATCGCCATCATTGTCAAACCCATCACTACATTCTGTTTCCGGACAAGCTGCTACGCCTTGACAATCAAAATCATTACAGTCTATATAACCATCGCAATCATTATCTATACCATCATCGCAAATGGTCTCACCTCCAGGACCATCTTCAATCTCACACATACCAGAGCAACCATCTCTGGAGGTGGTATTTCCATCGTCACATTCTTCACAAGGATCAACTATTCCGTTTCCACACGTCTCATCAGACGTACAAGTATCGTTACATCCATCGCCACTCACTGTATTACCATCGTCGCATATCTCACCTTCATCAACATACCCATTTCCACATGTTTCATCTGAGTCACATGTTGCATTACACCCATCGCCGCTTTCCCCGTTTCCATCATCACAGATTTCCCCAACATCATGTACTCCGTCACCACAAACTGCTGATTCCACATTTCCATCACAATTTTCGTCTACATCATTGCCCTTTATCTCAGTAGCTTCTGGATTTATTGACGCATCATCATCGTCGCAATCCTCATCATTGTCTACATAACCCGAGGGTTGTTCCGCTGCAACCTCAAAAGACTCAGAATTACCAAATCCATCCTCATCTAAATCTTCATACCAAGTGTAGGTTTTGATTCCATCACAATTTTCATCGACATCATTATCGGGAACTTCTTCTTCATCCGGATTAATGTCAACATTTGTATCGTCACAGTCATCATTATTACCTACAAACCCATTCGGAGCGACATCTCCCACTTGCATAACCTCCGGATTACCAAATCCATCCTCATCTGCATCTTCAAACCAGGTAAGGTCCTTCAAACCATCACAGTCTTCATCAACATCATTATCCGGAATTTCGGTTGCATCAGGGTTGATCGCTGCATTCGTATCATCACAATCGGTGTTATCAAGAACATACCCATCGGTCAACTCAGAAAGCTCCGCTTTAGTTTCAGGGTCTCCGAAACCGTCATTATCATTGTCTTCATATGCTGTAATTGTGTCAGCGTCTCCCGCCTCATCATCTTTACAGGCAATTAGAAATAGTAAGAAATATCCAAAAAGAAGCAAGAAGGAAAATCGAAAAGCAGGATGAAATTTCATAGTGGTGAGGTTTGGTGAAAGATTAATTTACATGAAATGTCAAACAATTGCAATCATAAACATCTATAAATTAAACACTTACAGATTACAAGAATGTTACCAAAATTTTGCTTTGCACTTAATAATATGATTTAAGGAACTTCAAATTGTAAATTTGATTTATGATAATGGCCAAAACCCCAGAAGAGTATATCTCATTGAATAAGGAATACCGCCCCCTGCTTGAAAAGCTACAGTCCATCCTACTATCAACCGAGCTGGAAGAAAAAATGAAGTGGGGCATTCCTACCTATTGCTTAAAAAATAAAAATGTTGCCGGCATTGGAGCGTTTAAGAGCTATGCAGGACTCTGGTTTTTCAATGGCTCTTTCTTAAAAGATGAATCAAAGAAGCTGATCAATGCACAGGAAGGAAAAACCAAAGGCATGCGTCAGTGGCGATTTGAGTCTGTGGATGAAATTGATGAAAAACTGGTTCGATCCTACATTGAAGAAGCCATTCAAAATCAAAAGAAAGGCAAAGAGATAAAACCAGAAAAAAAGCCCTTATTGGTACCGGACGAATTGAAAGAGGCGCTGGCTTCTGATGGGTTTCTATCAGAGGTTTTTGACTCCATGTCTCTTTCCTGTAAAAGAGAATATACGGAGTACATTGCCGAAGCGAAAAGACCTGAAACCAAACAAAAACGATTGGAAAAAATCATTCCAATGATTCGGGAAAAGGTTGGTTTGAATGACAAGTATAAATAGTCCTAGAGACGAATTTCCATTTTATCCCTGATTCTTCCTTCCTCTACTAAAACCATTGAATTTACCGGCACGGTCTCCCACCCCGGATCCGAACTCAACGGTTCAGAGGAGATCACTACTGATTTCTCATTCACCCCTGAATCTTTCATATAGCAAACACCATCCTCGCATACATACTTTTTACCCAAATTGAGATACAATGAATCGGCGTTTTTCGAAACATCGGTAGTAAAACGTACTGCAGCAGCCAGATGTCCGTCGGTCAGGACCATATTCATATAAGAAGGGTCTTCCACCTGATGATCCTTTATCAAACCGATTACTTTCCTGATTGCTGCCATCATCGCGGTAGGGAGACGGTCCCATGGCTCAAGGTGCTCCAGGCGTATAAGCTCATCAATCACCAGACCAAAAAAATGTTCTGAATCCGTGCTTCCTTTTATATGCTGAAAAGCTTCATCGGAGAGCATATGTATCAGTGCTCGTTTAATTGTACTAAATCCACCAATATCACCATTATGCATAAATGCGAAGTGCTGCCACTTGAAGGGATGACAATTGGATTCGCTAACATTAAACCCCTGAGTGGCAGCTCTTACATGGCCCATCACGCAGGTCGTTTCGATCACCCGACTCAGCTCATGTAAGTTTTGATTGCTCCATGCAGGGGAAATGGATTTAAATAATGCAGGTTCCCCTTGTTGATTTTTGCTGTACCAGGCAAGCCCAAACCCGTCACCATTGAGTGGCTCCTCCCTCTCCTTTGACATCATAGACTGACGAATAAGCGAATGCTTAGGCTCAGTGATCAGGGAACCTATTCTGATAGACTTACCCTGATAAAATGTGAAGCGACACATAAGAAAATTTACAACTTTCTTCTGTTATTCGCTAGAGGTGTAATACAATTTAATTGCTAGAAATTAATGACAATTTTTCCGAAGTGGTCGGCATCATTAAACCGATCAAAGGCTTTTAGATAATCACTCGATTCAAAAACTTTGTCAACTGTCGGTTTAATCTGGTATTTATTTACCCAATCCAGCATTTCAACAAACTCATCATCATTGCCCATGGTTGATCCCATGATTTGGACTTGCGACCAAAAAAGCCTGAACACATCCACTTTCTCCGGGTAGCCTGTTGTGCTTCCGTACATAACTATTCTTCCTGCAGGTTTTATGATTTTCAGATAATTATTCAACTGGTTTCCTCCAGCACTATCAACAATTGAATCAAAGCCTCTGAGCTGAGCGGCTTCCTTGAACCACTTGTCATCTTTGTAATTAAAACCACCCTTCACTCCAACTTCTTTCACCTTGTCAATCTTCTCCTGACTCCCACTCGTCACATACACCTCAGCTCCGGAAGTTACAGCAAAAGCGATAGCCAGCTGACTCACACCACCGCCTGCACCCGTAACAAGTACCTTTTTTTCAGTCTTTGAGCCTCCTTTTTTGATGGTTGCACGGAAAGCAGTAAGTCCTGCGAGAGGCAATGATGCAGCTTCTTCATTACTCAAGTGTGCTGGTTTTTTCTGCAATCGATGTGCAGGCACTTTGATGTACTCAGCTAAGGTTCCATTGGTGGGCATACCTAACACTGAATACTTCGAGGATTGAGCTTCCGGGTTATCCCCCCAGTTCACATTTGGATTGATAATCACTTCTTTTCCCTTCCAGTTAGCCGGTCCTTCTTCAACCACCCCACAACCATCAGAGCCAAGTACCGTCCCGAATTGAATGGCCGGGTACATTCCTTCTCTAATCCATTGATCACGTCGGTTGAGCGCAGCTGCTGAGATTTTTACTAAACACTCATCACCAGACACTTCCGGCTTATCAATATCTACCAACTGAATCGGTTCTGATTCCTGAGTAATTGTGATTGCTTTCATAGTCTTAGTAGGAAGTTATAAGCTGCAAGCTGCAAGTATATAGATGACATTTAAAACGGAGTATCATCATCCGATCCTCCATCTCCTCCATTCGCCTTACTTGGCAATGTAATGGTGAAGTCTGAATTGGATGGTCCGGATGTTGGGAAGCCACCAAACCCATCTCCCTGATCTCCATCCCAGTCTGTAAACTTGGTGAACTTACCGATGAATTTCAGATTGACCGTATCCAATGATCCGTTTCTGTGCTTCGCGATGATCACCTCTCCCAATCCCTGAAGAGGCATTCCTGATTCGTCAGTATCCAATCCATAGTATTCCGGACGATACAGGAACATTACCATATCTGCATCCTGCTCAATAGATCCTGATTCCCTCAAATCTGAAAGCTGTGGACGCTTGTCACCACCTCTGGTCTCTACGGCCCTGCTTAACTGAGAAAGTGCGATTACCGGCACGTCAAGTTCTTTAGCTATTCCTTTCAACGCTCGCGAGATCGAAGCGATTTCCTGCTCCCGGTTTCCTCCCCCTTTGCTGGAGTCGCCGCTCATTAGCTGCAAGTAATCAATGATGATCAGCTTCACTCCGTGCTGGGCAGCAAGTCTTCGACACTTCGCTCGCAATTCGAGAATACTCAATGCCGGTGTATCATCAATAAAAATTGGAGCCTCTGACAATTTTCTTGTTTTATGGATCATCTGCTCCCACTCATAGTCCGCCAGATCTCCTTTCTTGATTTTTTCACTTGGCAATTCTGCTTCTGCAGAAATCAGCCTGTTGACCAACTGCACCGAAGACATCTCAAGAGAGAAAATAGCTACTGGAGTGTTGAAGTCAATAGCAGCATTTCTCAAGGCAGAAACAACAAAGGCCGTCTTACCCATACCCGGACGCGCAGCGATAATCACCAAATCGGAAGACTGCCAGCCAGACGTGACTCGATCAAGCGCCGAGAATCCACTTGGTACCCCGGTCAATCCATCTTTCCGATCCTTCCTTGTTTGTATCTGATCGATCGCCTGGTGCATCAGAGAGCTCATCTTATCGTAGTTCTTTCGAATGTGAGACTCGGACACATCAAAAAGCGACTGCTCCGCACGATCTAATAACTTAAATACGTCTATGGTATCCTCATATGCGTCCTTCTGGATCTCTGATGAAATTCGGATCAGCTCACGCTTGATCGATTGTTCGGCAATGATCCGTGCATGATACTCAATGTTGGCGGCAGAGTTTACTTTGGTGGTCAGCTCTGCCACAAAGTGCGCTCCTCCAACTACTTCAAGTTTCGCTTCCTTCCGTAGCTGATGGGTGACTGTCTTGATATCAATCGGCTGACTGTCGTTGAACAGCGAAACAATTGCCGCATAGATTTCCTGGTGCGCATCCCGATAAAAACTTTCCGGATGAAGGATGTCGATGACGTTGGAAAGTGCATCTCGTTCCAGCATAAGCGCACCGAGCACAGCTTCCTCTATTTCTACCGCCTGTGGCGGTAGTTTACCTAAATGTTCTGAAAGGGTAGATAAGCCAATTCTGCGGCTTTTAGTTGATGAAGTAGATGATTGTTTCGCGCCTTCCATTTAGGTAGTGTGTTAAGTTTTAATTTCAATACAAACTTAAATTTTAGCAAAAGATAAAGTAGTGATTTCGTCCACCATTTACCCCCCACTTATCCACAACGAATATTCGTACCCTTTGGTGCTTTCTACTATCTTTGGTCGCTCACCTTTAAAAGCAACATTTTGTTCAAACTCAATCTAAAAAATCCGTTGGTTGTCTTCGACCTGGAAACGACCGGAACCAATATTTCACAAGATCGAATCGTGGAGATCGCTATGGTGAAAGCCATGCCGGACGGTACCATTGAGGAGAAGTGCAGAAAGATCAATCCTACCATTCCCATTCCTAATGAAACCAGTCTGATTCATGGAATCTATGATGAAGACGTAAAGGATGAACCAACCTTTGCCCAAATAGCCAAATCACTTGCTCAGTATCTGGAAGGGTGTGACCTGGCCGGGTTTAATGTGTTGGGCTTTGACGTACCTATGCTGGTGGAAGAATTCCTCCGTGCCAATGTAGACTTTGAAATAGACAACCGGAAGATTGTAGATGCGCAGAAGCTATTCCACTTAATGGAAAAAAGGAACCTTACAGCCGCCTATAAATTTTACTGTGATAAAGACCTGGTGGATGCACACAGTGCGCTTGCGGATACAAAGGCTACTTACGAGGTTTTGGTCTCTCAGATAGAAAAATATGAAGGTCAGGAAGCTTTCGATGGACTCGGTAAAAAGCTGGATACCATTGAAAACGATATGGGCAAACTACATGACCTGACTACCTCCAGTCGTGTGGATCTGGCCGGGCGAATGATTTATAAAGATGGTATTGAGATCTTTAACTTTGGAAAGCACCGGGGGAAGCCTGTTACTGAAATTCTTGAAAAGGAGCCGAGCTTCTATGACTGGATCATGAAAGGCGATTTCCCATTAGACACTAAACGGAAGCTGACACAGATCAAGTTGAGGGGATTTAATCAGTAAGATGAAGTTTGTTTTATTCAGATTATTGTTAAACCTAAAATGGTTCTTGGCAAATTGGACAAGATCATTTATTTGCGGGTTAATTCTAATTTCCGCTTTCTTTTCATTTTCATACTTTGTCTATTTCAACCCTTTTCATCTCTCCTCAAATGAATTTCTAACAGAAAGTCTGATTCCTACCTTCTTATTTTATCTGCTTATCTCCGCAATGTGTAGAACAATAGGATGGGGTTTATCAGATTATGTCCCAAATCCAGAATGGTCATCTAAGCCGAATAATATAATAGTCGCATTCACGATTTTAATTCTTTTTCTACCGACAATAACTGAAATATGGCTATTAACAATACCAGAATTATTGTTTTTTAAGCATATTCGGTTACGTCTATTCGGTAGCTTTTCGCTACATGGATTATTTGCAATTTTCTTGATCTTAAGAAGTCCAAAAATTCCAACCGAAGAGGAGTACGATTTATATAGATTTGAAATGAAAAAAATAAAAGAAGATAAACATGTAATGTCAAGACGAAGGAAAATATCTTCACTAATATTAGCACTTGCAGTTTTAATAACACTTTACTTTCAAATACAATCATTTATTAAAATTGATGAGCTAGAAAAAGATTTACTGACTAAAGAGGTTCAACTGCAACAGGCAGAGGAAGAAATTCAAAGGCTTAATCAGATCATTCAGGATTCCCAAATTTCAACTGATAGCATTAATTGATAAATTTAGAGGAAAGCAATAGCTATCGAATCCCTCCAACTTAAAGACATACATCAATCTTTTGGTACCAAAAAGGTACTCAGGGGAATTTCCCTCGAGGTTCAGCCCTCTGAAACCGTGGTGCTTTTAGGTCCTAGTGGATGTGGAAAAACAACGCTTCTAAAACTCATTAACCGATTAATTGAGCCGGACTCAGGTCAAATCGAAATTGATGGTCTATCGAATCGGTCTATAGAAAAACACACCTTAAGAAGGAAGATCGGCTATGTCATTCAAGACGTTGGTTTGCTTCCCCACATGACCGTAAAGGAGAACATTTCATTAGTAAACCGGATTGATAAAAAATCATTTCCCTCTGAAAAACTAAATGAGCTCATTGAGCTGACCGGACTAAGCAAGGATTTACTCATGAAGTATCCATCACAACTTAGTGGCGGCCAACAACAACGCGTTGGAATTGCGAGAGCCCTTGCCAATGACCCTGCCCTCATATTGATGGATGAGCCATTCAGCGCTCTTGACAATATTACCAGAAACCAGCTTCAGGATGACTTTCTCAACCTCAAAACGCTGAATCAGAAGACCATTATTTTGGTGACGCATGATGTGCAGGAAGCCTTCAAACTAGGTGATCGAATTGTCCTCTTAAACGAAGGAGTCATCCAGCAGATTGGAACACCGGTTGAACTGCTTACCAATCCTGTCAATGAATTTGTCGCATCCTTCCTGGCAAAGGATAAGCTTATTCTGTTCCTTCAAAATCAACAAATCGATACCCTACTTAATGACCCTTCTATTGATCCGGGTGAGAAACGGAAGCAACTAAATGAGGCATTAAACTCTTTTGAACCATGAGTTTGTGGGAGTTCATCATATCGCATTGGGATGAGATTGTTGATCAAACGTTTCAGCACCTGAAGCTAACCATTGCTTCTATGCTCATCGCCACCATCATTGGTGTGACACTTGGGGTTGCCATTACCAAAATTGAGAAGCTTGCGTCGGTGACATTGGGTTTTGTGGGAGTCATCCAAACGATTCCAAGTCTGGCGTTACTTGGGTTCTTACTTCCCTTGGTGGGCATAGGCACCACTCCTGCCATCATAGCCTTGTTTTTATATGCGCTCCTCCCGATTGTTCGAAATACCTACACCGGAATCAAAGAGATCGAGCCTGCTATAAAAGAGGCGACCATCGGAATGGGTATGACCAATTTCCAAATGCTCCACTATGTGGAGTTTCCCCTTGCTTTTCCAGTCATCCTGGCCGGTATCCGAACCTCAACGGTTATTAACGTAGGCGTTGCAACACTCTGTGCTCTGATCGCTGCAGGGGGACTTGGGGAGTTTATTTTTAGAGGCATTTCACTCAACAATACCCAAATGATTCTGGCTGGTGCCATTCCAGCTTCCCTCCTGGCCATCATACTCGATGGAACACTAGGGTTGATCCAAAAATACTATCGGAATAAAAAGCTATGGGCAGCTTTGCTCCTCTTTATCAGCGCCACTATTCTGATCAATGTCTTTTCAAAATCAGAACCTCCGGCCCGGCTCGTGGCTGGCTTTAACTCTGAATTTATCGAAAGAGAGGATGGCTATGT
Source organism: Ekhidna sp. (assembly GCF_965221965.1). GTDB lineage: Bacteria > Bacteroidota > Bacteroidia > Cytophagales > Cyclobacteriaceae > Ekhidna. Next base: position 1,861,622 of record NZ_OZ244926.1, read on the forward strand.
AGGACTGGATTCTGTCTACAACCTTCCGTTGGAAATCAGAGAGATGGAGATTGCGCTCATGTATCGGGCTTTATATGAGGGAGATGTAGATGTAATTGACGGTTTCAGTACCGATGGACGCATAAAGGAGTTCAACCTAAAATCACTCGAGGACGATAAGGGATATTTCCCACCTTACTACGCAGTTCCATTGGTTAATGGAAGTACACTTGCCAAACACCCCCGGCTTGCTGAAGTGTTTCTTTTGCTCGAAAACCAACTTAGTGACTCATTAATGACGGCACTTAACTATGAAGTGGATGGCAAGAAAAGGCCATTGGCAGAGGTGGCTAATGAATTTTTACGATCCATTGGAATCTATGCAAGTACTGATGCAGGCAGTACAGACAACCCGGATCTGATCATTGGTTCAAAAGCTTTTACCGAGAGCTTTTTACTGGCACACATCTTCGCCCAACTCATCGAAAACAAAACGAAGCTCACGACGAAGCTTCAGCTTGGTTTTGGAGGTACAAAACTTGTTTTTGATGCTTTGAGATACGGCGAGGTTGACATTTATCCGGATTATACCGGAACAGCCTACCTGGTTTTGCTGAATAAAAAACCCTCCGATATTGAAAACTTCAATAATCCGCAGCGTGTACTTGATGTTGTAAGCAAAGAATTGAAAGTCAATCATGGCATAGAAGTCCTCCCTCCACTGGGTTTTAACAACACATTTGCCCTGATGATGCGAAAGACCCACGCAGATTCACTCAATATTTCCACAATCAGTCAATTATCTGATTATCTTAGAGACGATTGAATTGATTCATACCAAGAATTACTGAGTCAAAATACATCTTGAATATGTTATATTTGACTTTTACCTAGCCTATGTCTACTACCTTTAAAAAGAACGCTAGTCTACGCCTTTTTCTCTTAGTCACACTCGTATTGGTGATCTACTTCACACTTGTGTGGTTGTTGGTTTATGTAGAAAAAGACAGTGGTCAGTCAGCTTTAAACAACTATCAAAATGCCTTTTGGTATTCTTTGGTGACGCTAACCACGGTTGGCTATGGTGATATTTTCCCAGCCACGATATGGGGAAGGTATATTTCTCTGATCTTTATACTTACAAGTATTGGTATATTCGGTATTTTAATTGGACAACTTACTACGCTTATGACAACTATTAAGGAAAACAAAAAGCTGGGCTACTCTGGAACCAGTTTCACAAATCATGCAGTAATCATCGGCTGGAATGAGTTTGGCTGGCATGTAGTAGATCAGCTGGTTGGAGTAGGCAGAAGAGTAGCTATAGTGACCAACAAAAAGGATGATGTAGAGCTTATACGGGAGAAGTACAATCCTAAGAGTGTTTTCGTACTTTTTAGTGATTACAATAATCACGAACTCATAAAAAAATCCAACATTGAGGAGGCTACTATTGTCTTTGTCAACATGATGGATGATACGGATAAACTTGTATATGTTCTTAACCTGAAAAAAGTGTTTCCGGAAACCGAGTTTGTTGTTACCCTGGAGAATGGTGACCTTAAACACACCTTCCTGGCTGCTGGTGTTAGCAATACAATCTCAACACAGGAGATCTCCTCTAAACTTCTCGCCTCATACATGTTTGAACCGGATGTAGCGACTTACAGTGAGTCTGTTTTATCATATGCTAAGTCCGACAGTGATTATGATATTAAGCAACTCCTAATCACTCCAAATAACCCGTATAATGGAAAATCTTATCAGGATGTATTCTTTGATTTAAAGAAGCGGTATAATTCCGTACTCATAGGTATCACCAAGAGAGATAAGTTTGGGCAAAAGAAGCTGATTAAAAATCCATTAGGAGACCTGAAAATAGCTACAGGTGACTACCTGATAATATTGTTGAATGGAAAAGCATTTAAGCTCCTCAAAAGAGTATTTGGTGTAGAAGAAGGAACTGTAAAGGATAGAAGATAATGAGAGGTTTATTCACACTGTGCATCCTGTGCTCTATAGCACTATTAATCTCCTGTGAAAACAGGGATATCAATGAGGGGGAAGAATTTAGACCAAGGGCGGTAAAGGACAACTTTGATGATACTCATTTCACTAAGATTACAGTGGATGGGGTAGAATATATCATGACAGAACGTGATAACAATAACCCTCACGAGGGGTTTGGGTTTATGGCTTTCCGTGCCAATAAGCTAATGGAAAAGCAAGACACTATCATCTCCTACCTCAGAACGATGCAGCATTTCCAAAACAAACTATATTCACGGATGTATAGGATATCTGAGGACTCTGCGCAAAATGAATTCGAAGCTAAATTCATTGAGTATTTACTTCAGGAAACACGGGAGTTGGAAGAACTTGAGCGTGAGGATTTAGTGAATACGAAAACAGAAACATCCGAAAATGAAAAAGAGGAGTAAAACCCCTCTTTCCCTTTTTCAAAAAAAATCCTCTTGTATTAGAATAAGCTCTTCATCTGCCGAAGCGCACTAGCTAAATCCTCATCAATGTCAGCTCTATCAACAATCTCTTTTCCTACTTTTTCTGCATCAATTAGCTCATCCTTGTCTCTGAATACTTCGCTTAGGATATTGCAATAATCTATCAATGAGAACAAGATAGTGAATGCCGGAGAAGGCTTTGCACTTTTGAATACGATGGCTTTTAGGTTATTTCTGATCTCTTGTTCAAAAGCATAGTTCGCGTTATCCATTCGATCAGAAAGCGGAATCCATAGAAGTTTAGTTTCTTCCTTTTTCAAAATTCCCCTTTGTACAAGCAATGCATTTAAGTCTTCCTGAATGTCTTTGAATTTTCCTGAAAGTGTTTTTATCTGATCTGCTATTGATGGTCCGGTTTGAAGTTTCTTAAGCACATTATCCAGAATTCCATTTCCGGTTCCGATCGTGTCAACCACAGAAATATTACCGCCCTCCAGTTTAATCTTTTTCAGCAAATACAATTCAAGAATACATGCTGCTAACACACCCGGAACCACTGTCTTCTCCGCTGCTGCAAGAATTCTTCCTTCTTCATCGTCTAATGCTATAAGATAAAAGCCCTCGGCAATACTTAATTTCATAGTTGGTTATTTTTAGTAAAGGTAATGTTTCTCAAAGAGCGAATTTCATAAATTTTACTTAAACACGGATAGCCCAAAGATTATTTTTTCAATAATGCCCCAATGGTGAGCCCTTGTACTAAAATGGAGAATACAACGACGCAGTAGGTCGTGAACAAAATGGTATCCTTCACATAATCAGGAAAAGCCAGATCAGTCAGCGACAATGCGAGTGCTACCGAGATACCCCCGCGCAACCCACCCCACGTAAGTATCTGAATCGTTTTAGGCTCAAATGTTCTAAAAGGCCTCATGGCTGTGATCGGTATACTCACACCTATAAACCTGGCTGTTAATACAATGAGGATTCCAATTCCACCAATGGCCAGGTTACTCACTGTGAAGGACTCGGCGATGACGAGCATCTCCAAGCCAATGAGAATGAAAAGTATGGCATTAAGTGCTTCATCAAGCAGGTGCCAGAATTTGAAGACGTATTCACCGGTCGCGTTAGCCAGCTTTTCATCTCGTCCCTGATTTCCTATGAATAGTCCCATCACCACCATTCCAAGCGGAGCAGACACATGGATCAATTCAGCTATTCGGCCTCCCACCATTACAAGTGTAAGCGTTACCAACACTTCAAGTTCCACATGATCATTGTCTATGTAATTGAGTAGTTTGAATCCAACAAAACCAAAAAGTGCTCCAAGCAATAATCCACCAAACACCTCTACACTAAACAACATGGCCACACTTGCAGCGGTAATTTCAGCGTCTCCGTGTCCACCAGCATCATGAATGCCCGCTTGTGCTTTGGCTATGCCCAGAATCGTTAGGAATATAACAACCCCTACTCCATCATTAAAAAGGGACTCCCCTGCAATTTTGATTTCCAGTTTTTTAGATAGTCCGAATTGTTTTGTCAGTGCAAGTACTGCAATCGGATCTGTAGGTGAAATAAGGGCGCCAAACAGTAAACAGTAAATCAGATCGATTTCATAGCCCACCATCGGGAAAATCCAGAAAACCAGAAAGCCTACGATAAATGTAGACATCAATGTACCTAATGTAGCTAGCACCAATACTGGCACGCGTTCCTCGATTAGTTTGCCTAGGTTAGTTGAAAGTGCCCCAGCAAATAGCAAGAAGTTGAGCATCACATTCATGAGCACTTCTTCAAAGTCAAATTCAGCAATTATATGCTCGGCTCCTTCAGTGATAGATGGTACAAATTGCCCCAATACTAGAATGGTCACTGACATTATAAGGGCAATAAGCATCAGCCCAATAGTCGATGGCAGCTTCACAACCGTGATATTGATCAAAGTAAATGCGGCGGCCATGAAAATCAGGAGTGTAATTAGTTCTAATATACTCATGGGTAAACTAGGTAGAAGTTTCTTTTGGTTTAGATTAGTGTGAGCAAAATAAATAAATTAAGAGTACGAAAAAAATAGTGCTCCACGAGCGGAAAAATAGCTCTAAATACACTCATTTCACTCATAAAATATATGATTCAGTATTTTTCCTTACTCCTGATCAAGAGAAATCCTTATCAAAAACTTGTTTTATTAATCTTTCCGCTTTTTGTGATCAGTTGTGCCAGTGTAAAGCAACTGGCCATGGAAAAAGATGTCAATCGTTTGCTCAATCATTCGGAGGTTTTCTCCGATCAGTTCACCGGATTCAGCCTTTACGATATCGAATCCGGAACTTTCATCGCCAGCCACAACTCCACTTTAAAATTTACTCCGGCATCTAATACAAAGTTGCTCACGATGTATGTTACCATGAAAAGTTTTGGTGACTCCATCCCCTCTTTACTGTATTCCAAAAAGGATTCCAGCGTATGGGTTTCACCTGTAGGAGATCCGACTTTTTTATACGAACCTTTCGAGAATCAAAGAACGTTCGAACTTCTGGATCAATCCAGCAATATATTTATTGACTGGCCTGGAGCGAATCCTGAGCCATTCGGCTCGGGGTGGGCATGGGATGACTATATCTACAACTTCCAACCACAACGAACATGGTGGCCCATTTATGGAAATACAGTAAGCATTCGGAAAGTGAATGACTCACTCACCATTACGCCATCCTTCTTTGAAGATTATGTTGAAGTATTAGATCAAACACGGCCAGGAGAATTGGTGAATCGTGAGCGAAAATTCAATGTGTTTACGGCATACTTGGAAAGTGATACATCTGACTTTGAACGCATTATTCCTTTTGAGTATTCACAGGAGCTTCTATTACAATTACTCAACGACACATTGATTACTGATCCCAAATATGCCAACAGTCCGTTTCCACTTACTGACACACTTTACTCCCAGCTCACCGATTCGGTTTTGGTAACTATGCTGAAGCCAAGTGACAATTTTCTTGCGGAACAACTCCTTCTAATGACTGCACGATGGAATGGACATAGTGAGGTGAAGAGTTTCATTGAAGAAGTAAAAACTACATGGCTTCCGGAATTAACCGACATGGTTTGGGTGGATGGCTCAGGTCTTTCACGATACAATTTAATTGCACCGGTTGATCAGGTTCGGCTTTTAAAAAGATGCCTGGATGAGTTTGGATGGGAACGAATAACTGGATTACTCCCCACTGGAGGAGAAGGCACCTTGGAGGATTTATACCTTCCAACTGAAGAGGAGGCTTCATTCATTTTTGCAAAAACAGGAACCTTAAGCAACAATCATAACCTGAGTGGTTATTTAATCACGCGCTCCGGAAAGCGAATGATCTTTTCATTTATGAATAATCATTATACACGTCCAACGATTGAGGTAAAAAAAGCAATGGAGCAATTTCTTATCGAGATCAGAAATGCCTACTGATTAGTACGCTACCTCCAGGTCATCCAATTCGACCAGAATACTATCCAGTGTCTCAATGAAATCCGATTTGTCCATATAATAATCAGACATGATCATATCCATATCCGAAAAGACCTGTACTTCATATTCCTTCTTATTCCCTTCTGCAAAATCCAATGCATACCGTAGGTTATCAATGGCGAAGGAAACGGCTTTCATTGCTTCCGGTCTTTTGTCTTCAAGAATAAAATCTTTGGCACTTGCTATCTCATAATAAATCAGCGCATTAAGCGCAATTACACTGTTTTTATTAAGGCTAGTTTCGTTAAAGTAGCCCAAATCCATTTGAGATTTCACAGTTCTTAAAGCCTTCAGACCAGCATCCAGTTTTTGCCTTGACTCATCGGTAGACTTATCACGCAAATATTGAAAGGAACGTACAGCCTCATCCATGTAAAGTGAACTTCTGGAATACTCCTTGTCTGACAAATAAATTCTGGCATTTTGCAGTGCATAGTTGGGAATTGATGCATGTGAACTGATTGCTACGGGAGCTCGCTCAGCTTTGATGAATCCCACAATATTGAACAAGACAATTGCCCCGATCAAAACAGATAGATAATATGGTGCTCTTTTGAATGACATACACTCCTAACATAGTCAAAATGCTAGAAGTTTCGTCATTTCTGATTCAAAATGAGGGTTTTTACGGATTACACTCTCGTACAAAATCCTCAGCTGATCGCATCAAAGTGGCGTTTGAATTGTATATTTATTTTGAACCTTACAATTCAAAACCAGTTTATTTAGTTACACTTATTTTAGTATTCAATAAGTAAGTTCGGAAGTCATAATAACCAATTTCAAAACCATGGATAAAATCAATAAATCAGATGAAGAGTGGAAGAAAGAATTGACAGGTGAACAATTCTATGTCCTTAGGGAAAAAGGAACCGAGAGACCATGGACAGGAGCACTTTTAGAAAATAAAGAAACTGGTGTATATGAATGTGCTGCTTGCGGCAATGCATTATACTCTTCCGAAACAAAGTATGATTCCGGATCCGGGTGGCCCAGCTTTTATGATCCTATTTCGGCTAATGCGGTTGAATTTGAAAAAGACAGATCATTTGGGATGGTACGAACTGAAGTGAAATGTGGAAAGTGTGGAAGTCACCTCGGGCATATATTTCCAGACGGACCTCAACCCTCTGGTCAGCGGTATTGCATGAATTCAGCGGCTTTGAATTTTAAGAAGAAAAACTAAGCAACCGTATTGAGCTTGGTAATCCTCACAAAGTTTTCATCGATCATCCATAGAAAGTGAGGTGCAATGTTGACAACCACTCCATTCAATGTTGATTTGACAAAAAATCCGGTATTATTTTGTTCATTTTCATTTTCAAGGTAGGCGTTTACCAGCTCACCTTTCATATTTCTGACGATTGGCACCTCACCCCTCACTTCCACTCCGAGAAATTCTGACAAGGCTGCAATAGACATATTAGCGATGAGGTTTTCAATTTCAGCCATGAAGTCATTCCTCATCATTTTATTTTCAGAAGATCGGGAATAAGTAATATTATCCGGAAGGTTAACCTGGTTGATCAGGTCCATTTCATGGCTGTTTATCACAAAGTAAAAAGCCCCATTAATCTCCCCTTTAAAAGCTACTTTCATCAGGTTAACCTTGAAACGTCCCAAATCGTCAAACTCATGTAGCGGTTTCAATACCCCCTCTCCAAACTGGATCAATTTAGGATTGACTCGAATCCGAAGCATCTGCTCCATGGATTTTGCCGCCTTAGCCAGCGATTCGGAAATCATCTCCTCTATAATCTCTAAATGTATATCTGATAAGTTACCTCTGCTCACAACTGAATCACCATGTTAAATACAAAATTATCGAAAGATAAAATTAAACCGGTATGAAAAGTTCCGCACCTCCACCCAAACGAATAAATAACCTCTAGTGTAGCTTCTTGTTCTATCAGCTAATGGTAAATTATTAACTTGAAACAAACAAAACCTAGACGTATGAAGAAGATTTTACTGTTCACGATAATGCTGGCATTCTTCTGCTTTGATGGAGAGTCACAGCGAAGGAAAAGAAATACCTCTGCCAGTCCTGCATATGACAAGAGCCTCTATGAAGGAATGCAATGGAGAAACATTGGCCCATTCAGAGGTGGTCGCTCTGCAGCCGTTACCGGAGTACCCGGAAAAGCCAATTTGTTTTACATGGGCAGTACAGGCGGTGGCGTTTGGCGAACCAAAGATGGAGGTCAAACATGGGAGAATATCTCTGATGGATACTTTGGTGGCTCAATCGGAGCAGTAGCTGTAAGTGAATGGGATAACAATGTAATCTATGTCGGTGGTGGTGAAAAGACCGTTCGAGGAAATGTGTCCTCAGGCTGGGGCATGTGGAAATCCGTGGACGCGGGCACGACCTGGCAAGAAATCGGCATGAAGAATGCCAGACACATTGCGCGTGTGAGAATTCACCCTAAAAACCCTGATCTGGTTTATGCTGCGGTCATGGGTGACCTCTATAAATCGACCAGTGAACGTGGTGTTTACCGAAGCAAGGATGGTGGACAGACCTGGCAAAGGGTGCTATTCGCCAATGCAGATGCCGGAGCTGTGGATCTTACATTTGACCCTAATAACCCACGCATTTTGTATGCCTCCACATGGCGCATCAGACGAACACCTTACAGCCTGGAAAGTGGCGGAGAAGGATCAGGGCTATGGAAAAGCACGGATGGAGGAGACACATGGACGAACATCTCGAAAAATGAAGGATTACCAGGTGGAATCTGGGGGATTTCAGGTGTAACTGTCTCCCCGGTCAATTCAAACAGGGTTTGGGCTATCATTGAAAATAATGACGGAGGAGTATACCGATCAGATGATGCTGGCAAGACCTGGAGGCTGATAAATAAAGATCGGAACCTACGCCAGAGAGCATGGTACTATACCCGAATCTATGCAGATACTCAGGATGAAGATGGAGTGTATGTGTTAAACGTGAGATATCATAAGTCAACAGATGGTGGAAAAACATATGAAACATACAATGCCCCGCATGGCGATCACCATGACTTGTGGATTGCCCCGGAAGACAATCAGCGAATGATTATTGGTGATGATGGTGGTGCTCAGATTTCATTTGATGCTGGTGAAAACTGGTCAACCTATTACAACCAACCCACTTCTCAATTTTACAGGGTAGTAACTGATGATTCGTTTCCATACAGAATCTATGGAGCTCAGCAGGATAACTCAACCGTGCGAATTGATCATCGATCCGATGGAAGGTTTATTGGAGAAGACGACTGGGAGTCAACAGCTGGTGGTGAAAGCGCACACATTGCACCCGATCCGGACAATAATGAAATTGTTTATGGAGGAAGCTACGGTGGATTTCTGACCAGAGTCGATCATGAAAATGAGCAAATCAGAGCAGTTAATGTTTGGCCAGATAATCCAATGGGACACGGAGCAGAAGGATTCAAGTATCGATTCCAATGGAACTTCCCCATTTTCTTCTCTCCACACAATCCTGACAAGCTATACACTGCATCCAACCAGCTTCATGTGACCACCAATGAAGGTCAGACCTGGGAGGTTATAAGTCCGGATTTAACACGAAATGATCCAAGTAAACTCGGACCTTCAGGTGGGCCAATTACCAAAGACAATACAAGCGTAGAGTATTATTGCACCATCTTCGCGGCAACCGAGTCTTACCATGAAGAAGGTGTGATCTGGACAGGTTCTGACGATGGGTTAGTACATGTGACAAAGGATGGTGGAGAAAACTGGAAAAATGTGACTCCTTCCGGAATGCCGGAATGGACCATGATCAATAGCTTAGAAATTGACCCGTTCAATAAAGGAGGTCTTTATATCGCAGGTACCAGATACAAACTAGGAGATTATGCTCCCTATTTGTACAAAACAGAGGATTATGGACAAACATGGAAGAAGATCACCAACGGAATTGATGGCGAGCATTTTACTCGTGTAGTTAGAGCAGACCCCAATCAAAAGGGGCTATTATACGCAGGGACAGAAGCAGGCATGTATGTTTCTTTTAACGATGGAGCTAGCTGGCAGCCATTTCAAATGAACTTACCGATTGTGCCGATTACGGATCTGGCGATCAAAGACAACAACCTGATAGCAGCTACTCAGGGGAGAAGTTTTTGGATCATTGATGACCTTACTCCCTTTCATCAATTGAATGAGGCCAATGGTAAATCAAGTTTCTTATATCAACCAATGGATGCCTGGAGAATGGGTGGTGGAAACGGACGCACATCCAAAACCGCAGGTACAAACCACCCAGGTGGTGCGATTGTCAATTATTTTGTCAAGGATACAGCCAGTACTGACACGATAGCTATTAGCTTCCATGAGGCAGATGGTGATTTGATTAAAGCGTTTTCGACGCATCCTGACAGAGAAGCTAAGGAAGGAAAACTGGATGTAAAGCCAGGCTTTAACTCGATAAACTGGGATATGGAATACCCGGGCGCAAAAACCTTTGATGGAATGGTCCTTTGGTGGGCGGGTACCGATGGTCCAACTGCTGCTCCCGGAGAATACAAAGTGAAAATGACTGTTAATGGAAATGAGTCAGTTAAAGATTTCAAATTAAAGGCTGATCCAAGAAGTGAATCAACACAAGCAGATTATCAGGCACAGTTTGACTTCCTCATCAAGGTTAGAGACAAGTTGACTGAAACGCATGAAGCAATCATCAATATCAGAAAAGCGAAAGCACAAATCAATGATGTGATGAAGAAAGCCGAGAATGATAGTATCACAAAGCTTGGAAAAGAGATCGTAAAAGAGATGTCTGAGATAGAAAAGGCACTTTACCAGACTAAGAATGAAAGCGGTCAGGATCCGTTGAATTTCCCGATTAGACTGAATAACAAACTCGGTCACCTGGGATCGCTTATGGGCGTAGGCAATTATCGACCAACCGATTCAGCGCTGGCATTCTATGATGAAGTCACAGCCAAAATCGACGAGCAATTAACTATGCTGAATGACATTTTTGATACACGAATTGATGAATTCAATCAAGCCGTGAAAGAAGCTCAAATTGATGCAGTGAAGCTGGATGAGTAGTTTCTCATTAATTCCACGTTTGAGTGTCATTCTGAATTTATTTCAGAATCTATTTAATCTTAAAGAAAGATCCTGAAACAAGTTCAGGATGACTAAAAAAGGGATGTTTCCGCATCCCTTTTTTCATTCCATCCGAGCGATCCACTCCCTGATCAACTCCACCCCTTCTTTATGAGTCATCTTTCTCCCGAGTTCCGGCATCATTTCGCCCGGTTCCATTGACTCGATGCGGTGCACCAGAATAGACTGATCAGGTTTGCCTGGCACAATGCTGTATTTGAGTCCACCCGAACCTTTCCCTGCTGCTATCGGCGGTTTGTTTACCCCCAACCTGTACGGATCAGTCTGTGATGTCAGCAAATAAAGGCCTGAATTTTTAGCGGGTCCTTCCCTTCGATGGCAATGCGCGCAGTTGACCTCCAGCCACGCCCGAGCCCGAGCATCCAGCGTGGCTTGTCCATCTTCATAATTAGTTAATTGGGGGAAACTTGTTTCCGAAACATTCAGCCATCCATTCTCCTTCCATTCAGAGAGCTGACGATCCCTATTGAGCTGACGGGCAGAAGGTCCTAATGGTGTAAACTTTCCTCCCATATCATGACAGCTTTTGCACTGTGGCTGGGACGGGATGCTATAGTTGATCCGCTGAAGCTTACCTGCTTCATCCGTCCACTCAACTGGCACCCTTTTCCCCAGGATCACACGCTCAGCTTCGGTTTGCTCCTCATTCCATTGGTATACAATCGGCTCCCAACCTTCTTCGGAATTGATCAGCAGCCGAGTTTCTATAATCATCCGACCTGCTTCAGGAGATCGAAAATCAAACGGATAGTAAAAGTTCTTGATAAGTATAGTTTCTTTTGGAAAATCAAGCACCTCGGTCTCATGATAGCTCATCGCCTTCCCCTCAGGCAGTCTGATAAATCGCGCCTTATGCGCATAATCTGAGAATAAAGCTGAATTGATTTCATAGGGAATCAGTCGTTCTTCAGCGGGTATTAATCCTTTCATTGGCTCCTTAAAGAATCCCCACTCACTAAGGTATTTAGGACGGTTATTGACCGGCTTTACTCCAAGACCCACTTTTTCTATAATAATCGGCTTTTGCTGAGGAGAAGAGCAGGAAAATAAAAGTAGGACCAATATGAAGGATGAGTGTCTCATTGAAAAATAGGTGCGATTGAACCTGTTTCACATGCGTACATACCCCAGTCGGTCGTCCGCCCCTCAAACTCATTTGCCGCGTCAATATTGGCGAAACTAAATTCACCATTGTTACTCAAACACATGACAAATTCCTCATTCTCCGGCATGATTCCATCCATCGCAAAATCCGGAAGGTTGAAGGTGAAATACCTCAGAAAGAGCAGTCCGAAATCATTCTCCAAGGTTGGAAACCAATGCTTGTTTTTAAACTCATTATCATGGAAGTAGATGTAATTGGGATATGGATCATATTCCGCATTGATCTTATTATTGGCTGAGTCTAGCTGCGACCCTTCCTCTGCGCCCAATGCTTCCACCAATACATAGCTGGCCAAAGCTGTGCCTACCGTTCGGTTATGATGAATTCGATTATTGTATATATCAATGTGGCGAGTCGCCATCATCATAATGCCGGTCCCTGGTGGAACCGTGGCAACTACATTTCCCTTAGGAGCAAAGTTTTCATGGTTATTGCTGATCACATCATTATTATACACCCGTGTCGTGTGGCCACTTTGCGTCAGCCCTGGCATATCAAAAATCAGAATACCTCCTGTATTGTCATGGGCATTGTTCCCATAGATCTCTACCCAGCGGCTGTTTTCACTTTCAATTCCGGCTACATTGTGATAGACCTCATTATTTCGAATGATCACACTGTCTGATTGTCCGACATAAATGCCTGCATCTGACGAACCTATGGCGATGCTATTTTCTACAATTACGTTCTTACACAACACCGGATAAAACGCATAGGCTCCATTCTCCACGCTGGGCTCACCTGTCCATTGCGACCTTACATTGGTAAACCGAATGCCCTTGGTATCGGTGATTTTGATATTGTCGCCCGGAGCATCCTGAACGGTGAAATCACGAAAAACTAAATTGATGCAGTTGGCCGCTCTGATCCCCTCTGCTCCACTTTCCTGCATAGCAAAAGACAAAATGGTTTTATCCATTCCAGCTCCCTGAAAAATGACATTGGCTACACCATCCAAAATCAAAGGGTTTTTAAACATGAAATTGCCTTCCGGGATATTGATGGTATCTCCATCTTGTGCCTGGATCAGGAGTGTCTGGAGGTCTTCTTCTATGGATTTCCATTCAATCGATTTTTCAGTTTTTTGGCTACAGGATATCACCAAAATCAATGTGAGTAGCGATAGGTACTTCATTTTATTGGTAGTTGTATCTAATCAAATTTAATCCCAGATGCGATAAAACCTATTACGTTCCTAAAAAACATCCCCCTCCTACCCACCTTCTATCACACCCCCCTTCAAAGGGGGAGTTATTTAATCTGCCGCTTACAATCAACTTCCCCTCAATAATTACATTTGCCAAAATACCCGCTATGGAAAAGATTCAAGTAGAAATAGTACCCGGTGTTGGGTTAGGTAAGCTTAAGTTTGGAATGAGCCGCGACGAGGTGAAGGCTATTCTTGGAGAACCGGACCACCAGGAAATTACCAGCTATGGTGATGATGATTCAGATCAAAGTGATGCCTGGGAGTATCACCCACTCCGCTTGGATCTTAGTTTCGAAGAAGCGGAAGATTGGAGGTTAACCATTCTTTCTGTTTCCTCAGAAGATTACATGTTTAAAGGAAGCTCGCTCATTGGGCTAAACCAGGAAGAACTCATGGAGGAACTGGATGTTCTCCGGGTAAAAGATCTGGAGATTGAGGACATGTCATCCGAAGATCATCCGGATCAAACACTCATCTCGTCGGAGGCATTGGGGATGAATTTCTGGCTGCATAAAGATATCCTGGAGGAAATCCAATGGGGGCCACTCTTTGCAGATGAAAACACAATCAAGTGGCCTGAATGACTTGCCTATCCCACCAAAGGAGAGCATCTTTGTAACCGTTATTCACTCAGGTATATGTATAATGTTGTTGTGATTGGTGGGGGTATCGTTGGGCTTGCTTCCGCACTGAAAATCAAAGAAAAGAACCCCAACTACAAAGTTGCTATTGTTGAGAAAGAGCGCACCATCGCTCAGCATCAAACAGGCCACAACAGCGGGGTAATCCATTCCGGGCTCTACTACAAACCAGGTAGCTACAAAGCCAAAAACTGTGTGGATGGCTATAACATGCTCCTCGACTTCTGCAACGAGGAAGAAATCCCTTACGAGCTATGTGGAAAGATTGTAGTAGCTACCAAAGAAACGCAGCTCGACGCACTCAATACTTTACATGAGAGAGGGGAAGCAAACGGTCTACAGGGCATCAAAAAGCTGAGAGCTGAAGAGCTAAAAGAATATGAACCACATGTGGCAGGTGTAAGCGGACTTTATGTCCCACAAACAGGTATCATCGATTATAAAGTGGTTGCGGACAAATACGCAGAAAAATTCAAGCATTTTGGTGGAGAGATCTTCTCTTCCAACAAGCTGGTGTCCTTCAAAGAAGAGCGTGGATTCATACACGTTCATACGGAGAATGAACGATTGACCACCCGGGTGGTCGTCAATTGCTCAGGACTCTATACCGACAAGATCGCGAAGCTTTCCGGCGCAAAGATTGACTTCAAGATCGTTCCTTTTCGGGGAGAGTACTACAAGATCAAGCCGGAGAAAGAGCACCTGGTAAAAAACCTGATCTACCCCGTTCCTGATCCGAGCTTCCCATTCCTGGGTGTACACTTTACTCGCCACATCGATGGAGGCATTGAAGCAGGTCCGAATGCGGTTTTGGCTTTTGCACGAGAAGGATATAAAAAGAGCCAGATCAACATGAAGGAACTACTTGGGACATTATTCTACCCAGGTTTCATGCGTGTGGCTGCCAAATACTGGAAGACCGGTTTTGGAGAAATGTACCGTTCTTACTCGAAAGGAGCCTTCACCCGAGCTTTGCAGGAATTGATCCCGGAGATCCAAAAGAAAGACCTGAAAAAAGGTGGTTCCGGCGTGCGTGCACAAGCCTGTGACCGAAAAGGTGGACTCATTGATGACTTCCTGGTAGTTGAGCATGACAAGTTTATCAATGTGGGCAATGCCCCCTCTCCTGCTGCCACCTCATCGCTTGCTATTGGTGAACGTGTGGCCCAGATGGCGATTGAGCGGTTGAAGTGATATTGCTACAATCCCTATATTTGAAAGCAATACGTTAAACGAATTTAAACCCTGATTTGCACGGGTTTGTGTTTGTTATATTATAGTTAGCATCAATATGAGAAATGTCGCTACTTTACTTCTGATAATTCCAAGTATCGTTTTTGCTCAATTCAAATATCAAGAACGGCCTAAAGAAGCTACCATCGATAATATTGGAGTGAGATTACCTAATTCAAACGAAGCTTTGAACTTGATGACTGAGGAATACAAGAGAGTTAACAGTATAGAGAAAATTGAACTTCGCAAACAATCTCTAATTAACACTCTTCAATACGCTGATCGCTTGAAGATTGGAGACTCATTGGCTATTGCAATTCCTGCAGAACAAGTCAATTGGCTTAATAATTTAATTAAAGAAGAACTCAGCGCAATTGGAGTTGATACAAATTCAGATTCTGACAGGGATTATATAATAACATATAGATATTTTCAAAACAACTATGATCCCCCAGGACTTGGACTGTATTTCTACCTTGTTGATTCGAGAACTGGAGTAGAACTACTGAACTACGATATAATAACACCTGAATATGTTTTAATGCCCTATTTCATGGGTTCTATTGAGAAATTTAAGCCGTACTACATTTTTCAAAAACGAAGGAAAGTGAGGAAGGAGTTACATAATTATCTAAATAACTTCTTAAAGAACTGATGCTAACAGTTGCTAGCGCGAATGCGCCTAAGCATCCTTCTGCCAGATTCATCTGATCTTCACCGCTCCACTACCCATTCTGAAAGCGCCTCTCTCCTAGTCATGTTCGTACTTCTGGATTTGATCTTCTGAACGCCGCTCTTTGTAGTTACCGTTGTAGGTGTTGGTTAGCAGAGCTATCTTAGTGCTTTCTGCCAAGCTCGGGGCCCACTCCTGCTAGCTTGGCGTTAGATTTAATTTGACTGCATTGGCGCAGAACCTGAACGGACACTTCTGAACAACTCACGAACTTGGAAACACCAACTACCATAGACGAGGCGAACGTCTTAATAACGAACATCTTAACTGATGAACATGTGCGAACTGGCTTCACAACTCACTATGCAGAAGGTTTCGAACGCCTGAACCAACTGGCAATCTGTAAATACGAAGAAGATCCTGGATATTATCTTTTCTACTGTGATTCTAACTGGAACGTGTTGAATGATACATACCATGAAACGAAGGAACAGGCCATTGAACAGGCTGAACTGGAATTCACCGGAACTGCCAAGACTTGGATTAACGGATAAAAACTAAATCTAACAGGCACTATCGGTTATGTGCCAAACTGCCTCTTTGCAAGCTTCATCAGGACTTGACCGCACCAGTGCACCTTCTGACACTTCACCCAGCTAGCGCGGAAGTTACTTCCGTGCTACGAAACTGATAAAGCACGGATCGCTCCATTCCACAAATGCTAAAATGGAAGATCCGCGCTAGAGATAGAGTATTGCAAGCAGCCCGGAGCGCATTGTATCATGGTCAGAGTGCCTCGCAAGAAATAGGTAGTGTTTAATAAACCCCAACTCATCGTATCTTTAATCCATGCAATTCAACTTAGAAAAATCTATCCAAATACTGGAACGAACCCCTGTGGTTTTGAAGCAACTGCTCCAGGGCCTATCTGAAGACTGGACTACTCCCAATGAAGGTCCGGACACCTGGAGCCCGTATGATATCGTTGGTCACCTCATTCATGGCGAGAAAACAGATTGGATCCCACGGACGAAAATTATTTTGGAATACGGTATTGAAAAATCGTTTGAACCTTACGATCGGTTTGCTCAGTTTAAGGAAAGCAAAGGCAAAAACCTTCAGCAGCTGCTGGAAGAGTTTGAAACCCTGAGAAAAGCCAACCTGGAAGTACTCAAATCGCTTGATATTGAAAGCAACCTGAATAAAAAAGGAAAACATCCTGAGCTAGGTGAAGTGACACTTAGTCATTTGCTCTCCAGCTGGGTCGTGCATGACCTGGGACATATCGCTCAGATTTCCCGGGTGATGGCTAAGCAATGCAAAGAGGAAGTTGGGGTTTGGGAACAGTATCTTGGTATTTTGAAATAACCCAAATCATCGCATATGAAACCAATTATCGCAACCCTTACACTTCTTCTCATCTCATGTGATTTTTCGTCTCCGATTGAAATTGAAACAGGATTTAAAAATGTCAATGGAACCAGCCTCTACTACGAGGTAATTGGGAATGGAGAACCCATCATCATCGTCCATGGTGGTCCGGGTTTAAATCATACCTACTTACAGGAAGGCCTATCTACATTAGCCAATGACTATCAACTCATCTTCTATGATCAGCGAGTTTGCGGACAATCCACTAAGGAGGTAGATACAACGGCTATCACCATGAAAAACTTTGTTGAGGACATAGAAGCTTTGCGCAAGGCTTTTAAAATCGAAAAGATCAATCTTATGGCTCATTCATGGGGTGGT
Organism: Ekhidna sp.; assembly: GCF_965221965.1. Classification (GTDB taxonomy): domain Bacteria; phylum Bacteroidota; class Bacteroidia; order Cytophagales; family Cyclobacteriaceae; genus Ekhidna. The sequence continues at coordinate 1,879,414 of NZ_OZ244926.1, forward strand.
CTATTGGCCATGCACTATGCCATTAGATATCCTGATCATCTGAAATCTTTGATGCTGATCAACTCCGTTGGTGCGAACAATGAGATTGATGCGAAAGCCAATGAAATTCTTTCACAACGATTTACAGGTGAGGATATTGAGAAACAAAATCAGATTTATCAAAGTGAGGCATTCAAAAACCGAGAGATCAAATCCATTGAATCACTAATGAAGATTGGTTTTAAGCACCAATTCTACAACCCCTCCTATGTGGATAGCCTTTCACTGTCCCTCAATGAAGACTACATGCAGACAAGTAAGCTTCTACGCTATTTAGGTAATGACCTTTCAACTTATAACCTGGAAGAAGCATTAAAAGCGGTTAAGGTTCCTACATTGTTGGTTTATGGAACACATGATCCATTAACAGCATTCGCAGGAAAGCAGCTCAATGGACTCATCCCAACCTCTCGCTTTGAAAAACTGGAAAAGTCAGGACACTTTCCTTTTATTGAACAGTCTGATCAATTTAAACGACTGATCATCGAATTCCTTAAATAAGATGGTCGTGTCTCTTGCAAATTGAGGCTTTTATTACCACCTAATGAAACTGATCTTACCATAAAAACCGTTTGTAGGGTATGAAAAATCTAATTGTACTTTTAGCGATTACCTTTTCATTCTTATCCTGTGCACAACAGAAGAAAGAAAAGCCATCGAAAGCTGATCTTCCTTTCAAGAAAATTGAAAAATCTGATTCGGAATGGAAAAGTCAACTGAGCGAACTGGAATACTACGTGCTGCGCGAAAAAGGCACAGAACGTGCTTTTACAAGCGACTTAAATAACGTTAAAGAAGAAGGTACTTTCGTATGTGCCGCCTGTTCCCTTCCACTCTTTGCATCCGAAACCAAATTCAAATCCGGAACCGGTTGGCCTTCATTCTACGAACCGATCAACGAAGTGAATGTCGCAGAAGAAGATGATCGCTCCTATGGCATGGTACGAACAGAAGTGCTATGCGCTCGCTGTGACGGACACTTAGGTCATGTCTTTCCGGATGGTCCCAAACCAACGGGTTTACGATATTGCATCAATGGCGCAGCGTTGAAGTTTGAGAAGGAGGGAAATTGAGAGAAATTCTCTCAATTTCCAGAATTATCCTGATATTGAAATTCACCACTGTATGAACCTACGGCATTGCCTACCGGAGTGCCCGTTTCCCATTCAGTAATGACTAAGTTAAAATCAATCGTATAGTTTGTTTCTGAACCTGTGAGTGTGATAGTTCCACCGGTAATTTCATATTCTGCTCCATCTAAATCTCCATTCGGAGCTAACCCATCATCATCCAACTCAAGTTCGCCTCTGGTGAAAAATGACTCTCCCGATATGTCCACTGCAGATGCCCCGTCCAAATCAATGAAGCTAAACGTACCTTCCTGAAAAGAAGTCACTCCATCAGAATATAGGTTTAGATAAATAACAATGGACACCCCATCATCACCTCCGAAATAAAGATCTCCCTCATCCATATATTCTTTAAAGTCAGCATCTGATATTCCCATTACATAATTAAGGTGGGTGGCTGTTCCGCCTCCTTCGAAAGGATCCACCGCTCCATAGTCTTCAATGAACCCATCTACAGCAGTATAGGTTTGACCGTCGAAAGTGAACGTGCCTCCGGTAGTACTTCCTCCATCATCATCTCCACAAGAAAAAAATAGAAATCCCAAAGCAAGGAGAACAGATTTAAATGCTTTCATAATGTTAGTTAATTGGTGAGAAGTTAAAATTAGATAATGTCGGCTAATTATTCCCTACCAATTACCTCCTCAATAAACCAATCTGCCGCATACTCCATATAGCTCCATTCGCTCTTAGGAATGGTGAAGCCGACATGCCCGCCTTTCTCAGGCATTTCTAAGTAGATATTATCACTGCTTTCTGCTAAGTCGATTGGGTAGCACGGTTCTCCTAACATGGGGTCATTGATCGCATTCACAATCAAAAGTGGGATTTTAATATTTGGTAAAAACTGATCGCTGGTGATCCGTGCATAAAAATCATCCGCACTGTCATATTCCGGGTGCACCTTTAAGGTGAATCTCTCATCCAACTGACGGAAGTTTTTGACATCCCGAATTCCATCCACATCCATTTCAACTACCTCTGCTTTGGCTAGTATTTTCTCCTTGAGCTTAGAGACAAAACGTTTCTCATAGATTCTTCCTGCTCCCTTTCGAAGCATATCCGCACTGTTTTGCACATTACACGGCACAGAAAACGAAATGGCACCTTTGATTCTTGGGTCTGGGTCCCGCTCGCCCAGGTACTTCTGTTGCATGCCTCCCCCCATCGAGTAACCAATCAGCACAACCTCCTCATAGCCTTCTTCAAAACCCCGGTCAATTACCGCTGCAATGTCTTCCGTAGCACCGTGATGGTAAAATCTGGGCAATCGGTTCATCTCGCCACTACAGCTACGATTATTCCACGCTAGTACATCCCACCCTTTTTGCGAAAAATATTGAGCAGGACGCTTGATATAGTGCCTATCGGCGCTCCCCTCCAGACCGTGACTCAACACAATGAGCTTATTGTTTCCGTTTCTCACCCAGTCCACATCTAAAAAGTCACCATCTTCCAATTCAAGTCGTTCACGATCATATGCGATCCCTTCAACCTTATAGAAAAGTGAAGGGATAATGGTCTCGAAGTGACCGTTGAAAAAATACCACGGCCTCTTATGATATTTTGATTTTATAATAGGCATGAACGGCTCAATTTTTGCTTCTAGTTTTGACCTGAATCAAAAACCGAAATTAACAACTGAATGAGACTTAATCTTACGATTACCTTTCTTTTACTTCTCGCCTCCTTTACTATCTACTCACAAAAAGCATTGGTCGTTGACAATGCCAGTGGAAAGCCTATCGTAGATGTATTTATTTATCATGAGAACAAAGAGGATGTTTCTTACACAGATGAAAAAGGCATTGCAGATATCTCATCTTTCCCAAAGGGACTGGTCTTTTTTCAACACCCTTCTTTCCACCAGCAATCAATCGCGTATTTTGGCAATGATCTCAGGGTTTCATTAAAAGAGAAAATCATGTCTTTTAACGAAGTGGTGATCTCTGCTAACAAATGGGAACAGGAGGAAGAAAATGTATCCCAGCAAATCATGACGGTCGGTAAGAAAACCATTCAGTTTGAGAACCCACAAACATCAGCAGATCTCCTGGCAAATTCAGGCCAGGTATTTGTTCAGAAAAGCCAGCTTGGAGGAGGATCACCGAAGATTCGTGGATTTGCGGCCAATTCCGTATTGCTGGTAGTGGATGGTGTGAGAATGAATAATGCAATCTTCAGAAGTGGTAACCTGCAGAATGTGATCAACATTGACCCGAATGCACTCGAAAGTTCAGAAGTGATCTTCGGGCCGGGTTCTGTCATTTACGGAAGTGACGCATTAGGTGGGGTGATGGACTTTCACACCATAAATCCCAAGTGGTCCTCAGATGCAATTGCAGATGTGTCAGCCAATGCGATGGCTCGCTACAGCACTGCTGCAAACGAACGAACAGGACACGTGGATGTATCTGTAGCTAAGCAAAAGTTTACATTCTTTCATTCTTCCTCATTTACCGCATTTGATGACCTGCGAGCCGGAGGAAACCGCTCCGGAGGATATGAAGGAGAATTCGAAAGGGAGTTCTACGTTGAGCGCATCAATGGACAAGATCAGCTTGTTCGTAATGACGATATTAACGTCCAGAAATTTTCGGGATATGACCTGTTTAACACCATCTCAAAAGCCAGGTTTAGAATAAGCCCCAATACGGATATTAGTTACGGTTTTTATTACAGCACTACCACTGACATTCCGAGGTACGATAACCTAACAGAGACACTGGGTCCTGATACGGATTCACTGGCAGCTGCCGAGTGGTATTATGGTCCACAGAAATGGCAGATGCATAATCTGAAAGTCAACTTCTATGAAAGCAATGCTTTATTTGATCAGGCCAAGGTCACGTTAGCCTATCAAAAATTTGAGGAGAGCAGAAATGATCGTGGATTTGGAGATGATCGCCTTCGAACGAGAACAGAGCTGGTGGACATGTATTCTGCTGCTCTAGATTTTGACAAAGAGTTTTCAAGATCAAATCTTTATTACGGTGTTGACTTTTACTACAATAATATCCAGTCCGATGCTTTTAGGAGAAACATTGAAACCGGTGAAATCTCTGAGACTGGCAGTCGATATCCTGACGGAGGAAGTGACTTCACTTCATTCGCCGTGTATGGAAGCTACGTAAATGAACTTACCGAGCAGGTGACCCTCAATAGTGGAATACGGTTCAATACAATCAGCCTGAAAGCAAAGACCACAGATGATCGGGCGTTGGCCAACAATTCTGATGAAATAGACTTGCAAAACTCAGCATTGAACGGCTCACTCGGGTTGGCTATCAATTTAAATGAAGCAAACAAGATTAGTTATAATATCTCCACCGGCTTTCGCTCACCAAACATCGATGATGTAGGAAAAGTATTTGACGTGGGGAATAGCCTCGTGGTACCTAACCCAAACTTAACACCTGAGTATTCTTTGAGCTACGAGCTGGCTTACCAACGAAAAACGGAGCGATCGCTATTTAAAGTAGTTGCTTTCCATAGCCGATTATTTGATGCCATCATTGATGGACCTTTTACATTGGATGGTAGTTCTACCGCCACTATCGATGGGGAAACACTGGACGTGTTTGCCAAAGTGAATACCGGGGATGCGGAGATTTATGGGGGCAGTTTGATTTTCACAGCGGAAGTAGCTGAAAATTGGGCCCTATCAAAAACCATCAGCTACACGGGTGGACGAGACATTACCAATGATGGGCCGCTGAGACACACCACTCCGATTTTTGGCAAAGCTTCAGTGACTTACCAGGAAAATAAACTCAGATCAGAGTTTTACATTGAGTATAATGGCGATCGGGACGCTGATGAAATCCCTATATCAGAGATTGACAGGAAAGCATACCTCTATACTGATTCCGGATCTCCAGGATGGTATACATTAAATCTGAAATCCAGCTACCAAATCAATGAAAATCTAAATGTAAACGCGGGAGTTGAAAACATTCTGGATACACACTATCGTCCGTATTCTTCGGGTATTAGTGCCCCTGGCAGGAACTTTATTGTAGCGGTAAGAGCAAGTATCTAAACTTCTCTTCTATTTATATAGCCGGATACCCAAGGTTAAATCTACCCTTGTAAGGGAAAAGTCGACAAGTGCTGGTCCTCTGCTGGTATTAATCTCGGTTAGTTTAGCAACGTTAACTTCTACTCCAGCACCCATTCCGAAGTTCTCCGTAAAAAGGAAATCATAAGTAACTCCTATGGCAAGTCCGAATGTGTCTCCTTCCTCATAAAACTTACTACCATCGACCAGTCCATCTGTTTTATAATTAACAATCCCGCCAGCTATAAAGTACTGGATAACCTGATCATCATACAGGAAGTTTCTATACATCAACGAAATGGCGGCATAGGAAAATCGAATGCGCTCATCGCGGATCGTCGAAATGGGATAAATAGTAGGATCAAAATCTTCCTCTGCATTCGTAAAAATGTAATTGTATTTCAAACCTACGCCAAGGTTATCCGATAAGAAATAATGAAAATCAGCTCCTAAATTCCATAAGGATTTTAATTGCTGTTGATAGGAGTCCGGCCATCCTTCATATCCTCCGAACTGATACGTATAACCAGTGTTTACTGCTAATCTAAAAGATGCAGGATTGAACTCAGTGATAACGAATCTATCTTCTTCTTTTATCTCCGGTGATGAAGATACTACATCCATAGTACCCTGCTCTTCTCCCTGGTGGTAATGCTGAATTTGAGTTTTCGGTAATCTGGATCGGATTAAAAGAAAGCCACTTTCATCAAAAACGGAAAAGTGGATAAACTCATTGGTGATCCTGGTAATCTTACAATCGATCGTATCTCCCTCATTCGTGACGATCACATCTTGTGACTGAGCTAAATGACATACGAGCAGGAGAATTAATGAATAAAAGAATTGTTTCATATTCAAACCACACCTAAAACAATTGTCAGACCAAATAAACCTATTTTAGATCAAATTAATCTGGTTTCAGGAATATGATCGATATGAAAAACTTTACTTATTGGGTCTTAGATCAAACACACGGGTGATGTTGAACCCATAATGAATATCTCCATCCCAGAAGCTCTCTGTTGTTTCCCCAATAAAACCACGCTCATTCATTTGAGTAGCATTCGTAAAATGCAACTGGAAAACATGTCCTCCGGTTTCTATATCCACTCCTACAGCAAATGCATTTTGGAATTGAGAAGATTTATCGGTAATCTGAGGGTAGTATTCGGTTACAATAGCAATTCGGTTCGAAACCTTGTATCTCGCTCCCAGCCCAATTGCGATTAGTAAGTTAGCATCCTCTGTGGTAGCCACGAGATTACGCTGAATCACAGTGGGGGCCACCTGAAAACTGAAGTTGGAATTAAACTTCCTTGCAATGAGAATTTGACCGGTATATGCATTTCTATCCGTGCCCTCCGGTCCATCTGCAGTTTCCCTGGCAAAACTGGTAAATGCTGTCGCAGTAAAAGGAAAGTTATCAGACTGGCGAATAAGCCTATATTTCAAAAAGGCATCAACTACTTTTTCAAACGAGGACCGGCCAATACCTATATTCAGATTATCAGTCAATCCATACTCCAGCCCCAATCGAATAGTTGAAAAGTCAAGTCCGAAAAACTCATCATACCCTGAATTTAGTGTTCCGAATCGGTGGCTGATAATAAACTCCAAAACACCATTGGATCGGGTTTCGATCGAGTGTCCATTAATCACTCTTGTGCTTTTGAAGGTAGCAGACACGTATCCTTCCGATTCTGCCTGCTCAGATTCAAGTAGCTCCATGAGCTCATTCTCCTGGGTAAAAGCGACAAATGAAAGTGTCATCAAGAATAAATAACTAATTCTTCTCATAAGGTTTGTATTGAAATTTAGCGGTGACTTCTACTTCTTCAGCGATCTTGTAAAAAACTGCTTTTGGAATCTTAATATCATAATCAGCCAATTTTATAGGAAATACTGCTTCCACACTAAGCTCTTCATCTGAATAATTAAGAGTACCTTTTATTGTGATTTCCTGTTCTACCCCATGAATCTCCATGGTCCCCATTGCTCTGGCATCCGCCTCTCCTGTACTTCCATCCCAATCAAGCAGCTTACCTTTAAAAGTGGCATTAGGGTATTGATCCGACTCCAGGTAATTTTCATTGAAGTGTTCCTGCATTAGTTTCTTCTGAAAAGAAAAAGACTTGATCGGAACCACAATCACAATGGCCATTTTCTCCACATCTATGATGCTGGAAGCAGACTCATTGATAGCCTCTATGTCTTCCATAGGCGCATCGGAAAAGAAGCGAATGTGCGTATTATCGGATTTATATCGTTGAGTATACCCTGAGAGACATCCCAACATTAGCATTAAAAGAAGCAATTTCTGTATCATAAAAATTAATTGTCGAGGGCACCATCATCAACCCAACAGGCTATCATATCTATTTCAGCTTGTGTAAGACTCTGACCTGACCCGGCAGGAGGCATAACCCCACTACCCGTACGTGACTTAATTTCAGAAGCTTTTTCCAACACATTTGTCTTAACACTCCAATTGCATGAAGAACCACAGGAATTATCTCCATTGTGACACCCGCTCACCACACAGTTTGCTTGCAAAAGGGGCATGATATCTCCTTCCAAACTGATAGTTGTGAGAATTTTGACAGATGTAGTGGCCGAACAGCCAGTGCCATCTGTCACTGTGACTTCATAATCACCTGCTCCAATGTTTTCAAATGAATTTTCAACTTGGTCAGTCCCACCATCAAGTGAATAAGTAAATGATCCGTCTCCACCGGAAGCGTTCACCGTGATTGTTCCTGTATTACTGGTGCAGGAAGAATTAGTTTTATCTATCGACAAGCTGATTCCATTTGGTCCTGCTTCTAAAGCAAAAGTGCCTTGAAACGTACAACCATCGGCATCTGTAACCGCCACAGTATAAGTTTTGGCAACCAAATTCGAAAACTCACCGGAAGACTGGAAATCACCATCATCAAGACTGTAAGAATAAGGAGAAGTACCACCTGTGGCCTCAAGGGTAAATGATCCCTCCGTATCACAATCAGGATTGACAATATTAGTAGCCTGTAGCTCCAAATCTGATGACTCACAATCAATCTCTGTATCTTCTTCACTATTGTTAGAACACCCCATATAGATCAGAAAGGACAATAAAAGAGGAAATAGGACAAGATTTTTCATAGTGCTTGAGTGTTAGTGTGATATTAAAGATACTAATTAATGTAACAACATTAAAAGTATATACCTTAATTATTCAGAGCTCCATCATCTACCCAGCAGGCGATAAGTGCAATTTCCTGATCTGACAGGGTGCGATTTCTAGGCATACTTCCAGCTTGTGTTTCGGACTTAATCCGTGCAGCATTTTCAATGACCTCCTGATTGGTTGTGAGCCGAGGAGACTGTGAACCGTTATGACACCCGGAAATGGCACAGTCCTTTTGGATGATAGGCATAATATCTGCCGCAAGACTTGTATTGGTCAGAACCTGAATGGTCTTTGTTACCTCACAGCTTTCCTCATCTTTTACAGTCACCTGGTACTCACCTTGACTAAGACCAGAAAAAATGTTTATTTCAGAAAATTGACCACCACCAAGCGCAAATAACAAAACTCCTGTTCCGCCATTGGCTTCTGCTTCAATACTACCTTCTGAAGATCCACATGGTGTATTTGTGCTGGTAAGATCTAAAGTTATTCCCGTAGGTTCAGATTCCAGCGTGAATTTAACTTCAGCCGTACAGCCAAGATTGTCCTTGACGGTTATGTTAAAATTACCAGCAAAAAGGTTATCAAACGATTCAGATCCTTGAAAATCAAGTTCATTGAGGCTGAACGAATATGGCTCTTCTCCTCCATCCGCTTTTACCACAATCGATCCCGGAACATCACAATCAGATTTTGTTGATGACACCACCGAGATACTCAAGTCAGATGCTGTACAATCTATTCCCGTATCTTCGGAATTATTGTTGCATCCCAATACAAGGAAAAAGCTGAGCACCCAGAGAACCGACTTTACTAACTTCATCAATTTATAAACTCTCACTTTTACTTAACTAAACAACGCACAAAACGAGTGAATTGGTTTTGCAAAGAACAAGCGTAAAACGAAATTGTTGGTTGTTTTGTGGTTAACATTCGGTCACTTAAGGTAGACACCAGGTAACCAAGCTATTAATATTGGTACTCCTGATTATTGGTTTTCACAATTTCCCATGTATGATCTGAAAGGAGCCGAACTTCTGCCTCAAACGCTTCATAAGGAAAGCTTTTTCCCCATTCATCCGGACTGACCATCGAAAGAAGATCGGTCCCATCCCCTTTCTTATATAAGAAATAAACTTTACCCATAACAGGTTGAAACGGTACAGTCGCTTGATAAATACGCTCAGAAACTTCTACTCTACCCTTAAGGTATTTAGCCTGTTCAATTAGTGTTTGCATCTGCTCGTAAAGTTGTCGGAATTGTCGATCTGTCTGGTCATGCATGGCTGCAACAGCATTTCCTTTTATCCTGCCTTTATCTTCAGGTTTGATAATCGCACTCCCGGCATGGTGGGCATATTCTATCAAGCCAGGCAGGTCTGTAATCTTATCCTTTTCCTTCTTCAGGTCGATTTGAGAAATATCTACTTTATTCTTTCCCATTACTTATCTCAGTTTTGTCTTTTTCCCAAGGGGCCACCGTGCGGTTACTGAAGTCAATAGCGATAATTATCAGAATGATTACAAAAATGATGGCTCCAACCAGAAAATATTTCTTAGACTTTGTCATACTTGCATGTTGAACCATCAAAATTGAACAATAGTTATAAAAAAAACATGATTGTAGAAGGCAAGATCGTAGAGAAGTACGATACACAAAACATTAAAGAGACATTTAAAAAGAGGGAGTTCGTGCTGGAATATGCTGAAAACCCCCAATATCCCGAGTTTGTCAAATTTGAACTCATCCAAAGCAACTGTGAACAACTGGATAGTATCAATATAGGTGATGAGGTCACCGTAAATTTTAATCTTAAAGGAAGGAAGTGGACAGACCCACAAGGTGAGGTAAAATATTTTAACAGCCTACAAGCCTGGCGGATAGATAAAAAATCCGGAGGAACACAGGAAACGCCACCTCCACCTACTCAAGAATGGGCAAAGGAGGACTTTTCACAAGATGATGACTTACCCTTCTAGCGTTTCTTTTTGAAGGTTATCGGAATGTATTCGTCCGTTGGCAACCCAATATGTGCCAGATTCCAGTTCTGATCATATCCATTAACTAACTGACGAATGCATTCAACACGATCTTCTGTAGGGTATGGACAGTCATCCCATCTAAAAATTTCAACCCGATACTGATATTGTTTTTTAATTCCATTTACGCGAACTTCAACTTCAATATCTTGCTCCTCGTTGAGCTGGGGTATTTCAATGCCTATTATTCCCATATCATGAATAGTTTTTATCTTCAACTGGCAAATAATATACCCAATTTTGTAACATACTATTATTCAGTACGTTATCGACTATCCTCATGAGATCAGTATTTCATTTTCGGACATTTTTCCGTTCAAATTCAGTACTATTATTTTCAGCAACATGTTTGATCCTTGCTCAAAGTGGTTGTACTTCTGACCCTCAGAAGCGACCATCACCGCTACGATCAGATAGTGCAAAGGTTCATGGTATTGATGTGTATATCGAATTTAGCAGTCCTGGCGTGAAGGAGCGGAAAATATTCGGCCAAGGTTCCGATTATTTGGTTCCATTTGGAGAAATGTGGAGAACAGGGGCAAATGATGCTACTTATGTATCATTTGCCGGAGAAATAATGGTTGATACTTTTAAGCTCGATAGTGGCAGTTATTCCATTTTCACAGTTCCCGATACTCCTCAATGGACTGTGATTTTTAATAAAGAATGGGATCAGTGGGGTTCTTACAATTATAAGGATTCACTTGATGCTTTTCGATTGAAAGTAACACCCCGATATGTTGATCAATCGCAAGAGCGAATGCTGTTTTACTTTGCAGAAGATTCACTGAAATTCAGGTGGGATAAAGTCAGGTGGGCTATCCCTCTTAATCCCCTTCCCTAAGTGCCTCGTTAACAACACGAACTTTCAAGCGGGACATGCTGGTAATGATATCATCACATTCATGTAGCATGAATCTTTTTTTCATCACCTTAGGATCAAAAAACCCTACATAAACATCACCGTGCTCTTCCCACACCAAAATTCTCATCGGTAAGTCCAGGGCAGTAGTTTGCCTGCAGGAGATCAGCTCAATCATCAAGTTAGGATCTTCAAAGAGGATCATTCGTGTGGGGGGAATGTCTACGCCGTACTCCTTTGCTACCTCGTCGTGTTTGACCGTTTCGAAGTAAGCCAGTTTCTTTTGCTTGATGATCTCCACAATTCGATCAACTGTTTCGTCTACGGACCTGGAGCTACGATAAGTAGTCAAGTTCTGAGCTTGTGTTAAAAAGGATAATAGCGTTATTGAGGCGGTTATTAGAAACTTCATTGGCGGATTTAGTTTTAATAGTGGCGAAGATAATACGCTTGGGGATAAGAAGGTATGAAATCGTTTATTGACTTATCACCCATATCTCATAGATTAGCAAAGCGAAAAGATTTATTTTTACTGATCAAACAGAGAAACTCATTCTATGAATATATACGCCAAACTTACCATACTCTGTCTTTTCTTGGTATTATTTACAGCAGGCGTCCTTTCATTTTTTGCCGATCAAAAAGTAGAACAAACGTTCAAAGAAGAGATCGTTTCAAGCATGACTCAGCAGTCACGGGGCATCAGTGCGGATATCGGACGATTCATGTTTTCCAGGTTAAATGATATTCGATTAGCTGCAAAAAGTCCATACTTTAGAAATAATAATCCAAACCCTGAGCAATTAACACAGCGTCTACAAGAACTTGAAAACCTGAATGACCTCTACTATTCATTTTCTTACTTTGATCTGAATAGGGTCAGAATTGCTGATAGTAAGCGACTATCTATTGGAAAGCAACACCCTGAAACACCTTACTGGACAAGGTTGATGAATGGACAAGAAGCAACAGTAGATGTATCTACATCTGAATCTGTTGGTCGTGTAGTCATACATCTGGCAACTAAGGTTACCAGCCTAATAGACAATACAGAGATAGGTGTATTAGTTGGTCGTATTTTAGTAGATGAGCTTTTCAAAATTGTAGGCGAGTACTCTTTAAGTTCAGACACCTCCAGAAATCTGGATATTCACCTTTTGGACACAGAGGGTACGATTTTATATTCCAATCTAGATCCATCAAGTATTCTTACCTCTACTTACGAAGAATATGATCTCATTTCCTCTCTGAACGAGCCAGGCGTTAATTTCCTTGAAACACAGGAAAAGCTCTATTTTGTAACAAGAGATACTAATTACCTGTCTTTTCAAGGGAATAACTGGACACTCATCTTGAGTATTCCTAAAGACCGAGCATATGCCCCTCTGACTCAGATTAGAAATCAAATTTTGTGGGCAGTATTACCCGTATTGGCATTAACAATCGTTTTGGCGCTGGTAGCAGCGAATTTATTTGTGAAACCAATCGTAAAACTTAGCAACGCAGCAGAGGAACTAGGCAAAGGTAATCTAGACGTAGAGCTTCCAATGGGATCCAAGGATGAAATTGGAAAGCTGGCTAAGCAGATGGCGCTCATGTCACAAAACCTAATAGGTCAGATAGATGAGCAGCGTCAAACCAATAAACAGCTAATCGATCAGAAGACGCAGATTGAAATGCAGAAGAATCAGCTCGTTTCAGTTTCTTCTCAGATTCGCGATAGTATTAGCTATGCAGAACGTATCCAGCGCTCCACACTCCCACCATTAAATACCTTGCAAAGTGTATTTCCAGAATCCTTTGTCATGTATAGGCCAAAAGATATCATCGGAGGAGACTTCTATTGGTTTGAGCGGGTAAGAAGAGGCAACAATGAATTCATGATCATTGCCTGTGGTGACTGCACGGGTCACGGAGTTCCCGGAGCTATTATGTCCATCATGGGTAGCAATCAGTTGACTAATATCGTCTATTATCAAAACTATCTGGATCCTAAGAAGATCATTTCCAGATTAGACAAAGTAATCAAGTTTGAGCTTCAGAGGGAGACAGAAGAGGTCAATAGAGACGGTATGGAAATAGGTATCTGCGTGATTGATCTGGATACTTTGAAGATGGAGTTTGCCGGTGCTGGCATTCCACTCCGACTGGTGAAACATAATAGCAATGAACTGACTATATATAAGACTCCTAGACAAATGGTTGGTGGTATTGAAGGTGACGAGCAAGAGGTACATGCTCAGCTTACCAAAGAGGTTATTCAACTGGAGGTAAAAGACAGAATTTTCCTTTCATCAGATGGATTTCAGGATCAATTTGGAGGAGAGCATGATAAGAAGTTTATGTCTAAAAACTTCAATAAGCTGATAGAAAAATCATCCAGTAAACCCATACTGGAGCAGCAAAAAATCATTGAAAGGACCTTTGCGGAATGGTCTAAAAACACCAGTCAGACGGATGATGTCTGTGTACTTGGGTTCGAAATAAAATAATTGACAACCTAGCCCACTAATGGGTAGCGAGCAGCTCCTCATTTACTGTCATCTCATAGAGTTCTGAGAGAGCAGCATTTAATGCATCCAGTAGTTCATCATCAATCTCAACATCTGGATTAAGGTCTTCCATTTCCTTTAGCGTATGACCCTTACTTCTGATTTCATCCACACATTTAAGGCAGATTCTGGTCCATGATTGCGGACTTATATTCTCGGTGCACCAATTTTTAAAACTGCTCGCCTTTGCCATCCCAAAAAATTAGAGTTTAAAGCCAATGATAGAAATGTCATCATTGAGGCTTGATCCTGCTTTCCATGTTTGCAAATTACTCATCAAGAACTCTCGCTGCTCACTCATAGGCTTGTCCTGAATGGATTTAAGCATCTCTTCAAACTTTGCATATGTGAATTTCACCCCATCTTCGTTTACCTGATTGTAATATCCATTGGAATACATGTAATAGGAAGCGTCCGGCTCAATTGGTATTTTGTCAGCGATCGCATCTTCAAAGTGATCCCCTTCATCTCCCTTTAGTAGGGTAGACTTCTGACCATTGAAAACGATCATGTCTTGATTGATACCGCTAAATTGTAATGTATTTGCGTTATGATCAAATACTGCAACAGAAACTTTTATATCGCACTGTAGTTCATCAGACCCGGCAGCATCTAATTCATATTTCAGTTCATTAATGATTTCGCCCGAATGAAAAATCTTTCGGTCATGCGTCAGGTAATTCAAAACAGAATCAGCAATTAAGGTCTTTAGAGAGCCCACAATTCCTTTTCCGTCAAATTCAATTAGTGAGACCACTGTGTAATCCTCGGATCGGAAATTAAGACGTGTTGTCCAAACGAATTCCTCACTGAAAAGATACTTCGTTTCGAATATGACAAAATGATCTTTAAACTGGCGACTCAGATAGCGATCATTTGGAAGCATTGATTGCTGTAGTAAGCCTGCATACCTAATACTGTCAATTAGTCGCTTGTTGATTTTATTCAACTCCTGAGTTCTTTCCTCTACTCTATTTTCAAGTTCCACATTGCTATCCTCAAGCTCCTTCATATGCTCCTCACTCTCAGCAGCCTGCTGATAGGTATCCACAGCTCTTTCAAGGACACCCTTCATCTCATCAAAATTCCATGGCTTGGTGATATACTTAAAAATACCACATCGGTTAATACCATCCTTAATGGCTTCAATATCCGTAAATCCAGTCAGGATTATCTTGATAACATCCGGATGGTCTGGAAGTATCTTTTCCAGGAACTGAGTCCCAGTCATTTCAGGCATCCGCTGGTCAGTAACGATCACCTGAATATCTTCCTGATTCAGAATGTCAATTGCTTCTATTGGATTAGTAGAAGTATGAACATTGAAAAACTTTCTGAAGTTGGCTTTGAAAACACGAAGGTTTGTAGCCTCATCATCTACATATAGAAGTGAAAACTTCTTTTTTTCTTTTGATCGGTCAATCTGTTGCTGGTCTTGAATCTCTTCCATCCTGCCCTTGGTCTAAATGTTGTTAATGATTAATTGCTCTCTGCTACCTCTTTGTCTGCCTTCTTTTTGATTGGAGTGATTTTCTTAGGCAAAGTAATTACAAACTCGGTACCCTTGCCAACTTCACTCGTCAGGTCAATCTTACCTCCGTGCTTCTCAACAATACCATATGTAATGGACATTCCCAAACCTGTACCTACTCCCACCTCTTTCGTAGTAAAGAATGGTTCCCAAATTCGATCCTTGATTTCATCAGGAATACCTACCCCATTATCCTTGATCCTTACATAAACTTCGTTATCAGCTTCTTCAGTATAAATCGTAATCTCGGCATCCTTTCTATCCTCCGGCATTGCTTGTACTGCATTGTTAAGAATGTTCATGAATACCTGATTAAGCTGACCAGGGAAACACTCAATCTCATGCATGCTTTCATCGTAGTGTTTCGTGATTTCGATCTTACCTTTTGTTTTGTTTCTAAGGAGGGTTAAAGTTGCATCGATGTTCTCGTTGACATTCGCATTCTTCGCTTCCTCCTCATCGAGTCTGGAGAATACCCTAAGACCTTTTACGATTTCAATGGTACGCTGCACACCATAGTTGATGTCGTTGATTAGGTCATCAAGCTCATCCACTATCTCTTCATACTCATGTTCTTCTTTCAGCTCCTTCACTGACTCCAGCACATCCTTCGGATCATCACCATCGTCCAGTCGGGTGTATTCTTCGGCAATATCCCGCATCGCTTCTATGGACATCTTCAATGATACCATACCACTCGATATGAAGTTAATCGGGTTGTTAATCTCATGCGCAATACCTGCTGTAAGCTGACCAAGAGAGGCCATCTTTTCTGAGTGTACCAACTGTGACTGTGCACCCTTCAATGAATCAAGGGCCTTCGCCAGTTCTTCTTTCGATTTCTGCTCCTTCTCAAGCGTAGATTGTAGTTTCTTCTCTGCAAGGAATAATTTCTCATTATCCTGCAATTGTTTATCTGCCAATTCCCGAATCTCCACTTCAGAGTCCTGAAGCTTCTTATATGCAAGGTTCAATTCATCCTGTGCTGCAATCAAACGCTCATTGATTTTAATTTGCTCTTCAGATGACCTAAGCAACTTAGCCTCGGATTCCTCAAGTTTCGTATTTTTCTCTTCGAGCTCTTTTCGTGAGAGATATAGTTTCTTGTTAATGAGTTTTTGTTTCTGGAAGTTGATCTTAAGCTGCTGCTCTGATTTCTTCACTTTCACAAAAGCCTTGTTTGCAGATAGATAGTTCTCACTTGCCAGTTTCACAAGCGGTCTAAAGATAAAGAAACCCTGTACCAGGAAGATGCCTATAAAGATTGAGAAGCCAACGTATTCGGCAAGGCCAATACTTGCTCCCCTATTTTGGGCATTGTTCACAAAATAGCTTGTAATGCTGTCCACCCCGTCCTCATATTTACGAACAGCATTTACCAATCCTTCTATTGATTGTCTTAAAGACCTTCTATTAATATTTGCATCATCTAAAGAAAAAGATACATCCAAAACATTAGAGGCATTGCTATTCATGTCAAAGAATAGAAACTTCAACTCATCCTGCATAGCAAGGTATTCATCTGTCTGGGAGGGCTGAGATATTCCCAGTTCTTCATCCCCATTTATCAGGGCCTGATGACCTTTGACCCACTCGGGATATACCCTTTGTAACTCTGCTTTGAAATAATCAAACTGGCCTTCATTTCGCGCGTACCCCATTCCTACTGCAGCCTTCACGATTTGTTGGCCTTTTGCAGCCTGTTCCGCGGATATTTGAACTATCTGTGGATCTTGATTGAAAGAGTTTTTAATCTCTTTCTGGAGGACAAAGACGTAATATGCTACCGCCCCTATCAAAACCAATGCCGTCAGAATATAGACATTGGCATATAAATCCTTCTTTAACATACCTTAAACGTAGTTGGTTAAACTCTTAACTAGTTAATCTCTATTAGCCGAAAGAATTAAAAAAATCCTATTAGCAAGTCCCTCAAATCTATACTAAAAATAGTATTATTGGAAATATCACATTTTTATACCGATTTCCCTCTAGGAACGGCTAACAAAAATACCTACACTCTTTTCGGCATCCGTCACCTATACTAATGTAATAAAGAAAAGCATAATTTGCCTTTTCATTGAGTTTTAATCTGCTAAGTCTAACAAAGAACATAATTTTGCTCGCAAGAAGAATTTAGGGTTGGAATGCTGGCGACCTTAATCGATTGATAATCACTGCAAAGTTTTAGGTGATTAAACATTTGGTTTAATTAGTCATAAGTTCTTACTTTTCCAGCCCAAAGAAAATTGACCCCTATTTATGGATTATCTGAGGAGCTACAAAAATATTTATGATCAAAACATTATCCTGATGTTCAAGGGTGAACTAACCTTTGACCTGGTGACTGCCATGATAGGGACACTGGAAGAAAGACTTGAGGAGCTGGAGGAAAACAGAAAGGTCAAAAAGAAGTTTTACAATGTAGCCACAGAATGTATACAAAATCTGTACTATCATCTGGACGAAGTGAACGCCGATGATATGAAAGTGAGTAGTTATGATTCTAACTCCGCACTTATTATGATCGCCGCACGAAAGAGATTTTACAGTTTGCAAACAGGTAATTACATTCCGGCAGAAAAAACGAAAGAAATTCAAAAGCGACTAGATGATATCAATGCGGTAGATGCTGATGAGTTAAGAGCCCTTTATAAAAGAGTACTTGCAGAGCAGGAATTTTCAGACAAGGGAACTGGTGGCCTTGGGTTTATAGATATCGCCCGAAAAACGGGGGGTCAGAAACTCAGATATAAGTTTCAACCAGTGACTGACAAGGTGAGCTATTTTACTTTTCAAATTAGGTTACCAAGAATAGAAGGATAGTACGAAAAGATTAACTTACAAACCGTAGAGGAATTTATGGAAAAAGTATTCATCGAACCAACAAGAACAACTCCCCTGATCAACTTTGATCCAGATGAAGGTTTGTTAGAAATGAAAGGGAGATCCAGTCCGGAGAATTCCATACAGTTCTATCAGAAGATTCTGGACAACCTTGATGAATACGCAATCTCAGGAGGTCCTGAATTCACAACAAACATTGCTTTCGAGTATTTTAATACAAGCTCTTCAAAATGTCTCTTTGATGTTTTCAAGCGATTGAGTAAAATTGAAGATAGTGGAAAAAAGATCACGATCAACTGGTACTTTGAAGAAGGTGATGATGATATGATGGAGGCTGGAGAAGACTACAGTGATTTGCTGGACTTAAATTTCAACTTCTTTGAAATAGAAGAAGACGACTTATGATTCGCCGAGTATAGATGGACAAAAACCAGGAGCTTTATTATGATGAGATAGATAGTCTCAGGAGATTCAGAGCGAAAATTGAAACGCATGCGATCTATAAAGAAGACCTGGATGCCTTCTCAGATGAATACGAGGAGTTGGTGGCTCAAGCTAAAGTAATCACCCGAGTTTCAGACCGACTGCAGAAAAAGCTGGATAATGCCAATATGCAGATTCGTGAGCAGAACGAAGAAATCAAAGACAAGAATGTTCAGCTGGCCGACACAGTTACGCAACTGGCAAAAGCTAAAGTAGGACGTAAAGCCTCGACGATATTGCTCACCGTAGCTGTCATATTATTCATTCTGGAGCAGCTTCTTCTTGAACCTATTATTGACACGTATTTTGATACCCAGTTTGTCAGCTTAGGAATCCTGGGTGTGTTGTTCTTGATTATCAAGTTTTCCGAAGGAGCCCTGGAAAGTTACTTCATGAACCAGGAAAAAAAGAAAATTCTGGCCAAGGAACAAAACAACCAATAGATGGCCCTTAACCCCAAACAACAGCACCTGGCAAATCAGGTTACCAACGGATTTAAGTTTCCTCTTTACATGTTAAAAAGCCTTCCAATGGGTTGGATAGCTGGCCTGCGGGTTCGGGAGTTGAATGAAAATAAATGCACAACCTCTGTCCCATTTAAATACCTCACCAAAAACCCTTTCAAGTCTACATACTTTGCTGTTCAAAGTATGGCTGCAGAATTATCCACCGCTACTCCATGTCTTCTTGCCATCACAGGAAAGAAGCCATCAGTAGCATTCATCATTGTCGACCTTAAAGCAACCTTCACAAAAAAAGCCACCGGAAGAGTTTACTTTACTTGTGAAGATGGTGCAAAAGCATTTGCTGCTGTAGAAAAATGCATTGAAACCGGTGAATCGGCAGAAGCCACATTTAAAACAATCGGGAAAATGAAGGACGGAACAGTGGTCTCCGAATTTGAATTCACCTGGTCGTTCAAACAACGCAAATCATAGGTCTTTCAACAAGACATTAACATCACTTTTCTTCCATTTACCTTCAATTTGCTTCAATGCCCCTTCAATCGCCGTAAAAGCTTTTGATTTTCTAGGGTCAAAATCACCCATCCCTTCCTTTTCATACTTACTGAGTATAGTGTGTAAATCCATCTTATGAATGTCAAAGCTGGGCTGATACGCAACATCATCAGCCTCTATTCGCGTTATAAGTCCTGACCGCTCTAACTCATAGCAGATATCCACTACATATTTCCGTGGAATATTCACTTGTCCCGCCAGATCATTCAGCAACATTGCACCTTCTCCTTTTTCAAATTTCTTCACCACCCGATAAAGCAAAAGGAGCACAAGTTTCTTTCGGTGGTTTAAGCTGATTTTCAGTTTCTCAGTATTCATCTCCCACTGGTCGATATACTGAGCACCGTAACAAATCTCAGCGCCGAATAACACAATAAGCCAGCTAATCTGAAGCCAGATCAAAAACAAAGGAAGGAAAGCAATACTACCATAAATGGCATTGTATCGAGCGAATGCAAACTGTAAGGAAATAAATGCCTGCTGGTTTAGCTGATACAACGTTCCAGCCACAATACCTGCAAAAAGTGCGGGCCAGAATTTGACCCTCGTATTCGGAAAGATCAGGTAAAGTCCAAAGAGCAAAAACCAAAGAATGGTATACGGTAAAAGTTTCAGCAGGAATACAATACCGGACTTCAGCTGACCCAAGAATTCCAAATTTGTAATAAAGTCTTGAATGGTGTCTTTTACAAAGATGGTAGCACTGCTTGCCACAATGAGTAGAACAGGCCCAAGCAAAATTACCGCCACATAATCTGATATCTTACGCTCCCATCTCCTGCTTTTCTTGATATCCCACATGTCGTTAAAGGCTGCCTCAATATTCATGAGCAAGCGGATAACTGTATAGATCAGAAAGACAGCAGACACCCCGGCTACAATCCCACCACTCTGTGTATCCAGCATTTTGTCCACAAATGGCTGAACTTGATTGAGAATTTCTGTTTGTCCGGAGAAGTAACGCTCCAGTTCCTGCTCCATCAATGACCGAATGCCAAACACTTTTGCAATCCCGAAGATCATGGCCAATACCGGAACCAATGAAAGCATGGATAAGTAGGTCAACGCAGACGCTTTTTCCGCACACTTATCATTCACAAACTCTTTGATAGCAATTACCCAAATACGGATAAACCCAAACAAAAACCTCTTTCGTTTCGGTAGTGATTTAAGTCTGAGACGCCACAGGTCCACCTCAATGAATTTTTGGATTTGGTTCAGCTTTTCTTTCATGTGTTTGCGGTTGATTTTCAATCGTGCACATCGGTCCGTCGAAGCAGGAATTCACATTAGACAACTTTCATCCTTGGTAGGTATGCTTGCGGTCAATGCTCATCTCATGCAATGCGAATTTCAGCGAAAAGATAAAAAGAAAACCTGCACTTACACTTGTTTAGGCTTTCAAAGAAAAAGGGGCTGAGAGCCCCTTTTTCACCTAATCACCTGTAAAAATCACCTATCATCCTATGACATGAAGATATATACGATATAACAATCATCACTTCATGTCCCCTACTTCAACTTCGTTTAAGTTCCAGAATTGTAATTTCAGGGAGTATGCCAATCCGCCCGGGATAGCCAATAAAACCATATCCCCTGTTCACATAGAGCGATTGATTCTCCTCTTGATATAGGTCTGCCCATTGCTTGTATCTGTATTGTGCCGGACTCCACCTAAAATCTCCTATCTCAACACCGAACTGCATTCCATGTGTATGTCCTGCCAGCATCAGGTCAATATCCTTATAATTAGGTCTAATCTGCGCATCCCAATGGCTCGGATCGTGTGACAGTAAAAGTTTATATGGTTTTTCCTCAGTTCCTATGACTGTCTTTGACATATCACCATATTTAGAGAATCTTCCGGCTCCCCAGTTTTCACATCCTAAAATGGCGATTTCCTCACCATCTACTTTTATCGTTCTATTTTCATTCAGTAGCAAATCATATCCCATGTAGGCATGCATATCATGTAGCTTCTGAATATCGTTTTGTTTTGCTTCTTCGGAAGGCCAGCTGGTGTAATCACCATAATCGTGATTACCCATTACAGAATAAACACCTAAAGGCGCACTCACACGCTTGAAAATGTCGAGGTAATCTATAGCTTCTTCACTTCGGTTATTTACCAGATCACCTGTAAAAAAGGCGACATCCGGTTTCTGAGCATTGAGCAAGTCTACACCTCCTTCCACTGCAGTCTTATTAAAAAAACTACCTGTATGAATGTCAGAGATTTGAGCTATACGAATACCGTCAAATGCTTTCGGAAGGTTGGGCGAATACACCACTTTCTTCCTAACCCGATAATCATGTGCCCCTGATATTACTCCAAAGGTCATGGTAGCAATGGGAAGAGCTCCGGCTATCAGAGCGGACTTTTGCATAAAGTCAGAACGTGAGGTGGAATGATCCTCCTCAGTGAAAGGAAAGATATTTACTAACCAGGTGATCCCTCTACGTATATCTTCCAGCAGCAAAAAAACTGCGCTGAAAAGTTTTCCAATAAAAAGGACAAAAAAGAAGGTGGTGATATAGAGTCTTAAATCCTGAAACTGTTTTGGGTCAATCTGTCTATAAAGCATCACTCCCACGAGTGAACCGATACTCAGTACCCAGTAACCGATCCAAATCGTCCTTTTCCATGTAGGTGCAAGGTTCTCAGTCAATGATCTCACAGCCATGAAAACATAGATATCCAGCACCAGATAAACTGATACTAAGAAAACGATGAAATAGACTCTACTCATATCATAAAAAATCCCCCAGGAAGACCCGGGGGATATACTATTAACTTAAACCTAACCGACGATTAATTCTTGCGAAGAATAAATACATTACTGGTACGATAACTAACGTAAGGAAGGTCGCAAAGGTTAGACCAAAAATGATCGTCCACGACATAGGTCCCCAGAAGGCCACATTATCACCACCAAGGAAAAAGTCCGCATCGTAAGTACTCATAAACTTGATGAAATCAATGTTTATTCCGACAGCTAGTGGAATTAATCCCAAAATAGTTGTCACAGCAGTAAGTATTACCGGTCGCAATCTGGTCACACCTGCACTTACAATCGCTTCAATGATCTTATCCATTGGAAGCTTATCTTCTCCCGTTTCCGCTCTCAACCTATTTCTACTCAGCTCAATAAAGTCAATAAGTACTATGGCATTATTCACAACGATTCCTGCAAGTGAGATGATACCAATCATCGTCATGATCACTACAAAGTTCATCTGAAAAACAACAAGCCCTAAGAACACACCGATGGTACTAAACACCACAGACATCATGATGATGAAAGGAGTTGTTACCTTATTAAACTGTGATACGATGATCAAAAAGATCGTAAACACAGCAATCATCAAAGCAGTACTCAAAAACTCAAATTCTTCAGCTTGCTTTTCCTGTTCACCACCAAATTTGAACTCATAACCTGCTGGCATATCATATTCAGCCAGTAATTCCTTGATGTCATTATTGATTTGTGTTGGGTTGTATCCGGACTCAACATTGGAACTAATGATCACCTGGCGCTTCAAATCATTTCGTTTGATGGAACCATATGTAGATGAAAGTTCAGCATCAGCAACGGAAGAAATAGGTACGCTTTGCATCTGACCCGAAGTTTGGTCCCGAAAAACGATACTCTTGTTCATCAGCGCATCAATATCATATCGATACTCATCTTTCAATCTTAATTGAATCTCATAGTCATCCTCTCCTTCTTTGTATTTGGATATTTCCTTTCCAAAAAGTGCAGTACGGACTTCATTGGCAATGGACGATGTAGATAAGCCAAACCTTCTTGCTTTATCCCGATCAATATTTACAACCAATTCCGGCTTCCCTGTTTGAAGGTCAGTTTTTAGCTTTTCGATCCCTTGAATTCCTGATTCATTGATCAGCTTTTTCATATCCTCCGTAATCTGAATAAGTGTTGTAAACTCCTTTCCAGTCACTTCAATACTGATAGGTTTCCCGGTTGGTGGTCCATCTGCATTTTGATCTACCGTAACTGCAACACCCGGATATCCACCCAAAGCTTCCCTGATTTCAGTGAGTATTTTTTTGGTATCAATTCCGTTTCTGTGTTTGTATTCTTTAAAATTAACAGTGATACGTGCTTTATTTGGTGTATCCTGCTCACCGAAAGCAGAGGGGTCATTCGGATCAGAGGTCCCCTGTCCCACATTCGCGATGACTGACTCTACAATTTCATCATAAGGTTTTACCAAATCAATGACTTTCTTCTCAATTCGCTGAGTAAAATCATTGGTTGTTTCGATATCAGTTCCCACCGGATACTCGATAAATACATTGACGTAAAGAGGATCAGTCTTTGGAAAATATTCCAAATTAGGCTTTGAAGGAGACATCAATGCAACACTAAAAATCACGATCGAAACCACCATCAAAATCGCCGTTCCCCAGAAAAAGATATATGGTTTCCATCCACTAAGAGCGTACCTCAAGGTACTCTTATAGATACCCTCAATTCGAGGTAGGAAATTTCTGAAACGTTTGGATAATGGTGTGAGTGCATAAATATTCAACAGGGTAATCACACCGGCAATGATGGCCAGATTACTAAGTACAGTAACCTTAGCTACGCCTAATAAAATACCCACTCCGATAGCAATCAATGCAAAAATCAATACCCGCTTTTTCCTTACTTCGCCTGAATCCAATTTCATGAATGATTTGATCAATACCGGGTTGATGACCAATGCCACAAACAATGACGAACCCAAGGTAATCATCAGTGTAATCGGTAAGTACTTCATGAATTCACCCATGATGCCTGGCCAGAATGCCAACGGTAGGAAAGCTGCCAATGTAGTTGCCGTAGAAGCGATGATTGGTAGTGCCACTTCCCCTACTCCATTCTTAGTTGCCTCAAAAGCTGAGATGCCCTCTTCTCTTAATCGGTAAACATTCTCAACCACCACAATACCATTATCAACGAGCATACCAAGTGCCATGATTAAAGAGAAGAGCACCATCATATTAATAGTAATACCTAGCATCCCTAAGATCATAAATGAAATAAACATGGAAAGCGGAATAGCTACACCCACGAAAAGTGCATTTCTTGGCCCCAGGAAGAATAGTAGTACCATTACCACTAAAATCACTCCGGAGATAATATTATTCTCCAGACTATCCACCATGTCCCTCGTTTGCTGAGACTGGTCGTTGGTCTTGGTAACCACCAGATCAGCTGGAAAAACTTCTTCTTGAGCTTTTTCAAGGATCGCGTTTATTTTCTCTGTAGCAATCAGGAGGTTTTCACCGCTTCGCTTAATAACATCCACCATTACTACCGGCTGAGTATATAGTCGTGCGTAACTTTTCTTCTCTACATAATCAAAGGATACATCAGCGATATCACGGAGATATACGATGTTTCCTTTCTCAGCTTTAACCACCACGTCAAGGATTTCCTTGGGCTCCTCAAACTCCCCCTCAACTCGTATCGTTCTCCTGATCTCTCCCTCTTTATAGGTACCCCCAGATAGCGTGATGTTTTCACTTCTAATCGCCTGCTCTATGTCACTGAAGTTGACTTCACGAGCTTCCATTTGGTATGGATCAACGCTTAACCTTACTTCCCTCTCATCAATCCCTCTGATTTCTACCTTAGAAATCTCCTTAACCTTCTCAATCTCATCCTCCAGATACTCTGCATATTCATTCAGCTTGGTCATGCTGTAATCACCGGACAGGTTGATATTCAGAATTGGAAATTCCGAAAAATTCATATCGAACACATTCGGATCCTGCTCCAAATCAGATGGTAGCTCAGGTTTTGCTCTGTCCACAGCATCTTTCACCTTAGTCAATGCGTCCTCCACATCTGTTTCAGGTGTAAACTCCACGATAATGGTAGAATAGTCCTGAACGGAAGTAGATTTAATTACATCTGCCTCAGAAATGGAGTTGAGCTCATTTTCTATCGGACGTGTAATTAGGTTTTCCATGTCTACCGGGGAGTTCCCGGGGTATGGCGTTCCCACATAAACGACCGGCTGCCTGATTTCAGGAAAGCTTTCCTTTGGCAGACTGATATATGAAAAAAGGCCGGCAAAAATCACAATTGCCGTTAAAACGTAAACCGTAGTTCTATTGCGGAGTGAGAGTGTGGTTAGACCAAACTCCTTTTCCGTTTTGATATCTTTTAATTCCTCTGACATATTATTTGAATTAATAGATTACTTGGCAACCGAAATTTCGACTCCCTCGGATAAATCCCTGTACCCCTGTGTTACCAGCATTTGTCCTTCGTTCAAACCTGATTTTACCTCTGTGCTTAGCTTGTGAGAAACACCGAGCTCTACGTGTTCTTTCGTAGCTATTTGTTTACCACCTTTATTGGACACGACATAAACGTAGTTCCCTTTGTTATCGCTCTGAATCACCTTTGTAGGCACAACCAACGATTGGTCATTTCTGTAGTCAACGAGCTTCAGTACCACGACTTGATTAGGCTGTGCCGGAAAATCAAGCTTTGGGAGAGTTACTTCTAATTCAAACGTTCTGTTTTCAGACTTAATCGTCTGACCCACTGACTTGATTTTGGACAAAACCCTTTTGTTTTGAGATGGGAAATAAACCTCTACTTTCTGATCTCTGGAAAATTTACCAAGGAACGATTCTGAAACGTCTGCTGAGATGTAAGTATCATCGGGACTTACCAGTCTCACGAGAGGAGCTCCAGGTTGTGCTACCTCACCAATTCTGGCTGGAATATTGTCAACCACCCCATTGAATGGAGCCCTCACGATCATCATATTGAGCTGGGAGTTTAAAACGGCCAGTTGACTCTCAAGTGACTCCTTGTTTGCTTTCGCTTCAAGAAATTGAACCTCCGTACCAATTTTCTGTTCCCATAGTTTTTTCTGACGATTAAATACTTCGTTAGCCAAATCCAGCTGAGCTTTGACCTGCTTCATGTTGTTGCTCACTACATCAGTATCCAAAGAAACCAAAACCTGTCCTTTGGATACTTTTTGGCCCTCTCTTACATTGATCGACTCAATTTTACCCATCGCCTCTGCAGAAAGTAACACATTCTTTTTTGATGCTACAGAACCTCTGATTTCAACTTCATGTGTAAAAGTTTTCTTAGCCAATTCTTCTATCGCTACCAAAATGGCTGACTTATTATTCCGTTTGAAGTCAGGATCGACAGCTTTTATTTCCTGCTCAAGCTGAGCTATTTGAGCGTCCAATTCCTGCGCCTGATTTTGTAGGTCTTCCAATTGTTTCTTTTTTGCAGCAAGGCCCTGATCGCCAGATGCACTGCCACACGCCACAGCAAGGGCAGCTATAATAGTAAGTGTGATTATGTATTTGATCTTCCTCATGATCTTAGTTGTTATAAAGAGTTCCAAGTGCTTTTTTAAGTTCGATTTGTGATGTTGCAGCTTCATAAAGTGCATTTAAATAGTTGGTCTTCGATTCCTTCAAAGAAGTATTTGCTTCAATGACCTCCAAGTTGGAACCTATTCCTTCCTGATATTTAGCCTTGGTCATTTCATAAACTTCTTCAGCCAGCTCAACGTTTTCACTTTGAGTTTCCACCGATCTAATTGCATTATCAACTTTGACCTTAGCTTCAGCGACCTCACGGTCAACATTGTTTTCAAATTGAGATATTGACTCCTCTACCTGTTGCTTCTGTATTCTATTTCGCTGAATGTTAGCTCTCTTAGAGAGCCCATCGAAAATTGGGATTGATAATGTAACACCCAAATTGCTGTACCTGAACCAAGTTTGATCATTAAACTCGGTAAGCCTACTGAAACTATTTGTACCAGCGGTCCATCCAAAATTGAAATTGGCATAAATATTTGGGATGTATTGTGACTGAAAGTTTTTAATATTTAGGTCAATTAAATCCTTATTAGTCTGCAACACATCATACTCAGGCCTATTGACATGATACTCTCCTCCAGGTTCTGTAACTGGTGTTAGACTAATATTAGATAAATCATCTGTCAATGCAATTCGTTGATTCAAAGGCATACCCATTTGAAACTTGAGCAAGTTCAGAGATGTAATTAATAGCTCGGTATTATTCTTCAGTTCAGTCTTAATGTTATTATGCTGAATTTTCAATCTTGAGACATCAATCTTTTCTGCAAAACCCACCTCATACATTGCTTCAGTTTCCTGAAGCAATGTGTCAATTGTCCCGAAATTACGTCCTAGAAAATCTAGATTTTCTTTGGTGATCAAAACAAGGTAATAAGCTTTGGATACCCCTTCAACAATTTGAACTTCCGTCTGCTTCTGCTCCCGCTGACTTAAAAGTTTAACAGTTTGAGCCGCTTTTAATCCGACAAAATAGGAACCATCAAAAATCAACTGTCTTGCAGTCAAACCAGCTTGACCAGAATATTCCGTTTCAAATGCGGCTGGAAATGTTTGTGGTTCTGGAATTTGAGTTCCATCGGGTAAGAGACTTTCATCAATTAGTACACCATAAACTGCCGGAGATATGAAGTCTTGAATAAAACTTGTCTGAATTTCAAAATTCTTCACTAAACCAACAGAGCCATTTACTTGAGGCAGTCCTCTGGCTAGTGTTTCATTAATTTGTGTTCTTGCGATCTCATTATCTAACCGAGCAATTTCCAATTGCTCATTGTTTTCGAGCGCATAGCTAATACAGTCATTCAAGGAAAGACCTAGCTTTTCCTGTGAAAGCACTTCAAATGAAGTGCTCATAAACAATAGTGATAGTATAAGTAGTCCTCTCATAGTTTAGCGTGTGTGATTTGTAGATTCTAAATGCATGTATTCTTCGTATTTCTTGCGACCCATATCGGTCAATAGTCCGTGTATAAAGTGATCAAGGATTTGCAACTGGACCTCCCGGAAATCAAACTCCTCCCGAGGGAAAATCTTGGTATTAAAAACCAGCTGCACCCCTTCTACTCTGAGGGTTGACAGAACTTTGGCGTTTATTCCTGACCTGAAAAAACCTTCATTCTTGCCTCGTTCAATATTTCTTTCAATGTGAGCTCGTATGGTTCCCTGCTTGAATTCCTGATACTGATCCCATGCTTTTCCATGATACTTCTGCATATCATAAAGCAAGGATGGGTTCATGCGAAAAACATGTTGCCTCAGACACTGAGAGACTAACAGGATTTCATGTATGGCATCCTTTGCCTGACTTTCTATTTCCTCAAACTCAGATGTCTCTCTTTGAAAATGATTCAGGGCAACTTCGGATACCAACCCGTCTTTGTTATCAAAGTATTGATACAAGGTTTTCTTAGACATGGAGGCTTCACGCGCCACATCATCCATGGTCACACTACGTATACCATATTGGATAAACAATTCCTCCGCACTACTCAGTATTTTTTCTTTCGCTTCCACTTCTCAATTTTTCGGATAAAAAACCGTTAACACTACGGAAACTTTCAGCGCATTAAAAGTTTCCGCCGTGCAAAACAACGAATAGTAATAGAATTAGTTCGGTTTTTTGCTAAAAATTTTTGGTGAACAATAAATGAACCTATTTTTCGCAACGAAATGACGAAAGTATCCCTTACCAATGGACAGCTTGTATATTCTAAGTATGGAAACGGAGCTGAAATATTAATTACCTTTCATGGGTTCGGGCAAGACAAAAAAATATTTGAATCGTGGGAGCATAAACTATCAGAGAAGTATACGATTTATGCAATAGACATTTTTTATCACGGTGACAGTACCAAAGAGCTAGGTGATCTTACCAAGACGGAGTGGAAATCCATCTTGTCTCATTTCCTTGATCAGGAAAACATTGTGCAGTTTTCCATACTGGGATACAGTTTGGGTGGTCGGTTTGCTATTTCCTCTTCGCTCGCATTTCCTGAAAAGGTAAGAGAGTTGATACTGATAGCTCCAGATGGTATTTTCTTAACCATTTGGTTCAAATTAGCCACCAACTGGACAATTAGGTGGCTTTTCAAATACATCATGTTAAGACCTAACAAACTGGAAAAGCTCGTCGCATTCAATGATAAATACAAGCTGGTCAGTCCATACCTTGGCGATTTTGTAAGAAAAGAGCTTGGAGATGAAGCCAACCGAAAACGTGTCTACACCTCCTGGAATCATTTCAAATCGCTGGGCTACACTAAAAAACAACTAACGAAGCACTTCCAAAGTCATCGTTTTGAACGACATATTATTCTTGGAAGCAAAGATCACATTATCAAACCGGCAAAGATTTTGCCCATCATTCAGAAGATGGGTGACTTTAAGGTTGATATCCTTCCTTTAAAACACCACCAGCTCATTAAACCGGAAGTAGCTAAATTGATACTTGATAAAAGCACTGAAAAATGAAATTCATATACACCTTTCTTTTGCTAAGCATACCCCTGATAGTGATTTGTCAAACACCCACTAAAGAGCAAATCAAAGAAGTAGCCGATGCAAAAAAGGAAGTCAAAAAGTTAAAAGGTGAACCCTTCCCGGAATTTGATCTAACAACGTTGGAAGGTGCGCAGGTAAGTTCAAAGGATACAAAAGGGAAGATTATGCTGGTCAATTTCTGGTTTACCCGATGTAGACCTTGCATTGTTGAAATGCCAGAGATGAATGAAATGGTTGAGGAGTTTCAGGATGAGGAAATCATATTTATTGCTCCGACCTTTGACTCTCATGAACAAGTGAGCAAATTTCTACAGAAACGTGATTTTGATTATCAATCGATTCCAGACGCGAAAGATTTCTGTTTGGAAATGAATGTGAGATCCTTCCCTACTCATTTTGTGGTGAATCAGGAAGGTGTGATTGATAAAGTAGTTATCGGATATTCTTCCATGACTGTAAAAGCTTTAAGAAAAAGCATACGCAAATTGTTGAAATCAGAGTGAGTCAAAGCCTACAAAAGGATTAATTTTGCGGACTTCAAAACGAGGTTCCTTTCATGATCCAATTCTTCCAAAATTCTGATGACGCTGTTATTGCAGTAGGTGTATCCAAAACCCTTTCTTCCGATCAAATCGATAAACTAACCTGGCTTTTTTCCGATGCTAACCCGGTCAACAAAGAAGCTATCTCCGGGAAGTTCATTGGCCCCAGAAAGGAAATGATCTCCCCTTGGAGTACCAATGCGACAGATATCGCTCACAATGCTGGCATTGATTCAATTTTCCGAATCGAAACATACATTTCTGAATCATCTGCAGGAGCCTTCGACCCGATGCTTCAGCAGATTTACGAGGGTTTGGATCAATCCATTTTTACATTGGATCGAAAGCCGGAACCCATCGAGCATATTCAAAATATTGCAGCCTACAATAAGCAGGAAGGACTGGCATTAAGTCAGGAAGAAATTGAATATCTGGAAGGTGTTTCGAATGAAATCGGAAGGCCACTCACCGACTCTGAAGTCTTCGGATTTTCTCAAATCAACTCCGAACACTGTCGGCACAAAATCTTCAACGGAACATTCATTATCGACGGTGAAGAACAAGAGCTATCGCTATTCCAATGGATCAAGAGAACTTCAAAGGAAAATCCCAACTACCTCGTTTCTGCTTATAAAGACAATGTAGCTTTCATTCAGGGACCTAAAATCGAACAGTTTGCTCCGGCCACTCAAGACAAACCGGATTGGTTTGATACCAAAGAATTTGAATCGGTGATCTCGCTAAAAGCGGAGACACACAATTTTCCTACTACCGTGGAGCCTTTCAATGGAGCTGCCACAGGGTCAGGCGGAGAAATCAGAGACCGAATGGCTGGTGGTCAGGGGAGTATTCCTTTAGCTGGAACAGCGGTTTACATGACTTCCTACTCCCGTTTGGGAGGAAATAAAAGCTGGGAAAAACCTGCCAGAAAATGGTTATACCAAACTCCTCAGGAGATTCTGACGAAAGCATCAAATGGTGCCAGTGATTATGGGAACAAGTTTGGTCAGCCACTTATCTGTGGAAGTGTTCTCACCTTCGAACATGAAGAAGGTGGCAAAAAGTATGGTTATGACAAAGTGATCATGCAGGCAGGTGGAATTGGCTATGGAAAAAAGAAGGACGCTCAGAAAAAGCACGTCAAAGCCGGTGAGAAAATTGTTGTGATGGGTGGTGACAACTATCGCATTGGCATGGGCGGAGGAGCTGTCTCTTCCGTTGATACCGGGGCTTTTAATCAAGCACTTGAATTGAACGCCGTTCAGCGTTCCAACCCGGAAATGCAAAAGCGAGTTGCCAACGCCGTTCGGGCCATGGTAGAACTTGAAGACAATACCATTACCTCAATCCATGATCATGGTGCAGGAGGCCATTTAAATTGTCTTTCTGAACTAGTAGAGGAAACCGGGGGTATTATTGACTTAAAGAAGCTTCCTGTTGGTGATGAAACCCTGTCTGCCAAAGAAGTTCTTGGAAACGAATCACAGGAGCGCATGGGATTGGTGATCAAAGAACAAGATGCGGGATACCTCAAACGCGTATCTGAAAGAGAACGTGCACCCTACTATGAGGTGGGTGAAGCAGGAGACAATAATGAATTGAAATTTGAAAATAATGGAGAAGCCTCCCCCTTTGATTTAAAACTCCATCACTTGTTTGGATCCTCACCGAAGACCGTTCTTGAAGATCAAACACAGCAATCCGACTTTGAAGAAATTTCCTACTCGGAAAACAAGATTGATGAATATCTGAATGCAGTTCTTCAGCTTGAAGCGGTGGCTTGCAAAGACTGGCTAACAAATAAAGTTGATCGATGTGTGACCGGACGGGTAGCTACTCAGCAGACATGTGGTGAACTTCAGCTACCACTAAACAATGTGGCTGTGATGGCACTGGACTTTAAGTCGAACAAGGGAATAGCCACTTCTATCGGTCACTCCCCTGTTCCCGGACTGATCAATGCCGGAGCGGGATCGAGACTTTCCATTACTGAAGCTTTGGCTAACCTGGTGTGGGCTCCATTAACTCATGGTCTGAAAGGCGTATCCCTAAGTGCCAACTGGATGTGGCCTGCAAAGAATGACGGTGAGAATGCCAGACTTTATGAAGGGGTTAAAGCCATTAGTGATTTTGCGTGTGAGCTTGGTATCAACGTACCTACAGGCAAAGACTCCATGTCTATGACACAGAAGTACCCGGATGGGGAAAAAGTATTCGCACCTGGTACAGTAATTATCAGTTCAGTTGCTGAAGTTTCAGACATCAATAAAACCGTCAGTCCGGTTATCGACTATAATAAGAAAGATTCAAAAATTGTTTACCTGGACTTTTCAGGAAGTGGCTTTGAGTTGGGCGGATCTTCATTCGCACAAACCCAAACCAAACTTGGAGCCAGAACGCCTGACACAAAAGTGGAAGTCGTTTCAAATGCCTTTAACATCGTTCAGCAGCTAGTAGCCAATGGGCAGGTTATCGCAGGACATGATGTATCTGCAGGCGGTTTGATCACTGCTCTTCTTGAAATGAACTTCGCCAACACCAAAGGTGGATTGGATATTGATGTTTCATCATTGGGTGAGGCAGACACTGTGAAAGTTCTTTTCTCAGAAAAGCCCGCACTGATTCTTCAGGTAGATAAACATGCGGCTAAGGAACTTGAAAAGTCCGGAGCTAAGTGGACTGAAATTGGAACCATCAAAGATGAAAGAAAGGTTTCAATTAAAAATGGTGCTTTCGACCACACATTTGACATTGAGAAAGCAAGAGATACCTGGTTTAAGACCTCTGCGCTATTAGACCTCAAGCAAACCAAACCGGAGGTTTCTAAACAACGCACCGAAAATAGATTCAAGCAGCCACTCTCCTACACTTTTCCAAAAAGGTTTGATGGTAAGGCAGCTAGCTACAACCTGGACTTCAACCGAAAAGGTAAGTCCGGAGTAAAAGCAGCGATCATCCGTGAGCAGGGTGTGAATAGCGACCGGGAAATGGCTTATGCGTTGTGGCTGGCAGGGTTCGATGTGAAGGATGTTCACATGACAGACCTGATCACCGGACGAGAAGATCTGAGCGAAGTGAATCTCATTGTTTTCGTTGGTGGCTTCTCCAATTCAGATGTACTTGGATCAGCGAAAGGTTGGGCTGGGTCTTTCTTGTTTAATGAAAAAGCAAAGGCAGCATTGGATGCATTCTATGCCAGAGAAGATACCTTGAGTTTAGGCGTCTGCAACGGTTGTCAGCTGATGATGGAACTGGGACTGATCTATCCGGAGATGGGCGATAAACACCCAAAAATGCATCATAATACTTCCGGCAAATTTGAGTGTGGATTTGTGAGTGTGGACATTGAAGATACAAACTCAATTATGCTTGAATCCATGATTGGTTCCAAACTAGGTATCTGGCTTGCTCATGGTGAAGGTCGATTTATACTGGAAAATGAAGCAGACTTCAAGATTCCAGTGAGATACTCGTACAGGGAATTCCCTGGCAACACCAATGGAAGCTCATTCGATACTGCGGCACTTTGCTCAGAAGACGGAAGACATCTAGCAATCATGCCACACCTTGAGCGTTCGCTATTTCAATGGAACTGGTCATATAAGCAAGGATTAGAGCATGCAGAAGTGTCTCCATGGATGGAGCCATTTGCAAATGCATTTGAGTGGGTGAAAGTAAGACTTTGAAAAAAGAGACATATCTTCTCATTCGTTACTTTTTAGTATTTTCCTAACAAAAACCTTTGAATCGGTAAGGATTTTGAGAATATAGGACTGGCTTGAAAGATTATCAGTTGGGATCTGGATTTGATCTGAAGTTGAACTCCCCTTCAAAACAATTTTTCCGTTGAAATCGGCAATAGAATATTTGATTTTATTCCTCGTAGAATTTTCAATTGTGAGACCTTTTGAGAATATAGTTGGATAAACAACTACTTTATTAGGGTCTTCAATGTTAAGTACTGTCTGATTCTCAAACCAAATGATCTTATCATTCGCTAAACCTCTTGAAACCAAATCAGCTTTTCCGTCCCCATTCAAATCTGCAAAGTCAACATAAGAAGCACCGAAATTCTCTTTTAAAAGAGTGTGACTCTGAAATCGACCATTTTCGTTTAAGCTAAAGAACACCTTTCCATCAATAAATGTTGAAAACGCAAGATCATAATCGCCATCTAAGTCAACGTCAGCAGAACTTATTGATATAAGACTATTGGTACTCACCTTCGTCACTTCTTTGTTGTATGTTCCATTAGGATTAAAATAATATATCAGCAATTGATCAGGAAAATCAACCATAGCCAAATCAATAATATCATCATTATTAAAATCCTGAATCGTGAATGAATAAAGATTAGCCTCTGGTTCTGATATCAACTCTTCCGAACTGAATCCGCCCGCCTGATCGTTCAAACTTAAAGTGACGTGCTCGTCAAATAGGGTGACAATATCATCATAACCATCCTCATTGAAGTCAATTATTTTTATTTGGTTTAGCATATTATTATTTTGATCACTATCGCCATTTGTATAAATGATTTCACCATTTGTAAATTGGCCATTACCTAAGTTTTCCATTATAAAAATGTCATAATCTGCTTGATTCCCCCCTACCAAGTCAAGCAAGCCATCGTTGTTGAAATCCAAAGAACCTAGTGTAATTACAGATTTAATCGCAACTTCTTGTGGATAAAATGGAAGTTCAGTTATTAGGTCTACAGTTTCAAATTTTCTATCACCCAGATTTGTTGATATGCTAATAAATAAAGACCCACCAACAATTATTTCGAGATCACCATCGTTATCCGAATCAAACGCATATACCGAACTTCCAAAATCGTGCATTTCAGAATCTATGACTACTTCATTGTATACTGAATTACCGTTACCGTAAAAAACGGTTGTTACGTCAGAACCGACTGTAACAATGTCCAAGTGTCCGTCACTATCAACGTCATCAAAGTACATGTCATTTGGTCTTTCAAGAGAGATGCTTCCGCTTTCTTCAAATTCAAATTGAGAATAACATATTATTGGGAAAAGCAATAGAATTTGTAAGTAGTTTTTTGATAAAGGCATAGGCAATTTCATAGGATCGTAAAAATAGAATTATCAAGGGTATTAATTAACGGATCATCAATCTTATCTCATAAATTATTTATGAGAATCAAATTTTGTTCAGATAGTAAAAACTAAGTCTTTTGATTTAAAAAAATATCAGCTAATTTTGCCGTCCGTTTATACGGAAGTGAAGGACAAACACTTATAAAATCATCCGGTATTGGCCTATGGTGTAACTGGCAACACGTCTGGTTTTGGTCCAGAAGAGTCTAGGTTCGAGCCCTAGTAGGCCAACAAGTTCCGAAGGGAGCTAACAACTAAAATCCCGCTAACGAAGGCGGGATTTATTTTCGCTTAAGATGTCATCAGTAAAGATATTTTCCGGATCAGCTACCACAGAATTAGCAAGCTTAATTGCCAATAACTACGGGAAGCCTTTGGGAAAGAGTGAAAAACAAACCTTTAGTGATGGCGAGATGGGCGTTTACTTTACAGAGTCCGTTCGTGGCTCTGACGTTTTCATCATCCAATCCACTGTCCCTCCTGCTGATAATATTTGGGAACTTCTCTTAATGATCGACGCAGCTCGAAGAGCAAGTGCAAAATACGTTACAGTGGTTGTCCCTTATTTTGGATATGCCAGACAAGACAGAAAAGACAAACCAAGGGTTTCGATTGCGGCTAAACTAGCGGCTAATGTATTGACTTCAGCCGGTGCGGATCGTATCATGACATGTGACTTACATGCTGGTCAGATACAAGGATTCTTTGATATTCCGGTGGATCACCTTGACGCATCTGCCATCTTCTATCCATACCTTAAAAAACTGGATCTTGACAATATGATCATCGCATCTCCTGATGTGGGGGGAACAGCAAGAGCCAGAGCGTATGCCAAACTGTTCGAGGTTGATATGGTAATCTGTGACAAGCATAGAAAGCGTGCCAACGAAGTGGCCTCCATGCAGGTAATTGGTGATGTGGAAGGAAAAGATGTCGTTTTGGTAGATGATATGGTAGATACTGCCGGGACAATAAGTAAAGCAGGAACCCTACTTAAAGAAAAAGGAGCTAATTCTGTTAGGGCCATCGCCACACATGGCGTACTCTCAGGAAATGCCTACAAAAACATTGAAGAGTCTGCGCTTGAAGAATTGATCATTACCGATACCATTC
Organism: Ekhidna sp.; assembly: GCF_965221965.1. Taxonomy (GTDB): domain Bacteria; phylum Bacteroidota; class Bacteroidia; order Cytophagales; family Cyclobacteriaceae; genus Ekhidna. The sequence continues at coordinate 1,916,308 of NZ_OZ244926.1, forward strand.
CTCAGAAGCAGGAAAGCTCTAAAATCAAAGTACTGACCGTGGCAGAATTATTTGCGAAAGCCATTCGTAAGATCCACGATCACGAATCCATTAGTTCATTGTTTATTAAATAAATCATATTTTAAATCAAATTCAATTATGAAAACTGTTGAGGTTATAGGGTATAAAAGAGCAAATCTCGGCAAGACTGAAGCGAAGCGCTTAAGAGAAGAAGGAATGGTACCGTGTGTAGTATACGGCGGTGATCACCAAATTCACTTCTACGCTCCAATGATCTTGTTTAGAGACCTTATTTATACTGACGAAGCGCATTTTGCTTTACTAACAATTGAAGGAGAACCTGAGCCATTCGAAGCGATCGTTCAGGATATCCAGTTTCACCCGGTGAGTGAAATCATCATGCACGTTGATTTCTTGCAGCTATTCCGTGGAACACCTATTAAAATGAACATCCCTGTACACACGACAGGAACTGCACCAGGTATCCAACAAGGTGGTAAGTTGATCAGAAAGGTGAAATACCTACAGATTAAAGCATTGCCGAAAAATATGCCTGAATATATTGAGGTAGATGTATCAGGGCTTGGACTTGGAAAATCTATCAAAGTAGGTGAATTGAAAGTGGGTGAATTTGAAATTCTAAACAGCCCGCTCGTAACGATCGCTGGTATAGAAGTACCACGTGCACTGAAAGGAAAAGAAGATGAAGTAGAAGACGAAGAAATGGAAGGTGAAGAAGGAGAAGAGGCAGCAGCTGAAGGTGGTGATGCACCAGCAGCAGAAGAGTCTTCTGAATCTTAAAATTCTCAAAACTTTTAATTTTAATCCCGACCTTCGCGTCGGGATTTTTTTTGTTCAATAATTATGAAGTACTTAATCGTAGGACTGGGAAACATTGGATCGGAGTATGAACTCACGCGACATAATATCGGATTCCTAACGCTGGATCGAATGGCAGATCAGGAAGGCGTGAAATTCGAAATGAATAAACTGGCCTACACAACGGAAGTAAAGCATAAAGGCCGAACCTTGATCCTTATCAAGCCCACCACCTACATGAACCTGAGTGGAAAGGCCGTCAATCATTACCTGCAAGAGCATAAGATTTCAAAAGAAAAACTACTAGTCATCACTGACGATATCGCCCTCCCCTATGGAAAAATACGTTTGAAACCCAAAGGTTCAGCGGGTGGTCACAATGGATTAAAAAACATTGAACAATTATGCGGTGGTGCCAACTATCCGCGTTTGCGCTTTGGAGTTGGTGATGACTTCCATAAAGGTCAGCAAGTCGATTATGTACTTAGTCCATTCAACAAGCAAGAAATGGACGAGCTGGTATTGAACATGGATCGAGCCATTGATGCAATTAAGTCGTTCTGTACCATTGGAATGGAGCGTACGATGAATCACTTTAACTAGCATTGTTAGGTTCCAATTCCTTATATTAAAGGATCGAAACCTGACAATGATCCGAAAACTCACCATTTCATTATTCATTGCCTTACTAGCGCATACCTCCTACGGACAAGGTCAGGTTGATTCTCTGCGTAAGGCTTTGCAGAAACAGAAAGAAGACACCTTGAAGGTTCAAACCTATTTACAGTTCTTCTATTCTGACCTTTTTTACACTAACCCGCATGAGGTAATTGATCTCTTAAAAGAATCTGCTGACTTATCACAAAAGCTCGGCTATACGAAAGGAATTGCTGAGGCTTATAATTCGCTGGGCTACATGTATCGCATCAGAAGCGAAAACGATTCAGCATTCCGCTACTTCAACGAAGCATTAATCATCTCACAGGAGTCTGATTACACCCAGGGCTTACTGGACGCCTATATAGGTTCAGGAAATACCAACAATCAGATTGGCAACTGGAAAGAAGCGTTGGCACAATTCAAAAATGCTGAAGAAGTTGCCGAAAGAACAAAAAATGATCGAATTGTTGCGAGTGCAAATAATAATATGGGCAACATTAGCTTGGCTCAGGGAGCGCTTTCGGATGCACTTAAGTATTATCAAAAAGCAGCGGAAAAAGGGCCTCCTACTATTCGCGAAGTTGCTCTCATCAACATTGCATTGGTTCACATCGAATTAAAGAATTTCTTCAAAGCCAGGGAATACTTTCAGCAGGCAATCAAAATGTCGGAAAAGGCAGGCACAAAATACAACCTGGCATTCATTTATGAACACCTTGGATCAGTAGAGCAAATGGATGGAAATTCTACCAAGGCTATCGATTATTACAATGAAGCCATCACACTGTTTGAATCGATTGATGAACGATACAACGTCTCTGACCTTCAGACCAATCTCGCAAATATTTACTTCGAGTCAGGAGATTATAGCAAAGCATTGGAAATGTATAGAACTAGTTTTGCTATCCAGGAAAAAATCGACCATTTCGTTGGCCAGTGCAATAACTTATTGGGAATTGGTAAAGCACTGATGGCAACCGGAGACTTTCAGGAAAGCGAAACTGCATTATTAGATGCAAACCAAATTGCCGATAAACACCAGCTACTAACAGCTAAGGATAACGTCGTACTTTCTCTTAGCACACTGTATCAGGAAATGGGGAGTTATCAAAAAGCCCTTGATTACCATATACAATACAAAATTCTTAGCGACAGTTTACTTAATCAAGAAAACTCTAAGCAGATTAACAAACTGGAAACCCAATTTCAAACAGCCCAGAAAGAGCAAGAAATTGATTTACTAAGTGCAGAAAATCAAATTGCAAACCTTCAAATACAAAAGCAACAAAACCTTAGAAACTACCTGCTAATCATCGCAGTTATCCTGGTTGTTCTGATCGGGGTGGTCTACAATCAGTATAATATCAAGGCAAAAGCCAACAACCGGTTGAAAGAACTCGATCAGCTTAAGACCTCCTTTTTTACGAACATTTCACATGAATTTCGAACGCCATTATCCCTTATCCTGAGCCCTTTGCAAAAGTTATTACAAGCCGATCATTCAGGCGAGACACAAAAAGAATTAAGCCTGATTCATCGGAATGCAACACGAATGCTTGAATTAATTAATCAGCTACTTGACCTTTCCAAACTGGAAGACGGGAAACTTGAACTCAAAGTACAAAAAGGCAACATCAAAGAATTTTTGGAAATCAGCATAGCCTCCTTCGAATCTCTTGCTGGTGCTCAAAAGATTCGTTTTCATTCGGACCTGAATCAGGTACCGGAAGTGGTATACTTTGATGAAGATAAGGTCCAAAAGATTATAACGAACTTGCTCTCCAATGCATTTAAATTCACACCATCTAAAGGGAACGTCAGTCTAAACACCACATTTGAAAACGGACAGTTGCTGATTGCTATATCAGATACCGGACAAGGCATTGAGCCTTCCGAATTGAAAAATATTTTTCATCGGTTTCATCAAAGCACTGCAACTAATCCCAATGCGGCCGGGACTGGAATTGGGCTCACTCTGACTAAGGAATTAGCAACCTTGCATCATGGAAAAATCGAAGTTGAAAGTACCCTGGGCAAGGGTAGCACTTTTACATTCTCATTCCCCACAAATAAGGCAGCTTATGCGAGCTTCGAAATCGCAGAAAGTGGGGCAGCAAAAACTGTAGTTTTACCTACGTATCAATTGGGAATAACAGGATCATCCTCCGAAAAGGAAATGCTGGAAACGGATACCCCAGCGGTATTGGTAGTAGAAGATAATGCTGATTTACGATTACACATTAGCTCCTTATTGCAGGAAAATTACATCGTTCATGAATCAGTAAATGGAAGAGAAGGAATCAACGACGCATTAAAGCTGGTACCCGATATCATCATTTCAGACCTGATGATGCCGGAGGCTGATGGAATTACACTTTGCAACGAACTGAAAGTGAATGAGAAAACCAGTCACATCCCGATTGTTTTGCTCACAGCCAAGGCAGACAAAAAAACGAAGCTGGAAGGACTTACTACGGGTGCTGATGAATACCTAACCAAACCCTTTGACAATGACGAATTACTTATCAGGGTTGAAAACCTGATCAAATCAAGAAGCACACTCAAACAAAAATTCAGTCAGACATTAAAGTTAGAACCTTCGCAAATCGAGGTGAATTCACCCGATGAGGCGTTCATTAGAAGAGCCATGGAAATAGTTGATCAGCATTTATCTGATGAGACTTTTACCGTTGAGGCATTTCAAAAGGAGATGGGAATGAGTCGTATGCAGCTTCACAGAAAGCTAAAAGCACTCACTCATTTTTCAGCCAGTGAATTCATCCGGGACCTTCGTCTACAGCGAGCAGCCACCCTCCTATCTGGTGGCCATATGAATGTAGCAGAAACAGCCTACAGCTGTGGGTTCAACAGTCTCTCCTATTTCACTGAGTGCTTTAAAGAAAAGTTCGACTCCACGCCTTCCAAATACGCGAAAAAGGCTTCATAAGAGCCTCACCACACCATGATACATAAGTGTGGGTTTTTGGGAGGTATCCGATTATCCTCACCCAGTCATCTCCATACCTTCGAATCAGATTGCGAATCACTTTGAAGGACAATGTGATCGCAATTTGCTAAAACAGAATGATATCAATTGGCTATCGAAGCATCATTCTATTTTGAAACAAAACCTTAATTACATTCTTATGAAAAAATTAATGATTCCCCTCATCTTCATCTTTTGTTCTTGCATGCAAGAAGAGGCTGATGAACTCCAACCTACTCCTGAATCGACCAGGATAGATTCAAGATTACCAATTGTTAAACCTGGCAATGACTGCTTGGTGGCCTTTTATCCGTTCAATGGGAATGCCAATGATATGAGTTCGTATGCCAATCATGGGATTGTAGATGGACCTGTTCTCACCTCCGATCGAAATGGTTATGCAAATAAGGCCTATTATTTCGATGGATTAGATGATATCATTGTCGCTCCAGATCAATCCCAACTTCACTTGCAAGACGAGTTCACCATTTCCAGCTGGATTCTTCCAGAAACTGTAAAGTCGCAATTTATTGTGAGAAAAGGGCCTGTAGTAAATGGTGCATTTGCCACTCCTTATGCATTAGGAATGTCTGGCACACGTGATATTGTATTTCACTTGAGTCCCGATGGGGTTTATAACAGTATCCAATATCGCCGGTATCGGACAGGAATATGGTATATGCTTACAGTTGTTTATAAAAATGGAACGGCCAACATTTACATAAATAAAACCCTCGTATCACAAGAAGTTATTCCAACTGGTACATTTAATTATGATGCTCAGCCACTACTCATTGGTTCGAGACTGCAACAAATAAGCAACACATTTAAAGGAAAAATCGACGAAGTGCGCATCTATTGTAAGGCATTGACAGCACGGGAGGTGGGAACGCTTCACACCGAAACAGCACCGTCACCAAGAGGTGGATAATCAGTTGGCTTGCGTCATTGAAGCAATTGCCGATCACTTCAGTGATCGGCTTTTCTATTCTAAGACCTAAAGAGTGTCCAAAAATTAGATGTTACATACCCGTCGGTTTTTGGGAGATTTCCGAATATCAACCCTGCTTTCATCTTCTACATTAGTCTCACCTAATTAAAACGTAGACTATGAAACACTCGAAATTACTCCTCTTGTCCCTGCTGCTGGTAGCATGCTACGGACAGAGATCTCCTGAAAAACCCAAGCTGGATATCAAGGCTGAACTAGCAAAAATCGAAGAGACCCGAAATGGTTTTATGTTGGCCATTAAAGAACAGCGCTATCAGGATCTTGCCAGCTTCGCTATGCCGGAAATGGAAGCCACCGGACCCGACACAGAAGGATGGTGGGAAATGAGAAAGCTTGGAAAAGAAAAAGGAGCCTTTCCTTACGACAGCCTGATGATATTTCCGAAGGAAACCTTGATCTTGAATGACACCATGGCTTATGATTATGGAACCAGCAAGGTCTATTATACCAATGCAGAAGGTGTGCAAGTGGAGTTAAAGGATACATTCATTGTCGTCCTCAAAAAAGATGAGGATGGTGAATGGAAAATGTACAGAGAGGTGGCTTCAGGGCAGGTTAAATAAAATCAAATAATTATGAGAAATACAATTACACTAATAGTACTTGTTTTTTGCTCAGTAACCATAGCACAACAAGACACATTGATGTCTAAACCGACATTATCTCAGGAGGAAATTAACAAACAAATTGCACGGGATTTTTATATGAATCTGTGGTTTACCAACAATACAGATAAGTATGATCAGTACGTCGCTGAGGAATATGTCGTTCATGATATAGGAGATCGTAAGAATGTGGTTGAGCCAGCGATTGAACAAAAAATTGTGGCAGATCGATTTTGGGGAGGTGGATCATGGGATAATAAAATAGATTATCAAATAGCCGACGGAGATTTGGTAGCCACCCGGTGGATCGCTAATTATAAAGCCGAGTCGCTGATGGCTAAAATTATGTTCGGATCAGGAAGCATTCCTATCATAAACGTCTTTCGAATCAAGGATGGAAAGATCGTAGAGATATGGAATCACCGTCATGATATTGACACCAATCAAACCATGATGTTTACTATCAAGGGCTTGTTGATTGGCCTTCTGATCGCTCTGATTCCCACTTTCATTGCTTTCCGCCTGAAACGTAAAATCAAACAGCTTAAAACCACTTGATCTGATTCAACCAGCAATAAACCCGAATCACGATGCACAAATACAAATCCCTTCATCTCTGGATGCTCATCCCAATGGTCTTCATGCAGCTAGGAATAGCCATGGACTATTGGGGTGACTTTACCGACAATGCCTGGTCCGTACACATCCATTACTGGACAGGCTCCATCTGGTATCTCTACCTCATTATCCAGCCCTACTATGCCACACATGGAAAGCTGGAAAAGCACCGTACGAATGGAATCATTGGGATGTTTCTGGCCGGAGGTGTTTGTCTCACTGCTTTCAGTATGATGTATCGGGATATTGAAAACGTAAATATGTCTGCCGCCAACCCGGAACGGTTTGGGCCTTTTACGCCGGACTTTTTCTATGGAGTGGCTGCCTGCGAAATTCCTATGATACTGATTTTCGGATATGCGGTTATCATGAGCATCATCAAACGGAAGCAACTGGAAGACCATGCCTGGTGGCTGGTTTCAACTGTATTTATCATCATGATGCCAGCTTTGGGCCGTGGAGTTCAACTTTTCTTCATCATTCCCCAGGCAGATAAATGGCCTAACATTGATATTGTGTTTCCTACTCTATTGAGTCAATTCATTATCATTCTTCTGCTATTGATCACTGCATGGAAATATGATAAGCTGAAACATCCAGCCACCTATTGGGCTTTGGGCATCAACGTTTACTGTCTTTTCATATTCCAAATCGGAGAAACCAAGTGGGTTCAGGACCTGTTAACCGCGCTCTTAAAAGGATAATTAAAAACCCATTTCAATTAGTATGAAAAAGAATTTTTATACCAAAAACTACTTTTTTGCTCTCAGTGTAACCATCCTGATCATGAGCCTTATTGCCTTCTCTGACAATATGGTTACAGATGTGGATCAACCAAGCAATAGTGACCCTCGAATGATCATTCATGGATTGATCATGTTTGCATGGACCATCGTACTTATTATACAAACCAATCATATCAGAAAACTCAATGTAAAGCAGCACATGCGTTTTGGAGTTATTGGTTTTGTGATCGCATGCATGATGCTGGCAAGCATCTTCTTTCTCTCCTACATAGGTCCTGATTTCGCAGATCTTCCCTTCTTTGGAAAAGCCAATCGCATTTTCATTCCTGCATTTGCGATCATGCTGGCATTTGCTTACCTCAAGCGAGAGAAAAAGGTGCTACACCAGTACCTCATTTTTGCGGGTATGATGCTAGCTATGGAGCCCATCTTGAGTCGGTTTTGTGGCAACTTAGGAATAGACCCGGGCGCTTATGCCGGACTTATCTGGTTGATTTTATGGATTTCTATATTCACATACGACATCATTTCCAGAAAAAAGCTCCACCCTGTCCTCTATGGTGGATTTATCTTCTGGATTGCTGTTTACATCATGGTCGCTTAGAGTTTCGAATCGGTTTAGCCCCTGTTAGGGTTTGGAACCCTAACAGGGCTATTATTAAAGATGCAACCCACATTCGGTCTTTTGTTTGTTCAACCATCTCCCCTCTCTATGGTCCCCTTTCTCGGTACAGTGGGTACATCCTACTGAACCGTATCCCTGATAGTAGAGTTTGTTTTGTGGCAGCTCGTAAATGGTATGATATAAACTCACCTCTTCTGCCGTCATGTCGATTATCGGGTGAAATTTGAGCAGCTCATCTCTCGGTTCAAAAATCCGAAGGTGCTGCCGGTTCGCATTTTGAAAACGCAGTAGACCTGAAATCCAAACATCCTTTCCTTTCTTCAATTGATTTGTTGGATCTACCTTATTGATGAAGCAGCACAGATCGTTTTGATATTTCCAGGTTTGATTGTCCTGAGTGAAGCGATGCTTGTTTTCCTGCGCTCCCACCTCCACGATATTCAAACCAAGCTTCTGCTTTATATCCTCTTTGTACTGAAAGGTTTCCTCAAACAAATAACCGGTGTTGACCAGGTAGACGGGATGCCGAGGTGCTACCTTGCTAATCATATGTAGTAGAATCGCCGAAGTGGTACCAAACGAAGAGGTCATCAATATTCGATCATGATCAAATTCAGTAAAGAGCCGCTCCATCCGCTCGAGCGGACTCAAGGGATGGTAGCGCTCATTTAACCGAACCAAATTTTCTTGTTTATTAGACCTCATTTCTGTCGATCAATGATTTGGTAATGCCATTCAACGCTTTCACTTTGAATGAGAAATCTCCTTTCAGCCGATCCCGGATCACCTTCAGGTTTTGAAGCAGCAGGTCTGTTTCATCCGGAAGTGTCTCATTCAGCACCTCTTTCAATCGTTTAGAAAATGTTGGGGATTTTCCGTTTGTACTGATACCGATTTTCAGATCACCTTTTTTCACTGTCGATCCCAGATAGAAATCACATAAACCCGGAGTGTCAGCTGTGTTTACAAGCAGGTGCCTTCTACGAGCCATGGACCTTATCTTTGCATGAAGCGCGTGATCATCGGTTGCAAGGATAACCAGGTCTTTTCCTTTCAGGTCACTCTTCCTGAACGATCGCTCTATCAATTTGATCTGCCTTGATAATCCTTGTCGTTGGCGAATTTCTCCCTTGATCCTTTTGGCTACAATCGTAACGTTAGCCTCATGATCGTTTCTTAATAAAGCATCCAGCTTTTCCAACCCTACATTTCCTCCTCCCACGATCAGCGTCTGAACCTGATCCAGTTTCAGGAATATCGGGAATAATGAATTTCCTATGGTCATGCTACTTTGTGTTTTTTGATTGATAATTGATTGGATTGAGTTGCAAATGCAGCTCCTTCTCCAAAAATTAAGAGTGCCGGGGATGCTGGCTTTTGATCGCTGGCTTCATCAAGAATTGAATCCACCGTACCAGCAATTACCTGTGCCTCAGCGAGCGAGCCATTGCTGATGATAGCAACAGGTAAATCTCCCCGACCCTCTTTTAAATAGTGAGCAACCACCACATCGAGCTTTGACAAACCCATAAATATCAAAGCTGTGGATGCGTGTTTGGCAGCCTTACTCACCTCTCCACTCACCTCTCCATCAGCCGAAGTAGCGGTCAGAATTGAAAAACCCTGATTCACTCCCCGGCACGTAAGTGGGATATTATATAGCCCCGGTAACATGATGCTGCTAATCCCAATGACCACTTCAGTGGGAATACCATGTGCCTGGGCAAACTGTATTTCTTCAAAGCCTCGTCCAAAGACAAAAGGGTCACCTCCTTTCAATCGTACCACATGTCCCTTGCTATGTGCCTTTTCGACAATCAACTGATTAATACTTTGCTGGGGCACGCTTGATTTTCCGGCTCTTTTGCCTACCGGAATGTGCTCCGCACAAGGTGCGTATCTAAGTAGTTCCTTAGAAACCAATGAATCGTAAAGCACAACATCTGCCTGCTCGAGTGCCTTCACGCCTTTCACGGTAATCAGGTCCGGATCTCCAGGACCAGCTCCTACCAACGTTAGTTTTTGATCACTCATAGCTATGCTTTGTAATGGTTACTGATGACCAACTTTTCTTTTGATTCACCCTCCTGAGATCGAAAAGCAAATACCTGTTCAATGAATGTTGAAGCATTGTCGAGGTAGTTTTTCGCGAAAGCCTGATTTGGTGCATACCGATTGATTTTAAGTACTTCCTGAGCAAAAGATTCTGCTATTGGAAAAGCGACCTCATCAGAAAAGTGTGACTGAAAATCATCGATGATGCCCTTGTGGGTATTGCACTGAATATCCTTATTGAGAAGCAATGCCTTGGCACCAATCACTAGTGCACTGTAGCTGTGATAGATTGCATTGGCCCATTTTTGTTTTTCAAAGTCTTCATTGGCCCATTCGATGCGCTCCTTTGCATCAGCCAAAATAGTATCTACCAAATCAAGCACTACTCCGGCGCACTCTCCCACTCCGACTTCCGGAACGAATTCTTCCGCATGTCCCCAATCCTGAAATTCGTCATCACGGATGTGAGACAGATCAGCTAGTGGCTTGAGTAGCTCATAGAAATACTTCTTCCCCTCCCTTCGGAAATACTGATTGAAATATTCGGTCTCTTCTGCATTGGCTTCATAGTCATCCAGAAGTGCTCGAACTACATCAGGGATTCGTTTTGTTGGAATCTTGATGACCTTTTCAGCGATATATCCATGATGATCTGGTTCAATACCACCACCGATGACCACCTGCATTGCCGGCACCACTTTGTCTCCATTCTTGATACTACTTCCATGAAAACCAATATTGGCGATCATGTGCTGGCCACAGGAATTCATGCATCCGCTGATCTTGATCTTGATCTGTGCTTCATCAATCAAGTGGGGATATTCCTCATGGATAACTCGTTCAAGTTCAGTTGCCAGACGCGTACTATTGGTCACACCTAAAGCGCAGGTATCTGTTCCCGGGCATGAAGTGACATCTGCCAGTGTATCAAATCCCGGATTAGCCAAACCCAGCTCATTAAGTGAAGCGAAAAGTGCCGGAAGACTTTCTCCGCTTACAAACCTGAATAGTAATCCCTGATTAATGGTGATCCTAATGTCCTTTGAAGCATAGGACTCTGCAATCAAGGCAATTCTACGTGCCACTTTAGAGGAAATGTTGCCCAGTGGTACTTTGATTTTGACTGCATAAAAACCCTTTTGCTTTTGCTCCACCACATTGATTCTTCTCCATCTTTCGAAAGCATCCTTATCCTGGATTTTATAATTGGAATACGGGCGTTTAAGAGCCGGATAACTTATTTCCTCATGTGAGATTGGGTGGACCTGGTCAGGTAAAGCTTTATACTCTTCATCTACCAATCTGAGAAAACCATCCAGTCCCAAGCCTTTCTTCGGGTCCACTAAAAATTTCAAACGGGCTTTATGTCGCCTCTCCCGCTCTCCGTGACGATCAAATACCCTTAAACCAGCCTCAATAAATGGAATGAGCTTTTCCTCCGGCAAAAAGTCATGAGCCACCTGACCAAAGAAGGTCTGAGCACCTAGTCCTCCTCCAACCAGTACTTTAAATCCTCGGATTCCACTTTTCACTTTCGGAACAAAACCAAAATCATGGATGTAGGTAAACGCTTCATCCCGTTCACTTGAGGAGAAAGCGATTTTAATCTTTCGCCCCATGTCCTGGCATATTGGATTTCTTAGAAAGTATTCGAATACCTCATGCGCATAGGGTGTGACATCAAAAGGCTCTTCCGGATCAACTCCGGCCAATGGAGAGGCCGTTACATTTCTGACCGTATTACCACATGCTTCCCTTAACGTGACATTCGCCCGCTCCAGTCTGGACCAAATCTCCGGTGTATCATCCAATGGGATGTGATGAAGCTGGATGTTCTGACGAGTAGTCAAATGGAGATTGCCATTGGTATACTCATCCGCTATGTTGGCAATGACGCGAATTTGATCCGGTGTGACTTTTCCATAAGGAAGTTTAATGCGTAGCATCTGAACTCCTTGCTGTCGCTGACCATATACTCCTCGGGTTAACCTGAACGCCTTGAACCGTTCCTCCGGAATTGTCCCCAGATGAAAAGCGCCTATTTTTTCCTGAAGCTCTTCTATATCTCTTTTTGCTTCGTTTGATATCGTTGTAGTAGATGACATATTTTTCATTTTAAGAATAAAAAAACCCTGATGACTCAGTGGCCACCAGGGTTTGTATTCGTTTTTATTTTATTTTATTTTACAAATACCTCTTTTTAGGTGACCTTAGCACTATTCTCCAGCACATGTACATACACATGCAACAGATGCCTATCCATGTCAGGTGTTTTATTTTCATGACGATAAGACTTTTTCGATCCTTGGATTTACCTCTTTCTCCTTGCTGGCCTGTAGCGCTTGTTCAATGTCATTGAGAATGTCATTCACATTCTCCAATCCTACCGAGATACGTACCAAACCGGGAGCAATACCAACGCTCGCTCGTTCCTCTTCCGTCAATTTGCTATGTGTGGTACTTGCCGGGTGTGTAACAGTCGTTCGCGTATCGCCCAGATTGGGTGTCAGACTGAGCATGTTCAGATTATCCAAAAAACGAACGCCTCTTTCCAACCCACCTTTAACAATGAAAGTCACGATCGCTCCTCCGTGCTTCATTTGCTTTTTGGCCAGTTCACGCTGAGGATGACTTTCCAGAAATGGATATTTCACCAACTCCAACTCTTCATGCCCTTCGAGATAAGAAGCGATTTTATAAGCGTTCTCGCAATGCTTCTCCATTCGCACGGCTAGAGTCTCCAGACTTTTGCTTAGCACCCAGGCATTGAAAGGTGACAGGCTTGGACCCGTATGACGCGCGAAAAACCGAAGCTCCTCGATCAATTCCTTTTTCCCGACAATGGCACCCCCTAGTGTTCTGCCTTGTCCATCAATAAATTTGGTGGCAGAATGAGTGACGATATGCGCGCCCCACTCAATCGGATTTTGTAGGTATGGTGTGGCGAAACAATTGTCCACATTAAAAATGAGGTTGTGCTTTTCCGCCAGCTGTCCCAGGTACTCGAGATCCACGATATCCAGTCCCGGATTGGAAGGTGTCTCTACAAAGATCATTTTGGTTTTTGGTGTGATCAGGCTCTCCCATTTCTCCGGGCGATGCAGATTAAAATAGGAATGATCGATTCCCCACTTTGGGAACACTCTGGTAAACAGCTGATGCGTAGATCCGAACAGTGCACGGGATGCCAATACATGATCGCCATGTTGTAACAGCCCAGCCATACTGGTGAACATGGCAGACATGCCTGTGGCAGTGGCTAATCCATCTTCCGCTCCTTCCAGGTAACAGAGCTTATGGATAAACTCATCGGTGTTGGGATTGGAATATCGTGAGTAAATATTACCCGGAATCTCATCATTGAATTTAGCTCTTGCCTCCTCCGCATTATCGAAGGTGAATGAGCTTGTGAGATAGACCGGGGCAGAATGCTCCTTCTGAGAAGCATTCGACAGTTGTATGCGAATGGCTTGCGTTTCAAAATTCATTTGAACGGATTTAAAAAATTGGAAAAAGGAAAAGTAGGGACAGACCTGCTTTAGGAGCGGTCAAAAAATTAACAGCAGCAACAGCACATAGATCGAGCGTGCGTGTTGAGAAATTGGATGTCCTGAATGCGTTTGTGTGCTTTCTTCATAATTTATATTCACTTTAAAAGTTCAGGAATTAGCACCTTGGTTTGGTTACCAGGTTGCTAGCACATCAACGAGCCTGTCTCTCCGTGCTTCTTTATAAATTTTACCTCTTCATCTCTGAAAAGATGCGCCAAAGCTGAATCAAAGATTTTGAACTTCCAAAAACTTTTTTGAAAAAATTTTCTTGCCAGTAACCTTTCAGTAAAGTGAAAGTATTTCTAAAAGTGCAACTATTGCTTGTTTAAAGCGTCTTTAAAGCAACTCAACTACTCAAAATGAAATATTACTTACGAATCACGCTGCGCAATTTTTTGCGCCACAAAGTTTCCTCACTCATCAATCTGATTGGATTAACCACGGGGTTAACCTGTGCTTTTTTCATCTATCTCTGGGTTCAGGATGAATTCTCAATCAACAAATTTCATGAAAAAGATGATCGTCTTTTTCGTGTCATGGAGTTTCAGACCTACTCCAATGAAACGTTCGCAACCAACTCCACTCCGGGAATTCTTGGGCAAAACTTAAAGCTGGATTTTCCGGATATTAAGTATGCTGCTACAACCACATGGATCAACCCTGCCTTGTTTTCTTTCGACAATACCTACTTCAAAGAGAGCGGATATCATGTAGGTGAAGACTTTTTCAATATATTCACTTATCCCCTCTTGGCTGGTGATCCAAACACTGTCCTTAAAGACAAAACTTCCATCTGCATATCCAGGGACATGGCAGTTAAGTTCTTCGGTGATGTTGAAAATGCGGTAGGAAAAACCCTGCGGTACGAAGATGCCAGGGACTTTATCGTGAGTGGTGTTTTTGAGAACATTACACCAAAATCGACACATGTTTTTGACTGGGTCATTCCTCTTCAGGATTGGCTGGATCGAAACGAGTGGGCGAGTGACTGGGGAAATAATGGACCACATACCTATGTGATTTTACAAGACGGAGCTAATTATGAAGATGTGACCGAGACTATCGCCGGCTATATTAAAACAAAAGACGATGACAGCAATGTAGAGCTCTTTTTAAAGAAATACTCCGAGCAGTACCTCTATGGAAAGTATACCAATGGAGTACCTGATGGAGGACGGATCGATTATGTCAGACTATTCTCAGTGATTGCTGTTTTTATTCTGATCATTGCCTGCATCAACTTCATGAATCTCTCCACTGCCAGGGCATCCAAACGAGCACATGAGGTCGGTGTACGAAAGGCAATCGGAGCAGATCGAAGCACTCTTGTTCGGCAATATATTGGCGAGGCGATACTGATTTCACTCTTTGCCATGCTACTTTCATATGTGATCGTGCTAATGCTCATGCCTTCTTTTAATGAAATCACGGATAAGGTCATCTCGTTAAACCTCACTCCAGAGCTCATTGGCATTTCCATATTTACTGTTCTGCTTACCGGAATTCTAGCAGGGAGCTACCCGGCACTTTACCTCACTCATTTCAATCCGGTGCAAGTGCTAAAAGGCGATATCAAAAGTTCGGCAGGTGAAGTATGGGCGCGAAAGGGACTGGTAATCTTCCAGTTCACCATTACCATCGTGCTGATTGTCGGGGTAATCGTGATCCAAAAACAAACGCATTATGCCTTCACGAAAAATCTGGGCTACAATCAGGATAACGTAGTTTTCTTCGGTCAGGATGGTGGCATTCCGGATAAAAGAGAGGCCTTTTTTACAGAGCTACGAAGAATACCCGGTGTGGTAAATGCAGGTGGAACAAGTCATGGCATGGTGTATCAGCAAAGCAATACCAGTGGTTTAGACTGGACTGGTAAACCGGAAGACGCTCGTATTCTATTTGAGAACATTCGCGTGGATTATGAATTCTATGAAACGATGGGATTTGAGTTGGCTACAGGTCGATGGTTTAGCCGGGAGTTTGGTGCCGATACAACTAAGATGCTTATCAATGAAGCAGCGGCTCGCGTAATGGGATTTTCTCCGGAAGAGGCAGTCGGGCAGAAAATCAGGCTGTGGGATGAGTACGACCTGGAAATCATTGGAGTGATCAAAGACTTCCATTATATGTCCATCCACACGGAAGTAGATCCTGCGTTCTTTTGGTTAAGAAGTACATGGAATGTGGCTGTGAGGTTAGAGGCTGGAAAAGAAGTAGAGACCATGATGGCAATTGAAGACCTGTACCATCAATTTAGTCCGGGTTTCATATTTGAGTATGAGTTTCTGGATAAGCGATACCAGCAACTCTATAACTCCGAGAAAAGAATTGGAACGCTCTCCTCCTACTTTGCTGGTTTCGCCATTCTCATTTCCTGCCTTGGGTTGTTTGGGCTGGCATCCTTTACTGCTGAAAGAAGGCTGAAGGAAATAGGTATAAGAAAGGTGCTGGGAGCAACTACCTCTAATATTGTAATGATGCTGTCAAAAGACTTTACACAGTTGGTTGGTATTTCTATCCTCATTGCTTTACCTATATCATACTATTTCATGAATGAGTGGCTACAAAGCTTTGCCTATAAAATTGATCTTAGCGTATGGATTTTTATAGGAGCTGCAGTGGTCTCCCTTGTCATTGCATGGGTGACGGTAAGCTCACAAGCCTTACGAGCAGCAAACGTGAACCCTTCGAAGTGTCTAAAAGATGAATAATTAATCCATCAGCTTTTGCTGGAAAAGTTGGCTAACCTTCCTTGAAAGCGGGCCAACTTTTCCACTCCCTACGGGACTGCCTTCTATCTCCACAATCGGACAGATTTCCTTCAGCGTACTGCAAATGAAAACCTCATCTGCTGTGATGAAATCATCCACGGAGACATTGGTGATTTCTACCTTTCCAACCTCAGAAGCAACCTTCAATACCTGCTTTCGTGTTATGCCCTCAAGAATATGCTCAGCTGGCGTTTTGAATACCCCATCCCGAATGATGAATACGTTACTTCGTGATGCTTCACTGATTTGATTGTCTTTGTGATAGATCACATCAATCGCTCCGGTTTTCGTTTTCCTGCGGTGCAGCAGGTTGCTGGTGAAGTAGCTGATAGTCTTGATTTTTGGATACTCTCTGACGTACTCATGCAGAATAACACTGGCATAAGGAGCCGGTTGGTGATTGGTCAGGTCTGAGTGAAGTATGAAAAAGAGTGGGGACAATTCAGAATCCGATTCCTTTCCGTCTGCGAGCAGCATCAGCTTGAAACCGGCATCTTTATAGCCATTCCAGTCGCGAAGGGTATCTACAGCCTCTCTGATTTCATCTTGTTTGATGATGTGAGATAGCTCAATGAATTTTTGCGAGTTTTCAAAGCGATCCAGGTGATCCTGGATAAAGGAATACTTCCCATCACGCATACGAAAAAAATCAAAGACTCCAAACCCACGATGTACTCCCAGATTGTGAATGGATAAACCTACCTCCTGCTCATCCACTACTCCTCCGTTGAAATAACAATAAGCCATAGTGCTGAAATTTATGTGAAGATAAATTCAAAAATGTCATTTCGAGCGCAGCGAGAAATCTTTACTCATGGCAGCCAGTAAATATCTCTCCTTCCAGTCGAGATGACATTCATAGCCTAAATCAAGATTTTTAGCTTACTTCGTCTTTTGTGAAAGTAATTGTCATCGGAGGTGGCGCTGCAGGATTTTTTGCAGCTATCAATATTGCTGAGAAGCACCCGGACTACCAGGTTACCATACTGGAAAAATCCAACAAGCTGCTAAGTAAAGTGAAGGTCTCCGGTGGTGGACGATGCAACGTAACTAACGCCCGAACCAAGCCTTCCGAACTGGTGCCTTTCTACCCACGTGGCAATAAAAAGCTTCACCCACTTTTCAAAACCTTCACTACTTCCGACATGGTTGACTGGCTAAATCAGCGCGGGGTGGAAACCAAAGCAGAGGACGATCAGCGCATGTTTCCGATCACCGATGATTCTCAGACCATCATCGATTGCTTTCTAAAGGAAGCGAAGAAGCATGGTGTAACGATCATTCAAAATGAGGCACTGACCAAATTGGAACAGCAAAATGATCGATGGTTGGTTCACACCAAAGCCACGACTTATGAAGCGGGAAAGGTGATCGTGGCGACTGGCTCCTCCACTGCCACCTGGAAGGTGCTTCAGGAACTTGGGCTGGAGTTGACCCCATTGGTTCCCTCACTCTTCACCTTCAACATTAAAGATCCGCGATTACAAGACCTGCAAGGTATTTCGTTTAATCAGGCGCTAGTAAAAGTGACCGGCACCAAACTGGAAGAAAGCGGACCACTGCTGATCACCCACTGGGGACTGAGTGGACCGGCGGTGCTGAAGCTGTCATCTCGTGGAGCTTATGAACTGGCAGATAAAAACTACCGCTTTGATGTGATTATCAACTTCACCGGAGCACTGAAACCGGACGAGATCAGAAAACACATCCAGGAATATGCAGAAGCCAATCCCAAACGAAAGGTGATCAACTATCCGCTGTTTGAGCTGCCCAAACGATTCTGGGAACGTATGGTGGACCATTGTGGGATTGGAGCCAAAACACCCTTTATGGAGCTGTCAAAAAAGCATATGAACAAGCTGGTGGAGGAACTGGGACAAGGACGATATGCTGTGGATGGCAAGAGTACTTTCAAAGAAGAATTCGTCACCGCAGGAGGCATCAAATTGTCCGAGGTAGACCTAAGTACCTTCGAGTGTAAACGTTTCCCCAACCTCTACCTGGTCGGTGAAGTGTTGGACATTGATGCCCTCACCGGAGGGTTTAATTTCCAGGCCTGCTGGAGTGCCGGATGGGTCGTGAGTGAGACGTTTGAGATTTAGGACTATATTTGAAAGGGATAGGTATGTGCAAAAAAGCTTTACACCTTCGTATAAGTTAGTGATATGAACTACATCCAGTCGATAGAAAAAGGGCTTAAAGAAAGAAGATCTCATCGCGAGATTGTAAGAAAAATATTTTTATCATTTCCTACCAAGGTCTTTATCGGAAATGAAGAAAGACAATTCACTATAATTGATAATATCGCATTTTATTTTCAGATCCCTTTGAATTCTGTTCAAATAGTAGGCTCTGCAAAAACTGGGAGAAGTTTCCATAAAAACTCCACTTTTAATTCGCAGAATTCTGATTTAGATGTTGCTATTATTGATTCAAGTCTTTTTTTAAAGTATTCAGAATACGTTTTCAACCAGACAAAAGGATTTAGGGATAGAAGTGATTTTCCAATTAGAGATGGCAGATCCACATATGAAGAGTACCGACAGTATCTCGCTCGAGGAATCTTTAGACCTGATTTAATGCCTACAGGAAAGAAGCGTGCGAATTGGAATAAATTTTTTGGAAAATTATCATCCAAGAACAAAGACATGTTTAAGTCGATAAATGCAGGCATTTACTTTTCGGAGATGTTTTTTGAATACAAGCAAACAAAGGTTATTGAGAATTATTTAAATAATAGACCAATATGATCGAATATAGAGTACGTTCAATTTCTCTCCTTAATCTAATTAATGATATAAGGAAAGGGGCGTTAATCCCAGATGCATATTTTCAACGCAATCTCGTTTGGAGAGAAATACACAAGAAGGATTTCATAAAAACTATTTTACTTGGTTACCCATTTCCTCAGATTTTCATATCGAAAGGAAAAGTCGATGTTGAAACAATGTCCACTATATCTTGTATCGTCGATGGCCAACAAAGAACTAACGCAATCCAAGGGTTTATTAATAATGAATTTGATGTTGAGGGACAATACTATGAGAGTTTATCTGAATCAAAAAAGTCGGAGTTTCTTAAATATGAAATTGCAGTAATTGAGCTTGACTTGGAAAATGATGATCCTAAGGTCCAAGAAATATTTCAAAGGATTAATAGAACATCTAACTCTCTTACAGCAATTGAAAAGTTAGCTTCTGAATACTCTACATCCGAATATATGCTCGTTGCTAAGTTATTAGGCAATCAAATAGATTTAGATAAGAATGATAACAATGAAGATTTTAGAGAAGACCCCAATATTCCTGATGAATATTTTGAATGGGCCAAGTCCAAAAATGTTGCAAATTTTGTTTCACTAATAACAAATAGAAATATATATACAGCAAGGGATCTAGCAAAGAAGGCACACCTAATGCATGTTCTAAATATGATGTCTACTTACCTGACAGATTTTTTTAACAGAAACGAGAAAACTATTGATTTCCTAAACGATTATGCTGTTGAATTTGAAGAGAAAGATGATTTATTAAAAGATTTTGAACACACCGCTAAGATTATCAATGACCTTGATTTAAATCCTAAATCGATATGGTTCTCAAAATCAAACATCTTTTCATTAATAGTGGGCCTTGCCAATAATAGTGACCGAGAAAGAATCGATATGGAAAAATTAAAGCAGAATCTTGACGACTTTGAATTAGATATTCCTGCTGATTATAAATTAGCCTCTACCGAGGGCGTTAATAACAAAAGGGAAAGAGAGTTGAGAAATAAATACGTTTCTGGTTTGATACAAGACTCAATTCACTAAATGCTAATGCTACAAATTCCTAATCAAGGGAATTCTATACTTTGATCACCCCAAAACAAACCCTACCCCACTCGGCTGATACAGCATCCAACCTGTCAGGCTATAGCGGCCCACGTTCGTTTGCATTACTTCGTGTGGTACTTCAGCACTCTTAAACATCACACATCGTCGGGCAATTGGATCGATGATCAGTTCTTCATCTTCTTTAAATATCTTCAACTCACCCCCATCTCCTTTTTTCCAGCCTTCGTTGAGGTAAATGATCATGGAGATCATGCGATTGCTGCGCTCTTTGAATTGATCCACATGTCTTTTGTAAAAGGTGCCTTCAGGATAGTATGCCAGATGAAACTCAAAACCAGATAAACTCAGGAAGCAAAAACGATTGAGTACATCCTTCGCCTCCTCAATGACCCCAAAAGCTTCCGATAATGACTGATCCCTGTCCTTATCAATCCAGTAGGTAAAGTCTCCTCTTATCGAAGTATCCTTCAGTTTATTAGCAGAAGAACCAATGCCTGCACGATCAAACTCATCCTCCTCCAGCTTATGAAGCAGGAAATTACGCACCTGCGTATAGAGCTGAGCGGGTAAAAAATCGTCTATAACGACAAAATCATTCATTGAAAGCTGATCAACCCAGTCGATCCACTTTTCCTCGGGATGAAAATTCACAATTGAGAAAATTATGCGAAATTACATAAAGTATTTACTCGCCTAAAACTATGGAACCTGCCGTCAAATCCATTAGAACCTTCATTGGAGCCAAGGATTTCCAGCTTTCACGAGATTTTTACAATACCTGGGGGTTTAAGGAGACAATTACATCTCCAAAAATGTCCTATTTCGCATTTGATACATTTGGGTTCTATCTCCAGGATCACTACATCAAAGCCTGGGCAGAAAACACCATGATTTTCTTAGAGGTGAAGAATCTCAAGGAATATTGGGAAATCCTCAAAGCCAAGAATCTGGAAAAAAAGTTTGAAGGCGTTAAACTGGTAGAACCTGCCTCCTTTGAATGGGGCTTTGAGGGGTTTGTCTATGATCCATCGGGTGTGCTATGGCACATCGGTGAGTTCAATTAAAACCTACTGAATCTTCACTTCTCCCCCTTCAAAAAAGACCACATCTCCTTTTCGTAGTTTCTTCCTGCGTTGCGTTTCCACCTGTCCGTTCACCTGTACCAGTCCCTCATCGATGAATTGCTTGGCTTCTCCTCCTGAGCCCACCAGGTTCATGATTTTTAATAGCTTATTCAACTCAATATAGTCGTACCCTTCCAGTTCGAATGATTGCATTGACCTAATTAACTTTATAGAACACAAATTCTCTTGTAACTAATGCGCCAGAAAAATCTCGTTTCTCCTTCACAAATAAACTATCTGTACTAGGACGATTTAATTCCACTGAATAACCAAACGATTGAGTAAAACTATCGGTCATATGAAAAAACAAACTATCCCCTGATACAGAATATTTGGTGGCTGGACAACAAGAGAACTCAACAACTCCATCTGTATTGAATCTATAGATTACAGAATCCGCATCATTATTTATCGGAAAGTCATCTGGATTAAACCTGTCATTTACCTCTCCCCGAAAATCAATTAAACGAATTTGATAACTTCTCCATGTACCAATTAAATCAGCATCTATGGATTCCAACCCCTCGTCACCTGAACAAGATTCTATTATTAACACAACCAGAAGAAGCCTAATAATCAATAGTCTATTCATCTAGCAAAAATCTTTAATAATAACTGAATAGTAAACCATCATGAGCTTTTATTTTCATATTAATTCTTAAAAATAGAAACATATCTGTTACTATTGTCGTATGATTAATTCTTAAAAGTAGAAAGTAATACAAAATCATATTTTAGAATGTCATTTCGACTGCAAGGAGAAATCTTTATAAAATGAAACCTCTGAACCAGATAGAAAAGATTTCTCGCAGTTGCTCGAAATGACACAAAAAGATAATATCAATGAAAGGATACCTCGGAGAATTTGAAGAACTGGTCCTACTGACCATCGCCAACCTGGCCAAAGATGCCTATGGCGTAGCGATACTCAATGATATCATAGAGCGAGCCAATCGAAAGCTCAGTATTGGAGCTTTACACTCTACTCTCACCCGCCTGGAAGAAAAGGGATACATCTCCTCATACCTGGGAGAGCCTACCAACGAGCGAGGCGGCAGACGTAAACGCTATTTTGAGCTAACAGACAGTGCCAAAGTCGAACTAGCCAACATGAAAGCCCTGAGAGATCAATTATGGGCTGGCTCCAAAATCAACCTGGCCACCAAATGAAACAGCCTCCTTTATTTGCTCACAGGCTATTAAAATGGTATGCCGGAAAGGCTGACCTGGAAGACATTCAAGGAGACCTGGATGAGGTCTATGGACTAACCCTTGAACAATCAGGCAAGCTAAAAGCAGACTTCAAATACTGGGTGCAGGTACTTTCTCTACTATTTTCTTACGGACTAAAAAAGCGGAAGTCAAAAGCCGCCTACTCTCCTTTTTATCACAAAAACTCAATTGCCATGCTAAAAAACTACTTCAAAATCGCGATCCGAAATTTCGCAAAACACCGGTTATTCACTTCGTTAAACATTTTTGGACTTGCCCTGGGGATGTGCATTTGCCTCCTTGCACTTTCCATTTCAGTTTCGATCTACCAGTCTGATGAATTTCATGAAAATAAAGACCGGATTTATCAATTAAACACCTTTATAGAAACCGAGGAAGAGACAAAAACCTACGGTTCTACATTCCCTGCTATGGGTAATTTCATGAAGGAAGAATACCCTTTCATCGAGCAGGTAGTTCGGATCAATAGCGGACTGGATATAACTGTTAACCACCATGGAAACGATATGCCTTTTAATGGCTATTTCGTGGATCAAAACTTTTTCCAAACCTTTTCATTTCCACTGGTTTCAGGTAATCCCGGCACAGTGCTGTCCAAACCATTTGATATTGTCATTACAGAATCCGTTGCTGAAGTGTTGTTCAAAGATCAGAATCCAATCGGGAAAGTATTGGAAACAGAATTAGGCAGCTTCAATGTGACGGGCGTATTGAAAAACCTTAAGCAGACCCATTTCTACTTTCAGGTGCTCACCTCCTACGCTACTTATGAGCTGCTTCGCTCCGAGAACCCGAACAATGATTGGGTCAATTACCGAAACAACTACGTGTACCTGATGCTGCAACCTGGTGTCAGCAGTGACCAACTAGCAATGGCGCTGAAACAGACCTCTGAAAAAGCGAATAGTTTCAATCCTTCAAAAACCATAGAAATTGAATCGGTAAGCCTCACCGGAGTGGTTCCGAGGTGGAACATCAGCAACGCCATCGGCATTGGCTGGGATGAGCCAGCCTTACTCTTCTTCATGTTTGTGGGCCTTCTGGTTTTGCTTCCGGCAGTATTTAATTATACAAACCTATCCATTGCCCAGGCTCTGAAAAGAGCGAAGGAGATCGGTGTACGAAAAGTTGTAGGTGCCGAGCGGATGCAAATTAAAATGCAGTTCATCATTGAAACTATCTTGCTTTCCGTTTTGGCACTTGGTGGTTCGCTATTGATTCTGTATCCGATGAAAGAAGAATTCCTAAGTATGATCATAGCCGCAGAGGTGCTTGATACCAGCCCAAGCTTCATACAGATTTTCACTTTTCTCATTTTTGCTATTCTCGTTGGGTTATTTGCGGGGGTATTTCCTGCACAATACTTCTCCAGACTCAATCCCATTCAGACAATGAAAGGGGAAATCAAGAACGGAAAGAGTAATGTATCGGGCGTTAAAAAAGGGCTGTTTGTTTTCCAGTTCTTTCTGTCTCTGGTTTTTGTGATCGGTGTACTCGCTATCGTAAGGCAATACAGCTATGTGCTTAATAAGCAGCATGGTTTCGAGTCAGACAATGTGCTGACTGTTCCATTTGAGAACATCGACAAGGATGTAGCAATTCATGAGTTGAGTCAGCATCCGGATGTAAAAGCGATCACGACCTCATCAGATCTTCCCGGTCTGTTTCTATCGAATGAAATAAAGGCCACCTCCAACGATCAGGATACCCTCAGTAGCTATCAGGTTTTTATCGGAGATGGTTTTGTGAAAAACATGAAAATGAATCTGGTATGGGGAAACAGTGAAGACCTATCCTTATCAAACAAGAATGAGGAGTTGGTGCTTGTGAACGAGCAGTTCATCAAGTCAACGAAAGTATTTAATCTTCAAAAAGACTCACTGCGCTTTACGCTTGAAGATGGTACCAGGTGCCGGGTGGCAGGCATATTGGAAGACTTCAACTTTGAGCCGCTCAGCGAACTGATCAGCCCGATTCTCTTTCGGTATTCACCGGAAAACAGTCACTATGCACTCCTGACGGTAAACAGTTCGAATATCAAGCGAACCATCAACGAGCTGGATGCCATCTGGCATGGGATCGATCAGAACATCAACTTCGAAGCATCTTTTCTTGATGATGAAATTGAGGAAGCCTACTATTTTCTTCGGGTTCAAATCAAGTTCTTTAGTGTACTAAGTATTCTGGCTATCACGATTTCTTGTCTCGGATTGCTCGGAATGGCTTCTTATACTACTGAAAACCGAACGAAAGAAATTGCCATCAGAAAGATCATGGGAGCAACCAATGGCAGCCTTTATTACCTTTTGACAAAGGACTTCATTAAGCTCATCCTCATCGCTGCGCTCATTGCAATTCCAGTCTCGTACGTCTTTTATGATAAGCTGTTTTTGTATTTCCTCATTAGATATGGAACCGGACTGGGCGTACTGGAAATCTTTGCAGGGATTTCATTTCTATTCCTTGTAGGGATTTCATCCATCTATTGGCAGGCTTCCAGAGTGACCAAAGCGAACCCGGCTACTAAGCTGAGGTATGAGTAAACGAACACAGAGCAATACCCAACACCCCTAAAGTCCCCTCAAGGGGACACTCACTCTGCTAAAATGAGAAGGAATCCCCCTTTGAAGGGGGGTGCGAGAGATATAGCTATGGAGGGGGATGTATCTTGAATTACCTTCGCCCTCATGCCCAACACCCATTTCCAATTCAGACAATTTCGCATCGAGCAGGCGCAATCCGGCATGAAAGTGACCTCCGATGGTTGCCTGTTTGGCGGATGGGTAGCCAGCGAAATACGGAAGTATGGAGAACCAAAGCGGATACTGGACATTGGTGCAGGAACCGGGCTCCTGTCGCTGATGCTTGCTCAGGTGACTGAGGATGCCGAGATCACCGCTGTTGAGATCAATGAATCGGCGTTTAATGAGGCCAGGCACAACTTTGAGCAATCTCCATGGTCAGATCGAATGCAATGCCTTCATACACCCATACAGGAATTGAAAGGTGAAAAGTACGATCTGATCATCTGCAATCCGCCGTTCTTCAAAGACAGCCAGCAAGGGGTAAACACCGACAAAAATCAGGCTGTACATTCCAATGATTTGCACGTAGAAGATCTACTAAATCAAGTCCTTCGCTTGCTGGATAAAGACGGCAGCTTCTATCTCCTCTACCCTGAACGGGAAATGAAGGAATTCACCAAAGCGTCGAAAGGCAAAGGACTTTTTCCAAATCAGAAAGTGATCGTCAGAAACCAAAAAGATCAACCCGTCTTTCGGGTGATGGCACGGTTCCGTTTCGAAGAAATGAAAGCGATTACCTCTGAATTGATCATCCGAAATGCGAATCGTAAATACACACCGGAAAGCTGCTGGGAGCTACTGAAAGGCTATTACTTAGAATATAATGATCCGAGTTTGTAATAAATTGGTATTAAAGCATACTTACTGATTATGAAATTAACTCAACCCCTTGATCGTCCATCGCTTGATTCCAAGACCGCCAAAAAATATGATCTATATGTTCGGTATATCCATGCTTTGAATCAAAAAGAACTACCTGAATCATTTGCAACCTCATCCAATGAACAAATCGAATTACTAAACAAGCTTTCTGACACAGACCGGTCATTTAAAAAGCAACTAATAAAAACACAGACCAACATATCAAACCGTGCAATCAAAGAACTGAAGTACGTGCCTAAAAACCATTACCGAAACCTGTGGTTGGCAGTTGGCATGGCTGCATTTGGTATCCCTTTCGGAGTAGCTCTCAGCACAGTCATTGGGAACTTTGCTTTCATCGGACTTGGATTGCCCATCGGACTTTCCATAGGCATAGCATATGGCACCTCCATGGACCAGCGTGCGGCGAAAGAAGGACGTCAGCTGGATATTGAGCTATCGACCTGACCACAAATACCATCACGCAACTATCAATTGAATTATTTCCGCTCGTGGAACAAATAACTGGGTGGTTCGGTTTTACATTACTGATCACTATTTTAGTGACATTAACAAAACAACCATGCTAGGATTATTCAATAAAGGAAAGAAAGTAAGACAGTTTATTCAGGAAGGTGCTGTTGTGATAGATGTGCGTACCGAAACGGAGTTTGAGGGAGGCCACCTCCGCACCAGCAAGAACATCCCAATGGACCGGATACCCAGTCATATGGGCCAACTGGACAAAACAAAACCCATCATCACATGCTGTGCTTCAGGTATGCGCAGTGGGCAGGTCAATCGCATGCTCAAAGCCAATGGCTTCAAGGTGATGAATGGTGGCGGCTGGATGAGCCTGGAGAAGTACGGCCTTTAAATCCGTACGTTAGCTGATGGGTGAAATCCTGCGGGAAGTCTTCATCCCCCGGAAAGCCCAACTCAATGTCTCTCCCACTCTCCGGGATATAATTTGTTTTAAACAGGTAATCCCAAATACTTAAGGTCAACCCAAAGTTGACGCCATAGTGGCGTTCACGAGGTAATGCCTTGGCATGGTGCCAGATGTGCATCTGCGGATTGTTGAAGATGTACTTCAATGGTCCCAGGTTCAGCCTGAAGTTGGAATGGTTGAAGTGCCCAACAGCCAGCGTGAAAATGTGGATGATAAAGAAGTCCCTGAGCCCGATACCGATCAGTGCCAACGGCAGATATTCGATGGTCCGGTACACCACCGTCTCCATCCAGTGAAAGCGCAGGTGGGCGGCAAAGCCCATCTCTTTTACACTGTGATGCACCTTGTGAAACTCCCATAGGAACGGTACGCGGTGTAGCAGGCGATGCGTCCACCATTGCACAAAATCTCTCACTACAAACCCGATGAGCAGGTGCGACCAGGTAGGCCAGCTCATCACCTCAAATGCGACCAGGTTAGTAATGCCGATAGAGGCCAGCAGGTCATTAAAGAAATGAACCACCACATTAGAGGCCGCATTAAATACAATCAGGGAGAACAGGAAGAAGTTGAAAAACATGTAGAAGAAATCCAGCCAGAAGTCCTTGCGAAACCGTGCCTGGTTTTTTCGCCACGGCCTCACCCATTCCAGGATGAGAAAGAACGCTGATACGCCGATGAGCCAGTAAAAGTAGCTGTGCCACCCCGGCCGGGAGATCTCCTGCCACAGGTAGTTGGCGTACCCGGTGTACGCCTCCTTGATGAGCTGCCAATATTCCATATGCAATAAAGCGGAATTTTTGGGAAATAGTTTGTGACTTGTGTTACATATTAAATATCAAATCACCTTGCATATTATCATAAGGTGAGGGTAATATCGTCTTCGAGGGCCTCAGACTGACAATGGGGTCCAGTGTTCCAAAGGTGTGTCACCCTGAGGCTCTCGAAGGGTGTGGAAATAAGCCAAGGCTTACACCACTGGCCCGGGAACGAAATATCCAGTAATACCCAAAACCGTTTTTTGTATATTTGAAATGAAAGATAAATAATTCGTACAGTCAGCCCAACTAGTGGTGGGTGTAGTTACATTATATTTAGACTTAATGATATGCCCATGGATTTAAAGCATCAAGTATTTGTATCTTCTACATATAAAGACTTAGTTGAAGAAAGGCAACATGTCATACAAGCTTTGCTAGAACTGGACTGTATTCCAGCTGGTATGGAACTATTTCCAGCAACAGATGAAGATGCATGGTCACTCATTCAAGAGGTGATAGATGACTGTGATTATTATATTTTGATTTTAGCAGGTAAATATGGGTCTCTAGGACCTAAAGGTGTTAGTTATACAGAAATGGAATTTGACTATGCTTTGAAAGTCGGCAAACCAATTATATGTTTTTTACATGCAAACCCTGGCGATATCCCTGCTTCCAAAACCGAAAAAAAAGAAGAAATCAACATAAAACTTGAATCATTCAAAGAAAAAGTTAAAGAGAAACACTGCAAATTTTATAACACCCCAGAGGATCTTGGAGGAAAAGTTTCTAGAAGTCTAATTCACCTTAAAAAGAAGCATCCTGCTGAAGGTTGGGTAAAAGGGAGATACGCAATGACACCTGAGATCAAAGCAGAGTTTGATCAAATGAGAGCAAAGATTGCTGAGCTTGAACTAGAACTTGTGAAAAAAACGGAAACTGATGATATAGATACATCTGATTTAGTTCAAGGGGATGATATTATCAAATCCAAGCAAACTTTTAATCTTAGCTCATGGGATGAACCTGATATAAATGAGGAAATAATGGTTGAATTCACCTGGAACGAAGTAGTCAAATATGTTGGACCAGCCTTGCAGGGTGAAGGAAACGAAGAGGATTTCAAATACAAAATCAGATTACTTATTTATCATAAAATTGACCAATTGAATCACGAACTATATGAAAGAATTCGGTTTACTAGGATTGGATTACCATTAGTTCTTTTTGATCGCATTAAGGTTCAATTACAAGCACTTGGACTAATTGAACCTGGCACAAAAAGAAGGTCTGTATCGGACAATAAAACGTATTGGAATCTGACTACCAAGGGCGAAAAACTTCTTCTAAATCTGCAAGCTAGAAGGAAACCTGACACTAATGACCAAGACAACAGGGGTGAAGTTGATGATACAGAAGAAAACGGCGATAAATGAGTCAAACATACACTATTATCCATAAGCCAACTTAGTTATGGAATGGATTAAAATAATTACTCCTTTAGTTGGAGTTCTCCTTGGTTGGGGTCTTTCGGAACGAGCAAAAATTTGGGCCGATAAAAGACAGGATAAGCGTAAACTAAGGCGATTATTATTTTTCGTTTTGGAATTGCGATTTCACTTTAGTCGAGAATTAAGAGCACAAACGGAAATAGACAAATACTTCTCCAAACTGATTCAAAAAGCAAAATTAGAGTTCGGTGATGAGGTTGAATTAGGTGCCGAACTCTACAAACCTATGGTAACGCAAATCCTTAAAAAACACTTTGAAGGCAACAATAAAATTGATTTTCTAGAACAAAACATAGATGAGGTTATTATCTCTTTGTCAGAAGTATTTCCTGTATTCGCATATGAATTAAATGGACAGTATAATATTCGTGAAAGACTTCAACAAGCAGAAGATTACCTAGGAAATTTCGAGGAACTCACAAACCAACTTCCTTTTGATATTGAAGCATGGATTAAACCAAAGCTCACAGAAAACTTGCTAGATGAAATCGATAGCACATTAAGGAAAATTTCAAACAAGGTTGGTAGTAGAACTTGGTCTCAAGTTCAACAAAAAATCAAAAGAATGGATAAGATTGATGACTCAGACATAGACAATCTAGTAGTAGAATATTTTGATAAAATAAAAGAAAATCTAAATTGAGAATTTCTAAGATTAGCTAAGCCAGCAGGTTCATCCAATCTGGTCTAGTCCTTTCTAACACAACCACACCCTTACGCTAGTCTATGAAAATCCTCCACCTGCTACCCGGAATCCTCCACCCTCGCCCCGGTCATGGCCCACCACCAAACGGAAGCTTCCACCCACAACACGGAAATGATCGCCCACTAAGCGGAAGACACTCCCCTAGTGACGGAAGTATTCACCCACAAGGCGGAAGATACAGTCCTCGAGGCGGAAGCCTTCACCCTCAAGACGGAAGCGTTCGCCCTCAAAGCGGAAGAAGATCCCCTCAAGGCGGAAGAAGATCCCCTCGTGACGGAAGCCTCCACCCTCAACCCTTCTTTGCCTTTCTCCATCCGGTCATTATCACCTATATAAATCTTAATAATAAATAACGCTTTCATTTTTACTTACAAACAACTATTTTGGCTGCCATTTTTAATCACATAATCAAAAACTATGGTAATTAGAAACTACAAGTATTCAGATGATTTACTCATTCAGTATGCCAGCGATCAGCTCAGCTTTCTGGCGGAAGACCTGGATGATTTCACGGCTTTCGACCCTGACCTGGGTGCCACTAAACGAGACCAGATGCAGACACTCGTAGAGTGGGCGTTGATGGAAGGTGGCGATGAGATCAACGTATCCAAGCTGGGCGATCTGACGGATGCCTTGCATCAAGAGATGGATAATGCGCGTAAGCTGTATAATCAACTTCGATACTGGGTGATCAAAGCGTTCCCTACACGTAAGGCCGTGCAGCGTCAGTTTGGGATTGGTCGCTTCTCCAAAGTGGCAGACTCTCAGGAGACGATGGTGACCTTCTTCTCCGGTTTGGTACAGTCTGTAGCAGACTACCGTGCTCAACTGGAGGCCGCCAATGCACCTGCCGCCCTGCTGGACAGTGTGGCTACCCAGGCTACTGCACTCGCAGATGCCAATAACGCGCAGGAAAAGAAGAAAGGAAACCGAGGCGTGGATACCGAAGAGCGCGTGACCAAGCTGAACGAACTCTACGAACTCACCAAAGCCTATAACACTGCGGCGGAGTATGTCTTCTTTGACTCTCCTGCCAAGCGCGACCGATACCGTCCACCTAGCCGCAGCATCGCAGCGGATGAAGAGGAAGACTTAGCAGCTTAAACAATACAGTCCCGGTTCATGCCGGGATTTTTTGTTTGAAGGTGATTCGGTCGTCTGACGCCAAGCTTTAAAGTTCTGGTTCGTACCCTCACTGGGAAATGGTTTATGAAGACACAAACCACGGCCAGAGACCAGAGTAGTTTAGTTAAAGAAGCTATCTTTCCAAAATAGTATGACTAAGAAAAGAAAGATATTAATAACAAGAATCCTCCTGTTCGTTGGAACGGCTATCTCCCTGTTTTTCGTACCGTGGCTATTGGTAAAAGTATGGATTCTTCCCATACCGGATACAGTTCAAGAGCAACTAGATGAGGCTATTGGTCATGGATTTGATGGAATGATTGTTTATGTGGATCAAGGTGGTCAGCCACCGCAGTATTATGCAGCCGGCTGGCACAATAGAGAATTCGAGATACCGGCCAATCCACACGCATTATTTAAGATTGCCAGCATTAGCAAGCTATATGATGCCGTGGCTGTTACTAAATTGGTGAGTGATGGACGGCTTTCTCTGGATAAACCAATCGCTGATTATTTACCGGAGCTGGTGGGAAGAATCGAGAATGCAGAGAAAATTACTTTGAGGTTGCTGATACAGCACAGAAGTGGCATCCCCAATTTTACGGACACTCCTGATTTTTGGGCAAGTCCAACACAGACCTACGAAGAAAGTCTTGCATTGATACTGGATCAGCCAGCCAACTTTGAGCCCGGTGAAGACTATGAATATTGCAATACAAATTATCTTCTAATAAATAAGATAATGGATGACGAACTGGGTTTCGCCAACTTTCAATTCATTCGGGAAGAAATTTTGAAACCACTAAACCTTAACCATACTTACGGTTCCCTTAGCGAAGTAAATCTAATGGATGTAATGAGCGGATATCATGTGGGACATCCCTTTGATTTAAAAGAAGACGATCATGGCATGGTAGCCACTGCAGAAGACGTGGGGATTTTCCTGAGAGCTTTGAACGACGGCTCATTATTTGAGCAAGGAGAACAGGAAATATATGCCTCTATTTATGAGTATGAGCATGCCGGTTGGGTCCCCGGATACCAAAGTTTTGCAAAATACCACAAGGACCTTGATGCTGTTATTGTTGAGTTCTACAGTACAACGGATCCTAAACTGTACAACTGGAACTTGTCGGAAATCATAAACAATCGAATTGTTAAAATTCTGAAAAGGCAATAAAGCTCATAAAAACCCCTTCTTGGCATAGAAGTTACTTCCCTGCTAATCCAAAAAAAGTTCACCCCTTCCTCTGGTCTTAGCGTCTCACTAAAGACCAAATGGATAGCTTTGATCATGGTCAGAAAATACGCAATCAGAGAGTTTTCATGATTTAATTAATTTAAAGTCATCTTTGATCTTCACACATGAAAGTATTTAGAAGCCTCCGCCGAAAACTGATCGCCGACAAGAAAATCCGCAGCTACATCCCCTATGCCATCGGGGAGATCATCCTGGTGGTCATTGGTATTCTGATAGCACTGGCCATTAACAATGCCAACCTCCGAAGTGTAAAAGCTGAGAAAGAGCAGATTTACCTGGCCGGCCTTCATAAGGAATTCACCACCAGCAAATCAAAACTGACAGAGCTTATCCAGGTCAATCGAAACAACTATGAAGGAGCCAAACAGCTGGTAAACTATATGGATATGAAAGAGGCCACTGTTTCAGAAAAGGAATTTTCTCAGCTCCTGTTCAATTCCTTCGCTTTTGACATTTCCTTTAACCCCAACAACTCCCTCCTGCTGGAAATGATGAGCTCGGGTAGCCTGAAAGACCTCACCAACGATGAGCTGCGGGTACGGCTTACCAACTGGCTTTCTACCATTGAAGACATTGCGAAGCAGGAAGCAGACCAGGAGAATCAACGCGAGAAGATTCTGGATCAATTCCGATTAAATAACAGCTTAAGAACCGTTTTTGATCAAGCCGGTATTTCCGAAAACGAAATCGGCATTGAAGTCCGTCCGGATGCTCCCAGCAATCTGGATTTGCTGGAATCACAAACCTTTGAAAACGATCTGCTCATCTTTATCCTCACCAGCATTGCCACGGAGAAGTCACATTATGAGCCACTGATGGTGGAGCTGGATCGTATTTTGGGGTTGTTGGAAAGTGAGATAGAGTAATTTTTTCGGTCTAGAAAGCATTCACCTACAGGTACTCAAAAGAGCTCTTTCTTCATTTGTGCTATTTTTATCCTTCCCAATCCATCACCCATGACGCGTGACATCATCGATATTAATGATTTTACCATCCTGGTAGAGACAGGTAACTCAGATGTACCAACAACCGATTCCTGTCTGTTTGATGAACCGGTAATTGCAGTAGCTTTCTACGGATCGGGGAATGTGGACCTAACCGTAAATTACGGAAACACAGCCAAAGACTTTAGCTATACCAAAGGTCTGGCCCTCTCCTTTTATGCGGATGAACAAGTGGAATTTGTTCATACTGTTTCAGCTAATAAACCATTGGAATGCATTGTTATTGCGACCTCCACATCCAGCATTGAAAACCTCCCCAATCAGGAAGGTGAACTTTTTGGTGAAATGCTCCATCAATTGGTACACCCCAGGGATCATTATGTAGAGGGTCCCAGCTTCTTCATGACACCAGAGATGCAATCCATTGTAGACCAGGTATTCCATACGCGCTACGAAGGAAAAGCCAAAATGATGTTTTTCAGAAGTCAGATAAACACATTGTTGGCACATTTCTTTGGTCAGCTTTCCCTGCTATCAGAAGAATCCATTCCAACTGAGGAAAGAGAAAAACTGCAACAAGCCAAGGATATCCTGATAACCAACCTGGATCATCCTCCCAGCCTATCGGAGCTATCTCGAGAGATCGGCCTCAATACGTTTAAGCTGAAGAAGAACTTCAAAGAACTCTTTGGGGTACCCGTGTTTAAATACCTTCAGAATGAGCGACTAAATACTGCCAACGAGCTCATCCGTACAAAAAAAATGACCATTCAGGAGGCTGCCTGGCATGTGGGCTATGATAGCCTCAGCTCCTTTTCCAATGCCTTTTCAAAGAAATTTGGCTTTCGTCCCAGTGAAATAAAGGGATAATCCTTTTCGAACAAATCGTTCTCCTTTTCAAACAAATCATTCGATAAGATCAGCAGCAGCTTTGTCTCATCACTTTAAAAGACAAAGCAATGAAATCTATCAAAGCAATCATTATCGCTGTTTTTATTTGGATTGTAGGCGTCAGTTTTTTCACGCTCTCTTTCTATCTGCCCATTCTTGAGAATGTTGAATTCCAGGCCAACCTGACACTGGCTATCACCATGATCCCGAATGTCTGGCTGGCCATGTACCTCTACTACCATTGGGGTAGCAATATGCATGGTTTAAAAGTAGGCGCGATCGTTCTATTGACACTTATCCTACTGGATGCGCTTATCACAGTTCCTTACCTCATCATTCCATATGGTGGAAGCTATCAGGAGTTTTTTAGTGCAGGGTCATTCTGGCTGATTGCAGGTGAATGTCTCGCGGCTATTTACCTCTACTGGAGATTAAACATCAAACCACAACTGTCATGAAAGTCACACTAGCATTGATCACACTATTGGGTTTCCTCTTGTTTGAGGAACCAGTCACGAATAATCAGCTTGTTGTATCCCAACATTCTGGGACTCTAAAAAGCAAAGCCTTTAAAGTACTGGACAGTAAATGCAATGTCTGTCACAGAAAACAGAATCCTTTCATGGTCTTCTCATTGAAAAATATGGAGAAGCGAGCGAGGAAGATCTACACACAGGTTTTTGAGAAAAAGCGAATGCCAAAAGGCAATGACATCAAACTAACCCAAGAGGAATACAGCCTCCTCGAAAACTGGCTGGACACACAACTAACTAATTGAATCATGGAAATCACACTAAAAAGCGCCACGATATTCGCAGCAATTATTCTCACTGGATTGTCGGCAGGTTTTTTCTACACCTGGCAGGTATCAGTGATCCCTGGTACGAAGAAAGTAATGGACCCCACATACATGGAAACGATGCAGCAAATCAATCGGGAGATTCTAAATCCCTCCTTCTTCCTGATCTTCTTTGGAAGCATGATTGTCCTGGCCATCAGCACCTTCCAGCAATACGGAAGTGGTGTGACATTCTGGCTCTTGCTTGGTGCCACGGTTTCCTATACGCTCGGGACATTCGCAGTAACAGGAATGGGAAATGTACCACTGAACAATGAACTGGACGCATTGAAACTCACAAAGATGAGTGCCCTCGAACTAACGGAATTCAGGCAATACTATGAGAGCAAATGGAATGTGCTTCATCGTATGAGAACCATTTTCTCAGTGATAGCCTTTGTGCTCTCCTTGTTGGCCACCTTCTCCTCTGTAAAAAACATTTAATCGATCTAAAACAATTAAAAACTGAACAATCATGAACAATCAAATTCTTGTAATTGGCGGTACCGGTAAGACCGGCCGTAAAGTAGTTACTCAACTAGAAAAACGAGGACACCAGGTACGTGTGGGGTCTCGAAGCGCAACCCCTGCATTTGACTGGGAAGATCCGAAAACATGGAGCCCCGCACTCGAAGGAATGGACAAAGTGTACATCACCTTCCAACCGGATCTGGCAGTACCCGGAGCTCTGGATGCCATCGAAGGTCTCACAAAAAAGGCGGCACAGGCCGGCGTGAAAAAGCTCGTACTCCTTTCCGGTAAAGGCGAGCGGGAGGCTGAGCTTAGTGAGCAGGTGGTCATGCACTCCGGACTGGACTACACCATCGTACGTGCCAGCTGGTTTATGCAAAATTTTAGTGAGAGCTTCTTTCTGGATCCTATTCTTGCCGGACAGGTAGCACTGCCTAAACCGGAAGCTAAAGTCCCATATGTGGATACGGATGATATTGCAGAAGTCGTGGTGGAAGCATTGTTGGATGATACACACAATGGCAAAGTATATGAGCTCACTGGTCCACGATTAATAACCTTCGCAGAAGTAATGAAAGAGATCAGCCTGGCTACCGGAAGACATATTGCCTTCACCCCCATCTCGTTAGAAGAATACATTGGTTTTCTCAAGCAAGCGGATGTGCCGTCAGATTATATCTGGTTAATTGATTACCTGTTTTCCAATGTGCTGGATGCTGAAGGAAACAATGTAGTCTCTCCGGATGTGGAAAAAGTACTCGGACGTAAGCCCAAGGACTTTACAGAGTATGTGCTGGAAACACAAAAGACCGGAGTTTGGAATCCAAAAGTAAAAGAGACCGTTTAAACTTAAAATCAAAAGAAGCTGCCTACCTGAAAAGGCAGTTTTCTTTTTTTGTACTATCACTCACATACCTAAACCTGATAAACTCAACATACACATGAACTATAATAGAATCTTACCTCAATTGGTTTTATTAGTTGCCATGATTACCTCCTGCAAAGAAAGTCCACAATCAAACCTTGCTTTACTTGACAACCAAACCCCCACAGATTCAGCACTTGTGTTTGGAGAAGGACTCATTTCAACGGTCAATTTTGAGTTTAGCATCACATTTAGCCCCGAGATGGATGAATTGTTTTTTACACGGAGAAAACCGGAAGCCAACAATGAGATTTACACAGCGCAATTCAGGGACGGACAATGGTCTGAACCGCAGTTAGCATTCTTTACATCAGAGACCGGATGGGACTTTGAGCCACACATCTCCCCTGATGGGAACAGGCTGTATTTTGGAAGCATAAGACCCCTTCCCGATTCGACCGAATCAAACGGCTTACATCAATGGTATAGCGAAAAAGCGGAAAGCGGATGGAGCACCCCCGAACCATTAGAAAACTCCTTCATGGAAAGATCGGTAACCATGTTTCTGACGTCTGCCGCGAATGGCAACCTTTATTTCACAACGGGTGAGAAAGGGGAGCGTCCGGAAGACTGGGGTATTTATCAGGCCATCCAGACGGAAAATGGATATAATGGCATCATACGCCTGGGAGATTAAATCAATTCCAAAGGTGAGTGGATCGCTCATTCCTTTATTGCACCGGATGAGAGCTATATGATCTACGATTTTAAGGGCGACTCAGGATTCGGTAAAGCTGATTTATACATCAGTTTCAACAATGAAGGTAATTGGTCAGAACCGATAAACCTGGGACCGAAAGTAAACACCGGAAAAACGGAAATGTGTGCCAGTGTATCCCCCGACGGAAAGTACCTTTTCTTTCATCGCGGTAATGAGGATAGCGGTGACATTTACTGGATCGATTTCAGACCGATCAAAACACAATTACTAGAAGAAACTCTTAATTAAATTTCACTCAATTATGCCTCATTTTATCATTCATTGCTCCAATTCAGTGGCGCAACAAATTAACCCGGACGAATTCATGCAGCAAGTGTATGACGAAGCAGAAGCCACCGGACTTTTTGATCCAAAAGACATCAAAGTGCGCATCGCCGCATTTGAGCATTACAACATCGGAAACACGAAAGACGATTTCATTCATGTCTTTGCTAATATCATGGAGGGACGTACCGATGCTCAAAAGAAGGGTCTCTCAAAGCGCATCGTCTCACGCCTGAAACAAACCTTTCCGGAGGCACCCATCATCTCCATTAATGTGAGGGATTTTGAAAAAGCCTCCTATGTCAACCGAACCATGGTATAGGGAGATTATGAAGATCAGAAAAGCAACGAAAGATGATGTACAGCATATCGTGGCTATGCTGGCTGATGATGAATTGGGTAGCAAGCGAGAAGATTACCGCTTACCACTACCCTCTTCATATAATAATGCCTTTCAAAACATTGACAAAGACCCTAATCAAGAGCTTATGGTGGTTGAGAACAAGCTGGGAGAAGTCATCGGCACCATGCAGCTTTCTTTCATCCAGTACCTCACCTATCAGGGCGGCATTCGTGCGCAAATAGAAGCTGTACGCATTCGAAAGGATGAACGAGGATCAGGACTGGGTACCCAGATGTTTGAATGGGCCACCTCCAGAGCAAAAGAAAAAGGGGCCCATGTTCTTCAGCTGACCACAGACAAAAAACGACCCGATGCTTTACGCTTTTACGAAAACCTTGGTTTCACCGCAAGTCATGAGGGCATGAAGATGCATTTCTAAACTCATATCAAATCGTTCATATTTGAATTTGCAATTCTTAGGATGATTCTTTTGACCCATTGTCCACCGACAATGACCGGCTTTTCGAATTAGCTTAATTTAGTCTAATGGAAACGAACCCTAAACAAACAGCAAGACTGACAGGCATCCTGTACCTGTTGGTCATTATCTGTGCCGGATTCAGCCAGGGCTATGTCAGAGGCACCTTGTTTGTACCCGGTGAACCGGAAACCACTTTGGCTAACATAGTGGCATCAGAAGGTTTATTCAGAATTGGCTTGGCAACTGACCTCATTGCCTTTTTGCTGGATGCTGTTATTTCCATACTCCTCTACCAGCTGGTGAAAGAAGTGAATAAAACATTGGCCATCGTGGCAGCTGCTTTTCGGCTTCTGGCCCACCCGGCCATTGCCAGTTTGAATTTGCTCAATCACTATATGGCGATCGAAACAGCAACTTCCGGCGGGTATCTTTCCGCATTGGGAATGGAACAGCAGGAAACATGGACCATGCTCTTTTTGCAAGCCCACAATTACGGTTACTTATTAGCTGGAGCCTTCTTCGGAATCCATTGTTTGTTGCTGGGAGTATTACTCTATAGGTCAAACCTGATCCCAAATATTTTTGGCATCCTGATGGTGCTGGCGGCTTTGGGGTACCTGATTGAGACCTTTGGTAATATCATGGTACCGGGGAATGAAGGCTTGCTGGCAAACATCGTTGGCTTCTCTGCTGCGATTGGTGAAGTTTCCCTGACGTTTTATCTGATCATTAAGGGAGTGAGGTCAAGTGACATGCAAGATTAGAAATGCATATAAAGACGCAGCTCCGCAAGATTCGGGTGTTTTCCATTTATACCCAGCGCTAGTTTTACCTTCATAAACAAGCACAACGATGGAAACACAAAACAACATCAACTTCCAGCGAATCGAAACCGCTATCGGATACATCCGGGAAAACTTCAAGCAACAGCCCAACCTTGATGAGGTAGCTGAACACGTGCACCTGAGTCCATATCATTTCCAGCGAATGTTCACAGACTGGGCGGGTGTAAGTCCGAAAAAATTTCTTCAGTATATCAGTACAGCCCATGCAAAGAGACTTTTAAAAGAAGAGCAGGCTACTTTGTTTGAGGCCTCCTACGAAACGGGGCTTTCAGGAACCAGCCGGTTACACGATCTCTTCGTCAACATCGAAGGAATGACCCCAGCTGAGTACAAGAATGGAGGTAAGAATTTGTCTATCAACTACAGTTTCGCGGATAGTCCATTCGGAGAGATCATCGTAGCTTCTACGACGAAAGGCATTTGTCATTTGGCCTTCATCAGTAACAAAACAGATGCGATGCATGACCTCATAAATCGTTTTCCAAACGCAAGTTTCAATCAGCACCTGGATATGATTCAGCAGAATGCGCTGTTCATTTTCACACATGACTGGAGTAAACTCCACGAAATCAAGCTACACCTGAAAGGCACGGACTTCCAACTGAAAGTCTGGGAAACACTAATCAAAATACCATCGGGTGGCCTTTCCACCTATGGAAAGATCGCACAGCAAATAAGCAAGCCCAAGGCATCACGAGCGGTGGGATCTGCTGTTGGGGATAACCCGGTCGCTTACCTCATCCCCTGCCATCGGGTGATCCAGTCTACCGGGCAAATTGGGGAGTACCACTGGGGTAGCAACCGGAAAACAGCCATGATTGGCTGGGAAGCTTCGCAAGCACAATAAGGGTCATTTTTTATACTAAAACTGCAATTTGTAATGCATACATTACCCTTGGAGAAAATAGGCAAGTCCCTGAACGAACATGGCTTTGCCTCACTGCCTGCTTTAATTGATCCTAAAACCTGCGAGGAGCTGATCTCACTTTATCCCGAGGAAGGCATCTTCCGGAAGACAGTTGTAATGGAGCGTCATCGGTTCGGGTTGGGTGAATACAAGTATTTCAACTACCCTCTGCCTGCATTCATTGAGGAGTTGAGAGCAAACATGTATTCCCACCTGGCTCCTATTGCAAATCAATGGATGCGTACCCTTGGTATCGACACCCAATACCCGGAAGATCATGAAACATTTCTTACCACCTGTCACAGTCAGGGTCAGCAAAAGCCTACACCCCTGATCCTGAAATATGGTAAAGGAGGCTACAACACCCTGCATCAGGATCTCTATGGTTCGGTGTACTTCCCTATACAGCTGGTGCTGTTTCTCTCAGACTATGGCTCGGACTATAAAGGTGGTGAATTTGTAATCACTGAGCAGGTGCCACGCTCACAATCAAAAGCCCTTGTAATCAAACCTCAAAAAGGTGACGCGCTTTTACTTGCCACTTCCTTCCGGCCCGTCAAAGGGTCGCGGGGATATTACCGTGCCAATCTACGACATGGAGTGAGCGAGGTGACCTCAGGAATTCGGTACACCATGGGGATCATCTTTCATGATGCCACAAGCTGACATGATCGCTCATCTATCCATCTCTGATCGAATGCTTTACCAGGCGATAAAGTCCGGTAAAATTCTGTGGGGAGGAAACAAACGTTTGAAAATATACGGGACGCTAAATTGCAGGTCAGGTAAGCGAATACATAAGCAAAACCGAGTGTTCTTTGTGAATGAGGATGAGGCTATTACAGCTGGCTATAGACCGTGCGGTCATTGTATGCGAGAGAAGTATAAATTATGGAAGAATAAGATTTGAACATGGAGTTGTTTGAGCGAGCCACCGATCCCGGAAAAAACTGGTTACCATATGATGGTACTGTCAACTATTACGGTAAAATCTTCGATCCATCGGAAGCTGATCGCTTGCTCCATATTCTGCTGAGCACGATTGACTGGCAGCCCGATCAGGCAGTCATCTTTGGGAAGACCATTGTCACAAAGCGGAAAGTGGCCTGGTATGCGGAGAAGCCTTTCCCTTATCGCTACTCCGGAACCACCAAAGTAGCCCTCCCCTGGACGGAAGAACTTCGATTAATCAAGGAACTGGCGGAAAAGCACTCTGGTCATTTCTACAACTCCTGTCTGCTCAATTTGTATCATTCCGGCGAAGAAGGCATGGCCTGGCATAGCGATGGAGAAACGGAATTGAAAAGAGATGGAGCCATTGCCTCACTGAGCTTTGGTGCTGAGCGTAAGTTTTCTTTTAAACACAAGCAAACCAAAGAACGCATCGACTTGCGATTGGAGCATGGAAGCTTGATGGTAATGAAAGGGGTCACTCAAACACACTGGCTTCATCGTCTGCCACCCACAAAAAAAGTCATCCACCCCCGTGTAAATCTAACCTTCCGACAGATGGGTAATAATCCCTCATAATCCACATTCTTACCACTCCCCTCAAGCGCGGAAGTTACTTCCGTGATCAAAGGGGTTAAGTCAGGGCAGGGAAAATAGTCCATCTGGTTGCGTTAAATATCCATTTTAAGACTCCTGCGGGGCATTGAAATTTGTGTCAAATTAAAATTCAATAATTATGACACGATTAAATGCACTTGCGCCGGAAGCAGCTTCTGGCAAAACAAAAGAACTATTTGAAGGCATTCATGCCAAGCTGGGAATGGTCCCTAATATGATGCGAACAATGGGAAACTCATCCGCCGTATTGGATGGATATTTGGGTCTAAGCGCATCTCTTGGAAAAGGAACTCTCGGTGCAAAGTTGGGTGAGCTAATCGCAATGACAGTAGCAGAAACAAATGCGTGCAATTACTGTCTTTCGGCACATTCGTTTATTGGTGAAAAGCTCGTGGGAATGAGTCCCGAAAGTTTGACTGAAGCGAGAGAAGCAAACCATGCCGATGAGAAAATCAAAGCAGCACTACTCTTTGCCAAAACTTTGGTGGAAAAAAAAGGACAAGTAAGTAATGAAGATGTGATTGGAATTAGAAATGCCGGTTACACAGAGGGTGAAGTGGCCGAGATTGTTGCACATGTGGCACTCAACATTTTCACTAATTACATAAACAACACGGCCAACACGGAGATCGACTTTCCTGAAGTGAAAGCGCACGAAACTGCTGTGGTCTGATGGTAATTCTTAGTTAACAAAATCTAAAATCATGAAAAATTTCATTTTAACCATTGCTGTTGTAATCAGCAGCATAACTATTGCGCATGCACAGGTTCAGCCTGTTGATGAGAACGGTCTTGCGATCGGAGGATATGATGTGGTGGCATACTTTTCAAACACTGCAGAGAAAGGAAGCATTCGATACACTGCAACCTACAATGGGGCCACTTATCAGTTTATTAACGCCCAGAATAGGGATGCATTCAAGAAGGAGCCGACTAGGTACCTGCCTCAATTTGATGGATATTGTGCATGGGGAGTAGCTGCAAAGGATTCCAAATTTCCTATCAATCCGGAAACATTTGATGTCATTGACGGAAAGCTGTATTTGCTCTTCAATGGAGATTTTGGCGGTGAGCAATTCAACACTGCTCCACTATGGAATGCTGAGACTTCTAAACTAAAAGCAGCGGCTCATGAGAAATGGCCCTCTGTTAAAAACAAATAATTACACTGCTGGTAAGTGAGCTGCGGAACCATCAGGTTCTGCATTCACTGACCCGCATAAAGAAAACCCTACAACTATGAATCAACTGGAAATCAAACCTCCTCTTCCTCCTTTTGACCTGGAGACCGCCAAACAAAAAGTGCAAATGGCTGAAGATGCCTGGAACACCCGGGATCCTGAAAAAATATGTCTTGCATATACCATTGATACAGAATGGCGCAACCGAAGTGAGTTTCTAAATGGACGAGAGGAAGTAAAGGCTTTCCTTAAGCGTAAATGGGAAAAAGAGCTGGATTATAAATTAAAAAAAGAACTTTGGGGTTTTAGAGAAAACCGAATGGCGGTTCGGTTTGAGTATGAATACCGGGACTCAGATAATCAATGGTTTCGTGCCTATGGCAATGAATTATGGGAATTTGACGAAAACGGCCTGATGCAAAAACGATTTGCCAGCATCAATGACCTACCAATAAATGAATCAGAAAGAAGATTAATTTAACACAATGGATATCCTGAACAATGACGAAAACCTGACGCTTGTAGATAAGCAAAACGGAAACCTTGCATTGAAGCTCTTCTCTTTCAATGACCTAAGCCGATTTGATCATATCCAGCGAGTTAATTATTATTCGCTTATCTGGATCAGAGAAGGCACAGGTCAGGTAAAAGCGGACTTTTCGGAGTACGAGTGGGATGCGGATTCATTGTTGGCGTTTACTCCCTATCAGCCGTTCATGCTCTCATCCAAAAAGCCTGTTCAGGGTGTCTCTCTAAACTTTCACCCTGATTTCTTTTGCATTCATAAACATCATGAATCTGTTGCCTGCAATGGGGTGCTTTTCAATAATATATACGATTCACCCGTACTGAAGCTTGATGATGCCGTATCAAAGCAATTTCAGTCACTCATTAAGCAAATGAAAGATGAGATGATGCATGGTGATCTTGCCCAAC
Organism: Ekhidna sp.; assembly: GCF_965221965.1. Taxonomy (GTDB): domain Bacteria; phylum Bacteroidota; class Bacteroidia; order Cytophagales; family Cyclobacteriaceae; genus Ekhidna. The sequence continues at coordinate 1,960,029 of NZ_OZ244926.1, forward strand.
AGGAGGTGTTGGTTTCATACCTTAAAATCTTTTTGATTGCGGCTTCACGAAAAAAGGTTCAGCAACAGCCAGAAAGTATTGAAATATCTTCATCAATCGATTCTGAGCCTTACATTCTTCAAAACCTGAAACAACACATCGAAACGCATTTTCGCACCAAGCATTCAGCAAGTGATTATGCTGATATGCTGAATATATCACCAAAAGCACTGGCTAAAGCGACAAAAAAACACTTCAATAAAACGGTTTCTGATCTTATCTCTGCCAGAATCATCATTGAGGCGAAACGAGAATTGTATCTCACCGATAAGCAGGTCAAGATGATTGCGAGTGAGCTTGGATATAATGATGAGTACTACTTCAGTCGTTTTTTCAAAAATCATGCGGATATTTCACCACAAATGTACCGTGAGACAGTGGGGGTCAATAGAGCTTCAGCATAGCCAACAGGTTAATAAAGCCAGAGCTAACCCTCCGTGAAAAAAATAACCTTATCCATTCGAATAACCACTCATCTATTTCTTGCTTGCCGATGCAAATCAAGTAGTGCAACTTTTGACTACAATCACAAACTCAAAACAAAATGAAAAAGCACTACTTACTCTCACTCTTATTTGCATTCACTCTTTTCACATTTGCACAGGCACAAACGGATCAGGCTATACAGGTAGCATTGGATAGCATCCGCGAAGCATCCGATTTTCCTGGCGTGGTATTCACGTATATCGATTCGGAAGGTGGTGTTCATGCATTTGCCAGCGGAATGGCTGATAAAGAACAACAAGTACCGATGACCACCGAACACAAACTTCACGGAGGCAGTACCGGAAAAACGGTGGTCTCAGCCGTCGTTATGCAGCTCATCAGTGAAGGCAAACTGGCTCTGGATGATACCGTTTCGAAATACCTGGGCAACTACGATTGGTATTCGCGTTTGGCTAACGCAACGGATATTACCATTCGTCACCTCCTTCAACACACTTCGGGAATTGTGCGATATGAATTCAAGGAAGAATTTCTCGAAGATCTGGCAGCCAACCCATCTCGTACCTGGAAGCCTGAAGAACTCCTTGCGTATGTGCTGGATGATGAGCCTCCATTTGAGGCCGGCAAAGGTTTTACCTATGCGGATACCAATTACATTCTTTTGGGTATGATCATCGAGCAGCTCACAGAAAATACGTTCTATGCGGAAGCTGAAGAACGGGTGTTAAAACCACTAGAAATCACCAGTTTCTCACCGACCAATACCAAAGTCATATCGAATATGGCGCAAGGATATTATACCGAAGGATCTGAATATGCACTCGGTTTTAAAGCACCCTTTTTGGTGGATGGCAAGGCACAGAATAATATGCAGTTTGAATGGACCGGAGGTGGTTATGCTTACGAGAATGCAGACTATGCACGCTTACTCAAAAGCATTTATGAAGGTGAAGCCTTTGACATGGAAGCCCTTGAAGAGGAATTTTTCAATTATGCCAATGCTGCTGAAATAGGCGGCATGTATGGTCTCGGTGTAATCAAGTATGAATTCCCGGGCTTGGGTACCTTCACTGGGCATTCTGGCTTCTTTCCGGGATACAATACTGCAGGATTCTATCATCCGGATACAAAACAGGTTTTCACTATGCAGATCAACTCAACGGAAACTCCACATCTTCAACGATTTTTTGGGAATTACCTCGGATTGGTTCGTATGATTCTGGCAGATAAAAGTAATTGAAGGTCAACCCTCAGCTAGTTTGAGAGACGAGGGGCTCGACTCCCCCCGTAACAGGATTTTCAAATTCAAAATACACCGTTTTATCTATTATCAAACAAACAATGTTGTCAATGGTAGTTAATTGTGATAATTTAAGTTTATAATATTTTCACATGAGTGAGCTGAGCATATTACTGATCGACGATGACCCATCCATCAACTATCTAAACAAAATAGTAATTGAAAGGGCTGAAATAGGAGCCCGGGTTATCGAGCATACTGATCCTCAAAAAGTCCTCGAACAGCTTAAATCCGGGGAACTAAAGCCAAGCATTATCTTACTAGATGTAAATATGCCTGAGGTGAATGGTTGGGACTTTATGTCCTCCCTTCATGAGTTTCCTTCCGATTTTCAGCCACCAAGAATTATTCTACTTACTTCTTCCATTAATCCTTCTGACAAAAAAAGAGCTCAACTTGATACCTTGATCGATGCATTTCATAGTAAGCCATTAACCATCGAACTCGTTAAAGAAATAGCGTCTTGAATTTAACAAGATCATCCTACCTTGTTTAAAGCACACCTACGATATCACCTCATTTTACTGCTCGGCATCATTTTTACTTTAGATGCGAACAGTCAGTATTTTCCATCCAGACAATACACCACGACGGATGGAATGCCATCTCCGGGTGTTTTTGACATCACCCAGTCGGCCAATGGTGTAATGTGGTTCATGACTAAATCAGGACCTATGTACTACAATGCCAAAGATTGGGTGACGTTTCCTGATTCTTTGGGTCTGCCCTCTTCAAACAATTCCAAAATCGTGTCTTCCGGAAGTAGCATATGGGTGGCCGGTCTCAGTGATACGACCTTATCTATCCAGTATTTTGAAGATAAATGGCACAAAATCCCACCTCCATTGGAATCACAGGATTTATATTATGACATTTCCTTTAATGTCTTCGAAGATGATGGAGCAAAACGAGCACTGCTCGGAAACAGAGATCAGCTATGGATCTATTATGCTGAAAATAAGACATGGAAGAATCTCTCATTTGACGGTAAAAAAATCAATGATATTCGGACCACCGGCAATCAATGTCTGATCACAACATCGGATGGTGTATTCCTATTTAGGAATGAAACAATTGACGAATTCAAGCTTCCTTATGACCAATTACCGGATAAAACTATTTTGACCCTTGCCAAATCGAACGAAAAAATACATCTGCTGGGGTCGGATTGGTACGCAGAAGTAATTGACAACAATGTTGAATTGCTTATAGAGGGAGTTGGGCTGAGCGAAGCTCCTAAAGGTTACCAAAGTTCCCTGGTCGTGAATGATGATGTCGTCTTGTTTGGAGCTCACACACCGGCACGAATCATCGATCAAAAGAATAAAACCTGGAATGACCTGCCAATCGGTGGCGAAATAGTCAATATTGGAAGTACCCGGATATTTAAAGATCAGGAAAGCAATATCTGGGTCAGTGATTCCAGAGGCTTATTCAAATTCAACATTTTACGATTCGTCAACTACAACAAGAATTCAGGATTGGTAGAAAATGAAGTTTCCGCTATCAAAGAGTTATCTAACGGACTTATGCTGGTGGCCAACCCAAGGCAGCTAAACGTAATGGACGGAAATTCCATCGAGAACATTCGTCTAGGTTCAGAAGGTGATCTCGGCTATCGGGTACTGGATATTGAAGAAGACCCCCAATTAAAGGAGGTTTACATGGCTACCAGTATCGGCGGACTTTTGATCTACAAAAATGATCAGTTCTCAAAACCCATTCAGATCATTAATTTCGATCGATTCAGACCTACTTCTGTAGAGCTACACAGAGGCAAGTTATATGTCACGGGGTATTACGGGCTCTATGAATTCATCAATCAGAAACTTCAGATAGTGGATTCTCTGACAAGCATCCGAAACATCATTAGTTTAGGAGACAAGCTGGCATTGCTTTCCAATTCCAGAGGAGTGTACCTATATGACGGAAGTTCATTCACACACTATAGCTCAAAAAATTTTGATTTAAACAGCGTTTATGATATTGCTATTTATAATGGAGACACACTGCTTGCCACGCGGGATGGGATCGGAATTGCAAGAAATGGCGTCATAAGTCATGCACTTAAATACACCCAGAAATACCCTACCTACAGCCTCCTTGTGGATAGAAAGGGCAGATTATGGGGCGGTACGGATCGCGGAATTTTTATGTTTGATAATGATAAGAGTACCTTTTTTGGAGTAGATGAAGGGCTGGCAGGAAGAGAAGTCAACAGAAACGCTTTTTTAGAAGATAGTAATGAAAATATCTGGATAGGTACGGAAAGCGGAGCATCAGTATTTAAGGGGGGACGCACTTCACAAGAATTAAACCTGAATGTGGAAATTACAGAAGTCATCAGTGGGGAAGAAAAGGTGGTGACTAAATCCAAAGAGATCGCCCTCCCCTACGATGACAATGAAATGCGGGTCATATTCCAATGCGCCTCTTATGTCAATGAAGACAAAATCAATTTCCGCTATCGCATTGGCCAATCCGATAAAAATTGGGTTAAGTTATCAAGCGCTCAAAATGACATCATCTTCAGAAATCTGGGCTATGGTGACGGCACGTTTGAAATTCAAGCCCGATATGGATTAGAAGCTTGGGGGCCGGTCACCAGGTTTGATTTCACTGTCCTGAAGCCGTTTTACTTAAAATGGTGGTTTATCATACTGGGATTAATCGCTGTTTTCATTGTAGGAAGAACCATCTTCTATTTCAGGTATCTGTACCTGATCAGGCAAAAAGAAAAGCTCAAGAGAGAGGTGCAGGCCAGAACAAAAGAAATATCTGAGCTTAATGAGAACCTGGAGGAAAAGGTGATTCAGCGTACCCGTGAGCTGGAGGAAAAGAATAAAAGATTACAGGAGTATGCCTATATAAATGCCCATTACTTAAGAGGTCCGCTTACGAAGATCATGAGTGTGCTTCATTTACAAAAGCTGGAGCGTGAAACTCAAATCAATAAAAAGTATATTGAAATCTTGCAAGAAGCAGTCGATGAGTTGGATGAAGTCATCCACTCGATTACAGATCGCCTGGATGCTGACGAGTGAGAAAGGTCACCTGCAGCTAAAGAATAATTAATAGACCGATTTTCATATTTCATAACCTTGTATAATACATTTACGTGTATTTACTTTGTATTTCAAAGTACTTTTAAATAAACAAAGAAATTAATCTTCTTTTAATATTAATGAGTCTAGCCCTAGCAGCAGTATCTCAAGAGAACAATTCAACCACCAGACCCCAAGACATCAAGGAGCTAAGGCAAGCCATCCTACAGGTTTTGGAAGAGGCAAATACCCCGGGAGCAGGGATAGCTTTAGTAGATAGCTCTGGACCCATATGGATTGAAGGTCTTGGACTTGCTAACCGAGAAAAGCAAACAGTGGCAACCGATGAAACCATGTTCAGAATCGGTTCTACTTCCAAAATTTTTATTGCCCTGGCTGTATTGAAACTGCAAGAAGAGGGAAGATTACACCTCAATGACAAAGTGAGGGAATTGGCACCTGAAATTGAATTTACAAATCCATGGGAAGATACTAATCCGATTGTCATTGCACATTTACTGGAACATACCACAGGATGGGATGACCTTCATCCCTCTGAGTTTGCTCACAATGAATCTGACCCCCTAGCACTGAAAGAAGGTCTTGACTTTCACCCTCATTCACGTATTTCCAAATGGGTACCCGGAACAAGGATGGCTTATTGTAATTCAGGACCTAATGTAGCCGCATATATTGTGGAAAAAATCACAGGCCAGACCTTTGAAGCATACGTCCAGCAACAATTTTTCAACCCCATGCAGATGGAGACGATGACCTATTTCCCATCAGAAGATTATATTGAAAATGGAGCTACTTTGTATGAAGGTCCCGTAGCGCAGGATTACTGGCACCTTATCACCAGACCTTCCGGAGCTATCAATGCCTCACCAAGAGATATGGCAAAAGTGGTTCAATTTTTCATTGAACGAGGAAAAGTGGACTCCATGCAATTGGTGAATGAAGCGTCAATCAACCGTATGGAAACGCCATCAACCACCCTGGGAGCAAAAGCCGGACTCCCCTTTGGATATGGCCTATGTCTCTACACATCAGATCATTATGGGTTTACCTATTTTAAACACGGAGGTGGTGTGAATGGAGGCGTATCCGATTTCTCCTATTTGCCTTCTCATGGTTTAGGATATTCCGTTCAGATCAACTCAGGAAGCGGAACAGCTATACAAAAAATAGCTCAATTAATTCGAAATTTTCAAACAAAGGATTTAACCACTGCCCTTACCGAGATAAAGCCTGCCAAGCCCACCTCTACACAAAACATTAGTGGCTATTATCAATCCATAAATCCACGAAAAATGTTACCCTCTACCCTTCCTCCTTTAATGGCGAGAAAGGTTTGGTTGAATGGTGATACACTCGTAATGCAAACACCTGCTCACATTGGTGACATTGAAAAATATATTCCAGTTAAGGATAACGCTTATCAATCTGCTAAATCACGTCAACCGAACCTTGTTATTGTAAATGATCCACTTGCAGGAGAGGCTATTGAAATAGCCGTACCAGGAGGAACTCAGACGCTTGGATCAGTATCTCCAATTGTATTTTATGGAAGGTTAGTTGTTCTTATTCTCTGGATTTTGATGAGCATCCGAGCATTCATTCTGGCGCCTTTCTGGCTTTTCAAATATTGGAAATCAAAAATACCCGGTGGTGCAAATATCCAAATCAGACTGTGGCCTCTTGTTGCTATCTTCTTTTTGATTATTGCTTTCTTATTTGCTGCAGTCGGAAATAAGATTAATCCGAACCTGCTCGCCGAACCGAGTTTTGTTTCACTATCCATCACCATAGTCACAATTCTATTCTTCCTATTCACAATGTATAGCTTGGCACTTATTATTAAGGCGAGCAAATTGGATTTGAAGAGAAGCGTATATTTTCCATCAACTTTGTTTGTCGCACTTCAGTCAACGGTAGCCATTTATTTACTTTGGCATGGCGTTATAGGCATTAGAATATGGATTTAAAGTTCAAAATCACGAATAAATGAAAGAAAAATACATCGAAGATCTGAAAGAGATCAAAGACATCATGAACCGGTCTTCCCGCTTCATTTCCCTGAGTGGGCTTTCTGGAATATCTGCTGGAGTCATCGCATTAGTTGGTGCCTACCTGGCATACAAATTCGTTTTTGAACGCAATGACTATCTGATCTTTGATAGGGTTGTCTTGTCAACCGACCGGCTTATGGACTTGATACTAATTGCAACCACTACATTGATAGTCAGTTTTGGCTCAGTCATTTATTTAACCACAAAAGAAACCCGAAAGAAAAACCAGAAGATATGGGATCAACAGACGCAGCGTATTTTAATAAACCTGTCCATTCCGCTTTTTACTGGGGGTATTATCTGCCTGCTTTTCCTAAGCCAGGGATATCTTGGTGTGATACCTCCTTTTACCTTAATATTTTATGGTTTAGCATTGGTCAATGTGAGTAAATACACCCTGAATGAAATTAGAAGTCTGGGGCTTTTGGAAATACTCCTGGGACTGATTGCACTCCAGTTTATCAGTTTTGGTCTGGTTATCTGGTCGGCAGGGTTTGGCCTTCTTCACATCATTTACGGATTCATTATCAAAGCGAAATACAAGTCGTGAAAGAGCTTCTGGGAGAGTTAGATAAAGCATTTGAAAACAGGATACGACTAGGTATTATGTCCGCATTAGTCGTCAATGAACACCAGGATTTTAATGCATTGAAAGACCTCCTCGGTGTGACGGACGGGAACCTGGCAAGTCATTTAAAATCACTGGAGAAAAGTGACTACATCAACTTCAAAAAGGAATTTCTGGACCGGAAGCCCAATACCAAATACTTTGCCACTGAGTTGGGCAAAGCAGCTTTCAAAAAACACATTCGGGCCATAGAGCAATTGTTAAAATAATTTCAGCAATAACCAAGAGAGCTGATCACATCACTTTGTAAACATCAATGGTGTTGGCCTGAAAGTTTCTGCGTCTTAAACAGACCTCAAACCCTTCTCTTGAGCCTTCATCATTGGTGTTTCCTTCTATCGTGTGCATCCAGTCTCCTTCCACACCTATCACAATCCCTGTGTGCACCCAATCGTACTGTGTTTTCATATTCAGGAAGACATCTCCGGGCTCAATGAGCTTTGGGTTATTTCTCAGATTTACATTTCGATGCAGGCGCTTCTCCTTCAACCCATGATTACCTACCACATCACAACTGTAAGAATGCGGCATAATTTCTGTAAACCGTAGACCAATCGTTGTAGTGGCCTGATCCAAAATGGTTTGTACAAAGCCCATGCACCACGCCCACTCTTTCCCTTCATTTCCATCCATATAGGCACGCACCCACGGACCGATATTTGAATTGTAAAGCTCCCGTGGAATGTTTTGTAAATGCTGACGGGCATAGGCCACAATCAGCTGTCTTAGGTCACTTCCATCGATCCGGCTAAATGCATTGAACATGGGACTCGATAACACCCGAAAGGTGTTCGGCCCTACCACTCCATCTACTTCCAGATTTTTATGTGTCTGAAAGTCCCGCACCACCGCCTCCGTTTGCGGACCATAATCGCCATCTACCGATACCCGATGAAACCATCCGGGATCGACAAAACGCCAAAGGTTTAGCCACTCCTGCACTTTTTGCACATCATATCCTTTCGCTCCTACCTTCAGTAACTTCGAAATGTTCAGTTCTTTGATATAGTGTTTCTTTATCATGGTGCTATTTTTTTAGTCGGTCAATAAACTCAGATAGGCTTGCCTGCAATCGTGTCAGTGGGCGAAGTTTATCTTCATGGGTTTGTTTTCGTTCAATTACTTTACCTATGGTATCTATTTCAGCAAGCAGAATGGAGTCCCATGGATTTGGTGTCTGTGTAGCCAATTCAATCCATTTCACACGATCTACCGAGTCTTTTAGAGGAATCAGCTGGTACCTGAACTTGCTCAGATTAAGCGTGCTATCATACCTGGAGAGTGAAGCGCTATCCAGCGCAACCAATGATCCATTCCATTCATGTCGGAAATCACTGGAAACAAACCAATCCGAATGCTTCTTTGTAACGGAGGTTGTCAGGTTGAATTCATTGGTGCGAAGGGTGTCTCTTGTTGCTACCAGTTGTATTATATCGGTTGAGTCAATATGAAAAGTATCCTGCAGGATGCTGGCTATTCCTAGCGAATAATAACTAAATGGATACTCCTTTTCCAGAAATGAGAGTTTTTTTAAACCAGCAACAAATCGCCTGAAATGTTGCGTGAGCTTTTCCGCTTTATCGATGCTAACTGTATCAATCGTGCCAAGGTATTGCTGATACAAGCTATCAATAAAAACAGCCTCATATCGATCTACAAGGGTGTCGGCTTTGATGGTCGCCAGATGTAAATCATATGGATGCGTATGAAAAGAAACCTGTAGGTCCGGTTCATCCAACAACAAAGAGAAAAAATTCCGCAATGCTTCCACTCCATTTTCCTCGGCTCGTTTTACAATCTCCGCTCCCCGCGCCTGCGCCAATAGCTTCTGCTTACATTGCCTCTTTACTTCTTTGGCTTCTTCAAAGTCCACATCACCGGAGAACGAAACCAGCTCAAACCCCTTGACTTTTCGTTCCGGAATAAACCAAGGATTGATGTCTACATCCAGAACAGTCGGTTTGATTCCATAAAAATGAACCATTTTTCGGTCCTCCTCATACAGGAAATTACTCTCATCTAACTGACCAAAATCAAACCCAGCTCGTACCGAACCACGCCCGATAAACACAATATTTTTCTTCTTTTCCCGATCCAAATCCTCACCTACCAGATATTGATAAAAAGGAAAGAAATCGTACACAAAAGACGGCACATCAAGCAGGTAAGCATTCATCGCAGAGTCGAGTCTTTCGCCCTTAAGTCGGCTCGTTTTATTTAGTCGCTTGTATTCTTTCTTAAAGTCCTTGAGCATTCGTTTGTAGATCGTTTGCTCTACATTCCCCACGAGTCTCCCCTCTTTATAAATTCGACTCATTTTGCGGGTCAGGTACTGATTTCCCAGACAGGCAACAAATTCATTAAAGGTATTATTTGCAGGCAGATCAAGATGAAATTCACTATTTCTCACCTTTGATTTAAGTTCATTTTTCCTGCCCCTGTTTTCCCATATAGTAAAAGCTACTTCCTGCCAGGCATCTTCAGCAAAAGTGGTCAGGGTATCTGACGGAAACTCGGTTAGCTTAAACTCTTTCCAGGAAGAAATCACCTCACCGTAATATTCTGCGGTGACTAATTGTCCGATATCTCTCACTCCTGTTACCAAGTTGGCTGTTTGTTTGGTTCGTGCATTTGTGAACATTCCAATGGGGTCCCAGAAAGTAAAGGCGATGATCACTCCCACTACGATCACAATATCGAGAAAAAGCTTCCAGTTTTTAATCAGGAAATAAATCATACACCCACCTCCTCTTCTGATATTTCCGGAATAAGCTCTCCCTTATGAAAGTCAATGTATATCTCCTGATATCCCAGGGTACGAAGCAAGTTCTCCAACATCAACCGGGTTTTCTTTTCAGTTGCTTCGATGATGTTCATGTGCTTCAGAGAGTTTCTGATATCGATCTCCGCATCCTGAAAGAAGCTTTCCTGATCTTCAAGCGAAATTTTGTTTAAAAATGCATCAGTGGAAACGAGCGTATCCATTTCAAAAAGCTCTGCAGGATAGGAAAAGTTAATAACCTCCACTGCAGGCAACTTGAGTGAAATGCTTTTTCCCTGAATGTCTACATCTTCTTTTTGTAATTTCTCCAGATCAACTCCTGCTTTTACAATCGCTTTGGAGTGAGCAAGAAACTTTGCCTCATTAAGCTTTACCACCCAAAGCAATCGCTTTCGCTTTACTCCATAAACAATCTTATCAATGGTGAACTCGGTAGTTGCCAGCTTAGATGCTTTTTTAATCTTACCCACCACCAAGCCACGATCATCCTTGCAGGCTGTCAGCAAGGCCATTAATGAAACGATATAAATAAGCCGCTTCATTTTACCCTTTCATTGGATCTACGGTAGAAAAATCTTCTTTGCCTGATGCTTTTGGTTTCTCCTTCGTTGATACTTCTTCAGGTTTAGAAGATTGCATGGGATCCGTCGCTCCGGCAGGTGTTGGTTCATCTATTTCCTTTTTCACCTGCTCTGCCATGGACGGTTGAGTCGGTTGATTAGTTGGTGCTCCATCCTTTCCTGTTGGAACCGGTGCTCCGTTTGGCCTGAGGTACTGCAAGGAACGACTACCAAAATAAAAGGCAATCATCATCAGGAAAGCTGTCTTAAAAAACTCATATTGATCCCAGAAAAGCGAGCTGGAATCTATCTCATTGGTCATGCCAAAGCTCACAACCAGGAGCGCAATTGCCCCAAACAGCAGAGAAAAAGCAATCATTCCTCTCACGGTCCCATTCGGCATTCCAAACGTTTCGTCTTTATAGGGATTGTATTTTGGCTCGGCTTCTATGTCATCCGGATCATAAAAGTTCCCTTGCCGCTTGTCTTCTTTAGCTTGATAGATTTTGTTCCATTCTTCATCCGTAAGTCCAAGATTGACATTATAGTAATACACCGCCCAGATGAAATAAGAAAGAAAGATGCACGCCCAGAGTGTAACGATTCCCAGCGCGATGGCTTTAAAAACAGCCTCCTCTCCGGTGTTTGTCTCGAAAACCATCATCACCCCAAATGCTCCCAAAGCCAACAGAATAAAGATGATCACCCGAATACCCCAGAAGAAAAACTTCGACATGGAGTCAGGCTTCTTCTTTTCTGTTGCTGTAGTGGATTTGTAAAAGGCGAATGCACCAATGAAGAATGCAAAAGAAACGATTACGGCAATGTGGCTGCCTAAACCTCCGATCCAGGGAGTACCAAAATACTCTTTGATAAGAAGCAGGAAAAAGAGAAAAGCAAAAGATGCAACCAGCCCTTGTAGCAGGATTCGGTTGAACAGTAGTTTATCACGTGAACGGAATAATTCAAGCATTGCCCATGGATTTGAAGAAGTTGGAAATGGATTTGATAATAGCTTTTAAAAACCCGACAATAGGGCCGATCAAGCCAACCAACCATAACCATACATCCTCCAGCAAATCCGGACGATAGATAACCAGTATAACGGAAATAGTGACTAACGCAACAAGTATAAGTATGAGTGCGTGCCTCATGTGGTTTAAGTGATTAGGTTGGTTCTTTAAATAGAATCAATTTTTAACCTAAATCAAATACCCAAATAGTGGTATTTTCTCAATTACCTCTTTCGATCCCTAATTCAATCAATTGATCAATCAAATCAGAATAGCTAAGGCCTGATTCCTCCCATAACTTCGGATACATGCTGATATTGGTAAATCCGGGAATGGTATTCACTTCGTTCACCAGGATTGCTCCCTCTTCGGTAAGGAACATATCCACCCTGGCCATGCCCTCACAATTCAAAGCGCGATACGCCTTAATGGCCGTTTGCTTTAATGCAGGGAGGTATTTGTCATCAATCTTTGCAGGTATGATAATCTCTGCGTGAGACTGAGCGGCATACTTCTCCTCATAAGAATAAAAATCTCCTGATTGAACCTCCCCCACTCCGGTTGCCTTAGGATCATCATTTCCAAGCACCGCACACTCTAATTCCTTGCCTTTAACTGCTTTTTCAACCAACACCTTTCGGTCATATTTCAAGGCATCCGATATCGCAGATTTCCACTCTGATTCATTGGTCACACGATGTACACCAACCGATGAGCCCATGTTTGCTGGCTTCACAAACACCACTGACCCAAGTTGGCTAGCTATTTTAGTATAGGATGGAATCTCATCCCCCTTTTGGATTTTCAGCCAGTTGGCCACCATCAGCCCTGAGTCTCTCAGCAATCTTTTGGTCACATCCTTATCCATGCAAACCGAAGAACTCAAAACTCCCGGTCCTACAAATGGAAGTTTCATCAGCTTGAGGAGCCCTTGAATCGTTCCATCCTCACCGTTCGGTCCATGAAGGATGGGAAAGACTACTTGAAACTGAGGGATATCCTTCCCCTGACATGAAAAGCAATTGCTTTGATGAGGCTCAATACTAACCGCACTTCCCTGGCTAGTAATTTCATCCCCCAGATCAGTCTCCTCTATTAATCGCCAGGATCCACTTTTACTAATCCCAAAAAGCGTCACTGCATATTTTGAGCGGTCGATTGCGGCAAGGATGTTTTTCGTTGATCGGATGGATATCTCATGTTCCGGAGACTGACCGCCACATAGGATTAATAGGTTTATCATAGGTTAGTATCTAAAACGAACATACACTTTTTCAATCATAAATCTCTCTCAACTCAAAGTCCTCCCCTTTTCCATACTGGATCAACTCACTCATTAAATATTTTTCCATAGAAAAAATATCTTTCAATCGATAGTCGTTTCTACCTACAACCTCTACTAAAATAAATTCACTTTTCTCACCGTAATTGATCAGACGGTATTTCTTCCCAACACGCATACTTGAAAATGCCAGTCCACTCATAACTAAGGCAATATTATTGATGCATTTTTGATTTATTTTTACAATATGAAAAAATTTATTCTTATCCTTTCGATTGTGGCCATTTGCTGGGCTACCGGGTGTAAAGACGATGACGATTCTGGTTCTTTTGTGGGGACCTGGATAGGACAAACCAAAACAGTGAGTTGCAAGGATCCATCCAAAAGTATTCCAACTGCCGGCTTACGATGCGATGATTCATGTTATCGATTAACATTGGAAGGAAATGGTGATTTCACATATCAACAAGGGTTTTCTGAACAATCCGGTTTTTGGGAACTGGATGGTCGATTAAAGCTATGCCAGGATGAAGAAGGAGAAACTATCTGTGAGGAGTATGATGCACAAGTCGCTCAGGGTGCCTTGACATTGGTTACAGACTCTACATCTGCCGGTTGTGTTTCTACCTTTCTATTCTTCAAAGAAGAACCAGCTGACACAACCAGTAATGATGGATGAGGCATCAAAAGCATGAAGATAAAATACACGGCAAACATCGATACTTAAGCCGTTTTCAGAATTACCTTGGAGAATTCGTTTATGGGGGAATAGACGGCAGTGTAACCACATTTGCTGTCGTTTCCGGCTCAGCAGGTGCAAACCTGGAAAGCTCGATTATCATCATTTTAGGATTTGCTAATCTAATTGCTGATGGATTTGCTATGTCTATAGGTAGTTATCTCTCCACTAAATCCGAAAAAGAAAACTACCTCAAACACAAAGCCATAGAATATTGGGAGGTGGATAACCTACCCGAAAAAGAGCGAGAGGAAATACGAGAGATTTATGCATCTAAAGGCTTTAAGGGTGAGCTGTTGGAAAAAGTGGTAGATGTAATCACAGAAGATAAAGATCGCTGGGTGGACATCATGATGAAGGAAGAACTGGAGATGGCTGAAGAAACCAAATCTCCATTTAAAATGGGTGCCATCACATTTCTCAGCTTTATTCTGCTGGGGTTTATCCCACTACTTATATACGTAATTGATTATATCAACCCTCTGGAGTCAAACTTGTTTCTCACCTCATCCATTCTTACTGGCTGCTGCTTTGTAGGGATAGGATTTTTGAAAAGTGTGGTAACTAGTACCGGAAAAATCAAAAGTGTTATTGAGACGCTGCTCCTGGGGGGAGCAGCCGCGACGCTTTCTTATTATGTAGGTCACTTTCTGGAGAAGATGATCACCTAATGTTACGGATCCACTAATTCTCCCATATCGTATTCATATTCGATCGTAAGATTTCCTTCCTGATCATACCATCTAGCAACCCCATCAATTTTACCGTCTACATAATTAGATTCCTCCATCACTGTGCCATCTACATAAAACTTTTGTTGCAGGCCATTCAGCACACCACCTGAATAGTTTTTTCGCTCTACAATCGACCTTCTTTTATAAACAAGGTACTCTCCATCCAACTGATCATTGTGGTAGGATGCCCTCGTCTCCACATAGCCCACATTGTCAAACAACAGCTGAACTCCCTGTTTCTTTCCATTCAGATAGGTGGTAATTGATTGTATTTTTCCTTGACCATCATAGCTTGTCCATGTGCCATGATGCAAGCCATTTAGAAAGTCTCCTTCTCCCACTGTCACTCCACCAGAACTAACGACCGCCTTCTGAAGCCCCGGAATTGCTTCATAATCTTGCAAAGTAGCTCCACCCGGAACCTGACTTCCTTCGATCTCGGATGATCCATTTGAATTTGAACCTCCGCATGCGCATATTACAAATGCCAAAATCCAAATCTGTTTCTTCATTACTTCTTCAAAATTTTAGGTAAAACTTCGTTTCTGATTTTATCCATATTGTTGAAAACAACATATAAACCACAAAGAAAAACGATCAGTGCGTAATAAAACAACTGTCCTTTATCGCCCATTACCTCTATACCTAAGATAGTAAGATGCATTCCAATGGCTCCAATCATCAGCCCAACAGCCAGTACACCTCCAACCCATGCCGTTTTTGGAATGATTAATAATATCGCCCCAATAAGTTCCAGCACACCAATCAACCACCTTCCCCAGGGCTCCATTCCCACTGTTTTGAAAATGTACATGGACTCTGGTGATCCTGAGAATTTGAAATAAAGCGTTTGAGCCATGATAAAAGCTGCAGCTAAACGTGCGATGATGTAGGCAATTTTTCGTAACATAGGTGTGATTTTAGAATACGAAAATTAGAAAGATTTTGAGAAAGCTTCAGAAGCTCAATAATATCTATTGGATTTATGGCGGCATTATGGGCCTGCTGATGGTTTTTTTGGAGGTGATTCACTACCGAACCATGATCAGAGATCTGGAAATTGAAATCTATGGAGCCGTGATCGGGCTTTTATTTCTTTTTCTTGGAATTTGGCTGGGAACCAGTCTTTTCCAAAAAAGAAGCAAGGATACATTTGACGCAAAAAAACTAGGCTTAAGCCAACGTGAAGTAGAAGTATTGGAGCTATTAGCAGAAGGTTTCTCAAATCAGGAGGTTGCAGATAAACTCTTTGTGTCTCTCAATACAGCTAAAACACATATTTCAAATATTTACACCAAACTCAATGTAAAGAGACGAACACAAGCCATTCAAAAAGCACGTGACTTAGCATTGATTCATCCCCAAAAAGGATGATTTGAATAAAATCACCCAAAAGGATGAAATAAATATGTGCTGTCTACTCTTGATTTGAAAAAAAAATAAAAATATGAAACGACTTATCTACTTCGGTCTATTAGCTGGCATTATTAACATCATCGGCTGGTTAGTATTAGATGCCATTTTTCAAGGAGACAGCTTTGATTTTTCACTGGGAGAAACACTGGGCTATACCGCCATGCTAATTGCTTTATCTACAGTGTTTTTCGGAGTGAAATCTTTTCGGGATAAAGAACTTGAGGGCAAAATCTCTTTTAAAAGTGCATTTCTAAAAGGACTAATTATTGTCTCCATTGCTTCATTGATCTATGTGGTGGGATGGGAAATTTATTATCCCAATTTCCAGGCTGATTTTGGTGAGAAGTATAGTGCTTATCTTATCTCTAACCTCGAAGATCAGGGACTTTCCAAGGCAGAAATCGCCGCTGAAAAAGCGAACATGGACGATTGGATGGAAAAATATGAGAATCCACTCTACCGAATCCCAATGACTCTTATGGAGATTTTTCCTTTAGGATTGATAGTGACACTAATTTCCGCGTTGATATTGAAGAGAAAGTAGATTCTACCTAACTTTCCTTCATGGTGAAAAAATTATGTATTTGTGTGCTTACAGGGTTCTTAATGGGATGTGGATCCTCTGGCAATGAAAGTACTGGTTCGTCTGAGATGAATAGCTCTCCGGTTTTACAAGAGAAAACGGAAGGAAGCTACATTCCTGAGGAGGTAATGAGCAATTTGGCTGGAAAGAGAAGGAGTAAACTCAGTAATCTTTATTCTGATGGTCCTTCCTGGTTTAGTTTTCGTATTGAAGAGCCATTCCGTGAGCTTAATATCAACTTAGTAGGTAAGAAACTATCGTATAAAATGGCGTGGGATACCGAGGCTGATAGCGATAGCGACAACCCACTGCCACTAAGTAATATGAATCAAGGAGATTTCATGGTTGATGTAGTTCTCACACCAGGACAGGTTCAAGTCTTTTTCAATGAAGGAATGGAAAGTTTCCTTTTCAATGTGGATAGTGAAAAAATTGATGCCAGGGTTGAAGTCTACCTCGATGGGGAATATCGGGACCTTCCGGGGGTTTTATATGATATCGGCGTTTAATACCTAAATCATTTATTGACTCATATATAATTGATAAACTGAGATTTTTATACCAAAAACTATTAAACTTGAATTCAGAATAGATTCAAATAACCTATGAAATCACCAGGCAAAACCCTAACCATTCTAACTCTTTTGGCTTTTATTACCGGCTGCACGAGTGGTTCATCTTCAGCAGAAAATGAGAAAAGCAAAGAGGAATTAGCAGAAGAAAAGACCATCCATGACTTGGAGAAACTGATGGCGGACCTTCCAGATCCATCTTTGGTTCCATTCACGCTAAAATCCATTGATGCACAATTTGATAAGGCACACATCAACTCTCTTGATAAAATTGAAAGCTATAAAAATAATCGAGATAAGATGGCCTTAAATATGGGCGTTTATGCCTCTGACATTAGTTATCTCGCCGCATACGGTCATGAGGAAGATTGCATCGATTATTTACGTGCCGCACATAATATGGCTGAATTTCTTGGTGACTCTGCGATTTACAATGAAGATGACCTAAATGAATTCAGAGGGCACATCGCTAATCAGAATGAAGAAGAGATTGCTCGGATTCTAAGTAAACTATTCCTTGAAACGAGTGTGAAAATGGAAGAAGACCATCACCTGACTATGGCCGGACTTGCACTTACGGGTAGCTTTGTTGAGGGACTTTATCAGGCCGTTATTACCATTGAAACATACCCAAATACACCTGAAAACGAGAAGCTTTTGGAGCCCCTGGTGAAAATTGTTTTGGGTGAAGAACAGCCACTACTTGATATTATAGAAGTGCTGAACGATCTTCCTTTCGATGATACGATCGCAGATATGATCACCGAACTCTCTATTCTCGATCGACTCTACAAAGGAGATCTTCAGGAAATAGAAGAGAAATTGAAGAATGATCCGGATTTCGTCCTAACTAAAGATGTGATGAGAGATATCACATTGGAAGTAAAACGGATCAGGGAACGTATTACAGAAGAGTAATACACTTAATCTACCTAATCAAAAGGAGCGCTGATTCTTTCAGCGCTTTTTTTATGGCATAAAAAATCCCTGACGAAACCGCCAGGGACTTGTTTGGCTTGATAATAAAGGATAATTACTTATCCTCTTTTTTCTTCGCTGCAGTCTTTTTAGGTGCTGCCTTCTTTGTTTCTTTCTTCTCAGCTTTAGGCTTACTTTCCTTTTTGTCGTCAGCTTTCTTAGCCTTAGGAGCTGCCTTTTTCTTAGGTGCAGCTTTCTTTTCTTCCTTCTTAGGCTCTGCCTTTGCTTCCGCCTTTTCTGCCTTAGGCTCTGCTTTTTCTGCTTTTGCTTTCGGTGCTTCCTCTTTTTTTGGAGCTGCTTTCTCAGCCTTAGGTTCGTCTTTTTTAGACTTGGCCTTCTTAGCAAATTCAGCTTTTATCTCTTCAATGTCTACATTCTTGATGGTAGGAACCGTATTTAGTCGCTTCATTGCAGCAACTCGGTTCTTTGCGACATTTTTATTTTTTCTTCCTTTTCTTTCTAATCTTGTTACGGCCATTTTCTTGGTCTTCTTATCTGAAATGAGCCGCAAATTTAGGGGATTATGTAGTTTTGTCCAAAACGAATTCTCAATGTCTAAAAGCAAGCCAACACTTCCACGTGGCACGCGTGATTTTGGTCCCGAAGTTTCTGCAAAACGCAGTTACATAATAGAAAAAATCAAACAGAATTTCGTCAGGTACGGATTTAGTCAGTTGGAAACCCCGGCAATGGAAAACCTATCCACTCTTACCGGTAAATATGGAGATGAAGGAGATCAACTGCTATTTAAAATTTTGAACTCCGGAGATTACCTAAGCAAAACCTCTGAAGAGGATTACGGGAAAGGAAGCAAACACCTGACTTCCAAAATAGCAGACAAAGGCTTGCGATATGACTTAACCGTTCCATTTGCTCGGTTTGTGGTCATGAACCAACATGATATTTCTTTTCCTTTCAAACGCTTTCAGATTCAGCCGGTTTGGAGAGCAGATCGTCCCCAAAAGGGCCGATACAGAGAGTTTTACCAATGCGATGCAGATATTGTGGGAAGCAAAGCAATCTGGAATGAGGTGGAGCTAACCTTATTATTCAATGACGTTTTCTCTGATCTGAGATTGGACGATTATGTAATCAAGGTTAACCATCGGGAGATGCTCTTTATGCTCGCCAATTATGTTGGTTTGGAAGGAAAGGAGGTTCCCTTCTGTGCTGAAATAGATAAACTTGACAAAATAGGAAGTGATAAAGTCATCGAAAATGTACTGGCTCTGGGAGGTGATAAAGAAAAGGTTTCAGCAGTAATGAGCCTACTCGAAGAAACAGACAAAGAGGTGCTAATATCAAAAGTCAAGGCCATCAATCCTGAAAATGAAGGTGTTCAGGAAGTTATTGAGTTCTTTGAAAGTCTCGATCAATTCAATGATAAAGATTTAAAAGTGGAGCTTGATCTTTCATTAGCAAGAGGTCTCTCCTACTACACCGGCATGATCTATGAAGTAAAGCCAACCTCGGTACAAATGGGTAGCATCTGTGGTGGTGGACGATACGATAATTTAACAGGTGTTTTCGGTCTTGATGGAATTTCAGGGATCGGCATTTCATTTGGACTGGATCGCATCTATGATGTAATGGAGGAGCTCAATCTCTTCCCTGAGGACATCACACAACCATTAGACATTCTGATTGTCCACTTCAGTGAAGTCAATTTGAAGCACGGACAAAAAGTTGTAATGCAGCTACGTGAGGCAGGGATCAAAGCAGACCTATACCCCGCCTCTGACAAAATCAAAAAACAATTCAATTACGCAGATAAAATTCAGACACCTCATACTCTGGTGATTGGAGACAATGAAATGAAATCTGGTGAATACATGCTTAAAAACATGCAGTCCGGAGAACAAAAACCTATGAAAGTGGATGAAATAATCCAGCTTTTTAAAGGTTAACTTTACGATACTTGTTCGTAATATTCATTGGTACACCGTTGGTTACATATTGTTGCTATTCTATTTGTTCCCGCTATGGTCGGAGCACAGGTATTTAGTAGTAAAGGACGATTTTCAGTTGAGTTTGATCGTGGCTGTAGCCCTATGACCGTAAACATTACTGAACATGATCCTTTTGGTAACATCACGAGGCAATACTATTATTTCGAAGGTGCGGGAATAACCAATAGTCAGACATTCACCTATCAGGATGCCGGTGTTTATCAGATTGTTCAGGTAATTGGTCAGGATGGGGTAGAAAAATCAGATACGCTTTTCGTCGAAGCATTCGAGTCCATTAAGCCAAAGGTGGAATTCCAAAGGTGTAATGGATTAGAGCTCTCGGTCACATCTTTAGACACCTATTATGATAGCATTCGCGTGTACTTCACCGTGGATGACTCAGTAACGCTGGAAGCAGACGAAACGGCAAGCTTCACCTTTTCCTCTGGGAACAATCAAATCATTGGGCTCAAAGGTTTTTTCGACAATGCAGATGAGGTGTGTGATTCATTTTTTGAAGAAATTGTACCCATCCCTACCCTCAATGCCCCTGAAATAATAGAAGCCTCTGTGAAAGAATCCTGTAAAGACATTTTCAGTCTTTACCTGCAACTTGATGGTTTTGACACCCTCACCAATTACCGGATCAATGTGATTCAGGGATCTAGCACGAAAGTATTCGACGGTTTTTTAGATCAGTTATCATTCAATATTTCAGACATCCCATTTAATAGGAATAATGACTATTGTGTGAATATTGAAGCATATGATGCCTGCAACAATACCTCGTCATTTAGTTCAGATTATTGTGCAGAAACCACCCAATTATCTCTTTCTCCTTTCGCATCACTTTATTCGACATATGAGGCATCAGGCATTTATATCAACCTCGATCCCGTCGAACTTGGAACATTTGAGATCTACAGAAAATTAGAGGAAGACGATTTCGAATTTAGGTCGGAGCAAACTGCCTCTTTTACCGATCCAATCGGCTCCAATGGACGCAGGTATTCGTATAAAATCGATTATGTCGATAGCTGCGGACAAGTACTTTATACAGCAGAAACCAACCCTCCTTTAGTCACCACGGAGAAAGCAGGACTGAATCAATATTCAGTTTCTTTCACCCCCCCGGTAAATTCATTGATGACATCTCCCACTCATGAGTACCAATCCGGAAACAGCTTTTCACAAACAACAGGTGAAATAAATCAATCTGATTTTTCAATTCAACTAGATGCCAAAGATGGAAGCCCAAGGCAGTTCATAACGGCAACATCCATTTATCCTGATGGATTAATTCTGAGATCGAATGCGGAAACCGTGAGACATGAGTTGGTCATTTATGTTCCAAATGCTTTTACCCCCAATGGAGACGGGTTAAATGACAATCTTGAACTATTTGGACTTCCTACTGAGATTGCAACCACCAACATTTATACTCGCTGGGGACAATTGATTTATACGTCGGATGAGCCAAGCCCTGGCTGGGACGGAACATTAAACGGATCAATCGCACCAGAGGGAACTTATCTGTATGAAATAATCTTTGAAACAGCAAGTGGAGAGAAGCGAACACAAAAAGGTACTTTTGCACTGATAAAAAAATGAGAAGGATATGTTTGATATGATGAAAATGATGGGCAAGGTGAAGGAGATGCAATCCAAAATGAAGGAAGCCCAGGAACAATTAAAAGATATCAAAGTAGAGGGTGAATCCGGAGGTGGAATGGTGAAGGCTACTGCGAATGGCAATAAAGAGCTAATAGCCCTGGACATTGATGATTCTTTGGTGAATAGCTCAGATAAAGATATGATGCGTGATTTAATCATCGCAGCAGTAAACAAAGCGGTGAGCGAGGCGGACATAAAGGCTAAAGAGCATATCAAAAAATCAACTGAGGGAATGATACCGAATATTCCCGGCATGGATCTCTCTGGTATGGTATAAATGGCAAAAACAGCTGTAGTTATACTCAATTATAATGGAAGTGCTTACCTGGAAAAGTTTCTTCCCGGAGTTATCAAGCATTCAACAGAAGCTGATATCTACGTAGCTGATAATGCGTCAACAGATAACTCACTAGAGCTCCTCAACACCAACTTTCCTGAAGTTAAACTCATTGTATTAGATAAAAACCATGGTTTTGCGGGTGGGTACAATGAAGCCCTGAAATCAATTAAAGCTGAATACTACCTATTACTAAACTCGGACGTTGAAGTAACGTCTGGTTGGATCCAGCCCCTAGAGCTATTTCTTGACTCAAACGAGGAGTATGCTGCATGCCAACCAAAAATCAAAGATTATAACCATCAAGGCTTATTCGAATATGCAGGTGCGTGTGGTGGGTTTATTGACTTTTTAGGCTATCCGTACTGCAGAGGACGAATTTTTGATCATATTGAATCGGATTCAGGGCAGTATAATGAAGCGATAGATATTTTTTGGTCCTCGGGCGCATGTATGCTCATCAGAAGCGAGACTTTTCACAAATCGGGTGGTTTTGATAGGGATTTCTTTGCTCATATGGAGGAAATAGACCTTTGTTGGCGCATTCATAGCATGGGGCTAAAAATCAAATCAATACCGGAATCAACCGTATTTCATGTAGGCGGAGGCACTCTAAATAAAACAAGCCCATTCAAAACCTATCTCAACTTTCGGAACGGTCTTAGCCTTCTTATCAAAAATCTACCCATAGGCAAGCTTATTTTAAAATTACCTGTAAGAATAGTCCTGGATTGGATTGCTGCTGTTAAGTTTTTACTGGAAGGTAAACCCAAACACGCTGTTGCAGTCGCAAGAGCTCATATGAAAAACATTTTATGGTTCACCAAAAACCTTAGAAAGCGAAAGCTAATATCAACAGCTCCAAAATCAAGACTGCTGATTTTTGAATATTACATTAAGGGAAAAAAACGATTTAGCGACCTCTAGTAGTACCAAAGGGTGTTATTTCTCCTTCGAAGAATTTTTCGAAAATTCATCACAAAGGCCAAACCCAGGTAGATAATAACCGGAGATCCGAATGTGAGAAAGGAAGCATAAATAAAGAACAGTCGGATACTTGATGTTGGTATTCGAAACTTCTCACCCAACCGGGTGCAAACACCAAAAGCATATTTTTCCAAAAAGTCCTGCATATTATTTGTTATACTGAGGCAAAGATAAACAATACATCTTTTAGATAGTTGCTTTAATAGTGCTCGAAAATGATATTTTCGATTAATTTTGTCAGCACTATAACTAAGAATTATACTATTTATTGTTTGTACAATTAAAAAAACTGAATCAAATGAAAAAATTTAACCTAGCCATGGCATTTGCTGCCGGAGCAATTTTGCTTTCCGGTTGTAAGCTTGACAAGATGATAAAATTGGCTCAGGAGAATGATCTTCAAGTAGACCCCAATCCACTTGAAGTGCACGGAGGGAATGTTCCGTTCGAAATGAGCGCCGTTCTTCCTCCTAAAATTCTTCCGGAAAACACAAGCTTCACTTTAAATACCATTTACGTATATGGTGACCAAGAAGTAAGTGTTGGGGCAGTTGAATTCAAGGCGTCAGATTTCCCTAACAGTTCAAACACTACCTCTAGAAAGGTGGAGAACTTCTCATTCCCATATCAGGAAGGAATGAACCCAGGAACTCTTTACGTTCAGGGTGTAGCTACTGACCTTCGAAATGGTAAGACAAAAGAAACAGATCGATTAGCGGTTGCGCAAGGGTTGGTAATGACCTCTCGATGGATTAAAGATGTAGCGATGGCCTCATATGCAGATCATGGTTACAACGACAAGGAAGAGCTTGTTCCGACGAACGTAAACTTCTACTTTGATCAGGGAGTATCTAACCTTAGAGCTTCACTTTCTTACGAAGGAAAATCAAACCAGAAGAAAAGAGATGAGTTAAGCGCTTTCATCGCTGAAAAGAATGTGACCAGAACTGTTTCTATCACAGGTACTCACTCACCTGAAGGTTCTGAAACAATCAACAGCAACCTTTCTGAAAATCGTGCTAAAGAAATTGAGAAGTTCTACAGAAACAGAATGGATCGATACGATTACAAAGGAGCTGCTGACTCTATCGACTTCATCCTTAAGCCAGTGATTCAGGACTGGAGCGCTTTCAAAGCTGCTCTTGCATCTTATGAGGGAATTAGCGCTGAAGAGAAGTCTCAGTACACTAACATCATCAATGGCTCAGGGTCTTTCGTAGAGAAAGAAAAAGAAATGCAAAAACTTTCTACCTATAAGAAAGTTTTCAAAGACATCTACCCTGGATTGAGATCAGCTAAAACGGAAGTTTTGACTGTGAAGCCTAAGAAGTCTAATGCAGAAATTGCTGTTCTTGCGAAAGCAATCGTGAACGGTGAAGCTGACGCTGACACTCTTTCTATTGAAGAGCTAATGTTTAGCGCTACGCTTACCCCTTCTCTAGAAGAAAAAGCTGCTATCTATAAAGCTGCTGCTGATAAGTCTGGCATGTGGCAAGCACATAACAACCTGGCTGCTGCTCACATTCAGATGGCTAAAAGAGGCGATGCTTCTAAGCTAGATGGAGCTGCTACTCAACTAGAAATTGCAATGAACAAAATGAGCTCAGCTGCTGAAGTACAGGCAAATATGGCTGCAGTTCAAATCCTTCAGGGAGATTACGAGGCTGCATACGAAACCCTAAATGGTGTTAGCTCGTCTTCTAACGACGTTAATGGAAAAGTAAATGCGATGAAAGGTGCCGTTGAATTAAGAATGGCAGAGTATGACAAAGCAAAAGCTTCATTCGCATCTGCTTCAAGCAGCGACAATGTAATTGTTGACAGAGGACTTGCTCACTTATTGAGCAACGACTATAAAATGGCTGATGCTGAATTCAAGCAAGTAGAAAGAGCTGATGCTTACTACCTACTAGCTGTTTCAGCTGCAAGACAAAACAATGCTTCTGAAGTAGGTTCTAACCTTAAGAAAGCAGTAGATGCTGAGCCTTCATACAAGGACATGGCATTGAACGATCTTGAGTTCACTAACTATGCAGATGCAGTAAACGAAGCAGTTAAGTAATCCTTAACTTCTCAATAAATATCAAAACCCTGCCGACTGGCAGGGTTTTTTTATGCCCTTCAAAAAAGATCAGGTGGTTAAAACCCTTAGAAAATAGGCCAATAATCACACATTCATCATTAATTTAGCACACCGAAAAATACAACAGTACAATGAGAGAAATCCAGTTTAGAGAAGCCCTTGGTGAAGCGATGAGTGAAGAAATGAGAAGAGATGAAAATGTCTTTCTTATGGGTGAGGAAGTGGCTGAGTATAATGGTGCTTATAAAGTAAGCCAGGGCATGTTGGATGAGTTCGGACCAAAACGTGTGATCGATACTCCTATTACCGAGCTTGGATTTGCGGGTGTAGGTGTGGGAGCTGCTATGAACGGCCTCCGTCCTATTATCGAATTCATGACTTTCAACTTCTCTCTTGTCGCGATCGATCAGGTTATTAATAGTGCTGCAAAAATGCTCTCCATGTCAGGAGGACAATATAACGTGCCAATCGTGTTTCGCGGACCTACCGGAAATGCCGGACAGCTAAGTCAACAGCATTCGCAGAATTTTGAAAACTGGTATGCAAATACTGCTGGTTTAAAAGTGGTGGTTCCTTCAAACCCCTATGATGCGAAAGGCCTGTTGAAGTCGGCTATTCGCGATGATAACCCTGTCATCTTCATGGAGTCAGAGTTGATGTACGGAGACAAAGGAGAAGTTCCTGAGGAAGAGTATCTTCTGGAGATCGGTCAGGCAAATACTGTAAGAGAAGGGTCTGATGTCACTATTGTATCTTTTGGTAAAATGATGAAAGTTGCTAACAAAGCAGCAGAGGAACTGGCAAAAGATGGCACGGAGGCTGAAGTAATCGATTTAAGATCTGTTAGACCCATCGACTATCAGACAATAGTAGAGTCCGTTAAGAAAACCAATCGACTGGTGATCGTAGAGGAAGCATGGCCACTATCGTCTATCTCCTCTGAGATCAGTCACCATGTCCAGCGAAATGCATTTGATTGGTTGGACGCCCCGATACATAGGATTACCAATAAGGATGTATCTCTGCCTTATGCTCCTACTCTAATAGACGAAGTTTTGCCCAATGAAAGTAGAGTCATTGAGGCTGTTAAAGCAGTGACCTACCAGCGTTGATTTTCACATATTCATTTGGCTTGCAGATAGAGTCTTAAAAAAAGTGACCTTTATTAATAGTCATTACAGGAATCGAAGATTTCTTAGTTAGCCGTGTGGAAAAAGAATGCTGTAGGAAACGTTGAAATCCGGATCGAGCCTCCGAAAGCGTGATAATTAGGCTAGCGTCAGCTCCTTGTGCATAGTTCAGTAACGCTGCTGAAGCATGCTTGTCCTCAATAACATCGACCATGTAGTTGCTTAGACCTGCTATTTTCGCAATTTTGTTTAAGCGACTTAACAGTTCTTCATCTTTTGAAGACTTAGTGATATCAACAATATGGAGGCGTGCATCCAATGCCTCTGTGATCATTTTTACATGCTCAAATATTTTCTTTGTATATACTTCATCTTCAATATCCAATCCCAGCACAATATCCTCGATTTTATGAAATTGCTTATCCTGCAAGGAAATCACAGGTACACTAAGATGCTCAATCAATTGTTCCGTATGATTTCCACTAAAAAACTCATGAATGCTTTCCTGGCCGGTGGTTCCTATTACAACTAAGTCAGCCCCGTGGTTTTCTACGTAGTGTTCTATTCCTTTTAAAAAACCACCACCAGCTTGATGAACACTCACATTTTCATTTGAATATTCTACTCTTAAAGCTTCTAGTTTTTGTTTATTAGCTCTGAAAAGTTGAGCAATATAAAGTGAATCCGTCGATATTTGACTTCCTCCGGCCTCACCCGATAAGTTTAACGATAGATCACCCAAAGGAACCTCCTCAAGATGCAGCACAACAATTTCTGCATCTAGCGGATTAGCTAATTTTACAGCAAAGTCGAGCGCATATCCAGATAGTTTTGAAAAGTCAGTGGGTACAATAATCTTTTTCATGGCTTAGTAAGTTGGTTATGAAAGCCAAGCTACTAAGTAATGACAAAGCTAAACAGGATAAATGTCAGACAATCAGGTGCTTTTGATCATCGACAGTTACTTCATTCCTCCAAGCATATTGGCCAGTGCTCGTTTGCCTCCCGACTTATTCATCATCTTCATCATCTTGCGCATCTGCTCAAATTGCTTCAATAATTGATTTACTTCCTGGATAGAAGTTCCGCTTCCCTTCGCAATACGTTGCTTACGGGTTCCGTTTAGTATCTCCGGTTGCGTTCGTTCTTTAGGGGTCATTGACTTAATGATCGCTTCAATTGGCTTAAGTGAGTCATCGTCGATATCAATATCTTTAATGGCCTTACCCATTCCTGGTATCATCCCCAGTAAATCCTTCATGCTTCCCATCTTCTTCATCTGCTCCATTTGGGAAAGAAAGTCATCAAAGCCAAATTGGTTCTTACGAATCTTTTTATTAATTCTTCTGGCCTCATCCTCATCATAGTTTTGCTGAGCACGCTCCACCAAACTGACCACATCTCCCATTCCGAGAATTCTGCTGGCCATACGATCCGGATGAAATAGATCAATCGCATCCAATTTTTCTCCTGTGGAGATGAATTTAATAGGCTTTTCTACCTCTTTACGAATAGATAGGGCGGCACCACCTCTTGTATCACCGTCAAGCTTTGTGAGTACGACACCATCAAAATCCAATCGTTCATTAAATGTAGCAGCCGTATTCACCGCATCCTGACCCGTCATGGAGTCAACCACAAAAAGTGTTTCAGCAGGCTTCACTGCTTCTTTCAGATTAGAAATCTCATTCATCATCTGCTCATCTACTGCCAGACGACCAGCCGTATCTATGATCAAGGATTTCTTGCCATTTTCCTTCGCGTACTTAATTGCATTCTTAGCTATCTGTACAGCATCCTTATTTTCGGGCTCGGCATATACCTCCACTCCTATCTGCTCACCCAACACCTTCAGCTGATCAATTGCCGCCGGTCGATAGATGTCACAAGCCGCCAGTAAGACAGTTCGTCCCTGCTTTTTGAGATGGTTAGCAAGCTTTCCACTGAAGGTGGTTTTACCTGAACCTTGTAAACCAGAGATAAGAATAATGTTTGGGTTTCCTTCAATGCTAATGGGAACGTTCGTCTCACCCATCAGCTTCGTTAATTCCTCAGAAACGATCTTGGTTAGCAACTGCCCCGGAGAAACAGCAATTAGGACATCTCGGCCCAATGCTTCCTCCTTGATCTTATCAGTCACATCTTTGGCCACCTTGTAGTTCACATCAGCATCTACCAACGCTCTTCTAATCTCCTTAATGGTAGAGGCGATATTGATCTCTGTGATCTGTCCCTGACCTTTTAGCGTTTTGAACGCCCGATCCAGCTTTACACTTAAACTATCAAACATAATTCTTCTTAAAAATCGAAGTGCAAAGGTATAAAATAGTGATCAGTCATGGATAGTTTAATAGATATGAAACCTTTTGAAATCAATTGAGTATAACTAGTACCTTGCATAACAAAATACAACCAAAAAATGAAAAGGACTATTGCACTATTTGTTTTCGCTTTATGTGTCTCATTTTTTTCTGATGCTCAAAAAGTGAAAGAGAAAGACATCATTGGCACATGGAAGCTGGTTATTGACATCAATGAAGAAATGGAGGAAGAAGCAGATGAAGCCGACTCAATGCTGGAAGAGGTTTTTATTAAAGCCATTTCTGGCTTTGTAGGTGGGATCATGGAAGACATAGAGATCTATTTTGAATTCCAACCTGACAATGATTTAAAGATCACAGTAAATGCCTATGATGAAACGGAGACTGAGAGAGGCTCATGGTACATCAACAAAAGGGGTTATCTGGTTATCGAAGATATTGAGGACGATGACGATGATTTTAATATCAGCTCTGATGATGACGAATGGAAACTAATTGATGGCATTCTGGTGAGTGATGAACATGAGCGGGATCGGAATGTCTATATGACCAAGGTCAACTAAGAATTCACACAATCACCTACTCTACTATGAAGACGACTAGACTAGTCGTCTTTTTTATTTTTCCTCCATTGATCAACGCTTACCTTTCCTGTTCCATAAAAAACAAGAAAAGTAGCTCCGGCAAGCATCGAAATTGCCGGGTAGATATTGGGGTAGGGATCGTTCAAGTGAACAAGTAAAATGGCCACAATGAAATTGAATATCATTACTAGCCCTGCTTCCTTTACCTTATATCCGATAATAAACAAGATGCCCGCAATGAACTGAGCATAAACCGAAATAATCGCAGAAAATAAGGGAAACGGCATGCCGAAAGCTTCCAGAAAGTTCCTGAACTCAAGCATTCTTTCCCATGAAAACACATTGTCCTGCGTTCCATAGATCAAATGAAATCCTACAGAAAGGCGAATAGGCAAGTCAGCATATTGCTTTAGTTTATCCATCACCTAAAAGCGTATCTACTATAACCTGTGCAGCTAACCTGCTTCCTTTGGGAGATGGATGAAATCCGTCCGTTCCATACAATGAAAAATCATCATTCTCATCGAAATATGCCTTCCATGCTTCACCCACCGGACAAAGGATCGCCTCGTTTTGCTGAGCTGCATCACGATGATTCTTTATCACCCCGTCAAACGTATGGTAATAGGTCTGTGATGGCCAAACCATAAAATAGGCGAGCTTCGTATCATATTTATCACAAAGCTTTTTAAGAAGAGCGCCATCCTCTATGAGCATTTTTCTTCCTTCCGGCTGGGAAGAAGGTCCCTGCTGAACAACCACATAATCATAATCCTTACTCATGATCCGCTTTTGTAGCTCTCCATCAATCCAATGATCGACAATTGCATAGTTGGGAAATGCCAAAGTGGTGGACTTCACTTTGATTCCCCTACTCTTTGCTTCTTCTTCTACCATTTGGGGCAAATTGTTCGTGTATGTCAAACTATTTCCAACGAAAAGAATCCTGACTTTTTGGCTATTGCAAGCAAAGACCAGGACACAAAGAAAAGCAATGAATAAGTGAGGTCGTTTCATAACATTTTATAAACAACCGGTTACACAAAAATCCCTATTTTTCGAGGATGGATTTCAAATCTGCCGGAGAGTAGTTAATTGACTTCAAGGTTTTGTTATCACCTTTTCTAAAGACCAGATACTTTCCGTCTCTTTTTTCGTAGTATCCTTCTGTGTCTCTTTTCTCTTTATAATACTGCACTGTCTTTTCAGCCTCTTCCTCCGTATCACAGGCTTTACTCATATTGGAACGTTGCACCTCCTCAAACAAGGCCCGAAATTTTTCTCCCAGCCCAAATTCCAGGACTGCTCCGGAAAGTACATACTGAATGTCACAAAGTGCATCCGCTATCTCTACAAGGTCCTTATCATCTATGGCTTCCTGCAGTTCCTTAAGTTCCTCAGCAATGAGTGAAACCCGCAACTTACACCTATCCTCGGATGGAATGGTAGGAGTATTTAAAATGGGGTGACGAAACGTCTTATGAAAGTCAGCTACTTGGTTTAACGGGTCAATTTTATCCATTGATATTTCTTTCTTTTTTTATTGCTCTTGTTAAAAAATAAATGAAGCCACCTATTACCACCGTAAGGATGACGATCATGCTTATGATTGCTCCTGTGCTCATTGTTTTACAAATTTCTTATACAAATATCCATTTAGTACCAGTCCCACTATGATAACCACTCCCCACTGGGTGATGGTTGAAGCATTACTGTAAACGCCAAATAAATCCCACTGCCCCTGCTCATTAAACCAGGTGGCACTATAATCCTGTGATAGCCACCAGTAAATAAGGAAAAACCCGATGGCGATGTTGGCGAAAATAGCAAACTTAAAAAAGCCGGAAGGTAATGTCATGTCCGATCCTACATCAATGGTTGTTTCTTTGAATCTTGTTGGGTTGTTCATAGCTACACCTATCAAAATGAAAAGTCCGGTGACAATCAAACCCACTCCCCATACCCAGTCCTGATTTGAGAAATAATCAAGCGACCATGCGGAAGGAAAACCGAATGCGATAAAACAGACGATTACGACAACCAGCATCTTTCGCTTGGAGATATTTAAATCTGACACGTTTTGCAAAAACAGTTCGATCATTGGCAACAATGAACTAAATGCAGCAACGAACAATGCCAGGAAGAAAAGTGCCGAGAGATAATCCCCACCAGGCACATTTGCAAAAAGCATAGGAATAATGGTGAAGGTCAATGCCTGATTGCCGGATTGCAGGAAGGAAATCGCTTCAGCATCGGAGGCTGCCAATGCAAAAACAGCTGGCAATATGGCCATTCCCGATAGAAGCGATGCGGTGTTGTTTCCAAATGCCCCTATAAACGTGTTTAACGTAACATCTTCATTATCCCTGGAAAATGCTGAAAGCGTCATCATTAACCCCCAACCTGCGCCGGTACTCCAGGCCGATTGTGAAAGTGCTTCTATCCAGATTGTTGGATCGCTGAAAAGCGTCCAATCAATAGCAAACATATATTCCAAACCTCGTACCCCGCCTTCCATATTCAGCGATACAATCACAATAATGATGAGCAGAATAAACAGGCTGGGAATCAAAAGCTTGTTTGCCTTTTCTAATCCATTCTTAACTCCCCGAATCAGGATAAATGCGGCAAGGAAAATGACGCAGATATATACAATTACCGTAACCCAGTCCCCATTTGAAATGCCATTCCAGAAATTAGTCAAATAGTCAGGATTGGCCTGAAGTGACTCCTGAAGCGTGGCTTCCCTAAAAAGGTTTCCTAAAGAGAAAGTAAGATATCTGAAAGACCAAGCAGTGACGATTGAATAATAAAAGGCTATGCCCAATGTGCAAATCGTGATAAAAAACCCCATCCAGGTGTACTTCTTTCCTGCAAACCGGGCAAAGCTTCCAATCACTCCACTTTTGAATTTTTTACCAATCGCAAACTCGGAAAGTAAGAGTGGAATAGACCAGATAAAAAGAAACAAAATCCAAAGAAGGATGAAGGAACCACCATATTGTCCGGCTAACCTTGGAAAACGCCAAAGATTCCCCGCTCCAATCGCCATCCCTAATGCCGCGAGCACGATACCCCAGCGGTTACTAAACTGTTCTTTACTCATAAATCACGTATTGCAAATTTGCGAATCCGTCAAATATATGGAAAGTTTAGCAGGCCTTGAGTGCCAAATTTTATAAAGGGACAGCCTGATTAACAGACCATCCCTAAAACCTGATTTATTCGTCTTTCAAAGTGGTAGCCGGGTTGATTAATGCTGTGCTAATTGTGCGATGACTAACTGTAATTGCGGCTATTATGAGTGTTGCCAAAAAGGCTAGAGCAAAAAATCCAATTCCTATATCAATTCTGAACTCATAATCGTTGAGCCATTGATTCAAGATATAATACGCCACCGGTGCAGCAATCAGAAAAGCAATGATCACCAGAACAAATACTTCTTTGGTAAACTTTCCGATGATGCTGGCGATAGATGCCCCCAGTACTTTTCGAATTCCTACCTCTTTGGTTCTGTTAGCTGAAATAAATGCGATCAACCCATATAGCCCCAGGCATCCAATTATGATTGATACCGCTGAGAAGGTCGTCATAAGCGTTGCGACGCTCTGTTCCTGCTCGTAGTTTTCTGCTAGCTCTTCATCGTAAAACTGCCAATCCTGAACATATTCAGGATACACACGCTCCCATGTGTCTTCAAAGTGGGTAATGGCTTGTTTGATGTTTGCACCATCCCTCGTCTTGAATGCCATCTCGTAATAGACATTCGGCTCTCGGAGCAACATCACGTATTGAAAACCCTCACTAAGGTCCTGCGAATGAAAATCCTTCATAACACCTATGACTTTTTTATCACCATTCCAGCCGGAGGTTAGACGTTCACCTATAGCTCCTTCATAATTATCTTTAAAGCCCATAAGGTCAGCTATTCGCTGATTGACGATCACGTAATTGCTACTATCATCCTTTCTCAGATCTCTTCCTGCAAGTAATTCAAGTCCATATAAAGTCATGTAGCTTTCATCTGCCGGTTTAAAACTGGCATTGAAGTCCTCTTCAATATCTAATGGTGGATAGTTGAAATTCGAATGAGAGTTTGAATTGCCCGTTGGTGAACTTAAAGAAAAGGTAACGTACTCAATGCCTGGCTCCTCCAGCATCATCGTTTTGAATCTCTGGTTTTTCACCTCATCCTGTTCGGGTAAATAACTCTTAATGATGGCCTCTTTATCAAAACCCAAATCCTTTTCAATGAAATACTTCATTTGCGCAGAAATGATCACCGTGCCGATGATAAGAAACTGAGAGATGGTAAATTGAGCTACTACCAGTGCTTTTCTAATATTGAGACCACCGGAATGGTCCTTTGCCGTGATCTTGCTTTTGAGTGCTTTTACAGTGTTCATCCCACTGAGAAGGATAGAAGGGTAAAAGCCCGACAGGAAGCTGACCAATACCAATAGAATAATCAGAAATCCAATTGTCTCAAATCCACTAAAAAGATCTAAACTTAGGCGTGTGCCAATAACTTCCTCTAACTGAACGAATAAAAACTCTGCAATCGCCAACGAACAGAATAATGCTACCAGGGTGATAAGTGTGATTTCCGTAAAAAACTGAACAACTAACTGGGTAGTGTATCCCCCAATCGCCTTTCTGATTCCTATTTCTTTGGATCGATTGGCAGCCTGTGCTGTGGCCAGGTTGATGAAATTGATGCAGGCAGTCAGGACTAGGAAAATAGCAATAACTCCTAAGGCTTTGATAAGTTCGGGAGAGGTTGAGTAAACATAATTTCCGTATTCGTCATCAAAGTGTATATCAGAGAGTGGCTGAGTAACAAAGCGTCTTCTTTCGGAAGCACCTTCCTCGTAGTGCTTATCTACAAAATCAATCAACTTGGTATCAAACGCCTGTTGATCGAACCCCTCACCCACCAATATGTAAGTATTTGTACTTGAACTAGTGGAGTTCCATTGTTTACCATCACCAAAATAAGGATTTTGAACACCCTGCGAGTTGTAGTCTAGTAATACAGTAAATGGAAAATTAGTGGATTCTGGAGGGTCAGCTATCACTCCAACTATTTTACAATCTTGCCTGTTTCCAACATTGATTTTTTTACCAACAGCAAGACCTTCTTTGCCTTCTTCAAAGCCGAAGAACTTACGACTCTCTCTTGCAGATATTACCGCAGTATTTGGTTCTGTCAGAGCGGACTCTTTATCACCAGCAATAAATTCGACAGTAAAAACCTCAAAAAACTCAGGATCCAGAAATACGACTCCCTCTTCCAATAAAAACTTTTTGGTCTCAGTCCCATCATTCACATTGATCTGGTTGCTCCACACATAATGAACCCTGGCTACTTTTTCAATGTCCGGATAATCTTCCCTTAAGGCGGGTCCTACCGGATGAGGTGTTCCCATCCCTTTGCTTACTTCTCCTGCCCTAATCCCCTGACCGACGACCCGATATATGTTCGAATAGCTCTCCTGATGTTTATCAAAACTATTTTCAAAAACTATAACCTTATAAATCACAAGCGCACAACCTATTCCGAGTGCCAGTCCTAATACGTTGAGGAGGCTGTAAACTTTGTTTCTTGACAGGTTCCGAAGGGCCGTTTTAAGATAATTCTTTAGCATGAGGTTTTGGGTTTCATATTAGTCTAAAACAAAACCATGCCAGTTTGTTTAAGTGGCTGATTTACAAAAAAATACACCTGACTCCATTTTAGTAAGTGAAGCCAGGTGTACACTATTCTCGTTCGCTTTCGAACAGTCTATTCTTCCTCTTTAGATACTTTAATGACCACCTTATAGATAAAATATATAATCAATCCAAAAATGATCAGACCAGGCCAGCTGGAGGCGTTCTCAAAAATTCGCATTGCATTTGGATCTCCTCCTGACTTCATTACACCAACAGTCAATCCAGCTATTAAAATTCCCATCAA
Source organism: Ekhidna sp. (assembly GCF_965221965.1). GTDB lineage: Bacteria > Bacteroidota > Bacteroidia > Cytophagales > Cyclobacteriaceae > Ekhidna. Next base: position 1,995,242 of record NZ_OZ244926.1, read on the forward strand.
GGCCTCACCTGTGATAAGTCCTGATGCAAGCAACAATCCCGCATTGTTTCCTCTTTCAATGTTCTTATTGGATTTGGTTGCTTTCGTCAAAAGGTAAGCAAGTACTCCCCCAACAAAAATGGATGAGTCAAGCTCAAAAGGAAGATACAATCCAACAGCTACAGCCAGAACAGGCATTCTAAAATCAGATCCCTTTCTTTTAAGGTATTGATCAAACGCGATGATAGCTACTGCTATCGCAGCACCTATATAAATGATATTCCATGGCAACCCTCCACCGAAGATTCCTTGTGCCACACTCATCATCAAGGTTGCTTGTGGTGCAGCCAGAGATTCAGGTTGTTCCGGCGTTGGTGCCCCGATACCATTACCAATCAAAAGAATGTTTAGAACAATTGGAATTGCTAGTGCTCCAGCGACCACACCTACAATTTGCATAATTTGTTGTTTGTAAGGTGTCGCTCCCAGGATATGTCCGGCTTTTAAATCTTGCATGTTGTCTCCTGCAATTGCCGCAGCACAACAAACAACAGCCCCAATGAGGATTGCTCCTGCTGCTCCAGCCATTTCATTTCCTGTCCCCATCAATGTGAGAAGTAAAATTGATGCAAACAAAATAGTTGCGATTGTCACCCCTGAAATTGGATTGTTTGAACTACCTACTAATCCAGCCATATAACCGGCTACTGCGGCAAAGAGGAACCCTGCCACTATCATGATTAGTGTCATCGTCGTAGATACAGTGATAGCTCCAATTGCTGATTGATAAATCAGGAATATTGGTACAACTAAGACACCAATAGCAATAATCACCCAGGACATTGGAGTGTCCATTTCAGTTCTGATTTGATCCTTCATGGAAGTACCGCCTTTTTTGAAAGCAGAAATTCCAGCTTTAAAGGCAGTTCCTAACGATCCTGCCAAGCTCAACAGAGCCCAAAGGCCTCCAACCACCATTGCTCCAACCCCTAAGTATCGCATTTTAGCACTCCAAAGTGCGTTACCTATATTATCAGCATTTACATCGCTAACACTGCCGAACTTTCCTAGGGCGACTAACTCTGCAGCAACAGCGTCAAACCCTTCCGAACCAATATATATCGGCATTCCAATCCACCACGTAATCACCCCACCAAAGAAGACAAGGAAGGCAATGTTAAGTCCAACGATATATCCAACAGCCACCAGTGCCGGCGAAAGATTCAAACTGAAGTATCCGTAAAATTTTTGTCCAAATAAGGCTGCCCTTTCAAATAATCCACTCCACAAGTTCAGCAATGAATCTGCTAGTTTAAATAGACCTCCAATGACTGATCCCCAGATAAGGTATTTAACAGCTTTTCCACCTTCTTCACCGGTCTTTAGTACTTCCGCCGTAGCTACACCCTCCGGAAATTTAAGATTCTCTTCTACAATCAAAGCTTTCCTTAAAGGAATCGTAAACAAGACCCCAAGTACACCACCACATAGTGCGATGGCCATTGTTTCGAAATAGTTGAATTCCTCCCAGTAGCCCATAATGACAAGTGCAGGTATAGTGAAGATTACACCAGCTGCTAATGACTCTCCGGCTGAAGCCGCCGTTTGGACAAGGTTATTTTCTAGGATATTTGAATTTTTGAAGACTTTTAATAACGCCATTGATATCACTGCAGCAGGGATAGATGCAGAAACAGTGAGACCTGCAAACAATCCGAAATAGGCATTAGCCGCCGATAAAACGATGGATAGAATGGCTCCAAGAACCACCGCCTTTACGGTGATTTCAGGTAAGCTCGTATTTGAATCAATATATGGTTTTTCCATACGGGGTTTTAGGTTAGGTTAAAATTTGATCACCAGCAAAAATGTCCAATAGATTGCTATTAAACAAAAAAGGGTGACCATAGGCCACCCTTACCGAAAACAGTTGTTTTTTTTACTCGTATTCCTGATCACCACTTGAGGTGGTCCCTGTTATTTTAATTCCTCCTCTATCAATCACCAATCTCTTCTCACCGGAACGATTGCCAACCTCTAAATCTCCAGAGGTGGCGGTCAGATCGAAGCTTAGATCGTCCAGATCATTCACAAAATCCATTTCAATATTTCCGGAGGTTGCATCAAAATAGCAGTTATCATTTACTTCGATACCGTATCCATCAATTTCTCCTGAAGACGTGCGAATCTTCAGGGCACCTACTCCTTTTCTAACATCTACGTCTCCTGAAGTGGCCTGAATTTCAATTTTCCCATTGAAACCAGAAATCGTAATGTCCCCCGAGCTGGCTCTTGTTTCAATATTCCCTCTTGAGTTGTAAATCTCCTGATCACCACTAGTAGATTCAATCTCCGAATCACCAGTAAGTCCGTCAATGTCAATATCTCCGCTTGAGGTCTCTACATTGAGGTTGGCCACTATGCTGCGAAGGGTGATGTCGCCACTGGTGGCTTCAATATTAGAAGAAGAGGCACGAAGGTTGGCAACATTTACATCGCCTGATGAATTGTCAATATCTAATTTAACTCCATCAGTAATGGTCAGATCAATTCGTGATTCTGAAATTCGATAATTGCGCCAATTTCTGTTTGATTTCCGATCGACACGAATAACAAGTGTCTTACCAACAATATCGGTCTCGAACCGATAATCTCCTTCATCCCCACTACCCGTGATTTTACCTTTGAAATAAACGCGCTCCCCGGTGTTGACATAGACATCTACAAAAGAGCCTTCTAACCGAACTTCATCTACATTTTCCGCCTCCAATTCAGCTTTAGCTAAAACATTTTGGGAATACGACGAAAAAGAAAGCGCGACAAGACCTATTATTAATAATTTCTTCATGACTTAAAGATTGGTTTCATTGTAAAGATGAAGAAATTCAAAAATGGTTGCCTAGCCTATTTTATATTTTTTCATGGCTGCCAATAACTTTAGCCCCTCCTTCAAATAAGGATCCTTCTTAAGCTTTTCATCTATCTCATCTTTCTCAACAATATCTGAATTGTCAACAGCAGTAGCCAGGTCATCTTCATCATTGTTTGAATTTGCTTTCCTGGTTTCCAGATTCAACGATACAGATTTTCGATTGCGATTTTCCTTTGCTTTTTCAATGTCCCTGACGAGTTTTTGAAGATCCGGATCTGTATTTAAGTCTTCTCTGTAAAGTGCATTTAGGTGATCGAGCAATTCTTCAGAAATCGAATTCGTTGGATTGAATTTCGCACTTGCTATTTCGTCCCACGGCAATGCATTTTCACGACTTGCCTCTCCAAAATCTTCCTGGGAATAGATAGAAGGAAAATGCACATCAGGAGCAATACCAACACGTTGGTTACTGCTGCCTGTCACGCGGTAAAACTTAGCAAGTGTCATTTTTACCTGCCCTAAATTCAACTCAGGATTTCTGATGTATCTGCTTAGGTCGATCACATTCTGAACCGTGCCTTTTCCGAAGGTGCTCTCACCTATGATCACCCCTCTGCGGTAATCCTGAATCGCACCGGAAAATATTTCAGAAGCTGAAGCACTTCCTCTATTTACCAACACGGCCAGTGGACCATCATAGAACACTTCACCCCCATCTTCATCATCCATTTTATCCACGGATTGATCATAATTTCTCACCTGCACAACCGGACCATCCGGGATAAATAGACCACTCATCTCAATTGCCTCCTGTAGGGAACCACCGCCATTAAACCGAAGGTCAATGAGTAATCCATCCATGCCCTGACTTTCCAAATCTGTAATCAGTTTCTTTACATCTCTGGTGGTGCTTCTATAATCTTCTTTTCCGGCACGCAACTCCTCGAAGTTGAGATAAAAGCTGGGAACAGTAATCACACCAAGATTATATGTGGTGTTACCTTCAGTGATCGGAATCATTTCCGCCTTAGCCGCCTGCTGCTCCAGATTGATTTTTTCTCGAACCAGGCGCAATGTGTCAGGCAATGCGTTGATTCCTTCACTGGCCTTCAATATCTGTAATCGCACAACAGATCCCTTTTCTCCTCGAATTCGAGCTACTACATCATCCAGTCTCCAGCCAATAACATCCACAAACTCACCATCATCCCCCTGAGCAACCCCGATTATTTTATCATCTTTATGCAGTTGCTTGCTCTTATAAGCTGGTCCACCGGGGATGATCTCCGCGACCTGCGTATAATCCAGGTTTTGCATTAATCGAGCACCTATACCCTCCAGGGAAAGACTCATGTCTATCTGAAAGTTTTCAGCGTCAGGCGGTGAGAAGTAATCCGTATGTGGGTCATAAGCATTGGTGTATGCATTCATGTAACTCTGAAATACATCCTCACTGTTGTATTGATAGATGGCTTTTTGAATTCGCTGATATCTTTTAGTCAGGCTTTCAGAAATATCACTCCATTCACGTCCTGTTAACTTGTAGCTAAGTGCCTGATTTTTAATAATCTTTCGCCAAATCTCATTACGCTCCTCCTGATTTTCAGGCCAGTTGGCATCTTCACGGTCAAAGACATAATGCTCCTCCTTAGAGAAATCAAACTCTGTCTTCAGAAGCTCAAAAACATAATCGATCTGGCTGAGTGAGCGCTTTCGGTAAATATCAAATACATCGTATGCAAACTGAAGATCGCCTTCAGGAATCTGATCATCCAGTTTGTATCGGTAAGATTCAAATCCCTCAATATCTGAGGCATAGAAAGTAGCCTTGTTCGGATCAAGCGATTCCAGGTAATTATCAAAAATTACAGATGAAATGGAATCATTTAAAGCCAGCTTTCTGTAGTGGATGCGCTTCAAAAGGTTGGTAATTACATAAGCTTCACTTGGGTGCTCTTCCTTAGGTTCCAATGTTTTCAGGGTATCACCCGCAACGAAGAACTGAATGTCTTCACTATATTCTGTAGAAACACCAAACGAGGTAAGAAGTGCAAACCCGGCTATCAACAACAACTTATTCATGTACTTAAATTTTTAGACGTATTCTTTCAACGCAATATTGAAAAGATTGATTTTAAAAATAGCAGTTTTTTTGTGAGTGGTTCAAAGAGTGCGCCAAAACCAGTATTTTTAATAAAATTTAACCTAATCATTGCCAAATGAAAAAAAACATCCTAATCATCATTTTAGCACTGACGACCCTTTTCTTTTTTGCATATGCGTTTATCAAAGCTGATGAAGCAGAGAAAGCTGCTATTGAGGCACAAAATCAGAGAAGCCAGGTAATTAGACTCGAAGAGCTAGCTGAGGAACTTAAACAACAAGCGCTGAATGCAGCAGCTGAAGCCAGAATGGCTCAAGCTGAGGCTGAAAGAATGTTAGCAGAATGTCAGTCAAAATAACCTATCATGAAAAAGAACATCCTAATCATCATTCTAACATTGACAACCCTTTTCTTTTTTGCATATGCGTTTATCAAAGCAGATGAAGCAGAGAAAGCCATGATGGCAGCTGAAGCAGCTCAGCAAGAAGCAGAGGCTGAAAAAGAAAGAGCAGATATGCAGGCAGAATTGGCTGCAATGAGAGCTGCTGAGGCAACTATGGCTCAAGCCGAGGCTGAAAGAGCAATGGAACAATACCTTGAATGTCAAGAGGGTAAATAACTCTCACCCTTTCAGGTGATTTTTTCTTTTCGTTTTTCACAAGTCTATTTTCTCGCTTTATTTGACTCAAAACATTAATAAAAATGAAAAAGCGAGTGACCGGAATCGGAGGAATTTTCTTTAAAACCGAAGATCCTGAAAAAATGAAAAAATGGTACAATGACCATCTGGGGATCGAATCCGATCAATATGGGGGTTTATTCAAGTGGCGGGATTACGACGATAAGGAAAAGGAATGCACAACAGCCTGGAGTCCGTTCAGTTCCGATACGAAATATTTTGGCCCGAGCGAGAAGGAATACATGTTCAATTATCGGGTTGAAAACCTGGTGGAGTTACTTGAAACCCTAAAGAAAGAAGGTGTAGAGGTAATCGGTGAAATAGAAGAGTTTGAGTACGGAAAATTTGGCTGGATCATGGACCCGGAAGGTCGAAAGATCGAACTTTGGGAACCTATCGATCAGCCATTTCTTTAGTATCAAATATGAAGCATGCGATCCTTGACCAGTTTCTTATCCAGGTATTGAATGATAAAAACAATCACCCCGGCTAGCACTCCAAGTGGTACCAAATTCTCCAATGAATTCATCGTTCCACCAAAATTTTCCAGCACGGCGGGCATAAAATAGGCTATGGTTCCATATCCAAAACCAAATATTACAATGGTTCCCAGTGCCATCCATAGGTAAAGTCTACGTTGGCTCGCTTTTTCTTTTTTCCGAATGGCGTGTACCACCCGGTCTTTAAAATCTTTTCTTAGTTGAAATGAGGGCTCTGTCTTCAGTGCCTCATCAATCAAATCTTCTATTCGTTTTGTCATAGCAATGCTACCTCCTTTCTTGCTTGCTCTTCTACAATTTTTTTTAACTTCTGTCTTGCTCTATGAATGTAATTTTTTACTGTTCCCTCCGGCATTCCAGTCACCTCCACGATCTCAGGGTAACTAAATCCATCCAGATAAAACAACGTTAAGACAGTTTTATAATTGACGGGCAATTGATCCACTAATTTCAATATAAACCGCTTCATATCAATCTCTTCTGTCGTTTTTGATTCATCTCCTATTCTAAATTCCACTTCATCCAAACCAACCTGATCCATTTTTTTCTTCTTCGCAAAATTCACGGCCATGCGATACGCAATGGTTGCAATCCAGGTAGAGAGCTTCGAGTCAAAATGGAAAGTATTGAGCTTATCAATCACTTTTACAAATACATCCTGGCACAATTCTTCCCTGTCCATATCATTTGATACAGCTCTGGCTACCATATGTACTACCAGTCGCTCATATTTGCTTATGAGTAACCGTATAGCAGAATCGCTCCCGCTCAATACCTGACGTACGAGTTCTTTTTCTAGCATGGATACCTATATGTCAGTTTTAAAGCTTCCAATGTTGCACTGAAAAAAAATATTTTTATACGCTGCAACATTTCCATAACCCTGTGCTGTCCAACCGGAAAAGATGTTCAACATAAAAATTAAACAATCATGAACGATTTAGTACCAATCATAGCAATCATATCCGTTTTCGGATCGGTGATACTTTTTGTATCCACACTGACCAACTATTCATTGAAAAGGAAACTAATTGACAAAGACATGGTAAACGCTGAAACAGCCAATCTATTCACTAAAAAGGATAACAAACACAATGCCTTGAAATGGGGGCTTATCGTATTGTTTGGTGGACTTGGACTCATCATAATTGACGCTATGGGCCTTGATGGAGATGATGCAATGCCTTACGGGATAGAAGCAGTTAGCATCGCAGTAGGCTTCCTGATTTACTATGCAATGATGAAAAAGGAAATGGACGACAAATGATAAAAGGACTATGGCGCAACTCAAAGGTCAACAAACTCAATCTCAAAGTGTTGCGCCATTTCTATTCGTCTAAGAATTCAAACCTTTCGTCTACAAACCGTCATTTTTTACAACCCTTTTAAACCTTTAGGTTACAAGGTGTGTCCAAAAGGTCTATGAAGTGGAAAATCCTAATCAAACTTCTTTACCTGGTCATCCTATTCGCTTTAGCAAGCTATAAGTGGGATAGAGAATCACAGCTTATCGATTCTGACCCCAAGATAGATACAGAATCTGTCCAGCAGGCTTATCACGAAGCTTGACTCATCGTTTTCATTCCATAAGGGAGAAGTTATATTTGCGGAACAAAATTCTGTTTATAACTCTCAAATCCTTACACAATGAAATTCAGACCTGGTGTTCTAACCGGACAGGAGGTGACAGACCTTCTTAATTACGCTAACAAAAACAACTTTGCTCTGCCCGCAGTAAATGTAACTAGCTCAAGCACGGTGAATGCTGTTTTGGAAACAGCAAGAGAGATCAACTCTCCTGTCATGATCCAATTCTCCAATGGTGGAGCTGCATTTATGGCTGGCAAGGGGCTTTCTAATGATGATCAGGCTGCAGCAATAGCTGGAGGTATCGCGGGCGCTCACCACGTTCATCAATTGGCAGAGGCATATGGAGTTACCGTAATCCTCCACACAGACCATGCAGCCCGAAAACTCCTTCCATGGATTGATGGATTGCTTGATGCTGGAGAAAAACATTTTGAGCAGACCGGCAAACCACTTTACTCTTCACACATGCTTGATTTATCAGAGGAGCCTATTGAGGAGAATATTGAAACATGTGTTGAATACTTTAAGCGCATGACTAAAATGGGTATGACTTTGGAAATCGAACTAGGTGTTACCGGTGGAGAGGAAGATGGAGTAGATAACACAGGCATTGATAACTCTATGCTGTACACACAGCCGGAAGAAGTGGCATATGCCTACGAAAAATTGAAAGAAGTAAGTGATAATTTCACCATAGCAGCAGCTTTCGGTAATGTGCACGGTGTTTACAAACCCGGTAATGTGAAGCTGACTCCCATTATCCTGAAGAACTCTCAGGATCACATCGAAGAAAAGCATAGCGCAGGTCACAATCCTGTAAATTTTGTATTTCATGGTGGATCAGGTTCTTCCCGAGAAGAGATTCGTGAGGCAATCACATATGGCGCCATTAAAATGAACATTGACACAGATCTTCAGTGGGCTTATTGGGATGGTGTACGGGGATACTACCAGGCAAATGAAGGCTACCTGCAAGGACAAATTGGAAATCCTGAAGGTGATGATAAACCCAATAAGAAAAAGTACGACCCAAGAGTCTGGATCAGAGAAGCAGAAAAGTCTTTTGTGGAGCGATTAAAAGTAGCTTTTGAAGATTTGAACTGTGTAGGAAAAAACAGCTAAACGATGAAAGCGCCCTGAACGATGCACAGGGCTTTTTTATTCTGAAACAAGTTCAGGATAGCCCTGTTTTTTAAATAGAATCTAAAAAATCAAAATGAAAAATATATCAGTAATAGGAAGCGGTACCATGGGGAATGGGATCGCGCACGTTTTTGCTCAAAATGGATTTAATGTTGCTTTGATTGACATCAACGAAGCAGCACTCGAAAAAGCGATAGCTACCATTACTAAAAATCTGGATCGAATGGTTCAGAAAGAAAAAATTTCAGCAGCTGATAAAGATGCTGCACTGAAAAATATCACCACTTTTACCTCCACGGAAGAAGGAGTTAAAAATGCTGATCTGGTTGTGGAGGCCGCAACTGAAAACTTCGACATTAAGAAGAAGATTTTCGAAACGATGGATGCCAATACCCCCGATAAAACGATACTGGCAACCAACACCTCATCCATTTCCATTACCAAAATCGCAGCTGCAACGAAACGACCAGACAAAGTCATAGGGATGCACTTCATGAACCCGGTACCGGTGATGAAGCTTATTGAGGTCATCCGTGGTTATGCTACCTCTGATGAAACAACCAGCACCATTATGGAGATGAGCAAGGACCTGAAAAAGGTTCCTGTTGAAGTAAATGACTACCCGGGATTCGTAGCAAACAGAATTTTGATGCCAATGATCAATGAAGCAATTATTACGCTTCACGAGGGAGTTGCTGGAGTAGAAGAAATTGATACGGTAATGAAGCTAGGCATGGCTCACCCGATGGGTCCACTTCAACTTGCTGACTTTATTGGACTGGATGTTTGCCTGTCCATTATGAATGTACTTTATGAAGGTTTTGGTAATCCAAAATATGCACCTTGCCCCCTATTGGTGAATATGGTGACAGCCGGATACCTTGGGGCTAAAACCGGAGAAGGCTTTTATAAGTACACACCAGGATCGAAAGATTTGGTCGTAAGCGAAATGTTCAAATAATTATTTAAGACTTCATTGAATAAGACAGGTGATGTGCCTGTCTTTTTTATTTACCAGTCATAAAAATCAATTAGGTTTTTTTTGAGTGATTTGGGAACTTACCAACCTAAAAATGCACTCAAATGAAACAACTCCAATCACTGACTATGCTTGCAGGACTTACGCTCCTTCTGGCATGTAGCAATCAAAAAACTGAAGATAAAAAGATGAGACCGGATGCACCCGTTGCAGCAAAGGCTGATACTGTATTAAAGGAACATGGTCAGACCAGGATTGATCCTTATTTCTGGATGCGGTTGACTGATGAGCAAAAACGTGCGCAAGAGCCAGACAACCATACAAAGGAGGTTCTCGCATACCTGAATGCTGAAAATGACTACACTCAGCAGGTCATGTCTCATACCGAAGACCTTCAGCAAAAACTTTATGATGAAATTGTTGGGAGGATAAAGCAGACGGATGAATCTGTTCCTTATCAGTCAAACGGATACTGGTACTATACCCGATATGAAGAAGGAGGCGAGTATCCGATCTACTGCAGGAAAAAAGGAAGCCTGGATGCTGAAGAGGAAGTCCTTCTCAACGTAAATGAAATGGCTGAAGGATATGGCTACTATTCCGCCGGTGGATTAAATGTAAGTCCTGATAATAAAATTCTTGCTTTTGCTGAAGATACACTCAGCAGAAGAATCTACACCATTCGTTTTAAGAACCTGGAAACAGGGGAATACCTGGATGACCAGATTGAAAACACTACCGGAAGCGGTGCATGGGCCAATGATAACAAGACCTTCTTTTACACTGCTAAAAACAAAGTGTCACTCCTTTCAGAAAAAATCTACCGACATGAATTGGGTACGCAACCGGAAATGGATGTGATGGTTTACCATGAAAAAGATCCTTCTTTCTACATCGGTGTGTACAAATCCAAGTCTGATGATTATGTGATCATATGGAATAGCAGCACGCTGGTAAGCGATTACCATGTACTGGACGCAACTAATCCAAGAGGTGACTTCCAACAGTTTATCCCACGAGATGAAAATGCACATGAATATGGTATTTCTCATTTTAAAGACAAGTGGTATATCGTCACCAATCGCGACGCTACCAACTTCAAACTCATGGAAACCTCTGTAAACAATACAGATGAATCGAACTGGAAAGAGGTAATACCTCATCGGGACAATGTCTTGTTAGAAGGGATTGAGCTGTTCAATGAGTATATGGTAGTCGATGAGCGTGAGAATGGGTTGACCAACCTAAGAATCATCAATCAGGAGTCAGGAGACGAACATTACCTTGATTTCGGTGAGCCAGCTTATAATGCCTACATCTCAACCAATGCTGAATTTGACACCAAAACACTTCGCTTTGGTTATACATCCTTGACTACTCCAAACTCCACGTATGATTACAATATGGAAACAAAGGAGAAAACATTAATGAAGCGTCAGGAAGTGGTAGGTGGACATAATCCGGACGATTATGTAACTGAACGAGTATGGGCAACTGTTCGTGATGGAGAAAAAGTGCCAATCTCAATTGTCTATAAAAAGGGATTTGAGAAAGATGGGAATGGTCCCTTACTTCAATATGGATACGGATCCTACGGTGCAACCATTGATGCCAGCTTTAGCTCCGTTCGATTGAGTCTTCTTGACAGAGGATTTGCTTTCGCAATTGCACATATCCGAGGGGGGCAGATGATGGGACGGCAATGGTATGAAGATGGTAAAATGTTTAAAAAGATCAATACTTTCAATGATTTCATTGACTGTTCCAAGTTCCTGATTGAAGAAAAATATACGTCAAAAGAACACCTATATGCACAAGGAGGAAGTGCCGGTGGTTTGCTAATGGGAGCAGTTGTAAACATGGCGCCTGAACTTTACAAGGGCATCCTCGCTGCAGTGCCTTTCGTAGACGTTGTTTCTACCATGTGGGACGAAAGCATCCCGTTGACAACCAATGAGTTTGATGAATGGGGCAATCCCAAGGAGCTTGAGTCATATGAATATATGATGTCCTACTCGCCATATGATAATGTAGCTGCCCAGGATTATCCAAATATGCTGGTAACTACCGGATTATTCGATTCTCAGGTACAATATTGGGAACCTGCCAAATGGGTAGCCAAACTGAGAGATATGAAAACGGATGACAACACGCTCATCCTGGACACAGATATGGAAGCCGGACATGGCGGTGCTTCAGGTCGATTTAAGCGATACAAGACTACTGCCCTTCAGTACGCATTTTTACTGGATCTTGAGGGAATCGAAGAATAAATAAAAAATGTTTCAATTTTTCTTATCAAATGATAACCCTTTAAGCATTCTATACGTGTAAACGAACAATCTATCACCACTCTCATAATACGATTAGGTTAAACTATTTTAAGAGCTGATAGATTTAGCCCCGAAGCAATTTGGGGCTTTTTTTGTATCTTAATTGTAAATGAAAATCAAGGAGCTCACTCTTTACACCTCCAAGCTAAAAGAAGTAGAACCATTCTACACTGACCTACTTGGCATAGAGTTGCTTGATAGCAGCCAAGATTCAATAAAGCTCAAAGTAGGTGAAACCAACTTGATTTTTGAGCAGTCAGAGCAAAGCATGTATTACCATTTTGCCATCAACATCCCCTCCTATCAAATAGGTGATGCACTGAATTGGATCAAAAGCAAAACAAAGGTTCTCCCTTTTCACGGAGATGAGATTGTGGATTTCAAAAGCTGGAACGCTGAGGCACTTTATTTTTACGATCCTGCCGGTAACATCGTCGAGTTAATCGCCAGAAAGAATTTGAAGATTTCGTCTGTTGACAACTTCGATGCTTCATCTTTTCAGCATATAAGTGAAATCGGTTTGCCAGTCGCGGATGTAAATTCAACTTTTAATCAATTCGAAGAGGAATGTGGACTTTTAAAGTTTAGTGGAGATTATGAACGATTTTGCGCTGTTGGATCGGAAACCGGTCTTTTCATTACTATCGACTACAATCAAAAGGACTGGATTCCCAATGACGATAAAGCTCATTCTTTCCCTTTTTCATGCGTAATAGAAAATGATAGGAAGAGATACGGCATCTCTTATCCTGATGAAAACCTAATTATCACCCCAAAGTAGCATGTTACTCAATCAGTTTCCAGACCTTAAATGGATCCAAGAGCAATCCAGAACCAATTTTGAAAATCAAAATGGAGCGGAGAATGTAAAACTCAAGAAGAAGGGATGGCCAAATGTGGTATTAAATACACTAAGCAGCAAAACCGAGAGAAATAATATTAAGGCACCTTTTAGCTTATTCACCAACCACAAAGGAAAAAGTCATGTAAAAGCAGATGGCAAAGAAGTCAGTGTTTCCTCTGATACTTATTGTCTGGTAAATCATGGGGACACGTACGATTTAAATATATCAGAAGATGAAACCTTAACCTTTAATATCCATTTCAGTGATCAGCTATATCATCAAACGCTGTATTCAGCAATCTCGTCTCATGAAAGCCTCCTAGATCAACCAAATAATAACATTCAGAATCATCATGTCACTTGTTCGCATTGGAAGGATTCAGAACTGAAGCTACATATTCAGAAGATCCAGGATTTTTATACTCTTAATGATAAAGTGAATGAAGATGCTGAGAATAAGTTGCTGTCAGATATGCTAATCCACCTGCTGATTAAAAATGGTGAAAGTGCCAAAGGACTTCAAAAAATCAACGCACAAAAATTGTCCACAAGAAAGGAGTTGATTGTAAGAGTAAGTCGGGCTCGGGATTACATACATGAGAAATTTAACAATCCCATTACTATAGACGAATTGGCACAGATAGCCACGCTATCAAAATACCACTTCCTAAGGATTTTCAAAGAAGTGTATGCCTGTACCCCGCATCAGTATTTAGCAAAAATACGTCTCCAAAAGGCTGAGCAACTGCTAAAGACCAATCTTGAGATTTATGAAATTGCTCATAGAATTGGTTTTGAAGAAACAAACTCATTCTATCAGTTTTTTAAGAGAAGCAGAGGTATTACTCCTTTAGGATTCAGGTTTCGGAATTAGCAATTTTGAATAGTCCTTGATTCTGATCTCCTCCTATTTTTGACACAAAGATTGAAAAATGATAGAAATAGGATTTTATCTTCTCACGGTGGCAATAGTTTTTGCACCGCTAATGATTCTAAACAAGAGTGATCGCCCTGCAAAAAGAAAAAGGACGTATTCCTTTATCATCATAGGATGGTTTATTTATGTTTTCACTTTATCAAACAGTGGGTGGCTGGAAGATTTTAACTTTCCCCCTCGTGTCCCACTGCTCATTGTTGTTCCTGCGATTCTGGGTATTATCGTATATACTTCCCAAAAGTGGGTAAAGGAAGCGATTGCTAAAACCCCAGATCATCAAACCATCTACATACAGTCATTTCGAATACTGGTTGAGCTATTGATTTATGGTGCTTTTCTAATAGGTATATTTCCCAAGAAAGCAACATTCGAGGGGTTAAATTATGATATCCTGGTAGGTATCACCGCACTTATTGTCGGGGTGCTTGTTCAGAAAGGCATCTTTAAATCCAAAGCTATTCTGATATGGAACATTCTGTCCCTCGCTATCCTCGGATTAACTGTCTATAGCTTCATATCATCCTATTATTTCTCAGATATGATGAGTGGAAATTATGGATTCGTTCGAATGCCATACATATTCCTAGCAGCATTTCTATTGCCCATGGCCATATTTTACCATGTAACTTCCATTCGCCAACAGAGCTTAAAAAAAGAAACCCCGAATTGATTCGGGGTTTGTCAACATCAAAAATTCTTTCAATTATTTTTTCACGACAAGCGTTCCTGCAATCATATCATGCAACGCCTGTTTCTTTTCAGTGAATCCGGCCATGATGTAACCTATCAGCAATATGATTCCTGAAAGTATTTTTCCAATTTGTCGTAATGCTGCTTTCCCAATATCCAGCTTTTTACCGTTCATATCAGTCACTTTTAGGCCTAGCGCTATCTTCCCAACAGTTGCTTGATATTTGCTTGCTTCCATAATAGCGTAGTACAAAATAGAGATGATAAGGGTAAGAATACCTCCAGCGAAAATGGCTCCCATAATCGCCGAGCCCATTGCAATGATGTCTCCTTCTGTCATGGTATTAAAATCAAAGCCTTCGCTCGCAGCGCCAATACTAAGACCAACAGCTGCGAGGATTGGAATGATAACAAAACCATTGATAACGTATAGAATAATGTAATCAATAATGTAGGCTACAAATCTGAGCCAAAATCCAGCGTATTTACTTTCTGACATAATTAGTTAGGTTTAATTAGTTTAATGTCAATCAAATTAGCGCATTTATACCATATATGCCAATTAAGTAAACCTATTGGACATTCAGTGTTCACTTGATACCGCTCAGGACTTCAGCTTTTTCAAATTGTCATTCACTCATTAAATTACATCAAAACCTAACCTTAACTTAAATGAAATTAGACATCAAGTATCAGGAGCGATACTCTCGAGGAGAGTTGCTTCTGAGGACTCTTTTTGGGGCCATCTATATTGTATTGCCTCACATTTTCCTTTTGATTTTTGTGTCATTGTGGGGTGCCATTCTATCCTTTATTTCCTGGTGGATCGTGCTCTTTACCGGGAAGTACCCACAAAGCTTTTTTGAATTTCAGGAAGGCCTTTATCGATGGAACCTGCGAGTGAATGCACGCATCTATAATCTATGTGATGGCTACCCGCCCTTCGGAATCAATGCAAAAGATGACTATGTCACATTAGAGATTCCGTACCCGGAGAGACTTAGCAGAGGAATACTAATCCTCCGTACATTGCTGGGTGGCATCTATGTAATTCTACCACACATGTTTTTGCTGTTCTTTCGAACCATCGCCACAATGGTGCTGCAATTTTTAGCATGGTGGGTGGTCCTTTTTACTGGAGAATACCCTCAGAGCTGGCATGAGTTCAATGTGGGAACGCTTCGCTGGGGCACCCGAGTAAATGTTTATATGTCATTTATGACAGATGAGTATCCGCCATTTTCAGGAAAACCATGAGTAACGAATACCACGAAATACCACAACCAAACGAACTAAGCGAGCGAGAAAAGGATGATGCCATGGGCTCATACCTCATGATGTTTGCGTCAGTGGCCATAGGGCTGCCATTACCCATCATCAACCTCATCGCAGCGGTCGTATATTATTTCACAAACAGGTCGAAAGGCCTGTTTGTACACTTTCATTCTTTACAGTCTCTTATCAGTCAGCTCCCAACGACGATCATCAATGCCATTGGGGTTTACTGGGGCATTCGCATTTATTTTTTCGATTGGGAACTAACCGACACGTTCAAGGGCTATTTAATTATGGCGATCATATTTAACCTCGCCTATTTTGTTTTTAGCATCGTAGGCGCGGTAAAAGCCAGGAAAGGAAGAATGTACTACTTCCTGTTTTTTGGAAGACTTTCTTATGAAATGGTCTTCAAAAAGAAAGATGTAGATGAAAGTGAAATTCAAAATTTACCTCCTCGATGAAAGTCTGGCGTGAGCTGCTGATCCTTGTGTTGATTTTTGGGCTCATCTGGCTCGCCTTCACCTGGCGGCCACTGAGTCTGCCTGACTCTGAGTTTCGCCTGAGCAGAGAGCGGGAAAAAGATCTGGCCGAATTGATCATGGACGACCTGGAGGATGAATTTGTATTTTATCCTGACAGCACCGTAGAAAAGGTGCTATCGCCAATTACCTCGAGATTGCTTGATTCTCTCCGGGAGAAAAAATACGAATACAAATTTCACCTCATTGATAATAGCAGGGAGGTAAACGCTTTTGCCACAATAGATGGACATATTTATGTTTTTTCAGGCCTTCTGAAGTTTGCCGACAACCCCGAGCAAGTCGCCGGAATCCTGGCGCATGAGATTGGTCATCACGAAAATGGAGACCTTGTGGACAGGCTAATGAAAGAGTTGGGACTCAGTGTGCTTGTGGCGGTTCTTAGTGGTGGAGACGCAGTGATGATTTCCGAAATCTCCAAGATTCTAATCTCTACCGGATTTGATAGAAAGCAAGAACGTGAGGCTGATGAATTTGCCTATGACCTAATGACCAGAGTGCAGATCAATCCGGCACGTCTTGCGCACTTTTTTACCAAACTCAAGGCAGAAGAAAAAACCTATCCTGATGATTTGGAAATCATAGCCACACATCCAAATTCCAAAAATCGGATAGAGGGGGCACTCTCCTATCAATTACCGGAGGGGTTTGAGGAAAAAGAGTTTGAAATCGATTGGAAAGAATTGCTTGAGAAAGAATTATAAAAAATAGTTTTCCCTACAACCTTTTCCAGCCTGCAACATCCTTGATTCAGTGACTGTCTTATGAACTGACTCAAAAACCAAAAGGATGCTAAAAAACTACATTACCATTGCTTTCAGGAACCTCTGGAAGCACAAGCTATTCACCGGATTAAATATTTTCGGTTTATCACTGAGCATGTCTGTGTGCCTTGTCTTGATTTTATTGGTGTATGATCACTTCCAATATGATAAATTCCATCCACATGCCGATAGAATATACCGTATCACCACTGATGCCAAAGGGCACGAGGGTCCGTTCGATGAAAAGTATGCCTCCTCTCCCCTTCCTTTCAAAAACGAGCTCGTCGAGCGATATTCGTATATCCAGGGTGGCAGCAACCTCAACTCCTATTTCCGAGGCGAAATAAGGTCTCCTCATAAGATCTTAAACATTCAATCACTTTATGCTGATGAGGCATTCTTTGATGTTTTTGCTTTTGAGCTAAAAGAGGGAAACAAAAACGCATTGCTCGAACCATTTAGCATTGTTTTGAGTGAGGAGCTATCTGAAAAATTGTTTCCGGATCAGTCTGCGCTGGGTCAGACCATTGAATTTGAGGACCATGGGAGTTATAAGGTGACCGGTGTGGTCAAGCGTCCTCCGGGAAAAACACATTTGCAATTCGAAGCATTGGGGTCATTGAATACCCTTCCAGTTCTCGCAGAAAAAGATCTGGTTTCCGATAGTTACAATAGTTGGAAAGAACACTGGAGCGGATATAACTATTTGGTTTTGAGTGATCCATCATTTAAAAATGAGGCTGAGGATGCTATTAATAAGCTTGCAGCAGAGAAAATAGAATATGAGGAGGACGAACAAGAAATGGTTTTTCGTCTTCAGTCGATGAATGATATAGTTCCGGGTGGATTGACTTCCAATGAAATTGCATTCACCTTACCGTGGTTTGTACTGGTGTTTTTCGGGCTTTTGGGATTCATTGTACTGGTTACCGCCTCAATCAATTACACCAACCTATCCATTGCCAAAGCGCTCAGTCGAGCGAAGGAAATAGCGATAAGAAAAGTAAATGGCGCCAGCAAAAAACAAATCATATCACAGTTTTTAACTGAGTCGGTAATTACAGCATTCATATCCCTACTACTTGCGGTACTGATATATCGCTTCCTGATCATCTCATTCAATGAAATATGGATTTTTAGTATGATTGGCATATCCCTGGAGGATTCAATTGGCACGTACGGATATTTCATTCTATTCACACTAATATTAGGACTATTTACCGGGATCGGTCCAGCTATTTTCCTGTCAAAAATCAAGGCAGTCAATTCGCTAAAAGGGAGCATCTCTATCGTCAGGTCAAGGAAACGGTCAATATTCAAACACCTGACCGGAAAGCGGACGTTGATTAGTGTTCAGTTTAGTCTATCCATTATCATGCTAGTAACCATACTCATCCTCAACAAGCAGGGAGAGTTTTTGGTCAACTCAAATTATGGGTTCAATGAATCAGAGGTTTTCTATATAAATACCCACAAACAGAACCCATCTACCATCAAACAGCATTTTGAGTCAATTTCAGGAGTAGAGAATGTGACTTTCACCTCCCATCATCCTGCAGTAGGACGGTCCCATGGAGGCGGAGCTCAATGGAAAAAAGATCAGGAACCAATTACACTGTATTATTTTTCTGTTGATCCAAATTATGTTGATGTAATGGAACTGGAGTTGATTGCCGGTAGAAACTTCCCCAAAGACATTTCCGCTCAAAATGAAAAGTTTCTCATAATCAATCAAACGGCTGTAGAGACGTATGGATTCGAATCTGCCAGTCAGGCGATAGGTGAAACAATGACATTGGATACACTTGGTCTGCAGATAATTGGTGTCGTTAAAGACTATCATTGGGAGCCATTGATGAAATCAATACGTCCACTTGCCTTAAGAATCATGCCTGACAGATATGAATATGCATACCTTAAAGTTAGAAGTGAAGATATGATTGCTCAGAATAAGAAGTTTGAAGAAGCATGGACGTCCTTTGACGCAACCAGAGAATATGAAGGAGGTTTTCTAAATGAGCAACTGGACGAATTCTATCAGTTTTTCTACGACCTGGGGAATATCCTGGCCTACGTGGCTATGATAGCGTTATCCATTACCGGACTTGGCTTTTTGGGAATGGTTAGTTTCGAATTGAAAACCAAAGTAAAAGAGATAGGTATTCGAAAGGTTCTGGGTGCTTCGTTTCGGTCCCTGACCCTTTCCATGGGCAAAGGGTTTCTCGTAATGATTACCATAACCTCTGTCATTGCAATTCCTTTTGCAATGTGGGTGAATGGGCTATGGGTTAATGAGATGGCCTCTCATGCACCAGTAGATTACACGATATTCATACCGACATTAATAATTGTTGGGACGATAGCTCTTACAACTATCCTTTCGCAGGTATGGATCAATGCGAACAAGAACCCGACCGAAACCCTTCGAGCAGAATAGCTATTTGAAAATACACTCAGCGTTTTCCTTTGATATCTGAACCACAGCTTCCGGTATTTCCTGATCGCTGAATGTATTTTTCATGTCTTTGATTCGAATAAAAACAATCCCTGATTCAGCAATATCCGTCATATCCTGTTCAGTCATTTGATAAGTTACCTTGTATTGTGTGATTTTACTCCCAAAGTCATTTATAACCTCAGGATCTGCTTTATCAATGGAAGTCATTCGAATTACTTTGCCATTACCTGCACGCATTACCAGCTCGCTCCCCTTGGGAATGGAAGTGCTAAGCTCTCCATAATCTCCCACCTCTACCTGAAACTTATAGTCACTCCCATTGCGGATATAATAGAAGTAGTAAAAAGGTGTTGGACCAGTAAGGCGGGTTTTAACAGTTCGGATGATATCATCTGTGAGCGGATCTTTTTCGTTGACCACATACTTACAGATTTGTGCCTGGCCGGAAAATGCGACGAGGATAAGGCTAATTATTGCTAAGGACTTCAATCTCATCAATCAATGCTTTAATCGGAATTAAAACTACAACAATTCAATGCGAGCGATCAAGTATCCGAAACAAAAAAACTCTGGCACGCACATATCAAACCTCTTATAAAGAAAGATTATGAGTCAGTCAGCACATTCGATGATCCCCATAGTGGGCGTGATCTAGCGCGCCGAACAAACCCATTTAAGGTAAAATTCTCAGGTTTGTATATTGCTGTACCAGAGCAAGGTAAAGGTAGTGGTTTGTAAGGGGAACAAATAGAATTGCATAAAAAACCCTGACTAGAAAAATCTGTCAGGGTTTAAAGTGAGCCACCAGTCGGATTACTCATACCCACTACCATGCCGCACTACCTCTCGTGAACCGCACGCGGTTTCGAACATCATGATTGTGCTATGTCGTTGGTTCTCATCCATATAAATACATAAAAAAACCCACTCGTTTGAGTGGGTTTGTGGAGCCCCCAGTCGGATTCGAACCAACGACCTACTGATTACAAGTCAGCAAGCAATACCCAATAGATGGTCTTAAATGATGTTTTCACTATACCACATTGGACAAAAGCGGAAAAAACTATACCACAAGACTATACCACGTCACCCCGGCTTCTTACTAAGCCGCACGCCGATTCTAAATACCCATGGACTGGGGTTCAAGTCATTGTTTTGATAATTGAAATCGTACATGATCATGGACATCATCTGCACGATACCGATCTTAAACTCTCTTCCCACACCCAATAAATAGGCTTTTTGCCAGCCTTTTGATTCCCCCTGCTCACTACCGAAAAGCGATTTATCTATTTGCCACCCCAATTCTGCCCAGGCAAAGAACCCTTTGGGAATATCATAGCGGGTAAACACACTGTAGCCGTGCCCGTCCCCCGTGGTTAACGACGTGGTATCTTCCGCGGTGAATTGCTCACGTAAAGTAATACCCGTGCCAGCTAACCATTTCTTATTGATCCAGTAACCCAACTGGAGGTTGGTGCTAAGTATCAGCGGATCCGTGCTTTGCAGGCTGATATTCCCACCAAAATAAAGACGCTTTTTAAATGGGACATTTTCCAATGAGTTTCGTTTGGTTCCTTCCTCAGGATAGCGCGTGTCTGGCAACTCACTATACTTTTTCTTTAGCTTCTGAATGTCAGCTTGTGCTTCCTGAAACTGCTCAGGATCCACTTTCTTGAAAAGCTCTCGTGCTGCATCCGGCTTCACCAGGTTAGGGTTGGGTTTAGTGGGCTTTTGCAACGGATTCAATCCCTCTGCAGGATTGCTTAACTGGGTTAGCGGATCTTCCGCATTCCCCATTTCATCCGGCATAAACTTTCGTGCTTCAGCTTCCAGTACCGCTGTGGCTTCTGCCAGGGCTATGCTATCAGCTTGCTCCGTGTTGAGCCCCGGATCCAGCTCGACCGGGTTCAGGATAAACTCTTGGTACTCAGGTGGAAAATCTGATAATATCTCTTTTGAGATTTCCAGTGAATCTTCTTTTGATATCTGACCCACCTGCATGGAATCTAATCGGACGCTTTCGACACTGTCATATTTCTGACTGTAGAGCTTCCTTGCTTCTGCTTGCTGCTGAAGTTTGCGTGCCTGTTCACCACGCTCCTCTGCAGTCTGTTTTGCTCCCTTTGCGCGGTTAATAGCATCCGCATGACGGCCCGTGGCTTTGCCGTCTACTTTAACCTGGGCCAATGTTCCAAAGCCAATAAAAACCAATAAAAGAAGTGAAATGAACCGCACGCGCAAAGATCAGTAAATGGAAGGAACCCCAGAAATAAAATCATTTAATCTTCAGAAAAAGCATTATGCCGAAATTGCCCCTTCATTATTAATTTCACAATAATTATCAACCGGCAAAAATTGTCGAAGCTGATTCTTAATGATAGAGACTGCCTTGTATGGGCAGTCTTTTTTGTTTCTTCTTTCTCTCCAATCAATTTCTTTGAATCGTCATACACGTAGATGTCAATTACCTAAAAGTGGGTATTGAAATCCTGTATAAACCGCGCCTTTCTTTGCGTCCCTTTATCATGAACAACCGAAGAACCTATCACACTTCCCTCAAAGATCTGGTTAGACTAGGACTATGTCCTCCCTGTATTTTGGCATTGATACCACGCGCTAATATTTATCGGTGGAAAAATGAGCTCGAGAGTAAATACTATGGCAAAGATTTCAGGGACATTCAGTCGTTTGAATCTCTACTAATAAGTATTCAAAAACATCCCGGTTTTTTCTTCACTTGCGGCAGGCTTCTCAATACCTTAACAAGCATATGCCAACAATCACAAGATTTCAAAAAACAACTCACTCTAGGAAAAGACAAAGTAGTTAAGGCTATTATGTCAGCTTCAAAAATTCTCCCACTCAGGAGCGCTCTAAAGTTCTTTGGCATTTCCAGAAATACCTTTTATAACTGGAAAACACAATGTGGATTGTCTCCCATCAAACTATGCCGAAAACGATTTAGTCATCAGCTCACCAGTGATGAAGTTGGAGGGTTAGAGAAGTTATTAACTGCACCAAAATTCAGGCATTGGGGAATCAGCTCTATTCAGCTATGGGCTAAAAGAAACAATGTACTGCACGCTTCGCTCAATACCTGGTACAAATACAATCAACTATTTAGGTGGAGAAAAATGAAACAGAGGTACCGAAAAGCAAGCTACCTTCCTCTGCGTGCTTCCCAACCAAACGAATATTGGCACGCTGATGTCTCCATCCATCAATGTCTGAATGGCACCAAAGGTTACATCTATACAATCATTGACAATGCCACGCGCAAAATATTAGCGTGGAAAATTGCCAATCACCTTTCCGGAAAAATGATGAAAGAAGTGATAAATATGGCCTCAAAAAAGCTGCGTCATAATAAGCCACCCAAGCTAGTGGTTGACGGAGGATCTGAAAATTTTAATCATGAGGTAAGCGACATATTGCAAGCGAAGAAAATGAAGCGATTGCAGGCTTCTGTAGATATCAAACAGTCTAACTCAATGGTTGAAGCCGTATTCCGACAGTTAAAACACCAATTCCTATTAAAGCAAAGCATTCATAATTTATCCCAACTGAAAGAAAAGGTTGATTTCTTCTTCACAGATGCCAATCAAAATAAGCCACTAAAAGTATTGGATGGAATAACCCCGGATGAAGCATACCGCGGGTGTGCATCTTATGAGGAAATAACCAATAAAGCAGAGGCTAGCAAAGCCATCAAGCAGAGGATCAAACAAAATCAAGAGCAATGGTGCATTTCATGCTCCAATTAGCCGCTTGTCTCTTAATTGAGACTGATTTGTACTAGTGAATATTGATGTTTTGCTCCGAAATTCAGCGATTCTAAGAAATGATCTCCTATGGATACAATCCTAATTAGATAAGTAGTTTGGAGATCAAACCTTCACTTCATGAGCTAAACTAAGAAAGTGACGGTTTGGAACGTGACCGATGTTGCCTCTTAATCCAATTTATGTTTATCGAATTGGTAATAAGCTAACCAATCTTTGAATCTCTCTTCAGTTCCAGATTCAACGATCCAACCACATTCAATATCAGTCAACAAAAGACCCAATAAGTCAAATCCTATATCGTTTATATTAAGGCTGTCTTCACCACATTCCTTATCAAACTCATAGTACACTTCATCTAATTTAAGTTTAGAAATAACTCCTTTATTAAAACTAGCTGTGTTTCTAGGATGTAGATTTTCATTAAGAAAGTAAATAGATTGAATATCATTTATGATCTCTTCATGACTAATTGAATCACGATCAAGCCAGTCCAAAAATCCATTAGTCAACTTTAAGTAAAACAACTCATCAACTTCCGATCTAACAATTAACCCTTTGCTTACACGATTACCATTGATGGAGATAAAGCCGTATTTAATATTACCTAATGCATATAGGTAAACTTCAAAATCTGAATCAAATTCTACCCAAGAAACCTTTGCTACCTCTCCACCCTTTAAATACAACTTAAAATCACTCCCCTTAGATGAAGTTTCACATTTAACAAAATCATAATCACCAGCATAAATTGCGCTGTCATAATCATATGATTCTTGGCTTATCATTTTCAAAGCATTTTTTACATGCTCGCTTATAAGTCTAGTATCTTGAGCGTTCAAACTGAGAGATATAAAAAGAATTAATATCGAAAAATGGTTTTTCATTAATTTTCTTCTTGAATTGGACTTCTTCCTTTTAGATTAATTATCAGACTTCCAATATTTCGAACCGAATTATCTGTCCCAAATTTAGTCCATCCATTAACTGGAGAACCTGCAGTCAAAGACCCTCCCGAAAATGTTTGAACCTTCGTTTCAGGATTTGATGTTGCAATTGATGACTGATCACCGTTGAGATATACATTAACTCTTCCTCCAAAAGCCTTAAACAAAGCCTGTCCAAGAGCTGTTCCATTTTCATTGGAACAAGTAGAGCATGCAGTAAAAATCACATTACCTCCATTTTTTACATTACTTGCCATGCTTTGCATTGATTTAACCTTATTAGCTTCTTCCACGGATATAACTGGTTTGTAACGACCCACTTCCACTTCATTGAAATAGTAATCTTTTCCATTTGAGGCTTCTTTTATTTCCATATTTTCCAACCCACTATTGACTGCATTCACATCATTTTTAGTTATTGGCTTTCGATCAGCAATAATACCTCCAGGAGCACCATGAGAACCGATTATCAAATTATCCAATTCAAGTTCACCATTATTGGTATACTCATTCAAATCGTTTGCTGCATCTTCAAAATTATCTGAACCTATCAATTGCCAATTTTCATTTCCTTGTGCTGCTAAGCTTTTAGCCAAATCCAAGATATTGTGTTTATCATCCGCAACCAATACAATTACATTAGTAATTGGATCTTCCACCATAGTTCCATCAGGATCGATGAATGATATCGGATTGTTTAGAACATAATTATATGGACTAGCAGACTGATAATATTCACTTAGTGGGTCAACAGCTCCCCACCTACCTATATCTGCCATATACATCCTTGCACCATAATCATGCCAACCAGTCTCTTCTTGTAATTCCTTCCCATTATACAGATACTTCTGCCCCACACTAGCCGTCCTCACACTTTCATTAAACGTCAGCCCAAAAGGATAGTAATCCTGCGTAGAAACAACATTCGTCTTACCGTGGTAGACAGTGAAATCGTCGAAGTTGACAGTAATTGGCTCCTGATTCTCATTACTCAGGTATGCCAACACATACCCATCCTGCTCAAACGGGGCAATATCCAGCGTTACTTCCTCATGAACGCCCACACCCTGTGCGGCTGTTGTTATTTGGGTGAAGCCTGCTGAGAGATAGTTCATGTCTTTGTCAAAGAGAATGTAATTCAAAAACGCTCTCGGAGCGGTGTTCGAATCATCCTTTCCAGCCATTGCTCCTCCATTCAATGCATCGTCAAATACCGTAGAAGAACTACTTACTCCACCTCCTTCAGGCACTCCGCTTCCATATACATTATCAAAGGATGTGAACAGTGTGTTATATGCTGTTCCTAAGAAATTATTACCACTCGGAGCACTCTCATAGTTCGCTTGTACAGATAAGTTGATTGTATCACGCTTATTCACACTCAGGAATATCATAGCTCCTGTTTGTCCACTTTGAAGAAGTTCTACTTCATCTCCAACACTCATATCTTGATATACAGTAGTATTTGCATCACTATTAGTATGTCTGTGTAAGTCCTGCCAGCCGTTTTCTTCTCCTGTTTCGAAGGTTTCAACCATCGTGTAATTCTCCGGCTCAGTACTAAACGTCACTCTCACATTTCCTAAGTGGTCTTTCAAGTGATATTGATAATCCCAAAGTGTGTCCTTCGGAATAATTCTCCCTTCTTCATGCTGAATGAGTTGAAGTTTTCTCACTCCACTTGTATCAGTCTCATAGATGAACTCTCCAACATAATCTGTCACCTTGAGTGTATCACCTTGTTTATAAACGACCTGGTTCAATTTGATTCCTGCCGCATCGTACAAGTATGTGATACTATCGCCTGAGGTCTCAAATTCTACTTTTATCGGAAGATTCAAGTGGTTATAATAGATCGAGTCTATGCCTTTGTTACGGTCTTTGGTCATGTTGCCGTTGGTATCATAGGTGTAATCGTCTCCAGATGTATTCCCATCCACAAAACCTACGGTATCAATACCTGCATCGCTAACACTCACTAACTGATTACCATGACCATTGTAATCATAAGTAAGGTCATCCAAATCTTGAGCGTCTTTGTCTTTTCTCAATAACCATTCGATATTGCCATTCAGATCATATGCTAATTGTACACGAAATTGATTGGTATTGGACCACCCATTTCTATTTCTTCTTGAAAAGGCTCCTTTCAACCTATTCAATCCATCATACTCAAACCTGTAAGCACGCTCTGTGATATTGGCATTTTTGTGATCGTCTGGTGTGCTCCACTTCATACCTGAAATATTGCCATTATGTAACCCGGCATTAGTGACGGAAGGATCTTCTTCATCATACAAGAGCTTCATTCCAAATAGGTCATCGTCATTGGACTGAGTCAGGTCGCTATTGTTTATTTCGGTAAGCCAACCACGAATATTATAAGAGTAATCAAGTGATTGCCTTCCGCCATGTAGGTCCTTCTCTTCTAATTGACCCAAATCATCATATCGGTTACTGGCAATCAGAACAGAATCCGCTTGATCACCTATTTTGTGCCAGGTCTCCTTTAATCTTCCCATATGGTCGTAAACAAAACTGCGGGTGGTAGTAATTGTAGTGTCTCCATTACTATGTGAGCTTACCGATCGATTGACCTGACCAATAAAATCCATATAGGTGGTGACCACATCATTGCCTCCAAGATGATTTGTGCTTTGGGCCTGAATTAATCGATACTTGTTATCATAATAACTGACACTGTATATCCAATTGTCATTCCCGGCTTTTGTAACTGTGCCTGTTACCTGATCCTTAACCGAGATGTTCTGGGTTAACCGATTTTCCGTATCGTTAAAATCCAGTCCTAATGAACTCCAGGAACTATTGGGTAATGACATAAAATCATAATTATCATAATACGTAACCGTCAAGTATTGTTGTATTGAATCTCTTGGAAAGCTGCGGTTTGAATAGAGATGAATTCCTGTGGAGTCTAATGCTTCAAATCGAAACTGTGGATTTTTCAAGTACTCCTGCCAATAGGAAGCCGATCTCTTACTTTCCAAAATACCGGTTAGGATGGGTCTGTTTAGTTCATCATATTTTGTAAATAGCCATCGATCATCGCTTCTTTGATTCCCGTCTTGAGTTAAAACCAATCTATCCCGTGGGTCATAAACCATAAATACACTATCAGCACCAGGGACTTTTTTCATTGTCATTCGGTTGCGGTAGTCATATTCATATAAGAATCCCCACGTATTTAGAAAATCTTCTCTTGCTTCTTGATTTTGTGCGAAGAATTCTGAATCTAAGCGGTTAGTTGCTTCGGGTGGAAAAACTACTGCTAAGTTTCCATAGACATCATAGATGTAATAGGTTTCTGCCCAGTCCACGGCATTTACCTCAGACTTCTTCAGAATCGTTTGCCCTGTACTATTTGTGTATTCAATAGTTCGATTGCCATCTTCATCTGTGGTAGTGTTTTTATAAAGGCTACTTCCTCCATAGACTCTTTTACTACCAGCCAACAAAGAATCAAACTCCCATAATATTACTTCGGCTGAATCTGCAATATCATAATGATAGGTTACCGTTGCTCCTCCTATTTGCCATGGGTCCCCAGGACTGCCTTGCTCCAATGGCCTGTTAAGTGGTGAGGCCTCAAATCGGGTTTCTGCGTAGGCTTTGTCTTCATTTTTAACACTGGTATAATAATTATAGTGTCTGGATGACTGATACCCCTGAGTTTGCGGATCAAAGACCGCAGTTGGTTTGTATACCCCTGACAAATCAGCTTCAGCATAAGGTAAATAAGACTTTGATTGTCTTCCCAGCTCATCATATTCGGTTGGGGTTAACATATCTGAAGTACCACTTGGAGTGGCATTTAGGGCAATACTCTGAGACTGACGCCCTAAACCATCAAACACATTAACAGCTATGTTTTGTTGTTCCAATTCCAACTCAAAATGATCAACCAGATCCTCACTTGAATTAGATGAGTCAACGATCGGGTGTTTGTAGGTATAGGTTACAACCGCATTTTCATTCATATCCAGCTGGCTACCGATCTCCGCCCAGCCTGTTGTATCCACTGCACCTCCGGTACTTGTGACCACAACCTTATATCTGCCAACCTTTGGAACGATTAATTCAGTTGAGCCTTCAAGTATCAATGAATCCTCAAGAAACCACTTATAGCTGGCATGCCCTGACTCGATAGTTATCGTTTTTTCTACATTGGGACGAATATTTGGAGTCAGTCCCCAATCCACTTCCGGCTCCTCCAATACGTTTATCAAAACCTGATTGCTATACACTGGATCGCAAATTCCATTTTGGACCACCGCTTGAAAGTAGGTTGGCTCTTGCAAATTGCTGTATTTATAGAAGCTGTCCTGCTTTGGAATGTCATTCCATCCTCCGGTAGTCCTATATTGCCATTTTATCACATTCCCAACAATATTTCCGTCCAAAAAAATTGTGTCAGATGCCATTCCAAACACTTCGGTATTCCCTGTTAATGTCCCAGCCTCACTCGGCTCAACAATGATTGCCTTAATAGCCTTTCGGTCAGCGTCTTCACATTGAGAAACTGAACTAGAAGTAGCCGCATAGTAGGTTGTAGTATTTGTTAAGTAAGGAGTGGTGAAATTGCTGCCGTAGTGTATTACATTTCCTCCCGTGGGACTTGAATACCATTTTATGTTATCTCCTCCAACTCCTGGAGTAGCCGATAAAGTGACAGTACCGTCATCACAACGCGAAACATCCGACCCACTTGCTAATGTTGGCTCCAGCGCTATTTGACCGGTAGCACTCGCAAGAGCAGAGTTTCCACAACCCGTTGAAGTTTGTCTAACATAGACTGTCTTTGAACCAGAGAGGTTTGAAATAGTCAATGTATGTCCATTGGTGCCCACATTATAGGTTAAACCCATGTAGGTTCCATCAGATATAGGAAGGCTCGTTGGGTCGTTTGTGTAAAACCACTGGTAAGTTCCGGAAGGAGAGCTTGGAGAAAGTGTTACAGTATTATCACAACCATATGTAGTTGGGACAGTTGGAGTGGATGGACTTACACAAACATTTACGCTTTTAGAATAGGTGCCGACTGTGGTATTGGTAGAGGTATTCTTAATCTCCAGATACACTGTCCCATTTGAACTCCAGTCAATATCAACGCTACTCCCAGTCCAAAAATCGCAGGGTAGAGATGGACGTGCTGGAAAACAACCGGTTGGCAAAGTTCCGCCAGCAGAGACCGTCCAAATATATTCTTCATTCATCTGCGGTAACCCTCCGCTGAAACTGTAAGTTTTTGTAGATCCTGGTGAAGCTGTTGACGGACCATTAATCGACTGAGCCATCGATAATAGACAAGAAAGAATTAAAAAAAAGAATAAAAGATTTTTCATTATGACTAGTGGTGAAGTGGTGATAAAGAGTAGTAGAAATACCTATATGAGGTTAGTAAATGCAGTTGATCATCCAAAACCTTGACAAGTCTACCAAGGCCATCACGCTTGTAATGAGTGGATCGATTGTTTGAATCCTTGATTTCAGTCAGGCCTGTTTCGGTATAATCAAATGTTGTAATTGATGAATTGCTGAGCGAACTTCTTAAAGAATTGACTGCAGTTAAATAGCTAGATCCAAGGTTAGCCAGGTCTTCGGTATTGACATTGAGCTGGCTTGCGACTATAGCAGGGTCACTATTAACAATTTTAGCGATTGGGTACTTACCTCCGTGTCCCCATATATAGGTTGTTTTGATCCCAGCATTATTTACTGAACTGATGGGTTTTCCATCTTCCAACTCAAATTCCTGCACCCATTCAAAGTCATTAGGAATGTAATCTAAACCTGAAGAGTTGCTCCCTTGACCTCTGTTGTATCTGTATACTTTTATTACATTACCAAAAGAATCTAATTCAACGGCCTGTCCGTCAACCAAAATATCATTGATATATGTTTTTTGTGTAATCGGAATTGTGATGCAATTGCTCCCACTTATTGGAGATAATTCCGGATGATCAAATGAATACGTATATTCAGTTTTCAAGGTGCGCCCATCAGATAGCGTCACTAGCTTTTCTTCAGGGAGAGCATGTGAATTAAAACTGATATTAGTTACCTCCTCCTTTTCTTTTACATTTATTCCATCTCTGACATAGTATATCTGTCTTTCAACTCTATTTTGAATGGATCTTGAGGTAAATAGTCTGTGGTTTGGGTAGTCATAAGCAAGTTGATTTTGCTCTATTTCAATTGGGTTTGGAGATGGGATTGGTTGACCAGCAAAACTGACACACATATCCTTGTCACCAATTGTGTAAAAACTAAGTGACGATGTATTGGTGTAATTATCCTCAAATAATCTTTCTTCTCTTACCCCACTTTCATCTACCATGGCAATTTTATCATTCTGAGAAAGTAAGTTTTTTCTTTTTGGAAGCTGAGAATAGTAATGAATACTCTCAATAGTATCATTATTCCCTATTCGAAGTTCTGATACCTCAGTATTAAAGTAACCAGCTTTAATAGTAAAAGGATCAAGTGCTCTATTATTTGAGCTAAATACATATTTATTCGCTCCATCTCCATATTCCCTCCATGTATTATCAATTAAAAAGTTATCTCCAAGTAAATTTTTATAACGATACATGGTAGCACCAACAAGCTTATCCATATTACCGTAATTCTCCTTTTTTAGAAGGCGCAACCCCCCACAATAATTTACCCTCTCTTGCCTCTCATCCACCCAACTTAGTTCAACATAAATATCGGCATTTGGATTAGCGTTAAGCACAGAAGTTTCAACCTTCAATTCCAACCTGTAAAATCCTCCTGACGGTAGATATCTAATTCCATCTGCAAAAACTATTATGTCAGTTGGAAATACTGAAGAGGTGGAACCATCAGGATATAAATTCCATTTAGCACAGTCTATATTTGGGTAGCTAGGATCATATTCACATTCGGAGGAAAATCCAATGTGCTCAATCACATGGTCATGAAATAATCCTTGCAAATCATTCTTACCAAGCGGGTTATCTATTTCAATTTCGACACTAAAAATAGTGTTGGGTCCCTCGATCCTTACAGAATCATAAATGGTATTAGAAAGCTTAATCTTTTTATGATCAAAAACAGGATTTCCTCCTACACTTACTGTATCTAGATTTGGCTCATATGTAAATTTTGTTCGACCACCAGTTGGATAGGTAATCGAATGCAATGAGGCCATTTTGAGGTAATAAAAATCGGGTTGACGGTCGGCAACAAAATCATGGTAATTTCCATCAAAAACATGCGTATAAAGCCCGCGTGTGAAAGGGACTAGTCCGTTATTTATTTTTCCGTTATAATAGTTATGATAATCTTTAGAATATGAATCAATCGGGGGAAGGTTACCCGAGTAATAAGTAAATACATGCGCAGGCTTTTTACTTCCATCAAACCCATACTCTCGCACATACTCCAACTTTAATCGTGGATCACCAGAAAAACGACTATAACCAAATACAAACTTCTTGGTTTTTTGAGTCAGCAGATCCTTAACCACAACGCTATCCAATTTTTTCTTCCAATTAGAAGCGAGGGCATCATTTGAATAATAAAAGGAGACCTTTTCCTTGTAGGTAGTAATATTTTTTATAAGTTGATTTTTAGGGCTTCTCTCTGTGGTAACACGTGTTCGATAATGATATCTTTGACCGGCACTTCCTTCTGTCTTCTGTCCTTCACATCCACAAACATTTTCAGTGCCTGGCATATACCCTGTTGTTCCATTTGTGCCAATATCACACCACCTTGCTTGAGTTATTGATTCACTAGTGGTTAACAAATAGTCAAATTCATATGGCGTGTAATCAAAATCAATCTCATACCCGTTTTTAGTTGTCACCTTTCCAAGTAACCACCCAGTATCACCATACTCTCTACCTATCTCACTACCACTTGTCCCGTTATCTCCCGTGCTAGCAGAGATTGTGTAACCATTATTTTGCTCTATCGCCCCATCAAATACATATCTATTGCCATTCCCATCATATGCATTGAAGGAGAATTTGTAATTACTGATTGCGGGCTCTAGATAAGCTTGATCGTTGTAATCTTTGACAAGTTTGCTAACAATGTTCGCTGGATTGGCGCCTTCATCAAAGTAAAAAGTTCCTGATTGCCCCCCAAATTGATACCTGAAATCATCAGGTTGATTATCAATTTGTGAGTAAACATCAGTTATATATTTATGAACCCAATAACCCCCGTTTCCATTTTGACTCATGAATTGGTCTATTGACTGAATTGTATCAGGTTTCGCCCATCCAGTTTCGTCTGGGTATTCGACAATGGTTCTGTAAATTCCTCCGCCTGCATTCAAAGACCAACCCAAGCCAACTGAGCTGGATAACTGATCTACTCTAATCCCTGAAGCATGATAGCTTAAATAAATGGGTATTTCTGCCCCATC
The DNA here is from genome assembly GCF_965221965.1 of Ekhidna sp. Classification (GTDB taxonomy): domain Bacteria; phylum Bacteroidota; class Bacteroidia; order Cytophagales; family Cyclobacteriaceae; genus Ekhidna. Next base: position 2,028,085 of record NZ_OZ244926.1, read on the forward strand.
TACACTGACGGTATAAATTGGAATCTTTATCTGAGGAACACCTGTTGACAGGTCAACAGGAACTTCTCCATATTGTCCAATAGATGCCGCATTAGGAGTTTCAGGAATTATTCGCTCATGATAGTTGGCATAAGTGTCGACAAATGAGCCTTGTTGTGCATTAAGTGCTATACACAGGGTGAAAAACATCACTGCAAGCAGTGACTTAAATAAAATTAGATTCATTTGGTTAGGTTGTAATGAAGTGAAACAAGCACTGAGGTATAAGCAAAGCACCAAATAAAATAAATTATTCAGTTAGTTACTAGAAATGATGAAAAATTGATTATATGCATTAAGGATTTTGGTAAGTGACAGACCCTATTTGGTAATATGGCTGCTTGAATACTTCACTTATAGACCTAATTGGCAACTATACCACGCGCATAAAAAACTCACATTTCTGCAGGTGCTTGTTTTCAAAGTGATTACGCAGGGACTCAAACACCGAAGTTGCTTCTTAGAAGACAGCTAAAATTGCGCTAAAAAAAAGCTTTACATGATATATTAGGGATTTATGAATGTTCTATATGGAAAAATCTATACCCCGAAACCATACCACACATCAATTTGAATTTCAGGTACAATCGATAAGATTCGAATTCGATGAGATTACTGCTCATTAGTTAAGACTTAATGTCCCACTCTACAAATTCATTAATGAAGCGGTCCGATCCCATACCATGAGATATCTTGGTAGTTGCTCTGAGTTTTTTAATAAAATCCTGACAAGACTGAACAAAGAATTTTACAACCTTAAAATGAAAGATTTCAAAACGATTATCCGGACCTGGCTTCCAGTTCTCTTTCTCGAAGGTGTAGTCAATGAGATTATTATTTTTCAAATACTTAAATGACTCTTCCAATGAGAACTTAGTGCCAAGTATATCGAGTTCCTTAGTATCTAAATCTCTCAGGCGCATTTCGTGATATACAATTGGAAATCCATGTGCCACTAGATTACGAATGTTATTTAAGTGATTAATTGCATTCCAATTGGTATTATCAACTTTAGCTAAGTTGATATCAAGTAATTTGTAATTTGCTTTTATATCCCTCAGATTATAAGCAGGATTTATAATCAGATCCGTCAAAGCCCGGTACGGTATCATTAGTTTTTCTTGTTGGCACTTTCGATAATCTTCCGAGTTACGTAACGTTTCTATAAAAACCTGAGAGAGATAGCCTTGAATAAGTGCAAAAAGAAGTACAATAGAGGTGGGTCCGTGATCATGAAACTCCTCTTTATCCATGTCATTCACAATGGTCTTTAAACTCCTACTTAATGGACCAAAAATGGAAGTAGAAGAGGAATACGTAAGCAATGACTTATTCATGGGATAATTTATTGTTATGCTTCTATCTGATTAATAATATGGATCCCAGTTTCTTTATCTAACCCTCCCTCACATAAAAGATCCACAAACAGCCTACCACATCTGAGATCTGAAGCAGATTGATTTTGCTGAGTGGAAAAATAATCACCTTCTTCTTTTCTGATAGATTCACCGTCCAAAGTGGCCGGATAGACCAGGTAGTTTTCTTTCGAATCAAAGTATTGTGCATAAGTAAACAATTGCCTTACATCCTCCACAGATGTTTTAGACTCATACTTCCATTTGGTGTCTAGCACCCATCGTTTGTCACGGGAGAGGTCCTCAACCACAAGGTCGGGACGAAGGGTTATCTTGCTACCCAGGGAAGGTTTCCAAAAATTCTTACTTTGTTGAAACAGTACACGCATAGATCTATTGGTTCTGCACGCTCTTTTTAGACACCAGTAGATATAGACTTCCCACAAGTCATTCATATCAAACATGATTGCAAGTAAATCATCTTTCCCGGTTGATAAATCCGGATGAAAGTTCAGTAGAATTATACGAGCCAGTGTAATGGCCCTCTTGTATCCATCCGTTTTACGATCATAATCGAGATCAAATAATCGCTCGTTGATGGGCTTTTGGTCACATTCCGGGAAATATAAAAGTAGACTTTGAGCCCGCAGCTTTAAGTCTGTGCTTCCAATGGCATCAACAACCTCAAGGGTTGCCCTCAGTATGAAGTTGAAAACGTTATCCTGATCATAAACTTGGTGCTCAACATAGAAACGCTCAGCATGTGTAGCATTCTTCGTGACTTGTTCGTGTACAAGAAGCTTGCCCTTTAAAGACGTCCGATTCCCCTGCGTGCTTCGATATTTTTTAACTAATCCCTGATGAATTAACCTGTCTGATTCTATTAAGAATAATTGCAGGTAAGCATCTAAAACACTGTGATTTCTAAGGTTAATGCTAGCTTGACTGGTGGTTTTAACTTCTACCTGGAAAGAAATCAAAAGCATATGAAGCAGCACATATTGCCAGGTGCGTTTATTATCAGTCCCTTTATCAACTTTAGGTAATACCTCAATAGTCAGATCACCAACTTTGATAACGCCTACATGCTGATTGAATCTAACTTCCTTGAAAAAGGTAGTGTAAAATGAAGAATCAGTGGTCTCTGCATATCGAGCAAGCGCCTCTAAATGACGCTGTTTAAACATAACCCCTTCATAGGTCTGCCCCACTTTCAACCTTCCCCATTCAAAGACTTGTATGGTTTGATTGTTACTCACCAATACATTGCATTACTGCCGATATGATCTCTGACTTACCCACCTTCTTCACACGATAAACGGATCGTTCCATTACCTCATCATCAGTTGCAAAGCGAGGCTTCCAATCCTCTGCTATCTCAATAAAGCCATTTCCTAAAATCAAACTGATTTTATCATAATCATTGTAGAAGTATTCCTTTAATAAAGGAATAACGTTGGTATTGAATGTATCCGAAAGATCAACCGGAAGTTGCTTTTCTAAAAAGTAACTGTGCCCGATTTGATGATCTTCATCCTTCAAAAATGCAATTCGCTCATTGATCACTTTGAGTAAATCCGCGAGCGTACTTTCCGTGCCTTCAATTTTATGTTGCAACCCTTCCAGTTCATAATTAGGACCTAAGAAATCAAATTTGAAACGTCTACGCAGGGCTACATCCAATGCTTCCACGCTTCGGTCTGCCGTATTCATAGTTCCTATTATGAATAAGTTAGGAGGAACAGAGAACGAATCCCTGCTGTACGGTAACTGCACCTGCAAGGCTTCTTTTTTACCCGCTCGCTTGCTCTCCTCGATCAAGGTGATAAGCTCACCAAAAATTTGTGATACATTGCCTCGATTGATTTCATCTATAATCAAAACATAAGGCTTGCCTTGAGACTCGCGATATTCATCCCAGTCCATTTTTTTAACGACCTCAACCTTTTCCTCAAAAGTATAGGTCCGCTTACGCTCGGTAGCCTTAGGTATATCTGATTGATTTCGAATCGCATTTAAGACCGTCCAATAAGCCGTGGAATTGCTCCCTCCAATGATTTCTCTAAACTGATCATTGATATTCGATACGTCATCCAAATTTTTTATCTCAGCATTGAGCTTCGTTAATCGCTGTTTAGAGACCGTGTATGACCTGGAGCCATCGATATGTTTGATTATTACATTACCACGATCGGATACGCTATCTACTAAAACCTCACCTCCCGTTTTTGTTTTTAACCTCATCTCGCCAGCGGAAAGCTGTTCTTCCACTTGCTCCATGAATGAATCATAGGCCAAAGAGAAATCAAGTATATCTTCTGTTTCTAAAGAGAGTTTCTCCCTTGCTATTGAAAAGGCCGCCTCTATGCAGACTTTTTTAAATACACCAGGCACTACTTCGTATTTTACGAATTCATCTCCCTCTTCTGGTTTCAAAGGTTTTAGACCTTCAATAAAATCCTCATAGCTCATGCTCTGATGGAAGGTGGTAAACAAGATTTGACCGGCTTTCTGTAATTCATCAAATCGATCCTTCACAATTGAACGGTCTTGATTCAAATCAAAATCAGCATCACATATAGCAATTGCCTTATTGATGGTATTGTAGGTCTTACCAGTCCCAGGTGGGCCATAAAGTATTTGATTCAGAGGTTTTGTGATGTTATTCATTACCGATGCATTATTCTTTTCACCATGAGTGCCTTGCCATAATTCGATTACTCTCTTTTTCGTTTTTTCTTGCTGAATGGCTCGGATCCCTTTCTGTAGCTTGTATTCAAACTGTTCGTCTTCATTCAGCACTCTCCATTTTGCCTTTGCTACCAGCAGCCCGTCTTCGATTGGAATGGAATAAGATCTAAATGGATCGTGGTGTTCCGGAGTAGTTAATACGGAAACCATATCCTCAGATACTTGTGCGATGGCTCTTGCTTGATAGCCTTCGGTTATTAATACCAAATCTCCCATCTTAAAGCGATATTCCTCTACACCAAGCAATATGTTGTGCTCTTTTAAATATGGATAGAAACTTTCTAGCCCGGAATCCCAATTGCATCCAAGTTTCCAAATGGTTACACTGTTTAGATCTTGCATGCTCAATAGTTTATCCTCCAAAAAATCTCGAAAGGTACCAGCGCCTTTAAAACCAGCAGGTAAATCTGCCAAGAGCTGTAGTATGATCTCCTTACTGTATTGCTCCTCCTTGAGCCATTGATCATCTCTACCAACAGCCTTTTGAATAGCTGGCTGAACGTTTTCACCATAAACATGAACAGTGGATGTCGCATATTCATCTTCTTTCAGATAATCCATGTACTCAATCACCAATGGATAGTAGTTCACTTGATCGATGAATGTATACAGCACATTGTGATCAAAAGCCATTAACTTCAATGCGCTATTGGTGGTTTTGGCTTCTGTCCCCCAGGTAATTCTCCCACCGCTGACTGAATCATAATATCGCCGTATGCTCGCCATTGACTCGGCCTCCATCTGATCTGGTAGATCATCCCAATTGGATAGTGTGATGGTAGCAAAAATGGCATCAAGCACTCCCCCACTTTTAAACTCAAAGGTTTGCTGATAATCGGCTGAATCTATTTTTTCACTCGATTGATTGTCCAGCATAAAAGACACCTTGACCCCTTCCTTACTATCATGAAAGCTCAGAACGATTCTTTGGCCAATGATCATGCGTGCCTTTGTTCCAACAGCTATGGTAAAACGAACATGATAAGGATCAATCTTCGTTTTGCTGAGCACTTTGTTGCAAAAAAGCATGTAAGATCTAAACAGCTCTTTATCGCTTAGCTTTTTAATGAAGGCATCTAATTGAGCACGTTCTGTTTGATCATAAATTTCAATTCGCTCCTCAATTTCAAATCCATAAGCTTCGCAAAATCTGTATCGCGTAGAGTCGTCAGACGAAAAATCAACTTTTGCATTTTTCAAACCCGCAAGGTGATAAACGAATGCCTTGAATGGTTGCTCCTTCTTACCTTTCCGAATATAGTATTTTGTGCCCTTGGCATTGTCCAGCTCATTATCCTGCAGTTGATCCCATTGTTCTTGCACATAAGCTGGGTCTAAGCTTGATATGAAATCGGAGAAAGTCATTTAATCAGTTTATCAAGTTTCAAATCCTGCGCTATATCCTGAGTAAACTTTGCTAAAGGTCTTTTGTGAATCTCATCTTCTCTAGTGTAGTTACCAATAATAAGTCTATTCAGAATGTCTTCATTCGGAAATAAGGCTTTGAACTTTGTTAGTAACTCTTTCTTTTTAGAGTTACTGTAGGCAATTTTTTTATCAATTAATTCTTCAGCTACATCCCTTTGAGTTTCATAGATTGCTTTTATCGCAAATAAACTGTCGTGATCGTTTGAAATATGATTTACTGCTGTGTTATGGTCCAAAAACTCAATTTTTATATCATTTCTATTTCTAGTTTTACTGAACTTCAATATTGATGCATCAGATAGTCTGAACTTAAATTGATTTAATAGCCCATTCTCTGAATACAAGTGAAAATGAGTTTTTAAGTTAGTTTCGGTATCACTTTTAGACTTATTGCAATTAGAACAAGATGGGATCAGGTTGAAGAATGAGGTGCTAAAATGAGGATATCTTGTTTTTGAAAAGAAATGATCCATTTCTAACCTAGCCTTAAATTTGGACTTGTGTTTAACAACTATTGCCAGCTGTGAATTACAATAAACGCAAGCATTAATGTTTAAATGCTGTACAATCTTATAAGCCTCCTTTTCCCTTAATTGAGAATAACAAAGTGCTTTTAATATTGCCTTACTAAATGGAGTTGCCCTTGCAGGCATGGCTCTTACCTTTCCCTTTTTTGGGGTGGCTGGTTGATAGAATAATTTATCATATAGAGACTTGTTTTGTTTAATCAATGCCTGCATTTCAGATGGTTTCATGAGTTGGATTTTTTGATAATCCTTAATCAGAGTATTAATAAACTTTAGCTCATGTGAACCGGCACCATAGTCACTTTTTAGCTTTTCTAATCTATCAATTGGCAATATCAACCTAGGTGAATCCTTAAATAGATCTTGTTTAAACTTCTTGGCAAAATCAAGCAAATCATCTGTTATTTTAATCCTCCTCATTTCTCAACCTATTATTTTCTTCCTCCAATTCTCTGATCCGAGCCAATAATTCATCCATTTCAGTTACTACTTGTTCACCAAATTTTTCATTGAACATTGACTCCATCCTATCTCTAATAAGTGGCTCACCAATTATTGGAATAAATTTTTTAAGATATTCCTTATTTTCTTCAGAGATTTCCTCGCTGGTTATAAGTTCAATAGCATCGTTTATTTTATTCAGTGCAAATTCTCCTATTACACCACCATCTAGAAAAAAAGCTTCTTTAAATAGTTCATGGATATTAGCTCCAAACGTTTCTATTTTTTCATCCCTAGCAACTCCATTTCTAAGAAATAAAATATCTTGGCTTGGAAGATCTGAAACGATAATTGGAGAATGTGAGGATATAATGCAATTCACTTTATATGAGGATAGATTGTTCTCAATGAATTGCAATAAAACGGATATATAATTCCTCTGCCATTCAGGGTGAAAGCCAATTTCCCCTTCATCAATAAATAAATAGAGTACATTTGAATAATCTTCACCAGTATTAAGATTTTTTGAGGCAACAAACAATCTACTCAGGAGATCTAAATAACTTTTTTCTCCTGAACTCAGTACTCTCACACTACCATTTGGCCAAAATTCATCCTGCTCTTCATTTGACCAATTAAAATCAAAACAATATGCAAAATCTGGAAAATGCTGGGTGAACTGCAGGTATATTTTTTGGAACTCATAAAACTGTTCATATGGAATTAAAAAGAAATCTTCGCCTGCTGACCAATATTGCAGAGCTTCGGGATCAAATAACCTATGAACTACCTCAATAAGATTATATGATAATTTTGTGAATTGGTGTTGCTGAAGAGTAAAAAAATCAAGAATTGCACTAGTGTATCCTTCTGAATTCATTTGCACATCGGCTAAACGCAAAGGAGTTTTAATATCCACTTGATGGACTTGACAATACTTAAAATAAACTTGTAAAATGCTGTCAAGAAAACGCATCTTACTTAACTCAGTATCATAATATATGTATAATTCAAAATTGGCTTCTGGATGATTATTTTCTTTTTCCCTTTCGTTTTCTAATTGTGCTGATATTTCACTGAACAGCATTGAAAAAATTTTGACTGGATTAGGAGAGACTTGATCAAAAAATAATTCCAAATCACCTTTCCTCTCTCTTTCTTTTAAAATCACCTTAACTCTGGTAGGGGGAGAAAACGGTAAATCGGACTTATCAGCATTCATAAGGAAGTCAAGCTGCCTCCCAATATTATCCAATTGAAATTGCTCCAAATTATAGCCACCCTCACTGTTTTGCTGTAGCAGAGTATTAGTTGAATAGTCGACTTCAAAATAGCGCTCGTTTGGTTCTATGTTGACTCTATTTTCTAAAAATGGACTGTAGAAAATGCCGTTAATTCCTTTAAAGGGAAGATCTAATGTGTAAATAAAATCGAATCTCTCATCAGAAATTTTTCTCTTTTCATCTACTCGAATATCAATATCTCTCTGAATTAAATCAATATTCAATTTATGAGAATAGACCGTCAGATTATCATCATCTCGAATAACAAATACTGCTCTTCGATCCATGTCATTAATACCCATATCTTCGGATTGAAGAATCAATCGCAGTAACTCAATTACAGTACTCTTCCCGGTTCCGTTTTCGCCAATAATTGCTTTTAAAGATTGGATATTCTTGGGATAGAAATTGTTTGGGAGATCTTCTCTCTTTTGGACGGTGAGTCTGTTTGATTCTGCATCATAAACTATATTTAAATCCAATGAAAGATTCATCTGAAAATTGGACAGGTTCTTATGATTGTTGATCCATGCAAAAACCAATTCCATATTTATTCTTCCTTTTGAATTCCCAATCTCACTAATCCTTTACCTTTAACTAGCCAGCAAATACCGAATAGCAGAAGTAGTATTACTTCCACCCAGAAAATCATATGGCTCCATGCCTCTTCGAGACTAAATCCAAAGATCAGCACCCCAGATACTCCAAGAACGATTAACATCCCCCAACCACATACCTTATAAACTCTATTTCTTATTGTCTTATCAGGAGTGAATGGTTTATTTCCTTTCGTGAATTTTTTGATAGAGAGATAGCTCATAGCAATAAAGAAACCTACTGCACTAACAAAATGAACCCACCCCCATCCAGCGTGATTATGAGCAATTGGTGTAGGACGATAACATTCAATCCATTCAAAAGGTGTAGGTACAATTGCGACAATAAGTATCAATATTCCTCCAATCCAAGTAATAACATTATCACTCACCTTTTCATCTTCTTCAGGCTCATATCCACGATACGAAATGAGAAATACTCCTATGAGGGTAATCAAACCAATAAACAAAAACCCAGATACAGTATAGTAATAATGAGATATTGACGGTTGATAAAAGTACTGGGTAGAAGAATTATGAAACCATGCAATTGCAATCAAAAATATAGGTAGAAAAAGTCCTGCCCAGCCGATTATCTCTCTGATAAGAAAATATGAAAGGTTGATGTTCGCTCCTTGCTCAGGCAAAGAATTAATAGTGTGTTGTTCATAAGTTCCGAGATCACGTCTCATTTCAAGTTCCACTTGTTTCATGAGAAGTGCTAAACTTGAATCAGTCCTGAACAAATCTTCGTCTCGAGCAAAATATTTGTCAACAATTTCTTGATATCGTGGAGCAGCAGGTAAAGGATTTGCTTGATTATCATGATGCCTTTTGATATCGAACCCTATCTCCTCAAAATCAGTGAAAATTTTTTCGATTTTTTCAATTATTCCAGTAGATAGAAATGGATATAATGGAGTACTATAATCCCGTAGATTTAAAGTAGCTTCTGCGATACTATTAACTCCTTGGGGTAAGGAAGCAGTATGATAGTAAACTCTAATTGACCTAAATAATTCATAAACTTTTTTATTGAGGTCTTTATAAATATCTATTCTTTCTTTATGGATACCACTTTCTGCAATCTTGTATCTCTCTAAACGCCTATCAAACCGCGATTTAAAAAGAGCCAATATGCCTATTTGTCCAATAATGGCAATTAATACCGGAAGGATGTATTGAACGAAATCACCCATACCCACCTCCTTCTTTACCTGCCGAGGTAGGCTCAGCAGCCATCCTCACCTCACTCTCCTGCACATAGTCCTTCGCTTCACCTACTGTGACCTGACCATTCATGAGCATGGGCAGCAGCCAATCCCGAAGCTCTGAGAGCTTTTGGTTTTCTTTTTCTAGAATGTCTTGCTTCTTAAAAATTGATTCAACCTTGTCCGTAAATGATATGACAAGCTCCTTTGGTGGGACCGAAATCTTAATGGTCCTTAAGGTGCCGCCAGAAATCTCCTTGAAAGTGGATCCAGAAGCGTACTGAATCATTGCCTTGATGTAGAGCCTTACTGTGTAATATGTGTATTCAGTAGAATATCCTTTGCTTGGCACTATTGACTTGAACCCTTGATTTGTGGTTGTTTCTTCTCTTGCAATGGCTGTATATCCTATTGGCGCTCTTGATGTTAATAGGATTGTCCCAGGAGGCATTTTTCTCAAGGAGGCGTCTTTGACTCCTAAATCAGTCGCATCAAATTCACCTCTGGTTATGTATTTATTGCCAGTATTATTTGATAAGTCATTCGGTGTAATCCAAGGTGTACCATCTCCGACTGTGAAATTTTCATCAATACTTCTGGATGGTGTTGAACCTCCAACTATCTCACCAATATCCTCGAAAGTTCCATCCCCCCACCCCTCAGGAATGGCTCGTTTCAGCTGCTCATTGTAGACCATTTTGCCACCGGAGGATTTGTAGGGTTTGCCATTATCATCCGGGAAATCAAACTGCACAAACCAGTAATCATAAATGAGCTTGGCCATGGCCTCCAGCTCCTGATTGATGCGGTTGTTGAGGGAGATTTTGGAGTCGAGATCTGACAGGATTTTCGCAATCGCCTTTTGTTCTTTAAGAGGACGGTACGGAAATTCTAGCAGTCTAAAATTGGTAGTAGCTTGAGCTAATGCTGGCACCCCGACATGATTCTTGAATGACAATAATCTCTTTTGACCTTCAGTTGAATGAAAGTAATAGGTAAAATAGATTGGATCAACTAAATCTGTTTTTAGACTAACTCTGAATTGACTTTGAGAAATAACATAGTTTTCTCTTTTTGAATCATAAGGTATATAGCTGATTTGACCTAATGTTCCCCGATGAGTGATTACGATATCACCTCGTTTTGCATTCGCCTTCTTAAGCGACTTAGCTTTTTCGGGTGTCAAATAATTCTCAAAATTTTCTGTCAGTTTTACGCCTGAAATATTTGATCCATTTAGAACTGGCACACCTGAACTCACATAATTATCCACTGTGATATCAGACCCAAATGGCCCCATTGATATCTCGTCAATAAGCTCAACCATTTGAATCATTCCCCTACTCATAGTTCAAGGATTTCAAATTTCCTGAGATTGATTTCTCAAGGGCTCTAGACTCATCAAACATTGAATTCAATCTTTTCTGATATAAAGAAATTGCTGAATTAAATTCGCCTTTTGTGATGTCCACGTATTCAATTTTTATTTCAAAATACTGTCCTGCACTTAACGAATAGTTCTTAGCTTCGATCTCTTCATAGCTGACAACCACGGAGAAATCATCCACAGCCTCTTTCTTATTGAAAGTCTCAATGATTCGGTCTTCTTCTTCGGGAGAGAGTACCGTTTTCTGGTTTTTGTCATCCACTTTCACCTTGGTGCCCAATCCGGAAGCATCCACCAGCACCACATCTTCTTTGTTTTCCTTGTCAATGAATAGAATGGACACATTGGTACCTGTAGTCGCAAAGATGTTGCTCGGCATGCTCACCACCCCGGCCAGCATCTTTTCTTTCACCAGCTTTTCCCGTATCTTCTTGTCTATCCCGCTCTGGGCGGTAATAAAGCCCGTAGGCACCACAATGGCGGCCTTACCTGTAGCGCTCAGCGAATGCATGATGTGCTGGATAAAGAGCAGGTAAATCGCCATGGACTCTTTCTTCTTCTTGGGTACATTGGGTATCCCGGCAAAGAAGCGTTCGTTGTTGGCGTCCACATCCAGGTCGTCCCGATAATCCGAAAAGTCGAGCTTAAAGGGCGGATTGGAGACAATGTAATCAAAGGTGGTCGTCCCCCTGCTCAAATGATAAGGGTTGGAAATGGTATTTCCCTGCACAATGTTGGGAATGGAGTGCACCAGATCATTGAGGATCAGGTTGAGACGCAAGAGGTTGGACGACTTCTGCGAAATATCCTGTGAGTAAATGGTGCATCGGTCCGGGCCTATCTGGTGTGCAAGATTCATCAGCAGTGCGCCAGACCCTGCCGAAGGATCGTAGCATTTCACATTGCTCACTTCTCCGTGCACCAGGCACCTGGCCATGATCTTGGCTACCGCGTGAGGTGTGAAGTACTCGGCATACTTGCCCCCGCTGTTGGTGTTGTAATCTTTGATCAGGTATTCGAAAATGGTAGCGTAGAAGTCGAACTTCTCATGAAAGATGTGCTCAAAGCTGAAGCCGGTCAGTTTGTTTACCAGCGCCCGACAAAATTCGTCCCGGTTGTCCGTGACATACTTGCTGATGTTTTCAAAAAGCACCACTTTCTCTCCTCCATTGGTCAGCACCGAAAAGAGGTCGCTGTTTTCCTTGGCAATGTCCAACAGCGTGTCGTCAAATATCTGTGCAAAGTTGGGTTCGTTCTGCCGCTCAAAAAGGGAGGAAATGAAATGGTTGGGGCTGATGCGTGCCGTGCTTTCATCCAGTTGCACCATTAGGAATTCATATTCTTCTTGACTTTTCGCTTTCAGTGCTTCCTCCCAATTATCTGCCTTGGCTATGTCTTCATCCAGCTTTTTGATCTCATAGACAAACTTGTCGTTGAGAAACTTGTACAAAAACACCTGCGTGATGATCTTAAACTCGTTCCCATCATTGCCCAGGCCGTGATTGGCACAGACACTTTTCAGTCCGTCAATCAGCTCTTTGGTCTTCTTTTCAAATTCAATCGTACTCATGCTGCACTTCCTTGATATTCATTTAAATATTCCTTCACCAATAAGGCGTTAATTCGTTTCGTTTTCTCCATGTCCAGATCGAGCTTGTGGTGGTTTTTCAATTCCTGTACCACCAACCGCATCATCATCTTCTCCACGTAGCTTTCATTGCTTAGCATACTGGAGTTATTCAAAACCTGCTCATCGGCTTTTTCTTTGAGTGACTGCAAAGCCTCAATCAGTTTAACTTGACTATCGGTCAAAGGGTCCTTTTCCATCAATCGTTTATGAAGACGCGCGTATTTTTCATCGTTGGCATACTTCGCCCGCAGCAGTTGGTTCTTCCGCTCCAACTCTTTGGCTGCCGCATGGATCGAATGCAGCTCCTTCATGTTTTCCTCCATGTCCTCCTTTGTAATTTCATTGAGGTTCTTTTTCTTGAACAACCGCTCCAATTCCTCCTTCAGCGAAATAAACTCCGGATCCGCACCATCAAAATTACCATTTAATGCTTCTCGCGTCTTACGCAAAAGCTCTTTGTATTCATCGGCCAGCACCATTTCCTCTTCACTGATTTTCGTAAAGGAGAAAAGAATGTCTTCCAGGGCTACATTTAGGAGGTTGCGTGTTTCATCTCCTTTTTCCAGCGTCTCTTTCAGGTTGATATTCGCCAAACGATTGTTGGCTTCCCGTGACAGAACAGAGAGTTTTTGGAAATCGAGCTTTTCCAGCGAGTCATATTTACCCGATAGTCGAATCAGGTTGTACAAACTCTTGGCATTGTTCAGCGCACGGGTAATCTTCAGCATCTCCGTGCGGTCATTGATCTGTGAGATTTGCCTAGAGAAGTTTTCAGCGTTGATCGTGTCAAAGTGAAAAAGCACCTCTTTGATTTCCTGAATCTCCTTATTGATTTCATCCTGCGTTTTGAAGAGCTTTGAATAGCTCTCCATCTCATCGCCAAGCTCCGATTGCAGCTCATTAAAATACGCCTGGTTGGTCTTATCAAATTCCTTTTTGATGTCGGCAAAGTCTACCACGTACCCGTAGCGATACTCCTTATATGTTCGATTCACACGAGTCAATGCCTGTAGCAGGTTATGTGCCTTGATTACCCGTCCCAGGTACAGCTTCTTTAGGCGCTTCGCATCAAAACCCGTCAGTAGCATGTTGTACACAAACAAAAAGTCAATCTTACCTGCCTTGTAATCCTTGACTAAATCTTTGCGCTCCTCCTTGGTGCCAATGTCGTGCAAAATGAGTGCTGCATTTTTAACCTGATAGCTTTCACGCTTTTGGTTACCATAAGCGACCTGTTCATCTGCAGCCAATGATATATCTCGCTCCCGTTTGGCAAATTTGCTTTGAAAGATCTCATACATCTGCTTGGCCTGATCTGATGAGTCGCAAATCACCATCCCCCCGATAGAAGGATCATCATGAGTCATACGTGCCTTTTCAAAATCCATGATGATGTAGTCAAGCATCGGCTCTACAAACTTGTGATGCGCATAAATGAACTTGCGGTCCGCATCTCCTTTGAGTACCTCTATTTCATCCAATGCCTGTTGTAGTGCCAGCTTGTAGCTCGTTTCGATCTCTTCACGAATCAATCGCAGCGTGTAACCGTCTGCAATGGATTTGTTGTAATAGTATTTGTGAATGTAGTCGCCAAACAGGCTCCTGGAATTAAAGTCATCTCCGAGTAATGGCGTACCTGTCAACCCAATCTTGATGGCATTGGTATCCGATTCTTTCAGGTTGGCCAGAAAACTACCCTTCGGATTGTAACTACGATGCACCTCGTCCAGGAAATACACCCGCTGGATATTGACATTGTAATCGGCATTTTGAACCACATTCGGATCATTTTCAAATTTCTGAATATTGACAACCGTGATTTCAGGCTTACCGGATGCATTATGCAGTACCGTCGTGCTTTTGATGTCTTTGACAAATTGATCCCGTGAGTTAATCACATGCACGATCAAATCCCTGTGTCGAAACTCCCGGGATGCCTGCTCAGCCAGATCGATCCGATCGACAATAAAGTAGAACTTAGGTATGACCTTTCGCTTTTGGAAGTAGTCCGTGAGATATCGGACGTTGTAATATGAAAGAGCAGTCTTACCTGATCCCTGCGTATGCCAGATGATTCCTTTATTAATTCCATCATCAAGACTCTTTTCTATGGCCTTCGTAGCAAACAACTGCGGATAGCGCATGATGTGCTTTTCCAGCTTACCCAGGTCTTCTTCCACATATGTAATGGCATATTGAAGGATGAATGCTAATCGATCCTTTTGCAGTAGTGAGTTACAAATGCGATTGGTAGGCGTGTCAGGATGTTTGTTCACCTTAAACTCATCCGTGCTTTTGATGCCTACATAATTGGTGTCCTTCAGCACATAATCCTCTGTCTCTTCTTTTAGCGGACTGAGCAATTCGTCCAGATTAAATGTCTCCTCTTCCCTGAAATAGTTAAAAACGGGCTTACCATAGGCGGTGCTTGAATAGAAAGCGCCCTGAAACGGTTGCAGTGCCTCATCATCGTACTCCATGTTATTGGAGAAGATCATAAGCTGCGTGAGGTTGATGAATTTTCGGAATTTCTTGTTCTGAAAACGTTTGTCCATTCGCTTATGCTCAGCCTGAATCCCTTCCAGATTATTCGGCTTTTTCACTTCGATAAACACCAGTGGCATACCGTTGATGAGTAAGGTAATATCCGGCCTAAACTCTTCATCGTCTTTGATGCAGGGTAATTCAGTCACCACATGAAAGCTATTGTTAGAAAAGTCCTCAAAGTCAATAAGGCGAGGTGAATTGCGGTCAATGAGTTTATGATAGAAGACACGACCTAAGTCTTCATTTTCGAGATCCAGAGACAGCTCATCATAATAGCGAGTTATATCCCCTTCATCCAACTCTGGATTAATCCTTGCAATGGATTCCTTAAAAATATCCGTGAAGATGTTGGTCTCGATATCCCATTTTGCCTCTTTCAGTGATAGATACTCGTATCCCAGCCTGGTCAGATGCAGAATGGTAGGGATTTTAACACGCGTGTCCTCGTTGTGTGGCATGCAGGTTAGTAGGTAGCGACTCTTAAATTTAAGAAACCATTAGCTATCAAGGCAACCTCTCATGGAATATTCGTGAAAATACGGGGTGTGTGCTTCTGCGTGTCAAGCCTATGTAGCCACACACAAAGCCACGCATTGAATTAAAGTGGATTAATTGCTAGATTTAGTATGCTTTTTAAAAGAACCAACTTCCAAGCCACGCAAACAATGAAACCAACCAATGGAAGTAATGAAAGAGAAAGAATAAAAAATGCAAAGCAGAAAAAGCTTGAAGATCTCACTCCTAGGGAGCGCATGGATATGGAAAAGTACTTGACCTGGTTTTACAAATTTTATCAGCAGAAAAAAGCCAACGGTGAAGAATTAGATTAGATATGGATTGGAATGTTGAGTACGGAAAATTAAAAGAAAGTTTGATCTCCAATTATAAGGAGAGATTTAATAGCATCAGAGAAAGTAATCCAAACTCCAGCGAGGATAGCTCATTTTTAAAATTATCCACTGAAATACAGAAAGAGATTGAGGGCTCCCTGTTGGGTGAAAAGACGAAAGAGGGTGGAAACAAATACATCTGCAAATTTAAGGTTGATCTATACGACGAATTCAAAAGAAGAAACCATGGGCAATTTAAACCTGGTTTTGAAATAGCTGGATTTATCTCTCAGGTTGAAGATATCCGGGACAGAAATAAAGAGCACTATAATAAATTAAAGGGAGACCATAGGGAGCAATATTACAATGATCCCGAGTTTCTTAATGCTAACCACCTGCAGATTTTCAGGCTCATGGCTAATGTTGAAATTCTCTGGAAAATTGTTTGGCGAGATACAGGGTTTGAAATATTATCTGATAACCAAGATAAGGGAGCAATCAATGAAACAGTTCCTTTATCTAAAAGCAATGGATCTCACAGTTTAATTCCAGAGGGAATTAGCAAAGAGGAAATTAGAGATTTTATTGAAAATGTGCTTGAAGATGTTGTTTATGCAGACAAAACAGTCGATAGTGGAAAGATTACCGGGGCGGTAGCGGCCCTTATCTCTGTAAAGGCCCTTAAAAAAGCAAAGAGGGAGCATGACTATTCTCCTTTCTTTAAAAAGGAATTTGGCTACAATATCTCTTGTAAGAGATTAAGGGTGCATAGGTACTTAAACCCAGAAACCAATCAAGTCTACTCTTATCAACAAAAGCCCGCCATTTTTAAACTTAAATGTATATCTATCATTCAAGAAAATGGACTTTTTGACCATGGTAAATAAGTCTACATAAGTCCATTTGAAAGGGTCTTAAAAGTTGTCATTCTTGTACAGTAATACTTAACAGGATGGCAGCAAAAAAAACCTATTTAATTTCATTCGAAGAGGAAGATTTTGAAGGTTTCATTTATCGATTGATAGATAAAGCCATAAAGAATAACTCATCACTTTTATCAAATAGAAATGATAAAAACAAAGAGGCTACTCGCGTCAACGGGTAGCCTCTTTATTTTTTAAACCTGCAGCGTATCACCGCTACATAAATTTTTAAAGTAGTATGGCAAATATACGTCAAAACACACAACTAAGGTTACATCGTGCTCACAAATTGCACGAAAACCACGCACAAGTGCCCGCATTCTGGCACGACCAAATTGAAATTATTCAATTGTATATTCTGACGATACGTAAGATGTATCCGCCTACGGCACGGCCAGCGTGGGCACGGGCACGATTACGTCAGCTATTCATATATCTGCATCATGCTAAATGCAAGTGCCAGGCACTTGAAGAAAGGAGGATGTCTGCGTGAACGCACAAACAAACTCCAACAAACAAGCGAGGCTTGAATTGGAATGCAGCATTATTGGTGCGATCCTACTGGAGAATACATATGGACGTATAGGCAAATACCTAACAGTCAAGAACTTCTCAACCAAAGAACATCAGGCCATTTGGCAGGCTTTTACTGATTTATGGCCAAACAAACCAGTCGATCTTCGAAGTGTACATCACCATCTGGTTGCTATGTACGGACAGCATCTCGCTTATCAGCTGGCTACTTGCACTACTCATGTAAATAGCTCCGCAAACCTGGAGTATCATGCGCTTTGTTTGGTCGAGCTTGACATCCAAACTAAAGTGCTACGTGCAATAGAGCGAACTAAGTGGCACCCAGCAGATAGCAGGATAAAGGATGCTGCGGCTGAAATCTGGTTTGGGATGGAGAGTACTTGCGATATACTAGGCACCCTTGAGGATGCTGCCAGTTATTTGTCAAAAATTGAACCGGATCATCCTATCACCAAACAAATTGTTGGATATAACCAAGCTGTAGCTGCCAAAGCCAATGAAATAAAGGCGAATTATCCAGCCAGACGACTGCTGACGGCTCTTGAGGGATTGGGCCTATCTGGCGACAGGATGCGACAAATTGCAATCCAACAAGCATCTGATCTTCTTATTACAATCATTAACAGCCCCACTACCTCACCTCAAGTGGTAGAGAATCTAGTATCCACATCTAAAGCATTATCAAAATGAACGAATTTGAAAAATTTCGAGAAAAGCTTCGAAAAAACGGCAATGGTGTTGCAACCAAATCCACCCAGGATCTTTTGGACGAAATATCCAAAAGAAAAAAAATACCCAATATATTTCCACTGGAAGTATTCCCTGAACCCATCAAACCATTCTTAGAATCATTAAGTCAAGGGTATGACTTGCCACGATCTTTTGTGGGGTTATGTATGCTTTCAGCCTATTCTACAGCTATCGGTACCAGCTATATAGTTACTACCAATGGTAAGGACGGATTTTATTTGCCAGTCTGGGCGTGCCTTGCAGGTATGTCCTCCAGCGGAAAAACATTGGTCTTTTCTAAGACATTTAAACCGCTCCTCAATATTCAATCTGAGATGGATAATGATTGGTCAAATCAAACTGCCGGGATGAGTGACAGTCAGATAAAGGACCAGCAGCTCAAAACAGTCGTTTACCGCGACGCTCACATTCCAACACTTGTCAGATATGTCATCCCCGACAACCCTAAAGGTGTTGTCAAATGGTCTGATGAACTACTTGAGTGGATAAACGGAATGAATCAACTAACAAAGAAAGAAGGCACTGATGAACAGTTTTGGATTAGTAGTTGGAACTGTACCCCTTATTCAGGTATTCGTGCCGGAAAAGCCAAATTCGTTCTACCCAGGCCTTTTGTAAATGTTATTGGAGGGGTGCAACATAAGATTCTACCTAAACTCTTTGCCAAAGATCGTGATAGTACCGGGTTCATCTTTCGTTTATTATTTGCCACCGCTGAAGAGGAAAAAATCGCCGATGCGGATCCCGAATTTGAAATCCCAGAGCAATGGGAAGAATTACACAAAGAGAGCCTTAATAGGCTATATAAGGACTTAGCAGTTGAAGATCATTCTGAAACCAAGAAATGTATTCTTTCTGGTGATGCAGTCAAGGTTTATAGGGTCTGGACCAATCATATGATTAATAGCATCAACAAAATGGAAGATTTAGATGAGAGGGAGTTAAATGCTGGGGTATTTGGAAAAATTAAAGAATACGCGCTTCGTTTTGCGGCCATTCTTCAGCTCGCTGAAAAGTCACTCGATCACAACTATGATGGCTATCATAGTTGGAGGGGTGAAATGAATGTAGATAGTTCAACCATGGAGCGGGCGCTCAAACTAGCCGACTATTTCTATAAATCAGCCTTGGAGACCTATGAGCGTGTGAACACCACTTTAGTTGCACCCCAAGAAGTGATTTATGCAGCTACTCTTATGAAAATGGGGAAACCGGCTCGAGAAATCGCTCAGTTTTTATGGAAGGATGACTCAGGAGCTGCAAAAGCAAGAATGAACAGGCAGCTAAAAAAGTGGATAGCGAATTACCCACGAGTCTTTAATTCAATTGCCAAATAAAAAACCATGTGTGTAACACTAAAACGATTAGAAGAAGCAATTAAAGTATTGATTATTAGACAATTGCAAGCAATAAAAGTGATACAAAAGTGTAACACTTGCTTTACTATACTCCTGATAATCAATGCATTAGATAATCAATATCGTAACATCAGTATGTATCGACGGTGTTACATGAATTTGTTACATCAACCAAAATTCATCTATCTGATTTACAGACACTTACATATAATAATGTATCACCTATGTATTAGTAAATCAAGGTGTAAACGATTGATTATCAATGATATAAATTACTAAAGAAGTTAATAAACCGATACACGATCAAACTAAATGATTATGGACCCACAAATTGAAAAAGTAGTAGACCAGGCACTTCGGATTGATGAACCTTTTAAGAGAACCACATTCCTACAGGCCTGTTGTGAAAAATTTCGTCTTGATGAAGAGGAAGTAATCAAGGCAATGAACGTAAAGCTAATCCAAAGAAGAAATCAGAACTGATTTAATCATCTGTCTTGAATGGCTTGCCCATCATATCGATCAAAAGCAAAATACTCCAGGCGGATCTTGGTGTTAAAACCGTTCGATCCGCTAAGAGGAAGCTATTGGATCTTGGGGTAAAGATTCAAGGTGAATTTGTGCTGAAGGATGAAGTAAAAGAAGCCTTTCTAAGATTATCAAATGATAAAAAGCAGAAATCGGTATCATATTTGAAAGGTTCTTCATTTGAGGATTTATCTGATTAGGTTTAAATTGAAGTAGCCATGAAAAAACCACCCAAAGGAATCGGTCTTTACATACGCACCCTTCGCTCTGGTGAAAAAAAGTATGAAAGCCGCCTGTGGAATCCATATCTACAGCGAATAGGTAAAAAGAAGATATGGCAAGAAACCAATTTAAATGACGTACTTAAGCTTCATGCTGAATTCAGAAAAGAGTATGAGGCAAATAACTTTGAGATTGATAGCGCTCCAAAGGATAAACCGAAATACCCAGAATTAATCCTTGAGTGTGCTGCTCTGTTTGAAAAATATCTCCACGATGATCCATCGGTAGTTTACGCGCACAAAGCAAAGGATTTATCCAGGCGCTACACTCATGATACAATCAATTACGTTAGAACCTTTCTTGAATGTCTTAAAGAAAACGAATATCGTCTCTCCCATACTCACGTTAACAAGGTGAACCATGAAACGGCCGCACTCTTCTATGAACTCCTGGAACAGCGGTTTGCTGATGGCGAAATAGGACCTGCTAGTTACAATCATCATGTTAAAGCAGTTCACTATTGGATAAAAACTTTGATCAGAGAATTTGGATATGATTTGGAGAACCCTTTTGATGGATTTAAACGCAAGAAAAAACAAGAGGACCCTCAATTCCTGGAAATACATGAACTGCATGATTTATTGGACAAGATTACCCCGGAGAATGGAGTGAGTGAAAAGGGAAAAAAGAAAAAGGAAACAGTCAATTATTACCGTGACTGGCTCAAACAGTATTTCATACTAAGTGCATTTATTGGTGGTCGTCCCTCCGAGGTTGCACGCCTAACATGGAATGACGTGGGTGAAGATTACATTACCCTCACCACCAAAAAAGGGGGTGGTTCAAAAAGCTACGTTTACATACACCCCGAACTAGCCACCGCCCTTGCTCCTATGCGTGTTAATTCCTCATCAGACAATGAATACGTGCTTCAACCGGAGTGGACTAACCGTAATTCATTGATCACCTTTGTCTCAAAAGCATTTACCCACTTCTTTCAATTGACCAAAATCAGGAAGAAGGTCACATTTTATAACCTCCGACACACATACATCAATACCCTCTACAATGTGATTGGAGAGTCGGCCCTATCGGTGCACCACAAAAAAGACACGGCGGTTAAGCACTATTTAAGTAAGAAAAAGAAGCTGGAATTGCAAGAAGGGAAAATGCTTTTTGATGGTTTAATGGAAGGATACTTCTAATGAGGTAAGCCACGCCCTACCCACGTCATAGCGCCACGCATGGACACCAAACTATACCACGCAACTATACCACGCATATAAAAAAAGGCACTCACAATTCGTAAGTGCCTGATTTTCAAAGAGCCCCCAGTCGGATTCGAACCAACGACCTACTGATTACAAGTCAGTTGCTCTGGCCAGCTGAGCTATGGAGGCAATATTAGTTTTTGACAACCCTCTCTTTTGAGGCGTTCAAAACGGTTTGCAAAAATAGCCGAGTGTTGCTATTTCGCAAACCTATTTTTCAATTTTGTGCAGAAATTGCTGCGAGTTGAGATTTTAAATCTTCAAGCTCATCTTTTGCCTTATCTATCTTCTCCTGCATATCAGCTTTTAGCTTATCTGCAGTGGCAGAGTCAGCAAAGAATTCCATGTTGGTGTTCCAAGTTGCAATGTCATTCTCGATACTGGAAATCTTCCGTTTAATGGAGTGCTCTTTCCTGTGAAGCTTACGATCTCCACCCGGTGTATTCTTTAAACGCCCCATATGGATGTGATTCCTCAAATCCTGCCGGTCATCTTCATGAATTGACTCATTTGATAGAATCTTTTCCTTCACTTCGTCAAAGCGATTTCGGATCTTCTTAATGGTATTTTTAGGGACGAAACCAATCGAAGTATAATTATCAACTAAATCGTACAGACTGTCTAAATCCGGATCTTCCTTTGTGCCTTCAGACTCAAGTTGATTACATACTTTCAGCTTCAATTGTAGATTCTCCTCGTATGCTTTGAATTGCTCCTGATTTTGCTCTCTCCTACGATTAAAGAAGTGATCACACGCAGCTTTAAATTTCTTATACGTCTCATTCCTAACCTTTTCAGGAACAGGACCAACATCCTTCCAGACAGTTTGCAAGTGTTTCAACTTATCGGAAGTCGAATTCCAATCGTCACTGTCCTTGAGTGCCTCTGCCTTCTCAATCAGTTCCTGCTTCTTCTGAAGGTTTTCCTCCCGTTTGGACTCCAGCTCTTTGAAAAACTGATTCTTATTCGCAAAGAATCCTTTGAAGGAGCCCCAAAAAGCTTTATTCGTCTCTTTGGCCTTTTCTCTCGGAACACCACCTATTGCTTCCCACTTTTTCTGAATTTCCAGAATATCCTTAGTCTTACTATTCCACTCGGTGATTCGATCTGAATTGAATTTAGTGAATTCCCCTACTTCTTTGATCAGTTCCTGCTTTTTCACCAGATTCTTTTCAAATTCCTCCTTCAGATACTCAAAGTGTTCTTTTCTCTTTGCATAAATGGCATCCGAAGCTGCTTTAAACCTTTGCCAAAGTGGCTCCTGGTTTTCTTTCGGAACGGGACCGATGTGTTTGTATTCGTCGTGAAGGTCGTTCAGTTGAATGATTGCAGTTTTTAAATCATCCATTTCAGCTAATGCCTCCGCCTTCTCACAAAGCTCTTCTTTAAGCTTCATATTCTTTTTCCGATCCAGGTCTTTAAGTTCGAAATAGATACTTCGATTGTCATAGTATCTGTCAAGAAGTGCATTGTAATTTGCCCAGAGGGTTTTGTTCATTGCTCCCGGAACCGGGCCTACCTTTTTCCACTCAGACTGTAACTCACGAACAGCGTTAATGCTTTCAGCAGATTCTTCACCATCTACAATGTCACGAAGCTGCTCAAGGATACGCTCTTTCTTTTTAAGATTATCCTCCTTCTGATTTTCAAGATCCTTATAATGTTTATTTCGCTTGGCTTTTAACTGACCATAGAGTGTAGTGAATTCTTTGTCCAGTTCATCTCCATGGTATTCAAAGGCATCTGCCTCATTTCCATCAGTGACAAACTTTTGTAGTGCCTCATTCTTAGAAACTTCATATAGCTCATCAAATCGTGGCTTGATGGCTTTGAGTACCCGATCAAGTGATCGGATATTATCTTCGTTTTTGATTTCACGGATTTTAGCAACCAGCTCCTCCTTGTCCGCATGCTCAAAATCCAATTCTTCCTCCTCGTCTTCGTTATCATCTTCATCATCGGAATCATGATCCTCATCAGATTCAGTTGCTGAAGCCTCTTCCTTTTCCTCCTCTTTAGGCTTCTCTTCTTCTCTCTTCTCCTCAGCTTTTACCTCTTCCTGTGGCTGCTCTTCTTTTACTTCTTCCTGAGGTTGCTCAGCCGCTACATCACCGTCCGTTTTTTCCTCCTCTACTTCAGGTTGATTTTCGTTTCGTAATTCAGCTTGATTCTGAACTTCCTCAGGCGTTTCGTTTTTAGTTTCTTCTGAAACGTCCTGCAATTTCTCGTTATCCATTATTGGAACCAGTTACTATTTCTCTTAAGACACAAAGCTAACCAAATACCCTAATTCAACCGGGGATCTTTTGGATAGTTGGACATAAGACGGAATTTTCCGCCCATGGTTTGTAGACACGCTTTCCATAGGTCTTGGTTGTCCCAGTCAAAAATCATTTCCGGGGTGGTGTTTTTCAGTACTATCCAGGACTTGGCTTTTAGCTCGTCCATAAGCTGTCCTGCTGCCCACCCTGAGTAACCTATGAAAAAACGAATATCGTCAGTAGAAATGGCTCGGGTATTCATCATTTCAGTGAGCTTATTGAAGTCTCCACCCCAATATATCCCTTTAATGACCTCACGAGAGGATTCGACTAATTCAGGCTCACGATGAATAAAATGAAGAGTATCCTTCTCCACCGGTCCGCCAAGAAATACCTTTCCAGGATAACTGGCCACTTCGTCCATCAGCTCGCTCAAAGCAATATTTGCCGATTTATTTAATACAAAACCAAACGTTCCATTCTCATCATGTTCACATAAAAATATAACCGTGCGATCAAAATTTGGATCCGGGAGGTATGGCTCTGAAATGAGCAGGTCACCCCTCTGGGGTTCGATGATTTTATCTGATGAAAAGTAATCCATTAGTGTAAAGCGGGTCTTATGGGAAGCTCATCCAGTATCACTCCCTCCTTTTGTTTCATTTCCTCCAATCTATCGTAAACATAACCCTCCTCAAAATAATTAAGTGCCATTCTTACAAACACTTCCCCATGGCGAGCCTCAGACGCCCACAAACGATGATAAAACTGTTTTAACTCTCCTTCCCCCAATGCTTCATACACCCAACGAAAACGCTCTGCTCCACGCGTTTCAACCAGAGAAGCCAATAGCAGTCGGTCCATAAAGCGCTCCTCTCTCCCATCTCTGCAAATCTTTAAGAGCTTTTGGATGTATATATCTTTAGGTATCTCATGGTTTAATTGGATTCCCCTCTTTTCCATGATTTCGTACACATCTCTAAAATGCTCCAGCTCTTCTACTGATGTTTCAATCAGTTCCGGAATGATTTCGGTTCTATTGGGATACTTTGCCACCAGGCTAAGGGCCATTCCCGAAGCTTTACGTTCACAATCGGCATGATCCTGCAGGAAGGCGTCAAAATCATTCATCACTGCATCCACCCACTCTTTTTTTGAGTCCACTGTCAAGTCAATTCTAAACTTCATCGCTTTTTGATTTTAACCTTTTTACCTTCGCTATACTTGAATGCCAAAAGTAAAAGGAATAGGGAATATGAGAGAGGATATCGCATCATTACGAAATGAATATACACGTGAAAAACTGGATGAATCATCCATAGATATTAACCCCTTCAACCAATTTGACAAGTGGTTCACGGAGGCAGTAGCATCTGAGATTCTGGAACCCAATGCAATGATCGTAAGCACGGTGAGCAAAGACGGCATGCCCTCCCAACGCACAGTTCTTCTCAAGGACGCCAACAAAGAAGGCTATACTTTTTATACGAACTATGATAGCAGGAAGGGTCGTGAACTGGCAGACAATCCCAATATCAGTATGCTATTCCCATGGTATGAACTGGAACGGCAGGTGATCATTACCGGTCAGGCACAAAAAGTGTCACGAGAGATATCAGCGAAATATTTTCATTCCCGACCAAGAGAAAGTCAACTCGGTGCGTGGGCCTCTCAACAAAGTAATGAAATCACAGATCGGTCTGTTTTGGAGGAAAAGCTCAAAATGCTTGAGGAACGTTTCCTGAATAAAGAAGTGCCGCTTCCTGAAAATTGGGGTGGGTATTTAGTTATCCCAAAAACGTTTGAGTTTTGGCAAGGCAGATCCAGTCGACTGCACGACCGGATTTTCTACCAGGACGAAATGGAAGGAACTTGGAAAATTAGTCGTCTTTCACCCTGATGTCAACCTACCTTGAGCGGTATGCATGGCCGCACGAATGCTTCCCTGATTACCAACCACCAAAAGATCTGTCTTTGATTGTGGTTATACCGTGTTTCAAAGAACCTGATTTAATTGGAGCACTGGACTCACTTGGTGATTGTAAATATCCTCCCGGAAAATTGCTGGTCATTGTCGTTCTCAACGAGTCTGAAAAGGCCAATAAAGAAGTTCGTATGGCAAATGAACAGACCATGCGACAACTTCAGGCATTCCAATGTGATTTCCCACTATTGGTAACACAAAAGAAACTGCCGGATAAAAAGGCGGGGGTCGGCCTGGCCAGAAAGATTGGAATGGATGAGGCAGTCCGACTATATAAAAAAGCACAAAAAGACGGTCCCATTATCTGCTACGATGCAGATTGCCGCTGCGACACCAACTATCTCGAGGAAATAGAAAAAGCGTATAAAAACGCCGACATGCAATCCGGCATTGTCTTTTATGAGCACAACCTACACAGGGAAAATCATCAGGCAATCGTCGACTATGAACTTTACCTTCGATACTACATCGATGCGCTACGCTACACTGGTTTTCCTTATGCGCACCAAACGTTAGGCTCCTGTATTACTGTTCGATCTTCCATGTATGAAAAGGTTGGTGGTATGAACACCCGTAAAGCTGGGGAAGATTTTTATTTTCTAAACAAAACCATTCCACATGGAGGCTTTGCAGAGATAAACAGCACCACTATTCGCCCTTCTGATCGGATCTCAGATCGAGTCCCTTTTGGAACCGGAAAAGCAGTTTATGAAATCATTAACGATCAAGATAAATATCAAGTCTACCACCCCAACACCTTCGAAGACCTGAAGCTTTTCTTTGATAAGGTTGATGACTTTTGGAATGAGGAAAACTGGAAGCTCCCCATGACTATCAAGACATTTTTGGGAGAGGATTGGGACACGCAAATAAGAGATTTGAAAAAGCAGGTCAACTCACAGAAACAGTTTGTCAAACGATTCTTTCATTGGTTTGATGCGTTTAAGATTTTGAAGTATGTCCACTTTTGTCGTGATGAGTTTTACCAGAATGTAGAGCTGGAAGAAGCACTGGGATGGCTCAGACAAAAGCATTATTTCCTGAAAGGCACGAAAGAGTCCTTATTAATTCAACTGAGGTATTTGGATAGGGAAACAAAATTCTAAATCATACTAGGTCAAATAAACTCTTGACCCCTAGAAAATGCTTAACCTTAAAGCCTTCCGCATACTCCACTCCTATCCGTTGACCCCACTCTCTTGAACGTGATTCCAGCATTGACATAAAACCCTTTGAGCTAATGAACGTCTCTGGCTCTTTGCTGTTTGGGTCATAAAATTGAGATCCAAATGCCTGAATGGCGGCCCTTCGTTCCTCCATAACCTCAGAAACATCCACAAGAATATCTGGTTCGTGCGAAGTACTTTGAATAGAGAAGTACAGTTTTTCCGGCCTGTAAGCCTCTTGCTTCTCCCCTTCCCATTCTGTTTCGACAGCTTTAAGACCTGCGATAAAACAAGCTGTTTCTACCAACTGTGACCCACGTGTGTGATCCGGATGACGATCATAGATTGAATTTGTGATAACAATTAGAGGCTGAAAGCGTCTTATTTGTTCAGCTACTCTCATCTGGTTTTCTTTATTATTTTCAAAGAAACCATCCGCTAACCCCAGGTTTTCCCTAATAGAAAGCTTAAGGATTTCAGCTGCATTTTCTGCCTCTTTAGCTCTTACTTCAGGTGTTCCCCTAGTTCCTAGTTCCCCCCTGGTCAGGTCTAAAATACCCGTTTTATATCCTTGCTTTTGATGGGCCAACAATGTTCCACCAAAGGAAAGTTCTACATCGTCAGGGTGAGCCACTATGGCAAGTATGTCAAGTTTCATTTTTCAATCGGTTTATCCGTATGCGGCAAAGAAACACCATTCGTATAATAATGGTTTTCTACCCATAAGAATTTCATATCTTCATTGTCCATTTTATTTAAACCTAAAGTAAATAACCTATGCAAAAACGTGACAGCTTGTTCAGGTCTGTCTGTTTGCTTTTGCTAATTGGAGTAATACCTCTGATTGGCTTGGCACAAGACAGTGACCTGAAGCCTGTGACCAATAAGTACGCGATTAAGAACGCTACGATTGTTCAGGCACCTGGAAAAACCATTCAGAATGGTACCATACTGATTGAAAACGGAATCATCAAAGCAGTAGGGTCAAGTGTTTCTATCCCGGCAGATGCCTGGATTGTAGATGCTGACTCGATGTTTGTGTATGCCGGATTCATTAGTGGGTTATCCAATATCGGTGTTGATAAACCGAAAGAGGAAGAACAAAATGATGATCGAAGGCTTACTGGTAATCCTTCTTATGAAAGAGCGGGAATTACTCCTGGCAATTCGGCAAGAGAGATGCTTAAGTCTGATGAGAAATCAATGGAGGATTTTAGAAAACTTGGATTCACTGCTTCTCATAGTGTACCTCATGATGGCATGCTTCCCGGAACAGGATCAATCATTCTTCTGGGAGGGAAAGATAGTGAAAGTATGGTCGTAAAAGATCAAACCTCTATGTTTTCCCAGCTCTCAGGTGCTGATGGAGTATACCCTAATACGGTCATTGGCGTGATGGCCAAGTATCGTGACTTATACCGAAAAGCCAGTCAGGCCCGGGATTATGAAAGTAAATACAATAGCGATCCAAATGGCATGGAAAGGCCGGCAACAGATGCGACACTGCAGGCGCTTTATCCAGTGGTATCCAAGCAAATGACAGTAGCCTTTAAGGCAGAAAGCGTCAAAGACATTATGCGTGTGATTGCCCTGCAGCGAGATCTAGGTTTCAAAATGATGTTTGGTGAAATAAAGCAAGGATGGGATGCTATCCCGGCCATTAAATCAACCGGGGCACCTGTCTTTCTCTCTTTAGATCTCCCTGAGTGGAAAGAAGAAGAGAAAAAGGAAGAAGAGAAGGATGAGGAGAAAGAGAAAGAAGAGAAAACACCTACTCCCGAAGAACTGGAAGAAAAGGCCTTAAAGGAAAGGCAAAACGCTATGATTAAGAACTATTATACCCAAACTGGCAAATTCCAAAGCAATGGGGTTAAGTTCGGTTTTTCTACCATGGAGGTAAAATCCAAGGACTTAAAAACCAACTTGTTGAAAATCATAGAAAATGGATTATCGCAGGATCAGGCTCTTGCTGCGCTCACAACTGAACCGGCCAGTATACTTGGTGTTTCGAATCTCATGGGAACCATCGAAACAGGAAAAATGGCAAACCTAGTTGTATCTGACACTGCTTATTTTACCAAAGATGCCAATGTCAGATACGTATTTGTAGATGGTATCAAGTATGAATATGAAGCAAAGAAGAAAAAGAAAAAGAGTGGTGGTGAAGCAGTAAATCCTTCCGGTTCATGGAATTATACCACGGAGACACCTCAGGGTAACGGCAGTGGTGTGATTAAGATTGAAGGAAATCCGGGCGACTACAGTGGAACAATCACTGTCAGCTTTAACGGAAGCACCAACGATATTGAAAACCTCGTGGTTGATGGTAATAATGTCACGTTCTCTTTCAAGATAAATATGGGTGAAGAAGTCACGGTAGATATCAGCATGAATATCGATGGTGATACGTTCGAAGGAACCTTATCTGTAGCTGCTTTTGGTAGCTTTCCTATGGAAGGATCTAAAGAACCTGAAAAATAAGATTAGACATGAAGAAATTACAAATCATAATAACATTACTCCTTGCTGTCACCATATCTATGGCACAGCAGAAGGGAAGTGTGCTAATCAAAAACGGGACGGTTCTAACCGTCACCAATGGCACACTTGAAAATACAGACGTCCTGATCAGGGATGGAAAAATCTCAAGTATAGGACAAGGACTGAGTGCCCCGGGTGGGACCAAAGTCATTGATGCAGACGGCATGTTCGTCATGCCTGGAATCATAGATGCACATTCACACCTTGCATTGGATGCAGTTAATGAAGCAACAAATCCTGTTACTGCAGAAGTATGGGTTGGAGATGCGTTGGACCCGCTGGATGTCGGTATCTACCAGGCACTAGCCGGAGGGGTTACTGCAGCTCACTCCATGCACGGATCAGCAAATGCCATTGGTGGAGAGTGTGAAACGGTGAAATTCAGATATGGTGAAATCGACCCGGATAAAATGCGAATGGCAGGTGCCCCAAGAACAATCAAGTTTGCACTCGGCGAAAACCCCACACGTGTACATGGTGGTGGAAATGGAATTCTCCCTCGTACACGAATGGGTGTAGAACATGTGATCCGAAGTTCCTTTCAGGAAGCAAAGGAATACATGGAGGCATGGAATGAATACAACAGAAATAAGAACAATAAGCGGTTCAAAGGAAAAGCTCCACAGTATGACCTGAGATTGGAAACGCTGGCTGATATTCTGAAAGGGAACATCATCATTCACTGTCACTCGTATCGTGCTGATGAGATCTACATGCTGATGCAGGTATGTAAAGATTTCGGAGTGGACAAGCTGGTATTTCAGCATGTAAATGAAGGGTTTAAAGTAGCACCTGAACTTGCTAAGTTTGGAGCGGGAGCTTCAGTATTTGCTGACTGGTGGGCATATAAATTTGAAGTGTATTACAGCACAGCTTACAATGCAGCCATTCTTACAAAAAATGGTGTTACCACTTCGATCAACTCAGACTCTGGAGAGCTTATTCGTCACTTATATCATGAGGCAGCCAAGTCGCAAAAGTATGGTGGCCTTACTGACGATGAAGCCCTATCATTGATTACGATTAATCCGGCAAAGCAACTAGGAATTGATGGCCGTGTAGGCTCACTTGAGGAAGGTAAAGAAGGAGATGTGGCGATATTCAAGAATCACCCGCTTTCTATTTATGCAATCCCAATGGTTACCATTGTTGATGGTATTGTTCGATTCGATCGAGAGAATGACCCAGCTGACATGCGCATCTATCCTGACCCTGAGGAGAAGATAGATGTAACTCTTTGGGAAGCTGAAGATCATGATCGATGCATGCAGAACACGGAATTTTTATTCAATCTGAAATAAAAAATCATGAAGACATTTAAATATACATTCACATTGTTTCTGCTCATGATGGCATGTCTGGCATTTGCCCAGATTCCAAGTGCCGAGACAGGGACCTTTGCACTAACAAATGCAAAAATTGAAACCATAACCAATGGAACCATTGAAAATGGGACATTGGTAATTGCCGATGGAAAGATAACGGACGTAGGAACCAGTGTTTCTATCCCTCAAGGTGTAAAAACCATAGATTGTACGGGGATGACAATCTACCCGGGTATGATAGATGGTGGTACACAGATCGGTTTGGTAGAAGTGAGCTCGGATCCACGAACCAGAGATAATAACGAGATTGGTGATGTGATCCCACATATTCAAGCGTTGACTGCTGTCAATCCGAGTTCAGTAATCCATCCGGTAACACGAGTAAATGGGGTGACAACTGCGTTGACTATGCCTTCAGGAGGGCTATTCCCGGGAACTGCTGCACTTATCAATTTGCATGGCTATACGCCAGATCAGATGTATGCAGGCTTTAAAGGGGTGGTGCTCAACTTCCCTGCAACAGGAAGGAGAGGAAGATGGGATCGCAGATCAGATGAAGACATCAAGAAGGCAGCTGAAAAAGAACTTAAGCAACTCAATGATGTTTGGGCTAAAGCGGTTCAATACCATAAGATAGATTCAGCATCCGGAGGGAAGGATCAACCTTACTACCCGGAGATGGAAGCAATGCTTCCTGTTGTAAGAGGTGAAATGAAATTGCTGGTTAATGTTAATTCTGCAAATGATATCAAATCAGCACTTGAATGGATTGATAAGAAAGGAGCAGATGCTATTCTTTGTGGAGCAGCGGAAGGATGGAGAGTGGCGAAAGAAATTGCAGAGGCAGGAGTCCCTGTGATTACAGGTCCGGTTCTCAGCAACCCAACTCGTGACTATGATCGATATGATCGTCCCTATGCGAATGCCGGAATTATGCAAAAAGCCGGAGTAAAGGTAGCTATCAGAACAAATGAGGTAGAAAACACCAGAAATCTTCCATATCATGCGGGATTTGCTGCTACCTATGGTATGGGCAAAGAAGAAGCATTAAAGGCTGTTACGCTTGTGCCGGCTGAAATCTTTGGTGTTGCTGATAAATATGGCTCTCTTGAAAAAGGAAAAATGGCCAACTTATTTGTTACGACTGGTGATCCATTCGAAACCAAAACACAGGTGAAGTATGTTTTTATTGACGGATGGAATATCCCGATGGTAAGCAGGCACACTCAGCTTTATGAGGAGTACCTCAACAGAGCTCCGGGAGTGGAGAAATAAAAGTTATATTTGACTGAATGACTAAAGGCATCTCCAAAGGGATGCCTTTTTTGTTAGAACGTCATTAATTTAGAAACATGGCTAAATCAGAAAAGAAATATAATCTAGGAATTGCGTTAGGTGGTGGAGGTGCGAGAGGGTTTGCACATTTAGGAGTCCTGCAGGCTTTGAACGAAAAAGGCATTAAGCCAGATGTTATTTCAGGTGTGAGTGCGGGAGCCATAGCAGGTGCATTTATTGCATCTGGCCACTCACCAAGAGAAGCATTTGATATCATAAAGGAATATCGGTTTACAGCCATTTCCGAATTAAATATTCCTAAAACAGGTCTGCTGAGTTCTGCAAAAATGAAATCGAGAATGCTCAAAAAAATACCTGTAAACAAATTGGAAGACCTTGAAATCCCATTGATTATCTGTGTGAGTAACATGTTGGATGGTAAACCTGAATATCTAACAGAAGGTCCACTTGCAGATATCATTCAGGCATCTGCGTCGATTCCTGTTCTTTTTAGTCCCGTAGAATTACATGGTAAATTATATTCAGATGGAGGTATTTTTGATAATGTCCCAATAAAACCATTAAAGAAACATTGCGAAAAAGTAATCGGTGTAAGTATTAGTCCAATTCAGGAAATAAAGGAGTTGACGAACTTAATACAAGTCGCTACCCGTATGTTTCAACTTGCTGTAAATCCAAGCAATGGAGAATTAAAGGGCATGTGTGATGTATACATAGAACCTCCTGAGCTGGTCAATTATGATATCATGGACACCAAACATGCTCAGCAAATCTTTGATATTGGATATGATCACGTAATGAAAATGGATATAGATTTATAATATGAGCACTCCTATTATTATTTCCAATCTAGCTCTTGGCCCATTGCTATTGATCCTAAGTTTGATCTTCAAAGCATATCCACCAAAAAACAGAAACTGGCTTTATGGTTATCGGACCACAAAATCTATGAAGTCCCAAGAAACGTGGGATGCCTCAAATAAGTATTCAGTAGACTTAATGATCTGGATTGCTGTCATAACGATCATCTGCCAAGTGGTGACCTATCTGTTATTTGAACCTGCTATAGCTCTTCTTATTTCATGTTCTGTCATGTGCATCTTACTGGTCGGTATAATCGTGATTGTCGAGAAGCATTTGAAGGAAAACTTTGATAGCGAAGGAAACCCTAAAGGTTAGACCTATTGTTCTATAGAGATTGCATCAAACACCTCAACATCGCCTTCTGCTATTTCACATCGAACCCGAATCGGATTACAACAAACTTCGCAATCCTCCACGTAATCTTGCTTTTGAACTGAAGGATCAAGAAGCATACTGATCTCTGCTCCGCAATAGGGACACATAAAATAGTATTCAATCATATCATTAGATATTAATGGATACTACAACTAACAAAAAAGCCGAACGAATGTCCGGCTTTAAAATCTCTATTCATCTATAGACTTCAGGCTTCCATCATCTCCACCTCTTTCTCTGCAATCCACTTCTCTGCATCCAATGCCCCCATGCATCCGGTTCCGGCAGCAGTCACGGCCTGACGGTAAACTTTATCCATTGCATCACCTGTGGCGAATACGCCGGGAACATTTGTTTTAGAGGTGCCGGGAACAGCTTTGATATAACCCTGCTCATCCATATCGATCCAACCTTTGAAGATATCCGTGTTTGGTTTATGACCAATTGCTACAAAGAAGCCCTGAGCCTCAAGCACACGCTCCTCTCCAGTTTGATTGTTCACAACCTTTACTCCACTCACTTCTTCATCTCCCAAGACCTCCTTGGTTTCTGTATTCCAAAGAATCTCAATATTAGGCGCATTTTTTACACGTTGCTGCATGATTTTAGATGCACGCATTTCATCTCTTCTTACCAACATGTAGACCTTATTCACAATCTTCGAAAGATAGCTCGCTTCCTCAGCTGCTGTATCTCCGGCTCCCACAATTACTACATCCTGTCCTCTAAAAAAGAATCCATCACACACAGCACATGCAGAAACGCCTTTCCCATTCAATCGCTGCTCACTTTCCAGTCCGAGCCACTTTGCAGAAGCACCAGTTGAGATAATTACAGCCTCAGCTTCTATTTCATTTTTTTCGTCCACAATCACTTTGTGCGGCCACCCACTGAAATCAACGGATGTGATCATTCCACTCCGAACATCCGTACCGAATCGTTCAGCTTGTTTTTGAAAATCGACCATCATCTGTGGTCCCATTACCCCGTCAGGATACCCCGGATAATTTTCTACATCATTTGTAATGGTTAGCTGACCTCCTGGCTGTCCTCCCTGATAAAGAACAGGTTTCATGCCTGCTCTTGCAGCATAAATTGCAGCTGTAAATCCTGCAGGTCCAGATCCAATGATTAATACTTTTACTCGTTCCGTTGACATTTTTGGTTATCTAGTATTTGACAAAAAAATGGTGTTCCGAAACAGAACACCATCTTATTAGCTTTTGTGCCCTGCGGGCTTATAAAAATTCTAAAGTGTCCTGAAGATTACTCTTCGGTCTTTTCAGCTGGTTCAGGTTTTGGAGGACGAGGTAACAAAACTTTTCTTGAAAGCTTGAATTTACCCGTCTTCTTGTCAATATCAATAAGCTTCACTTTGATCTCCTCTCCTTCTTCCATCACATCAGAAACATTCTCTACTCGCTCCCACTTGATCTCAGAGATGTGTAGCAATCCGTCTTTTCCAGGAAGGAATTCAACGAATGCACCAAAAGGCATGATTGACTTTACCTTACCATCGTACACTTCCCCAACTTCAGGCTGCTGTACAATGGCTTTGATTCGAGCCATCGCGTTATTTAAAGATTCACCATCCACAGCAAATATGCTCACTTTACCACCTTTTTCATCTTCTTCGATGTTTACGGTAGCTCCGGATTCTTTTTGAATTTCCTGGATGATCTTACCACCAGGTCCAATCACCGCACCTATCAACTCACGATCAATTCGCAACTGTTCCATTCGAGGAGCATGAGACTTAAGCTCTGCTCTTGGCTCTGTGATAGATTTAGCCATCTCTCCAAGAATATGGAGTCGACCTTTTTTCGCTTGTTCCAATGCCTCGGCAAGCACATCATAAGAAAGTCCATCCACTTTGATATCCATCTGACATGCTGTAATGCCTTCTGTCGTACCTGTTACTTTAAAGTCCATATCACCAAGGTGATCTTCATCTCCAAGGATATCAGAAAGAATGGCATATTTTCCTGTTTCTGCATCTGAGATCATTCCCATTGCAATTCCAGAAACCGGTCTTTTAAGCTTGATACCTGCATCCATCAATGCCATCGTTCCTGCACATACAGTCGCCATTGATGACGATCCATTTGATTCAAGGATATCAGAAACAACACGCAACGTATATGGATTACCTTCATCCTCGGTCGGAATCATTGGTTTCAATGCGCGCATGGCAAGATTACCATGTCCAACCTCTCTTCGTCCCGGTCCTCTGTTAGGTCTCACTTCACCAGTTGAAAAACCAGGGAAATTATAGTGAAGGATGAACTTATTGTAACCGGAGATCATCGCTCCGTCGATCATTTGCTCATCCAGCTTAGTACCTAGCGTAACAGAAGTCAGAGATTGTGTCTCACCTCGTGTGAATAAGGCTGAACCATGAGCAGAGGGAAGATAATCTACCTCTGACCAGATTGGTCGAATTTCATCCGGCTTACGCCCGTCAATTCTTTCTTTGGAGTCAAGGACAAAGTTTCTTACCGCTTCTTTTTCAATATCATGGAAGTACTTTCCTAGAAGGAAGTCATCCATTTCCTCAAGTTGCTCTTCAGTGAACTGTCCGATATACTCCTCGTAAACTGCTTTGAAAGCTTCTTTTCTTTCAGACTTGTTTGGATTCTTCTTAGCAGCTATATCATATAGTTTTTGATAAACTGCTTTGTGCATGGAAGCTTTTAACTCCTCATCCTTCGGTTCGTGATCGTACTCACGTTTTTCAGTAGTACCAGCTTCTTTAGCAAGTTCTTCCTGAGCAGCGCATTGAACCTTAATTTCTTCGTGAGCCTTTTTGATGCCTTCCAGCATTTCAGACTCATCAACTTCTTTAGACTCACCCTCCACCATCATGATGTTATCGGCAGTACCAGCAACAATTAAATCAAGAGTGGATTTCGCCATCTCTTCTGGCGTTGGATTCACTTTATATTCTCCGTCTACTTTTACTACTCTCACCTCAGAGATCGGACCTCCAAACGGAATGTCAGAAACAGAGATCGCAGCAGATGCTGCAAGTGCAGCGAGTGCATCCGGCATTACGTCTTTATCAGCAGAAATTAGCTGAATAAATACTTGCGTGTCAGCATGGTAGTCAGATGGAAATAGTGGTCTAAGCGCTCGATCCACCAATCGGCAAATCAGCACTTCATAGTCAGATAGTTTCCCTTCTCTTTTCAAAAAGCCACCCGGAATCTTTCCGGCAGCTGCAAATTTTTCCTGATAATCAACAGAAAGTGGTAAAAAGTCCACTCCCTCTTTGGCTTCTTTGGAAGAAACCACTGTTGCCAAGAGCTTGGCATTCCCCATACTTACCACGACAGACCCATCCGCTTGCTTTGCAAGTTTTCCAGTTTCGATGGATACTTCCCTGCCGTCAGAAAGTTGGAAGGTTTTAGTAATTACATTCATATTCAATAGATAAAAGGGACACGTTTTACCCCTGGGTGTTTATAATCAAAAAAGGGAATCAGAAATTTGATCCCCCTTTATTTTTTATTTTCTGATGTTAAGCTTAGCAATGATGCTACGATATCGCTCGATATCATTTTTGTGCAAGTAATCAAGAAGTCTTCTTCTCTTACCTACTAGCTTCAAAAGACCTAATCTTGATGCATGGTCTTTTTTCTGAGTTTTTAAGTGGTCAGTCAGGTGGTTGATTCGATGAGTGAACAATGCGATTTGACCTTCAGCAGACCCTGTGTCTGTAGCTGACTTACCGTGCTCTTTAAAAATTTCTTCCTTTTTTTCTTTTGCTAGATACATTCTAAAATCGTCTACCTCTTTTTATTGAAGCGCAAATTTACGCTTTGTTCTTATTCCGAGCAAATCTACGCCTAAGCTTTTCTATTCCAACCCGATAGGCATCTAGTTCAAATAATCGAGCGTCCACTCTCGCTTGCTTTAAAAAGTAAAGTCCAAATGGTAAAAGAATCATATCAGACATCCATGAAGCAAGGTAAGGATCCATCACCCCGGATTTAGCCTGCTTCTCTCCTATACTGGTAAATGCATAATAAATAATGAAAAAGAAAATAGCCAGAATTGTAGGAACTCCCAACCCACCTTTTTTAATGATTGCGCCAAGTGGTGCCCCAATCAAGAACATCAAAACACAAGCTAGCGCCTGCGCATATTTCTTTTGCATTTCAATCGTATAGAGATTGACATCCTTTTGATATTGATACAACCTGGTTTTTGATGAACTAAGATTAACCTTTATGTTACGTGCTTTATTCAAAGCTTCAGATAACATTGGTTTTTTGTTTTTGAACTTATCATCCAGATATGAATCTATGTGCTCCCATTGCAAAGTGTCTATTTTAGAAGTTGAAAGCCTAAATGGTTCTTTCCTGGTTAATTCTCTTTTCTCCTGAATGAAATTTCTTTCTTTCTTCACATCTGAAGAGATTTCGATTGCCGTACTTGATTGATCATTAATTGTATCCTGATCGTTCAATAGTTCAGGACTGGGAAGGGTCTTTTTTTTCTTTAAGGCCTTCTTTGGTTCCTGGGAGAGCAAAGAAATTGGAAAAATTGCTGCTTTGATCGGAGCAGACATTACACTATCCTCGGTATCCAAATCAGCACTATCCAACTGTATTTTACTTTTATTAATAATTGATTCTTTACTCGTCATATGATAATCGAAGTATCTTCTAGTGGTATGAATAAAACTCGCTTTTTGTCTAACAACCTGATTTTCAAATGAATCAATATCATGGGATAGTTCTGAGATATTTTTCATTTGTCTGTTATTCTGAAACAGCTCTTCTTTTCTTCTTTTCAAATCGAAGGAGGCCAGACTAAAAACCATATCCATTCTATCATACTCGGTTCGGTAAAACTGATCAATCTCACTATCCCTCTTAGGCTCTTCCGAATAATAATGACCATTATACATTTCAAGCTTAAGATAGCGGTCGTCCATGAATGTGTACATTAAGCTGGAGTCTGCAAGTATTACCGTTTTATTTCCTCTTCCAGAAGAGTGATCATATATAATGACATCTAAAAGCGTTTTTCCATCAGGAAGTTTGTCCTTCGCCTTGATGCTATAATTGGGTATTCCATTGTAGAACGTTCCTGACTTTATATCCAAAGCAGGCTTAGTGTGTTTTATATCATATAGCAAACTATAAGCTTTTAGGTTGGCTGCCGGAATGGTATAGTTATTGAAAAAGTAGGCGCCAACCGATAACACCAGAACAAATAGAAAAATTGGTCTAAGTGTTCGAAGAAGTGATATTCCGGAACTCTTGATAGCGGTTAGTTCAAATTGCTCTCCAAGATTCCCAAAAGTCATAAGTGAAGCAAGCAGCACTCCCAACGGCAGGGCCACCTGAAGCATATTGAGGGAGAAATAAAAAATCAGTTCTGCAAAAACAGAAAAGCCCAAATTCTTTCCGACAAAATCATCGAAATATTTGAGCATGTATTGAAGTAATAGAATAAAGTTGGCTACAGCTGTGGTTAGCAAAAAAGGTCCAATGAAGGACTTAAGCATCAGGACATCCAACTTTCTCATTCTCATAAGCGTGCAAAATTAGAAAATAGGATGATAGCAAGAAAGATACCAGACTACCTGAGGCTATTAGCCTCCAACAATCTCTTTGAGATCATGAATAAGTGTTTCCCATAATTCACTGGCCTCTTCCTCGTCCATATCCGAGTAGTCGGTGATGCGAACATAGACAGTCTGCGTAAGCTCATTCATGTCTATTTTGAATTCGAAGAAATTATTATCATCCTCGTCATCCTCATCTATTACATCGAAGCGTACATGATGATTGGTTCTATTGGATGTGAGCCTGGCTCTGGATTCATCTCCATCCCAAATGAATGTATATACTTTATCTTCATTATTGATGTTCACATCGTCGGCAAACCATTGTGCTAAGCCTGATGCAGTGCTGAAATATGGGTAAAGCATCTTCTTGGACGCGTTGAATTCAAACTCCCCTACATATTTGTACTTTGCCATACCGGTGAAATTTTTGATAAGGTAAAAAAAAAATCTATTCCAACAAGCTCATGGCTAAAAAGAAATCTTTTATAGATTTGCGTTCCTTTTTGAGGGACACATCAGTTCTCTGATGAATTTCGTGTCTCAAATTTTCTTGGCGAGGTAGCTCAGTTGGTTAGAGCGCAGGATTCATAACCCTGAGGTCGGCGGTTCAACTCCGCTCCTCGCTACTATACAAAGCAGCTTTCGGGCTGCTTTTTTTATACCCAAACAATTTTGTGGGCATTGAGGTCGGCGGGAGGTGCGCCTCCCCGGTCAACCCCGCTCCTCGCTACTTTAATTAATCTTCCCTCTTGAACGCTTCCTCATTCACTTTTTTCAGGTGATATGGGTCGACATCAGCAACAGTGCGTTCATTCAGTTTCTGGAATAGATGATATTTTTCAATGACTTCAATCAATTCCTTATTCTTGGAAACCAGAATGATATAATAAAAATGAACCTGTACTTCCTGCTCAGTGAAGTGTGACTTGACTATGTTGTAGTAAAAAGCCGGATCATGACTCTTGCTCTTTATAAAGAGAAGAAGTGCTTTATAGTTCTCCAGGTAATGTTGGAAGGTGTTTTTATAACCTTCAAAAACAGCAATGAAGGTATTTTCAAATGATTCATCTGACGGACTTAATCCGCCTGCATCTGTCTTTCTTCTCTTCTTTAGCTTATCCGTTTCTCTTTTAAACTCCAGATAAAGTTCATCGAATGCATTCTGAGATTTTGCCTTTGCATTGATCTTGGTGTTTCGAATATGATTTGCAGCATTGATATGGAAGTTCAAAAGCTGAAAGAAAGTATTTTCAAATTGTTGAATCGCAATAGTCTGCGATTGATCTTCCATAATCTTCCTGCTCTCCTGAAGCTCCATGCGTTGAAGCACAAGTTCACGCTTTTGATAGATTAGAGCCAAAAAGAAAAGTATCACTCCTGCCAATGCCCAAATAGGACCTACTGTTCCACCAAGGAATTCACCGGCCATTCCAAGGAGGGTTCTATCTTGCCAAATCTCCTCACTGAAGCCATTCATTTTTACGATAAAAATATAACAAAGCCATAGCCCCAGTCCTATTGCTGCAAATGCACATAAAGCAAGAAGGTTAGCGAAGATATCTCCCCAGTTTAGGTTAGGTTTTTTTATTCTCATATTTGACTGGTATAGGTGTAAACCTTAAAAGTAAAAGTTATCCCTCAAAGTTGATTTTCTTATGCGTACCATCGCAATATGGTTTGTTTGAAGAAGCTCCACACCTGCAAAAGGCAGTCATCCGATGTTTTGACGTTTCAGAACCGTCGTGATGCTTCACTTTAATATTTCCGTAAACCATGAGCGGTCCTCCTTTCGTAACCTCTACAATCTGTTCGTCTTCAATGGTATCTCCTGCTACAGATTCATTTTTTAGTTTGTAAGAAAGGGCTCCTGAAGGACACCTGTCAATTTGTTCCTTAATTCTTTGATCGCTTTCGCCAGCCACATTTACCCACGGCCGGGCTTTAGGATCAAAAACATCCGGAAGACCTTTATAACAAACCTCTGAATGGATGCACTTCTCCGGCTTCCAGATTACGGTTAACTCTTCGCTTTCGTATTCTTTTATTTTTTCTGCCATATTACAATTTAGCTCCTTCTGCTAATAAATGCGTGTAGTCACTCAGATTGTTTTTAATAAAAGACCTTACAAATGGACATAGTGGAATAATTTTCAACTCATCTTTTTCAATCATTGCCAGCGATTCCCTCACCAGTTTATGGCCGACACCCTGCCCCTCCATTTCTTCCGGCACTTCCGTATGAATCAGATAAATAGCCCCACTTTTACCAACCTTGTAGTCAATGAAGGCAGTGGCATCATCAAGCTGTAGCATAAAGCGCTGCTCTTCTGTTATATTTTGAGTCTTAAGGCTTGCCAGATCCATCAATGAGCTTTTTTAAATATTCCGGGAGGTTTCTATCTACATCTATTTGAGAATCTACAATGGGCTCACCATATCTCCACTCAATTGGAATAACCCCACACCAGGTATCAACGCCCTCCATCTTCATGTTTACGTCACCCATTCTGACTTTTGCAGCAGCATTTGCCAGCGAAAGCCGAGCTATCTTCGTAATGGCCACCTGTTCGGGGTTTGGTTCCCCTACATCTGCTATTCGACCGGGAATGTACCGGTCTGTGAATAAGTTAAAGAACTTTACTTTTTCGTTGGGGTTCGTAATCTCTTCTACTTTCGAAAATCCAATTACCGACCGATAGTTAAACGAATGGTCAAATGCCGTGGGCGCAAGGACGAGGGCATCCATGTGAGTAATAGAAAAACTCACCTCTTGTCCAATGATGCTTTCCATGAAATGACTTTTGGCCGAGGCATGGATATAAATTTCACCCTCCACCCTGGCAAAGCCAGTGGGAATCTGATGGGGAACACCATCGCGATTAAATGCTATGGTACAAAAAAGACCTTCATCAACAATCTGATATAAGGTCTCTTTATCATCAGTGCCCCTGCTGGGATACCTTGAAGGTTTTGTGTTGGCCATCAAGTCAATAGGATCAACAAAAGAAGGATTATAATAATTGCACCAATAGAAA
Organism: Ekhidna sp.; assembly: GCF_965221965.1. Lineage (GTDB taxonomy): Bacteria > Bacteroidota > Bacteroidia > Cytophagales > Cyclobacteriaceae > Ekhidna. The sequence continues at coordinate 2,070,124 of NZ_OZ244926.1, forward strand.
TGGAAACTTTGCTGTCAAGACCTGCTTGCTTTAACTCCTTCTTGATTTCTTTCACCTCCAATTTCAAAGCAGCTTTTTCTTCCTTGTCCATGTCGGAAAAATCCATTTCCCATATCTGATGTACTCTGTTTTCAAGTTGCTCTACTCTTTCCTGAGGATCTGTTTCTTTCGGATCAGTTTCATTAGCAGTAGCTGATAATGATGACAAACCGATGAGACTGATGAAGGCTAAGTATTTAATCTTTTTCATAAATATTGATTTAGTTGATTGAACTGATTTTAAAAGTAAATAAATACTTGATTTTGTATTCTTAAATCAAAGAGAAATAAATCAAAAAATAAGAACTTCTATTTTATCCAAAAAAAATCAACACGATGCTTCTATTTAAATATTGAATTTCTACATTTGCGTTCCGTTTTGGAAAACGGAACCGAAAAATGTCGGGAACGGGGTGTAGCACAGTCCGGTTAGTGTACCTGGTTTGGGACCAGGGGGTCGCAGGTTCGAATCCTGCCACCCCGACAAGAAAGCAAAGCTCGCAACCTACTTGCGGGCTTTTTCTTTTTTTGGTGAATGGAGTTTAACTCCAATGAGCATATGAAAAGGAAAAAGTGAAGGAACGAAGTGACAAACTTTGCTTTCGGAATTTTCAGGGTAAAGGATCATACGAATAATCCTGCCACCCCGACAACTTAAGGGAGCAATTTGCTCCCTTTTTTTATTATTAAATCTTTATAAATAGACTACTTTAGCACTCCTTTAATGGATGTTATCTTATCTGTTTAAATGATTCATTGGGGCATTAGCTCAGTTGGTTTAGAGCGCTTGCTTGACAGGCAAGAGGTCACTGGTTCGAATCCAGTATGTCCCACTTCAAATTTGGCATCAATCTATCTTCTTGATTGTGAGGTCACCGACCGAAACGCCAGCACCGACAAATCCAGCATTTCCGACTTACTAACCCAAAAAAATAAAGACCAGCCACACCCCTCCCAGGAAATGCCAGAATAAGAAGACATTATACGCATACTGACGAGATTTTGAGTGCACCCGATACTCCCTTATTTTTCTGAATACGGAAGCCAAAAGCAACAACCCAATAGACACATGAATGAAGTGAATCAGGGCAAATGGAAAAAGTATATTCCGAAAAGACAGGTTAGAACTTAGCAACTCCTGCCAGCCAATCACCTGTAGCACAGAAAAAAGGAGACCGAAAAATAATCCCAAACCAGTAAACCGAAATGCCTTTTCGATTTCATCTTCTCTGATCTTGAACTGCCCCATTACAATCAAAGCACTACTAACCAGGATAAACCATGTGGCGACCTCATAAATAGTAGGGATGATTAGGTCAGGCAGCTTTTGCAAGACCCAAACAATAAGAAGTGTGACAAATATGAGTGAGCTGGTAACAATAAAAAGTTTAGTCATGTGCTTACTGGCATTGACCATGCGTTGCTTCTCCTGAAGTCGCTCCTGTACAATCTCTTTCTCACTCATATAATAAGACAACAATTTTAACTTGAATTTCACTTACAATGTTTCAAACCTACCATCACTGATTTAACTTTTCCTATCTGTTCTTAACTTGACTAACTTGAAGCTATGAGCAAAAAGAAAAAAAAGATTAACCCAATAGACCTGGTGAGACCGGACAAACTTCTTTTATCAGGATTAAAAACCCTGACAGATATTACACTTACTCCAATAAATATGTATGCAGATCTCAAAACCAAAGCCAAGAGAAAGGCAGAGATCACTTTCATTGGGGAGAAAAAACTGGAGGAAGTTAAAGTCCAGTTATTCACGTTTAACGAAAATGAAGCGCTGGAATCCAATCAAAAAGATTTCACACCAATGATCAATCCGAAAGATTCACACATCTATTGGCTAAACATTCACGGACTGCATGAAGTAGAACTCATACAAGAACTAGCTGAAACCATAAAGATGGACAGGCTTTCGGTCAGACATCTATTGGATACCACTCAGAGACCAAAGGTTGATGAATTTGATGATTATCTTTTTTTCAATCTAAAATCAATTTTGCTGGATGAGCATGATCAAATTGATGTAGAGCAATTATCATTTGTGCTGGGAAAAAATTACGTGGTTTCTTTTCAGGAAAAAGAAAGTGATCACTTTGACGACATCAGGTATAAAATCAGAGAAGGAATTGGGTTTATAAGGAAACGAACTTCTGACTATCTGTTAATCCAATTATTGGATGCCATACTTGATAATTACTTTGAGACAATTGAAGACATTAATGAGGACATTGCGGAGCTTGAACAGGAGGTCTATAATAACCCTCATAAAGAAACCTTGTTCGCTCTTGAAAAGAGTAAAAAAAGAGCGGATCTGATAAAAAAATCTCTGACCCCAATGACTGAGTCAATCAATTATATTTTAAACAACCGCACCACTTTCTTTCAAAAAGAAAACATCAAATACATCAATGACCTTAAAATGAGCTGTTCTAATGCTTTGGAAGAAGTGGACTCAACCACACGATCACTTGAAAGCTTAACAAACATTTATTATGCATCTCTCAGTCAAAAGATGAATGAGACAATGAAGGTTTTGACCACTGTGGCTACCATTTTCATCCCTCTTACATTCATTGCCGGCATTTATGGGATGAACTTTGAATACATGCCAGAGCTTCAGTTCAGAAACGGCTATTTCATCGTATGGGGAGTGATGATAAGTATCTTCATTGGAATGGTAATCTATTTCAAACGCAAAGACTGGCTATAGTCTAATCTTTGATTTTCAGACAATTATCTAAGAAGGAATGGACTTCAACGAACAAAATTGCAGTTGGTTTTTGGATTGTTTTACTTCATAGTCATAACCAACAATTACCACCATGGCTTTACTTCAATTAACCAAGGAACAAAAAGGTCTTATTAACAAAAGTTTTGTGATATGTACAGCTGGCTTAGCCTTGTCACTAGCTATTGTCACTATTTTTATCGGCTAATCACCAAAGGATTTACTACTGTCAAACATTAATTTCTGCTTTCAAAAGGGTTACCTGTTCAGGTAGCCTTTTTTTTGTTTTTTAATAATGAGAAAGCTCTCGATTAATTTTACTCCATGGAGCAATTAACCGATTTTATTGGCAGAGTGGAAACAAACTATTTCGCGCAAGCTGCACTTACACTAATCATTCTGATTTTATTCATCTCATCACGCTGGCTTATCAAAAAAAGTATCAAGCGACTTGGAAATAAATTCTCTTATGACCTCAATCGTACAGCTGCTACCAAGCGATTGCTGATGGTTTCACTTTATACCTTCACCATCATACTGCTCATTATCATATGGGGAGGGGATTTAAACAACCTCTGGATTTCTCTTGGTAGTATTTTAGGTGTTATCGCAATTGGTTTTTTCGCGATATGGAGTATCCTTAGCAACATAGTTGCTGGAATCATCATCTACACAATCAATCCATTTAAAATCACTGATACAGTCACACTTTTAGAAAAAGAAGTAACAGGAAAAGTGAAAGACATTGGACTAATCTACACAAAACTAGAAGATAAGGACGGCATCATCACCGTCCCCAACAATGTGTTTTTTCAGCAGATTGTGAAGGTGAAAAAGTAGTTATTCACTCCTCAACGACTCAACCGGATTTACTTTGGAGGCACGCATGGTTTGATAGCTAATGACCGCACCCGCAACCAGGATAGAAGCTAATGCGCTGACCACAAATAGGCCTACTCCTATACTTGTCCGATAGGCAAAATTTTCCAACCATTGATTCATCAACAGCACGGTAATTGGAATGGATAAAACAATCGCAATCGCGATTTGAATAGAAAACCCTCTGGCCAATAAGCCAAAAATTGACCAAGTTGATGCCCCCATTACCTTTCTAATGCCTATTTCCTTCACCTTACTATTCACCACCAGTAGGGAAAGACCCAGCAAGCCCAGCGCAGCAATGACAATCGATAAAACAGTAGCAACTGTAATCAATTTATTCATTCGTGCCTCACTCTCATATTGAGACTTGATCCGCTCATCCACAAACTCATAATTCCAACTCTCATTTGGGAAGGAGGCCTCCCATTCTTTTCTAAGGATATCTGTTGCATCCATCAGGTTAGAGCCATTGTACCTGAATACTAATTTTGGAACGAAAGAATCATTGATATCCAGATCGGATATTCCCATCAGAATAGGTAGTGGATTTTGGACGATCACAAGTGGCTCAATCGAGTTATGAAGTGAAGAAAAATGAAACGCTTCTGTCACACCCAATATTTGATGATCACCGAACTCATCGTTCGGTAATTGTCCGCCCACCGGATTTTCCAACTCTAGTAGCTCTACAGCTGCAGGATTCAATAACACCCCCTGACGTTCATCCAGGGTATTTCCAGGTTCAAACAACCTTCCTTCTTTGACCTTAACATCAAAAAGCGACAGGTATTCCGGGTCGGCAACCAACAAACGAAAGCGCTTAAAATCTCCTTCTTTGTCATTAAATCCATAATGTGCCCAGCCATTTGTACCGAATACATGACTACCCATCCCAATTTGGGTGATCTCCGGATACTTAGATAACCGGGCTTTTAATATCTCTCCATTATCCATTGCGCTTTCCGTCAACTCAACAATTCGCTGTGCTTCCGGACTCGGATTTAAATTGGCAGAAATCACTGCATCATACTTGATGCCCAGATCTTTGTTTTGCAGATAATTTACCTGCTGCCGAATTAACAACGAGGTGCTTATTAGAAATACAGTTATAATAAACTGAAACACCACCATCCCCTTTCTTGCCTTCACCTTGTCAGCTGATTGATTACTTCCATGCAGTACTGAAACTGCTTTAAATTTCGAATGAATCCATGCCGGATAAATGCTGGAAACGAAACCAATTACTACCGCAAGCAGGATGTAAAGGGCTAAGTGCCACCATTCAAAAGTCAGAGTCAGGTCGGTCCCGGTCAGTGAATTGAAGGTCGGCACTAGGAGAAAAGCAGAAACAACCCCAATAGTCATTGCAATTACGGACAAAAGAATACCTTCTACCAGGTATTGAGCAGTCAACGCACTACCAAACGCTCCCAGTACTTTTCTAACTCCAACTTCCTTTGCACGCTTCAAAGACTGACCGATGGAAAGCGTGGCATAATTGATACATGCGATAATAATCACCAGAAGACCAATAGCACCCAAAATCGCTACATACTGAGGGTTTCCTACTGGAGCAAACCCAAGTGGAACATTAGGATTCAGGTGAATGTCTGTCAAAGGCTGAAATTCAATATTGTATTGACCTCTTTGGATTGGCTCACCGGCCATGTCCAGATCAGCCATGAAGCTCATGATCACATCCTGAACCTTCTCATCCAAATCGGCAGGCTTCACTCCTTCTTCCAATAAAATATAGGTTTCCGGAACGATATTAAACCATGCAGTGAAAGCTCTATCACTGTACAAGTCTCGCTGCATCTCACTGGATAGGGCTATATCAAATTGAATACTGGACTCTTTCGGGATATCATCAAAAATTCCTTCAACCACAAAATTCCGAATTTCATCATTCACCTGAATGGCAAAAGCCTTTCCAAGAGGGTCCAATTCTCCGAAATATTTTTGAGCATATTCCCTGGAAAGAAGCACTCCACTTTTTGATGAAAAAGGCTGTTCCGCATTTCCAAATAACAAATCAAAATCAAATACCTGAAAGAAGCCCTGACTAATTATAGCCACAGGCTCGTTGATTCTTTTCTCTCCTCTCCCAACCAAATGAGTTCTTCGAATATATTGAACACCTCGCTCTACTTCCGGGAAGTTCTCCTCAAGCATCGATTCAAATCGAAGCGGTGTTGTGGCATTGTAAAATGTGCGGCCATCACCATAATCCTCGTTTAAGAGCAAACGATAAATACGATCCTTTTTGGCATGAAATTGATCATAGCTAAGCTCTTGTTTTACGAATAACCCAAGCAATAAAAAGCATGTAATGCCAATTGTAAGGCCTAACAAATTTATGGCTGTGTTAAACTTGTCACGTCGCAATACACGCCATGCAATTTTGAAGTTGTTTTTGGTAATCATAAGTCCTGAAGTTTTGAGTTTTTGATTCTTTTTTAATGCCGACCATCGGAAAGAGCGTAAGACCATCCACCAGTAATACAGATTCGCCCGCTTCCAACCTTTGCTCACCTTTGCCTCATAAATTTCATGGAGGTCACCTTGTAAATCCTCCAATAGATAAGGATCGCAAAACCACTCAAGGAACCTGTCGGCTAATTTTGGAGGTTCTAACATGCTACCTCATGTTTTTAAGTACAAATTCTGTGTCTGAAGAACCATCTTCGGACAATAATCGAAATTTGAAAACAGACTTGTTCTCTACTGTTTCAATCTGATTATACAGGATCAAATTGCCATCTGGTGACACCTCCGCTCTTGCCTTTCTGTTACTGGAAGAGGTGAGTTGAATAACTTCTGAACCATCACTCCGCATCCTGCTTATTTGAGGGTAATCAGAATTGAATGAAATAAAAAAAACATACTTTCCATTTTTAGATATTGATCCCATGAGGTTATGCGATTCACCAAAAGTGAGTTGTTCTTTGTCAGTCCCATCATTCTTTATCTTATAGAGTTGATAGCTACCGCTTTCGGAAGATTGATAAAAGATATACTCACCATTTTCTGACCAGTATGGCGCAAAATCATTGGAACCGGTAGCTACTAAAACGCGCTTATTTGAGCCATCTGAATCCATAATATGAATATCGGTATTCCCATTCTCCTTTCTTTCATAGGCAATTTTGGATTTGTCAGGAGACCATCGATGAGTCCCTTCAAAAACCTCAGTGTTCGTAAGATTTTTTGTTTCTCTGGTAACTAGATTGAAAGAATAGATATCAAAATTTCCCGACCTATTTGATGAATAGGAAATCACTTCATCATTCAACCCCCATGCGGGCATCCCTTCATAAGTAGAGTCTGAGGTTATTTTGTCAATAATATTTCCATCTATATCAGCGAGATAAACATCAAAATCCCCATCAACATCTGCATAGTACAATATTTCATTTCCAGTGGATGACCACCTACCATCATGATAATTATATCTATCCTGAGCGAATGAGTTAAACATGGTGGTTAACAAAACCAGCGCACTTAGAGCTAGAAGCCTCATAGTTGTATTATTGAATGAATTGGCGATACAAATGACAGCTTTGGCAACTTCTGATATAGTGAATAGCGTAACTCCATTGATTGATCCAGAACACTCCTACCTGCTTTGGTAAGGCTGAAAAAGCGCTTTCTTCTTCCACCTCTTTCATTAGAAGCTCCTCCCATTTCGGACTTTACGTAACCTTTCTTTTCTAATCGTCTCAGTACAGAATGAATCGCGGTAACATCCATTTTACGATTAGTATTTGAACTGATCTCCTCCATAATCACCACAGCGTAAGCCTGGTCAATTAGAGATCCAACAGTTAACAAAACCAGCTCTTCCAACTCGCCTAAATGTGCTCCTTTCATTAGTATCGAATTTTATTTGTTGTACAAACGTACAAGTTTATAATTAGTTGTACAAAACATCAATTAATCAAATATTACTTCATTGAACGTTCTCAGCGCATATTTTGTAGATTGCTTAACATTATGAATGCTGTTATTCACATCAAAAACATGGTCTGCCCGCGATGTATCGAGGCAGTGAAGAAATCCCTGAATGAAGCGAATGTTGGATTTGAAGGAGTAGTTCTTGGAGAAGTGCAGCTAAAAAGACCGTTGGATAAAGAGCAAAAAGCAAATCTATCTTCTTTACTAAAATCAAAAGGCTTTGAATTACTGGAGGATAAAACCTCTGCGATCATCAGTAATATCAAAGGCTTAATTGTTGAGCAGATTCATTACACCGAGCAACCGCTAAAAGTCAATTTCTCAACCTTCCTGTCAGAAAAATTGCACAAAGATTACTCCAGCCTCAGCAAGCTATTCTCTTCAGTTGAAAGCATCACTATTGAGAAATTCATTACCTCACAAAAAATAGAAAGAGTAAAAGAATTACTATTCTATAATCAACTGACACTCTCACAAATTGCACACGCGATGAACTATAGTTCGGTAGCTCACCTATCTGCACAATTCAAAAAAGAAACCGGCCTATCCCCCTCTCAATTTAAAAAACAAAAAAAGCCTTTAAGAAAGCCTTTGGACACTATTTAGCACTTTTATTATAAAAACTGCAATTACGAATAATATTTTGCAACCATTTTTACTGCAATTACGAATAATATAAGCGTGCCGCTTAACCCATTCATTGAGAAATAGAACATTTTCAATCATGGGATGAGGCAAATAGCGAAATACTCCAGAAAAAATAAGCAAATGAAGAAGACTAAACTTGGTGAGTTTGAAGAGATGGTGTTGCTGGCAGTGATTCTGCTGAAGGAGGAAGCCTATGGCGTGGAGATCAAAAAAGAGCTGGAAAAAAGGATGGATGAGCAGTTAAGTGTTGGTTCCATCCAATCGGCACTCAAGCGTATGGAGGAAAAAGGATTCCTGACTTCTGAGTTTGGAGAGGCTACTCAAAAGCGTGGTGGAAAGCGCAAGCGCATTTATAATGCCACACCATATGCTCACAAAGTATTGGGCGAAATCAAACAGATACGCGAAAGCTTCTGGACTCAGATCACAGCTGAAGGATTGAAAACCATCTAAATAGATGAGTGAGATTCTACCACCGAAATGGTCCCGGAGGCTGCTTCGACTGTTTATCCACGGAGCATACCTTGAGGAGATCGAAGGCGATCTAGAAGAGGTGTTCTACGATGATTTAGAAACTCATTCAGTCAAAGAAGCACAAAAAAGGTACACCCTCGGGGTATTCAAGCTCTTCAGATTCAGCCTACTCAAAAACTTCAAATGGATTTATAAAATAGGACTAATCATTACTATCATGAGAACGCTAAAACTCGCATTTCGCAACTTACTTAAATTCAAAACTCATTCAGGTATCAATCTTGTCGGGCTTTCACTAGGATTGGCTGTTGGTAGTCTCATTCTATTGTACGTGATGGACGAGTTATATTTTGACAATTTTCATGCAAAAGGAGATCGCATATATAAAGTTGTTACTGCTTCACAAGGGGGAGGCATGGAAACCAATGCCCATCCGATCGGGTATCAGCTTCGAACCCAATATCCGGAAGTTGAATCGGTTTTATACACCCGATGGGCATCTCCTGCTTTCAAGCTAAATCACGAGGGTAAGCGATACGAACACAAAGTGTTTTACGCAAGTGAGGAGTTCTTTCATATGTTCTCATTCCCATTGAAATCAGGTGATGCTGAAACAGCACTCAAGGATCCCTACTCCATTGTTATCACAGAATCAATGGAAGACATTTACTTCGACGAACCGGCACTAGGTCAAACGATTACTTTAAGAGATTCAGTGGATTTCAAAGTAACCGGTGTGATGAAAGACATTCCCAAAAACTCACACATTCAGTTTGACATGCTGATGTCTTTTTCAACGTTCCCTGACTTCAGATACTTCAGTTATACCGATGGGTGGGGAAATTTTGATGTAAGAAACTATGTCTTGCTAAAAGAGAGTGAAGATCCTGTGAAATTCCAAAGCAAAGTTGCCAATATCTATGATGAAAATATAGGGGACTGGCTTGACGAAATGGGTATGGAATTAACAACCGCTTTAGTCCCACTCAAAGACATTTATCTAGGCGAAACATATTGGAATGGGTTTGGTCCAAAGGGCTCGATGAAAAGAGTAAAAACCGTAACAATCATCGCTATATTTCTTCTTTTGTTGGCCTCCATCAATTACATAAATCTCAGCACTGCTCGATCTGCATACCGATCGAAAGAAGTAGCCATGAAAAAAATTGTCGGTTCATCAAAAAGAGGAATCGTCACACAATTCATGACTGAATCATTTTTGCTCACCATCATTTCATTTGGCTTAGCCATTGTCATCATACTAGGTATTCTCCCTTTTTTCAATGAATTAATGAATAAGAACTATGATCTCGCTTCATTCTTAAATGCGAAAATTTTAATCGGTATGGGGAGCTTGATTCTGATAGTTTCCTTCATGTCTGGCTACTACCCTGCTTTGGTCATCTCTGGATTAAAACCACTAAATGCCCTCAATGGAAAGCTGGATAAAACATACCAGGGGCTAAGCCTTCGAAAAATGTTAATCACTTTCCAGTTTTTTATCTCTTCCGCTTTGGTCTTAGCTACCATTCTGGTCATCAGCCAAATCAATTTCATGCGAAACCAGGAGTTAGGATTTGAAAAAGAACAATTACTCATTATTGACGGCACAAACCTTCCACAAAACTCTACGAGAGTAGCGCTCAAAAACGAACTCAAGACACTATCAGGGGTTGAATCCGTTAGTCACACTAATGCCCTACCCGGACGACCTGGCTGGCAAGGACAATGGGCCTATCCAGAGAAAATTGAAGGAGAGCAGGTGGATACAGAATACATGGCTATTGATGAAAATTACATCGATGCTCTTGGTCTGAAGCTTATTGCTGGAAACAACTTCAATCCTGCTAAGCAGTCGGAGCTAAACGATGGCCTGATCATTAATGAGACATGCGTAGAAGCCATGGGCTGGCAAAGTCCGGAGGATGCGATTGGTAAAATGATTGTTTCACCATCAGGCACTCCTGAAGGTAAGGTCATCGGCGTGGTAAAAGATTATCATGGCTTAGGACTTCAGAAAAATATCTGGCCAAAAGCAATGGACTATTCCGGTGATAGGTATGGAAGATACTATGCGATACGGTATCAGGCTGATCAAACCTATGATTTAATCAAAGGCATAGAAGACAAATGGTCTCAGACATTTGGAAGCTACCCGTTGGAATACTTTTTCCTTGATGAGGATTTTGACAGACAGTATCGGGAAGAAAACCAATTGGCAAAAGTGCTTTCCATTTTTGCTGTCATCGTAATCATTGTGTCGGCCATTGGCTTGTTTGGACTAATCTCATTTGTTGCGCTTAGTCGAACAAAAGAAGTAGGCATTCGGAAAACAATGGGTGCCAGCATTGCACAAATCGTTTTCATTCTCTCCAAGGAGTTCGTTTACCTGGTACTTTTAGGAAATATTCTTGCGATTCCTTTAATATGGTATTTTGGTAATGATTGGCTCAATGATTTTGCCTATCATACATCTATCAACCCGATTATATTCGTTATTACAATGATTATAACTGCATTGATTGCATTTATATCCGTGAGCTTCCAGACCTACAAAACTGCCAAGTTAAATCCGGTCAATGCGCTGAGGTACGAATAGCAAAATCATATAACAGTTTCCAAAAATTCTGTAACACTTCCATATAGTATAGGTTGCATTTTTGTATTCATATTATTGAATTATGAAAAAGACCTATACTATTTCCGGGATGTCATGTGAGGGATGTAAAAGTCATGTGACAGATGCTTTGCTATCACATGACAAGGTAGAAGCTGCAGCAGTGGATTTAGCTGCCGGCAAGGCTTCACTCACCATGCAGGAAGAAGTATCCATCGATGAACTAAAGGAAGCTCTTCATGCACACGGTGATCGATATGATATCCATCCAGAAGATCATCATGCACATCACACTCACTCCAAAAAGAAAGAAAAACATGATACTGGCGGTAAGTACTATTGCCCCATGCTCTGTGAAGGTGATAAGAAGTACGATGAACCGGGTGATTGCCCCAAGTGCGGCATGGATTTGGAGCAGGAGCAATCCGCCACATCCAAAAATAAGACCATCTATACCTGCCCCATGCACCCTGAAGTGGAGCAGGATGAGCCGGGCAGCTGTCCGAAATGCGGGATGGATTTGGAACCTAAGTCTGTTTCCAATGAGCAAGGCTCCAGCGAAAAGAAAGCCTATCTCAACATGCGTAAGAAGTTCATCTGGTCAGTGGTATTTACCCTGCCGGTTTTCTTTATCGCAATGAGTGATATGGTGGGTGTCTCTCTTACAAATATTCTCAGTGAAAGATCATGGGCATGGGTACAGTTCATCCTTTCCACACCAGTAATTTTCTATACCTCCGGTGAATTCTTCGTGAGAGGTTATAAGTCCATCATCAATAAGTCTCCAAACATGTGGACATTGATTTCATTGGGTGCCGGAGCAGCGTATTTATTTAGCATCATTGGACTTCTGTTCCCTGATATGTTTCCTGAGCAGTTCAAGACCGAAAATGGAAACGTACACCTTTACTTCGAATCAGCCGCTGTGATTCTTACACTCATTTTATTGGGTCAGGTACTGGAACTGAAAGCCAGAAGTCAAACTAACTCCGCCGTTCGGGAGCTTCTAAATCTTGTCCCACAGGAAGTCATTGTCATTCGCGATGGAAATGAGAAAAAAATTCCACTGGAGGAAGTAGAAATCGATGACATTATAAAAATCAAACCAGGCGAAAAAATCCCTGTTGATGGAGAAATCACAGAGGGCAAAAGCTCCATTGATGAATCCATGATTACCGGAGAACCTAACCCAGTAGAGAAAAACACGGGTGATGAAGTAATCGGTGGTACCATCAATGGTACCAACAGCTTCCTGATGAAAGCGACTAAAGTGGGAAGTGATACCCTCCTCTCTCAGATAATCGAAATGGTAAATAAAGCGAGCAGAACCAAAGCGCCCATTCAAAATCTGGCAGATAAAATCTCCAGTTACTTTGTCCCTACGGTCGTATCGATCGCTATTATTTCATTCATCGTATGGGCTTTATGGGGACCTGATCCTGCTATGGTTTATGCTTTTACCAGTGCGGTCACCGTGCTGATCATCGCTTGTCCTTGCGCGTTGGGATTGGCCACCCCCATGTCTATTATGGTTGGAACCGGAAAAGGCGCCAAACAGGGCGTACTGATCAAAGATGCCCAGGCACTGGAGGAGATGCACAAAGTCACCACGTTGGTGGTCGATAAGACTGGCACCATCACTGAGGGTAAACCTTCCTTACAGCATATTGAGCCCTTCGGTTCAAGTAAAAAAGATGAAATCCTTCAATGGGCAGCATCACTGGAAAACAGTAGTGAACACCCGCTCGCTCAGGCTATTGTGCAGGCTGCTGAACAAGAAGATTTAAAACTGATAGAGGTGAAAGATTTTGACTCCATTACCGGCAAAGGAGTGAAAGGTAAAATCGAAGGAAGTGAGATTGCGATCGGAAACGAAAAGCTTTTAGAGGTATTTAACCTTCAACTCAATCCTGATCAAAAAGAAGTCATAGAGAAAAGGCAAAGCCAGGGTGAAACGGTCATGATCCTGATCAGAGATGAGAAGATTGAAGGTTTCATAAGTGTTGCTGATGCCATCAAAACAACATCTGCAGAGGCCATCAAGTCCCTTCAGGATTTAGGTATCGAAGTGATTATGCTCACCGGAGATAATCGCAAAACAGCACAGGGTGTTGCAGAGAAACTATCACTGGATGGATTCGAAGCAGAGCTGCTACCCGAGGACAAACATAGCTATGTAGAAAAGCTACAGCGGGAAGGAAAAGTAGTTGCCATGGCTGGTGACGGCATCAATGATGCACCTGCCCTGGCTCAGGCAAATGTGGGAATTGCTATGGGTACCGGAACTGATGTCGCCATTGAAAGTGCAGGCATTACTCTGGTAAAAGGTGAACTGGATGGTATTGTGAGAGCCAGAAAACTCAGTGAGGATGTAATGAAAAACATCAAACAGAACCTGTTTTTTGCATTTGGTTATAACATGCTGGGCGTGCCGATAGCAGCAGGAATTCTATTTCCCTGGTTTGGAATACTACTCAGCCCTATGCTGGCAGCACTGGCCATGAGCTTAAGCTCTGTATCTGTGATTGGAAATAGTTTGAGGTTGAGGTAAGATCAATACCTCCAAGGTTTTAAAACCTTGGAGGTATCTTTACGTATCTTTGCAACAGTGCGAATAGCCAGAAACATAGCGAATACTTTCTTAGCAATCACCTTGCTGATTGCTACCACAGGAGTCACCTTAAACAAGCATTATTGCATGGGTGACCTTAAGTCTATTGCGGTAAATGAGCACCCAAAACATTGTTTCGAAGGTGAAAAGGAACAAGTGCCGTGTTGTAGTGATGTCTCTGAGCAGCTAAAAATCGAAGAGATAACCACTATAAACTTTGATTTTGACGCCAATCCGGATTTGTATGAGCTGGCAATCGTCAATCATTTTTTACTAAGAGATATTGAATTCACCATAGAACAAGAAAAACCAACTTTCCAGAATTACAATCCTCCTCTCCCCAATCGTGATATTCCGGTTCTTGTCCAGTCCTTCCTTATATAATATCTGTTTGTGACCCAGAAGAACCTTCTCACAGGTTCGATTCATTCATTTTTCACAATCAGATCATTAATAAAATATGTATTCAAAGCTAGTCTTATTTGCAGGCTATATTTTTTTATCATTTCTATCATTCGGACAGACGGTTAGAGGTAAAATAGAAACCAGAGAGCACGAAGCACTCATTGGTGCCACTGTGATCGAACTCGGAACTCAAAACGGAACCGTCACAGATGTCAACGGCATGTTTGAACTTGCCCTATCCAATAGGGACGCCATGCTCGTGCTCTCCTATTCCGGATTCCTCGCCGACACACTTGATGCTGACCTTTCCCAAATGATGCACATAATGCTTCAGGAAAACACTGAAGAGTTGGATGAGGTAGTCGTGCAGGCCAGTAGCACGTTTTTGGACGATCGTGAATCGAAACATATAGAAGTAATCACTGAGGCTGAGCTTACAAAGGCGGCTTGCTGTAACCTTTCGGAAAGCTTTGAAACCAATGCCTCAGTGGACGTTTCATTCACTGACGCAGTAAGTGGGGCAAAAACCATTCGAATGCTGGGTCTGGATGGTCGATATGTTCAAATCAATCGCGAGAATGTTCCCAATGTGCGAGGACTCGCAGGAAGATATGGACTTTCTTATATTCCGGGTACATGGATTCAGTCTATCGATGTTGGAAAAGGTGCCGGCACAGTCGTGAATGGATATGAATCCATGACAGGTCAAATCAATGTCGAATTGAAAAAACCTGAGAATAGTGAAAAGCTTTACCTCAACGGGTATGCCAATTCGTTTGGCCGGTTTGAAGTAAATGCTAACCATGCCAGGGAGATCAATGACAAATGGAGTGCTGGAATTTTATTCCATACCAACTATTTCAACAATGAGATAGATCAGAATGAAGATGGGTTCATGGACATCCCTAAGGGTCGGCAAATCAATGTGATGAACCGGTATAAGTACCAAGGTGAAAAAATGGTGTCTCAGATTGGGGTGACTGTCATGCGAGATGAAAAAGCGGGTGGCCAATTAGGTTTTGATCATGGTGATGATTTCAGATCATCTCCTCAATACGGATTTAAGAACAATACCACAAGAGTAGAGCTCTTTGGTAAGACCGGCCTACTCTTTCCACATAAACCTTACAAAGGTTGGGGATTCATATACTCCGCTTCGTACCTGGATATTGATGGAGGATTCGGTCGCGAAAATTATGAAGGAACCGAAAAGACCCTTTACGGTAATATCATCTTCCAAAACATCATTGGCAATTCTTTCCACTCTTACAAAACTGGGGTAAGCATGCTTTATGATGAATTTGATGAGATATATGCTGATTCAGCTTTTAGCAGACAAGAAGTGGTGCCGGGTTTATACTATGAATACACATTCTCTCCCGGAGATAAATTCACACTACTTGCAGGTGCACGAACTGATTTTCATAATTTGTATGGAACGTATTTCACACCGAGGCTACATTCCCGATTTCAGTTTTCAGAAAACACTACCTTGAGAGCAGCTATTGGAAGGGGATATCGAACTCCAAATACCATTATTGAGAATAGTAACATTCTGGTTTCTTCACGACAATTGATCATTGAAGAAAATCCTGAGCCGGAAGTCTCCTGGAACATGGGTGGAAGTCTGGTAACGGCCGTTAATATCGGAGACAAAAAACTGAATCTAATTGCAGATTATTTCTATACCAACTTCGAAAATCAACTGATCTATGACATGGATGCAAATTCCAGTCAACTGAGGGTCTATAACCTAAGGGGTAAATCTTATGCCCACAGCTTTCAACTGGAAGGAAACTACCAGTTCTCTGATCGGCTGAGTGCCAAAGCAGCTTATAAGTTTTACGATGTAAGAGCAACGATCAATGATGAATTAAGAGAAGTACCTTTCAATGCACGAAACAGATTCTTCCTAAACACTTCATACGCCACCCGTTTTGATAAGTGGGAAGCAGATGCTACCCTCCAGTGGTATGGATCCAAAAGATTACCAGACACCTCCGATAAGCCAGCTGAATTTCAACGAGGCTCGTCTTCACCTGATTTCTTTTTGCTCAACGCACAAGTAAGTCGTGGATTTAGATGGGGTAATATTTACATTGGTTCAGAAAACCTCCTCGGATTTACACAGGATAACCCAATCATTGATTCAGAAAATCCATTCAGTGATAACTTTGACGCTTCATTGGTTTGGGCTCCAATTGCTGGTAGAATGGTTTATGCAGGATTTAGATATAAAATAAAGAATTGATAATGAATAATTTAAAATTGAAAATGAATCAAAACTCAGAAAGATTTCCCCTTCGAAGCAGTTGGACGCTTCGGGGGACTAAGCGGGATGTTTTAACCCTAATCCTCTTACTTTTTGTAACAGTTCAATCCTTTGCTCAAAAAGAGCCGGTAGAAGTAAAAGATGGATACAAAGTAGAAATTAAAACTTCTGCTATTTGTGAGATGTGCCAGTATGCATTGGAAAAGGATTTGGCTTTTGAAAAAGGAGTCAAAGAAGCAACGCTAAACCTCGATGATAAGGTGATGTCGGTTGTTTACAATCCGAAGAAAACTGATGCTCAAACGATTCGGGAACGCATCACGATGGTAGGTTATCATGCGGATACACTTGCGAGAAATGCTGAGGCTTATGAAAATTTGCCCAATTGTTGCAAGGATGGAGCACATGGAACTCCTGTACCGCAGGTTCCGCTAAAAGGGGACAACTGAGATGATTTGGAATCCAGAATCTTATAACACTTAGCCTGCTGGATATAAATCCAAAATTTAGCAATTCCGTATATTTGTTGAGTTGAAAAAGGTAATATCCATATCCCTGGCCATTATTCTGTTACTAGGTAACGTCGGTTTTACCTATGGCACTCATTTCTGCATGGGTATGGCGATGAAGAGCGAAGTAATGCTGGGTCAGGAACATATGGATTGTGGAATGGGCTCTATGGATCATCCTGAGCATAAAGATGATTTGATGAACTATGCAGCTCCGGATTGTTGTGAAAATAAGTACGTCTCGGTTGAAACAGGTGAATTGTTCAAAAAGGATGTTTCTCAGGATTTATCCAATGTTTTAGTTGCTGCCACACTCGCTAGCGTCCTCTACATCATTGACCTTAATTTCAATGCAAAACAACCGATTCTGGTTGATACCTCTCCCCCCTTACCCGATCAGGACTTTCAGTCACTGTTTCAGGTATTTCTGATATGATTTTATGATTTGATTGTGTAATGCAGGCTCCCATACAAGGTGTCCCTGTATCGGTACATTCTTTCAAATCAATAAATCATACAATGCTCAATAAAATTATAAAATACTTTTTAGAGAATAGGCTGGTCACCGTCCTGCTTCTGCTCGGTTTTATCCTTTGGGGTGTAATAACAGCTCCTTTCGGGTGGAAACTTGGAGCGCTACCCTCCGACCCTGTTCCTGTTGATGCCATCCCTGATATTGGAGAAAATCAACAGATTGTCTTTACGCAATGGCAAGGCCGATCCCCTCAGGATATTGAAGATCAGATATCCTACCCTCTGACGACCTACCTCCTCGGCATACCGGGAGTTAAGTCCATCCGCAGTTCTTCCATTTTCGGCTTTTCCAGTATCTACATCATCTTCAATGAAGACATAGAGTTCTATTGGAGCCGATCCCGAATCCTGGAAAAACTCAGCTCCATTCCGTCCGGGCTTTTACCGGAAGGTGTTCAGCCTACACTTGGGCCCGATGCAACGGCACTCGGGCAGGTCTACTGGTACACGATTGAAGGCCGTGATAAAGAAGGAAATCCAACCGGAGGATGGGACCTACATGAAATTCGTACCGTTCAGGATTTCTATGTCAAATACGGACTGAATGCCACTGAAGGCGTCTCAGAAGTCGCTTCCATCGGAGGGTTTGTACAAGAATATCAAATAGATGTCAACCCAGAAGCACTCAATGCTTATAACATCCCCTTGCATAAGGTGATATTGGCGGTAAGACAATCAAATAAGGACGTAGGAGCCAAAACCATCGAGCTGAATCAGGCTGAATACCTGGTACGAGGGTTGGGCTATATCAAGTCTGTTGAAGACCTGGAAAAAGCGGTTGTTGCGGTACAGGATAATGTACCCATTCGTATTCAGGACATTGGCGTTGTTTCATTAGGTCCTGCTACCAGGCGTGGTTTGCTGGATAAAGACGGTGCAGAAGTGGTCGGTGGTGTTGTGG
The DNA here is from genome assembly GCF_965221965.1 of Ekhidna sp. Classification (GTDB taxonomy): domain Bacteria; phylum Bacteroidota; class Bacteroidia; order Cytophagales; family Cyclobacteriaceae; genus Ekhidna. Next base: position 2,088,716 of record NZ_OZ244926.1, read on the forward strand.
TGGCAAGATACGGCGCAAACCCATTGGAGGTAATCAACAATGTCAAAGAAAAGATCAAAGATATCGCTCCGGGGTTACCTTCAAAAACATTGGCTGACGGAACAGAAAGTCAGTTGACGATTGTCCCGTTTTACGATCGATCGCAGTTGATATATGAAACCCTGGGTACCCTGGAGGAGGCTCTATCGCTGGAAATCCTGATTTCCATATTGGTGGTCATCGTGATGGTCTACAACTTGAGAGCATCCTTTTTGATCTCCAGTTTGCTCCCAATAGCCGTCCTTATGGTGTTCATTTCGATGCGATACTTTGGCGTGGACGCCAATATTGTAGCCCTCTCAGGGATCGCTATCGCCATCGGTACAATGGTGGATTTGGGTATTATCCTTTCCGAAAACATCATCAAACACCTGGATGAAGCACCTGAAGATCAAAAGCTGATTACCACTATATATAATGGCTCTGCTGAGGTGGGTACCGCTATCCTGACAGCTGTTTCCACCACCATCGTCAGCTTTATTCCCGTGTTTACCATGGAGGCCGCCGAAGGCAAACTCTTTGGCCCTTTGGCGTTCACGAAAACATTTGCGCTCATTGCCGCTCTGATAGTTTCGCTCTTGATTCTGCCAACATTGGCCTATTGGTTTTTTGGGTTAAGAATCAAAAATGAGCGACTCAAACAAATCGTGAATCCCGCTCTAATACTCCTTGGGGTTATTGGTTTGCTATTTGGTCAAATATGGGGAGGAATTATGCTGGTGCTATTTGGTTCACTGGTTCTATTCAAAAACTGGTTCCGAAAAATAAACCGTCCCCATCAATGGTATCACATATTCATCGACAAAGCTGAGTTGATCGTAACCGTGCTTGGAGTGGTTTGGCTACTAGGTAAATATTGGTTGCCGCTTGGTGCTGGGGAAAGCTTATTATTGAATGTATTGTTTGTTGGTCTTCTCGTGGGAATCATTCTCGGAGCTTTCAGTTTATTGGAGCATTACTACAAATCCATCCTGAAATGGTGCCTTGAAAACAAAATCAAGTTCTTACTTATTCCTTCATTTCTCATCTTGATTGGTGTCAATATCTGGTTGGGCTTTAATACGGTTTTTGGATTTGCAAGAAAAGGATTCGAGGCAGTAGGCGTTGATATCCAAACCACGAAAGTCTGGTCGGTGCTCGCTCACAGGTTTCCCGGAATCGGCGAAGAGTTTATGCCTTCGCTGGATGAGGGTAGCTTCCTCTTGATGCCTACCTCCATGCCGCACTCAGGTATTGCATATAATCGAAAAGTAGTGGGACAACTGGATATGTTGCTAACAAACATTCCCGAGGTTGACCTGGCCGTTGGGAAGCTGGGCAGAGTAGAGTCTGCTCTTGACCCTGCCCCTATCTCAATGTATGAGAATGTCATCAATTACAAACCTGAATACATCGTCGATCAAAGAGGTCATAGGGTACGTTTCAAAGTGGATGAGGAAGGCAGATATGCATTGAAAGACGGGCGATCCCTGGATAATGAAGAAGCTCTTTTACAGGGCATTGGCAAAGAGCAACTGGTACAAGATGCTAACGGTCAATTCTTTCGAAACTGGAGAGCAAGCATCCAGTCTCCGGATGACATCTGGAATGAGATCATCAAGGTGACGAAAATCCCGGGGGTCACCTCGGCACCTAAGCTTCAGCCCATCGAAACACGACTGGTGATGCTGCAGACAGGTATGCGTGCACCTATGGGCATCAAAGTGTATGGACCAGATCTTTCAACCATTCAGGCTTTTGGCTTACAGTTGGAAGATATTTTGAAAGCAGTTCCTTCCGTGAAGGAAGAGGCGGTCTTCGCCGATCGGATTGTTGGAAAACCATATCTGCACCTCAATATTGACCGTGAGCAGATTGCGCGTTACGGTTTAAGCATCGAGGATGTGCAACAAACCATCGAAACCGCTCCTACCTCCCCGTAAAGGACGCTTTGATTGAGAGCGATGCTCAAACGGCCAGCAAGGAGGCAATCACACTTTTAAAAGCCATTGAAAATGTGGATATGACACTGGTCAAAGGAGAAGCTCACAAGGTTTGGATGGCGGATCTGAACGTTTTGCAATCAGCAACTGAACACATTTCTCAGGCCGTCAATGTGGAGAAAGCACGTGACATGCTCTCTCCATTAAGTGATCAGCTGTTTCACACATTAAAGAAATTTCAGGTAGAAGTGGATGGGTATCGTCAGTACTGCCCGATGGCTTTTGATAACGAGGGCGCCTATTGGTTGAGTAACTCAGAAGAAATTCTGAACCCCTATTTTGGAGATGCCATGCTCACCTGCGGAAATGTAGAAGAAGAATTATAAAACAGAATAATACAACAAATATGAAAATGAAGTCTATGATTTATACTGCATTGCTATCACTAGGTTTGATGGCATGCTCTACAGGAAAGTCTGAAAAATCAACCGCTCAGGAAACATCCGCAGTTGAGGAAAAAGTAGCACAGGAAGCATCCAGCACTATCGATGCATACATGGAGCTAAAAGATGCACTTGTTCAAACGGATGCCACTGTCGCACAATCCGCTGCAGAAAAACTTAGCGCTGCTATGTCAACTGAAGAAATGGATGCCACTTTGATTGAAGCAGCAAATAACATTACTTCTTCAGAGGATGTAAAAGAGCAACGTGTACAGTTTAAAGTTGTAACGGATGGACTCATTGCTTCACTGAAATCAAATGAATCAACGGATGGTGTTTATGTGCAGTACTGCCCAATGGCTTTTGACAATACAGGTGCCAGCTGGTTAAGTGTGAGTGAAGAAATCAGAAATCCATATTTCGGTGATAAAATGCTGAAGTGCGGAAAGGTGACAGAGGAACTTTAAACAATACATTGTTGCTAAATAATGGAGGTCCTTTTTAGGGCCTTCTTTTTTTCCAACTAAAACCCACAGAATGGATACGTTTTTATCGCGTTGGGCAGAAGCCGCCTACACCTCTACCGGATTCTTCTGGATGGCGCTCTGGGCGTTTATACTCGGTTATGCCGTCAGTGGTGTGATTCAGATTTTTGTTACACAGAGTCGCATGCAGCAAACCATGGGTGGAAGTGGGCTTCAAAGCATCTCAATTGGAACCTTCTTTGGCTTTGTATCCAGTTCGTGTAGCTTTTCAGCCCTTGCAACTACCAAATCACTCTTTCAAAAAGGGGCCAGCTTCATTTCATCCATGGCCTTTCTATTGGCCTCAACAAATCTGGTGATTGAGTTAGGGATTGTTATTTCTATTTTTCTGGGATGGCAATTTGTCGTTGGAGAGTATGTCGGAGGACTTCTTTTGATACTCTTCAGCTGGTTACTAATTCGTATCATTCACCCGAAAAAACTAATTAATCAAGCAAGGAAAAAACTAGGTAAACCCGAAGACGAATACACTTCCAAGAAAGATTTCGCCAAAAAAATCAAGTCATCTGAAAGCTGGGCAAAGGTTGGTAAGCAATATGCAATGGAATGGAAAATGGTGTGGAAAGACGTGACAGTGGGATTCACCATAGCCGGGATTATTTCGGCTTTTGTACCCAATTCATTCTTTCAGACGTTGTTCATCAATTCAGGAACAAACGTGGAGAGTTATAGTTTTCTCAACCTCCTGCAGCATGTGATCGTCGGTCCGGTGGCCGCCTTTCTCACCTTTATTGGCTCGATGGGTAATATTCCTTTAGCTGCATTGCTTTTCACAAAAGGCGTAAGTTTTGCAGGCGTGATGGCGTTTATTTTCAGCGATCTGGTAGTATTTCCAGTCTTAAGAATCAACGCCAAATACTACGGATGGAAAATGTCCTTTTTTATATTGTGCCTACTTTTTAGCTCCTTGATTTTCACTGCACTCGGACTTCATTACGGGTTGGATTTCCTCGGTTTTTTACCTGATGGTTCAGGTATAAATATTATCGAGAAAGATCATTTCAAAATTGACTATACATTCTGGCTGAACATTGCCTTTTTAATTATTTCCGGGGTATTGATCTATTTCGGCTTTTTCAAAGGAAAAGATGTACATCACCACAAAGAAATGGCTCCAAAAAGTCCTGCTTTGGAACAGACATTAAAATGGCTGGCAATTATCTGCTACGGCTGGCTTGCCGGAGGATTAATCATATATATGATCCAGTAGATTCGAAAGGTTATTTCGACCTCTCGTAATGCTTCACAGCAATGCAATAATCCAAAAATGATCGGTTTAATTCCTGATCATTGAGTTTGCATACATAGCTCGCTATCGATTCTTCATTATCTGCCAATTGATCATTTCGATTACTGGTAGACTGGTAAAGATCGGTAACGAGTTTTTTTATGGACTTTCTTAATTCAGATTGGTGAGAGGGACTCTTAGTATGAATCATCTTAGCTGGTTATCTGGGTATAAAAGAAACATAAATTCTGCACAATCACTGCATGTTTGAAAAATGAATATTCCGCTGTTCAATATCTTGATTTAACCGTAACATTTTCTTAAATGAAAAAAGATATCACAACTTGCCATCTCGAGAATCGTTAATCTTGCCTTCAAAAAAAAGAAACTTGAAAGCATATCAGGACAACATTGATCAATTACAAAAGGAGTCATCCAGATTAACAGCCAGCGACCGACGCATCAGTGTTTCACGTTTACTATCCATCACTGCTGCCGCATTCCTTTATTATCAATACAACCAAACGGACAATGTGTTTTTATTACTTGCCGGAGTTATCACTACAATTGCTTTCTTGCTATTGATAAAAAAACACAAATTTATTCGATGGGAGAACGCATTGGCTAAAGCCAAAATTGAGATCAATAAAGATGAGCTCTCTTTTCTGGAGAATGGAAAGCCCCGTTTTGATGATGGTTCAGCATTCATACAACATGATCACCCTTACTCTTATGACCTGGACTTTTTTGGTGAGCATTCTCTATTTCAAACCCTCAACCGAACGGGTACGACCTACGGAAAAAGGGGGTTAGCAAATAATCTTCTTCACATCCTACCTGAAAAGAAAATCCTGGAAACGCAGGAGGCGGTAAAAGAGCTCACACCCCATTTGACCTGGCGACATCAGTTGTTGGCTTTGAGTAGAATAAAACCTGATAGTCCTGAAAGCAACAAAGAACTGCTGGAATGGGCAGGAAGAAAACCGAGAAGAATTAGCAAGGTTGTTCGCTTACTCTCCTTCTTACTCCCTGCTATTACTATCATATTTTTTGGATTTTATCTGATCCATTCATCCGAATTACTTGGTAGGTTGAGTGGTTTACTATTTCTGATCAACCTGGGGATCCTAGGGGCACACATGCTCTCGATCAAAGCAGAGCTGATCTCAACGACCAAGATTGAAGACATCCTCAAACACTATTCGTATCTTCTGAAAGAAATAGAGCAGACAGATTTCCAATCAGAAAAACTGAAGCAACTGCAGTCATCACTTACAAGTAGAGAAACAAAGGCCAGCGAAGCAATCCACCACCTCTCATTACTGTTTGGCAGACTGGAACATGTAACCAATATTTTTGCCAGCCCACTCTTAAATGGATCATTGCAGTATCACATTCACGTATTGCATGCACTCCAACATTGGAGAGAAAAGCATGCAGAACATCTGGAAGAATGGATGCAGACCATTGGAGAAATTGAGGCAATCAACAGCCTTTCAAACTTTGCTTACAACAATCCGGATTTTGTGTTTCCAACAATCAATCATGAAAAGCAGATCCAGTTTAAAGATCTTGGACACCCCTTGATCTCTAAGGACAAAAGCGTTACGAACTCAATCGATTTCAACTCAAAGAAATTTTTCATACTGACAGGTTCAAACATGTCAGGTAAAAGTACTTTTCTACGTACCGTAGGTTTAAATATGGTTCTGGCCGGAATTGGTGCTCCGGTATACGCATCGAAAGCGCACGTGTATCCCATGCCGGTTTTTGTTTCCATGCGATTATCAGATTCACTCACAGATAGCGAGTCCTATTTCTATGCAGAAGTCAAGCGACTGAATTATATCATGGAGCAGCTGAATAAAGGTGAGGCATTTGTACTTCTGGATGAAATACTACGAGGAACGAACTCCGATGATAAGCGAAATGGAACGATGGAAGTCATTCGTAAAATGGCTGAAAAAAAAGCATTTGGAGGCATTGCCACTCACGATCTGGAGGTATGCAATGTGTCTGATGAATACTCTGAGTCTCTTATCAATAAGCGCTTCGAAGTAGAGATTGTCAATGATGAACTGGTGTTTGATTACAAACTGCGAGACGGAATCTGCGAAAACAAAAGCGCCAGTTTCATCATGAGAAAGATGGGAGTGATTTAGACCAAATCAAATGCCTCGGCAAATCGAATGAGGTCAACAAATCTTTTGATCTCAAGCTTATTCATAATATTCTTTCGGTGGGTATCCACTGTGAATCTGGCTATCGAAAGCTGATCAGCTATTTCCTGATTTGAGAGTCCCTTTGCCAACAAAGTCATAACCTCCACCTCCCGGGCGGTCAACTCCTGAAATTTGTTCATGTTGTTATGAACAAATTCATCTAGCGCAATCAGTTTCATGAATTTATTCTGGTACTTATCCAGGAAACGTATCTTAAAGTCGAGCGTAAAAAGTCCTTTCGCGTTTTCGCTGTATTTCATAAAGGAAACGTACCACTCCAGATCAGCATCTGGATCAGGACTCATGTTCATGTGCTGAAACATCACTCCGATCTCCTGCTTATTATCCCGCGTCATAAAATCCACCGCGAACTGTACATTTCGCTGGTAGTTCTCAGGATCTACCCGATTCATAAGTTCAGCATTAAACACCTCACCTATATTCTCTTTATCCATCTTAAAACCTCGTCGAATGTCAGGGTCAAAATAGAGAATACCCATGTTCACCGCATCATGTACATGCATGTGATCGGCAGGCAATGTTTCATATAAGGCATCCAGATCATCCCACCTTTCAGACTTGATAAACTTTTCTGACTGCCAGAAAAAAGTACGATGAAGATTGACTAGTTCTTTGTCCTTTGATTCCATGGTGAGGGTCATTAGAGCATAATAAAGCTACTGAAATAGCAATCAAGGTCCCGGTAAAAATACCAGAAAGTTGGTATTGACTTTCTAAATAATTGATTGTCAATTTGTTACCTTACCAAATATCACCTATATGAAACGTAATGCTATTTTTCTTATTTCGACCTTGTTAGGTCTTATGACATTGACATTTTGTTCATCCGATTCCAGCCCGAGTGATTTAGGTACTCTAACACTGGAGATAATGAATTCAGATCCTGATGGTGTTTATAATGTAGGCGAAACATTGAGTGCGACAGTCACATTTGTCAGTGAAGAGGGTTTGAAACAACTCAACTACACATTTGAAGTAGATGGAGTTTTGGGGGATAAAACAACTCAAACTCCTGAAGACTTAGGATTGGATCCGAATCCGACCAGTGGAGTTGTAAACTTTAATTATGTAATCGAACAATCATTGAGCGGCGCTGAGGTAACCATTTACTTTGAGGTGATCGATTCAAAAGATCAAAAAGAGGAGCGACACTTCAATTTCAATGTAGATGAGTTCATTCCAGTAGTTGAATTCACAGATATAACTGTTGAAGGGCCACTTTTCGACAATTCATCCAAGTCATTTGTGGCAACTTCTACAGGTATGACGTATTCAGCATCTGATGTAAGTGATGATTCGAGTTTGGAAGCTGTGGTTGATTTTGGTTTACATTACTTTGGCCCTATTAGTGGTATTGGTTTTGTGTCTCCATCAGACGATATTGATAGTTGGTATGACTTTTCTGCTTCTGATCTTAATTGGTCTATAAAAAATCATACGATCCTAAGACTGGTAGATGATGCAACAAGCACGGATTTTGATGCAATAGCGTCTGAAATACACCTTCTGATTATTTTTGATGAAGGAGGTGACCAATATTCAACAATTACTGAACTTCAAGAAGGTGATGTACTTGCATTTGAGACGGATGCTGATAAGTCAGGTGGAAGCAAAAAAGGGGCTCTGATCATCCGTTCCGCAGTAGATGGAAACACAGACGGTGACTATCTGGACGCTGAAGATTACTTAGTGATTGACATCAAGGTTCAAAATTAGAATAGTCTTTTACTCAACGTATGCTATGATACCTGAGTGACAAAAACTTAGATTCAGGAATTAAATGGAGGCAATTTTAACCTCCATTTCGTATTTTTAACTATGCGATCTCTCTTCACCACTACTCTCCTACTTATTGCTATTTTCATCAAGGCACAATCCAATCAAACAACCACTGAATTAGTGATGTCTATGTCTCAACGCTCACTGGTGATGCCCGGATATTTAACGGAGCTCAAGGCTTTGGTAGCTCGACAAGCGTATGAGTTCTGGAAAGAGGGAAACGTAGAACCTTATGTCTCACATCTGAATGTATATCAATCACTCTATGAGGCAAATAAATACCTGGGCTATGATTCAGTAAGAAACATGGCTTACAATCAGGTTGGAGCTCACTCAAACACCGTAACATCTGTCGTATTTGGTGATAATCCCAATCACTACTACTCCTCATCAACCGATGGTAAAATCCTAAAGTGGGATTTATCGAACCCGGGAAGCATACCCGAAACCGTTTATGAGTCGAATAAAATTATTCAGTCGATTGAAATGTCCAACGATGGTGAAGTACTAATGGCTATTTTCTATCAAAAAGGCCTGGCACTGATTCCAACGAACAAGGATAATAAGAGCGATATTCAGGTGTTGGAAGATCCACAGCCCGTACAAACAGCCACTTTTCTCCCGGGTGAACGCAAGTACTTAACTGTTGCTAAAACAGGAGAACTCATCTTAAAAGGCTTTGATGCACAGTCAGAGCAGGTGGGAAAAACAGCCTTAAAAGTCAATCAATTGAAAGTAGATGAACAGGACGGTACCATCTATGCGGGAACGGATGAAGGGGTGCTGGAGGCTTGGGAAAAACCATATGAGGTGAAAGAAAGCCCCATAGAAGACATCATGAAAAACTGGCGCAAACAATCCTACTTCGGATATGAATTAGGATCTTTCGCTATCAATTGTCTTGATATTAGTCCGAATGGGAACACCCTTGCTATCGGTAGAGACCGTGGGGATGTGATTCTTTGGGACATCCCAAACAAAAAACTCATTCGCATCATCTCCGGACATCAGAGCACGGTAACAGACATTCAGTTTAATCCTAAAGGTGATTTATTGCTCACTACCAGCAGAGATGGCACAGCACGTATCTGGGACCTGACTGATTCGCGTAAACTTCCAATTATTCTGGACGATCATGATGATTGGGTATTTACCGGAAGCTTTAATCCAACCGGAACTCAGGTAATAACTGGTGGAGGTGATGAATTTATTCGTACATGGCCCATAGATCCCGCTTATTTTGCCTTCCGCATTTGTGCAATAGTCAACCGAAATCTTACGCAGGAAGAGTGGGCTGAGTTTGTGGGTAAAGACATGCCTTATAAGGTTACTTGTGGTGAATAATAGGATTCTGATACTTTCTAACAGCCACCTTACCTTTCTAGCCTAAGCGAACGTATTTATTCCGTTTGTTGGTTCTTGTGGTAAAGCAATTCAACAAGCCAATGAATAATTGGACGAAAAACGGTTTTTTAACTTTCATAGTGGTGTTTTTTTCATTTCTTAATAATGATTCAAAATTGAAAAATGATATCCCCACCTGTGAGCGCGAATTACGGAATTGGTCAAATTGAGTGAAACACGTAGATGGATCAATCCAACATGTTTCTCATAAAATCCAAATTTTTCGAAACGATTGGGTGGGTTTTTGGCTTCTATTGATGAATCAAACAATTCAACACAATGGCAAAAATCATAAACTCACTTGTAAACGGAATAAAAGGAGGCATAAATGGAGCGATTGAAGGAACGGCCGATTTAGGTAGTACCATCGTCACCTCAGTCAAAGAAGTCACCCTAAAAACGATAGAAGGAACAAAAGACATTGTAGTGAAAGGAGTTCAGGTTCCAGCGTCTATCGTTCAGGGAACATTCGAAGGTCTCACCAATATTGGAAAAGGAGTGATCGGCCTGGTAAAGGGTATTGTCAATGGTGCTGTGCAGGGAGCGATGGAAAGCGGAGTAGATCAAAAAGATGCAGTTCAAGGCTCAGTGAAACAGGCTATTCATTCCGCTAAAAACCTTGGATTGGATGTGGGCTCTGTCGCAGTAGAAGCTGTGAAAGGCTCAGTAAGTGGAGTAAAGCAAGTTGGAGGAGATACCCTTGCTGCAACGAAGAATTCCATTATCGCAGCAGTAGAGGCCGCAGGTGAAATCAGCATCGAATCACACAAAGCCGTGAAAGATGCGATAGATGAAGGAATAGAAGGTGGAAGAGATATTTTGAAGCAGTTGTAAAACAAGTCAAAAAAGAATTCGTCTGAATAAATAAGATTGTCGTTTCCATGGCAATCTTTTTCTTTGTCTATTACGTTCTGAGACACTAATGAAAAAACTGATTTTACTAATCTCTATTGCAGTGGCATGTAGCGCACCAGCACCTACAGCGCAAGAAGTCGTGGATAAGGCCATTTCTCAGGCAGGAGTTGACAAGTTGAAAAATGGAGAGGCCTCTTTTACTTTTCGTGACATTGATTATACATACATGATGCATGGAGGTGACTTCATCTATACACGCACTCAAAAGGACTCCCTAGGTAATCAGGTAAAAGATGTGCTTGATAATGAGGGTTTATTCCGTTATATCAATGATACATTAGTAAATCTGGATCAAGAAAGGCAAGCAGCTTACACCAGTTCGGTCAATTCCGTGATTTATTTCGCATTCCTCCCCTTCCGTCTCAATGATGCTGCAGTGAATAAAAGCTATGTCGGAGAAGTTGAAATCAATGGTAAGAGTTACAACAAAATCAAAGTTACTTTTGATGCAGAGGGTGGCGGTGAAGATTTTGAGGACGTCTTCTACTATTGGTTTGATACGGAAGATTACAGCATGGATTACCTGGCCTACAGTTACAATGAAGAAGATGAAGGCACAGGTATGCGTTTCAGAATTGCTTATAACAGCAGAAAAGTCAATGGTGTTACCATTCAGGACTATCGAAATCTAAAGCCAAAAGTGAAAGACAGTGTGCCATTGGAACAAATCAATCAGGCTTACTTGGATGGAAAACTGGAAGAATTATCGCTCATCGAATTGGAAGATGTGGTAATCAATTATTGATTAGTACAAGATTCCCGAGTCATTGGAATCTATTCATTCAACATATGATTATTAGATTCCCAAGTCTCACTCCTCCGTCGTTCGCAAGGGAATGGCGAGAAACACTATATTCAGCAAATGGCTAAAGGCGGTTATGTCTATATCATGTCCAATAAAACCCGTAAGGTTGTATATGTCGGATCAACTAATAACCTGTACAATAGAGCCTACCAACATAAAAATGGTTTCGGATCAGAATTCACTAAAAAATATAAATGTACAGACTTAGTTTATTACCATTTCTATGAAAGGATTGAGACAGCTATTGAAAGAGAACGGAAGGTCAAAAAATGGAATCGAGCTTGGAAAGACAAACTCATCAAAGACTTCAACCCTGAACTTAAAGACTTATTTGATCAAGTCTCTGAAATGCAATAGAAGCTCACCGCCATTCCCTTGGGAGGACAGACGAAGGATGTCCGAGTCATGGGAATCTTGGTTTATTCTTTGAAACAGGATGAGATTCCCAAGTCTCGCTCGTACCTCGCTCGCAAGGGAATAGCGAAGGGATAGGAATGAAAAATCAAGTAATTTCGATTCCATGAAATGGAGATACTTACTATTATCATCACTACTAACATTTTGCACATCACCTGAATCAGAAGATACTGAGTCAGAACATCTGCTAGAGCCAGTAACTATTCCGGTATCTGAAAACTCGAGTCTCCCCCATTTGATTAAAGGAGCTGACAACAGGCTATACCTAAGCTGGGTAGAAAAAAGAGACTCCAATTGGGTAGATCTGAAATTTTCTACAGTCATGGATGATCAATGGAGTAAGCCAGAACTCATTGCCTCAGGCAATGACTGGTTCGTCAATTGGGCTGATTATCCTATGTTAGCGGTCGATTCTAAAGGAAACAAAATAGCCCACTACCTGGCAAAAAGTGCGGCAGGAACATATTCCTACGATGTGAATTTGATTTTGAAACCTAAGGATTCGACCAAATGGTCTTCGCCTGTCATCCCTCACAAGGACAGCACCCCAACAGAACACGGATTTGTAACCATGCTTCCAAATAATGATGGTTCCTTCCTCCTCTCATGGTTGGACGGAAGAAATACCGGAGGCGGAGGTCATGGAGATCACGGAAGTGGTGGAGCCATGACCATTCGGTCTGCTGTAATAGACTTGCAAGGAAACCTATCAGAAGAGACTGAACTGGACGGAAGAGTATGTGACTGCTGCCAAACCGGAGGGGTTATGATACCTGAGGGCGCTATGATTGTTTATCGAGACCGATCCGTCGATGAGGTGAGGGATATGGCATTCGTAACTAAAACTGATTCCGGATGGAGTCAACCTAAACTCGTTGCACAAGACAACTGGAACATTGCCGGGTGCCCGGTGAATGGCCCACGAATCGCAGGTTATGGAAGCACAGTCGCTACCGCTTGGTATACATCTGCGTTGAGTAGACCGAAAGTGAAAGTAGCATTTAAGGAAGGTGAGGATTTCAGTGAGCCAATCACCGTAGATAGTTCCTCTCCTGTTGGTCGGGTAGATATAGCCATGCTGAATGATCAAACAGCTATTGTGAGCTGGATGGATGGTGGAGAAACTCCTGCCATAAAGTATCGAATCGTCAATCAAAATGGCTCCATGTCATCCGTAAAAACCGTGGCGAAAATATCTGAAAGCCGGGGCAGTGGCTTTCCACAGATGGAAATATTTGATGGGGATGTATATTTTGCTTGGACTGAACTCAATGAAAAGAATACCACGATAAAAATGGCGAAAATCAGACTTTCAATTTAAAAGAGTGTCTCAAAAGTGAGGTATTCTTTTGAGACACCCACTACCATCTATTCATACCTAAGTGCTTCCACCGGATTGGAATACGTGATCTTAGTGACCGCTGAAATCACACTGATGACAGCCACCAATAAAAGAATCAAAATCGCACCAATGAAAGGCATAATGCCGACAGGAGCACGATAGGAGAATTCGGCAATCCACCCTTCCATGAGTAAATAAGAAAGCGGAAGACCTATAGCGATTGCTACAATCACCAATCGTACAAACTGGCCCAAAATCATGCGCATAATTTGTCCGGAAGTTGCTCCTAATATTTTCCGCATCCCCACTTCCTTAATACGTTGATTCAGAATGGCAATCGCCATGCCGAGCAGTCCCAAACTAGCCAGGATCAATGCGATCATCGAAAAAATAGAGAATATGGAGAGTGTCCGTTCCTCCTGCTCATAAAGGGATGCTAACTCCTGATCAAGAAAGTGATATTCGAAGGGGAGCTCGCTTTCAATGTTCGCATTATATATTTCCTCAATTTTCGCAATAGTCTCACCAAACTGCTGACCACTCAGCTTTACCAGTAAATGTCCTGCACCCAAGGGCTGTACGGCCATCATCAAAGGTTGTATTTCCTGATGCAACGATTGAAAATGGAAATCCTTAATCACTCCGATGATTCGCATCTCGTATTCACGCCCACTTGCATCCTGTACCAGCGTCTTTCCAACCGGATTTTCTACATTCAATTGTCCTGCAAACGTTTCATTGATAATGACCCCTCCTACTGAATCTGTTGCAAAGGACCGATCAAAAATCCGTCCCTGAACTACCTCAAAGCCCAACACTTTTTCGATACCATAGTCCACCATCAGTTCAGATGCATCAACACGCTGTTCGGGATTATCTCGTAAAAAATATGGGTGCTGATTAAACTGTCCTCCCGGGATACTGGAGGTGAGCGCAGTTGTACGAACCCCATTAATATCTTCTAGTTGATTTTGCGTCGTTCTTAATGCCTCAAGATCAACATTCCCTTTTGCCACACTAATAGGTACATTCAATGATATAATCGCATCCTGATCAAACCCCAGATCCTTATCTTTCATGTATCGTAGCTGGTTGAAAATGATCAGGCTACCACTAATGAGGATGGCAGAGATAGTGAATTGCAGGATAACCAATGCACTTCGCAAGCGAACGCCTTTGACGCTGGTTGTGAGTTTCCCTTTCAACACTTCGGTTGGTTTGAAAGAGGATAGAGCTACTGCCGGATAAAAACCCGCCAGCAAGCCTACTCCAACTCCCAGGATCAATGCTTTAATTAGGAAAGAAACATTGAATAAATCAGCAACTTGAAATTGCTTTCCACTGATAAAATTAAATCCATCAAGCAGTAGAACAACAATAAAAACCGATAGACAAAGTGCAAATACCGAAAACAGGATTGATTCCAGATAAAACTGGCCGGATAGATTTTTCGAGATCGCCCCAAGTGTCTTTCGCACCCCTATTTCTTTGGCCCGCTCAATAGATTTTGCAGTGGTCAGATTGGTATAATTGATCGCTGCGATCAGGATCAAAAAGCCAAGAACCACCAACAGAATATAGACATAAAGGATATTGCCATTATTTTCCAACTCCCACCTAAGGTGAGAATTCAAATGAATGGATGTGATCGGCTGAAGTTCAAACCGCTCTTCACCGGCTAGAATAATCTCTTTCCTCGCTTCATCCACATTAATGTATCCCAGGGCCCATTCAGGAATTTTAGATTCCAATGCTTCATGCGAGGCACCTTCTTTTAATCTGATGTAATTGAAGTGACCAAAATCCGCCCAGGTCATCCAATTACTGGTTGGATTTATCTGCTTGAGGGTCACATAGGGTATAATGCCATTGAAATGAAAGTGAGAATGCTCCGGCATAGGCTCCACCACCGCAGACACAGCTAATGCCATATCATTCATACTTAGCTCCTGACCAATAGCTGAACTATCTCCAAAATACTTTTTGGCCATCGGCTCTGTGATTACAAGGGAGAAAGGCGTTTTTAATGCATCCTCATCTCCTTCCAGCACTTTCAACTTAAAGACATCAAATAAAGTGGAGTCAGCAAAGTAAAAATCCGGCTCCTCAAAAATCACATTTGTTTTTACATTCTTGACCCTGATCTTGTCCCGACTCAATCCCGGCCCATACCAGGGGGAAAGACTGACCGCCTCCTCTACTTCAGGGAAATCACTAACCATCGCCTGGGCCATTGGATGTGGCGTCCGTGTTTGGGGGTTATCAGACATCCAGGCGATCCGATAAATGCGATCGGAATCTGGAAGTTCCTGATCATAGGACAACTCATCCTGAACATATAAATAGATCAGGATGCTACAGGTAAAGCCAACGGTTAGGCCAAGTACATTGAGAAATGAAAACAGTCCATTCCGTTTTACATTCCTGCTAAATATTTTGAAAAAGTGCTGAATCATGTCGCTGTTCATTTTGAGTTTAAAAACATGATTCAAACTAAGCGTCCGGTCTCCGTTCGAAGGTTCTTTTCCTTCGGAAAGACGTTCTTCCCCATAAATCAGAACGCCCTTTGCCTCTCGATATTCAGAGGGTGTTAGCCCCGTACGTCGTTTAAACGCAGTATTGAAGGCTGATTTGGAGTTGTATCCGACCTGTGTAGCAATGTTTTCAATTTTCACCTGATCGTTTGCCTCATCTCGTAAAAGCATACAAGCTTCTCGTACACGAAAGCGAGCAAGCAGATCCTGAAAACTGATTTTCAAAGAATCATTCAGCACCTGAGAAAGGTGATGATTGGTTACGCCCAGCAGTTCGGCTAGTGTAGTTAGCGAAGCGTCATCTCGTCGATAGAAATGCTGATCCCGCATGACCTCCTCCAGCTTGCCAATGATGGACGATTTGATCTCCGGGGTTAAGGTTGACTTTTTATACTTATTTCCCATTGGGATTGGAGATAAAAACGATGATTCCCGGATCAACTGGTAGAGAATCTGAAACAACAGAATCAGAAACAAAACACAGTAGATGCTAACTCCAAATTGACAGTAGAAAGAGGCCAGAAACAGCATTTGGAGAAATACAAAATTTCTGAGCCAGGAAATACGTGGACCTGCATTCTGAAAATAAGTGAATCCCCTTGATTGGCTTTCATGGAGTAGCAATTTGAAAATCAAAACCACATAGAAGACCAAAACAGTGCCCCCGAAAATCCATGTAACCAGTTTTTGCTCATTGAGAATGACTATCAATAACCCGGAACCGATCAGGATCAAATAATGAAATACGGGTATTCGATTTTTTTGATAGAAAAAGGCCCGGAGATACAGAAAGAAAACAACTATTGCCAGGACTAATGCTAGTGCTTGAAAATCGCTAATACTGCCGTTAATCAGCAACAAAGACAAGTCGGCGAAAAGCAGAAGCCCCATCCACCTACCGGCGGGAGACTTGCTCAACAGCAAAGCTGCACCTGATACTAAACCAACTATCAATGTGCTCAACATCATGACAGACAAGTCCGCTATCCATGGAAAATTCATCCACTGATCCATCCGGTAAAAATGGGGAATTCAGGCACCATTTGGAAATGATGCAGTTCCTGAACTCCCCTCTATAGCTGACTGTAAAATATTATTCGTTCCTTAATGAATGAACCGGGTTGGCTTTGGCAGCCTGAAGGGCGTAAAGTGCTACTGTAATCCAGCTAACTGCGGTGACTAACACTCCGGCAAGCAGAAACATCCAAATCGAACTATCGATTCGATAAGCAAAACCATCTAACCACTTGCTAAGTCCCCACCAGGCAATGGGGATAGCAACCAATGAAGAAATGAGGACTAACCTCACATAATCTTTGGACAGCAAAAAGATGATGTTTCCATTACGGGCTCCCATGACTTTTCTTATCCCAACTTCCTTGGAGCGTTGTTCTACTACATAGCCCATTAAACCAAACAATCCCAGACAACAAACGAAAATCCCAAGGCCGGAAAACATGATAAAGAGCTTACTTGTTAATCGTTCTGCTTCGTAATACTGCGCCATTGACTCATCCATGTACTCGAATTCAAAGACCTTATCAGGTGCCAGTTTTCCCCAAATCTCCTCCACTGATGCCAATGATTCATCCATGTTTCGAGGGTTTAACCTGATCGTTGCGGCACGGAAGGGAGAATTAATTACCGCATTAGAGAGCTGCATAGGTTCCACCGGCTTATGCAGAGACATGAAGTTGAAATCCTCAACAACTCCTACAATAATCGCATCAAAACCTGCAGCCTCATAAACCAGCTTGCCCACTGCATCTTCGGGTTCAATGCCAAGCGCACGAACAGCTGTCTCATTCAGCAGGATCTTCTCCTTTCCATCATCCGTTCGCTCACCCATCTCGTCAGATCTGAAATTTCGTCCCGCTATCAACTTTACGCCCATGGTAGAAAGAAAGTCCTCATCGATGGTGAGAAAGGTAGTGTTTACCCAACCTTTATCGTCATCTGTGATGCTGATAGTGGAACCGGATCGAATATCATCCAGTGGAAAGTTTGTAATAGAAACTCCGTTGACACCTGCTGATTGCAAAGCCTCTTGCTTAAACACATCTATTTTCTCCCCAATAAACGGAAGCTTCTCAATCATGATCAGCTGATCCTTGTCAAACCCAAGTGGCTTGTTTGTCAGGTAATGCATCTGACGAAAAACCGTGATCGTCCCTGCGATCAAAAGAATGGCTATAATAAATTGTCCAATCACTAATAGGTGACGCAGGCTCTCCCTCCCTCTTTTGACAATTAGCTTCTGGAAAACTGCCGCAGGACTGAAATTAGATAAATAAAGTGCCGGATAGAAACCGGATAAAATGCCAAGTAATACAGGCGTAGCAATTAGAATAATGATCCCCAGGGGCGTACCAAAAACCTGCAAGCTGATCGACTTTCCAATGACCTGATTGAAATAGGGTAAGAACAGTTGAGTCAGGGGTAAAGCAATCACCATCGCTATAAAGCTTATCAAAGTAGATTCCAGCAGAAACTGAACCATCAAATCCCTTCTGCTAGCTCCTACTGATTTTCGAATCCCTACTTCAAGTGTTCGATAGGAGGCTCGTGCAGTGGCCAGGTTCACAAAATTCACTATCGCCATCAATAGAATAAATCCACCAACCAGGGCAAAGAAGTAAACAAACATTTCGCTGGAGTTCGCTTCAAATTCGGAAGCCAGATTGGAATGCAAGTGAATGTCCGTCATTGGCTGTAAGAAGTAATCATATTGATTTCCAGCACCTCTCCACGCATCATAATCATCACTACCTGCTGCCTGATTTGCCTCTGCGATTGCATTGATTTTTTCTCGCAACAATACAGGGTCAGTCTCCGGGTGAACTTTGATGTAGGTGTAAACACCCCAGGTCCCCCAGGTTGCAAAGAACCAATCAGGGAACGGCATCAGATCAATGACAGAAAGGATTTCATAGTCAAAGTGTGAGTTCGGTAACGGGTCAGCAATGACTGCCGTGACACTGACCAATGTGGATTGTTCTTTATCGGGAATCTGTAAGCTCATGAGTTTGCCTACCGGCTCTTCCTCATTGCCAAAGTATTTTTTTACTGCTGACTGTGTCAGGATTACACCATCTTTCTTCTCAAAGAACTCCTTGTTAATGCTTCCGCTGATCACTTTCGCATCAAATACATCAAAAAAGCCAGAGTCGACAGCCGTGATCCGTTGCTTTTCCAGACGGTCTCCCTCCCGCCCAAACATAAAATCATCGTATTGCAAGCGTGTATAATGCTGGATTTCTGGGATTTCATCCGTGATGACCGGCCCCATCACGGGAGCCGTTAACGCCCACTCCTTTGCATAATCCGGATATACTCGGTTCAATGCCACCCGGTAGATGCTTTCAGCCTCAGGATGATGCCTGTCGTAGGAAAGCTCATAATGCACATAACATGCTATGGTTATGCAGGCGGAAAGTCCGACAGCCAAACCCATAATATTAAGTGCCGAATGAAGCTTGTTCTTTCGTAAGTTTCGAAGGGAAAATCGTATCATGTCTTTGTTCATTTGGATGTTAAATACATGACTCAAATGAAATTTATGATCCTCATACAATGGTCTTTCCCGTTCGGAAAGGGGTGTCTCCCAATAAGTTCGCACATCTTTTTTATCTCGATAATCGGATGGTGTAAGGCCCGTGCGCCGTTTAAAAGCGGCATTAAAAGAAGATTTAGAATTATAGCCAACCATTGCAGCAATGTTCTCGATCTTCACATCGCGATGCTGCTCATCTTTCAATAGTTGGCAAGCTTTTCGAATGCGGTACCTCGCAATCAAATCCTGAAACCCGATTTTTAATGATTCATTCAGTACCTGACTAAGGTGATGCGTGGTAACTCCAAGCTCCTTTGCCAGATTCGAAAGTGAGGCATCATCCCTGAGGTAAAATTCCTGCTCCATCACCCCTTCGATCTTATTCAACACAGCTGCTTTAATCTCCGGAGTGAGTGTCGACTTTTGATACTTATTACCAATAGGAATGGGAGTCAAAAACTCCGACTCTTTAAAAGCCTGATATACAATGAAAACGATAACAACCAACACCAGACCTGCCATGAAGTCGAGGTTAGCAATACCAGAAAGCATAATTAGTAATCCAATCCCATTTATCGTGATGAAGTTTCGAAACCAGGCCAGCCTACTTCCCGGGTTTACAAACCATTGAATGCCGCGCTGCTTAGTTTCTGACTCAATCTCCCTGAGTGACATCACTCCATAGGTAATAACAATAACCAATGCAGTGATACGATCAATTAATGGTGGTGTCATGAATAAGCACACAGATAACACGACCGGAACCAAATGAACGAAACTCATTCGATTTTTTTGAGAGAAAAAGGCTCGAACATATAAAAAGAGGAAAAGCGCGATTAAACCAATCACCTGCCATTTGCTTACCGGGAAGGAAGGTTGTAAAAGCGATAGTAGAATGAAGGAGTAGGCTAAAATTAGCTTCCCCAAATGTCTTGCAGCAGGAAATTTCATCAACAGCAGGACAATACCAAAAACTCCTCCTAACAGAATTTCTGAAGCAATCAGAACAAGGCTCCATGGTATTTGCTGCAAATCCTCCACCTATCAAAAATGCGAAAATTCCCTCACAATTTGATTTACTATCAGTTATTAACTTATGGCCTATAACAAACTAGCACTTGTCCTTGGCAACTGTCTATTCCCTGATCACAGTCGATTAAATCCGGATGCATCCACTCTCTTTTTCATGGCTGAGGATACCGGACTTTGTACACATTTCAAATACCACAAACACAAGCTAATCCTATTTCTATCCGCCATGCGCTCGCATGCAGATGAGGTAAAGGAAACATACAGACTTACCTATCAGCAACTTTCTGCAAGTAATCAACACTTGACTTATGAAGACAAATTGAGACTCGTCCTGAAGTCTCATGACTCAATTTCTGAGCTTATCACCTATGACATTGAAGACCACTTCTTTGAAAAACGAATCAGGGATTTCTGCAAAACAGAAAAGCTTAAACTTACCATTGTAGACTCCCCCGGATTTATAACCACCAAAGAAAAGTTTAAAGCATACAATCAGAGTGTGAAGAAACCCTTCATGTACACCTTCTATCAGCAGCAGCGAAGAAGCTTGAACATTTTTGTCGACAATAAAGGGCAGCCGTCCCACGGCCAGTGGTCGTTTGATGAAGAGAATCGGAAGAAGTTGCCAAAGGGAATTAATATCCCAGACCAACCCACCCCCCATCCTACCGATCACACTGAGAAAGTAAAACAACTGGTAGATGAGCTATTCCAGGACCATCCAGGATCTACGGAAAACTTTCGATGGGCCACCACACGGAGACAGGTTTTGTATTTGCTGGATGACTTTTTGAAAAAACGATTCGAAAACTTTGGCCCCTATGAAGACGCCATTAGCAGTCGGGAAACATTCGTTTTTCACTCAGTCCTATCTCCTTACATCAACATGGGGCTGGTCACACCGGATGAAGTGGTGGACAAAGCGCTGGAATATTATGCCGAAAACGACACCCATTATCCCAGCGTCGAAGGGTTTGTTCGACAGATAATCGGCTGGAGGGAATTTATGCGAGGGATTTACCACGAGTACGACGAAAAGCTCAACACCAACTATTTCAATCACAAGCGAAAAATGAAACCCTGCTGGTACGATGGCACCACCGGCATTCCCCCTTTGGATGATGCAATCGGGAAAGCCAATAAGTATGGCTATACACACCACATTGAGCGACTAATGGTGCTGGGAAACATCATGCTGCTTTGCGAATTAGACCCGAAGGAAGTCTATAAATGGTTTATGGAGATGTATGTCGATTCAGCGGATTGGGTGATGGCGCCTAATGTCTATGGCATGAGTCAGTTTGCGGATGGGGGCATCTTCGCCACTAAACCCTACATCGGTGGAGCGAACTACATCAAAAAGATGAGTGACTATGGCAAAGGAGACTGGGAAGATATAGTCAATGGGCTTTACTGGCGATTCATTGAAGAGAACATGGAAACCTTTGCCAACAATCAGCGAATGTCCATGATGGTAGCTACGTTGAAAAAGATGAATGAGGAAAAGAAAGAGAAGATTTTTAAAGCTGCGAATCGGTTTATTGAGAGGGTAACAGAATAGCCCAACTTATTGGGATCAACTCAAAAGAAGATGCCGGAATAAATCCGGCATCATGCTTAATCCCACTGTTTCAAAGTCGTACTCAATCCTTGATACAAAAACACCTGATCGATACTGCTATTATCGAGGTTATCCGTATCGCTGTTATTCCATCTGTAGCTGGTGCCACTGATATTTCTGTAAGCAGGGTTTACAGAAGCATACATTCCCAGGTACGCTTCAGCACTGGTAGAGCTTTCGGCACCCTTTAGAACAAAAAAATTGTACTCATCATTGTGAAGTGGAAGTGTACTCCCTACGTTCATATATGGACCTCCGGCATCTCCTTCAGATATTTTCACTTTGCTATTGCCTGCATTATTCGCCCATGAGTAGTTTTTGAAAGCAAAAAGATAGCTACCTGATGGAATGGTATTTCCATTGTCATTTGCTACTGTAGCAGCCTGAAAGCTGACCAGTGATGCTGTGCTGGAAAAATGGGCATCTGTGGCACCACTCTTCGTAACCTCAGCTAAGTAATTAGCTAAATCATTGTATTCGCTTTCGATGATTGGAACCCAGTCCCCATCCTCGGCAACTTCGTATTCCTCTCGAGATGCAGAAAGAAAAGCCCAAATGTCATCTATATTATTAATGGTCACTTCTACATTGATTACCTGTGTCTCTGTTTCATTGGAAGCCTCAATAGTTGCGGTTATGGTTTCGTTGGTCTCATAGTCATAAGCCAGCCAATCTCCTACGGTTAGGTCATTGCCTATGATTATCATCGCATCCGCTACAGACTGTGACACCAATTCAAACTCGACAGTGCCGGTCAAGTTGGAACTTAAATTCCCAACAATATCTCCCGAGCGAGGATACTCATTCATGGACAAGTCGAGTTGTAAATCTGCTATCTCGTCATCATCGTTATCCACCGGGTCTTCATTCAGACAGGAGGTCAGCAACAGTGTGAAAATCATACTTAAGATCAACATTAGTCGCATTATGTTTTTACCGATCGTTTTCATCATCATTCATTCATTTAATTATGAATCAAACTTACGCGCAGGACAAACCCTACAACAATTTCAACTATGGACAAAGTATGGACGTGCATTTTTCATCAGGTTTATTTTCAGACAACCCCATTAAGTACGTTAGAAATTAAAAATCACCTTTAAACCCTTATCAAACCACTTTTCTAATCATTTGGCCTTGATCAACCAACCAGCTATTCAGCTCATTTGTCAAAGACAGTCTTGCTTTTGATATGGACAAAGGCACCATCAGTGTGTATATTGACCGAGCCAATCAAAATCAGGTATCATGAAAAGCTACCTCGCACTTCTACTTTTTTTCATATTTTCCTCGTTAGCTATAGCACAAAATCAGACACGGATTGACAGTCTGCTTCAAGCTGCTGAGAAGCTACCGAATGATACAACCAAACTGAACACACTCAATGAGATCTTGAATCACTACATGTATCGTGACATGGACAAAGCTGGTGCTACAGTCAGAGTGCAACTGACTCTAGCTAAACAGTTGAAAGACCAATCTCAAATTGCTCGGGCCACCTATCAGATGGGCGTCTGGCACTACAATTATGGTCAAGCTGATTCAGCGTCCCATTATTACTCCCTAAGCTTAACACTGGCCAACGAATTGAAAGATCCTGTAGCCATTTCGAAGGCTTTGAATGGGTTAGCTATAATGGCCTATTACAAAGGAGACTTGATGACCTCTGACAGCATCAATGACCTGGATCTGAAAAACACAATTCAGGCTGGAGACTCAGTTGGTATGGCAATGGCTTATGATTTCAAGGGCACAATCAACCAAAACAAAGGCTACTACTCGATTGCTCTGAAATACGTACACAAAGGTCTGAAAATCTACGAGCAGCTTGGTGACTCGGTACGAATTGCCGATTGTTACAATCACCTAGCCACTCTGGAGATGAACCTTAAAAACTTTCAGAAAGGTATTGATTACAACTTAATCGCACTTAAAGTCTATGAGGCAAACGAAGATGTGTACTATCAGGCACAGGCGCTCAACGACATTGGGGTGATGTATAAGTTGCTGAATGAGGAAGAAACTGCTCTGAACTATTTTGAAAGGAGCATTGAAAAAAGTAAGCAAGCTAATGTCCCTGCTCTTCAAGCTGCATCACTTACAAATATTGGTGGTATTTGGATTCAACTGGATCAGCCACACAAAGCACTGTACTTCCTGGAACAATCCATTGAAATATCTACCAGGATTGGTGCTTCCCGACGGATTGCAATTGCAGAAAACAGTCAGGCGGAAGCATATCTCATGTTGAAGCAACCACTAAAAGCCATAGAGAAAGCAATCAACGCAAGCCAATATGCTGATGAAAATGAAAATGTCTCCATTAAAAAAGTAGCAGTGGAACACCTTGCAAAAGCATATAAACAAGCTGGTGATCTTTCATTGGCTTTAGATTATCTGACAGAAAGTAAAATACTGAATGACTCGATCCTGAATACCAACAAAATAAAGACCATCGAAGAACTGAGAGTTAAGTTTGAGCTCTCACAAAAGGAGATCGAAATCGAATTGCAGGAACAAGAACTGCAAGTCATGAAAACTCATGCAGCAAATGACCGACTGACCAAATCCATTTATGCAACAGGCATGTTTTCGTTCATCACTATTTCAGGTCTATTGTTCTTTGGATTTAATCAACGAATCAAGAAAAACCGCATTAAGCACGAGAAGAAAGAAGCACTGCTAAATCAGGAACTGGAATTCAAGAAAAAAGAACTTGCCTCTCAAACACTCCACCTCGTGAAGAAAAATACCTTTATTCAAGAGCTTAAGGACAACCTCGAACGCCTAAAACAATCACCAGAACTTTTCAAGGTTGAATTTAGAAGGTTAATTCTGCTGCTAAGAAAAGAAAACGCAGAGGACGAAGACTGGGAGGTTTTTAAGTCATACTTCTCTGAAGTGCATAACGACTTTGATCAGAAATTAAAAGAAATCGATCCGGACATTACAGAAAAGGAAATCAGGCTAGCCTCTTTCCTGAGGATGAGCTTATCGACAAAGGAAATTGCTTCTATCTTCAGTGTGATGCCCGATAGTGTATTGAAGTCAAAGTATAGACTTAAGCAAAAGTTGAATCTAGATAAGGAGGAAGATCTGGTAAAATATTTGAATAGAATTTAACAGTTTCCAGATTTTTTTATGAGAATAAAAATCGAAAAAAGCTAACTTCCAATGAAACCTACCTTCGATCTTATGAAACGGATTCTATTACTCGTTTTCATTATACCAGTGCTAGTCAATAGCCAAACCACTATCTACGCCAGTGGGATGATAGATGTAAACAAAGGGAAGTATGTGGAGTCCGTTACCGTCGTAGTGAACAACGGGAAAATTGAAGAAATCACAACCGGTAAACCTCCTGCAGGTACAAACTATATCAATTTAGATGGCTACACCCTCCTTCCCTGCTTAATTGATTGTCATACACATTTAACCGGAAATTGGTATGAAGGATATCCTGATTTTGATGAGTATTCACTTCCTGCCGCCTTCTATGGAATCCTAGGAGTGGTCAATGCGAAAAAGACCCTGGAGGCAGGTTTTACTACGGTCAGAGATGTACATGCTCATTTTTACTCAGATGTCGCACTGCGCGATGCGATAAACAAAGGGATCATTCCCGGCCCCCGCATGTTTGTTACCGGCTCAGGCCTTTCCATTACGGGTGGACATGGCGCATGGGGTAATTGGCTCAGTCCTCAATTAGAGCTTAAAGAGAACCCAGGAAGCGTTGCAGATGGTGAGGTTGAAGTTATGAAAGAAACCCGCAAACATCTCATTCAAAAAGTAGACTGGATTAAAATCTTTGCCACAGGTGGCTTTGGATCATATGGAACCATTCCAGGGGCAACCTCTTATTCCGAAGAGGAGATGCGAGCAGCTGTTATGGAAGCTGATAAACTTGGTATACCTGTGGCTGCACATGCTCACGGAAAGGAAGGTATTATCAATGCATTAAATGCAGGGGTTAAATCAATCGAGCACGCCACATTTCTAAATCAGGAGTGTATTGACCTTATCAAAGAAAAAGATGCCTTTTTATCTATGGATCTTTATGCCGGATACTATGAGTGGTTTGTTATGAACAATAGTTACGATGACAAAGAGATGGAAGGTACAACCGAAGAGCAATATGCTGAAATAGAGCGGCGCTTCAAACTGGCAGTTGATAATGGAGTCAAAATGGTGTTTAGCACAGATGCCGGAGTTTATCCGCATGGACAGAATACAAAACAATTCAAACTGATGATAAATGCCGGAATGAGTCATCTTGGGGCAATTAAATCTGCTACCATCATTGCCGCTGATTTGCTGGGGATGAAAGAGAATCTTGGTAGTATTGAAGAAGGAAAAATAGCTGATCTCATTGCGGTGAAAGGAAATCCACTGGATAACATAGCAATCTTAGAAGAAGTAGTGTTTGTAATGAAAGAAGGTGAAGTGGTTAAAGCACTCAGAACACAATAACCAAAATCAGCTTCCAATTGCTTAAAGTAAATCCACATTGCGTAGTTAAATAACTACGCATATATTTGTAGTCAAATGACTACATAATGAATCTACGTAGAGATGTATTTCAGGCTATAGCCGATCCCACCAGAAGGGCGATCCTTTTACTTGTAGCTTCTCAATCGATGACAGCTGGTGCTATTGCTGCAAACTTTGACACAGCTCGCCCTACGGTATCGAAACACTTACAAATACTTACCGAATGTGAACTTCTGAAGAAAGAGCAGCAAGGACGGGAGATTCGCTTCTATTTAAACCCACAGGGATTAAAGACTGTCGCTGAGTTTATTGAGCCTTTCCGTAAGATGTGGGATGATCGATTCAATAAGCTGGAAGATGTAATGAAAAATCACAAACTGAAGAACTAATGGAATTAAAGACAAAGATTCATGCTGAAGACAACAAGCAGGATTTGAAAATCACTAGAGAGTTTGAGTTACCACTTGAATTGCTATTTAAAGCATACATCGAACCTGAACTGGTAGAACAATGGATGGGAACCAAAGTGCTGAAGCTGGACAATAAAGATCATGGGAGTTATCATTTTGAAACAACCGACCCGAAAGGGGATGTTCATGTATTTCATGGAACCATCCACACGTTTATTCCAAATGAAGCAATCACACGCACCTTCGAAATGGAGAAGACCCCCTTCCCTGTTCAACTGGAGTTTATTTCATTCAAACCGCTCACCAGCAAAACCAGTAAGCTGGAGATACATATCATTTATAAATCAGTAGAGGATCGTGACAATATGCTGAAACTGCCTTTTAAACAAGGCGTGAATATGGCTCACAATAAGCTGGAAGAAATTATGCAACGATCAAACTAGAGTCAGATTATGAAAAAGAGAAATAACATCATTTATTGGATTACCACAGGCTTTCTCTCATTGGGAATGATAGCCGGCGGTGTGCAACAGCTTTTGCAAATTGGTGGCTATGTGGATATTGTCAATCAACTGGGCTACCCTACCTACATGTTATCTATCCTGGGAACATGGAAAATTTTGGGAGTTGTTGCCATTCTGGTTCCCAAATTCCCACTGATAAAGGAGTGGGCATATGCAGGCTTTTTCTTTGCCATGTCCGGAGCTGCGACTTCACACATTACCGCAGGTCAACCATTCAGCGAAGCTGTACCTTCGTTAATATTGTTGATAGTGACTGTGTTATCCTGGTATTTCCGTCCGGATAGCAGAAAAATCAAAATATCGACTATGCAATGAAATACAAGGATGTTGATTCGTACATACTAAGCTCTGTCCCGGCTGCCCATCCATTACTTAGAAAGCTTCGCCAGATCATCCTTAAAACAATTCCGGATGCTGATGAAAGTATAAGCTACAACGTGCCTTTCTATAAGTTTGATGGAGTACATGTTGGCTTTGCAGCGTTCAAGAACCACGTTACCTTCGGAATCGGAGCAGATGTATTATCTGACGAACATAAGGAGCAGCTCGAAAAGAATGGTTATCACACAGGAAAGGAGACAGTTCAGATCAAATATGATCAGGAAGTGCCAACAGAGTATTTGAGGTTGTTATTAGAAGAGAAAATTTCGAAAGCAAAAGATATTGGTTAAGTATGAATTCTAAAGTCGACTGGTTTTTTGAAAAAGATACCAAATGGAAGGAAGAATATGCTCATTTGAGACAAATAGTATTGGGATGTGACCTGACCGAAGAATTAAAATGGGGTCACCCCTGCTACACCTTCAAAGGAGACAACATCGTTCTGATCCATGGATTTAAAGATTATTGCGCCCTTCTCTTTCACAAAGGAGCGCTACTTAAAGACATTGAGAAAATCTTAGTGCAGCAAACGGAGAATGTACAATCTGCCAGACAGATCCGATTTACGAATATTAAAGAAATTGGTCGTTTCCAATCCACAATAAAGGCTTACATCTATGAAGCCATCGAAGTAGAAAAGGCAGGCTTGAAAGTAGCGAAGAAAAAGACAAAAGATTTTCCTATGCCGGACGAACTCAATGCGATCTTCGAAAAGGATCCTGAATTCAAAGCTGCTTTTGAGGCGTTGACACCCGGCAGACAAAGGGGTTACCTTCTTCACTTCTCAGATGCAAAGCAGTCCTCAACACGTACCTCGAGAATAGAAAAAGCCAAGCCCAGAATTTATGAAGGCAAAGGCTGGAATGAGCGGTAAGAAACTTATTCCTTTGTATAGCCTGTTTGACTTCTATGAATCTTGATCAAAACAAACAAAACGCCATCAACTTCTATCGAACCGCATTTTTAG
This sequence comes from Ekhidna sp., assembly GCF_965221965.1. Classification (GTDB taxonomy): domain Bacteria; phylum Bacteroidota; class Bacteroidia; order Cytophagales; family Cyclobacteriaceae; genus Ekhidna. Next base: position 2,117,311 of record NZ_OZ244926.1, read on the forward strand.
GTGATCCAGCCAAAGCAGTGGAGCTTTATGTCGGAGACGATTACATTCAACATAACCCGGACGTAGCGAACGGCACACAAGGCTTCATCGACTATTTCGAGCGCATGCAAAGAGAGTATCCTGATAAATCCATAGAGTTTGTGCGCTGCATTGCGGAGGGAGATTTAGTCGCTCTTCACACCCATCAAACCTGGCCGGGAAATGACCAGTATGTAACAATGGATTTCTTTCGATTTGATAAAAACGGAAAGATCGTTGAGCATTGGGATGCTATCCAACAGATACCGAATAAATCTGCAAACTCAAATACAATGTATTGATTCAAACTTTAGCCCATGCCATTAGTTATCAGTGCATGAGTAAACAATATGTAGTCGTTGGCGGTAGCTCCGGCATTGGATTCGAATTATCAAAACAATTATCAGAAGCTGGAAATAAGGTAACAGTTCTCTCAAGAAGCAAAGGTGAGTTGGATTCACTTTCCAATGTCATTCACATTGAATACGATGTAACTTCAGAGGAAGAACCCAAAATCGATCTGGATACTGTAGATGGATTTGCTTACTGTCCTGGTACCATTAACCTAAAACCTTTTCATGGGCTAAAACCAAAGGACTTTCAGTACGACTTTGATGTGAATGTGAAGGGAGCAGTTAAAACCCTTCAATCAGTGTTGAAAGGTCTGAAGAAAAGTGATGGTGCTTCTGTGGTATTATTCAGCACAGTCGCAGTGCAGCAAGGGATGCCATTCCACGCTTCTGTTGCAGCTAGCAAAGGTGCCCTGGAAGGCATCACTCGTTCATTAGCTGCAGAGCTAGCCCCAAAAATACGCGTCAACTGCATTGCCCCCTCGGTGACCGATACCCCATTGGCTAGTCGAATTCTGTCTTCAGAGGACAAAAAGAAGGCTTCAGGAAAAAGACATGCAATGAATCGAGTGGGTTCGGCTCAAGAGGTAGCTAAAATGGCTAACTTTCTATTATCGGAAGACTCAAGTTGGATGACAGGACAAGTAATTGGCCTGGATGGCGGAATGTCATCAATCAGACCTCTCTAATGAAGATTCTACTCACAGGCTCTACCGGCTACATCGGCCGCCGTTTGCTTCCCGAATTGGTAGAAGCCGGTCACACTGTGGTTTGTCCGGTGCGGGATGCCAGACGCTTTGATTTTGAAGATTTCAATGATGACTTTCTCAAGCACGTTGAGGTGATCGAATGCGACTTCCTTGATAAAGAGAGTCTTAAAAAGCTCCCACCCAATATTGATGTTGCCTATTATCTAATCCACTCACTAACGTCCAACAGCACGGAATTCAGTCAGCTGGAAGCTACAACCGCCGAGAATTTTAATGCATATATCAATGCAACTAAGGCTAGCCAGGTGATCTACCTTGGAGGGATTGCTAACGATGCTGAACTCTCCGTACACTTATCCTCCAGAAGGAATGTAGAAAATATTCTGAAGGAGTCAAATGTTCCAATCACGGTCCTGCGATCGGCAATAATTATCGGTTCCGGAGGAGCATCTTTTGAGATTATCCGAGACCTGGTTGAAAAACTTCCGGTGATGATCGCTCCTAAATGGCTAAACAGTAGATGTCAGCCCATTGGTATTGCCAATGTATTAGAGTATCTGGTCGGGGTGCTTGGAAACAAAAAAGCATTTGATCAGACTTTTGATATTGGCGGCAAAGACGTTCTCACTTACAAACAAATGCTCCTTCAATTTGCTGAAGTCAGAGGACTGAAACGTTACATTATTACCGTTCCTGTCCTGACAATCAAATTATCCTCACTGTGGCTTTATTTGGTGACCTCTACCTCTTATCGCCTGGCTAGAAATCTGGTAGACAGCATGAAAAACGAGGTGGTAGTCAGAAATAATGAAATTGACCGTATTGTAAAAATTGATAAGCTCTCCTACAAAGAGTCCCTGAAAAGGACTTTTACCAAAATCAGTGAGAAACAAGTTGTGAGTAGTTGGAAGGACTCTTTTATTAATCCGAATTTCAATAATTCATTTCTCCGTCAAGTGGAAGCACCTAAACACGGATGTTTCAAGGACATTAGAACCTATTCATTTAAAAGGGATCCTCATGAGGTTATTGATAATATCTGGGCAATTGGAGGAGAACGAGGTTGGTACTATGGGAATTTCCTCTGGAAAATCAGAGGTTTCATAGATAAACTTGTTGGTGGTGTCGGGCTGAGACGTGGAAGGAGAAGTCCCACCGATCTCAAAGGGGGTGACGCGCTAGATTTTTGGCGGGTTCTTTATGCCAATAAAAAAGAAATGCGCTTGCTCCTTTTTGCTGAAATGCGCTTACCCGGAGACGCCTGGCTGGAATTTCGAATCAAAAAAAATGATAGCGAGTATTCCTTAATACAATCAGCAACCTTCAGACCTCTAGGGGTATGGGGACGTATCTATTGGTATTTGGTCCTGCCTTTTCACGGTCCTATTTTTAGAAATATGGCGAGAAACCTTATTTCCTTCCGGGAAACCAATTCCCCTTCCCGAGGGAGTAACCTTAAAATGAAACAAAATGACTAAACCCCAGGTCACCATATTCTGGTTTCGCAGAGATTTACGTCTCGAGGATAACAGAGGACTCTACCATGCACATAAGGAATCATTCCCGGTTCAACCAGTATTTATTTTTGATACAAACATCCTGGATGAACTACCTAAAAAAGATGCACGTGTTGAGTTCATCCATCAGGAAATCATACGGCTTCAAGGAGAGATCAGCAAGAAGGGTGGCGCCATGGATGTCCGCATTGGGAAACCAACAGAGGTGTGGAAAAACCTACTGAATGATTACGATATTAAAGCGGTCTGGGCCAACAAAGATTATGAACCCTATGCACGGGATCGCGATAAGAAAATTTATGATTTGCTCAAAGAAAATGGCATTGAATTTAAGGCCAAGAAAGATCATGTCATTTTTGAAAAAGACGAGATAGTCAAAGACAATGGCGCCCCATATGTGGTCTATACCCCTTACAGCAAACTCTGGAAAAAGTCACTGGAAGGTGGACACCTGAGTGCTTCGAAATCGGAGGAAGCATCCAACTGGTTTCAGACAAAACCCAAAGAAATTCCATCCCTTGAGACGATCGGATTTGAGCCAGTAGGAATCGAATTTCCAGACCGAAAACTGAACGAAAGCATCGTTTCAAAATATGATGAAACAAGAGACATTCCAGCCATCCGGGGGACCAGCAGAATGAGCCTTCATTTACGCTTTGGGACAGTAAGTATCAGAGAGCTGACAAGGCAGGCAAAGTCACTCAATGAGAAGTACCTAAATGAGCTCATCTGGCGTGACTTTTACCAGGCGATTTTGTGGCATTTTCCACAGGTGGTTGACACCAATTTCAATCGAAAATATGATAGGATAAAGTGGCGAAACAATGAAGAAGAATTTGAGAAATGGAAGAAGGGAAAAACCGGATATCCGATCGTGGATGCGGGCATGAGAGAACTGAATGAGACCGGCTTTATGCACAACCGGGTGCGTATGATTGTGGCAAGCTTTCTCACCAAACATTTACTCATTGATTGGCGATGGGGTGAAGCGTATTTCGCAGAAAAATTACTGGACTATGAGCTGGCCAGTAACAACGGGGGATGGCAATGGGCAGCCGGAACCGGCGTGGATGCTCAGCCTTATTTCAGGATTTTTAACCCCTACTCTCAGACAGATAAATTTGATAAAGACAGAAAGTACATCAACAAGTGGGTGCCGGAGAATGGAACCCAATATTACCCAAAACCAATAGTTGATCATAAAGCAGCCAGAGAAAGATGTTTGGAAGCCTACAAGAGTGCATTAAGCTAAATTTGGCTTAAATACTAAATATTTTAGTATAAATTAAAAATTTTCCTTAATACTTTATTATTCAGATACTTACGATTATTTGTTACGGGTATTACTTCAATTAAAAATTGCTGAATTTACGCTTTAATTATTGATTAGCTCTGACAAGTGTAACATATCAGGTTTTGATTCATCATCTACAAAAACCTAAGCATGACAACACCAACACGAGCAAAAAAAATCAGACTGTTCATCTTTACAATTTTGGTCGGTTACCTCCTATTCATTCTACCCAATCTATTCTTTGGTATCTCTAAATGGAACGGTGGACTCAGTGGGATCAACTTGTTCTACACTGCCATATTTCAGTTCGTAACCGTCACCGCACTGGTTAAGTATTCGCTTAAAAAAGCAGGCCATGATCTGCATTTTATTGGGCTGATTTTTCGTTCGAAAGATGTTTTGATTGGAGCGGCTATAGGACTTGCCTGGACTGCCCTTCAGTTCCTTTGGATCATACCCGCAACCGGTGGTGCTGAACGGGCAGATGTTGCTAATATGGTTAAGATGCTGGATGGTGGAATCCTTTCACTCTTGTCATTTATTTCGTTAGGCGTGATTGGAGGTGGAATCACGGAAGAAGTTTTCAATCGAGGTTATTTTATAAATGCCCTAAAGGAAACATTTTCAAATCCTAAAATCGGTCTTTACATGGCTGCAATTTTATCCATGATTTTCTTTATCGTGGGGCACCTTCCCTCTAATCAAATCGAGCTCATGGATATCACGATTCCAACATTGGCTTACACGCTCATATTCATCAAAACCGGAAGGCTGACCGCACCCATTGTCACGCATGGATTATACAATATGTTGGCGATCATTTTGGTCCATCATTTGTACAATGTGTAAATTCACAAACTAACATTTACAATTATGCAAAAGTCCGGATTAGCTTCATCTATCATTCTTGCAATTTCAATTACACTTGCTGGATACTTTGTCGGCCAAACATACATAGCCGGTAAGAAGCTGGACCGCACAGTAGTGGTGAAAGGACTTGCTGAAAGAGAAGTTCAGGCGGACATTGCAACCTGGCCTTTGGAACTGACTGTCTCCGGAAATGAGCTTGGCCAACTTCAAAAAACATTGGAACACCAAACCAAAATTCTTCAGGACTTTTTTGCCGGATTGGAATTTACCGAGGAAGAACTCACAGTGGGAGCACCAACCATCCAGGACAACCGGGCGTTGCTTTACGGAGGTCAGAACGCTTACAACCAAGACCGTTACATTGCCAAAGTAGATTTTAACTTACGAACAACTAAGCTAGATAAAATGAGCGAAGCGATGTACAAGGTTCCCAGCATCGTCGGTCAGGGACTGGTAATCGGATCCAAAAACACCTGGCAGCCGGTTCAGTATATCTATACAAAACTCAATGACATTAAGCCAGAGATGATTGAAGAGGCAACCAAAAATGCTCGTGAGGCTGCAGAAAAATTTGCTCGTGATTCCGGGTCTAATGTTGGAAAAATCAAGTCGGCCAATCAGGGGTATTTTTCCATCACCGATTTAGACCAGAATTCAGGTGTAATGAAGAAAGTTCGGATCGTATCTACACTCGAATTCTACATTGAAGACTAGGCTTCTCTGACTGATTCATCTCAGTCTCCTCTCTGCCAAACATCATATCCCATCCATGAATTTTGACCAAATTTTAAGGATCAAATCTTACGGATATGGGAAATCAAGTTGTAAGCTCTGCCTTAAACCAATCCATACGTACTGAATTCATTCGACACCTCCTGAATGATGTGAAGTGTCTTGAGCTTATGCTGGAGCGAAAACTGATTGAGTCAGGGATTCACCGAATTGGTGCTGAGCAGGAAATCTCATTGATTACAGAAAACTACCGTCCTCAAAATAATGCAGATGAAATTCTAAAAGACCTCAATGACCCCCACTTTACCAATGAGCTCGCACTTTACAATCTCGAAATAAATCTCGACCCAATCGAACTTAAAGGCAGCAGTTTGAATGAAATGGAAACGAACTTACGGAGGTTGCTGAATAAAGCTTCGGCTGCTGCTGCAAGACATGATGCATATGTCCTTCTCACCGGCATACTTCCTACCGTGAGCAAAACAGAGCTTTCACTTGAGTACATGACACCCAAGCCTCGCTACCGGGCACTCAATGAAATGATGAAAGGAGCACGGGGCTCAGATTTCAGTCTTCATATTAAAGGAGTGGATGAGCTTTTCATGAAACACGACTCGGTACTGACAGAGGCATGTAATACAAGTTTTCAACTACACCTTCAGGTAGATCCTGAGAATTTTGTTTCAGAATACAATTGGGCACAGGCTATATCCGGTCCCGTCTTAGGTGTATGCACCAACTCACCACTTCTCCTTGGAAGAGAACTCTGGAATGAAACACGCATTGCTTTATTCCAACAAAGCATTGATACCAGAAGATCGAGCTATGCCGTAAAAGATCAAATATCCCGAGTCAGCTTTGGAGAGACCTGGGAAGAAGGGACCATCGCAGACATTTATAAAAATGAAATCGCCCAACATAAAGTCCTTCTGTGTCGAGAAATCGAGTCTGATTCGCTGAAAGAACTGGCAGAGGGCAAATATCCCAGGCTGGAAGCACTCAGCGTTCATAATGGCACCATTTACAGATGGAACAGACCTTGCTATGGCGCAACTAAAAACAGTGCACATGTAAGAATCGAAAACAGGTACATTCCTGCCGGTCCTACCATTATTGACCAAATGGCCAATTTCGCCTTTTGGGTCGGTCTGATGAAAGGACGCACCATCGCTCACTCTGAAGTACAAAATCAAATGGATTTTGAAGATGTGAAATCAAACTTCATTAAAGCAGCGCGATACGGGAAGGGCTCGGTAATGAACTGGAGGGGACGCCAGGTTTCTGTCCGGGATCTTGTTACAAGAGAACTGCTACCCATGGCCTATGATGGTCTGGAAAATGCCGGCATCAATAAATCTACCGCTGAACGACTCTTAAGCATTATCGATGCACGTGCGGTGGGACAAACAGGTGCACAGTGGTCAATCAGAAACTATCGTAAGCTCAAGAGAACTACCCGAAAAGATGATGCCCTCCTGGCCCTGACCAAATACATGTATAAAAATCAAACCGAGGACAAACCCATCCATGAATGGCCGGAAATCCCGGACCACCCCCCTACTCACGAGCATGCTTCTCGGGTAGGTCACATCATGTCCACCAGGGTTTTCACGGTGCAGGAGGATGATCTGGCAGAGTTGGCCACCCAGATCATTCAGTGGAAAAATATTCACCATGTTCCCGTGGAAAACCAAAAAGGGGAACTATGCGGAATCCTCACCTGGACACATATGCAGCGATTCGACAAAGAGGCTGAAGGAAATAAAAACAAGACAGTAAGGGACATCATGGAAAGTAAAGTGATCAGCGCTGATCCGGAGATGCTGATCAAAGAAGCTATCAGCCTTATGAAAAAGCACGAAATCGGCTGTCTGCCTATCATACATCATGACCACCTTGTGAGCATTGTCACCATCAAAGACATCAAACAATATGATGAAGACCAAAGTGCATAGTGAAGCGCTGGATAAAACCATTGAAGTTGGGCGGATCATAAGTGAAGTTCGGGGAAAGCATAAAGGACCAACACTGGTCTTTGTGGGAGGAATACATGGAAATGAACCAGCAGGTGTTTTTGCACTTAATCATGTACTGGAAAAACTAAACCCTGAAATAATACATGGAAGTGTGTACGGAATCGCCGGTAATCTGTGGGCGCTTGAGCATTCAGAGCGTTTTCAAACAGAAGATTTGAATCGTATGTGGACGAAAGATCGTCTCAGGGATTTAAATGGTGATCTGTCTAGTGCAAAGCATCAGGATGAAGCAGAGCAGATGCAAATAAACCAGCTACTAATGAACATCAGAAAAAAGGAAGATGGACCTCTTTTCTTTTTCGATATGCATACTACTTCCAGCGAAACGCTCCCTTTCTTGACCGTAAATGATAGCTTACTAAATCGCGCTTTCACTTCGCAGTACCCATTGCCCATCATTCTTGGAATAGAAGAATACCTGGAAGGACCAATCCTAAGTTACATCAATGAATTGGGCTATGTAGCTTTTGGATTTGAGGCCGGACAACATGATGATATGTCTTCCATTGAAAATTGCGTGGCATTTATTTATCTCTCCATGATTTATACCGGAGTACTTAAAAAGAAAGAAGTAGATCACCATAAGTATCACCAACTCCTGGCTAAAACAACCGGTGACATTCAACACACTTATGAGATTTACTTTCACTATCATATCAAACCGCATGAAATATTTAAGATGCTTCCGGGCTATTACAATTTCCAGCGCATCCGGCAGAATCAACACCTGGCAAATAGCAATGAAGGTATGGTCTTCTCTAAACGGAATGGAAGAATATTTATGCCGCTCTATCAGGCAAAAGGTTCGGATGGCTTCTTTCTTATTCGAAAAATCAATCCCATCTTTCTGAAGCTCTCAGCATTTGTCCGTAAACGTCGACTGGATCGGGTCCTTGCATTTCTTCCGGGTGTAAAATGGATGGACACATCCAAATCTGCGCTGCTGGTCAATAAACGAATTGCACGATTCTTCACAAAAGACGTCTTTCACTTATTTGGCTACCGCAGCGTCAAAGCTGACAAAAACCACTATTGCATGTATAATAGGGAGGCAGCAGCCAGAACCTTCGACTATGTCGGCCAGGAGTGGTTAAACCTTTAATCTCAGCTTACCAACTCAATCCTCAACCCTACTCCAAGCATTTTCTCACCATTGACCCACCTGGCCGTGACGTGGATCTCTGTTTGATTGTCGAGCGCAGGCTTGATGGTTTCAGCTAATTCCTTGTTGAGGTAACCTATCTGATTACCTAATTTAGATAGGACCTGCACAGCATTGGGATCATACGGATTGCCCGGTTCTGGTTTTATTGTCAGTTTATCATCCTCTTCCACCTCTCGTTTGATTATATCCTGACGTGACGTTCCATCGGTGTTGTTTAGGGAAACACCTACCACCTTTGTTTCATACACGAATACAGACGGTATTTTAATAATTTTAGCCACTAACCAAATTTACAAACCATGCGCATTATTCCAGCATTATTTATCCTCATCGTATTCTCCACCACCGCACAAGACATCAATAAGCTGGCAGACAAACACATTCAGGATAATGGCGTTCAGATTATTCAGGATTTCAAAACACTGTTATCGATTCCCAACGTGGCTTATGATTTGCCAAATATCAATAAGAATGCTGCACACATCATTAAAGAATTGAAAAAGAGAAACGTTGAGACCAAACTCCTGAGAATGGTAGGAACTCCTCCGATTGTTTATGGCTACTATCCTGTAGAAGGAGCCACACGCACACTCGCTTTCTACGTTCACTATGACGGACAGCCTGCCGATAAAACCAACTGGACACACGACCCCTGGGAACCCACCTACTATTCAGGTCCCATGAATGATGGCGGAACGCCCATCAAGTTTCCAGAGTCGTATCAGGAGATCAACGAAGACCACCGCATCTACGCCCGATCTGCCGGAGATGATAAAGCTCCGGTCATAACCATTCTTACCGCTTTGGATATGATCCAAACCAATGAATTAGATGTAACTTCCAACCTGGTTTTCTTTTTTGAGGGTCAGGAGGAAGCTGGATCTGATCAGCTTCATCAGTACTTAAGCGATAACCGTGAGCTGGTAGATGAAATCGACTTATGGCTATTCTGTGATGGTCCTATTCATCAATCAAGAAAGCCGCAACTGGTTTTTGGTGTTCGCGGTGTAACAGGAATGGAAATAACCACCTACGGGCCTAATCGTCCCTTACATAGTGGCCACTATGGCAACTGGGCTCCTGTTCCGGGGCAGCTCCTTTCAGAACTCATCGCGTCCATGAAAGACGAAGAAGGAAACGTAATCATTGATGGATTTTATGATGATGTAGAGCCACTTAGTGAGCTCGAAAAGCAAGCCATGGCAAACATCCCACTTATTGATGAAGACCTGAAGCAGGAGTTGGGAATCAATAACCCTGAAGGAACTGAGTCCTACAATGAGCGACTCCTGCGTCCATCGCTTACCATTAAAGGACTGAGTAGTGGAAACACTGGAAAGCTAGCAAGAAATGTAGTTCCTGCAACAGCCACTGCAGCTATTGGAATGCGACTGGTGAAGGGCTGTGATCCAGAGAAACAAAAAGACATGGTGGAAGCACACATTCTTAAGCAAGGCTTCCATATAGTCAGAGAGGACCCGGATCAGGAAACAAGAATGAAATATCCCAAAATTGCCAAGGTGACTCGCTCGGGTGGCTACCCTGCTGCTCGTACTTCCATGGATCTGCCGATTATTCAGGATGTGATTGAACGTTCTAGAGATGTGGCAGGTGATGATTTGATTCTACTGCCAACTCTTGGAGGGTCTCTCCCGCTCTACCTGTTTACGGATGAATTAAATAAGCCGGCCATTATATTACCCATCGCCAACCATGATAACAACCAGCATGCGCCTGATGAGAATATCCGTATTGGAAACCTCTGGTATGGTATTAAGTTAATGAGTGCCTTGATGACAATGGAAGAGTGATTTTCAAATGTCGTCTTCGAGAGCCTCAGACTGACAGTTGGGAAAACTGCTAAAATAGCGTGTCACCCTGAGCCTGTCGAAGGGTGTGGAATAAGCACAGCGAAGGATTTATTACTCTCTAATAATTCCGCATAATTAAAATCCCAAAATAAATTCAGCATGACTTTCTGAGTGAGATTAGCTACAGCGACTATATTTGGCAAAAAATCAATCGCATGTACAATTTCCTACTTCAAGCTCATTCCGGATTAAGATACCTCGTACTGCTTGCTGCCGTTGTGGTGGTGATCAAATCACTCATTGGTTGGTTTGGTGGAGGTGCTTACACCAAATTTGATAAAATACTCGCCCCTTCTTATGTAGGATTGATGCACTTGCAGCTTTTGATCGGACTGGTGCTTTACTTCATCTACAGCCCATTTGTGACTTACAATATGGGCAATCCGGTAGAACGCTACTGGTCAGTAGAGCATATTGCTTTGATGGTCTTTGCGGTGGCTGCTGCGCAGATCGGACGTTCCATTAGTAAGAAATCTAGCGACGCACAAGTGAAGTTTCGATTCCAGACAATCTTCTTTGGGATATCTATCCTGTTAGTCTTTGTAGGTCTAGCCACTATGCCGGGAAGAGGAATATTGTAGTTTGAAAATCCCCCTTTGAAGGCGGTCCGACGTTTCGGGGGTGTGTTGGGTTAAGCGTTGCAGGGGGATGTAAATATTTTTAAACAACCCCCCAACCCCCTTTATTATGGGGGAGTATTCTCAAAAAAATTACTTCTCAACTAGAAATCGATAGATTTCTTCCCACCCCCTCGGCTTCAACTCCGCATCTGTTTTATTATCTGAGTAGGCCGAGGTAAGGTAGATCGCTTTACATCCCAGGTTTCGGGCCAGTTGCACATCAGTAGCGCGATCGCCGATGACATAAGAACTCCCTAAATCATAATCTCCTGATATGTACTCTTTCAGCATACCGATACCCGGCTTGCGATTCGGGTGATTGTCTTTCTCGTAGTGCTCATCGATGTGTACCGCATCAAAGTGGATCCCTTCCGTTTCCAGCAAACGCATGATGAAGTTATGCACTGGCCAGAACTCATGATCCGGGAATGCATCCGTTCCCAGCCCGTCCTGGTTGGTGACCATCACAAACTTGAAGTTAGTTTCTTCTTTGATCTTCTTGAGGTAGTACAAAGCTTCCGGCAGGAAGTCCAGCTTTTCGATGGTCTCAATTTTCTCATCATCTGTCTCCTGAATGATGGTTCCGTCACGGTCGATAAATAGGATGGGTTGCATGGGTGCGAAGATAAGATGCGGAATGATTAATTACTCTTACAGACTATAAACATTGGTTTAATAAAAAGCCAGTGTACTAGCGAAAAAATATTGTTTATAATCAAGCCTTACTCCTTCAGAATCTTTCCTTCGTAAAGTTCTCCTCCAACAAGTACCACACGTATGAGGTATTGACCATTTTTAAAACCAGAAATATTTAATGTTTCTAACCCTTCATTAAAGGATTTTACCAGCCTACCCTCCAGATTATAAAACTTAACACTCCGTATCACTTCAGGATTAACTCCCCTCAAATGAATTATATCCTGTGAAGGATTAGGATAAGCCAGTACCTGCCTAATATCCAATTCAGAATTTACCCTGATTACAGGTGAATGTTCAAATGAACCATCCACATCTACCATTCTGAGTCGGTAATAATGAATGCCAGCATCCACATTCATATCTACAAATGCATAGTCATGTTTGCGATTTGTATTTCCATTAGAGGCCACACTACCAATAGCATCAAATTTTTCTCCTTCTTCACTTCTTTCAATCAGGAAATAATCTGAGTTAAATTCAGTGAGCGTAGACCAGGAAAGCCGAATATCCCTATTCTCCGCTCTTCCTTTAAAATCAATTAACTCCACAGGAAGTGGGTTGGCTTCCGCATCTGTAGAGTAAATAGAAAAATCACTAAAACTGGAAGTCTGACCTGTTACAGTAAAAGGGTCTGATCCTGAGGCCCCCACACGTGTTAATTCCAACCAATCTGTTCCATCAAAACGAAGCACTCCTAAAGTAGAAGGATCAGAAGCCTCATCGCTACCTTCAATCTGTAGTTCCACATCTGTTGTTCCCGGTGTTCCGCTGATTACATCAATACCCCAATATCGGGTGGTCAGTGTGCTTTCTATATTTCCTGCTAACTGACTGCTAGCTGTTCCATGCAAGTCTCGCATGTCACCAAAAGTACCTCCTCCAATCGGAGCAGACTCTCCAATATGAGATACCGAGAAGGTGGTTGCGTTGGTAGGGGTTAATTCCACCGGGCGATAGGCTCCTCCGTCACCTGCGGGAAAAGTAAACAGTGTTGCCGCTCCAACCAAAACCACCATTTTACCCTCTATATGGTTGCTTATCCCAAATGTTCCGCTAATTGGATTGTTCAAGGTTAATAATGGATCATCGTCCTTATTTCCATCATCCAAATCAATATCAAGGACGCCATTTGTCAATGTCAATGTATTATTGATTTCAAGATCAGCCAAAACTGTTAATCGGCCTCCATTCAATGTCACATCATCAATAGTAGTGCTCGTCTCCGGATCGATAGCAATATTTTTACTTACCGTTAAGAGTTCTGTATAGTCATCCTGAATAATCGTCACTGTCCCGTCAGTATTCACTAAATCATGTCCTTCCTGTACCCGATCGCCGATGGTTTGTGAACTGAGAGGTCCGACAATTAATCCATCAAAATCACCTTGAAATCCAGGGGTTACCAGATCGGTATCGGTACCTGACGATAACCAGGGAGTAAAGTCATTATTTGAACCTACCAAAGATTGAATGGTGGCCTCATCTATCGTATTAAAATAATTTCCGGAAAGATTTATGCCGGATGTCTCAGCAATAAATCCATTTCCGTTTTGATCCAAATTGCTATCCGAAATAGTCAGACTGCCTCCAGAAAAAACACCGAGACCTGCCGTGTAATAGAAGCTTGGAATATCCTCAACTCCTGACAAGGTAGCTGGATTGGTTATAAATGAGTTAGAAACCGTCGCACTAGCGCCCTCTCTTACAATTACACTGAATCCGGCATTACCTCCTGCTGCAGTCGGATCAAATCCATTTCCTGTTATAGATGATTGGGAGATTGAAGCTACTGCATCTCCTCCTCTGACATAAATGCCTCTGTTTTCATTATCGTGAATATTGCAATTAATGATCGTTGCATCAATTCCAGCCCCATCAGACGAAGATGGAAAATCACCCACGACGATCCCTGAGTAGTTTGAGAGATCGTTGTTTACACCAGAAACATCAAGATTATTCATGGTAATGGTTAGATCATCGGTGGCTGTACCACCAGCTGTAAATACATAAACGGCTGTCTCTGTGTCAATATTGGTTACATCTGAATCAGTGGCAAATCCAGACATGGTCACATTTTGAATCGTTAATGATGATGGGTAGAAACCACCCACTCCATCTGTATTTGAAGGAATGATCCCTGTCATACAACCAGTAAATGCTCCACCGTCAATAACGGCTTCCACACTCGACTGAAGGCCATAGGTGGATATCCCCAATGATGCATTTGAGATGTCATTGTTGTTAAGGTCCAAATCCAGATCACCTGAGGTTAAAAATGCAGCTATGCCAATGCTTCCGCCCGTTGGACTGGTGGCATCTTCTATGGCAAGCATTGAAATCACATTATCAGTAACACTTATGGTCCCGGTGCTCGCATTACCTACCACCAAACCGACGCTATTGGTATAAACCACATTATTCTGAATAGATATTCCGGTATTGCCGGTAGCCACTACCCCGTTGGTTACACTCGAGGTGGATGCATCGGTTCCGAGTTGAATGCCATCTACGGTCACTGTATCGGTGGTGATAGTTATTCCTACTCCTGAAACATCATTAATAGTTTCGGCTCCTCTTACACCATTTCCCGCAATTCCTACATTTGCTCCTTCAAGGGTAACAGGTGATGAGATAGTTAAATTTTCAGAATAGCTGCCTGCGGCAACAATGACCTGACCATTTTCAACTGCTATGTCCAGGCCAGATTGAATAAGCTGTTTTGGATCCGACTGCCGACCAAAGCCCGTATCATCAGGGGCAGAAGCATCTACATAGATAATTCCATTCTCGGCACCCAGAGACGCAAGTCCTCTTCGAAAATCAGCCACATCATCATCCGTATCCTCACCCAAAGGAACCCTGAAGATAGCCTCATCAGCGATGCTTGTTGAGGCTCCACCAGTAACAGTGCCATCAGGAGCACCATCCCCAGCCCCATCACCTTCAATATCATCTCCTATTTCCACATCATCTATGGTTGTACCGTCTGGATGGAAGAGTTCGAAATATGCATCATTCGTTATTGTCTCGGATCCAGTTGGGTTCCCTAAGATTAGATAATCACCCGCGACCGTATTATTAAATGCGCCCGAACCGATATAGTTTACAACTTCAAATGCGCCCGAACTCGTTAGATCACCGCTAAAAAAGCCACCATCAGTTACCTCAATAATCCATTTTGTCAAATTAAGACCTGAGGTTCCAATATAAAGTTCTATCCACTCATCCGTAGAACCGATACTTCCTCCGGGAGCTGGATCGGTAAAGCCACTAGCGCTCCAATCTTGCTGAGGCGACACCACAATTTCATTAATTAATACAATACCCTGAGGGGAGTTATTCGCTCCAGGTGTGGCTCGAGTCTGTACAAAATCATCAGCCTCCACATCTGTATCCTGCCCATTGGGTATGCGGCAGACTGATTCGTCATCTGCATCATTTGCATTGCCTGTAAACATGGTCCCGCTACCTAATGCAATCTCAACCTGATCGACAAGATTGTTATAGGCATCCCTTAAAACGATGGTCACCGACTGGTTAATAGCTCCGGTGGTCATTGTTCCCAAAACCAGATAATCACCTGCGTCTGTATCAGAAAAAGTTCCACCAGTTTGTGAAATATAGTTTACAATCTGAAACGCTCCCCCAACTTCAAGTGAACCAGATTCATCCGTCCCGTCATTTAATTCTATCGTCCATTTGGTTAGGTTGAGTCCAGCATCTTCTATATAAAGCTCCACCCAGTCATCATCCGAATCAATTGTACCTCCTCCATCGCTTCCATCAAATCCATTGGTACTCCAATCTTGCTGAGGATCCACGATTGCTTCGTTTATTAGTACTATTCCCGTAGGGGAATTATCGGTACCTAACGTCGACTGGGTCAACACAAAATCATCTAGCTCCACATCAGTATCCTGACCGTTTGGAATCCGGCAAACAGCTTCATCAGCTATTCCGGTGGATGCCCCGGTAAAAAATGTCCCGGAACCCGCAGCTATTTCTACCTGATCAACAACTGCCATGGTATTGTCTCTAAGAATGACAGTGATTGTGGCATCCATCGAGCCCGAGGTAGGCTGGCCCAATACTATATAATCTCCTGCATCTGTATCAACGAACGTTCCACCCGTTGCAGAAATGTAATTCATGGTGACAAAAGCACCCCCGGCATCAATAAGTCCTGATTCATCTGTTCCATCGTTCAGTTCGATCGTCCACCCTGTGAGGTTTGCCCCATTGGCGGTGACATACAATTCAATCCACTCGTCATTTGTATCAATGAGTCCCAATCCATCTGATCCATCAAATGCATTGGTGCTCCAATCCACTTGCGGATCAGTAACTACTTCATTAATTAATACTTGGGCGTGTAGCCCAAAGGATATTATGAATAAAAAGAGGATGCAGAGACTTCTCCTGGGAAAAGAAAAGAGAATTTGATCCACTACGACAAGGTGAAATTGCGTTCGTGAGTTCATAGCAGGGTGATTTATAGACAGTTAAATTACTGAAAATCAGATAGAATTACTATCAGTCAAAGGTTATGATTCTGTTAATGGCTGGAAAGCGTTGTATCAGCGCCATTAAACCAACAATCATCTAGCTACATAATTTTAACTAGTAATAGTTGCTAAAGCAAATATACATATCCATAAAATATGCCTGCTGATATAAATTATTGTACGTGAAATATTTTGATTAAAATCCTAAATTCAATATTATATACTGACTAGTTTAATATTTAAATCTATTATACTGCTTATACTAATTTTATTGAAATAATTAACTGAATATTGAAACATAAACAATCTATGATACGTAAGATATAGTATGTATTTGTAAATGCAACTATACAAATAGTTGCATATGTTTCACCTTTAAATTTGAAAACCTATGATCTTACTTGGTATTCTTATCATTCTTTTTGGATTATTTATGTTGTATTTCCGACCTCAGCTCAGTGAGCAGGATATTATTGAAGATGGTGTCCTTATCCGAAGAAAGGCACCCCCATTCCTCTTAATGTTCACTAAGAAAATATCCTTGTTTATTGCCGGGGTTGGCTTTATGGTAGCCATGTTGCCCTACCTATTCTTCTGGGCAGAGCCAGGTTATCAATATTTCCTCGTATATCCTACCGGACATAGTGATGTAGTGATGAATCAGGGAATCAAGTTCAGGGGTTTTGCTAAAGTAGTTCCCTGGCAAAAGTATATCGATGTAAAAGTGGTAGGAGATGGCGATGAAATTAAAGATATAGAAGGCTTGATGGATCCGATTCCAATCCGGTTTATCGATCAGGTAACAGCTGAAGTTAAAATCTCAGGTAGATTTCAACTGCCCACAAATGAAGAAGATTTCATCACACTTGCCATAAAATATCGAACCATGGATAACCTCGTTCAAAACACGCTTATCCCAACGATACGTGAGCAAACAAATAATACGGGCTACATGTATGCTGCTCAGGATTATATCTCCGGTGAAGCACAAAGCTTCCGACAAACATTGGATGAACAACTGAAAGATGGTGCTTATGCTGTAATTAAAATTGAACATAAGGATACGGTATACGCTGATATTCAAAAAACTGAGTCTTCAAGAGAGATCAAAGAGATTCGTACACGATATACAGTGGAGCTCGTTCTTGAAAGTGGGCTACCAAAGCGTATCCCTCACGAATTGACTGAAAATAATATCATTGTTTCTCAGGTAATTGTAGACGATGTGGTCCTTGAGCCGATTTTTAAGCAGCGTCTGGAAGCCCAGCGCGACGAGTCTGCTAAAAGGCAGATAGAGCAACAAAAGGTTGAAACTGCTAAGGCCGCTCAAGCCCGGATCATTGCAGAAGGTGAGCGTGATAAAGCAGCAGAGCGTGTTAATCAGGAAAAAGAGCAGGTCAAACAACTTATTGCGATTGAAACAAAGCTTAAACAAGAACGAACCAATAAGGAACTGGCAGCTATCGCTCTGGAAACTGAAAGGCTCAAAGCTCAGCAAAAGAAGGTTTCGGCAGATGCTAAAGCCTATGAAAATGCAAAACTGGTTACTGCCGGACTAACACCTCAGGAACGAGCCGAATGGGAGTATAAAACTTCGGTGGGTGTGGCAGCAGAATTAAGCAAGCTGACTTTCCCTCAGACCATGATCATTGGAGGAGAAGAGCAAGGAGGCACGCCTTTGGAGTCGCTAATCGGAGCTGCAATGGCTAAACAGCTGACAAGTACAAATAATAATTTTCCTAAATAATGGCTAAGGAGCTTCACAGCTCCTTTCTTCTTTTTTATCCGACCTGATCGTGATACCCTTTTCCATCCCACACCTGACATCTGATAGCACTTCTCAATACCCGCGGTTTGAAAAGCGGCTTACCCATCAGGATTCTACCGCACTCCTGGATTCCCTCAATAATGGAAGGATGAGGATGAATAAGTTCAGCAAGTTCTTTTATGCTTTTATCCTGTGATATCAATAACGCTACAGCCTGAATAGCACTCGATGCGTGTTCACCTACTACACGCATACCTAGAATATTCATTGCTTCATCGTTTGTTACCAGCACTTTGATAAATCCTTCTGTATTTCTCATCGCTGTAGCACGAGGGATCGTCTCGTAGTTCAAACTCACCATCTTGTACTCCAAACCAGCTTCTTTGGCCTGAATTTCATTCATTCCTACACCGGCAATCTCTGGATCCAAGAACATGATCGAAGAGATATTTTTATAAATAAGTGGTTGCTCTGGCTTACCAAATATTCGCTCAACCGCATATCGACCCTCTAACTCTCCAACATTGACGAGTGAAATGTCTGCTGTTATATCTCCTACTGCATAAATATTTGAAACAGAGGTCTGTGTGAGATCGTCTTTAATACCTCGATTGTCTATTTCCACTCCAATGCTGTCGTCTACCAGGTTGTCATATTGTGGCACCCGACCAATGGAAATAAGTCCTTTTTCTACCCGGAAACTCTCTTTACTCCCATCGTCATATTCGAGGATATACACCACTTCTTCCCCATCTACCTTCATGTCTATCAACTTGGAATTCCTGTGAATGAGAACTCCTTTCAGTTCAAGGTTCTTTTCAATCACCTTCACCACATCCTCATCCTCAAATGGCAGAATTCGATCCCCTTTGTCAATGAGGTGAACTTTCGTATGACCGAAGTTGGAAAAGATAGTAGCAAACTCACAACCAATCACCCCGGCTCCAACAATCACGATTGATTTAGGGAATTTAGTAAGGTTACTTAGCCCATCAGAAGTGAAAACGATCTCTTCATCTATAGGTAGATGTGGTAGCTTTCTCGGCACACTGCCAGTTGCCAAAATGATATAATCCGCTTCGATGGTTTGATCCTGACCGTTTCCAATTACTTCAACCCTATTCTTAGATGTCACCTTAGCCGTACCGTGAATATATTCGAATAGCTCATCACCCAAACTAAGGTTGATGTTTTCCATGTGATGGGTCATTAAATCCACTCGCTGTGCAACAGCCTGGGCTACTTCTCCCTTAACCTTTTCAAAGCTGAATTCTGTACTATTCAGATTGAGCGTGTTTCCATGGAGGTTGATCATTCGGGCTTCACGGGAAATTTCCCACCAGGTTTTGCTCCAAAGTGCTCCCTGATGGATTCCGGCTCCACCCAATTTATCTTTTTCTATTAATGCTACACGTTTACCGAAATCGATGGCTCTCATGGCTGCTGCATATCCTGCAGGCCCACCACCTATGACACAGACGTCAAATTTCTTCATTTGGCTAGGCGATTGTTTCCCTAAAGATAAAGATTTGATTGATTTAATGAATCAGAAGAAATACGGAGTATGCATAAAAAACAAAAAGGGTGAAAAATCGAGAACGATTTTCACCCTTTTAATACTGCAACTGCCGTAGCAACTGCAATATTCCAAACTACTGTTCGGAATCCCTTTGGATGTGCCTTCGAGGGTTGCCCCTGCGACCGCTTTTCCTCGGCAGTCATTCAAACTTCGTTGACCCAAGCCAAACTTAAAATCAACTTCCCTTTGTCTGACTGGAAACCTTCGGTTTCAGTTTCCTATCCCTTGTTTGATGATACTAATGTAGACCATAATTTTACATCTCCAAAGAATGTAACTATCTAGTTTTCAACAAGTTTTCCATCACTTTTCCACCAGCTTATCCACATCTTTAAGCAACTGTCTTCAGTTTTTCAGCCATCAGCTTTCTGATCTCCGGAATAGAATCATAAAGCTGTTCGTAGGATTCTGTGATGAAATACTCGGTTTGAAAGACATCTTTTCGGTAGGCCGTATCCAGCATGTGATCGATACTAAAAGCATGCTTTGGTGGCTTCTCACTTAGGGAAAACCTGGTCTCCCCTGCAGAAGACAATATTCCTGCTCCATAGATCCTTAAACCAGCTGGATCCTGGATCAAACCAAACTCCACCGTAAACCAGTATACGCGTGACAAGAGCTGAATAGCATAATCATTTCCAACATACTCTAATCCAATCTTACTTAGCTCTTCCAAAAAGTTCACGAAATGCTGATTGGTCAAAAGAGGAACATGGGCAAACACATCGTGAAACATGTCAGGCTCTTCCAGGTAATCCAGCTCCTTCATCTTCCTCAACCAGGTAGTAGCAGGAAACCTTCGATTAGCCATTAGCTCAAAAAAGGTGTAGTCAGGTACAATACCCGGAACCACGGCTAACTGCCACCCGGTAGTATCCTGAAGGATTTGATTGGTTTCTTTAAAATCCGGAATGGTTCCTGTCTCAAAATTGGCAATCTTTAGTCCATCCCGATAAGCTTCACAGGCATGAGTGGGGAATTGTTTCATTTGGCGATCAAATAAGATCTTCCAGACCTCAAAGTCTTCCTGTGTGTAGTTTTCGTAAATCTGTCTCATCCTAGTTAGCTGTTATTTCATTTAATGTCCTCAATTTTTCTATTAATCTGGATGCTTCATTATAATCCAGCGTTTGCTGCCCATCCGAGAAGGCCTCCTCAGGTCGGCAATGTGTTTCGAAGATCACACCGTCGGCACCAGCTACCGTAGCTGCCATCGCTACAGGTCCCACATGATCACGTATACCAATACCATGCGATGGATCAGCGATCACCGGAAGATGTGACTTCTCTTTCAGGATTGGAATCGCATTGATATCGAATGTGTTTCTAGAAGCTTTTTCGTAGGTTCTGATGCCCCGCTCGCAAAGGAGTAAGCGCTCATTTCCTCCGGAAAAAATATACTCCGCGCTGTGAAGAAGTTCATCAATTGTGCCTGAGATACCGCGCTTTAACAAAACGGGCTTATCCACTTTTCCAAGCTCATCAAGCAGGTTGTAATTCTGTGTATTTCGGGCGCCAACCTGAAAAATATCTACATAGTCGTGCATCTCTTCGATTTGGGACACCTGCATTACCTCGGAGATGATTTTAATTCCATTTTCCCGAGCCAGCTTATGCCACAGCTTAAGCCCCTCTATCCCTAAACCTCGGAAGGAATAAGGTGAACTTCTTGGCTTATACACTCCTCCTCGCATAATCCTGATGTCATTTGCCTTGAGAAAATTAATGGTGTCCATAATGTTTTCTTCGCCCTCTATACTGCAGGGTCCGGCCATCAATGAAAAATGCCCTCCGCCAATTTTCACATTATCACCCAGATCAATGATGGTGGGATTCACCTTCCATTTAGTGGAAACCAGTTTGTAGTCATCAGAAACTACATGGATATCTTTAATACCCTTGAGGTGGCCGATTTTTCGAATATCAAACTGCTTTTTACCTGTTCCAATTAAGTAACTCCCGTACTGTGTCTGTACATGGGTGGTTTTGTATTTCAATGCATGAAGTTCTCTTTCCACAGAATTCAGCACTTCTCCATTTACTCCTTTTTCTAATTGTATGATCATATATTTTATCAGTCAGCCCATTAAACATCTCCCTCCTATCGCCCTCTGCCATCTCACCCCCCTTCAAAGGGGGAATTGTTTTACATTTTTATATTTTTAACAAAACCAGTTATTGCTTTTTTTGATGAATCCTCATTTAGCTGCTTGATGAAGGCACTGCCAATAATTGCCCCGTTGGCATACTCACAGGCCGTCTCAAATGTCTCCTTGTCAGAAATGCCAAACCCGATCAATTGTGGGATTTTTAACTTCATTGATTTGATTCGCTGATAATATGCTGTCTGACCTTCCTGAATTCCCTTTTTAGCTCCGGTAATACTTGAAGACGAAACCACATAAATGAATCCATTGGATTGCTTATCAATCTGTCTGATTCGTTCCTCTGAGGTATTTGGGCTAATGAGAAATATGTTATGAATTCCTTTTGCCTGAAATTGATCCCTGTAGAGCTCCAGATATTCTTGCATTGGTAAATCAGGAATAATAACTCCATCAACACCCGTCTCGGCACAGGCATCACAAAATCGCTCCATCCCATACTGTAAGATTGGATTGACATACCCCATAAGTAATACCGGAATCGAAACGTGTTCTCGTAAAGAACTCAACTGCTCGAAAAGCAACTTGACCGTCATCCCATTTTCGAGGGCTTTCTGAGAGCTGTTTTGAATGGTGGGTCCATCGGCAAGTGGATCCGAGAATGGCATCCCTATCTCCAGCATATCAGCCCCGGCCTCTTCCAGCGATTTGGCAATATGTAACGTGTCATTAAGGTTTGGAAACCCTGCTGTGAAATAGACATTCAGAATATTTCGCTTCTCCTGAAATACCTGATCAATTCGATTCATGACTAATTGATTATTCATTCTAGTACTTCCCCCATTTGATGTAAGTCTCTAAATCCTTATCTCCCCTACCAGACAAATTCACAACCACCACTTCGTCCTTACCAAATTGCCTGTTTCCAAAAACAGCCAGCGCATGTGCAGATTCAATGGCCGGAATGATTCCTTCGAGCTTGCTCAATTCTACTCCCGCAATCATCGCTTCTTCATCGGTAATGCTGTAAAATTCAGCTCGACCAGCGTCGAAAAGATGCGCGTGAATGGGTCCAATGCCAGGATAATCCAACCCTGCAGAAATACTGTATGGCTCTACTACCTGCCCATCCTCTGTTTGCATGAGAAGTGTCTTACTTCCATGAAGCACACCCGATTTACCGAGTGCTGTTGTAGCAGCTGACTTTCCTGAGTTAACTCCTAAACCCGCTGCTTCAGCAGCAATCAAATTGACTGATTCATCATCCAGAAAGTGATAGAAAGCTCCGGCCGCATTGCTTCCTCCTCCTACACATGCAATCACATGATCAGGAGCGTTTTTACCTTCAACCTCCTGCAACTGCTGCTGTATCTCCATGCTGATCACAGATTGGAACCTTGCAACCATGTCCGGGTATGGATGAGGACCAACTACGGAACCGATGATATAGTGCGTGTCATTGGGATTATTGATCCAGTGACGCATCGCTTCATTGGTCGAGTCTTTCAGTGTTTTGCTACCAGATGCGGCAGGCCGAACTTCAGCACCCAGAATTTTCATCCGTTCCACATTGGGCTTTTGCCTGGCCATATCGATCTCTCCCATGTATACAACACATTCCATTCCCATCAGCGCACAAACGGTAGCTGTTGCCACTCCATGCTGGCCAGCACCAGTCTCAGCAATGACCTTTGACTTACCCAATCGTTTTGCCAGCAATATTTGACCAATTGTATTGTTGACTTTATGAGCTCCGGTATGGCAAAGGTCCTCTCGCTTCAAATAGATTTTTGTCTTGTATTTCTCAGACAATCGCGAGGCAAAATAGAGTGGCGTTGGTCGCCCAACATATGTCTTTAGTAAATAGTCAAACTCATTTTTAAAGTCTTCTGAATCAATGATACCCAGATATTTTTGTCTCAATTCCTCCACGTTTGGATAGAGCATTTCAGGTATATATGCCCCACCAAATTTTCCATAGTATCCTCTTTCGTCTACATCAAACTTTCTCATAAAACAGATTTCAGTTCTCTTAACATATCCAGATTCTTCTTCGCAGGCTCTAGTTCAAATCGACTGTTCACATCGACCCCTACTAGCTGGCTCACTTCCATAGCTTTTATCTTTTCGATATCTTCCAGTTGCACGCCCCCACTTAGTAGAAAGGGTGTTTCCAGATTATAGTTCTTTAGAATGTTCCAATCAAAATGACGACCCGATCCTCCGTAGTTCATGGAAGCCGTATCAAATAGGAAATAATCAGCTATACCCTGGTATTGTTTTGCCACGAAAGGAATCGTGTCCATTACCCGGAACACCTTGATGATTTTCAGCCCTTTCTCCTTCAGCTTTTTTGCAAATGCTAAATCCTCATCTCCATGCAGTTGAATGTACTCGAGACCGTATTTGTCAGCTAATTCCACAATTCGTTCCAATGTTTCATTGACAAACACCCCTACTTTACGAATACTAATGGGGATACGCATGATAAAATCCTCGTCCATTTCATTTACATATCGAGGAGATTTTGGATAAAAGATAAATCCCATAAAATCCGGCTTAATATCTATTAAGCCTCTAATATTTTCGGGATCACGCATGCCACATACTTTTAGTTTTAGGTTTTTTGACTCTCCCCTGAATTCTTCGAATTCTTTCCCCTCTCTTTCAAGAGAGGGTTTAGGGGTGAGTTGAGCCGCAAGCCTTTCATCCACGTTCATCCAATCATTTAGGATTTCTTCGTTTTTAAATCGAAGCACTTTATAGCCTAAATCAAAAAGTATATCCTCTCTGATCTTATCATATTCAATTTGTTGAGTATGAATTCCACCGTCGACCTCAATAATTAGTTTATGTTCATGACAGTAGAAATCAGCAATAAAATAGGACCTATCCTCATGCTCAATTATGAATTGACGGTTGAACTTTAATCCCTTGAACTTCCGATTTCTAACATTTGCCCAAAAAATCTTCTCAGCGGGTGTTCGATTCTTTCGTAGGGATCTTGCGTACTCTAATATCTGCGAATATTTCATAAGCATCAGATTTATAATGATCAATCGTTTCACTCTTTCTCAAGAGAGGTAGTGAGTTGATTTAATTGTCTAATAAATTCCTTAGCAGCCTTTTCAGGCCGACCGGTTTGCATAAATGTTTCTCCAATCAAAAATCCTTCATAGCCGTACTCCTTTAATTCCTTAATGGTTTTAGGGTTTGAAATCCCACTTTCAGAAACCTTCACAAAATCAGATGGGATAGAGGACGATAGATCCTTAGATGTCTGAATGTTTGTCTCAAAAGTCTTCAGGTTACGATTGTTTACGCCGATCAGGTCGACCCCTGTGTCGGTAATGCTCTTTTTGAGTTCATCTTCATTATGCACTTCCAGCAGCACTTCCATACCTAAACTCTGAGCGAGTGAACCTAACTTTTCAATTTCACTTTTATTCAATACTGCTGCTATCAAAAGAATTACATCCGCACCTAATGATTTCGATTCTATGACTTGATATTCATCGATCATAAAATCTTTACGAAGAATGGGACAAAAATTAAAGGAACGAGCCACTTT
The DNA here is from genome assembly GCF_965221965.1 of Ekhidna sp. Lineage (GTDB taxonomy): Bacteria > Bacteroidota > Bacteroidia > Cytophagales > Cyclobacteriaceae > Ekhidna. Next base: position 2,142,721 of record NZ_OZ244926.1, read on the forward strand.
CAGATCTTCCGGATCGCCTCCGAAATACTTCTTGTCTGTCAAAACAGATAGTCCGGATGCTCCCGCCTGCATATATCCTATTGATGTTCTCTCCACTGATACATGCTTATTCATCTCACCTTTAGAGGGCGATTTTCGCTTAATCTCAGCGATAACCCCAGACTTGTCTTCGCGTTTCAGATATTTCTTCAATGAAACGGGTTGCCCCTCAAAGAAGATGCTTTTCTCGAGTAATTTGGTTGGATAAAGCTCTTTACTGGATGCAACTTCCTTTCGCTTGTTGGCTACTATTTCTGATAAGATGTCCATTAATTATTGATGCTTAAAAAGTTCTTAAATGATTGAAGTGCTTTACCACTATTTAGCGATTCCCTGGCCTCCTCGATACCCTCCAGTATGGGAGTTTGGTTCGTTGTGGCTATGGCCAAACCCGCATTAGCAAGAACCGCATGATTTTGAGCTTCAGTCCCCTCACCTCCCAGGATTTTATTGAAAATGTCTGCCGCTTCTTTAATGGTCTCTCCTCCGTGAAGTTCTTCTTGAACCAACAGGTCAAACCCTATATTATTCGGAGAGACAAGCTCCTCAGATCGATTTGAAATCAACTTGAAGTCACTGGTTAGTGACACTTCATCATATCCATCCAAAGAATGGACGATTGAAAAATGTTTGTCCGTATTTTGATACAGGTAGCCATATAGACGAGCCAACTCCAGGCTAAAAACACCAACCAATTGATTGGGTGGAAACGCCGGGTTTACCATTGGTCCCAGCATATTGAAGAACGTTTTCACTCCCAGTTCTTTACGAATTGGCGCCACGTTTTTCATGGCCGGATGAAACAATGGCGCATGCATAAAACAGATCCCGGAAGCATCAATTGAACGTTTCATCTTGTCGGCATCTCCTGAAAATTTTACACCCAGGTATTCCAGCACATTGGACGATCCACTAACTGATGAAACCCCATAATTTCCATGTTTAGCTACATTCACTCCGGCTCCAGCTACAACAAATGAGGATATCGTTGAGATATTAAAGGTATTTTTACCATCACCGCCTGTTCCGCACACATCGATCGTGTTATAACCCTCCAGGTTTACTGGATTACACAGCTCCAGCATGGCATCCCTAAAGCCTTCTAGCTCCTGAACCCGAATGGCACGCATCAGGTAGACGGTCAGAAAAGACGCAATTTGACTGTTGTTGTATTGGCCCGTTGCAAGCCCGGTTAATACCTCTTTGGCCTCCTCTCGTGAGAGTGTCTGGTTATTTATCAGTCTATCTAAAATTTCCTTCATAGCTCTAACCAGTTTTTCATCAGCTGTTTTCCGTGCTCAGTCATGATCGATTCCGGATGAAACTGAACTCCTCTAACATTGAATTCTCGGTGCTTTATTGACATAATGTTTCCATTCTCTACTACGCTTGTTACCTCAAAGGATTCAGGCAAACTTCCTTTTTCAATTACCCATGAATGATATCGGCACACATTAAACTTTGAGGGCAAACCTTTGAATAGCTCATCTTCTCCCATAATCTCAATCGGTGTGACCATGCCATGAAAAACATGCGGCAGGTTTAACAACTTCGCCCCAAACACCTCAGCTATCCCCTGGTGTCCTAAGCATACGCCAAGAATATTTTTTGTAGGCGTATATCGCTCTATTACCTGAGGCATTAAGCCCGCATCCTTTGGAAGTCCAGGACCCGGAGAAAGTAGGATATAATCAAATGCTTCAACTTCATCTAACTGAAATTCATCGTTCCTAACCACTCGCATCGTGTCTTCCACTCCAAGCTCCCGAAGGATATGCACCAGGTTATAGGTGAAAGAATCGTAGTTATCTATAACCAATACCTTCTTCATAATTCTTCTGCCTGTTTAATTGCATGCTCTAATGCACTCACTTTATTAAATACTTCCTGAAGTTCGTTTTCTGGTTTAGACTGTGCTACCACCCCTGCGCCGGCTTGAAACTTCAGAACATTGTTTTTACTTTGAAAGCTACGGATCATAATGGCGTGATTAAAGTTGCCTTCAAAGTCCATAATACCTACCGCCCCGCCGTAGAATCCACGAGGTGTTCTCTCATTTTCTTCAATGATTTCCATCGCCTTGATTTTAGGGGCACCTGAAAGTGTGCCTGCCGGAAACGTCTCAGCAACGATGTTCATGAAAGATGCGTCCTTTCTGATCTCCCCGGTAACCTTTGAAACCAGATGAATCACATGTGAATAGTACTGAACCTCTTTATAGGTTTCTACTTTTACATTATCGCAACTTCTGCTTAGATCATTTCTGGCTAAGTCTACCAACATCACATGCTCTGAATCCTCTTTAGGATCCTCCATAAGCCTGGCTGCCAGCTCTGAGTCTGCTTTATCGTTTCCTGTTCTGCGAAAAGTGCCAGCTATCGGGTGAATCTCTGCTTTCCCATTTTTCAATACAATCTGGGCTTCCGGAGAAGATCCGAAAATCCTAAAACCTCCATAATCAAAATAGAACAGATAAGGCGATGGGTTGACCGACCGTAAAGTCCGGTAAACCTGAAAATCATCACCTTGAAATGGTACTTTGAAGCTCCTTGAGAGTACCACCTGAAACACATCTCCGACATGACAATGATGTATTCCTTTCTTCACCATTTCCAGGTATTCCTCATCTGTCTTGTTTGACGTCTTCTTCTCAGTTGTCTTAAAAGGATATCCCGGAAGGTTCCTTTGTTGAATCAAAGCTGTTACTTCATCAAATAAGTCATCTGTTGGTTCATCAACGTACGCTTCAATAATATGACACTCATTCCTAAAGTGATCAAGCGCGATAATGAATTGAAATAAATGGTATTGAGCAAGCGGTATAGTGACGTCCTTTTCCTTAAGAGATAAATCACCGAATTCAGCTTTCGCATCATAGCTGAAATACCCAAACAGTCCGGACTTAATGTACCCTTCAGACTTCCCAGACTGAAAAGACGATGCGAAACTTTCTAGCTCTTCGGTCAGATTCTCAAGCGCATATTTATGCACCTTCTCTCCCGGCAATTTTTTCTCAACCGTCACCCCATCAGTTCTGATATATGCTAACGGTGCACAGCAGATATAGGAAAAGCTATTCTCTGCTCCGTGGTAATCGGAACTCTCGAGGAGAAATGAATTAGCAAACCGATCCCTGAGTTTCAGATAGATGCTTACAGGCGTGATGGTATCTGCTAAAATCGTTCGTTCGCGTGTTTTAATACTTATTTTACTCATGGCTAGAAACAAAAAAACCCTGACGATAACTGTCAGGGTTTAGATATTTTTAAACACAGCAGCGGCTCGTCAACAATCAGGATTGTCGATATGCCACCACCAATATTTGTTTGTCATAATCATTTGAATCGCTAAACTAATTGTAATTACTTTTAAAAAACAAGCGGCAGATAAAAATTGTTGTTTTTTTTATGACTGGCTTCAGAAGTTTGAAAGGATTAAGGTTTTTAAACTAAATTTCCGTCATGTTATCGAACGAAGAACAAATTAGCATTCTGGCTCACCTCTCCAAGGCAGATAATGTAGTGGCTGAAGAGGAATACCGTCTGATTTTATTTATCGCTGATGGTCTCGGAATCTCTGAGGAAAGAACATCCGAGTTAATCAACAATCCACTCCCTATTCCAAAGCTAAAAAATCTTCCTCCTGATGAGAAATTCAATTACCTTTTTAATATCATAAGAATGATGAAGGCAGACGGAAAAGTGCACTCTAATGAGATTAGGTTCTGTGAAAAAGTCGCTTTGAACTTAGGGTATAAGCCAGGAGTAATCGCAGATTTATCGGCTTACATTTACAAAGATCCAAGTATTAACTCCAACAAGAATTTCCTGCGGTCTATAGCAGACCAGCATCTAATCCCGATGGATGAGGATAACGGGTAGTTTAATATTATCTGTTATCTGCTTACTTTCAGCCTGGAGCCAAAATCAGGCAATTGAAACTTCTTATCAAATAAAACAAACAGAAAGCCCCATATTCCTTGACGGGGTTTTAGAAGAAAAAGCGTGGGTATCCGCCGATGTGGGGCGTAATTTCTATCAATGGTATCCAACTGACTCAAAACCAGCCCGGGATTCCACGCTATTTCGCATTACTTACGATAGTAAAAATGTATACATAGGTATCGTTTGTTACGACAATCTTGAAGGCGATTTTATTACAACTACCCTTCGAAGAGATTTCGGCTATGACCAAAACGATAATGTAGCAGTTTATATCGATCCGTATAACGATCGAACGAATGCCTTTTCTTTTCAGGTGACTCCCGATAATGTCCAGCGTGAAGGACTCGTACTATTGGACGGAAGGGTACAAGATGACTGGGATAATAAATGGTTTAGCGAAGTTTTTCATGGCGATGGTTTTTGGTCTGTTGAAATGGCGATTCCCTTCAAATCTATTCGCTACAATAACGTTTCTGAATGGAATATTCAGGTGTTGAGAAACAACCAAAAAAGAAATGAACGAACCAGTTGGATCCGGGTACCTCAAGGGTATAGCCCCAGCAATATGAATTTTAGTGGAACCATAGAATGGGATAACCCGCCAGAGTCTGCAGGGCCAAATATTTCCTTCATACCATACATTGCAGGTAGGACCGGAAAAAATCACGAAGGAGGCGAGTCAAGGGAAACGTCCGGAGATGTAGGTTTCGATGCGAAAGTAGCCGTGTCGAGTTCACTTAACCTGGACCTGACTTTCAACCCCGATTTTTCGCAGGTAGAGGTAGATCAGCAGGTAACAAATCTTCAGCGATTTGAAATTTTCTTTCCAGAGCGACGACAATTCTTTCTTGAAAACCAGGATTTGTTTGCAGAAGGAGGATTTCCAAACACCCGTCCCTTTTTCTCCCGTAGAATTGGCATTCAAGGTTCAGGAGAATCTCGAAGAAATGTACCTATTATATCTGGTGCCAGATTGAGTGGAAAAATTGGCAGTAAATGGCGAATAGGATTGCTGGATATGGTTACTAATGAAGATGAAACCAGCACTGACATTTCACCTGCACAAAACTATTCGGTTGTTAAAATTGAAAGACAGGTATTCGAACGCTCCCGCATTAGTGCAATTTTCGTAGGACGAACAAACCTGGGACAGGTAGCTTTAGATTCATTCCGGGTGGAGAATAATTCTGTTTTAAACCGACAGGGTCAAGTGATCAACCCGGATGATACGCTTTATACCCTCTCGGCATATAATTACGTCTATGGTCTGGATTATGACCTGGCTTCTAAAGACAATAGATGGATAGGTGACTTTTACTATCACCAATCAGTGGATCCTGAAAAAGAAGACAATAAATATTCCACAGGTGCTTTCCTTCGATACCAAACGCCAAAATTCGGTTGGCGAACTAACTTCACACGTATTGGAGAAAATCACAATGCTGAGGTCGGGTTTGTACCACGAACAGGCATCACAACCTATGGTGCCGGAACCAACTGGAATTGGTTCTCCGAAGGAAAAATTCAGCGACATGGACCGGCCTTAAATTTTGGCGGAGTAACAGATAACAGTGGAAATCAGCTAGATAATGACGCATCACTGGAGTATGGGTTTTCTTTTTTAAATACCTCATACATGGAGGTTGGTACAAACTGGAATCTGGTGACACTTACTCGTTCCTTCGATCCGTCAGGCTCTGAGGGACAGGAACTGGCTGAAGACACAGATTACTCGTGGTACAGGTATCGGTTTTTCTATCGATCAGATCGAAGAAAAAATTTCATTTATTCCCTGGATGTCAGTAATGGTGGTTTTTACAACGGCAGGTTGTTTAGTCTGGGATCAGGTATTACTTATCGCCTACCGCCTGTTCTGCAGGTCCAGATGAATTTTAACTACAATCGAGTCGATTTGCCAGATCCATACAATGACTCTGATTTGATCCTGATTGGTCCACGGATAGATCTCACGCTAACGAATAAAGTGTTTTTCACAACCTTCGTTCAATACAATACACAGGATGAAAACCTTGGACACAATTCACGTTTTCAGTGGCGTTTTAAACCTGTATCGGATTTATTTATTGTCTACACAGATAATTATCTAACGGATGGTTTTGTAACTCGGAACAGGGCCCTCGTTATCAAACTCAACTACTGGTTGAATCTCTAAGCTGCCTGAGCTAAGTCCTGTTCTTTTATTCGTTTTATTTTGGGGTTCATAATGGCAAACCACAGAGGAGGAATTGTTGCCAATATCATCATGCCGGGATAGCCTGTAGGCATCTGTGGACTCTCATCAATATGGCGAAGTATCTGATACTTACGGCTGGCGATGTAATGGTGGTCAGAATGACGAGAAAGCTCAAATAGGATAATCCTCCCGACCATGTGATCAGAATTCCATGAATGATGGGGCATCACTCGTTCGTACACCTCCCCTTTCTTGTCACGCTCCAGTCCATAGTGCTCAATGTAGTTTACTGTTTCAAGTAACAAAAAGCCCATTACTGCAGCGAGTATAAAATAACCCATCACCACCCAGCCAAAAACAAAACCAATGGTGAGCGTGAATACAATTTGAATCAATTGAAACCGGAGCATTTCATTTTGTATAGAGAAAGCGGAAACTCCTTTCTTACTCAGTCGCTTAGCCTCCAGTTTCCATGCTGAGAGGTATGCAAATACGACCGAACGAACCCAGAAACTATATAGCATCTCACCATACCTTGCCGAGGATGGATCTTCCTTCGTACTCACATTCTTATGATGGCCCCTATTGTGCTCAATAAAGAAATGCATATACAGAGAGGTGAGCAATAGTGCTTTTGCCATTAGCTGTTCGTACCACTTTTTTCTATGTCCCAACTCATGAGCCACATTAATGCCAATCACCCCGCATAACAAACCCATCCCTGTAATCCTGCCAATTTTATCCACTAATGTGAGTCCGGCTTCCTGCATAGAAAACAGGAACGTAATGAGCAATCCAAACTGGATAGGTACCATGATATAAAGTTGCCAGTCATATATCGGATCATCTTTGCGCTGGGCTTCTTTTTCAGGTGTGAGATTTTGTGGATTCGGCTTGTAGGCTAGTTCCAACAATGGTATAAAAACGAACGACTCTAACAATGGTAGATAGGTCAGCCATCCATGTGAGTTAAAACTAATCCAGGCTACAATAGGAAGCACAAGCACATTCATGTACTTGAGTGAATTCAGTTTTTTTTTATTCCATTTCATCTTTTGCATTCTTGCCGAAAGAGATCATATAACCTATCGTGCACCCTAGCATCCAGTGATTGGATATATCTGGTGTCTCAGTTGTTAAATCTCCTGCATCAATAAAATTACTGAAACTGTAGCTAAAAAATCCCTCTAATTGCAACGTCCCAAAGGAAAAATCCCTAAACATGCCCCCGGCAAGTCGGGCTCCATAACCAACCTCTCGATCCCTGGCTTCATCATATGTATAGAAGTCTGAAATGAGATTGGTACTTGTTGGTTGTAGGTCCAGATCATCATCAATTAGAAACTCTAAATGAAGACCAGCAGACAAAAAATATTTATTCTTACCTCCAAAGTATCCAATACCTTCTAATGGTATTTCTACGTAGGTCATCCTTGCTGTATAGGATGGCTGATTTTCTATGGGAAGAAAAACCTGTTTCCATCCCTTCTGCACATAGTTGACTCCCAGCTGGATACCGGAATTTAAAAATGAGTCTCCTTCTTTTGGCAAATACCTGATAAAAACACCACCATTCGCACCAGGCAGGAAAGTGGTATTCATGTTGATATTGAAAATCGTATGCTCGATGAACGCCGATGATGCATGACCGCCTGCCTTCACTCCCACGTATGTCTTTTGCCCCACTACCACATGCATCAAACACATGGTGCAGATCAGCCACAATGTCCTCATTGACTATTTCTTTTTGGATGATTTTTTAGCTGGCTGTTCAGCTGTTTTTTTATTTGAAGGTCTAGGTCGGTTTACACCGTAAGTCCCTTTCCAAATTTTTCCTCTTCTGCTTTTTTTGTCGCCTTTTCCCATAATTGTTTTTTCTTTCAAAAATAAAATAATCATAGATATGCTCAAGGAAATCATTATCCTTGAGTCTAATTCTCGACAACATGGACCAACCTTTGATCACAAATGATGCCGTAATTTTTGGGATGCTGATGCTCATGCTGGGAGCAGTGTTTTATACTTCGTCTCTGGATCATCCCTTCTGGAAAAAATTCTATTCGTACATCCCTGCCCTGCTTGTCTGCTACTTTCTTCCTTCGCTGATGAAAGCTACGGGGCTTATTGATCCGTCGCAATCTAATCTTTATTTCGTCGCTTCTCGCTACCTCTTGCCGGCCAGTTTGGTACTGCTCACCATCAGTGTTGACCTGAAAGAAATAGCAAAACTCGGATCAAAGGCCGTGATCATGTTTTTGACCGGCACAGTCGGTATTATGATCGGTGGACCGCTCACGATCATCATTTTCTCTCAAATTGCGCCTGATCTGGTAGGGGGTGTCGCACCCAATGAAGTATGGCGAGGCATGACCACCATTGCCGGCTCATGGATTGGCGGTGGAGCTAACCAGGCTACCATGAAGGAAGTCTTCCAGGTGAACGATGAGCTTTTCTCTACCATGGTGACCGTAGATATCATTGTCGGAAATGCCTGGTTGGGCGTTCTAATCGCCGGTGTAGCAGTGACCAAACTCATCGATAGAAAACTAAAAGCCGATTCTTCTGCTATTGAGGCACTGAAAGTGAAAATGGAGGACTATCAGGCCAGTGTCGCTAAGATTCCCAATCTGACCGACCTGATGAAGGTGCTTATGGTCGGATTTGCCTGTACCGGATTTGCTCATTTTTGCAGCGACCTGATCGTTCCATACCTGGAGCAATTTCCAGCACTAGAGCAGTATAGTCTCACCTCCGGATTTTTCTGGATTGTGGTAATTGCAACCGCCTTGGGTGTGGGGCTTTCATTTACCAAGGCACGTCAACTGGAAGGCGTAGGTGCTTCCAGGATCGGACGAGCATTTATTTATATTCTGGTAGCAGCCATCGGGATGAACATGGACATATTAGCCATCTTCTCAAATCCCGGGTATTTCTTCCTGGGCATCACCTGGATACTATTCCATGTTTTGCTACTTGCCATCATGGCTAAGCTGATCAAGGCGCCCTATTTCTTTATTGCAGTTGGTAGCACGGCAAATGTGGGAGGTGCCGCTTCTGCACCGGTTATTGCTTCAGAATTTCATCCATCGCTTGCGCCTGTTGGTGTATTGATGGCGGTGCTTGGATATGTACTTGGAACGTACGGGGCTTATCTATGTGGGTTGATGATGCAATGGGTGGCGGGATGAGAAAGACCCAATGAAGAATCAGGTCTTTCTCAACATTCTTAGAAAGGAACGGCCAAATAAATTTGAATAGTATTCAATCTATATTCAACATCACCAAACACTTCATCATTTGCAATATCTGTGAGTCCCAAAATCATTCTTAATCCCAAGTTAACGCTACCTAAATTACCCTCTCCACCAAAAGCCATACTGAAATTAGTTTTCTTCAACGATGAGGTAATATCAGCGGTACCTCCACTGCTTTTGACTTTTGCAGTTAATAAAAAACCTAATTGAGGACCCACATGCAAGTTGAATTTTTCAGTTGCATAATATTTAAGCATTAATGGAACTGATAAATAGCTGAAATTATCAGTGAAAGTATCCCCAAAACCTTCTGTTTTCCCCCCATCAATACTGTATACCAATTCGGGACTTAAAAAAAATTGCTCACTCAATTTAGCCTCAGTGTAGACACCTAACATGAATGATAACTTTGCTGTTGCAGTTGCTGAATTCCCGCCTTGTGTGGCCTTTTCGTTACCGATATTCAGTCCACCTTTGAAACCGGATTTTTGACTATAGGCACTTAACGAGCCCAGAACAAGAATGACATAAAAAATTCTAATCATTATTACTTAAGTTTAAAAAAACGCAAGTATAACCCAGTTGTGCAAAACCATATCAAATTTTCTACAAAAGCCTCCTACTACACCCTAAACGAACTTACGGATAAAACCGAACGCATATGGTTGGTTTTTCATGGCTATGGACAATTGGCGGAATATTTCATCAAGAAGTTTGAAGGACTGGATCCTGAGAAGAACTTCATTATTGCTCCTCAGGGTTTGTCTAAGTATTACCTGGATGGCGTCTATGGGAGAGTGGGCGCTTCATGGATGACCAAAGAAGATCGGCTGACGGAAATTGAAAACCAATATGTGTACATCGATGCGGTACTTGAGCAATTTGACCTTTCAGGCAAAGAGCTGGTTTATTTCGGCTTCTCCCAGGGAACTGCCACCATGGGACGATACGCTGCTTACGCCAAAAATCCCTTTAGCAAAATGATTATCTGGGCAGGCACGTTCCCTCCGGATACGGACCCGAAGGACTGGGCATATTTATCAGGCAAAGAAGGCATCCATTACTACACCAGTAAGGAAGATGTGTATTTCAAGGATGAAATGATCCCCAAACAAAATGAGGTAGTAAAAAGCGCTCTCGGTAGAGAACCCGAACTACACTGGTATGATGGAGGGCATCGGGTGATGCCCGAACTTCTATCTGAAATTTAGGCCACTCATCAATTAACATTTTTCCATTTGTGCTGGCTGGACTAATTTCAATCCTATGAAGAAATTAGTTACACTCCTACTACTCATCCCGTGTCTTTCATTCGCACAACATGAGGAAACAATCAAAAAGATTTATGATGAGACACTGACCAATGGTCACGTTTATGAAAACCTGAGGTATCTCTGCAAAGAAATTGGTCACCGCCTATCAGGTTCTCCGCAAGCAGCGGCTGCAGTTGAGTATACCCGTCACCTCATGAAATCGTATGGATTCGATACCGTGTATTTGCAACCGGTAATGGTGCCCCACTGGGTACGCGGAAAGAAGGAAATTGTACGAGCTGTTGATACGGATAAACACGGCACAATCAACTTCAATGCCCTGGCACTGGGCAATTCGGTAGGTACCGGTCCGGACGGTGTGCTGGCAGAAGTAATCGAGGTGAGTGGGATCGATGAAGTGAATGAACTAGGTAAAAAGGTGGAAGGCAAAATTGTCTTTTACAATGGTGAAATGGATCCCACCATTATTAACACCTTTGGCGCCTATGGTGGCGCGGTGATCCAGCGATCTTCAGGTGCTTCTGAAGCGGCAAAATATGGAGCCAAAGCCATCATCATTCGATCGGTAACCAACCGGCAGGACGACATCCCTCACACGGGATCACTCCGATACAAAGCATTGATCAACCAGATTCCAGCTGTAGCCATCAGCACCAATGACGCTGACCTGCTCAGCCAGGTATTGAAAGAGCAAAAAGTAAATGCCTACATCGAGACGCACTGCCAGATGCTTCCCGATGTGCTTTCTTATAATGTCATCGGTGAGCTGAGAGGCACTGAGTTTCCGAACGAGATCATAGCTGTCGGCGGTCACCTCGACTCGTGGGATGTGGGTGAAGGCGCCCATGATGACGGCAGTGGATGCATGCAGGCCATTGAGGCAGTACGGCTTTTCAAAGCATTGGGCATCAAACCCAAACGAACCCTTCGTGCCGTCATGTGGATGAACGAGGAGAATGGTCTGCGAGGAGGCGTTGAATATGCCCGAGTAGCAAAAGAAAAAGGCGAAAAACACATAGCTGCATTGGAGTCGGATTCCGGTGGCTTTCAGCCGTTGGGTTTCTCTACTTCCGGTTCGGAAGAACAACGCGAACAAGTCAAAGCATGGAGGGACTACTTCCTGCCCTACCGGGTTTGGGATTTTGATCAGAACGGCGGAGGGGCGGATATCGGTCCGCTCCGATCTCAGGGTACACTGCTGATCGGATTGAGACCAAGTACTCAGCGTTATTTCATCTACCACCACACCCCGGCAGACGTTTTTGAGGCCGTAGACCAGCGCGAGCTGGAACTAGGAGCTGCCAGCATGGCTGCTATGATGTATCTGCTGGATCGGGAAGGAATAAGGTAATACACTTTCTAATAGTTAATGATTAGATCGTGGCAAATAACGTGTTAAATTTTGATTTAACTATTTTTGAGAGTATTAGTATATAGTTAAATATTAAGCACACTGCCTGAAATGAAGAAAGTGATATTGTTTGTTTCTGTTTTATCCCTCCTGACATTCTCATGTTCCAAAGAGGATGAAATCGTGTTACCTGATTCAGAACTAACTGATTATGGGCTTGATGTAATCAATTATTTTAAAGAGGTAGCTCTGGGTTTTGAATTCGGTGAAGCAAGCAAAATCACAAGAAGATGGAATAATGATATGAAAATATATGTTGGAGGAAATCCAACATCTGAACTTCTATCAGAACTAGACATCATTGTCAAGGATATAAATGGTTTAACTGCTTCAGGCTTTTCAGTTGAAATAGTAAATGACTCGGTTCAATCCAATTTCTACATTCATTTCGGTTCCGGAGCTTCTTACTCTGAAATTTTTCCATCACAATCAAACCTTATTGATTCGAACTGGGGTTTATTCACCATTTTTTGGAATGGCTCGAGCGAACTCTACACCGGTTACATGTATGTAGACATTTTTAGAGCTAACTCAATCGAACAGAAACATCTGCTTAGGGAAGAATTAACACAATCTTTAGGACTGGCCAGAGATTCGTTCTTATATTCCGAAAGTATATTTCAGCAAGCTTTTTCAACAAAAGTCATTGAATATTCTAAAATTGATAAAGATCTAATTCGCCTTTTATATCATCCAAAAATGAGTGTTGGTCTTAGTGCGAACCAGGTAGATGGAGTTCTAAGGAACATACTACTCGAAGAATGAGAGGAATGATAAACCTCCAATCAAAGGGAAGTGCTTTAACAAAAAACACCCTCTCCAAAGAGAAAATTATAGATGCCTAACCTCTCCACTCTTCAAATACAGCAGAAACCCTTCTACCTCATAGCCCATCTCTGAGAGTAATGCGGCATACTCTTTTAGCTGACGGTTGTCTTCGCTTTTAGGTCGGCCACTCTTGAAGTCAACCACCGTAGCTTTCTTACCGTCGATCACCACCCGATCCATCCGTTTGGTGTCTCCGTCTTTAGGTAGCACCACCACTTCGGTCTTCACCTCTCCTTCCCCGCTAAACCAGCTCTTGATCGTCTCATCAGTCCAAAGGTTATTGATCAGCGTTTCATAGCGCTTGCGGTCTTCCTGAGTAATCTGCATGGCTCGCTCATATCGGTCCAGCACGTCAGCTGTCTCCTCCCAGTGGATAATCTCTGAAAGAATCTGGTGCAGAAGAATACCTTCGTTTCGCTGCTTCTCTACTTCATCGTCGTAATACGCTTTCCCCGTTTTGCGCACCGTCAGCTTATTACTCCATTTATACGTTGGGTAGCCTTTTAGTGCCGTTAGCTCATCACTGCTCTCACGGTGTTTGATAGGAAGTGTGCCACGGTGGAAGATATTAGATGCCGCCTTCCATCCTTCCGGCTGCTCCTGATCGAAGTATTTGTATAGTAGTTTGGAAGCGGTTCCATACATCCCATCCTGCTTTTTCGGAGGTGGCTCACAAAAAGCATAGAGCCCGTTTTCTGCACGGGTGAAAGCGACGTAAAGCACGTTCATACTCTCGAGGTGCCACTTGGCAAAGTCCTTTTTGTAGTTTGGAGAGAAGTAGGTTTTATCCAGCTCCGATTTATAATCCACCGGCACTGCTTCGTTGCTGTCATATGGAGATTGATACCAGATGGGCTGGGACATTGCATCAAAGCGATAGTTGCAAAACGGCACGATGACTATCGGATACTGCAACCCTTTGGATTTGTGCGAGGTAATCACCTCCACCGCATCCAGTGCACCGGTCAACTGCACCGAACGTTTCTTACTTTCATCTTCCCACCATTCCAGGAAAAGCCTGAGATCTGAACGGTGGTTTTTGCTGTACTCCAGCACGGCATCCTGAAAAGCCTGCAAGTAGGCATACTCCGAAGACACCTTATCAAGTTCAAAGCACCGGATCAGCACTTCTGTTAGTTCCAGGATCGGAAGGTGTAAAAGGTGTTGCTTGAATTTGGTAAAGCTTGTAGGAAGGCCACCTTTCGAAAGTTTGGAGAAGTCAGCATGCGATTCAAAGTGCTTGTTTTTACTGTCCTGCTGATAGCGATACACCAGGTCGGCCAGAATGCTCGCATCCTCCGGATGGATCAAGTGCTTAAATGCAGAGAGTAATAGTTGTACCACAGAAGAGTTGGCCAGCAACATCCCCTCGGCGGATATCACCTCAACTTTGGTGTCCTCGGTGTTTCTTCGGTACTCCAGCACATGACTCACAATGTCCGATGCATCCCGGTTGGAGCGGACAAGGATCGCTATGTCATTCAATTGATGACCCTCTTTGAACAATTGTTCAATGACTTCCGTGGTGCGCTCCATCGCCCGCTGCTTCCACTCGCCGCGCTCAGCATCCAGAAATTCTACTTGAACCAGTCCGTCTGAATCCTGATGTTTAGGAGCCACTTTTTGTTCCACATCCTGATAAGTTGATAAGATCGTATCACGCTCATCCTCCGTGATCGCCTCCCCCATTTCAGTGACCATGATCTCTGGGAGTTTGCTGAACAAATGATTATTGAACTCCACCACATTTCGGGCACTCCGCCAGTTAGTGCTTTTAGATGGATCGACCTCTGCGGGTATATCTTGTTGCACACCTTTGAGCAGCAAGGTCGGATCTCCGCCACGCCAACCATAGATGGACTGCTTGGCATCTCCCACAATGACATTCTGATTCCCATAAGCCAAACTTTCTTCCAGCAGCGGCTTAAAGTTGTTCCATTGAAACTGTGACGTATCCTGAAACTCGTCAATCAGAAAATGCGCATAGCGGGTGCCTACTTTCTCATAGATAAAAGGCGAACCCGAATCGTCAATGATCTGCGAAAGGAAGTCCGGCAGATCTGAGATCATAATCACCTCCTCTTCCTTTTTGTATTCTTGTAGCTGTTGCGACAGATTCGTGATCAACCCAACGGTAAACAAATGCCGAAGGATAACTTTAGCTGTCAGATAATCCTTCTCATTTTCCTCTGCGTATTGGATCACTTTGTTTAATAGTGGAATGCCATTTTGCTCTGCAAACTGAATGATCAGGTCTCTCTTTGCACTGGTCTTCGTCGACCATGACCCGGCATCCTCACTGGCGCTTGTAAGCGTTTTGTTGATGGAGAAATCTCCATTTTTCAGGCGCTCAAAGAAATTGGGAATGGTTCTTTTTTTGCCTCCGACAAATTCGTCCAGGTCTATTCCTGAATTTCCAACTAAGTCAAAAAACTCCTCACCATATTTCTTCAAGGTATTCTCGAAGATGGACTTCTTTTTGAGCAGCTCTCCCTTCAACTCTTTCACTTTCTCCCGTGCCTGCTCGTCATCAAATTGTGCTTTGGGCAGTTTCTTAAACTCTTCCTTAAAGAGTTGCCGCGCCAGCTCACTTACATCATCCTTAAACTCATAGCTGCTACCATCCAGCACCTTGCTCATAGAAAAGTCTAACAGCCAGTCACGCAGTTGTTTATTCTCCTCTACCCCCTGATACACGTGAGAAGTAATGAACTCAGCCACTTTATCGGTATCGAGCTCAATGCCAAAACTCCCCTGAAGACCTATCTCCCTTGAAAAAGCTCTGATCACCCGATGAAAGAAGGTGTCAATGGTAGTGATATTGAAATACCCGTAGTGATGGAGTAAGTGAGTAAGTGCTTCTTTAGCTGCTTTTTCTACCTGATCGGAAGACTTCTCCAATTCCTCAGCAAAAACAGGTATCAGCTCATGATTACCTTTTGAGATATCAATCAGGAACTCTAGTACACGCTCCTTCATCTCCTCAGCCGCACGGTTGGTAAACGTGACTGCCAGGATTTTCTGGTAATAGTCCGGACTTTTAAGGGCTAGTTTTAAGTACTCCTTGGCCAGTGTGTAGGTTTTTCCGGAACCTGCAGATGATCGATAGATGGTGAGTGACATATTACGAAAATAACTGCACGCAAGATTAACTGTCAGTAGATCAGAAAATAGTTATCCACAAAGTGGTAATTAAACCTCATAAAACCACATTTCACCGAAAATATTATCCAATGTTAACTTAATGTTAACTGTGTGTTACCTAAATTTTGATTTAAAGTAAACATTAGGTAACATTACATCGTTCTTAGCTTAACATTAAAGAAACATTAAAAACAACAGGAGATTATGAAGAAGACATTATTAACTATAGCAATGGCACTTTTCGTACTTGGAGTACAGGCCAATAACGGTGAAGGAAAAGCTGAAAATCCTAAGCCAGTGAACTATAAAGAAGTAATCTCCAACATTACATACCCCCTTTCATGTAAAGAAAAAGGCATTGAAGGTCAGGTACTGGTGACCTTGAAAATTGATCAGCACGGAAAGGTTATCAATCAGCATTTCAAAGAATACCCATGCACGGAACTTAGAGATGCTGTAAAAGAAATATTACCAAAGCTTAACTTTGAGCCAGCAAAAAATTCAAATGGCGATCCTGTTGTTGGATTAATTGCTGTTCCTGTTAACTTTAAGCTAACAATCTAATTTTTAAATAAGTTAGATCAATTTGTAGGCCGTCCCGATTCTTCGGGGCGGTTTTTTTTGTGCCCTTTCCGTTTATCTAAACCGAGATTTTTAAAATAATCAGATTGAAATCCCCCTCAACCCCGAAACGTCGGCCCGATTCAAAGGAGGAATATCCCCTTGAGGGGATTATAGGGATGTTTAATTGAGGTCAAGATCTCATTATAAGAAATCATATTTGGAGTGATTTATCTTCGAGCCCTTTTGATAGACCCTCCTCTTCAACCTTTTTATATTATTTACGTTTAGAAATTTTATTATTAAGTTTACATTTAGAAATTTAATCTTGAACTAAATGAAAGAGTATCAACTTGGTGAGTTTGAGGAGATTGTTTTGCTAACTGTCGCCATCCTTCATGATGATGCCTATGGAGTGTCCATCAAAGAAGAAATAGAAAATCGTTTGGATCGAAAAGTGAGCGTGAGTGCCCTTCAATCTGCGCTACGCAGGATGGAAAAGAAAAAATACCTCAAATCTGAATTTGGTGAAGCCACAGCTATTCGCGGAGGAAAGAGAAAGCGTTATTTTAAGGTGACAAAAACAGGGAAAGCAGCATTGGACTATACCAAAGAAACACGAATGAAACTTTGGTCTGCCATCCCTGATGTATCATATGAATACTCGAAAGCATGGATAAGCAGCGGCATTCTCCCCCATCCTGGTCTACCAAATTCCTAGCATGGTTTCTAAAGGAAGACTACTACGAAGATGTGCAGGGAGATCTGGAAGAGGAATATCAATTACTAATCAAAAGCAAAGGACTAAGCCGGGCGAGGCGCTGGTATAACTGGCAAATCATCCGGCTCTTTAAGCCAGACATGGCAAAAAAAATAGAAGCTCAAAACTCAATTGAAAAGGAAACGACTATGTTCAAAAACTACTTTAAAATCGGACTAAGAAACCTCTGGAAATATAAATCCAGTACTGTAATCAATGTGGTTGGCCTAGCAACAGGTCTTGCTGCATTTGTATTAATCGCACTCTTTGTTAAAGACGAACTCAGCTATGACAAACACCATGAACATGCTGAGAATATTTATCGGGTCACGGTTAAAAACTATACTATTGATGGTGACCTAAGTCGGCACTGGGCATTTGCATCTGGTGGGCATGCTAGCAGGCTAAAAGAAGATTACAGTGAAATAACACATGCTACACGCTTCTATCCCTGGGCTTTTCCTGACCTGAAATACCAGGAGCAGGAGTTTCTTGGGGAACAAGTAATTTTTTGTGATGAGGATGCTTTCGATATTTTCAGTTTTGAATTTATAGCTGGTAATCGGGAGAACGCATTTCCGGATATCTATTCCCTGGTACTCACCCGATCCACTGCAATTAAGATATTCGGGTCTGATTGGGAAGAGAAAAATATTCTGGGTGAGACAATCACCCTCGAAAGAGATGGACAAGGCGCTCCTTTCAAAGTTACTGCCGTAATGGAAGACATGCCGGAACAGCAACACTTCCACTTCGATTACCTGGCTCCTATCCGGTTTGTGGAGATGATTATGGGCGAAGATGCAGCCAATAATGTGGGCGGAAACTACAATTGGATGACTTATATCCGAACTACACCAGGAGCTAATATTCCTGAATTAACCACGAGTGCCAATCAAGAATTCTGGGATAAATACATGGGTGAATTTCAGCCCGGTTATTATGCCAGAGATTATTATGATTTTGTTTTTCAGCCTCTGCTAGATATCCATCTTACTTCAAATCTTGAAGGCGAATTTGAAACAAACGGTTCAATCGATCAGGTCTATATATTTAGTGTAATTGGAATACTTCTTCTGCTGGTAGCTTGTGTGAATTACATGAATATCGCGACTTCTCATTATTCCCGAAGAATGAAAGAAGTGGGTGTTCGAAAGGTAATAGGCGCTTTCAAATCATCTCTAATTAAGCAATTTCTGTCTGAGTCCCTTTTGGTTGTTATTGTATCGCTCCCTCTGGCTGTCTTGCTCATTATATGGGCACTCCCATACCTCAATGATTTTATGGGAAAAGAACTTGCTTTCAACCCCATCCTCCAACCAGACATATTCATAGGACTAATCCTTTTAATGTTGCTTGTGGGCGGACTTGCCGGTCTCTACCCTGCTTTGTTCTTATCTAAGATAAATCTGGTACAAGCACTCAAAGGCGAGCAGGCAATGAATGCCAGCAAATGGAACTTCCGCTCCTTCCTTGTCACCTTCCAGTACATAGTAACGATTGGCCTCATTTTCGCCATAGGTGTGATTGAGAGTCAGATGGGATTCATTAGAAACTCCGACCCGGGTTTTGATCGAGAGCAAATGCTAAGTTTGTTTTTGCCAAGAGGAGACTACAACCCGGAGACCTTCAGGAATGAGCTTTTAAAAAATCCTAAGATTGAAAAAGCAGCCTACTCCTCACGAATTCCAACTGGTCGGTTAGCTGATAGCTGGGGCTCAAGGTTTTTCAAAGGTGACTCTGCTGTGGCTACCAATTTCAGATTACCTGTAGTCACGACTGATAGATATTTTCTTGATGCCTATGGCATAGAGATTCTTGCCGGTGAAAATTTCCGTGAAGGAACAGAAACAGTGCTACAACCGGACACCATATCTACAGGATATTACATCATAAATCTTGCAGCCGCTAAGGCTTTGGGTTTTGAAGATCCAGCTGAAATAGTAGGTAAAAAGCTTGGGTACGGTCCTTCTGAAGGTAGAATTATTGGGGTGATGGAAGATTTTCACTTCGAGTCTCTTCACAGCCCAATTGTGCCTATGCTGTTCGTAAACATGGATAGGTATCGCAGAATTAGCCTGAAACTATCCGGTGACGATATGCGGGAAACGCTCGATTATATCGAGGGAGTATATGCTCAATTTGACTCTGAGACCGATGCGAACTATCGGTTCGTTGATGATCTTTTTGATGAGCAATATCAAAACGAGGAACGGCTCGCTACCATGATCAAAGTATTCGCAGTGATTGCCATACTTATTGGCTGTCTCGGATTGATTGGAATGGTTGGGTTCATCATCGAAACCAAGATCAAAGAAATAGGGGTCAGAAAAGTATTGGGGGCCTCAACCACCAGCATCTGGATGATTATTAGTAACCGTTTTCTGGTTTTAATTGGTATTGCATTTTTGGTCGGTCTTCCAATCGCTTATTGGTTTATGAATGACTGGTTGGAAACATTCGTCTATCGAACTTCTATTTCAGTCTTCATTATTCTATTACCAGCGATAGCCGCAGCACTACTGACCCTTCTGGCCATTTCTTATCAAACCATCAAAGCCACACGAGTAAATCCTGTGGAGTGTTTGAAGGATGAATAAGGATTTTTAAATATTTGATCAAGCCACCTACAATTCTGTGGGTGGCTTTTTTAATTTGCACATTCGCCATAACTTCAAACCATGATTGATAAAGTAGTAGCCAATGCGGAAGAAGCCATCCGCGGAATTGAAGACAATATGACCCTGATGCTTGGAGGGTTCGGGCTTTGCGGCATCCCTGAAAACTCCATCGCTGCACTCGTCAAAGCCAATATCAAGGGACTGACGTGCATTTCGAACAATGCCGGGGTTGATGATTTTGGACTGGGACTTTTACTCCAGAAAAAGCAGATCAAGAAAATGATCTCTTCCTATGTAGGAGAAAACGCTGAGTTTGAGCGCCAAATGCTTAGCGGAGAACTGGAAGTGGATCTTATCCCGCAGGGATCATTAGCGGAACGATGCAGAGCAGGTGGTGCCGGCATCCCAGCTTTCTTCACCCCAGCAGGATATGGAACAGAGGTTGCAGAAGGCAAAGAAGTACGAGAGTTTAACGGTAAACCACACATTCTCGAATCAGCACTTACGGCTGATTTCGCTATCGTCAAAGCCTGGAAAGGTGATCGAGCGGGCAACCTGATCTATAAAGGAACCGCACGGAATTTTAACCCACCGATGGCAATGGCAGGAAAAATCACGATTGCAGAAGTGGAGGAACTAGTAGAGCCGGGAGAGCTAGATCCAAACTTCATCCATACTCCGGGGATTTTTGTACAGCGAATCTTCCAGGGTGAGAAATACGAAAAACGAATTGAACAGAGAACAATCAAAAAAGGATAATTATGCTTGATAAGGATGGTATTGCGAAACGAATCGCACAGGAACTGGAAGATGGCTGGTATGTAAATCTGGGCATAGGTATCCCTACTTTGGTGGCTAATTATATCCCCGAGGGAATCAGTGTCGAGTTTCAATCCGAAAACGGACTGCTCGGCATGGGTGGCTTCCCTACGGAGGAACAAGTGGATGCAGACCTGATTAATGCGGGTAAGCAAACCGTTACTACCCTACCCGGAGCATCTATTTTTGATTCCTCCACTTCATTTGCGATGATCAGAGGACAGCACGTCCAGCTTACTGTACTTGGGGCTATGGAAGTAACCGATCAGGGAGATATCGCTAACTGGAAAATCCCCGGAAAGATGGTGAAAGGCATGGGTGGTGCGATGGACCTGGTCGCTTCTGCCAAGAATATCATTGTGGCTATGATGCATACAAACCGAGCTGGAGAATCAAAGCTACTATCGGAGTGTACCTTACCCCTCACAGGTGTGAAATGCGTCAATAAAGTTGTCACAAATCTAGCCGTGCTGGATATAACCCCGGAAGGATTTAAACTAAGAGAAAGAGCTCCCGGTGTTTCTGTAGAAGAAATCAAAAATGCCACAGCTGGGAGATTGGTTGTTGATGGTGATATACCGGAGATGAAGCTTTGAAACAACAATCTCTAATCTTCCTGTGCTTCTTACTGATAAGCCTTTGGGTTAGTGGTCAATCACACTTTGAGAAAGGACAAAACTTCTTCGCTCAAAGAGCAGACAAGGCGAACGGCCTGGTTGCCAAAAAGCGATTTATCAATCGGGCTATCAGACATTTGTCTAAGGCGGATGAGCCGGATGCTACAGCACTTCTTTTGCGTGCCTATGAATTTAAGGGAACGTTTACCAGTCTTTCCAATCAACGCAAAGAAAAAATCTTCAAAGAGGCTGTTGAGATAGGAAAGAAAAGCATTGAATCAAATCCCAATCACGTGGGCATCAAATACTATTATGCAGTAAATCTTGGAAGATGGGGACAGTCCATCAGTATGATTAAGGCACACAAGGAAGGAATCACTGACGAGATGAGAAACGTCCTGAAGGAGGTTGATCAACAAGACAGCACGTTTGCCGAGGCAGGGGCAAAAAGACTACTGGGAGGTATGCATCTTAAAATACCCAAGGTGCCTCTTGTCCTCACCTGGCCATCCAAAGAAAAAGCACTTCAACTTCTGCGTTTGGCTTATGAAACAACTGAAAAAAACCCAACCAATGTAAAGCTCTATGCCGAAGCATTGAAGGAAAAGGGGGATGAAACGGAAGCTATCAACCTTTTTAAAGAGGTGTCTCAAAGAAAACCACGGTCAGAGATGTACCTGGAAGACAAACGAGCCATTGAAGAAGCTAACAGGCTTCTGAAAAACATCTAAAAAATATGGAGCTACTTTTGCGCTATGCAAATAGGCACTTTCCAAACACTTAAAGTAGATCGACTGACCGATCCGGGAGCATATCTCACAGATGGTCGTGAGGATGTATTGTTACCTACCAAGTATATCCCTGTTGGTACCAGAAAGGGTGATGAGGTTAAGGTGTTTATCTACCGGGACTCTGAAGATCGGGTTATCTGCACCACCCAAAAACCCTTTGCTCAGGTCAATCAGTTCGCTTACCTGAAAGTGAAAGACACGGGAAATGTAGGTGCCTTTCTGGACTGGGGCATTGATAAAGACTTGCTGGTCCCCTTCCGTGAACAAAAAAACAAACTACAAAAAGGTCAATGGTGCCTGGTCTATGTATTTCTGGATGAAAAAACGGATCGTGTAGCAGCTACTGCTAAGGTTGGTAAATACTTCGATACCGAGCCATTAGTTGAAGAAGGTGAGGAAGTGGATTTGCTCATTGCCAACACCACTGACCTGGGTGTAAATGTCGTAATAAACAATCGCTACAAAGGGCTGATCTATGAAAACGATCTCTTCCATGATGTACTGGAAGGCGACCGAATCAAGGGCTTTGTAAAGACCATCCGACCTGATGGAAAAATAGATGTCAGCCTCAGGAAAGAAGGTTTAGAAAACCTGGAACTGGGGGCACAACAGATTCTGGATGAGCTGAAAAAGAATGATGGCTACCTCCCACTCCACGACAAAAGTGACCCAGAAGAGATTCAATCATTGTTGCAGATGAGTAAAAAGAACTTCAAGCGGTCAGTGGGGATTCTTTATAAGAAAAAGTTGATCTCCCTGCAACCGAATGGCTTAAAGCTCCTTTAATCGACCTTTTACTTTTTCAACAGTTTTGATTGATACAAACGCTCACCATCCAGCAAGACTACATGGTATAGTCCTGAAGGTAAGTGAGATACGTCCACCTTTTTTTCACTAAAAATTCGCACATCCAATACCTTTTTTCCTTCCAAATTATAGAGTACAAGTTTCCCCTCTCTGGAATCCCTAAAAGACACCTTCAGTTGATCCATTACGGGATTCGGATACACCTGAATAGCCGATCTATTTTCCAATCCCAATGCTTTTTCCACTTCGATGGTGATGGATGCAGGTACTATCCCATTTCCCGCCAGATCAGAAACTACCCCCTCATTCATGCTCAGTGTAAATACAGTTCCTTCCTCTGATTCAATATTCAACTCGTAGCTAAGCGCTGATAACTGATTGACGCTTACAACTGACCCTGCTGAGGTTTCAAAATCAGCAGCTTCAAGGTTAGCTATGGGTTCAGAAAATGTGGCTTCAATGACAAATGTGGTTGAAGTAGAAACCGATCCAAAATCGGTAGTAAAGCTTACCTCAGGAGAGGTATAATCCACCATTGCAATAGAAAACGAATGATGGCTATTCGTATTTCCTAAATCATCTGCTATTCGTCCAGCAGGTAAGTTCAGAACTACCTCACCATCACTTGTGGGCAGCACGATCAACTCATATGATATGCCCACAATTACGGAAGTAAAACCGGACAGTGTGGCATTGCTTGCTTCCAAATCATCTGTCGTAAAGTCAAAGACAGTTTCGTCAAAAAGGATTTCTACACTTAATTCAGACGCATTGGTAGGGGAAGAAATTCCTGATGTTACCTCCATGATCGGACCGGAAGTATCATAAATTATTTGATAACTATCGCCAAAATTAACGTTCCCCGCATCGTCTGTGACGACTCCATCTCCTACTGAAACAGTGACTTCCCCCTCATCGAGAGGTGAGATGGTGACAATGTATTCTCCGATATCTTCTTCGAAGAAATTGTCTACAGTCGCATTCTGTACGTCAAAACTTTCCAAGGAAAATCCATCTACACCTTCACCAAAATCAATAACCACTTCAAAGGAAGCTACATTGGTGCGTCCCGTTTGGTTACTGAAGATAGATGCTTGCGGAGGAGTAGCGTCATATTCAAAAATCAACTCATTTGAGGCTTCATTCAAGTATCCCTCAGCAGATTGTACAGCACCATCACCTAGAGATATTGATACATTCCCATCGGTGGTGGGCACGATTTCAATATCATACTCTGTGCCATCTGCAGTTAAAATATTTTGAATAGAGCCATTCGTTACCATGAAGTCTGAGGGCGACAAAGTGGGGATGGATCTACTAAAGTAAACCGTAGCGTATACAACAGGATCGTTTGTGACAGGCTCTACACTAGATTGTATGAGAGTTGTGAGATTGTTTCGAAAGCTAATTCCTATTCCTGTTGACGCTGTGGAATTAGTTACTTCGTCAGCAGTTAACCCAGAAAAAGCCTCGTCAGTAAATGATACTTCTATGCAGGAAATATTGTCTATCTCGAAGTAGCGATCCATCTCTCCAGACAAAGATAGTACTACATGTCTCCCACTTTGACGAACATCAAATGACGAGCTCAGGAAGCTGATATTTGGTAAAGTATAATCGTCCAGTAAGCTAAGTGTTGCGCCGGCATTTGTGAAGTTACCTCCTGCAATGGAGGCCACCAATTTACCAGAAAGGTCAGATGGATCTTCTGTTTCTAGAAAACCTGCCGGATCAAAGTCAAACCTGCTGATTTTCCTTGAGATGGCACCACAAATAAATGCGTGTTTCCTATCCTTGGAAAAAGTAAGCCCGGTAGCGGTTGGTTCCTGGGATGAAAAGAGAAATTCATCTTTTAGGGTGGCAGTAGATAAACCGAAGGGGGTGGCTAATTCATATTCAAATATTTTGGAACGAACGACCCCTGTTATCCACATCTTTGATCCATCAGCTGAAAAAAAGAGGTCCTGTGCATTAGTTTCTCCTGTTGCACCCAGATTCAGTTCATACGACTCTGTGGCACTGGTCAGGTTATACGCACTCGATAACGTATACTCTTTTATGAATTCATCTGCACTAATCAAGTACATTTTGGTGCCGTTATCATTAAAGCGCATTCCTTTGTAATTATTGACAAAATCGCGCGACTGGACAAAAGAAGCGTTGGCAATATCATAGGCGATACTCAAACTATACTCGTGGATGCCGGCCGTCCCTAGAAGAAAGAGTTTATGTCCATCGTGCGAAAACTCCATATCATCTACAAAACCATCTACAGTGCCAAAAAAAAGTGTATTAGTAACTTCTGTAGCAGATGTTATATCATAAGGTGAAGAAAGGTTGGTTTCAAACACATTATCCAACGTGCCATCTGTAAAGAACATTTTGTTGCCTGCATCATCAAATTCAATAGATGACACAAACCCTATGCTAGTTGTTCCTGTAAGCGTACGTACGTCAATCTGGTCTCCAGAATAGGTCAATTGTGTCAAATCTGGCAGCAGGGAATAGTAAATGGATTGAGCACTTGTAATTGTAAAAGAAAAACAAGTGATCATGCAAAAGGATAGTTTGATTAAGGCAGTTTTCATTTTCTTTCAAAATTTTAGATTTCAAAAAGGCATTCACCCGATCCAGACATGAGTAGGAATTTGTTGCATGGATGGTTCGCAGATATTTTTAGCGATCAAGCTAGGTATGGATAGAATCAGATTCCATCTTTAGGGATAACTGGTCAAATCATGTATGTAAAAGAGCCTGACAAAGGGATGAACACTCTCTAACTAAACACAGAAAAACCCTGACGATCTCTCATCAGGGTCACCACCAATCAATCTAATTGATCGGGTCTGCCTTAGCTGCTTCACTTAGTTGCTCTTCACTAGTTTGATGGTTTTAGTTTGTCGTCCGTTAGTTATCCTCATGAAGTACTGCCCGGTAGCAAGCGGGGAAAGGTCAATGGATCGGCCAGATTGTGAATTCTGTGAGTAATATTCTCTTCCATCCGTTGCATAGACTGAAAATTGAAACCCTTCAGGGAATCCTTTAATATTCACTCGATCACTGAACGGATTGGGAAACACATGAACATCATTTAGGCCATTGTTCACAGCCAGTGGGGGTTCTGTCACCGATACCACAAAATCAACTACCAGCTCCCCGCCTTTTCCATCTGTTGCTGTTATCTCAATGGTAGATTCTCCTAACCCCATTTCAGTGATTAGTAACTGTCCTTCAGCAATACTCACTTCCACAGCAGCTTCATTTGATGATTCAGCTGCGAATACCAATTCATCTTCATCCTCATCTGTAAAAGCACTTTGAAAATCAACGGATGCTGTACCAAACCCCTCTACAAAAGATAAATTCTCAATCGACGAAACCAGTGTGGGAGGAGCATTTATTACAACTGAAAAAGTATGCTCGATCGCAAAGCTGGTGAATTGGTATTTGATGGTTACTTCGGTTTCACCTGCGCCCTCCTCCTCCACCACGACGGTAGTAGGATGATACATATAGGTGGAAGAGGCCTTCACTATAGACTCATCAGCAGCGCTTGCACTCACTTCTTCCAGCACTTCCAAAGAACCCAGGAACATGACTCTGCTTATATCAATCTCTTCAGACTCAAAACCCTTTTGCAGATATTGTGGTGGCAATGGGTTGAGAACAAACGGACCATCAAAGTCAGAATAGGTATGAATAAAAAACGTATCTACCGCTACTCCACCCTTGCCATCAAGAGCTCTAACGAAAATATCAAATACACCCCCACCTCCACTACTACTTGCTATCCGAAGGCTGCCATCCACTACGGTAATTACAGCAGATTTCAGGTCTGTATCTCCATTAAAAGTAAGGTTGTCACCATCCGGATCTGAAAAATTTTGATCAACATCTACTTCTGCATAGAAGCTAAAGTCCCCCATCATATCATTGTAATAGGCCGTTACATTGAGGATCGCACTATCCAGTACAGGATCTTGATTGTCAGGTTCAGTAACCTGAACGATGAAACTAAACTGACTGGATTCCTCATCTGGATCAGTAGCCTTAACCGTTACTTTAGCAACCCCAAGACCGGTCGTTGGAGAGATGGTCATCTGGTCTCCTTCAATAGCCACAGTTATTACTTCATCCCATCCTCTCTCTACCTGATAAGTAAGAACTTGCCCATCAGGATCGCTAAATACTTCACTCAAATCAATGCTATATGGGCTAAATCCGTCCAGCAATCTTTGTCGGTCTATACGCTGGACAATCTCAGGGAAAGCACCAAATGCCAAACTGCTGGCAAATGACGCGATTAAAACAAAAATGAATTTTCTCATGGCAGACACTTTTCAGCTAAGCTATCTGCCCTAACAGGGTGCTTCAATTAATTGGGATGAACAGCCCTATTATGTATCTGAATAAAATGTAGGGAGTGATCAATGAAGCCTCTTGATGCTATTCAATAGATCATCGCGGTAATTTTTCCCCAGTGGAATGGCCTCATCATTAATAAACACCTGGGTTGAATTAATTGCAGAGACTTTCTCAATATTCACAACGTATGATCGATGGGTTCTAAAAAACTGATTTTCTGGCAATTGCTGATGGAAATCTTTCAGAGCGGATCTCACAACATATCTCTTTCCTCCCTCGATATGAATATTGGTATAATTTCCTTCCGGTGATAAATAAGTAA
This sequence comes from Ekhidna sp., assembly GCF_965221965.1. Taxonomy (GTDB): domain Bacteria; phylum Bacteroidota; class Bacteroidia; order Cytophagales; family Cyclobacteriaceae; genus Ekhidna. The sequence continues at coordinate 2,170,472 of NZ_OZ244926.1, forward strand.
TGTCCTTAACCAACACTTTCACATACAGATTGCCCTCTTTGATAAAGAGAAATTCATCGATGATCAGGCTTTCGTTTTTCTCACTGTTCCCTACTTCCTTATCAGCGAAATTGGAAAGAGCAACTTCTATGGATGAGTACAGGTCATTTTCATCGAATGGCTTCACCAGATATCCATTCGGATGTAGCCCGCTTGCTTCTTTGACGGTTTTTTGATCGGCATGAGAGGTGCAAAAGATGAATGGAATATTGATCTCATCCCTCACATATTTGGCTAACTCCAAGCCATGCTGATCTACACCAAGCGTAATATCGATCAAAGCAATATCAGGTTCGGTTGCCGATAACAACCTTTTGGCTTCTGCCGGATCACCAGTCACCCCTGCCACTTCATACCCCAGATCGTCCAGTATCTGACGCATATCCTCCGCCACGATCATCTCATCTTCCACAATCAGCAGTTTGACCTTACTCATGCGACTTTAGGATTTATTTCAGAAAATTGAATTAAAAATCTCGTTCCGGTTCCTCGCTCAATCTGCAAGGTACCCTTTAGTTGCTTTGTCAGGATATTGACCAGCTTTAGCCCAAGTGATTTGGCTGTATCAATATTGAAATCAGCAGGTAACCCTATGCCATTGTCCGCCACTTCAAGCTGTAGGTGTTTATCATCTGTTCGTTCCAATGTGATTTTCAGTTCACCTTCATCTACGTCATCAAATGCATATTTGTAAGCATTGGAGATGAGTTCGTTTAGGATAAGACCGAGTGGTACAGCCGTATCAATGTCCAACGATATTCCCTTAACATCTATGGCATGTTTCACTTGCTTTTCAGCCTTTTTATATACAGCATCCAATTGACTTAACAATTGCTGACTGTAGTCTTCAAAGTCTATCTCAGAGATGTTTTCATTCTGATACAGCTTTTGATGGATGAGTGACATAGCCTTTACCCTGGCCTGCCCTTCTCTGATCGCCTCTTTCATCCCCTCGTCTTCAGTACCTCTGGATTGCATGTTCAAAAGGCTGGAAATAACCTGAAGGTTGTTTTTCACCCGGTGGTGTATTTCCTTTAGCAACGCTTCTTTTTCAGATAGCGCTTTTGTTTTCAATCGCTGATTTCGATAGATCAACCCTGAGATGATCAGCACTAATACCACCCCTCCGATCAATGCATTTCTCAATGTAGCCTCTTTAGCCAACTGTTGATCTTGAATTTCCAATAGCTGCTGCTTGCGATCAGATTGATACTTAGATTCCATTTCTGCCATTTGGGCACTTATCTTTTCATTGAATAGACTATCCTGAATGGCAAAGTGTTCTTGGGTATAAAAAAGTGCTTTATCAAAAGCACCGGATTTTTCATAGAGTGTTGACAGCTCATGAAAAATATCAATGAGCTCCGGCTTTAGCGTATTTTCTTTCGCAAGGGAGAGTGCCTCCTCTAAATGTAATTCAGCTTTCTCCAGTTGGTCTATTTCATTGTATAACCGACCAAGATCTATCAGTGTTAATATCGTTAGGTATGGATCACCGTATGACCTAAGCTGACCCAAAGCTTCTAACAGAATTGTCTCCGCTTTTTCAAAATCCTGCAGGTTTCGGTAAGATTTGCCAATCACGTAATTACACGCCCCAACCCCCATTATGAGGTCGGTCTCTCCAAAAATCTGTTTGGCTTCATTGGCAACCTCCAGGGCCTGCTCATACTCCTCCATTTCAATCAAATTAAAAGCCATGTTCCCCATTGCGCTTGCCACGCCCGGACCATTTCCCAGCCTTTGCAAAATCTCTAGTGAAGCCTGATTGTATTCGTTAGATTTCTCATAGTTTTTGAGGTTTTGATACACTTGTGCGACGTTTATCATCAAAGCGGCCTCCAGTTGATCAAATGAGTAGTTGCCTTTTTGCAACCGGGTCAATGCCTCTATCAAATAATCCAGTGCTTCCTGATAATTACCGCCATTGTAAAGCATGGATCCGATCCCGTTCATCGTATCTAACTCACCTCGTATGTAGCCTGATTTTTCAAAAAAACCTTTTGCCTTTTTATAATAGAAGATGCCTGAGTCAATCTCAGTTTTCATTAAGAAGTAATCCCCATGTGTATTGTAGGCATGCCCCAGCCACTTATCATTTCCTATCGCTTTAGCAAGAGATACGGCCTTTTGGGAATACAGATAACAAGAGTCAAAATTTCTATCCGAGTAATAATCTGCCTGATCCATTAAATCCTGGAGTTTCACAGTGTCTTGTAAAGACTGTGAAACCAAAGCCACCGCCATTTGTAGCATCAACAGGTATAGGGTGAGTTTCATTGTAATAAAATTAATGATCCGAAGAGTTAAATATCATTAATTCACCCATAAAAAAACCTCATCGATCAGGATGAGGTTCGCTATTCATTGGCTAAAAAGTAGTGCTACTCTTCAGATTCGTCCTCCTCTTCTGTTGCAGACTGCTCATTCATCAACCCATCATATACCGCCTGGTATCTGGCTTTTAGATCCGCATCTCCTCGCATCGCTTTCTTCAGTCGGTTGTACAATCCTGCTCCAATGTCTTCTTTGATTTTCCCAACGTACACTTCTTTGAAAGAAGCGGTCATCGAATCGTAGTTTACCTGAATTTGCTCGAAGGCAACTATCTCTTCATCTGTCACTTTTATTTCCTGCAATTTCAATGAGTCTCCGTTTGCTGATTTGATTTTCACAAATCGTGCGGCCTCTAATGTTTCATCATTATTGATCCAATCATTGTAGGTCTCAGTCATTTGTTCTTTTTCCATCTGGGCCCACACCATGACGGTTGCATATTTGGTCAACTCTTCATCTGTGAATGACGCTTCATCCTGGGCTTTAGCCAGTCCTATTCCGGCTACTAAACAAATCAACAATAGTATTTTATTCATCTTATTTTAGGGTTTGATTTTTCTAAAAAAGGCAAGTATATAAAAAGGAATTTTATGTTTTTGAGGCCTCAAAAGATCATTTTGAAATGCATAAAAAAAGCCGACAAAAATGTCGGCTCATCAAAATATGTAATTTTTAATTCTTAAACTTTCCAAAGAGATATGAAAACCCGTCACGGATTCCAGTGTAGGCCGTCTCTGTTTCAGTTCTGATTTCTTTTACCTTCTCAGACGCTTCGCCTTTAATTTCCTGCCACTTGTTTTCACCTGTATTTTTAACTTTCTCGTATTCCTTAGATAAGGCCTCTCGCTTTTGCTTCAGGAGTTCAATTCTCTCATTGTATGTATCCTTGGCTGAGTGCTCAACTTTGTCAGCTTTGCCTTTTAGGAAGTTTATCTTCTCTTCCAGCTTATCTGCAAAAGTCTTAATTGCCTCCTCATACTTATTCTTGTGATCAATATTTGCTTCGTCTAGTATTTTAGCTTCTTCCATGTCTGTGAGTTTTTAGTTAGTTAAACAATTAGTCCTACTTACAAAACAGACACTAGCCCAAATCGTTCGAATAGAAGGTTCTTATATTACTATTATGCTACCCGCATCAGTACTTCTGCCCAGTCGGCCTGACTTTTAATTTGAAGTTTTACTCTGATGTTTTTACGATACCCATCATAGGTGTGCACACTCATGGCCATTTTATCGGCAATCTCACTCCGTGAATATCCCTTCCTCAACCAACGGATGAGTTGAATTTCACGATTGGTAAGCTGATCCTCTATCACACTTTTTGTAACTCTCATACTAAGGCTAAACTTTTATTGATACCCCTAATTAAGTACCCTTAATTCGGTTATATCAAGTTTTTGTCGTGAGTGACACAAAGGTTATCGCGAAATGCAGGTGCTACTTAGCCAGACGCTCTTCTAAATTCGGTTTATAGGTACGTGAAAGTTTCAGCTCCTCTCCATCCTTAAGCAAAAGGTAGCTTCCGTATATGGTTTTCACATGCTCTAGATTTACAATGGTGGAACGATGGATCTGCACAAACTGTGGTGGAAGGATGTCAAGTACTGCACTCAATTTATTGCGATCCACCTCTGGTCTTGCTTTATCACTAAGGTGAAACTCCAGGTAATGATCATCTGATTGGATGAAGCGTATCCTGCTGGGATCCACCACCGCTTTGCTCTTTAAAACCACGTATGCAGGTTTGTCACGTTTTGATTCCTGCTCCATTTGATTTACCATCTTTGTCAGCTTCTTATTCGTGCTTACGAGTGAGCTCTTTTCATTGATTATACCAAAGATCAAATACACCATCGCATAAGTAAGCACCCCTACCTCTATAAAGAAGCCGACAAAAAGCATGTCACCGGGCACCAGCGAAGACCTGATTGCCCCGTATTCAATCAATATCTGACTGATCACACCGAGGAAAAAAACAGAATATCCAACCAGGAATACTTTGGACCTGAAAGCATCAATGCTGAGATGGTTAACTGCACTTGTATAGGCGAATATGATGGTTAGCACCAATACGACATATCGCATGGAAATTAACACAGGAGCAACAGCTACAATAAATCCGGGGAATAAAACCCAGACCAATGAGCTGATTAAAAACAGCCAAAGCACAGCATCCATCACCTTGTTGAAGGCCGGCATGTGCTGTTTAGTATCGAAATAGCGCTGAATGTACATGACCAGGAAGATCATGGACAGCTGTGTGGTGAACGGGAAAAAGTGCGTGTTGAATTCCGGATAGGCGGAGGTGATGAACTGATAACCATACCCCAGTTTGGCGAAGCACCTAAGGCCGAAGGTAAGGATGTAAAACCCATACCAGAAGAAAATATTCAGCTTCAGACGAATGCCTATGAGGAGCGACAGCAAAGTGACGAGTGCCAGAAACCCGAAGCAAAAACCATAGAAGATGGTCTCGCGATTGTACATATCCCAAAAGGCCGCATCCTCATACAGCGTCATTGGGAAGCGTGTGGCTGACAGCCGCTTGTCAATATTCAAAAGATACTCGCCTTCCGCTCCCGGAGGAATGGAAATAGGGAAAGTGAAATTTCGATAAATGATGGGACGGTCACTGAAAACGAACCGATCACCCGTTTCATAAAGGGGAACGACAGAGTCATTCGCAATTTTGAAAAGCTGCAGATAGTCCAGCTGCGGATAGTCCACTTCCAGGTAGAACTGTGACTCTTTGGAGTTATTGATAATGGAAATTCGGATCCAGTAGGCGGAGTTGCTGATTCCCGGGTTTACTTTTTGAGGAATGGATGCAAGACTTCCATTGCTTATCCTCTTCCAGGCTTCTATCCCGGAGATGGTATCCGGAGTGGCGTAGACCGAGATGTCAGGGTTTATTTTATACGTGCGGTCATCTCCATTTAAAGTGACCTGAGCACTCAATGGAGCATAGAGAAATACACATATGATTGCTAATAGAAAACCTCTTTTTTGGAACACCTAAACGCACGCTTCATTCTGCGATGGCAAAATAACACACCGGCCGATAATATGTTTAGGATTTGAAAAATGATTGGTCGAAAAGTGGATGAGAAGAGGTGAGCTGTTCCTTGAAAAGCACAAGCGAGGGATTGCGGTAGGTGGGGATTGCGCTAGACAAGGGTTAGAAAGGTATCCCGTCATGACCAAAAGGTAGATACTTCTGTTGCACGCGTTGCAAACGCGCACCTGCGGGGATTGTGCTAAATGGGTGGTAATCACCTTACAGATGCTTAGTCAAATCATTTTAGAATGGGTTTTCTTTTAAAAATGTATTGCGAGCGGTATCATTTTCACATTGGTCATCTAGAAAATTTTGTATTCTGATTGCTATTGCTTTAGCCAATAAAGGTGGAACAGCATTACCAATCTGGTTGTATTGTGAAAGATTATCCTCAATATCTCTACCTTGCTTCTTAAGCAGTTTACTTGATATTTGAGTTCGTTTACCCTTAAAAATATAAGAATCTGGAAATGATTGAATTCTTGCAGCTTCTCGTGCGGTGATATTCCTTGGAATATTGGGATGAATAAAAGTTGAATAAAAGTGTGCAGGAATAGTATATGAAACTTGATTCTCAATCAAATGTCGATAGTTGGAGTTGTACTTCTTGTTTGATAGTTTCCCATTACCGTTCCGTTTTCTTACTTGAAACTTATCCTCGATTTCATCAATTGATGTTCCTTGCTGTATCAGTTTGAATCTTTCAACGAGTCTACTTGTATGCTTCATAGCAACATGATTAAAAACTTGATTACAATCAATTCTACACCATGTCTGATATTCATTACTTGCGCTTTGATTATACTCTTGAACTTCATTTCCTTCACACGCATTAATAACTGGTAAATCAGAAATTGCCTGACCTACAGTTATAAATTTTTTAGTAGAAGTATGCGATTCAAATGAATGTGTTACTTCAGGTTCACCAATGGACTTACCGAAGATATTCCCAACAAAAAACACTCTTTCTCTAGATTGCGGAACTCCATAGTCAACTGCATTTAATTTCCATATTTCAACTTTATAACCGTAATTCTTAAATACTTCCTCAATTATTGAATGAACATATTTTCCTTCAGAATTTCTTCTTGTCAAAATACCTTTTACATTCTCCATTACAAAGACAGGAGGCTTAAGTATCCCAACCCATCTAGAGAAAAACCTAAACAATGAGTTTCTAGGATCTTTCGGATCTTTAAGAGGTCCAGCAACACTAAATCCCTGGCATGGTGGTCCGCCTATGAGTACATCAGGATTTTCAGGGAAAGCATCTAGAATAAGATCTTTATCAATGTACGTTCTAATATCTGACTGTATTATAGTTGAGCTTGGATTATTATATTTCAATGTCTCAACTGCCCATAAATCCTTTTCCAAACTTCCTATATGATTGAATCCCGCAAGTTTAAAACCCAAACCGAAACCCCCAGCTCCAGCAAACAAATCAATTACTTTATGCATTTTTTAATCCAACATTACCTAAAAGTTCGCCTCTGCAAACCTTGGAAAATACCTATAAATCTTCGAATACTCTTTAATATCTTCTGGTTTTAAGGTAGGCAGATTGGTTTTTGCCTCCTCTTTTATTTTTCCATCCTGCATATCGATCTGATCCGGAAGGAGTTCATCAAGAGTATATATTTCCTTAAATGTCAGACTGGGAACAATGATTTCGAAAGGTTCAGCCCCATTCCTTGTAAAAGGGTATTCATCAAACTTAGCCGCATCAAAAATGAATCTTTGCTTGGACTGAAAAATAATACCACCTATTGTAAGCATGGGAACACCGTCCCTGTAGTAGATATTAAATATTTGCTCAAAATTGATTTTCTCCTCATCTTCATCAATCAATCCATTCCTAGAGAGAAGTATTTCGTTTATCTGATCAGATATGATTTCATGAATAGTATCAATATTACCTTTTATACCGAGGTTTCTTTCATTAATGTCAGCCGGTAGTTTTTCCCTACCTACTCGATGAGTGAGCTTTTCAATTCTATGTTTCTTCAGATTTTTAGCGTCCAGTTTATCAGATTCATCAGGCCTGATGTTCAAGGATATGATAAAAAAACTTCCCGGAACCGCTCTTGTGAAGAAAGTATTAATGTCTTGAAGCATTGTCCTATCAAGCTTATAGTCATAATCCAACCATAGTATTGTTGGATCTGACCATTTAAGCCGTGGAAGGGCATCATTTGAATGTTCGAAAATTGTACTGATACATGAAAAAGGCCTGTTGAATTCAAATCTTTCACTGTTTTCAGAGTCCATTTCAATACTAATCAGATCGTTGATACCCAGCCTTCTGTGAATCAATGAAAAATCACTGAAATATGTTGACCCAAATCCAATATATCTATAATTCTCAAAATTGCTAAAATGGGATAATTTCCCTAGTGCTTCACAGAATATTTTTCTTTCAATAGCCTTTCCGGGTCGAAGACTATAGTTGATCTTTTCGTAACTGCTGCTTTGATTCTTGGACATATTAATCAGCTATTTCCATATCAACAAAATATTCAAATGTTCTTTCTCCGACCTCTGCATTGGAGGTTATACCTAGTTTTTCTTTGACTTTGTTAACCTCGTCAGAGGGTTTGTAGTACAAAATTCTCGTCCCTTTTTGTGTCTTCTTCTCCTTTGGAACTGGTGTAGGAAATGAAAAGCTATCAGGAAGCTTATTTTCATCAGTCATTACTTCTGATAGCGGTACTGGTCGCAGTGAAGTAACTAAATTATTGAATACCCTTTCATCTTCTGGAGTATCGCCCTCTTTTTCTTTCTTCAAAATATTCATTAGAGTCATAACAGGCTTCATCATTTCAATCATTTGCATTCGAACAGCTTTATAGACTGGAGAATCTAGGTCCATACCTGTTTTAGTAGTATTCCATGGAAGAAGTTCAGCATTTTCCGCATCAAAAAAAACGTAACCTCTGAATCGATGAAACTGATCATGGTATTCTGCAACGCCATCTCCTTTTCGTCCCGTCCATCCAGTAATCCAACTTGTATCAGGGCCGACAATCAGTCTGTGATTGCAAAATATATACCATCCGCCTTCAGCTCCTTCATCTTTAGAAATTCCTGAGTAAACTTTCACATCAAGGTTTCCATCATAAAATGAATGCTCCCAATAGCCTGGTTTAATTTCCTCAGAGTCTATGAAATCTAAATGTCTCTCATTCAACTTTTTGCCATTTAACTTCATTTCTAATCCTTTATGAATTGCATAAAGATGTTCTAGTTCAATTTCGCTACGCAACTTCTTGATGAAGTTGGGATCAGAAAATTGTTTCATAACATCTTCTCGAAGATTTTCAACAACTATTGTTGTGCCTGTATTCTGTTTATCAAACTTCACATCATCACCTTCTTTAAAATCATCAAATTCAAAATCCCAGGTATTTTTATCGCTATTCCACTTATCAACATCTACAGACATTTTGAAATATGAATTTGTAGTTGTTGATTCAACACTAAAATTCCTTCCCAGTTTGAAAAGTGCCCTTTTCATACCTATACCAAACCTTCCAATAGACCCTGGTGTTTCAGGATAACCTGAAGGCCTTCCAAAACAAAATGCATAGTTTCTAGCCACATCTACTGAGAAACCACCACAATTATCTTCGATAATGAATTTTTCAGGTGAAGCAGTTAGGTCAATTTTAAGATCATTATAGCTTCCATTGTTTGAAATAGATTTCGCAGCGTCTACCGAATTGTCAACCAAGTCACCAATAGCATCTCTTAGAGTTAAATCTCTGACCAACATAGTAATGAATAAGTCTTTAGTTGGTGAAGCCTTTATTAGTTTAGAATCTCTGGGTTCTTTCGTATTTGATTCCTTCATTAATTGATTTCCTTTTTTGCCTACAATTTAGATATATGTCAAAAATTCCAAATCAAGCACATTTTTTTAAAACATTAAGTGAAACTAGTTCAATCATTCTTAAATATATTCCATTATTTAGGAAATAAGTACCTAATGTCAATCGATCAATTTAAAACCATACAATTCAAATTTAAACTAAGATACATTAGCTAGTGCACCCCCTCACTGGCGTAAGTGTCCACTTGTGCCCGTATGCTCTCTTTGCCATCACACTTTCCATTCTCACCGAAACGTGGGATCACCAAGATAACCTAGCTAATCCACCTCCTACATAGGGTCACGTCCTGAAATAGGTTGACACAAAACAGTGTCAAAAATGAAAACAGAGTTAGCACAGAACGACATAGGAAAGTACAAGAGTTGTAAGTACCGAATAGCCTTCAAGTTAAAAGTGATAGATGATCTTATAGCCAATCAGGAGAGTGATACATTTATTTCTAGAAAGCACGGTATTCCATCGGGCAGCTTGTGGAGTATAAAGCGAGATTTATTGAATCGATTGGGATATTATCCTATCTTAGATCAAGTGACAAAGAAGCAGCAACAAGGAAAACTTACCTCCGAAGAAGAGGTTGAGGCACTTAAAAAGGCCTTAGACTTGGCTACCATGAAGGTCGCTGCATTGGAGACGCTCATTGATGTGGCAGAGGATCAGTTCAACATCGATATCCGAAAAAAGCCAGAATCCAAGCAGTCGAAATAATGCGGGCCTTACATCCTGACAGAGGCATGGCGTACCTGTGTCAATTGCTTGGATTTAGCCGACAGGCCTATTACAAAGGCCACCAACGCAGCACAGATAGAGCTGCCTTCTACACCATTGTGGCGGAATTAGTAACAGAAATCAGAGCACGCGTTGGTAATCAACGCCTGGGATCAAGAAAGCTACTTCCCCTGCTCAATGAACAATTGAGTAAACAAGGGATGAGTGTAGGCAGAGACCAATTGTTCGATATTATGGACAGCTATGGATTAAAAGTTCGTCGCAGGTACAGAAGAAAACCCCGTACCACCGACAGCACCCACGGCTTCCGTCGCTACCCAAATCTGGTCAAAAGCGTGGATATTAAGCACTCAGAACACGTTTGGGTCAGCGACATTACCTATGTGAAGGTCAAAGATCGCTTCATGTATCTCAATCTCATTACCGATGCACACTCCCGCAAGATCATGGGCTACAGGCTTCACGAAGACCTTTCGGTAGAAGGTTCGCTCAAAGCTTTACTGATGGCCATTGGCAACCGGGAGTATCCCCATCGCAAGCTCATCCATCATAGTGATCAGGGCGTGCAATACTGCTCGCATATGTATGTGAACCAGCTCAAAACCCAGGGTATAGCCATCAGTATGGCTTCTAAGGGTAGCCCGCATGAAAATGCACTGGCCGAGCGGATCAACGGGATCCTCAAACAGGAGTATGACTTGTGTAAGGCCATCGATAGTGAAGAAAAAGCCAGGCAGCTGGTTGAAGTAGCAGTAGCCTCCTACAACACCAGGCGTCCTCACCTCAGTCTGCAGGGCCAAACACCTGAGCAGGCACATGGAGCTGACAACTGGAGTCAGGACGAAGCAGAGGAGTTGTCAATCAAATCCAGTACTAAAAAAGTAAGTGTAAAGACTGATCAGGATTAATAAAATGACTGTCAATCAATTAAAGGATTACATAAACCCATGACAATAGAATGAAGGATTAACGAATAAGATGACAACCTAAAACAGGACCAGATCTTAGCCTGTCTACTTATCCCAGGATTACAGTAATGCTGGTAAAGTACAATTAGGATTATGGTTTATCATTGTAAACCACATTTAGAATTAATGTAAAACCTGTCAACTTATTTTAGGACGGGACATAGCCAATGATTCCTACAAGATAGTTGGTGATACCTCCTACATAGCCAATGATACCTACAAGATAGTTGGTGGTACCTATAAGATAGCTGGTGATACCTACAACATAGTTGATGATACCCACAAGATAGTTGGTGATACCTACAACATAGTTGGTGATACCTACAGGATAGTTGATGATACCTACAAGATAGTTGATGATACCTACAAGATAGTTGGTGATACCTACAAGGATTTGCCGGTAACTAAGCGGTGTGTAAAATAATCTGATCTGCGAATAACGTATTTACAATAAAATACTATTTTAGCGATTATTACAATGCGTTGTTAGTAAATCATTTTTTTCACACTATAAATTATACTCACTAAAACTATGAGAGATTACAATTACTCTGATGATGTGCTCGCCCAGTATGGCAGCAATGTATTAAGCTACCTGGAAGAGGATCTTCCGGATTTTACCACGTTTGACGCAGACCCGGAAGAAGCCAAAAAGGATCAGCTATCCGAGCTTGAAAGGCGCTATTTTTTTATCAGGCGATGTATATAATTACCATCACCTGCTTTGATCATGATTAAAAACACGCCTTTGTTCAGATGAGCTACATTATATTTATCCTGCTTCTGATCATACATATGTACTAAGGCGCCTTTAGAATCATATATTTTCAGTTCATCTAACTCAGAATTGAAATCTGAAAGCGTGAAATAATCGGCGGCAGGATTGGGGTACACAGTAATTAATGCCTCATTGTTTAGCAACCCCAATGCATCTTCAATGGTGAGTACTCCATTGATCAAACTGATCTCATAATTATCCGCAGCTCCTCCGTAAAGCTCTATGGGGTACGTTCCCGGGGGGCTTGTAGATAAAGCGGGGGTATAAACGATTGGAACCTCAGTCAGATCTTCTTCAGTTTCATCATAAACAAACCCCATGTAGGTTTTTGTTAAATCCGGGTTGAAGCTGCCATAAGGCCTTGTTTTATCATCAGCTGTCACAATAAGACCCGCTTTATGCTTGATATATTCAAACCCTAATGGATGTCGCAGGTAGCAGAAGTAAAGCAATCCCTTGCCTTCATTTCGTTTGCACCTCTTTATAAAATCTTCACGTTTCCCTGTCGTACCCCCTAGCCCACAGCAGAATGTGCGTGTTGTTTTCTTAGACCTTGAAAACCTTTTGAAATATTCCTCACCACAGTTTGTACATCTCACGAAAGGGAAAATCATGCTCTGACAGTACGGTTTCTTCCCTCCTTTTTTTAAGAGTCTCTGTGGACGAGCAACAAATTTTACTTTAAGCGATTGCCAAAGAGATTCCACAGAAGAGGAGACTTCCTTATCATGAATTCTCTTAAAGGTCATAGGTAGAGTTCCCTTGCTAAAGATGTTGTTCACATTTACATCTCGGTGCGTACACCTCCACTTCTTATCATAGATATGTGCATGAAAAGGTTTCTTGGTGTACTTGGCTTCATCTGAAGTTGTTTGCTTTCTAAATACCATTTTTACGACATAATCGTCTCCGAGTACTTTCTGGAGCTTCTTTAAGATCTTCTTCTCTGTATGCTTTCGCTTACAGATGCACCCACCTTTATCTGGACGATTTCGAATATGGGCTAGCTTCCTTTCCTTCACCATATCACATAACAAACATTTAAGTTTTACTATCGTACCCTTCTTTGGAACCATGTCGATAGCCAGAACTTTGTACTCAACATTCAGCTTTCCTTTAGAATATAGATCGTCGAGTTCTGCCTGAATCTTCCTGAGCTTCTCAGAATTAGATTCTTTATTATTAGAATAGTTCATTGACAGAACTATGCCAATGATTGCACCGAAATGGCTTACCAAACCTGACCTACTGAGGCATCACATTTCACCAAAATCTGATGAGCGGAATTAAGCAAACTGATAGCGAAAACAAGAGCGGCCGAGCAGCGAATTTTCGGTAGCGAAAGAGAAGCAAAATTCGCTAGCAAAATGAACGAAAAAAAAGAAAGCAGATCTTGAGCGAAACGAGCAAATAATTTCAGTTTGATCTTGCATATCGTTACTGTAAAAAATAAAAAAGTAGTACTTTATTCACTACTTGATCCTGACGTTTTTACACGAAAAGAACCAAATAAGATTTGTTCATTCTGGCTAGCATACATACAATAGATTTGGCTGGGTGAAGTCGCTATCTTTTCGCTCTCTCCTAAGAGCGAATTGGCTGAGCAGATAAGTGAAATTTCGCTAAGCAAATTCGGTGGTGAATTGGGTGAGCAAAAGAGAGCGCGAAATGAGCAGCGGAATTGAGTGGGACATCCAGCCGATTCTGCAGTGGAGTTTAAGTGAATATTCCGTGACGAATTTGAACAAGAATATCCGTAATGTATCGAAGAACTCAATCAATTGGCAACCTTCACCTTTAAGGAAGCAAGATGCGAAAAGGTTAGAGATGTCTTTGTATTAAACTGTTACACAGGCCTGAGCTATTCTGACTTGCAAAGGCTAAAAAAATCACATTCATGATGGTTCTATTGAAATGAGAGCCTATGAGAATAAGAAAGATCTATTTGTGCCGCTAACTCAAAGACAAATACAGATTCTTGATAAATACAACCATGAACTTCCCACTCTATCAGATCAAAAATTTAACGCCTACATAAAAGAAGCCTGTAAAAAAGCTGGCATCAACAAGCAAGTGGAATTGATCAAATCAGTATCAGGAAATAAATCTTATGAGTACGTTCCCAAATGGGGAATAATCACTTCTCATATAGCTATCAAAACCATTATATCCCTTTGTTGTAAGAAAAGAATCTCTCCAAAGTCCGCTTTAGAAATCAGCGGAAAGAGTGTAGAGATCATCATAAAGCACTACTATGGAATAGATAAAGAAACAATTAAAGATCAATGAGAAGGACATTTTGAATTACACGTTCCTTTGTCAAACCACACACCTCCGCACATAACTATAGGGCTTGAATACCAGCTATGTCTCCCTGAAACAAATAAAAAAATCTAAACTATAATTCTTTGATATATACCTCAGATGACCCAAAGATTCGCCAACCATGGTACCCCGTTATTTTCATGGTGTCTTTTTTATTCATTTCAATAAAGCAATCCACTTCATGTGACATACCAGGTAGCTGGATTTTTCCATCATTCCATTCCCTGGATTCAAGATCATAAACAAGATTCCAAAGGATCAGTTTCCCCGTCTCTTCTGGATTATTGGACTTAATAATATCAGCCTTGTACTTATCTTTTTCTTTGTATACGCGCACAGTCCTGACACCATCGGACGAAACCCAATTCCCAACAATGCTATCTGGGCCTTTTTGAGCTATTACATTAATAGTTAGACCTATTTGAAAAAAAAGCAATATAGAATTCAGTTTGATCCTCATTTCTTAAAGGGATAAATCATTTGAGTTATGTAGGATTTAGGATAATCCGGCTCTTCCTTAATACCAATTTCACCAATACCCTTTGAGTCATAAATCTTTGGATCATCATAATTGGTTTTAAAGAGGTAATCCCAAAGCGTGAGCCAGGCACCATAGTTTACCTGTGCATCCTTATAATCTGCACGATGGTGCCAACGGTGCAACTCTGCTACGCAGAAAAATTTCTTTAATATCCCTGCCTTGTAATCAAGATTGGTATGCTGCATCATCATGTTGATAGCTAGAAGTGCCAATGCCGCTACTACAACGGGCTGAGGAACACCAATTAATAGACATACAATGATTCCGGGTCCACCCTCTAAAATCTGATGGATGGCGTGGCGTTTTTCTCCATTCAAAAAGTATAAACGTTCTGAACTATGGTGGATAGAATGCAGTTTCCAGAGCCATTGGTACTTGTGACTCTGCCAATGAACGAAGAACAAGAAAAAATCTATGATCGTTAGGGCTAAAAGCACCTGCGCCCAAAAGGGTAAATCAGTGGGGAACCAATCAAAAAAAACAACATACGTTGATAGCCAAATAAAGCTAAACTGAGCAGACACTTTGATTAAATAATTAATGATGTAGTAGGTGAAATCAAGGTTCCAATCTGTTCCATTTACCCATTCTTTTTCAAAGGGCATGAATCTCTCCAGAAGCAGAGCAATTACACCGAAGAGTGCAATGATAGGGATTGTAGCCAAGTATTGATTTATACCTGTTTGCATAGCCCATAGGATCAGGCCCCATGCAGAGATCATAAAAACCGGATAGATGCTGAATTGAAAGAATTTTTTCATATCTGCGTACCTTTAGTAGTCTGCAAAAATGAAAAGTTCGAATATTGATAGCTTGTATAAACCTGCTAAGCTTTCAACACACTGGAGGGTGAAACCCCAAACATGTCCACAAAGGTCTTTGAAAAGTGAGGTAGATCAGCAAAACCACCCACATAGCACGCAGACGTAAAAGATTTCCCATTCATGATAGCTTCAACAGTTGCTTGCAGCCTTGTCCATAACACAAATCTTCGAAATGGGATTCCAACCTGTTCTTTAAACAGATGAGCATACCTGCTTTCTGAGAGATGAACTTTTTCAGCAATATCAGCCAGGCTAATTCCATCATGTAGTGCATTCCTGATGTGTTCCGTGCTTTCTACAATCCTATTATCTATGGTGATGGTATGGGAAGCATACCCTGCTAAATCATGGATAAGTTGTGTGATTAGGACAATAATATCTACGTCACTCCCGAGAGCCCAGGAACGAATGTCGTTCATGGTTGATGACCGATGCAAATTGTCAACCCCTACAATTACCTTATTTAACGAATAGCTCCTCTCAAGCTGCCGTGACAAATAATGAAACGGATCCAAATAAATGAAAATTGGGGTGATGTTTGATGTATTAATGAATCGATGTTTGATATCGTGAGGTATCAGCGACAGTCTGTATTCATTTTCATTATTTTGAGCATCAGCCACCTTGAAACTTCCCTCCAAGCCATAAATGATCTCGGTGGCATGGTGGCTGTGTGGTTTTGTTTCTACCACCTTACCGGTATAGACCCCAATCCCATTTTGGAAATAAATTTTGAATGGATTCATTTATTTGTTTCTTCCACAACAGTTTCCACCATCCTGAATGGGCGGGCAAAGGTTTGTTCCAAAGCTGCAATACACACAACAGTCACCCTCTTTTGGTTTCAAAACTTCATGACAGCATTCGTAGAAATACTGGCATGCATCGGTTGGTATGGTTTCTCCCTTCTGATGCCCACGGTTGGTGCAAGTGATGGTCGATTCGAGTGTAATTTCTTTTTCCATTTCAGTATTAAATAGGATCTATCGGTAATTTCCTAAAACTGCAAAAGGTGAAATTCTGAATGGTATCAAAGGGTGTTTTATGATCAACCGTTATACATTTTATTTTCTCAAAAAATTTCCGGAGGCGGGCGGTCATAGTTGATTCTGAATATTGTTTGATTTCTATCCCACTGCATTTCTGTGGGCCTTGCTCTGAAAAAGTGCCTAGCACAAGCCTTCCGTCTGGCTTTATACTTCTTTGTGCATTTTCCAAGTAGCTCGCAATATCTTGTTCTTCCGTCAGAAAGTGGAAGGCTGCACGGTCGTGCCAGAAGTCGTATTGTCCGGCTGCTACAAAAGTCGCAGCATCTGCCACTATCCATTTCACTTTATCGGCAAGAGTACCAAGCCTCTTCCTTGCCCTTGTAAGGGCTGATTCAGAAATGTCCAGCACCGTAATGTCCTGATACCCCATGCCAAGCAAATGATCAACCAGGAAACTATCTCCACCACCAATATCAATAATTTTAGCACTCTTGGGTACGTTGAGTTGTTTTATGAAATCCAAAGATATTTTCGGGGTTGGCTGAAACCAGCTTACCTCATTCAACTGCTTTGACTGATAGATATCTTCCCAATGTTTTTTTCTGTCAAAATTTTCCATTTCCTTGGCTTTATTAAGATTTTAATACTTCAATAATTCTGATTTCCCATATACCAGTTATCTCACCATCCTCCTCATCTTTTACAAACCCTTTGATCCAAATCTTACCAGGTTTGAGCTTTGTTAGTACGTCACCTGAAGTATCAGCACTCGCTATAAATATTTCTCCATTAACCTTAACTTTCCATACATTTCGCTCTTTCTGTAATTCTCCTTTTAACGTAACTTCAGCATTTCTGGCTGAAAATCCATTATTCTTCACTTCTTCCTGGATTTTTTGCAAGGTCAGTTCATTGGTGGCAGCAAGCGTAAGATAGGCTTTGCCGTCATTGAGGCTTACTCTTACACTTTCCAGTCCATCCATTTTCTTAAGTCCACGCTCCAGGCCATAGGCACAAGGAGCACAATCCATTCCAAAAACCTCCTGATCTACTTTGACCAACTGAGCCATTACACCGCTCAAGCTAAAAATTGTCAACAATGCTATTATTCCTAATCTTTTCATTTTCTTCTGTTTTTAAAATTTATAACCAATAACTAATGTTCATTGAAAGCCTGTATTCCTCTTTTGGGCCTTGTGTTACATCCTGATAGACCGGAAACAATGCTCCAAAGGATATACCCCAGGCTCCATAAAGCCCCAGGAACGAAGGTCCAAGCATAACTTTTTCCCCTCTTTGATCAACGGGGGTAAGCTGACCTTCACTGGTATTAGCTCCGGGGAACTCCGCCAGCGATTCCACAAATACCCTCCAGTCCGGCTTTGGATAATCACCCATAAAAATGTTTGGCCGATAACCGACTACAAGACTTGCGTAAGGCAGGTCGCCTAATTGATCATTGCCTTCCTCAAAATAATATTGATAACCACCGCCAACCCAGGCATACCAGGTACGTGAAGCATAACCGGTAGAGATTGCTCCATGAATGGAGTTGCTTACATTGATACCACTCCTGGTTTCTTCGGTAGGTGTCGAAACACTTAAAATAGCCGTGGATTCAAAGCGTTTGCCAACCCCAAATGCATTGGAGAAGAAACGGTACCATACAGATGCTTCTATGTCGCCATTTGCCGGCATGTTGCTGTTACTTCTTGTTCTGGGTGCTTCAGACAATCTGTTGACCATGGTGGATGTCGTGATATTAATTTGCAGATCTTCCGTCACGCCATACGACCAGATGTACCTAAGCATAAAGGATTGATCATCTTCGGTAGCCAGGCTCATAGCTGCTGCATTAAAGTCAAATCCTCCTTTTGCCAAGGTGGGGGTTTGTAAACCATAAAGGGGCCCGTGTCCCTGAGCCCTGACCTTAGAAATGGCTGTAACAGTTAGTAATATTAAAAAGGCTGTTCTTTTCATCGTATTATTTTAAAGTCCTAAAAATTGTTGAATTGGTAGTAGCAGGTAAGCTGAGAATAGTCCGAGAAGGTATAAGCCAAAGGATATCCATAGGATAATTTTACTCCACCGGGCGGCTGTATCACATGGTGTCTCATTGCCATATTCGTCTATTTCACAGACCTGGTCTCTTTTGCGGCCATAAAACAGCCAAAAGTTGAACCCGATCAAAATACCTGCCGTCAGAAAAGTCCATTCCTTGTATTTACTCAACCAGATCAATGCCGGAAAGTCCGAAACCATTCCGGCCACTACCGCTCCCATACCCACCGCCACGAGTAATGACGGAAGGGCGCAGCACAGTAAGGTGGATACTGATGTAAACAAGGATGCGATGCTGACGAAATCCTGCTTTAGTGATTTTAAGACTCCCATTATTTTAATTGTCACTACATTGATGAATTCCCTTACCAGCACAGAATCAAGGGAAAATAAATAAGGTAAGCCGTGCCTTACTTGTTTTTACCCTTGTCCTATACCCGCTTTAATCAGCTCTTCTTTAGAAATCCCCTGATTTTCACAGCACGATAAAAGTTTGCCATTCACAGCAATAGCAGGTACTTTTTTGATCCCATATTCTTCCAGTTTGCTCAGACAGGTCTTGTCTTCACACTGCTTCACCAAATCATAAATGGTGATCTCACAATCATTACATGCCAGTTCCCTGACCATAGATACCACGGGATCACATACCAGGCAATTGGCAGTAAATACTTCTACATTTCGTTTCATTATTATTCTTTTTTGGGTTTAAATAAAAGCTGAAACAAACGTACGAGGTGCTATGGGGTGGTCTCCAAGAAAAAGTTTAGAAATTATTTTTTATCCACCTCATTGAATCGATCCAGGTGCTTTTTTAGTCGCGAAATTTCTTTCATTTTTTCGGTGAGGTCGTCCACTTCAATGGCAGGAAATTGTTGTCGCAGCATCTCTATTTGTTCTTCATTACCACAATTTCCAGGACAGGCACTTGAAGTTTCTGATATCTTAATGGCCAGAGATTTTCTAAATGTTTCATCCAATAAAAGGTAGTGCGCTTTATCTAAGCCACTCTTTGCAGCTTTGAACTGTATGAGGATTCTTTCCGGATCTTTCCCTTCATCCAGCATTTTTATCAAACCATCCATTTGGCCTTTTATGCTTTGCAATCGTGTTTTTATATCCTTTGTTAGGTCTTTGGGTATCATAATACTTCGCGTTTTACTAAAGGTACGTTTCCTTCCGGGGTGGTAAACAACAAATTGCTTGGTTTTTCTAATTTCAGTTACACCATCGACCCAATATCAGATCCCATCGATGGATATGCATAAACCATGTTCCGTATGTCAGAAACCGTAAGCTTTCCACGAATAGCCATTGCAAAAAGGTTAATCATTTCTTCCGCATGAGGACCAATAATGTGTGCTCCTAAAATGTACCCCTCATTGTCTGAAAGGACTTTATACGCATAAGTTGATTCATTGATCCGTTTGGCATTGTACCAGTTTGATGCTGACCCATCTTTTACCCGATATTCTAAACCTGATTCTTTTGCCTGCTTTTCCGTCATCCCTACAGATGCCAAAGTTGGTAAGGTGAATACCGCACTCGGCATTTCGGTGTAGTCGGGTGTTTTGGAATTACCACGAATAATATTGGCTGCTACGGCATGCCCTTCCATAACAGCAACAGGTGTGAGGTTTAGTCCATTACTTTCAGCAGCATCTCCTGCTGCGTAGACTAATGGATTGGTTTTGCTTTGAAGGAATTCGTTTACCTGTATTCCTTTTTTGCTGTAAGAAATATTAGCCTTTTCAAGGTTCATGCCATCCAACTCAGGCACTCTACCGGCAGCATTGACAACTAAGTCCGTTTGAATAGTTTTTTCACCATTTTTTGATGCTGCCTTTACTGTAAACCTGTTATCGGTTTTTTCTACTGCGATAACATCAGACTCAAGGTGAAGCTCAATTCCCAATTCTTCAGTGGCATTTACCAAATGCTTCACGATATCAGCTTCAAAGTTTTCTAAAGGCGTTTTACCTCTGTGAATTATGGTTACTTTACTTCCTGCTCTGGCAGCCAGATGAGCAAACTCCATCGCTATATATCCACCTCCTATAAAAGTAATTTCCTTAGGAAGCTCTTCCAAGTTTAGAAAATCTGTGCTGTCTATGGGTAAGCCACCTCCAGGTATATTCAGGATTACAGGTCGAGCACCTGTAGCAATTACAATTTTATCTGCTTCCAATAGGTTGTCTCCAATGCGGACAGTGTTTTCCGATTCAAAGCTGGCTGCTCCGTGATACATGTCTACACCCGCTTTTTCATAACCTTTCTCCACACCTTTCGGCATTTTGGCAACAAAGTCGTTTTTGTAAGCCATCAAGTCTTGCCAGTTAATAGAGACATCTCCTTGAATGCCGATCCCCTTCATGTTATTGGCCCGGTCAATGATTTCAGCTGCACCAACCAGAATCTTCTTTGGATCACAACCGCGTAGTGCGCAGGTTCCACCATAAGGTCTGGAGTCTGTAACAGCAGTCTTCAATCCTTTCTTAGCACATTTTTTGGCAATGGTCATTCCCGCCATGCCTGACCCGATTACTATTACATCGTATTTCATGAACAACAGCTACTTTTTCCACCTTCCTGAATAGGAGGACATGCCACAGTTCCATACGAGCAATACACACAGCAATCCCCGTCTTTTGACTTTAAGACTTGTTTGCAGTTTTCACACTCATAGAAGTACTGGCATGCATCTGTAGACATGGTTTCTTCTTTTTGGTGGCCACAATTGGGACAGGTAATAGTGGATTGTAAAACGATTTCTTTTTCCATTATTCGTCGTTGTTAGGTTTTAGTAATTCAGCTTTATAGCTGGTCTTTTCTTCAATAGCTGCAATAAGCTGCTCAGGCTGGGTCTTTTCAGGATCATAGTCAATCACTGCAATATCACCGGGATATTCCACCGAATTGTCTACAACACCTTTAGTTTCTTTCAAGACTTTATACAGATGACTGGCACAGCCGGCACAAGTGAGACCGGTGACTTTCAGTTTAACTGTCTCACTTTTCTGTGTGGACTCGGTTGTTGGGGAATTGGCAGATTGTGCCATTCCATTTCCTGCAAGCAAGAAGACAAATGTTAGACTTAGAATGATGGTTTTCATTTTCTTTTTTGTTTAAAATTTTTTCAGTCAATGACTTTTTTATCAGTCACTTTATAGCCAGTAGCTTCCTCAACATTAGTTGCCAATTGATCAACTGATACTTTTGTTTGATCAAACTTTACCGTTGCAATGCCACTTTCGTAGGATGAAGAAGCTTCGAGAACACCTTCACTATTATTAAGCGCAGCATTCACGCTGTGCTCGCATCCTGTGCAGGTCATTCCTTTGATACTTAGCTCTGCATTCAAAATATCATTTTCTTTCACCACGATAACTTTATCCCCTTTGCTGTTGTCAGGGAAAAAAATGCCGGAATAGGATGGGAAAGCAAGCATCAATACAGCAAAGACGGTAACTATTCCTAGAAACTTCTTAGACTGCCAAAAGGAAGGTTTTTCATCCTCTTCGCAAGCACACTCAATTTCTTCCTGGGTTCTGGGTCGTAATTTTTGATACCAGGCAAACCCTAATACCAAAATGGTGAGGCCTATTAAATAAGGTCTAAAAGGCTCCATCCACGAAAAAGACGAAGCAATGCCTCCAATCCCTGCCAACGTGGCAAAAACAGGAGTTATACAACAAAGTGACGCTGTTATGGCCACCAACAAACCTGCCCCAACACTTTTGGGGGATGTATTTGTTTGATTTGAGTTGCTCATGATACTGGTTCTTTATAATTATCAAATAAGCTTTTTAAGACGGGCTTGATCACTTGTATATTCTCTTTTACCAGAGAATAGAAGACCGTTTGGCCTACTTTCTTGTCTCTGACAAGCTTCCCGTCCTTTAGCTTGCGCAAATGCTGTGAAACACCACCTACAGATATATCCAGTATATCGCTCAGGTCACACGGACACATTTCTCCTTCTTTGTGCAATAGAAAGAGAATTTTCAACCTTATTGGGTTTCCTGAAAGATTGAATATCTGAGTTGCTTGATCAAGCTGATCATCAATTTGATTCAGTGATTCCTTGCATTCCTTAATTTGGACGGGATCCGCCAATACTCTTATACAGGTCTTGCTCATCTTTTAATGTTTTAGCAATTACTAAAACGTAAAGATGCCGAGAAAGGTTCAGTATTTAAGAGAATGCTAAAATATTGGTATTAACAATCCTCCAACTCACATTTCTCATCCTGAGCTTCAAACTCTATCGTGATGTGATTAATGGATTCATCTTTGAGTTTAGACCTCACTTTCTCTTTGAGTTTGGCCTGCTCAGAAAGTTTGTAGTCTTTGTCCAATTGAAGGTGTATTGTGAGGATATTGTATTCCCCATCCATAGACCAAACGTGATTGTCATGCACATCTGTGATTTCCGAAATGTCTTTCAGTTTCTCTTTGATATCCTCCAGAGAAACATCCTCGGGTATACCCTGCAGGATTACCAACATGCTTTTACGTAGGTTCTTATAGACATTGTACAGCACAAAAAGGGAAATTAGAACGGAGAGTAGCGGATCTATAAATGGGGCATCTGTGTACATCATGATGATGCTACCGATAAGGACAGCTACCCATCCCAAGACATCTTCCAATAGATGTAATGAAACAACCTTTTCATTCAGAGATTCACCTTTTCGGAGTTTCAAAACAGCAGCTCCATTGACCACTATTCCCAAAATAGCGAGATAGAGCATCCCTTGAACATTGGTTTCTCCTGGATTGAAAAGTTCCGGAATTGCTTTCGTGAGTATGAATATGGATCCGGCAACTAAAACGATAGAATTGATGATAGCACCCAACAGAGAAAACCGTTTATATCCATAAGAAAACTTCTTTGTTCTTCCTTTCTTGGAGAGCTTTTGAAAGTACCATGAGAGTCCCAAACTGAGGCTATCTCCCAGATCATGTAGCGCGTCTGAAAGGATAGCTAAACTATTGGTATAAAGCCCACCAATGACTTCAATGATGGTGAAACTCAAGTTGAGAAAGAAGGCAACTTTTACATTGCCTTCCGAATGATTATGAGAATGATCGTGATTATGTCCCATGATTAAACTTCTGTTTTTTTTAACTCAATGCTCATGTTCCGTCTCTCCTTTTTTCATTTCCGAAATAAGATAATACGCATTATTCCAGGCAACTTTAGCTCCTTCGGGTAACTCTTCCAGCAACTTGATCTCTACCCATCCTTCATCGGTAATGCCTGTGTGGATTTCAATGGGCGTAAACTTCCATTCGCTTTCATCTCCCTCCGGTGGCTGTGCTATAAAAATGTAAGGCTTCCCTTCTTCTTCAATAATGGCTTCCGAGGGAAGTGCAAATACCTTCCTGCCTGTGGTGTGGATTTTACCATTGATGTACATCCCGGGGATAAGAAAGTCCTCCTTATTCTTTATCTCCGCATGGACGTGAACCGCTTTTGGATTTTGCTCAAACTTCTTACCTACCGAATAGATTTCTGCTTCCAGCCTTTTTTCAGGAACTGATTCTACAGTAAAGGAAACCATCTGACCTTCTTTCACTTTAGAGACATCTTTTTCAAACACCATCAGGTCAGCATGAATATGCTCTGTGTTGACAATCATGAACATCTCTGATTGAGGATCTACAAACTGGCCAATCTGAACTTTTACCTTCTCAATGTATCCTCCAATCGGACTTACAACGGGAACGTTCTGATATATCTCTCCAGTCTTAACTTTTGAGACATTCAAGCTGAGCTGTCTTAGCTGTACTTCATACCCTTTCACTTCACCTTTCATTCCCTGATATTCAGCTACTGTTTCCTGATAAGCCTTTCCTGATCCAACTTCTTCTTCATACAATCGCTTTTGTCGCTGCATTTCCTTTTCCAAATACTGGAAGCGACTATACGCTTTGATATAGTTGGTTTGAAGCTGTGACAAGTTTGGATGAGAGAGGTATGCTAAGACCTGTCCTTTCCGCACTTTATCACCTTCAATGACCTTGATGGAAGTGATGTTTGCACCAAGTATTGCAGTGACAGTTGCTTCATGTTGAGGCGGAACTTCCAATTGACCATTGGCTTCTACTACTCCGGAAAGAGCTCTTAATGGAAGCGTGTCAATTTTAAATTCCAGGCTGTTGAATTTCAGCTGTGACAAGTGAACAGCATCTACTGATTCTTCAGCATGTCCTTCTTCTGCTTTTTCATCACTGTTCGGGTTAGTGCTTTTACTACCGCAACCTGTAAATGCTGCAACCAGCACCGCTAGTGTCAAGATGTATATGATTTGATTTTTCATGTGTATTTATTTTCAGGGATCATTGATCCGTAGATTTTAGTTTGATTTTTTTAGGAAATACTCCAATTGATAGCGGCTATCCAGGTAATTGCCAAAAGCCTTCCACGCATCCACTTCCATTCTTATTGCATCCCGGATGTTTTGCAAAAAGGATACATAATCAATGGCTCCTTCCCGGTAAGCCGTGATAGCTCCTGAGCGTTGTTCCGCTGCAAGAGGTAGAGCCGTATTCTGGTAATAATTCCAGGAATTTTCCCATTTCAGATACTGCTCCCTTGCATTTAGATATGCTGCATTCAGCTCCAATTGCGTTTGGAGTAAGTTCTGATTCGCTATATCCCGTTGAATTTTTGCTGCCTGTGTTCTACCGAGTTCCGGTCCAAACAGGAGCGGAATTCGAATGCCAATTTGATATTGATAGAACCCGGACTGTCCGGCAATTTCCTGTCGGCCATACTGACCCTGTAGCTGTGGAAAAAATTGCGATCGCTTTTCTTTGACCAAAGCATCGGCAACTCCTAATTCTTGCTGAGACACATCTAATAGCGGATGCCTTCCGAGTGAATCAGATGTGTAGACAAGTGGCTGATCCAGATCATTTGCCGGTATGTCAGAAACCGTAAAAAGCGAATCGCTGACAAACCATACGTTGAGTTGTTGTAGTGCGCTCAGATAATCTCGATAGGCTTGTTCTTTCTGTATCTGAACCTGACTGGCCTGATTGGAGGTGGCCAGGTATTCCAGTCTGGATGTTTCCTCTGTTTCCAATCTGATCTTTGCTGCCCGCTCAATATCTGTGAAAATGGAGTCAAGCTGCTCATAGACCAAGTAGGTGTTTTTAGTGGCATAGACCTTTGCCCAGGCCTTGCTCACTTCACGCTCCAGCTCAATAACCGTGAGGTCTAAAGAGGATTCAGCTAGTGCAACCCGCTCTTTTTGCAGATTCATCTTGGGCGCAATACCAAAAATGTCAATCTGCTGTTGCTGAATACCAATCTGCGTATGAACACCTTCTGAGCCATTGCCAACTTCCTCTTTTCCTGTGAATACCTGTGTGTTTCCAAAATCCCAGGCCGTTTTCTTCAGCGCCTCCTGACTTTCAATTTCCAATCGTGCTGACTGAATTCTAGGATAGTTTTCGATCGCCCTTTTTCTGGCTTCCTCAAGCTTGATGGTTGGAAGGTTGTCATTCCTGGTCTCTTGAGCATCTGCAAAAGCAGGCATTGCAAAGAGACCTCCGAAAACGATCAAAGCGATGATCACATTGGCGTTTGGTGCTTTTAATCTTCGCTCCCCTCTTCCCTCTACAAATGTGTAGAGCACCGGAAGAACTACAAGTGTCAGCAACGTGGCTGTCAGCATTCCTCCAATTACCACGGTAGCCAATGGCCGTTGAACTTCTGCACCTGCAGATGCTGAAAATGCCATCGGCAGAAATCCAAAAATGTCTGTAGTTGCTGTAAGCATAATAGGTCTGATTCGTTCTTTTGTTCCTGTTAGAATTCTTTCTCTAATACTCGTCACTCCTTCTTCTTTCAATGAATTGAATCGGTTGATCAATACAAGACCATTGAGGACCGCCACGCCAAACAGTACAATGAATCCTACACCTGCCGAAATACTAAATGGCATGTCTCTGACCCATAGGGCAAACACACCTCCAATGGCCGCAAGCGGAATGGCGATATAAATCATGATGGATTGAGTGAATGAGCCCAAAGCGAAGTAGAGTAAAACGAAAATGAGGAAAAGAGCTATTGGGACGACAATGGACAATCGGCTCTTTGCTCGCTCCAGGTTTTCAAACTCTCCACCGTAGGTGATGTAATAACCAGCCGGTAAGTCAAGCTCAGCATCTAATTTTTGCTGAATGTCTTTCACTACAGACTCCACATCCCTGCCTCGGGTATTTACTCCAACATACGTTCTGCGGTAGGTGTTGTCTCTAGAGATCTGCATCGGCCCTGGCACATAGCTTATATCAGCTACTTCTTTGATGGGAACCTTTGTGCCGTCCGGTAGATCGATATATAGGGTTCTCAAGTCATCGATACTTTGACGATGTGCATTGTCAAAGCGAATGACCAAATCAAATCGCTTCTCACCTTCAAAGACCACCCCGGCAACTCCACCAGCAAAAGCGGAGCTGACATACTCGTTCAATTTTTGAATATCCAGTCCATACTGGGCAACCTTATTTCGGTTGTACCTCACAGTCATCTGAGGAAGCCCGGAGGTGCGTTCTGCATTGACATCTCCTGCGCCCGGCACAGTTGATATGATATCCGCCATCTCTTGAACTTTGGTAGCCAAAACCTCCAAATCTTCACCGTATAGTTTTACTGCAATATCTTCTCGCACTCCCTCGAGTAACTCATTGAAGCGTAGCTCTACAGGCTGTGTGAATACGAGATTAACACCTACCAGGTGTTCATTGAGTTTGTCCTTGATTTGATCAATTAGCTCGTCTTTGGTCGCTGCGGAGACCCACTTGTCTTTGTCCTTTTCCAGAATGAGGTACATATCCGCAATGTCCATTGGCATGGGATCTGTCGGAATATCCGCAACCCCGATTCTGGCTGTGACCGTTTTGATCTCCGGGAAATTTTCAAGTAGCAGCTTTTCAATTTTAATCGAGACTTCTTTAGACTCTGTTAGCGAACTCCCCGGCCTGATCAATGCTTGCATCGCAATGTCACCTTCATCTAACTGAGGGACGAATTCTCCGCCCATTCGGGAAAACGTAAAACCAGCGATTGCCAGGAGTAAAATGGCTACCATGATCACTATGGCCTTAAATCGCAAAGCGCTTTTTAAAACAGGAAGGTAAACTCGTTGAAGTCCTCCAATGAGTTTATCACTGACCTTTTCCAATGATCTTTCAAAGCGACCGAACCAATTCTTTTTGTTCTGAACAGGCTTCATAAGGAGCGCTGACATCATGGGTACGTAAGTCAGGCAAAGTACAATTGCTCCAATCATTGCAAAACCAAAGGTGTAGGCCATTGGTTGGAACATCTTGCCTTCAACACCTGTGAGAAACAGAATAGGAGCGAAAACGATTAGAATGATAATCTGACCAAAAAAGGCGGAACCCATCATGGTGCTTCCGGACTCATAAGCCACCTCATCCATTACTTTCTGATTGAAACCCACCTTGCCAGCTCTGATTCTTTTCTGGATTTCATAGACCGTGCCTTCAATGATGATCACCGCTCCATCGATGATGATTCCAAAGTCAATGGCTCCTAAGCTCATCAGGTTAGCCCACACATTGAATTGCTTCATCAGAATGAATGCAAAAAGCAATGAAAGTGGAATGGTTGTGGCCGTGACGAGACCGCCTCGTAAGCTTCCAAGTAGGATAACGAGCGCAAATATGACGATGAGTGCTCCTTCGATCAGATTGGTTTGCACTGTACTCGTCGTTCTGGAAATAAGATCACTTCTGTCTATGATGGTATTGATTTCCAATCCTTCAGGAAGCGATTTCTCAACTTCCACCATTCGTTCTTTCACATTCTGTATGACCGCATTCGGGTTGGAACCTTTGAGCATCATAATGATACCCCCAACAGCTTCTTCACCATCCTGCGTGAATGCACCATAGCGTACCTGGTGTCCAAAATGGACTTTAGAAGCGACATCACCAATCGTTACGGGAATGCCATTTTCGGTTTTGACCACAATCTTTCGAATGTCATCCAATGACCGAATCAATCCTTCTCCTCTTATGAAGTTGGACATTCTATTCTTCTCAATATAAGCCCCTCCGGTATTGACATTATTTCTCGCCAATGCCTCATACACCTGTGAAATACTCACATCCATGGCGTTCAACTTGTCGGGATTGATGGCTACCTCATACTGCTTGATGTAGCCTCCAAAGGAGTTGACTTCAACTACTCCATCCAGTAGTGTGAGCTGTCGTTTTACAATCCAGTCCTGGATGGTTCGCAGGTCTGTTGGTGAGTATTTTGTTTCAAAACCCTCCTGAGGTTGGATGGTGTATTCGTAAATCTGACCCAAACCTGTGGAAATAGGTCCCATAGTCGGGCTGCCGAATTTCTTGGGTATGGTCTCTTGCAATACGTTGAGCTTTTCCTGCACCAACTGCCGTGGTAGGTAGGTGCCCATGTCATCTTCAAAAACGATGGTCACCACCGATAGTCCAAACCGAGAAATGGAGCGAATCTCATCTACACCCGGAAGGTTACCCATGGCCAGTTCCACCGGATAGGTAACGAACTGCTCGATATCCTCAGTTGCCAGATTAGGTGAAACCGTCATCACCTGTACCTGGTTATTGGTGATATCCGGGACGGAACCCAGATTGACCGTGGACATGGAATAGATCCCCACACCTATGAGTGCAAGTGTGAGTAAGCCCACAATGAATTTGTTCTTTATCGAGAACGATATGATTTTATTGATCATGTATGATATGATTTAGTATCAGTTAAAATGATTCTGTTTCGATCGTGGAGTCCGATCGATTGGACGGATTTGTCCTTATGAAATGAGCATGATGCTCAACCCTAATTTTGAGAAACGCTAATCGCGAATGATCAAAATAGAGAGGCAAAACGCTAGTTTCACAACTTTGAACAAATGATTAATATTAAACCTGTGGTGGCTGTAGTAGTGTGCCAATAAACCCTGAGGTTATAGGGTCTGAGTAGGTGCTTCTCTGGAGAGGAAATGTAAGGATGCCTAACTCACTTATAAAAATTTGCTGAACGACAAGGTGTGAATGGCAGCAATGGCAAACACATAAAGGAGAACACAAATCTTCGGATTCATTGTGGTCATGATCAGACCCGGATTCTTGGTAGGAAACCCCGATGCTATCCGCTGTGGTTTCATCCGCGCACCGCGCTACTGATAGCCCTAGCAGAAACAGTGATAATATGAATGCGAAAGATTTCACTATGCAACAATAACGAAAAAGGAGTGCAACCTGTTTGCATTGTTTTAGGAGCAGTTCGCGCATGTGCCTTTGTAAACCATGCTGGCACTGGCTGCCTTGAAACCTGTTGGAATGTTTGTTTGAGGGATTTTTGACTGGGTTAGGCAATACGTTTCACCACACCCCACGCAATGAAAGTGAATATGTTGATCCTGTGGCTCGCATTCACAACCTTCTTCACAGAGCGCATATTTCACCGCACCGGTTCCATCATCAATGCTATGGATGAGCTTCTTATCTTCAAAGGTTTTGAGGGTCCTGTAGAGTGTGGCTTTATCTGCCCGTTCAAATTTTGTTTCCAGGTCACTGAGACTTATGGCGGCTCCTGATTCTACAAGCTTTCTGAGTACCAACAGCCGCATGGCTGTTGGTTTGATGTCTCTATTTTCAAGTTTTTGTTCGAGCATTGACTAAAAATACGAAGAAACGCCAAACTGGATACCTGAGATCTTAGC
The DNA here is from genome assembly GCF_965221965.1 of Ekhidna sp. Taxonomy (GTDB): domain Bacteria; phylum Bacteroidota; class Bacteroidia; order Cytophagales; family Cyclobacteriaceae; genus Ekhidna. The sequence continues at coordinate 2,200,761 of NZ_OZ244926.1, forward strand.
AGGTGGATTGCCCAGAATATCGGTTTGTTCCATGAATCGATAGTTTAATCGAATCACTGTCTGGGCGGTGGGGCGAAAACTTATCGCCGGAACAACTGCCCAAATTTCATCTCCTATATTTCCTCCTGTTTCACGAAATGTCCCGTCATTCCAATCAACATATTCCAAACGCATAGCAACATTGAAAGAAGCGTTATTGAAGCCAAACAAATCCCCGGTAAGAATCGGCTGAACAAAGTCTACAAAACCTCCTTTTTGTTGATCCCCAAATTGCTGAGAAAAAGTACCAGGCACATCGATATTTATCCACGCCCATTCACCGACAATAAAGGTCTTGGTTACAGGAATTGTCGTATTAAAATCAATAGCATATACGTTCAGTCTCCTTTTAACATCCAATATCAAACCGTCTTCTTCATAGGTGTTGTAAATACCTCCCATATATGAAAGGCCAATTTCACCAACCTTGTTATGTCTTACGGCTATTTTTCCTGTCAGCAATGGCTCTCCGTTAGAGGATTCTTCGAACCGCTCTTTGTTTTCTTTAGATGCGGGTAAAAAGGTGCGATTCTCTCCGTTATTGATAATGGCATCATTGAATCCATTGGTCAGGTAGGCTTCATATCCAAATGCCCATTCTTTCATGTAATATTTACCATAAAGTCCAAAGCCAACATTACTCCAGGTTGCTGGCAGCATATCCGTTGCAGCTATTGGGCGATCCACAAACTCCCATTTAGGTCCGTCATGATTTTGATTGAATGCTCCGATTGGATTCATCACGATTCCGCCACGTAGATTCAAAAGAGGATGCATACTGATGTCAAGTGCCGCAAATTCTATGGCTACCTCTTCTCCACCTTCCTCAAATTCTATTTCAGAAAGAAACTTGATTTTTCTGTGTATTGAAGAAGCAACAAAAAGCGTCATTCGCGGGACTCTGAAGCTATGTCCATCTGTCACACCATCTTCACCAATGTATCCATAATCTGCCTCAATATATCCACCTACTGATACCGGCAACTTACCAACCTGCAGAAAAGGTCTGTTGTAAACAGCATCCATATTAAGCTGGTTTTGTGCCGTATCAACTGGTGTACGCTTGAGTAACGTACTGTCGATTTGAGCCTTTACATCTATCGAAAGCAGAGATGTTATTGTTATAAGGATCCAACCATACTTCCTCATGATAAATCGATTTTAAGTGTTTTATTTTCTTTTATAATTGGGAAACTTCTAAGCGATGTATCAGCCGGGCCATTTTGAACACTCCCGTCTTGAGTAAACTCACTTCCATGAGCAGGACACTGTAGGCGGTCTCCAAATACCTGAAGTTCCGTGCCTTGGTGTGTGCATTTCATGAGCAATGCTTTGTATTCATTGGCATAGAAGCGGAAAACAACTACGGGATATTGCAATGCATCATTCTGTACCACTACATACTTTAAATAGTTGTTTTCCTCTTTCAAAAAAGCTGCTTCAGGCAGACTCAGATAGGAGCCATCTATGTTGCCGGAAATGTAGCGGGTTCCAGCACATCCTTCAAGGAGTAAACCTGTCGCCGCTATCCCAAGGCAGCCCATTCCGCATTTCCTGACAAATTCTCTGCGATCCATATCTAAAGGGATTTGAGAAACTTAATGAGTGCCTCTTCATCATCTTCAGAAAGAGAGACAAATTGATTTTTACTGTTGTCGGCTTCTCCGCCATGAAGCAGGATAGCTTCTTCAATACTTCTAGCTCGTCCATCATGCATTAAGAAGAATGATCCACCTTGCGAATTGGGGGAAAGCCCCAAGCCCCATAATGGTGGAGTCCGCCATTCGTATGTTTCAGCAGATCCTTCGGTGGCACCATCATCCAGACCTGGGCCCATATCATGTAGCAACAAATCCGTGTATGGGTAGAATGTCCTATTCGATAATGCTTCGATATCAGACTCTGGGGTTGTCCATTCAGGGATATGACATGAGGCGCACTGAATTTGGGTAAATATTGACTTCCCTCGTAGTACTACTGTGTTTTCTTCTGATCTAGGAATAGGAGCCTTTAATGTTCTGAGATAAAAGACCACATCACGAATCGTTTGATCCGTAACTTCCGGGTCGGTAGAAAGCTGGCTGTAAGGATCAATGGGCTCAAAAGTTGAAGTAATTCCCATATCCTGATTGTAGGCACCTACGGTCTGTTGAAGCAAATCAATAGCTGCAGCTTTCTTCCCAAAACGCCCTATAATTTTACCATTGACAGGTTGATGAATTGTTTTCTGTTCAAAATAGTCTGGTGGTGTTATGTAATTTGGTTTTCCGGAGATACCATCACCATCTTCATCAAGAGAATCCACATTCTGCAGAATCTGTTGATCTGAAAGTGCTGCAAGGAATCCTAACCCAGTGACAGCCGGTGGAGTAAACTTCATGAATGGAATACCATCTGGTAGTTTTTCAGGTTCAAACCCTGGTATTGCTCGGTTTTGGAGTTGAGGACCTCCAATAGATAGATCCGGCAATGTGTTTGGCAGTGATTGACCAAATCTAGTGAGCGTGGTAAAAGGATGACCTTTGCCATCTCCTGCATGACAGCTTCCACAGGACGTGGCAACAAAGCCTGGTCCAAGTCCATTTTCCACTGAAAACACCTCGTCATTAAAAGCAATATCTCCATTCAAAAATTGTCTTTGTTCAGCATGGGATAAGCCTTCCGTAGGGCCATCCAGCAGCTCATTTTCAGCAGGAGCAGCTGGTATTATTTCCTCACATGAAATAGCCAACACAAAAGTGACAATGCTCAGGTATATTATTATTTTATTCATCTCAAAATAATTTTATACAAATCTATTAATTAAAGTTAGACATATCAAACTTTTAAATAAGACATGCGATACTTACTTTTGAAACATGATCACTATCACAGAGGAGAATTATCTGAAAGCCATCTACAGCCTAAACCTGAATCGAAACGGGAAGGAGCTTGGTACCAATGAACTTGCGAGTCATCTTGGAATATCTCCTGCTACGGTGAGTAGTATGCTAAAGAAGCTGAAAGAAAAGGGATTCATTGATTATAAAAAATACGGTGCAATATCACTGCTGAAAGAGGGCGAAACAATTGCTTTCTCTGTCATAAGGAAGCACCGATTGTGGGAAACATTTTTAGTTGAGAAAATGGAATTTACCTGGGATGAAATCCATGAGGTAGCCGAGCAACTGGAACACATTAAGTCCAAAAAACTAGTAGATCAACTGGATAAGCTTTTGGGTTTCCCTGAATATGATCCACATGGTGACCCTATCCCGGATGCCACTGGCAAGATTAGGGGAATGCACAAAACTACCTTAGAAAATGAATCAGTTGGCAAGCAACTAAAAGTTGTTGGAGTAAAGAACGATTCTCCTGCATTCCTTCAACACATTACACAATTGGGACTTGTCATCAATAGTAAAATCCTTATCAAATCACATCACGAGTTTGATGGATCTTTGGATGTTGAAATCGAAGGAGAAACTCGAATGGTTTCTCAAAAGGTTGCGGAGAATGTGTATGTTTCGGAAAATCTATAAAGATATAATTTGAATCTAATGCATATTTGAAATAGTCAGGCCAAATCGGCCTGACTATCATTTTTCTGGTCAATCCTTCCTTGAACTAACCAACTCATACACACACGGGATCACAATGAGATTGAGCAAAGTAGCTGACAGTAATCCGCCAAGAATCACCACCGCCATAGGGCTTTGAATTTCATTTCCTGGCTCGCCACCTTTCAGTGCTAGTGGAATCAAGGCAAGACCCGTGGTAAAGGCTGTCATCAGAATTGGATTTAACCTGTCTAAGGCCCCAGTTTTGAGCAACTCAAACCCATGCAATCCTTCTTTCCTCAAATCCTCATAGCGGGAGACAAGCAAAATCCCGTTTCGAGTAGCAATACCAAATAAGCTGATAAAGCCAATGGTAGCCGCAATGCTGATGATACCGGAAGTGAAATACACAATCAAAATCCCACCAATCAAAGCCAAAGGCAAATTGATCAAGACAATGAATGAAAGTTTCACATCCTGAAACTCATAATAGAGCAATAGGAAGATGATGAGAATAGCCACCACTGCAGTAATGAGCAATAATTGAGAGGCTTTCGCTTCACTTTCAAACTGACCTCCATACTCTACCCGATAGCCTTCAGGTATATCAATATTGGTATCAACAATCTGTTGAATTTCATTGACCACTCCACGCAAATCACGTCCCTGCACATTGGCAGCTACTACAATCTTACGCTTTACATTCTCTCGTGAAATAGTATTGGGAGAACTCACAGATTTCACATCTGCCAGTTGATCCAACGCGATTTGTCCTCCGTTTGGTAAGGTGACTAAAGCGGCTTGTATGGATTCCATACTGCTCCGTGACTCCTTTTTAAAACGGACGATAAGGTCAAAATACTTCTGCCCTTCATAGATTTCACCTGCCTTTTCTCCAGCAAAGGCAATATCCACCTGCTCCATCAAATCACCAACCGTCATACCATAAGCAGACAGCATTTGTCGTTTGGGTGTAATGCGAATTTGTGGCACTTCGATCTGCTGATCTACTGCCACATCGGCAATTCCATCAATGGAATTGATATTGGTTTCTACACTTTTACCCAACTCAAATAAACGCTGCAAATCATCGCCAAAAATCTTGATGGCAATGTTTGCTCGAGTACCAGAAAGCATGTGATCAATTCGGTGAGCGATAGGTTGTCCCAAGGTGATATTTATTCCCGGAACCACACTTAGCTTCGTTCGTACTTCCTCAAAGAATTGCTCCTTTGATTTTCCATCCAGCGTAAAAGGCACATCAATCTCCGCAGCATTTACGCCCTGAGCATGTTCGTCCAGCTCAGCTCGTCCGGTTCTACGGGTTACCACCTCCACTTCAGGCATTTCCAACAGTAATTGTTCAATCAGCTTTCCGTTCTTGTTGCTTTCTTCCAGCGACATACCTGGTACTCCAACTGCACTTATCACTAAGGAACCTTCATTGAACTCGGGCAGGAAGCTACGTCCCAATTGCGTCAGCAATATCAAACTGACAATGAATGCTCCTACTGTCAAGCCAATTACTGTTTTTGGAAACTTCAGTGTCCGTTCTAATACACCCACATAACGAGCGCGAAGGAAGCGTTCCACTTTTGTTCCCTCAGCTTGCCTGGTAAGTACCTTCTCACTTTTCAATAGGTACGAACACAACACCGGAGTAACCGTAACTGCCACAATCAGGGAAGTCAATACCGAAGTAATGAATGCTATGCCAAGTGGCTGCAACAATCGTCCTTCCATCCCACTCAGGAAGAATAGCGGCACAAACGATACGATGATGATGAGCGTAGCAATAATGATGGAGCTACGAATCTCCACCGAGGCGTCTTTCACCACCGTAAGCACAGGCTGTTGCTCTGCTTTTGGTTTTCGAATATTCTCACGCAATCGCTTGAAAACATTTTCCACATCAATGATCGCATCATCTACCAACGCACCAATGGCTATAGCCATACCTCCCAAACTCATCGTATTGATGGTATATCCCAGCATTTTAAGAACAATGATGGATACCAACAACGAGATTGGAATGGCGAGCAAAGAAATAACCGTAGTTCTCCAATTCATCAAAAAGATGAATAGCACGATCATCACGAAAAAAGCTCCTTCCAGTAACGTCTGATTCAGATTGTTAATGGATGCCTCAATGAAATTTGACTGGCGAAAAATGTGGCTTTTGATTTCCACGCTTTCCGGTAATGTGTTGTTCAAATCAGCGATCGCTTCATCGAGCCTTTCGGTCAATTCCAATGTGTTGACATCCGGCTGTTTAGAAATGGTCAAAATCACAGCGGGATCCGCATTCAGCGAACCGTCACCGATCTTGTCCGCTGCACCAATTTGTACGGTTGCAACATCCTTAATCTTGATGGATTGTCCATTGACATTCTTAAGAACCGCTTCTTCGAGGTGCTCTACTGAATATGCTCGTCCACTTCCTTTAATGATATACTGATTGCCGTATTCATTCAAAAAGCCTCCGGGAGCATTCACATTGCTTTCCTGTACTTTCTCCAGTAGTTCACCAAGGCTCACATCATAGTATTTGAGCTTCTCCGGATTGGCCAATACCTGATATTGCTTGTAGTCCCCTCCAATCACAATTACATTAGCAATTCCGCCAATGGATTTGATTCTTGGACGAATGGTCCAGTCAGCCAGCGTACGCAGTTCCATCGCAGACAAACTATCTGAACGAACACCTAAAAGCATCACCTCACCCATGATGGATGAAATGGGAGCCATAGTAGGTGTACCAACACCAGAAGGCAAATTCTCCCGAACCATCGGGATGCGTTCACTCACAATTTGTCTTGCCCGGTAAATGTCCGTACCCCATTCAAATTCTATCCAAACAATGGAGATTCCTGCTGCAGATGAAGAGCGGATTCTACGCACATTGGGCGAGCCATTCATGGCCGTTTCCAATTGGTAGGTCACCAGCTTTTCTACTTCCTCAGATTCCATTCCATGAGCTTCCGTCAAAATGGTCACTGTCGGAGCTGTCAGATCTGGGAATACATCCACGTTCATATTACGGGCTATGTACAATCCCGCCACACTGAGCACCACAGCGCCCAAAAGCACCATTAATCGGTTTTGCAGTGAAATCGATAATATTTTATTCAACATATCATCAACCGTTTAATGGGCGTGACCATGAGCGGGCGCTTGTCCTGACATGGAAGCCATTTTCACCGCATAGGCACCTTTGGTGACAACCACCTCTCCCGACGATAGTCCCTTAATGACCTCCACCTCACTACCATTGCGTTTACCAAGCGTCACATTCCTGCGTTCAAAACTTTCTCCGGATAGCTGTACGATCACCGAGTAGTTGCCATAATCTTCCAATAAGCAGGAAGCGGGAACAGTCAAACTTTCAACAGCAGAACCAACGGCAAGCTGAGCTTCCGTGTAGCTGCCTTCCGGCATTTCCACGCCTTCATTCACCTCAGCAAAAACAGAAATCAATGGTTGATCAGACGCTACCACTTTACCAACAGACAAGATTTTGCCACCTCTGTCCTTTAGACTTGACCAAGCTCCGGGTTTGGGCTGGTACCATAGGTTTTGAATGTTCTGCAGCTCGGCACTGTACTTCGGGCTAACCCGTACTTCTAGCAAACTACTCTTATGGCTTGTCACAGTCACCAACGCATCGCCCTGGTTTGCAAATCCACCGTTTACTGCCTGAATAGATTTGATGTATCCATTCATTGGAGTAGTGACTTGTTTGCCTCCCGCACTATACCCACTGCTCAACGTCTCATAGTTGGTTTTTGCCACCTGGTATTTCTGCTCTACTTGCTCAAACTCAGCTTTAGCAACGATTTTGGAATTGTACAATTCCTTTTTCCGTTCGTATTCCGACCTGGCTTGCTCGAATTCAGCTTTTGCCTTTTGGATCTCCGCACTCAGATTATTGGATGTCAGTCCTGCACTGCTAATAGTCATCAAAACCTGACCTTTTTTTACAGCGCTTCCTTCCGTCAATATTCCAGAACTAAAGCTCACTCGTCCATTGGCTGGAGCCACAAGCGTCTGATAATTCGAAGGTGCTACTTTCCAAACACCTGAAGTGGGGATGGTTTGAAAGACTTGCTTCTTTAAAACTGGAGCTGTTTGAAACTCCATTTTCCAAGCCTGTTCTTTCAAAAAAGTAATGGCATTACCCTCTTCTTCACTACCCATCTGGGCAATTGCTTCTTCCTCAGAAGCATACACAGGAATATTATCCATTACTATCTTATCCGAAAACGCAGGCGTCTTGATTTCAAAAATCAATTGATAGGTTCCCGGTTCTTTCGGTTGCAGTGAGGGTGTGAATATCCCAGGTGAAGAAGGTGCATCAACCTTGTGTCGGATGCCCTTTCCACCTTTTATCAAACTCACCGTTACACTGCCTTCCAAAACAGGCTGATACTTTTTCAACACCGTAAAGTGTGCTGCAAAACGGCTGTTATTTCCAATAATCAATGCCGGGTATTCAACAAACAACTCCGTTTTATCTGTCCAGATAGTTGCGACCACCGAAGGCACTTCATCACTCTCAGTAATGTGGCTACCATCCGGGGCATGTGCATGTCCTTCTTCCTCTACAGGTTGGCAGGAAAACACCACCAACGAAAACAATACTATTATATATCGCATATCAACTTTTGTTTTTAATGATTAATGATCATGATGAGAACTACCGTCCTTATGGGAATGCGTGTCTTTTTCTACTACTTCGGTGGAGTCGCCTTCAACAGTAAACTCTTCTTGCTCCTGATGGTCGTGATCACCCTCATCATGGCTGTGCCCGTGATCTTCACTCGATTCAGCGTGTGGATGCGCTTCTGATTCTGTTTCATGTGAATGTCCATGACCTGATTCAGATTTTTTACCCGAACAGGCAATGGCGAAAACAAAAGTAAATGCGATAAGGATATTTGAAATTTTCATAATTCGATGTTTTACGATTTTATAATTGATGTTTTAAAAGTTGTGTTTGCGATACATAGAGTTGGTATTGCATGTCCAGCATAGTATCATATGCCTGGCGATAAAACTTTAGCTCCATGTAGTATTCCAGGAAGGATAATTCACCTAGTTGATAGGCCTGAAGCAATAAGTCATCGCTGTTTAAGCCAGATAAGGTTGCTTCATACTCCTGAAACTTGGAAAGCATAGTCTCATAGTCATTGTATTGCTTTTCGAATGCCGAGTAGGCTTGCAATGACAATGAGGTATTGATGGACTGTTGAAAGTCAACTTGAGATTGAGCAGCCTTCACCTTGTTTCGGTTACTCCATAATGGAATACTAATGCCAGCATACACACCGGAAAACCGCTCACCTGCAAAACCCTGACTGTTGAAGCCAGCTGTCAAATTTGGGAGCGTCCTGTTTTTAGCCAACCTTAATGACTGCTGAGCAATCGCCTCCTGTTGCTTGAGTTTTACCAGCTCAGGATCTTGCACTTGCTTTTCCTGCCAAACACTTTCCTTGTCAATCAAATCCAGGGATAAAGCATATTCATCAGATGAAAAACGTATCTCCGCTCCTCCATTAAGATTCTTAAGGAGTAGCATCGTGTTTCTCTGATAGCTTTCAATCTGCTGGATTTTGAACTGCTCCTGCATCCAGGCCACCTTCGCTTTATTCAATTCCAGGATACCTACCTGTTCTTTTTCATAAAGCTCCTGCACCTGCTCAAACACCTCTTTTGCCTGCTCCACTCTAAGTGTTTCAGTTGTTAGGCGTTTGTTCAGGTAGATCAGATTAAGGCAGTATTCTTTGGCTTGCGCTAATATCTCCTGTCTCCTGGCCTGATAGTCAAGTTGCAACTGATCCGTTTGTTTGTCAATGAGATTCCTTCGGGTGCTATAGACCGTTGGGAACTCAAAAGACTGACTCACCTGGTACTCGGTATAATCTCCCGCACTATGCTCACCAAAAGGTAGATAGTATGCTCCCAGTTGAGGGTCTGGTAGATTATTTCCGGATTTCAGTTCAAGAGCTCTACTCTCAGCATATTGGCTGAGGGCTTTCAGCTCCTGGTTGTTTTGTTCTACTTCTCTGAGAATGCTTTCTATTGAAGACGATTGGGCAATCAAGCCAAAGGACAAGAAGCATCCGCAAAGAGCGAACACGATTTTTTTATACATGAAAATTGATTTTAGAATTAATCAAATAGTGTAGAGCATAACCTAATATGCTCAGTAAGCGGGATTCTTCCTGCTTGAAATGATTATCCTAAAGATGGGGGGCCTCTTAACGAAACCGAAGTTAGATGGGGGGATTTTGTAGGGTCCGGAGGATGTTGCCAGAGTATCTGTTCTTCCGGCTCTCTTTCCGATATCTTAATCTCATAAGCAACATCTGCTACTACAACCTTTACTGATACCTGCTGCTTGGAGATACTTTTGGCAACAAGGATATTATCAACCTGGATGGTATGAGCATGTGTCCCAAAAAGAAATCCTAGGAGATCAAAACCTTCACTGGAGTCATCATCATGATGGTGGTGATGATCGTGATCATGAGCATGCTCAGCCTTAGTCTCAGTAATGCTTATGTGCTCTGCACCGTGCTCATGATGTACATGCGGCAATACCTGATGTAGCAGATACATACTGAATATGCTCAGAAACGATACGGCCGCTATTTTTCTAAACTGCTGCATTAAAGAACAAACTTAAACAGAAACTTTCCAATGCTTTTAATGGGGTTCACTGAATTTAATGTTTGACATATACCGAGTTCTATTGCCTGATCGTTCGCATCTCTTGACATATAGCTAAGCAAGGTCATGCCCTTTATCGTGAATGCTGTGCTTCGTAATTTCCTATGATCTGCTTCTATTTGAGGGAATTTTGTACTTCTTTGTTCTCCTCAGATTGAGTCCAAGTCCATGCATACCAGACGATGAATAAAGTAGTTCCTATTTCTATAGTTGCAAAAAACATATAATGATAACTAGGTGTCCCCATGAATAGTGTTCCAATCATTATTAGTGTTTTGATAATACCAGCAATTATGTTGGATATGCGATTGGCATTGTATTTTAAAACTCTTGATAGCAAAGCCATTGCAATCGAGATTTCCATAATGATACCCGATATCAGCAAAGTGGTTTCATTCATTTTAAGTCCAGCGACTTCACCCGTAAGCAATGCGTTTAACAATTCTGCTGACATCAATGACAAAACATCGCAATACAAATAATTTAATGTAACAAATATCCATAGGGTGGATAAAATCACTCTTCTATTTTGAATCATATCTACTGAGCTAATTTTATTTCTTTCCTAGTGGACGATTCAAGTTCGAATAAGTTACAATTGATGCAGTCTGGCAGCAATGAAGCACAGTAAATAAAATACCCCAATACAATCAGCATTGGGACTTTTTCCATGATTGGAACCTAAAATTGCACTATACCTTCTCTATTTCAAATCCTGCTTCTGTTACCGCTTTGACCACTTCATTCTGATCTCCTTCGAGCCTTACCTCCAGAATTTTATCCGGGTTTTCGATATCAACTTTCCAGGACTCAATACTATCCAGTTCATTGAGGTGTGGGGTAACTGATTTCAAGCATCCCCCGCAGTTGATATTGGTTTTAAATTTTATCGTTTCCATTCTTATCAAATTTTAGTTAACAATTCACTTTATTATTTTTCAGCCGAAGCTTGACCTTCTTAATCTCAGACTGTTGGTGACTACAGAAACTGAACTCATGGCCATGGCCGCCCCTGCTATCATGGGATTTAATAGAAATCCAAATAATGGGAATAGTGCACCGGCAGCTACCGGAATGGCTATCACATTGTAAATAAATGCCCAAAATAAATTCTGCCTAATAGTGCGTATGGTGGCCTTGGAAAGAGTAATGGCCCGGGTGATTTGCTCTAAGTCTGAGTGCATCAATGTAATACCGGCACTTTCCATAGCTATGTCTGTACCACTGCCCATCGCTATGCCAATATCAGCTTGCGCCAACGCATGAGAGTCATTAATACCATCGCCAGCCATTGCCACCACCTTACCTTTGTTTTGTAAAGCAGTGATGAATTCTCCTTTCTCCACAGGTTTAACCTGAGCTTTGTAATGATCAATTCCGACCTGTTCAGCAATCGCTTTGGCTGTTTGTTCATTGTCACCCGTTAGCATATGAATTTCTAATCCAATCCTTTTCAAGGAGGTAATGGCTTGCTTTGAGGAATCTTTGATTTTATCTGCTATGGCAATAACACCTAGCACTTCCTTATGATCCGCAAAGAGCACGACTGTTTTTGCCTCCTGTTTCAGAATGTCTGACTGACTTCTCAATTTGGAATTGAACTCAATTTCATTGTCTCTCACGAGTTCCTCATTTCCTATAAAAAACCATTCCCCTTCGTATTTGGCTTTAGCGCCCTGCCCGGTAATGCTTTCAAAATTTGAGATTTCAACAGGTTTGCTCTTAGCCTCTTTCAGGTATTGAACAATAGCATGCGCCAATGGATGTTCCGAATTGGATTCTACAGATAGCAGTATATCTTGAAACAGCTTTTTTGATGTATCGCTTTTCCAATAGGTATCTGTCACCTCTGGTTTTCCTTCTGTTATCGTACCTGTTTTATCCAGTACCAGTGCATTTGTTTTGTAGGCAACTTCCAGTGCCTGGGCATCCTTGATCAATATCCCCTGCTCGGCCCCTTTACCAATACCTACCATTAAGGCTGTAGGGGTAGCTAAGCCCAATGCACATGGACAGGCGATGATGAGTACGGTAATGAGTGTAAGGAATGCATACGTGATGGAGGGATCCGGACCAAGAAAAAACCACAGTAAAAAAGTGAGAAGTGCCAGACCTACGACTACAGGTACAAATACTCCCGCTACTTTATCTACCAATTTCTGGATGGGGGGCTTACTTGCCTGGGCAGACTTGACGAGTTGAATGATCTGGGCCAACAGAGTTTCACCGCCAACTTTGCTGGCCAGTATCTTTAAACTTCCCTTTTGATTTACTGTACCGGCAAATACTTCTTCCCCTTTTACCTTATTTACGGGGATAGGTTCTCCGGTGATCATACTTTCGTCAATATAAGATTCACCGCTTTTTACCTTCCCATCTACAGGCACTTTGTCCCCTGGGCGAAGCAAGATTAAATCACCTTTGAGAACATCACTTAAAGGAACTGAAATTTCTTCTCCATTTCTGAATACAACTACCTCTTTCGGTTGCAAGCCCATTAGCTTTTTGATCGCAGATGAAGTCTTGCCCTTAGCACGTTCTTCCAGGTATCTGCCTAAAAGGATAAGCGTTACAATGATCACGGCTGATTCATAGTAAACATGCGGAGTAATGTCATGATTAAGGAAAAACTGAGGGTATATGGTGTTGAACAAGCTGAACACAAAAGCCACTCCGGTACTAAGTGCGACAAGTGTGTCCATATTTGAGGAGAAATGCTGCAGCTTCTTCCAGGCGTTCACAAAGAATTCAGAACCGCTCCAAAATAGAACAGGAGCCGAGAACACCATCATGATCCAGTTTTCGTAAGGGATTTGTCCCATAAAAAACATGGCCATGATAAAAACAGGTGTTGAAAGAACTGCTGCTATTATGAGCTTTGACCTGAGCTTTTTAAGCCTATTATCTTCAGCTTGCTCTATAGCTTCTTGCTGCTCATCTTTATCCCCAGCCAAGATCTCATAGCCTATTTCCTGAGTCTTATTTTTTATGTGATCGAGAGTAATAGTATCCTGATTGTATACAATTGCTACCGATTTATTTGGGTAGTTGACAGATACTTCCTGAATGCCTTCATTTTGTTTCAGGTAAGACTCCAGGCTCGCAGCACAAGAGGCACAAGTCATTCCCAAAACTCCGTAGGACTCCCTTATTATTGTTTTATCTGCATCTTTCACATTAGCATCCATATTCCTTCAAATTTTATAAATCAAAGGTATGAAGGAACCGAGGTGCAGGTGTTATGCAATTTTTGTTAAGGTTTATGAGATTATTGGGTAGTTACTCCATCAAGTGGTAGCCTTTCTTTGGTAGTGAGCTTTTTGAATTCTGAAGGGGACATACCAGTAACTTTCCTAAACTGACCGGAGAGGTATTGGACACTGCTGTAATTCAATTTGTACGATATTTCACTGAGTGTCATTTCATCATAAACCAGCAACTCTTTTACTTTTTCCACTTTTTGCAAAATGAGGTATCGCTCAATAGTGATGTTTTCTACAGATGAAAACAAATTACTTAAATAGCTGTAGTCCTTTCCGATCTTCTTCTCCAAATAGTGAGAGACGTTTTGATTGCTTACTACTTCAGGATTATGAATAAGATCGATGATGGAGGTTTTTATCTGTTCTATGATTTTGCTATTACTATCCTCCAATAATTCAAACCCTCGATCCATAATCACCTCGCGGATTTGATCTAGCTGTAGTAAGTTAACCTTCTGTGAAAGCTTCACCTCTCCAAGTTGGATGTCGACTACTTCTATTCCTAACCGATTAAGCTCCTCTCGAACCACCTGGATGCAGCGATTGCAAACCATATTCTTTATATACAATGTTTCTGGGGTCATTGTCGAAGTTTAATGCATACAATGTACGAAAATCTAGATTTGTAGGATTTACAAAATTTTGGAAATGAGTTATGAAATTTTGGAATAAATCGGTGGTTGCAAATTCGCCAGATTGCTACATTTATGAAGTCGTCTTTTTTATTTAATATATTTTGGTGCCAGATAGTGAAATAAATCAAGGTATTTTAAGACGAGCGTCAGCTTTATCTACATCAATCCTTTCCACTTTTGTCCGGCATTCAAACAGATGGTTACATGAATAGTTTAAGGCAAAATTTAGCAATCACTTTGATTTTTTTGATAACAATGACATCTTGTATGTCGTTGAAGCACACCGGTCACTCAACACACGATAAAAACGTTGATCCTGTCTGTGGTCAGGTAGTTGAAGCAGACAGTACAATCACAACCAAGTTTAGACAAACTACCTATAATTTCGATTCTGAAGAATGCCGGTCCGTTTTTCTGAAAGACCCGGAACGTTTTACCTCTCAAAAAAAAATATCTCAGAATCATATGACTCACTGGGGAATTCTTGGAGGGGCAGTTATGGCAGCATCAATGATTGCTATGATGATTATACTTTAGATTACCTAATTATAGCTACCTAGATAGACCGCAAAAAAAGACTTAATTAAATACATTTTCTTTTCATAAGTTGATAATGTATTATAAAAGAGATATTCACAATTCCTTAAAACCTTTCCAAAACTTCGTAAGACCATCCCGAATTATTATCGTTTCTTTATAAATAATAATACCTCCGGGAGTACTTCCGGCTTACCTGTTTGGCAGAGCTGAAGGCAGGCCGGATTCCCCGGAGACCAACAAAAGACGCATGATAAAATTCATTCATTCAAATTCACTCATAGTAGCTCTTACAATTCTGGCATCTTGTAACATTTATCAGGATGTGCAGGTAACTAAAGATAAGAGTGTGGATTTCTCTCAATATGAAACCTACGCCTGGCTACCTGAAAAAGAGCATAATACTGATACTGAGTATGACAATGATTTTATCCGGCAAAAGACCAGAAACTATTTTGGGCATTGTATGGCTGAGCGACAGCTAAAACCAGATACTGCCAATCCGGATCTATTGCTACAGGTAGAGTGGCTGAGCCATGCAAGAAAAGTTGAAGTACCCCGGGCAAATGACTATCCTGATTATAATTCAATAGATAACTACAATGCGCCTACAGTTTATCTCTACAATGGCAAACTTAGCGGTAACCCAGGCTGGAAAGAGGAATATTCTAAACCGGAGATTGTAAAATATGCTCATGGTGGTGCCAAATTGACTGCTATCGACCCTAAAACGAATCAGATCGTTTGGGAAGGCCTGGCTCAGGGCGATCTTTATGACCCCACTATCATGTATGATGATCTCCACCCATCTATCCACAAGATGATGAAAAAGTTTCCTATCAAGATTCCGAAAGAGTAGAAACATAAGATGCTATCAGCTCATAACTTATAATTTCATAAATCTTAACCAATATTTCATAAAAACAAGTTCTTATTGACCTTGTTGACTCTGTACTAATTCATAATTGAACGAGTTGCGGATAGGGTTTTCCTTATTGGAATCAGACTACTTTAAGCCATGTGTTAATTACTCAGTGTGGGTTAATCACTTGATTATTTAGCGTGAAAATCCTTTTTTCGTTTTTGTGCCTTTCAATTCTTTTTCTATATGAAAAATGTAATCGAAGAATAAATAGAATATAAACTTTATGATTAGAAATACACTTATTACCACTTTCATACTTTTAGTTGGAAACCTTTCAGTTTTAGCTCAGATGGACACCATTGTTCATAACCTTGTCCTTCGACAGGAAACTGTAAATAAAGCAGGAAAGGAAGTAATTGGTATGACGGTAAACGGCGGAATTCCAGGTCCTACTTTACGCTTTGAAGAGGGCTCCTACGCAGTTATATATGTAAAAAACGAAATGGACGTGGAAACCTCGATACACTGGCATGGGTTACTATTACCCAATTTTTATGACGGTGTACCCTACCTCACCACTCCGCCAATTGAGCCTGGCCATACCCAAAAATATGAGTTTCCTTTAAAGCAGGCCGGAACCTACTGGTACCATTCCCATACCATGCTGCAAGAGCAAAGTGGTGTTTATGGTTCGTTTGTAATCGAGCCAAAGGAGGAAACCCTGGATTATGACAAAGAGTTGGTGATGGTCCTCTCAGATTGGACTAATGAAAAACCAATGAGCGTTCTCCGTTTTCTAAAAAGAGGAACGGAATGGTATAATTGGCGAAAAGGAACAGCCACACCACTGAATCAGGTAATCGCTCGTGGAGCGCTGGGAGCACAGCTTAATTTTTGGAGGCAGAGAATGGAAAGTGCCGACATAGCAGATATTTATTACCCGGCATTTTTGGTGAATGGCGAGCAAAAGCAAGAATACCCTGATTTCAAACCAGGAGAAAAAGTAAGGTTGAGGATTATCAACGGAGCAGCTTCTACACAGTTTTGGATGACTTTTGGTGGAGGGGAGCCTACCATTGTTTCTGCCGATGGCCTGAATGTAGAACCAGTTGCCCACAACAAAACCTTCATCGCAATAGCCGAAACGTATGATTTTATTGTGACCATGCCAGATGAAGGAAAAATAGAGTTTAAAATCACTGCTCAGGATGGATCCGGTACCGCATCTGCGTTTCTCGGACAAGGTGAAGTGCTACCAGCACCCTCAGTACCCCGACCTGACAAGATTGGCATGATGATGAAAATGTCCAAGATGGATATGCGGATGGGTGCCCCTGCCCTGAAGTATCGCCCCAAGAAAGACAAACCAAAAGAGTTGATGAGTAAATGGGGGATGCAAATGAAGGATGAAATGAGCGGAATGGAGATGGGCCACACCAAAAACGACATGAAAATGCATGAAGGGATGGATATGGAAAATGACAACTCTGAAAAACCTCAAATGAGTGGAATGGGTGACAGTGCAATGAATATGTTTTCTGAGTATAACTATGATTACCTCAAGTCCACAGAAAGTACAACCTACTCGAAGGATTTACCTGCTAAAGAAATACTCTTAAACCTGACGGGTAACATGAGCCGCTATATCTGGAGTATGAATGGCATACCCCTTGCTGAAACAGACAAGATTAAAATCAATGAAGGAGAGGTAACGAGGATCACTTTCAACAACCTCACCATGATGCACCACCCAATGCACTTGCACGGACATTTTTTCAGGGTAATTAATGAGAATGGCGAGTATTCGCCCCTAAAGCATACTGTGAATGTGCCACCGATGCAAAAGGTAACGATTGAGTTTTATGGAAATGAATATGGCGACTGGTTTTTTCACTGTCATATCCTGTATCACATGATGGGTGGTATGGCGCGTGTAATAAGTTATGATACACCCCGAGATCCACGAATGGAGCCGTATCCTGTGTCTAAACTTGTGCATGAAACCAATCAGTTTTATACCTGGGGAATGGCTGATGTTGCCTCTCATACAAGTGCACTAAATGTGGTTTCATCCAACATCCGCAACCAGTTCAATTATACATTAGAATATGGTTGGAATGAAAATATTGAAACTGAGTTTTCTTATGAATATTACCTCTACGATTATGTCCGTGTCTTTGGTGGCGTAAATGTTGAGAATACTACACAAAATAGTCTGGATGATATAAAAACCACGGCAGTGGCTGGTATCCGATGGTTCACACCATACATGTTTAATGTGGACTTGCGGATTGATAACGAACTGAGACCAAGGGTAGGCATAGGCCGATCTGTGATGCTTTTCCCAAAGTTTGTTGTTTTTGGGTATTATGAATATCAGCTGGATGCTGGATGGATAAACACGCTTGAAAATAATGCTTCTTATGAAGAGGAAATCGTGTGGAATGCAGGTGCGGAGTTTCTCTTATCCAAAAACTTTTCGTTGATGGGGAGCTATGACAACCGCTTTGGTGGCGGGGGTGGCTTGTCCATCCGTTTTTAATAATGGGTTTAGGTATAGGAGTTACGTAACAATTGTTACAAACTTCTACTTAAATATTTACTAAT
The DNA here is from genome assembly GCF_965221965.1 of Ekhidna sp. Lineage (GTDB taxonomy): Bacteria > Bacteroidota > Bacteroidia > Cytophagales > Cyclobacteriaceae > Ekhidna. Next base: position 2,218,978 of record NZ_OZ244926.1, read on the forward strand.
ATGGAAAGAACTAAATAGTTAAAACATGAAATGAGCATAAAAACAGAATCCTAATTATACTAACCAAAGGATGAATGTTTTTGATGTGAATTCCATGCCTGCGTGCCGAAATGTAATATGGCATGCAGGCAAGTGACCTTTTAAAATCAAATTATATAGACATGAAATATTATCACGAAAAAACATTGAAAGACGCAAGCTTCGAAGAAGCTATACAAAAAATAACGGACGCCCTGAAAGAAGAAGGGTTCGGTATTCTTACAGAGATCGATGTAAAAGAAACCCTGAAGAAAAAGCTGGATGAAAACTTTCGGCCTTATAGAATTCTGGGAGCCTGCAATCCGCCTTTCGCTCATAAAGCATTATTAACTGAAGATAAAATTGGCGCGATGCTACCCTGCAATGTGATCGTACAGCAAGTTGATGAAGGGGTTGAGGTCGCAGCAGTAGATCCGGTGGCCTCTATGCAGGCGGTAGCAAACGAAGGTTTGGAAAAAATAGCTCTCGAAATCAGGGATAAACTGAGGTCAGCTATTGACAGCCTCTAGTTTTTTTCACTTAATTTTTTTTAATAAAAAACTGACTGTAAGCTGAAAATCATGATGTAAGGTTGTTACTAAGCAAAGTATCAGCTCTTGTGTCATTCACCTATTAAATTAAGATATGTCTGAATACAACAAAAACAGCCTTAGCCTCACCGGAGCAGTGGCACTAGGTACGGGCGTCATGATTGGTGCGGGAATTTTTGCCCTGCTAGGCCAAGTAGCAGAGTTATCAGGAGCACTTTTCCCGGTCGCTTTTCTGATAGGTGCAATTATATCCGGATTTAGTGCCTACTCATATATCAAAGTTTCCAATGAATATCCCTCTGCGGGTGGTATAGCTATGATCCTTAAGAAGGCTTACGGTAGAGGTACCATGACAGCTGCTGCCTCCCTGCTCATGGCTTTTTCCATGATCATCAATGAGAGTTTAGTGGCCAGGACTTTCGGCACCTACACCCTACAGCTTTTTGATGTTGGGGATAATACCTTTCTGGTACCTATTCTCGGAGTTGTACTTTTAGTGATTGCCTTTTTAGTCAACATCTCAGGAAATAACATCATTGGTAAATCGTCACTTGTTATGGCGATTGTAAAAATTGGGGGAATTGCCATTTTTGCTATTGGTGGTCTATGGGCGGCCGGGTTTTCCTTAGAGCAAGCTTTGCCACAGCCTCAGGCACAAGAAGAATATTCGGTTGCCAGCTATTTAGGAGCGTTGGCCTTATCCATATTAGCTTATAAAGGGTTTACCACTATTACGAATAGTGGTGGAGAAGTTAAAAATCCTCATAAAAACGTTGGTAGAGCTATTATCATCTCACTACTCATCTGTTTAGTGATCTATTTGCTCGTTTCGTTAGCGGTCTCTGTTAATTTGTCTATTCCTAAGATCATTGAAGCTAAGGATTATGCTTTAGCCGAGGCTTCTCGCCCGGCCTTTGGTAAGTATGGTTTATGGTTTACTGTAGGTATTGCTATTGTAGCCACTGTTTCAGGAATTATTGCCAGCATTTTCGCTGTGTCGCGAATGACTGCCATGCTTACCGATATGGAGCTAATTCCACATAGCCATTTAGGAATGCCAGGAAGAATTCAAAAGCACATGCTGGTTTACGTTGTAGTAATAGCCATCATTCTTACCGTATTTTTTGATCTCAGCAGGATTGCCTCTTTAGGTGCTATCTTTTATCTTATTATGGACATTACCATACACTGGGGAGTGCTCAGACATCTCCGTAAAGAAGTAAAAGCTAAAGCCGCCATAGTCATTACAGCAATTATTCTGGACACGGTGGTTCTTGGAGCTTTTTTATGGGTGAAGGGTACCAGTGATATCCTGGTCGTTATTGTTGCGGCTGTCTCCATGGTATTGATTTTTGCCGGTGAAAAGTGGTTTTTAAGGGTAAAGGAAAATGCTGAATCTGACATGGAATAGTGATTCATATATTATTTGCGATCATTTCCGATTATATAAATATCTTTTTTCAATTTTTATTCTTAGTGCTCCCGTTCATCATTACCCTCCATATAATTACCCTGTGGACCTACGCCCTCTATGTGCACCAACTGAGCGCCATAGTGCCCCGTAATGCTTACTGAAACCCCAGCTAATAGAGCCACAGCGAAAACAACCACTTTCATCCATCTCATTTTCCATAAGGATTGTGCCAGTACCTGCAGAAGTAAAGCAGCCCCTTACAGGTAGATGGTGCGGCGGGGATGCAAATGAGAAAATCTCTTAAACTAGCCGTTACTTTTTCATTCTGATCGTGTGAATGCTCTTGGATGATTTTTACCCACTAAAGACATCACCTTGGTGTGCTCTGCAACTACTGTACTACTGTAGTGCTGTTCTGACCCTTTTTTTTATGTTAGTTATGTGAAAACAGAAGTATGAATCAGCAAGGTGCTGATTATTAAAAGTCGTGGTTTATAAGTCGTGGTTTGTGGGTCTTGCTAATGGATCAATATTCTTTTCACCGCTGAAGCACGTCCACCATCAAGAGTGCTACTGACTTCCAATCTGTAGAAGTACACACCTTTTCCAATAGGCTGGCCTGAGTAGTTGGTTGCATCCCATTTCAAATATTCTATTCTTCGTGGGCTATCATCGAAGGTGTTAGTCCAACTGCTTACTTTGCGACCTTGGGTATCATATATCTCAAGCGAAACAACCAGCTCTTCACCAATTCTGTCATGCTCAAAACTGAACGTAGTGCTGCTACCGGCAGATATAGGGTTGGGATAATTTATTACATCGTATAAATTCAAAATAGGCCTATCAGATACCCTGAACTCAATGGGCCAACTAGAGGAGTTGTTGTACGTATCCCAAACGGTCAACTCCCCTATGTAATAGCCGGGCTCCAGATTTTGGATGGGATAAACAATGGTTCCCCGGGTGTAATCATCCAGGTCTGCGGTATAAAAATCATTGAGTATGATGGGTTCTTTATCATTAAGTACCAATTTTAAACTTTGACTAAACCCATTGGTGCTTATACTGATCCCACTTTCATCAGATAATTTAGCAATAAAGAGGCTGTTCGATCCTACCAGGTCACCGTTTTTAAAAGTAGGTTCGTTTAGGTAGAGTTGTGCAGAGGGGGATTTGGTATCCTGTACCGCATCACGGTCAGTACCACCCAATACAAAATTTCTCGAAGCGCCAGATGCATCGATGTTGTCTTGTTCGCTGAAAGCGTAAGCCGTAATTGTTCCGTTTTGATATCTGTATGAGGAGTTTTTCGGCATAATAAAGGTAGCCTCAAATGCACCGTTTGTCACCGAGACTGCTCCTCGAAACAGAGCGTTTTCTTGTTCTTGGTATTCGAAGGGGCTGTTGTCTAACCCCAAAGTATAGCGCTCTCGCGGAATATCCAATACGGTGACAATAGCAGATCCGTCAAAAGATTCGGCTAAAACCGAACTATCAAATACCTTACCCGAGATCGTCACCTTCTCTAATGCACTTAGGGTATCTGTTTCACTTTCCAGCTCGTCAAACACTATTTCATGCCCGGGATAATTTAGCATCAGCATTGGGTCACCCATTAAGGCAAAGTTTCTATTGATAGGCCCTGCCAGGCTGTTGTTCTTCGTTTGTCTGATCACGTCTCCAAGCCTGGGATAGCGCCCATTTTGCTTGGATAACACTGCCTTCTGAAACGCTTCGTTTAACGGTAGATTAGTAGAAGAGAAAACGGCACGTGTAGTTGTGAGCAAGGCAATAGCACCACCATTCGGGTTAAGCATCATGTTTTCCCCACCAGATACAAAGATGGGATTGTCATACTGACCAAAGTTGCAAGTGGCGGTCATAAACAAAGGTAGCCTATGTCTGTTTTTTAGTTCTTCCAATAGTGGTATGGTAATGACTGTTTTTAACCTATTCTCTTCATTTCGCTGCATAAGTGCGGAAGGGCTGCCATGTCCAAGAAAGTCCAGAATCAGAACGCCCTCAGTCATTTTATCCAGAAAAGCATCCTGCATGGATTCCACAGTTTTGAAATTGTCAAGATAGAGTCGACCCACATTTACCTCGGCATATCCCTCTCTCACAATTTTGTTGACTGTCTCTGACTGTCTCATGTGTACCGCACCATCGCCATCATCAGCCATATACACCGCCTCAGACCTCCACTTGCCCAGCGCATTTACACTGGTGGCATACCTGATGATTTTATTTACCACATCGTCTGCTTCTTTAGGGGTTTTTACCGGTAGTCTGCCAATACCCACTTCAAGGGTGTGATCGGTATAACCTATCGGGAAACGAGTGCCGCTGTAAAGCTCCAGCACGCCTTCGTCCCAATAGCCTTCTTCATCCTCCAAAAACCCAAAATAATCGTCAGAGGAATGGCTGTAAAGTCGGTGAAATGATTGCCTGGACTCGTATACTGGCACAAAATTGGTATTGTTGTTCAACCTGTTTTTATAATCATACGAGGCATCACCCATCAAAAGCACGTACTTCAGTCGACCACCGTTCTGCCAAACATATCTGATGAAATTTCGAATGGCCGAAATATCTTGTCTGCCGCTTGAAAATTCATTGTAAACCTGATTGGTAGTAACTACTGCCACAGACAATCCATCATTACTTTGATGGAAATCGGCCAGTCGTTCAGCAGCATTGAGAAAGACAGGTGCGGAAATGATCAAACCATCTATACTGGTTTGTCCTTTAATATTCTGATTGGTCACTTCGCCAAAAAAAGATGGATTGGGGAAATCACTTCCCTGGAATATGATGTACTCATTCAGCAGAGTGTCTTGTGCAGACCCGAAGCGGATGCCGTTACCAGCTTTTACAAACTGCTGTATTTTTGGGGTTACCGGATCAGTGATATCCCATAGGTTTATATCATCAGGATCGGCATTCTGGATCTGATAACTAATGGCATTACCTACAGACAGGGTGCTTCTAAATTGTGTTTGGTTACCATAGAGCTGCAAGTTCCTTTTGAAACCTAATATGAAGTAGTCAATATAAGCCCTACCTGAAGTGCTGACACCTGCATCAAATCTGAAAGTAAGTCTCAAGTCATTGGAAGAAAAATTGTTTCTTGAAAACACACCATAGCTTTCTGTACCGCGGAAAGTATATCTTACCCTAGAAAAATCGCTGTAGCTAGAGACTGATGGAATGGAATCAATCGCTACAGTTCCAAGTGTGCTTTGATTAAGTAGCAATTCGAAAGAACCAGGAGATTCTGACTGACCAATCAGGCGGGTAAAAACTCCTACCGAATCCAAAATACCCGGGATCTCATAGTTGAAATCCTGTCTGGAAACTCCACTAGACCCCCCAAAGCGCTCACCAAACCATTCCCTTCCCGAACCCAGGATATTGGTTTCATCTATTTCGTGAGTGAGGTAGTCATCAAAAGTGTTGATAGTTAGTGCACCCTCATTTTGTGATTCAAGATTCTCCAGCTGCAATCCGGCATCCCCACCGAATGTTAAAAAATAATAGGCGGTATCTGAATAGAGGTTTTTCTCATAGTCGAGTGCCCCGTTCGTTTTTAGCTTTGCCTTATCAGGGGCTTGAGCAAAAAACAAGAAGTAATCCTCTACATCAAGCTTTCCATCTTGCGTACCTCTTCTAAGTAGCGGTATTTCCGGTGGGTCGTTGTACCAGGCAGCACTGTTTTCCTGCGGGAGCATACCACCATTAAACCCGTAAACTTTAATGGTGTTAGCATCCAGGTTTGAAATGTTAATGCCTAATGCATTGACAATAAAGTCACGATCTAACTTGTAAATACCACCCTGCGTAACACCCAACTTATACCACGAGCCTTCAGAAAACACACTCTGCCCACGTACCTCCAAAGTGAGCAATACCAGAATGAGCAGATATGTGATTCTCAGATTCACTTTTGGTCATTTATTCGTTGACTTTAAAGTCGAAGCTAATGCGCACCTTTTCCCATTCCAGTGAGATCTGTCCTCCATCATCATCTTTTGCTACGGTATAAGTCAGCTCCTCTTTTACTTCGGACAACTCTTCTGGCGTCACAGAAAATCTCATTACATCCTCATCAGCTGAGTACTCGTCAGCACCATGCTGATCCCAGTTTTTGTTGAGTATGACCGTCCATTCTTCTTTTCCAGGAATGGTGAAAAAGCCATATTTGCCTTTTGGGAGTACCTGTCCATTGATGAGCAGTTCTTTGTTGGTGTCCAGCCAGGTGGCTCTATGTGCCCCTGAAACCCACACTTCATCATAGGCTACCAGTCCACCAAAAATAACCCGGCCTCTAACACGTGGAGAGGAGTAATCGATATGCACGTGAGCATCATTTATCATGGCCATGGCACTGGTATGAGGGCTTTTAGGCTTCCCTTCACTTTCACTTGCTCCTTCTTTAGCCATATCATGCCCCTCATGTTCATCAGAAGCTTCTGAGGCTGGGTGTTCATGGGCATCATCATGGCCCTCTTCTTGGGTATCAGAAGTTTGACTTGTGCATCCGGAAAAAGTGAACGCAGCTATTGTAAGAGTGTAGATTAGTTTTTTCATAGGTTTTAATTGTTATTTAGTTTAACGTTTAAATTTTTTAAATCAATATCTGAGAGCTTCTCCAGCTTACCTTGCTGATAGTACCTATCTATTTCTGAAAGCTTGAATTCAACACCTGGTTTGGGTTTGTAATTGATGTAATCCTGGATTTGGATACTATTGATATTCCTGGGATTGGTTGCTTCCCGGAATCGAATACCACCACCATTGGTTTGGTATTCATAAGCAAAATAGTCCATACTGTAGTCCTCACTATCGAACCAATAGATAAATACATCCTCGAAATCTTCTCCGCCCCCCTCTTGTCTAAATGTCACTTGAATCTTATGATATTCTTTGTCAAGAACCTTGACTTTGTCTAGATAATTCTTAATTACCGAAGCGTCATTTAGTCTGTAGGGTAAAAATGCGAAGTAAATGACGGAGTTTACCGAATTAGCGTAGGCGTTTTGCCTTTCTGCCACGAGTTCCTGCACTTCACCGTTGATGTAGCGTGTAAAGCCACTATTGGTAAGCACATCATAGGTTTCCGTTCCAGTACTGTCTATGTAGAGACGCGTATATTCAAACTGATTTTCTTTCATTTTATAACCATATGATCTGTCCCTAAAATCAAAGGATGCTTCCGCATTAGCTAATAAATGAAGATTGCTTCTGGCTATGGCAGAGTCTACTACTGCCTGTGCCTTAGGGTCAGTTGTTGTGCTAGCTGATGGATTACAGCCGACAAAGAGCAGACCCAGAAGAATACCTAAATAGATGTTACCCTTTATTTGCATCCTCTTGAAAATTGCAGGTGAATGACTTTCCACATGTCTTGCTCTACGCGCATGGATAGGGTAATTAATCCAGAAGAATTGATTTCCCGGCCATGCATTTTTCCCCTGATAAAATACTTGCCTCTCACCAGTGCCATCTGTTTAGTAGTGAGGCTCTCATCCACTTCGATCAGGAACGACATGTCTTCCATTTCTTCTATTTCTTTTCCTAAGTGCCCATCCCGGTAGTGTTCCCAGGAATCATCAATAGATCCTTGCTCGTAGACCTTAGTCTTATCAGAAAAGCAATTATTAAGGGAGTGTAGATCTTTTGCATTGATGGCATCCTGTATCCGCTGAATGAGTTCATCTATCCCTTCTTTTGGAGTAGCAATATCTTCCCTGGAAAGGGCTAGATATCGGTTAACTTTATACGTGTCATGAAAGTCATCGTAAGCAGTAATTGAGCCTGAGCTGAAATTAGTGTCTATCAGGTCATGAAATTTATGATTGTTGGGATAGGCATTTTTGAGGTTTTCAACGCTTAATGGAATAATATCTGAACTCAGAAGCTTACCGAAATAATATGCCTTTTTTTGACGCATGTTTCCATTTTCATCCAATCCGTCATCTACGTAGTTTGAATATAAAATCAAATGACCTATAAAGATTATCTCATAGCTTACATTGTTTTCAAACCTGAAATCCCTCCCTTTGCAATCTCTATAACCATAAACCTCTTCTTTGTTTAAGTCTATCTTTTGTTTATTGTGAACAACTCGAAATGACCCTCTTTTTTTATGTGTATTAGGTTTGATCTTATGTTTTTCGGAGCTACAGTCGATCTCGTATGTTAACTGATCATTTTCATATGCTTGAACATTTAAATAAATACCACTTCTGATCTCTTCATTTGATTGACCAAACGCCACAGCATTGAGAAAGTAGGGCAGTAAAAGGAAAATATAGTATTTCATAGGTATAAAGTTTTTTGTTTATTCATTTGTTTTGATCATGCAATGGTAAATTCTATCGAGGTACACCTGCTGAATTAGATTTAACAATTCAATGCCTTTCTTTCTAAAATAAAGCCCATTCCTGTAAGGCTTAAGCCAATATCACACAATCTTGATAGTGAATTAAGTACCTGCGTATTTCTGTTTGTATTCAGAAAAACCTGATCCAGATAATCCGGAGCAGGAATAGTAAGTCGTGCCTTGTCAATGGCTTTGCATTGATGCGTCAGTAGATATTCTGCCTGATCTCCCAAATAATCATTTAATTTTCTCATGCTCTTTTTATTTTATAATTAAGTTTCGGCACCACCATTACAGCTGCCAGCAGGAGTACTACGCCAATAAAAGGAAACGGCCAGGTTTTATCCATGGTGTACAACCACATGCCCAAAACAGGGCCTGCCACCTGACCAATGCTATTCATAGAAGTTTGAAGTGATAGATTCGTTCCCGTATGATCCTGATCAATAAATGAGACCATGGCAATAAGGTTGGGGGTAACCATGGCGCCACCGATTGCAAAAGCTACGATAGTGCTATAAACATACATGTCGGAATTCCACAATGAGAATACAAACATGGAAATGGAGGCTATGCCAAAACCGAAAAGAAGCTGTGCCTTGATAGAGACCTTCTTTTCATCCAAACTGGCGAAAACAGGTTGTAAAACCGCCATGATCAAGCCACAAAGCATAAAGCCCAAGCCTATTTGTGACGTGCCAAAAGTCAGAATGTCTTTAGCATATACAGAGAAAACTGTTTCAAATAAGGTAACTGCTAGTTGTAGCACTAATGAAAGAGATAAAAGCAGCATAAACCCATGGCCAACTTTCAGTTTTGATTTTTGTGCTTGCAGTAGTGTTCCTGACTTATTATTCTCCGGATTTTTAAGCCAAGCCAAGGTCACCAGTAGAATCAAAATACCTAATAGTGCAATTACAAGAAAGGGGACACTAAATTTGTCCAGCAAGAAATGTCCGAAAGTCGTACTAAAATGTAAATTGGTCTGTGCCAAAAATCCACCAATCATAGGTCCTGCAATGACTCCTGCGCTTACTGCCACTCCGGACCAAGCCAACACCTTCCTTCGGTGGGTCCTATCAGTGAGGTCGCTGAGGAAAGCATTGCCAACGGGGATAACCGAAGATGAGAAGATCCCTCCAAGGATACGGGCTACATACAGCATGGTTAAGGAAGTAGCAAGCCCTGTTAAAAATTGCATAATAACAAAACCAAGCATCCCCATCACAATTAGTATTTTGCGGCCAAAACGGTCAGATAACTTACCCCAAACTACCGCAAATAATAGTTGAAAAAACGGGTATATACTGGTGAGGATGCCAATATGATAGTTAATATCTTCATCTGCCACTACACCGGACTTTAATGCCAGCCGCTCGGTATAGTACGGCAATACAGGGAGTAGTACTCCATAACCACTCATCACCACGAAGATGCAGAACAATATAATTGCTATGTTCCTATTATTTAAATTCATACGTTGGTGGTTTCGTCAACTAGCTACCGGTAATCTATTGTCTAAATAAAAATCTATACCCTCCAGATCATCTACATAATCACCCAAATCAAATAACTCTTCGCTATGAAACACACCACTCTTTATTTCATTATCCAAGAGTAAACAAGCAGTTTTCACAGTTGCCATAGCAGTTCCATTAGCTTCTCTATGCCCAATGAGGGAAGCCTCCATCTGCACCATGGTGTCATACTCATAGCCATACGCTTTTACCTTGACAGCATAGACATCTGATCCGTATTTGAATGCGTTAAGCAAATGCTTATAAATACTTCTAACTGGCTTATATTTCAATAACTTGAAAAAACCTATTCTGGCAAGCAAAGCAAACAGGGCAGTAATTCTTCTGTTTTCAAAACAAATCCTTGTTCTAACACTACTTGCCCCAAGCGTTTCTGGCAGCACGTGTTGATCAGAAAAATTGAATGAATAGGTGGTATGTTTTCCAAGACCACCCGGAAACTGTGTTTGTTTTCCATCTCTAAAACTATTCACCTTAGTCAAACGTCCATTTAGTAAAATGGCATAGTCCCTTTGAATTGTATCTAAAATCCAGTTAATGGACGCCTCACCATGGTTGTCTCCCAAACCCAACAGCAAATGAATATCAATGTGGTCAACTTTTTCCATATATGATACACAGTGCTTGGCGAGTAGATTAGATAGCCCCGGATCCAACCCCACACTCACAATTCCGGTTGCCCCATGCCTAATGGCCATTTCATTAAGGTCCTTAATTTGCTCTATTAGCTTATAGGTAGCCGTTATATCAATATAATGGACACATTGTTCGAAGCACTGACGCACGAATTTGGCGTCTGGCATATCAACCACCATGATCACCAAAAGAATATCCTGTAGTTCCTCATTTGGAACCACTCCGGCAATATCAATTTGTCGGGCCAGCACTTTTCCTCCAGTGCTGGCCGCAAATTGACGGGCTTTTTCTAGGCTTCTACCTGCCGCAATCACCTGATCAGGATAATGTTCAGATAACCCCAGGCATATTCTGCCGCCTACATCCCCATAGCCACCTACAACCAATATCTTGTCTTTCTTCATTAGCACTACTTACCTATTTTCTTTTTGAGCAGCTGTGCATTGATAGCTACGATGATGGTACTCAAACTCATAAATACCGCACCTACAGCAGGCCCTAATACAAAGCCGGATGTGTAAAGCACCCCTGCCGCAAGAGGAATGGCAACAGCATTGTAGCCGGTAGCCCATATCAGGTTTTGGATCATCTTGCTATAAGTAGCCTTACCAAAAAGAATCAGATTGGCAATGTCTTGCGGGTTGCTATTGACCAAAATAATGTCGGCTGTTTCGGCCGCTACATCGGTGCCTGAGCCCACGGCAATACCTACGTTGGCCTGCGCCAGCGCAGGCGCATCATTCACCCCATCACCGGTCATGGCAACAAATTCATCTTTGGCCTGCAGGTCTTTCACAATTTCTACCTTCTGGTGTGGCAATACCTCTGAGTAGTATCCGTCCAGACCTAGTTCTTCACTTACTGCTTTGGCGACTATTTCATTATCACCGGTGGCCATCATCACTTTGATGTTGTTGTTTTTAAATATTTTGATCGCTTCGGCACTTTCCGGTCTGATCTCATCAGCCAGGGCGATGTACCCGGCCAGTTTATTATCCACCAGCACAAATACAACTGTCTCCGCAGCACTGCTGTAGGCACCATCTGGTATGGAAATGTTCTCATCTTTCAGATAACCCGGGCTCACTACTTTCACATCTTTCCCTTCCACTTTTGCTTCTACCCCTTTACCGGTAATGGCATTGAAGTTTTCCGGTTTGGGTACAGCTATGTCTTTCTCTTTTACTTTTTTGATAATACCAACGGCAATAGGATGTTCCGAACTTTGCTCCAAAGCACTGGAAAGCCTCAATAGTTCGTCTGCCTCAAATTGCTGATCTACCGTCTCTACACGGGTAACGCCAAAATCGCCTTTGGTCAGTGTTCCGGTTTTATCAAAAACGAGGGCCGAGATCTTTCTTGATTCCTCAAAAGCAGTCCTGTTTCTAATCAGCAGACCATTCTGTGCCGAAACCGCAGTGGATATGGCAACCACTAATGGTATGGCTAAGCCCAGCGCATGTGGACAAGCAATGACCATGACAGTAACCATTCTTTCCAGGGCATATACGAAAGGAAAGCCTAAAAACAACCAGGCAGCCAGCGTACCAAAACCAATGGCCAATGCAATATAGGTAAGCCACTTAGCGGCACGGTCTGACAAATTCTGCATTTTTGACTTAGACTTTTGCGCCTCTTGTACTAGCGTAATTACCTTATTGAGGTAGCTGTCTTTACCTGTATGCTCTACTTTTACTTTTAGTGAGCCATTGCCATTGAGTGACCCTCCGATTACTTTATTCTCCAGGCCTTTTTTTACCGGTTTGGATTCCCCGGTCAGCATGGATTCATTCAGGTAGCTTTCCCCCTCTACGATAATGCCATCAGCCGGAACTTTTTCACCGGGTTTAATCAAAATAATATCATCTTTTTGCAGGTCTTCCAGCTTCACATCTTCTACTGTGTCACCTTTGACCCGATGCGCTTCTGAGGGCATCATGCTTACCAATAACTGCAGGGCTTTTGAAGCTCCCAGTACGGATTTCATTTCCAGCCAGTGGCCTAATAACATGATATCAATCAGGGTGGCCAGTTCCCAAAAAAAGTCTTCTCCTTCAAGGCCGAAAACTGTTGCGGAACTATAAAAATAGGCAACACTAATGGCCATGGATATTAGGGTCATCATGCCCGGGGCACCTTCCTTCAGCTCATCCTTCAATCCTTTCAGAAAAGGCCAGCCTCCGTAAAAATAAACGATGGTAGAAAGCCCGAACAGAATGTAGGCATTGCCCGGCAGCAGCCACTCATACCCGAAAAACCCCTGGATCATTGGCGAAAAAACAAGTATTGGAATGGTAAGTACCAGGGATATCCAGAACCGCTTTTTGAAGTCCTCAATCATCATTTTATGATGATCATGTCCCATTTCACCATGCCCGGGGTTGTGACCCGAATGACTACCATGGCCGTGACCTTCATGTCCGGAATGATCTTCATGCTTTTTACTTTCTTCGTGCTTATGGTGTGTGTGATTATGCTCTTTATGATTTTCCATAATGACTATTTTTTATTTGTTTGGGTATTTCAGATTTAGTTTTTCAAGCTGTTCGGCTAAAATTTTAGCTGCTGTATAATTACGAAACCATCGCTTATCTGCAGGAATAATGTGCCAGGGCAAGTGATCACAGGCATTCAATATGGTATGATACGTTTTCCTGTAGTCATCCCATTTTTTTGGGATAAGTTCATCTTCTTTGGCATATTTCCATCGTTTGTGCGGTTTTGTTTTACGCTCCTCAATACGCTTTTCCTGCTCATTAGCCGATAGGTGCAGATAAAACTTTAAAATCAACGTATCATTGGCCAACAGATGATGTTCCAGTTCATTGATGAGGTTGATGCGGTGCTGCAAGACATCTTCTGAAAGGCTCCTGTTTGTAGCCGGAACCAGAATGTCTTCATAGTATGACCTGTTAAATACCCTGATCATACCTTTCTGGGGAAAATGTGGATAAACGCGCCATAAAAAGTCATGTTTGAGCTCATCAATTGTGGGTTTCTTAAACGATGTTACCTGCACGCCCTGCGGGTTCATGCCGCTAAAAGCGTGACGGATCGTACCGTCTTTACCGGAAGTATCAAGCCCCTGCAAGACAATGAGCATGCTGTATCTTCCATCGGCATAGAACTTATTCTGCAACAGAAAAAGCTCCTTTCGGAGTTTTTTCAAGGCTTTCTTTGTTTCCGCCTTATCGGCATCTTCCGGTGGCAGTGTTGATATGTGTTCTAACTCAACCATCTGATTTTATTCAATTTCTTTTGCGTTCTGTTCATATTTCATAGTAAACCAGGCCCCATCATCCTCTGTAAACTGCTGACGTTGCAATACGAAATCGTTAGTCAGGTATTCTTCCACGACATAGTTTATCGTTTTAATACGGATTCCCATCATGTATGCTTCAATAACAGCCTCACTACTTATTTTTACTGATTGGTTCACTACCTCCTTTTTCCTGTTTTTTATGGTGACCAGGCTTTTGGATCCGAAAAAACTTAACACCCCCGATTCAACACTCATCTTCAAATGAATATCTTTTAATTCTTCTCCTTTACCCAGTTCATACAGTTGCTGAAAGTCTTCTGAAGTGACATCCACTTTTATCTTCTCGTCATCCGGATCAGAAAAAGGAAATACATTCAATAACACATCAAACTCATTGGGATTGCACTTATATGTGGTTGTGTACTTTTCCGTAAGCCGGCCGCTTTCGTCATAGAGCTCGGTTATTACCTTTATCCGATAAGTTTTACCCTGCTGCTCTAACTCACCCGTTAAAAATATCTGCTTGCCCTGCAGGTCTCCATTTTGATCATAGTTTTCACGTACTATTCTTTTTTGCGCTATTTGCTCAATGAACATTTCTTTCTCCTGACCATACAAAATTGCAGGGGCAAGTTGCAGACACGCTATTAAGGTGAGTAGCGCACTACGCATGATGCTTCATCAGTTGGTTAATCTCTTTTGCCAGAATATCTGAAAGGTCAATCTGATTACTTTCATGAGGGATGGTGTTGCACGTGACGACCTGTTGTACCCCTGCATTTTTTAGATCCGCATAGGCTGAGCCAGCAAATACGGCATGTACCCCAACACAAACCGGTGGGTGCATTCCGGCTTTTTTTAAATGGCCGACTGTCTCTATCATCGTTCTGGCGGTGGAAATTATATCATCCACCAATACCGGGGTGTGGTCTTTGTATTTTGCTACATCGGGGACGGACACTTCCACATCCCTGTCACCATGCCTTACTTTCTCTAACACGGTAAAAGGTACCCCGGCTTCTTCTGCTACCTGGGAAACCCATTGCTCACTTTCACTATCCGGGCCGATGAATATCGGCTTTTCAATATTATCGCTCACCCATTTTGAAATGTGTGATGCCGCATGGATGAGTTTATTAGGTACGGTGTAAATCTCACTTAACGAACTTCTACGGTGAAGGTGTGGGTCAACGGTGGTCAACGTTTCTGCAAAGCCTGATATCAATTCAGCAAAATACGTAGACGTGATACCCTCTCCCGGATTAAACTGCTTATCCTGACGCATATAGGCCAGATAAGGCGCTACCAGGCACGTACAGGCAGCACCAAGTTCTTTGGCCGTCTTACTTAAAAAGTACAGGGGCAGCAATTTGGCATCCGGCTCGTGTAATGTGCATACCATTACCACGCATTTATCTTTAACCTCAGAGTGAATCTGCACATAACTTTCCCCATCGGGAAACTGCCGTATGGTTGCCTCTCCCTTTTCAGCCTTGAGGTGTCCGGCTATTTTATCGGTAAGTTCTTCATTGCCCGGTAGGGCAAATATTATCATTTCCATATTTATGACTCGTTGATTTTAATAATTTCTTTTTGTGTTTTCAGGTAAGAAAGGGCATATTCAAGCTCTCCCTGTGACTCAGCATGGATTTCAAACAGGGTATCGTTCTCTTCCACTTGAGTACCTAATGGCGTAAGCAGCAAAATGCCTGCTGTCATAACACTAGGAGCACCGGCCATCTTAGCAACTTTCGCCAGTCTGCGATTATCAATCTCTGAAACTATTCCTCTTACTGCTGATCTAATCTTATGCTTACGGGGCGCAACCTCAGGTTCTCTAAAAAACCCTTGTGCCTCGCAGATAGAGATGAATTTTTTGTAACCATCTCCGCTTTCTAATATTTTCATCGCCAATTGGCTGCCCTTACCTTCAAGTGCTTTTCCTCCCATTTCAAGTAATCTGCCTGCAAGTATTACCGCTCTTTCACGTAGGTCATTCGGAGCATTTTCTTCGTTTCTCAAGACAGACAAAACATCTTGTGCTTCTAAGGCAGGTCCAATGCCCCGCCCCACAGGCTGTGCGCCATTGGTCAATATTATTTCAATATTCAGTCCGATGGCCTTTCCTACGGCAACCATTTTTTCGGAAAGTTGCTCTGCAGTCTCTTTTGAACGCACTTTGGCTGTAGGGCCAACAGGTATATCTATGACTACATCAGTAGAGCCTGCTGCCGCCTTTTTAGAAAGCACAGAAGCGATCATCTGCCCTTCACTATCAATATCCAAAGCTTTTTCTACCCTGATGAGTATATCATCAGCCGGACTTAGCTGTACTGATCCGCCCCAAGCAAGGCACCCCCCCTCCTGTTCCACCACATTTTTCATTTGCCCGGTGGTGAGATTTACATTGGTGACTACCTCCATGGTGTCAGCAGTACCGGCTGGAGAAGTAATGGCACGGGAAGAAGTTTTAGGGATGGTCAACCCTGCTGCGGCAACAATAGATACTACTAATGGCGTAGTTCTGTTACCTGGCAAGCCACCTATGCAGTGTTTATCGTAAACCTTGCCCGAATCCCAGTCCAGTTTGAAACCCACATTGATCATAGACTTGGTAAGCAAAATAACTTCTTCCTGGTTGAGTGAATCTCCCGTACTGGAAGCCAGAAAAGCAGATAGTTGGATATTGGATAAATTCCGATTAACGATATCACCAATAATCCTGTCAAACTCAGTCTGGTTGAGCCTATGCCCGTATATCTTTTTTCGAACATCACTCATTGAATCCAAGGCATCTAGATGGCTCAGACTAAGCAAGTCACCTTCTTTTGTTTCCAGGGCTTCAATGGCTGCATCAGAAAGCCCCAATTGATCATGGTTTAAATGCGCTTTATTATCCCAAACGATGAGTGATGCCACGATGGTTTTATTTCCGTTTGAAACTTTTATACGATTTAACGCCTCAAACCCTTCGGACACACACACCGGACAGTCCTTGCGCATGAATACCATGTATTCGTTTCGGGCATCTATGCCTAATCTTACTAGTTTTAATACGTTATGCCGGGTATCCTTTGCTTCCATCACAATTCTACCTTTTGATTTATTTTGGGAATCTCACTGTCCCATTGGTATACTTCTTTGATGCGCTGCTGAAGGGCACAGGCTTGCTCTGTTTCTCCATGGATAATGAATAGCTTTTCGGGCTGTTTTTTGATTTCCGAAAGCCAGTCGATCAGATCTTTTTGATCTCCGTGAGCGCTCAGCCCTTCTATTTGTTCTATGTGCATGTTGAACGGTAGCCATTTGCCATAGACTTTGATTTTTTTGTCTCCTTCAAGCAGCTTTCTTCCCCGTGTTCCTTCTGCCTGGTAGCCCACAAAAAGTAAGGTATCCCTGCTATTACCGGATCGTGCCTCCATGTAATTGAGTATTCGTCCACCGGTCATCATACCACTTCCGGCAATAACGATTTTAGGTTTTTCATCTTTGCGTAGTGCTAGTGTTTCCCGAAAATTGCTCACAACACGAAAATGGGAACACATATCGTCACATTCTTCCGGGTCCAGCTTGTGCCAGTCTCGGGAGTAGTGAAAGAGATGAAGCACATTGGCTCCCATGGGACTATCCATGATCATCGGAATCTTTGGTATCCTTTTTTCTTTCAAAAGCCTCCAGATCATCAACATCATTAATTGTGTCCGCTCTACGGCAAAGCTGGGGATGAACACACTACCACCACGCTCCACTGACTCATTTATGATACGCTCCAGCTCGGGAATGATGTTTTCTTCGTCTCCATGAATCCTGCCGCCATACGTGGATTCAATCAATAGTACATCGGCTTTCTCCGGTTTTTTTGGAGGAAAAAGTAGCAGGTCTTTTTTTCTGCCTATGTCTCCGGAAAACACCACATATTTATGATGAAATTCCACCTCAACGGAAGTGGAACCAATGATATGGCCGTTGTAAGGCCATCTAACTCTGAAATCATCTTCAATTACATGCCATTTACCCTCAGCTACAGGGTTGAAAAGAGGTACCGTCTTTTCTACATCTTCCAGATCATAAAATGCTTCTGCCGGGTGATGTTTGCTATACCCATCCTTATTCGCTCGCGCAGCTTCTTCCTCTTGTATTTTTGCACTGTCCTTTAAAATGATCTCTGCAATCTTAAGTGTGGGGCCAGTGCCGTATATTTTGCCCCTGAAGCCTAGCTTGACCAATCTGGCCAGATATCCGGTATGATCAAGGTGTCCATGGGTCAATAAAACGGCATCTATAGTTTGTGGATCAAACTCTGGTTGTGCCCAATTAAGCAACCGCAATTCTTTCAAACCCTGGAATACCCCACAATCCACCATAAGCTTTTTTTTGCTCGTTTCAACCAAATATTTAGAGCCAGTCACTGTTCCTGCTGCTCCCAGAAATTTTATGGTCATTTTATCCAACATCTTTTAAACAATTAGTTATTACGTGCTTCTGTACTCAAACATATTTGTGTCCCTTCTTCTATGATCTTCGAAACCCGGCTTGGTGCTATCCCCATTTCCTCCAGTATTTCAGGTCGCTCACAGAGTTCTTTACACAGTACAATCATTTTATCAATGAGCTTTTGTTTTTCTGCCTTAGATAGGGTAGTCAGGCAGGTAACAGGGTGAAGACCAGAGAGGTTAATTCGGTCACGGATACTTCCTTGCTGTGGATAATCCCAACCAATAAGTATCAGGCCACTGCACTTACCATATCGAATGGCATCCTCCGTAAACCGGGTGTTAGTCACTACCCAACCCTCATGGAATTTGGTGGCATGTCCTTTACGTTTTTCCCATTGCGTTTTCACATCTTCAAACCGGGATCTGATATAGAGTGGAATTTTTACATCGCATTTATACCCTTGCCGATTGTGGAATTTGCACTCCACCATGAAGTGTTTGTTGTCTTTTTCGGCCTCTACATCTATTTCATGCGTTACACAATGCCCCTGAACAATCACACCTACTTTGGTACGATAACCCTGATGCTTCAAAATTTCACCCACAAACTTCTCAAAGGGATATCCTGTGGGGCCTAGCTCCATAATGGCCTGCTTGATCTTATACCTGCCTGCAACGGGTTTTGAATGCTTTCGGAGCATAGAGAACGCCTGGCTGTAGATTTTCTTCGTAGACATTCCATCGACTAACTGCTTTTCTATTTCGTCAATGATAAGGTCTACAATAGCTAAACCGGCTCCAGCTCTTTCAAGGGATTGTCTGAGCTTCGTTGGAGAGAAGGGCGCCTTTTCTCCGGAAGCCTTGGTAATAAAAACATTCTTTTCAGGCATCTACATCTACTCTTAACATCTACTGTTAAAGATATAAGAGCAGCATTCCAACCCTTTACGAAATTATATATTCGATGTATGAAATTTTGTTATTGCTTAATAGTAAGATAGATCGATATCAGCATTTATTAACGTTGGATATTATTCACTACGTTGGCTGTTTAAGTCTGCTGGAAATTAAAACTGATATGACTGGTGTAAGGGTTATTTGCAACCATGGGGATACCCCTACACCTAGAAGAGGTAATACCGGCATTTGTTCGTTGTATTGCCACCAATTCAGTAACAATGCGGTTTTTTCGGCTATCAAGGCTACAATCGCACCAATCAAAAGCATCCATAAGAGATGATTTGCAGAAGGTTTTTGCCCCCATTTTATATCATTCGCAATTTGAGCGACTACAACATATATAATAACAACTAAGGCCACATCCCCAAGACTACACAGAAAGTAGCCCATGTTTTTCATCCAGGAAATAATGGTGGTATATAGGCCATCATGCAAATTCTCCCACATGATATTAAGTAGGAAAGCAGATACAACTAATTTGATGAAATACTGCTTCATTTGACCTCAACATTTACTTTTAAATCGGAATCGTTATTCTGCCATTTATCAAATAGAATACAAGCCGTCAAATCTCCTGTAACATTGACCGCTGTTCGAAACATTCCAAGTAACCTTTCTACACCTATAATGATGATAATCCCTTCGGCCGGAATCCCTGCGCTACCTAGTACGGAAGCCAGTATCACTACACCGCCACCCGGAATGGCCGGGGTTCCTATAGACGCTGCAACTATGGTGACGATCACTACAATAATATTTAACAGGCTCATTTCCAGTCCGTACGCTTGGGCAATAAATAAAGTGGTAATGGTTTGATAGAGTGCTGTACCATCCATGTTGACGGTAGCTCCTATGGGGATAATAAAGTTGCTGATTGCCGGGTCAACTTTTAGCTTCTCTTCTGCTGTCTGCAATGACAGTGGCATAACGGCTGCTGAACTGGTGGTGGAAAATGCCAAGAGTTGTGCATCTTTTATCTTTCCTAAAAACTTCAACGGATTTCTCCTGCCCAGTAAACTTACCATCAGTAAATAGACACCTACAAGAATCAGTAAACCAAGTAGCACTACGACTACATAATAGCCTAGTCCCGCAAGCGAGCTTAAGCCTACACTAGAGGTAAGCTGAGCCATTAGTCCAAAAACAGCCACCGGTACCAAAATCATTGCCCATCTTACTACAGTCATACAAATCTCCTGAATGGCACTTAGCAGCAACTTTACCGGACGCAATAGGTCTGAAGGCAATGAAAGTACAGCCACTCCAATGATAATGGTGAAAATGACAATACTCAACATTTCTCCACTGACCATTGAAGCCAGAGGATTTTCCGGTAGTAAATCCGTAATGATACGTGGCATATCATTGATACCAAAAGACAATTCCGCACTGTTGGCTTCTTTTGCTAAAGCCTCTTCATGTTCGGCTGCTGCCTGCTCGTGCAAGTAGCGGCCTGGCTTAAATAGCATGGCCAACACACTACCTATGCTTACAGAAATGATAGTTGTGGCAATAAAATACAGGAGGACCCCCCCGCCAAGTTTTTTCAGGTTGTCTTTGTCATTGCTGGCAATGCCAGTAATGATAGATGCCACAATCAATGGGATCATGATCATCTGTACCAGTTTGAGAAATAGCATTCCGGGAAGGGCCAGCCAGTTGCCTAAAACATCGGCAGTGGTTTTACTTACCCATTCATTTTGTGGACTTAATAAAAGGCCGAATCCCACTCCCAGGAAAAGCGCAATGATCACCTTAAGCCATAGCTTACCTTCTACCAGTTTTTGAAGGTAGGTATTGAGTGATTTAAGTGTCTTTATTTCCGTATCAAACATTTGATTGCTTCATTTCACAATCCATCGAAAATCGCATTTTTTGGCTCCTGCTGCTATGCTTCCAGTTCTCTTTAATTCAGCATCCCACATATTGGCCAATGGATAATCAAGGTCACACCACGTTTTTGCACAAAAGTCAGACAAGCCTCTTGCCTTGAAGTACTCAGCTACCGGACATTTTAAACAATCGAAACCTACCACATTATCACCGGCAGGCACGTCACTCCATAGATATGAAGGGCTATTAAAGGGGAATGTCCTAAATAGCTTTGTTGCTTTTAAAAGTCTGCTGTAACTGTTCAGACTACTCCATCCTGCCAGCCGCCAGGAGAGTCTGCCCATTTTTTTGTAGATTTTCCAGGCAATATTGTAAAAGAGTTGGGTAGTTACTTCTTTACTTATGCCTCTTGAAATTAGTTCCTCATAAAACGCCGTGGACATGGCGGACAGGTGGATCATTATAGTGCCTCCCATTGTAGGCATTTGGGATATCTCCAGCTTTAGAACCTGATATCTTTGCCAATAGTTTCGAAGGATATCAAGTATTTCACTTCTTTCAAAATATGGTGAAAGAACATGCATTGCTGCTTTAGCAGCTTGCCTTCTGAACCAGAATAGAATCAGCCTTCTCATGGTCTTTTTTTTAATTTATCCCTAAACTTCCATTGGTCTTTCTAATTGATTTTCCGCTTTATTAAAAGAGTAGCTAGTGGTTCTGTGCTTTTCATCTCCTGCAGGATAAATTTCATTTTCCGCTCCCTGTATGTTTCTACATTTTGTGCAGCTATATTCTTTGGGGTACAATCTACCGCCAGGTCTACCACATCCAACAAATCTGTCATGGTGCCGGTTATCGAAACATCGGCCTGTTGCATCTTTGCTTTGGTATCTTTCGGTGCTACATAAACGGGCAAACCTTTTTTTATGGCAGTTTTAATACGCCAGTCGCTGAACACATCACATACTCCGAAAACCAATACGTCATCTTGTCGTACGATCGCATCCGCTACTCTATTGCCGATTACGCCATATCCAATAAGTGCTATTTTCCTTTGCATGGTATTATTGATTTTTGATTGTAGTATGAATGTTATTTATGTTGGACAGTCCGAATACGATCAACACAAAGCTTTGACCAATCTCCATCATCACTAAAATTTTTGCAGGGGTAGTAACTGGCACAATATCTCCATAACCAATGGCCGCAAACGTGACTACACTGAAATAGAAGGTTTCAAATAAGAAATCAAAATAGCTGAAGTTATTGATTGCATTTAAGCCATTGATCTGAAAGGAATATCTATCCGAAGCTATCAGGCAGGTAAAGTCTGCGGCATATGAAAAGACAATTAGGATAACTAATAACCCAAATATCCATAGCAACTGCCCAAAGGAGTGGCATGTTTTGATGGACTTATTTACCTGCTTGAAGGTGAAAAATGTAAAATATGAGGTCTTGATCAGTGCTAAAAAAATAACGAGGTAGGTCACCCAACTAAGCCCATGATCTACGAATTGCATGAGGTAGACATATACAATTGCTACTATCACCACCAATATAATGGCGGGACGTAAACGCTTTAGAAGCAAGTTTAGGAATTTACCAGAGTTCATTTGACTATATTTTGCTGGTTATAACAAAAAAGAAAGATCATCCCTCCTCGAAAGCAGGAATGATCTAGTAATAACCAACGAAGGCTATCCTTAACATACAACCACCTTGGTAATCATCGATATTTTTTATTGAACGAGATGTTGTAAACGGTTGCTACCAACGCACCGAATAACCAACTCAGTACAAACATTTCTACCAAACCAATCAGAGCCTCAGTCCAAGGGACATCCATCCGTATAATCGCACTGGTATCCAGACCATGCAGCAGGCTGTTGAAAAAAAGGATGGTACCATCCCGGCCTACTGTTGCCATTAAAATGATACAACCCAGGTAGAATAATGCTCCTACTACCCCCCAGGCTAGTGCAAATTTCTTAATGTCGATGTGTTGCATGATCGTCTTCGTTTTTAGATTGTTGTTCTTTATGGCCTACATGCCCTGCATGGTTTCTGTGTCCTCTGAGCATAAATAGGTGGGCCACAAAAAAGACAATGAGGAAAATAAATAGTGAATTGGTGCCATTGAAACCAAGAACCGGTAATAGGAATAGTAAAAGGAATATTCCAAAACAGCCGATTAGCATCCAAATCATATGGTTTTTCATAATAATAAATTTAAGAGCTCAAGTTTATGCTTAACACAGGGATTTCCGTGTGATTTACCAGGCTCTCGGTAATACTTTTGCTTATAAGTCGAAGAAATCCTGACCTGCCATGTGTTGTAATTGCAATCAGGCCTGCACCTATGGAATCTACAAATTGCATAATCCCACGTTCCTCATTTAATGAATTATAGATGTTAAGAGTACATGATCCTCCTCGCGGACATGTCCTGTGAAAGTCATGCATCTTAGCCATACTTTGCTCTGTTTCTTCAAATGAAAAAGGAGTGTTCACATAGAGAAGGTGGATTTTTGAATCATTGAGATCAGCAAATTCTACCACAGTTTGAAATGGCTGCTTAACATCAGACTCAAAACTTGAAGGAAATACAATATTTTCAACTGGCCAAACGGATCCCTCTTTTACCACCAATACCGGAATGGTAGCATCCCGAAGTATCTTTTGAGCGTTTGAACCTATGAGCAGCTCCTTTGCTCCAGTTGCACCGCTTGAACCCATTACAACGAAATCATGATGGTGAAAAGGAATATGTTTCAAGATCTCCTCCCTTCCTTCATCAAACACTAAGAATTGCTCAGCTTTTAATCCCTTATCCTCTGCCTTCTTCACAAGTCTGGAAAGCTCCCCTTTAGCATAACCAATTTCTTTGAGTGTTTCAGGATAACGTTCCTCCCTTTCTTTGTTTAGAGTTATCCAAGGTACCGGAGTGTATTGGATATGTAGAAAATGAATTTCCGAATTAGTTTGTTCGGCAATCGCAATGGCAATCTCTGAAGCTCGATTAGCAGCTTTTGAAAAATCCGTAGGGACCAAAATGTTTTTCATCTGATAAATTCCTTTGTCGTCAGTTTTGCAGATCTTTCCTCATATCCTCAAACTGTTGCCGATCTATTTCTCCACTGGCATATCTCTTTTTCAAAATGTCTAAAGGGGTTTCCTTTTTGGTGCGCTGACCAGGAATGTCCCATGGGGTTACAAAAATCCAAATGATGAAGATCACCCATACGACCCACCAGAAAATGTGCATGCCCCAATAATGTCCTTCGAATAAATGCATAACTCACTGGTTTAATATTATTAAAAACAGGATTTTCCTATGATTCAATGTAGTCGATTGATACTAAAGTTAGTTTAGATATTTTGTGATTAATGTATGATATTTTGTTTTTTTAATCGACAGTAATTGAAGTAAAAAGAAAGGACTTATCTCCCGATAAGTCCTTTAACAACCTACATCACTACTAACTACTAATTCCTTAAAAACCGATTGTCGCCTCGATCACAATTCCGTCGAACTTAGCTCCCTGAAACCTAGTTCCATTCCAACCGTCACCTTCATACTTATGAGTGACATATTCCAATTTAGTTGCAATGTTTTGTGTCATAAACCATCCAAAACCAAGATTTAACCTGTTTACATCACTTGCTGGCAGTCCATCTGCAAACTCACCTGTCACAGAGTTATATCTACCTCCAACGTAAAGTTGTTCTGTAGTTCCAAATCTGTAGAGTAGCTCTGCGCCTAATTGTGTGAAGCTTCCACCCGTTGCATCATCACCATTAGATGTTTTTTCAAACACACCGAAGAATTCAAGACCACTATATTTAACAAATGGGTTGATTTGGAATGCCGTGTGGTAAGCAAAACCAGGATTCAACCTTGGTAAGAAGGCACTACCACCATCATTGATTCCTTCTAATACATTATAGTATCTAGCACCTGCCCTATCACCATTGTAGAGATAATCTCTCGTACCTTTATCACTACTGCTGTATAAAGACCCTGTCAGTCTGAACCTTAGATCATCATTCATTTGCTTATCATAGCCCAGTTTGGCATAAAACACGCGACCGTCATCTCCTGCAGTTGGGCTTTGATTCAAACGTCCATTGGACAACCCTAAAAGACCAATTATTCCATTGTTTTGAATAGTAACTTCCAAGAATGGCTCAGTTGTAAAAGAATCCATGATGTAGTTTCCTGCAAATGGATTATAAATTGCCCTAGCATTATCAGAGCGTCTAAAGTGGGTATCACCGTAGTTGATTTCATCCATACCCACTTTAATGGTGGCCATTTTCATAAATCCGCCAAGGAATCCAGGGCTTATGAAATCCAGTTTATCCATTTGGAGATACCCCCCTTTTACATAGGCTTCTGTATGGTTTCTGGAAGATAAATAAGTTCTCAAGTGCATACGAACACCGTCAGCTAGCTGAACGTCAAAGTTCAGGTTTGCTGTTGGTAAAGAAAAATTATTTGAAAGCTCTACCAATGTGTCTCCTACCAAGTCATTCTCTTGAGAAATTCCCTGGAACATGAAAGAAAAGTCACCACCAACACGGAGTTTTAATCCGTCGTATTTTACTGTGTCTTCTTTACTTGTTTCGAAGACATTGACGCCTCTCTTATCGTTGTACCTGTAGTACTGGATTGAGGGAAACTGGGCGTAGACTGCTACCGTTCCAAACAGCATCAGGGTCGCTACTATGTGTTTAAAAAATGAAGTTTTCATAGTTCAGGTTATTTATAAATGAATAATTATTTAGTTAAAAAAATGTCATAGTGTATCACCACCTCATCACCAGTTTTAAGCGTACCAAACATGGCAGTTGGTGGGGTTATGTCAAAATCGCTCATTTTAAGTGGGACTTTGCCTTGTAGCTGCATTTCCGCGCCATTTTTGACAATTTCAGCATCCAGGTCTATTACTCTTGATTCTCCTCCAATAACCAAATTCCCTTTCCCCACAATACTATTCCCACTGATCTGTAAAGTCTTGGCAGAGAAAATAATTTCAGGATAGTCGTCGGCTTGTACAGCATCGTAAGCTTTGTCGTCCATGATAGACTTTCCGCTTTCCATAGACTTGGCTTTAATGGTTGCTTTAAGATTCTGAACTTGCGTGTGAGTAATTACTCCGGTCACATTAAATTCATTGACTGTCATCTCCCAGTCATGCAGAGAAGAAGTTCCGGTTATTTTCATGGAACTTCTTTCAGGGTGAAAGTGCAACTGAGCATAAGCACTGTTGGTAATAAAAAGCAATAAGACTACTCGTATATATAGGGCCATATCAAATATTTTTTTTGCTCAGACTCTTATAATCTGATATTTATAAGGTGAAGATACGAGGGTTATAAGGTGGATATTTATCAAATTTTGAGTGATTTTTATGAAATGCTGAAACAATGATTTAAGTCATTGGAGTGCCTGTAATTCATCAATATTATGGGCTGTATTCACTCATGTTAAAAGAGATGAGCTAAACATTTCCTAGTCTGAGTTGATTAGAAGTTGCGTACTTTTAGCGGATTCTTTCGGTAGTTATTGGCAAAACAGATTGAATGATTAGTCCTGCATTACCACTCTGCAAGGAGTATAGTAGTACAAGCTTCTCCTCAGAATACTTCTTTCCCCTGAATGTTTTGCCATCATGATTCTGGTGGTTCAGCTAAAAATCATTTATCCCGGCATCATCAAGGATGACATGATTAAGTACTGCCTGGAACAGGTGCAACTCTTGTACTTTCCCAAAGGGCTTCATTATCAACTCTACCCCATCAATGGGTTGTAGCTTCAGCATCAAGTAACAGGCTAATGTTTCACTCCCGTCATGATGGCGCAACTCACCATTACCCGACATATAGTATACTTTTTCATCATAGTATAATTCGCCTTTTGTAGAAAAGTTCCAGTCCGGGTGGGGTTGTGTTTCGATCTTGGGTATGGAGAGCCGGGTGGTAATTTTTGCATCATGATCTGAAAAGAAACGGTTGGTTGGGACAATATCTTCCAGGCTATCGTCCAGTTTAAAACTCAAATCCACAGTCGCTTTTTCATAATCCAGCAATACAATGATATTATTGAATCGGTAATTTTTTAACGAATCTCCTTCATAGGTTTTAATTACCATAAAACCTTGCCTGGTCATATAAGTTTTTTGTGCAACCACCGACCCGCTGCTAACTAGTAGCCCAGCTAACAACCAAAGCTTCACTTTTATTTTTAAATATTGTATCATGTTATGATCTAGTGGCCCACCAAATACCGATTCCCATGACAGTCAGTGCTCCAAAGGCAACCAAAATGCCAGTCATCATTGCTTTTCGGGTAGCCGCTCTCTGTTCTGCAGGTAGCCCTCCTTTAGCTTGCTTTGCAACACTAGGTCGGGCAGCAACCCTTTTTTCAGTCACAAGCGGTTCTGGTTCTGGTTTACCCTTACTCACTTTGGTAATATGATCAAGTAAAGCATCAATTTGCTCATCACTTAGTGGCACTGGAGGCATGGGTATCATGTTGTATGCATTGAAAACAGCCACCGCCTTTTCGTCACCTTCCTCAATCATAGCCTGAGACTCACGAATAAACCTTGTAATCCATTGCTTAGCATATTTTTCGGTCACCCCCTCTAGATCAGGCCCTACCAACTGGCCCTGACCGATCGTATGACAGGCGGCACAGTTGGTAGCAAATATGGCCGACCCATCTACCTCCTGAGGATAGCTTCCATAGCCTAATATCAATAATCCAAAAATCAAGAAATATTTTATGTTACTTTTATTCATTGATCAATTGGCCGATTGAATAAACTCTAAAATCTTTTCCGCTTCCACTCGTGTAAGTTGTGCACGAATCTCCATGTGCTTAACAGCCACATCCCATTCTACATCACTAAAGGTGGCAGGGGAAGCAGTATTGTGGCATCTGATACATGACTCTGCCCAAAGCTGAGCGCCACTTTTCTGCAAAACATACTCAGGAGTTCCCTTGGAAGTATTGTCAGTACTGCTCGTTGCGCTTTGCTGGGAGGCACACTGTGTGAAAACCAAGGACAAAAAGGTAACAGCAGTTATTAGTAGGAGTATTTTATTGAAATTCTTCATTTTCGTTAAATTTTAAAAGCCCAGGGTCCATTGAATATAAAAGGTACTGACATCCAGTTCTTCAGGTTCCTCGCCTCCTTCTCCATGCCCTCCGGAAACGTTATCCATCTGATAGGCAAATTTGATGGCTGTTCTCCAATCGATCCAGTAGTTCAGCCCAATGGCCAACTGGGTGCTTTCTGACTCCCATGGTGCTTCTTCCGGAGTGTTGAGTGTGGAATACCGCCCTACTAGTTCCAGGTTTTTAACAAACTCGTTGGAGCCAAATGTTGGGCGATAGCCGAGCTGAAAGAAACTGGAGTTGGATTTGTTGTCAAACGTGTATGACTCCATCACACTGTCCTCTTCAACTGTGTATGTCTGGTCATCAATATTGATGAAGTTTACCTGGCCTTTTAGATCAATCACACCACCTAGAAAAGATACCTTCCTTACATAGGTCCAGTCAAACGCATACATAAAAGCGCCCACATCTTCTAATTCAGAGTCACGGTTGCCCAGCTTGGCTGATTGAGCAGAAAACCCAACTTCCAGCGACTGATTCCGAAGAGGGAACACCCCCAGACGACCACCAATAGCCTTGTTGTTATTGTTGTCCTCATCACCCTCATGCACAATCATACCTACCTCTTCTGCTTCGTCCTCACCGTCCTCAATGCGTGGGCCGTTCATTACATAGAGTGAGTAGTTGAACTTCATTCCTCCGAGATAAGAGGCACCTCTTAACTCTGCTCCCAAGTCTGAGGTGGGGAGAATTCCATCGTGTCCATACCCTAGTGGGACTGTTGGCAGCCTGTTGATCCATGAAGGATGCAGTCTGTCGAAAAAGATCCCAAAAGGAATAAGAATTTTACCAGCCCTAAGGTTTAGGTTGGGTGCGAGGCTATAATTAAAATTGGCATATTCTAGAGCTACTTCTATCTCACCATCCTCTACGGCAAATTCCAATTCACCTTCGAAGAACAGTTTGTCTGATTGCTTGTAAAGAAATAAGGGTACAAATCGTGCATTTCCGAAGGTAGTTTCCTCATCATTTGACATGAATGTCGCATCTGAGTAGCCACGCAGCAAAAACCTACTGTTGCCAGGTTGGGAGCTAAGGCCACCTTGGTTCTGTGCATTGATATCAACCAAAGCACCTATGACCAAGGTTAGACTAATTAGGTATTTATATTTCATAAGCCAGTAGTTTTATTGTTTCAGTGTTCTTAAGTAGCTGACCAATTGCCATCTTTTCTCTTCAGAAAGAGTAGCTTTATAGGATGCCATGGGAGCCCTACCCTCTGTGATTTTCCAGAAAATAGCTCCATCACTTTGAGCATGAAAGGTCGCTGTAATCAAATTAGTGGGTTTTGGGTTGAGAGCAGCTCCAGCTACTCCATCGCCTTTGCCCTTTTCTCCGTGACAAATGGCACACATGGTGGCAAAGATTTTTTTACCCCCTTTAATAGCTTCTTGCTGTCCAGCTACTGGGTTTTTGAGCTTATCTGCTTCAGGAGGAGCTTTCCACTTATCCTGAGATATTCCACCTATAAAAATTAAGAATGCAATTACAAAAGCGCTTTTCATTTCAATATCTATAATGTCCTAAAAAATGGGAGACACTTTCATGCCTCCCCATGTTAAATCACTACCCTCTCTACTAATTAAGGAGAAGACTAAAAATTGAGTGACTACTAATTCACCTAAGTAAACTTAGGAGCAAATCCTTCTCACTATTTACCTTATTGTGGTTATGATTTAAGGAATTATGAAAGGATGAATGGATACCTTTTGTTGCAGAGACCAGACCCCAAAAAGCTAATCATTGGAAGTTTTTTCTCGCTTAATAATAGGGTTGAGCAGAGTAGTAATGATATGAATGTTCACTATAGGATACCCTACCATTTCGTCAAACGGTTCGCCAAACCATTTGGATTCTATACCTGTGGATAAGGTAACTTCATATCCTTTAGCTTCATTTGCAGGCGAAAAATCAAAGCGACCTGCTGCTCTGACAGGTCCTCCCACATTGTTATTAAATATTCGGCCAATAAAAGCAAACTGGAGGAAGTCAGCACCAGCATTTTGAATGTTTTTCTTGGATACATTTCCTCTTATTACAAACTCTGCTTTGTTTTTCTTAAAGAGTTTTTTTGTTAGCTTTTTATCTTCTGCTACAAATGACCGGACCGGGAAAGTGATCCAAATGGTTTCTTTCTTTTTATTGTATATAATCTCCACTTTATCAGTTGAGGCTGATGCTATTTCACCTGAAACAGCAAAATAGATATTTGCCCTTCCAGTGGAACTGGTATAGTACTCTTGCCCTTTTACAGGGTGATAGGCAACTAAAATGAAAACCACACTCGCCAGGCAAGCCAGAAAATATTTTTGGGAGGATATAAATAACACCGGTTGAAAGTTGTGTATCGGAAATAAGATTTTATGCAATCTTAGGTTTTGTTGCCCACCCCTGTTTATCAAATTCTGGGTATGATTTAAGAGATTCTACATACTCAGTTAAATTTAACTCGCTACTCACAGTACCAGAGTAGCTTGTTAAAATAGAAATAATCCAGGCTATTTATTCTATTCTCTTCCTTAAAAAGATCTATTTTACCCTTGAGGGTTTCATAGGAAAAATTATTTTCCCTTTTTTGCCACCCGGAAATAAGCGCTTTTCTTTCATCCCATATGGGGAAATGATCCGGGGCATGTGCACATAGAAAGGTAGAGGTAATGAATTTGGCACGATCCAGGTAAGAAAGGTCATGAACGAGTATTTTAAAAATATTGAGATCTCCGTCCCTGACCGCATTTTTCACATCACTGTCAGCCATACTATTTAAGAAATAGTTGTATTGATAATCCGGGACTAATCGCCTTAATCCTAACACACCTATCTTACCATTCAGGGTGTCCATGTCCCATGCTCCAACGTTTTGCTTGATATATGCTAAAGCCTTTTTATCAGACAAAAAATATCCTTTTAAAGAATTGAATTTCTCTAAACCCGACTGTATATTTTTCATCTCAACTATCTAGACACGTGGATGCTATACTTACTGGAATTAGCCACTGAAATTAGTAAGGAAGTCATCGATAAATCCTTTTTGCTATTTCCTGAGGATGATCTACTAGATGTTTTTCTTATGCTAGAAGAACCATTTTTTCTACCACAATTGCAATCTTCACAACCACAGTCGCAATTTTTCTTCTCTGGTTTTTTTACAAAAGGCTCCTTCCCATTGCCGGAATTTGTCAAAGATGCTTCCCATTCCCTTTTGTATTGGGACAAGGATATGCCGGTATACTTTTTAAACTGGCCGGAAAGATAGTGAATGCTACTATAGCCCACATTCACAGCTATCTGGCTAAGATTTAGTTTGCCTTGCTTAATTAGTTCTTTTACTTTATTTGTTCGTAATGCAATAAAGCATTGTTCTATGGTTTCACCTTTGAATTGACTATAAATCTTGCTCAACTGATGGTAATTACGACCAAGCTCCAGGGCTATGTATTCGGATAACTTGCGCTTTTGACTCAAAAGACTAATATTTTCCAAATAATCATGAATGGCCATATCTATTTCTGTGACCAAAACTTCATTTTGATCTCTGACGAGTCCCAGATCCAGTGTTTCCAATTTTTGATTTACAGTATCCAGGTCTAAAGGCTGGTCAGCCGCTATGACCGCATAACCTAATTCGACTTCTAAGTATTTGATTTCAAGCTCTGCTAAAATCTGTTTTACTACATGGATGCATCGTGGGCATACCATGTTTTTTATTTGTATGGTGAAAGTTTTCATTACAATATTGATTTTCGTTAAAGGAAAAATTCGAGGCAGGCACAAATGAGGATTTGCCCACAGAAATCAATATTGTCGGTCTAACAGAGGAATGATTGGAAAAGAATACGCGCGTACAGTCCTGCTACCGGTGGTGAAAGTGCGTTATTAAGTGTATGAGGGTTTATTTCTTTATATGTATAGGGTATATTGTAGGTTTGGCTCCAAGGAAGTTCAAGCGTTACCACAATCTTATCTAAGTCAAATATGGGTAACTCGTGTTTTACCAGACTTGCGTAAAATTGGCTGGTCTCTTCTTCGCAGCAGTCTTCATCGGAAGACTTATTGTGATCATGGGATTTATCTACAGGTGGTATATCTTCATGATCGTGAACATGGTGGTTATGAGACTCTTCAATTGCTACCCCATGATCATGGTGTCCATTGTCTTGGTGTGTGTGAGCGTTATTAATGACACCAAAGTCGCATAAAAAATCACATATAAAAACAACTGAAAATACGGCTAGCACACACGTGGCTAGTTTCTGTCGGTTGCTATGTAATATTTTCATAAACATAATAGTGTCACTCTGCTACATAAGATGCTACAAATGACCTACATCAAGATAATTATAACAATGATTTTTATCAACCATTTGCATGATATTTAAACAATGGGCATGTACTATCCCAAGGAAATATCTTGGGTTTAAGAATAAATTGAAGCAAAACATAGAACTGAATGTCTGTTCTACAAAAAATCCGGAGCTAAAGTTCTAATCTCCATTAGGATCGAGTCTGCTTTTTCTACATCTTCATTTTGTAGCAGTAAATAATTGAAATACAAATGACCAACCTCAATGTATGAAAGTTCTTGCGCAGGCATGTTTACGAGATATGGATCTTTATTTGGGAGTACCTTCCTTAGGTTATGATAAAGTTGAGCTTGCATTGGCCCAGTAAGAAAGGTTGCCTTTCCAGCATTGGCCTGCTGGGTGGCTACTGGTGCTATGAATTCGATTGTTCGTTTATCGTCTGTATTTATCGGCGCATTTTCTATGGTGGAACGAATGGCTTCAATATTGCCCAGATAAAAAAGTCCTGCCATATGAAGTGATGTATTTTTTTCATCACTCAATACATTTTCTATATTTTTTAAAAGCACCTCATTTCTAAGCCTGGTATTTGTCCTTTGACCTATCAGGGCAATGCTTGGTTTTTCACTTGAAAAGTCTGCACGCCAAAACGTGGTGGTTGGGAAAACCTTGCTGAAGGTTGCCACTATTGATTCAAAACTTTCCTGAGTGAGCTGATATAAGGGAAGCCATTGTGCAAACAGACCACCTGAATCCAGCTTACTCCTGACCATCTGAAAGTGCTCCAGGGTGTACAGGCTTCCCGTTCCACTATGCCAGGGAGAGAACAAATCACCAATGATCACATCATATTTCTCCTTTGTTCCCAATAGGTGATTGCGCGCGTCATCATGTATGATTTTCACCCGATGATCGGTATACAGGTCATTGGTCCAGGCTGAAAAAAAGTTCTTTGATGCAGGAATCACATCTGCCACAATTTCAGCTACATCTACGTGTTTAACGTCATGGTTCAATGCAGCTCCGGCGGTAATCCCCGTACCCATCCCGAGGAAAAGTACCTGTTCGGGTTCTGGATGAATGAGCAACGGTATGTTGGCTTGCATCTGCTCCACCAGTGTTGACTGAGCATCGCCGAGGATGTACGTATTGTTCAATCTCATGTCTATATTGTTGTCAGATTTTACCACAGAAACTATACCATCGACAGACTGCCAGACTCCCAACAACTGCTCTGAGTCCGATAACCGAACTACCTGTGGAGAGCTGAAAAACAAGACCGCAACGGTGGCAAAAGCTGACACGGTGATCTTTCTTGAAGAGTAGCCAATCCCGGAAGACTTAAGAAAGTAGAAAAGCAGAACACCATATCCTATGGCAATTACTTTAATGGAGACCCATACACCAACCACTTCTATAAGCACAAACCCTAACAATATGGGGCCAACTGCACTCCCGAGTGAATTGAGAAAAACCATTCTGCCAATGAATGTTCCTGGTACCAGATTAAATATGGAGTTTGATTTGATGAGGTATGGAAATAAGGTGCCTAGTACTATGGCTGGAATGCCTATCACCCCCAGACTAAGAAAAAATATTGAAATCAGATAATCTGTCCATGCAGCAGTCATCCCAACATAAGAGAGACCATTGGTCATAAAATCAAAAACCCAGGGCGTACTACCAACTAAAAGTATTGAAAATAGCAGTAGAAAGAATATGATGTTTTGAATTTTAAAGGATCGTTTCACCAGGTAGTGAGCAAAGGCCCCACCTATTGCCAGTGATAAAAGGAATACTACTAAAACAATCGAAAATGAATATACTGAGTTTTGCAAAACCTGTGTAAACATCTTGATCCATGCCGTTTCGGCGGCCAGAGCAAGCATTCCTGAGCCAAACGCTATTATATGAAACTGTGTAATGCTCAAGACTGAAGTTGTCTTTGGGTTAGCTTGTGATGGTTGGTTAGTGGATGGCGGAGCTTCCGTATATAAGTCAAGAATAATAGCCATGATGCCTATGATACCGGCCAGGCAAATAGATACGATGTAGGTGTTTTGAACCCCCAATTGGATGAACAAAAAAAAGCCGGCCAAAAAAGTACCAACCGCTGCACCGAGGGTGTTTAGTGTATAGAGTAAAGTACCTCTGGAAGCTAAATGCGTTCTGCCAATAAACTGTGATAAAACTGGAAAAGTACCTCCCATTAGTACCGTAGGTACGAATAGAACAAGCAAGGAAAAGAAGAATTTGATGAGGGTAAGCAAAGACCTGCTGTCACCTGCCAGCAATACCACATCTGAATAGATGTCTTCATAAAATTTCAGTCCTGGTATCAACAAAAGGGCCGATAATGCTATTCCCAATTCCAGCAATCCATAAAGCCTGAGAGGACGTATCACCTTTGAGGATCTGCTACCCCAATATTTTCCACCTAAGGCTAGCCCGAGAAAAAAAGAAGCTAGGGTAGCTGCAGCGGCATAGGATGCATTACCAAAAACAAGCCCAAGTTTGTACATCCAGACTACCTGCATTACCAAACCTGCCATTCCCGAGAAAAAAAACAGGAGTCCAATGGGTCTATGTGAAAGGGAGTTGAGAATTACTTTTTTTTCCATTCTTAAGTAAAAATTAAAACAAAAGGGGTCATTAAGACCCCTTAAGCTTCATTTAAAATGTTAAACCTACTATAAATGAAAAACTATGGGTTAGTATCAAGGCAACCAACATAGTTTGGATTATTTGCCTCAGACTGAGGAACCGGGAAAACTACATTGGAATCATACGATCCACCTTTAAAGTAGTCACCCGTTGGAAAAACATCTGAGACAGACCTGCCGTAAACCCTCACCAATCGACGTAAATCACCCTGTCTATGAGCCGTACTGTACAACCAAAAAGCTCGTTCTGCAAAATGATAGTTTAGTAATTGATTCTGGGTCATGCCAGACAGGTCTTCTGGCGGCAATCCGATCGTCGCTCTCAGTGCAGTATGAATGCTCTCAACCGTCGCGTTTTGAGTTGCCTGTGCGGCAGCTTCCGCTTCGATCAGTCTTGCTTCGATACCAGAGGCAAAAACAATAGGATCACTTGCATCATCATATTTAAGTTGATTGTAATATGGCGTAATGTCATCCTGTCCAAACGCTCCATTGTCTTCCCATGGAGTCCGTGGATCGTTGCTACTTCTATACATTAACCCATTCCCTCCTTTTCCATCTGCAATTGAAAATTGCCTCCTTACCGTACTCATGATATACACCCCATTTTGCTGCCTTAGGCTATTTTCAGAGTGTTCTACATTGTACACAAAATCATCAGGCACTGATGAAACTTCGTCGGCTGCATCAGAGATTTGACCCAAGCCTAATAAAGCCCTGGCTTTGCCCACTCTCGCGAGATACTCAAGGTCAGAACCAGGTGTGGCATCAGCAATGGCATCATCAAACCAATTAATGGCAGCCTGAAACATTTGATCTGTTGTTTGGGGCTCCCCCAATATCAGATCACCACCATCTGCAGGTGCTTTGCTAAATGAGATCCCTGAACAATAGGTTTCAGCAAAAAGGATATAAACATACCCTACTACACTTTCCATCTCACTTTTGGTGTTATCAAATCCACCAAAAGTATTAATAAGGTCAACTGTAGCTTCAGCTGATGCCCTGGCACGATGAAGGTTTCCATATATCCTATCAATATCAAAATTAACATTTTGAACAATTCTGGTATCTGCCTCTCTTCTGGTTGGAAATGTCCCGCTATAGTCAAATTCATCTGCCATAAGACCACTCATGATAATAAGTCCGGTAGTAGCACCGTGTCCAGCCGCCGAACCACTAATGGCGACTGCAAGATCTCCTAAAGAGCCTGCCCTTAACGTTGCAATCCCGGCCTCACTATTCAAATTGTCTGGTGTAACAATATCAGGATCTGTTACCTCCAGCATCGAATCGCATGACGATATACCAAAAATCAGCATAGTCAGTAGCCCAATTAACCTAAGGCTATTTCTAATCGCTCGTTTCATTTTGTTGCTTTTATAATTAGTCATAATAGTATCATTTAGATTAATTAAAATGTCAGATTGAGGCGAGCCTTCCACATCCTTACAGGAGGCTGGCTAAGAAATTCTTCCGTCGTGAAGTTGGCTTGTCCAACGGAGCTTATTTCAGGATCTAATCCCGAATAATCTGTCCATACTCCAAGGTTTTGACCAGATAGCGTAAGGCTCGCCCGACTTAACCCTGCATTGCTAATAAGGGTCTTCGGTAGACTATAGGTAAGTGAAATTTCTCTTAGTCTCCAAAAAGACGCATCCTCAATATATCCTGCATTTGTACCTAAAAATTTAGAAGCAACCGCCCTGGCCTGACTTGCCAATGAGGCATTTGGATCATTTAATTCATCGGTATTGTTGTTTCCATTTCGCCAGGATCCTGTGTTGTTATAAAGTTTCTGTCCTCCACGGAAATTGAGTAAGCCCCTCAACTCCAATTGTCCATCCAAAAATTTAAGTGAAGGCATAAATGAGACGTCTGTAGTAGCGAACGGGGAACCCAAATAAACAGCTTCTGCCCCTGCTTGAACTTCACTTTGGGCTATAAACCCATCTCCATTGGCATCATTGAATGTGTAAGGCTCATCCCAATAACCTCCCAGCGGATAACCCTCAACATGACGTTGCTGTCCAAAGATTACTGGTTCAATTCCCTCTCCAAGCTCCTTCAATTCATTGTCCAAAAATGCACCTACAAAATTTAAGTCGAAAGCTGTTTTCCCTACTTCAAATATTCTGGCATTCAGTGACACTTCTAACCCCTTATTCTGAACGGATCCAAGGTTTTCAAATCGGCCTGTTCCAACTCCTAATGATTGTGGAAGTTGTCTAAAAATAAGTGCATCAGATGTTTGCTTATTAAAATAAGTTACTTCAAGGTCCACTCGATTAGAAATAAGCCCGGCATCAAATCCAAACTCAATCTCCCTAGATCTTTCGGGCCTTAAGTCTTCATTACCCACGCTTCCAAACGTAACACCTGTCACATCACTTCCTCCATCTACAGTGGCAGCTATAGGATTGAAAAATCTTAGTGCATCGTTTGTACCTGGTTGTACACCCGAGGCTCCCCAAGCCCCTCTCAGCCTAAGTGAACTCACTATATTGTTACTGACATTGAAGAAAGACTCATCAGAAAGAACCCACGAAACACTTACCTTCGGGTAAACAACCGCATCCAGTGCTGAGCCAAACGAACTACCTCTGTCTGAACGAATAGCACCTGTAACAAACAGTCGCTCATTAAAACTTACCTGCTCTTCGATAAAAACACCGGCAGTTCTTTGTTCAATAGTTTCCTCGGTACTAAAAGTCGTGGCTGCACCGGCAATGGAGCTACTACCCGCAACCAATTGAAGTCCGGTACTTAATGTCCCTTGGGATAGATTTCCAAGGTATTGAAATCCAACAGAGGATCTTAAGCCGACACTAGATGACAGCTTATTCGTATAGGTGGCCACCGCATCAAGGGTGTACACAAACTCATTAAACCTGTTTGAAAATCGAGCTCCTTCATCATAGTTAAGAAAATCCGGAGCTTTACCGGTCGGAAAAAACTGGGTATCCCATCGATTAGTGTAGTCAATACCCCCTGCAAGTCTTACTCTTAAGTTTTCAACTTTTGTCCACTCTAAGTTAAGGCCTGTAGTGTATCGATTAATCCTTTGTCTGGTATCTATGGTAAATAATTCTGCCGGCGTAAATTCACCCCATCCATCATTGACTTCCGGATCAGCTGTACCATTGAGACCTTGTGCCATAAGGGCCAATGAAAAGTTATCATTTAGTGGAAGTTCCAGGTCGCTATTGGTGTATCCGCTAGTGAAATTTGCCTGCAAGCTTTCGGTAATTTTGGCACCAAAGTTTGCACGAAAATTCATCCTTTTGATATTATTTACCGGAAGTACCCCCTCATTGTCACTTACGTTACCTGAAAGGTAATAGGTCAGGGCATCACTACCCCCTGAGACACTGGCACCAAATCCAAACAACTGTCCTTTTCTGAACGGAGATGTTTCTGAATCATTTAATGGCTGGTAAGATTCTACTCTTGTAGGAACAAAACTACCTTCCGCTGCTTCAAAATTAAACCCCGGATTGCCGCTTGCATCATAAGCCTGATAGTTGGCAGGGTAGTTCCCTACATCCTCTACAAAACCTCTTTCCGTGTAGGCTGTCCATCGCGGTTTGCCTTTTTTTCCTTTCTTGGTTGTGATCCTTATCACCCCATTGGCAGCTATTGATCCGTATAGTGTAGCGGCAGATGGGCCTTTTATTACCTCAATAGACTCAATATCCTCAGGATTGATATCATTCAATCTGGAAGGCGACTGACCTCCGGTTTCAAAAGATATGGAGTTGGGCTGGTTGTTAATTAACACTCCATCAATGTAAATAACTGGTTCATTGGACAATGAGGCACTATTTGATCCCCTAACCCTTATTCTTGAACCCATTCCCACTGATCCTCCACTTCCGAAGATTTGAACACCGGATGCTTGTCCTTGTAACAAGTCAGACACGTTGCTTATTGGTCTTACTTTGACATCCTCATCCACATCCAGTCGAGCAATGCTATTTCCAATTTCAACCTTTCTTCGTACTCCTGTTGCTGTCACTACCACCTCTTGAAGGTTACTCACGTCTTCGTTTAAAACGACATTGTAATTTTGTTGATTTCCCACAGTAACTTCAACTGTCTCAAAACCCAGATAGCTGATCACTAATGTCTCCCCCTCTTCGGCTTCAAGATTAAAATTTCCATCTATATCCGTTGTTGTTCCATTGGTTGTACCTTTTATAACAACTGTTGCGCCGGGAAGACCATTGCCCTCACTGTCAGTGACTCTTCCACTAACCGGAATCAACTCTATCACAAAAACTCCAACTTCAGACTTCTTCTTTGCTCGCTGCACGTGGATGTTATTGTCTATTCGTTTGAAATTCAATGCCTTTTGCTGTGAAAGCAACGTTAAAGCATCCAACAATGACCCATTTTCAATATGGACGCTGACTTTTGATTTTAAGTCAACCTTGCTGTCATTGTAAGAAAAAGAAAATCCTGTTTTCTCATTTAGAAAATTGAACACTTCCTTCAATTCAACGTTATCACTTGAAATTGAAAGCGGAATCTCTTTTAAACTAACCTGGCCATTAGCTTTTTCTGCATAGACTGTCATGCTAAGGAGACAGTTTACGAGTAAAGCATAAAACATGGTCTTTGACATTTCTATCGTTTGTTTTAGTATATACTTGTTCATACTTTTAATTATTGGTAAAACATAGTTTTTATCAATGCTCAGGGTTTTTGAGGTAGACTATCTTTTGTTTGCAGACGGAGATGTATGCCTCAATCCCTTTTTGGTTCGTCATCCTTATTGGATGACGAACTCCTTTTTAACTTGTATCATATGCATCCATCACGTTAGGGTTTTAAGGTTAATATTATGATATTGTCTTTATTCTTTTTATAAGAAAATCCGGAGGTATAACTCCAACCATCCAATACTTTTATGAGCGATTTATTGTCATAGCTGGCAGAATACAGCCCTCCTGCTTCGTGACCAAAATCTGCCTGAATAGTTACGTCATACCACCTTTCTATTTTCTCTTTCACCTGATCAAAGGTGTCATTTTCAAAAGTGAGTATCCCGTCCTTCCAACCAACATGACTGGTTAGGTTATTGGTTTTGTCCGCTTTAAACCGGTTATTCTTCTTTTCATACCTGAGCAGGTCATAGGGTCTAAGCTGGTAAGAATCACCCATGGAATGCGATACCTCTACTTTACCGCTAACAACCACTATGCTTGCTTCCCCTTCTTCTTCAAAGGATCTAATATTGAAGGAGGTACCTAAAACAGTAGTCTTTAATTCCTTAGTCCAAATAACAAATGGTTTTGACTTATTCTCAGCGACATCAAAATAAGCTTCGCCGGTCAAATAAACTTTTCTTTCACTATGCCCAAAAAGTGAATCAATGATTAATTCACTTTCTGCATTCAGATGAATTTTAGTACCGTCTGGCAGAATGGATATGGATTTTTGCCCACGTGGGTTTTCTTTGGTTACTAAAACCCTTTTTTCTTCGGCAGGAGATGCATCTGCCGCATTAAATGGACGTAATATCAAGGTGAATGCAACAATCAATGCTACTGTGGCAGCTACAGGAAGCATAATCTTCTTCCACCTAAAACCAGATCGAGGGGCCCCTTTAATTATATTTTCTAAGGTCTCTAAATATTCGTCTGACGTTAGAGGTTCTGGTTTCGCATACGAAATAGATAAAACAAGCGATCTGGCATCTGAAATAACCTGACGTTGGCCAGGGTTTGAGATAATGTATTCATTCCAAAATAGAGAAGATTCTTCATTTGGGTGCTTCACCCAAGCAACAAAAAAATCATCTGTAACAAAATCAACTACGCTGTAGTCACGGTATTTCATTGGTTTTCATGCGTTTCTACCTATCTAGTAGAATAAACCAAATGAAAGTGTCCATTTTTTGAAGAGAAAAAATTCTTACTTCAACTATTTAATAAAAAAAAGAACATTATTCCGAATTATTTACAAATACTAAACGAATATATGGCGTATAGAATCCAGTGCTCTCCCAACTAACTTTCTGGCAGAGCTTTTGTCACTCACATTCATAATGTCTTTGATCTCTTCAAACGTGAACCCTTCATAATAGTAAAGAATGATAGCTTGTCTTTGCTTTTCAGATAGCTGATTAAGAGCTTTGGTTAATCTTCCACGTTGGATCTTGGTATTTTCTTCATCAATAAGCTTCACATCACTGGTCAGGCTTATCGCCCAGTTGGCAGGAGGGTCATTCGACGGTTCAAACGACTTTAGTCGTGTTTCTTTTTTAAGAATGGACATGAGCGTACGATGCAAGGCCTTGTACAGGTATGGCCTAATTTTTTCCACTCGTTGTTCTTTACCTTGCCTTTGTTTCAGGTACAAGAAAAGGTCCTGAATTGCATCCAGAACGATGGCCCTGGATGCAAACTGGACACCAAATGTAAATAACCGGTGGACATATTCGTTATAGATATACACGAATGCTTCATCATCTCCGGCACAATAGGCTTGCCAAATTTCTTCATCTTTTCTATCAGAAAATCTCTGCTTGCTCTTTTTCAAAGATGGAGCTTTGTGTACATCTAAAGGATATATTTTTTTCTCGCCCATTTGATCGGTTATTTATGCAAATGATTCATCAATGTGAACTACTCATCCCCCGGGAAGAAGAGTGTGTCTTCATGATTTTCCATTGGTCGTTTTCAAACTTCAAAACCGATGTAGCTACTCCTTTACGCTCAATTACCTGGCCCTCAGGTTCATCCGATTTCACCACGATTTTGAAGGTATAAGTCTCCGTAGTAAAGGCATACGGCATATCAATTTTCACTTTGATTTTATGATCATTGAAGTCAAATGACTCAAAAGCTTCTAACTCTGGTGCCAGATGATGATCTAAATAGTGCGAAAATGAACCTTCCGAACCACCCGATTCAAATACTTCAGAGTCTTTCAGGAAGAGTTCATTTAAACCTTCCACGCTTAGTGCCTCTATACCATTCTTGTATGTAGTTATTACTTCTTTCACCTTCGTTTCTTCTTCCGACAAGTTCACATTTCCGTACTGGTCAGTGGAAGTATTGCAAGCGCTAAGAATGAATGTAATAAGCACTGCAGGTAGTATTATTTTCTTTTGAAATTTCATGTTTGTTTTTGGTTGATATGATTGGGCAAACTGCATTTCTATAGCTTCCCAAAATCATAGGTTAATTCATAATTGATTTAAAACTCATTCGTCTTCAAGGGGTACAGTTTCTATTGATTTGATCAGGATTTCACCTGTTCCGTCTAGCATGATACCTACGTATCCATTTTTCATCTTGTCCCCATGACCATGAGTTACTGTCTTATTTCCGATGTATCCTTTATAGTGGGTTCCGGCAGCTGACACACGAAGGTTGATCCAATCCTCATCCGATTCGAATTCTGACTCGTCAAAAACCATTTCATCTCCCTGCACGATCCTTCCCAGCTTCATATTGTTTCCATTTACCGCCACAAATTCATGATTGTCGGCATTACTGGCATGGTGTATCAGTTTATAGGTTCCCTGAAAGGAGCTGGCATTTAAACTGACAGCCATTCCGATATTTCCATACGACTGATGAAATACAAACGCCACTGGTTTACCGTTTGCAGTTAATTTCAAGACATTGTCGCTTGCAACCTCTGTTACTTCAGGGGCTATATTTTCCATCGCCCCGGCTATGAAGTGAAAGTCAGATCGGATGAGCTCCTCGCCGTTACCGGAAGGTGTCCA
This sequence comes from Ekhidna sp., assembly GCF_965221965.1. Lineage (GTDB taxonomy): Bacteria > Bacteroidota > Bacteroidia > Cytophagales > Cyclobacteriaceae > Ekhidna. Next base: position 2,261,914 of record NZ_OZ244926.1, read on the forward strand.
TGTTTTTCCTTCACCTTCATCCATAGATGCCTCACCATGACTACCATGATCATGACCCCCTGATGCTTCACCATGGTCATGACCATCCTCACTTTCGGTCATTTCAGAATGATCGTGTCCGGATTCTTCCTCTTCAGATTTTTTCCCACCTGAGCAGGCCGCAACACCCAACATTAGCATGAAGAGGATAGCGGAATAAATTGTTGATTTCAGTTCTTTCATTTTTTATATTATTTGAATTGTTCAATAATTATTTTTTTGTTCCCACGCCGTATTTGTAAACCAGCTTTCCCCCAAGGTCCGCTGTTTTAGCCACCATGCCCATTCCGACCAGTCCCAATATCAGCAGGCCAATCGCCATCAATTTTTTGGTATCCAGGCTTTTCCAATAGAGGAATCCTCGCAAAACAGCATATCCTGCAAAAAAGTAAAGCGTGTAATGCCCCCAATCTGAGTGCTGGCTGGCTGTGACTTCTCCCTGAAATGGGACGGAAACCATATCGATGGCCTGGTCCCCAGAGAGATACGCAGCAAAAGCACTGACAGCAGCCAAAGCATACAAACTCATCGCTCCATTTCGTGTCCAGGTGCTTTTTTTGATGACAAAAACCACATCAAACAGCAAAGCAACAGCCCATAGAGCAATAGGAAAGTGAATAATCAATGGATGGATATTTGGCATCCATTCCGGTAAAAGCGCTTCCATTTTATTCAATGGTTTCTTTTACACTTCCACACGACGGCATTTTATCACCAAAATATGGATTTGCAATTTTAGCATCATTTGATAGCCATGAAGCACCCGCATTGTCATTGGCCATGGGGCAATAATCCACGTAAATAGCTCCCATGGTTAATTTGGAGTTTTTTACCAACTCGATCATTTCAGCACTCAACATGGCAAACATCTTTCGCTTATCTTCAATGCTTTTGGCTTCTGAAACCATTTTTGCGCCAGTGAATGCTTTGTTGCCATTTTTCACCTCTTGGAGGGCAAGGACGAGCTGTGCTGCCGCATCATTTGATTTCAAAACGTCTGACGCAAAAAGGGCGTCTTTCAATGCTGTATACTTCAGGTATGCTTCACCCATCTCCTGGCTCTTAAACATTGGGCCCATTTGATCTGTATTTTTTTTAGTTTCATTGCCATGGCTTCCATGGCTATGCTGTGCGAAAGTCCCCCAACTGCTTACAGTCAGAAAGACCAATAGAATTGATTTTTTCATTGGAATATTATTTTACGGTTGAAAAGATTAAAGGGAAAATATGAAAAGGCTTACCTTTTGTCCCAACGTTTTAAAAAAGGTATGATACACAACGTTCTTATAGTTGTGGATTACTAAAGCCTTGCACGTAAAAGTGACCTTATATAAAGGTATTATATCCGGAAGACCTGGAATAAAATAAGGATAGAAGCCTGCCGGGGAGGCGGCCTATCTATTTCGTATAATAGAGTGGTTAATTCTTTATAGCTATTGGTAAATTGAGCAATAAAATGCTCAACCTGATTGAGTTGAAAATTGGAAAACGAAACTTGTAATTCTTTAACAAGAATTTTGGCATCATATACGACTTGGGCGGTAAAATCATCACAGCATTCCTCTCCTTCTGATGCTGAATGGTCATGACTATGGGCATCATGACCATGGTCATGTGAATGGTGGCCTTCTGAATGGCTCTTTTCTTCATGAGTGTAATTGTGGTCAAACCCTGCGACATCACCCAGATTACAGACAAAATAAACCAGAAAGGCACCCAAATAGGTACTAAGCAGGGAAAAGGAGAAAATACGATTTTTTAAAGTTCCCACTTTGGATTCAATTCTACTTATTAAAGGTAAGTAGGATCACTCAATATTCAAAACCCTTCTTGTTTTGAAAAAACAACGGATTCTTTACAGCATACTGAGAACACTGGTGAAAAAAATAAAACCTAATAAACTGAAAGAGGTTTCCCATAAAGATCGGGAAACCTCACTCAACCTAATGACTAAAAGTCTGCCCTCACACCAAAATTGATCATTCTTGGAGCTCCGGGCCTAAGGCCGGCAGGACGGGCAGCCACTGCATATTTATTATCAAAAACATTGCTTACCGAAATATTGGCTGAAAGAAATTTATTGATAATAACATTGGCTGAAAGATCAAAAACCATGAACCCGTCTATGCGCTCACCGGGAACTGTGTCCTCAGCACCCGGAACAGTACCAATATCACCCTGATATTTGGTATTAAAAAATAAGGATGCTCGTTTATGCTGGATGCCCACGTTGACATATACCTGATGATTAGCAATATAGGGCAGCTGATCTCCTTTATTAACCATTCCCCAGGGTTCAAGTTCAGATTCAAAACTCTTACTAAAATAAGCATCCGTATACGTATATGCAGCTACCACCGGCAATGAAATAGTGCTACTTGTATTTACCGCATCAAACCCAACTTGAAACTCCAAACCCCTAGTTATGGCCGTTCCTGCATTAAACGCATCTCCTGAACCTATGCCACCTGCGGCAGCAATATCCCTGCCAAGTAAGCTTTGGTAATCTGTATAAAACAACACTGCTGATCCTTCCACTTTACTATTGGTTTTCCTGATCCCCAGTTCATAGTTCGTACTCAACTCCGGGTCAGTATCATCTGAGCTGCCAGCCGGAGCAAACCCTCTGTGCACACCGCTGAACAAATTGAGTTGGCCGGATAACTGATAATTTACACCTACGCCAGGCAACCAAACACTGAAGCTATTTGATCTTGTCTGTAGATCACTACCAGTTCTCTCCACATCATTTTTCCCATAGTCTTTCCGGCTCACAGTTATATTCTCATAACGGATACCCGGGGTAAAACTCCATCGGTTTACATCTAGTTGATAGAGTATATAGCCGGCAAAAGCTTTTGCTGATTCTACTCTATTTGCTTGTGTACCGGGTGTTCCAGGCTGTATTAGCTTAATGGTACCATCGTTTATGGCATAAAGGTCTTCCCATTGATAGCGGTCCTCTTCGTCCTCATGCCATCTGCCACTTACATGAATATCATGCGAAACGTTCCCGGTTTCAAATTCATAATCCACTACTGACTGAACTCCCTGAGCATAGTATTCTCTGTTATTAGCTCTTAAGCTTAGGCTAGCCGTATCAGCAATACTTTGCCCCCTCAGCAGTTGGTATGCGGCTGGGAAGGTTTCCGGATTATCAAGTACTGAGGAGAGTGAGGGGCCATCAACGATACCCTGCAATTTGTACCAGTTTCTTGCAAAATCATTTCGATAGGCAGTAGTTACAATATTGACACCACCGGGCATTTCTATGTAATGCTGAAGTGAAAACCTGGACTGCTCAGCATCCATATTGTCCAACTGTGAGGCCGCATATCGCTGATACGGATTGTCATCAAAGTCAGATGCAGTTAACCCCAGGTAGGTTTCGTTGGCGTCTTCAAATGTTTGGCCCATGGTCATATTCAAAGACTGATACACCTTAGCATCCGCTTTGGTATTAATCCCTACTTTTATTTGATAGTCTTTCTTATCGAACCCGGTATCATCTCCATTTTCAAGTTCTTTAAACCCATCTGCACCGTATTGAAAAGTCTCGACAAGAAAGCCTACCTGCTCTGATTTGGTACCTACGTAAGCGTGTAAGTTTTTGTATCCATAGCTCCCGCTTGTCAATTGAAATTTGCTTGCAAACCGATTTGGAATCGGGGTGGACATTAAGTTGATGGCCCCACCTGTTGTAAACGGACCAAACCGGATCTGGCTGGCACCTTTGAGCACTTCCACACTATTCATACGGCCCATAGTGGGAAAATAATAAGCAGAGGGTGATGAGTAAGGTGCCGGTGCAGCCAATATCCCGTCTTCCATAATGGTAATGCGAGCGCTTCTTTCCAGGCTGGAGCCCCTAAGACCTATGTTAGGTCTTAGGCCAAAACCATCTTCTTCCTGGACGTTTACACCGGGCACCATTTTCATGATGTCATTCACGTTGGTGTAGTTATAGTTTTTCAGCTCTACAGCAGAAATGTATTGTACTGATCCAGGGATTTCCTTTAACCCAACTCTCCCGAGCGTGAGGCTTTGGCTTTCTATGACTAATTGAGGCAAGACGAGTATGTTTTCCTCTAGTTCTATGTTATCACCTGTACCAACTTTATCAATAGCTATCGTCAGCGAATTAAAGCCTATGCAGGAAATAGTAATTTCCTCAGAAGTGGCCGGAGCATATTCGATTTTGAAATACCCCTGTCCATCAGTCCTGGTACCTATTTGGGTATTTTCAACACTTACATTTGCATGAGGAATGCCTTTGCTTGTTCCCTTTTCAGTAACTCTACCTTCGATTGTTTTGGTTTGAGCAAAAGAGTAGACTGATATTATCATTAATAAGAATGTATATATGCCTCGCATTGACTTGAATTGTTATTTATAATTATTCTTAATAGTACAAAGTACAGACTTTAGTTATTATCCTACAATAGCCATTGCTAGTGAATTTTGAATGCTCCGATTCATTATTACTAGTGAGAGAAATGGGCATTAAGCCCCTGTTAACTCCCTGGATGATCTGCTCAAATGGTTGATAACGTTTTCCAGCTATTTCTAATCTCCAGTGCTATCATTCCAAGGTTTTCATTTTCCACAGCTTCCATAGACAAAAGCGGACATAGGCTACATCAATATGATTAGCTTCCTGTTTTACGATCACGTTGCAAAGGAGCATTAACCAGATAAAGTCTTCAGCCCTGAGAGCCTGTGTGCATACGATGGATTCCAGGATGTGGCAGAGGTTGAAATCCACATCTAGTTCTCTTTAGAGTAGCTCTTACACCATTTCAGTGAGAATGCCAAAACCTTCATCTATAAGGACATCAATTTCTATTACCGATGGAATCTTTGATTAAAAATTCATCCAAGGTTGGTGTAAGATCAGGCTGAATTTTTACTGTCGCTTTCATGATTTTCTGACCTTAAAAAATTTGAATTCTCTTTTGTTATATGAAACTCCAAAAAGAAAAAATCCGGATAGTACAGTGATCAGCCCGAGGATTGAAAACGCCTTGAGTAACCCATTACCAAAATCATCCCTGGTTTCATAATCCATGGTGTGCATCATCCAGAGCCAATCAAATGCTCTCCAGTTGTTGTGTCTGATGCGCTCAAACTGTCCAGTGACAGCATCCACATACACAACCGGGTCTCCCTCATAATCAAATGCAATGGACCATACCGGAAGGTGGCGTTCCCTATATTCATGATGATCACCTACTTCTGCCAATAATTGAGCTTCTTTTATTTCCGCTTTGAATGTGATATAGGACTTGGCAATTTCTTTCGCCTCGTCTTCAGTGAATTGCGGTTTTACTTGCCCCGTTTTTGCGGAGAATAACCTGTATTCCCCTGTCATCAATTGGAGCTGATAATAGGGTTCACCAAGTGCCTCCACTAGTTCGATTTTGGCTATTGGCTTCAAGGGTTGCGTACTATTTATCTTAATGAGTATGCTATCCGGAGCGATTAGACCAGATGTGGGAGAGAAGCCTTTTTTTTCCATCACCAAGTGCTCTCCATGTATCTTATCAATATCACTCCAACTAAAGTAGAGCCCGCCAAGTGTCCAAAATAAAAATTGAATGCCTAGAAACAAACCTAAATACCGATGTGCTTTTCTGATGTAGTAGTTGGTGTTGCGCTTCATTATTTTTTCTTTGTTCCCACGTAATAACAGAACGACCCGATACGTGTATTGATAAAACCAGTCTCCTTTACATCGGTAAAGCCAGCCTTCCGTATATATTCAGGCAGTAATCCTTTTACATTGGGAGTAGTCGTTTTGAAACCGTCCAGTAACTGTACAATATAAAAGGAAATGCGCATCCATCGGTTCTTTGCCTTGCCCCAATCCCCAACGATGAGCCTGCCGTCTGGCTTCAAAACACGGTGTATCTCTTTTAAGCTTTCCAGTTTGGCTTGCTCATTCAACTGATGAAAGACCAGGCAACTGTAGACTTTGTCAAAAGTATGGTCTTCATAAGGAAAGGCCGATCCTCCATATAGTTGAAGATCCATTTGAATGTCTTTTCCCTTCAATTTTGAGTTAGCGATCTCTTTTACTTTGGGGTCAATATCTAATCCATGGAAATGTGACTGAGGTGACTTTTGAGTTGCTAGTACTAGGTTAGTCCCTGTTCCATAGCCAAATTCAAGAATTTTTTCATTAGGCTGAGGATCAATCCTTTCGATAAGTAGACTCCTGAATTTCTTCTCCGGCATGGTGAGTTTGATGGTGGAATCATAAAGCCCAGTAAGGAAATTAAAACCTAATGCCGGAATAAATTCCTTTTCTTTTTTATGCTTTTTCTTCATGTTCGAAATTTTGATTTTGGTATGTGCCGCTCTATCGACCATGGTTAAGATCCTTCACCTTTTTCTTGTTTGTATTTGGTGTAGGTTTCCTCTGACTCGAAGTAAAAAACCTCGCCTGTAGCTTTTGATTTTAATACAATGAATGCGTCTGCTTTGTCCACCGGCTGTCCGGTATATGGGTCAGTCCCATACCTCACAGACTCCAAGTTATTTAACTTGTCTACACACATCTCACAGCATCCGTAATATATCTTTCCCTCCACAGGTACCTCTATCTGATTTACTCCCATGTAGGCGTCATTTACCATGCACACTTTGTTGTTTGGTAATTGTTCATCTATGGATACCCATGTAGTTGGGGAAGTATTGTTCCATACGTTATAGGCAATTATACTTAGGACTACCATACCAAAGAAGGCTAGCACTATGATTGACTGTTTGTCCAATTTAACCTCTTTCTCTTTTTGTTTTAAACGTTTTGTTCGCTTCATAACAGGTGTCTTTTGTCCTGTCTAAGGGGGTGCTTGTAAACCATATTCTTTCTGGTCTATTTGAAGCATCCCCTAATCAGGATTTTAAATATTCTAGTGAGAGATGGCTTCATGGTCGCCCATCAAGCCATCCATTAACTCGTGATCTTCGGCATGATGACCGTCCTGATCATCGTGTCCGTTCATCCCATTTGAACCCATATGCATACCATCAGTATCGTGATGATGGTCATCATGTCCATTTTCGTGCGAATAGTTTTCATGATGTTCTTCATAAAGGTTTTGAAAATGGTGAAACAGTGAGTCATGCAAATGAATGCCATCCAAATCGTCATCCTGAATAGATATTTTGAAGGCTTCATTCTCATTGACAGCATTTGTGTAGGCCTCCCTCAAGCCGTTCAGTGATTCCAAATCTGCTTGAGAAAGTCCGTTGTGCATATCGTCATCATTGCAGGAATAGAGGCCAATGGCCAAGCCCAACAATACTGTCGTTATAATTTTTGTGGCTTTCATGGTTATAGGTATTTAGTTGATAATTTCTTTCGTGCTGCCACAAGAGAGCATATTGCCACTGAAATAAGGATTTCGTATTTCTTTTGTATCGCTTAGCCAATAAGCTCCCTGATTGTTAAGTGCCATAGGGCAGTACTGGTAATACACTGAAGCCCCTATTATGCCAAAGGTTTTGATGCTTTTAAATAATGCCTGGTTAAAAGAATCGTAAGCAGCCTTTTGATCTTTGGTATCTTTAGATTCTGTCATTTTATCCAAAGCTGTATTCATCACCTTCAGATTCATCATCCATTCCATGTGCGCTTCGGAGCTCTTGAGTAAGCCCATGTCTATCTTTCCTAATGTCGCCTTTACCTGTAAGCCGCTATTGGAAATGCCTTCCACTTCACCGGTTAAAAAACTGTCTGCCAACTCAAACGAGGTATTGTAAACCTTTGTAAGCTGTTTCTTAAAATCAGTGCTTACATCATAGGACATTGTCTTCCCTTCTTCCATTTTCATCCCTGAATGCATGGAATGATCCATTTTAGAACCTTCTTTTTTGTCATTTGATCCATGATTATGCTGCGCATTGGCAGCCCCCAATGCTACAAAGAGGGCTACTATCATTATTAATTGCTTTTTCATATTATCTTGTATTTTTCTATATTATTGATTTTAGTTTCCATCTCCTCCCGTATCCACTATCACTGGTAGGCCATCTTTGCCCATAGGGATGAAGAAAAATTTGGTATTAGGGCTGTTCGTTAGCTTATCCTGTACCTCCAATGCCTTATACTGAAGGTATTTTTGGGTGAGCCCAGCATCTATGATCTGCTGGGCATCTCGCTGGCCTTTTGCTAAAATACGTTGGATCTCTGCCTGCTTCTCCGCAATTTTTATTTCATAGTCTTTTTGCTGAATGTCCTGCTCAACTGCCAGTTTTCTATCCACAGCTGAAGTAACAACCTGTGGATATTTAATATGGTCGATGGTTACATTATCGATCTCAAGGTGTTTGCCCTCTATTTTAGTGACCAACTGCCTGAAAATTTCCTTTTCAATATCCGGGCTCTTTGGCGAGACTACTTTGTAATCGTAACTCGCGAAAATATTTCTAGTAAGGCTCACAAATTCAGGTCTTACTACGTTCTTGTAATAGTTCTGACCAACCTCTAATTCCAATTGAGCCAGCTCAGCCTCAATCGGTCTTAAAGTAACTGAGACAGTGATTGGGATATGGAGTTCATCCTTGGTGAGAACAGCCACATTCTCCGTGTAAGTTTGCCATTGCACACTATAACGCACGACCCCATTCCAGGGCATATGCCACACAATACCATCTTTATATACTTGCTCCGTTTTCAATCCATTTCCATACGGGCTCCATTTCATAGCGTGTGTACCGGGCTTTACCACTGAGCAGCCAATTGCAAAAAGAGTAATCACTGCTATACTTAAAATACTGAATCTACTTTTCATTTTCTTAATGTTTAGATTTGACATGCTTAATAGTACGAGTCGTACAGCTCCTATTTTGATGTAATTTTGATTTAGGTTTATGATGTTTTTTAGGACATGTTTATTAAAGGTGTCAGCCAAATTTTCCATTACTTCTAAGGCTGGTACTAAAATTTGTCTGAAACCAAACCTGTAGCTCCTCTACTTCATGTTCAGGGAGCAAGCCAATTGCTTTTTGAAATTCTTTTAACATAAGTCCTTGACTAAAGCTTACTTTCTCCAGAATTATTTTACTGTATTCCAATCTTGATATTTTCGATTTCATGTGTATAAGTTTTTTTTGAGTACCTACTAGTGAAACGAAGTATTATCAATAGTTTTTTAATTTATTCTGGTAATTTTTATATGTTTTTTAATTTTTATCAATTTGCATATTGTTGATGTTTGACAATCCGAAAACAATCAATATAAAACTTTGTCCGATCTCCATGATGACCAGCACTCTGGCTAAACCGCTAACCGGAACTATATCCCCGTATCCGATAGAAGCAAACGTTACGGTGCTAAAGTAGAAGTACTCAAAAAAATCGTTGAGAAAGCCAGATTGCTCAATACCCGCAAAAGCGTTTTTATCAAAACCGGACAGGCACACAAAATCACTGGCAAAAGAAAATATGATGAGGGATACCAAGAGACCGAATATCCAAATCAATCGGTACAATGAATAACATTGGAAAATAGACCGCTTTATTTGCTTGATAGTGAAGAAGGTAAAAAACAATGCCTTGACCATCGCAAACAAAAGCACAACATATTGAACCCAGAGTAGTTTATGATCTATAAATTGCATCAAATACACATACAGCAAGGTTACCGCTCCCACCAGAATGATGGTAGGGCTCATTCCATTCAATAGATTGTTTGCAAAACTCGGTGCGTATCTATTTTTTTCCATGACCTGATCCTCGTGCCTATCAAATGGACTTATTTTTAAAAAGGCTGCCTTTCCTGGCTGTCAGAGCATATCCATCAGCGCAATAAGAAGAACGATGGAAATTATAATCCCCCAAAAAACCCGGGTCAGGATCTTTCTGTGTCCCGAAGGCTTTTCATCTCCTGTTTTGCAACACTCCTTCATTTATCTTTTTTAATTCAAAAGTGAAATCCCCGGTATGAATACCCAGTGACCGGGGACTCACCACCACTCACTCAATAACTTCCTTGTTTTCACCACAAGTCAACATTGCCTCTCCGTAATAAGGGTTTTTGATCTCTTTTACCGCACTCAACCAGTAGGCCCCTTTGTTATCCCTGGCCATTGGGCAATACTGGTAATAAATCGTTTCACCAGTTGTACCAAACATCTTGATAGCACTGTAAAGCGCATCGCTAAAATCCGCAAAGGCAAGGCGCTGCTTTTCTATGGCACTGCCTGACTCGATGTTACCCAGTGTTGTTTTCAGCGTTTTTAGACTGTTCATCCACTGGTTGTGCATTTCTCCTTTAACCAGGCTCATATCCACTTTGTCCAAAGCCGATTTAACACTACCAGCCTGTTTCTTGGCTGCCGTAGCATCTGTTGCTAAAAATGCTTTCTGCAAATCAAGATGTACTTGGTACACATTGGTTAGTTGCTGCTTAAAGTTTTCATCGACTGACATGTCCATTTTCTTGGTGTTTTCTGAAGAGCTCTCATCATGGCCCTCATGTTCACTCCCGGATGCAGGCTTCTTTTCTTCGCTCGAACCTCCATGATTATGACCCATAGATACTTTGCCTCCTTCCGGATTCATCATGCTTTTTTCTCCTCTAAGCTGTGCGGCCGCATCAATTTTGAACACTCCGTTTGTAGCTACCATTTCCCCCTCACTTAGTCCGGATTCTACCACGTAGTAGTCACCTGCATCAGCTCCCAGGTCAATTTCCCTAAACTGAAACATATTATTGTGATCATCGGTCATCACGTATACCACTGCCTTTTTACCTGTCCATAGAATGGCTGATTTTGGTATCACTAATTGATCCCCTGATCCCGGAAGCATTGTTTTTAGTATTCCATCTGCAAGCATTTCTGGTTTGAGGAGATCTTTAGGATTATCCAGTTCTGCCCTTACTTTGGCAACTCTTGACATAGGATTGAGTACCGGATCGATAAATGTTACGGTTGCATTAAACTCACGTCCCGGAATGGACTTGATTGAGAATTTGATCTTATCACGCATTTTTATCCATGGAATATCTGACTCATACGCATCAAACATGACCCAAACATGACTGAGGTCTACTACTTCAAATAGTGCCGTACCTTCTTTTACATAGTCGCCCAATGTCACATGACGCATGGTGACTGTACCTGTAATGGGTGACAGCACATCAAAATAAAAATCTACATCTCCGGATTGCTCTATTTGGTCAATCTGTGCTTCCGTAAGGTCCCATAGTTTTAGTTTATTTCTTGTCGCCCGATAATAGCTTGGGTTCGTTTCTTTAAACTTCATCGCTTCAAATAACTCACGCTGAGCAGTTACTAGCTCCGGAGAGTAGATTTTGGCCAGCACCTGCCCCTTGCGCACTTTCTGCCCCGTAAAGTTTACCATGAGTTTCTCAATCCTACCCGGATAGCGGGCAGTTAGTTCGGCAATATTGCGCTCATCCGCCATTACCTTCCCAGGTAAGTACACTTCCTTATAAGGGGCTTTTCGCTCAATAGTGCTCATCTCTACTTCGGCAATTTTCATGGCTGCATTGGAAAGTTTGACTGAATATTGACCAGCTTCTCCATCGTCCTCATCTTGTTTCATTGGGATAAGTTCCATGCCACATATTGGACAATTTCCCGGCTCCTCCCTTTGTATCTGTGGGTGCATGGAGCACGTCCATGTAGTCCCATCTGCATGGTCCATGGCCGAATGATCAGTAGGGAGTTCTTCCAGACTTTCACTACCGCTTCCCCCAATGAGCAACCAGCCAATCAGAATGCCAACAATCAGTACCCCCAGGTATGAAATTGTTTTTTTACTATTTATTATTTCTAGAATCTTCATTTTTAAAGCTGTTTTCCAGTGATATAATTGATGTATGCTACAAAAGTGTTTTGATCGGCACGTGCCTTCTCCAATTCGAGTTCGTACCTAAGCAGCTGTCGTTCCATTCTCAGCACTTCTTCAAAATCTGCACCCGCAGTGGTGTATTGCGCAACGAGTATGTCCAGCGACTGGGTTGCATAGGCAATGAGTCTGTTATAAAGAGCCACTCTTCGTTGAGCATCTGCGTAATCACGCCAGGTTCGCTCTAATACAGTTTCTAACTCATTTTCTTTGTCCTCCTTGCGATAATTCACAGAAGTCTTAAGCAACTCTTTCTCCTTGATCATCGAGCGATATTTGTTCCTGTTTAGGGGTATACGGACCCCAACTTGAGGGAAAATCAATGCATCTTTTCCGTTATCAGGAACATCCATATCCGTTCTTGGAGAGATACTGGTGTACGAAAGTCCAAGATTAAAAGAAGGTAGGCCCATTTTTTGTGCTACATCAATCTCTGCATCCAAAGCTGACATTTCAAATTCAAAACCTCTTAATGTTGGATTATGTGTGATGATTGAATCCAGCAAAACGTTTCTCCCTTCGTCAATCAAAATTGTTTCCAGTGTATCCGGCACCTCTATGCGTATTGGTGTTTCTTCGTTGAGCAGTTCATTGAACTTGGCTTGGATCGGTATTCGCGAATCTTCCAGGTAAAGTAACTGGTTATTCAGTTCGTCTAAATCCATTTCAACTCTAAGCAAGTCAACCGCACTTCCTGTATTAGACTCTAATCTGACATTAGCCAGTTCCCTAAATGATTCGAGTAACCTTACATTTTCCTCTGTAATGGCTATCGCTGCTTCAAGTACATATAAATCATAATAGGTTGAGCGTACGTCAAAGAAAATGCTGTTCTTAGCATCTTCAAATGCTTCAAAACGAGCCTTTGCCAGCATGGCTACTGCTTGTTCCTGAGACTTCAATTGCCCAAACCATGGGAAAGCCTGACTTAGTGATATGCCTGCATTCTGTGCTCCAACCCGTGTTTCTACCGGACTGGTGAAGATGTTGAACATTACAGTTGGATCCGGTAAAGCCCTGGCTTGTGGCATACGTTCGAGAGTAGCCAGATAGCTATTAAATATCGACTTAAGCTCAGGATTGTTCTCGGCTGCAATTTTGAGATAACCTTGTAAAGGTTCCTCTAATTGCTGGGTCTGAGCCATTGTGTTGCCAATCGGGATCAGCAGCCACAAAAGCATGATTATATTGATTTTTATCTTCGTTTTCATGTTATACTGATTTTGATTGTTTTTTGAATGACCTTTCCTGCCACATACAATACAATACGGGTACGACAAATACGGTAATGGCTTGGACTAACATTCCTCCGAAAGTGGGAATGGCCATAGGAACCATTATATCAGAACCTTTACCAGTCGAAGTAAAGATGGGAAGCAGAGCAATGAGTGTAGTGGCGGTTGTCATGATGGCCGGCCTGATTCTCAGCTTACCAGCGTGAAGCACTGCCTCTTTTACCTCGGCCACATCACTCGGTTTCCTTTCTTTGAAAATCTGCTTCAGATAGGTTGCCATTATGACGCCATTGTCGGAGGCTACACCGAATAGGGCAATAAAACCTACCCACACAGCCACACTTAAGTTTACTGTGCCTATCTGAAAGAGATCTCTCAGGTTTATGTCAGCAAGGGAGAAGTTTAGAAACCAACCTTGTCCGAACAGCCATATCAAAAGGAATCCCCCTGAAAATGCCACAAACACTCCAGAGAAAACCATCATGGTGGTAGAGACATCTCCAAACTGGAAATAAAGAATAAGAAAAATGGCAAGCAGACATATCGGGACAACCAGAGCAAGTCTTTTAGTCGCCCTGATCTGATTTTCATAGTTACCGGTAAATTTATAAGACACACCAGCAGGAAGCATAAACTCACCGGCATCCATTTTTGCCTGAATAAAGCGTTGGGCTTCTTCAACCACATCCACCTCTGCTTCACCTGCCTTTTTATCAAAAATGACATAACCGTTCAAGAAGGTGTCTTCACTCTTGATTACCTGTGGGCCTCTTCGATAAGTGATGTCCGCCAACTCTATCAATGGAACTTGAGCTCCTGAAGGGGTAGGGATCAATACTTTTTTTACATCCTCCGGATTGTCTCGATACTCACGTGCATATCTTACCCTAACCGGAAAACGTTCTCTGCCTTCTACAGTAGTGGTCAGCTTTATTCCCCCTATGGCTACTTCCACATAGTTCTGGAAGTCTTTCATTGTCAGCCCATAACGCGCTATGGCCTTACGATCTACATCAAATTCCATATAGGGCTTGCCCACAATTCTGTCTGCAAAGACTGATGAAGCCTCGATACTGGGTACCTGCTGTAGTATTTTTTCCAGTTGAAGTCCTACACTTTCGATAGTCTCCAGATCTGGACCAAACACCTTAATACCAATGGGTGCCCGCATTCCTGTGGACAGCATAACTAATCGGGTCTGGATAGGCTGGAGCTTAGGTGCAGAGGTCATGCCTGGTATATTGGTAGCCTTCACAATCTCTGCCCATATATCATCAGGAGACCGGATATGATCACGCCATTGCCTAAAATATTCACCTTTTTTGTTGTCAATTACCAGTTCGTCTTTCTCGACTTTTCTAAAACCATCTCGCTCCGGGTGATAGGTACTTCCATCTTTTAACAAGTAGTTCCCTTCTTTATCGGTTTTAAATTGCATCCTATGCCCATTTTCGTCAACCATGTACTCGGGTTTATAATTGATGGTATTCTCGAACATGGAAATGGGTGCCGGATCAAGAGCTGAGTTCACCCGTCCCCACTTACCTACAACCGATTGGACTTCAGGGATCTGGGCCACATATCCGTCTACCTTTTGAATCACGTCAATATTTTCTTCAATACCGGAATGGGACATGGTAGTGGGCATTAGGAGGTACGAACCTTCGTCCAAAGCAGGCATAAACTCTTTTCCAATTCCAGGAAGGGTTTTATTGAGAGACTGCCAAAAACTAGTTTGTCGAATTTCCCAGCCTGTTTTTTCAATGGAATTACCTATGGCACCAAAAGCACCCTCAAAACCAATCCAGGTAAGTATTCCGAATAAAAAGACGAAGATTGGGAGTATGAAAAATTTCCACTTATTGTCAAGGCACCACCTAAGAATAGGGGTATAGTATTTTACCAGCAATAGTAATGAACCAAGTACGAGCAATATTGCTCCTCCAGCAAACAGAAAATTTGTAAATAGACTATTTTGTGCGCCAAGCGGCAGCCATTCACGAGTTAAAAAGGCCGCAACTGTCAGCATAATGATGGCAATATTGAGATATTCAGTAAGCCAAGTCCATTTTTCAGGGATGAACTTCTCTACAATATTGTTGATTCCAAGAGCCATAAGGACCATTCCGAGCCAATTTCCTGCGAAGATTAAAATGAGTAACCCTAGTGCGATAAGGGCTGAATTCCATATCCTTTTTGTCCTTTCCTTTCCGACCTTTATGGAAAACAACCAGTGCGCCGCAGCGGGTATCACAACGAGTCCTACAAACAGGGCAGCCAGCATTGCGAATGTCTTGGTGAAAGCCAGAGGCTTGAAAAGTTTACCTTCTGCTGCTTGCATGGCAAAAACAGGAAGAAAACTCACCACAGTGGTGGTAAGGGCAGTAATAACCGCCGATGCTACTTCTGCAGTGGCCGTATAGATAACCTCTAGTTTTTGCTTGCTCGAAATACCTTTGTTTTCTGGCAAATCCAGATGTCGGAGGATATTTTCAGTAAATACAACTCCAACATCCACCATTACCCCAATGGCAATTGCGATCCCCGAAAGAGCAACAATGTTAGCATCTACTCCAGCATATCTCATCACTATAAATGTCATTAAAACTCCAATCGGGAGTAAACTGGAGATGAGAATAGAGGCTCTCAGGTTCATAACAACAATGATTACCACAATGATGCTTATGAGTATTTCCAGGGTTAGTGCCTCTTCCAGTGTACCTAAGGTTTCCTTAATCAACCCGGTACGGTCATAGAATGGAACTACGGTCACTTTTGAAACAGTACCGTCGGAAAGAACCTTTGATGGCAGCCCCGGAGATATCTCTTTGATTTTTTCTTTTACATTTTCTATTACCTCAAGCGGATTGGCACCATACCGTGAAACGACAACTGCTCCAGTAGCTTCTGCCCCTCCTTTATCAAGACCACCTCTTCGAGTAGATGGACCAAAATTGACAACAGCTACATCCTTGATTCGAATGGGTGTATTGTTATGCTGCGTGATTACTGCTTCCTCAAGGTCTTCCAGGGTTCTGATATACCCCAAACCTCTGACTAAGTACTCAGCTTTGTTGTATTCAATAGTGCGGGCACCCACATCCAGATTACTTTCCTTTACAGCACGCATGATTTGAGCCACGTTTACGTTGTACTCTTTCATCGCTACCGGATCAATATCTACCTGATATTCTTTTACAAACCCTCCGATAGCTGCTACTTCTGATACCCCCGAAGCAGAGGTGAGGGCATATCCTACATAAAAATCCTGGATGGTTCGCAGTTCTTGAGGGTCCCAACCACCTGTCGGCTCACCAGTTTCAGGGTTTCGTCCTTCCAGTGTGTACCAGTAGATTTGTCCCAATGCCGTAGCATCCGGACCTAAAGCAGGTTGAACTTCAGGAGGTAATGTCCCTGCAGGAAGCGAATTCAATTTCTCCAATATTCGGGTACGACTCCAGTAAAATTCTACATCATCTTCGAAAATGATATAAATTGTAGAGAGTCCGAAGATTGAATTACTCCTTATAGTTTTTACTCCGGGCACACCCAGAAGCGCAGTGGTCAACGGATAAGAAATCTGGTCTTCTATATCTTGCGGAGACCTTCCCATCCATGTAGTAAAAACAATTTGCTGATTCTCCCCAATGTCAGGGATGGCATCAACAGGTACCGGGTCGCGAGGAAAATTCTCCATCTTCCAGTTAAATGGTGCAGTTGCCACCCCCCATCCTACAAAGATTAGCACAATTAGTGCTGTAACCAGCTTGTTCTCTAAAAAGAACCTGATCAGTTTATTAAGCATAATGAAATATGTTTTAACAGTTAGAAGAACTAGACAAAATAGTGCAATCTAAGGCCTCCTTAAGTGGAGAACAGTGATGCATCTTAATTGTGTGTAACTATTAAAGTAGAAAAGACTGATGCCTGGCGAGTCTGTCAGGAACAGTCAGCGGGTGAATAAGATAGGAGTGGTCTACAAAATTGTCTTGAATGAATACCTGAACGAGTGTAGGAATTTCAATTGTTTGAAGTAATACCTGTTCAGGAGGGTCTATCGATTGAAAAGATATTTGGGTGTTTTCATCGTGCTGCAGTATCTCTTGTTCCAAGTCACAGCAACCTGATGGCTTTTCCGTCTCTCCACCACAACAGGAATGAAGTTCTTTGAAAAGTCCAGCTTCTATCAGTTCTCCACCGCAAAAATGCTTGGCGAGTACCAACCCCCCTGATGAAGAGAGGATAAGGAAACTGAAGAATATTACTAAAAATCTTTTCACGTAGTATTTTCTATTTCTAGCTACACCAACGTAAAATTAGTTATATGTATTCATGAAAAAGTTACGAAATTTTTATTAAAGTTTATGGTTTGATGATTATTTGAATGAACAGATTGCAGTATTAAGCATCTTTAGAGGTAGAATTAGTGATCGGAAATGACCATACTGTTGATTGGGGATTTCGAATGACTTGCCTATAATGGGCAGACTTTTGGCTCTTCCTAGCTATGAGTTCGCTTTCAAGCTGCCTACAGAGAAGCAAAACTTTACTCAGCGCTTGCTTATCCATCCATGAAGGATACAAACAGGTGATTGTAGTCTAAAACCCCTATTTATTTCTTATATTTAATGCTAGGAATACCCTCTGAAAATGCGATTATTCAAACTCTTTCAAAGCGAGTTCGAGAGTTAATGGATAGAGATAATACACTCGCATTGAAAACAGTAAGACAAGCCCAACCAATCTTACGCTTTATTAGTATCTCAAATACTTAATTTTGAGGTTGAGGATTTTTTGTCGACTAGTCAAGAGCCTTTAGTCGTATTCGAACCAATGACCTACTGATTACAAACCACCACCATCCTTATTTAAAGGTAGATTAATTAAGAAAAACTAATGCGACAGTTATAGCGACAGTATTAAAACGAAAAAGCCTGTAAGTCAGATACTTACAGGCTTATAATGCAGTCCGTAGGGGAATCGAACCCCTGTTACCAGGATGAAAACCTGGCGTCCTAACCCCTAGACGAACGGACCGAATATTTTTAAATACAACTTCTTTTAGCTGTTCATTTCTTTTTTAAGAAACTCGATCTCCTAACCCTACCTGCCTGCCGGTAGGCAGGGACGAACGGACCGTGTTTCAATAAAATTCCCTCAAATAAACAGGCTTTTGTTGAACCGTGTTTGTTTTGGGAGTGCAAATATAGACCGTCACCCCATTTTAGCAAAAAAGTGAAATAAAAAAAGCGAAGATTTTTTCCTCGCCCTTAAAATGTCTCTTTAGCAGCGGCTTAATCTACCGCCTCCTGATAGATCGAAACACCAATTAAATAGGTGTTTACTATCAAATTCTTCTTAGACTCGATGTTTTCTTTTAATGAGTCGTGCTTCCCTTTTTTATCGGCAAGACTTTCATCTTTAACAAGTCCTTCAGAAAGAATCAACCCACTGACTATAAAACCGATAATTAGCAATGCGATCTTAAGTGGTGACGATGGTTTGGTGACAGATCTCTTCATAATAATACGTTCAGTGTTTGGTGTAATTAGTACCAAAAATGTACCGATTTATTACACTTCTTACGAAAAAAATCAAAAAAGCTGCATTTACCTTATTTACCCCCTACTATGACAATAGGGAAATCCTGCCCTCTGGAGAATGTATGAGGATATTGTGGACTTCCTTTATATAGAATGCTTAACTCAGGAACCTGATCGTCAAGGTAAGATTTAAGTTCATAAATGGTGACCTTACCATCCTTTGGAGCTCCGTCCGCTTCTCCGGAAAGACCTTTCAATAATGCATAAGTGAATAGCCCATGACCCAGTGATTCAAACTCCGTTGCATACTGTTCGCTCCCGGCTGCCGCCATTACATGAATGCCGGAGCTACGGGACAATTGTGCAATGGCTTTTTCCTCCGGTGCTCCTCGTTGCGCAAGCACCTCCACTGACCCACCGGATTGACAGGCATCCATCACAATCAACTGCTTCAAAGCTTTTATCTCCAGCATGGCCTGCTGCAAAGTAGATGCATCAATACCATACTCATCTATCCTGCTATTATCATAGAGTCTGCTGGCCCCAGAAGAAACCAAATAAAAATTTCCATCTACCATACTCCCATGCCCGGCATAGTAGAAGACAAAGACATCATTCACAGAAATTTGACTCTTTAGTTCCTCAATCTTCTTTAAGATTTTTTCTTTCGTAGCTTCCCTGTCAAACACCTGGTGCAACACTACTTTCGAATAAATAGCCTCACCCTGTTGCTTCATCTGCTCAGAGAAGGAGCTGGCATCTGTGCGAGCATAATTCAGATTTAAGGCCTGATTTTCATACTCATTGATTCCCACAGCCAAAATATGACAGGTACTTCCTGGTACTTTGGAATCTGAAAAAAGGGTGACAGAAGCCCGGTTTGACTCCAAATTGGAACTGGAAGACGCCACAGCTACAAATTCATTGTGGCCAGCTACCAATGGAAACTCGATGCTGTAAATTTTCGCGTTCTTGTCCGATCGCACCTTTTGGATTTGAGGTTCTAATGAAACCCTGCGTCCATTATGATAGAGTCTCACATTCTCAACTCCACCTCCCTCATCAGTTGCTTTTAAATAGAGCTTTGCAATCTCATTTTCTGAAAGACCTGAGAGTTTTAATGTTGGCGGTGGTGCCTTATCCATGATACTTCCCACTGAGCTTTTCCCCGATCGGGAAGAAGTAAAAATCTCTTCGACAAGACCCGGTACATAAAATTCATCCATCAACTGATCTGCTCCTATCACTTCCATGCCTCTGACAAAGTGAATATTTGAAATCGCATCATCGGTGGCATCAAAGTAGCCCTCTGGGGTTTTCACCATCCAGTCATTCTTACCAATCTGAATGTGCTCGAACAGTTCTCTACTTTCTTTTAAGTCCCAAAACTTTGTAACGCCATCCACATCTGCAGTTAGCATCAAATCCTCCTGAATATCTACCCCATTGATCTCAGCCTGGTGTCCTCCCAGGGAACGCACAAATCCGCCAGTATCTTTATTCCAAAAAGTAATTTTTCTATCAGCTCCAACGGAGACCAACAGCTCTTTGTAAAGTGCTATACCGAAAACTGGCTTTTTAGTATCAATGCGATTTTTGATCAGACCGCTATGAAGATCCCAGATGATGACCTTACCATCCCATCCGACTGAAACAACTTCATTTCCAATAACCTGAACAGTGGTCACATTATCCGTATGCCCGACAAACTCCTTTACAAATCGTTTGGTCTCTACCTCGTACAGCTTTAGGGTCTTATCCAGCATCCCAACCACCAGATATGCATCATTTTCTGTGAATGCCAGGGAATAAGTAGATGATCCTTCATTGTAGACATAGTTATATCGTGACCAATCGCTGGTATTCCACAAACTAATCACCCCATCCCAGCCTGTGCTGGCAAGGTATTTTCCATTGTGGCTTAGCTCCAGATCAAATATCGGTTCCCGATGGGCAGCAATTATTTTGATTTGTTTGCCAGAAGATTTTTCCCAAATGATAATCTTTCCATCTCCACCTGCAGTGGCAATCGTATTTTCATCGAGCTCTTCAAAACAAAGCACACCCTTTTCATGGCCTAAATACTCCATATCAATCGAGGCACTGTTAATATTCCATTTTCGAGCTTTGTTTCCAGTTTTTCCCACCAGGAATGACTTATCACTTAGTGCCCTGGCCGATTTATATTTTACCCATTTAGCGATGTAATGTTCCCAATAACTACCAAGATCATAATCCAGTCCCGTGCTGGATCGGTTGAGAATACCATCATACCTTCTAAGCTCCTTCCCTTCAAAGTCCGTTACAACAACCACCTTGTCAACTGCGATGACAATTTCTTCTGCGGTTGGATGAAAAGCCGCATCATTGATTTCAGCCCCCATTGACCATTTGTGGATGAGGTCTCCGCTTTTGTTATGATAAAGAAAAACAGAGTCTTCAGTAGCTGCGAGAAAGTGCATGCCTAACGGCTGAAAATGTACGGAAGCGATATCATCGTACTCTCGAGTGCTTTCAAAAGTCAGCTCACCTGTAGCGAGATTGTATTTAGTGAGGGTTGTGTTATTGGAAAGCTTAATGATTTCATCCTCATAAAAATCGGTCAGCGTTCCGCAACCACCGCACCATCCTTTCTCAGGTTTTAGTTCGTGTATTTGACTCCAATCTTTGACATTATAGACCTTGGCTGTCCTATTATCTTCTCCCACCGCCAGGTATTTACCATCCGGACTAAACGAAACACTTACGCCATATCCAACGCCTCTATCTGCGTTCGCTTTGAGCTTCTGAACCAGTGAATAATCGCTCACCTGATAAATAGAAATAGAATCGGCATAGCTTCCTACAGCCAGAAGTTTTCCATCTGAGCTAAAGCTTACTGAAGTTACATAACCCTTCAGCTTGCCACTTTGCTTCAGCATCTCACCAGTGGTAATATCCCACACCCCTACGGTACCATCAGCACTGCTGGAAGCCAGTTTATTGTTAAAAAGAGAAAATCCATTTACGGTATGATCATGCCCCACCAATGATCGAATCTCTCTCCCTGTCAATGCGTCCCAGATTCTAATCGTCTTATCTCTACTGGCTGTGATCAGGTATTTCCCGTCTGGAGAAAAACGTGCTGATTTCACCGCTTCCCCGTGCCCTTTTTGGATGACTGCCTGAAATGACTGAGCCTCTGCAAAACAGAGGCTCAAAAACAATATCAAAAATGAAAATGTCCTTTTCACAAATTAGTCTTTTATATGTGCCGTCCAAACCGGAACACCGGCATGATTCACCACATCTTCGGCAATGCTGCCCGCAAGGAAGTGCCCTACTCCTTTACGCTGATGGGTGCCCAATGCGATCATGTCTGCGCCACAGTCTTCAGCGTATAGAATGATACCATCCTCCTCATTTTTGTAATTGTATATTTCAATGGTATAGTTCTCAATGCCATATTTATCCACAAACTCATTCATTTGCTTCAGGTCATGTCTTGTTGAAGTGAAACTGGCAGGAGTATTGATTTTGACAATCTTTAGCTGCGCATCCATCATAGCTTGCAGACTTTTTATCTTCTCGATCAGGAAGTCATCTGTATTCATGAAATCAGAAGCGAAGACGATTTTTTCAATCGGTTCCAGTTCGAATTTTTCACTGACAGAGATCACGGGACAATGTGCCTTTCGCACAATTTTCTCGGTATTGGAACCTACGAAGAACTCATTCAATCCTTCGGCACCCTCGGTTCCAACTATCAGCAAATCCACATTTTCCTCTGTAATCTGATCGATGATTGTATTGAACGCATTACCAAGCTGAATCTTTGTGGCTATTTTATCATCAGAATGCTTTGCATTTGACACCACATTATTGAGTTTTTCCTGCACCTTCTCATACATCTTTTTGATGTAAAGTTGCTCCATAGGATCCTCGTTTTGAATGCCCATCGTTTTGAATGAGTCTGCCGTAGGATGCTCAATGACATTCAAAAGGATGATATTTCCTTCAGATTTATCAGCTATTTGGCATGCGAAATCAAGGGCATGCTCAGCCACTTTTGAGAAATCGTAGGGTACTAATATTTGTTTCATTTTTATGTAGTTTATCTTTTATTAAGTGACGCGAAATCTTTGAAAAAAATTCATTTGCGGCAGATGTGAGCCTCGTACAAAATTTTTAAAGCCGATTTCATGTGGTCGTGAGTTTTAATACACCCAATTTAATGAAAAATGACTTTCATCTTCCTTTTTTGATGAAAATCATAATCACAACGGACTTTTGTTAATATGCCAATAAAGGCACCAGCTGACCAATGGAAAAAAGAATCGAAAAAAGCAGCGTTGAAATAGCCATCTGCTTGAGGTAAGGGTCAAGTTTAGCTGAAGATAGCGTATTGACTGCCCGAATATTTTTCCGGAACAGAAAACCAACCATCAGGAACAAAAATCCCCAAACGGTGCTGAAGTTTAAGTGGACATAAACAGCACTAAATAACAATCCTGACACCAAAAGAAAGGTATGATAACGCACAGCTGCTTTCCTCCCTATTCGAACGGGGATGGAGTTTTTTCCTGCAGCTCGATCTGATTCAATATCACGTATGTTGTTCACATTAAGAACACCCACACTAAAAAAACCCATGGAGGCTGCCGGCAATAGTATTTCCCAGTTGAGGTTTTGAACCTGCAGGTAGTAAGTGCCAAAGACCAGAACAACACCGAAGAAAACAAAAACAAATGCATCTCCAAATCCGGCATAACCGTACGGGTTCTTCCCTACCGTATATTTTATCGCCGCTCCAATGCCAATTAGTCCAATAGAGAGAAATACCATTGCCGTAATAAAGTCTTCAGGAAATGCGATATAAAGTAAAAGTGATCCGGAAAGTAAGGAAAGAATGGAAAATATGATCATGGCCTTTCGCATCGCAGACGGAGATATCTGTCCTGAGCTTACCATCCGCTGCTCACCTGTCCTTTTTTCATCAACACCTGATGAAGCATCTCCGTAATCATTTGCCAGGTTAGAAAGGATTTGCAGCAGAATCGCTGTAAGCAAAGTCAACCCTGCAATAGTATAGCTGAAATCTGCTGTGGATGCAGCTAGCGAAACTCCTACCAGCCAGCCTGAAAAAGCCAGTGGTAAGGTCCTTAATCGAAAAGCTTTGATCCAGGATTTCATGTTACATCCGTTCCGGTACTTCAATGCCAAGTAGGCTCATACTTTCCTTGATGAGTTTGGCTGCTAATGATGACAACACCACTCTGAAAGCTAATTTGTCCTTGTTATCTTCATTGAATATTGGAACCTCCTGATAAAAGCCGTTGTATTCTTTTGCCAGGTCATAAGCATACTGCGCTATCACCGCCGGAGAGTATTCTTTGGCTGCCTCTTGTAATGCCTTGGTGAATTCGGTAATTCTGAAAATGAGATCTGCCTCGCGCTTATTGAGCGCTCCAACTTTCCCCGTATCAAACGATGTGCTTACCTCCAGAGATTTCGCCCTCCGTAAAATAGCCGATATACGTGCATGTGTATATTGAATAAAAGGTCCCGTATGGCCCTGAAATTCAATGGACTCCTGTGGATTGAAAAGCATGCGTTTCTTTGGGTCCACTTTTAAAAGGAAATACTTCAAAGCACCCAGCCCCAGCATTCGGTAGAGTTGTTGTGCTTCTTCGGGATCCATTCCTTCAATTTTTCCAAGCTCTTTGGTATGTCGTTCAGCTGTATCAAACATCTCCTGTAGCAAATCATCAGCATCTACCACCGTCCCTTCCCTGGATTTCATTTTGCCTGAAGGAAGATCTACCATGCCGTATGACAAATGGTATAACCCGTCAGCATATTTCCTCCCTAATTTTTTCATGATGGCAAACAAGACCTTGAAATGATAATCCTGCTCATTGCCTACCACAAATACCGATTTATCAAACGGAAAATCCTGATGTTTCATGTCGCAGGTTCCCATGTCCTGAGTCATGTAAACAGCAGTACCATCTGCACGGAGAACGAGCTTCTCGTCCATCCCTTCGTCAGTGAGGTCTACCCATACCGACCCATTTTCTTTTTTGAAGAAAACACCTTTTTGAAGTCCTTCTTCTACCAGCTCTTTACCTAATAAATAGGTGTTAGACTCTTTGTACATGGTGTCGAAGCGGATGCCCATGGTTTCATAGGTTTTGTCAAACCCTTCGTAAACCCAGTTATTCATTTTTTCCCAAAGCGCCACGGTTTCCTTATCCCCACTCTCCCACTTCTGAAGCATCTCTTGTGCTGCCTTGATCGATGGTGCTTCTTTCTTGGCTTCCTCCGGATCCATCCCCTGATGTACCAGCGTGTTGATCTCTTCTTTGTATAGCTGATCGAACTTTACATAGTACTTCCCGATCAGATGGTCGCCTTTTATTCCGGCGCTTTCAGGGGTCTCTCCATTTCCGAGTTTTTGATAGGCCAGCATGGACTTGCAGATGTGAACTCCACGATCATTTACCAAATTCACTTTCTTCACTTCAAAGCCATTTGCAGCCAAAATTCGGGCAGTAGAATCTCCAAGGAAATTATTACGTAAATGGCCCAAATGAAGCGGTTTATTTGTGTTGGGAGAGGAAAACTCCACCATCACCTTCTGTCCATTAGCGGATAGTGACCCGAATGTGTTGTCGAGTGAAATATCCTGAAGTGTACTCACCCATGTCAAATCTGCTACTTCCAGATTCAGGAACCCTTTCACCACATTGAAGTCTTGGATGAAATCTGTGTTGGATTTCAACCAGTCTCCAATCTGGGCTCCTGAATCTTCAGGTTTTCCTTTGGTGATCTTCAGAAAAGGAAAAACCACGAAGGTGTAGCTACCTTCAAACTCCTTTCGGGTGGGCTGCAAGCTGACTTGTGCTGCCACTAGCTCATGATCATACAGCTCGGCGAAAGCCTTGGAAATTGCTTTTTGTATTTTTTGTTCCAGCATTTTTTCTGCCTGGTTCTATTTTGTTGGATTGAAAATTTCGGCCATCATACATCTTGCGCTTCCTCCTCCTAACTTTTCAATGGTGTGGATGTCACTATGCACCAATTTGCCATGCCTGGAAAGTTGCTTTTTCTGTTCATCCGTTAATGAATTGAAAGCTGCTGAAGACATAACGATCAACCGCTGATCGTTTTTACCAAGAACTTGCAGCATATTACCTGCGAATTGTTCCTTTTGCTCTTCTGATATTTCGATAACCTCCTTATCGGTTTCTTCTAGGGTTTCAAGTAGGTTTTCCCTTTCATCTATATCATCAATGCTATCCAGACACACCACAGCGAATTCCTCGCCTAAGCACATCATCACATTGGTATGGTAGATTGGAAGCCGTTTTCCGTTCACTGTTTGTAGTGCATGAAAAGTCACCGGATCAAAACCAGCCTCATCACAAAAGTCCTCAAGTACATCTGGCATGGTTCGCTCTGAGATTGCTGCATAAGCGATCTTATTCTGACGATCCAGCAACAAACTGCCTGTACCCTCCAGGTAAGCTGCTTTAGACTCCCAGTCAGTGTAGCTAACTACATCAGTGACCTTGAACTTCTCTTTAAGTCCGGATACAATATCTTCCCTTCGTTCCAGCCTTCTGTTTTCTGCATACATGGGATACAGGCGTATCACTCCATCCTGATGAAAAGAGATCCAGTTATTTGGAAAAATGGAGTCCGGAGTTGCAGGATCCTTTGTGTCATCAAAAACAGTTACATCCACTCCTTCAGCTCGCAATTTTTCCACAAAACCATCAAACTGACTTTCGGCCTGTTTTTGAATTTCATCCGGGCTTACCCCCTCTTCTATTTTCTGATAATAGTTATTCACGGCCGTTTGCTCATTCATGTAAAATGCAACCGGACGAATCATCATGATATGATTGGTGATCTGCTTACTCATATTTTCTTCTCAATGGCATAGTTGAACATCTCAACAAACCTTCCATCTTGGCTGTTTCTCGATAATAAACTTCTTCCACTGTCAATCCCCATTTTCTTAACTGTTCATTCAATCGTTTAAAGCTGCTATCAGAAATGACAACTTCAGGAGAAATGGAAAAAAAGTTGGAGTTCATTTCATACATCTCCTCTTTGGTGATCTCGAAGATATTTTCCACTCCGAAAAAGTTGATCAAAAAATCTGCATCTTCCGGATTTTTAAATCCGCCGCGATAGATCACCGCTTTGTCCTTTCCAACCGGCTGAAAACAACAATCGAGATGCAGTGCATTTTCCCGAGGATCATCATCAGATTTCTTTAATTCAAATGCTTTAACAATAAAATCAGGAAATGTTCTCTTTAGATAGTTTACAGCAGCTTCATTGGTTCGGGAAACAGTGTACTTATCAAAATCTTCTGCTTTGGAATACCCAACAAAAATATGATCCCTCCAAGGCATAATATCTCCTCCTTCCATGCGCTCATGCTCATCAGGAAGCAACACACTTTCCACTTCATCTATTACATATTGAATCCCATCTGATTCAAGTTTTCGTTCTGGTGTTACACAAGGCACTACCAGTTTATCCTGAATGACAAAAGCAATGTCTCTGACAAAAATTTGATTGAGCTCAGAAATATTCTCAGGCCGGTACACTTTCACACCATGTTTTTCCAACACTTTGACCACACCATCCATTTCCTTGATTAGGTCAGGCTCTTTGGGAAAAGTGCCAGCCAAAATGTGCTCTTTTGACTTTGGATCATAGGTCTCCTCGATTTTTGGGACTGGTCCCATGCTGTCAGCAATGCCTAAAATAACCGCCTCAAGAGGCGCTGTTTCGTCTAAAACTCTTACGGTGATCATGCAATTAGAAAATTGACGCAAAATTAACGCTAATAATCAAGGTTATCAGTATCCAATGGCAAAGGATTAAGTGTGTAGAAACTCTAATCCTAACATTTCTAAAATCAAAAGGTATTTATTTTTATGAATCCTGTTTTTAATGGATAATTGCATCCCAATTTTTCTAAAAGCCGATGAGAAAATATGCCGATCTAATAGATCAAACGTTCTATTTCCCCACTGAAGAATTCAAAGTAGAAAACGACAATCTGCACTTCCATGGGGTAAACCTGATGGAAATCATAAAAGAGTATGGCACACCGCTTAAGCTCAGTTACCTCCCTAAGATTGAGCAAAACATCAAATACGCGTATAAGATTTTCAATGATGCTATCAAAAAGCATAAGTACGAAGGCAGCTACACCTATGCCTATTGCACCAAAAGCTCGCACTTCCGCTTTGTGGTAGAAGAGGCACTTTCAAACGATGCTCATATCGAAACCTCATCCGCCTATGACATTCCAATTGTGAGGAGCATGCTAAAGGCTGGTAAACTCACCAAGGATCACTACATTATTTGCAATGGCTTCAAGCGACCGCTTTACCTTCAGGAAGTAGCCGCCTTGCTTAATGAAGGCTACAAAAATTGTATTCCTATCCTGGATAACCTGAACGAACTAAAGCACTACAAAGCCAATGTGAAAGATGAATTTCAGGTTGGAATAAGAATCGCAGCTGATGAAGAACCAAACTTTGCTTTTTATACATCCAGACTAGGTATTCGATATAGCGACATCCTTCCATACTATAAGGAGCAGATTAAAGATTCTAAAGCAAAGCTCAAAATGCTTCACTTCTTTATCAATACCGGCATAAAGGATACTGCTTACTACTGGAGCGAATTGAGCAGGTTTATTTATAAGTATTGCGAGTTGAAAAAGATTTGTCCGGAACTGGATACCGTAGATATCGGCGGTGGATTCCCTATTAAAAACTCACTACACTTCGAGTTTGACTATCCATACATGGCCGAACAGATCATCGAAAACATTCAATGGATTTGTAAAAAGAATCATGTCCCTGTTCCAAACATTTTTACTGAATTCGGAAGTTTTACAGTTGGCGAAAGTGGCGCTACCATTTATTCTGTACTAGATCAGAAATTACAAAACGATAAAGAGCTATGGTATATGATGGATGGCTCATTTATCACACATATGCCGGATGTTTGGGGGTTAAATCAAAAGTATGTCATGCTGGCAATCAACCATTGGCAAAACCCATTTCACCGTGTGAATCTGGGTGGTTTGACTTGTGACAGCCAGGACTATTATGATTCTGAAGCACACATTGGTGAAGTATTCTTACCCCAATATGATGAAAACGAAACATTATATTTCGGCTTCTTTAATACAGGAGCATACCAGGAATCTTTGGGTGGATATGGAGGCATTCAGCATTGCCTGATTCCGGCCCCTAAACACATTATCATCGATCGAGATGAGGATGGAAATATTACCCATGAGCTTTTTGCGCCAGAACAAAAAAGTGAGGCCATGATGAAAATTTTAGGGTATTGATTTTTAAACACTTTTCCAGGAAAGTGCGTTAATCAAAACCAGTTATTTTTAAACTTCAATCAGCCTGAATTTCATTGAATGTCCAAAAATTTAGTTGTCATACCCACCTACAATGAATGCGAAAATATCCGCGACATCATCAATGTGACCCGGGTGCTGTCTCCACTGTTTGATATCCTAATTGTAGATGATGGCTCGCCTGATGGGACCGCCGACATTGTGAAAGAGGAGATGGCTAAAACGCCTGACCGAGTTTATTTGATTGAGCGTGAAGGTAAACTTGGTCTCGGTACAGCTTATATTACAGGGTTCAAGTGGGCAATCGAGAAAGGCTATGACTTCATCTGCGAAATGGATGCTGATTTTTCTCACGATCCCAACGATCTTGTTCGCCTACATGCTGCCTGTGTGGATGGCGCAGATGTAGCAATTGGAAGCAGGTATGTGACGGGAGTAAACGTGGTAAACTGGCCCATGGGGCGTGTGCTAATGAGCTACTTCGCAAGTTTTTATGTCCGCATCATCACAGGGATGCCGTTTCGGGATAGCACTGCCGGGTTCAAATGCTACAGCCGACATGTATTTGATAAACTGGATCTGAACAAGATCAGGTTTATTGGATATGCTTTTCAGATCGAAATGAAATTCAATGCCTGGAAGCACGGATTTAAAATCGTTGAAGTTCCGATTATTTTTACTGATCGAACAAAAGGATCTTCTAAGATGTCTAAAGGCATTTTTAAAGAGGCTGTATTTGGAGTCCTGCAAATGAAAATCAAAAGCCTATTCAAGAAATACGATCCGGTTTACTAATCGAACCGAATGGCTTTCACCGGCCTTACTCTGGAAATTATAGCAACCGGAATCAAAAGTGTTAGCCCGATCAATGTCAGTACTAACAGATTCAAACCAATGATCGTACCTACATCGATCTGAATGGGAACATGAGGCATATAATAATTAGCCGCATCAAGAGGGATCACTTTAAAATAATACTGAATGAATCCTAGCGAAAGTCCAATCAAATTTCCCCAGAAAAGCCCCCTGACGATGAGTTGAAACCCATTGAAAATGAAAATTCGTCGGATTAATTTGTTTTGAGCTCCAAGTGATTTTAAAACACCAATCATCTGGGTTCTCTCCATGATCAGGATCAAAAGAATAGAGATAATACTGGTGCCGGAAACGAACAAAATGATGGTTAGCAAAATGATCACATTCCGATTCAGTAGGTTGAGCCAATCAAAAATCTGAACATACCTATTCGTAACTTTATCTACATACAAATCAATATCGAGACTATTGAAAAGGTCATCTCCAGCTCTATCTATTTGATCTGTATCCGTAAGAAAAACCTCGATTCCACCCGCAAGTGAGTCGGGCCAATTATTGATTCTTCTAACTAAATCCAGATCCCCTAAAATGATTTTTTCATCAAATTCCTCCAAACCCGTCTCATAAATTCCTGTTACCAGTAACCTTCTAAAACGAGGAGGATTTTGCACAAAGTAAATCAAGACCTCATCCCCTACATTCAATTCTAAGTAGTTGGATACCCGTTTACTCAACGCTACTTCAGTGGAATACTCTTTCCCCGTGAGATTGGGAAACCTTCCCTCTACCATGTGTTTATTGAAACCAAGCGTATCAAAGGATTCATCTACCCCTTTAACGATCACCCCCTGTACCTCCTCATCTGTTTTCAACAAGGCTGCCTTCATAGCATACGGTTGTATGCGCTCAGTTAGTGGGTAGCTTTTCAATTGTTGAATTAAAGAATCATCTACAGTGATAGAGCTCTCTTCAAATGAGGTTGACAATGTGTATTTATTGATAATCAGGTGTCCACTGAAGCTGTAAATTTTATCCTTGATTTCCTTTTTAAAGCCAAAGAGCACCATGAATGCCAAAATCAAAACAGCCAGACCCAATCCGATACTCACCACCGCAATTCGATTGATGATACTCGAAAAAGAACCCGAGGCTTCTTTTGAAATGCGCTTTGATATGAAAAAAGGAAGGTTCATTGTCTGACTGCAAAATAGGGTTTTCAATACTGTAAGAACAAGCTAACTTGGCGAATTAATATGCAGCGACTTTATTTTCTACTTGTTTTTATTACTCTGGGCTGTTCCAATCAAGCCCAGGAGCAACAAAGGAGCATTCTTCCGGGAGCTTATCAAACGGATGATTACCTGCCTTTAATTGAAGACAAAAAAGTAGGACTGACTGTTAATCACAGCTCCCTCATTGAAGGCACCCACCTTACAGATTCACTTCAAAGCCTTGGAATCAACATTAAGAAGGTTTTTACACCGGAACATGGCTTCACCGGAACGATCAGTGATGGAGTGAAAGTAGAATACGAAAATTCGGAATCCTCCTTTGAATTGATTTCGCTTTATGGTGAAAACAAGAAGCCATCCACCGAGCAAATGAACGGAATAGAAATTATGATATTCGATATCCAGGATGTGGGAACCAGGTTTTATACTTATATCAGCACCATGCATTATGTGATGGAAGCATGTGCTGAAAACGATATCCCGTTACTAATTTTTGATCGCCCCAACCCAAATGGAAGTTATGTGGATGGACCTGTTTTAGATACTGCCTTGAGTTCGTTTGTTGGGATGCACCCGATTCCGATTGTTCATGGCATGACAGTGGGTGAGCTCGCGCAAATGATTAATGAAGAAGGGTGGTTAAAAAATCAAGTAAAAACTGACCTGAAAATTATCAAAACAAGAAACTGGAATCATCAGAAAAGATACTCCTTACCAGTAAATCCCTCGCCCAACCTGCCCAACGATTTAAGTATCGCACTTTATCCCAGTCTGTGCCTATTTGAGGGAACCATCATGTCCGTGGGACGAGGAACCGATTATGCTTTTCAGCAAATCGGCCACCCGGATTACCCGGACACAACTCATTCATTTACTCCTGTTTCCAGAGAAGGGGCCAAATGGCCACCTTATGAAGATCAAAGATGCTATGGTCTTTCCTGGATTGGAAAGCAACCGAGTTATGCATTTTCGCTACAGCCTTTAATTGAGGCATATAAAAAAATGAATCGTGATGATTTCTTCAATGATTATTTTAAGCGGCTTGCCGGAACTAATTCCTTGCAAAAACAGATAGAAGAAGGACAGACAGAGGAGGAGGTCAGAGCTTCGTGGGAGCCAGCACTTTCGAATTTTAAAAAGAAGAGAAAACAATATTTGCTTTATAAAGATTAAATGGATTATCAAGGCATATTAAATGTAATCGAAGATCAGCTGGCAGGAGAAAAGCTTGAGGGAGAGGTGGCCACCTATATCCCTGAATTAGCCAAAGTCAATCCGGATAAACTAGGTATGCACCTGAACAGTGTGATTGGTGAAGAGTTTCATTTCGGCGACTCTGAGGAGCGATTTTCGATACAGAGTATTTCAAAAGTAATGTCACTCGCGCTGGCACTACTCAAAGAAGAAGATGATAAAATCTGGGAACGTGTGGATGTAGAGCCTTCTGGCGATCCGTTTAACTCCCTGGTACAGCTGGAATACGAACATGGGATTCCTCGAAATCCATTGATCAATTCCGGTGCATTAGTCATCTGTGATATCTTGATGACTCACCTAAAAGATCCACAAAAAGAATACCTGGACTTTGTAAGAAGAATGGCTGGCAACTCTACAATCAACTACAACAAAAAGGTAGCAGCTTCAGAAAAGGCCGGAGGCTATAGCAACCGAGCCATGATCAATTTGATGAAAGGCTATGGAAACATTCATAATGACCCTGAAGATGTATTGGACTTCTATTTTGATACCTGCTCACTAAGTATGTCGTGTCGGGAGTTAGCTCAGACATTTGTGGTTTTTGCAAATCAGGGAAAACTACTCAGAGATGAGGAACGAGTACTAAGCGAAGTACATACCAAGCGTATCAATGCCATCATGCAGACATGTGGGTTCTATGATGAGGCTGGAGAGTTTTCCTTCCGCGTAGGCTTACCAGGCAAAAGTGGTGTTGGAGGTGGTATAGTAGCGGTCTATCCAAACATGTATAGCGTGGCTGTATGGAGTCCGAAGCTCAATGAAAAAGGAAACAGTACCGCCGGTATGCGAGCTCTTGAGTTATTGACTGAGATTACTGGATCTTCAATTTTTTAATATGTCAAATACAGATATGATCATCGAAGAAAGAAGTCGTGACATTGGCGACTTCTTAGTAGGCAGACTGATCCCCTTTCGAAAAAAGCGGATGGTAGGACCGTTCATCTTCATAGACCACATGGGCCCCACTACGATAAAACCGGGTACATACCTCGATATTGATCAACACCCGCACATCGGGCTTTCAACCTTAACCTATCTATTTGATGGTGAAGCTCGACATCAAGACAGCATTGGATCTGATCAACATATCAAGCCCGGCTCTGTCAATTGGATGACGGCTGGTAAAGGCGTAACACATACGGAACGAACGCCAGCAGAGCTTAGGCATGGGCAGCAGTTTACCATGCATGGATACCAGATCTGGGTAGCTCTTCCCAAAGAAAAAGAAGAGATGGAGCCAGTATTTCATCACCTCGATGGGGCAGAACTACCCACCTGGAAAGATGGTACGGCCCACTTTAAACTCGTCGCAGGAAAAGGATTTGGCAAAGAATCCCCGCTACCCGTTCATTCAGACCTCTTCATGATAGAGATAGAAACGGATGATACATATGACCTTCATGTGAAAGATCAATTGTCGGGTGAAATCGGATTTTGCATTGTAGAAGGGAGCATCAACGCATGCGATCAGGTGGTAGAAAAAGGAAATATGCTCGTTTCAAAAACAGATAATGAATGTGGATTGCAGATAGCTCCAAATTCGAGAGTGCTCCTTTTTGGAGGTAAGCCCTTCCCCGAGGAGCGACATATTTTCTGGAATTTTGTATCTTCAAGTAAAGAAAAAATAGAAGAAGCAAAAGAGCGATGGCGTAATAAACAATTCCCTAAGGTGCCAAATGATGACACCTATATTCCTTTACCCTAAAAACAATTCCATGAGAGCAAATTGGTTTGAACTTCCCGTAAACGACATGGACCGAGCAAAGAAATTCTACGCTTCCATATTTGATATAAACATGGGTGATGATTTTGCTATGGGCACATCGGTTATGTCATTCTTCCCTTTTGAAACTGATCAGAGTGGGGCTACCGGTACATTAATAAAACAGGAAACCTACATACCCTCTCATGAGGGGGCATTGATCTATTTTTCCGTGAAGGAAATCAACGATGTGCTTCCAAGAATCAGCTCCAATGGAGGTAAAGTGCTAAATGAAAAAATGAGTATTGGTGAACATGGGTTCGTTGCTCACTTTGAAGATAGTGAAGGTAACAGAGTGGCATTTCACCAGTCAGCCTCATGAGTAAATAGGTATTATTAAGTGACGCAGAAAGTGCACGTTAATCGATCAAAACATGCATGTCATCTACTACCTGAAAAAACTTCCAACAAGAATCAAACTACCTCGTTATATTAGGTGTCTATTTACATAGACTTTCACAACCAGCTCATTTTTAATTAACTGTAAAACAAAAAGAAAATATGAGCACCATACAATCCAATTACGTCGGTATGACTATCATGCAGCGATTAAAAGTCACCGGCCAGTACGAATCTTTCAAACGAGCTCTGAAAAAGAATAGAGCTTCTGCGATTAAGATGCTTGAAGCATTGAATCTCGATCAGAAATCAATAGAGAATTTTCTGAAATCTAAAATTTGATGAGATAACTGGACATGCTAGTCCATGCTAGCCAATTCCTCTTCCGTATAATCAGTAGGCTCGCCTAAATCTCTGAACGTCTCAATCTCTTCTTTGAACTCTTGCAATCGTATGCCCACACGCTTGTACGCTGGACGACCTAGCGGTAAATGCACTGGAGGATTTTCCAGAGTGGTGACTTCATACATTGCTTTTGCCGCACGCACTGGATCACCTAATTGGTTGCCACTCACTTCGCGAATGCTTTCCATATTTTTAGTGGCCGTTTCATTGTATTCTTCAATAGAAGACTCATTAAATGTGGCCGACCTTCCTGCCCAGTCTGTCCGGAAAGGTCCGGGCTCAATATTAGTCACCTTTATGCCGATGTGTCTGGTTTCCGCTGCTAGAGCTTCTCCTATTCCTTCCAGCGCAAACTTGCTCCCATTGTAAATACCGACTCCCGGAAACCCATTCAGCCCGGCAATGGACGTGATGTTCAATATGTTTCCGTTTCGCTGCTTCCGCATAAAAGGCAAGGCCAACTTCATCATTCGAATACACCCAAACACATTCACATCAAACTGTCTTTGAATTTCTTCCTCGGATGTTTCTTCAATTGGACCTAATGTTCCATATCCGGCATTATTTACCAGCACATCCAATCGACCGTAATTTTTCTCTATGATATTTTTGGTATGATCAATTGTCTCTTGCTTTTGTACATCCAAAATCACACCTTTAACCAAATCAGGATTGATCGCCTCTAACTCTGCAATTTGCTCTTGTTTTCTGACTGTCCCTATCACAATTTCTCCCCTCTCCGCTACAATTTTCACCAGTTCTCTTCCAAAACCTGTTGAACATCCTGTGACTAACCAAACACGCTTACTCATATATATCTTTGTTTCATCGCTCAACATCCATGACCTTCAAAATGTTCAGCCAAAATCTTTATTCACTTTTAATGGCCTGATTTTATAATCTTTGTCAGCTAAACTTTTTAACTTCATCCAGTCATTTCAAATAACCAATCATGAAGAAACTAACCTATCTACTAACTCTGGCCTTATCCTTTACTGTTTTTGCACAAGCGCCCATCACCACAATTCCATTTGAATTATTTGGTGATCACATCATCATTCAGGTGAGTGTAGATGACTCGGAACCTCTTGATTTTATTTTCGATACTGGTTCCGGATACACAGTCATTGATGATGATGTTGCTGAAAAGCTAAGTCTGTCAGGCAAAGAGATTGAGATGAATCAAACCTCCTCTGCCTGGCATCTAATTAAGCATAACACCATCGCCATCAATCATTTCCTTATGGAAAAAAACACAAAAGTATACTCCACTGACCTTGATCACCTGGAGATAAGTTTAGGTATGGACCTGGATGGAATCATTGGATATGATTTATTAAGGCATCACTCTGTCTATATCAATTTCGATTCGAAAACAATGAATATTTACGATCACAGTAACTCGCCAAAACGTGGAGATGCTATTCCTTTTTCTCTTCATGTTTCCATTCCAGTTATCGAAGGAACTGTGGTTTTGAATAACGGCGAGCCACATGATGGTACTTTTTTTGTAATGACAGGTGCTGGAACCACATTAGATTTTAATTCACCATATGCCGAGGAATGGGATGTGATCCATAAAACAGGAAAGCATTACTCCTATCTGGTTAAAGGTCTTTCCGATGAGGAAAATCCCCATTACGAAGGGCACGTTCAATCTTTCAAATTTGGAAACCAAACAATTGAAGACCTGCCGATTGGCATAAGTACTGCTACCTCAGGAATACAGGCAGACAAGAAAGTAGCTGGTATTATTGGCTCTCAAATACTGCGGATGTACAATATGACCATTGATTATGGAACAAAGATGCTTTACCTGGAACGTGATCATACATATGATGCAAACTTCAAAGTGAATTGCAGCGGCATAGATGTACAACTCTCTAAAGACAAAGAACGAGTGCTGATACACCAGGTATTTGATGACAGTCCTGCTGCTGAGGCCGGTATTAAACTGAATGATGAATTGGTAAAAATCAACGGTAAGTCAATGTTGGAAGTAAATCTGGCTGAGGTTAAAAAGATGCTAAAAGAAGAAGGGGAAACCGTCGAGCTACTGGTTAATCAAGGAGGAACTGAAAAAACAGTCTCATTGAAACTACGATCATTGATTGATTAAAGCCAGGGTTTGATTTCTTTGCATGTATATGAGCAAAGAACTTCGAATTATATTTTTGGGAACACCCGATTTTGCAGCGGCCAGTCTCAAAAGGCTAGTAGAAAGTCAGGTGAATGTTGTAGCAGTGATTACCGCACCAGACAAACCAAAAGGCCGAGGCAAAAAGCTGGGCGTTTCCGCTGTTAAAGAATATGCGCTGGAGGCTGGGCTTCCTGTCCTCCAGCCCACCAACCTCAAGTCTCATGAATTTCTGGAAGAACTTAAAAGCTACCGTGCTGACCTCCAGATTGTGGTCGCGTTTCGCATGCTCCCAGTAGCCGTTTGGGATATGCCGCCATTAGGAACTTTCAACCTCCATGCCTCACTTTTACCACAGTACCGCGGCGCTGCTCCTATTAATTGGGCAATTATGAATGGAGAAAAAGAAACCGGAGTAACCACATTCTTCCTCAAACATGAGATAGATACCGGAGAGATTATCTTCCAGGAAAAAGAGCCCATCTATGAAGACGATAATGTTGGCACCTTATACCATAGATTGATGAAGAAAGGAGCTGATCTGGTTTTAAAAACAGTTAGAGCTGTTGAGGCGGGGGATAACCCTCGATTCCCTCAAAACATGGATCAGGAAATTAAACACGCACCGAAGATTTTCAAGGAGGATTGTAAAATTGACTGGCAGCAAAAATCAGAAACTATTCGAAATTTCATTAGAGGCCTGTCTCCTTACCCGGCCGCATGGACAGAATTTCACAAAAAAACGCTAAAAATTTTTGAGGTTGGGAAAGCCAAAGAAGGAACCAATAAGCCCATTGGGGAATTTTACTCAGACGGGAAAAATTACATCCGGGTAAATACAAAGGATGGAACATTGAATATTCTCGACCTTCAGCTTGAGGGAAAGAAAAGAATGAATGTCGAAGACTTCCTGAGAGGCTACCAGTTTAATAATTAGGCTCTTGATGAGAGTATTTGAAAAGGGAGGCTTAGTGGACCAATAATTATTGATAAAGTTATCCAACGAAACCAATCATCTTTCTTGAGGGTAGAAATTACTACATTAAGAAAAATAGTAGCGATTAAGACAATAAGTAGTATTTCCATTTCAGTCAGTTTTATTTCCAAAACGTAGCGAAAGTTTAAAAAGTTATCCCACATGATTATATCTATGATAGCTGCAATGGGCAGCAACCGAGTAATAGGAAAAGACAATGACATTCCATGGCATCTGCCGGATGATTTCAAATATTTCAAAAATACCACCAAAGGTCATCATGTGATTATGGGACGTAAAAACTGGGAGTCACTACCTCGTTCCTTCCAGCCCCTACCCGCACGACCCAACATCATTATCACTCGTCAGGAAGATTACCAACCGGAAGGAGCTCAAGTAGTCAAATCCCTCGAAGAAGCGTTAGATATAGCCAGAAAAAACAAAGAGCCAGAGGCTTTCATCATAGGAGGTGGAGAGATTTATCGAATGGGTCTTGAATATGCTGACCGCATATACCTCACTGAGATCAATGGAGCATTTGATGGTCAGGTAACCTTCCCGGAGTTTGATACGAATATCTGGAAAGAAGAATCAAGGGAACATCACCCGGTAGACGAACGACACAAATATTCATTTGATTTCGTTGTATATTCAAAGAAATAATCAAAATCATGGACATTCAATCACACAAAAGAACACTCGGTATTATACATATTGTTTATGGATCACTGATCGCCATCACCTTCATTTTTATTGGGAGCCTGGTATCCATTTTTTATCCGTTTATCTCCGAGGAGATTGCAAAAGATGCAGGGCAAGATGCTGACGAAATCCTCTTTATGGTTAGTTCCATCATAAGAGTCATATTCGTTCTATTATTGATTTTTTCTGCACTACCATCCATTATTGGTGGTATTGGTCTCCTTCAAAAGAAAAGCTGGGGTGTGGTGATCGCATTGATTGCTGGATGCGTATCCATTTTTAGCTTTCCATTCGGTACAGCAGTCGGTGTATACAGCATTTATGTGTTTATAGAAAATAATAAACAAAAGAATGACCAAGATCAGGGATAGTGTGGTCTGGCTCACTGGAGCCAGTTCAGGCATTGGTGAGCATCTGGCCTATCAGCTGGCTGAAAAAGGTGCCAAACTGATCATTTCTGCCAGAAGAAAAGAGGAACTCGAACGTGTGAAAGCACAATGTAATTCTGAGAATGTTACCATTCTAACACTCGACCTTGAAGATAGCTTTTCGCTGAAGCAACGGGCGAAAGAAGCATCTACCATCTATGGAGAGGTGGACATTTTGATTAATAACGGAGGTATCAGTCAACGCGATACAATCCTCAACACCAGTCTGGAAGTGGACCGAAAGTTAATGGAAATCAATTATTTCGGAT
Source organism: Ekhidna sp. (assembly GCF_965221965.1). Lineage (GTDB taxonomy): Bacteria > Bacteroidota > Bacteroidia > Cytophagales > Cyclobacteriaceae > Ekhidna. The sequence continues at coordinate 2,301,331 of NZ_OZ244926.1, forward strand.
CTATCACACTTTCAAAAAAGTTACTACCTGAAATGGTGAAGCGAAAGAAAGGACATCATGTTATTGTTACATCAACCGTGGGAATTATCAATACCCCTTTTCGATCGGGGTATGGCGCATCCAAACATGCACTTCACGGTTTCTATGATGCGCTAAGAGCTGAACATCATGAAGATAATATCAAGGTTACCATTGTACTCCCCGGATATATTAAGACAAACATCTCCTACAATGCATTGGTGGGTGATGGAAGTCAACAAAACAAAATGGATCCGGGACAGGAAAAAGGTATGTCGCCTGAAAAATGTGCAAAGCTTATTATTAAAGCGATTGAAGCTAATAAGAACGAGCTCTATGTGGGTGGATTAAAAGAAAAAATGGGCATTTACCTCAAGCGATTCTGGCCAAAAGCAGCAGCGAAAGCAGTCAGAAAACTTCGTGTGACGTGAAAAAACTACTAGCTATATTGGTGTTGGGTCTAGTGGTTTCTGTGAGTTTTTCTCAAAATAAGAAACTATTAAAACCTATTGACTTTAAAGGTCAGGAATTAAAAGAAGAGTGGGTTTATGTGAAATATAAACAAGGAATTGATCCTGCCCTTTCGCCTTCCAAAACTCAGAAACTAAGTAATTCCGGAATAGAAAGTCCGATTAAGAATCTGGTGAAATTACGTGTGCCAGAAGGCATGGATCCAATCACATTTTGCAATCAACTTCGTAGAAAAAATGACTTGGTCTATGCTGATCCAATAGTAAAATACGAGCTCTTAAGTACCTCTGACCCACTGATTGAAAACCAATATTATTTGGAAAACATCCATGCATTTGAGGCGTGGGAGATTACCCAAGGAGATGATGACATTGCGATTGGCGTTGTTGATTCCGGACTAGATCTGGATCATGAAGATATTATCAACAATCTCTGGTTAAATACCGCCGATCCAATTGACGGGACAGATAATGATGCAAATGGATATATCGATGATTATTACGGCTATGACTTTGCAGACCTGGACAATGATCCCAGTATTCAGAATGGAAACCATGGAATGATTGTGGGTGGTATTGCCTCTGCCTCAGCGAACAATGGCAAGGGCATAGCAGGTGTGGGATACAGAACTAAACTAGCAGCTTTGAAAGGTTTTAAGTCTTCCTCAGGTACTGATGGCGGCCTATATGAAGCTATCACTTATGCCGCTGAAAATGGTATTGCAATCCTGAATTTATCGTGGGGAAGAATGGGTGTGCCACTTCAATCTGAGCAGGACATTATAAATGATGCAGTACTAAACCACGACGTGGTTATTGTTGCGGCAGCAGGAAATGAGGGTGGTAAATCCACAGAAGAAAATAAATGGTATCCGGCCAGTTATGACAATGTGCTCTCCGTTGGCGCATCAGATGCCAATGACAATAAGTCTTCCGGGTCTACCTTCAACTATGCCGTAGATTTGATAGCTCCCGGGGTTTCCATGTATTCCACCGTCAATAATAACGGGTATGCAAATGGTGGTCCCGGCACCTCTTATGCAGCTCCGTTGGTAGGAGGAGCTGCCGCACTGGTGAAAGATGTTTTTCCAAACCTCTCTGCTCTGCAAATCATGGAACGTTTACGGGCAACTGCTGACGATATTTATGATGTTGGGAATAATGACAATTATGATGGTAAACTGGGAAAAGGACGATTAAATGTATATCGTGCTGTAAGTCAGTCCAATGTGAAATCATTAAGAGCTTCGAATCCATCTTTAAGCTCAAATTATGGAGATGTCGCCTTTTTTGGTGATACCGTATATGTCTCAACAACCTTAACGAATTATCTCTCTGCCATCAATAATCCAACGCTGACCATTTCTTCACCCAACGATGATTTTTCTATTACAGAAGGAACCATTCTCCCAGGATATTTCGGCAGCCAGGAAAACAAAGATGTATCATTTGAAATCATCCTTGATGAGAACCTGGAGCCGGAAACCACCATTGATCTTCGAATAGATTATGCTGAAGCTGGCTATACTGATTTTCAGTTTTTATCAGTCACAACATCTCCTGACTATGCTGATTTTGGTAATGAGAAGATAAGCATGACCATAAGCGGTGACGGAGACCTTGGTTACAACGAATATGGTCCCAACTTCGAAGGGTCCGGATTTCAATACCAGCTAGATACACTTATGACCTATTCGGGGGTTATGCTGGCGACAAACCCCTCCACCGTATCTGACAACATCATCAGTAACTACAGTACTCAATCGCGCAATCAGGATTTCCAGGTACAACAGTACTACAAATTCTACCACCACCAGGAAGCGGATCATTTCGGCTATTCTGAGTTTACCGATTTAAATTATCCACTGATCATTGAACAATCGAATGCTACCTGGGACGGTGATGATTATTTAATTATTCGTTATCGAATAGTGAATAACTCAGCCTCGGCAATCGACGATCTGTCATTTGGAGTTTTTGCTGATTGGGATCTGGATGTGCCAACTAACAATTTCGCTGAATACGATCCTGCAAATGATTATACGTATGCAAGAAATGAAACCAATGATTTATTTGCAGGGGTAAAGGTCATTGGAGGTGATAACCCTGAATACAGCGCCCTGGATATGGGTGCTTTTAATGGAAACACACAGGACATTGATGATGCATTCACTGACGAATTAAAATATGACTATTTGGTTACACAAAATAAAGTCTCTGCTGGCGGTGTTGGCGCAGGCAATGATGTTGCCACCATCAATGGAACAACTATCACCCAACTAGACGCTTATGACGAAATCTATATTTCGGTCATTTATGCCGTAGCTAATTCCAAAGCAAATCTGGATGGGGAGTTTATAAGTGCCGTGAGTCGCCTGAATGATTTCATTCAAAAACCAAGGGTGCTTGAAACTTATTTTACATGTGATGGCACTTCAATAATCATAGATCCGGCAGATGGCACCAACTATGACTTTTATGAAGATCCACTCGCGCAGGATTTTATCACTTCCAGTTCTTCATTTAATCCAGGTACTATCACAAAAGACACCCTCTTTTATGTCAAGAATACGGACAATAATTACCCTTCAGACATTTTCGAAATACGTGTGAAGCTCCTGAGTGAGATTGCCGATTTTGAGATGTCAACAGATACACTATACCTGGATCACCCAACCACCAATGTAGTGCAATTCACAGACCAAAGCTTGGATGCAATATCCTGGGAATGGAATTTTGATCAGGGCACTACTACCTTGCTACAAAATCCCTCTTTGTCTTTTTCTGAAGTTGGTACATACCAAATTTCACTTTCAATAGAAAACGCTCAGGGTTGTACAGATATGATCACCAAAGACCTGGTGGTTGCCAATCGACCAGATGCACCAACGTTATCAGACAGAATCATTTGTCCAGGCGAAAGCATCACCATTAATGATCCCACCGCAGACAAGATCCATATTTACCGCTTTCAAAATCAGGAAGAACCAATTGCTAGCGGAAGCAACCTGGTGATCAACGCAATTCTCCATGATACAACCATTTATGTAAGTGGGGTTTACAGTTCCTTTGAAAGCGAAAAAGTGCCTCTAACAATTGATGTTTTGGAGGTTAGCGGCACCTTCACAGCCATTCCTGACACGACTTCCGAAACTCATCAAATGCTACTGTCCTCATCCAATCTGGATGACGGATCATCCATTCGATGGTTTGTCGATGATGAATTAGCAGGGACATCAAACTCCATAGCTATTATGGCAACAGAAGGAACAACTGACATTTCACTTGAAATTACCAGTGAGGATAATTGCATAAAAATCGTTGAAAAAACATTATCTATAAGCTCCTCTCCTTTCGCTTCACATCCGGATGTTATTTCGTGTTCAGGTGCCCCTATAACTATCGCACCTGAGAATGGGGCTTATTTTGGCTTCTATGCTGATCCAGAATTGACACAGCTAATTAAGAAGGGAACTCAACTAACAGCCAGTGAATATGATAAGGTGTATGTGGTAAGCCTGGATGATGGATTACCTGGTATGCCAATAGAGGTAAATATTGACCAGGAAAACGATGATTTGGATATTGCCCACACCATTAACCCAATTGGTAGCAAATTCGAAATTGAGCTTTTCCCAATTACCGATAATCCGATCAACGCTTACAAATGGTTTATAGATGGGCAGCTTTCGGAAACCATTGACAACCCGACTTTCTTTCTGGATAATCAGCCCAACGAAATCGTTTTAGAGGTATTGACTGATGCAGGATGTATCCAAAGAGACACGCTGAATATTGATCTTACGCCTCCCCTCGGATTTAATGATGTATCCGCTGAATTTATCTATCCCAACCCTACAACTGGCCTCATTCAACTAAAAATAAATGCGGCGGTGAAAGAAGTTCAAATCATAAGCCTTGATGGGAAGGAGCTTTGGAAAAGTAAGAAGCCGGCAAAAGAAATTAACTTATCCAACCTACCGAAGGGTCTTTACATAGTGAAAATCAACACAAATGAAGGTGAATTTGAAACGGCTTTAGTACTCAAGTAATCACTGGGTCATTTTTGTAACAAACTCTTCTTCATAGGTCATTTCATATCCCCAATACCACATTTGTTTCTTGATCCATTCTACCCGCCTTTGGACATATGGACTGGGGGCCACTGCTGAATACCGTTTTGGGCTAGGTAAGATTGCTGCAAGTCGGGCTGCCTGAGTAATGCTGATGCCATCAGCTGATCGTTTGAAATACGCTTGCGAGGCTGCCTCAGCGCCAAATATCCCATCCCCAAATTCAGCAATATTTAAGTAAACCTCCATGATGCGTTCTTTACTCCATACCATCTCGATCAGGAGCGCAAAATAGAGTTCTGAGGCTTTTCTCGCATATGTGCGATCGGGCCACAAAAATGCATTTTTTGCTACCTGTTGACTAATCGTGCTGGCTCCACGCATATTTCCTCCTCGCTTATTCACTTCCTCTGCTTGCTTGATCGACCTGAAATCCAGGCCATTATGGAGAAGGAAATATTGATCCTCGGCACACATCACGGCCAGTTGCAGTCGACCGGAAATATGATCAAGATTACGCCACTCATATTTAATCTCCTTTTCCTGCCCTTCTATGACCATGAGTTTTGTCACGGGAATTGGAATGAAGGCATAAATGATGACCCAAAAAAGAGCCAGAATATTAAATAGCAGGATAAAGCCAGCTACTGTTTTGAGAATATGGTTGACGACCTTTTTCAATTAAGATCCATTACACCAGATGTTAGTTTGGAAGTGTGGTAAGTCCGAATAACCAGTTGCCCGGAGCATCTTCGTCATCACTTCGGAAGAATTCCTTTACCGCACTGATTAATTCTCCCCTGCTAATCAAATTGTCTTTGTTTCGGTCAAGCTTTCTGAATGACTTGGCTGCAAAACGCACTTCGATGCGATAACCGACAAGCAGGTCTATGTATTCATCCAAATCTATGTATCCGTCATTGTCTGTATCAAAATTGTCAAAAATTTCACCCACAAACTCATCCACATACTGGTTGAAAACAGCCTCATCTCCATTGACAATCACCTCCTCTGCAAAATGAACCCAGTGATCCCAGTTGGCTTTACCATCGTTATTGTTGACAAACAAATTGAAGTGATCCCAACCGGTCTCAAACTTTTGCATGATCTCTTTATACTTCGAGTCACCTTCACGTATTCTCCACAAAATGCATAGGTTCTCTGCGATTCCTACAAAATCTTCCTTTTCTATAATTCCATTTCTATCATAGTCTAGGATGTAGAAAAATCGCTCTAACTTGTTGATTTGCAGTTCAGTTAGCATAAGCAGTGATTTTGTGCGAAAATAATTAATCCTGTTCTTTAAAGACTCGTTTAAGCAGATCTGTAGTTCGTGCAGCAGGATTAGCCCGTATCTTTTTCTCTTCATCCGCAATCATCACGAACAATCCATCCATCGCTTTTTGTGTTGCGTAACTTTCCAGATCAGGATTTACATCATCGACTAATGGAATTGTATTATACCTGGTAATAATTTCTGAATAGTATTTCGTTGCATTCGTTTGATCCAATGCCCTTTTTACTATGGGTGAAAACTTTTTTCGAAGTTCATCGCTGGTTGTTCTTCTCAAATAATTCGTAGCAGCTTCCTTATCACTTCCCTTTAAAATATCCCAGGCATCATTGATCGTCATTTGTTTGATTGCGCTTACAAAAACCGGTTTAGCTTCTTTTGCCGCCTCTTCTGCACCTCTGTTGAGTGTCTTTACAAATCGGTCTACCTCACTATCCAGACCAATATCTCGCAAGGTGTTTTCTACCTTTTGTACATCAGGCGGAAAGGGAATCTTAATTTTTGGATTCTTAAAATACCCATCAATTCTCCCAACCTTCTGTGTGCCGGTCGAAACACCTTTTACCAATGCTTCTTTCAGTCCACTCGCTACCTGATCAGCTGTCAATTCATCTTCATATCCTATTACATCAGATATGGATTGAATTTGTTGTGCAGTGCATCCAAAAAAAAGGATGGCTATTAGTAGGATTTTCACTCGTGAGTTCATTTGCTTAATCGTATTTTTGAGTCTTTATAAAAGTAGTGAATATTCTTCACTGTCATAAGTATATCACATGCCTGCAAAAGCCATACTAATATCCATCGGGGACGAAATTCTTTACGGTCAAACACTCGACACCAACTCTCACTGGATAAGTGGCGAGTTAGATAGTCTTGGAATCCGTGTAATGAAAAAAATCACCATTGGTGATACGAGAGAAGAGATTCTTCATTACCTGGAAGAGTCGGAAAATCTGGCTGATATGGTGTTGATTACAGGTGGTCTGGGACCAACCAATGATGACCTTACCAAGCCGTGTCTGGTAGAATATTTCAACACTCATCTGGAAAGAAGTGAAGAAATGTTGAAAAATATTCAGAGGTTGTTTGAAAAAGCAGGGAGGGAAATGTCAAAACTGAATGAGCAGCAGGCTGATATGCCAGCTAACTGCACACCTATTCCAAATACCCTTGGGACTGCTCCGGGTATGTGGTTTGAAAGAAATGGAAAGGTGATTGTCTCCATGCCCGGTGTACCTTATGAAATGAAGCGGATGATGGAGGAGGCCATTCTTCCAAAGATCAAAAAGATGTTTACTGGTGATGAAATCTATCACCGTATGATCCGAACCATTGGCATTCCCGAATCAGTGTTAGCTGAAAAAATCAAAGATTGGGAGAACAATCTACCCAAGCACATTAAACTCGCTTATCTCCCAACCATGGGGAGCGTAAAACTTCGACTGACCACTTCCGGAGAAAATGAAGCGACGAAGAAGGAAGTACAAGAGCAGATAGATAAAGTACTGCCTCAAATTGAAAAATACGTATATGGTTTTGATGATGAAGAAATCGAAGAAGCGATCGGTAGAATGTTAAAAGAAAAGGGACTAAAATTAGCGGTAGCTGAAAGCTGCACGGGTGGCTTCCTTTCGCACAAAATCACATCTGTTGCCGGGAGTTCTGCCTGGTTTCATGGTGGTTTTGTGCCTTATTCCAATGAATTGAAAAATGAACAACTAAAAGTTGATAGTAAAATCATTGAGGAACATGGGGCGGTCAGTGAACCTGTTGTTTTAGCTTTGGCAGAAAATGTACGGAAGGAATTTAACGCAGATGTTGCAGTTTCTATCAGCGGAGTAGCTGGCCCCACGGGTGGCACGGATGAAAAACCGGTCGGAACTGTCTGGATAGGATATTCTGATAAAGACAAAACTGTTGCGAAGAAATTCCAGTTTACTAAGGATAGAGCAATCAATATACAATTCAGTGCGATTGCTGCATTAAACATGATTAGAATAAACTTAGATAAGGATTAACAAAATTATTATCTTTGAGAGCTAAATAAACAACCTAAAACAGAATATAATATGGCAACTGTAGAAATGGTAATGCCTAAAATGGGCGAAAGTGTGATGGAGGGGACCGTGCTTGCATGGTTGAAGAATGTGGGCGAAACCATAGAAGAAGACGAATCGATCCTTGAAGTGGCTACAGATAAAGTAGATACTGAAATTCCTGCCACACATGCCGGAGTGCTGAAAGAAGTATTGGCACAAGAAGGTGATGTGGTGGAAGTAGGCAAACCAATTGCCATCATAGAAACAGAAGGTGACTCAAACGGTGCAGCCCCGGCACCAGCAGAAACACCAAAAGAAGAGCCTGCACCGGTAGAGCAGGCAGAAGCGATGGTTGAAACGGCCATGAGCACCGCATCCTCCAGCAATGGAACAGCTGTTCCAAGGACTTCTGATTCAGGTAAATTCTTCTCTCCTCTTGTTCGCAGTATAGCTAAGGAAGAAGGAATTTCAGTTGCCGAACTTGAATCAATAAACGGGTCAGGAAAAGAGGGAAGAGTTACTAAAAATGACATTCTGAACTACGTAGAAAACAGAAAGTCCGGAGGAGCTCCAACACCTGCCTCTCAGCCTGCTGCTGCGCCGACTATGCCATCGGCTTCACACCAGCCAATGCCTGTTGCTGTGGATGGTGGTGATGAGATCATCGAGATGGACAGAATGCGCAAGATGATTGCTGAGCGGATGGTAGCATCCAAGCATATCTCTCCGCATGTTACCTCCTTCGTGGAAGCGGACGTAACTAAAGTGGTAGCCTGGAGAAACAAAGTGAAGAACGAATTCTTTAGCAGAGAAAACGAAAAACTAACCTTCACTCCTATCCTGATCGAAGCAATTGTACGGGCAATTAAGGATTTCCCTATGATCAATGTGCAGATAGATGGAAATAATATTGTGAAGAAAAAAGCAATCAACATTGGAATGGCTACTGCACTGCCTTCAGGAAATCTGATCGTACCTGTTATCCATAATGCGGATCAACTAAGCCTCGTAGGTATTACTAAGAAGGTAAATGATCTGGCAAAAAGAGCCAGAGAAAACAAATTGAAGCCGGATGAGCTGCAAGGAGGTACTTACACAGTTTCTAACGTAGGTTCCTTTGGTAATGTAATGGGCACTCCAATCATTATGCAGCCTCAGGTGGCTATTATGGCGCTCGGAGCGATTCAGAAAAAGCCATCTGTGGTGGAAACACCAGAGGGTGATATGATTGGTATCCGTAGCAAAATGTTCCTTTCTCATAGTTACGATCACCGTGTAGTGGATGGAGCACTCGGAGGTATGTTTGTTCGAAGAGTAGCGGACTATCTGGAAGAATACGATCTAAACAGAGGAATATAATAATATTACGTGGGGCACTCGCACCACCATCATGATCATTCGGAAGGCAACATCAAAGTTGCCTTCTTTCTTAATCTCGGTTTTGCAATCATCGAGTTCATAGGTGGACTGTGGACCAACAGTGTTGCCATATTATCCGATGCACTTCATGATCTCGGCGACAGCCTGACCCTTGGCGTATCCTGGTACTTTGCCAAAGTGGCCAAAAAGGATAGAAACCGAAAGTACTCCTATGGATACAAGCGGTTTTCTGTTCTGGGAGCTCTTATCAACTCAATTGTGCTGGTAACAGGGTCCGTATTTATTGTCATTGAAGCCATTCCACGATTATTTGACCCAGTCAATCCAAACACTGAAGGCATGATCTACCTGGCCATCGGCGGTGTAATCGTAAATGGTGCAGCTGCCTTTAAACTAAGTAAAGGCCATAGCCTGAATGAAAAAGCTGTTTACACCCACCTCCTGGAAGATATTCTTGGGTGGGTAGCTGTGCTCATTGGAGCAGTTGTAATGAACTTCTGGGATCTGCCAATTATAGATCCTATCCTATCTATCTTAATTGCTGCATTTATCCTCTACAATGTCTTCAAAAATTTAAGAGAGAGCTTTCGGATCATTTTACAAGGAACACCCTCAGATATCAACATCAGGAAAATACATGAAGCCATTACAGCAATTCCTAAAGTTCTAGATGTTCACGACTGTCACACCTGGTCGATGGATGGGGAATATCATATTTTGTCTATTCATTTGGTCATTGCAGAAGACCTTCCACTTTCAGCACTGGAAAATATCAAAAAGGAAACCAAGGAACGCGTCTCAAAATTGGGTATCAATCACACAACTATTGAATTCGAAACACAGGATGAAGAATGCGAACCTTGTTAATTTCGCCATAATGAAGTTTTGGTTTGCCCTCTTGTTAATTCTTACATCATCCGTTTGTATCAGTCAAAAGAAGTATCTCAACCGAGAACTTCAGGTAGAAAATGATAATGATGCTTACACACTCAACCGAACCAGAGACCAGTACTACAGCAATGGCGTTGCGCTTAGATTCCGCTCGCTTACGGACTCCTCGAGGTGGAGTACTAATCATGAAAAAGTAGTCCGCTCGTATGATTTGAATCATCGAATATATAGCCCAAGACATCTTTTTTGGCAAGATTCTTCACAAATGGATCGTCCCTACGCCGGGCAGATCACAATAGCTGCTTCCAATGAGTATTACTACAAACAGGGCGCTTACCTCAAAGCCAAATTGGAACTCGGTTGGATGGGACCAAAACTACGAACCGGTGACTTACAATATGAGTGGCACAAGGCTTTTGGAATGCAACTACCTCTGGGGTGGGAATTTGAAATAAATGATGCGCCCATTGTTAATGCGTATGGAACCTATGCACAGACGCTGCTACGAGGAGAAATTCTGGATCTCACATCCGAATCAAACCTTGCACTCGGTACCACCTTCACGCATGTGAGGCAAGAATTCATGGTACGTTTCGGTACGTTTAACCCGATTCAAAGCTCAACTCAGTACAACGGAGTACTGGGTATAGAAAATACCGGACCAGGCAATCATGAGTTCTACTTTTTTCTAAGCCCGGGAGTAGAGTATGCCGTCTATAATGCAACGATAGAGGGCAACTGGCTTGGTGAAGCATCCATATACACTGAAACGAGAGAACCATGGATCTACCAGATGCGGGCGGGCATTATGGCCAGCTGGACCAAGTTTGATTTCGCCCTTCTCTATTACAGGCGTACGAAAGAAACCACTGAAGCTACTTTTCATAAGTATGTAGGAATACGAATGAATCAGCGGTTTTGAAAGTGATTTATTAGAAAATCAAACTTGCTGGAACACTAATTGGAGAAGTAAAAACAAGAAGACAACTGTTGCCACAAAAGCATGATATTTAAGATTCTTAATAAAGATCAATCCTACAACCAGCACTTCAATTGTTAGAAATACAATAAGCTGTGACAAAATATCGGAATTGGCATACATTGGATTAATAATAAAATACCATGTAAGTATTCTAAACAAATAATCCAGTGAGAGGAATGTGAAGATTAATTTTTGGTGCTGAAAGTAATATTCCTTAAGATTCAGTCCCTCCATCGGTATTTTATGCGGAACCACACTTACAGTAAAAGCAAATATGAAAATAGCAGGTGCAATTGCAAAAATGAATCCCCAGGCATATCGTGTAAGTTCATTTTGAAACATTGCAAAAAAGGCAAACCAGCCAATAATAAGTCCCATAAAAGCGATAACGATCCAAAAAAGTGGCAACCAATGCCATTGGACTTTATGTTTCTCTTTGATCATTCGAACCAAAGAAGTGAAAAGATCTGCTACGCCAAGACCAATAAAAAAAGACACGAATGTAATTTGGTATTCGATGCGCTCCATAGTTACGATTTATGACACCAAAATAACAGGTTTAAAGCAATTATATCCAACCTATTCATCGTCCCTGAATGCAGTTTACAAGGACAAACTTAGAAGACTCCTTATCAACATACCTGTTCCCACCCTACCTTTGCAACATGCAAGATATGGACATTGATAACATTGAATTGTCATACCTAAGCCTGAATGACTACCAGGAATTGAAGCGCGCAATGATCGCTTCCTACCAAAAGGTAGAAGACAACTTTTGGGAAAAGCATGAATTGGAAAAACTTATTTCACTATTCCCTGAGGGACAGGTTGTCATTAAAGTAAATGGAGATATTGCGGGGTGTGCACTCGCCATGATCACCAATAGTCGCATGGCCCAAAAGCGACACACGTATAAACAGGTTACCGGAAATTACACGTTTAGCACGCATGAAAAAAACGGTGATATTTTGTATGGCGTTGATCTTTTCATCAAACCTGAATTTCGAGGTTTGCGGTTAGGTCGTAGACTTTATGACTATCGTAAAGAGTTGTGTGAACGGATGAATTTGCGGGGAATTGCATTCGGTGGTCGTATTCCCAATTATCACAAGTTTGCTGAGGATCATACGCCACGTCAGTATATCGACAAGGTAAGAAAAAAGGAAATCGACGATCCGGTACTTAACTTTCAGATTTCCAATGACTTTCACGTCTCTAAAATCCTGAAGGGATACCTGGAGGGCGACAAAGAATCCAAAGACTATGCGGTCTTGTTGGAGTGGGACAATATCTACTATGAGGAGCCATCCGATCAGGCAAGCAGCATCAAACGGGTAGTCAGATTAGGATTAATCCAGTGGCAGATGCGACCATATAAAGACCTGGATGATGTCATGCAGCAAGCAGAGTACTTCATCGATGCAGTGTCCGATTATCGGTCTGACTTTGCCCTGTTTCCGGAGTTTTTTAACGCTCCGCTAATGGCAGAAAATAACCACATGGCTGAGCCTGATGCCATTAGAGAGTTGGCCAGGCATACCGATGAAATTGTGAGTCGCTTTTCAAGGCTGGCCGTCTCTTACAATATCAATATCATCACGGGAAGTATGCCGGAGATGAAAGACGAACGCCTATTCAACGTTGGGTACGTATGCCACCGTGACGGTTCCATTGATCGCTTTGAGAAAATCCACGTCACCCCTGACGAATCCAAAATATGGGGAATGGAAGGTGGCAGCACGGTAGAGACATTTGAAACGGATTGCGGAAGAATTGGCGTGTTAATCTGCTATGATGTGGAGTTTCCTGAGCTAAGCAGGTTGCTTGCTGAAGAAGAGATGGACATTTTGTTCGTGCCATTTCTTACCGACACCCAGAATGGATATTCACGTGTGAGAAACTGCGCACAAGCCAGGGCTATTGAAAATGAATGTTATGTGGCATTAGCTGGTAGTGTCGGAAACCTTCCAAACGTGCACAACATGGACATTCAGTTTGCTCAGTCGGTGGTATTTACCCCTTGCGATTTTGCTTTCCCCACAAATGGCATCAAAGCAGAAGCCACGCCAAACACGGAGATGATCCTTATCGCAGATGTAGATGTGGACGACCTTAGAGAGCTACATGAATTTGGGAGTGTAAACAATCTCAAGGATCGAAGGAAGGATGTATATGAATTGAAGAAGAAGTAAGCATGGATCATTTTTAGGGGAATAGACATATGTGATAGACTAACATACAATAATCACATACACCTTAATTATGAAGAACCTATTCACTACACTAATTATTATAATTTTTACTTTCCCTGCTTTTGGTCAAAAAACACAGAGTCTTGAAGGTATGACATCTGCGGAAATTAGGAAACTTTTGATTACACAATCCGAGTCTGAAATGGCTCTTGAAATGATTAAAAAGCATAATACTTCAAGAATAGTCTCTTATGTGTTTTTTGGTGGTGGTCTTGCTCTCCTTGTCAGTCAAGACCCATCTAATGAAAAAAATGCGGTGCTTACGGGGTTTTATGGAGGAACTTTTCTGATCGCAGGACTAATAACGTCTATAGTAGCGAATGAAAGGCTAAAGAAAGCAGCAAAAATTTATGAGCAAGATATCCAGAAGGCTCAATTAAAACCGAATATCCGATCTGAGTCAACTGCATTTGAAATGACTATATATCCCACTCCTCATTGATCTGAGCAATGGCATGGTGTCCGGTCATATCAAATTGACAAGGAACTATTGAGACATAGTTGTTTGCCAATGCCCATTCATCATTATCTTCTCCTTTATCGTGGTTTACGAAATTACCCACCATCCAGAAGTAGGTTCGTCCATAAGGATCTTTTCGCTCATCAAACTGCTCCTCCCAGTTCGCGTTGGCCTGGCGACACACCTTTATGCCTTTGATAGGCTCAGCACGATGAACAGGGAAATTCACATTCAGAGCAATCCCCTTTGGAATTCCATTCTTTAGCGCCTCTTGCGTCACCTTTTTCACATACTCATCAATATGGTCCATTTCGGCAGCCGGATCATAATCACAAAGCGAAAAACCTATGGCCGGAAGGTCTTCAATCGCTCCCTCAATAGCGGCACTCATAGTGCCCGAATAAAGCACACTTATTGAACTGTTACTTCCATGATTTACACCGGAAACCACCAGGTCAATATTTCGGTCCTTAAGTACGTAGTGTTTGGCCAGCTTCACACAATCAGCCGGAGTTCCGGTACATTCGTAAGCTTCAATACCCTCAAATAACTCACTCTTCTTCAGTCTTAGTGTATCCCCAACCGTAATCGCGTGACCCATACCTGATTGAGGGCTATCGGGTGCAACGACGACCACCTCACCTAATTCCTTTACTACATTCACCAGCTTTCGGATACCGCGTGAGGTAATACCATCATCGTTACTTACTAAAATCAGAGGTTTAGCCATAAATTAGATTGAATTATAAAATGCAGTAATCCGAACCAGATCCGCCATCTCATCTGTGTCCAGCTTATTTTCTTTGATGAATTTTTTCACTTCAGATTGCTTCTTTGCCATGAAAGCAAGCAGCTCTTTCTTTTTCCCATTGAAGAAGGTAATGTGCCCCTCGCTATCCATGAAATAGTATGAATACTTAATGACTAATCTGGAGGTAGTTCCCCCTCCCCAATATGCGGAAGAGCTATTAACAGTCTGACTCACAATATGCTCACGAGTCAATAAGGATAGTTTACCCTCATACACCAATTCAAAAAAGACCGGAATCTTATAGTCCACATTTACGGTATACGGAATCGAATAGAACTGACGATAGTTATTTAGAATCTTATCGAAAATCTCAAAGTAAAATACCTTATGACTGGAAAACGATTTGGTCCGACCTTTATTTATTACCGTTAGGATATTGGCGTCAAGATCATACTTCAAATCACCTTTGATGGTGTCCTTATCCGTGGTGACCATGAATCCCTCATGGAAGACCTCAGATGAAAATTGCTGTGCGGACAAACCAAGCACAGCGATGAACAGAACGAAAAAAAACCGTATTCTCATTTTAAAATTTCGTGCCCCAGTTTATCCCTTTTAGTTTCAAGATACTTTTGGTTATGCTGGTTTGGAGCTATTTCTATTGCAATATTTTCTACAATTTCCAGACCATAACCCATCAAACCTACCCGTTTTTTAGGATTGTTTGTAATCAACCGCAATTTAGAAATTCCCAGCTTTCTGAGAATCTGTGCGCCCACTCCATAATCCCGTTGATCAGATTTGAAGCCGAGTTCCAGATTAGCCTCCACAGTATCTTTCCCCTCTTCCTGAAGTTTGTAAGCTTTCAGCTTATTCATCAGGCCTATTCCACGTCCTTCCTGATTCATGTAAAGCACTACTCCTTTACCTTCTTTCTCCACCATCTGCATCGCACCATGAAGTTGACCTCCACAATCGCAACGACATGAACCAAAAATATCTCCGGTTACACATGAACTGTGTACGCGTACCATTACCGGCTCATTTTCTTTCCAGCTTCCTTTTATCAGTGCCAAATGCTCCTCACCTGTGTTTTTTTGCTTGAATGCTTTCAATTGGAAATCACCCCAATTGGTAGGCATGCTCACCTCTATTTCTTCCTCCACCATCGACTCCTTATCCATGCGGTATTCGATGAGGTCTGCAATTGAGACCAGCTTCAATCCAAACTTATCAGCAATTTTTCGGCAATCAGGCAGACGAGCCATGGTACCATCATCTTTGAGAATTTCTACCAAAACGCCACCTGGGGTAAGTCCTGCCAAACGTGAAAAATCAACAGCCGCTTCTGTGTGACCCGCTCTTCTCAGCACTCCGCCTTGCTTGGCCTTTAATGGGAAAATATGTCCCGGACGTCCCAAATCTGTTGGTTTGGTATCAGGATTTACTAATGCCTGGATAGTTTTGGCTCTATCAGATGTGGATATTCCTGTGGTAGTCCCATGACCAATTAAATCAACTGAAACAGTAAATGGTGTCTCGAATGTGGCAGTATTTTTTCCGACCATCAGATCCAAATCCAGCTCCTTACATCTGTCTTCCAATAACGAAGCGCAAATGAGACCCCTGCCCTCTTTGGACATAAAATTGATGATATCGGGAGTGACTTTTTCTGCAGCGCAAATGAAGTCCCCTTCATTTTCCCTGTCCTCGTCATCTACCACGATGATCACTTCTCCATTTTTTATAGCCTCAATGGCTTCCTCTATTTTATCTAGCATTATCCTACTAATACGTTCCCTAATATTTTAGCGATCTCCACCGACACTTTCTTCAACTCATTTATGTCATCCAAAAGTTCATCTACTTCGGCTTCATTCGTTGTATGTTTCAACTTTTCCGTTTCCTCCTGAATCAACTGCTGCACGATTCTGAATTTCAACCGCAGCACATTTGTATAAGTTACATCTCGCAGAAACTCTGTCTCACGAGGTACATGAATGTGATATTTCTCGCTCCAGTTCTCGCTTATCTCATACTTTTCCGCACTAAGATCAATCACGGTTTTCCGAACATCCTCATCCGTGTGGCTTAGCAAATATTCACCATCTATCACTTCTCCTTCGTTTAGCTTCTCACGAAAAATCTCTATGATTTTCCGATAGGTCTGATTGGTAAACTGTATTTCGTCAGCTTCGTTCAGGAAATAATCAATAAGGTTCTGATCCTGCATCTCCCTGGTTGGAATCTTATTCTTACCATAGTTCACCAAAACCCTGATACTCTCTCTTTCCTGAAACTCGATGATCTTTCCAATATCGAGCTTATCAATAAACTCGTCTTGCGACTCCATCGGAAATGGAGGTGCCTCAACCTCTGGTTGAGCACGGTGGTCAGATCCGTGTTTCTTTCGATTCTCAATAAGAATCTTATTTTGCTCCGCAACCAAAACGGACTCAGCAATCCCAAGAAGATCACTACAGTCCTTGATGTAAACCGTTCGTTTAACCGGATCATTGATCTTGGTAATACTCGAAACAATATCCTTAATTACCCCGGCTTTTTTTACCGGATCATTGCCCGTATCATTAAGCAAAACTTTCGTTTTAAACCGAATAATATCCTGAGCCTCTTCACCCACATACTCGCGGAAACCTGATGCTCCTAGCTGTCGGGCATAGCTGTCAGGGTCTTCACCTTCCGGCAATGCAACGGCTTTGACATTCAAGTCTCCCTCTAAAAGCAGGTCAATTCCACGCATGGATGCCTTAATGCCAGCCTGATCTCCATCGAAAATAACCGTGACATTCTCGGAGTATCGCCTGATTAGTTTTACCTGATCTTCAGTTAATGCAGTACCCGAAGATGCAACCACGTTCTCCACACCTGCCTGGTGCATGGAAATTACATCCGTATACCCTTCTACCAGGTAGCAGTTATCCTCTTTGCGAATGGCATTTTTGCTTTGGTACATTCCATAAAGCACCTTGCTTTTATGGTATAGCTCTGTTTCCGGGCTGTTGATGTATTTGGCGGACTTGTCTGTACTTGAAAGTTTTCTTCCACCAAAAGCGATCGTTTTCCCTGACACATTGTGAATGGGAAACATCACCCTGCTACGAAAACGGTCATAGTTTTTCCCGTCCTTGTCAATGACAAGTCCTGCCTCGCCTAATAACTCTTTATTGTACCCTTTTTTGATTGCCTCATTTAGTAGTCCATCCCATAGTTCTTTTGAGTACCCCAGCTCAAACTTCTTGATGGTTTCCTCAGTAAACCCACGTTCTTTGAAGTAGGATAGCCCAATTGATTTGCCTTCGTCGGTATTATGAAGTACGTCCTGAAAATACTCGTTGGCAAAATTGAGAACGATGTATAAACTCTCCCGCTTGTTCTGTGCCTGCTGAGCTTCATCTGATTGTTCCTCCTCTTTTATTTCAATCCCGTATTTTCCTGCCAGGTATTTCAGGGCCTCCACATAGCTGAGGCCATCTACCTCCATGACGAATGAAATAGCATCGCCTCCTTTACCTGAACTGAAATCTTTAAATATCCCTTTTGATGGAACTACATAAAAAGAAGGGGTCTTTTCATTGGTAAATGGACTCAGGGCTTTATAACTTGAACCAGATCGCTTGAGGGTGACAAAATCCCCTACCACCTCGACAATGTCGATTCGGTTTTTGATTTCTTCGATGGTAGAGGGATGGATCATACGCCTAAATGGTTTGCAAAATTACCCGATTAATAAGATACCGAGTTATAACAAGAAAGAGACTTTAAACTAAATATTCAATGCCAAAACAAACGTCAAATCCTATCAATATTCTCTTTGTTTCCATTTCTGCACTAATCACAGATATCGCATGGATGTGCAGCAAAGAAGGACATAATGTCAAATATTTCATTGGAGATGAAAGTGAAAAAGAAATTGGAAATGGTTTTGTGCCTAAAACAAATGATTGGGAAGCAGAAATTGACTGGGCTGACTTAATTGTTTTCGATGATGTGCTAGGTCAGGGAGAAAAGGCCAGTAATCTTAGAAAAAAAGGAAAATACGTGGTTGGTGGCACTCCATACACCGATAAACTGGAGGATGACCGTTCATTTGGACAGGCAGAGCTGAAAAAGCACAAAGTCAACATTCTCAATTATCATGAATTTGATTCCTTCGACGCAGGAATTGAACACATAAGATCCAATCCGGGCAAGTACGTCTTGAAGCCCAGTGGAGAAGCTCAGAATATTAAGAGGTTGTTGTTTGTAGGTCAGGAAGAAGACGGTAGCGATGTATTGCGAATTCTGGAGGCATACAAGAATGCATGGAGTGAAGAGGTGAAAGTCTATCAGTTACAAAAGAAAGTGGATACTGGTGTCGAAGTGGGTGTCGGTGCTTTTTTTAATGGAAAGGAATTCATCTATCCCATCAATATCAATTTTGAACATAAGAAATTATTCCCCGGAGAGTTGGGAGTAGCAACAGGTGAGATGGGTACCAGCATGTTTTGGAGCGGCCCAAATAAAATTTTCAACTCCACGCTGAAAAAGATGGAACCAACACTCGCTGAGGAGGGATATGTTGGATACATAGATGTGAATTGCATTGTAAACAGCAATGGTATTTATCCATTGGAGTTTACCTCTCGATTTGGTTATCCTACCATTTCCATTCAGGCTGAAGGAATGTTAAACCCGATCGGAGATTTTCTGTATCAGCTGGCTAAAGGTGAGAAGATCAACTTAAAAACAAAAAACGGGTTTCAGATTGGAGCACGTATCGTGGTTCCTCCTTTTCCATATAAAGACCCTAAAACTTTTGAAGCCTTTTCAAAAAACGCAGCAATCATATTTAAAAAGCCAATGACAGATGGCGTGCATATCGAAGACGTCAAACTGGTTAACAATGAGTGGCTCATCACCGGCGGAACTGGTGTTGCCCTGATTGTCACGGGAATGGGACTGACCATGAAACAGGCTCAGCAACAATTATATACCAGAATAAAAAATATTATGATTCCTAACATGTATTACCGAACTGATATTGGTAATCGTTGGTTTGAAGATAGTGACAAGTTACATGCCTGGGGGTACCTCAGAGAGAGCTAGTTTGAAGGATAAATCTTAACTTGCGGCGCGAATGGAATTGACGAAGGAAAATCTACTAAAAGCACTGAGTGAAGTCATAGATCCGGATATTAAAAAAGATCTGGTATCACTCGGAATGATACAAAATATTCACATTGACGGTAACAAAGCGGCTTTTGATGTGGTGCTCACCACACCGGCCTGTCCGTTAAAGGAAGTCATCAAAAAAGACTGTGAGGAAAAAATACAGAAGCATCTGGGTGATGTGAAAGCCATCATCAATATGACTTCCAATGTGACCACCAAACGAGATGAAGGACCGGTTTTACCCGGGGTTAAAAATATCATTGCTGTCTCTTCCGGTAAAGGAGGGGTTGGCAAATCTACCGTTGCAGCGAATCTGGCGGTTGCTTTAGCACGATCCGGAGCAGATGTAGGGCTAATTGATGCAGATATCTACGGTCCATCCATTCCAACCATGTTCAACTGTGAATTTGAGCAGCCCGGAATCGTACAGGAAGATGGAAAAAATAAAATTGTCCCTATCCAACAGTATGGAGTCAAATTGATCTCCATTGGCTTTTTGACTAATAGTGAAGATGCTGTGGTTTGGAGAGGTCCAATGGCCAGCTCTGCATTGAGACAGTTTATATCTGATGCAAAGTGGGGAGAATTGGATTACCTGGTCATAGACTTGCCTCCCGGAACCAGTGACATCCATCTGACTTTGGTACAGGCGGTACCTGTAACGGGTGCTGTGGTTGTGACCACTCCACAGAAAGTGGCTCTAGCTGATGCTCAGAAAGGTATTTCCATGTTCAAGCAACCTCAAATCAATGTCCCAATTCTGGGGCTTGTAGAAAATATGGCGTGGTTTACTCCGGATGAGCTTCCTGATAATAAATACTTTATCTTTGGAGAAGGTGGAGGTCGAAAACTGGCAGAAAAGAATGAAGTAGAGCTGCTCGGGCAAATTCCGATTGTACAGTCTATCAGAGAAAGTGGGGATAATGGATATCCGGCAGCTATGAAAGATGGAGAGCTTGCGGATGCGTTTAGGAACCTGGCAGAAAATGTGGCCAGACAAGTAGCAATCAGAAATGCATCAGCACCAGAGACTAAAAAAGTAGAAGTGACCGTTTAGGATATGTCAGAATTAGTAGAAAGAGTAGAAAAAGCCTTAAATAACATCAGACCCTATCTGGAAGCTGATGGTGGTGATGTGAAAGTGCTTGAGGTAGATAAAGATATGAACGTGGTATTAGAGTTGATGGGAAACTGTGGCTCATGCCCCATGTCTACAATGACACTAAAGGCTGGTGTAGAAGAAGCTATTAAACGTGAAGTACCGGAAATCAAAAGTGTACATGCGGTCAATATCACTTCCCCCGATGATCCGAACGCTAAGCTTCCGTTCGCTAACTAATGAACCCATGCGACTTGGGTTACTCTTCTTTATATCCATCCTGTTCACTACACATCTTAAATCTCAAGAGCGGTGTGGCACGAAAGCTCCAACTACCGGTGAGTTCGAAAACTGGATAAGCACCAAAATAGCAGAAAGAAAAGCCAGAGCAGAACAGCCACTGGCTACACTTTATCAGATTCCTGTTGTCGTTCACGTATTTCATAAAGGAGAATCTGTAGGTACAGGGGTAAACCTGTCCGAAGAACGTATTAAGGCTCAAATTGACTCTCTGACAGCAGATTTTCGAAGGATGAATGCGGATGCTATAAATACGCCTGCAGAATTTCTTCCAGTTGCCGCTGACATTGAAATTGAATTTGTCTTAGCAAAACAGGATCCGGCTGGAAAGCCTACAAATGGAATTGTAAGATTACAAGGATCCAAGAATATCTATAGAGCTAATACAGATCAGGCACTACTAAGATCAGAAAGCTACTGGCCGGCTGAGCATTACCTGAACGTTTTTGTACTTGACCTCCAATCTTTTCTTGGCATTGCATCATTTCCACTAACCTCGTTAGAAGGCATCACTAACAACTCCGACGATTTCACTTTCGATGGTGTGCTTGTTGATTATGAATTCTTTGGTGTAAACATTGATCCAGAACTTTCATTTGATAGTTATGGACGAACCCTCACACATGAGGTGGGTCATTATCTTGGCCTGAGGCACATATGGGGCGATGGAGGCTGCTCTGTGGATGATTTCGTTGATGATACGCCGCTTGCAGACGATGACAATGGAGGATATGGTTCTCCTTGTGATTGGCCCAACGAAGATGACAATACCATTTGCATAATGGATGATCCAGAAATGTTCCAAAACTACATGGACTATACTAATGACATCTGTATGAATTTGTTTACAGAGGGTCAAAAAACAAGAATGCGTACGGTGATGGACAATGCACCAAACCGTATGACATTGATCTCCAGCCCGGGGCTATCAGAACCCACCCAATTTTCAGATGATTTGGCTGCAGCGAATATCCTGAGCCCTGATTATGCAGAATGTGATAATCTTATTACTCCCGAATTGAGGGTCATAAACTATGGGATAAATGAAGTCACTTCATATGATGTTCAGCTTCTGATAGATTCCAGCCCTATTGGCAGCCCTCAGACCATTTCTACAAGCTTACCGCCATTATCTTCAGATACAGTAGCATTTAGTGCGCAATCAATAAGTCCTAACTCATCTATCTCCTTTGAAATAAGTAATGTAAATGGTGGTACCGATGGCAACCTTAGTAATAACTCAATTAGCAGAACACTCACCGCTACCTCCTCTTCCTCACTCCCATTCAATCAGGATATGGAAACCACACCTGCATTGCACGGGCCAATTGGAAGTACTTACCCATGGGAGATTGTAAATGCACCGAAAGAGACGCCCTCCAATAATGCTTTGATCTTTAAAGCTCACAACAATACGCAATGGTTTGGTGAAGAAACCATTTTAAAAACATCAGTATTTGATTTGACCAACATCTCTTCCGGCGAAATCCGCTTCAGCTATGCACATGCAAACAAGCTTAATGGGTTTTACGATGGCTTTATGATCAAAGCGAGTGTGGACTGTGGAGAAACTTTTCCGGATATTCTTTTCTCAGGCTTTGGTCCTGACTTAGCCACTGCTCCGGAAACTGATGCTTATTTCACACCCGCTAACCAACTGGAATGGATTGATTCATTGGTGAGTATTACGGATTACAGAGGTATCGACGGGGTTCAATTTGCTTTTGTGGGTATTAATGGAAGTGGTAATAATATCTATCTGGATGATATTCAGATAGTAGAAACTAACCTATTTGAAAACGACATCAAACCCATTTCCCTTTCGGCACCACTTATCACCTGCTCAGAGACATCCAATGTAAACTTGAATGTTCGAAATAATGGTTCAGAGGTGGTTACTTCGTTTGAAATCAAATACTCCGTCAATGGAGATACATCTATTACCACCTTTGACAACCTGAGCCTCTCATCTAAGGAACAGAAAGTCTTCTCTTTTTTTATAGGTGAGTTGGTAAAGGGTGAAAATGAAATTGGAGTCAAAGTAACAAGGGTGAATGGTACAGAAGATGAATCTGTGGATGAAAATATCATTGAGATAATACTGGATAGAGATGATATTGAGGATGAATATCCCCTGACGGTTGATTTTGAATCCGCTGATAATTGGCAACTCGCAGCAAGTGGTCAGGATACGCTTTGGAGAAGAGTTAACCTCTCTTCTGGCAGAGCATTGCGAGCAAATGGTTTTAACGCCAGTGAATTGGGTCAAAAAAGTTGGTTTATAAGTCCCCGGTTGAATACAGGTGGATTGGATAGTGCCGGGCTGTATTTCAGAGCATCGTATGCTTCCAGGTCTACCTTTGACGATCATCTTCAAGTGCTCCTCTCAACTGATTGCGGCCAAACATACTACCCCACACCTCTTTTGAATGCAGATGCTGACTCCCTGGCTGTAACAGAATCAGAGGAGAGATGGATACCAAACAGTGCATCCGACTGGAAAGAATATAGGATAGACCTCTCAACAACATTTTTCTTTGATGATGACATTCGAATTGCCTTTGTCTTTACACCTGGCGGAGGAAATGATCTTTACATCGACGATATCAGTATTAGAGGCAATGAACCTCCATTTTATGAAGACTTTGTAAGGACTTATCCGAACCCGGCTATTTCAAGATTCAATGTTGGATTAAATCTGCCCAAAAAAGAATCTGTGCTCATCCGATTACAAGATATCAGTGGTAGAATCGTTTTTGAGGAACGAATAGATAATGCCTTGAATCAAATCCTGGAATATATGGCTCCCAATCAAGAGGGTTTGTATTTCCTTACAGTAATTGGAAAAGGGTTCAGTCATTCACAAAAGCTGTTTATTAGTCGCTAATTCATTAGGTTTATCCTCTCATTAATAAGTTTTATGTCATTTCGAAAACCAACCAGTATTAAAGACTTCCTTCTGCACCTCGGCGTGCTTATTGGTAGCTCGGCTTTAATTGTCATTATCGTTTTTTACGTTTGGCTCCCGATCTCTACGAATCACGGTGAAACAATTACTGTTCCTGATATCAAAGGGATGACCGTAGATGAACTGGATGAATTCCTTGGAAAAAGAAACCTTCGATTTGAGGCGACTGCTGACTCCAGCTACTCACCCGATCATCCTCCGTTGGCGGTATTGAGACAGGTGCCCAAGCCAAACACCAAGGTGAAAGAAAATCGAAAAATCTACGTTACACTCAATGCAGAAAGCCCACCTAAAGTGCGGATGCCAAAAGTAGAAGACTTGTCACTCAAGAGCGCCATGATGGTTTTAAAATCATATGATTTGAAACTCGGAGAAGTAAAATATGTAGCTGATGTGTTTTTTGGAGTGGTTCACGAAGCAAAACTGAATGGGCGCACAGTGTTGGAAGGAGAAAAAATCGAAAAAGGGTCAGTTATCGATTTGGTTGCTGGAGACGGATACGGAAATACACAATTTCAATCGCCTAACTTGATTGGTTTGGATCAGGAAGAGGCAGAGGTGGCGATCATTGGTTCCGGATTGAAAATCGGAAAAATTGAAATCACCGACAAAGCACTGGCCGGTTTTGCTGCCCTTGATTCGGCAGGTAATGACATCCTGGAGTATCGGAGCATCGCGCCGGGAACGGTCCAGCAGCAATATCCACGTCCTGAGCGTAGTGTAAAAATTGGTGATCCGATAGATATATGGATTTACAAACCGGACTCAGTGAGCAACACTGCAACGATTTTGGATAATCAATGAGAAAGTATGCTTTTGTGATCTTCTTTATGGTTTTTCAGTTGGGCTTTTCTCAGCTGACCATTAAGCCTATCATAAAACCGGAGCAGAATCAAAAAAGCCGTGCAAGAGCAGCCGCAACTCAGGACATCAACCCTGCCGCGCTTCCCTTCTGGGATGACTTTTCCATCACAACAGACTCCCCGGACAGTATTAGGGTCTGGGGAAATGACACGACGCTGCAATGGAATTATGATCTCAGCAAAGACGTGTATGTGAATGCCACGTTAGCAGTAAATCCCCCTTCCTATAAAGTCGCAACATTTGATGGACTAAATGCTAATGGCGGGTTTCATGCAGGCAGTGATATTGGCCTGGCTGATCAATTGGTTTCTGACACGATCGATCTACAAGGCAAAGCCAACGTTGTACTATCCTTTTACTGGCAGGCCGGGGGAAATGTAGAAATTCCGGATGAGGGTGATTCTCTGGTACTCCAATTTTACAGCCCGAACATTGAAACAAACGAAGGCTGGAGAACCGTTTGGTTAAAAGACGGAGGTGATTTGGAATCTGACCAGGATTCTGTTTTCACTCAGGAGGCTATCAATGTAACATCCACATTTCTCACTCAGGATTTTGTTTTCAGATATCAATCCTATGGGGATAAGGACGGCCCGTTTGATGCCTGGCATGTGGATTGGGTTTATCTGAATGAAAATAGAGGAAGTGAAGACTACTACTATTTAGACCGGGGATTAACCGGACAACTCACATCTCCTCTGACACCTTTTAAATCTATGCCATTACAACAGTTCAAAGCTAATGAACCACAATACAGCACCCAGGCTGTTCAGGCGTTCAATTTGGATAGACTTTTTCAACCAACTGAATATATTTTGGTAATCAGGGATTTAAACTCAAATGTTATTATTGATTCTATAGAATATGGTGATCTACCAGAGTTGAGTGGCAATCAAAATCCTTTGAAAATAACAAACAAGCGTTTCATCACTTTAGACTCGATAGATATCACAAGCATATCTCTCATCGATTCGCTAGTTATTTCATCAGAAGTATACCTGAAAAGCTCAAAGGATGATTTCCTGGATGGAACAAATGTTGATTTGCGAATAAATGATACACTCCGCACGCAATACCTCCTTCACAATTACTACGCATATGATGATGGATCGGCAGAATATGCAGCCGGAACCAACATCAACGGAGGACAGGTTGCCGTGAAATTTTGGCTCGAACAGGAAGATACCCTTACGCATGTAGACATTCACTTTCCAAATATTGATCCCCCAAGTAATGGGAGTTCACTTGAGCTTCGGATTTTTGAAGACCTGGACGATGATCCCATACAAACGCAAGGCATTTCAGTAATCAACGCCGGGGCTATCAACCAATTCACACGATATGAACTAAACAGGCCACTGGTGCTTTCTGATACTTTCTACCTTGGCTATCAGCAAAGTAAAAATGAATACATCGGTGTAGGTTTTGACCGAAGCAATCCCGATGCATCCCCATACATTTATGAAAATAAGTCCGGCCAGTGGGAACAAAACGTTCGACTCAAAGGAGCATTGATGATACGACCGGTTTTTGCGAAAGTTGGTGACTTTATTCTCGCACCAAAATCACCGGAACAGCTAAAAATATACCCTAACCCAACAACAGGTTTAGTTAAAGTAGATGGTGAGTATATATCCATCACCGTTATTGATTTTTCCGGCAAAAAAATACTCTCACAGAAAACACAAACCGTTCACGATTTTACAAGTTTGGAGGCGGGCTTATATTTGCTCACTATTCACCGAAAAGAAGGTGATCAAACCATAAAAATCATCAAAAAATGAACGAGGATATCACGTGTAAAGAAGTAAAGGTAAGATTGGAGAACGGAGAAGAATTTCACTTCATAGACGTGCGGGAAGAATGGGAATTTGAAGAGGCTAATATCGGTGCGAAACTGATTCCTCTAGGCGATCTTCCTGCCCGACTGTCTGAAATAGAACATATGAAAGACGAGGAAGTGATTGTTCATTGCAAGTCCGGTGCAAGATCAGGAAGAGCTAAGAAGTTTCTCAATTCACAGGGGTTCTCCAATGTCCGTAACATGGAAGGTGGCATTATCGCCTACCTGGAGCTTTAAAGCCCTTCCACTACAAGGGGCTGTGGACTAAAACTCAAAATGAAGATGATGAGTGCGACCCAGCCTAGTACTTTCCTTCCGGTTGTCAAAGGAGAGTTATCCACCACCGGAGGGTGATCCACTCCAATAAACCTTCCGATCAGGATTGAAAATAACAACCATCCTGTGTAACCTTCTACTTTCAGGGTAGAGGCGACAAAGAACTGCACCGTAAACAGGACGGTCGCATAAAGCAGTCGATCTCTTTTTTGTTTGAATACACTATACGCACTCCAATAAACTACAACTATGTAGATGGCAATGCTGATCACAAAATCGAAAATCCCTTCGGGTGAAGTGTTTGCCAGGTCAGCTGAAGTGACCCACCCTAGGCCAGCATAAAAAAGGAATCCCGTAAACAGCACACGTGAAATGATCGCATGGTTCTTCGCTCCAAACAAACCAAAAAGGACATGTCCTCCGTCCAGCTGCCCAATGGGAAGTAAATTAAGTGCAGTAAAAAAGAACGCCAGGTAAGCAGCCAGCAAAACCGGATAATGCATCAGCTCCTTCGAGCTGGGTACATAGCGATCATCGGGAGCCAGGTACTGCCTTCCCAGATTCATCAGAATATTGTCTCCAAAGAAAACTGCTCCTGCCCTGCCGGTATCAATAGTGTCTTGCAGCGTCTCATAGGCCATACGCTCAGGGTTTAAATCTTTCTTTAGGATAAGCGTATCCAACCCGTCCATCCGCTCCTCAAAGTTTTCGCCAAACACCTCATATTCCGGATGAATTTCGTAGATGTATTCCGTTTCCGGAAGTGTCTGAAATCCATAAATTAAAAATGCAATCGCTAATACAAATCCGGCAATCGGGCCTGAAACGCCAACATCAAAATATTTGACCCTACTGAAAATGGTTTCCTTTATTCGGATGAAAGCTCCCATCGTGCCGATGGAAGCCATACCAATAAACCCAAACCACATGGGTATGTAGTAGGGAAGCGTTACATTGATTTTGTGATACCGAGCCGTGAAATAATGGCCAAATTCATGAACAGTGAGGATGAGGAGAAAAGGAATGGAAAAATTGAACCCGAACAGAAAATCATCCCAGGTCATTCCCATGATGACAAACTTGCCTATCGTCCACTCTGCACCAGCGAATGTGGTAGTGATGACAGTGACAATGAATAAACCAAGCTGAATTAAATGTGTCTTCTGTTGTTTATTCAAGCCCAAATATTTTGTTTAATTGTGCGTCCGGGTCAAAAATCTGTACGGCTTTCATTCCTGCACGTTGTGCTCCTTCTACGTTATCCAATCGGTCGTCTAAAAACAGCATTCTCGAAGGATAAATTCCAATGTCGTCTATAACAAACTTGTAGCAATTCAGGTTTGGTTTTCGCATGCCAATTTCATGGGAATAATACACCTCTTTTACAAAATCCCGCAAGCTCATTCGCCCCGTCTCTTCCATGATCATTTCTTCATAAGCAATCTCATGGATCATGTTAGTGTTGGACAGGATGTAGGTATCAAACTTCTCTCCTATTTTCAACACCTTGTCCATTCGCTCTTTGGTGATGGACTTCAGCATGGTATTCCAGATGCTCTCAAACTGGCGCTCTCCCATGTTTGTGCCAAGGAGCTTATTGATATTTGCCCGGAACTCCTCAGGACCGATCATTCCCATCTCAAATTTTTGAAGTACAGGTGCAGTAACCACCAGCTCTTCAATCTCTTCCTGGTTCTTTTTAGCTACCTCAGAAAACTTCCGAATGACTTTCGGATAGTCTAAATCGATGAGTACATTTCCAAAATCAAAAATTACGGCATCAATGCCTTGCAGTAGGTCTGACATTCGTTGGCTATTAAATGGCAAATATGTAATATTGCGCTCCGTTTTAAAAGAAGAATATTCTTTATTGAACGATTCTTCATGGGCCTATAACCTACCGCAGGTAGGCAGGCTCAGTTGGTTAGGGTCACTGTCCGGAGCGCGTAGCTTCATAATCAGTAAGTCCCTACCAAACCTTTTAAATGGGCCTATAACTCAGTTGGTTAGAGTAACTGACTCATAATCAGTAAGTCCCAGGTTCGAGCCCTGGTGGGCCCACTTTCAAACCCGACCGTAAGGTTGGGTTTTTTTATGCCTCATTACGGGCGAGAAGCCTGCCCCGTGGAGTGCAACGAGCACGGGGAGCCCTGGTGGGACCACAAAATAAAAAGCACTTTCGATTTAGAAAGTGCTTTTTTTATTCCCGAACTACTTCCTCCACCTCCCAATCACCACCCAAACCAGATACACCCAGGGAGCACCGTGCAGCAGGATATCAAACCAGTCCATAAACTGCATGCCGTTTGCTCCACCGGCAATCCATTTCAGCTTTCCCCAGATGTGAGGCTCAGGAAAAAAGGGCGCCAACCCTAACGTCAACGAAAGCATCAGCGCCACTCCTATGTTGTTCTTTTTCACTACTGTTAATCTTTCACACCAAGTTTAGCCAAAATATCCTCCATCAAACACCACTTGGTGATCGAAGATTGAAGCAAGTTGGCACCCACAAAGGCCGTGAACCACAGCCAGTTTTGATTGACATAAATCGCCAAAAGCAAACTGACTAAAATAAACGTACCTGCTATCGCACGAATCAATCTGTTTTTCATAATCTCAATTGTTAAACACTCTTTTTAATATTCAATACCGCCGCATGCACATAAGAGCTCGTCTCCTGTGTGCTGTTCAACACTTCTATCGCTTTCAATACTTTGTCTACAAACGCCTCTTCCACAAAAGCATAGAAAAGCGCCGATCGGTGTTCGCCCGAATCCGAAGCAAACCAGTTGGCATTCTGCGCTTCATCCGACAGGTCCTTGAAACCTGTCACATCCATATGTGAGTAAACCTTTACTCCGTTTTCTTTGAGCAGCTTCTTGACATCCTTTTCGAATGACTGCACCGCTGTGATTATCAATAATTCCATTTTCATTGGATTTAATTTTTATCAATTGTTCCCTGCTCCCACTTCTTTCGCTCCGTCATGTAATAGATCAGCGGCACCACGATGAGCGTAAGCATCGTGGATACGATGGCTCCTGCCACAAGTGAAATGGCCAATCCCTGGAAGATGGGATCAAACAAAATGATCGAAGCACCGATCACTACCGCTCCGGTGGTGAGTAAAATAGGAGTCGTACGTACTGCGCCTGCCTCTATGATGGCGGTCTTGAGATCAATCCCGTCTTTCAATCGTATTTCGATGAAATCGATCAATAAGACAGAGTTTCTCACCATCACTCCTGCCAGGGCAATCATCCCAATAAAGGAGGTTGCAGTAAAGAATGCGCCCAGTAGCCAGTGCCCCAGCACAATGCCGATCAGGGAAAGCGGGATAGCCAACATCATCACGATCGGCGTTTTGAAGTTTTGAAACCAACCCACGATGAGCATATAGATCACAATAATCACGACCACAAATGCACCTCCCAGATCCCTGAAAACCTCCAGGGTAATCTGCCACTCTCCATCCCATTTCACGGTGAAATCTGACTCATCAGTGGGCTGGCTCATGTACAACTCACTCACTGTATATCCTTTGGGCAGGTTCATCTGCTCCAGCTTTTCTGTCATACCCAAAATGGCATAGGCCGGACTCTCCAGCTCCCCTGCCATGTCGGCCAATACATAGACGACTCTTTTTTGATCTTTTCGGTAGATGGTCGCATGAAGTGTGTCCTCCTCTACATGTGTCAGGTCTGCCAGCGGCACCATCTGTCCATTCATGCCCTTGATCTTCAGGTTTTGGATGGCCTCCATACCATCAAGATCTGCATCCGGCAATTCCATCACCATTCCCACCGGATTGTAAGCATCCTGGTCGTACATGGTAGAAATCGGATGATTACCCAGCAAGTATGTAAGGTTACCCACCACCTGCTGAGGAACGATTCCATGCATCATGGCCTTCTCCCGATCTATATCCAACCTGTATTCCGTCTGACCCGCTTCCACATTCCAGTCCACATCCACGACATCACGGGTGTTTTCCAGAATATCCCTCACCTGCCGTGCGACCTTTATTTGCTCATTATAATCCGGTCCATATACTTCAGCTACCAGCGTAGAAAGTACCGGAGGACCCGGTGGCACCTCTACGATTTTTACGTTTGCTCCATATCGCTTCGCAATCTTCTGAATTTCGGGGCGCACACGTTTCGCAATCGTATGACTATCATCTGATCGTTCTTCTTTAGGCAAAAGATTCACCTGGATATCCGACATGTTGCTGCCCCCTCGCAGGTCGTAGTGCCGAACCAACCCATTAAAAGTAATCGGTGCGGATGTTCCGGCGTAGGTTTGATAGGTTACCACCTCAGGCACCTCTGAAAGAAAATGAGCGATTTCCGTAGTTACTGCAGACGTCCGCTCTAGCGTGGTGCCTTCCGGCATATCAATCACCACCTGGAATTCATTCTTATTATCGAAAGGCAGCATTTTCACCACCACAGAATTGGTGAAGAACATCACCATCGATCCAAAAAGCAGAACCACTGTGATGCCGAGCATCACCCATCGTTTCACGCCGCTCTCAAGGAAAGGCTTTTCTATTTTATTGTAGATGCGATGGATCCATCCCGGTCCATGCTCATCATGTGCTTTTTTATCGCCTTTATCTTTTTCACGCAGAAAGTGATAACCCAAAAACGGGGTAACTGTCAATGCCACGAAAAGCGAAAGCATCATAGCTATCGAAGCTCCGATAGGCATAGGACTCATATATGGCCCCATCATACCGGATACGAATGCCATCGGTAGAATGGCCGCAATAACCGTGAAGGTGGCCAAAATCGTTGGATTCCCTACCTCGTTGATTGCATATATCGCTGCTTGAGCAAATGGCAACCGCTTCGACTTGAAATGTCGGTGCATATTCTCCGCGATGATGATACTATCATCCACCACGATACCCACCACAAACACCAGGGCGAACAGGGTGATCCTGTTGAGTGTATACCCAAGCATGTAGTAGCTGAACAGGGTCAGTGCGAATGTGAGTGGCACGGATAAAAACACCACCAAACCTCCACGCCATCCCATCGCCAGCATCACCAAAACCGTAACCGCTACGATGGCCACTGCCAGGTGTAGCAACAACTCCCCCACCTTATGCGATGCGGTTTCCCCATAGTTTCGTGTGACTTCTACCTGTACCTCATCGGGTATCAACGTCGAGCGTAAACCCTCCACCTTATCCAGGATCTTATCCGATACCTTCATGGCGTCAGCTCCTTTCACTTTCGCGATCGAAATGGTCACAGCAGGGTATGAAGACGGGCTTTCTGAATAACTTTCGTTGGCTTTTCCGTAACCAAAGGCTACATAATCTTTCGGCTTGGAGGGGCCATCCAAAACAGAAGCTACCTGATGAAGGTAAACGGGTGTTCCACTGTTTGTCCCGACTACAATTCCTTCAACATCTTCGGCAGAGGATAAAAAATGACCGGTTGTGAGCAGGTATTCTTCATCTGCACTGACAAACGTTCCTGATTGTGAGCTACTGTTGCTGGCGCGAACCATCTGCATGATGCTCAACACATCCACCCCATTTTCAGCCATCTTGTCTTTATCAACCACGATCCGCAGCTGTCGCGGGCGGCCACCTATTTGTTTGGTGATGGCCACATCATTTACCTTTTCGATTTCACCCGTTACTTCCTCTGCCAGCTGTCTCAGTTGAAAATCACTGTAGTTTTTACTCCATAGTGTCAGACCAAGCATCGGCACATCATCGATGGACCGGGTCTTTACTATCGGCTCATAAACGGTTTCGGGAAGCATTCCCTTATGCTTCATCATCTCATCGTAGAGCTTGACGTAAGAGCGTTCTGTATCTTCTCCTACATAAAACTGGACCACCATCACAGCCATCCCATTCATGGACATACTGTGCACATGTTCCACTCCTTTGATGTTGGAAATGATTTTCTCCAGTGGCTCCACGACCCGACTTTCCACCTCCTCCGGATTAGCACCCGGATAGCCTATCATCACATCCGCCATCGGCACAATGATTTGCGGTTCTTCTTCTCTCGGAATGAGAAAAGAACTGTAAACCCCAATGATCATCAGCGCAACCATCAGAAGCACTGTCAGCTTCGAATGGATGAAAAAATTGGCGATTTTACCTGAAATTCCTTCTTGCATGATCTTTAGCTTTACTGTCTGATTAATTCAATTGTACCATCGCACCATTGAAGAGCTTTCCGTCAGCCTTCACCACGTACTTCTCTCCCTCTGTCAGGCCTGTAAGTACCTCTACTTTTCCATCCATCGACTTTCCGGTTCGTACCCATCGAAGGACAGCTTTATTATCTGCGCTTACAGTGTATAATCCCGTCAACTGACCTTTAGTCACTAATGCGTCTTGGCTGATCATGAGCGGGCTTTTGGACGCTTCATCATTTTTTGTGGTAATGCTGGCACTTACAAACATGCCGGGATAGATGCCCTCCTTATCCATGAGGTCTACTTTCACAATGAACTGACTACCGGTATTTTTAGACGAAGGACTTACTTCCACTACTTTTCCTTTCACTCGTTTGCCGAGGGATTTGATATGTGCGGTCACATCTGCACCAACCTTTACCGTTGCAATACTTGATTCCGGAACCAGCAAAGCAGCCTGATAGCTCTCAGTACCCTCCACTGTTACCAGTGGCATTCCGGGCGCTGCGATATCACCGACTTTTACGAACGTGTTGGCAACTACTCCTGAAAAAGGAGCTCTCAAGTGTGTATAAGCGAATTGAGCATCCACTTCCTGCTTCATCTGCTCAGCAGCCTCTAGTCCGGCTTCTGCCATTTCGAATCGGGTTTTGATGTTTTCCAGTTCCTTTTCAGAAGCGCTCCCTTTTTCAAATAGCACTTCAAATCGTTCCAAATCCTTCTTCGCATTTTCATAGACACTTCGGGCCTGAGTAATTGAGGCTTCTACCTGTGCTTGTTTCGCGGAAAGATCAGTGCTGGAGATGGTCAGCAGCAAGTCTCCTTTCGATACTTGTGATCCTGCTTTCACATTTACCGTCTTCACGTTCCCCATCATTCGAGTACTCATATTGGCACTCTTACTTGCTTCTATTTTCCCACTAACCGAGATAGCATTCACCATCTCTACAGAGCTGGCAGTTGCTACCTTCACAGGAACAGCCGGAAGGTCATTTGCGACATGCTCTTCTCCAGAGCCACACCCTGTCGCCAATCCCAGGACAACAGGTACGATCAATAATTTATATAGGTATTTTTTCATGTTTTCTATTTTGAATTTTTTGTTATTGCCTTGTTAAAAATTGCAGGTATTCCTTGCTGAAGTTGAATTCAAACACGGCCTGCTGATACGCTAATTCTTTCTGATACATCTGCGTCTCTGACGACAACAGATCAGTGGTTTTCTCCAACCCCTGCTCATATCGATCCTTTCGTGTCCGGTAGGCTTCCTGTGCCTGATCGAATGCCAGTTTGAATGACTCAACCTTTTGGGTGGCGTCTTCATACATGCGGTTGGCTTTGTTCAGCTCCGCCTGCTGCTGCAGCGTATATTGCTCCTGCTCCACCCGTGCTTTTTCTGCCTCTACTTTTGCTTTCGACGTTTTAGCAATGTTTTGATAGCCATTGAATAGCTCCCATGACAGCTTAGCACCAATTACATATCCATTGGCATTGAAGCCCAGTGGCTGATTATCGTAAATCTGAAAGCTGCCAAATGCATTGATTCGAGGTAAAAACTTACTCCTGGAGGATTTCAGCATGCTTTCATATCCCTGAACAGACATTTCCATCGCTCTAAGGTCTTTTCTGCTTTCCGGCAGGATGACCGGAAATGAAGTTTGAGGAGCAGCCTGCAGGCTTCCTTCTGTTGGCTGATAAACGGAGAGGCCGGGCTTCTCACCCATAAAAATGGCCAACTGATCAGAGGTATTCTGTACGTTAGATTTAGCATACCTCAGCTGATTTGCCACTTCACTCGCTCTCACCTGAACATCCAATAGGTCTGCCTTTTGAATCAACCCCTGATCGAAGTAGTCATTGACCATTTCAAGTGCTTCTTCAGAGGTCAGCTTCGCGCGCTCAAGCACGTTGACAGCCTGATATGCCAGCTGAAGCTGCATGTACATTTTGGTTGCCTCCAAAGACAGATATTCCCTGTATCGTTCCGCTTTTAATCCATAAGCTTCTTTTTGGATCCGTGCCGCATCCCGGCCGTACACCCCATCCAGGTTCAATAATGGCTGAAGCACCAATATCTCAGTGGCGAAATTCTCCACATTATCCGGGTCATTAAGTAATGCCGGATTAAAATCTGCCGGTGTAAGAATTTCCTGATTCAATTTTGACCCAAAAGCCATCAATGGATTATTGGTCGTAATCCCCGTATAAGATGCTGAGACCTGCGGGAGGTACAATGAATTGGATCGCTTGAAATCAGCGGCTGCCATCTCCGTTTCCATGTCAGATATTCTCGACTCATGGTTACGCTCCAACGCTTGTTCCAGCACCTGTGATCGTGAGATGAGAAGGGTATCCTGACTCACTCCCTGAAGTGTCAAAAACACCAATCCCAACGTTATCAAATAGTACTTTTTCATTTAATTTTTTGATTTTAAGCAAATGTACGGGGCTGGGTAATCGAGGTGTGTAACAGTTGTTACACAACCCCTCTGACGCTTCTTAAAAGCACTTTTTTGGCGGCAATAACTTTATCAAGGATGGCTTTTCATATCCTTCCATTCCACCTATTTTTGAAGCTATGTCAAACAACAACGTATCGGTACAATCAAAACTGGCCAGTGGTGGAGCTACCATTTTTTCGGTGATGTCCAAGCTGGCTTCCGAACACAAAGCAATCAACCTGGGACAGGGCTTCCCGGACTTTGAGTGTGATGAAAAGCTCAAGGAACTGGTAGCCAAACACCTGAATGAAGGGAAAAATCAGTATGCACCACTCGCCGGACTACCCAAACTGAATGAAACACTGAGTAAAAAAATGGAGCGTGTGTATGGCATGCCCATTGATCCTCAAACACAGATATGTGTCACCGCCGGTGCGACCCAGGCCCTTTACACCGCCATCATGGCATTTGTAAATAAAGGAGATGAAGTTATCATCTTCGAGCCGGCATACGATTGCTATACCCCACAGATCCAGCTGGCCGGCGGTGTGGTAAAGCCCTACAACATGACCTATCCGGATTACTCCATTGACTGGGATGAGGTAAAGGAAATGGTGAATGATAGAACACGAATGATTGTCATCAATACCCCACATAATCCGAGTGGAACAGTGCTGAACAAACAGGATATGGAGGCGTTGGAGGAGATTGTTTCGGATACAAATATCATTGTGCTGAGCGATGAAGTGTACGAACACCTGATCTTCGATGGTGAGGAACATCAAAGCATTATGCGGTTTCCAAAACTGTTCAACCAGTCGCTGGCGGTGTTTTCGTTTGGAAAAACCCTCCATACCACCGGATGGAAAATGGGATACATTGTCGGGCCGGAGTACCTGATCAAAGAGTTTAAGACCATTCATCAGTGGAATGTTTTCTGCACCAATTCGTTCGTACAGTTTGCGATAGCGGATTACCTAGCTGAACCAAAGAATTACGAATACTTGCCCTCCTTCTTCCAGGAGAAACGCGACAAAATGAATGAGCTATTAAAGGATGTTCCGCTCACTCCGAAGGTGGCAAAAGGCACCTATTTCCAGGCATACAATTACTCGGATGTTAGCGACATGGATGACCTGGCGTTCGCCAAATACCTGACTTCTGAAATTGGAGTAGCAGCTATTCCTATGTCTCCATTCTATACAAATCCTCCGGGAGATAAAGTGATCAGGCTTTGTTTTGCTAAAAACGAAGCAACCATTCAGGCGGCCGGAGAACGTTTAATGAGATTGAAGGGTTGATGTATGGATTGGATCTATTATTCATAGATTCTGAAACAAGTTCAGAATGACTAAGAGTTTAGAAAGCACTTATTTTTTTGATTATGACCACCCGGTCATTCAGGACCTAATTGCCGAATTTAAGGTTGATTCACTGTCTGATCAGGAAAAAGCGAAGCAGCTCTACCTGAAAGTCAGGGACGGTTGGCGCTACAATCCCTACGATATCAGCTTTCGAAAAGAGGCATTAAAATCCAGCCATATTGCTCAAAAGGATCATGGCCATTGCATCGATAAATCTATCTTATACATTTCCGGACTCAGGGCGCTTGGGATACCTGCTAAACTTCATCTGGCCAAAGTGAAAAACCACATTGCAGTGGAACGCCTTACGGAAAAGTTTGGCACCAATGAACTCACACCTCATGGCATGGTAGATGTATATTTAAATGGTAAATGGGTCAAAGCCACACCTGCATTCAATCAGGAGCTTTGCAGACTTACCGGTGTTGAGCCATTGGAATTTGATGGTGCCGGGGATTCGATCTTTCAGGAATTCAACCAGGAGGGAAAAGAGTTTATGGAATACCTGGATGATTACGGTTCATTCGAGGATGTCCCGCTGGACTTCATTGAGCAGAATATGAAGGAAAACTATCCTAAGCTTCAAAGTCTGCTAAATGAGGCGGGTGAACTAAAGTTGTAAAAAGAATTGAGAAGAACTTTAATTATTAGATATTTTACAACATCCCTCTACCCCCTCGAAGCGTCGAACCGTTTCAAAGGGGGAATTATCCCCTTGAGGGGATTATAGGGGTGTTAAAAAAGATGCTAGTACTAAATAGCTTCGTTCCCTGCCTTTGCCGGCGGGCAGGCTCAGCATGACAGCACTGAATATTATTATGATAGCCACCCTGAACTTGTTTCAGGGTCTATGGTTTAAATAGTGAAATTAGATGCTGAAATAAATTCAGCATGACGATACTTGTAAAAATTTATGCTTATCTCATTAGTTAAGTAGAGACGAAACATGGCAGAAACCAAACACTGGACCGGATCAGATAAATACTTGTGCGACCCTGAGTTGGCACAGGCCTTTCATATGGCGCGTACATTGGGTATGCCCCTACTCATTGAAGGGGAACCCGGCACTGGCAAAACTGAGCTTCCGATCCATTATGCAAAAGACAGAGGGTTAGATATAGAGGTCTATCCGGTGGGATCAAAAAGTAATGTCGAACAGTTTGTTGCGCGCTTCGATCATGTGAAGTACCTGAGGGACTCGCAGATTGAAATACTCAATGCGCAGCGGGAAGAGAAAGGACTGAAACCCAGAAATACTAGCGACCGAAACCCGGAAAACCTGGGAGACTATGTGGTGAAAGGTCCTGCGGCGGTTGCCTACAGCAAACCCAACTCCGTTTTACTGATTGACGAAATCGATAAGGCACCCAGAGAGTTTCCTAATGACCTGCTATATGCATTGAGTCACCGAAAATTCATCATGCCGGAATCCGGCGAGGTGATCGAAGTTTCAGAAGCAGACATGCCTGCGATCGTAATTACGTCCAACCGGGAGCAGGAACTCCCGACCGCTTTCAAGGGACGGTGTATCTATTACTACATCCACTTTCCTGAAAAGGATGTGATGGAAAAAATCGTGGAAAAGCATCACCCGGGAATCGATGAGAAGGTAGTGAGAGTAGCGCTGGATGTATTTTACCACCTGCGAAGACTGGGGCTGGAGCGCTCTCCGACGACCAGGGAAATTCTGAACTGGCTGAAATACATGAGTGATATTGCGCCTAAAAAAGCGATCGAAAAAATCGAAGGGCTGGAAGGCATTGGCGCGCTGATCAAGACTCAGACGGATATGGAACGCGTCAACCGAATGATCGGCGCAGATAACAACTTTGGCGGACCTTCGTGGAATTAACCAGAGGTCGTCCCTCCCTCGAGGGAGGTTAGGTGGGTGAAAATCACCCCTATAGTCCCCTCAAGGGGACACATTATTAGAAGAAAGGATATTTAATGTTAAGCTCACTCCCACATGCGTTTCGAAAGCACGGCCTCCAGGCCGACGTACGCACCTTGCTCATCCTGCGAAAGGCGATGCAGAAAGGGCTGGTCAAAACGCTGGGTGACCTGCACAATGCATTGAAAGGTATTGTCGTCAAAGAGCCGGCCGATATCGGGCCGTTCACGAAAGCGTATTACGAATACTTCCTGCACGTCCCCATTGCTCCCGGACAAACGCTGGAAGATGCCATTCTGCGCTCAGAGACCTTCAAACAGTGGAAGACCAAATACATCGATGAAGCCGACAAAGACATAGATCTGACGGAAGAGGAGCTGGTAAATACCTTCCTCGATCAGGTGCACCTCACCTCCTACGATATCAAAGAAGTGATCAACGGAAAAGAGATCTGGGACAAAGACAATCCCGATCTGGAAGATGAAGACGCACAAGATATCGATGGCGAACCGGCCGAACGAATGCTGGATAAAATGGCCGACTACTCCGACCTCACGCTGGAGGAGCTGCTGGAACGCATGGAGAAAGTCAAAGATCAGCAACGCACGAGGCACAGCGGCGGAAGCCACTGGATCGGGACCGGAGGCATCTCTCCCTATGGCCATGGCGGAGCAGCAAAGAACGGCATCCGGGTTGGCGGACAAGGGGGTGGACGCATGGCCCGAAAGGTCATGGGTGACAAGAACTACTTCCCCATTGACCGGGATGCGATCCTGAATGACAACAACGTGGATGCCGCACTGGCTTCCATCAAAGGGGTGATTGAGGAGAGCGCAATCGAAAAACTGGATGTGCCCCACACCATCAAGTCCGGACTGAAACGCGGCGGACTGTTCATCCCCGAGCTGATGAGCGAGAAAAATGAAGAGCTGAAGATCATCGTCCTGATAGACAATGGCGGCTACTCCATGGCCCCCTATGTGCGGACCGTACAGCAGCTGTTCCGTAAGATGAAAACCCGCTTTGCGCATGACCTGGAGGTGTACTACTTCCACAACACCATTTACGATCGGGTGTGGATTGATGAGCGCAGGTCTACCTACATCTCTGTGGATAAGCTACTGAAGCACAGCAAAGACTACCGGGTGTTCTTCATAGGGGATTCGGCCATGGCGCCTTATGAGCTGAGTGCCTTGAGTATCCAAAACATCCAGGCGATTGTAAAGAAATTCAAGAAGTCTGTCTGGCTCAACCCAGAGCCACTCAAATACTGGCCCGGCACCTACACCATCCAGGCGATGAAACAGCTGGTGCCGATGTTCCCCCTCACCCCCCACGGTATAGAGCGAGCGGTTCGGGAGATGAACTCGAAGAGTACGGAGGGGTAGTTTTCTCCAAAAAACCTCCTTTTCCAGAAAACGGTATATATGAATAGCAATCAGATAAAACGCTCATCAATCAGCGATTTGCGCGGTTTGTGCGCGTTACATAAATGTTGGTGATCATAAAGAAGCAACAAATTCTCACAGATATATTAAGGGAAAGTGACCAACTACTGATTTGAAACCATTTTTGGCAAGCCTTGTCTGGCCAGGTTGTTATATCCAATGTTAAACCTGTTGTTCATCTACTTTTAGATTTTTAATAACAGAATTGTCATACTCTTGTCAAAAATTTATATGTCATGAAAAAAATAATCACACTTTTTTTATCTCTCGTCTTTTTTCAATTTGCATATGGGCAAGTTGATTTAATCAAGGCAGACAGTCTAAAAAATCAAGGGCTTCTGGTACCTGCTTTAATGAAATATGCTGAAACAATGAGACAGAATCCTTCCAGTGAAGTGTCTTACCAACTTGCTTCAACAGCTGCACTATTATGGACTACTCAAATGAGAGACACTGCCTTCTATTTTCTCAACCATGCTCTCCAAAATGATTCAACCTTAAAGGCTTTGTATGACCCTGATTTTCTAAGCCTCATCGATGATCCCAGGTGGGAAGATGTGGAAGCTGCCCAGATCAAAAAATATGAATCTAATTATCAACCTATTCGAAATGAAGAATTTGCTAAGGAATTGTTCAGGATGATCATAAAAGACCAGGGCTTTATGTATGTCGGAAATATCGAAAGAAGAAAATACATGAGTAATGGGGGATATTTTAGTACACCTGCCATCTTTCCTGTTCTTGCGATGGAGGAAAAAAACATGAAAGAAAATGAAGAGATGTTGCTGAAACTTCTGGATAAATATGGTTGGCCTACGGCATCAGAGGTGACTGAATATGCAGCAGCAGGAGCAGCACTCATTATAAATCATACTACTTACGAGCTTCGATCAAAGTATTTTCCTATGCTGGAGGAAGCTTTTAAGAAAGGAGAAGCACAACCGTTACGATATGCTAAGATGAAGGATCGCCTGTTAGTGGAAAAGGGTGAAAAACAACTTTTTGGTACACAATGGAAATTTGAGAATTCAGAACGAGTACCTCATCCAATTGAAGAACCTGAATACGTAGACAAACGAAGGGCAGAAATTGGATTAGGGCCTTTGAAGACTTACTTAAAGGAGAGATTCAATATCGATTGGGAGGTTACTCAAAAAGATTAAGTAGGATAATACGATCACCAACAAAATGTATTGCTAATGCGCCATCGAGCTATTTTCAACTGTCTCTACAATTCGATACTTTAGTAATATTTACTGTGATGTCAGGTGTTTCCACCTGACATTCAGATGATATATTTACGCGGGTATGGGCTTACATAATCCCAACAGCCTCGGTTCGTGTCCTCACGAAACGAAATGCATGCTGGTTTGTGAAGACACAAACCATAGCCAAGAGGGAATTCGTTTAATTATGTCGGGTGGAAACACCCGACAGCACGGAAAATAACCTCAAAGTGCACTAAAACAACCCCGTTGAGCACTGAAATAACCTCCGAGTGCATTGGAATAACCCCGAAATGCAATGGATTAACCCTGGAGTGTGTTGGAATAAGTCCGAAGTGCACTGGAATGAGCACGAAGTGTAATGGATAAACCCCGGAATGCAATGGAATAAGGTCGGAGTGTGTTGGAATAACCCTGAAATGCAATGGAATAACCTCGGAGTGTATTGGAATTAGTCCGAAGCGTAATGGATAAACCTCGGGATGCAATCGAATAAGGTCGGAGTGTGTTGGAATTGGTTCGAAGTGGAATTATTTACGTCATTGCGATCGAACCGCCGAAGCGGGGAAGCATGACCAAAGCAATCTTGTATTAATGAGATCGCTTCACCCTGCCAAGGCAGGCTCGCGATGACGGTAAGGTTTGATTTACTTTTCTTATTTACAACCCCATCTTAAACCCATACACCTGCAGTCCACTTTGCACAAAATCCAGAGCGGTAGACCGTACAAACCCGATCTTTTCATACATGCCCCAGGCCACCTTCATCGATTCTGTGGTGTGGATGATCATTTGCTTTTTTCCCTGTAATCTGGCCTTATCCAGGCATGCGTTGGTTAGCAACTTCCCTACTCCTAGTCCACGGGCACTTGTAGAAACAGCAAGCAGACGAAATGCTACTGCATTCGTATCCTCGATGTTTATCGCCGCACCATAGTCTTGCATATCTCCAATGTAGACGACCGCTCCCAGTATGTCACCCTCATTCTTTGCCACCAACAGCTCTACACTTTCCTTTACGGTAAAGTCGCCAATGTTGGCGAGCATTTGATAGTACGCAGGTTGCTCTTCCGGTGTAGCAAACCCGGGAAGGCTGGAATAGACCCCCACCATCAGTTGTCCGATGGCTGCATGATCTTCCGGTTGAGCTTGGGATATGGTGACTGGCATGACTAAAGTATCTGAGCTACAATCCTAAACTATTTTTTGGAATTACATCGTAGCAAAGGCTACTTACATTAAAGCAAAGGCCTCTTACATCAAAACAATGACCACTTGCAGCGCAGCAATGACCTCTTACATTAAAGCAATGTCCCCTCACATCGCAGCAATGGCTACTTACATCAAAGCAAAGACTACTTGCAGCGTAACAATGGCTACTTACATCAAAGCGAAGACTGCTAACAACACAGCAACGCTCATTATCCCGACTGTCTCGGTTTGTATCCTCACAGAACGAAGTATGTGCTTTTGGTTTGTGGAGACACAAACCATGGCGTGGAGAATCTTGAAGATCCCGGCTCAAGCCTGCCTGCGGTAGGCAGGGCCGGAATGGCGTTCTGGTTTTGTTAGCTGCAAAAATGAAAGGAGTCTAAAATGATTGTCTACCCTTCGACAGGCTCAGGGTGACAATCAATAATATTGCTAACCTCTCTTCCCTAACACGTATCCCATCCCCAGCGTAGTGAAAAAAGAGAAGCTACTGTAGATGATTGCTACCAGCACCACCTGCGGGTTTTGGATGATTTGTGAGCCGATGAAAATGGCCAATGCACTGTTCTGTAATCCCATTTCAATCGCGATGGTGTATCGTCCATCGTGGTTGATCCGAAAGCGTCCGGCTATCCAGTAGCCTATGAGGATCGTACCCAGGTTGAGCAGTAAGAGTGGAATGGCAATGACAAGCTTCTCGGTCAGTGAACGGGCACTTTCTCCGCCCAGGGAGTCCAATCCTACAATCAGGAACACTACCAGCAAAATGCCAGGAAGCACAAACCGTAAGTATGGTTTTAGCTTGTCCGCAAAATCCGGAAAGTAATTACGCATCAGCAATCCAATCAATACCGGAACAATGACCGTAGTACTAATATTCGTGAAAGTACGCCAGAATGAAAGCGGCACCTCCTGTTCGCTATGCATGAATACTTCCATGGCTCCACTGGTGATCAGCGGAATGGTGAACAGGATCAGAAAGCTATTGAAAGCCGTCATGGAAATGGAAAGTGCTACTCTGCCGTTGAGCATGTGCGTGACCAGATTGGAAGCCGTACC
The DNA here is from genome assembly GCF_965221965.1 of Ekhidna sp. GTDB lineage: Bacteria > Bacteroidota > Bacteroidia > Cytophagales > Cyclobacteriaceae > Ekhidna. Next base: position 2,345,278 of record NZ_OZ244926.1, read on the forward strand.
GCCCGGACAAGCGGCTATCAGCACAATTCCTACTTTATACGCCGAATCTAGATTCCAGACGAAAGCTATCAAAAAACCAATCAAGGGCAGCATAATAAGCTGGAGTGAAAGTCCGGTCAGAATGGCCTTAGGCTCAATGAAGACTCTTTTGAAACTTGTGAATGTGAGGTTTAAGCCAATGCCCCACATTATAACGGCAATGGCTATTGGAATAAGTACGTCCTGGTTGATTTGCATCTAATAGACCTGCGGCCAAAGCAAGTAGATTGTCATGATGCAGATGATGAAATAGGAAGTGAGTGTAGCAGCACCTGCATAATCCTGCGCTACCCGCTGACCAAAGAACAACGCCAAAATGGAAAGGGTAGAAAGTTGTGCGCCGATCAGTCCTACCTGTGTGCTATTTTCAAAAATGATAAAGTAAATCCCTGCCGCACAGAAAACACCAGATGCGGTTTCCAGCAGCGTAATGAGCGGAATCATCAGTCCAGTCATATTTTTCAAAGGGCTGTTTGCAAAATGACCCGAAAGCCATTCCTTATTGCCTTTGTAGTTGAACACTTTATCCAACCCAGACTGAAGGAAAAGGATGGCCAGGAATGCAAGACACAGAACGGGTGCAGAAAGTAAAATATGCTTCATAAAGCCAATTTAATAAGAATGAAGCAGCCTAACAGAAAAATCAATGATTCATCACTTCGACCAATCGCATGAGCTCGCTATTGATCGGCTTGGTTTTACTGATGGCCAGTTTGAAGCTGGTGTAAACCACCTTGTCATCGATGATACCTGCCATCACATTGGATTTTCCATCTACCAACCCTTCTACAGCCGCCAAACCTAATCGGGAAGCCAGAATCCGATCCAATGAGGTAGGCGATCCTCCTCTTTGCAGGTGTCCTAATGTGGATACACGAATATCCAACTTAGGAAGCTTTTGCATGACCTTATTAGCGATCTCGTGCGCATTGCCCTGCTCATCGCCCTCTGCTACAATCACGATTGCAGAGGTTTTTTCCTTGTCTCTGCCTTTATTCAGTGTATCGATTACATCCTGAATCGTAGTAGATGTTTCCGGCACCATTACCAGCTCCGCTCCCCCACCTATTCCAGAATGGATCGCAATGTACCCGGAATGACGTCCCATCACTTCAATGAAAAACACCCGATCATGTGAATTAGCCGTGTCTCGTATTTTGTCTATTGCCTCCAGTGCAGTGTTTACGGCTGTATCAAACCCAATGGTGTAATCCGACCCATACAGATCATTATCGATCGTGCCTGGTGCACCAACTGTAGGAATTCCATATTCTTCATAAAAAATATTCGCCCCGGTAAACGTCCCATCCCCTCCGATAGCCACCAGGCCGTCAATGCCTTTGGCTTTGAGTTGCTCGTACGCCTTCTTGCGTCCTTCTTTCGTTTTAAACTCTTCACTGCGGGCCGACTTCAGGATCGTTCCCCCTTTTTGCAAGATATTACTCACCGAATGAGATTTCATAAGACTCATGTCCCCACTGATGATGCCGTTGTATCCATAGCGGATGCCATATACATTCAATCCCAGACTAATTCCCGAACGAACGACTGCTCTTACACAGGCATTCATGCCTGGTGCGTCTCCTCCGGAAGTAAATACTCCAATGTTTTTCATGTCATAATATTACCTATCACTAAAATAGGAATAAGTACACTCTGATAAACATTGTAGCTAGTATTTGATAATTTCTTAATCCATCCGCTCATGTAACTTTTATAGCGCTATCCAACATTTTCAAATATCTTGAGACCCAATCCAACATAATACCTATGCGAAATTTACTATTAATCCTACTCATTCTGGGTGTGACTATCCTATTTGCCCAAGAGGACAAAAAATCTGAATCTGACTCAACGAAAGAAAAGAAAGCCACCAAAGAACTTCCGCTTGAACCTGAGCGATCCCTTCGATTAAAAACGACCGAAGGTACCTGGATCTCATTGGACGTTCATCCTAACGGACAGGAAATCATCTTCGATATGATGGGTGACCTTTATACGCTTCCAATCACCGGAGGAAAAGCTACACGTATTACTGAGGGAATGGCTTTTGATGATCATCCAAGATATAGTCCCGATGGAAATTCGATTGTCTTCTCTTCAGACAGAAGTGGATCAGAAAATATCTGGACACTGGATTTGACGGATGAAGAAGCCGAGCCTAATCAGATAACTAAAGACTCAGACAAATACTATCAGGCTGCCGAATGGTCAAATGACGGGAAATACATTTTTGCAGCAAAAGGCATTCGAACATTGAAAATGCACATGTACCACAAAGACGGTGGTGGTGGTATCCAAATCATAAAAGAGCCGGATGGACTACAGACCATAGAGCCGGCATTCGGAAACGATGACCGCTACCTGTGGTTCTCACGAAGAAATGGTGCTTGGAATTACAATGCACAGATGCCTCAATATCAAATCGCTACCTATGACAGAGAAACCGGTGAAATAGCGACACAAACCAATCAATACGGTTCTGCATTCGCTCCCACGCTATCCTCAGACGGTAAGTGGCTGGTGTATGCATCACGTTACAATACCGAAACAGGACTTAGAAAAAGAAACCTGCAAACCGGAGAAGAAAGCTGGCTCGCATATCCGGTTCGAAGAGATGACCAGGAATCCAGAGCCAGACTGGGTGTGTACCCGGCCATGTCATTTACTCCTGATAACCAAGCTGTGATTGCTTCATACGGAGGCAAAATCTGGCGCATCCCTATCAATGGTGGTCAAGCAACTGAAATTCCATTTGAAGTAGATGAAGAGCTAGACTTTGGGCCAAGAGTCAAATTTGACTATCCAATTTATGATAGTGCCAAAATGATTGCCAATCAGATTCGTGATGCACAGCGATCACCAGACGGATCCAAAATCGCTTTTACTGTTTTGAACAGACTGTATGTGATGGATTACCCAAATGGCACACCGAAGCGTGTAACCAAAAACGATTTTACAGAGGCCATGCCTACCTGGTCACCGGATGGATCCATGATCGCATTCTCTACCTGGAAAGGAGACAAAGGATACATCTACAAGGTAAGAGCCTCCGGTGGTAGACAAACGAAGCTTACCAATCAAAGTGGAGTGTATACCAGCCTGACATGGGATAAAAAGTCCAATCGAATTGCTTTCTTATATGGTACATCCAAAGCATATGAGGATGCCATTGGTCCGTTTGCATTCCGGGCCCAGGAAAACATTGGCTGGATTAGTGCAGATGGTGGAAATGTAAACAAGATCAAAGCAGCCAGTGGCAGAGACTTACCTCACTTCGTTGAAAGTGATAATCGGGTTTATATGTATCACGGTGGCAAAGGGTTGATCTCCATGCGTTGGGATGGTACCGATGAAAAAGAGCATCTAAAAGTTTCCGGAATCATGACTTACCCTGCGCTGATCCATGATCACGGTATGCTCATGAATGGTGGACCTACTGAGCCACGACGTAAACCAAGTAATGCAGAATACATCTTAATGGCTCCACGAGGTGATAAAGCATTGGCAAAAATCAACAATGATGTATATGTGGTAACTGTGCCTCCAATAGGTGCCGAAACTGTTTCAATCTCAGTTTCTAGTCCTGACAATGCTGCTTTCCCAAGCTGGAAGCTCACCACTTTCGGTGGAGAATTTGCTCACTGGAATAGTGACGGAAACACGGTAAACTTCACTCTTGGCAATGCTTATTTCGCTTATGATCTGGAAGAGGCGAAGCGAGTAAATAAAGAACTGGAGGAGAAGAAGAAAAAAGAGGCAGAAGAGAAAAAGAAAAAGAAGGAAGAATCGAAAGAGGGAGAAGATGAGGAAGGTGAAGATGGTGAGGAAGATGAGGATAACTCCTCAGATGAAAACAAAGAAGGCGATGATGAAGAAAACAGCGATGACGAGGAAGAGGACGAAGGCTACAAGCCAAATGAAATTCGTATAAAAGTAGAAGTTGAAAAGGATGTTCCAGAGGGAACTGTTCTTCTTAAAGGAGCACGCATCATTACTATGAATGGTGATGAGGTAATTGAGAATGGAGATATCCTGATCGAGAATGCCCGCATCAAAGCTGTGGGAGCTTCCGGGTCTATTGATGCCGGAAATGCACAAGTAATGGATATGAGTGGAAAAACCATTACTCCGGGTTTTGTAGATACACACGCACACATGTGGCCCAATTGGGGACTACACAAAAACCAGGTGTGGGTGTATGCAGCTAATCTAGCCTATGGCGTGACCACTACACGTGATCCCCAAACAGCAACAACGGATGTACTTACTTATTCTGACATGGTAGAGACCGGAGACATTCTGGGACCTAGAGTGTACTCTACCGGACCGGGAGTTGGCTTTTGGTATTACAATATCAAAAGCCTGGAACATGCACAGAATGTATTGAAGCAATACTCTGAATATTTCAATACCAAAACGATTAAGATGTACATCACGGGTAACCGTCAGCACCGACAGTGGATCATCCAGGCAGCTAAAGAACAAAAGCTGATGCCTACCACAGAAGGAGCATTGGATATGAAACTCAACATGACCCAGTTGATCGATGGATACCCCGGGCATGAACATTCTTACCCGATCTATCCAATCTATAACGATGTACTTTCATTGACGGCTGAAGCACAAATGGCTTACACCCCTACCCTTTTGGTATCCTACGGAGGACCGTGGGCTGAGGAATACTACTACTCTACGGAAGACGTACAGGGAGATGCAAAAATCAACTTCTTTACTCCGAAACGAGAGTTGGATCAGAAGTCACGCAGAAGAGGAGCCTGGTTCATAGAAGAAGAACACATCTTTCCTCGCCACAGTGAGTTTGTAGGTGATCTGGTGAAAGCAGGAGGTATTGCCGGAGTTGGCTCTCACGGACAACTACAAGGACTGGGCTACCACTGGGAACTATGGGCTACACAGTCTGGGGGCATGCCGGAGCTTGATGCATTAAAGGTTGCTACCATTCTGGGTGCAAAAGCCATTGGACTAAGTAAGGATCTTGGCTCTATTGAAGCAGGGAAGCTTGCTGATCTGGTCATTATGGATAAGAACCCACTGGAGAATATCCGAAACTCTAATACCATCACACATGTAATGAAAAACGGTAGGCTTTATAACGGAAACACACTTGACGAGATGTATCCTCGTCAAAAGAAAGCGCCGGATTTCTACTGGGTAAAAGAAGGACCCGATACCTTGAATTTGCCGGGAGAGGAATAGTCTCTTATGGCATTCTGAGACATTTCCAAAATTACAGCCGGACCAGTTGGTTCGGCTTTTTTTATACATAAAAACATATTTCTTAAACAAAGTATATACAAATGCGTATAACTTTGACAAAATATATAGTAATGAAAAAAGAATACCTGGGTGAATTTGAAGAACTGGTGCTGACAATGGTGGCTTTGCTGGGAGAAAATGCCTATGGAAATGCAATCGTAGATGAAATCAGTGAAAAGATCGGGCGCGAGGTAAACCTAAGTGCTGTACATGTAACCCTCTACCGGATGGAAGACAAGGGCTATGTTACCTCAGAGATGGGGGGCGCTTCCAACATGCGTGGAGGAAGAAGAAAGCGGATATTCACAGTGACGAATGTTGGCCTGGAAATGCTTCAATCACTGAAAGAGCAACGTCAGCAATTATGGTCCTTGATTCCTGACCTGAAGTTCACCGCTTTTTAGCATGGAGCCACCAAAGTGGATCATCAGGTTGATTAATTTTTATTGTCCACCGCAGCTTGTTGAAAGCATCGTCGGAGACATCTGGGAGCAATACCTGAAAGACAAAGAGCGCTTTTCAAGAATCAAATCGAACCGGAGGCTGCTATGGAATGCGGTTCGCTTTTTCAGACCTGGAATTCTATTACGAAACTCAAAAACTCAATTAATAAATAAGGCTATGTTACGAATCAATCTACTACTGGCGCTACGAAACATGCGCAAATACAAGTTTTACTCACTAATCAATGTGTTGGGTCTGGCTCTCAGCATCATGTTTGGTCTGCTAGTCTTTTTCTATGTACAAAATGCAGTGGAACATGACTCTTTTCACCATGAACATGAGTCCATCTTCCGTTTTACAAAAGAGAAAATAAACCGAGAAACGAATGAGGTCGTATCCAAAAGTGTAACTACAAGTAATAAGCTCGCCATTGATTTTGAAAATGAGATTCCTTCCATCCAATACATTACACGTCTTTTGTCTGGCTCTGGCTATGTAAGGAAAGGATCAGAAACTTTCACGGAAAGGATAACTCTCGTGGATCCAGACTTCTTCCAAATGTTTTCATTCCCGATCGTTGAAGGAAATGAAGAACAACCCCTCACCAACATTTCACAAGTAGTAATGAGTCCCAAAATGGCCGAGAAATATTTCGGTGCATCCAACCCCATAGGAGAAGAAATAAACCTAATTGTGGGTAATAATGAATACACTTTTGTTGTCTCTGCGGTTGCAGATCCTATAGAAGACTTGAGTAGCATCCCCTTTGATTTAGCAATCCACATGGATCACATTGACAACCTTATTACAGACAAGTCCTTTCTAAATAATTACGATGTTTCATACCTGGAGACTTACATAAAATTTGACCCGAAAGAAAATGTCACGGCACTGGAAGAACTTCTCACTGAGACGTATGAAAGAGTTGCCAATGTCGGACCTGAAGAAGATCGCGTAGAAATTAAGTTGCAGCCTATAAGCTCACTCTACTGGTTGAGCAATGAATACGATGGAGATGGTGAAGCCAAAACCTACAATCCCGATTATGTCTATATTCTAATAGGACTTTGCTTGTTGGTCTTGGTGATAGCGGTACTGAATTTCATTATGCTCACCAGCAGCCAGTCGCTCAATAGAATCAAGGAATTTGGCATTCGCAAAACCATGGGTGCCCACAAAAGGCAACTATCGTCACAGCTACTACTAGAAGTGCTAGTCTTAGCAACTATTGCTACGCTTGTGGCACTCGTGGCTACTTACCACTTCATCCCCACGTTCAACCAACTGACAAACGGCACGCTCGCTTTCAGGTTAAGTGCTGAGCTTATTGGCTTTATACTTATTCTCATTGGTACAGTTTCCATCATATCGAGTGGCATATCTTCTGGAGTCATACTGAGACTAAAAACAACTAATGCACTTAAAGGGACACTTTCTGTGGGTGGCAGCAGCCTGACAAGGAATGTAATGATTATTATTCAGTTTACTTTCTGCGTAGCACTGATCATTGGGACAATCGCTTTTAAAAGTCAGATGAACTTTGTGACAAATAAATTGCTAGGATTTGATAAAAATCAACTGATAGAAGTAGAACTCCCGAGCAATGCTGATGAAGAAAATGCAGCCAAAGCTTACGATTTATTTAGAAATGAGCTAAGCAAAAGCACAGATATTGTTAGTACCGCGGCAACCATGACTACCCTATCCGTTCGCTGGACGACTTTCCGCTTCGAACAGGAGGATGAATCATTGCTTAGTGCCAACTTCAACCTTGTAACCCCCGAATACCTCGAAACCATGGGCATGGAATTAATTGCCGGTCGGGATTTTAGAACTGACGATAATGGTAAAGCTATCATCGTTAACGAAGCATTAGTGAAGAAAATGGGATGGGAAAACCCGATTGGCAAACAGATTCCTGGCAAAGATTTCAAAAGAAGCCATGAAATTATCGGTGTGGTAAAAGATTTTAACTTCAACTCACTCCATACGGAAGTAGCTCCGCTGATTCTAGCCACCGATATTGATTACATCTGGGAAGGAGTGTCTGGAATCTCTGCCTACGTATGGCCTCCTCAACTCTTTACTGTGATGATCAAAGTGGCTCCCGGAAATGCAGCCAGTACAGCAGATGCTGTCGAAGAAGCTTGGAAAACTACGCTCGGGGATTTACCCTTTGAAATGAAATATGTCAATGATATCCTGAATGATAAATATAAAGAAGAAAAGCGGTACAGTTCCATTATTAACTACGCTGCAGGCTTTTCACTTTTCATCGCGTGGCTGGGTTTGCTCGCATTAACCAGGCTGGTCATCCAAAAACGATTTAAAGAGATGGGGATTCGAAAAGTCCTTGGCTCCTCCTCCATAAACATCATTTTCCTTGTGGCTAGAAAATTCCTGATACTAATAGGTATTGCTACGCTTGTTGCCTCCCCTATTGCATGGTGGTTGCTACATGATTGGTTAAATGATTTTGCTTATAAGATTAATTTAGGAGTTTGGATGTTCATTACCTCCGGCATGGCAGTACTGGCTGTGACATTTGTATCTATCACCATTCAGTCACTAAAAATATCGAACATAAACCCATCAGAGGCCTTGAGAATGGAGTGATTCAGCTTAAAAAATGAACTTAGCCGAGCTTATTAGTTCGGCTATTTCTTTTTACAAGCCATGAAATTATGGGTCACATATTGATAGAGAATTATGTTTTGAATAAATTGTTTTGATGTGAAATTAAGTACGGCTACATCCACCTCCTTACATTTTCGCGATACTGCTCAAACTCTTCACCAAAGTGTTTTTTCAGTGCCTCTTCCTCTGGCCTGACCTGAAACCGATCCAAATACCAGATAAAAAAAATCACCCCTATTAAACTAAGTGGATTTCCAATTCGAATGATTCCTCCAATCAGCACAAATGCCATCCCCAAATACATCGGGTTTCGGGTGTACTGATAAATCCCAGTTGTAACCAGGAAGGAAGCTTTTTCAGGATGTAAAGGATCTGCAGTGGTTCTTTTCATTCGAAACGCAATGATTCCGGAAAATACTACCAGCACACCCAACGCCAGAAAGATTCTGGATATTAATGTTTGGTAAGGGAAGGAGTATGTCAAATTGGGCATCAAATAATAGACACCAAAAATGATCCCAAGGCCTAGAAAAAAGATAACGACAGGAGGCACTTTCAAATTCATACAATGAAGATACAACACATGGTCGGATTGTGATTACCATCAGAATGCACAATTAAAAAAAGCCCCATCCCGAATGAACGGAACAGGGCTTTTATACGACTAGGTTATGACTGAATTATTTCTTCACGAACTTCTTCATGATTGCTTTTCCGCCCTCATCCTTAAGATGAATCATATACATACCTGCGTTTAGGTTACCAACATATACTTTGCCATCAGATAGCTGACCTCTGTCAACCGCCTGACCATTCAAGTTGGTAATCGTATACGAAACCTCATTTCGAGTAGATGAAATGGTCAATCGATCTTCTACCTGATAGTTTGGATACATACTTACTCTCACCGCCATTCCTACAGAAGAAGATGATTGCACAGCGTAAGATGAAGTTGCTCCACCTACACAGAAGTTGGTCGTCTCACTAGAACCGAAGGCTCCACCTGATGCCAGCGTCGTACTACCATCTGTAAGACTATAAGATCCACTTCCGTAAGAGCAGCAAATACCATCTCCATACGTATCATTGATCACGAAATCATAGCAACCATCCGCCAGAGTGATCACTTCAGTCACTGTAGATCCATCTGGCTGAGAACCATATGTTCCACCAGAAGCAACGACTGTGCTTCCATCTCGAATCTCCCAGCTGGTTTCTTCCGGATAGTTGTCTAGTACAATAGTCAGAGTTACGTCAGTATCACTCACCGTGCCATCTGTTACAGAAAGATCGTCGATGGCGATATCACTAGACCATCCGTTTCCGGTTGTTCCCACCATTCGCAGCTTCACATCACCTCCCAAATAAGAAGATAGGTTGATGTTTGCTCCTTGCCATGAATTACCCTGATTACCAGAAAGTGACCAAATGTTTGTCCAGTTATTTCCGTCAGTTGAAGCCTGTACCACCAAAGAGCCTACGTTGTTTCCATACATGTGGTATTGGAATGAGAATGTAGCTGCGCTTTCACCTGATAGATTAATGCATGGACTTTCAAGGATAGCAGTTGCATTGCTACCAATCTGTCCGGTACTTCCATTAGTAGATGCTTCAAGGAACATGTAGTATGATCCTTCTGTAGCTGAGCTTGGTCCTGTTCCTGATGAAGGTGTGCCGTTTGCATCTCGAACCCAGTTTCCATCATCGCCAGAAACCTGAGTCCACCCGTCACCACTTTCGAATCCTTCAGCGTATGGAAGGGTCACAGTGGAAGAACAGGTCATACCTGCACTCTGAGTGGTTACATTCAATGGGTTGCTGGCTGCTGACTCATTACCTGCAGCGTCCTTCGCTCTTACCGTGAATGTGTATGAAGTGCCAGCAGACAAACCAGTGACATTCGCGCTAGTGCCGGTAACTGAACCAATGTTCGAGCTACCCTGATACACATCATACTCGGTAACTCCTACATTGTCAGAAGAAGCTGTCCAGTTTAGTGTTAAGGAAGTTTGAGTCACATTGGAAGCAGAAAGATTGGTCGGCACAGTTGGTGCCTGTGTATCTCCGGTACTTCCTGTAATATTCACAGTATAGTCCTCAACTTCTCCATATTGGAAAGACTCACATGCTGTTGGAATACCATTGTACTTCATAGAAACCCTCATTCGGGTGTTTCCTTCAGTGGCACCACTTGGCACGGTAAAGCTTCCGGATACAGGAGAATTTTGTGTCGCACTTTGTGTCCACACCTGCTCACCAGAATCAGTAAAATCACCATCCTTGTTGTAATCAATCCATACACTATAAGCTTCGTTATAAACCGTTCCTGTCCAGGTTGGTGTTATAGTAATACTTACAGAAGCATTCTTCGCCAGATCAGTAGACTGACCAGTAAAGTCGCCATAGCCACCTGATGAAGCTCCAGTGCTATTGTCAATTGACCCAACTTGTACCCTGCTGATATACTCATCACTAGTATTGTTTCCGTTGGATGAGCAATAGTTCAGTTGAACTTCAGTTGTTGTAAAGTTTACAGAGCTGGAATAAGATGAATTAGATCCATCGGAACACTTACTTCTCACCTGTGCCTCATAGCTTGTTTCTGGAGTTAATCCGGAAAGGCTAGCCGATGCACCTGAAGAAGATTCTGTTGTCCAGGTTGAAGTACCTGATTCACGATATCTCACATCATATGTTGCACCTGATACGGCATTCCATGAAAGTGATGCTGTAGATGATCCTACGCTGGAAGCAGATAATCCGGTTGGCGTAGTAGCGGTACACGGTTGTGATGCTCCCAGTCCGGTTACTACCAACGAGTAATCCTGGCTGCCACCACTCAATGATCCTTTGTGAGTAACAGTAATCGTGTATGATCCTGTAGCACTTGCAATGTCAATTCGCTCGTAGGGATCCACTGTATTGTCTCCAGTTCCGTTAGAGTTCACACCTGTCAATCGGTAAGGATTGTAGGTGGTTCCTCCCTGAGAAACTCGGATATCTAAATCATTTACCAAAACGGGAGTACCGTCATTAGTAGTACCACTGTTTGCGGTTCCGGCTGGATCTGTCCATGATATGGAAGCTAAAAGTGGGCTGCTACCATCTGAATCAACATTCAGTGTATAGGTCTGTCCGGGACTTAGTGTAAGCTCAGAAACAATTGATGCTCCTCCATTGGAGCTGATCACTTCCGCAGCTGCTTTTGCATTCAAAAGCCCCCAGCCATAAACGGCATCAGGACCTGAAATACCAGCATCATCGGCCGTATGGAGTGCAAGTCCTTTCAGAGTGGCCGCACGCATGAATGATCCATTCACATTGTTGTAGTGCTGCTGTAGAAGTAGCAAGGTTCCGGTTACGTTTGGAGATGCCATGGAAGTACCACTGATGGAGTTGTACGCCTGATCACTATTGTCATAAGTTGAATAAACACCAGTACCGTTTCCGGTAATATCCGGCTTGATTCGATAATCATCAGTTGGACCTTCACTACTGCTACTGTTAATAGTAACAGAATTGAAGCTACCATCATTATTCACATTGGCATCCTGACCATTGGCCACTACCATGTTGTTCTTAGCAGTAGAATGTCCTGTTAGCTTGTCATAAGATGATGCACCTGCGAGTGGACTTCCGTTAGATGAGTTATCGTTTCCGTCGTTTCCTGCTGCCACCACCATCAGGTAATAGGGCGAGTTATACATCAAATTATCCCAGTCTCTGGTTTCATCTATGTAGGCTCCAAAGTACCAATCAGGTACAAGATCGGCCCTGTATCCATAAGAGTGATTGGAAATCAACATTCCAGAAGCTGCTTCAGCAGTAGCTTCAGACAGGTCGTTGTTCCAGTCATGCGTCAGTGCATCTGCTTGTGGTGCCATTCCTTTGGCTTGTGCTTGCACACCAGAAGCAACGATTGTTCCCGTTACGTGCTGGGCATGGAAACTATTTCCATTTAAGCCTGTTACTCCATCATTGATAGACACCCGGTTATTTCCCCCAGGACCGTCAAACTCCTGATGCGTAACCCTGGTAGGACCACCATCCCAAACATGAGCAGTCATATTCTGACCGTCAAGATTTAGACCCAGTGAGCCACCAATGTTCAGGTGATTTGCTCGAGTGGATCGGGCCGCATCTGCATTAAAAATGGAGTAATAAATTGGGTGACCATCTTTTGAAACAGCTACCAATTCATCTACCGATCCATCCGAATTAGGTTTTAAAATTTCCCAACCTCTCATGGAAGCCATATTAATGGCTTGAGATCTTCGATTTTCCTCTTTCTGTCGGAAATCTTGTTTTAGTTGGGTGAGTTTTGATTTGTCATACTTGCTGCTGATCTCCTGCCGCTGTTGTAAGGTTTGGGCAAAAGTTGTAGTAGTGGACGCAATAAAGGCTAGCAACAATGCCTTTACGAGTCGCTCGGTTCTTCTCATAATACGTAATACGATTAGTTAAAAAATAAAATTCAGGGCTGGCTGAAGCTCCATTTTTGACTCTGGAGCAAGAGGACAATACATGTCAGGGAGGAGAGGTGAAAGGACTGATCATAGCCCTCACCAATCGCTTTAATCTTCTCATAATAATACGATTAGGTTTCTAATTAATCCGACGAATATAAGGCATTATTTTTCGGACTTCCAATAAACTTTGATTAACAAAATCAAAATCGATATATTATATCGTATAATAAATATTAAAAGAATAATATTCCTTTAAATCATCAGAAACAGAATGAGAGATTTAATATTTGTACTTATTGAAGACATAACTGTATTATCAAATGATAATAAATGTTTCGTTCTATCGACCAATGTTAGAATTTAGTAGATGAATATTGATAAATTGTGAAATAATCAATCGAAATAGCAAAAGCAAAGATGATTAAGAAGTTAACTACAATTTTATTTGTTTCCTTGTTTACCATTCAATCATGTGTGGCTCAAAAAAGTAATGAGCAATATGGAGAGCTTAAGGGCACAATTGGAATTTATGAGGGTAACTGTATGCCCGGACCAGGCATACCACCTTGTGAGCCCAGGCCTATTTCCAACACAGTATTAATTACCGAGCTGAGCAAAGATTTCCAACCGGAACTGTTAATAGACAGTGTGAGATCAGATAAAAACGGATCATATACCATTATTTTAAGAGCAGGCACCTATAGTCTCTTTCTGCGAGATGGTGATAGTGTGGTATGCGACGTATTACAATGCCCTGATCAATGTTACTGTCAACCTTTTAAGATCGTTGCAGATTCAACCACTGTGGTAGATGCGAATCTGGATCATGCGACCTGGTGATCACAATGATTTGTGACTTCCGTCGCAAAACCCCGGATTACTGGTGTGCTTACACATACATAGATAAGCTGTTTTAGTTTCACCTGCTTTGAAAACAACCGGTGTGAATGCTGTCCCTCCGTGTGAACCATCACAAAACGGTTGATTATCTGACTTTCCACATGCGCACCACGCGTATGTCTTCCCCTCTTCTATTTTAACTGGCTTGGGAGCTACGTCGGCGATTATAGGTTTTTCCATTGGTGTTATTGTTGGCTACTAATAAAAAGTCCAAACCGAGCAATTTGTTTAGATAAAACTAAAATTATACCTAATCGTTTTCCTTTCTCTCTACTAGCAAAACAAAACCCTCATCCAATAATAGATATCCCTGCTCATAACAAAATCGATACTCATCTCCTGCTTTTGTGGTATATGTATTGGTATAGAAATCAAAATCAAACCCCTTTTTCAGGAGCTTGTCTTTATGTGTTTTCTTCTTTCCATTTGGATTGAGTTCTACCAAAATCCGACGATTTTTAGCAAGGGTGTTATTCACATTCCGCATGTAGTTCGTTGATACTGAATTAACCTTATTGTTAAAGGCATTTCGACACGCATCGGAACAAAACTTCTTATCTACCCGACCATGAACGGGTCGCCCACATTCAGGACATTCTCTATTCTCCATTTTTATAAAACATTGATTTACAGACATTAATCCAATTACAAACGACTACAAACGGATATTAAATGACTACAAACATTTAAAAACCGAATCCTGATTTACTACAACCCAACCTTTGCAATCGTCAAACGACACATTCATCTACCAACAGGTGAATCATTTACAATTTAAATTTTATTATTATGACAAGTCTAAAAAATTCTGTACAACTAATTGGTAGATTAGGTAACCAACCAGAAGTGAGATCTTTCGACAGTGGAAAGAAAATGGCCACATTCTCACTCGCCACCAACGAAACATATTACAACAATAAAGGTGAAAAAGTAACAGATACCCAATGGCACAACATTGTGGTATGGGGTAAGAAGGCAGATGTGGTGGAAAACTACCTCAAGAAAGGGAGTGAAATTGCCTTGGAGGGGAAACTCATCAACCGATCTTATGAAAAGGATGGCGTGAAAAAATACATCACTGAGATTAATCTCAATGAGCTCCAAATGTTAGGCAAGAAAGATTGAAATCACTCAGCAATAAAAAAAGCCCGGCCGTCCACAGACAGTCGGGCTTTTTATTTTGTATCCGGATATTCTAATTTCTTGAGACTTGAATCTGTTCAAGTGCTTTACTCCTGGAAAGTGATCCTTTGTCGTAATCCTGAAGGGTTTTCATTTTTACAGAGACTTTAATTTCCTGCGGCATTTCACAACTGCGACACTCTGTAAGTCTTACCTTAAAAATCAGCATTTCATCTGATTCCAGGCTTTTGATTGTGCGTCCATAATCAAGTAGGTTTTCTTTGAATGATTTTTCAAACTCCGGATACATAGCATTCACTTTTTCATCTCGTTGCTCTTGCGTTAATCCAGACTCGCCAGTTGTCCTTATGGTATGTAGCCCCTCATCACTGGAGGAAGAATAAAACTTCATATTAAAGGTGACTCCCATATTTTTTAGACTGGTGTACCCAATCCTGCGAGAGGATAAATAATAAGTGGATGAAAGGTCTGGCTCGTATAGGCGGGCAAAAATGGTCGCAAAGAGCTCAATATCCTTTGCGGCTTTCTCACCGCCCTCAGTGAATTCTATTTTTTGTACAAATGCATCACGATCCAGCTTTCCCTGCTTGTAAGATGAAATATCACTTTTAAGAACTTGTGCGGACAAACCTGAAGAAGAATTAGAACTACCACTTCGCGTATTATAGAAATAGATCTCACTTCTACTCTTTGTTTGGACCACTATTCTATCACTTGGCTTTAGTTGACCAATTAGATCGGCATAGTCTGCTAAAAAAGTAATGATCTGATCACGGGTTGCTGACTCCATTTCCTCAATAATCTCAGATTCGTCAAGCTCAGACTCCTCATCATTTTCTGCCTCGACTTCTACCTCCACGTCAGGATCATCATCTCGATCACGTCTTACCCTCCTATCTACAATGGTAACCGCACTACCGCCAGTAGAATACGCCACTCTGCCTGTTCCGGTCGCCTTGATAACAAAAGGCTTTAGTGGTATTGTGAAGATCACACCATAATCCGGCACGTAGTTACTTTCAATATTATCATTGTACCATACCCTGCTATCCTGATTGGATAATGTACTAAGTATATCCTCAGCTATTTTTAAGTCTCTAGCCATTCGCTCCTCATCTATTTGCGCCATAGCACCAAGAGACATTACCGTGAAGCTTACCAGCAGAAATAATCTACTTAGTGTTTGCATGTTTATTATATCTGTCCTTTTCATTTTAGTATTGATTATTATTTTGAGTTTCATCTGTTGAAAGTAAACTGGTCAAAATTTGACCGGTTTGCCTATTGAATCTTTCCGTATCCTCAGAAATATTTTGAATGCGAGATTGTATGAGCTCCATATCATCCTGTCTTTGTAAGTCGAGAAAGATTGCAAAATCTTGTAAGACCTGATCGGTATACCTACGCTGCTCAAGCTCTGACTCTTCCAGCAGTCCAGCCATGGTTTCGGCATTATATTGTCGTAAACGCTGAATGTAATTATTTAAAAGCTGTTGATCGAGTTCAATAGGTGCCTGTTGATTGGCCTGAGTGATCAGGTCACTTTTAGCCTCTGCCAGTTTTTGATTTACCAGCTTATTGTTCTCGTTCAAAGCAAGTGATATCATTTCCTTCACCTGATCTTTTGTAAAAATTTCTTCCGGCACACTCTCTTGTTCACCAAAAGCTATCTTCACATGTCCTTCCTCAGAAGAGACCTTGAATGAGGTGAGATATCCAACAACCATCAACAATGCTATGCTGGCAGCTATACCAAGTGGATATCGCCACCAATTCCCATTGCTGTTTGTATCCATAATTACTTTCGATGGGTTATTAAAAGAGAATACCGGGGTTTCTACCTCACGATCTTTTGCATGTCCCATAATTCCAAGAACCTCCTTCATGCCGTTCAATTCCATACGAGCTTCATTATGCTCTGACAGGTATTGCTCTACACGATCCTTTTCCTCCTCCGACAGCTCACCATACAGGTAAGCAATAAGTGTCGATTCTTCTGGTTTATAACTCATAGCTCAATGTTTCTTTCGTTATATTTTTTTCTTCAAGTTTGGCTTTAAGCAGTTTCAATCCTCTGTAAAGCCATGTTTTAACCGTATTCTCTGAGGTACTCATAACCTCAGCTATTTCCCTAAATTTCATTCCCTCGTATTCCTTCATAATGATGACTGTACGTTGATCTTTAGGGAGCTCCTGAAGGCAGCCGAATAAAATATTTTCCAATTCAATTTGCCTTAAGGACATTTCAGGGTTAAAAAGTATTCCCATTGCCTCTCCTTCCTCAGCGATAACTGTTTCTCCCTCTTCATTTTTAGTCATTGTAAAAGGAACCGTTTTAGCCTTCGCTCTTTTCCTGCCCTCTTCATGACAGAAATTGGTAGCAATTCGATATATCCAGGACTTAAATGCCTTGACCTCTTTCAGCTTAGGCAAGCTCCTGAATACAGCTATAAACGTTTGCTGTGTGATCTCCGAGGCTATCTCATCATGTGAGCATTGCTTTAAGCTGTAATTGTAAATACGCTTGTACCACAAGCTTACCAATTGATTGAATGCCTGTTCATCACCCGCCTGAGCATTTTCAATCAGGGTATCCACTGACATCATCGTCTCATTCACCTGATTGACTTGCATAACCCCGGATTATTAGTTTAAATATTCCCATCATGTTTGGTTCGGTTTCCTCAATGATGATGCTCAGCTAAAAATAGTTTTAATAGACAGAAAAAATTATAAATAAATTCATAACCATCTGTCTATCAGATCATAATGTAGCCATTCAGCGAACAAGTAACCGACCTACATATACTTCTCCATCGGCATAAAGTCTGTAGAAATATATACCGGGTTGAAGACCGACAGTAGGAATATTGTCCAGATTACCTAAAACTTCCTGCTTATGTATCAATGCACCTCTATCATCAACAAGTTCGAAGAGTGGACTGGAATCTTCGAAATCTCTTGTAATGATGCGAAGGTTATTTCCGGCAATGACTGGATTAGGAAAGACGCGAAGTGGAACATCCGAAAGATAAAAAGTAGAACCCGCTGAGAGCACCAATGTCTCACCGTTAGAAAATCGTATGGTAGCTCTGTGCTGATTGTATCCCTGATTGGGTGATGCGTCTAAAAAACTGATCACCTCCTTATCCGGATTATTAATGGTTTCAATGACGACATAATCATCCAGTTCATTGCGTTCAAAGACGATCTCCTCCATTCCATAGGTTGTTCCCAATCTTAAATCCAGATATATCCCTGTATCCAAAGCAACCGTTTGGAAAAATGAAAAGACATAACAGTTTACCCCTTGTAACGAATAATTGAAAGTAGGTGCAGGTAAGAGTTTACTGCCACTGGGAAGATTTGGTTGAATAGAAAATTGTCTATTTGGAAAAACACTAGTATCAGGTATTACCAAAAAAGTATCTGCTACTGTTGCATAAGCCTCCAACTCCTCCATTCCCAAATTGTAAACTGTATAGTCAGCCGCATTTGGGGATGGGTTCCAGCGTAACATCAACGAATCAGCACAATTAAAACCCACCGAGGCTGACAAAGGCTCAGAAACTGTAAAAAAATCAGTTTCGAATGCTTCAGCACCAATTGTCATCCTGGCCTTTACCGAATTATTGATAGTCGGAGGGTTATTCCAGCGCCACCTTCCTAATGTAAGATCAACATCTGGGTCTAATACGGTCCAATTGATATCATCTTCCGTATAAGATAGCTCTCCTGTTCCTGATTTGGTGGTAGTCCATCTGAAATAGGATCCGGTTTCTCCATTGTAGGGCATGTTATCACTGCCAGTTGGGTAGTCCCACTCGAAAGTGTCCTCTATGTCGTACTGCCAGGCGATGTAAAATACTTGAGAACCAGAAACTGTGGCTCCCTCCACTTCGATTGTATAAGTAGTAGATGGATTGGGTATAGTTACCTGCTCTACATTATTCAAATTATCCACTCCCCTGGTAGCAGGTTTTTGCAAATCAGTTGGATTAGGACTTGCATCCAGCACCCACGGTAATGTAACTATTGATCCACCATCCTCAAGTCTCAAATCCAAATCATTGATCAAAGCGGTAAAGTCATCAACATTGGCAGCCTGATCGGTCCACACCAGAGTCACTTTTAAATTGACAGCATCCGGGGGAATATTCAATACGAAAGATTCGACATTTCCATTGATGACAGTTCCTTGAAAGTATTGGTTATTTTGAAGTGCTTCTAAGCTTTTCCAGGCATTCAAGCTTCCATACCCGGTTATAAAATCCAGTCCTTCCGGACCTACATCCTCTGCACTGTTAATCAATAGAGCTTTTGTAAGTGCGGATGGCATATCTGAACCCGCATTGTCTTCACGATATTGTTGCTGCAAAAGGGTCGCAACCCCGGAAACAAGTGCTGCAGAATTTGAGCTGCCTACCACACTATATGCGACTACTTCAGGCTTTATCCTACCATCATAGGCTGGCCCTCGCGAAACAAAAGCAGGCACATTCCCTACGGTATCTACAGAACCTACCACCAATGAATTCTTGGACATTTTTATATTTCCTGTGAGGTTGGCGAATCCCTCCAACCCATCATAATTTCCTCCATTAGGAACCCCTGTTCCCTGATTTCCGCTGGAAAACACATGCAACAATGAAGGATTATTCACAGTGCTTAGGTCAAATGCTCTTGCCTCGACACCATAATGGCTACTATCATCAGAGACTCCATATGAATGATTTTGTGTTAAAATACCTAAGGTTGTGTATGAATCATCAGGGTCAGGCATAACATCAGAAAAGTCTGAAGAACTGATTTGCACACTCCGTGCAACCCCTTTTCCTGTAATAAAAGAATTTCCCTTACCCGCAACAATTGTAGCCATCTCGGTGGCATGATTATCTGTTATTTCACTTTCTAAACCAGAAGCTATACTTCTGTTAAGTAGATCAATATCTTCAGTATTGTATCGATTTTCCTGTATAGAGACAGTTTCTGTAGACCCATTAAGAGCCGGGAAAAAATGATGAATTTTATTTACCCTGTTAGGGTTAAGATTTAGGTCAATGACTCTACCTTCTGTCTTAGGAATAGAAATTCTATTTGTGATATGAATCACATTCGGATCAGACAATAACTGACTCTTTATTTTTTCTACGTCTCCTTGGATTAAGTAAGTATGACTGGATTGATACGCACGTACCACATTGAAAGAACTTAGCAAATCGAGATTGAAACCTGAGTTAGTAACAATGTAGTAGTTGTCTCCACTATTGTTATCAGATACATTCAGTTTCCACGAATGGTCTACTTCCCATAATTTATCATATGAATCTGCTGATCCCAGAATAATGTGATGCTCATTATCAAAAGACCTTAGAATACTGATTGACCGATTTCTAATCAACTCAGATTTTGATGCTTCCACCATGAAAACTCCTGTTTCACCACGTCCTTTTTGGCCGGAGGTCTCCTTTATAAATGTTCGCCACCGGCTCGGATTTTGTGAGTAAGCTCCATAAATCGAAACAATCAGTAATACACCTAGAACTATCCCTCTCATAGATTTGCCAAATTAGACAAAACACAAGATATCATCGATGAAAAAATATTATTCGTCGATAAATGTACATTTTCAATATTCACAATGGCAATAATGCATAGCAATGATATAAAAATTGGATATTTCTCATATAAACCAGAATTATATTTTGTTTATCAACTGATAATGTTGATAAAAAAACAGAATATTGCTTTCAATTATTAAAACAGAATTTTTTATATTGGCAGTAAATGTTTAACCTAATATTATTATGAGAAGATTAAATTATGCGCTATGGAGCGTGCTAGTAATGTTTCTAGCATTCGGTTTTTCCTCGTGTTCTACTGAGGATGAGCCACAAGTTGACGAGATTTCTGATGAAGTCTTAGCTCAATTTTCTGACCTTGGATTCGATGTGAGTGACATCCAAATGGTCAATCATTTTAACCCTTTAACAGGATTATCAAGTAAGCAATATCAGCTGGAGGGCGATATCTTGGTTCCTGAGCAACAAATGAGAGAGATGTTAGACAGTGACATTTTTCACATTGGGGCTATGGGTGAGCAGTACAGAACCAACAACCTAGTAAGCAACAATCAGACAATCCGAGTAATTGGGTATACCGGAGGGTCTAATGCACTAGACAATACAATGCGTACTGCATTATCATGGGCCATTGATAACTACAATGCGCTCAATATCGGACTTAATTTCACGCTAACGTATGGCACAAACTACGGATCTTACGATATCGTAGTATATCGAGTTAGTGGTGGAGGTGGAGGATCTGCCGGATTCCCATCAGGAGGAGATCCTTACAAGTTCGTTCAAATTCAGTCCGGAACCAGCAGCTATGGTACTAACACTACTGAACACGTAATTGGTCACGAAATCGGCCACTGTCTGGGTCTTCGTCATACCGATTACTTCAACCGTTCCCTTTCATGTGGATCCGGAGGAAATGAAGGTTCAGGAGGTGTGGGAGCTGTTCACATTCCGGGAACACCTACTGGTTTCGATGCTAACTCACTGATGCTTAGCTGCTTTAGCGCTAATGAAGATGGTGAATTTGGCTACTATGATCGTGTAGCACTTGAATACCTTTATTAATTGCAAATAATTGCCCTCACCAAGAAGCCGGCGCTAGCCGGCTTTTTTTATTCAATTTTTTTAATAGTCTGTGAGGTTCCATTAAAATTAAATATATCTCCAGCCCTCATACCCTTCATCGCTTTTGCAATGGGCGCTTCATTTGAAATAGCGAAAATTTGTTGATCATTCACGTCAATCTGACCAATTGCAGAACTTATAAAGAAGGTAGACTTATCGGTAAAAACAATACATCCATGCTTAACCTCATCATGCGATTTATCAGGATCAATTGATTCAAGGGTTGTCAATTGATCTGTATATATATCCAATTGCTTACCGAGCCGGTTTCTTTCCTGCATCATCATTTCACGCCCAGTCTCATACTTATCACCCATGCTGCTTTTGGTTTCAGCAATAGCTGACTCTCTGACGGCTTCTAATTCTTCTTTCAAACCTTCAATTTTTTGCTCCAGGTATGCTCTGCAAGTAGTATGTACTTCGGATTTAGTAATGTGTACTGCCATATCAACAAACATAACCGCTATCTGGCGATTATGATTCCGAAAACAATTTCTCAAGGTCAGCTTTTAACTCTTTATATTCATTCTCAATATCTTCCAGAGCCTTATTGGTCTTGGCTTTTACTTTTTCCCAGTTTTCTTCAGTTGCATTTTTGGTTTCTTCAATGGAATCTTCCAAATTCTTCTTCTTCTCCTCCAGATCAGCCTTGGCCTCTTCAAGCGTACGCTCTACAGGACCCTCATTGATATTTAGTTTATCTTCAATGTCCTCAATCGCATCATTGATACTGGATTTCATATTTTCTAAATCTTCCACTACCTCCTCCTTTTGCTTTTCAAATTCACTTTTTTCCTTTTCTTCTGCCCCTCCACAGGCCATAATGAATACAAGCGTAAGAATAGGAATTGATTTAATTGTAAGTTTCAAATAGCTGTTTATAGATCTCATGGTTATAATAATTAATGAACGTTTTGAAATCTATTGATCCGAAAGTATACCAATCTTAAAAACATGCCCTTCAAACAAATAAAGCAGGTTAAATAAGTTATTATGCTCTCATTTTGAGAAATAGCAAGTCAATAAGAGAATATCGACCTAATCAAAACCGTCATGAGTATAATAATACCTGTTGGTATGACTTTTCTAACTAATGAGATAGTTAAACAAAACAGATTAATATGCTTACCTGGACATTAGTATTTTTAATTGTGGCTATAGTAGCCGGATTATTTGGATTCTCTAAAATTTCAAGAGGTGCGGCAGGAATTGCCAGATTCCTTTTTTTCATATTCATCATTCTCCTGATCATTTCTCTGGTCACAGACATATTTGCCTAATGCAAACGGGGTAATTCACATTTTGAGTTAATTTGTTATCAATTTCTACAAAAACGAAACATATTAAACCAATCTCCGTTTCTCCTTCCTTACATTCAATTTCTACATATACGAAAGATTTAGTAACCTTGCCAGAGATAGTGAGTTAAACGGATTATGAGCAATCATGAAATTAAACCTCCGGGGTGGATACAACGACTGGTGGAGAAATACTGTGAGCCATATTTGTTTGAAGGTATTTCAGGCGATCTGGAAGAGCTGTTTTTTGAAAATGTAGAATTGAAAGGTCCTGCCAAAGCCAAGGTCATTTATTTATTTCAGGCGCTCGGCTTTTTCAGGATGCGATTTAAGAAACGTTCAAAAAAAGCATCAAACATGAAAGCAATCTGGCACAACTATCTCCTGACTTCCTTTCGATCTCTTAAGAGGCACAAAGCATTCCTATTCATTAACCTGTTGGGGCTAATTACAGCAATTATCTGTGGACTCTATGCTTTGATTTTTATCAATGACGAACTACAGTTTGATAAGCACCTGGAAGATACGGAATCGACTTACAGGCTTTACAAACGCCATATTAATGTACCAGAGGGGGTAGATCATCTTACCTATGAAACCTCCGGCATGATGGGGCCGACCATGCGGGAAGAATATCCGGAAATCATCGATTTTGTAAGGGTATTGCCGTGGTGGGACGAGGAGATATTGAGTTATGAGAAATCTAATATTGCCACTCCATATTTATACTTTGCTGACTCCAACTTCTTTGATTTTTTCAATGTTGAGATTATTCAGGGCAATGCTAAAAACATCCTTAATGCTCCTTCTTCTGTAGCACTCAGTGAAGAACTTGCAAAATCAATTTTTGGTAAGGAAGATCCGATTGGGAAAACGATTGTTGGTATCAATGATTTAGATTTTACCATTACAGGAATTTTTAAAGCTCCTCCCAGGCAGTCATCTCTACAATACCATGCTGTGATATCCTGGAGTACGACCGTTCCTGATGTTGGCCCACTTAACTACAGGTGGATGAATAACTGGCTGGCACAAGGGATTTCTACGTTTGTAAAACTTGCGCCTGAAGCAGATCCTGAAGTGGTGGTGAACAAGCTGCCTGCAATGATGGAGCGCCACTTTGCAGAACGAGCAGATCATTACTTCCTCAAGCTCATGCCACTAAATGAAATGTACCTGACCAGCAAAGAAATAATGCCGGCAGGATCATCAAAAACAAAAAGAGGTAGTTACACATTTGACTTGACACTCGGCCTATCCGCCCTCCTCATTTTCGTTATTGCCAGCTTCAACTATGTGAACATGATGCTTTCACGAGCCACACAGACACAAACCGAAGTAGGAATCAGAAAGGTGATGGGCTCTACCAAATCACAACTGATCGGGCGCTTTATCACTGAAACTTTTCTCACCACCACTTTTGCCTGCATCGTCAGTGTAATAATACTCCTATTGCTGCTGCCTTATTTAAACACGCTGACTGGTAAAGAGCTGTTTTCTAATGTGGTGATACAGCCCCTTGTATTGTTAAGTCTTTTGGGGTTTGTTATTGGGACAAGTTTAGTTGTAGGTCTGTATCCGGCAATTGTACTTTCGGCTCCTCCCGTATCATCCATACTCCAAAAATCCGCTAAGCTAGGTTCGATCGGATGGTTCCGAAAATCATTGCTCACCATTCAATATGTGATATCTGTCTTTTTATTGATCTGTACAATCATCATTATACAACAGAATAAGTATTTGAAAGATCGTCCGCTAGGCTTCAATAAAGATCGTGTGCTTGTAGTGGAGCTGGATAACGAGATGCTGGAAAAAGGTGATGTATTTGAAGAGGAGCTTCGCAAACATCCAAACATACTTCAGGTCTCTACCGCCCGGTCGGCCATTGGAGCAGGGAGCTACTCCACCACCGTCATCCCCGAGGGATATACTGATGAATTAGGAACCAGAATCTACGAGGTAGATCAGGAGTTTTTTGAAACCTATGAGATAGAAACCAAGTATGGAAGAACCTTCCTTAAGGGTTCCACAGCTGATTCAATGAATATTGTTGTGAATGAGGTAATGATCAACTTTATGGGGTGGGAAGACCCCATCGGAAAGCATATTCGCATGTCCCCCGACAGTCAACCACTGCCCATTATTGGAGTAGTAAATGACTTTCACATTTTTTCCCTGGCTACCAGCAAAGTGGAACCCATGATACTCTTCCTAAACCCAACGAGGCATGAAAATACTTCCATAAAAATCGGGAGCGGAGATGTGCTGAGCACCATTGACCACATTCAAAACAGCTGGGATAAACTGGCAGATCGTACGCCTATAAACTTTTATTTTCTTGATTCGTGGTACGATGGGCTGTATCGAAAAGAAACAAAGCTTCTCAAAATAGCTACCATGTATTCCATTATCAGCATTGTGCTCTGCAGTTTAGGATTATTTGGATTGACCGCCCTTGCGCTTCAGCAAAAAGAGAAAGAGTTAAGTATCAGAAAAGTGCTTGGAGCCTCCATTTCCTCATTGATTAAGTTGGTTAATAAGCAATTTATTGGAGTCATTGTTATCAGCTTCATAGTGGCCGTTCCGGTAGCATATTACCTAATTACTAACTGGCTGGATCAATTTGCATATCGGATTTCTCTCAATGCGTTTGCGTTTATCATAGCCGGAGGAGTAACAATTGTAGTAAGCACGCTGATCATTAGTGGACTGTCGATACGAACAGCCAATACAAATCCATCTGAAACCTTAAGCAATGAATAAAAAAATACGACAATATGAAGGGAACAAACCTTGGTGAACTGGAAGAATTGATCATGCTAACGGTGGCTGTCCTCTATGATGAAGCCTACGGTGTAGCCATTCAAAAAGAAATAAAGAAGCGGTGCAATCGCTCCATAACCATCAGTACGGTTCATGCTGCGCTGGCACGGCTCCAATCAAAGGGGTATGTCGACTCCAGATATGATGGTGCAACTCCTGAACGTGGTGGAAGAAGAAAACACCTGTTCCAGGTAACAAAATCCGGACAAAAAGTGTTGGAGCAGGTGAAAGAGCAACGAAACGCAATCTGGAATGAAATCCCTTCCATTGCATTTAACGCCAAATGATCTTCGATACCTCCTATTCCGACAAAGAAACAACCCGAAAAATCAACCTTTCCGTTGGTCCTCCATTCTCATGGAAACAACGGTGGAAGATGGGTGGAATCGGATCAAGAAGAATGACCGTGAGTGCAATAAGTGAAGACCTCAAACCCTACATGAATGCAGATCATTACGTCTCTACGGCAAGCATTGAATTGCGACCCAAAGGAATTATTGTTCATTTCAGGCACAAGCTTCAGGTATATTCCTGGATAATGCCTTACAACGACTTAAAAATCGAATATGAGCATTCTCTGCGGTTCGAAAGCAAAGGCAAATACATTCGTTTTGATAGACCTTACAATGAGCGATTCATCAATCGCATGATTGATTTCTCCAAATTCTAGTCGAAAAGTCTGGCCTTCATAATCACTTCCCGCTTAACCTTATAAAACTCCTGATGAATATCAAAAGGTGGCGCACCATTCGGCGACAAATGGACATAGGAGCCGTCCTCCTTCATCTCATATGTATTTACATTGTCTTTCAGATTATAAGCCAAAATATTAATGGCTTGCTGCTTCAGCAACGTATCCCGAATGATAAAAAGTGATTCCAACCTTCTATCAAAAGAACGAACCATCATATCTGCACTCCCACAGTAAACTTTTGGATCACCTTCGTTATGGAAATAAAAGATACGTGAGTGTTCCAGATATTCACCAACAATCGAACGAACCGTGATATTCTCACTAAGCCCCTGCCTTCCAGGTCGTAAACAGCAGATGCCTCGAACAATTAGTTTAATAGGCACTCCAGCTTTAGAGGCCTCATATAATGCCAAAATAGCATCTTTGTCCTGCAGCGAGTTGAGTTTAATCACAACTCCGCTAGTCTTACCCGCCAGAGCATTTTCACGCTCCCTGTTAATCAATGCTATCAATTCGCGTCGCATCTGAGTAGGTGCTGTGATAAGATTATCATAATCTTCGGGCATTGAATGTCCGGTGATCACATTGAAAAACTCCTGTACATCATTAGCGTATGACTCATCTGATGTAAGTAAACTCATATCTGTGTAGAGCTTTGCGGTAGCTTCATTGTAGTTTCCGCTACTCATATGCACAAAGCGATTTACCTTCTCTTTTTCCTTTCGTACAATCAAAAGCAACTTCGTATGGGTTTTCAAAGACCCAACTCCATAAATGACAAAGCAACCTGCCTTTTGAAGCTTCTGTGCCTGCTTCATGTTGTTCTCTTCATCAAAGCGAGCTTTAACTTCAAAGAGGACGGATACGTGCTTTCCATTTTCAGCAGCTCTCAATAATGCCTCTACGATTCGACTATTCTTGGCTAATCGATAAATGGTCAACTTGATAGAAAGTACGTATGGATCATCTGCTGCCTGCTCCAGCAAATCCAATAATGGCTCGATGGTATTATACGGATGATGTAGCAAGATATCTCGATCCCGCAGGATTTTAAACATATCCTGATGCTCAACATCTGTCATGCTGACCGGCGGAACGGGTTTCGGTCGAACCGGCAAAAAAGACCGAAATTCTTCGTGGTTCACAATCTGCCAAAGACAAGTAAAATCAATCAGGGATCCTTCCGGAGTAATTTTAATGTTTTCATTTCCAATCTCATATCGCTTCTTCAGTTGCTTGATCAACCAGGGATCTCCACCCTCTTCTACCTCCATCCTCACAACTCTTCCAGTCTTCCGGGTGCGGAGCTTCTTTTTCATCTCTTCCAGGAAGTTTGCCTCTATATCCTCAGACTCTTCCAGGGTAAAATCCCCATTCCTTGTTACCCGGAAAAGTGAGCTGGAAATAATATCTACACTTTTAAATACGCGATCAAAGTGCTGTTGAACAATACGCTCAATTGGGACGAAGATTACTTTCTCTTTCTCAGTGATCTCAAAAAACCGTGGCAGATTTTGAGGCAACTGAATGAACGACATTTTTTTCTTTTCTTTCGAACGTAATGCTTTGGTGACTACCCCAAAAATCAAGATGTTATTCATCAGTATCGGAAAAGAATGATACGGATCAAAAACCATGGGAGTAAGCATTGGGAAGATAGTCTTCTCGAAGTATTTACTGGCCGTTTTCTTTTGCTTATCCGTTAACTCTTCAAAGCCCTTTATTTCGAAATTATGTTTCTTAAAAGAAGGCTTTAAATCCAGAAATAACTGGTTTTGTTGCTTTCCAAATTCTTTAAGTCCGGCGAGAAGTTCATTTTTAAACGGTATTGCGTGCAGACCTGAATAGTCTATACGGCTATTGCCATAATCCAGGTAATTATACAAACTCCCTACCCTGATCATATTAAACTCATCACCGTTACTGGAAGTGATGGCAAGAAATTTCAGTTTTTCGAAAAGATTTCGCTTCTCTTTTCTTGCCTGATCCAATACGCGATGGTTGAACTGGAGCCAGCTTAAATCGCGACTAATGAGATCGCTTTTGCTTATGAGGTCCTGGGTATTCTGCATACATTGGGGTGTCAAACAAAAATAAGCCTGCCCCACCAGATGTGAAACAGGCTTATATTATCATTTTTAATATTTATCAGATAATATTCATCTCAGAGAGTACGTCATTGGTTTTGCTCACCGCCGCTGCACTTTCTTCTAGTTTTGACTTTTCAGTATCATCAAGCTCTATTTCCACTATTTGCTCTACTCCATTTCTACCGATGATGGCCGGTACTCCGATTGAAATATCATTAAGCCCGTACTCACCTTCCAACATACATGAGCATGGAAACATTTTCTTTGTATCACACGCAATCGCCTGAACCATAGCTGAAACTGCTGCTCCTGGGGCGTACCATGCAGAAGTACCTAAAAGTTTAGTAAGTGTCGCACCTCCAACCTTGGTTTCTTCTAACACATAGTTTAGCTTATCTTCACTCAAGAACTTAGAAACAGGTACACTATTTCTGGTAGCCAATCTGGTCAATGGGATCATGCCCGTATCGCTATGTCCACCGATTACCATACCATCCACATCAGATGCCGGACAATCCAATGCCTCTGAAAGTCTGTATTTGAATCTGGCAGAATCCAACGCCCCACCCATTCCGATGATTCGATGCTTAGGAAGACCTAGAGCTTTATGCGCCAGGTACGTCATGGTATCCATTGGATTCGATACCACAATGATGATAACATCCGGAGAATGTTTGATAAGGTTTTCCGCAACTGATTTTACAATTCCTGCATTTGTCGAGATCAACTCTTCACGAGTCATTCCAGGCTTTCTTGGAATACCGGAAGTAATAACTGCAACATCACTTCCAGCCGTCTTCGAGTAGTCGTTAGTTGTTCCTGTGATTTTTGTATCAAAACCATTAAGTGATGCTGTCTGCATCAGGTCCATGGCTTTACCTTCAGCAAAGCCTTCTTTGATATCAATAAGAACAACTTCTGCTGCAAAATCTTTGATTGCGATGTATTCAGCGCAACTTGCGCCTACGGCTCCAGCGCCTACTACAGTTACCTTCATGATCTATTTTATTTATATGAATTGAGATTAATTTTTCAAGCGCAAAAGTAGTGATTTAGAGGGAGAAAAATGAGATTGAAATGATCAAATCGCGCATCACCACGGGTCGGTACTAAAAGGCAAAATGCTTAGATTTAAGCTAAACAGAAACAATCGGACAAATGAAAAAACTCGGATTAATCGGTGGGACATCCTGGTTTTCAACAGTCGAATATTATCAGGGGATCAATTCAGTGTACAGTGATAGAATGGGAAAACAGACCAACCCGGAGCTCATACTATACAGCATCAATATTGAAGTGATGAGACGGCATGATGAGGACGAAATTCGCGCTAAATACCTGGAAGTATCAAAGAAGCTGGAGCAAGCAGGAGCAGATGGAATTATGATCTGTGCCAATACTCCACACCTGGTTTATGATTTTGTTCAACCAAAAATCAATATTCCCATTCTCCATATCGCACATGCCACCGGAAAAGAAGCTCAAGCTAAGAATCTCAAAACGCTTGGTTTGCTTGGCACACGACCAACCATGCTTGGAGACTTTATTCAAGATCAACTTGCACTAGAGTTTGGCATCAATACCCTTATTCCGGACGATGCGTACATTGAAGAAACGCACCACTACATCGCCAAAGAGCTAACTCAGGGGACCTTTTCTAAAGAGGCAAAGGGTTTTTTCATTAAGCAGACGGAACGCCTTAAAGACAAGGGTGCCGATGGAGTCATTCTGGGCTGCACCGAATTACCCATTTTATTAAAAGATGCAGACCTGGCTTTACCGCCTCTGGCTACCACGGACTTACATATTGAAATGGCAGTTGATTTTATTTTAGCTTAAATAATTTTGAGGACTATATCACATTTACTTCCCGCTCCAGCTCAATACCGAATTTTTGCTGGATAGACTTCTGAATGTGTTGTGATAGTTTAAACAAGTCCTTTCCTCGAGCCTGACCAAAATTCACTAATACAAGGGCCTGCTTATCATGCACCCCGATTTCTCCGTCTTTGTAGCCCTTCCATCCAGCATGTTCGATCAACCAACCTGCCGGTACTTTTATGTGATCCTCATCGAGGGGATATGATTTAATATCTGGAAATTGAGCTTCTAATGCTTCAAAATGAAGTTTCTCAATGATTGGATTTTTAAAAAAACTCCCGGCATTTCCAATATCCATTGGATCAGGTAACTTGGATTGGCGAATATTTATCACCGCCTGACTGACGTTTTTGAGTGTGAGTTCACCAACGCCCATCTCTTCGAGAGTGGTTTTAATCGCACCATATGAAATATTGAAGCTGGGCTTTTTTGACAGTTTGAAAAAAACCTTTGTGATGACATACTCATCTTTAAGCTCTCCTTTAAACACCGAGTATCGATAATCGAACTTACAGTCTTCCTTATAGAATGGAACCGTCTTTCCGCTTTTGATCTCATAGGCTTCCAGCGAATGAAAGACTTCTTTCAATTCCACTCCATACGCACCAATGTTTTGCATGGGAGCTGCCCCAACAGTCCCCGGTATCAAAGAAAGATTTTCTACTCCACCATAGCCTCTTTCCACGCACCACAGCACGAACTGATGCCAGTTCTCACCGGCCCCAACAGAGACCAACACATCTTCTTCGGTCTCATTTTGAACCTGAATCCCACGAATCTCATTTTTGGCAACTACACCTGTAAAGCCACGGGTAAAGAGTACATTAGAGCCCCCTCCCAGAACCATTTTCTTTTGTGACCGAAAACGCCCCGTTTGATAAATTTCATCCAGATCGTCAATTGAATCAACAATTGCCAAAAAACCTGCGTTTTCATTCAGGCCAAATGTGTTGTATGGTTTTAAAGATACGTTTTGCTGTACAATCAATGTTCAATCAATTTCACACGAAAGTAATCCATAGCCAAGTTTTAAACATATCTTTTCAACCAAAGGTGTACATCATCCCACATTTCAAAATTTTCCTTTTGGAAAAATCCAAAGTGACCGATCTTTCGCTTATTAAAGTCTGATGCATACCAATGATGATGTTCTTTCCTGGATCCCCCATACTGCTCCATGAGCCTCTCCACTGCTCTTTTAGGCGCCAGAATCTTGTCATCATCCATGCTAATAAAACGAAGCGGGATTTGAGTATCCCTGAATGCACGAATTCTGTTTTCTGAATTTTGAAGTACACCGTTCACATGTTTACCCCATTCAGCCCATTCCATTGCAGCAAATTTGGGAATGTCATATTTACCCCCATACGCCCATGAAGGCAACTTTCCTGTGAGGTTAGTTGTCGCAGGAAAAAGTAAGTTCCAGAAAACCTCAACCTTCCACCGATGTGCACTATCCCAGTAATAGGCAGATGCTGTCTGACTGGCCACAAAGTAGGCCGCCTGCACTTCCTTTTTGTTTTTTGCCAACGGAAAGATCTGACCTGCAATACTATGTCCGACAAGGGCAATCCATTGGTCAGGCTCATAAGTTTTCACCCAATTGATAACGGCTGTGAGGTCTTCACTACCCCACTTCGATACTTTTACATCCGGGTCATCCTTTCTGGATTTTGAATCACCTACTCCTCGATAGTCAAAGGTTAATACCTGAAATCCTTTCTGCAGGAGAAACTTTGCAAATGCATCATAAAACCTCCTGGAGGTTCCGAGAGCAGAAGAAACAATAACCATAGGCAACCCTTCATCCCCATAATGTGTGGCTGCTATGAGCTTCCCATCTCCACACTTGATCATAAAATCATTTTGCATATCTAGTCCATTTTCAATGGAGCAAGATTACGCGCTAAGGAAGGATTGGGTTCTTAAAGGTGAGTTGACAAATGGTGTACACGTGCTTTATTCCTGGTAGACCACCTCGCCACCAATAACCGTCATGGTTACTTTGGTATCCAAAATTTCATCTTCCGGAATGGTCATGATGTCTTTATCAAGAATGGTAAGGTCAGCCCACTTTCCAACTTCAATGCTTCCCTTTCGGTCTTCTCTAAAAGCAGCATATGCAGCATCTAATGTATAAGAGCGAAGAGCTTGTTCTCTTGTCATTTTTTCTGAAGGCTCATAGCCACCCTCTGGATTCCCTTCCAATGTCCTTCTACTCACTGAAGCATAAAAACTAGCCAATGGTGTAATGGGCTCTACTGGCGCATCCGTTCCATTTACAATTCGCGCTCCTGACTGCAACAACGTTTGCCACATGTACGCGCCCCATTCAATTCGCTGTTGCCCTAATCTGTCTATGGCCCAGGGTCTATCAGAGGCCATGTGGATCGCCTGCATGGAAGGAATCACGCCCATTTCAGCAAATCGTGGGATATCATCAGGATGAAAGTGTTGAGCATGTTCAATTCTAAATCTTGGTTCTTTCGGTGCACTCTCAGGGTAAAGCCTGAATGTCCGTTCATAAATATCCAAGACCTCTCTGTTCGCTCGATCTCCTATAGCGTGTATGCACACCTGAAACCCTGCCTTATATGCTTCAGCTGTGATCACTTCAATATCCTCCATTGGCATCACGTTGTGCCCATGCACACCAGGCGCATCAGAATATTCTTCAAGCAGCCATGCACCACGTGAGCCCAAGGCACCATCCGCGTAAAGCTTCACCGATCGAATGGTTAATTGATTGTTATAAATATCTTCTTCAATGCCGTTTTTGAAATACTCATCCAGCAAATCCTGATCTCTACCATTCAGCATTACATAGAGCCTCAGCTTCAAATCACCATGTTCGGCAAACTCTTTAAAGAGGTTAATATGATCCCAACCCGAACCTGCCTGATGAAACCCTGTAATACCATACTTAAAACACTGCTCAAGAGCCAGTTTTAATGCTTGTTGATCACTTTCTTTTGTTGCATCAGGTATCTCTTTAGTGATTAGACCTTGAGCTGTCTCATTAAAAATTCCTGTTGGTTCCCCACTTACGCTCATAAATATCTCGCCTCCATCAGGTTGTGGCGTACTCCCATCTACTCCAGCAACCTTCATAGCTTTGGCATTTGCCAGTGCAGCATGCCCGCTTGCATGCTTCAAATAGACAGGATGATTAGGAACAGCCTCACTTAATAAGTCATGAGTTGGAAACCCATTGGTCATTTCCGGCTTTTCCGTCCATTTATCCTGATGCCATCCTCTACCGGTAATCCAGGTTCCTTCTGGAGTATTCGCAGCTCTTTCAGCCACCATGCTCACAACTTCTGCATAGCTCTTTGCTTCACGTAAATCCACATTTAATAAATTGTATCCCACCCCCATTATATGGGCGTGACCTTCTGTCAATCCCGGAATTACTGTCTGTCCATTAAGATCTACAACTCGTGTCTCTTTTCCGATAAATGCATCCGCACCCTCTTTTGTGCCTACATATAGAAAAGTATCTGCTTTAATCGCCACTGCCTCCGCATTCGGATTGGCATCATCCATGGTGTAGATAGGCCCATTGAAGTAGATAGTGTCTGCTGCCAATTCAGGTTCAGGCTTTTGACAGGACAATATTGAAAACACCAGTATGAATAGATATGCGTACTTCATCAGATTGACATGGTTTAGAATTAAGCTTTAAAGTTAAGCCTATCAATGGTTTTATAAATCAAATTCCCTAAATTTGCGCTCCCTTCCAAAAGGAAGGCTCTTGACGAAAATCGTCAGAGAATGTTTAAACCAAAATGCTGGTCAGTGCTGACTCCAACTGACACAGTGTACCAAACGGGAGTCATTTTTTATTATGGCAAAAAAAGAAGAAACTGCTAAAGCGGAGGAAAAAGAAACCAAAGCAAAAGCAACTGCTGCTAAAAAAACCACAACAAAAAAGGCAGCAACCAAAAAAGCAGATGACAAAAAAGAGGAAGTAAAAGACGAAAAGAAAGCTTCCAAAACAACTGCGAAGAAAGAAACCAAAGCAAAAGCTGAGAAAAAAGAAGAAGCGAAAGCAGAAACTAAGAAAGAAGAATTGAAGGAGGAGAAAGCAGCGAAAGCTGAGGAGTCTAAGGCTGAGAAGGAAGAGGAGAAAAAAGAAGAGCCTAAAGCTGAGAAAAAAGTCGCTGAAAAGAAGACTCCTGAAATCGAACCACAAAATGATGATTTCGATTTCGACTCAGAGGGAGGCTTTGAAGATGAGTATTCTGAAGAAGATCGTAAGGCTATGGAGAAGCTTTATGAAGATACTCTCACAGAAATCACTGAAAAAGAATTAATTACCGGTACAGTAGTAGGTGTTACTGACAGAGAAGTGATCGTAAACATCGGCTTCAAGTCCGACGGCCTGGTCTCTCTATCAGAATTCAGAGATATGCCAAATCTGAAAGCAGGAGACGAAGTACAGGTTTATATAGAGGAGCAAGAGAATGCGAACGGGCAACTTGTTCTTTCTAGAAGAAAAGCGAAGATTGTTAAAGCATGGGAATCTATCCAAAGTGCGCTTGACAATGATTCTGTTATCGAAGGATTCGTAAAGAGAAGAACCAAAGGAGGTCTGATCGTAGATGTGTATGGTGTTGAAG
Organism: Ekhidna sp.; assembly: GCF_965221965.1. Classification (GTDB taxonomy): domain Bacteria; phylum Bacteroidota; class Bacteroidia; order Cytophagales; family Cyclobacteriaceae; genus Ekhidna. The sequence continues at coordinate 2,380,305 of NZ_OZ244926.1, forward strand.
CTTTCCTTCCTGGTTCACAAATCGATGTGAAGCCTATCAGAGACTTTGACGTATTCGTTGGAAAGTCTATGGAGGTGAAAGTTGTGAAGATCAACTACACCAACGATAACGTAGTTGTTTCACACAAAGTACTAATCGAGAAAGACCTTGAAGAGCAAAAAGCTGAAATCCTGAACAACTTGGAAAAAGGTCAGGTACTGGAAGGAGTGATCAAGAACATGACCAACTTCGGTGTATTCATCGACCTTGGTGGTGTGGACGGTCTACTTCACATTACAGACATCAGCTGGGGACGAATCAACCATCCGGAAGAAGTGCTATCACTAGACGAGAAAGTAAATGTTGTTGTGTTGGATTTCGACGACAACAAACAGCGAATCTCACTAGGTATGAAGCAGCTTACTGATCATCCATGGGATTCACTGGATAAGGATATCGACGTTGGATCTAAAGTGAAAGGTAAGATTGTGAATGTAGCTGATTATGGAGCATTCCTTGAAATCATTCCTGGAGTAGAAGGATTGATCCACGTTTCTGAAATGTCATGGTCTCAGCACTTGAGAAATCCGTCTGATTTCATCAATGTTGGAGATGAGATCGAAGCGGTTGTTTTGACAATCGATAGAGAAGAAAGAAAAATGTCTGTTGGTATCAAGCAGCTTACTGAAGATCCATGGACAAAACAAGATGTACTGACTAAGTACGCGATCGGTACAGAGCATAAAGGAACCGTACGTAACCTTACCAACTTCGGCTTGTTCATTGAACTTGAAGAAGGTATCGATGGGTTGGTTCACGTTTCAGACCTTTCATGGACGAAAAAAATCAAGCACCCATCAGAGTTTGTAAAAGTTGGTGATGAGCTTGAAGTGAAAGTAATGGAGCTTGACGTTGAGAACAGAAGACTTGCTCTTAGCCACAAGCACCTTGAGGAGAATCCATGGGATACATTCGAAACTGTATTTACCAAAGGATCAACTCATAAATGCACAATTACAAGTGTAGGCGATAAGAACGCAACAGTGGAGCTTCCTTACGGACTTGAGGGTCAGGTATTACCTAAGAACCTTAAGAAAGAAGATGGAACAAACGCTGCTGAGGGAGAAACACTTGAGTTTAAAGTGCTTGACTTCTCAAAAGATGATAAGAGAATTGTTCTTTCACACACTTCTGTATGGGACAAAGATGCCGAGCAGCCTAAAGCAGCTTCTGCTAAGAAGTCTGGTGGAGGTAAGAAAGGCAATACGCTAGATAAGATCAACAAAGAAGTTGAGAAGTCTACGCTTGGTGACCTGGATGCCCTCTCTGCATTGAAGGACAAAATGGAAGACGCTGGAAAATCGTCAGCAAAAAAGACGACTAAAGCGAAAACCAAGAAAGAGGAAGAAAAAGAAGACTAATAATCTATTTACGAGTCACCGACCAATGGTTGGTGACTCGTTTTTTATACTTTTGCAATCATATTTAATGGCGCTGTGGCCGAGTGGCTAGGCAGAGGTCTGCAAAACCTTTTACAGCGGTTCGAATCCGCTCAGCGCCTCAAGATAAGCAACCTTTAAGGGTTGCTTTTTTTATGCTTTATGCGGATGAGAACCGTAGGTTCGAAAACCGAAGGTTTCATGAGGGGGTGTGCGCATGACTTGCGCGTATGAATAATCCGCTCAGCGCCTCATAACTAAACCCTGATTTATCAGGGTTTTTTGTTTGTATTGGGTAGCGGATGAGAACCGTAGATTCGAAATCGGAATGACACTATAAAATCTTACTCTCTGAAAAGAGATCGTAACCAGCCACAAATACCACGCTCACTTTGCTCGGGTCATCCAGGTAGTTACTCATCTCCTGACGATTAGATACATAGACCGGACGGTAATCCTTTTCCATTTCATCCCACAAGACCACCAGATAGTCATACCTGATTGGACTCTCTCTGCCCTCAGTGAGCCATGTATCAAATCGATCTTCATCAAGAGAAATGGGAAAATTCAGGTTTTCAAACATGCTGCCTTCTATTCTAAAACACAAAGAAAACCCGTTCAGCATTTTGCCAAACGGGTTTCAGATTTATTTTAACTAAAAAAGTAATTACATCACTCCTTCTTCATTTCCATATTTATCAACAAGTACCGGGTCTCCAGGACCATCAACTCTGAGCTGATCATACTGTGTTGCCTTGTCACCTACAATGACAAATATGTAATTGCTTAAATCAAAGTATTCATCTGCAGTCGCCTGAATACTCTCAATAGTAGCACTGGTCACTGTTTTTTGCTCCTGATCAATATAATCCTGGGGAAGCCCATACGTACTGATGTTGTGTAGGATTCCCAAAAGGTTAAATAAAGTCTCAAAGTTTCTTGCATTCTCCTTGATCATGGAAGTCTTTGTCTTAGTCAGATCCTCCTCGGTGTAAGTTTCTGCATAGTTTCCAATGACATCCTTGAATGTATCAAGTGCATCTTTGGTTGTGGAGGACTTCACACTGGAGAAAGCCGTAAAAGTACCTGGTGTCATCGAGTTTCTACCAGGGAATGAGTATGCTCCGTAAGTATATTGTTTTTCTTCACGTAGAATCTGGAAGAGTCTACCTGAAGAGCCATCACCCAATCGGTCATTTGCAACCATGATCTCATTGTATGCCGGATCATCGGAAGGTACTGTCAATCGAGCGATTCTAATGACGGATTGTTTAGCATTAGGAACGTCTACAAAGTAAACTTCAGGTTCACTTGGAACTGGAGGCACCTCATAAGAAGGCATGGTGATTTCCTTTTGCCCCCACTCTGTTCTCAGTCTTCCAAGTGCTTGGATCGCTCTTTCCTGAGTAACATTTCCAGCAACATGATAATTGGTCACATTCGGAGCAAAATAGTTGTTATAGAAGTTTTTCAGATCATCAATCGTAATACTGCTTACGTGATCTTCATAGCCTATAGATGGATGTCCAAGAATGTGATTTTCACCATACAATTTTCTATCCATCACCACAGTAGCAATAGAATTTGGATTCGTCTCTCGCTGCTTGATGGATTGAAGGGTTTGATTGATAATGCGATCAAACTCTTTTTCATCCCATCGAGGCTCTAAAAGGATTTCCTGAACAAGCTCCATGGTTGCTTCAAAGTTTCTGGATAGACAATTCCCTGAAACCTGGATATACTCATCTGCTGTAAACATGTTGAGATTAGCACCCAACTGACCAATGGCATCTTCCAATTCTTCCGGAGTTTTATTTGCCGTTCCCTCCATCATGATATCAGTCATAAGGTTGGCAACTCCAACCTTGTCCATATTGTCAAGGTAATGACCACCCATAATTCGCATAGAAAAGTTAACAAGCGGAAGCTCATTTGCCTCAACCCCATAAACATCTATACCGTTTTCGGTCTGAGCTGTCCAAATAGCTGGCGGTGTAACCAATGGTTCTTCTCCAAAAGCTGGTTCCTTAGATCGGTCAAAAGAAGACTCAGTTTTTACGATTGTAAAATCACCTTCTTCTTCAATCACTTCACTTTGACCATATTCATTTATTCCTTCCTCTTTGATATCAGCCATTGCAGCTCCTTCCATAGCTAGATCAGCCGCCCCTTTAGGAACAAAGTTTGTAACAACGTGATTCTTGTTGAGAATGTACTTCCTAAATACCCGCATCACATCGTCCTGTGTTACCGCTTTAATGTTCGCGATATCCTTTTCAATAAAACCTGGATCTCCTGCATATTCATTGTAACTAGCCAGCTGAAACGCTTTTCCAAGAACACTGCTAATGCCATTGTAAAAATTAGTCTCGAGACCAGCTTTGATTCTTTCTAAATCCTTGATATCAAAACCTTCCTTATCAAATTTCGAGAATGTTTGATTGATCACTGTTCGTACAGAATCAAGATCTGTCCCTGCATTTGCTCTAACACGCACAGTAAATGTACCGGCAAGTTCATTTGAGCTATTGTAAGTAGATACATCAGGCGCAACCTTTGCTTCTTCCACGATTGCCTTGTAGAGCGGTGCTCGTTTACCATCATCAAGGATCTGACCTAAAACATCTAGCGCCCATTGATCAGGATGATACTGCTCAACCGTAGGATAAGTCATTCTTAATTCAGGTAATTGAGCAAAATTATCCTCATAGTAAAAGGTCTTGGTTTCATCCAAAGTAACAGGTTGAGGGTCCATTGGTGTATCTATCCCTCTGGAAGGAATTTCACCAAAGTACTTATCAACCATTTGCTTGACTTCTTCTTTATTAATATCTCCAGCGATGACTAATGTAGCATTGTTTGGTCCATACCACTGCTCATAAAAATCTTTCACATCTTCCAGTGTCGCATTCTGAAGATCTTCCAACTCACCAATAACTGTCCAGTTATATGGGTGACCTTCGGGGTACATTGCCTTTAAAATCACGCTCTGAGTATGTCCATAGGGTTGATTATCAACTCTTTGTCTCTTTTCGTTCTGTACAACTGGTTTTTCTCCTTCCAGACTGGCAAGAGAGACGGCATTGATAAAGAAGCCCATTCTGTCGGACTCCATCCACAATACTTTTTCTAACGCATCTTTAGGCACCACTTCGTAGTATATGGTTCCGTCTGTCCATGTTCCGCCATTGAAGGTTCCGCCCCATTCGTTGATATTCTTAAAAAATCCACCATCAGGAACGTTTTCTGAACGTTGGAAAAGCATATGCTCAAAGAAGTGAGCAAAACCGGTTCTCCCTGGCTTTTCTCTGTTTGAGCCGACATGAACCAAAATAGAAACTGCCACAATCGGATCCGATTCATCCTGATGAAGAACTACATCCAGTCCATTATCAAGCGTAAACTTTTCATAATCAAGGGAAAGCTCATCACTATTCCCACCATCACCAGAAGGTGCACATGACGACATGAACACGATCATGGCAACAAACATGATAGATAGGTTCTTAAATTTTTTCATTTTTAGTTAAATAGGTTTTTATCAAAACGCATAATAGTCATAAGAAAGTACAGAATGAAGATATTTAATATGAAAGGTTCTTCTTAGCCTTTGAAAGGAGGTATTGGATTAAAATTGATTACCTCAAAAAGTAGGTTTACTTTTGCACCTCAAAAATCAAAGCAAGATCACATGTCGACGAAAATTGGTATTAACGGATTTGGACGTATCGGTAGACTTAGTTTCCGAGCGCTCCTTGAAAAAAACAATGTAGATGTAGTTGCGATCAATGACCTTACTGATACGCATACTTTGGCTCACCTTTTAAAATACGATTCGAATCATGGACGATTCCCGGGAACTGTAGAAGCTGATGATAAAAATATCATTGTGAATGGGAAAGCCATTCCGGTTTATGCAGAAAGAGATCCTGAAAACTTACCATGGGGCGACTTGGGAGTAGAAATCGTATTAGAATCTACCGGCATTTTCGTTGACGAAGCTGGATCTGGAAAGCACATTAAAGCTGGCGCAAAAAAGGTTGTGATTTCAGCACCAGCAAAAGGCAACATCCCAACAGTCGTTTTGGGAGTGAATGATGATATCCTTACCGGAGATGAAACGATTCTTTCAAATGCATCATGCACCACAAACTGCCTTGCTCCGATGGCTAAGGTTCTTGATGATGCCTTTGGCCTGGAGAAAGGTTATATCACCACTGTGCATGCTTACACAGCTGATCAAAGAATTCAGGATGCTCCTCATAAGGATTTGAGAAGGGCACGTGCAGCAGCCGTTTCCATTATCCCAACTTCTACAGGAGCAGCAAAAGCTGTTGGTTTAGTTCTTCCTCACCTGAATGGAAAACTAGATGGTATCGCGATGCGAGTACCAACACCTACCGGTTCATTAACTGACCTTACGTGTACGGTAAGCAGAGATGTAACTGCCGAGGAAGTGAATGCAGCAATGAAAGCAGCTGCAGAAGGTCCTATGAAAGGCATCCTTGAGTACACAGAGGATCCAATAGTATCAATCGATATCGTAGGGAACCCTCACTCAAACATCTTTGATGCGAAATTGACTTCTTGCCAGGGCAATCTTGTGAAGGTTGTCGGCTGGTATGATAATGAGGCTGGCTACTCAAACAGAGCTGCAGATTTGATTGCTAAGCTTGCATAAGTAGAACATAATTCACAAAAAAAGGGACTCGATTGAGTCCCTTTCTTGTTTTGATAATATCAATAACATTTAAGCGATATTGGTATAAACCGCCTGCACATCATCATCATCCTCAATTTTATCGAGCATCTTTTCAATTTCTTCCAATTCTTCTTCTGAAAACTCTACAGGGTTGTTTGAAATCCGCTTAAGTGTCGCTTTCTTAACCTCAATGCCCAAATCCTCCAAAACTTTGCTCATTGCTCCAAACTGAGTATAATCTGCATAGGCATAAAACACACCTTCATTTTCTTCCAGCTCCTCCAGGCCACCATCAATCAGCGACAGTTCGAGTTCTTCCCTGTCCATCCCTTCCATTTTTTCAAATTCAAAAACGGCTTTCCTGTCAAACATAAATTCAAGTGATCCGGAGGGAACAAAGCTGCCACCAGCCTTATTGAAATATGATTTCACGTTCGCTACGGTACGGGTTGTATTATCGGTGGCCGCCTCAACAAAAACCAAAACCCCATGTGGGCCCTTGCCTTCGTATGTTACCTCATGAATTTCATCTACATCTTTTCCTGAAGCACGTTTGATCGCATTCTCGATATTATCCTTCGGCATGTTCTCCGCCTTGGCATTTTGAATAGCTGTACGAAGCTTGGCGTTCATTTCCGGATCCTCTCCTCCTTCTTTCACAGCCACAGTTATGGCTTTTGCCAGCTTGGGGAACACTTTGCTCATTTTGTCCCATCGCTTTTCTTTGGCTGCACGCCTATATTCAAACGCTCGTCCCATGATGTTCTATGTTAGATTTTGGAGTGCAAATTAAGCAGAAGGGACTATCAAAATCAAGCAGTCTGTTTCTTCCAGACAACATTCAAAATGACACCTGTTAGCACAAGTGCCATACCTCCATATGTTACCAGATTGTAGGTCTCATCAAAAATGATAAAGCCGAATGCAAGTGAATAGATAATGCCGATGTAAGTAAGAATAGATACTTTGTTAAGCTCCTCTTTTTGATACGCTTTGGTCATCAAAAACTGAGCTATTTGTGTGGTAATACCCACCATGATTAGAATCAACCAATCATAGCCGACCGGTTGAACCCATACGAATGAAGACCATACGGCCGAAATCGGAAGCATGATCAGTGGGAAGTAGAAGATAATTACCAACGGATGCTCACTCGTTTTCAACTTTCGTATGAAGTTGTAAGCGAGTCCCATGAAGAGAGAAGCTGTAATACCCATAACCAGGTGGACAAAAGAAATTCGAGGATCAAATCCCTGAATAATTAAAATTCCGGCAAAGCTCAGAGCAAAGAAGAGCCATTGTATATTTCTTACTTTTTCACCTACGATGAAAATACCTAAAACGGCCGTGAATATCGGAGCGAGATATTGCAGCGTTGAGGCGGTGGCAAGTGGAATCTGTTGCAGTAAACTAAAATATATAACCAAAGCAAACGCTCCGGCCACTCCCCTGCCAATCAGGTATTTCTTATTATTCCCCCAAATATTGACACGTTGTTTACTCAGGAATAGAATACTTATAACCAATGAAATAATGGAACGAAAAAGGATGATTTCGATGGCCGGAATATGTGGCACCAATTTCACACATACTTTCATGATAGTGAAAGTGAATGAAGCAAATAACATGTATTTAACTCCCTGACTCAATACCTATCAAGAAGTTATGATTCCGTCCTTAATCTCAAGCTTTCGATCTGCCATGCCTGCGAGCTCCATATTATGAGTCACTATGACAAAAGTTTGTCCCATTTTGTTTCTCAGATCAAAAAAAAGTTTGTGTAACTCATCCGCACTTTGAGAATCCAGATTACCGCTGGGCTCATCGGCAAATATGATGGATGGGTCATTAATGAGAGCACGTGCAACAGACACACGTTGTTGCTCACCTCCCGAAAGCTCTGACGGCTTATGATCCTTTCTATCAATCAGATTCAAAACCCTCAGTAACTCTTCCGCTCGTTTTTCTGCTCCTCTGTCTCCTTTTATGTAAGCCGGAATGCAAATATTTTCAATCGCTGTGAATTCAGGGAATAAATTATGAAACTGGAAGATGAAGCCAATCTCTTCATTTCGAAATTTGGACATTCTTTTCTGTGAGAGTGAGGAGATTTCTACCCCGTCTAAACTCACCTTACCCTTGTCAGGCAAATCCAATGTTCCAAGAATATGCAAAAGCGTACTTTTTCCTGCTCCTGAGGCACCTACTATGCTCACAACTTCCTCTTTATCAATAGCCAGATTGATCCCCTTGAGCACATCCAGACCATTGTAAGACTTATGAATATTTTCCGCTTTAAGCATGGCGGCAAAGATATGCTTATCATTCAGAAATACGCTATCAGAGAGGTTTCAACTTGGTTATACGTTCCTGATGATTTAGCTTCGCAGAAAATTTATTTCCATGAATGAGCATGATGCTTAATCCTAAGATTGGAGTTGTAGCGAAGTGCTTATTTAAGAAACCCCTGAACAGATGAATATTCACGAATACCAAGCCAAAGAAATCTTAAAGTCATACGGCGTTACCATCCAGGAAGGTGTGGTTGCCGATACTGCAGATAAGGCGATTGAAGCCGCAAAAGAACTGAATCGAGAGACAGGTACCGAATGGTATGTAATCAAGGCTCAAATTCACGCAGGTGGACGAGGTAAGGGAAAGGTAAACGAGACAGGATCAAACGGTGTGGTATTGGCTAAAAGCCTGGATGAAGTGGGGCCAAAAGCAAAAGATATTCTGGGTGGAACATTAGTAACTCACCAGACAGGTGCAGAGGGAAAGAAAGTAAACAAAGTATTGATTGCCCAGGATGTTTACTATCCTGGTGAATCAGATCCGAAGGAATACTACCTGTCTATCTTACTTGATAGAGCAACCGGTAAAAATGTGATCATGGCTTCCACTGAAGGTGGTATGGACATTGAAACAGTGGCAGAGGAAACACCTGATAAAATCGTAAAGGAATGGATTGATCCATCTGTAGGACTTCAGGGTTTCCAGGCAAGAAAAGTGGCATTTGCACTTGGTTTAGAAGGAGAGGCTTTCAAAGGAATGGTGAAGTTTATTTTCGCCCTCTACAAAGCTTATGAAGGAACTGACGCTTCACAGTTCGAGATCAACCCGGTTCTAAAAACATCCGACAATAAAATTCTAGCTGTTGATGCAAAAGTGAATATCGATGATAATGCACTTTACAGACACAAAGACATTGCAGAACTAAGAGATCTTACTGAGGAAGATCCGTTGGAAGTTGAAGCTGGAAAATCCGGGCTGAACTATGTGAAATTAGATGGTAACGTCGGGTGTATGGTAAATGGTGCCGGCTTGGCAATGGCTACCATGGATATCATCAAGCTTTCCGGTGGTGAACCTGCAAACTTTCTTGATGTAGGTGGTGGGGCAAATGCTCAAACGGTTGAGGCAGGGTTTAGGATTATCCTGAAAGATCCGAATGTAAAAGCCATCCTGATCAATATTTTCGGAGGAATTGTACGATGTGACAGAGTAGCAAATGGTGTGGTTGAAGCTTACAAAAACATTGGAGACATCAACGTTCCAATCATAGTGAGACTACAAGGAACAAATGCAGAAGAAGGTGCTAAAATCATTGAAGAATCCGGATTAAAAGTAACCTCTGCTATTGTATTGAAAGACGCAGCAGAGAAAGTGAAAGAAGTGCTTTCTTAAAAGATAAAAAAGAAAACTAATTAAGGCCTTGATGGGATTCCATCAAGGCTTTTTTTATGATCAGTTTTTGGAGAGTTTCGAACTTTCTAAAAGCCCAATAAAGGTACTCATCGATTTAATTGTGCTATTCAAAGAAACGATTGGGGGTTTCTAATTTGTCAATGGACATACCTATGACAACAAAATGAAATCAATTATGAGTTACGTTAGATTCTTCTTATCTGTATTAACGGTGATTGTTTTGCTTGTCATGCTGAGCTAAAAAACTAAAAGAAAATCGAAATAATCACCGCTAATAAAGAAGCCCCCTGACGATTGTCAGAGGGCTTTTGTTTTGTTTGTGCACTCGGTAGGATTACTCATTCGCCAAGCCATACGCTCGGCCCCTCATGAACCCTACGGGTTTAGAACCGGTGTTCTCATCCTTCCTGTAGCGTTTATTGAAATAATCTCAAATAAAAAAAGCATCTACCAGTTGATAGATGCTTAAATGTGCACTCGGAAGGATTCGAACCCTCAACCCCCAGAGCCGAAATCTGGTATTCTATCCAGTTGAACTACGAGTGCAATTTTGGGTTCGCAAATATAGAATGATCAGGACTAAAACGAAATCTTATCGACAGAACTAAAGTTCATGGATTCAGTTTTACCGTCAGAAGTTATTCCTTCTACTTTTACGAGATCCAATTCAACTTCGATTTTAGAATTGTTGTTCCTAACCAGAACTACGCGATATGTTGGAACCCCCTTTTTCTTGCTGACGGTTTCTTTAAAACTGATTCGCTTTATTTCTCTAATCTTTATACTTCCGGGCTGTCCACGATAGGAATAGACAATCGAATCTTTTGTTCCGGACTCTTGGTCTTGATAAAAAACAGGATTATTTAAGACCACCTGATCACCATTGTTTTTAACTACGGTCACCGGAGATTGAAAAAACGAAAATAGTATAGCGATTAAAATCAACTTCATAGATTAATACAATTTTTCATACGTAAGTTACAAAAACTATTCGGTCAGTTGATTATATCAATGCTATATTTATGCCAAAAAAAGGAATGGAAGAAAAAGAAACAAAGTTTGCTGATTGGGCTGATTCGTTGACAGTGGCAGATGTATCTAACGTTACACTGATTGTTGTTTTTTCCATTGTCATTATCTGGTTGGTAGTGAGAACATTCAGAAACAAACCTTCTGCCTAAAGCTTAGCTGAGCAATTCTTACAGTAGATGGCATCTTCATCGTGACCTTTTTTACCGCATGCCACGCATTGCCGAACATTTGATTCTTCTGTTTTCTTATTCTTCTCCGCTTGTGCTATTTCTGATGTCACAATTCCAGTAGGTACCGCTATTATTGCATAGCCCATTAGCATCAGCATGGATGCGACAGCCTGCCCTGTAACCGTTTGAGGTGCTATATCACCATAACCTACCGTGGTGATGGTTACGATGGCCCAGTAAATACTCCGTGGAATACTGGTAAAGCCACTCTCACCCCCCTCAATCATGTACATCAATGTGCCCATGATCATGACCAAAGTGAATACAGCACCTAAAAAAACGAAAATCTTATGACGACTTGCCACAAGTGCACTCGACAGCACGGAAGCTTCCCGGAGGTATCGACCGAGCTTAAGAATTCGAAAAATTCGAAGTAAACGGATAGAACGAATCACCACCAGGTAGCTACCACCAGCAACAAATAAGGTTAGATAAGTGGGCACAGTTGCCAGCAAATCAATGATCCCAAAGAAGCTAAAAGCATATCTACCTGGCTTTGCCGTAATAAAAAGCCGTAACAGATACTCTATCGTGAAAAGAACAGTAAAGGTCCATTCAAGGATTAAAAAAACATCTCCGAAACTTTGCCTGATTTCAGTAACACTCTCCAGCATTACAGCCAATACACTCAGTACAATCGCCCAAAGCAATACTATATCAAAAAGCTTACCTGCACGTGTTTCCGTACCAAAAACAACCTCGAACAGATGATCACGGAGGTTAGGTAGAAATTTGAAGTCGGGATGAGACATGGCTTAAATATACTTAAACAAAAAACCCCGCTAAAAGCGGGGTTTGAAAAAAATGTATTTAAAACATCATGGTTGAAATGTAACTCCGAGTTTCTCCAAAACACTGATCGTAGGAATGTTTGCATTCCATCTGGCATTCATTACTGCTATGATTTCATTTGCAACAATGGCATGGCCTCTTGGATTCGGGTGAATTCCATCGGATGAAAATACACCGTTTGGAGCAAAATCAGGAGTTAAAGTCACTCCATCAACTTCAATTCCTTGAACACCATCGGCTGACCCAGTCGGCAATGCTAACGCAGTTGCAGTAGCCGCATCCAAACCAAGCATATCAACAAACAAAGGCTGAACAGAAACCAATCCGATATCTGCACCTCCATCGTTAAGAGCAGTTACGGTTGCTGAAATAGCACCGTTATAGGTAGCTCTTGCCGTAACAATAGCCGCTTGCTCAGCGGCATTCAAGAAGTACTGATCTCCATTTGCAGCCTCTGTAAACGAAAATCCTAGTGGAATCACTACACCAATCGGTGTATCCTCAACCGTATCATCTCCATCAGCTTCAGTACCCAAAACAGCCCCAGCACTTAAAAGCACCAACTCACCATCTACCAAAGGTCTTGATTGCTCATAAGGAACCAAAGCAGCGCGTTGCTGAGCTGTAATTGCCATTCCTGCTTCAAGATTATCAAAATATGGCTCCAAATCAACCAACTCCTCATCATGAACAAGTATTGGGTTATTACCTTCTGAGTATGATATAAGTCTACGAGCAATATCATCACTATCGCTATATCCAGCACTTAAAGTTCCTTGCAGGGCTCCATTTACAGATGCTAGACCATTGTTCAGGGTTTCAGCAGTTGCTGCATCCAACTCAATTCTATCCCAGCTTATTGCCTGAAAAAATGGTAATGTAACTACCGGAGGTAGGTCAAGAACAACTCCCGGTGTTCCATCAGCAGTCAACTGCCCTAGAGCCGATCCTAAAGCAGTTCCAAAGTCGGTTCCACTAAAGTCCGTCAATGGGGTATTTCCCTGTCCACCTGAAGTAGCGTAACCCAAATAATCATTGGCACCTAGCCAAAGCGTAAAGAATGAACGATCCACAGCCAATGCATCCCCAAGAACGCTAGAGGTATTTGGATCGGTTGCAAAACGTGTAAAAAATGCATTACCAGCACCAGGGAAACCGTATCCAGCAGTTTCAAGCTGAGATAGTCTTAAGCCCGGTACGCCAAAATTTCCAAGATTAGCTTTATTTCCTGTATATGCACCAATCTCCTCACCAGTCGTGGTAGGAACAGGAGCTTGAGCAGAGAGATCAAGAACAGTTCTTCCAAAAATCAATCCTTCCACACCCGATGGATTTAAGGAAGTATGATACCCATCCACAGAATTGATATCCGGTTGGTTAAAGTTACCTCCACCAACCATTGCAAATTGGCCAGCCAGGAGGTTAGGAAAGCTATTTTCTTGCCCTTGATTATAAAGAGCTCCATCGGCAAAACCAGCTGTAAGCGAGTTGCCAATTGAAATGTAACTGGAAAGATCCAAATCACCAGATGTCCCCGGTGCTGGTTCCTCCGTTTCATTTACGTCAATCCAATCTTCTATCAAATCATCTTCACTGCTACAAGCCAAAGCAGCCAGAGCAAAAGTTGAAATAATTAATTTATTATATAAGCTTTTCATTTTCGTACTTTTTAAAAGTTGCTAAGGATGTTATCAAGATTCAACTGTACATAGTACAACGCTCCCATTCGCGGGTTCGCATGAGAAGTGGTGTAACGCTCATTGAGAATGTTGGAACCACCGATCTTGATTCTACCATTGATACTTGGAAGTCTGTATGTTACCTGCGCATCTAACGTTGCGAAATCCGGAATCACACTGGATCCAATCGCTGATTGCCACAAGAATGCATCCTGCCATCTATACGTTAATCCGAATCCAATTCGTTCGGTTACTTTTCTATTGCCAAACGTAATGTTGTATCTCCACTCAGGTGTATTGAACGCCACGTTGTAGGTTCTTGCTGTTAGATCATCCAAATCTTCCAGCTTATTGTAGGAAGCATTCGCACCAAAGTTAAATCCTTGAAGGAACGTGTACTCTGCTCCAAAACCATAACCATATGTATTAATGTCTTCATCAATATTGGTATCGTATCCATAACGCTGAAGGCTAACACCCGTAGCACCTCCGTCAACAAAGGCTTGCAATTCAGCATCGTCATGTCTGGCACCTGCTGAACCAACATCGTATCCACTAGGAACAGACTGGATATCACCGGTAACTACCGCTTGAGTAATGTCGATTTCTGCTCCAAAATCCTGATAAGTGCTGTTAAAGTAGAATGCGTCAATCAATAACTTACCATCCAGGAGTAAGCCTTTATAACCTACTTCCCAAGTGGTTACTTTCTCCGTTTCGAAAGGCTTATAAGCATCTGCTGCGACAACCAGATCATTTACATCACCGCTTGCCTGTGCAGCCATTACACTTTGTGTAGTATAAACGGTGTTGTCTTCAATATTATACTTTTCAGTAAGTATATCGTTTCGTCCAATCAACCTTCTGGTTACCACATCAAGATCTATGTACTGATCCTGTGTAGTAGGAATTCTAAATCCTCGTTGGAATGAAGCTCTCAGGTTCTGATCTGCTAAGAACTCCCAAACACCTGAAAGTCTTGGTGAGAATTGGCCATCAAAGTTTTCGTTTTTATCGAATCGAACGGAACCCTGAAGTTTCACATTATCGATTACATTTTTAGAAATTTGCACATACCCTCCAAATTCGTTAAAGGATACCTCGTCTCCGCTCTCATCAAGAGTAAACAACGTACCTTCTGAGTTTAGTGCGTAGGTTCTGAAATTGGCACCAACCACTACATCTGCAAAATCAATTTCATTTTTGAAATTATAGCTTCCTTCATAATGCCATAGTGCGGACTTGTCTAAAAACTTGGCTCCACCTTCTGCTATAGAACGACCTCTAAATTCATCAAAATCTGATTGAAAGGTTTCTGAGTTTGCTCCTGGCTGGGCTGCATCAGCAACAGCGCGAGCTGCCCCATGTAACGCAGTGTAATTATTAGGTGCATATTGAGTACCACCAGGGTTAGCTCCTGTTGTGTTACCTCCTGTTAGGAAGTCAACATATGCACCAAAATAAGCAGGCAAATATCTTCTTTGATTGATAAGTGATGCAACAGTATTAGCTGCATAAGTATCACCCGAATTTTCCTGAGTGGTGTATCCTCTTACAAAGAAGTTATCACCTCTTAACTCCAATTTTCCTGTCCAGATAGAGAAATTATCAAGAATAAAGCGGTCATTAGCAGTGTATACTGAGCTACCCTGACCCCAGTTTACCTGACCGATTGCTTCTATTTTATCATTTAATCGGTAATGCAACGCGCCTCCCAATTTCAAACTTTCAGTGGTGTTGTCTACATAATCCGACTCTCTATAACCGGTCGGGGAGAATGCACCATTAGCACCATTCGGCAGTAAACTTCTAATGCCAGACAAACTTGCAGCAGTTCCGGGATCAGTATTAGGATTGTTTATTGTTAAATCTGCAATAGTACCAACATCAATTAAGAAATCACCATAGACGTTTATACCATCATAAGTTCTATTGTTTTCTCTATTGCTTGCCAGGTTTCCTTCTACTGTTGCTCCGCTTTGGTCCCTGTAATCCACACCAATGAAATCCTGCGCTCTTAACCATGAGGCATTGATCTTGAATGCCCACTTATTGTCAATCGCCTTGGCGTAGCGTAAGCCTATATCCGTGTATGGAGACATTTCATGATCTTCTTCATCTATATGGGTTACACCAACCTTTGAGTAGAAATCCAGGCCCTGATAGTCAAACGGGCTTTTACTTTTCATAAGCAAGATTCCCTGGATGGCATTAGGACCATATAATGCAGAAGCAGCACCCGGGATCAATTCCACACTCTCCAGGTCCAATTCACTGATACCTACAACGTTACCTACCGGGAAGTTTAGACCTGGTGCCTGGTTGTCAATACCATCAATAAGCTGAACAAATCTTGTGTTACCGTTTGATCCAAAGCCCCTTGCGTTCACAGATTTGAAGGTCAAACTCTGTGTACTGAAATCAACCCCATTTAAGTTTTTTATTCCGGAATAGAAATCCGGAGATGGAGCACTCTGAATATCAAGAATGTCCATACGTTCAATACTAACAGGTGATTTTAGTGAGCTTTCCTCTACTCTCGATGCTGAGACGACCACTTCTTGTCCCAGAAGTGTAGACTCTTCAAGTTGTATATCGATTTGAGTAGTGCTTGCTGAAACTTCTATTCGCTGTGTTTCATAACCAACGTATGAAATCACCAAATTGAAGGGTGGTTGAGATTGTACAGTCAATGTGAACTTTCCATCAATATCAGTAATGGTACCAAGCACAGTACCCTGAACGAGAACGTTAACCCCAATTAGCGGTTCGCCCTCACTGTCTACGATGGTTCCACTCACAGTGGTTTGAGCATAAGCCGAAACCGTACATACGGTTAAGACCAACCCAAAAATCATCTTTGTCAAATTCCTAATCATAAGGTTGATGTTTTGTGATTTAAAATTTTGATAATAATAATAGTTAAAAATGGCCACAATTAACCAGCTAAAACCAACTAATTGACAAGCGGCATATACAAATATTTCAATGGAAATATATTATGCATGCATAATATTAGTGATTTTTCATGAAATGTCAATAAAAGTTATGAATACCAACAGTACCGAATGCTTGAAAGAATATTCAGGTTCTACTGCGTAAAGGAACCACTCGGGGTTCGGTTTTAGCCATGATAAAAATTAAAATCACATGAAAAGAAGGAATTGCTATCGAAATCTAAAAAGAGAGTTATCCTTCATTTTTTACATGTTCTACCAGTTTATCACATAATGCGGAAATTTCCTGATTCATATATTCGTCACCGGTGGCATTCAAAACACTTTGTGCCAAACCACCCAGGCAATCGATGTAGAAGTGTTTCATTTCATCCATTGGCATGTCTTTAGACCATAAGTCAATACGCATGGTGTTTTTATTCTCATGATCCCAGAGGGACAAACTGATGGATTTGGTCTCTGAGAGGCCCGGTTGATCTTTTTCGTCTGCATCCCACATGATTTTCTCCGGAATGTTCTCCTTGTCTAATTCTACGACGAATTTGATTTCTGATTTCTTCATTTGGTTAATGTATATAAATAATTAATGCATTTTTTTCCTCCTCCCCCTACCCCCTCCAAAGGGGGAGATTGATTCTAAGGAAGTGAGTTTCTGAAAGAAATAAAACGATTGTCTGACTCGCCATCTACAGTAGTATCACAACCTCGCCCAATCACTGTTTCTTCAATGATTCCCAGCCGTATTGTGTCCAGCCTATGAGCACCTGTAAACGATGTGATTAATTCTGCCTGAACATTCAATGCCCGATCCATGAACAATCCATTTGAATTGCATGCCTGACCGGAACCTGTCAGCAAGGAAATGGCTAGCGTATCTGCTACTAATTCATTCGCGCGGGAAAGTTGTAAATACGTGCCTCGTAGGTCCAGGTCCCCGATAATCTGATTCAGACTTTCTGCATCTCCGCCGGTAGTAATGGACTTCAAACCATTTACTCCGTATTTAAAGAAAAGTCGCTCAGTAACATGTGATTGATCTATGTGTGCGACAAGGTGAGCAAGCAGGCCCGAAAACTGATCCTCATTTGCCAGGTAAAAAATCATCCCGGTACTGACATAAATATATCCGCCTGGCAATGCAAAGGCCTGTCTGGTTTCATCGTCAAACAAAGTTACGCTCCAAGTGAAATCTTCACTTTTGGAAATCGATGCAGCATTGGTGATTTCACTCAGCCTGGAATTTACATACCCGTATGCAAGGGAGTTGCCTTCTGAAGGAATAAGGCTGAAATTAGCATTTTCCGAAATTGCCTGTGCAAGCTTTTCACCCAAAAGCACCTCATCCTCCTCTGTGAAATCGATGAGATCCTCTGTCTTCTTGCATCCAACAAAAGACACAAATGCAAGTGAAATCAATATGATACAGTAGCTAACCCTCATGATAATATTTCCATTGCGGCTTTTTTATCCTTTTGAAGCTGGAGTTTTAGATCTTCAATACTCGCAAATTTCAGCTCTTTTCTTAAAGCTTTCACAAATTCAACGACAATTTCCTTTCCATAGATATCTGCATCAAAATTAAACAGATGAACTTCTATCGTTCGCTTACTACCATCCACAGTAGGCTTAAAGCCAATATTCAGCATTCCATTGAAAGATTGTGAGTCAATCACGGCCTTTACCGCATATGCGCCATCGGCCGGCAATAGTTTATATGATTCCGGAATCGAAATGTTTGCGGTTGGAAAACCAATCGACCTTCCTTTTTTATTCCCATCAATCACCTTGCCTTTAATGGAGTAATTTCTACCCAGCAGTGAGTTCGCTAAATGAATCTCCCCACTTTCCAGTGTATTCCTGATTTTAGTAGAACTAATCCCAATATGATCAATCTCCTGTTTGGAAATCTCATTTACCTCGAACCCATATTCATCAGCGTGCTTATGAAGAAAGTGAATATTACCTTCCCGATTGTTTCCAAAATGATGATCATAGCCAATAAATAGCTTTTTGGTGCCTACCTTGTCTACCAGGATTTGTCTCACAAACTCTTCAGCACTGAGGTTTGAGAATTCCGGCGTAAAGGCAATCTTCAAAATGTAATCGACCCCAAGATCAGCCACCATATTTACCTTTTCATCAAACGTGGAAAGCAGTTTCAGCTTATCAGCATCTTTATTAAGAATAAAGCGGGGGTGTGGCCAAAAGGTGATTAAGATACTTTTCCCATTATGCTTCTTTGCCTCGGAAACTAATCGTTTTAAAATAGTCTGATGCCCTATATGCACCCCATCAAATGTTCCGATGGTAACCACCGCATAGGTTGGCTTTTCAAACGACTCTAAGTGATCAACTACCTTCATTGTGCTGTTGAACGAATTCATTCAAATCTACTGCATCTGACAACTGATATTCTCCAACGCTGGTTCGAACCAGTTTCTTCAAATATGCCCCCACGCCTATTAGCTGTCCAAAATCATGTGCCAGACTCCTAATGTAAGTTCCCTTAGAGCAAGACACTTTGAATTTCACCTCCGGAAGGTTTGAGTAATCTATCTGAAAATCATGAATGGTCAGTGAACGGGGTTCCAGCTTTACTTCTTTATTCTTTCTTGCTTTCTTATATGCCCGCTCTCCTCCCACTTTGATGGCGGAATGAGCTGGCGGTATCTGTTGGATATCTCCCGTCAGCTTTTCTTTGGCCTCCTCAAGCGCATCTTTGGTTACTCCTGTCCAGCCTTGCTCAGAATCAAATTCCGTTTCCAGATCATAGGAAGGAGTGGTTTTTCCAATTTCAATAATGCCCTCATAGGTTTTATCAAGGCCCTGAAGCTCATTGAGCTTCTTCGTGAATTTACCGGTCCCAATGATTAGTAATCCCGTTGCTAAAGGGTCGAGCGTTCCGGCATGACCAATTTTTTTTACTTTTAGCGTATAACGCAGCTTTTTTACTACATCAAAGGAGGTCCAGTCAACCGGCTTATTGATAAGTAAGAGTCTTCCTTCGGCGTAGGTGTTTTCCATCTTATGCCGCGATAATCGCAATTATTCCCACGATAAAACAATAAACAGCAAAATAGGTCAGCTTACCCCTTTTCACTATTTTAATCATCCATTTACAAGCTATGAAGCCTGAAATAAAAGCTGCTATAAACCCAATGATCAAACTTGAAACACTAATGGCATGCGCAGCGATATTTTCTGAATAGTTAATAATTTCAAGAAGGCTGGCTCCAAGAATGGGAATCAATACCATCAAAAAGGAAAATCGCGCTGCTTTTGACCTTTCTACCCCTAGTATCAAAGCTGTGGCAATCGTTGACCCGGAGCGGGAAATACCGGGAAGCACAGCAAAAGCCTGCGCCATCCCAATGATGATTGCGCTAAAAAAACCGACGGATTTAGTTCCATTATTCTTATAATGAGCAAACAAAAGCAAGCCACCCGTTACTAGCAGCATCGATCCTACCAAAATGAGGTTTCCTATAAACAATGCCTCAATTTGATCTTTGAAAAAAATACCAACCACAAAAACCGGAATCATCGATACAATAATCTTTGCAGCAAATTGCGTGGATTCATTCCACTGAAATTTCAGCATATCACGCAGAAGTTCTAAAATGTCATTTTTGAAAACGGCGATGGTTGCTAAGGCAGTTGCCAAATGAACAGTAACTGCAAAAAGAAGGTTATCAGAACTTTGAGCGTCTAGTAAAACAGAACCTATTTCCAAGTGTCCACTACTGCTAACTGGTAAAAATTCTGTGAGTCCTTGTATTACACCCAGAATGAGGGCTTCAATCCAACTCATTTAGAATCTGAGTTTGATTTTGGTTTATAAAAGATGGCCACAAACTGGATAAGAAAGCCTAACATCACCACAATAGGTCCAAGCGTAAGTCCGAGGAATCCAAACCCGTAAGGTTCTGAATCCATGGTCATAATAATGAAGCCCAGAGCTAAAACAATTACCCCGGTTATCATGATGATGTAATTAACTTTTGAGAAAGCAAGTTTTCTTTTTTCTGACATGTCTTAATAAAGTTCGTCCAATGACATTTTTAAATATTTTCTGATTGCCCGTAAAGAGCTGAAGTATCCTACGATAATTCCCATTACAAGGATGAGTCCAAAAAGTAAAATAAACCCGTTCACATCCTGCAACTCTTCCAACCCTTCTATCATATTGTTCATATACATGGTGAAACCATAGATGATTCCACACGCCAAAACACCCGCAAAAAATCCATACAGCATGGACCGGTAAAGGAAAGGTCGTTGGATAAAGGAGCTGGTGGCTCCAACCAATTGCATACTTCGAATAAGGAAGCGCTGGGAAAAGAGTGCCAACTTGATCGTATTATTGATCAAAATAATTACCACAAGAAGGGCAAAAATGGCAATGCCTAAAAGGATAAATCCGATCTTCGTCAAGTTTTGATTGATACTTTCAATCAGACTTTCTTCGTATTCGACTTCAAATACGCCTCGCATTCCTTCAATCTCCGCCTTTATTTGATTTAAGCTGTCAAGCGCCTGGTAACTGCCTTTGATTTTAACCGTGAATAAATCGCGGAGTGGATTGTCTCCAAGAAAATCTTTAAATTCTTCTCCAGTTGCCTCCACAAATTCTTGTGCAGCTTCCTCTTTCGTAATGAGTGAAATTTGTGGTGTCTCCTTAACTAACGTGTAAGGCTTAGCCGCAATAGCTGTTCTGATTTTAGTGATATCAGACTGGGAGATGTTTTTGTTGAGGTAAACCTGAACTTCAATGTTTTCCTGAATACGTGCTCCCAACCTGGAACTATGAAGCAGTAACCATCCGAAAAGTCCTAAAACCAACAATGCCACTGTGATACTGAATACCACACTGGCAAAGGGATAGCTTCCGAGCTTACGTTTCTTTCTGGTTTTCTTGTCTTCCATTGAGCCACGAATTTAGGCAAAATGGAAATGCTTTGGAATACTACTTGTTTTCTCTTAGCAGCTTGAGTTCCTTGATCACATCCTGATCTTTAACTACCGGCAGCTCAGACAACCGGTCTGTAACACCAACCTTGTAATAAGTATCCAGATAGTGAACATATATGCGTCTGCCTGTAGCGCTGTTTATCTCAAGGATTTCATATGGTGCTTTATCAAAATCTCCACTTAGGAAGAGCTTACCATCATAATATTTGTATTTGATCGTATTGCTGCGATTACTCTCTGTCACCACATCAATAGGTTCCTCAGATTTCACCACTCCTGTAGTTTCCGGAAGTTTATCTAATCCTGATGCCTGGAACTTATTGTTCTCCTCCACATCTGTTACAACTGGTGCTTCAAAAGTTGGCTTGAAACTTTCAGTTTTTTCTGAAACAAGCTCTGATTTTTCAGCAGGCGTAACTTCTGTCTTAGCAATTTGGTCTGCAACCACCGTAGATCCCTCATCCGCTACTACTGGTTTATCCAGTTTCACATTTTCTGAGTTGCCAGTTTCTTCTCCTAGCTCCCAAACATATTCAATGGATTCAGCCACCGGTGCATTGATCTCCACCGGATCAGTGGATTGCGTCTCCTCATTTTTATCACCGTATAAATAGATGCCAGTACCAATAACAGAAGCCACAATCACACCACCCATTGATTTCATCAAAGCAGATTGCCCAACAAATTCCATCCATGTAGGGCCTACATTGATGGCATCCATGCGTGCTTTTAATTCAAGTTTTCGATACTCCTTCAAGCCACTGGTAATATCTGCTTGCAGATCACTTTCTGCTTTTAATGAAGGATCTGACTCCAGTTGCTTTTCAAAGCTTGCCATTTCTGACTCACTCATCCTACCGGAATGATACTTGTCGATTTGCTCTAGTTGTTGGTTTGTCATGTCTAATCAAAAAAGTCTTCGGTGGTGTATTTACTCTTTATTAAACTATCTAATTTCTTCTTACACTTATATTTCTTCGTTTTTGCCGTATCTGTATTGGCAAAATTCATTTTTTCGGCTATCTCCTGCATGCCCATCCCATCGAAATAATAATGGGTAAGTACACTCTTACACACATCACCCAACTGAGCGATGCAATCCATCACAATCTTTAGCCGCTCTTTCGCGTCGTGCGTTTGAAACTCTTCCCTGTCAACCTCCTCACTGCTCAAACGACTCTTTCTGTCCAACTCCTTCCTCCACTGATTTAAGCAGATGCTATATAAATAGGTACTGATCTTGGATGTCAAGACCAATTTCCCACTGACAGCTTTCTGCCAAAAAGCGAGTAAGGCCTCCTGGTATACGTCTTTCGCCTCATCCTCAGTTCCGTTGTTACTGAGTACAATCTTGGTCATCATTCTGTAATATTTCTTATACAGATGATCAAGCATGCGCTCATCTCCGCGACTAATTCGCTCCAGTATCTCACTGTCCTTCATACACCAAGCCAGTTTTTAATACGATTAATATCCATTAAGTAACCCCTTCCCTGGTGAGCGGGTGGTTTACAATTGTAAAATACGATAAAACTCACGTTAATTCAATCACCTCACTCTCAGCAATCCCATATACCCGATCACCTTCCTTAGGCTTTATTTTCTTTATTCCAGTAAATTGACCGAAGGCAGGCAATACGCCAAAATCACTTGCAAAGTAAAAACATGGCATAGTAATACTTTGCCTTCCTTTACCCCTGACCAATACTCCAGGATGGATGTGGCCGGATATGTTGTACAATTCAGAGGACATCCTATCATGAGTGAATGAAAATGGTCCTGTTTCCAGCTTTGGAGTGGTAAAAAGTGAAGGTGGGTATTCTGATAAGATATCGTGATTCCCCTCAACCAAAGTAAAATCAATAGCGTCAAAGATTTCCAGGAAAGTCAAAAAATCCTGCCATTCATTGTTTTCAAAGCTATGGAAAAGGTCGCCTAATAGTAATATTTTCCTGGGCACATGCTTTTTGATGAGAGACTCCAGAATTCGAAGGTCATTTAAATGAATTTTTCTTGAAACGGGAATACCGTGCTTTCGAAAATGACCCGCTTTTCCAAGGTGAAGATCTGAGAGGATTAGCGTTTTTTCTTTTTCCCAGAGTATGGCTCGCTCAGGAAGTAGTGTAAGTACTTCACCTGCTAACTTCACATTCATAGTTAATCCTCCAAATATGGTAACCATGTTTGGGTACGATAGAAAAATAATAGATACCCTCTTACTTTCAGCTTACCTCCTTCTACCCAAAGCTTACAGTCATATATATTTCCATTTTCAGGATCAAGTATTTCACCTTTATGGTACTCATCATCTCCTTTATCATATTTCATGTCGGTAATGATCTCCATGCCAATAACCTTTTGGCCTTTTCGATGATCATCACATTCCTCACAAACCGGATCAGGTTCCTCACCCGGCTCTCGGAAAAGCTTTATAATCTTTCCAAAATACCTACCATCCTTTTCATAGATGTCTACTATAGATCGCGGTTTACCGGATTCATCATCTATTGTTTTCCACTGACCAACAATGGACTGACCGTAAAGAGCCGATGCACAAATGAGTGCAAGGAGAGTGATTGATATTTTCATTTTCCAAATTTAATTGCCAGATACTGATCGTTCAAGCTGCATCTGCATTTTTAAAATGCGATCTGTCACACCTTCGGAGCTTAGCCGCTCCCTTTTGATCATGTCCACAAGTATTGGAAATGCAAAAGGTGTGGGTTTTTCGGTTTCTTTCAAGATAATCCTTTGCTTGTTAATTCTTCGGACCGCCTCCATAAATCTTGACTGATCGAGCTGCAATGTCATCACCTCATCCATAGACTGTTTGATTAGTAAGTTGTCTTGATCATACTCCTTAAAAGCTTTGTATAGAATACCAGAGGATGCCTGAAGGTGTCTGGCCCGAATATTTTTCCCCGGGTAACCCTGAAAGATTAGCCCGGCAATTGTGGCAACATCTCGAAATTTACGCTGAGCCATCTCGGTCATATTGATGGATTCCTGTATATCCTGATAGATATTTTCCTCGCTAAAAAGGTCCAGCTCCAATGCTTCTTCAATTGCTATCTCCTGGTCAGATAATAATTCAAAACCATAATCATTCATGGAAATGGAAAAAGTGATTTTTTGAAGTTTGCTCATGCGATAGGCAATTAGTCCGGCTAATACCTCATGCACAAACATGCCTTCGAATGTGAAAAAAAACAGGTGATATCCGTGCTCTGTCTCCACTTTTTCTATGAGCAATGAGTCTCGATCCGGAATCATAGACATGCGTGACTGCAGATCGAGAATGGGCTTAATTTTCATTAATTCCGGATCTGAATAATCACCGCTTATCGCTAACTGAAGTTTATTTCGGATTTGATCAGAAAGAAGCGAAGAAAGGGGCAGTCTTCCCCCACCCCATGATGGAGTAAGCCCACTTTTTCGTTTTGATTTTTTGACGAGAACCGTCAAATCCTTGATGCGTACAAACTCCAGATTTTGGCCTGCAAACCAAAAGGTGTCTCCGGGATTAAGTTTTGAAACAAAACTTTCCTCCACAGTGCCGAGGTGCCCACCCGAAATAAATTTGACACTCATGGCAGGATCACCAACAATCGTTCCGATTGAGAGCTTATGCCGCTGTGCCGCTCGTTTATTGATGATCTTATAAACCCCATCATCATTGTACACACGAGAAAATTCATCGTATTCTCCTAACGTACTTCCGCCTGTTGTGATAAATTCCAACGTCCAGTTCCATTCTTCTGCAGTAAGTAACCGAAAACAATACGTCTGCTTAATTTCCTCCAAAAGCTCCAATGGTCTAAATCCACCACTGACTGCCAGTGTCACCAGATATTGTATCAATACGTCAAGACTCTTTTCCAGTGGTTTGCGTTGCTCGAATTTCCCTTCTGCTATCGCTGTTCGTAGGGCTGCACCTTCAATGAGTTCCAGTGAATGCGTTGGAACAAAGTAAATCCTGCTTACTTCCCCCGGGCCATGCCCGCTTCTTCCTGCACGCTGTTGAAAGCGTGAGACTCCCTTCGGTCCACCGATTTGAATCACCGTATCGACCGGACGAAAATCCACTCCTAAATCCAGGCTGGATGTGCATACCACCAGTTTGAGCTTTCCCTCATGCAATGCATCCTCCACCCAGTTTCGAATATGCTGATCCATCGAACCATGATGCATTGCCATCATACCCGCAAGATCAGGCGCTGATTTTAAAATAGCCTGATACCATAGCTCCGTCTGTGATCGGGTGTTAGTAAATAAAAGTGTGGTGTTGCTCCCCTTTATGATGGGCAGTACCTTGTCTATTAGCTTTACCCCCAGATATCCGGACCATGGAAATTTCTCCACCTCATCCGGCATGATTGATTCAACAATGATCTTTTTCTCAACATCTGACTTGATTGAAACGGCCTCTTTGTAAAAGTCTTCACCCAGCAAGACCCGCTTCGCCTGTGGTAAGTTTCCGATGGTAGCTGAAATGCCCCAGATTTTTAATTTTCCTACAGAAAGGTTTTTCAGTCGAGAGATGGCTAACTCTGTAGCTACTCCGCGTTTGGTTCCGATAAGCTCATGCCATTCATCCACGATGATGCTTTTGACACTTCTCAGGTAATTCGGATAATCACTCTGGCTGAGCAAGACATGCAAGCTTTCCGGGGTGATTACAAGTGCCTGCGGAGCAGACCTCTTTTGCTTCTGCCGTTCCGAAGTGGTGGTATCGCCTGTCCGCAATCCTACCTTCCATCGAATATCCAGATCATCACAAAAACTTTGCATGGCACTTTGAATATCCTTGGCTAAAGCTCTGAGTGGCGTGATCCATAACACCTGTACTTCCGGTCGTACGTCGTGAGGTTCATGATTTTTCAAGAACTCAAGCACACATGGTATCCAGAGTGCATAGGTTTTCCCGGAACCTGTCGGTGCATTCAGTAAACCTGACTTACCAGATAAATACGCTTTCCATGTCTTTCGCTGAAACTCGAATGACTTCCAACCCTTCGATTGAAACCACTCTTCTGCTACCTGAAATAGTTCTTGATCTGACACGAAAAGGAAGTTAAGCAAAGGCACAAAAAAACCCCGACTTAAATAAGCCGGGGTTTTAAATATTGTTTCGGAATGAAGGCTATTTCATTGATTTGATTTGTTCTTCAATAGCTGACTTCTCACCTACAAGCGTGTCAACTTTAACCATGCTTTCCCCAGCTTCAATAATGGTAGAAGTTACAATTGCTTGCACTTGCCCATCTTCCAATGACTCCATCATCACTTTAAATTCTTTAGATACTTCTTTGATTGGTTCAGCTTCTTCAACAACAACGATAGCCGCTTCTTCTGTTGAACCATGGCCTGATCCATAAACCTCACCTAAAATAGGAGCAATGACAAGACCAACAAGGCATGTCAGCTTGATCAAAATGTTCATGGAAGGACCGGAGGTATCTTTGAAAGGATCTCCTACGGTATCTCCAGTCACTGCAGCCTTATGCGCTTCAGAACCTTTGTACGTCATTTCACCATCAATCATTACCCCTGCTTCGAAAGACTTCTTCGCATTATCCCATGCGCCACCTGCGTTGTTTTGGAAGATCGCCCAAAGCACTCCGGACACTGCAACACCCGCCATGTAACTACCAAGTGCTTCAGGACCCATGAAGAATCCAATCAGAATTGGTGCAATGATGGTAATCGCTCCCGGCAACATCATTTCTCTTAGTGCAGCCTTGGTAGAAATGTCTACACACTTGCCGTACTCTGGCTTACCCGTTCCTTCCATGATACCAGGAATTTCTTTGAACTGGCGTCTCACCTCTTTTACCATTTCCATGGCGGCTTTTCCAACGGATCTCATCGCCAATGCAGAGAATACCACAGGAACCATCCCTCCGATGAAGAGTGCGGCAAGCACATCCGCTTTGAAGATGTTGATTCCGTCAATGCCCGTGAAGGTTACATATGCAGCAAATAATGCCAAAGCAGTCAATGCTGCAGAAGCAATCGCGAATCCTTTACCGATTGCAGCGGTCGTATTACCCACTGAATCAAGGATGTCTGTTTTTTCTCTTACGTCTTCCGGCAGTTCACTCATTTCAGCAATACCTCCGGCATTATCCGCAATCGGGCCAAATGCATCGATTGCCAATTGCATAGCTGTAGTGGCCATCATCGCAGATGCGGCGATACCTACCCCATAGAATCCTGCTAATTCATAGGCTCCCCAGATCGCACCTGCGAAAAGAAGAATTGGAGCAAATGTTGAAATCATACCGGTAGAAAGGCCGGCAATGATGTTTGTTGCGGCACCTGTCGCCGAGTTTTGAACAATATCTAAAACTGGCTTTTTACCCAAACCAGTATAATATTCGGTGAAGTAAGAGATAGCTCCTCCTACAAATAAACCAACCAATACGGCTCCAAATACATTTCCTGAAGTAACTGTAATATTTCCTTCACCAAAGAAAGCCATAGTCATTTCAGCTGGCAATAAAAGGTCAATCACGAACCAGCACGCAATAGCTGTCAAAATGATTGATCCCCAGTTTCCTTTATTTAGAGCTGCCTGAACCTGTGATTCTTTGGCATCATTGCTGGATATTTTAATAAGCATGGTTCCAAAAATTGAGAAAACAATTCCAAGACCAGCAATAACCAACGGAAGCAAGATTGGACCGATTCCATTGAATTCATCTGTGATTGATCCGCCCATGTCTCGGATTACATAGTTACCAAGCACCATGGAAGCCAATACGGTTGCTACGTAAGAACCGAAAAGGTCAGCTCCCATTCCTGCAACATCTCCTACATTATCACCTACATTGTCAGCGATAGTTGCCGGGTTTCTTGGATCATCTTCAGGAATTCCCGCTTCTACCTTACCCACAAGGTCAGCACCTACGTCAGCTGCTTTGGTGTAAATACCACCCCCTACTCTGGCGAATAAAGCAATAGACTCAGCACCTAAGGAGAAACCTGCTAGCGCCTCAAGCACTACAGTCATGTCATTCACTCCATTGGCTGTCCACTCGCCACCCATAAAGAATTGGAATAGCAAGATAAATAGGACACTTAGTCCGAAAACAGCAAGACCTGCAACGCCAAGTCCCATTACTGTTCCTCCAGTAAATGATACTTTCAATGCCTGAGGAAGGCTGGTTCTTGCCGCCTGGGTTGTTCTCACGTTCGCAGCAGTAGCGATTCGCATACCAATGTTTCCGGCCCATGCTGAGAAAAATGCTCCAATCACAAAGGCTACTATAATGAACCAGTGAGTGGTTTCAACGAGTGAGGAGATGACTCCTAAAAGAAGACCTGCCAAAACAACGAAGATGGCCAGGATTCGGTATTCCGCACTAAGAAATGCCAATGCCCCTTCTCTAATGTGATTTGCAAGATCTTGCATCTTGGTATCACCTGCATCCTGCTTATATACCCAGCGGGATTTAATGATCATCACTAGAAGCCCCAGAAGCCCAAGGGCAGGCACTAAATAGATTATTTTATCCATGATTTTTTAAATGGTTTTCAAAAACAGGGCGCAAAGATAGGGTATAAGGCTTTTATAGAAAACCCAATATGCGATTAAGAAATCATGGAGTTACAGATTAGTCTTTTGTCTCTGTATTGATGTAATTCAGGAACTCTTTTTTGATATCCTGATCTTTGAATTTTCCATCAAAAAAAGCTGTTCCTGTTCGGCTATTGGTATCGTTCACCCCTCTTGAGGATACACACATATGAGAGGCATCCATCACAACCGCAACATCTTCAGTTTGCAGTATAGATTTCAATTCATTACCAATTTGAACAGTTAGTCTTTCCTGTACTTGGGGTCGTTTAGCAAAATACTGAACGATGCGATTGATCTTCGAGAGTCCAATCACTTTCCCACTCGAGAAATAAGCAACATGTGCTTTGCCATAGATTGGCACAAAGTGGTGTTCACAATGAGAATAGAATGTAATATCCTTTTCCACCAACATTTGATCATAGTTGTATTTATTATCAAACAGGCGGATTTTTGGCTTATTTGCAGGATTCAATCCTGAAAAAACTTCCTGCACGTACATTTTCGCTACACGTTTAGGTGTACCTGCGAGACTATCGTCTTCCAGGTCCAAACCCAAAATCTGCATAATCTCTTTAAAGTGCTTAGAGATTAACTCGATTTTTAGCTCATCGTCTTGCTCAAATGCATCAGGACGCAGCGGGGTATCATAGGAGGTCCCTACATGATCATCGCCAAACTCATCAAGCTCAACCCGGGTATTCGACGTAGTTTCTTTCTGTTTCATATAATGTTATTTTCATCTCGTACTCGTCTTCTATCTCAGGACGCAACAAATCATAGATGACTTTGACGATGTTTTCTGCTGTTGGATTCAAATTTTTGAATTCGGTTACATCCAAATTCAGGTTTTTATGATCGAACCTATCGAGTACTTTGATTTTAATAAGGTCACTCAATTTTTTCATGTCGTACACGTAACCGGTATCTGTATCCGGTTCACCTGTCAAACTTACGATCACTTCATAATTATGACCATGCCAGTTTGGGTTATTGCACTTTCCAAAAACAGCTTCATTTTTTTCATCAGACCATGACTTATTATACAGTCTATGTGCTGCATTGAAATGTTCTTTTCTACTTACGGTAACTCTTGGCATGGAGCAAAATTACTGGAACTCATAACAACAGCTTTTATAAAGATGTTTCGCGTTGCTATGAATTTATTTCTTTGTGGGTTTGTTTTGCCTCAAACCTCACCAGATGGAGATACCAGAAATCAAACAAAAAATCGAAGAATACAAGCGTGAAGGAAAACGTCTTTTCACCACCTCCTCTTTCCAGACACACAGTATACCCATGCTCCATATTCTGAGTGAGATTGACAATTCAATCCCCGTCTACTTTATCAATACCGGATATTTATTTCCTGAAACAATCTCTTTTAGAGATGAAGTTGCTGATCGATTGGGGTTAGAAATTGTAGACCTGAAGCCCAATACACCTAAATACATGCAGCGTGATACCAATGGGAAATTGTTGTTTACCACCGACCCGGACCATTGTTGCTATCTAAATAAAACACAGCCTATGGAATCTGTGCTGGCAAGCCATGATGTGTGGATCAATGGTGTGCGAGGAGATCAAAGCGCTGTAAGAAAAGCCATGAAAATAGAGCAGCCAGCTCCATTCGATAGCATTCGCTTTCACCCCATGCTGGACTGGGACAAACGAAAAATATTTGCCTACATCAAAGAACATGATCTCCCTAAACATCCGCTGGACGCGCAGGGATACATCAGTATTGGATGTGAGCCGTGTACCCGAAAAATGGATCTGGAAATGCAAGAGCGTGAGGCCAGATGGTTTGGCTTAAATAAAGTGGAGTGTGGCTTGCATACGGATTTAGTAAAATAATTTGTCACATTGAGCCTGTCGAAATGGACATTCAAAAGACAGGTTTCAAGAACCTCAACCTGACACAAAAACATGAAAGTACTAATCACCGGTGGAGCCGGATATGTAGGGACCAAGCTGGTCAAGCACCTGGTTTCAAACCCAGAAATTGAAAAAGTCATTGTTTATGACAACCTGAGTAAAGCGCATTACAATTTTTTCCTAGGTAAAGCATATGAGCATAAAGAGAAAATCCAATCCGTGCGCGGTGACATCCTCGATACCCGGCAGTTGCGAAAATTGATGAAAGATGCAGATGTGGTGGTGCACCTGGCAGCAATTGTCACCACTCCTTTCGCCAATACCGATCCTCATTTTTATGAACAAGTCAATCACTGGGGGACCGCTGAGGTGGTGTATTGTGCTGAGGAATCTGACATTTCTAAGTTCATATACCTCAGCAGTACTTCTGTGTATGGGGCGAGTGATAAGGTATCAGATGAAACCACCACTCCTTCTCCATCGACCTTTTATGGCATCTCAAAGTTGCGCGGAGAAGAACACGTGAATCGTCTGGCTGAAAAAAAGAACGCCATCAACATCCGGGGTGGAAATGTGTATGGCTACAGTAAATCCATGCGATTTGATGCGGTCATTAACCGATTTATGTTTGATGCCAACTTCACCAACCGCATCCAGATCAATGGCAATGGGAAGCAGTCCAGAGCGTTCATTCATGTGGATTACTTATGTGCCGCACTTTCTCAGGTTATCACAAAAGCAGTTCCAAGCGGAACCTATAACCTGGTGGATAAGAATCTCCAGATTCTGGATTTAGTAGATGTACTCAAAGAAATCTATCCCACATTGGAATTTCTATTTACCAATCAGCACATGAATTTACGGGAATTGAAAATCAATCCTGACAGTAAACTTTTTGATCACATCGATCAATTCCAATCACGTGAGCTTAAAGAAGAGTTAGAGGAATTTAAGAGCAGGTTTGCTTTCTAGACTTTCCCACTCGTGTGAAAATCGGAAAGTCAACATCGATTAACTTACCATTCCACACTCCTTTCAAATCTTGATGTAATTTATCGACTGGTGAGTGACCATTCTGTTTAATAAAGTGCTGAACAGCAGACCAGGTGCTAATGTAACCTACCAGATCATCCAGCATCATTTCCTTTTTCATTTCAAATGAGGGCACATCTTCAATTTCATTATATGGAAACGGGATCGTTTGATAGGCAGCCTCAATGTGATCCCTCTCAGGATCCCAATACGGATGAGTGACATTCCAGTAAAATTCTTTTATAATCTCTCCTACGCTACCTTCAACCTGAACCAATCCATATCCAATTAACGCAATGACTCCACCTGGTTTAAGCACTCGGTTCACTTCTTGGTTAAATCGTTCATGATCAAACCAGTGTGCTGCTTGCGCCACGGTGATCAGATCAAAATGCTGATCAGGAAAGTTGGTTTGTTCAGCTGTTTGTTTTGAATATTTAATATTCGCTTTTTGAACAGCATTAGCAAGCTGTTTCTCGCTGATGTCTGTGGCGTAAACTACCTGAAAAGTATCAGCGAGTTTCACTGCTAGCTGTCCATTCCCCGTTCCACAATCCCAGCAATTCTCGTGGCTTTGTGTCAACGTAATAAGGTAATCGATCAGCTCTTGTGGATAGACCGGTCGGAACTTTGCATAGTCTGCGGATTGGGTGGAAAAGTTGTCTTTCATAAAAGCTGCGAGTTCCGAGCCGCAAGTTACTTTCTTCTTACAGCTTGAAACTTATCACTAGGCTATCCCATCATCAAGACTTTCCAAGCAGTATCCACTTCTCCGTCATTCAGAAGGTCTGCGGCCAGCTTATGTAGTTCCAATTGGATATTCTCCTCATCGTCAAACGAATCCAAGATCGATCGCACCTCAGGCTCATTTGCAAAATCATTTACCTCTTCCTCAGAAGGAAGTGATTCCACATTGCCAAGCATTCCTAAATGGTTACCGGTGAGTACGGTACTTGTTCTAATCTGATCAGGTATTTGGTCTACTCCTATTCCCATGGTTGTCAGAGGTTTGGCTACTTCAAATATAGCATCTCCACTCGCTCTGGCATACCAATTTCCTCCCATTCTTGCCACAGCATCCAGTTTGTTCGGGTGAATTTTTCCATTTTCATCCAAAATCCGATCAGCAATGTGCATGAGCTGGACTTCACAGATGACCAGTTGTCCGGCTCCTCCCTGCTTTCCCAGCGATTTCACTTCGATGACCTTACACTCAAAAGAAACGGGTGCCTCTTTCACTCTTGGTGGCTTTACAAGCTGTGATTTTTCTTCAGTAAAGCCTGCCTTTTCAAATTCATTCACCCCCTTTTCGTACTCCGTGCTACTCAGCGACATCTGTTGCACCATGTTGTAAGAAACGATATTGATCGTACATTCAGGATGCTCCTTGACATTTTCCAGCGTATGCTTAGTCGTGTTGTCTCGCCCTCTCCGTGCCGGAGAAAAAATCATGATTGGAGGATTGGCACTGAACACATTAAAAAAGCTAAAGGGGCTCAGGTTGACTTTCCCTTCCTTATCTACGGTGCTGGCAAAGGCAATAGGGCGTGGCGCCACTGCTCCCAGCAGGTGTCCATGTAATTCCGGTACAGGTATTTTTTTTGGGTCTATTGTCATTTACGTATTTCTCTTTAGATGTCAGGTTGAGCCTGTCGAAACCTGTTTTTCCAATGTCTCCTTCGACAAGCCTGCCTACCGCAGGCAGGCTCAGGATGACATTATTACTTAGCTGGTAAAACCTGCGTACTCACCTCACCAAAACCAATGCGCACACCATCTTTCTCTCCATGTCCACGCATGATTACGGTATCGCCATCCTGAATAAACTTACGTTCGCTTCCATCAATCATTTTCACCGGTTTGGTTCCTTTCCAGGAGATTTCCAGCATCGAGCCAAACTGGCTTGCATCCGGCCCTGAGATGGTGCCACTACCGTACATGTCTCCCGTTCTAATATTACACCCATTTACCGTCTGGTGAGCCAGCTGCTGCGCCATGTTCCAGTACATGTATTTGAAGTTGGAGTTTCCAACCACTTTCTCTTCGCTATCCTCCGGCTGAATTGCTACCTCCAAATCAATATCGAAATGCTTATTTCCTTTGTATTTCAAATAAGGAAGCACTTCAGGGTCTTGCTTCGGTCCCGGAATTCGGAATGGCTCCAATGCATCTAGTGTTACAATCCATGGTGAGATGGAAGAGGCAAAATTCTTAGCAAGGAATGGTCCAAGCGGCACATATTCCCATTTCTGAATATCCCGGGCCGACCAGTCATTGAATAGCACCATACCGAATATGTGATCTTCGGCCTCCTCAGTTGAAATGGAATCTCCGAGTTGATTTTCACCGCAGGTGATAAACGCCATTTCCAATTCGAAATCTAATAGCTTACAAGGGCCAAAAACCGGTGGCTCATCATCATTGGGTTTCTGCTGTCCTTTTGGTCTGTGAATAGGTACTCCTGACTCAATAATAGATGACGCTCTACCATGATAGCCGACAGGAATGTGCTTCCAGTTTGGCATCAGCGCATTGTCCGGATCACGAAACATGGAGCCCACGTTGAACGCATGCTGCTCACTCGAATAAAAATCAGTATAATCTCCAACTTGTACTGGCAGGCACATCTTCACCTTATCCATGTCGTTCAATACTGCCTGAAGTGCATAGTGGTTTTTCAACTCTTCATTGCCCTCCTGCAATAATTCAGACACACGATCCCTCACCTTTCGAGCGGTCGGTTTACCGAGGTTCATGAAATCGTTGAGGTATTCTTTATCGAAGATCCCATCAGGCAATCCCATCCCATCAAACAATCCATGATTCTGCAGTGCGGCGAGATCCAAAACCTTTTCTCCTATGGCTACTCCTACGCGCTTAACTCCCTCCTTTTTGAAAATACCAAACGGTAAATTCTGAATAGGGAAGTCAGAATTGGCGGGTACCTCTACCCAGGATTTTAGTTTTGGATTATTTGCAGCTATTTCCATTTTTCAATTTTTGATTCATTTCTACAAATATGCATGGCATAATTCCTTTGACAAAGGGAAAAGAAGCTTGAGAGCTACTAACTTTGCGGCTTCTTAAAATTTTAAAGACACAGTAGCGCGCTCATGAGCATTTCCACACAATATGACCCGACGCAGGTAGAAGACAAATGGTACCAGTATTGGATGGATCAAAACTTCTTTCACGCCACTCCTAAAACCGGCAAAGAAGCATACACCATCGTCATTCCTCCTCCGAATGTCACGGGTGTCCTCCACATGGGTCACATGCTCAACAACACGATTCAGGATGTTTTGATTCGGAAGGCCCGCATGGAAGGCAAAGAAGCGTGTTGGGTGCCAGGTACAGATCATGCCTCCATTGCGACTGAAGCGAAGGTGGTGAAGATGCTGCGTGAAAAAGGCATCAAGAAGTCTGACCTATCACGAGAAGATTTCCTCAAGCACGCCTACGAGTGGAAAGACAAATATGGCGGCATCATCTTGGAGCAACTGAAGAAACTAGGTGCTTCGTGTGACTGGGAGCGTACGGCTTTCACAATGGACAAAGGCTATCATGATGCAGTAATCAAACAATTTGTCGACCTTTTCAATAAAGGGTACATCTACCGTGGCTTGCGCATGGTCAACTGGGACTGTGAAGCGCAAACAACCATCTCCAATGAGGAAGTGATATACAATGAGGATGGAGAGAAAGCGATCCTTTATCACGTAAAATACCAAATCAAAGACTCAGATGAGTTTGTGACGATCGCCACACAGCGGCCGGAAACGATCATGGGTGACACGGGTATTGCCGTAAACCCAAACGATGACCGATTCAAACACCTGATCGGAAAGAAGGCATTGGTTCCTTTCATCAACCGTGAAATCCCGATCATCGGTGATGATTATGTGGAGCTGGACTTTGGTACCGGTTGTCTGAAAGTGACACCTGCACATGACCCGAATGACTATGAGATCGGTCAGCGACATAATCTGGAAACTATTGATACCATCAACCTGGATGGCACCCTCAATGAAAAGTGTGAAGTAGACAAGTACGTTGGGCAGGACCGTTTCAAAGTGCGTAAGATGGTCGTAAAAGACCTGAAAGAAGCCGGTATTCTAGTTCATGAGGAAGAATTCATTACCAAAATTGGTCGCTCCGAGCGTACAAACTCTGTCGTAGAGCCTAAGCTTTCCCTTCAGTGGTTCATCAAAATGAAGGAAATCTCCAGACGGGCCCACAAGGCAGTGATGGGTGATGAGATTCAGTTATTCCCTTCAAAATTTAAGAATACCTATAACCACTGGATGGAGAATGTACGCGACTGGTGTATCTCCCGTCAGCTGTGGTGGGGTCAGCGAATTCCTGCTTACTATTATGGTGATAGGGAGGACGAGTTTGTGGTTGCTGAAAATATTGAGCTGGCTGTAGAAGAAGCACGAAAAACAACCGGAAATAATAGCCTGACAGCCGATGATCTGAAACAAGACGAAGACGTGCTGGATACCTGGGCATCTTCCAACCTTTGGCCAATCGCGGTGTTCGATGGCTTTAACGAAAAATGCTATGATCCGGCCACCGGGAAGATTGACAAAAGCAAGAATGAAGAACTTAACTTCTTCTACCCGACCAACACGTTGGTAACAGCTCCTGAGATTCTGTTCTTCTGGGTGGCACGCATGGTCATTGCCGGATATGAGTACCTGGATGAAAAACCATTCGAAAATGTTTACCTGACCGGGATCGTTCGGGACAAGCAGCGACGTAAAATGTCTAAGTCGCTGGGTAACTCCCCTGACCCACTTGATTTGATCAAGCAATACGGAGCAGACGGGGTGCGAACAGGGATGTTGTTTAGCTCGCCTGCTGGAAATGATCTTTTGTTTGATGAGAAGCTGTGTGAGCAGGGAAGAAACTTCTCTAACAAAATCTGGAATGCCTTCCGGCTGGTCAATGGATGGGAAACAACCGATGAAGCACAACCTGAGGTGAATGCGCAAGCCATTAAGTGGTTTGAAAGTAAGCTCAACAAAGCATTGACCGAACTGGAAGATCATTTTTCCAAGTTCCGTATGTCGGATGCATTGATGACCGCCTACAAGCTGGTATGGAACGACTTCTGCAGCTGGTACCTCGAGTGGATCAAACCTGAGTACGGCAAGCCGATTGATGTAGCAACCAAGGCTAAAACCATCGAGCTGTTTGAGCAGGTATTGAAGCTATTGCATCCATTCATGCCGTTCATTACGGAGGAATTGTGGCACGAGCTAAAGGACCGAAAAGACGGTGAGGCCATCATCGTGGCTGAATGGCCAAAAGAGGCTAGCTATGATGACAACATCCTCAAAGAAGCTGATCTTCTTTTTGAGATCACCTCAGGTATACGAAATATCCGAAGCTCGAAGGGCATCTCACCGAAGGAAGCGGTAGACCTGACCACCAATGCAAAGGCTGTCAGTTCTATCAGTGAGTCACTGAAAAAATTGGCAAACCTGTCGGATATTAAATCTGGAGACAAGCCGGAGAATGCATTCAGTTTCGTTGTAGGTTCGGATGAGTTTTTCATTCCTGCCTCTGACAATATGGACATGGAGGCCGAGAAGAAGAAAATTGAGGAAGAACTGAACTACACAAAAGGCTTCATGAAGTCGGTAGAGAAAAAGCTATCAAATGAGCGCTTTGTGAATAATGCACCAGCTCAGGTAGTAGACATGGAGCGCAAGAAGCTGGCCGATGCAGAGGCGAAGATCAAGACGCTGGAGGAGAGTTTGGCTTCTTTGTAAATAGAAACAAAAAACCCAACCGCTTCTGGTTGGGTTTAATCTTCATTAAATCTTAATCTTATTCGCTAAGTAAAAGAAGTACTACCTCCTCCGGAAGGAATCCTGCAGCTTGTACTTGCAAAGAACCATCAGTTGTAAGTGTTGAAACATAAGAAAGTTTTGCGTTTTCAAGATCTACCTTTGCTAACATCCAAACCTCAGTCTCTTGCATTGCAGCTCTTTCTCCCTCACCCTCGTGATAGATCACCGCATACACATCTCCGTTATCGGAAGAAGCAAAGTTTTGAACGTACACGTCCGCAATAGTAAAAGACTCAAAAGCATCAGTGAATGCAGAAATATTATCAGTAGTCCAGGCAGTCTCAGTGATTTCATTATCACTTAGAGCCATTTTTATCAATGCAGATCCTTCCACTTCTTGCTGTCTTGCAAGCTCCCCGTAATTCATTAAAATTTGAGTCATGTAAGCGGATTCATCATCAAGTAAAAAAGCACCTCCACCGATAAATTCAGGATTATTTATGATGCTTTCAAAATTGTTAAGTCCATCTGAATTCTTTTTCACTCTAAAATATCCGAATGCGCTTTGTTCCTCAGCATTGTCAAAATAACGACCAGAACCGTAAAGTACGCTATTCATAATGTGAAGGTCTGTAATTCCAGCCACATCGTACTCCTCCTTATCATTACCATATAGAACCGTCGCTGCGCCGCTTGACATATCTACTGAGTAAATTTTAGAACCTCCCTGATTATTTTGTCCGATGTATCCCTTTTCAGAAGAAGGATCATATACAAAACTTCTGATGTTAACATTAGATTCTTCCATTCTCAAAAACTCACCACCCGAACTTTCTACACCCGTAATAGTCAGCAGATCAGTTTTAGACCCATCTTCAAGATTCACCATATACATTTTACCTGATGATCTTTCAACCGCAACCAATGCCTGATCATTACTTGTTAATGTAACTGTGGCTGTAGAATTAGCGCCAAGCTCCAACGTTTCAATGTCTGAAGCAATGCTCAAAGTAATTGTCTCATCAAGCTCAAGCTCAGTATCATCAACTAATTCAACAGTAAGCTCTTTGCTTTCATCACCCTCTTCAACAGAAATAGTAATTACTCCATCTTCAGCGGCAGGTGTAGTGCTATAGTCTGTTCCATAGGTAGCAGTGCCTCCCAAAGTAATTGTGAAAGTTCCCTCAATGGGAGCAACATCTCCTAAAGAGACTGTGATCGTTTGCGTTCCTGCAGACTCATCAACCGTAAGGTCCGAATCTGAGAAATTTAAATCAACTGGATTGATTGTTACCGAATCATCGCTTCCACAATTGGTGAAAATCATCAAAGCAATGATTAGTGACAGTAGTGAAATTTTTTTCATGGTTATTTATTATTAATAAAATTGTTTGTATTCAAAAATACTCCAGAGGACGATCAAAAAGACTCCTAATTCGGTATATAATAGACCAATCACTCAAAATTTCAGACTAACAATGTATCCCTTATAATGGAGCTAGGAGTCTCTGTCAAAGACCTATCGCTGGATGGCAAAAGTCAAAGACTCAAAGTCAAAAGGTATTGATTGAATGACAAAGACAAGTCCCACGCTAAATCCTGGCCGCCATAAACAGACTGATATCCTTAAACGCCAGGTTGAAGCGCTTGGCGAGGTTGAGATTTGTTAGGGTGCCCTTATAGGAGTAGACCCCTTTTTGTAGCCATGGGTGCGTGTAGATCATTTCATCAAAACCTCCACAATCTCCTGCTTCAAGCAAAATAGGTGTGAAGATATTGGAGATCGCCAATGAAGCTGTTCGGGCCACTCTCGAGGCAATGTTCGGCACACAATAGTGCGTTACGTCATGTTTGATGAAAGTCGGATTATTGTGATCCGTCAACTCAGAAGTTTCAATGCACCCACCCTGATCGATCGTTACATCAATAATCACAGAACCGGGTTTCATACTCATCACCATGTCTTCAGTTACCAACATCCGGTGCTTTCCTTTCTCAAACCGTACAGCTCCTATCAACACATCCGCTTCCTGAATTTCTTTTTTTAGCAGCGCTTCATCATAGGTAGACGTATAGATTTCCTGTCCCAACACATGCTTCAGTCGGCGCATTTTATAAATCTGGTTATCAAATACCCGCACTTCCGAACCATGTCCCAGAGCTGCGCGTGCGGCAAATTCCGCTACTGTGCCAGCCCCGATGATGACAACCCTTGTCGGAGGTACTCCAGTGATTCCTCCGAGTGTGATGCCTTTTCCATTATTTGAGCTACTGAGACATTCAGCAGCTATGACCATGACTGTGCTGCCGGCGATCTCACTCATCGCGCGTACCAGTGGAAGTCCACCAACTTTATCCTGGATAAACTCATATCCAATCGCGATCAACTTTTTCTTATTGATTGCTTCCAGGTATTTCACATTTTGTTTTCCCGCCTGAAATGCTGAAATAAGGGTACTTCCCGCCTTCATCATATCGATTTCCTTTATGGTGGGTGGTTCTACTTTAAGAATCGTACTGCATTCAAAAACCTCCTTCGCGCTATATGCAATTTTGGCACCTGCCTCGCTATATTCCTGGTCAGAAAAATTGGCAGACTCGCCTGCTTCAGACTGAATAATCACCTCATGTCCATTTGCCACCAATACACCCACGGAGGAGGGTTTGATTGGCATGCGTTTCTCCTGATCGGCTATTTCCTGTGGAACCCCAACTTGCATGGATTGATGCCTTTTAGAGATTTTCGCAGGTGCTTCCTTTGGATAAAGGGTCTGTTCTTTAGCCAATTCCGCAAATCCGGATTTCGACGTTTCGTTCATTTAGGTTGTGCAGTTAGTGATCGGGTGTTATCTCCTACTAATTTAATGCTTATTTGCAGGTATTCATCAGGCAGAAGTGGTTCGATGATCTCAGGCCACTCGAGTAAACAAAGGTTCCCCGAGAATAGATAGTCCTCCAATCCTATATCAATGGCCTCCTCAATATTTTCTAATCGATAAAAATCAAAATGGTAGATTTCTTCTCCTTTGTCCGTCAGGTATTCATTTACTATCGAAAATGTAGGTGAACTCATTTCATCCTGCACACCTTTTTCCTTACAGATTTTTTTGATCAAGGTGGTTTTACCGGCACCCATCTCTGCATCGAAGCACCAAACATCAATATTTCCAAAGTTGCTCAGCAGCTTCCGGGCAACCTCCTGAAGCTCATCCTCACTGTAATTGGGTATGATCATTTATTTGCAAGGGTGATAAATGGAATAATAATTTCTTCCATGGAGATGCCTCCATGTTGGAAAGTGTCCTTATAGTGTCTGACGTAATGATTGAAATTGTTTGGATAAGCAAAAAAATGATCATCCATAGCAAACACATAGGTGGAACTCACATGCGGCTTGGGTAAGCCGAAATTTTCAGGCTCACGAGTAAAAAACACCGATTTTTCATCAAAGGCTAGGTTTCTCCCAACTTTGTATCGAAGGTTGGTATTTGTTTTTCGATCACCGACAATCTTCTGAGCTTTATTTACCCGAATCGTTCCATGATCGGTGGTGATCATCACTTTTACTTTCTGTTCAGCCAGAATTTTCAACATATCATAAAGTGATGAATGCGTAAACCAAGATTTAGTAATAGACCTATAGGCTGATTCATCAGGAGCGAGCTCTCTGATCATTTGCATGTCAGTACGAGCATGCGAGAGCATATCAACAAAGTTGAATACAATAGCATTTAGTCCGTTGCTCATAAGATTAGGAATGCTTTCACTCAATTGCTTTCCTTCTTCAGCTCGAAGAATTTTGTTGTAGCTAAATTTTTCCCGTATCTGATTACGCGCCATGTTGGCTTCCAACAGCTCAGCTTCTCTCAAATTTTTTCCATCATCCTCCTCTTCATCCACCCATAGATCGGGGTATCGCTTCGACAATTCTAAAGGAGTCATCCCTCCGAAAAGGGCATTTCGCGCATAGGAAGTGGTGGTTGGCAAGATTGAAAAGTACATTTCTTCCGAATTAATGCTAAACAGTTCTGCTACTTCAGGTTCTATTATTTTCCATTGATCATACCTCAGATTATCAATCACTATTAAGAAAATAGGTTCATCACCTACTTCAGGAAAAACTTTCTGTTTCAG
Organism: Ekhidna sp.; assembly: GCF_965221965.1. Classification (GTDB taxonomy): domain Bacteria; phylum Bacteroidota; class Bacteroidia; order Cytophagales; family Cyclobacteriaceae; genus Ekhidna. Next base: position 2,422,221 of record NZ_OZ244926.1, read on the forward strand.
GAGGTTATGAGAGAGCAATGGCCTATCAATATTCGGATCCGTGATCCAGTCCTGATAGTTGGAAGTGATAAACGAGGAGAAGTTCCCATCAGCTTCGACCTTTTGTGCATTCAGTACTTCCACCATGCTTTTATCTTGCGTCTCATCCAACTCTAGCTCCCAATACACCAATTTTTTGTAGATATTCATCCATTCGTGATGATCCTGTGCATCCATCACATTCATGGTTAATTGCTGAAACTCCTTTTGATAACCCAAATTGGTCTTCTCGGAGATTATACGCTTATTGTCAAGAATCCTTTTAACTGAAAGCAGTATCTGATTTGGATTGAGTGGCTTTATAAGGTAGTCGGCAATCTTAGCCCCAATCGCCTCCTCCATGATCTCCTCAGCCTCATTCTTAGTGATCATCACCACTGGTAGATTTGGATGTGTGGATTTAATATAATTCAGCGTTTCCAAACCAGTCATTCCAGGCATATTCTCATCCAGAAATACAATATCGAAGTGATTGTGGTCAATTTCTTCTAACGCATCAGCCCCACTGTTGACAGGAGTAAGCAGGTAGCCTTTCTGTTCAAGGAACAAAATGTGCGGCTTCAACAGCTCAATTTCATCGTCAGCCCATAAGATTTTAAATTGCTGCATTAATTCAGTTTTGGCATTCTTTTGCTAAGTAAATCACAAACGCTGTTGAACAAAAAGAAAATTCTCAATGATCCGGTTTACGGATTCATCAATATACCCAACGATCTCATTTTTGACATCATCGAGCATCGTTATTTTCAGCGACTTAGAAGAATAAAGCAGCTTGGACTCACTGACCTGGTTTACCCGGGTGCTCTTCATACACGTTTCCACCATGCGCTTGGAGCTATGGATCTCATGCGAAGAGCGCTCAATGCCCTTCAGGATAAGGGCATTGAAATTTCAAATCAGGAAAAACAAGCTAGCATGCTGGCAATCCTATTGCATGATGTAGGACATGGACCCTTTTCTCACACGTTGGAGTTTTCACTCTTCAAAGGTGTACACCATGAGCAAGTAGGCTTGTGGATGATGGATCGGCTGAATAAAGAGTTTGATGGTGCACTTGACTTAACTATTCAGATATTCCAAAACAAGTATGAACGACCCTTCTTCCATCAGTTGGTATCTAGCCAGTTGGATATTGATCGACTGGATTATCTGAAAAGAGATTCCTTTTTTACAGGGGTATATGAGGGTGCTATCGGATCTGAGCGTATTATTAAAATGTTGAATGTATCCAATGAACATCTGGTCGTAGAGGAGAAAGGCATTTATAGTATAGAGAACTTTTTGAGTGCTCGTCGATTAATGTATTGGCAAGTGTACCTACATAAAACAGCGGTCAGTGCAGAAGTGATGCTCATTGAATTGATTAAAAGAGCGAAAGTGCTGACTCAGCAAGGGGAAAAACTAATGGCCACCCCTGCCCTAAAGATTTTTCTGGAAAGAAATATCACTGATAAGAACTTTGAGGAAGACCCGGATATTTTGGAAGTCTACGCCCTTTTGGATGACGCGGATATATGGGGATCCATTAAATTTTGGCAAGAACATAAGGATGAGGTTTTGAGAAAACTGAGTCAGATGATATTAGACAGAAAACTCCTTGGTATTTCATTTTCCAATGAGCCAACAGGCAGGATTGTAACTGATGATTTGATTGAAAAAATCAAAAAGCTATACGGAATCAGTGAAAAAGAAGCAGACTACTTCATTAAAATCGGATCCGTTAGTAACTCAGCTTATATCGCCTCCGGTCAGTCTATTAGAATACTAAGAAAACATGGTAACGTAGTAGATGTGGCAGATGCCTCAGACCTCCCAAACATCAAAGCAATGAGCAAGATTGTAACGAAACACTATTTATGTGCTCCCAAGGAACTTCTAAAACATTAGCCACATGGTTATAAGAGGAGAGAATATTGGTAAAAAATTTGGAAGAAACTGGATCTTTCGTCATCAAAATTTTGAAATAGAAGTAGGAGCTCCGGCAGCAATAACCGGAAAAAATGGTGCAGGTAAATCTACTTTGTTACAGATCCTTTCCGGATACCTCACGCCTAGTGAAGGGGACATTTATGTTAATGAGACAAAGATCGACGAAGGCTACCATGAAGCTGTTTTTGTTGGTCCTTACACTGAGATCACTGAAGAGTTTACTTTGAAAGAGTTTCTTGAATTCCATTCCAAATTCAAAAAATGCCTTATTCCGATTAATGAAATGGCGGAATCTGCATCTTTACCTTTAGATAAACATATTGCTGAATTTTCTACAGGAATGAAGCAGCGTTCTAAGCTGTTGACTGCTTTCTTTTTCGAGAATGAGTTAGTCTTTATGGATGAACCAACTTCAAATCTTGATCGAGAAGGATTCGATTGGTGGGAAAAGCAAATTTTAAAAAAATCAGACAGCATTCGAGTTATCGCCTCAAATGACAGACGCGAAATTGATTTATGTGAAATGCGTCTCGACCTTTAAAAAAGATAGGCACTTGAATAATTTCGATAGGATTTTTCAGTTTAGTAGGTATAAAAGTCAAAAAGTCCTACTTTTGATTCAAATAGTAGAAATATTTTAAACCGAATTATGAAACGATTATCAAACTTACTTGCTGCCTTAGTTTTTGCTTCCTTAGTTATTTTTATGTCGTGCGGCGGTGGTGGTGGTAATGATGGCCCTACAGTTGTTGAAGAAAAAACAGAATTACTTTCACAACAATGGTCTGTTAACGCTAGTAAAGTCACATATGATGGGGGACCAGAAGGTGATTGGTCAGGGTTTACCTTAACCTTTACTGCCAATGGAAATTATAGCACCAACGGTGTTCCAACAGGATATGAGGATGTATGGCCTTCCAATGGTTCCTGGGAATTTACAGATAATCAGGCATCTGCAATCCAAAGAGATGGAAATAATGGTATTACCATGGATTACACAGTAAATAATCAAGGTACCTCTTTGTCCTTGGAATTTACAGTTCCTGATCCAAATGCCAGAACATCCGGGTTATATGATGAGCCTTGGCTATTTGAATTCAGTAACTAATCGATTAAGATTTTTAAATTTTGAAGGGTAACTTTGAGTTACCCTTTTTTTATGCTTATTGAAGAAAAATACTTCCCCCAGGATAAGAACTATCTATTAAAGTCCGTTCAAGCTTTCTCCAAGGAAGCATTGTTAAACCAGTGGCTTGAAGAAATTCTAAATGCATATCATCTTCTTCATAACCCTATGGGGCTGGTGGATGATTTTATTATCGAGCTTAGAGAGAAAATTCATCTCGGAAAAGAATTACTAGAGGATAATTACGATATCCTGGCAGCTATCTACCGCCATAATCATGCTGATAATCAGTTGGAAATCATGTGGGATGGCCGCTCACACATGGAAGCCTATGACAGTGACTGGAAGGAAATGTATTCGATATGGATATCAACCCTTTCTCAGATTAAAGAAATCCGACGACCCATTATCAAATTTGTCGTGTCTGAGTCAGGTGTAAACCATCAGTTTTTAAAACAAAGCATCAGGAGAGCAATACTTTCCCATTTTGGGTTACGGATGCGAGCTCAGACCCTCTATCGAGTTAGTGCTTAATTCGACAGATTTTGCAAAACTTCTGCTTACCAGGAGGTCGCTTTTTGGGCGGGCGTTTATGCCCATGAAATTTTTCTCCCTTTTTAGCTTCTTTTCGCTTAATCTTATCGGCTTTCCTCTCGATCTTCGCATTTTCAGCATACGCTTTACTTACACGTTTTCTGAAAGCCAATCTTTCTTCTTCTGAGAATTTCAGTTGTGGTTTATCCTTCTTTTTAAGAAATGAAAACAAACCCTTTTTCTCTTTCTTAGCCGCTTGATATTGAGGTCTGGGCTGCTTGGGAGTTTCTACAGTTCGGGTATTCTGAGCTAATAGTAGTCCTACTCCGAATAGACTAATAATAATTGCAAGTAAAATTCTTTTCATAACACCTATCTCCACAAACGACGCAGACACAAATTATTGTCAAAAGTCATAAAAGATTCGTTCCTATCACAAAATTGGTTAATCTTTTGCTGTAATGAGGGGCTGGGTGATCAAACCATTTTAATTTTCCGGTCGTTATTCAATGTTTATGAGAAAAATTCTCTTCCTTTTATTTCTTATTTCATTTCTCATCGGGCATGGACAGGTTATCCGTGAGAATGAGTTGCAAAAAAAGATCGAAGATGGTGCTAATCTCATGGCAACAGGTAATTATGACAGTGCGCAAGTACTTTTCCAATATGTGCTTCAAAATATGGAAAAGCTTCCTTCTGAAATGGCGTACTTCTTTGGGAGAAATAGTTTTCACCTTGGCAAGTACAAGCAAAGCATCAATTGGTTGAATAAATACATTCAATTAAAAGGAACAAAAGGAATGTACTATGAACCTGCTATTCAGTATTTGCAATATGCTGAAGACGAATATCTAAAAATTCAGCGCTCACAGGCTGAACAATTTGAGAAGGATCTTGAAACTGCTGAGTATGATTGTGGAGGACTTGAAAAAATGCTTTGTCCAGTTTGTCACGGTTCCGGCGTAGTTGTTCAGTCAGGAATTTTTGATGAAGTGTATAAAACCTGCCCCTATTCTTTAGGGGAAGGGTACCTCTCATGTGAAGAATACAATCAATTTATGCGTGGAGATCTGGAGCCGAAACTAAAAAACTAGGACAGGCGATTCTTAAAATCTTCATACCCAAACTTTCTGATCAAGTCAAGTGATCCGTCCTTTCTAAGTATTCCAATAGAGGGATGCTTCACTCCATTGAAAGTACTTGTTTTTACCATTGTATAATGAATCATATCCTTGAATATGATTGAATCCCCTGGGCTAAGTGGTTTCTCAAACCAATAGTCATCAAGAAAATCTCCTGCAAGACAACTCACACCTCCAAGACGATAGGGGTACCATCCATTCTGCTCAGTATCCGACCCATTCTCAAGTTTAGGTCGATAAGGCATTTCCAGACAATCGGGCATATGACAGGTGAAAGAGCCATCGAATATGGCTGTCTTTTTGCCTCCATTTTCCACAATATCGAGGACGGTTGTATACAAATCACCGGTTTGCCAGGCAAAAGCACTGCCAGGCTCCAAAATCACGTGAACATTATGTTTTTTCTTAAAGTCACTTAACAGCCTAACTAAGTGGTCTGTATCATAACCCTCTCGCGTCATCAAATGCCCTCCACCCATATTCACCCACTTTATGTGAGCTAACAGGTGCCCAAACTTTTGCTCGAAAGATTCCAGCACATGCTCAAGTGCTTTTGAATTTGACTCGCATAGCACATGAAAGTGAAGGCCCTCAACTCTTTCTGGGAGCTCGGTGATATTCGGGCTGGTAATTCCCAACCTTGAAACCGGACTGGATGGATTGTATAAGTCAGTTTCCACATCAGACCACTCAGGATTTACTCTTAGACCCACACTTATATCAGAAGGTACCCTATCAATAAACTTGTGATATTGAGTTAGTGAATTGAATGTTATATGAGATGATCGGGAAACAATTTCATCGAATTCATCATCCATATAAGCCACACAGTAGGTATGAGATTTTACACCCATTTCTTCATTGCATAGCATCACTTCGTTAAGTGAGCTGGCCGTAGCTCCTTGAATGTATTGTTTTACAATCGGAAATGCACTCCACATTGCAAACCCTTTGAATGCCATAATGATCTCTATCCCGGCAGACTTTTGAACACTATCAATCAGTTCCAGATTTCGGATAAGTTTCTTTTCGTCCAGAACAAAACAAGGAGATGGAATTTTCACTTTGAGTACCTTTCGTAAATGATGGTTAAATGATGGTTCTGGTGGCCGGAAATAATATAGCCCAAAGCTTCGACAGACATTTCTACTTTGTTTGAAACCCCCGTCTGCTGTTTCATTTCGTTCGTAAATGAAGTAAACAAATCTACCGTTGAGGCCCGGACATTCGTGAATTCGGTCATCAGTCCATGTATGGGGCGATTATCGGCATTGGATTCAGGGACATAATCATTCTGTTCGAAACCCGGAATCTCTGTCTTATCATTCCTGGCAAAACGAAGGGCACGATAAGCAAAAATGCGCTCAGAATCAATTACATGCTGGATGACCTCTTTGATACTCCACTTATCTTCAGCGTACCGATAAGCTCCTTGTGCTTCGGATAACCCTCGTCCAAATTCAATGAATTCATCTCCGGTTTTCAATAACAGAGGCACGAGATCCCCCTGACCTAGAGACTTCACATACCCCTGGTAGAATTCAGGAACATTGACCAAATCAATCATATCAATCCATTCCTAATTCTATATCCTCTTTTTCGTGCCATGGGAGGCCGGATTTTGCTAGTTTTTCAAGGAAAGGGTCAGAGTTGAACTCTTCCACATTGAAAACGCCAGCTCCAGTCCATTTGCCGGTTACCATCATCGCCGCACCTACCATAGCCGGCACACCTGTTGTATAGGAAACACCCTGGGCACCAGTTTCATCGTATGCGGCCTTATGGCTACAGTTATTCCAGATATAATACGTTTTTTCTTTTCCGTCTTTAAGACCTTTGATTCGACATCCTATAGAGGTTTCTCCTTCATAATTTTCACCCAGATCACCTGGGTTAGGTAGTACAGCCTTCAAAAACTGAAGAGGTACAATTTGTTTTCCTTCATAGTTTACCGGGTCAATAGAAGCCATTCCTATGTTTTGAATTACGCGAAGGTGAGTAAGGTATTCATCACCAAAAGTCATCCAGAATCGTGCTCGTTTAATCGTCGGGTAGTTCTTAACCAGTGATTCAAGCTCCTCATGATAGAGCAAGTAAGAAGGGCGCTTTCCAATGTTTGGATAATCCAGGTCTTTTCTGAATTCAAAGGGTTTGGTTTCCACCCATTTGCCATCTTCCCAGTACTTGCCTTTTTGAGTAATCTCGCGAATGTTTATCTCCGGGTTGAAATTGGTAGCAAACGCTTTCCCATGGTCGCCGGCGTTGCAATCTACAATATCCAAATAATGAATTTCATCAAAGAAATGATTCGCAGCACGATTGGTAAAAACACCGGTAACTCCCGGATCAAAACCACATCCCAGCACGGCTGTCAAACCTGCATCCTTGAATTTATCCTGATAAGCCCATTGCCATTTATATTCAAACTTGGCTTCTTCAGGTGGTTCGTAATTCGCTGTATCCAGATAATGCACACCAGCTTCAAGACAGGCATCCATAATGGTAAGATCCTGGTATGGGAGTGCCACATTTATTACCATTTTAGGATTATGCTTTTTAAATAACGCAACTACCTGATCAACATGATCTGCATCCACCTGATCGGTTTCAATAACTACATCATGCTTCTTTTTTATATCTGTGGCGATATCATCGCATTTTGATTTTGTTCGTGATGCCAGAACAATTTGAGAAAAGATTTCAGGGTTTTGTGCGCATTTGAAAGCAGTCACACGACCAACTCCACCTGCGCCTATTATTACTACTTTGGACATATTGCTTATTTTCTTTGTCCCAAAGTTAGTAGGAAGATTCCTTACAAAATAAATCGATAGGTGTATTTAATTAAGAAGGTATTGTTGCCCGTAAGTCCTGAAAGACGCGAGGTTAAATCACTAAAATTGTTATTTCTCGACTGATCAAAATAAGAACCATTATTTGCCCATACCATGAACAAGGTTGAGCCCGGAATATATTCCCATCGCATTACAAAGTTTGACCTGAACTGAACCACATTGAAGTTAGGATCATCAAATGTGTAGTCAGGCTCTGAATTTCCATTTTCAAAAACCTCATACAAGCTATTTTCTTCGTCAAAAAGGATTTGACTATTTTCATAAAGGTGAAATCTCTTTGAATAACTTTCAGCATTCGGTAGGTGTACTCGTTTAAATTTACTGTATTCACCGGCAGATATAAATGGTTGCCCCCAGAATTCCAGCGTAAGATTAGGGGTTATATTATAATTCGCTCTTAATGACATGCCATAGGTTTCCTGATCTACCTTACCCAATATGTATCTGATATCACCTGCAAATTCTCTTTGTGTGATATATTGGAGTTCATTCCTGTTCCAGTCAACACTTGGAGAAACAGATATTTGTAATGCATCCATTGGACGCATATTGATGTTCAATGAAATACCTGAGCTTTTGTTGTAATCATTTTGACCCCAGTTGAACCAATTATTAAACGATACCCTCACTTTCTTACGACTATTGGTGCCTATCCAATACCAGTAATTGATATTACCGGGATATCTAATGGAAGGCCCGCCTCGTAAATCAGCATTGGAAACACTCGTTCCTCCTACCCAAACTCCTTGATTAAATCCCCAATAGTTGCTGAATTCCCAGTTCATATTAACGTTCACTCCCTGATTTGTGACCGCTCCTCCAAAATCTGTGTTGTACTCTAGGTTGATGTTATAATTCTGCCAACGAAAGAGATTAGTAACTTTATTAATTCTGTATGAGGTCCATGCCCAGTAGTTTATATCGTCAGTCTGTCTGAGGAAACCAGCGTCGTTGAGCACCAGTTCTGGTGATTTATAATTTGTTCCAACGGTCCACCTCCAGTTACCACTTCGTTTACCAAAAGCAAGTGTAGCTGCAGAGCCCACAAGACTCGTTCGGGTGGAATCAACTTCTTTGTAATTATTATCCGGTCTTTGGAAAAATCGTTCAGAAGCTGTCTGAGTTTGATATATCGCTCCCATCGTTCCATCAACATGACTAAACATGGCTCGCAATTCAATTCCGTACTTTCTGCCCCTAAAATTGTGATCAATATCGACACCCGCACTGGTAGCCTGATCATGCAGAAGTTCTAAACCATTTTTTCGATTATTAAATCTTCTGACATTGGTTGCAATCGCTCCAACCACCGTTTTACCACCGTCAATATCCTGTTGTGCTCTGGCAACCAGGAAATTCGTATAAGGCTCTACTACTTCCTCCCCTCTGGTTCCATTTTCATAAAGAACATCCGCTTGTTCTCTATTTGTTAAAGATTCTAACACTCCCCATGAAAAACCTTTCGCATTTTTCCCGGTGATTTTAGCTGCTCCTAATATTCGAGTGTTATTGGGAAAATCCATATACTCAACATTATCTGGGCTCCCGTTAGGACGTCCACCTACCCTTCTAGAATAGAAGAGGTTGTTAGAGCTTCCGCTAGTGCGAAATGACAGTAGATTGCTCCCCTCCAGGAAAAACGGCCTTCTTTCCCGAAAAAAGAGTTGAAAAGCAGACAGATTAACTGCTGACGGATCAGCATCCACCTGGCCAAAATCCGGATTAAATGTAAGATCTAACGTAATATCTGAGGTAATTCCAATTTTTGCATCCAGGCCCACATTACCTTTAAATTCTTGTCCGGTATCTCTGAAAGGATTTTCTTCTTCCTTCTCATATTTTTCAAGGGAAGCGAGAACATACGGCTGAATTTCCAGCTGTTTCTGCGGCTTAATGCCCGAAATGCCATTTAGCTCCCCAAACAAATGAACCCACCCGGGGGCATTTGGATCCACTGCTTGCCAGGTAGATCGTTCTTCATTTCTAAAAATCCGTCGAGTAAATTGAATACCCCACGCATGATTCTCTTTATTAGCAAATCTCAATTGAGAAAGAGGGATTTTAAACTCAGCTATCCACCCCTCATCATCCACGCTAGTTCTTAAGTACCATATTGGATCCCAGGTAGAGTCCCAGTCATTTCCGTTATTTGAAACGTACTCATCTCCTTTAACTCCAGAAACAGACGCTGTAAATGAAAACGCCGTTCGCTTGTCATTGTAACTGTCAATGTTTATCTCAACAAAATCACCGTCAAATCCATCTCTTCGAGACATTCGCTTCACGATCTGATCCGGGTCGGTATCTAAAGCTTTAATCCCAACATACAAAAATTTAGCATCGTACAAGATCTTGAATTTTGTCTGCTGTGTGGGTTCAACGTTAAAGTCCGGCCTATGCCCAACAAAGTCACCTCCCCACTCTACCTGGCTCCAGGCTTCATCATTTAATTTTCCATCCAGAATGATTTCACCTTCACGCCAGGCTGTAGTGTATGATTTTCGATCTTCAAATTCCTGGGAAAAAGAGAGTTGACAAAGAATAGATAATAGAGTGACACAAAGAAGTCCTCTTAGCATGATATGGAGTTAGTTGACGAGTAAAAAGTGCAAACTGCTACCATTTGCACATGCAAATCAATACCCCCTCCGTGATGAATGGTTACATCTTTTATGCGAAACAGGTTATTTCAATGATAGAAGGCTACTTGAGTGTATATCTCAGACCTGTCTGAACAAGGAATCTTGAAGGTGAATTAGAGGAGTTACTTATTGGAGTAATAGAGTGTCTATAATTTGGTTCAATTGTTAAATCGAACTTATTAAAGATGGAATAACCAAACTCCAAACCACTAATTCCATCAAATGACCAATCATTATAGAGGTTGAGCTCATCACTATTCAAAATTTGTCGAGTAGGATCTGAAATATTTCCCTCGACTAAATAATTTGCAGAGAGTCCAGCATTAATTCTTAGGCTGAATTTATTATCCACTATAAAATAACCAGCCTTAATAGGGATGGAAGCAAACTGGACGCTATTATTGAGCGCAACCTCATAATCATAATTTTCTCTTACTTCGATAGTTGCTTCACGTGCAGAACTACCTGGAGCAACAGAAGGAACGTTTATGCCGCCTTCACTAATGAAATTAGTATTATCAACAGTATAAATATCAAGGACATTTATAGATGCGGTACCACTATTTTCAACAGATGTATAAGCAACTCCACTTTCCAACGTCCATTTTTTGCCCAACTGAACACCAAAATCTAATCCGACCGTCGTAGCAATAGCTTCATTCATATTCTGTGAAACACTTGTTGTTGGATTGACAAAGTTTCCTGAACCAATAGCAGATGCCAATCCTGCCGGATTCAACGAATTGGCTAAAGTACCGGCTCCTCCAAAATCAGCATTAAAATTTCCTGCTCCAGCCTCTACTCCAGCCCACACTTTTTTACCCGACTTTTCCTCATTAACGTTTCGTGGAACACTCTCAGATGATCTGTACCGGTAAATATCTCCAGAAACGTTTGCCAATGATAGGTTGGGACGCTTCCCTTTAATCTCATCGATCTCTCCATAAAGAAAGATTTCATTGGTGGAGTTGTGAGAAGCATTATCAGGTGTTTTTTTAGAAACAACATTCGATCGATCGGATGGACTAAATGAAAAGTCTTTACCTGATAGTCCATTAAATTGATGGCTGTAATAATCATTGAAATCAATATCACTGGAAAGTAAAGCATTGTAACTAGCTACGTCCTCTTGGTATGATTGGACTAGAGAGGATGGAAAATACAACACACCGAGAAGAACGACAGCAATTAGCATAGCTGCTACAGACACCCACTTATACATTAGATGCTGTGATGCATAAACTGTCACCAGTTCAGCATTCAGAGAGTTCTCTATTCCACTCCAAATACCTTCAGGTGTCTTAATCGTTTGTCCTTCAAACTTACTCTTTACGTTATCTTCAAACTTCCCCTGATCCATACCTTACCTGATCTCGCTGCATGATCTTTTCTGCCAAAAGTGATTTTGCTCTCGAGTATTGTGATTTGGATGTCCCTTCACTAATCTTCAACTTCTCAGCAATCTCATGGTGCTTATACCCTTCAATAGCAAAAAGGTTAAAAATGACCTGACATCCAGTTGGTAAATCCCTTATCAATTCCAAAAGCTCCTCATAACTCAATGAAGAAATTGCGCTCTCTTTTTCACTCCAACCATCAAGGTCATTCACATCCACCATTGGATAGAGATAAAGCTTACTTCGTTGATGATTAAGTGCTGTATTCACAACTATTCGTTTAATCCAATATGCCAGCGATGAATCCTTTCTGAAGTTTTTGATATTCTTAAATACCTTAATAAATGCTTCCTGAATGATATCTTCAGCCTCTTGTTGCATTTTAGAGTATCTAAGTGCTACCAGATACATTCCGTCACAATACTTATCATAAAGTGCTTGTTGGAATTGCTTTTTACCCTTCTGGCAGCCCTTAATCAATTTTTCTTCAGAAAATGACATTCATGTTGGCATTTAATTAGACCCAATACCGAATATTATAGTTGTAAATTCTAATTTGGTCGTTCGTACCACTAAAGTTATGAAGAACCTCGCGATAATTACAATTTCTTTTCTATTAGTACAATGCGAACCCATTGTCCCTCAACAATCGACATTAAATAAGAAAATAATTTTCGACAATTATGATTACGAGGACTTTGTGGGCATATCCAAGGTTGTTCCAGTAGAAAATGGTCAAATAAAAGAAATTGAGAACCAGGTTGTCAGCCTGAATGACAATGATCAACTACACCTCACATTTGATTTGTTAACCGATCAGTTTGAAAATTTAGGTGCGAAAATCTATCACTGTAATAAAGATTGGACCGGATCTAGATTAAGAGACATGGAATTCTTATCACAAATCAACAATTACCGCATTACAGATTTTGACTACTCGGTTAACACTGTTCAGCCTTATATCAATTATCGTTTTGATATCCCTAAGCCGATTATTTCAGGCAATTATATAGTCGCCGTTTTTAGGAGAGCCAATCCTGATGACTTAATCTTGACCCGTCGGTTTTTGGTTGTAGACAGCAAAACAAATATCAGCCATACTGTGCGCGTGAGCACCACAATAAACAAAAGGGAGGAAAATCATCAAATTGAATTTAGTATCAATTATGGTAATATTCAGGTAAATGCGCCAGCTCAGGATATTTCACCTGTTATTCTTCAAAATCACAACTGGAAAACAGCAATATCAAACATCCCCCCTACACTTATGAGAATAAATGAAGGTTACCTCGAATACCGACATCTGGATCTAAAAACAAATTTTTACGGATGGAATGAATATCGATTTGCTGATTTGAGAACACTCAACGTTTCAGGAAGAAACGTCGGAAGAATTGTTAATACAGGCAATAAGATTATCGCACCACTCAGGTTGGATGCTACCAGACAAAACGTCCCATACACACTAAATTTTCAGGATATTAATGGCTACTTTATTATTCAGAATAATGATCCAGGCGAATCCATCCTAAATGCGGATTATGCTGATGTAACCTTTGCTTTAGAGTCTGAGCCTTTAAATGGTGACGTGTATGTAATGGGTCGCTACAATAATTGGAGGATGAATGACCTAAACCGAATGAAATATATTGATCAGAATGGACGTGGCAGATATCAAACAACTATCCCATTAAAACAGGGCTATTATGAATATCTGTATTATGTAGAAAGCGACCAGCTACCTCCATATTATTTTGAAGGCAGTCACTTTCAGACCGAAAACGAGTATGAAATTTTGGTCTACTACAGAAAGCCGGGGAATATCAATGATGAGTTGATAGGCTATAAAAAATTCAGATCTATCGAACGGTAATCAGACATTGAACCTGAAATGCATCACATCGCCATCCTCCACAACATACTCCTTCCCCTCAATAGATAGTTTACCTGCTTCTCGACATTTAGCTTCAGTCTTATACTGTTGATAATCCGGGATTTTTATCACCTCAGCTTTAATGAAGCCTTTCTCAAAATCCGTATGAATGACACCTGCAGCTTGAGGCGCTTTCCATCCTTTTTTTATTGTCCAGGCCCTAACCTCTGTTTCTCCTGCAGTAAAGTAGGTTATCAAATTAAGTAAGGAATAAGATGCCTTAATTAATCGATTCAAACCTGATTCCTTTAGTCCGTACTCTTCCAAAAACATCTGCTTTTCCTCTGGATCATCAAATTCAGCAATTTGCTCCTCTAACCCGGCCGAAACCAAAATCAACTGGGCATCTTCATGTTTAATATTTTCTTCCAGCTTTTTACTCCACTCATTGCCTGAATTAATAGACTCCTCATCTACATTTGCTACATAAATAATAGGCTTATCAGTAAGGAGCTGTAGTCCCTTTATCCAGGCCCTGGGCTCTTTGTCCATTTCTAATGAACGAGCATTTTGACCGCTCTCCAGGTGAGACTTAAATTTTACAAGAACATCGTATTCTGCTTTCGCATCCTTATCTCCGGATTTAGCTATCTTTTGAACACGCTCAATACGTTTATCCACGGACTCAAGATCCCTCAACTGAAGTTCCGTATCGATCACTTCTTTATCCTCTATGGGATCAACTTTTCCTGATACATGAACAATGTTATCATTGTCAAAACATCTGATTACATGAATGATTGCATCAACTTCACGAATATTGGCCAAGAACTGATTGCCTAACCCCTCGCCCTTACTCGCTCCCTTCACTAATCCGGCAATATCCACAAATTCGATTACTGTTGGTAGAATCTTCTGAGGGTTTACAAGTTCAGCCAGCACCTGCAGGCGGTCATCCGGAACCGTGATGACCCCAACATTTGGCTCGATGGTGCAAAATGGAAAGTTCGCTGCTTCTGCCTTTGCATTTGAAAGGGCATTAAAAAGAGTAGATTTACCTACGTTGGGTAGCCCTACGATTCCACACTGTAATCCCATAAAATTCTATTATAAAATTTAGCTCTTCAATTTTCGGCGCAAAAGTAAAATAAAAAAGCCCCCCAGCATATCGCTGAGGAGCCTCTCTCTTCATACTTATAAAAAAAGTTATCTTATCAGTCCCACTTTAGCTCAGAGTCAGACTCTGAAACCTCAGCATTCGCCACTTCCTCTTCAGAATCATTTTCTCTTTCAAACTGTGAAAAATCCACTTCAGGCATTAACTCATCCTTCACATGGCTCACTGTGGAATTCAGTGCATTTATAAATTTATGAAAATCTTCCTTGTACAAGAAAATTTTATGCTTTTCGTAATAGAACCCATCGTCTTTGGGCTTTCGCTTACTCTCCGTAATCGTCAAGTAATAATCATTCGACCGTGTCGCTTTCACATCAAAAAAGTAAGTACGCTTTCCCGCCTTTACTCTCTCAGAATAGATCTCGTCTCTTCCTTTTTCGTTATTATCTTCCACTTGCTTAAAATTTGTGTTAGGTGTTAGTTTTAACTAAAATCGGGGCTAAATATAGTGCTTTATATTTTTTATCTGCAAACATGAAGCTGATTCCCCGTTTGAATATCCATATATGACCACAAACATTTCAGAAATTAATCAATACGATAATCTTGGGCTCATTGCTAAGCAGCTGGTTGATGGATTTATCACCGGGCTACATAAATCTCCTTATCACGGATTTTCAGTCGAATTTGCTGAACATAAACTCTACAATTATGGAGAAAGTACCCGACACATCGATTGGAAAGTCTATTCGCGAACCGACCGGCTTTATACCAAACAATACGAAGAAGAAACCAACCTCAGGTGCCGCATTCTAATAGATAATTCTGCCTCAATGCATTATCCCAAGCCTGGAAAAGACAAACTGAAATTTTCAGTGTTTGCGGCATCTGCTCTCTCATACCTCCTAACCAAACAGCGAGATGTGGTTGGACTTTCGGTTTTTTCTGACAAAATAGAACACGAAACAGATCTGAGAAGTACGAAAGCACATTTGAACACAATTCTCACTAAACTCTCGGAGCTTCAGGATTCTACCCCATCCTCACAAACAGATATATCATCGGTTTTGCATGAAATGGCTGACAAAATCCATAGAAGATCACTGGTAGTCATATTCTCTGACATGTTTCAAAATACCAATGAGGATGATCTTCTTAGCGCATTGCAGCACCTCAAGCATAATAAACATGAGGTTATACTTTTCCATGTCTCTGATTACTCCAGTGAGTTAAAGTTTGAGTTTGAGGATAGACCTTACAAATTCATTGACATGGAAACCAATGAATCAATCAAGGTAAATCCCCATGACGTGAAGGATGCTTACCGGAAAGAAATGGCGAAATTTTATCAGGACCTGAAGATTAAATGCGGTATGATGAAAGTTGATTTCGTTCCTGTAAATACCAACGACTCATTCGATAAAATCCTGGGAGCATACCTGATCAAGCGCAAAAAGATGCGATGATCACAAGTGCAACCATTCTTTTTTAGCTGTTAGTTCTTCTTCAGACTCTACGTAATCAGGATCAGGAACACAACAATCTACCGGACACACAGCTGCGCACTGCGGCTCTTCATGAAAGCCCGTGCATTCCGTGCATTTTCCAGGGACGATGTAGTAGAATTCATCCGAAACAGGCTCCTGTACTTCTTTGGCATCAACCTTAGACCCATCTTCCATTTCAATATCCTGAAGATCGGTACCATCAGCCCACTTCCATTCCACTCCACCTTCATAAATGGCTGTATTTGGGCATTCGGGTTCGCATGCACCGCAGTTGATGCATTCATCGGTGATCATTATAGCCATAAAATGCTTTTTTTGTCGTGTTCTAAATGAGTGAACAAAATTAATCCCAATAAGTTTGCAGCCCAACTGGCAATGCCGTACAATTTTATTTTTTATGCAAATCGTAGATAGAATCAATGCTTTTTCAAAGCTGGGTGAGAAAATTCAACAACTTTCAGCTGATGAAATTGAGATTTTGGCTTCCTCAGCTCAAAATTTGAACGGATGGTTTACTAAAGAAAGTGTAACACAGGCCATGGATGGCATCAAGTACATGCTAGATGAAGAGAAACTATCCAATTGGATTGCTCGATACGATATTGACGATGTAACTCCCAAGGTTGTTGGTATTGTCATGGCAGGCAACATTCCGCTAGTCGGATTTCATGATCTTCTATCGGCTTTAATATCAGGTCATTTTGCTGCCATAAAACCCAGTAGTGAAGATCAGTTCCTTACTCGAACGATAATTGATTGGATAATAGAAATCGAACCACGGTTTAAAAAGAATATAGAGATTCGGGAAAAGCTAACCAATATAGATGCCGTGATCGCAACCGGAAGCGACAACACCGCTCGTTATTTTGAGTATTACTTTAAAGATATCCCCAACATCATAAGAAAGAACCGCACTTCAATTGCCATACTGACTGGTATGGAGTCACATGAGGAATTGAATGCTTTAGGGGCTGATATTTTCTCTTATTATGGACTGGGATGCCGAAATGTTTCTAAAGTGTTTACTCCGGAAGGTTATGATTTCCGAGAAGCTTTTCCTCATTTTGAGTACTTTCAGGAGGTGATTAATCATCATAAGTATAGAAACAATTACGACTATTATAAATCCATTTACCTCGTAAATAAGACACCACATTTAGATACCGGATACCTTCTTGTAAATTCCACAGATGAATTGGTATCCCCCATTAGTGTTTTATTTCACCAAGCATACAACAGTTTAGAAACCCTTCAGAAAATATTAAAAGACCAGGAAGATAAAATTCAATGTATTGTTGGTAAGGATTATATTCCATTTGGGAAGGCTCAGCAACCGGAATTATGGGACTATGCAGACAATGTTGATACCATGAAGTTTCTAACGGCTTTAGAGTGACCTATTTCATTGTTTTTTTTGTTTATTAGGCAATGATTGAGCAATCCTTAAATCAATTATCTTTGTCAACCCTCTTGAGGAGGGACATTTATTCAATCTTAAACCATTAAAATATGCCTCAGGATTTTTTAGGAATCGAAAAACAACTATCCAGTCAACTAGGAGAACACAAATACTTCAGTCTGTCAGAATTGGCTAAGAATAAGTCTGTCGTAAAAAAGCTACCATACTCCGTTAGAATCCTTTTAGAAAATGTAATCCGTAACTATGACGGATTTGCTGTAACTGAGGAACATATTGAAACGGTTCTGAATTGGAAAGAGACCGCTGGGGTCAAAGACATTCCTTACAGCCCAGCAAGAGTATTAATGCAGGACTTCACCGGTGTGCCGGCAGTAGTTGACATTGCATCTATCCGAGCTGAGGTAGCAAGAAAGGGTAAAGATACAAGCAAAACCAACCCGGTTGTTCCTGCAGATATGGTTATTGACCATTCTGTGGTGGTGGATCACTTTGGTGCGGCAGATTCATATCAAAAGAATGTGGATCTTGAATACGAAAGAAATGAAGAAAGATACAAGCTGCTCAAATGGGGCCAGCAAGCATTCACAAACTTTAGCGTAGTGCCTCCGGGTATGGGGATTTGCCACCAGGTAAACCTTGAATACCTGGCGAAAGGAGTCATCGAAAGAGATGGTTATCTGTTTCCGGATACACTTGTAGGAACAGACTCCCATACACCAATGGTCAACGGTATTGGCGTGCTTGGATGGGGTGTTGGAGGTATAGAGGCAGAAGCTGCCATGCTAGGACAACCTATTTATATGATCTTACCTCAAGTGATTGGCTTAAAAATCACCGGAAAAATGAGGGAGGGCACCACCTCCACAGATTTAGTACTGACTATCACAAGACTTTTAAGAGACTATGGCGTGGTAGGAAAAATCGTTGAAGTTTTTGGTCCTGGACTTGCAAATCTTGCGGTAACTGACAGAGCTACTATTTCAAACATGTCTCCGGAGTTTGGATGTACAGATACTCACTGGCCTATTGATGAGCGCACACTTGACTATATGCGCAATACGAGCAGACCTGAAGATCACATTGATATGGTAAAGGCGTATGCTCAGGAAAATATGCTATGGAGGGATGACAATGCAGAGATAGAGTACACGGATGTGGTTGAGTTGGATCTTGGAACAGTTGAACCAACGATCTCGGGTCCTAAGCGACCACAAGATAAAATCCTTTTGAGGGAAGCTAAAAGCAAAATGGTTGAACTCCTTAAACAACAAGGAAGAGAATACATCGCTATAAATGAACGAGTTGCCGACTGGGCAAATGAAGGTGGTCAGCCAGCACCAACAGTGAGCAACAAAAACGGTGTGAGAAGTGTAGATGTCGAGATAAACGGTCAAACACATTGTATATCTGATGCGTCTGTCGTTGTAGCGGCTATTACCTCATGTACCAACACTTCCAATCCAAGTGTGATGATTGGGGCAGGATTAGTTGCTAAAAAGGCTGTTGAATTAGGTCTTGAAGTAAAACCATGGGTAAAAACATCATTAGCACCCGGTTCACGGGTTGTGACTGAGTATCTGGAGAAATCAAAGCTTCTTCCTTTCCTTGAAGATCTTAAATTTTACACAGTAGGGTATGGATGCACAACTTGTATTGGTAACTCAGGAGATATGATCCCATCGGTACAAAAGGCAGTCATAGAAAATGATATGATCGTTAGTTCTGTACTTTCCGGCAACAGGAACTTCGAGGCACGTATCCACCCAAATATTAAAATGAACTTCCTGGCTTCTCCAATGCTGGTGGTCGCTTATGCCATTGCAGGTCATACTGATTTTGATATGAACAATGAGCCTCTGGGACAGAATAAAGATGGCCAAGACGTCTATCTGAAAGATATTTGGCCTTCATCAAAAGAAATTGAAGAGGTGATGACTTCTGTGCTTAGCCCGGATGACTATAAATCAAATTACGAAACAATTTTTGATGGTGATGATACGTGGCAAAAACTAGCAGCTCCTAAAGGGCAAACCTATGAGTGGGACAGCAAGTCAACGTATATCCAGGAGGCGCCATTCTTTAAGGATATTTCAGAGGATGTGCCTGAACCTAAGGATATCTCAGGAGCCAAGGTCCTTCTTCAGCTTGGAGATATGGTGACTACTGATCACATATCGCCAGCAGGTAAATTTCTACCTGAGCATCCAGCAGGTAAATACCTGGTAGAGCATGGTGTCGAGAAGAAAGATTTCAACTCATACGGATCCAGAAGAGGAAACCATGAGGTGATGATGCGAGGAACATTTGCCAACGTCCGAATTAAGAATAAGCTAGCTTCCAGAGAAGGCGGGTGGACTACCTACCAGCCGACTGGCGAAGAAATGACAGTGTTTGATGCATCTATGAAATACCAGAAAGAAGGAACACCATTAGTAGTGATCGGAGGTAAGGAATATGGATCAGGATCATCGAGAGACTGGGCTGCAAAAGGAACTACACTTCTCGGAGTAAAAGCTGTTATCACTGAAAGCTATGAGCGCATCCACCGATCTAACCTGGTGGGAATGGGAGTGCTTCCGTTACAGTTTCAGGAGGGTGAAACACAAGATACATTAGGTCTGACAGGCGAAGAGACATACGATATATCCGGGATTGCAAATGATCTGACTCCTGGTAAACTGGTAGATGTGACAGCAACGAAGAAGGATGGATCAAAAGTTGAATTCAAAGCACTTGTTAGGCTAGACTCTGGCGTAGATGTAGAGTACTATAAACATGGAGGAATACTTAACTACGTACTTAGAAATTTCTTGAAGGATAATTAATCAGAAAATAACGAATCAAAAAAAACCGGATCAAAAGTCCGGTTTTTTTGTTGTTATTAACAGATAGTAACTTTAAACAAACTGAAACAACCTAAATATGAAAACGAATAAGCTGACATTATTATCATTCTTAATGATAGCCCTAATCGGGTTTTCATGTACCAACACTAAGAAATCAGAAGAAAGCGCAGATGAAGGAAGTGAGGCGATGGAGTCGGAAATTACGCTGACAAAAGCCCCTCCATCTCCTGAATTTCCTATTGCAAATCTGATCAAAAGAGGCGATGCTGCCATCACCCCGACAGACAGCTCATTTGTGGTTAACTATACATTTGACGTACAAGAGTACGATTTGGGTGAGCCTACTGAGGATTATGAAACCCGAGGTATTGCTAATTCCGCAAAAGGACAGCACATACATTTCATTGTGAATAATGGACCTTATGCTGCACACTACATGCCGGGCATTAATGATGAATTAGATGCCGGCAATTATGTGGTTCTTGCATTCTTATCTCGTTCATACCATGAGAGTGTAAAAAGCCCTGATGCATATCACGTAGAAAACCTGGTAGTAGGAGATGTGGAACCAGACTCTGCTGATTTAACAGATCCTCACCTGTTCTACAGCAGACCAAAAGGAACATATACAGGTGCTGATACGGAAAAAGTAATGTTGGATTTCTATCTCCTAAATACTTCACTTTCAGTGGATGGCAATAAAGTTCGAGCTACCATCAACGGAAATGAGTTCGTAATCGATGAGTGGGCGCCTTACTACATCGAAGGATTACCAATGGGAAGAAATGAAATCAAACTTGAGCTGATCGATGCTGAAGGAAATCTAATTCCAGGACCATTTAATTCCGTAGAAAGAGCGATCACATTGGAAGCAGGCTCAGAAGAAATGTAAACTAAATAACTAAAGCATTACTAAGTCGTCCTACCACTTCAATTGATGGGACGACTTTTTTTTATTTAATCCACCCACTCAGCGACAAAAAGATTGGTATCTCTTGTGCCTCCGTTATTGCGATTAGAAGCCCAAACCAGGTATTTACCATCTGGGCTAAACATCGGAAAAGAATCGAAAGTATCATCGAAAGTGACTTGTTCTAGACCACTACCATCCACATTCACCATAAATAGGTTAAATGGGAATCCTCTTTTGGATTTATGATTGGAAGAGAAAAGAATTTTCTGACCATCTGGCGTGAAAAATGGAGCCCAGTTGGCATTGCCCAGGCTGGTGATTTTCTTCGCATCAGATCCGTCAGCATTGGCTATATACAATTCCATTTTAGTCGGCTGAACTAAGCCCTGATCTAACAATTCTTTGTATTCATCAATCTCTTCTTCGGTCTGGGGTCTAGAAGCCCGCCAGACAATTTTATTACCGTCAGGAGAAAAGAAGGCACCTCCATCATAACCCAGTTCATCAGTGATTTGCACCACTTCTGAACCGTCCAGCTTCATAGTATATAGTTCTAAATCACCTGATCGTGTGGATGTAAAAATGATTCGATCTCCTTTTGGAGAAACGGTGGCTTCCGCATCATACCCCTCTTCATCTGTCAATTGATTAACAATATTCCCATTCAGATCAGTCACAAAAATGTCATAACCCGCATAGATCGGCCAAACATATTTACCACTACTTCTATCAGGAGTGGCAGGACAAAGGCTGTCTGCCAGATGGGTAGACCCATAAACAATCAAAGAATCCCCGGGAAGAAAATAAGCACATGTTGTTCGTCCTAAACCTGTACTAACCATGCTAGGCTCATCCTCTTCATTATTTTCTTTTACATTCAAGGTAAATATCTGATCACATTCCACCCCCCATTCTGTAAAATCAGATTGAAAAACCAGACTATTCCCATCAAAACTCCAGTAGGCCTCCGCATTATTACCTCCCCAGGTAAGCTGGCGTACATTTTTTAAATGCACCTCTTGCTCATATTTCAACGTGTCCTTGATCTCATTAGAGATACCCGATTCTTCTTTCGAATTGGTAGTTTGCTGACAAGAAATGATAGCCAGCGATAGGAATAAAATAAAAATGTTCTTCATCATTGGTAACTTAGAGTCGCGAATCTAACTCACAATCCAATTGTATGAAAAAGCATTTATCCCCTCTTATCCTGATATTCATTTTTTGTTTTTGTCAGCAACCCGAAAAGTACCAACCCATTGAAGCTATTTCTTCTGATATTTCTGTTCTGGCAAGCGACTCACTCTCAGGTCGAGAGGTAGGCACAGAAGGTGAAAAAATGGCTGCTGATTACATCGTTTCTGAACTTAAAAAAGCAGGTATTCAGCAAAAAGGCACAGATGGCTTTTATCAATCCTTTTTTGTGAAAGATGAGGACAACCCACACGCTCAACCATCGGAAGAGTCAGGTGAGGATGGAATCACCGGATATAATGTCGTTGGAATGATTGATAATCCCAGCGACCAATTAGTGGTGATTGGTGCACACTATGATCACCTCGGAATGGGGGACTTCTCTTCTTTGCACAGAGGAGAGGCTGCTGTTCATAATGGAGCTGATGATAACGCCAGTGGTATTGCTGCGATGTTGCATTTGGCACGTGTGCTTTCAAGGAAAGAACTGAATAGAGACATACTCTTCATAGGATTTTCAGGCGAGGAAAAAGGACTTTGGGGATCGAACTATTTCTCGAAGAATCCAACCATTGATCTCACCAAAGTCAACTTTATGATCAATATGGATATGGTTGGAAGGCTAGATGAATCAAAGGGGCTGGCAGTAAATGGAACAGGCACATCTCCTATTTGGAACTGGCTTTTGGATGAGGTGAATGCAGATAGTTTAAAGCTTATTAAAAGCGAATCCGGTGTTGGTCCTTCTGATCATACTTCTTTTTACCTACAGGATATTCCGGTTCTACATTTTTTCACTGGTCAGCATGAAGACTACCACAAGCCAGGGGATGATCCAGAAAAGATAAATGAAGAAGGTATACTTCAAGTCGCTTCAATCATTGAGCGTATGGTTGTATTGATGGATGATGATGAGAAAATAGCTTTCACCAAAACCAAAGACGAATCGGACAATCCTAGATTCACCGTCACCCTCGGTGTTGTTCCTGATTACATGTTTGATGGAGAAGGCATGCGTATCGACGGGGTAAGTGAGGATAAGCCAGCCATCAATGCTGGTATTCAAAAAGGCGATGTTGTCATTCAACTTGGAGATAGTTCCATTACTGATATGATGAGCTACATGCGAGCACTTTCTACTTTTGAAAAGGGGGATAAAACCACGGTTAAAGTAAACCGCGAAGGAGAAGAAATAACTTTTGACATTGAGTTTTAATTCATTTTTACAGGCGGTTAATGGTTTCTCTATTGAAACCTGTTGTGGTGATGTATTTTAAAAACTACTATGAAAATTTTTATCTACTCACTACTTCTACTATCCACAATTATTGGTTCAGCGCAGGGTCTCCGAGAGATTTATCAGGAAGGACTAAAGGCATACGAAGAGAAGGATTATGAACTCTTCAGACAAAAGATGTCCACCATAGATAGCATGCGACCTAACTATCCGGCGGTTGTTTATAATCTGGCTGGAGGGTATGCGCTTACGGGAAATCCGGAAAAATCACTTGAGATTTTAAACAAGTACATCCTAATGGATGCGATTCAGGATTTTTCACAGGATCAGGACTTTAATTCAATTCTAAAAAATCCCTCGTTTCTTCAAATAGTTGAAAAACAAAAGGAACTAACCGCTGAAATACAACCGTTTGACAATTTGAAATATCCTATTCTGGACTCACATCCTGAATCCATCGAATATTCCAAAAAGGAAAAAGCATTTTTTTTCGGAGGCGTTAGAGATGGAAATATTTGGAAAATCCAGGAAGGAAAAGAACCAAAGGTTTGGGCTGAGTCCAAGAAAAATTCATGGTCTGTAATGGGACTTGCAATTTCCTCAAACAACAAAGTCCTTTGGGCTTGCACCTCCTCTATGAAGAACTACAAGGATTACAATCAAAGCGAGGAAGGGTATGCCAGTATCCTTAAATACGACTTGAAAAGCGGTCAGCTCTTAGAAACATTTGTTCTTCCGGGTGGACACAATTTTGGCGACCTGATTACAGATCGTAATGGTAACGTGTTTATTTCCGATGGAAATTCGAATAAGCTTTACTGGATTAGCCAAGAAAATCCAAAACTCGAGGTTTTTGCAGATTTATCAGATCAGGTTTTCAACCTTCAGGGGCTCACATTTGATTCCGATCAGAAAAACATTTATCTCAGTGACTACATTGATGGAATCTTCAAACTAAACATAGAAACGAAAGAAGCAAAAAAGCTGGAAATCCAAAGTGAGGATATCCTGATTAAAGGCATTGATGGGCTTTACTTTGATAACAACTCGCTTATTGGAATGCACAATGGCACCAAGCCCAACAGAGTCGTTCGGTATTTCCTCTCCGAAGATGGGGATGCCCTCACTAAAAAAGAAACACTGGTACAGGCCGGTGCACTTGGAGAACCTACCCAGGGTGTATGGATTAATAGCTCTCTTCATTTTATTATGAATAGTCCATGGGGTGGCTATGATCAAGATGGAAACTTTACCCCTGATGGTGAACCGATTATCATCGGTATATTGAAATAGCTCCTATTCCCTCACCGTTTTAGAAAAAAGATCAGGTCGGTTCAAAACCCAAATACCCGATCTGCGTACGTACTATGTATTAACAAGTACTAATCAATACATTAAAAGTTAACCTTCGATGCAACCTTTTGTCTTTAGGTGGCATCAAACCAAAAAAGAAAACCTAAACTCAAAACTATGACTGGACTAATGAATTACTTCAAATTTCCCATAACCGGGCTTGCAATCCTATTTTTTCTAACAGCAGAAGCTCAGGATGATGGATTTATTTACGGACGAGTAACCACCGAAGATGGTGAGGTGTATGAAGGATCCCTAAGATGGGGTAAAGAAGAAGTCTACTGGACAGACATGTTCAATGCTTCAAAAAAGGAAAATAAAAATCTGGATTATCTAACAAGCAGAGAACTGGATCGATTAGAGGATCGATATGATAATAACGATAACCTTGTTTCTCGATTTATCAACATCACCTGGGACGATGATGACAATCGTTTTGTGCATGAATTTTCAACAGAATTCGGAAATTTAGCAGCCTTGCGCATTCGATCCGGTGACCGTGTAGAGGTGAAACTAAAGAACGGGGACTACATAGAAGTAGATGGATCGGGATATAATGACATTGGAGCTAAAATCACTGTACTGGATCGCGAATTGGGAAGTGTTCGACTTTCCTGGAGTAGCCTGGAAGAAATTGAATTTTTACCCACTCCTTCCTCCCTGAATGAAAAGTTTGGAGAGCCACTTTACGGAACGATAATATGCGATTTGGGAGAATTCACCGGATTTATTCAGTGGGATCACGATGAGCGTGTTGGTACAGATGTACTGGACGGTGAGGAAGATGGCAATGACTATGAGATTGCTTTCGACAAAATCGAATCAATTGAAAGAGATGGGTATAGCAGCAGTATTGTAAGATTAAAATCAGGACGAACCCTTGACCTCAGAGGTACCAACGATGTGGATGACGACAATAAAGGAATCATTGTAACCGTAAAAGGGCTTGGAAGAGTAGATATTGAGTGGGATGATTTTGATCGTGTAACCTTTCGGGATGCTCCCAATAGTGGACCATCATACAACTCTTTCGCATCACCAAAGAAAATACGGGGAGCCGTGGAAGTTGATAATGGAGATCGTCACTCCGGTGAAATTATTTTCGATCTGGATGAAGAGTACACTTTTGAACTACTTAATGGCGAAAAGGATGATACAAAATTTATTATTCCATTTAGCAACATTTCTGAGATAAAACCCATCAGATCAGATGAGTCGGAGATTACACTTAAAAGTGACGATCGGATTACACTGGAAAATGGACAGGATGTAAGTGAGAAAAATCTGGGTGTGCTAATTAAAACCAACTCGGAAAGAGTGTACGTTCCATGGGATCGGGTAAAGAAAATCTCATTGGACTAACTACGAACTAAAACCAACTCAAAGGACAAAAACTCAATACCATGTTAAAAAATTATTTAAATGTTGCCCTGCGCAACCTGTTTAAGCACAAGTTTTATTCGCTGATAAATATACTTGGCCTATCAGTTGGACTAACGTGCTTTTTGATGATCTCTCTCTATGTTGTGGATGAGCTCAGCTATGACAACTTCCACACGGATGCCGAACGGATTTACCGGATGGATTTCAGTGGAAACATCAATGGGTCGGAGTTCATAACGGCGCTCGCCAGCGCACCAGCAGCCGAAACGATGGTGGCAGAATTTCCGGAAGTAGAAGATGCAGTAAGGCTAAGAGGCACAGGTAACTGGATCATTAAAAGAAAGAACACAGAAGATGCCTATAACGAGGACAAGGTAATCTTTGCCGATAAAAACTTCTTTACATTTTGGGATTTCGACCTTACAACTGGCAATGCGGAAACGTGTCTGGAACGCCCCAACACCCTTGTAATTAGTAAATCTCTAGCAACTAAAGTTTTCGGAGATGAAGACCCGGTCGGTCAGATCATTGTATTGGACAACAATGACGACTGGGAAGTTACGGGGGTTTACGAGGATATGCCTGAAAATTCACACTTCAGCTATGAAATGCTACTTTCCATGGAAAGCAGAGAAGAGGCAAAATCCAAGATGTGGATGAGTTTCAATTTTAACACGTATCTGAAACTTCAGGAGGGATACGATCCTGCTTTATTAGAAACGAAATTTCCGGATTTAATTGAAAAATACATTGGCCCTGAAATTCAGAATTTCATGGGGGCTTCTCTGGAAGAGTTTTACGAAGCAGGAAACGATGCTGGCTTTTACCTATTCCCTTTGTTAGACATTCACCTCTACTCTGATAAGTTGGGAGAACTTGCTGTGAATGGCGACATCAAATATGTATTGATCTTTACCGCCATCGCTCTGTTCATCCTCATCCTGGCATGCATCAATTTCATGAACCTTTCCACTGCCCGATCCGCTGGAAGAGCCAAAGAAGTTGGTGTGAGAAAAGTAATGGGAGCGTATAAAAGCCAATTGAGGAAACAATTTTTAACAGAGGCTTTTTTGATCACATTTATATCGATAGTCATTGCATATAGTCTATCATTCCTGCTACTTGGTCAGTTCAACACTTTAGCAGATAAAGAGATGGCTTTCAATGGCCTCCTATCCCCTGCCTTCATACTTATTATGACCGGTGTGCTAATCGTCGTGGGGTTTCTGGCTGGAAGTTACCCGGCATTCTTTCTTTCCCGTTTCAGACCGGTTGAAGTTTTAAAAGGCAAGCTCAACCTGGGACTTAAAGGTGGTGGACTTAGAAGTACATTAGTTGTGTTGCAATTCTGTGTAAGCATCATCATGATTATTGGCACAGCCATTGTCTATCAACAGCTTTCCTACATTCAGAATAAAAAGCTTGGATACAGTAAAGATCATATCTTAATGATCCACGACCCATGGTTGATGGGAGATAAAGCTGAATCATACAAAAACGAAGCTTTGCAATTTTCCAATATCCTGACTGGTACAATGTCTAGTTTCTTGCCTGTGAATACTGCAGATAACAATAATGCTTGGTTTCCTGGCTCTAATTCTACGAAGAGCGAAACATATGTATTTCATGAATACCGGGTAGACCATGACTATATGGAAACGCTGGGTATTGAAATGAAAACCGGAAGAAGCTTTTCAAAAGACTTTCCGAGTGATAGCTTGGCGGTAGTTATTAATGAAGCAGCCATGCATCGAATTGGATGGTCTGAAGAGGAAGCCATTGGGAAAACTCTATCCACATTTGACGGCTTCCAGGATAGTATTTATACCGTTTCGTATAAGGTCATTGGAGTTGTGAAAGATTTCAACTTCACCTCTCTCAAAGAGAAGATAGAACCACTCATATTTGAACTCGGGAGAAGTCGTGGATTCGTGTCCTTCAAAATTTCAAGTGAAGACATTCCTGCAACAATCAACTACTTGGAAGATAAATGGAATGAGTTTGCTCCTAGTCAACCATTTGCTTATAGCTTCCTTGACGATCGTTTTAATGAGATGTATGAGAATGAGCAAAAACTCGGAAAAATTTTCGGTGTATTTGCCTTCCTGGCCATTTTTATAGCTTGTTTAGGTCTTTATGGATTGGCTGCTTTTACAGCAGAGCAACGAAGAAAAGAAATAGGTGTCAGAAAAGTATTGGGAGCATCCATTGCAAGCATCATCACTTTGTTATCAAAAGAGTTTTTGAAGCTTGTCGGAATTGCTTTTTTAATTGCTGCTCCAATTGCTTACTACTTTATGAGTGAGTGGCTTCAGGATTTTGAGAACAGAACCAATATCAATCTTATGGTTTTCATATTGGCTGGAGTAGTGGCTCTGGTGATTGCATGGGTCACCATGAGCTTCCAGTCATGGAATGCGGCACGGGTCAACCCTGCCAGATCATTAAAGGACGAATAAGTTCACCTACTCTACTATAAGGCCTGTCCGCCAACTGGCGGATAGGCTTTTTTACCGAAAGCAACCATCTGTCTCAAAAGGCATCATTAACACAACTAACACCTACTACTATGCTCAAAAACTATTTCAACGTTGCACTAAGAAATCTCTTAAAGCATAAATTCTATTCATTACTCAACGTAATTGGATTATCCATCGGCCTAGCCTGTTTCATGCTCATTTCACTTTTTGTAAAAGATGAATTGAGCTATGACACACACTTCGAAGGGGCTGAAAGAATCTATCGGGTAGATTTTGGTGCAACCCTTAACGGATCAGACCATATCTCAGCACAAGTCGGGGCTCCCACTGCACTCGCATTAAAAACAGACTACCCTGAGGTAGAAGATGCTGTGCGATTTAGAGAAACTGGAAATTGGTTTGTGAAACGAAAAGGTCAGACAGAAACTTTTAAGGAGGAGCATGTCTTAATGGCTGATTCAAACTTGTTCAAATTTTTCTCTTTGGACCTGGTATATGGAGATGTTGAAACGGCATTAAACAGACCAAATACATTAGTCATTGATCTCACCACTTCAAAAAAGATTTTTGGTGACATCAATCCCATTGGAGAGGTATTGGTGCTTGATAATCAAACGGACTATGAAGTAACAGGTGTTTATCAGGACATTCCAAAAAACACTCACTTTCATCACAACATGATGCTATCGATGAGCACGTTTGACTGGGCGAATAATCAAAACTGGCTAAGCACTAATTTCAATACTTATGTAAAGATGAAAGAAGGCACACCCGGAGAAGTACTTGAAGCTAAGTTTCCCGGTATGATCCAAACGTATTGTGCGCCATTAATTGAGCAGTTTCTCAACATGAACATGGAGGAATTCAGAAATAGTGGAAATGCAGTGGGTTTTTCACTTTTTCCAATGACTGACATTCACCTGAACTCCAATAAAGAAGGCGATTTGGAGGCGAATGGCGATCTTAAATATGTATTTATCTTCTCCGCTGTTGGTCTTTTTATATTGATTCTGGCTTGTATCAACTTCATGAATCTGGCTACAGCAAGATCAGCTAACAGGGCCAAAGAAGTAGGGGTACGGAAAGCGATGGGTGCCAGAAAAAAACAACTCATCAATCAGTTTGTATCCGAAGCTTTATTGATTTCTGTTTTGGCCTTCCTTATTGCGTTTCTAATTTCATTTTTAGCTATCCCCTCTTTCAATACATTAGCCTCTAAAGAACTAAGTTTCTTAAGTCTTCTTGACGGTTCATTCGTTTTGTTTATGCTGGGCGTTATGATTCTGGTAGGGCTACTAGCCGGAAGTTATCCCGCATTCTACATGTCCATGTTCAGGCCTGTAGAGGTGCTGAAGGGGACGATTAGACATGGAATGAAAAGTGGACCCATTCGTAGCGCACTCGTTATTTTTCAATTTGCCATTTCCATTATCATGATCATTGGAACAGCCATTGTTTTTGATCAGTTGTCCTTCATTCAAAACAAAAAACTGGGATACGAAAAAGATCAAATTCTGATGGTCAATGACGCATGGATCCTACGTGATCAGGTAAATGCTTACAAGGACGAAGCTTCACGAAATGCGAATGTGATCAGTAGCACAATCGCCAGCTTCACCCCTATGGGTAACACCAACAACTCAGACCTGTACTTTAAAAATGCCAGTGCGGCTTCTGATGAAAGCCTGGTGATCAGCATAGCTGTAGTGGACCATGATTTTGCAAATACGATGGGAATTGAAATCAAAGAAGGTAGGTATTTCTCAGAAGATTTTGCCAGTGACTCCACTGCGGTACTAATCAACGAGACAGCTGCCAGAAATTTCGGCTATGATGAACCTGTGGGATCAATGATTTACAACTATGGTGGCTCCAATGACAATCCGGTGGTAGACGGATATAAGATCATCGGGGTAGTGAGTGACTTCCACTTTAAATCACTTCGCAGTAACATCGAACCATTAGTTATGCACCTGGGACAAAATGCCGGGTTTGGGTTGTTTAAAATCCAAATGGAGAATGCCGATGAAACGATTGATTACCTGGAAGCCACCTGGGATAAGTTTGCTCCCGGACAGCCATTTGAATATCAATTCATGAATCAGCAATTCAATGCAATGTATGAGTCTGAAAACAAAGTAGGTAAAATTTTTACTGTGTTTGCCGTGCTTACCATATTCATTGCATGTCTGGGTTTGTTTGGTCTGGCGGCCTTTACCGCTGAGCAAAAGACCAAAGAAATCGGCATCCGAAAAACACTAGGAGCATCCATTCCAAGCATTGTCAATTTGTTATCCAAAAACTTCCTCAAATTGATTGTGGTGGCATTAGTGATTGCTATCCCGATTGCCTCGCTCGCGATGAGTTATTGGCTCGAAGCTTTCGCTTATCGAACAAATCTCAAGCCTTCAACATATATCATTTCCGGACTGATTGCGATAGCAATAGCCTGGGTGACAATAAGTTTTCAATCATGGAAAGCGGCACGGGTGAACCCTGCTAAGTCATTAAAGGATGAATAAATATTGTTTAATGTAATTAGTCAATAGCTAAACATCAATCCACATATCCACAAGTTATCAACAGCCTCGATTCTTCGGGGCTTTTTTTATTCGCTATCGGTTGGCTTTGTGTTATTTTGAAAAGGAATATAAGCCACCCCTATGTACCTCATATTTGACACTGAAACCACCGGACTACCTCATAATAAAACCGCACCTGTAGAGGACCTGGACAATTGGCCTAGATTGGTTCAAATTGCCTGGCAGCTTCATGATAATTCGGGAAAATTACTCTCGGTAGGCAACCACATCATTAAGCCGGAAGGTTTTACCATTCCTTTCAATGCAGAGAAAATCCACGGTATTTCTACCAAACGTGCCATCGAAGTGGGTGAAGACCTGTCTGAAGTGCTGGATAAGTTCTCAAAAGATGTGGAGCGTGCTGAGGTACTTGTCGGTCATAACATTGAGTTCGATAACAAAATCATTGGTGCTGAATACCTCCGAACGGAGAAAGAAAACCTGCTTTCTGATGCCAAAAATATAGATACGGCAGAAGACACCAAGGAATTTTGCCAGCTACAGGGAGGACCCGGAGGGCGCCTCAAGTCTCCTCGACTTATAGAGCTCTACGAAAAATTATTCGGTGCGCCATTCGCAGATGCCCATGATGCCGCTTATGATGTAGATGCAACTGCAAAAGCATTTTTTGAATGCCTGAGGCGTTCCATTATTCCCACGATCGATGAAACTGATCCGAATGATATCAGTTATGAAAGTCCGGATTTGGATGATGCCAATTTTGCCACTAAGAGAGAAAAGTCTTCAGGTAAAATCGGAACTGAGGAAGTAAAAGCTGAGGATATTAAAGGTGCTTTTTGTCACCTTCATGGTCACTCCCAATTTTCCGTTTTGCAAGCAACCCCGGATGTTGGGGCAATCATAGCTAAAGCGAAATCCTATGATATGCCAGCTGTGGCAATGACCGATCTTGGAAATATGTTTGGCGCATTCAAGTTTGTAAAAGCAGCAAAAGGAGCTGGCATTAAACCTATCATCGGATGTGAATTTTATGTAGCTGAGGAGCGGCTCAAGCTACAGTTCACCAAAGACAACCCCGATAAACGATTCAAACAGCTTCTATTAGCAAAGTCCAAAAAAGGGTATGAA
The DNA here is from genome assembly GCF_965221965.1 of Ekhidna sp. GTDB lineage: Bacteria > Bacteroidota > Bacteroidia > Cytophagales > Cyclobacteriaceae > Ekhidna. Next base: position 2,454,880 of record NZ_OZ244926.1, read on the forward strand.
AACCTGATTAAACTTAGCTCCATTGCCTACAAGGAGGGTAACTATGGACTCTACCCGAGAATTGATAAAGCGTTGATCGAGGAATACAAAGAGGACCTCATCGCACTCAGTGGTAGTCTGGGTGGCGAAATCCCACATTTAGTACTGAATGTGGGCGAAACGCAGGCAGAAGAAGCGGTGCTCTACTGGAAAAATTTGTTTGGTGAAGATTTTTATCTTGAAATCAACCGGCACGGATTGGAGGAAGAAAATAGGCTGAATGAAATCCTGGTAGATTTTTCTCAAAAGCATGGGATTAAGCTAATAGCTGCTAATGAATATTTCTACCTGGATAAAGAAGATGCAAAAGCCCATGATGTGCTGATTTGCATTAAGGAGAATGAAAAGCAGAGTACTCCTATCGGGAGAGGTCGGGGTTTCCGTCCCGGTCTACCAAACGACAACTACTATTTCAAGACCCAGCAGGAGATGAAAGAATCCTTCGGAGACATTCCGGAGGCCATTGAAAACATATCAGAGCTGGTAGACAAAATAGAAGAGTACAGCCTGGAGCGAGATGTATTACTTCCTGCATTTGGCATACCTGAAGAGTTCATAGATTCTGAAGATGAAAAAGATGGAGGAAAACGAGGGGAAAATGCCTACCTCAGACATCTTACTTATCAGGGTGCAGAAAAACGATATGAAGAGATCACCGATGAGATTCGGGAACGTATAGATTTCGAGCTGGAAACAATAGCCAACACCGGCTATCCGGGTTACTTCCTTATTGTACAGGATTTCACGGCAAAAGCCAGGGAGATGGGTGTTGCTGTGGGACCAGGACGAGGTTCTGCAGCCGGATCAGTGGTCGCCTATTGCATTGGCATCACCAATGTAGATCCGATTGCGTATGATCTCCTTTTTGAGCGTTTTCTGAATCCGGATCGGGTATCCCTCCCCGATATTGATATTGACTTTGATAATGAAGGTCGGGAAAAAGTGATCAAATACGTCATCGATAAATACGGATTTGATCAGGTAGCACAGATCATCACGTACGGCACCATGGCTCCAAAATCGGCAATTCGTGATGCGGGTAGAGTGATGGAGCTGTCATTACCCGAAACAGATGCAATCGCCAAGTTGGTGCCGGAGCGGCCGGGAACGAAATTCTCCAAGGTATTTGAAGAGGTGAAGGAGCTCGAAGATCTACGAAAAGGCAAAGACCTCCCCTCTCAGGTGCTCAATCAAGCTGTGGTATTGGAGGGCTCTCTTCGAAATACGGGTATCCATGCATGCGGTGTAATCATTACCCCTGCAGATATGAGCAATTATGTTCCTCTGGCTAAATCCAAAGATTCGGAACTACTTGTCACCCAGTTTGACAACAGTGTGGTTGAATCAGCTGGAATGCTGAAGATGGACTTCCTGGGTTTAAAAACCCTGTCTATTATTAAAACTGCAGTTGAGAATGTGGAGAAGCGGCATGGAATTAAAATCGATATTGATAAGATTCCACTGGATGATCAGAAGACGTATGAGCTGTACCAACGTGGCGAAACCAATGGTACTTTCCAGTTTGAATCCCCCGGTATGCAGAAGCATTTGCGAGCTTTGAAACCGGATAAGTTTGAGGATCTCATAGCCATGAACGCCCTGTATCGCCCAGGCCCGATGGAATACATTCCAAACTTCATTGCCAGGAAGCACGGGAAAGAAAAAATCAGCTATGATATCCCTGAGATGGAGGAATATCTTGCTGAGACTTATGGCATTACCGTTTACCAGGAGCAGGTGATGCTTCTTTCTCAATCGCTTGCAGGCTTCACCAAAGGCGAGGCGGATGTTTTACGTAAGGCGATGGGTAAGAAAAAACGAGATGTGCTGGATGAAATGAAGCCTAAGTTCATCGAGCAGGCAAAAGCCAAAGGTCATCCGGAAGATAAGCTGGAAAAAGTTTGGACCGACTGGGAAGCATTTGCAGCCTACGCCTTCAATAAATCTCACAGTACCTGCTACTCAGTGGTAGCCTACCACACCGGCTACCTTAAAGCCAACTACCCGGCAGAATACATGGCTTCCGTGCTTACACATAATCAAAACAGTATTGATAAAGTGAGCTTCTTTATGGAAGAGTGTAAGAACCGGAACATTCCTGTACTAGGTCCACACGTAAATGAATCACAATCTGACTTTGCTGTGAATGTCGAGGGAGAGATTCGATTTGGAATGGGTGCGATTAAAGGAACCGGTGAATCTGCTGTTCAGGCGATCATCGAAGAAAGAGATGAAAAAGGACCTTTCGCAGATATCTTCGATTTTGCAAAGCGTGTCAACCTGAGGACGGTTAACAAAAAATCGTTCGAGAGTCTGGCAAAAGCGGGAGGTTTTGACTGTTTTGAGGAGTTTCACCGACGGCAGTATGTGGAGCCAGATGAAGAAGGCTCTTCGCTGATAGAAAAAGCAATCCGATATGCGAATCGCATGCAGGAAGAAGAGGCCAGCAATCAATCCTCCTTGTTTGGTGGCGCTACCGGTACTGACATTGCCAAACCTAAAGTGGGCCGCATTGAACCATATGGAGATATAGAAAAGCTGAATATTGAGAAAGAAATGGTCGGACTTTATATCTCCGGCCACCCGCTGAATCAATTCAAGTTTGAAATGGATCATCTGACCAACGCCGGCATTCACCAGCTCTCAGAACCCGAGAAACTGCAGGGAAGAGAAATCAGAATTGGCGGAGTGGTGAGTGATGTGCAGCACAGAACCTCGAAAAAAGGGAATCCTTTTGGACAGTTTACGCTGGAGGATTTCAATGACAATTATACCTTCTATCTATTTGGTCAGGATTACCTCAAATTCAAACCGATGCTCGAGAAAGGATGGTTTTTATACCTGACAGGTAATATCCAAAATAGATGGAACAGTGAGGAGTTGGAGTTTAAAATCCAAAACATCGAACACCTGAGTGAAATCCGTGAAAAGATGACCAGAGGACTGGAAATTAAGATGAGACTGGAGGATGTAAACGCCATCATTGTAGATGAAGTGGAACGAATTGCAGAACAGCATCCGGGTAAGTCGCTATTGAAAATGTCGCTTGTTGGCGTATATGAGGAGCGAGCGATAAACCTGGAAATGCTTAGCAGAAAGTATACGATTGAGCCATCAGACGAGTTAATCAAAGAATTGGAGGGAATTGAAGAACTACGTTATCGAGTTTTATTGCAAAAAAATTAACCTTTTAACCACAGAGGGCACGAAGAAGTCACAGAGATCATAGAGTTCAAACTCACTGCTTCCTCCGCGATTAATCTCAGTTATCTTGGTGGTTAAATGTCAAATACCTAACAAACATCTGTTTTATCAAAAGAGAATAAACTATTCAAATTACTTTTGTGTTCGATTCACAAGTAGACAAAATATCAACATAAAGACAATGGCAAAAGCAGTAGAAATTACGGATAGCAACTTTGAAGAAATTATCAATTCAGATCAGCCGGTGTTGGTTGACTTCTGGGCAGAGTGGTGCGGTCCATGTAAAATGATTGGCCCTGTAGTGGAAGAGCTCGCAGGAGATTTCGAAGGTAAGGCTGTAATCGGCAAAGTAGACGTGGATGCAAATCCCGAAGTATCTGCTAAGTTCGGTATCCGTTCGATCCCTACCCTACTCGTTTTCAAAAACGGTGAGATCGTAGACAAACAAATCGGTGCTGTACCAAAAAATGTACTTAGTGATAAGCTAACAGCTCAAATGGCATAAGTCAATTCGAAAAAAATCTTTTTAGCCCTATTCATAAATTGGATAGGGCTTTTTTATGATCTTTATCGGATGAAGCTCTTTTCTCATTCATCCATCATCCTACCCGTTAACGACATTAAACAAACCGCTGAATATTATCGGGACACGCTCGGTTTCTCCATCGAGTTTCTCTGGGAAGATCCTCCCTCCTACGCTGTTTTGAAACGGGATGATGCAGTAGGGATTCACCTCACCAAATCAGATACCCCTATTGAGAAAACGCGACTCCCTCGGCTATATATTTTCGTTCATGATACTGATGCTGTTTACAATGAGTACGTGAAATCCGGAGCTAAAATTTATGAGCCAATCAACGACACAGATTATAAAATGAGAGAATTTGTGATCGAAGACTTGAATGGGTATAAGATTGTAATCGGAAAAGGTATTCAATGATCATCAACCTCATCTCCGGCCCCAGAAACATTTCCACTGCGTTGATGTATTCATTTGCTCAACATTCAAAAATCAAAGTAGTGGATGAGCCCTTCTACGCACATTACTTAATCCATACCGGGCTTGATCATCCGGGAAGGGAGGAAACGATCCAAAACATGTCAGCAAATGCTGATCAAATTCTAAATGAGATTAATGCATTGGAAAATGAATACGAGATTGTTTTTCTAAAGAACATGGCACATCATCATGAGGGGCTGGATTGGGGTTATCTGCTCCAAATGAAAACCGTTTTACTCATTCGCGATCCAAGACAACTCATAGCATCATTCGCACAGGTGATCACCCAGCCTACCCTCCAGGACATTGGCTTGAAACACGAGGCTGATTTGTTGGATTATCTTGTTGAAAATGGACAAACCCCAATAGTAATCGACTCAAACGATATCCTGAAAGAACCAAAAAAAGGGTTAAGCCAGCTTTGTCAGGAATTAGGGATCAAATTTGAAGAGGGCATGCTTTCATGGGAAAAAGGTGCCATTCCGGAGGATGGTGTGTGGGCAAAATATTGGTATAAGAATGTGCACAATTCGAGTGGTTTTGCCAAACAAAAAACCAGTGAAAGGCCTTTGCCTCAGCAGTGCGAAGAACTTTATAAAGAATCACTACAGTACTATAAGAAACTACAAAAGTTTGGAGAAGATTCGGGCTCAAGGCCGGAAATGACCCTTTAACTTTAAGTCCTTCAAAACAAAAAAAGCAATGCTACAGAAATTCAATCCTAAAAATAAAAACATCCAGATATGGGTTGGTGATAAACTCTACCCGAGAGAAGAAGCGAAGGTTTCCGTCTTTGACTCCTCTGTGCAGGGAGGCGATACCGTATGGGAGGGTTTGCGCGTATATAAACACGGCATCCTACATCTGGAAAAGCACCTCGACCGTATGTACGAGTCAGCTAAGGCACTTGCTTTTGATCACGTACCCGAGCGAGCTTTTGTGAAAAAGGCGATTAAAAAAACCCTGGAAGCTAATAAAATGGATGAAGATGTACATATCCGTCTCACCCTGAGTCGCGGGGAGAAAGTCACTTCCGGGATGGATCCTCGCCTGAATCAAAAGGGCAGCTGCCTGATCGTTTTGGCAGAGTGGAAACCACTGGTCTATGACAATGAATCCGGTATTCGGGTAATCACTTCCACGCAACGTAGAAATAGTCCGCAGTTTCTGGACTCCAAAATCCATCACAGCAACTTGCTAAATAACATTTTGGCGAAGATACAAGCCAATGTTGCCGGCGTAGATGCCGCTATTATGCTGGACGACCGGGGATTTGTCTCTGAATTGAATGACACCAACTTGTTCATGGTAAAAGAGGGGATCATTTATACCCCATATGCGAACGCTTGCCTGCATGGCATCACACGGGGACACGTGATTGATCTGGCGTATGCTAACGGCATTCCGTGTCATGAAAAAGACCTGAGCCTGGTCGAGTTTTACAATGCGGATGAAGTATTTGCCACTGGCACCATGGGCGAACTCACCCCTGTAGTGGAAATTGAAGGTCGAAAAATCGAAAGCCTGACCGGTTCTGATATGAGAGAGCAGCTATCCATCTTTATGTTTGACGGTTTGGCTGATCATTGTGTGAAATTGTGATTAAATTTAATGGCACTACATTAAGTAGAACAAAACAAATAACCCATGACATAAGGTGGATATAGTGCATAAAAGTGCACTATATCTGGATGTTACCGCCAACACTTTCACATCGCAATCTCATGAACCTCGAAATTGACAAGGAATATCAGGCTCACCACGTTTTCGAACAACTTAAAAGATACTCTGACTTTTATTCCAGCTTGTCATTCTCAACTATGGGTTTCGTTACTATGGGAACAACAGGAATTGTTAACATGGACACATACGTATTTTCTTCAATGCAAGGAACTCTCGAATCAATTCGGTCGATTCTATTGCTTGGACGAATCAATGATTCATATGCGCTCCTTAGGAAATTTTATGACTCAACAGTAATCAACGTTTACACCAACATCTACCTTAAGCAGGAGTTCAGCCTTGATTCATTTGTAGTAGAACAGATTGAGAACTGGAGAAAAGGAACAGAAAAAATGCCACGATTTGGTCAAATTTCGAAATATATTGGCAACTCACCTGAACTTAAATCGGTAACTGAACTCGTTAACAAACAAGGTAACTATGAAAAAATCCGAGATAGATGTAACGATCATACTCACTATAATTTTTATCACAATATTTTAATCAACGATAACGAGATTCCACTTCCTGAACGAACAAAATTCTTAGATCGATTTTCTACGGATCTAAGGGATATTTTAATCCAACACCTTGCTTATTTGTTTTATTTGAACGCTCACTATATGACATCAAGTGATTATATGGATCACAAGGATCTTGGGCTTGAACCTCCTGAGAACTCTGAATATTTTGTAGCTCCATTCATCCAAAACATTATGAACGATGTAGTTAGAAAGAATCGACCAGATATTTATGAACTGTTGAAGAAGAATACAGAAATGGAACTCGATTAAACGACCGTTAGCAAGCCAATACTGCTTATGAGCATTAAGAAATCTCCAATTGACGAACTCTTCCATGAACTCTATGGATATTATCCGAACAAAGCTGGACAAGCGTATGAACTCCTTGTTGCAGCAGCATTTAAGATCGTAACTGGTCAAGAACTGAAGTACGACCAGCGCTTACGGGGTGAGTATAGTGATACAAGTTACCAGGTAGACGGATTGAACGTTGATGAACAAAAGGTTATAGAAGCAAAGGACTACACAATTGACAAAAGAAAAGTTGGAAGGCCTGATTTACAGAAGCTTCAAGGTGCATTGACTGATTTAGACATTTCAGGAGGAATTTTCGCCTCTGCCACTGACTATACCAAACCTGCAAAAAAGTACTCCGAAAGTAGTACCGTCAACCCGCTTCATAAGGAGATTGCTCTATATAATATTCGTCCTTCCACTGAACTTGATGAGAAAGGTCGAATTAAAACTTTCATAATTAACATGACTATGATAGTACCAGAGTTTGCTCAAGGTGAATTCAATTATGCTTGGACTTCAGAAGCAATCCAAAAGTTCCAAGAAAAAGATCTTTTGAACAAGGAAATTACGATGAAGCTAGATCGTTTTTACAATTCTGATGGATCGATCAAGTGTCTAATGTCTGATTTTTCAAGAGAGAACCAACCAATTCATCAGAATATGGACGATGATTTTGGTATCGGATGTTGGGTTCTAACTGATCACTTTATTAAGTACGATGGAGAATTATTCGGCATCAAAGGTATCGAATACAAAATTCCTTATGGTCGCTCAACTACAACCTTCACAATTGAGGGAGACGGCAAACCTAAAATCCTTATTAAATCAGAAGATGGAAAGGTCGACAAACTTCTGACTGACGAGCAATTTAGAAATCTAACTCTTAAAGATGGAAAAGTTGAACAAACTGGCAGTAACAAACACTATCATTCATAAGCTTACTGAGCTATTTGCAAAGGCTCATGGAACAAGATACTTTTAGAGATATTTAAAAAGTCCCAGCTTACAGATGATAGTTGGTCGTCACTCCCCATACCAGTTCCTCAATCGCACCTCTACCTCAGGGCTTTTAGCATTCACCTGTGATTGAAAGTATGCTACATCGCTCAATCCTCCTTTTCCACGATAGTGATACGGGTAGACCATTTTTGGCTGAAACTCATTTACAGCACTAGCCGCCTGATCTACATCCATTGTGTAGGGTAAGTTCATGCAAAGAAAAGCCACATCGATGTTTTCCAGGTTTCGCATTTCTGGGATGTCCTCTGTATCGCCGGAAATATAAATACGTTTTCCCCCAATCGTTAAGACATAACCATTTCCTCTCCCCTTCGGATGTCTTGAGTCTGTCGTATCTGGTAAGTTGTACATCGGAATTGCGAGAATTTCCATGTCTTCAAAAATGATCGACTGGCCATTTTCCAATGCAGCCGTTCTCCTTTTCATTTCATCTGGTAACTTATCCTTTACAGCCTGAGGAGCAATAAACTGCGCTCTTTTCGTATCCAGTGCATCCAGCGTTTCCTGGTTTAAATGATCACCATGAATATCTGTAATCAGGATCAATGTAGGATCTTCCAGTCCCTCAAATCGCTCGGCTCCACCGTAAGGATCTACGTAAATCGTTTGATCGTTCCATGACAGTACCAACGTCCCATGGATAATTGGCTGGATAGTCAGATCTCCATCACTTGTAGGAATTCGATCCGGAGCAGGTCTGCCTTGTGCCAAGGCACAAAGTGAAACGGCAAAAAAAGTGAGAATGGTAAGTGTCTTTTTCATTGTGTTCTGGTTTGATAGAAGAACACCATGAAGTTAAAGTTGTTTGAAGACAAACAAAAAAGGCTCACAATCGTGAGCCTCTGTTTTTACTATTTCGGATTAGTTTATAACTACCTTCTCCATCACATCATCTTCCTTAATCTGATCGATTACATCCAGTCCTTCAACCACCTTTCCAAAAACGGTGTGATTTCGATCCAGATGCGCTGTATTATCCCGGTTGTGACAAATGAAGAATTGTGAACCACCGGTATTTCTTCCGGCGTGAGCCATGGAAAGTACACCTCTGTCGTGATATTGATTGTCCCCATCCAGTTCACAATCAATTTGATAACCAGGTCCTCCGGTTCCATCACCTTTCGGACACCCTCCCTGAATTACAAAATTTGGGATAACACGATGAAAAGTCAGTCCATCGTAATACCCATCATTTGCCAGGTCGATGAAGTTTTTTACGGTATTCGGAGCGTCTTCCTCGAAGAACTCAATTTTCATGACCCCTCTTTTGGTATGTATTTCTGCAGTTTTCATATCAGCTGCAAAAGTAAAGTATCTGTTAAAAAGTCTTAATTATGGCAAGCGGTGAAACTATCTATTGGAATCTGAGTATCATACTATTGTCACAAAACTCAAAAACCCATGCTCAAGAACTACTTTCTGGTGGCTATTCGTCACCTCAAACGCCAGCCCGGCTATGCGCTTCTTAATATTTTAGGACTAACCATCGGAATTGCTTCTGCATTACTGATTGTTTTATACCTAAACCAGGAAACAAGCTATGACAAGCACCATCCCAATGCGGAAAATATTTATCGGATTTCATCAGACATCACCGAGCCGGACAATGCTTTTCGATGGGCTGTAACTCAACCTCCCCTTGGTAAAACAGTCAATGATGAATTCCAGGAGATCACGCAATTCACCCGCTTCGCAGGAGGTGGAAATACGCGTTTTCGGTTTGACGACCGTAACTACGAAGCAGAAAATTGGTATCTGGTCGACTCTACCGTATTTGATGTTTTCAAAGTTGATTTCATTCAGGGAGATCCTGAAACTGCTCTTGCAGCACCAAACAGCATCGTGCTAAGCAAAACACTGGCAGAAAGGGTTTTTAAAGGAGAAAACGCCATGGGACAGCTACTGGAGACCGAACGATTTTCATACAAGGTTACAGGTGTATACGAAGACATGCCTATTACCTCACATATGCGACCAGACGCTCTGTCCTCCTTTAGTACAAACGAGCAATATGCCAACTCACAAAGCTGGGGTGGTTTTGGTCTTTACACCTATGTCGTTCTAAATGATGGAGTCGATCCGGCTTATGTTGAACAGCGGCTGAATGAGGAGATTATCCCAAAATATGTAGCAACAGTTTTTGACCAATTCGACATTAAAGTCAAGTACGAAGTAATCAATATTCAGGATATTCACCTCTATTCGGACTTTGAAGGAGAGCCCTCAGCTCTGGGGAACATCGACTATATCTACATCTTCCTTGCGGTGGCAATTTTTCTTGTCCTTATTGCCTGCATCAACTATATGAATTTGGCAACTGCCCGATCCATGCGCAGGTCATTAGAGGTCGGAATAAGGAAAGTGATGGGAGCAGTGCGTGGGGCATTGATTCGTCAGTTTATTGTGGAGTCGATTCTGATTGCGTTGGTCTCTATGTTCATCAGCATTTTGCTTTTGCTAATTGCTGTTCCTGTGATCAATGATCAATTGGGCACTTCGTTGCTCTTGAGTGACTTGGTGTCGAATGAGATCATCCTTACTTTGATTGGAATTTTATTATTTACAGGTCTGATCAGTGGATCTTACCCTGCTTTTTATCTTTCCGGATTCAGTCCAATTAAAGCGATCAAAGGTGGATCTGGAAGTAAGCGAACAGGCAATGTTTGGCTAAGACGTGTTTTGGTCGGAATTCAATTTTCCATCTCCATTTTCATGCTGATTGGCACACTGGTTATCTATCAGCAAATGCAGTATGTTAGAAACGCGGATTTAGGTTTTGACAAAGATCAGGTAGTCAATTTCACTCTGAATAGAAATTCTAGTGAGCGATGGGAAACCCTAAGAACGGAGTTACTTAAAAACCCCAATATCGCCAATGCGTCCACCTCCATGGTAGTGCCTGGAAATGGGTTCGGGAAAAACGTAATGTCAGTAGAAACCAATGACGGTGTTATGGAAACCTATGGCGTGGATTGGTTCGGAGTTGATTATGATTATGTGGATGTGCTAGGTATTGAAATGGTCGCCGGACGAAATTTTTCCCGTGAGTTTACTAGCGATACCGCTACTGCTGTACTTGTGAATGAATCAATGGTTGAGCGTATGGGATGGGACAATCCGATCGGAAAGCGATTTCAATTTGATCAGGATAGTACAGTATTTCATAAAGTTATAGGTGTGATGAAAGACTTCCATCACCGATCGCTTTATAACCCGATTGAATCTTTCATGATCTTTCCAAACCTAAATAACCGCCAGGCAATGGTGAAAATAAGTGGTAACATTGATGAGGGGCTGAATCACATTGAAGGGACCTGGGAACGACTATTCCCAAACATGCCTTTCGAGTATCAATTCCTGGATCAGAATTTTATGCAAGATTACGAAAGCGACCAGTTAAGAGGTCAATTGTTCTTGGGCTTTGCTTTAATGATGATCATCATTTCCGGATTAGGTTTGCTCGGACTGGCTTCATTCACCGCAGAGCAACGAACCAAGGAAATCAGTGTGCGGAAAGTACTTGGTGCTGATGTCAAAGGATTGGTTATGCTCCTGGTTAAGGATTTTATCTGGCTGGTGTTAGTGGGTGCCTTACCAGCATTCATTATTGGGTATGAAATCATGAATAATTGGCTTGGGGATTTCGAATATCATACAGAGATCAACTTGATGCTTTTCGTCGTTGTGTTACTTATTGTAACCGTCTTTGTCATGCTCACAACTGGTTTTCAGGCTTACAAAGCAGCCACGGTAAATCCCTCAGAAAATCTGAAATATGAATAATAAAAAAAGTCCCGGTGATTGGCCGGGACTTTAATTACTAACCTTGGATAATTACCGCAAAAACAACAATTCTCTATATTTAGGCAGTGGCCAGTCTTCATCGTCCACTAACAATTCTAACTTATCCACTGCATATCTAAGGGGTTCAAAATATTTACCCTTTACACTATCACAGTATTCTATGGCCATCTCACGGATATCCTCAATCTTATTGACTCGTTTCCGTTCCTCTGTCATCTCATGAGAAAGTCTTTTCACGTTGTTGATATGTGTTGAAACCTGTTCGATGGTTTTTTTGATTTCGGTCGCATCTAATCCCAGATCTTTCAACCCTTTCGCATTCTCTATCAACTTCGTCTGGTATTTTGTCGCAGTAGGAATAATCATGTTGCTAGCGATATCCGCCATCATTCTGGATTCAATCTGCACTTTCATGATGTAGTTTTCCAATCTGATCTCATGACGAGCCTCGATTTCAACTTTGTTCATCACTTTATGCTTCTCATAAAGTTTAATAGCCTTGTCCGTCACGGAAAAATCGAGTGCCCTTGGGGTTTCTCTTTCATTCGATAGTTTGCGTTTTAGTGCTTCCTTGACCCACTCTTCAGAGTATCCATCTCCTTCAAATCGAATCGGCTTGGATTCTTTAATATACTCTCGAAGCACATCAATAATGGCAAGACGTTTCTCTCTTCCTCCATCAATCAGCTTATTTACCTTTTTGTAAAAATCGGTAAGCTGCTCAGCCATGATTGTATTTAACACCATCATTGGATCTGAAACGTTTGCATCAGAACCTACCGCACGGAACTCAAACTTGTTTCCTGTAAAGGCAAAGGGAGATGTTCTGTTTCTATCCGTATTATCAAGAATAATGGATGGAATCTGGTCTATACCTAGCTTCATATAGAGGTTTTCTCCTTTCTCCACCAAGATGTCTCCCGACTTTTCCAGCTTGTCCAGCACCTTTGTCAAGGTAGAGCCGATGAAAACTGAAATGATGGCCGGAGGTGCTTCATTTGCACCCAGTCGATAATCATTTCCTGCAGAAGCGATGCTTGACCTGAGCAAGTCTGCATATTCATGCACCGCTTTAATGGTGGTAACAAAAAAAGTTAAGAACAACAGGTTATCCTTCGCACTCGAGCTTGGCTGAAAAAGATTAACCCCTGTGTCTGTTACCAATGACCAGTTATTATGCTTACCACTGCCATTCAGTTCAGCAAAAGGCTTTTCATGAAACAAGACACGTAAATCATGCTTGTTAGCTACCTTTTCCATTACGTCTTTCAAAAGCTGATTTTGGTCAGTAGCTTCATTTACATGGCCATACATAGGTGCAGCTTCATATTGAGCCGGTGCAACTTCATTGTGCCTGGTCATTAATGGGATACCCAGCTTATGCGCTTCGATCTCATAATCTTTCATGAAATCGTAAATTCTCGTTGGGATTGATCCAAAGTAGTGATCATCCAGTTGCTGTCCCCGAGCTGGATTGTGACCGTACAAAGTGCGACCACCCATAACCAAATCTGGACGGGCATTATAAAGTGCTTTATCCACCACAAAATATTCCTGTTCCCATCCTAATGAAGCATTTACTTTAGATACATTCCGATCGAACATTCTGCACACTTTTACAGCAGCCTTATCCACAGCTTCTAAGGCTTTTAAAAGTGGAGCTTTGTGATCCAACGCCTCTCCTGTATAAGCAACAAAGATGGTCGGGATACAAAGTGTCTTTCCGTAGATGAAAATTGGAGAGGATGGGTCCCATGCTGTATAACCCCTTGCTTCAAAGGTGCTTCTTATCCCACCGTTCGGGAAAGACGAAGCGTCAGGCTCTTGCTGTACCAATGCTTCAGCTTTGAAATTCTCAATTCCCTTACTCGGATCAAAGAAAGAATCATGCTTTTCAGCTGTCGCACCAGTAAGAGGCTGAAACCAGTGCGTATAGTGTGTAACACCTCGTTCCAGTGCCCAGTTTTTCACTGCTGCCGCTACAGCATCAGCCGTTTCGATATCAATTTTTTTGCGATTTTTTATACAGTCTGTCACTCGACTATACACTTCAGGCGATAGGGTCGTCTGCATTTGAGCCTTTGTAAAGGCCATTTCTCCAAAATAATCAGAGATGCGTTTCGAAGGAGCTTTTACATCTACCTTCTTTCTGGTTTGCACTAAATTGAGTGCTTGGTGTCGTAAAATTGCCATGGTTTATATTTTCAGGTATCAATTTTGATGCTCAAAAGTAAGTGATTTTTGCAAAAAGATAATCTTGTCGTTCATTTTTGCACCAAAAAATGATCAATTTTCATAAAAATTGATTCAAAAGGAATAAATTTTAACTCATATGACCATTTTTTACGAAAAAGGTATAAAAAAAGGTGTCAATAGGCTTTCAGAAGATGAATCCAAGCATTGTGCTCAGGTATTAAGGCATCAGGTCGGTGATGAAATTTTAATCTTCGATGGAAATGGAGCTAAACATCATGCGGTTCTGACAAGCATTTCTAAAAAGGCGTGTGAGTTTGAAATAACCTCGACTGAGGAATCTCCAGGAAAGAACTTCAGTATTCACCTTGCTATTGCGCCTACCAAAAATATGGACCGAATGGAGTGGCTCATTGAAAAGCTCTGTGAGATAGGTGCTGATGAGGTGACTTTTATCCAGACTAAACATAGCGAGCGGAAAAAACTCAGAATGGATCGATTAGAGAAAAAAGCCATTAGTGCAATGAAGCAATCAGGTAATCCCTTTTTATTGAGGCTCAATGAACTAACCGATTTCAAAACATTCATCAATGGTTGCCAAAATGAATGTAAGTTGATTGCACACGTTGATAAGTCACATAACTATATTCAAGATCATCTAACAAAAAATAGCTCAGTAGCCATGCTTATCGGTCCGGAAGGGGATTTTTCAAAAGATGAGGTGACGGCAGCAACACAATCAGGTTTTAAGCCGGTATCTCTTGGTCACAATACCTTGAGAACAGAAACAGCAGGCTTTGTGGCCTGCTGCATCGTTAATTTCGTGAATCAGTTTTGACTCTACCTGATAATAATCTTGTGCTTTTGAGTTTCTTTCCCTTGCTGCACAACCATAAAATAGATTCCAGGGATCATTCTTCGTGATGGTGCCAGCTTTTCATCTAGCATCAAAGTTCCTTTAAATTCCTCCTCAATAAATAGTTGTCCGGATAAATTCATCACTCTCACACTTATGCTGGACTTATTATCCCCACTCAAAACCCTAAGATTTAGATTACTCGGATCAGTTGGATTTGGATAGGTTGAAACCTCCATTCCATTAACAATCCGGCCTGCACTATTTTCAAGCTGAATGATTTCATGAAACTCGACAGAACCATCAAAATCCACTTGCTTCAATCGGTAGTAATTCAAACCTACCTCCGGAGAAGGATGAATGAAATTATATGTAATCACCTCATTCGAATTGCCATTACCCTGAACCGTACCTACCGTTTTAAAATCATCACCATTCGTAGAATGTTGAACTTCAAAGTAATCATTATTCACTTCGGTGGCTGTTTGCCAGGTAAGTTTGGTTTTGCTGTCTTCAATTTTTCCACTAAACATCAGCAACTCCACGGGGAGTGGAACCGGTTCATTGAATCCTAGTGTCACAAAGTTTGTACTGAAAGAAAGATCTGTATCTGAAACAACAGAACCATTACTTGCTGTCATACCACTGTAATTAGCATTGGCATTTCCATAGCTTTCCCAGGTTCCGTCAACCGCATCCCATACCATTACTCTTAGGTACTGCCATGAATTAGCATCTGCTCCAACATTGGAATCACTATCCCAATACGGTCTAACATCTGCAGTCGCTGGAGAGGAAACTTCAACCTCAAAGAGATCTTCTCTGTAAAGAGTCGAGTTGACTGAGTTGGATTCTCCACCCCACGTGGAAAAGTCATAGGTTGCATTTTCACCAGTCATAATTGTATTAGATCCCGGGTCTGCATCGTGATACCTGACCGTCCAGTCTTTCGTGCCTACATAGCCTTGGGTATTGCTTACTTCAAAAGGCAAATAAACCGTCCCATCTCCTACCGGGAAGAATTGTCGATCAGTAGAGGTTTCCAATCTTCTCACCAGCGGTCCATCAACAAATGTGGTATTACTAAAATTACCTGTGACACTTCCAGTACTAAGAATAATTAAGGAATTATTGTCATCAGTAAATATTTTACCATTTGTCATGATAAGGTCTTCAATATCCACATTATCATCAGACCCATTCAATACAGTTAGACCAGCTGCATTATCCACCTCGAGTGACATGATTGCTTCCAGACCAGTAAAATCACCATCGATTTGTTGAATGGAACTACCCTCCATTACAATTCTTGCATCACTAAAATCCCCATCAAATGTGGCTGTAGCAGCTTTAATAATATTGCCTCGGACATTTAAGGTAGTATTATCACCCATTGTTAGTGTTCCATCATTTAAAATTTCCAGATTTTCGCAAATGTTTAAAGTCGTGCCATTGGTAATCACCTTTTCCCCATCACCAGATAAGATCAATCTTCTTAGTCTTGAAAACGGAAGTGTCAGATCAACACTATTTCCAGTTATCACCTCCATTTCAAATCCTCCTCCTGTCGTACATCCGGCATCAGCTTCAAATGAAGCATAATCTCCTGCGGGCAAGGCATTCGTGTTAATTAACTTGAGTGTTCCATCTCCTTCAACCGTTCCAAGGTTTACTCCTGCTCCTGAAACAGTAAGCGTCGCACCTGTCTCGATGGTCACTTTTCTAAAGCGCCAAATTGCGCTTGTAAGATTCAACGTAAAGTCACCTGCAACTCTTAAATCGGGAGACTCACCTAATGAAGGTGGAACACCACCGACAAATGAACCACCTTGATCCACATCACCTGATGAAGACGTAGACAGAGTAACGTACTCAGGCACTACATCTGGAATTGCACCACCACAAAGTGGCGTATTGGATTCGGACTCAACATAAATTCCAGCGGTATATGTTCCGGCTATATCAGTACTGGTGAAGCCGGTATAATCGCCACCACCAATCAGCCTAAACTCTATCACATTATTCGTTTCATCAAACTGATCAGCTCCATACCCCTTATCCCATGACGAACTTGCATTCAGCAATCTGGCTGGCGCGTAGTTTGTAAGATCAAGTGATTCCGTGTTATCAAAAGCTTCCAACTCATCTACGTGGTAAAGAAAAATCGACCCATCAAAATCTTCAATGTTTTCTGATCTGATTGACCAGTAAAACTGTAAAATATTATCTACGTCCACATAGTCTTGAGTAAAGCTATCGCACACTTCATCTGCATCATCCGGAATTCCTCCGGCGATATCCTCGATTGGTTTAATCGTGATTTGATTGTCATCACCAATAGAACCAGTTAAGTCTGTAATATTTACTTCAGCAGGTGTGTAATAATTTAACCCAACAGGATATAAATAAGTACCGCTGAAATCATCTGTAAAGATTTTCCTTACTCCATTATCAGTAATACTGGCATTAACTGATATCATGCTATTCACATTGAAATCAACTCTTGCTTGGCCCCCTACTCCGTTCTCAAATACAGCATCTTCATCCATGATCAAAAGATTGCCTCCTATATTGAAAACTCCGGAACTAAGGACAACTTTATTATTGACTTCAAATATTCTTCCATCTCCTGGTATCTCAAGGCCATTTGAATTATCCAATGTAAGTACTCCAAACTCAGCTGTTCCTGTTGAAGTATCGAGATTTTGTAAGTCTGAGCCATTGAACACTATCCCTGGACCTGTAGGGTCGCTTACATGAATAGCATCATGTTGCATATCTCCTTTGACATTCACAGCAGAGGTTCCTGTGCTAACTGTACCATCTAAAATGGTCAAATCATTGTCGATTGTAAGATCCTTACCTACTGTTAGAACATCAGTTCCATCTTTCTCCAGGTTAAAGAAGTTTGTAGTTCCAGTACCCGAAATTGCTTGTGGGCTTACAGTTGGAAAAGAAGTTGTTTGTTGATTGATGTCCGTTCCTCCGCTTGAATATGTTCCATCATTCGCAAAGTCTCCATTGATGGTGAGGTCAAATCCATTGGCATCAAATGTCCCTCCGGCTTGAATGGTAAGATCTCCCAGTCCCAATTGAACATTATAGATTTTAGCTGCTAGGTTATTGTTTCCTGTTACCAAAACATTACCGAGCGGAACATTAGCATCTATGCCAATATCATCCTGATTGGCAGGGGTGTCAGCACTTCCAATCGTAATTATGGAGCCTGATACATCTATATCACCACCATTTGGTTTGATAATCAAGGAACCAACGGTAGCGGATCCATTTTCTCTAACCACGGTAAACTCTCCCCCAGTGTGGGTAAATTCACTTCCGGATCCCAACAGCTCAAAAACTCCTCGTGTATTTTCCGGAGCTGCAGTAATACCAAACTGAGCAATACCTCCGGTCTGTGAATAATTCAAAAGACCTGTCATGCTTGTGAGTGCTCTTCGAACTTGTGAACCGACCAATAGTGACCCAGCCGTTACCTCAATAACTGCTTCGTCGGATGAACCATATTGAATAAAGTTGTTTCCATTGTCTCCAGAGTCATCACTCATATCTAAGGTACCTCCTGAAATTCTAAGTAGTCCATCTAAAATGATCCCGGTATCATCACCACCCAATCGAACAATTCCATTGGCAATTTCGAGCCCGCCCGATCCAGAAGAGGCATCAGAATTTAAGGTATTCGGGAGTAAGAAGTTGCCCCTTGTCTCGTCTGTTAAGGTCACATCTATTGCTGCATTATCCAATACCAAAAGCCCATTTACAATTTCAATGGGTTGCTGACTAATTGTAGCAGGTAGAGGGATCGTAAATTCAGTATTAATCGTGAACTTGGTGGTGGTATCAACCTTGTTTAATTGTATACTGTATAAGTCAGGAACTGATCCCGCATTGGTATTCCCTCTTGTAAATGCAGAAGATGAAGTTCCTTCAAAGACCAGATTCACACGATCCGTATTCTCATAAAAATCGAATCCACTATTATCAACCACACTGCTATCTGCGAGATTTCCATGAATGATCAGTGTATGATTTACATCATTTGAACCGCTATTTGCAATATAGGCTCTTGCTTCACCAAAATTCAATATCAGGTCTCCACCAACTTCTATGGTTCTTGAAGGAATCACACCGGACGTTGAACCAGGGAATATTAATTCAGGTCGTTCATTTACTGTGCCTATGTCAGTTCCTGGGAATACCTCATACGAAGCTGTAACTAAAAAATCTCCATTTACAATGATATCTCCATCATTCGGATTACCTATATCATCATTCAATTCAAGATTTGCGTCTCCAGCAACAATTAGATCACCTTCTACTTCAATATCAGCTCCTATGACAGTCGTCCTATCGTTGTTTCCAAAGCCATCTGAGGTAACGATTAGGTTAGGAAATCTACTCGGGATATTCTGATATGTAAAAGTTGGGTCAAAATTTTCTAACAAATAAAAAGATTCGCTCTCATCTATGTAATCGCCTAAATCAACACTGGATAGATCAGGATCTGTATTATTTCGATCGGTAATTACTCCTACTCCTTTTATTTGTGAAAGTGCAATTGTAGGAATACCTCCATCGCTATTGAGCGTTAATTCAGGAAGGAATGCATACCCTCCTCTTCCGGCTTGTGTGATTGTCGCATTGATAACGAATCTAAACTCAGCTGCACTGGCCGTTATTCCTCGCTCAATTCTGATACTATGTGGCGTACCATTATCAGGATTAACTCCCAGCAAAGCAATATCACCGGGTCCTGGGTAGTCGACACCTTCTGTATTTCCTGCAATTTGATCCACACCCGAATCATATTCATCTGTTACCCCAGGGCTTCCAACAGGGTCAGCTGCAATTTCAACTTCGCTATTCCAGGATGCACCCTCATCCCAATCTGCATTTGATCCACTTTCTCTTGAATAGAAGATCGTAGGCGCCCCATCAAATCGAGTGCTTTCCCCCGCGGTATAGTTTGCATTCTCCAACGGAAAACCTGCACCCGGCCATGGGGTGGTCCAATTATTATCAACATTCCCTTGATTGTAGACACCATCACCTGTCCCTGTATCGATTTCATCATTTGCATCATCACCAACCGCATCCGTATTCACTCCATTGAACATGATAATGTTTGCTGGATCAGTACCCACGATATTTCCGTTATTTCCTGCAGCACCACCATCTTTAACCGCCTGGTCAGTTCCATCATCATATCTTAAATAATTACCAGCGTCTTCAACCTTTCCAGGAACATAAAGTGTTTCATCTCCGGCATCTACATCAGCGTCATCATACTGAAATATCCATGATACATCCGGAACCCCTCCATCAAAGCCCTCCATACTTACATTCCAGTAATAGGATAATATATCACCACCAGCCAGATCGGTAGTTTGAAGTTCACTATCAGCAATTCTAACAGTCACATATTCATCTCCGTCATAAGTCACACTGGCATCATCAACCACATGCATAACTGCAGGAGTATATCTTTCAACTGCATTCGCATCTGTTCCAATCGGAAACCACAGTCTATCAGGCGTATTGTAAACCTGGCCATCTACGTAATAGCTCGCGCGATCTACTATGTTGTATTCTTCTGTATAATTCGCATCGGGAAATGATGGTGTACTGCTTTCGTACAGGGTTAGTGATCTTGGAAGTTTAATGGAAAGGCCACCATCAGATACATTGCCCGCCATTCGAATATAATCAGCCGTAGAGTAAACTCCCTGGCCTCCTACCTCTGGTATAAAACCACTAGACGACAAGTCAAGAAACTCGAATACATCCACTTTTAAATTGTGGGTTCCAATGTCAATGATTCCTGCTGCATATTGAAGCCGACCTACTTCTAAGTCGCTTGTGAGTGTTATTTCAAAGCCTGCGTTGTTAATTTCAAGGTTCCCAAAAGTGGCTCCATCGGTTGAGGAAATCGTCACATTGTTGCTCGCCCGGATGTTTACGGTTCCTTCTTTTCTCGTAACTCCATCTTCATAAACAAAGCAATTTCCCTGATTTGTGATGGTACCCAATAAGTACATACCATAAGCTACCGGATCGCCCACGGTACCAAATTCAGTTCCATCCCCTTCTGTCAATTGCAATGTGCTTAAAGGATCTACCTGATTCAGTGTACCATTGAGGAGCTGGAATTCATTGGTTACTACAATCAGCCTTTGAGCATATCTACTTAAATTCTTACCACCATTGGACGTTTTATAAAGACTTGCGGTCCCACCTGGACTACCATCTCCTTTACTTGGTAATTTAGCTGCCAGATAAAGTATAGCGTCATCTTTATCTATGACCCAATTGTAGAACGGTAGCGTATATATACCATATGTCTCATCCCCGCTTCCAAATCCAGATGGCCATGGTCCAGCGCCAGGGTATTCGAATTCAACCAATGCATTCGTGTAGGTCGTTATATCCCCCACATAAAGCATGGAGTTCTCATCTCCATTCATTGTAACAGTAGCACTACCGTCATTATCACTCCCGTCCCATGCCCAGACATCCAGCACTCCGCTATCCTCGATCATCAAATCACCACCCACTTCCAGGTTCACACAGTTATTTAATGGACACAAATCCAAATATGCACCATAGGTGTTTGAACCCGAGGTTCTTGTGGTACTGGTTTCAATAGTAAGATCATTTAGAACTTTCAAATCCGGATCAGTAATTGTGCGATCATCTGCACCACCGGAACCACAAGTTGCAGTTTCCGAACTAATTCTCCCTCCAGTTCCTGGGTCTTCATTTATGATATTTAAATTCCAGAAAGGAGCCCTCGAAGCAATGATGGAATTACCGGTAGTACTAGAGTATGCATTCACTTGTCCGCCAGATACGTTAATGTTCGATGCATCAGAATTAATAAAGATCAAGCCTACACCAGTATCGTCTTTAACATTCAAGGTTCCTCCGGTCATTATGAAGGAGTTTCCCTCATAAGTAAGACAGAAACGCGCATACGTGCCATTTGGTGAGCCTGCGGCCAGACCCAGGATAGGGCTCTCCGCGGCAGAATAGTCCCAAACATTCACTGTTCCTCCTGTTTGTTGGAACCCTCCTTGCGCTATGGATCCTTGAATGGAAGTACGTATTTGTGAAGCCCATACCTCACCACCGGATACAATAATCTGACCTGCATCTCTGGTAGTAATACCACTTCCTGAAGGTACTTCTAAAATACCAGCAGCAACCTCAATTGTCCCATATGGAGTGATAGCTGCTCCTCCTGTTTTTGTAACCTCCCCGCCATTTACGATGAGTTTAGCTCCAGTCCCAATAGAGTAGTTGCCAGTAGTGTTCAATCTAATACTTACGTTGGTTCCGATACTGGCAGAACCAGTAATTAACGCAAAAGCATTGTCATTATCTGATGGATCATCCACATCACCATCCACATTATCATTAGCAAAACCTGTTAAGATGAAATTTCCAGGATCATCAGCCTGAATATCAGCAACAAAATCCGTTGACCCTTTATCAATTTCTATACGATAGAAATAAGTTAATCCATTACAATCTACTCGCTGACTCTGAGTGGTGGAAATCAAGTTGAGATCTACTACACCATTGGTCGATTCACTTCCATATGTAGGAGTGGTTCGGTCAGAGAATTGAGCGGTTCCTTCATTGAGGAAATCACCATACAGGTTGAATTCATGCCTCGTATTACTCGCAACAGCAGTGCTCACCCGTCCGTCTTGTGAGCCCCCATTGTTCTCGACAGAAAAATCTCCAATAACTGTGAAAGCACGGTTTGCGGTGGTTCCGTCCCCAAATTGGAGCGTACCAAACCTGACATTAAAATCTCCATTGATAGTCAAATTGGCGCCTAGTGCAACAATATCTGTAGCCGCATCAGTTAGTATTCTAACGTCCTTAAATGTCTCGCTTTGATCAAACTCCAACGCGTCTTCTACAATCAATAGCCCTCCGTTTGCAGGGTTGCCAAACCCATCTGAAGTGGTAGTAACTCCATCAGGGAAGTTGCTTACACCACCGTTTCCGCTCATTCTTATCGTGCCCTGGCCATTTATTATGCTAAAGTCATGACTTGACGAGGTAGTAAGGTTAAGTATTCCATCAATCGTAATACTTGATAAACTTAAATTATTGGTAGTGGATTGAATGGTAACTGTCTTTCCATTGCGAATAACCACCTCATCCTCATTTCCTGGGGTCTCATTCAATGGGTTGTTTGGGATAGGGGCCGAACCAGCATCCAATGTCCACGTATTTGGATTTGACCAGTTACCATTTTGTAATACGTACCACGTGCGACTGGTTATTTGATTTCCTCTTCCTAATGTGTAATACCCAGAGCGCAATCTACTGGCAGGAACTGATACGGCAACCTGATCACCATTTTCAAAAGCATAGCTGTTTGCAAAAACACGTGAAAATTCACCCGTGGAGGTAGATCGGTAAAGCAATACATAATCTGTAACGCTTCCAGTTCGTGTAAGACCTGCATCACCAAAATCGAATCTAAATGTCGTTTCCACGGAAGCAGCATCAATCACGCCACTTTGGCTAGCCTCAACAAAATAATCTTTTTGCCATCGATTAAATATGTCTACGTCTGCTGTATTAGCTGTAGAATTGTCTGCATGAGCTACTGCATTGTCATGAGCAAATAGCACGAATTCATCTGAATTATCAAGCCCACTAGTGGCCTCTATTTGTAACCCACTACTAAAGCCAGAGGTCCCATGGATCTCACTCCCATCTTCGGTTCCAATTCCCCGCATATCATCGTTGTATGTTGACGTGTAATTGGCGTAGTTTCCGAAGTAATCTGCTGAAATTGAAATACCATATTTATCAGCAAGGTAATTTTCTAATACAATTCGTTCACCACCATTTAGAGCGTCTCTGTAAACAATTATCTCAGCAATATCACCATCAAAATATCTTCCATCTCCATTGTTGAATTCTCCAATCAGGATATCTTCTGTTCGATCCGGGATTGATACATTTGAACCCGTACTCCCTTCAGAGTCTGTATTCACAAACATTTTAACAGATCCACCAGATAAGGATGCATCTACTGTCATTGTAGCGATATATGGATTTCCTGCTGAAGCTACATTTCCAGATCCTCCCACAGTAGTAGCTCCGGCATAGCCAAACATGTTGAACCCGGAGTTGTAGAACATTGTCCATGATCTACTTCCTCCACCTGAGTTCAGTCTTTTTGATATTAGAGCTCTTGTATCAGTTGAGCCAGTGTTAAAAACGACAATCACTGAAAATTCACTTGCTCCATCTAGAAGGTTGGTGGTAGCATCATCATCAGCTATAAGTAGCTGTTCACCAGCTGAACCAGCAAATCTTAGATATTGATTTCCACTAATAGTTACTATTGTTGGAACACTTCCACCAGCAACTTCTACAGCATCAAATCCATTTGCTGTTTTGTCAGACCATGTAAAATTATCTGAGAGGGGCCCTGATAGATCATTGGCTTCCAGCCAAATGATATTATTGCTACCAACTCCTGCCGGGTTATTTTGAGCAATTACAGAAATTAATAGACATAGATTTCCTATTAGAAATAGAGTTCCTTTCAATTTCATACTGATAGTTTGGTAAATACAGCATCAAATTACAAAGAGAATATCATCAATTGATAATCTTTTCGTTCAAAAAGGGCTATCTGTTGATAGAACGGCCAAAAGTAAGTAAAAGCTTTTTTGCGACTATTCTACGTATCTGTAATCTGAAGTGTTATTATAAACCTCAATCTGTAAAAGACTTGAAGTGATCCTCCGAATCATCCAATAATCACCATCAGAAAAATTCAATGAATCCGTAAATAAGTTGTTATCGGGAAAACCTGAAGCATTGGCCCTTCCAAGAAAGAGTGTATCATCAAAAGCGCAGGCACTTCCCGGGTTTATTTGGGATATGTCTACCGAGTCATTGACCAATTCAAAGTACAACTTTAATGAGTCCGTACAATTTGTTGAGCCGACCACCTGATCCCAGGTTTTAGCAGACCCACCGGTCAAAAGACGTTCAACCTGATAATCATATAGCCCTTCGGGAAGGTCCTCTTCTGAGCAAGCGATGAAAGAAAAAAATAAGACAATTACTAATAAACTATCGCGCATTCCCTGTTCTATCAATCACCACATATCCTAACTCATCAGAATCTAAAGGCAGCTGTTCTTCAGGGTAAAGAAGAATGGTCAATTCCTGAGTAAGGTCATCAAATTTAAAATCGACCGGCTTCTTCGAAATAGTCACTAAAGTCCCCCAGTTGAGCTGTCCTGCAGGCGTATAGCTAACCACTACAAAATTGTTTTCAGTGGCAGAAGTATTGTAAATGTAGAAGCTCTCAGAGCCTTCTATGGTTGGGATAGAATCACTAACATACTGCACAGCCTCACTTCCCGGTAGATCAAAGTCAAGCTTCCATTTCACCACTCTGTCAGGTCCAAAAGAGGCCACATATCCCTTTTTGCTATTCAAATCTGCGCCATAGGCTATTATCTCATCCGGTGTTTTTACAGGAATGCCCATCGTCATGAATCCACCCTCAGGAGCGTCCTGAATAAACAATGGGTATTTGACTTCATCATTTTCAGCACTCAGACCCCATCGGTTTTTTTCACCCCAGAACTCCACAGCCTCTCCTAACCAATCCACTTGTCTCCCGGCCCATATTTGCATGTCAGTTACATATTTGGAAGCCGTTACATACTTCTGAAAAAAGCTTTCAATGTAATCCTTGTATTTTTTCTTCGCCACTTCAAGATCATCGGTATTGATCGACTCAACTAATAGCTTCATCGCCTTAGCGTTGGCATATGCCAGATCATAAATTTGCAATTGCTTCCCAATCAATGATGAATCCATCAAAGCAGGATTCAATTGTAAATCCACATTTTTAATAATTCTAGCTTCATACATCTCAATCTTCAACAGTTTCTCAACAGTTGATTCCGGATCGTACTTATCAAACTGATTGGCTAGGTTCTCAGGGAAATCACCAATTTCTACGTCCTGACTATTTTTAGCTTTGGCTTTCTTATCACGAATTTCATCCGCATAGTTTTTTACCATCGTTTTAAAAAGCGCAACCCCACCCATGATTTCAGACTGTGACTCACGAGCCCATTCTTCAAAATTCCAAATTTCGATAACTCCAGAGCGAATATTGGAAGCATTCATACCATCCACACCATATTGATCGATACTTTTCAAAGTCGGCTCTTCACTATATTTATCTGATCCCAGTTTCGCAGCTAATTCCTGGACGCTCTTCGCATTCTCCACTCCTACTCTTCCATTTTCTTCAATACTTGCAAGCTTAGACTGTACCTCATCATCAGCACCAATCAACAGGCTACTATACAATTTATATTGTGAAACCAACGCTTGATAATCATCCATCGCTGCTTTTTGGTTGTTTTCCACCTTCACTACCCGGCGATGCATTTCTTTTACATCCGCAATCCGCGTGTTAATAGCTTCCACTTTTTTCTCGATATCCAGATGAACATCGGATACTTTAATCCCAAACTCACCGGTTCTCAGATCTCGTCGGAAAAAAGACTGATAGTACTCATCATTTTTTCTAAGTTCTTTATCATCAATAAGCGTTTTAGCTTTTTCCAGAGAAGCTACTGCAGAATCGCCAGATGCATAAAGCTTTGCTGAATCATCGACAACATCGTACTCCAGAAACCTCTTTTCCAGCCACAACCCCATTTGAAGGTGAGCATTCGCCTCATCATTGTTCTTTTCATCAGACAAGAAAATTTTTAATTGAGGGATTCCTTCTTCATAATTTTTTGCCTCAAGCAAAGGATACAGATTCTTGTATTTGATTTTCTGGGCTTGAGCGCCATAGGCGATGAGAAATAGAAGGATAATAGCTGTTGACTTGAGTTTCATACGCATGGTGAGATTTTTTGCAATTGCTAATTTATAAAAATACTAAGTGGTTTTATAAAAATAAGAAGACACACTTACCAGCTAAGAATGAATCATTTGCAAGGTTGGGGTGTCTTAATAGCTTTAAACCCTAATTATGAAGCGAAAAATCAAGCGAGAACTTATAGAATGGATCGTTTTAATTGTTGTCTGCGGTGTGATTTACCTGGCTGGGTGGCATACAGCGATAATCGGTCGAATTCAGAAAGTAGTGCTATCTACAGGGATTATTCAGCCAAATGTTGTGAATGATGAGAAGTCTGCTTCTTACGACTTCTTGCTTGAAGATCTGAATGGAGAAAAAATACCCTTTGATGTTTTCAAGGGAGAAGTCGTTTTTATCAACTTTTGGGCTACCTGGTGCCCTCCATGTATCGCTGAAATGCCTGACATTAACAAGCTCTACAATGACAAAAAGGACAAAGTTAGGTTTGCGATGATCTCTTTAGATCAGGATGAAACTAAGGCGAAAGACTACCTGGCTAAAAAGGATTTTCAGTTCCCGGTCTATTTCCTCAGATCCCCCTTACCAAGAAGTTATAATACACATGCGATACCAACTACCTATGTACTGGATAAGGACGGTATAATAAAAGTTGAAAATCATGGGATGGCTAAATACAACACTGAAAATTTCAAACAGCTACTGAACGAACTATCTAAAAGCAAGTAAGCCATTTGAAACACCGGTAAGTGTAGCGATCCGATAAATTATCCGTGCCGCAACGTTTGCATCCCACGAATCATTCCCGGCTTCACACACGTCAAAACCCACAATTTTTCTACCCGACCTAACCACCTGTTCCATCAAATAAACAGATTGATTAAACTGTAGCCCTCCGGGAACGGGCGTTCCGGTATTCGGACAGAGGGATGGGTCCAAACCATCCATATCAAAACTGATGTAGACGTTTTGAGGTAAGGTTTTAATGATTTCTTCAACTTGCTCCTTCCATGAAACTCCAGCTACCTGTCTGTTATGAATTACTTCATCATAGAAGACATGCACAGGTTTTTTTGACTCTGAAAGGTACGATTCCTCCTCCTCGCAAAAATCTCTAATACCCACCTGGGTTAGTGAATTTACACCATCTTCTTTCAATGCATTATACATGATACTTGCATGAGAATAAGTAAAGCCTTCATAAGCCTCTCTTAAATCCATGTGCGCATCAATTTGAAGAATTCCAAAATTTTTCTTTTTGGATAAGGCACGAATCAATCCAAGTGGTGATGAATGATCTCCTCCCACAACTGCAACTAGCTTTCCTAAGCTATGAAATGAAGATGCCGTTTCTTCTACTTTTAAAAGTGTGCTTTCACAATATTCATTGACGTAGGCTAGCTGGTCCTCTTCGGGATCCTTACCCGCCTCCAATGCTTTGATAATGTTAATGGCTCTTCCACGCTGAATTTCATTTTGACTAGCTACCACGAGCCGGTCATATATAGCCACCTTAAGCTGCCAGGGATCCCGGATAGAAACCAGAGAAAGGTCCAACTGTGAAGATTCATCCAGAATGAGATCTGGAGCTTTGGCTGTACCCTGGCCATACGATACAGTGACGTCCAGATGAACCGGTATTAAAATCAGGTCAGATTCTTCGAGATTGTATGGTAATCCGAAAATACTCCCTTTTTTACCTACAGCGCTTGGATTATACATTTAATGATTCGGATGGTAATAACCCTCAAAAGTACCTGTGCCCTGCGAAACTTCTGACCATTTTAGCTTAGGAATTTTTATCGTAACCACTCCTGCTGGTTCCATATTTCCAATGACCGATCCGGAAAGGTATTCCCCGAAAAATGTAATGGTTGGGTTGTGACCAATTATTGCCACTTCCTTATGGTCTTCCGAAACTGTATTCAACACCTCCAGCATTTCACGAACAGAGGCATTGTAGATTACCTCTTCATAGGATACCACCTGCTCACTGATTTCCAACTCCTCAACAAGGTTAATTGCCGTTTCTGTGGTTCGTACTGAAGAGCTACAAAGAATAATATCTGGATTAAAGTTTTGATTGATCAGATGGCGGCCCAATGCACGAACTGTGCTTTGACCATTAAGTGTTAAATGTCTTTCAAAATCCTGCTTACCATTAGGGTCCTCCGCATAGGAATGCCGAATCAGGTAGATTTTTTTACTCATCTGTTAGGTTGGTTTACCCTAAATATAATTGATTGAACCCGGTCTCCATAAACCAAAGAAATTAAGTTTTTTCATTTTTCCTTTGAACAGGATTTAAATAGTCGTGTTATGTTTACGCGCAAATTGAGTTCCGCTCAACACTTTTGATCCAAAAAAATCATTCATGGGAAAAAATCTTGTAATCGTAGAGTCGCCGGCAAAAGCCAAAACAATTGAGGGGTATTTAGGAAAAGATTTTGAGGTGAAATCATCGTATGGTCATGTACGTGATTTACCCAAAGATGATTCTGCTATTGATATAGCGAACGATTTTAAGCCCACCTACGAAATATCTAAAGACAAAAAAGATGTAGTAAAGGAACTCAAGAAACTGGCAAAAGAAGCAGAAACCATTTACCTCGCATCGGATGATGACCGTGAGGGAGAAGCCATTTCCTGGCACCTATCTGAGGCCCTGGATTTAGATAATGCCAAAACACGAAGAATTGTTTTTAGAGAAATCACCAAAAACGCCATTCAAAACGCCATCAAAAATCCACGCGGTATAGACATTGACTTGGTAAATGCTCAGCAAGCCAGAAGAATCCTTGATCGACTGGTTGGATTTGAGTTGTCTCCTATTCTTTGGAAGAAGATTAAAGGCGGTCTTTCTGCAGGAAGAGTACAGTCTGTTGCCGTACGTTTAGTGGTAGAAAGAGAGCGTGAGATCGCCAATTTCAAACCAGAATCTTCTTTTAGGATTACTGCTGAATTTAATCTTGAGGGTGGAAAAGTTTTAAAAGCAGAGCTACCAAAAAAGTTTGATTCTGAACAAGAAGCCATGAGCTTCTTACAAAAATGTAACGGTGCTAATTTCTCAATAGAAAACCTGGAAACCAAGCCAGCTAAAAAATCACCTGCCCCCCCTTTCACCACTTCCACATTGCAGCAGGAGGCCAGCAGGAAATTGGGCTATTCGGTAGCACGAACCATGTCTGTTGCCCAAAAACTATATGAGGCGGGAAAAATATCCTACATGAGAACAGACTCATTAAACTTATCAGATGAAGCTCTCAATGGTGCTGCTTCTGCCATCAATGCTAACTATGGCGAGAGTTATGCCCATCGTCGAGTCTTTAAAACGAAGAAAGCGGGAGCTCAGGAGGCTCATGAGGCTATCAGGCCAACAAATTTTGGGGTTCAGGTTACCGGCAAGGATGACGCAGAAAAAAGACTTTATGAACTCATCTGGAAGCGAGCTATAGCATCTCAAATGTCAGAGGCTAAATTGGAAAAGACCACTGCAACGATCGGTATTTCTACAACAGATGAAAAACTGGTTGCCAAAGGCGAAGTAGTAAAATTTGATGGCTTTCTAAAAGTTTATATTGAGTCGACAGATGATGAAAACGGTGAAGAGGAAAACACCAAAATACTTCCTCCTTTATCAGTTGGGCAAGCATTGGATCTGAAAGAAATTCTCGCCAAACAAGGATTCACCCGTCACCCACCTCGATACACAGAAGCGAGTCTGGTAAAGAAATTAGAAGAAATGGGAATTGGTCGTCCTTCTACCTATGCGCCAACCATTTCAACTGTCCAGAAAAGAAATTATGTTGAGAAAGATTCTCGTGAAGGTCATGAAAGGATTTCAGTTGAATGCAGGCTAAAAGACGGAGAGATCAAGCGTGAAGAAGCGACAGAGATCACAGGAGCAGAAAAGAACAAACTATTTCCTACCAACACTGCGATGGTGGTCAATGACTTCCTTGTGGATCACTTTCCGAATGTGATCGATTACAGCTTTACTGCAGATGTAGAGCAACAGTTTGATGATATTGCGCAGGGTAAAACCATTTGGAATAAAATGATCGACAATTTCTACGGCGGATTCCACTCCACAGTAGAAAAATCCAAGAATCTGGATCGATCTGAGGTTAACCAGGTAAGGGAGCTTGGTGAGCATCCGGAAACGGGTGAAAAAATCTATGCACGTCATGGAAAATATGGTGCATATGTCCAAAAAGGTGAATTGGTCGAAGGAGAGGAAAAACCACAGTATGCAAGCCTGAAGCATGGTCAATTCATGGATACCATTACGTTAGAAGAGGCACTTGAACTGTTTAAACTACCCCGCGAAGTTGGAACCTTCGAGGATAAACCAATGGTTGCTGCTGTAGGACGATATGGTCCATATATTCGTCACGATGGAAAGTTTGTTTCCTTGAAAAAGGATCAGGATCCATTGTCCATTACCGCAGAAGAGGCCATCGAACTCATCCATGAGAAGCGTGAAGCTGATGCCAACAAGTACATCAAAACCTTTGATGAAGATGATCAGGTATTTGTATTGAATGGCAGATATGGACCCTACATCAAGTTTGGGAAAAAGAACGTCAAGATTCCAAAGGATAAAAAGCCTGAAGAGCTTACCTACGAGGAATGTAAAGAATTGGCTGAAAAAGCACCTGAAAAGAAAGGGCGAGGAAAAAGGACTGCCAAGAAAAAATAATTGCTGATTGAAATAAATCGGCAACTTTAGCTACTAACACCTCTAAGCGTGTCGGAAGATTTCTTCAAATCGTACGTAGAAGAGCACATGTCCATCATCATGCACTTGTGCAGGGCTTATGCACGTGATGAAGAATCACTGAAAGACCTTGTGCAAGAGGTGACATTACAACTGTGGCGATCTCACAAATCATTTGAAGGAAAATCTCAGCTTTCAACCTGGGTGTATCGTGTGACATTAAATGTATGTTTATCTCATTCTAAACGGTTGAAGCGTAAAGTAGAGACCGTTCCGATAGAATGGAAAGTTGATGCCCCTGAAGAAACTGATCCTGAAAAAGAACAAATAGAAAAACTGTATCAGGGGATAAGAAAGCTGAAGGAGTCTGAGAGAGCCATTATTCTCCTCTATCTGGAAGATAAAAGCTATAAGGAGATGAGCGAAATTCTTGGTATCACGGTGAGTAACGTAGGCGTGAAGGTGAATAGACTTAAAGAAAAATTAAAGATGATAATCAATGGCTGAAGAGTTTGACATACGATCAGTCTGGAAAAAAGGCAAGGAAAAAGAAGACCCATCTTCTCTTCACATCACCACGCTAGAGAAAAAAGGAACGAAAACCACTCTCTACTGGATCAAAACCATACTATGGATCGAGTTTTGGCTCAGTATTATTGTACTTCCTCCAATGGTTCTATTCTCATTTAAGCAAGGGGATTCGTATTGGCTTATCGGAGCATATGTGCTGTTGACCCTTATTTATCTTGTTTATTATCAGTTTCTAATAAGGCAGATTAAGCGTTTTAACTACGATAAAAATGTTTTAGAAAGCCTGAAGAAAGTGTACGGATACCTCCGGTTTTTTCTTCTACACTACAAAGTTATTTTCTGGATTTCCTTAATTACGGGGTTTATCTATGGATTAATGGACCCAGCCAATGCGGAAGGACTGGCTAAAATAGAAACCGTAAGACAATTGGCCATTACAATTATTGTTTGGATTATACTGGTAGCACTTGTAGGTAGCTTATTTCACTTGATACTTTTTCTGATCTATGGAAAGAAAGTAAGCCGCTTACGAAAAATGGTAAAAGAGCTTGAATCAGAGCAATAAAAAAAGCGATACTATACGCATCGCTTCTATATCAAACTCTTAATTGAACTACCTTATACCTGGTTATTCAACATCACAGGCATCACCAGCATAAGGATATCTTCCTCCTCATCTTTCTCATTTGGAGTAATGATACCTGCTTTATTGGGAGCGCTAAGCCTTAATGTAATATCATCAGAATCAATATTTGCCAACATTTCAACCAGGAATTTGGCGTTGAATCCAATTTCCAAATCTTCGCCATCATGTTCACATGAAAGTCTTTCGTTGGCTTCATTCGAAAAGTCCAAATCCTCTGCAGAAATCATCAGCTCACTTCCAGTGATCTTAAGTCGTACCTGATGCGTGGTTTTGTTTGCGTAAATCGCAATACGTTTAAGTGAGCTAAGCAACTCGTCTTTCTTCACCACTACGGTGTTATTATTATCCAATGGAATCACATTCTCATAATCGGGAAACCGTTCATCGATCAGGCGACAAATCATCTTCACCCGATTGAAGTTGAAAAATGCGTTTGAAGCATTAAACTCAACATTCACATTGGTCAACTCCTGAGGAAGTGTCGCTTTCAGTAGTGTAAGTGCCTTCCGAGGGATGATCATACTATGCCCCATATCAGCAGCTACATCCACTCTTCTATACCGAATCAATCTATGACTATCAGTCGCTACAAAGGTGGTATTGGTTTCATCGAGCTTTACAAATACCCCGGTCATTGCTGGTCTAAGCTCATCATTGGAAGTGGCAAAAATGGTATTATTGATTGCTCTACCCAACACTTCTGAAGACATGTTCACAGAGTAACCATCAGATACAGTTGGAATCTTAGGGAAGTCCGTAGCATTTTCACCTGCTAGCTTATATCTACCGTTATCAGAGTTGATTTCGATGCTGTAAGTGTTGCTGTCAATCGAGAAGGTTACCGGTTGCTCTGGCAAGTTTCTTAAGGTCTCCAATAAGATTTTTGCGGGAATCGCAATGCTGCCATCCTCTTTTGCCTCCACTTGCAATTCAGTGATCATACTTGTTTGCAAATCCGAAGCTGTAACTGTTAAATTTCCATCACTAATTTCAAATAGGAAGTTCTCCAAAATGGGTACAACAGGATTTGTTGTAATCACACCATTGATGGCTGAAAGCTGCTTTAAAAGATAGGATGATGATACAATAAATTTCATAATGTAAAGCTTAGTGATTCAGGCTACCCGCCTATTTTTTTCGGGACGCTAATTTAAGCACAAAATATGAGATATACAGTTGAATTATGATCAGTTAGCTCGATCCGGATTGGATAAGATTTGTTGCACTCTTCTTGCATCAATAACCATCCTATTGCCATTCTCATCAACCGCCAAATGATATGGCTGATTCTTCAGCCCTGGATAAATATTGAGTGTTTTTGGATCTTCATATTTGATGTCATCTATGAGCAGGATGGCCATTGGTTCAGTACTGGCAAGACTGTCCAATTCAGGGAACCTTCCACTTGAAATCATCTCATTTGCCTGGAACTGCTGGAACTGATTAATGTAGTTTATAACACCTGAACTATCTGTTGGTGTTTCTCCATTTACCAGAAAAAAAGAATCATCGAAGACAATATTAAAATCTTCTCCGGTTTTATTGCTTACCTCCACACGTTGGATGGACCTCCAACTACCATCCACAACCAACCGGTCTCTCCACTGATCCGGGTGAAGGGTAAATATATCTGCCACGTTATCCCGAT
Organism: Ekhidna sp.; assembly: GCF_965221965.1. Classification (GTDB taxonomy): domain Bacteria; phylum Bacteroidota; class Bacteroidia; order Cytophagales; family Cyclobacteriaceae; genus Ekhidna. Next base: position 2,489,001 of record NZ_OZ244926.1, read on the forward strand.
ATCCAGGCACGGCCACTTCTTTGGCTATATCATCCGATATGAAGTAAGTCTTGGTTCTGTTTGGGTTGGTAGCAAGCTGAAAGCGATATCGAGAGTTAAAGTCAAATTCTACTTCTGCACTTCCCAGTATTTCCTTATCCCAGTCATTGATGGTTCTACCTACTTCTACACGCTCCAGGATTGAGATCAACGTGTTGACAAATCCTTCATCTGCTTTGAATTGATCATTGAGTATCCACTCCTGATCTGCTCGCTCAATTTTTGTAGTGTCTCCGTCCAGTACAAACAAAAACCGGCTTACTTCTTCCAAGTCTTCGGAAGCAAAATATGTTTCGGCCGCTGGTGTATTATTCCCACTGCCTGAAAAAAACAACCAAAGGTTTGCTGCTAACAGCAACATTATTGCAATGAGGTATTTTATTGATTTATTCACGTACTAGCAAATTTCTTCTTCCTTAAATACCATTTCACTCCACCAATGATCAAAATCAAAACAACAGGTGCAACCAGATTAATAAGCTGCCATTTTGAACGCTCCTGTTGCACTTTCACTCGATCCAATGGTCGGATCTTTACCTCGCGGGACCTGGTTGCTATCAAACCAGAGTCATCCACCATGTAATCTAAAATGTTCAGGATAAATTCCTTGTTCGCGTAGGTGGTTTTGGTGAAAGGCTCCACCCCCAGCCCCAGTGGTTCGCCTGTTTCCGGATCCAGATCATTACGAATGATGTCTCCGTCTCCAATGACTATCACTTTTCCGGGTTCACCCTTCTCAATAAATGACTGCTTATCAAAACCTCTTGGAATCAGGCGATTAGCATACAGCGAGGTGAATTTTCCTTCCAATAAATATCCTACCGTTTTTGGCCCATCCGTAAACTTCTCAGGCCTAAGTTCATCTCTCAAATCATTAAAAGCAACTCGGACAGGTGGTCCAAGTAGTTTGGTGTATTGGGTGGTATTAATCAATGGTGTTTTCGTAATACCCACAGCTTTTACGGTATCAATTTCTGATACAAATCGGCCCAGAATCGCATCCAAATTGCGGACCGATGGATGCTTGCTGAAATTGGTTAAAACCGGAAAGAAAGGCCATGGGATCATTTGAATCTGAGGTTGATTGCCCATATTGCCTGCAACCACCGGAAACTGACCACTATTTACATCCAATACAAAATTCTGATTGACACGGACCCCATACCTGAACAGCTGATCAGTGAGGTTCGTCTCGTATGGGATGGCTACAGTTCCTTCACCGGAAGCACTATCCATGTTCACACTTAAAGCGTCAATAAAGTAAATCAAATTACCTCCTCGCATCAGGTATTGATCTACCAGGTATTTCTCTTGCTCAGTAAAGGGCCTGGTGGGTTTTCCTATAACCACTGCATCATAGCCACTCAGTTCCTGACGTCCTTCCAATGAGACATTAAAAAGATCAAACTTGGATAAGACTGTACTCCTGAAGCCAGCCAGATCCAAGGAGTCTGGAGAGCCATGCCCGATGATATATCCAATTCTTTTCGTGCCTCCATCGACCAGCTGATTTACGGCAGATGCTAATTCATATTCCAACCCTTCAATGCTTTGATTGAGGATGGGCCCTGCAGCGCTATTCCCCTTCAGTAGGTTGACAGGAACTTCATTGATCCCTTTTGAAACGAGCGCGCCCGGGAAAATGAGCTTTTCCATCTTATCACCATCCGCATTTTTATAGTTAAGATTAGTTGCTTGAACACCTTTATCTATCAACGATTGATAGAACTGATTTCGGGCTTGCAAATTGGTCGCCTGAGCAGGGTCGGTGAATTTATATTGAATGCGGTTATCACTCTCCAGGGCAAATTGATCCAGCATTTCTGCAATAGCATTTTGAAAGCGCTCAAAATTGGATGGCAAATCCCCCGCCAAGTAGACTTCAAAATAGACGTCCTCATCAAGAGATTGTAAGAGGGATTTGGTTGCATCTGAAATGGTGTAGCGTTTCTCCTCGGTCAGATCAAACTGTACCCGGTACCGTTCTGCCAGCTGGTTTACCAGCCAAACGGACAGAATTACCACAAGGGTCTGAAGTATGACTATTTTACTTTCCTCCCTCATCCTTTTTGTACGTTTAATACAATTCGTGTGATATATAGAAAAAGCACGATCATTGATAGAAAGTATACCACATCACTTAAGTCAATTAATCCTTTACTCAAGGTCTCATAATGAGATAAGATTCCAACCTGAGCAATTATGAAAGATGTTTCAGACCAAATATTAATGGAGGCAATGGAATCAAACCCTGCATAAAAGGCAAAGCATAAAAAAGCTGCCAGAATAAAGGAAACGATTTGATTACCCGTTAATGCGGATGAAAGAATACCGATAGAAGTGAAGATGCCTCCAAGTAGAATCAATCCGATATATGATCCTGTAATACCTGCTGTATCAAGGTTTCCGACCGGATTACCTAAATAGGAAAGAGAAAAGTAATAGATCAGCGTGGGGAGAATGGAGAAAACAACCAGAAGGAAGCCTGCAAAGAACTTTCCGACCACTATTTCAATATCCCGAAATGGCAAAGTGTATAATAGTTCGATGGTTCCACTTCTTTTCTCCTCTGCAAATGCTTTCATTGTAATAGCAGGGATCAAAAACATAAATACATAAGGAGCAAGCGAAAATAAGGTCTCCATGCTGGCATATCCATAGTCCAATACATTGGTATCCGGAAAGACCCACATGAGCAATCCAATTCCTATTAAGAAAATCCCTATCACCACATAGGCGATGAGTGAATCAAGGAATTCGTTTATTTCTTTTTTTAGGATCGTGATCATGAACATTTACTTGTTAATGACACCCCTATAATCCCCTCAAGGGGATAATCTCTTCGATCTAAAATCCACTTTTCGATCGAACGAATTCCTCCCTTGAGGGAGGTTAGGAGGGTGTCAAAGTTTCTCTCCATGAATCTTTCTATATATCTCATTTAACACCCATTTGATATTGTTCTTAACATCAAGATCATCGAAGACTAAAACCTCAACTCCTTCAGCTCGTAATTTTCCAATTCTCTGATGATCATACGACACTTTCCATTCATGTGAATTACCATTTATTTCAATTGCTAATTTCAACTCATGGCAGTAAAAATCAACAATGTAGTTAAGAAACGGTACTTGCCGATGAAATTGAACGTTGAATTGTCTTTTCCTAAGTTCTTGCCACAGCAATACCTCTGACAGTGTGCTGTTCTTTCTCAGCTCCCTTGCTTTTGCTTTCAAATCTTTTCGATATGGTATAATTTCATTTCTCACTTTCCTCGTGTCAACTCCTGAAAAATTCCTTCCAATGATTGCTCTTCCTTTGAGATATTGATGAGTGGCATGGCATGCTCACCCGCCACCTTCATGATCATCTTCCGTGGATCTTCCTGAGCGGAAATACTATAAATATGCCGTTCAAGATTAGAAACTTTAAGTCCCTCTTTCTCGAAAAGCGTGCTAGCTACCTCCTCTTCAAACTCCACCTTATAGGTGATCACATCTGCCGTCACGGACTTAAGGTTTTTCACTTCATCATCAGCCACAATTTGTCCTTTATTGATGATCACCACCTTATCACATAAAGCTTCTACCTCCTGCATGATGTGGGTGGAAAGTATGACGGTTTTATCTCTACTTGCCTCTTTAATCACTTTTCTAATCTCCACTAATTGGTTTGGATCTAAACCACTAGTGGGCTCATCCAGAATCAAAACCTGTGGATCATGAATCAATGCCTGTGCAAGCCCGACACGCTGACGATAGCCTTTTGATAGAGCCCCGATTTTCTTGTGCTGCTCTCGCCCAAGCCCGCACATTTCAATCATTTCTTCTATCCGCGATTTTTTATTTTTCAACCCATAGGATGCGGCAATAAAACCAAGGTACTCCTTCACGTACATTTCCAGATACAACGGATTGTTTTCCGGTAAATAACCTGTCAGCTTCTTCACCTGCAAGGGCTCTTTTGAAACATCAACGCCATCTACCTGAACAGACCCATCAGTCAAACCAATGTAGCCGGTAGCAATTTTCATGGTGGTAGACTTTCCAGCACCATTCGGCCCGAGAAATCCCGTTATTTTACCTTTTTCAGCCTCAAATGAAATATTATCCAAGGCCTTTTGTGTACCGTAAACTTTGGTTAGATGATTAACAGTGATAGACATTTGAACTAAAAGCCGTTCTTCTGGTTTACAGGTTTGTGTTTTCTTTGCAATCTCGTGAGAAACGCAATTATCGGGCAAATATTTCTATATGTGTTCACATCTACAATTTTGATTTAAAAATCCTGTATGATTACTATCATTAGCGGCACCAATCGAAAAAACTCCATCTCCAAACAGGTGGCGATCCAATATCAGGAAATCCTGAATGAGCAGGGGGTTGAATCTACTATTATCGATTTGGAAAAACTACCCGCTGATTTTATTGCTTCTGCATTGTATGAAAACCAGGGCACAAATGTAGATTTCAATCCTGTACGTGAACACATGAAAACGGCGCAAAAATTTGTCTTTATTGTTCCTGAATACAATGGATCCTTCCCAGGTGTTCTCAAGACCTTTCTTGATGCGCTGGAATTCCCGGGAACTTTGAAAGGAAAGAAATGTGCAATAGTAGGACTTTCATCCGGCATTCAAGGCGGTGTAATGGCCATGAGCCACCTAACTGATATCTTTAATTACCTGGGCATGCATGTACTCGCTTTAAAGCCAAAGCTGATACGTATCAATGGAAAAATGGAGAAAGGGAAGATTGCAGATGATTCATATATGAAGCGACTCAGAGATCAGGCACAGGCTATCATCGACTTTTAATGATCTAGTTCAAACTCCTATTTCTATTTTACATTAGTTTATTGTAAAATAACAGGATAAAATAGGGTTTTAATGAGATTTGTTTATTAGATTAGATAGCTTCAACAGCTATGACATGTTAAAAGGTACTCCACTGAAGACCACCATCATTATTATGATGGTTTTTTGCATAATCATTATGCTTTCCGGATTAACGCTCACAACGTTTTACCCAAATAATACCACATGTGTAGGCGGAATTTGCTCTACTAATACAGAGGTTGCTCTCACTCCAATCAATCAAGCAAAAACATTTTTTTCAGAGCTTTTCAGTGTAAGTGAATGGCCTAAAAGGTGGTTTTGTGGATCATGGGCAGGCTTTCATGGTTGGTCCTATATTCTTGCAGATCTCATTACTTTTATATCTTATTTTGGAATCCCCATTTTTTTAGGATTGTTTCTTAAAAGGCATAAAAAAGAAAAATTGCCTTACAGAAACCTACTCTGGCTTTTCTCCTTTTTCATTTTCTTTTGTGGACTCACCCATCTTTTTGATGCCATTACCTTCTGGTATCCCATGTACAGGCTTTTGGGGTTAATCAAGGTCATGACTGCCAGTGTATCTTTTGTAACACTCATCGTCCTTACCTATGAATCCAAAGAACTAGTCAATCTTAAGAGTCCAAAACAAATGCAAGAGATAATTGACCATCAAACAACAGAGCTTCGAGCTGTTAACGAACAGCTTAAAATAGAAATTAATCACAGAAATGAATATGAAGAACAACTGAGAGATACAATTCATCAGAATGAGCTGCTATTTAAAGAGTTGAATCACCGGGTAAAGAACAACCTACAGATGGTAGCTGGTATGGTACGTGTGAATGCAATGGTAAAGGGCATGCCTCCCTCGGAAATTGCAGACAGAGTTGAAACACGCATCAAAAATATGAGCCTGGTGCATGAACTATTACTCAAGGGGAAATCCGTAGAAAATGTAGTCCTTCATGCCTATTTAGGTGAACTCGTTGAAACATCTATGAAGGTGATGAATAATCCGAATATCAAAATAGAAACACAGATTGAAAGGCCACTTATTGTTAATACTGAGGTGGCCATCAACCTGGGATTGATTACATCAGAGGCAATCACAAATTCACTAAAATACGCATTTGGGGATAATGAAAGTGGGCTTATAAAAATCAAGGCAAAACGTCTAAATGGCATTATTGAACTTGAAGTTTCTGATAATGGTGAGGGATTTGATCCAAAAAAAGAGAAAAGGGCTGGTAGTTTAGGTAGCTCTCTAATGGAAAGTTTTACGAAAAATCTTCAAGGTGGCAAACTTTCCATTTCCTCTGATACTTCCGGTACCAAAGTAAAGGTTACTTTTTCCGGGTAGCTCATTCAAAAACCTACTTTTAGTGCATTCATCGTAAAGGGATGGGTATTGATAGGAAAATAGTCTCAGGCATCCAAAGATTTAGGTATCCTTGCTAAATTCAAAGGTTGATTATAATCCAAAAGCGTTAATGCCTAGATTCGGAATCATTTGTTTGCTGATTTTTCTATCTTCTTTCGCTGGTGCACAGACCTGCCTCCAAAAATTAGATAGTGCAAATCTTTTCAAATACGATAATCCCCTCAAAGCAAAGTTTTACGCAAACTCACTACTGACCGATCTGGATTCTGGTGCCTGTGTTTCTGAAATTGGAATTGCTGAGTTATATAACAATGTTGGTTTGATCCTGTGGGAGGTAAACGACAAGCAGAGAAGTCTGAATGCATTTCATCATGGTATTAGTTACCGAGTCACAAATAAAGATTCCATTCAAAAAGACTTGCTGGGTATCTACTATAACCTAACGGCAGTCTATCAGGAACTTGGAAGATTCGCAGAAGCCGGAAGATACCTTGACTTGGCAGGAAGGGTAACCGAAAGACATTACAAGGGAGATACCAAGGCACAAATTCGGTATCTCTATTCACAAGGTATTTATCACAGAGAGGTTGGAAACTTTGAGGAAAGCCTCAAAGCACTGAATCAGGCAATCATTAAGGGGACAGACAATGATTCGATTCAGATTGCCTTACAAATTGAAATTGGAACAACCTACCGGGATTATGGCGATCTGGGGAAAAGTGAGGCAGAATTGCTTAAGGCCATCGAGATGGCTAAAGGCAACAATGAGGTTCAGTATCTGCGTGCAATTGATCGCCTCTCGGCGCTTAAAATCGAACAGGGTGAATATTCTGACTCAGAAAACTACCTACTCCACAACCTTGAAAAAAAACAAGAGAGATATAACAATGATCCAATTGTAATGCTCGAAACGCTGAATGGCTTGAGCGGTTTATATTATCGACTCAATGATCTTAAATCAGCAAATGATTACATGGACCAGGCTCTGAATGTGGCGGGCGACATTCGAACCATTCGTCCTTACATGATCAATAATCTGGGAACAATCTACAAGAGACAAGGCGAGATTGAAAAGGCAGAAGAGTGTTTTCGAGAAAGTTCGCAAGGGTTTCTAGATTTATTCGGCTCTATGAATCCAGACTATGCCAGTAGCTTGAGTAACCTGGCCAGTATTTTCAAGGAGAAGGGTGAATTGGGCAAATCACTGGATCTGTACATGAAAGTGCTCGATATGGATAAAGTAATCTACGGTACGGAGCACGCTAACTATGCCACTTCGCTTAATAATGTAGCTCTCCTCTACTTACAGTTTGGAAATTTTTCTCTGGCCGGTAAGTTGCTGCTAGAAGCGAAACGCATTCGGGCCAAGACATTAGGCAATTATCATCCTTTATACATCAAGGCAGTCAATGACTTAGGTCTTTATTACATGATTATAGAAGACTACCAGTCAGCAATGGAATCTTTTGACCATGCACTAGCTGCTGAAATCAAACACATGCAGGACATCTTTCCTGTGCTGACGGACAAGCAACGGAAGCTATATTTTGATGAGACCAGATATAACATTGAACGATTCTGCTCTCTGGCTTTTAAAGGTGAAAATATCTACTCAGAGTATGCTGAAAATGCACTCAATCACTTCCTCAATACACGAGGGATTTTGTTTTACGCATCGGAGAAAATGCGTCGCTTGATTCAAAATAGTGGCGACAATAAAATCAAGCAAGATTACAATACCTGGCGAGAGAAAAAATATAGCCTGGCTCAAGCCTACTTGCTTACCGAAGAAGACCGTCTGAAACAGGGTATTTCCATCACGCATTTAGAAGAAGAATGCGCACAACTTGAAAAAGATCTGGCAAGAAAATTTAAAGTTTTCGCTGATCAGGAGCGTGCTACATACCATCACTGGGCAGAAATCAGCAATTCACTGGGAGACAGCTCTGCTATGGTGGATATTATCCAGTATAGAAACTATAAGGTTGAAGTAGTGGACGAAAAAATAGATCAGGCATTTGAAGATGAGTCCCATTACGTAGCTTTTATCATTAAGGATGATAGCACTTTTATACCTGTAAGGCTGGATGTATCACAGTTTGATAAAGGATTTGCTACCTATCGCAACTCCTTGAAATTCGGAGTGAAAGACAAACTGAGCTACGGGGTTTTCTGGCAACCAATTGATGAGCAATTAGCGGATATCAACAAGATATATATTTCTCCTGATGGCATCTTTCATAAACTAAATCCTGTGGTCTTTTATGATGAGCGATCAGATAAATATATGGCTGATGAGTACGACATGATCAATATTACAAGTGGTAAAGATCTGCTATACCGGGAAGATCAGAAGCTTTTAACAAAAGCCAAGATTTTCGGGAATCCGGATTTTTCCAGAATTGAGGGATATTCGTTAAAACAGTTGCCGGGTGCAGAAAGAGAAGCAAGTGATATTTCAGAAATATTAGATGTGAGGCGCTGGGAAACAGAAACCTTCTACTTTGCAGAAGCAACTGAGGATAAGATAAAAAGCTTTTCGAATCCGGGAATTATTCACATAGCTACTCATGGATACTTTATTGAAGATCCAAATTTCACCGACCCACTTCACAGTTCCGGCTTGTTCTTAAGCAAGTCAGAAAATAGTGAAAATGACGGGCTGCTTTCAGCTTACGAAGCGATGAACCTGGTACTTGATGAAACAAATCTGGTTGTGCTGGCCGCTTGTGAAACAGGACTCGGTAAGGTTCAAAATGGTGAAGGCGTTTTTGGCCTTCAGCGATCTTTTCTCGTAGCTGGTTCACGAAATGTTTTGCTTTCTCTGGTAAAGATCAATGACGAAGCAGCCAGGAACTTTATGAACTTGTTTTATAAGCAACTTCTTATAGTGAAGGATCCACAGCAAGCCTTCTTCAATGCTCGAGCAGAATTTAGAAAAATGGATAACAACCCCTACAACTGGGGGGCTTATATTTTGGTATCTAAGGGATGATCAAATGCCCTTTGAAATAAAGAGAGAAAAATCTTCTTCTCCCACAACCACCTGAACCGGTGTTTCTTTAACCTCAGCTTCTTTGATTCGAATGGTCTCTCCGGCAGTGAGTATCGGCTTTAGCTCACCGTTCCATTGCTTTAACTGATCAACTGTAATTCCCAAAGAGTTGGCTAGCCGCTTGATAGTGATTGTTTTTCGAACGATAAAAGGTGTCGCCATCTCAAAATTGAGAGGCTCTCTAGCTTTCACTATGATCTCTACACGCCGCTTCATTATGCGTTTAAACCAATGATCCTGTGCTCCCTCTGAATTTAATTCTCCTCTTGGAAAAACGTTTATTAAAGTCGAATCTATGCCCAACGAAAACAAATAGTCTTTGACGGATGCACCTCTTTTCTCACTCAAGAGAATATTAGCCTCCGTCGGCCCTATGCTATCCGTAAATGCTAAAATATTGATTGACTCAATGAACTTATCTCCAACCTGATCAACCAGACTTTCAAGCGCTCGTTCTGATTCAGTCCTAAGCTGAGAAACTCCATAATCAAAGAATAATCGCTCGAATACGTATTCCCTCACCTCGCCGGAGAGCGTGTCTCCTTCCTGAAGGATTTTCGGTTTCGGCTTGCTTGGCCTAATGGGCTCATAAAGGTCATAGCCCGCATAATCCTCTACCCGAAAGGTGACCAGATCGAGTGACTGAATGTCTTTGAATTTAGATGCCAACCGGGAATCGATCAAAGACTCACCGGAAATAAGAAGTGACAAAAACAGACGTTCATTACTCACACCAAAATAACTGATGTTCAGTATTTCGTGATCTGCACGATTCGTCGACAAAAATCCGACTGTATCTGAAATATTGAAATAAGTATCATCCCAAGTGGAGTTAAATGGATCACCAAGATTGTAAATCTGTGGTTCAAAAAAAGACTCTCCTTTGGCTGCAAAAAGGTCATATCCACCGTATCCAACATGCCCATCGCTTGCAAAAAGTAGACACTCAAAAGCAGATGAGTAATAGGGCGTAATCTCATTTTCAGGAGTATTGATTGCTGCACCCATATTAATGGCAGGGGTCCAGGACTCCTTTTCCAGTCCCTTCAAACTCATCCAGATATCACTACCACCTGTTCCACCAGCTCTGTCCGAAACAAAAAACAAGGTATCGCCTGTAACCGAAATAGACGGGTGTTTATTCTCAGACTCAGGCTCATTGATGTATTTATTTAAAAACTCAGGATCTGTCCATTCACCATCTTCCAGATAACTAACCATAATACCACAGTCAGCACCTCCTCCACCCCTGCAGGATGAAAAGTAAAATGTTTTACCATCTTTCGTAAATGAGCCCGACCCTTCTGCCCACTGGGTATTTAAGTCTGAGAATTTTTGATCAGAAGATGATTCCCGCCATCGATTATTACTCCTCCTTTCAAAAGAAACCAGATCAGGAAGTAAACCTTCAAATTGACTCCCTTCGTACTGACTACCCGTCAGTTTTCTGGTAGACGCCAGCACCAGTTGTTTATTAGACGGATTAACGATTGCTCCGAAATCATGAAAGTCGGAATTGATATCACTCATCGTTTGTATCGAAAAACCTCGATCTGCTTTTTCCTGCCGCAATGCAAGCTGGCAGCCTTCCCTCTGCTTTCTTGAAAGCTCAATCAGAGATGGTTCTGCATCCGGAATGGAAATAAGAAAATAATAAATGGAATCAGCTTCTTTGAAGCGGCTCTCCTGCTTCAGCAGGTTTGCATAATTGTAAAGTGATCGAGCTCTAAATTCATGATTCAGCGTATTACTTAAGGTTAAAAAAGCATTTTTGGCCTTTTCATACTGGAGTGTTCGATGATAACAGGACGCTAATCTGAATCGGGCAAACTGGTTGTCTTTGTCTACTCCAACTACTTTATCATAGAATTCAATCGCTTCCAAATACCTGTCACTCTGATACAGATCGTCAGCTATCTTGAGCAGTCTGGGTATCGATTGAGAGAAAACAGAAAATGCTAATAACAGTGAGAGTACCGATACAATGACTTTTCGCATATCAGAAGATCGGGCTTGAAACATTGCTGAATGACTTAGAAAAATCCAGGTTGTAAGTTAATGAAACCTCGTAAGTAGGTAGCTGGCCTCCCTGAGCCTCGCTGATATCAAAAGACTGGGTATTCAAATCCAGACTAAACCCAACCCGAAGGTTTTCAATTTCGAATCCTGTCAAAACGATAATGGAGTCCTCAATGCGATACCATGAACCTATCTGAAGTTGGACCGAATTCTGTGCCGCCGGTGAGCTAATCAGCGTTGACAGGTAAAGGCCGGTATTGATTTGCTCATTTCCCTGTGAATACAATACATAAGCAGACGGATGAATGTACCATCTTGGTGCTAACGGAAACCTACTTGAACCAAAAGCCTTAAATAAAAGACTTTTTCTTGCTCCCTCTAATCCATCGATTCCAACTATGGGTCTGTTAAGATTATCAACACTTAAACCAAGTAATAAACTTTTATCCCGAATAAACCGATTCTCATTATCGAATGCGGTATAAACTACACCGAAGTTGAATGTCGGATAGTAGATAGGATTAGCACCCACGGCTTCACCCGCCAGCGTATTATCAAAACCAATGTATTTATTGAACTGAGACCCCCAAGTAAGTTTGCTGCCATCGATTCGGTGCTCTGCTATCCCTCCCTGCAAACCAAAAATGATATTCCTGTTACTTAGGCGACTTAGACGTATGGCATATGCCCCTGTCAAGAGGATTTTTCTAGAGGTATAGATACCTTCAAATCCACGCTTCTCCTGAAAAAAAGTGAGTCCTGCACCACCAATTTGGAAGTCCTTGCTTGTGGTTTTCTTGAAAGGGTAAGTAAACGTAACCTGCATCAATTCAAGGAATGAATCAGAGCTGGGTGACCCTCCTCTCTTATAATTGGTATTGAATGAAAGGCTAGGAACCGTTCCGGTAAAAGCTGGATTCAACACCGTACCGCTGGCAAAATACTGGGAAAACTGGCCTTCTTGTGCCTGAAGTATTGAACAGATGAAAAGGCTTATCAGATATGGAAAAATCTTTTTCATTTCACCAATAGGACGGACCCTGTTTGAGTATACTCTTCTGATTCAGCCACAATCCGAACATTGTAATAATAAACACCCCCCGGTGCTTCCTGCCCTGAGTTTAAAATTCCATTCCATCCATACTGTGAAATGTCTATCTCACTCCCTGATTGATTAACACTATATACCTCCTTATTAAAAGAATCATAGACCGCAAAAGTGAATGAACTTATGTCTGCTCCGGCAAAATAAGGTCTGAATTTTCTATTATCATCGATGGTTCCAGTGGGGGCAAAGGCATTAGGAACATAAAAGGTTGGCTCTACAATAATAGGTATCAATGCAATGGCCATTCTTCTGCCTTCCTGCGTGATCCAAATGGATTCTTCCGATGTGATCACCCCTTCTGTAAAGGGTGAAGGCGCGTCTCTTACCGTCCCACTGAGTGCATGAAAGAGCGTATCTGTTTTAGAAAATAAAACGATTGCGGGTTCATATTCAAATGCACGGATTTCCTCCCCATTAGAAAAATTCTCCAGATCTACACCTGAGAAGTTCACTGAAATTTGAGCTTCAACTGAATCACCACTCACCTTTAAAATCCACTCCACCTCATCGCTGATCCCCACCATATCTTCATCTGGGTAAAGCGTGGTTTGATCTGGAATTTTGCATTCCACACTCACCACTGCATTATTGGGTAGGTTAGAAATGGTTACATAATTCGGAGAGCCATTTACCCCCATTGGGAATGTCACGGGCGTTCCCTGAGAAATACCTACGAGTTTCCCCTCAACATAACCCTGTCCACTCCCTTGAGAACTCCCACTCACCAGTATATCGTCCTCATCCTCTGCATCAATGACACCATTGGTTGTTTCCAAGGCTCCCGAAACTATCACCCGATCTGTTAAAAGGGTGAGTTTACCTTGCTTATCAACTATAAAATCTCCAACCTGAAGGGTGTCCCCTTTTAGATTCTGATCAGCTCTCCCAGTGAACTTGATATTGCCTACATCCGTATTCAAGACAAAATCAAAATCACTATAGCTAACGATAGTACCTGTGTTTGTGAGCGTACCATTCAAACTCGTGTTTCCACCAAAGAAAAAGATTGTTCCATCCCCCAGGTACAAAGAGGTTTGATCGCCGAAGGTGATGGATTGGGCCGAAGCAAGCACACTTATAAGTGTGAGATACGTAAATAGTTTAGCCTGTTTCATATTACAGTGATCTGCTAACTTCAACCCATAAAGAAAGATTCTCGATGTATATCAAATGAATGGAGCTACCAGATTGCATGGTAAAATCACCCTGTGCTTGATCTAAACGTATATTTCCACCTGAACTCACCTGAGGGTTAACACCAGAACCAGCAATTATAAAAATCTCTTTTCCGTCAGCTGGAGTACTAATATTCGTAATATTATCATCTGCAGTTAAAACCACTACTCGCGTATCCGCAGAAACATTTCCATCTATGATTGCATCCGTATTGGGAGTTGAAATGAGGTTTCCAACAGTCGCATCACTGGCAATATTGGCCGTACCATTTACATCCAACATTGCAGCTGGACTGACAGTCCCAATTCCAACATTACCATCCGTGACGAGTGAAGGTCCCCCACTGTTTGCAATTTCAATTCCATTGGAAACCTGACCATTCATGTTTACATAAATCCCTCGTGCAAAATTGTTTTGACTAATATTTAAGGCATCAATTGCAACTGATGGATTTATAGTTGTATTACCATTATTGGCCACAACGAATCTACTACTTGCGACATTCAATGTTGAAGTTCTTGTCTCACCAACAACATCCAGCTCCGAACCAGGTGCAACAGTCCCAACACCAACAAACCCATCCGTTGTTAATGATGGACCATTACTGTTCACAATTTCTACTCCAGGAACTGTATTAGCACCATTCATGTCTATTCTTATTGCATTTCCTGAAGTTCCGGTATTATTTATTTGTAAGGCAGGGCCTGAACCGTTCGTAGTGATACTCACGACATTATTTCCATTACCAACATTACTATTTTGGAAGGCAGCCACAACACCTGTTGAGGTTGCAGTATTGTTTACCTGCAGTGCAGTTCCTGTTCCATCTGCTATAAACTCTCCTGCATCAGCAGATACGTTTCCTATTGCCCTAAAAGCAATAGCACCTGCAGCTCCATCCGAAGAAGCACTCAGAGCCTCAGCTGTGTTTGATACATTTGTAACCTGAAAACGACCTGCGCTACCCGCACCTACATGTTCTGCATAAAATGCTGCTGAAGTTGGGCCTCCATTCGAACGAGCTTGCAAAGCAGCCACACCACTTGTGCCCGCATTTACTTCAAAAAAACCAGCACCATTACCTGCATCGGTCTGTGTAAGGTGGAACAAAGTAGAAGCAAACGATTGAGGTCCTGGATTATACGGAAGCATGAATCCGCCTCCTCCTGTTAAACTCACCCATCCACCCGGTGTTCCATCTGTGTTTCCTTCAAAATCACTTCCAGTCCATTGGATCATTCCTGGTTGTTCTTCTCCAGGGTCAGTAGAGTTTAATACAAGGCCTTCTTCTATATAAACATTCCCGTCACTTCGCATTTCCATAAAAGACTGAACATCTGAATTCAATGTCACTTCTGAATCTACAGCTCCAGCGGCTACAGAATGAAAGCTAATTCCTCCATTTTCAAAGAAGATGAAACTACCTGAATTCCCATTGGTTCTTCTCAGCTTATTATCTTGTGCATTCGAATAATCTACGTACAAATTTGACACAAGCGCATCTCCAAATATCGGAGGGTCGGGTAATACATCATTTACATTCTCAAAATGACCAATTCCAAAATCAGCACCTATTTGCAATGGTACTCTTGGGTTTTGAGTTCCAATACCCACACTATAATTGGAGTTCGTTCCATCACCTAATATGATGGTGTTTGGATTGATCGCGTTGGTTAACGTACCAATGGAGATTGCATCATCAGCATTGGACTGAGCCCCCCTACCAATTGCTATTCCATCTATATTATTTGCTTGAGAATTTTGACCTATAGCAATACTTCCACTTCCAGTCACAATTACATTCGCACCTATTCCAACTACATCCTGGGAAGTAGAACCCGTATTTGCTCCTGACCCGACAAGTACATTTCTAAATCCAGTGGTCAAATTGAGTCCGGCATTTCTCCCAACAGTTACGTTATCTGCTCCAGTCGTAATACCACTACCTGAATTCTCTCCTACCAACACATTTCTATCACCTCCAGTTGTCAAAGCACTACCAGCTCCAAATCCCGCAATTAGGTTTTGATTGAGAGGGTTGTCGATCAATGATGAGCCACCTCCAAGTGGTATCCAGGAAGATCCGTCAAAGCCCTCAAAGCCTTCAGCACCTGGTTCTACACTATACCTGAGTAGGCCTTCATCTCCTATTGATGCAGTAGGCCTGTCCAAGTCATCTCCTTTCGGGATACGTATAGCATCTGTTCCAACAACATCTAAGGTAACAGCTGGATCTCCTGTTCCTATTCCTATTCTACCCGAAGGCTCTAAGTGAAAAATGGAAGAAATTTCCGTAGCTCCCTGATAGTATGAAAAGGTCAATTCATTTTGTCGAAGTGGATCAGAAAATGCATCTCCAAAGCCCAACATCATCCAACCATTGGTGCCTGTTTGATCTATTGCAGTAGCACCATCTCCCAAAGTGTGTAAAATCAAAGCAGATAATTGATTAGAGGTAGCACCTTGACCGTCAATTGTTAGAGCAGTAGCCTGATCAGCGGTTCCATATAGAGATAATTCTGCAGATGGTGTTGTGGTCCCAATTCCAACTCTACCTGTATTGTAATGGATATCTCCTGAATTGTCTGTCCATAGACCACCAGCTCCCTCCAGAGCAAGCGTACCACTAGCATCTGGTAAATTATATGTCTGAGGTGCTGTTAAACCAGCTAACTCCAATGTAGCCGTATTGCCAGTATTCGTCTCATCAAATAAGGTAAAGCGATCATCTGCCGTGTTGATCGTGATGTCATCTGGAACATCTGCATCAGTGACAGGAGCACCTTCTAAAGCAAGTGTACCGCTTGCATCAGGTAAATTATACGTCTGAGGGGCTGTTAAACCAGCCATTTCCAATGTGACCGTATTGCCTGTATTCGTCTCATCAAATAAGGTAAAGCGATCATCCGCTGTATTGATCGTTAGATCATCATCGACCTCAGCATCTGCTACTACAGAACCACCTGCTACTAAATCACTTGCTGTTCCTGTCACCAAAGTCGTTTGGTCTATGTATGTCGGATTACCTGCTGCATCTGTAACTAATACCTGATCGGCCGTTCCATTTTCCAATTTCGCAAGTGTCACATTATCATCGGCTATGTCTATGGTTGCAATCGTTCCATCCGTGATCTCTGCTGTCCCTACCGCATCATTAGCAATCGTTGCAACTCCTGTATTCGTAATCGTTACATCTCCAGAAAGTGTTTGGGCTATTGCCGCATTGGTCCCATCTCCAATGAAAATACTTCCGTCAGTTAACGTGGGAGCTGGAACATTTGTAAGACCAGAGCCATTTCCTGAGATCGTACCTGAAGCTGTAATATTCGCCCCAGATATATTACCAGTAGTTGTCACAGCCTGTGCACCGAAATTCGGAGCAACCTTAGTACCAGCAATCGCTGCGGTTCCACTGATATCTGCATCCACGATCTCACCATCGGTGATGTCTGCACTCGTTACTGCAGTCAGGAAGCCTGCATCATTCGTTAGCGTTGATATGTTTGATCCAGCGCCTATGTAACCCGCATCGTTGGTGAACTCACTTACATTCGCGCCCGTCTTGTCAATCTTCGTCCAACCGATGTTCGCTGCGGCGTTGATATCTGCATCCACGATCTCACCATCGGTGATGTCTGCACTCGTTACTGCAGTCAGGAAGCCTGCATCGTTCGTTAGCGTTGATATGTTTGATCCAGCACCTATGTAACCCGCATCGTTGGTGAACTCACTTACATTCGCGCCCGTCTTATCGATCTTCGTCCAACCGATGTTTGCCGCGGCGTTGACATCTGCATCCCCGATCGTACCATCCAGAATATTCCCACTTTGAACGGCATCTGCTCCTAAATCTGCATTTGAAATCGTTCCGTCCGTGATCTCCAGGGAAGAAACGATATTCGGATTTATTTGAAAGCCATTAGTATAATCTCCTGAAATATCTCCGGCTGCTGGAATGGTGCTAAGAGCAACATCATCCGTAGCATCAGTATCCAGGTTTGGAAACGTTGCTAATGTCACATCATCTGTGGCATCAGTATCTATGTTGGCCGGTATTCCCGTCAATTCCGTCCAATCGATTCCGTCGGCAATATTCGCGGGTATATTTAAATTCACCCATGCTGATCCATCCCAGAAGTAAAAAGCACTATCATCAGAATCAAAAACCATCAGCCCCTTATCAGTCGTGGCTAGTCCCATCGCTCCTCGCTGGGCATTTGTCAACGCCGGGATCATTAACCCCTGATCTCCATTCGGTGACACGAGGTGTAGCACGGCATTGGGATTTGGTGTCTCGGTGTTTATACCTGCGGTAAACTCCTGAGCTCGTGCAATAAAAACGGTTAAAATGAATGCCAGTACCTGAAAGACTAAGCGAGGGTTTTTGATTGGTGTCATGACTAAGGGCTTTAACTAGTGGATTACCTCCAAAAATAAAGGATTAGAAGGGCTAAAGTCTATTCATGAAAATCAATTCGATGTAGACAAGAATTTTTGGGATAGGTGCCTTAAATCCTGCTATTGGATAAAACAAGTCGTCCCACCACTTTGAGTGGTAGGACGACTCTTTTCAACCTAACCCTGTTAGGATTTGGAATCCTAACAGGGCTTAGACTAATGTTTGATCACCAATTTTCGTTCATACACATGACCGTTTTTATCCACTTTAAGTAGATAAACACCATCCTTTATGTCGTAAATATCAATGGTCACTGTTGTTGACCGAACGTCTTCTACTGCCCTTAGCACTTTTCCATTCAGATCCAGTATTTGGATCGTTCCATTGATCAGCTGATCACCTCTTAACGTGAACCACTCATTCGCCGGATTCGGATACATCGTTATGCTGATTTCCATACCGTCCGCAGACATCACAATATCTTCTTCAGTCTCTCCTGTACGAGCCGCAGCTGGAGGAACTCCACAATCCTGCCCCGCATCTGTAATGGTCCACCCATATGTATTGATCAAGGTGTTTCTACCTGTATCGTCGCAATATGTCAAACCATCTGCTCCCAATGTTAAATTCATCGGAATTTGCGTTTCCCCTGCATCCAGGGTGGACCAGCCCTCTAGAGTTGATTCATATTTTGCTGGGGAGAGGCCTGAATTGGAGAGCATGTCAGTCATATTATTAAAAGTCCATCCTTGAGAAAGAGTCACACTTGAAATATCCCAAGAACCTAGAGATTGATTAAATACAATAGCATCTTTAAACATTTCTCTCATAGTTACAACATTGCTAACATCCCATTGACTTATGTCTTGATTAAAAGAAGTAGCTCCATTAAACATATTATGCATATCAATCACTGCACGGACATCCCATGAACTAATATCTTGATTAAAGGAAGTTGCCCCCATAAACATAGATGCCATATACTCAACACTACCCACATTCCATGAGCTGATATCCTGATTGAAAGATGAATTTGCAAATATGGCACTCATATTCTTGACATTACTCACGTCCCACCCACTTATGTCTTGATTAAAGGAAGTAGCCCCATTAAACATACCGCTCATATTTATCACATTACTCACATCCCAACTTCCAATATTTTGGTTAAAGGATGAAGCATTTAGAAATAAACTATTCATACTTGAAATATTGCCAACATCCCAAGAACTTATATCCTGATTGAAAGAAGATGCATTATAAAACAATCCCTCCATTTGGGTTACGTTATTTACATTCCAAGAGCCAATGTCCTGATCGAATGAGGTAGCTCCATAAAACATGCTATTCATTACCTCTACAGAACTTATATCCCATTCTCCTATATCCTGATTGAAGGAAGTCGCATTATAAAACATTTGACTCATCGCAGTTACGTTACTAACATTCCAATTCCCAATGTTTTGATTGAATGATATTGCATTTCTAAACATCGCATTCATGCTGCTAATGTTACTTAGATCCCATCCACTTATATCCTCATTCATAGAACTGGCTCCATAAAACATCTCTGACATATCAGTTACACCATGCAGGTTGGGTTGATCATTTGCTAAAATCACCAAATTAGAGCATGATGCAAATGCCTGATGCATGGACTTCCATTGATTATCTCCCCATTGATCTACAGATAGCAGTTTTTGCCAATCATAAACAGGCGTCCCCCACCCACCTTGTTTGATAGGAAAATATATTTGAGGATAAAGCCCAGTAATTGAAACTTGATAGGTACCAGCTAAAGGAAAATCGATCGTTGCATCACCCGTGAATGGACCTGCTATTCCATTGTTTGCGGGGTTACCCACTTCCTCCCATGTTACTGTATAGTTATATCCTGATCCAGTTGTTGTAATTAGAATTTGAGTATCTGAAGAACTTCCCGGATTATCGGTTTTCCAGGTAGTGATAAACGGACGAGGCTGGTCGTCTGGAGTGGTGAAGCTATCTTGCCATGCTGGCCAACTAGCCCACTGTCCATTGCATTTCACCCGAACGCGCCATTGATATCTCGTATCTGGAGTCAGATTTTCAAAAGAAACCTCTGAAGAGGTTAGTATCGCACTTTTCTCGTTCATTCCACCTCCATAAATCTGTGCCTGATATTCATCTCCAACGCTTAAATCATCCCAATCAAGATCAACCCGATAGGTACCAGTTCCAGTAGCACTCACATTGGCTGTATGGCCGTCTGCTTCACATGAGATTCCATCAGGTGTTGTGAAACTATCCTGCCACGCTGGCCAGCTCGTCCACGCTCCATTACATTTTACCCGTACCCTCCACTGATAAATTGCATTGGCATTGAGGTTTTGAAAACTAGTTGAAGTGCCCGTTAAAACCGGACTCTTGGAATAAACACCATCATGGTAGATTTGAACCTGATATTCTTCTCCTACCCCTAAATCATCCCATGTTAAATCAACACCCACTGTTTGATCTACTAGCTGTTTTGGGTTAGCTGAAAGGCCACTCGCCATACATGATGTTCCATCTGGTGTGGAAAAGATACCCTGCCAACCGGGCCATGTAGCCCATTGCCCATTGCACTTTACCCGTACCCGCCAGATATATTCTGCATTCGCATTTACATTTGATATGGTTGTACTAGTACTGGTAGTAATAGCACTCTTGGTGTAAACGCCCTCACTATAAATTTGTGCCTGATATTCTTCGCCTACTCCCAAATCGCCCCAGGATAAATCAACTTCCAGCGTGCTATTTGATAGCGTATTCACGGAAGCCAAATGGCCTGATGTTTCACATGATGCTCCATCTGGGGTCGTGAAGCTGCCCTGCCAACCGGGCCATGTAGCCCATTGCCCATTGCACTTTACCCGTACCCGCCACTGATAGTCCGTGTTTGCCAGCAAGTTCTCTATCGTACTCGTCGTGCCGGTAGTAATCGCTCCCTTCGTGCCGATCCCATTCGCGTAAACCTGGGCCTGGTATTCTTCGCCTATCGTCGTGCCGGTCCACGACAGATCTACATTGATCGTGTTGCCATTCGCAGCATCTACATACGCATTCGAGGTATGTCCACTCGCTTCACATGATGATCCATCTGGGGTCGTGAAGCTGCCTTGCCAACCCGGCCAGCTCGTCCACGCTCCATTGCATTTTACCCGTACCCTCCACTGGTAGTCCGTGTTTGCCAGCAAGTTCTCGATTGTACTTGTCGTGCCGATAGTAATCGCTCCCTTCGTGCCGATCCCATTCGCGTAAACCTGGGCCTGGTATTCTTCGCCTATCGTGGTGCCGGTCCACGACAGATCTACATTGATCGTGTTGCCATTCGCAGCATCTACATACGCATTCGAGGTATGTCCACTCGTTTCACATGATGCTCCATCTGGGGTCGTGAAGCTACCCTGCCAACCGGGCCATGTAGCCCATTGCCCGTTGCACTTTACCCGTACCCGCCACTGGTAGTCCGTGTTTGCCAGCAAGTTCTCGATTGTACTCGTCGTGCCGGTAGTAATCGCACCTTTCGTGCCTATCCCATTCGCATAAACCTGGGCCTGGTATTCTTCGCCTATCGTCGTGCCGGTCCACGACAGATCTACATTGATCGTGTTGCCATTCGCAGCATCCACATAGGCATTCGAGGTGTGACCGGTCGCCTCACACGATGCGCCATCTGGGGTCGTGAAGCTGCCTTGCCAGCCCGGCCAGCTCGTCCACGCTCCATTGCATTTTACCCGTACCCTCCACTGATAGTCCGTGTTTGCCAGCAAGTTCTCAATTGTACTTGTCGTGCCGGTAGTAATCGCTCCCTTCGTGCCTATGCCATTCGCATAAACCTGCGCCTGGTATTCTTCGCCAATCGATGTGCCTGTCCATGACAGGTCCACACTGACTGTGTTACCATTTGCTGCATCTACATACGCATTCGATGTATGTCCACTCGCTTCACATGACGCTCCATCTGGGGTCGTGAAGCTACCCTGCCAACCTGGCCAGCTCGTCCATGCTCCATTACATTTTACACGTACGCGCCACTGGTATTCGGTATTGGACAACAGATTTTCTATCGTGCTTGTGGTGCCTGTAGTGATTGTGCCTTTCGTGCCGATCCCATTCGCATAGACCTGGGCCTGATACTCTTCGCCAATCGGCGGACCACTCCATGATAAGTCTACTTTAATTGTATTACCGATTGAAGCGTCAGTATATGCATTTGATATATGGCTACTTGTTACACATTGGGCATTGAGCTGATTAACCATTATCAGACTCATAAGGGTGATTAGGATTTGTTTCATTATTGAAGTAATTGAGTTAGGTGTCTCAAATATATAATAGTTGGCTTAGGTAAATACAGGTCAAAAACTTGATCATTAGTTAAAATACCCTCTAACCCTGATATAAAATCACAGCTGAATGGTATTGAAAGACGATTAAATGAAGAAGACCTTAGCTCTTAAAAAAAACAGACATGAAAACTTCTAATTTATTCGCCTTATTGATTTCCGTATTCATTCTTGCTTCCTGTGGAGGGGATGATGATTCAGGCCCTGCTGGTAACAGTATCTCTGCCACAGTAACCGGAGATATTTCCGCGAGCTTTAGCGCATCAGGGGAAGTGCAAGGACAAAAACTTGTAGTTGCAACCCTATCCAATACAAGTAATGGCACTGTTCTTTCCATCGTAGGTACAGATGTAAATGGTAGTTCGATGAACATTGCTATACCTGATTTCACTGGCAAGGGTACGTATAGCTTAGCAATTACCACCGCCAATACCGCGACTTTCACCCAAATCGATACGGAAACCTTTCAACCTACGGGTGTGACTGCCACATCAGGAAGCATTGAAATCTCCGAATCCGGAACTACAATTAACGGAACCTTTGATTTTACGGGAGAGGGAAATAATGATATTACAGCAGATGTGACCGGGAAGTTTTCCGTGATCGCAGATGAGCAATAAAATTTTAGCTGGTTACTCTCATAACGTTAGAGGTGCTTCTGATGGAAGCACCTCTTTTTTGTTTAATGTTTCATCACTTTGACAAGCTTACTTGCCTGACCCTCTCCGAATTTCAAGAAATACAACCCGTCCGGATATGCGTACAATGAGATCGTGCCCTCAAAAGCATCATCATATTTGCTAAAGCGGTGATGTTGGATTTTTTTCCCATTCATATCGATAACCTCTACGTTAAGAAATCCACTCAACGAATTGTTTCTGTAAGAAAGCTTAAACACACCTTCTGTCGGATTCGGATAGATTTTAAGCCCTTCAATTTCTTCGTTTACGTCCAGCACATAGGAAATCTCAACCGTCTCGGTAACAACACATTCCCCACCATTGGAGGATACAACAACTTCATATTCACCAGCCTCCAGTTCACTAAAAAACGTACTACTGGAGAATGTATCACCTCCATCAATACTATACTGATAATCATATCCACGGGAAGCCAGAATGGAAATTGATCCAAAAGTGGTGCTCCCTTGATTTGTGGTTGAGATTGATACCTCCAGCGTGCAACCAATGCAAAACTCTGTAGTTTCTGATGAAGCATATTCTCCATTGCCTTCAACTAACACATTATCTGATCCGTCCGTCAAAGTATATGACCCCTCTCCTTCCCCACAACAAATACCGTCTCCAAATGAATCGAAAATCACAAAATCATAACAAGCCTCAACATCTACACAGAAATATTCCTCTATGGTCTCAAAGTTCATTCCCGGGTATGTGCCTCCGCTGAAAAGCACAGCCCCCTCTTCATCACGAACTTCCCAGGATATCTCCTCCGGGTAATCATCCGCGATGATAGTTAATTTCACTTGCTCAAGATCAGAATCATAACTAGATGATAGGTTGACTTCATTATTCTCCGGCTGCAAATCTGTTGCACCGTTTGGATTACTGGCAATTATTTCAATCGCGTTGCTCCCGTCTACTAACCCTGTAATTGTGATGCTTTCCGTCACTAATTCTCCCGTTTCCAGTGACCCGGTCCAATTGATGGTTTCGTTGAGTGATTCATTCAGGTATACTTCTATGTCAGTTGATTCAAGTATTGAGGCTCCTTTATTTGTCAACTCAATAACCACCTCTACTTCATCAGAACAGGTTAATGATTCAGTTTCCGCTGCGATAGCCACATTGTCTTCCACAAGATGCGAAACTGATTTCGTGAAAAGATTATTCCCCTGATCTTCGTCTGAACTATAATCCACTTCTGCGGATAATTCATAATCTCCCGGAGTTGATAAATCTATTGTATTAGCAAAAGTGTGTTGGTATGTGTCTTTAGAGTTTAAAGTACCGGAGTAATTAAACGTCTCAACTTCAGAATTACCCAATTTCAGGATTATATCAAAACCGGAAGCGGCATTTTCTCCAAGGTTTTTAACTGTTGCAACAACTGATTCGGTTGCTGTCAACCCAAGAGCAGAGTTGGGTTCATCAATGGATTCAACTGCAATATCATTCGGGTTTTCTAACTTAAATGCCACTATTCGTGTTTTTGTCCCTTCAGATGAAGCATATTCGGTAGTATACCAAAATGTTCGCCAATCCTCAGGATCGATTGCCATTTGTGCATAATCTCCAAAGCGAAAACCCTGAATAGGACCTGTTCCATTTACAACATCATACTCCGCCAATGTCATTTGTCCCAGTGGATCCTCTGCATATCTTCCTGTGAATTTGATACTCACGAAATCGTCTGGTCCTGATGTATTATATGCCAATGCAATGTTTCCATCCTGATCCATTGATATAGACGACATGAATCGATGCAGGCCGTCATCCGGTGCAAATGTACCCTCCTGATAAATATCCCAATCCCCGGTTGTTCTTCTCAGCTCCATCCATCGGATACCTGATAGATTGTCGCCATCAGCCACATCTGTAATAAAACTCAGAACGATGGACTCATGTGTGGCAAAGTTCCTGTAGTGCGGCAAGTTCATCACCACCTCCGGAATACCATCAATTCCTGTTGAAGAACCGCCCTGAGACAAGCAGGCAAACCCTCCTGTTTCTGCATCACACGGATAGCTGTCAAAAGCAGTCGTTTCAATGGTGGTCGTGGTAACTGTAGTTGTGCCTTCTAAATCCACATCAAAGGTGAACACCTCAACTGCATCATTAGTCACCTGTCCCCAGGATGAATCATTGATTTTTACAGCGATAGGATTGGCATCTTCTGGGGCAGTGCTTCCGGTCCAGCTTACTGGTGTAGTCACGTAAAAACCTGCCTCGGTATTAGAGTTGCCTGTTATTTCCACCCGTTGCATGGTTACTTCTTCATCCCCTGCTAAAAAAGCTGCACGGTCAAAAAAGTATTGATGCAAACTCCCGGGTCCGCCCTCATTAGTCGTAACCATGTAGTAATCTTTCCAGATCGCCCATTTAGGATAGTCCGGAAAGCTGGGTGGAGAAAAAGCATAAACATCATAACTTCCTAAAGGGTCGCTAGTGGCAGAAATTGCAAATAAAAGATTTTCAGTTCCTCCCTGAGATGCGGGTGCTGTGAACTCGGTGATAACCCAACGCTCAACCTCGTGATCAAACAATACAATAGGGTCTCCGGCAGAACTTTCTCCTATGGAAGTCCACAGGGTATTTGCAGCGAATTCATCGATTAATGTACCATCTGATTTATCATATACTGCAATGTCCGTTGCATTGATTGCCTGAACGTAATAATCTACTCCTACATCTCCGGTAGGATCATTGGGAGAACCAAAAGAACTGGCAAGCCCATCCATATTAATAATAGGGCTAATACTGGCAGCTCTCAGTTTAGGAATACTTGTCTGCCTAATTGGATCCGGCCCCTGATGCTCTAGTTCTGGTCGAATTGCATTGCTGCCGTTCCTTCCAAAAAAGTTTTCCGGGGCAGCAGTTACCCTACTTTTTCTGGCTGCTTTCTTATCCCGGTTGGTAGAGGAAACCCTTAATAACTCTTTGACCGGTTTGGTTTTGCCAAGCTTGATTGCTTTGGTATTGCTGACATTTACATTGTCAAGCTTTTTTACTTCCTGACTAAAACCGTAAAGTGTTAACAAAACACAAAGGGTCAACATCAATCCTCTTCTCATGGTGATTAGTTTTAATTTTTAATGGTATCTGTTTTACCTGATTTAGTGCTCGTAGAGGTGGATGTAGATGCCGAGTCTTTTGATTCGTACGTATCCAGTACCTTACTATCTTTTTTTAATTCTTCAATAAGCGCAAGTACTTTGCTCTCCTCTACCTCTATCATCCATAGGTTTTGTGTCCGGCTGGTGCGCTTCATATTCTCCGGTTCGATCGATTGAAGAGCGTTGATTTCCCTTGGGGTCACCTTGTCTTCAAGCAAAACCATCACGAAAACAGCTTTATCTTCTCTTCCTGATGAAGTTGTACCTTGAGTGGGTTTACATTGAAAAAACAATGCAATCAAAAGAATGGGGAGGGTGAAATGTGCTTTCATTTATTTCAAAACAAAAAGAGGACAAATGTAGAGATTTATTATGTTATTGTGGCAGATAAAAATTTTATGGCTTATAAAGGTTCAGTACACCATCCATGCATCGCTCACCATCCATTGCAGCAGAAACAATACCACCGGCATAACCTGCTCCTTCTGCACATGGGAATAAACGCTTGACCTCAACATGTTCACATGTTTCGCGATCTCGAAGAATTCTTATTGGAGATGAGGTTCGACTCTCCACCCCAATGATTTGTGCCTCATTGGTCAGGTATCCCTTCATTTTCTGTCCGAAGTATTGAAAGCCCTGCCTCAAACGCTTTCCAATAAAATCAGGCAACACTTCCATCATATCTGCTGACTGAAGTCCGGGCTGATAGGAGGTTTCTAGTAAACCTTCAGAAATCTTCCCATCTACAAAATCAACCATTTTCTGCGCAGGCGCTGTTTGTGTTTTACCCCCAAGCTTCCAGGCTATCTTCTCCACATTCGCCTGAAACTCCATGGCGGCCAAATCACCGAATTTATGATATGCCGGAATGTCTTCCATTTCTACCGCAACCACCATCCCTGAATTCGCATACTTGCTATCTCTCCGGGATGGACTCATGCCATTTACGACCAATTCACCCGGTGCGGTAGCAGCCGGAACAATGAATCCACCCGGACACATACAAAATGAAAATACGCCTCGCTCCTTCCCTTTTAATGTGGTCTGTGAGACCAGCGAATAGGCAGAGGCAGGCAGATATTCACCACGATGATCACACTTATACTGAATCTGATCGATCAACTGCTGAGGGTGTTCTATGCGTACGCCAAGTGCAAAAGGCTTGGCTTCAATTTTCACCTTTCTATCCTGACACAAACGGAAGATGTCCCTGGCTGAATGACCCGTGGCTAATACGACAGCTACTCCTTTGATCTCGCCTTGCTCCGTTTTCACCCCTTTCATCTCCCCGTTTACGATATTGAAATCAATCACTTTGGTATTGAAGTGTACTTCGCCTCCCGCTACTTCAATGGTTTCTCTTAGGGCAGTGACGAGCTTAGGTAATTTATTTGTACCTATATGTGGATGTGCCTCAAACAGTATTTCAGGTGTTGCTCCATGAGCCACTAAAACTTCAAAAATCCTTCTGACGCTTCCTCGCTTCTTAGATCGGGTGTAGAGTTTTCCATCCGAATAAGTACCCGCTCCCCCTTCTCCAAAACAGTAGTTACTTTCGGGATTCACCGTATGCTCTTTGTTGATAGCGGCTAAATCCCTACGGCGAGATTGGACATCCTTGCCGCGTTCCAGCACAATAGGCTTCAGTCCACCTTCAATTGCTTTAATGGCTGCAAACAAACCTGCAGGCCCTGCTCCAACGATGATCACAGGTTCCGCATTGCGCACATTGTATTCCTTTTTGAAGTACTCGACATATTCCACCTCTGGCGGTGTGTCTCTCACCTCAACCCTCATATTGATTTTGATCTGCTTTTGCCTGGCATCAATGGACCTACGAAGAATATCTACATATTGCCCTTCTTTCATGTGACCCTGTTGATGCATGTAAGCTTCAAGATTGTTAGAATCAAATCCAACTTCAGGTGGGACAATCAGGTCGTGAATAGGCATGGTGCAAAAGTAGTCTTCGACAGGCTCAGACTGACATTTGAACTATATTTATTGAATGAACATCAAAGATCATCTCTCCAAAGTAACCGAGTATTTCTCTCCGAAAGTCATTGGGGAAGTCAATGACGTGTATGTGAAAGTAGCCAAAATCAAAGGAGAGGATATTCCGTGGCACAATCACAAAGATGAGGATGAAGCGTTTTTTATTTTAGAAGGTGAGCTCCTTTTCGAAGAGGAAGGAAAGGATTCATTCACTATGACCAAGGGAGATTTTTATGTGGTGAAGCAAGGCATTAATCACCGTGTTTCAGCGGAGAAGGAATGCCATATCATGCTCATTGAAAACAAATCAACCGCTCATACAGGCGAAGTTGAGTCACACGTGACACGAAGTATTGAAGAGCAGCTTAAATGATCAGGCTTAGTCAGCCAATTTAGTAAGTCGATCATGAATGATTGCATGAGCTTCTTTCATCATGCGATCAATCAGCTCCTTGCAAGTAGGAATATCATGAATCAAACCGGCCACCATGCCACAGCTCCAGGCACCTGCGTCCATGTTGCCATTTTTCATGATGTCTCTGTATTTACTGACCACAAACGGTGCTACTTCTTCGAACGTTATATCCTCCCCTTTCTCCTTCTCCAGCTCCACCAGCTCATCCACAGCGCTATTTCTTAAAACCCGTTCGGTATTCGTAAGATTACGCATGATCAAACGCGTGTCCAGTTCGGAGGCATCCAAAATGGCCTGCTTCACATTTTGGTGGACCGGAGCTTCTTTTGTTGCCAGAAACCGAGTCCCCATATTGATACCTTCTGCGCCCAGTGCCAATGAGGCGACAAGCTGAGAGCCGGTTCCGATTCCTCCGGATGCTACAAAAGGAATATTCAATTCTTCGAGAACCCTTGGTAAGAGAATGAAATTTGGAATATCATCCTCACCCGGATGGCCGCCACATTCAAAACCATCTGCACTCACCGCATCACACCCTATTTTTTCTGCCTTCAGCGCATGTCTTACACTCGTGCATTTATGTATCACCTTAATGCCGGCCTCTTTTAAAGCAGGCATGAATTGCTCAGGACTTCTGCCGGCGGTCTCCACGATTTTTACCCCACCCTCAATGATTGCCTTCACATATCCTGGGTAATCAGGGGAGTTTACCATCGGTAAAATGGTCAGATTCACTCCGAAAGGCTTATCCGTCATTCCATGGCATTTTTTAATTTCAGCGGCAAGATCTTCCGGACTTCTTTGTGTCAGACCAGTGATTATTCCCAGACCACCGGCATTCGAAACAGCAGAAGCCAGCTCAGCATAGCCGACATAGTGCATACCGCCCTGGATAATCGGATGTTCAATATTGAAGAGTTCGGTGATTTTCGTTTTCATAGGGCCTCAAATTAAACCATTCAGGTCTTAAAACTGCTGATGTAAAAAAATATTCATTTACTTGTAAGAAATCTCCTTGTCCACGGACTAGTGGGGTAACGATTCGAAAATGAAGGAAAGCGAGCAGCGACAGATTTTTCAGGAATGGCTTGATGGCTACCGGGCACTTTTATTCAAAGTGATCAGGGCGTATGCTTTCAATACCGAAGATCAGAATGATCTCTTTCAGGACGTATGCCTGCAGGTCTATCGGTCCATTCCGAATTTCAAAGCTGAGTCTGCGGTCTCTACCTGGCTCTACCGGATTGCGCTAAACACAGCAATTAAATGGAGCACGAAGGAAAAGAAGCATTCGGATGGTCACCAAGGAGTAGAAATCATGAACAACATCCTGAAATCAACCGAAGAACCGAAAGATGAACGCATTGAGTGGCTCTATGATCAGATCAAGCAATTCAATGAAATTGACCGCTCACTAAGCCTCCTCCTCCTCGATGGATATAGCTACAAAGAGATGTCCCGGATGATGGGAATCTCTGAAAGCAACATCGGGGTGAAAATTCACCGAATCAAGAAACAACTAGTACAAAACTCTAAACAATACGAATATGGAGTTTGAAGAAATGCAAAAAATCTGGGACGAACAAAAAGGAGAAACTATGTATGCGATTAATGAAAGCGCCTTGCACAACAGCATCGGGCGGAAAAAGGATGCTGCAAGCAGAAGAATCAACAAAGTAGAAATTGGGGTGAGCCTGATCAATGGCGTAGTTGCTATTGTCTTGTTTTTTGATGCACTCAATGACCCCCATAATTGGGACTTTGTAGCTTCCGGGTTGCTACTAGGCACGGTAGCTTACATTCAATATTTCAGATGGAAGCGAAGAAAGGCAGAGCGTACGTTTGATCGCAGTATGCTGGGCGAATTGGATCATGCGATTTCCAATACCAACTCCATCATCAAATTTAGCCACCTGATGATTGTCGGGTACATGATTCCCATGTCGGTTTTCTACATCGCTAAAATGATAGATCGGGGGGCCTCACTGGACAAATGGCTAATTATTACAGGGATGTATTTACTGGCATTCTTACTGATTAGATGGGAACGAAAAAAGATGCATATTCCAAGAAAGGAAAATTTACTTTCCCTGAAGAGAAAGTTGATGGATGAGTAAACCCACTTTTTCTAAATTAAATAAGAACGAGTGCTCGTTTACATGCTATATAGATGTAAACGAGCACTCTGTTATATTTGAAAGGTAAATAACGTGCACTAGTTCGCGTTACATAAATGTTACCAGCAATATATTATGTGACTTAATTAGCTGTCTGGATTATAGAAATTAAAAATCGCATGCACATAAAGCCAATCTATCTTCTCACCATATTTATTCTAATTCTTTCAAGTTGCCTCAATAATGAGAGTAAAATGAAACAAGAGGCCATTGAGATTATTGAAAAACCATTATTAGCTCCATCGCCTATTTCCCAATTACTGGATAGTCTAAGGCCACAAACCTCATATTTTCTGATTGATAGTCAAAAAGACACCTTACTAGCTGATACTTCAGGTTTAGCAATTGCGATAAATGCAAACACTTTTGTTAACTCTTCAGGAGAGCTCGTCAAAGGAGATATAAAACTAGAAGTTGTCCAAGCACTGACATATGGGGATATGATTGGTTCAGGATTACAGACAACTTCTGGAGGTCAAATCCTTCAAACTTCAGGAATGATCTATATTAACGCTAGTAGTAGTGGACAACCTCTTGCGATCAAAAAAGGAAATTCAATACTAGTAGACCTGCAAGAATCTTTCCCTTTCAGAGATGCTCAAATATTTATGGGCACATTTGACGACCAAGAAAAAATAAATTGGGAAGCTCCGTCCAACTTGAGTTCAGAGTTTTTCTCAATTCCGATAGAATTACTGGAATTTAATTATGGAGCATGGGAGTGCTGGTACAATGAGGATCAAATTAAGTATCTAAAAGGTGACAAATTTCAAAATACGTACATGAGTACCAGGGAGTTTGAATACAGAATGAATGTGTTCAATATGTATTCGACCTGCCCACAGATGAACAACTTGGATGATGAAATAATTGATATCTACGCTTCAAATTTGGAAAGGAATCTCTTCTATTCTGATTCATTAGTCGCAGTACACTTACTGAACAATTTTGGTGATAAAATTGACACTGCTAAACGTTCTGACGAATTTGACTTTAGTGATGCTATGTGGCTTACCTATTTGTATGAAAGTGCTTTAGAGTTTCATAAACAGAAATTGACTAAACCTATAAATTTCGAAATTATTGGCATCAACGATAACACGTCTGTCGATCAGCTTATTGAGAATGGATATTCGGAAAACGAAGCGAACTATTTGTTGAGCTTATTTGAGATCAGAAAGAACACCATTGCTTCAAGAACAGCGGAACAAAAAGTTAGAGAGTTGAGGTCTTATACATTTTCTATTACCGAATTAGGATGGGTGAATGTAGATCGATTCCTTGACGATCCAAATGCTAAAGAATCTAATTTTATCGTTCAAGCAAACTCAAGAAATAGTTTAGACTATATCTCGGTTCAGCTAATAATACCTAATTATTCGATTGTTCTTTCAGCTTTTAAAACAAATATAAATGAGTACTCTTTCACGAAAAAAGCAAACGGATATAGAAAATTACCTATCAATGAAGACGCAATTTTGGTGGCTTTATCGATGAAAGATAACATTGCAGTATATGGTGAGAAAAAGATAAAAATACCTTCTAAAGGAGAAATCTCTTTGGAGCTTCTTCCAACGGAAGTAGAGAAAATTAAAATGAGGTTGTCTGAATTTGGAAATTAAAAAAAGCTGGTAACATCAGGTAAAAAGTAATAGCCCCCGCAAAAGCTTGCCCACAAAAGGCCAAGCTACTACTTTTACCAATGTACGTTACCTGTCACTTCCAATGCGCAAAATTCAAGGATTATTCATTCTCTCAACCTTTCTGACCATAGCAACAGGATGTAACTCATTCGAACGTGAACTTTACTCCCAAATTGAACTAGCTGGCTCTAAGACAATTGAAGCAAACCAACCCACTGTCTTCAACTTGAATTCAATAACAGATTTTGAATGGGACAGTGTTTTTGTTGTAACGGGAAACGAAAGTGTACCTGTTTTCAGAGATGAAATTCAATCTAAATTAGGTCGACCCGCAAATGACCTAAAGACATATCGAGACCGTTATTATTTCTTAACTCCTGATAAGAAACTAGTAATCAAAGAAGTTGAAGCTGGCATATATAGAACACCAGCAATTGACATAGGGAACTGTCTTAGTGGCGAAGGAGATATAATGTTCTGGCTTTCGAACAATGAATGCAAATTCTTTGTAGTTCCAAATAACAGAACTCTGAACAAAGGGACAATTTTCGCTTTGCCCAACTGCGAGACAAAGTTTAACCCGAACAACTTTGGAATTTTTTATCAGAAATAGCGACAGGTAACACGCGCTAGTGATGCATATGTCAGACTGCTTCTAGCCACTATCGCAGGACGGCCCGCTCCCCTTCCCTTCTGTGACTTTCAGTGCATGGAAAAACTGTGGCAGTTCTGGCGGATGTCTAGGTAAGCGCAGTGTTTCATTGAAAGCGTTGTGCGCATGATTCTTAACCTGACGCTCCTATCTTTAAGTTATTAAATCCGCTTCTTGAAATATTTATATGATGGAAAGCTAAAGGTTAGACATAAAAACCTCGTCTGTGACGAGGATGCTTAAAAAACGCTTTCCAAAACACCCGTAGAATACAGAAAAAATTCTTTTTTAGACTAAAACACGTGTAGAAGTCAAGAATAACATTTTTTTACTCCTGAATAGTCGTAGAACTCTAAAAAAAATCTTTTTCTCTCCAAAACGATCGTAGAACACCAAAAAAAGGTTTTTTCACATTAAAACGGCTGAAGAAGTCCGAAAAAAATATTTCGTGCGCCACTCAGCGCTGATTATTCTAAAAAAACACTGATTTCTTTCTCGCAGCATTGAGTCTCATTTTAGCTATTGATGTGTTTAAAACTTTACAAAGGCGAGTTTCAGGGCATTTCGATAAATCCTCAAATTTCATCCGACAAAATCTGTAAAATACCCCATAAACGTTCTTTTTCTACCCCAGGGTGATATGCTATTTGTAGCTATTGTTCTCAAGTTGGCACAGTGCTTGAATATCCTTCCACAGAATCAAACGCTTATCAATTATGAAAGCACTAGTACAAAACACGGTTGGAATTCTTTTGATCATGGCCATGGCTTTTATGCCAGCAGACATCTCAGCACAGCGAAAGCATCACCACAAAAAAGGTGGTCCTCCTTCCTGGGCTCCAGCACATGGATATCGTGCAAAAAAGGCGGTTAGCCAAACAGCCAGATACATGTATAATCCGGATTATAACATTTACTACGATAGACGAAAAGAAGCGTACATCTACGTGAGTTTTGGCAGGTGGGTAATCAGCAGCCGATTGCCGATGGACCTCAACCATCGCAACGTGCGGGACGGGTTTTCAGTGGAGTTGGCCGTCAATCATAGTCAGCCATACTCTCTCAATGCAAGGCATATCAAAACCTATCGTAAATATTCGAAACGCCGATATTACGCCTACTGCGACCGATAAGATTTTTTTTGAGTTTAGTTGTTTTTAGGGTGAAGCGCCTCCAGTCTGGAGGCGTTTTTTATTTCACCTCCAATCCCCCGGGCACTCTCGCCTGCAGACCTTTGTGCTGATTTAGCTCTTTTACTGCCTTAGTCACAGGATCAGTATCCATTCCAAATAAAGTGAACTGCACTTTGGCATTCATTTTACTTAAAATCTCTTCGATGAACGGCTTCTCTTTCGGGTAGTAGGCAACCATGTAATCATCTTCAATGCCGGCGGCCGATGCGGCCAGACGAATGGCATCATTAAAGCTTCCCAGTTGATCAACAAGCCCATTTTCAAGCGCCTGCTCTCCACTCCATACTCGCCCACTGGCGATTTTCTTTACATCTTCCTGTGTCATACCTCTGGCATCCGCCACTTTCTGTGTAAAGACTTCATAGCCTTCATTTACCCCTCTCTGAATAATGGCTCTTTCAGCATCGCGAAGTGGGCGGGTGACCGTATAGATGTCTGAGTATTCACCGGTTTTCACTACATCGTGAGTAATGCCGATCTTGTTTTCCAGAAACTCACCAAAGTTGAACCACATTCCAAAAATGCCAATAGAGCCCGTGATGGTATTGGGCTGAGCGATAATTGTATCTGCCGGCATGGCGATGTAATAACCACCAGACGCGGCTGCTCCACCCATTGAGGCAATGACCGGTTTTTCACCTTTAGTGAGCATCAGTTCTCTCCATATCATATCGGAAGCAGTCATGCTTCCACCACCGGAGTTTACCCGCATCACGATTGCTTTGATGCGATCATCATTTCTCGCTTTTCTTATTTCTTCGGCATAGGTCTCACCAATGATCCCTTCGTCACCGCCCATCACTATATCACCTTCAGCCACGATAACGGCTATTTTATTGCTCGAGTAATTATCCATAGCTTCAGTTGCCTGGATGTATTTGTTCATCTTCATCGTGCGAAGCTCATTGCCTTCAGCCAGTCCCAGTTTCTGCTTCATGACACCTTTTAGCTCGTCTTCATAGCCCACTTTGTGGATCAATCCAACATCAGCTGCATCCTGAGGGAGGTTTACTTTCATCTGACTGGAAATCTCTGACAGCTTTTCAGCCGGAATCATTACGGAATTGGCCACATTGTCCAGATATATGCTGTACATCGAGGAAAGTAGTTCGCTGTACTGAAGTCTGTTTTCTTCACTTAGATCTTTCCTGATATACGGCTCCACATAGCTCTTAAACTCCCCTACTCTAAATACTTCAGGTCTGATGTCCAGCTTATCAAACATGCCTTTCAAGAAAGTAATGTTCACGTGCAGTCCGTTGAATTCAATGGCTCCCGTTGGATTTATAAACAAACTGTCAGCCACAGAAGCTACATAGTAATCCGACTCACTGATATATTCGCCGTACGCATAGACAAACTTTCCGGATTCTTTGAAATCCAGTAGCGCATCCCTGATTTCCTGTAAACCAGCATAACTACCTGCGAGGTACATGGGCTCTATGTAGATTCCTTTGATCCGATCATCCGTTTTAGCACGATCAATCGCGGTAATAATGTCCAATAAGCTCTGAACAGGTGGTGCATCTGCAAAAACCGTAAGAAAAGGATCATCTACTTCTTTTTCCTGCAATATGCCAGTCATGGGGAAATAGAGAACCGAGTTGGTCTTCACCGTCGGCACCTCATCCGCTGAAGCAGAAGCCACAATACCGATCAGCATGAAAAAGCCAAGGAATGAGAATATGATAAGACCAACGATGGTCGCCAAAAGATTTCTTAAAAAAGCCATGTATGTGTATTTGATACTTTTAGTTTGTTCCCAGAAATAACAGACAAAAGCATAATTTATCTGTATTGGTAATTCGCAAAAGTAAGACGAGGTTTGCAAACTTTAGATCGAGAAAATAGATGAACGGAATTTACCTGCTATTGGGCAGCAATATGGGCAACCGTCTGGAGTACCTAAGAGAGGCTGAACAGCAGCTAATCGCAAATGGTATTCAGGTCATAGACGAGTCATCCGTTTATGAAACAGAGCCATGGGGAAAGAAAAACCAGGATTGGTTCTTAAATGTCATTCTACAAATCGAAACTTCAAAAAACCCATCAGAACTTCTGAAAACGATCCTTAAAATCGAAAAATCATTGGGTAGAATCAGAAAGGAAAAATGGGGTGAGCGGTGCATTGATATAGATATTCTTTACTATCACGATCATGTGGTAAAGCATGAAAATCTGATCATTCCACATAAAGGAATCCCTGACCGGAGGTTTACCCTGGTGCCTTTGGTGGAAATGTGTCCGTTAGAAACTCACCCAATATTATCAAAAACACACATGCAGCTATTGGCTGAATGCAGTGATGAGCTAGATTGCAGACTTACAGATTACAAACTTTAGATGTCAACTTTAGAAGGTATTCTTTTAGTTTTCGCAGGAGTTTTCGCAGGCTTTGTCAATAGCATTGCTGGAGGTGGTTCATTACTTATCATGCCCTTGCTGATTTTCATGGGGCTTCCTTCTGCCGAAGCAAATGGCACCAACAGGGTGGCTATTTTCATTCAAAATATTTTTTCGGTAGCTGGCTATCGAAGTAAAGGCGTATATGTCTTCCCTTTTGCCCTTTACGTAGCTATTCCTGCCATTCTGGGCGCGATTATTGGGTCCAATATAGCCGTGGATATTGGCGACAAGGTTTTTAACCGAATCCTTGCAATCGTTATGCTGGTGGTGATGGCTATATCCATTTTTAAACCTCGCTTAAACCTTGATCCTTCAGAGATTATTAACAAAAGGAAAACCTGGATGAGTGTCATCGCTTTTTTCTTTCTGGGTATTTATGGTGGTTTCATTCAGGCTGGTATTGGTTTCTTGATCATTGCAACTCTTACCAGCATCCACGGTTTTAATATGGCAAAGACAAACAGTATTAAGGTTTTTGTTATCCTATGCTACACGGTAGCTGCCGTTATTGTTTTTTACTTGGAGGATAAAATTCGCTGGGAATACGGGTTAATTCTGGCTGCAGGCAATTCAGTGGGGGCATGGATTGGTAGCCGCTGGTCAGTGGGTAAAAGTGACAAATTGATCCGAATGATTTTGCTAGTGATGGTGATTGCCCTTTCTATTAAATTGTGGTTTTTCTAAATCAAGCCAGTGGGAGTAGTCGTTAAGCAAAGTTTTTGGGGCACAGCAATCGCCTATCTTGGAGTGGTAGTAGGATATGTAAATACACTGTATTTAAGGGCAGAATATTTTGACCTCTCACAGATCGGTGTTTTTACACTGATCACTGCTAATGCAATGATTGTTTCCCCTATCGCATCATTTGGAATGAGTAGCTCATTTCTAAAATTTTTTCCTTCTTTCAACCAAAATGATCGAAATAGGTTTTTTAGTTATCTATTTCTGGTCACAGTTGTTGGAAATGCTTTGGTTTTAATAGCTGGGTACCTTTTGAGAGACCTGATAGCTGCAAGGTATATTGAAACAGCACCGACTTATATTGAATACTTATCAATAACGGCTTTAATAGTCATATCAAATAGTTTATTCGAGCTTTTCTTTAGCTACAGCAGAACAATCATGAAAGTGATATTTCCATCCTTTCTTAGAGATATTTATTTGAGAGTTGGATCATTGCTTTTGGTTTTTGGTTATGCAATGGAATGGTGGGATTTTTCAGTTGCAGTTATTGGTCTGGGAACCCTCTTTTTCTTCGCTTTCATATTCCTTTTTATTCAGCTAATCACCTTTCATGGTTTTAGGTTCGATTTTTCCTTTGGGATTATCAGAAGGGAGTGGAAAAAAAGGTTAATAAAATTCGGGCTGTATTCGATGATGCTTGCCGGCAGTTTTGCGTTAATTAACAATGTAAGCTATGATCAGGTAACTGCTCTGTTGGGGGCTGAAATGAATGGCATATTTACCACATGTTTTTTTATTGCAATCATCGTAGAAATGCCGAGAAGAAGCATGTCAAAAGTCATTGCTCCGATCATTTCGAGTGAATTTGAAAGGGGTAACATGGCGGAAGTAGACAAGCTATACAAAAGAAGCTCCATCACCATGTCGGTTATTGGCATGTTGCTATTCATAGGTATAGTAACCAACCTTCAGGACTTATTCGATTTTATTCCGAAAGGGGGTGATTTTCAAACTGGCTTTTGGGTGGTTATTGCAGTCTGCTTTGCAAAGCTAACCCTAATGGTTTCAAGTTTTGCGGGTGAGATTATCAACTTTTCACCGAACTATAAATATAATCTGATATTTCAGGTAACCGCTGCAGTTGTTTTAATAACATTAAACTCGTTTTTGATTGTAAAATGGGGGCTGAATGGTGCTGCCATTAGTTATCTAATCACCATCCTATTTCATATACTTCTGAAAGTACTATTTGTCAAAATAAGGTTTGGATTGCATCCTTTTATGAGATCTCATATTCCACTAATTGTAATTGGAGGAATAATAACGTTAGGTGCTTATTGTTTTCAGCCTTCATGGCATCCCGTTATAAATATTGCCATCCGATCCATCTTAACATCTATAATTTTCATATTCCTGATTTACAGATTAAGAATCTCCACCGATATCAATAAACTCATTCATTCTACCTTTGAACGATTCTTAAAAATTAACCTTCCGAAATGAAAGCTGACCTAAAGAAAAATATTCTAACTCACGGACTAGTTATCCTTGGATTTCTTTTAGTTACTATCCTGGTTCACTATCCCTCTTTCCTCGGTGATAAACAAATAGATCAGCACGACATACTGCAATCACAAGGTGGCAACAATCAGTTAAAAATGCACCGGTCAGGAACGGGGGAAGAAGCGCTGTGGAATCCATACATGTTTAGCGGAATGCCTGCCTACCTTACTGGAGTGCAATATTCGGGTGATTTATTAAGTCATGTTTACAGAATATTTGGCTTGGGGATGTCACATCCACCAGCTATCCTTTTTATTTCCCTGGTAAGTTTCTACATCCTCTTACTCACATTTAAGGTTAGACCAATTATTGCGGCGGCCGGAGCAATCGCTTTCGGACTAAATGGGTTTAATGTTATCGGAGTAATGGCAGGACATAATGCTAAAATTGCTGCTGTCGCACTTATGCCTCTTGTTTTAGCAGGAATTCATCTGACATTTTCCGGTAAAAAATGGCTCGGATTTGGTCTGACATCACTGGCTTTAGGTCTTCAAATAAAGGCGAATCACCCTCAGATCACCTATTACCTGGCCATCATCGTTTTGGCATATGGTATAAATGAGGTAGTAAGTGTAATCAAGACCAGAGATTACAAATCCTTCGGCATAAAGGCGTCTCTGATGATTTTAGCAGCTATGCTTGCTGTTGCAGCAAACTACGGACGATTAGCCACCACACTGGAATACAGTAAATACACCATTCGTGGAAAATCGGAGTTGAAAAGTGACCAACAGGCCAGCTCTGGTTTGGATCGTGAGTATGCGTTTAGATATAGTAACGGTATAGCCGAGCCACTTTTTCTCTTTGTCCCAAATATATTCGGAGGTTCATCGCAACAAGAACTATCCAGTAAATCAGCTGTAGCAGAAGCTTTAAGAGATGCTGGATATACACGAGCACAAATTCAACAGCAGGTTCAGGCTATTCCTACTTATTGGGGAGACCAACCACTTACAGCTCCCTATTATGCCGGAACACTTACGGTAATTCTGTTCATACTGGGAATTGTTTTGTTATCCAAAAAGCATAAG
The DNA here is from genome assembly GCF_965221965.1 of Ekhidna sp. GTDB lineage: Bacteria > Bacteroidota > Bacteroidia > Cytophagales > Cyclobacteriaceae > Ekhidna. The sequence continues at coordinate 2,528,943 of NZ_OZ244926.1, forward strand.
GTCTGGCTGATATCACTTGTGATTTTAGGTATAGTGATGAGCTGGGGAAAAAACTTTGAGACATTCAATAACCTATTGTTCGACTACCTACCGGGTTATAACAAGTTTCGGTCAGTCACCTTTACTATTATCATTTCTATTTTCGCAATGAATCTGCTTGGGTTTACTGCATTGGAAAATCTGGTCAACCGTGAGTGGAATGAGACGCTAAAGAAAAAGGTGTATATCGTTTTCGGAATTGCCGGTGGTTTTCTTTTGGCACTATTAATGTTTTCCGGAGCATTGGGTTATCGCGGTGCTATTGATGCTCAGCTGCCCGACTGGTTTATCGATGCTATACGTGAAGATCGCCAATCCCTGTTGATTAAAGATAGTTTGAGAGCCTTGATGTTTGTGGTAGGATTTGCCATTCTGGTGTGGGCCATTTTTAAGAAAAGAGTTAAAATCAATCAGGTAATGCTAGGGCTGGCTTTCCTGGTTTTTGTCGACTCATTTTCTTTGACAAAGCGATTCCTGGGTGAGGAGAAGTTTGTGAAAGATCCATCCAAAGATTTCTTTGCAATGACAGAGGCGGATAAAGCAATTGCATCGCAGGCTTCCTACGGAGATCGTGTGTTGAACCTCCAAAATCCATTCAATGAGAACAGAACCTCTTATTACCATGAATCAATAGGTGGGTACCATGGAGCCAAGATGCGCAGGTACCAGGATCTGATTGACTATTGCATCCAGTCTGAGCTACAAACTGCGTATCAAACACTTCAAAGTCAGTCCATGAATTTCTCGAACCTTCAGGTTCTGAACATGCTAAACACCAGATTCATGTATGCCGGCACACAACAAAATGCAGTGTTCCCTAACAGGTATGCAAATGGAAATGCCTGGACAGTTACCGACGTGATTCCTGTGAATTCACCTGATGAAGAAATCAGTAAAGTCTGTTCAATCAATACAAAAAATCAGGCATTGATCGATCAGACAAAATTTGATGTGCCACAGGTTTCTGGCTCTGGTACCATCACATTGACAGAAAAAACACCAAATAAAGTGAGCTATACAGCAAACATTGAAGGTGGTTCGGCATTGGGAGTCTTCTCTGAGATATATTATCCTGAAGGCTGGAAAGCAACCATCGATGGAAACGAGACAGAAATTTTACGAGCTAATTACGTACTTCGTGCTTTATCGATTCCAAGCGGAAGCCATGAAATTGTATTTGAGTTTAAGCCTCAGACCTATTTTACGGGGAATACAGTGATGATGGTGAGTTCTATTTTGGTTTTGCTGGTGTTTTTGGGAGGGGTGTACTTTCAGTTAAGAATAGATAACCAGCCAACATAAGAGTTAGCTGTACAATAGTCTTTTATCTGATAATAATAGGCACCTATTGGTAGATTTGGACACCAATTATTTGCATAGTTTTCACTAAAAAAGACTCTCACTCCAGCCCTGTTAATAATTACCAGCTCACTGCCAATCAACTGATTATCAACAATGAAACAATCATTTTTTCCATCATTATTAGGAGTAATGACATTAGGAATGAAAACATCATTTAGTTTAACTGTTTCAATATAAAGCGAATCTCTAATCACACCGCAATCTGTAATACTCTCAACCCAGTAATACCCTTCTTGAACTATTTGGATAGCGTTACCATTTTCACCAGTATTCCAAAGAAAATCTCCTTCTAACTGTGTCGTTAATTCATATGGAAAATCAGTTTGACATAACACCAGTTCTTCTGACGAGAATAAATTTAACTCATAATCAAATTCAGTAATTGTAAAATTTTCTCTGGTTACACCTGAATTTGTTTCTCGCTCAACCCAATAACTACCTGGTTGACTAAAAGTAGCCATAGGATTACTACTTCCGTTTGACTACAGATAACTTAAAGCACATCCACTTTCAACATCTATATCAATGGATTCATTAGAACAAATTGTATAAGTATTATTAATCGGCTCCAAATTGTTACTAATTTCAAAATTAAGTTCTGTGATGCCCGTGGACTCGTAAAAAGTACTCGAATCTGAATCTTGGATGGTTTGCTCCCAGACCTGATCATCATTGCCATTTCTGAATTCCACTTCATTATCACATCCACCTTTCAATACATCAACTTTATATGTATTTTCTACTCCATTTTTAAATACAGGAAAAATACCATAATAACCGTTATCGAAATTAACAGAGCTACCCTGTGTTGAATTAGGCTCTTCATTGACTTTATAGACCTGATACCCCTCCCAAACATCAGATTCAACAGAAATCCAAAAAGAATCCTCTGCATTGTTTTCATATAAATCTTTCTTTTTACCTGGTAAGAAATATTTGAAATAAGATTCATCTCCTATTGGAGCACCTGAAGTTTGCCAATTAGCTGCCCCTTCAATAGTTCCCATATTACCTGATACGAGCTCCTCCGTGTTAGCTCCACTTCCCTCATCAAAATTCCAATAGCCGATGAGACTAGGTTCATCACCATCCAATTTTTTACACATGTTTGTCCTGATTTCCTCCTCACTTAAATCGTAATTCCAAAATTGTAACTCATCTAGTTCTCCATGGAAGAAATTATTTCCATTATTGTTGGAAATAAATCCAATCTGAGCCTTCCCATCAAAAGCATTATACATTTCAGCGTCACCACTACCTGAATAACCACCTCCCATCTCAACTCCATTCAAGTATAACTTCATATCTAGGGGACCCAAAACCACGAAAGCAACATGAACCCATTTACCACTTATGTCGTCACTGAAATCTGCAACTTTAGTTCTTCTGTATTCAGGTCTAAGAGAACCATTCCCATCTCCATAACTAACTCCAAAAGCATTATGACCTATAGAAGTCCAAATTCCAGAGTACACCTTATTATCAGGCCAACAACTTGCAAAGAACACTTGTCGATTCGAGGTTGAACTTTCTGGTAGATATACCCATGTAGCAATAGTCAATGGTAAATCCAGAGCATCATAAATATTACCATAGACTACCCGACTCGAGTTTCCAGTAAATTCAAGATTATTTCCTGATCCCACTTCTTGTGGAAAAAGATCCATAGAGCAGATAATCAGGAACAGGAAAATGTATTTTTGCATCACTTATAGTCTATAAAAAATAAAGTTATCCTTCCGAATCTAATTATAGCTGGTCCACCCAAGTGCGGTACCACTTCCATTTATGAGTGGTTGGCTAAACACCCGGAGGCACTACCCTCAAAAATGAAGGAAACGGCCTACTTTTTGGATAAAGTAGGGGATAAAAATCGTAAGGCCAATTACATCAATCATAATTTATCTAAGTATAAAACCCTGTTTGATCCATTCAATGGTGAACGAGTCGTATTTGAATCAACGCCTGATTACATTTATTCTACCAATGCACTAGAAGGTCTTTCTAAAATCGATCCTTTACCAAGGATTCTTTTTATTTATCGAAATCCAACTGAACGAATTTACTCGGAATACAAATTTCACAGATACAAAACCAAGTTCTTCAAGGGTTCCTTTTCTGATTATTTAGGATGGAATGGGGAGACTTTCAGTAGCGAATATTTTAAGCGAGGTAAAATTGTAAGCCTGATGAACAAATGGCATGGAGTATTTGGGGACAACCTAATTGTGTTCAACTTCAAAGATCTGCACCATCCAAAGCAGTTTATCACCAAACTTTGTACGCTACTTGGAATTGACCATCAATTTTATGCTGACTTTGACTTCACAATTAAGAATGCCACGTTTGGATTAAGAAATAGAAAGCTGCACTTAATTGGTCTTAAGTTACAATCTTTTGTTCCACATTGGCTTAGAAAAACCATCATACCTATTTACTATAGGTTTAATAAAACATCACTGCCTGATAAGACCAGCAGTGAAGTTGAATTATTGGAGAAGCTAAAAGAGGCATACGCGGAAGAAACGATAGATAAAATCAAAGCAAAAGTTATTGAGGTATGAAATTAGCTATCATGCAGCCTTATATTTTCCCGTATTTGGGATACTTTCAACTCATTCATGCTTGCGATACATTCATCTCTTTAAACGATGTTAATTTCATTAAACAGGGATGGATTAACAGGAATCAGGTTTTAATCAATGGGAAACCCAGTTATTTCACTGTTCCTTTACTTCAAGCCAGTTCCAATAAGCCTATTAATGAGACTAAAATTCATCAGGACCTTTATCCGAAATGGAAAAAGGGATTTATGAAATCAATTTCACAGTCCTACGCTAAATCTCCCAACTTCGAATCAATTTACGAATCCTTGGGTCTTGTGTTAAATAACAACTATGAGTTCATAGATGAGTTAGCAATGGATAGCATTAAAATGAGCCTTCGCCATTTAAGCATTGAAAGGGAGTTGATTGACAGCACTTCGGTAGCGAAGAATGTAAACCTTCGCGGAGTTGACAGGGTGATGCATGTATGTGAGAATTTCGGTGCAACGGATTACGTAAATCTTCCGGGTGGTAAAGAGCTCTATTCAAAAGAACGTTTTGAAAATAAGGGTATCAGACTGCATTTCATCCAACCAGGGCAGATGAAATACATGCAGAATACTCAAGAATTTCATCCTAATTTATCCATTCTTGATTTGCTCTTTAATTGCACGAAAGAGCAATTATCAAATGCTGTGACAAACTATCAACTTGTATGAATGTGATTGGAGGATTCTTTGAAGAGGAAAATTTGAATGACAATAAAAACGGTTTCCCATTTTTAGAGGATCAAACATATAGTAATGGAAGGTCTGCACTTTATGAAATCCTTCAAATCTGTCAACCAACTAAAATATTCCTTCCGGCTTACACGTGCGATGCAGTGCTTGAACCAATTCTCAAATTGCAAATCCCCTATTCATTCGTAGAAATAAACAACCAAATGGAATTTGTTGCACTTCCAGATTTAAAGTCCAGCGAAGTGCTTTTAGGTATTAATTATTTTGGTCTAAAGGGAACATATCTAAAAGAAATTAGCACACAGCTCGGAACAAACCTTATCATTGACAACTCACAGGCTTTTTATTCATCAAATTGGAATACATGGGCATTTAATAGCCTTCGCAAGTATTTTGGTGTGCCGGATGGAAGTATCCTTTATACACCTGATGGGTCTACCCCAAAACGCACTCATAGCTATAATCTTCCTAAAATAGAGCACCTTAAATTGAGAAAGAATGGAGCCATTGACCTGGGCTACAAGCTTTATAAGGAAAGTGAAAAAGAACAGGCTATTAGCGACAAAAAAATGTCAAACTATTCTTCTGAGGTATTGCAGCACCTAAATTTAAAATCAATTCGTCAACGACGAATTGAGAATTTTAACTACTTGGTAAATGCGTTGAGCAAATGGAATCAACTAGATTTATCCATTAACATTAAGCATGATGTACCTCTCTGTTATCCGTTCTGGCCAAAAAATCCTATTCCACACGCTAAGTTTTGGAATCATGGAATATACGTACCTGTCTTTTGGAAGGAATGTTTAAAACGAGGTGCGAAATATAAATTTGAAAGCGTATTATCCGCTGAGTTAATACCGCTTCCTGTTGATCACAGGTATGACGAAGAAGAAATGAATCGGATGATAGAATTTATTTCGATACAATGAAAAATAAAGACCGGGTTAAGGATCATCAAAAAAATGAATCATTGGAGAAAATCCTAGCTGAGCTAGAGGGATTATTAAAGCCGGTCAACGATAAGATTGTATCTGCCAATAAAGGGCCAGATAAACCCGTAGTTTTTATTATGGGATGTGCTCGAAGCGGGACGACACTATTATTGCAATATTTATCTCAAACAAACCTTTTCGGATATCCAAACAATACCATTTCCAGGTTTTATTATGCTCCTTACATAGGAACCCGTATTTATCAAATGCTTTATGAGTGTGATAGTAAAGGAGAAATCTTTCCCTGGAAAGACCAAAACCAATTAGAGTCCGAGCTCGGTAAAACAAAAGGGCCGTCCCAACCACACGAATTCTGGTACTTCTGGAATCGATTCTTTCAATTCAATAGTGATAATAGCCTAACTGACGAATCTAAATCATCTTCAAATCTTAAGGCCTTTGTCAAAGAAATTGGGGCATTTCAAAGCGCAACCAATAAACCTTTGGTCATGAAAGCCTTGAATTTAAATTGGGATATTCCTTTACTTCAAAGTGCCTCGAATAACTTTTACTTTATCCATTTAAAAAGAGACACCAGTTATAATGCTCAATCACTACTAAAAGCCAGAAAATCTTTTTTTGGAGATTATTCTAAATGGTATTCTTTCAAAACTCCCAATTATGATCAATTAAAGCATGCACCATCCTGGGAGCAAGTTGTGGAACAAGTTAAAAGCAATAACCTGGCAATTGAAGAAGGTTTTGCTAAGATCCCAAGTGATAAAACCATTCAAATTAGCTATGAAGATTTCATCAAAAACCCTCACAAACTTCTAATTAGACTAAAGGAACTCAATATAACTAGCGAAACACCTGAATTGAACCATTCACTTCAAATAAGTGATCAAATTACCATTGAGCCAGAAATATGGAAGTCAATCACCGAGTACGTTAAAAAGAATCCCTGATTACCTCTATCACTTTTTCAGCATTGGAAATTTCCAGATCATAATAGAGAGGTAAACACATAATACAAGAAGCTACGCTTTTGGCTGTGACAAGTTGATCATCCTCTTTTAGATATGGTAAGTGATCCAGCGTTGGATAGAAATATCGACGTGTAAATATTTCTTTTGATTCAAGGTGTTTCTCGGTTGCAACCAGCTGATCCTCACTTTCAAAAAGTATTGGCATATATGAATAATTACGGGTTGCTTTATCATTCCAACGTTGAAAACTAATTGGCAGGTCAGCAAGTCCATTCTCATAGGTTTCTACAAGCTCTTTCCGCTTTGCTAAAATCTTATCGAGAAATTGGAGGTTTATCAGTCCCATTGCTGCATGCAGCTCAGAGTTTTTACCATTAATTCCTAATGAAGAAAATTTATAAGGTCCGTCATGGCCAAAATTTCGCATCAATTCAAAAGTCCTTGTCAGTTCAGAGTGTGGTGAAGCAATGAATCCCCCTTCTACTGAGTGATACAACTTCGTTGCATGTAAACTGGTCGTTGAAATATCTCCGTACTCAAAGACGGATTGATTATTGTAGTCAACGGCAAAGGCATGCGCCGCATCATAAATCACCTTTAATTGATTTTTCTTTGCGAGACCATCTATTTCAGAAATGTTACACGGATTCCCAAAAACGTGCGTTCCCAAAATAGCAGTAGTGTTTTTCGATATTAGTTTTTCTATGGACGATGGGGCAATATTGAATGTCTCTGGATCAATATCAGCAAATACAGGTTTACAATTCTCCCAAACGATACTGCTGGCTGTTGCCACGTAAGAAAACGGCGTTGTGATAATCTCTCCTTTAAGCTCAAGTGATTTTATCGCGATTTGCAAAGCAATGGTTCCATTATTAACTACCACCGGCTTATTATTTAAGCCTAGAAATTTTTGAATGTTTTCTTCTAACAATCGAAGGTTTGGTCCATTATTGGTAAGCCATGACCGATCCCATACCTCGTCGATCATTTCGATATAAGCAGATTTAGGGGGAAGAAATGGTTGGTTAACTGGAATCATTCAAGGTTTTGTTGAACACCAAAAATAGTACTTAAACCAGCTACTATTGCTTCGTTAGGTTAATAGATTTGCTATTATGAAAATTGCTCACCTATTTCCTGACAATACAACCTTTCCGGCTAATTTCATGCATGGACTCAGGAAGTTTGGCCATCAGAAATCAAACATCATTTTTATTTATTTCAAAGAGCTGCCAGATAAACTCAAATCATTTGAAGATTTTGATATCAGGCTGGTTTCTTCAATTTCACAGTTAAAGGATGACCTAAAAGAAATGGATAGAATTGTCTTCCATTCTCTCTATCCACACTATTTAAGAATAATTCCGAGGCTTTCCGATAAACATTTGAGTTGGGTGTTTTGGGGATATGAGTATTACAATTATTTTGAAACCAATCTCTATGAGCCGAAGACCAAACGTTTGGTTCCTGATAGGTCAATCCTAAAAAAATTAGCCCAACCTTTCAGAAAATTCCAATTAATGAGAGCAATGAAACACATAGACTCATTTCTCTTTTGGGACGTTTCTTTTTTTCAACAACTGAAATCCAAATTTCAATTAAAAGCCAAATTCGAAGAATTTCTCTATTGCAGGTCATTTTTGGATCCAATTGATAGTGAGGATGAAAAATCAGAAATTAAAAACAAGCTGGTTTGCTATGTTGGAAATTCAGGAGAACTCACGGGCAATCAACCAGATGTCTATTCAGTTCTTGCAAAAACTGATGGAATTGAAAAGGTCTATTCCTTATTAGCATATGGAAAGCCTAATCACATAAAAATCATTGAGCAAAGCGCCATTCAGCAACTGGGATCGCTTCATGTACCAATAAAAGAATTTGTTCCATTTGATGAGTATCTCCAAACCATGAATGAAGTTGACATAATCATCTGCAACCACAATCGCATGCAGGCTCTGGGACTAATTTTTAATGCAATTCTACTGGGAAAGATCCTGATACTCAACCCTAAAAATCACTTTGAAAAAGTACTTTCTTCCATTGGAGTTAAAGTCTACCAGCTAAACGACATTCCCCGACTGCTTAATAAAAACACATCAGAGACAAGGCTGTCCAACAAAAAAGCCCTGCTTGATTACTTTAATCCAGCAAGGCTGAGAGAATACTATTCTATTTTCGAATAGATATTATAGGTTAACTCGAAAAAATAGTATTTATATCTCATTAATAATCTCACACACCCAATCTACTTCCTCCTCACTAAGCTCTGGAAATATTGGAAGGGATAGAATTTCATTACAAAGTTTTTCCGCTACAGGGAAGGCGCCTAACCGATGGTTTTGATATTCGTAACTTTTCAAATGAGGCAATGGAGTTGGATAATGTAACGCACATCCGATATTCACCTCCTTCAATTTGTTCATCAACTCATCCCGCTTCACAGACTGAATGACATAGAGGTGAAAGACATGTCTCATATTTTTTGGAGTGACCGGAGTAGTAACTTTATCCAGTCGATCACTATACCATTTTGCCACCTGAATACGTGCCTCCGTCCATCTTTCAAGGTGAGGAAGTTTAGCCTTTAAAATGGCAGCCTGAATGGTGTCCAACCGACTGTTTCTTCCGATAACCCGATGGTCGTGTTTGGAAAGTTGACCATGGTTGGAAAGCATTCGGCACGTTTCTGCAAGTTTATCATCCTTTGTCAGAATTGCCCCGGCATCTCCATAAGCTCCAAGGTTTTTGCCGGGATAAAAAGAAAAGGTTGCGATATCACCTATCGTACCCACTCTCCTGCCATTGATCTCAGCACCATGGGCTTGTGCACTATCTTCAAGAACTTTAAGATTGTGCTTTTTTGCTATGGTCATGATTTGATCCATCCGTGCAGGAAGTCCATAAAAATGAACAGGGATTATGGCCTTTGTTTTATCTGTAATCCTTTCTTCGATCAGGTCTGGATTGATTGTGCGCTCATCTTCCAGAACATCCACAAATACCGGCTCTGCACCAACGTTATTCACCGCTCCTGCCGTACTGATCCAGGTTAACGCCGGCACGATCACTTCATCGCCAGCTCCCACACCTATCGCTTTTAGAGCTATCTCGATGGCATCTGTTCCATTTGCAACCCCTACGCAATGTTTTGCCCCAATGTACTCAGCAAAATCTCCTTCAAATTGCTTTATTGCTTCTCCGCCAATGAAAGCAGTCTGCTCTATGACAGAAGCAATAGCCGCATCAACCTCTTCTTTTATCGACTCGTACTGAGCCTTTAAATCCACAAACGGAATACTCATAAATCTCTTAGCTTTTTGGCTGGGTTGCCCACATAAATCCCAGGCTCGTTGATGTCTTTCGTCACAACGGACCCTGCGCCGATAACTACATTTTCACAAATATCCACCGGCATAATAGTAGCATTGGAACCGATAGACACATGATTTCCAATTGTTGTTGGCTTCCATTTGGAAGAATCTCCTCCTGCCGGTCCACCAGAAGCAAATACATCGTTAATGAACATTACTCCATGACCGATGAAGCAATCTTCTCCAATGGTTACCAATTCACAAATAAAAGAGTGAGATTGAACCTTAGTGCGGGAGCCAATCTTTACATTCTTCTGTATTTCGACAAAAGGCCCGACAAACACATGCTCAGCCAGTTCACATCCATACAAATTGGATGGCATCACCACTTTCACACTTTCGTGTGCTTTAACATCCTTTATACCTGATTCTATAATTTTCATACCAGTCGGCCTACAACCTGCAATTTCTCAAAAACTTTTGTATCGTGCGGTGCATCCTGTAATTCATCGGTTAAATCTTGTCCGGCCCAGTGCTCATAATGCTTCCCGTTTCGCCACAATTTGGAATGTGTAACATCATAAATAATCCCCCGATAAGCAATCCAGATCTCCTCTCTGTCATTCCCATTTCGGAGTGCAAGTTGATGCCGGGTGAAATCCATTATTGCAGTTTAATTATGGAAATTCCCGCTCCTCCCCGATCCGCATGTTCGTCCTCTACACTTGCAATGCCAGGATGACCCTTCGTCACATTTCTAACTATTTCTCTAAGAACCCCATGACCTTTTCCGTGAACAATTTTAATCTCATCAACGCCCACCAAGAGGGCCTCATCTATAAAAGATTCTACCCTATTCATGGCTTCATCCGCACGCATGCCTCGAATACTTATTTCATGATTGAAATTGGCCATTTTATTGGAAATATCAATCCCCAGCTTTTTCACCTTTTTCTGATAGCTGACTTGAGGTGCCTGATCTGCCTTTTGAAGTTTATCCGTTGAGATAATGGATTTAAGTGATCCAAAAAGCACCTCTGCTTGCTTCCCTTTCAGCTTTTGGATGGTGCCGGTGGTTTCTTGCCCGACCACTTTTACCACATCTCCCTCTTTCAGGGCAGGAGACTTTTTGGATACCTTTTCCTCATAGTGGCCCTTCTTTTGTTCAAGTTTTTCTCTCGCTGCTTTTGTTCGTTCCTTCGAGGCTTTGCTTTCTTTGATCTCACGAATAACACGCTCCACATCCTTATTTGCATTTTCCAGAATTTGTTTGGCCTCTTGCTTGGCCTCTTTGATGATTCGTTTTTTATCCTCATCCAACATGGACCTAAGATCCTCATAGTCTTTTCGGACCTTAATTATATCTCCCTGATCTTTCTCGAGTTTCTTCGTCAGCTTTTCATATTTGGACTTTTCTTTTTCCAGCTGATTGAGAAGCTGATCGTATGCCACATGAGAACTTCCTATTTTCTTCCTGGCAGATTCAATAATATTCTGAGGCAATCCGATTTTGCCGGCTATTTCAAAAGCAAATGAGCTTCCCGGCTTTCCTACCTCCAGTTCAAAGAGAGGCTCTAAAGCATCCAAATCATATTTCATCGCACCATTAACAAGACCGGGTGTTTCGTCACCGATTTTCTTCAGGTTCTGATAGTGGGTGGTGATCACTCCGAAAGCTCGTTTCTTGTTTAACTCATGAAGTACCGACTCTGCAATCGCACCTCCAAATTGCGGTTCTGTCCCCTTCCCAAACTCATCAATCAAAAAGATGGATCTCTTATCTGTATGCTGAAGGAAATACTTCATAGATGTCAAATGCGAACTGTAGGTACTCAGGTCGTCCTCTATGGATTGCGTGTCTCCAATATCAATAAAAACAGAAGAGAATAGTCCCATTTTGCTTTCTTCACCTACAGAAACTGGCAATCCTGTTTGCAACATAAATTGAAGCAAACCCACTGTTTTTAAAGCAACCGACTTCCCTCCTGCATTCGGACCGGAGATGATTAGTATTCGTTTCTCGTGATCCAAGGTAAGATTCATTGGAATCACTGGCTTACCACTCCCTTTGTGTGAAAGGTATAGCAAGGGATGAACAGCATTAACCAGTGAAAACGACGTGGACTTCTTCACCTCGGGGACAACTCCATTGATATAGTCTGCCAATATTGATTTGGCATGGATGAAATCCAGCTTCTCAAGTAAAGCCGAACCATTCTTCAAATCCTTCAGGTTGGCTCTCACATGATCTGACAAGGCAATCAGAATACGGATGATCTCTCGCTTCTCTGCATATTTCAACTCCTGTACCTGATTATTTAACTCCAGCACCTCACCTGGCTCCAGGTAGACGGTCTGACCTGTTGCAGATTCATCATGCACAAACCCCTGAATTCGTTTTTTATGCTCTGCTTTTACAGGAATCACCAATCGTCCATCACGCACTGTAAGAGTACTATCCTCCTCAGTAAACTGATCATCTTTGGCTTTCTTTAATATTTTCTGAATGGCCGATCGAACGGCTCGCTCTGACCTGGAAATCTTAGATCGGATTTCAGCGAGTTCGCTTGAAGCAGAGTCTTTGACCTCCCCACGATCATCAATCGTTTTATCAATATGAATGGAGAGATTCGGGTCTATTTCGATATGACTCGACAAAGCCATAAGCTCCGGATACTCACTGCCTTTCTTTTGAAAGAACCGTATCCATGAAGTAAGCGTATTAACGCCCCTCTTGAGATCGTGAAAATCCTCGGGATTGAGAAACGACCCGGGAACCTTCACCTGCGTTAGATAGTCATCAATATCCGGAAACTCAAACGATACTTTTTCCTCAGAGCTACCCTTCAGACGAATCATTTCTTTAGCCTGACTTAGCCATTTAACAAGCACTTCATACTTGTCTGTAGGTTTAGCTTTCCTGGCCAGGTCCTCTCCTCGAGTACTTTGGCAAAATCTAATCAGGTGATCTCTTATTAGGTCAAAACCCAGCTTTTCCTCAATATCCTTCGGATAGACTCTCACTTATTTGAATTTACTCTCTCGGGCCATCAATGAATCAACTACGGTAATGTAAATTTTTTCAAAATCGGCAGGGTGATCCACATAGTAGTTGAAGCTTCGCTCATATTGGTCCTGTGTAATACCCAAATCTTCGAAAAGGAGCTTTTCGTAATGATCATAAACAGCCTGCGTGCTATCCTTGGGATCAATTGGTACATTGTTTATTTTGGCTTCAAGCAAATGAACTTCCATCATTACCTGGACCATTTTTTCCTTTCCGATCAGGTCTTTTGGTATTTCGGGACCTGAACAATAGCAAAGTATTACAAGAACGGTTAAAAAAATGTTTCTCAAAACAGTCTAAGAATTCGTGAAAATATAATTTTGAAGGTCAAAGAATTGTTTGATCAAATACAAAGATCATACAATACGTTGCAATTATCAATGATGCCATATTAATGCCAAACTTGATAAAGCAAAGAACTCAATGAACAAGGACATCCTAAAACGACTCAGGAGATACGAAATCCGCATTCGCAAGGCGATCAACTCGCAAATGCAGGGAGATTTCCATTCCATTTTCAAAGGCTCTGGTTTGGAGTTTGATGATGTGCGTCCTTACCAGTGGGGTGATGATGTACGAAACATTGACTGGCGCGTGACCGCAAAAGGTCATGGAACTTTCATGAAAACGTTTATTGAGGAAAAAGAGCAAACGGTTTTTTTCCTGTTAGATGTTTCGGCCTCACAGGAAATTGGGAAAGACAATCGACAAAAAATAGATCTTGCCAAAGAAATGGCTGGATTACTGGCGCTTTCAGCCATTCGTGAGGGAAGTAAGGTTGGTTTGCTGGCATACTCAGACCAGGTGGAAGATTATGTAAAGCCTAGCAAAACGATGAAGCATGCGTATGAAATCATTAATCGTATGTTCTCTTTGAAACCTAAATCCCGTAAAACCGATCTGGATGGAGGGATAAAATACACATTGAACCTACTTAACAAGAAGACAATTGTCTTTATCATCTCGGATTTTATCGATGAGAACTTTACCCATTCCATGAGGGGGCTGGCCAGAAAGCATGACCTGGTTGTGGTTCACATCTCAGACCGACGAGAGTCAGCAATACCTCACCTTGGAATTGTCCCGCTTTACGAAAAAGAATCTGGCAAAACCGTATGGCTGAATACCTCCTCCAGCGAATTCAAAAACGCAGTAGAAAAAACACATGGAAAGAATAAGGAATCACTTGAAGAATTCTGCAAAAGAAATGACGTAAACTACATTTCTATCGGTACGGAAGATGATTATGTACCAAAACTCATTAAACTTTTCAGACACAGAAACCGAAGCAATGCGAGAAGGACAAGGTAAAGGCTGGCTTGCAATCATTGTCTTTGTGTGCACCATTCATTTGAATGCACAGGAAATAACCGTACGTGGAGGATTTATAGAAGATAGTCTTCTCATCGGGCAGGATGTTAATTTCTGGATAGCTTCCTCCTACCCTCCGGATTTAGAGATGGTATTCCCGGATAGTCTGTATACATTCAGTCCATTCGAGTTCAGTGACAAGACCTATTTTCCCACAAAAATCAAGGGCGGGCTTGCATACGATTCTACGGTTTACACCATCCAATCATTTGAAATTGATCAGGTTCAATACCTTAAACTTCCGGCAATAATCCTCAATGGGACCGACTCTATAGTAATGGAAACACCACTTGACTCCATTTTTCTTACTGAGCTCGCCCCAGTTGTCACTGATTCAACAAAGTTGAAAACCAACCTCGATTATCAGGCAGTAGATCGTCAGTTCAATTACCCGTTGATGTACTACATCCTGGGAGGGCTTGCGGTTCTTATCATCATTCTTCTCCTGATTTTTGGTAAGCGAATTTTGAAGTGGTTGAAACTGAGGAGACTGAGAATGCAGTATGAGCAATTCTCAGAGGTTTTCAATAGTTACATCACAAAGCTGAAAGTAGATCCTGAACCAGAGCTGGCAGAAAGGGCTTTGGTTTTTTGGAAAAACTATCAGCAACGACTAGACAAAGTGCCTTTCTCTGTGATGACCACCAAAGAAATTCTCAGTTATGATTTTGCAAAGGAATTAGACAAACCTTTGAAGTCCATTGACCGTGTGGTGTATGGGAAAAGAGTCCAGGAGAATGTCTTTCAGGATTTTCAGCAAATTGATGAATTTACTCAGGACAGGTATTCAACGAAAGTAGAGGAGATCAAAGATGGAAAGTAAAGTAGCAAACTGGTTCTCTTTGGAGTGGTTTACTCCTGAAAAACTTCAAAGTTTTGATTGGGGTAATCCATTGTGGTTTTATGCCATGCTGATTATTCCTTTCATTTTCATTCTCAGATGGCTGATCGTCAATCAGTTCAGCCAAAAGCTTCCGGTAGCTCTTACTAAAAAAGACCTGAAGAGTGACCCTATCACTTATCTACGTTTTATTCCACCGATTTTCTTTGTAATCAGTTTACTCCTGATCATGACAAGTCTGGCAAGACCTCAGACAACAAATGAGCAGGTAGAGCAATGGAGCGAAGGAATTGATATTGTACTGAATATAGATATCTCTGAATCCATGCAAATCATGGATTTCCTTCCCAATCGTTTAGAGGCAGCTAAGGAGGTGGCAAGAAACTTTGTGTCCGGCCGGTTTCAGGATCGAATAGGTTTAGTAATTTTTTCCGGGGATGCCCTTCCCTCCTGCCCGCTGACTACAGATTATGGATTGTTATATGAACTGATTGAGGATATTGATTTTGATAAAATCGAAAGCCGAGGTACGGCGATCGGAAATGCCATTACCTCTGGAATAAATTTTCTCAGGGAATCCGAGTCTGAGTCTAAAGTGATGATCCTCCTCAGCGACGGAGACAACACCGCCGGAAATGTTGACCCCATCACTGCAGCCAATTTGGCGAATGCTTACAACATCAAAATGTATGTAATCGCCATTGGTCGTGAAGGAAAAGTACCCTTTGGCACAGACTTCTTTGGACGTCCACGAATGGTAGAAAATACTTTTGATGAGACTACACTAAGAGAAATCGCAAAAATTGGTAATGGAAAGTTTTACCGTGTTTCAGATAAGGAAGCGTTGGTTCAGGTATTTGATGAAATAGACCGATTGGAGAAAGCAGAGATCAAAGAAACACGCTATAAAGACACGACAGATTTCTATTACGTCTACCTAAAATGGGCAGCTATTTTCTTCCTGCTATGGCTTCTGTCCAAATCGACATTTGTGACGAATGTGCTGACAGACTAGTGTAATTTGGGATCGGGCCTCCAATTCCCTATATTCAATGGTTATGAAGCTAATTTCAATGTATTTGTTGAATTTGTTTATTTCCGTCCTTGAAGATCCGGAACCACTTGAATATGCCAGCGAATGGAAGGGATGGTACTTGATTCCTATTCTGGTAGTTTTTCTTCTCGTTGGATATTGGGTGAGGAAAAGAAGAAAGAGGAAGTAGTTAGCTCAATAAGAAATTTTATTTTTTTCATCCTTCCTGTAACTTTTCATTTAGCTTCCACATCTACTTGCTGAATGTCACACAATCTATACCATAAAGAAATCCTTCCTGCCAGTGACGGCATGTACCGATACGCGTTATCGATTGTACGTGAACCGGAAACGGCGAGGGATGTCGTGCAGGACTGCCTCACGAAAATCTGGAGTATTCGCAAGGATCTGGACAAAGTAGAAAAAGTCAACGCGTGGGCTTTTCGTATCGTCCGAAACCGATGCATCGAGATCATGCGCAGAAACAGATATGCAGACCTGGACGAGAAAGTGGTGAATATGAGACATTCTGATCCGGTAGAAAACCAGGCCATCACCAATGACTTTATGTCGCTGATGAAGGAGGTTTTAAAAGAGTTACCGGAGAAGCAGCAGGAGGTTTTCCACCTTCGTGAAGTGGAAGACATGAGCTATCAGGATATAGCTGAAACGTGCGGACTCACCGAAAGTGATGTAAAAGTCAACATTCACCGAGCCCGAAAAAAAGTGAAAGAAGCCATGCAAAAAATAGACGCATATGGGATCGCAAATTGATAAACTACTGGAAAAGTACTGGAACGGTGAAACCAGCCTGGAAGAAGAGAAAGTGATTAAATCTCACTTCAAATCAAACCCTGCGCTCACCAATGAAGGTCACTATTTCAGATACCTCGCCAAAGAAAAACAGGTGAAGTACGTAGGTTCCAAGGGAATCAACAGAAAGCGAGCCTGGATTTCTGCGGCAGCCACTGTCACAATTGGAGTTATCACAGCAGCTTTGGTTTTCAATGATGCCAAGAAAGACCCATTTGCGATAGAGGATCCTGAGAAAGCATTT
Source organism: Ekhidna sp. (assembly GCF_965221965.1). Classification (GTDB taxonomy): domain Bacteria; phylum Bacteroidota; class Bacteroidia; order Cytophagales; family Cyclobacteriaceae; genus Ekhidna. The sequence goes on from NZ_OZ244926.1 coordinate 2,546,237, forward strand.
GAAGCGACTAAAAACGCTTTGATGATGATCAGCGGGGAGCTAAAAGAAGGAAAAAATCATACCCTGGAGCTTTCCAAGTTTAACAAAGCACAAGAAGAACTTCAGGAAGACTCCTGATGGACTTTCAAAAGTCAGAAAACCAAAACCTTCGATTTAAGACCATAAAAAAAATATACCAATGAAAAAGTTTGTATTAACAGTAATGATTTTATCCATCACCAGCCTGGCATTCAGTCAGCAAGTGGTAAGCAAATACATGGATAAATATGAAAGTGACGAGACCTTTACCAAGGTGTCTGTCAGCAGCAAAATGTTTTCACTTTTCTCCGAAATGGAAGGAAGTGAAGAAGATGAAAAGCTTTTCTATGATATCACCAGTAAGCTAAAAGGCATGAAAGTGATCGCCAGTGAAAAGGTTTCAAGTCCGAAGGAAATGTATGATGGAGCCGTTTCTGATGTAGAAAAAGCAGGCTTTGAAGAATTGATGACTGTGAAAGATGCTGAAGAAAATGTGAAAATCTCCATTCGTGAAAAAGGTGGAATCATTGAAGAATTGATTCTTGTAGCCGGAGGCAAAGAGAAATTCGCCATGGTCAGCATTTATGGAGAAATAGACCTCAAGCAAATCTCCAAGTTGGCTAGCCTGATGCGTGTCAACCAGCTTAAATATCTGGAAAATATTGACAAAGCAATCGATTAAAGACAGTTAGTTGACGGGGCAGGTGCGGACTTTCCAATCCTGCCCTTTATTTTGCACTTACATGAAAAAACTATCACTACTATTTATTCTGCTATTATCCCTATGTGCCCAAACACATGCCCAGGAATCCATCATTAAAGACTTTGCAGAACCACGCAGACCCACTCGATGGATGAATCCCCTCTGCCTCTATCCAAGTACATTGCGAATGGTCAATGTCTCACAAGATCCCACCTTCAATGAACTGGTTAATGATATTGAGAAAGTATTGATTTACACATTGGACTCAGCCACCATTGCCACCAAGACCTATGGTGATTTCTTAGATGAATACGAAAGTGAAGGGTATGAGGAGTATATCACCCTGTACGGAAAACAACACCTAAAAATAATTGGGAAAGATGATGAATATGTCGGAGTAATGGCGGCCGAAGGTAACGCACTATGTTTTTACCTACGTGGATCCATTCCTTTCGCTAAAATCCCAGAATTAATACAAAGCTTCCGAAGCAATGATTTACTACCAATGATAACCGATCAATTTAAATGAGCGTTTTAAAAATCAATAAACTCACTAAGAAATTTGGTAGACTCACTGCCGTAGATCAACTGGATCTAACAATCAAAGAAGGCCAGGTGTATGGTATTCTAGGCCCAAATGGCAGTGGTAAAACAACAACCCTTGGAATGATCCTCGAAGTAGTGGCACCAACCAGCGGAAGCTTTGAGTGGTTCGGGGGAATGAATAATGTAGAAGCACGTCAAAAGATCGGTTCTATCCTGGAAACTCCTTGTTTCTATAGCTACCTGACAGCCGTTCAGAACCTCAGAATTGTGGCGCATATCAAAAAATGCGGGACAGATAATATTGATCAAATCTTAAAGCAGGTCAACCTATACGATCGCAGGAACGATAAATTCAAAACGTATAGCTTGGGGATGAAGCAACGACTTTCTCTTGCTGCTGCCCTCCTATCCGATCCTCCTGTGCTAATGCTCGATGAACCCACTAATGGCCTGGATCCTGAGGGAATTGCTGAAGTTCGACAGCTTATTCGTGACATAGCCGCACAAGGAAAAACCATTATTATGGCTAGCCATCTGCTGGACGAAGTACAAAAGGTTTGTACTGACTTCTGTATCCTCAGAAAAGGAGTAAAACTTCATGAAGGTTCAGTTCACGAAATACTCGGCGAAACAAATGTGGTGGAAATATCCGCCACAGATAATGAGAGGCTTACAACTGCAGTAGAAAAATTTGAGGGTCTGGAAAAGCTGGAAAGAGAAAATGGATCATTGATGGCATTCCTCAAAGAAGGACAGACGTCCGATCATCTGAATCGATTCTGTTTTGATCAGGGCATTGCGTTGAAAAGACTTGTCCCTCAATCCAAATCACTTGAACAGGAATTCTTAAAAATCTTGAAAGAAAATGATTAGAGCATTTACACTAGAATGGCTTAAACTGAAGCATTACAGGGTTTTTTGGATTCTGTTTGGGCTCTATTTGTTAGCGCAGTTGATCATAACCAATGGAGGTGTATTTTTCCTGGAGTGGTTAGAGAGCAAGGGAGCAGATATTGAAGGCATTTCGCCATCTCTTCTGCCTATCTATGACTTTCCGGACATCTGGCATAATTCCACCTGGCTGGGATCGTTTGTCAAAATCCTGATTTCGTTCATCATTATTGTTTCCGTAAACAATGAACTATCCTACAATACACTACGCCAGAACATCATTGATGGAATCAGTAAAAGAGAATTTTTGCTTTCAAAGCTCTCCCTCATCATCTTTCTCGCCACAGTTTGTACACTTGTACTCTTTGTATCCGGTTTGATTGCCGGATTGCAATATTCGCATGTGTTAGACTTGAAATACATCTTTTCAGATTTAGAGCATCTTATTGCCTACTTCATGCAGCTAGTTGTATTTGGGCTTTTTGCGTTTAGTGTAGCTATGGTAATAAAAAAAGCAGGATTTGCAATCGTACTTATCTTCCTCTACAGCATCGTTTTCGAGCCTATTATCACCGGTATCCTGGAGTTTGCACCCTTCACAAAAGAGTATACAGAAGGAATCGTCAAATTTTTCCCGATTTATTCAATAGAGAAGCTATGCGGAAAATTCTATGAGAGTCCTTTCGCCAGGTACATCTTTCAGGAAATCAAAGAAGGACCGCTATGGTATGAATGGATTATCCCTGTTGTATGGGCCTTCATTTACATGACTTTTATCACCTGGGTACTCAATAAAAAGGACTTAAAAGCCTGAACGACAGATTTCGTCGATTCACCTATACATTTCATCTACTTGCCTAAAACCCTCATACTTAATGAGGGTTTTTCGCGTTGTTTGTGTTACAATAGAAAAGAAAGCAGGTTATGATAAAGTTTGTATCAATTCTCGTTTCGGTGGTCTCGTTCAACTTTGTTGTATCATACAGTACCACCAAGGCTGAAGACCAACCTCAGGAAGTAGGTATCGAATTCAGCGATTCTGCCATTGCAATTGAAAGCGGTCAACCCGTTTTTAATAAAGGAACCAAAATCTGGTTGTCTAATCCTCGAAAAGAAGAAATTAAAATCTTTTTGAACGAAGAAGAGAAAGAGATTAACTCCGAGAAAGTAGAGTTATCGGAAATAACAGAATTAGAGGAAGGGACTTATACATTGGTGCTAAATACTAATTCTGAAGAAAAAATATTCGGTTTTACGATTCAGTAAAACCAAGGTTAGTTAGGTTGTTAAAAGGTTAGCGCATTCCTCCGGGATGCGCTTTTTTTATGCATAATTCGTTATCAGGAAATAAACGATCTGCAGGGAAAAAAGAATAAGAATAACGGCTACTGTGCGATTCATATTTCTTACGAATTTGACAGTTATTAAGTGCTTCAGTCTGTGAGCGACAAAGGCTTTTCCCAAATCCATACTAAATATCATAATCAGCATGCCGGCAAAAAATTGAACTTGCTCATTAAAACCATACTCAAAATTGATTACGCTCACACTCACCCATGTAGCCCACGTCACGATTATAAAGGGATTCAGTCCATTGAGGAGGAGTCCCTTTGCAAACTGCTTGAGTCCGCTAGACTCACTCGTTAAATTATCTTCCGTATGAACTTTTGGTGTTTTAAACCATGAGTAAATACCGTAAGCACTTAACATCACTACACCAAAAATTCCGATCCAAAACTTGAAATTATCTGTTTCAAGTGCCTTGGCCATCCCAAATAGGACAATAAGCACATAAAACACATCACTAATAGAGATACCAACCGCCAGGAAGATCGCTTTCCTGAACCCTTGCTGAATACTGGTTTGGATGAGCGCAAAGAAGGCAGGCCCCAAAGCAAAGATGAATATGAGGCCAAAAATCAGTCCGTTAATTATAGGAGGCATTTAGCTGGTTGGGAGATTTTGTTCAGCGAGAAAATTTTTCCAAAGTTGTGCTTTTTCTTTCTTAAGTACACGGGGAAATTTATTTTGACTCCCCACTTTACCCTGCTCCTCCATCCATTTATAAAAAATATTTGAAGACAAAGTACTGACTCTCAATTCCTTGAGGGCAGAACTACGCTCTACCTTATAGTCATCGTTCAAAGCCATTAAATGATAATCTATCCGATCTCTTAAATGATTCTTATCTACCTCATCATCCGTTCCAATATACCAATGGTGTGCAAAGAGGCTATCTGCCCGTTCTCCCAACAACGTAAATTCCCGTATATCAATCTTCATCTCTTCTTCAACCAATTCAATTGCTTTATTCATATTATCCAAACTCAAATGCTCCCCGCACATACTCATAAATAACTTCGTTCTGCCAGTGATCACTATTTCGCTCTCTTCAATGGAGGTGAACTTAATCACATCCCCTATCATATACCTCCAGGCACCCGCATTCGTAGTGATCAATAAAGCGTACTCTTTATTCTCCTCCACTTCGTCAATTTTGAGTGTCTTTGCATCGGGTTTCATTTTTCCATCCTCGTCAAAATTTCTTTCTGTGAATGGGACAAACTCATAGAAAATACCATTGTTTAGTACCAGTCTCATCGATTTGCGGTTAGGGTAAGCCTGAAAAGCAATGAAACCTTCTGATGCCAGGTAAGTCTCCATATAAAACAGCGGATGTTTTAGCAACCGCTCAAACCCACGTTTATACGGCTCAAAAGACACGCCACCATGCACAAAAATTTGCAGGTTTGGCCAAATATCATGGATCGACTCAACCTGATATTTTTCTATGATTTTCTCCATCATGATCTGCAGCCAGGCAGGCACCCCCACGATGATTCCAATATCCCAATCCGGAGCTTTTTTTACAATCTCCTCAAGCTTATCGTTCCAATTTTTCGTTTTCGCTATTCTCTTCCCTGGCTTATAAAAGTGCTGAAACCAAAACGGGATCTGTGCCGCGGTAATTCCGGAAAGATCCCCTTCAAAATAATGACCACTTTTCTTCAGGTCTGTACTTCCTCCCAGCATTAAAATCCCTTTAGAAAAAAGGAAGGCGGGTAAATCATATTTACTCATGGTCAATATCTGACGCATGGAGGTTTTGCGTATGGATTTCACCATCTCACGAGTAATGGGAATATATTTTGAAGGTGCTCCTGAGGTTCCTGAACTCAATGCGAAATATTTGATCTTTCCAGGCCAACAAACGTCTCTCTGACCTTCTTTGGCCAGATGCCACCATTTATCGTAGATTTTATCATAATCGAAAATGGGAATATTTTCCTTAAAGGTCTCGTAAAACTGGTCCCTGTTTCCCTTGAATGATGTGAGTATCTGATCGAATTTATAGGCCTGACCAAACTTTGTCGACTGACAATGGATGAGTAAGTTTCTGAGTTCCTGCTTCTGTAAATCAAGTGGGGAAGTATACAACTGCTCCAAACTTTCCCGAACCATGATCCCCTTCTTGAGTAATGTCCCTAAAATTGCCATTCAATTGATTGAAACTTATTCTTGAGTTTTCAAATTTAAGGGATGTAAAAGAGATAAAAATGACCGAAATATCAAGCCATCTAAGAGATTTAAAAGAAAGTCTGCCCGATAACTGCACGCTGGTGGCCGTAAGCAAGACCAAGCCCGCATCAGATGTATTGGAGGCTTATGAGGCCGGACAAAGGGATTTTGGAGAGAATAAAGTACAGGAGCTAACCCAAAAGGCAGAAGAACTACCTAAAGATATTCGCTGGCACATGATCGGTCACCTTCAAAGGAATAAGGTGAAATACATAGCTGATTTTGTCCATCTCATTCATGGGGTAGACTCGCTCAAACTTCTTAAAGAGATCAATAAACAAGGGAGAAAAGCAGGTCGAATCATCGATTGCCTTTTACAGATGCATATCGCTGAAGAAGATACCAAGTTTGGCCTGGATAGTGAGGAGCTGAATGAAATTCTTAATGGAGAACAGCTGAAAGAAATGGAGAATGTAAGGATTTTAGGACTGATGGGAATGGCAACCTTTACAGAAGACCTGGATCAGGTTAGACGTGAATTCAAAAGCCTGAAATCTCTTTATGATGAAATAAAAAATTCTGACCACATTAATGTTCAAATGAATACCCTATCCATGGGAATGAGCGGAGATTACGAAATCGCTCTGGAAGAAGGTAGTAATATGGTCAGAATCGGTAGCGCAATCTTTGGATCGCGCTCATAAAAGTCAAGCTGAATTTATTTCAGCATCTAACTTGATATAAATTACTTATTATCCGGAGGCATCACATTCGTGACAATTTTCACACGCTCAGGATTGTTTACCGCATTTGACATCACCGTGATCACTTTATTTTGCATGCCCATTTTTCCTGCACTATTAAAGACCACTTTGATTTTAGCAGTTTTACCAGGAGCTACTGGTTCTCTTGGCCACTCAGGAGCTGTACAACCGCATGTGGTGCGCACATCAGAAAGGATCAATGGTTCATTGCCAATGTTTTCAAATTCAAAGACATGCTCCACTTTCTCTCCTTGTGTGATCTCTCCAAAATCAAATGACTTTTCTGCAAATGAAATCTTCGGGCCAGTCATTGGCTCCTCTTCTTCCTGTGCTGTCGCAAAAAATGCAAATCCTACCAACAGCAATGACGCTAGATATTTCATAGTATTTTAGTTAAAATGTAATTCTTTATTCAAAGTTAATGAACATCTGTTTCAAATGTTAAACCAAAATCAAGCCGAAAATCCATTTGAAGGAAAAGTGAGGGTACGTGTATGTGGGTTATTGATTGAAAATGATCAAATCCTCTTACTCAAACATGACAACATTGGTCCGGGCGGTCACCTATGGTCGCCTCCCGGAGGTGGGGTTGAATTTGGAGAGAGTATTGAAAAGACACTGAAAAAAGAGTTTGAAGAAGAGACCAATCTGAGCATTGAAGTTGGAGATTATCTTTTCACCAATGAATTTATTAGCAACAAGTATCACGCAATTGAGTTATTTTTTCAGGTGGTTCGGGTTTCAGGCGAATTAGCCTTGGGTAATGACCCTGAATTAAGTCTCGAACAGCAGATTTTATCAGAAGCACGGTTTTTTTCACCAAACGAGCTGGAAAAGCTACCAGGCAACACCATTCATAATGCGTTTGATGCCGCTAATGCAAGAGATAAAATCGCAGAACTTAGGGGTTTGATTACTTTTAAGCATTAATAGTATTCCGGTGCTTCAAGAATCACCATTAAATATTTATAATTGCAAAAACCTAGCGAAAAAGAAATTTAGCAATGAGTAAAACGAAAATTGTTTCTGTGGTCATGCTCGTGGTATGGGTGTCATTGGCCGTATTCTTAGTATACAGTATCAAATCATCCATCGATGAAGCCAAGCGAATAGAAAGAGCGGAGGCTAGAATCATTGAGCAACTAAAGATGATCCGTGAAGCAGAGATTGCCTACATGCAGGTAAATGGACAATATACCAGCGATTGGGACAAACTCTTGTCTTTCATAGATACAGGAAGTTTCTATCTGACAGAAAAGACTGAAACGATTATCCCTCAACCTTACGGTAAGGATAGCATCTATGTGGAAATAGACACACTTGGAACCAAGCCTGTAATGGATTCATTGTTCAATAACAATAGATGGCCTAAATTCGACTTGGCTACACTACCTTATGTACCAGGTAGTCAGCCACCAGTGAAGTTTGATATTTGGGCAGACAAAATTTTGAAAGCCGGGCTCTACGTAAATGCCATCGAGGTGAAGAACCCACGGCCTGTAGATCCTAGCAGAGACGAAGAAAGTGAATACAATACCAGGAAGCCGCTACGATTTGGCTCACGCACCAGTGTGACCACAGCGGGTAACTGGGAGTAAAATATTTTGATCGCACAAGAAACATCGACATACAAGCTGATAAAGCGAGTAAAGGATACCAAGTTTACAATTGATGAACTTGACCATTACTCGCTTATCATGCAGGTCGGGATTTACGACCTGCAGTTTGCCGTTGTTGACTCTCAGGATAATGTAGTGATGGGGTTGGAGGATTACCGCCTCCAGGGAATACGAACGGTGAATGGCCGTCTCCGTCTAATCAAAGAAATATTAGACAATCACGAGTACCTTACTGCCGGCTTTTGGAAGGATGTGAAGCTTTGTCTCAAGTCGCACAAGTTTTCCCTTGTCCCTGCAAATATGTTTGTGCAGGAATCAGCCGCCGACTACCTGGCACTAAACAGCGAAATCAAAACCGCTTTCGAAGAGGTTAATTACTATAAGCAAATAGCTGTAGATACGGTGAATGTATTTGCCGCGGAAACGAAGCTGGCCCGATGGATTGAGTCCATCTACAAGCGAAAGAAAGTACACGTCATTCACCAGGGTAGTGCCTTAATCGAAGGAGTATTCAAGCATGCGGATCATATTGATGAGAAAAGTATGTATGCATACGTAGATCGGGGCATACTCCATTTGATCGTAACCGAAGGTAAAAAACTGCTCTACTACAACCAGTTTGCTGCACGCAAAAAAGAGGATTACCTCAAGTACATCATGCTGGTATTCAATGAGCTTGGAATGAGTGGAAAAGAAAGCCATGTCTTCATCTGGGGCTTCATCAAACCCAGCTCCGAAGAGATGTCACTACTGAAACGATACATTCGAAATATCTCATTCGGCTCCAAGCCTTCCTTCCTTAAATTCAGCTACCTCTATGATGAAGTGGAGGATCACCAGTACTTTGACGTGCTGAGTGGGTATCTTTGTGTCTGATGCACCGGCTAAGCCAATGATTGTAGTTGCACCAAATCGCTCACAGACATTAAGCACATGAAGACAGCTATCTTTCCGGGATCGTTCGATCCATTCACTAAAGGACATTTTGATATTGTGATGAGAAGCCTGGACCTGTTCGATCGGGTGATCATTGCGATCGGTCACAACACGCAAAAGAACAAGCGCTACTTTGAGCTGGAATGGATGGTGGATAAAATCAATGAGGCTTTTGCTAATGAGAGCCGGGTGGAAGTTGAGGTTTACGATGAACTCACTGCCTCATTAGCTAAAAAATTTGATGCTAAATTCATGGTGCGTGGATTGAGAAATACTACTGATTTCGAGTACGAAAACAGCATTTCTCAAATCAACCGCTACCTAAATGATGAGCTGGAAACAATCTTTTTAATTACCTCACCGGAGCTTGCTCCTATCAGTTCAAGTATTATCAGGGAAGTGCATCGATATGGTGGAGACGTTAATCCGTTTTTGCCGTACGAGGTATGAGTTCGTCCCACATCCAATAAAGCTATTCCCGAAGGGAGTCCTTGAATAGATAAAGCATGATTCTGATAGATTCCCTTCAGGGAATGACTTTCTCAGGATAAACTTAAGCCTCCTTCATCATCTTGGTGTACTCCTGCATGACGTACCTTATTGAACGATATGAGCCGTGCAATGCCTTTCTGACTTCCTCCAGCGTCATCCACTCCACCTGTTTGATCCCTTCTCCTTTTTGTGGTGCCATTTTACTGTCGTCGACGCAGTGCATCGCAAACCAGTGTGTTTTCTTTAATACGTATTTTTTCCTGGTTACGTACGTATGCCACACTGCATCAATTTCCTTATCTATTTTCGCTTTTACACCTGTTTCTTCCTCCACTTCTCTAATGGCACATTCTTCCAGCGTCTCGCCTTTATCCAGTTTTCCTTTCGGGATATCCCAGACTTTGCGACGATGAATCATCAGTAGCTTTCCTTGTTTTTCAACGATTCCTCCGGCAGCCTCTATTACCTTGAACTTACTTTTCAGATAATTAATCAGTTCACGTTTGTTTCTTGAGGAAATAAAAATGGAATGGACCTTCTTAAGCTTTTTATCCGTCATGAGTTTTAGCAACCCATCTACCTGATCAAATGAAGCATTCATGATCAGTACATCATCTACCAGCACCTCCGGCACAATATCCTCGAACTCCCGGACAACCAGCCCGTAGACCCGTTTCATATTGATTTTCTTCTCAGAAAGAATATAGACCGGGATGTCATTGATAAAAATCTTCATATGAAAATTTGAAACAGCAATTAAATGATAAAATAAAAACCAAACAAGCAGATTAGATTATGGATCGGTAATTCTACCGCTTTATTTTTGTAGCCCCATGAGCATTAAAATCTACAACCCTAAACTGGCTGCCGAAGTAGCCGCCGACCTGTTGAAAATTGGAGCGATCAAACTCAGCCCTGAAAAGCCTTTTACATGGGCTTCCGGATGGAAATCTCCGATCTACTGCGACAATCGTCTGAGCCTCTCCTACCCGGATGTGCGTTCCAAAATAAAAACGGCACTTTCACTCGCTATTTCCAATTCTTTTGATGGGATTGATGTGATTGCCGGAGTGGCCACAGCAGGTATTCCACAGGGTGCACTAGTAGCTGAGGAGCTAGGACTTCCATTCATCTACGTTCGTTCTAAGTCCAAAGGGCACGGACTCGAGAATATGATAGAAGGAAAGATTGAAGAAGGTCAAAAAGTATTGCTGGTCGAAGACCTGGTATCAACCGGAGGTAGCTCACTGGCAGCAGCTGAGGCACTTCAAGAAGCAGGTGCCGAAGTGGTAGGTATGGTCGCCATCTTCACGTATGGTTTCCAGGTAGCTGAGGAAAATTTTAAGGAAAAAGGTGTAAATCTGATTGTACTCAGTGATTACCATCATTTACTGGATCATGCTCAGGACGAACGCATGTTTGAAAACGAGGTACTCAAAACTCTGAAAGAGTGGCGCGAAGACCCTGGGAATTGGGGGTGATATGATAGATTTTATAACTGATTTGATTTCAGTGATAACAAGACTTAGCTATATCGTACTACTATTACTCATTGTAGGTCCATTCCAAAAAGCACATGCTCAGGTGCTTAAGAATGAGACGAGAATAACAATCGATAACGAGGGAGTCAAAACGACTCAAAGGAAGGTTAGGATTAGGATCAATAATAAGGAGAGTAATTGGTTATCCCATATCGAGGTGAGACATGACCCGAAACAAACATTCTCATTTAATTATGCCCAGATTATTGACTCAAACGGAAAGGTTGTAAGAAAACTAAAGAAAAAAGAACTCATCACAAGAAATGACTTTCCCTATCAAGCCTTCCATCAGGATGATTTAATTACCGAATTCGACTTATATTGGAACTCCTATCCTTATCAAATCGAATACTCCTACGAAGTAACCGAGGAAGAATTCTTATACGTAACCTGGTGGACACCAATTATTTATTACAGTGTGCCTGTTACTAATGCAGCACTGGAAGTGATTATCCCAAAGGGATATAATATTCAGGTTTACAAATCCGGAGATGTGTTATTTGAGGAGACACAGATAGACCAAACAAGAAAGCTTTCGTGGCAAGCATCTGCTTCAAAACAACCGGAAAATGAAATCTTTATGCCACCATCCAACTCACTGATTCCTCGAGTGGTTATTGTGCCAAACAATTTCACATATGGAGTAGGTGGCAATACGGATTCATGGTCCGCATTTGGCACGTGGCTTAGTGAACTCAATAGAGGAACGGACAACCTACCCTACAGTGAAAAAGAAATTGTTCAAGAAATGATAGATGGAATTCATAATGAAAAAGAGATTATCAGGGTGTTGTATCATTACCTTCAGGATCATACACGATATATAAACGTCGCTATTGATGTCGGGGGGCTTAAAAGCTATTCAGCAAGCTATGTTTGTACAAATAAATATGGCGATTGCAAGGCATTAACCACCTACATGAAAGGATTGCTTAAAGTAGCAGGAATTGAATCTCATTATACCATTATTGACGCAAATAAGAATATTGAGAACATTGAAACCTCCATTCCAAGCCAACAATTTAATCATGTAATTCTGACTGTCCCTTTGCAAAAGGACACTGTATGGCTGGAAAACACCTCTAATTCTCTTCCATTCAACTATTTGGGTACATTCACTCAAAATAGATATGCGCTAGCCGTTGACTCAAGTAACAGTAAACTAATCAAAACCCCCAGGCTTAAACCGGAAGATGTTCTGATTGAGAGGATTTATTCTTTCTCTTCGGACGCTGAGAATAACTGGAAGTCAGACATTAAAATCCGTCTTCGAGGGGAAAGTTTTGAGGATTTTCGTTACTATAACGTAAATGGGAGCAATAAAGAGCTCAATGGATTAATAAAACGTGTTGTTGATTTGGGTGACTTCAAAATGAAAGACTGGGAGTCCAACCATCACAGAGATAGCAGTAATGTCACAATCACCACATCCGGTGAGATTGGAGACCCAACCCGCAACATTGGTCATATGAATGTGATTACTCCACTCATGATTCGTTTGCCGGATTTTGAAGAGCCTAAAAAACGAGATTTTGATGTCAAAATCAATTATCCCATCTACCTAATTGATAGCGTTAAATATGAGCTAAAAAACCTAAATGAGAAAAAAATACAATTGCCTGAAGGGCAATCAATAGATTCAGAATATGGCGAATACAGCAGCCACTTTGAAATAAAAAACAAATATATTCTAATAACAGAACGGTTTTTGCTAAAAGCAAACCATATTCCTGTTAAAGACTATGAGAAGTTCTACTCATTTATCCAGTCAATCATAGAGTATAAGAAAACATGCGCAATCATAATAAAATGAAAAAACTAATAACCATACTCTGCACAACTATTGTATTTCAATCTTTCGCCCAAACCGTAGACATTGAGTTTGGAAAACTCACGGAAGAAGAATTGAAAATGCAACATTATGAAAAAGATGAAGAGGCCAAAGCAGTTGTTCTTTATGACAAAGGAAAGTCGATATTCTACAAAGTAGAAAATGGATATAACATTCGATTTACAAGGCATAAAAGAATAAAAATCTTTGATAAAAATGAGTCCCAGCATGCTGAGGTTTCAATACCCTTTTACGTTGACGGATATGGAAAAACGGAGGAAGTTAAATCTATTCGTGCCTCAACATATAATTATGAAGATGGGAAGCTGACTCAAAGTCCGCTCAATCCCTCAAATGTTTATGAGGAACAAATTAATGAAAGGTGGCGGGTAAAAAAGTTTACTTTTCCCGACCTGCAGGATGGCTCAATTCTTGAGTTTCAATACATACTGGAAACACCCTTTCACTTTAACCTTCCTGATTGGATCTTTCAGGATAGAATACCAACAATATATAGTGAATATGAGGTTAGTATGATTCCATTCTATGAGTATGCATTCCTGGTTCAGGGCGTATCAAAATTTGATTATAAGAACTCTGTCGTTTCAAAAGATAAGAGAACCTGGGGTGAAGTAAGCATGGTGTATGGAAGAAACATGGGTAGTGGGGTTGAATTTCAAGATTATACACACACCTATGTATTGAAAGACATCCCGGCGTTTAGAGATGAAGCCTACATTTCCTCTATCGAGGATTATATCATTAAAATGGACTTTCAACTCGCCAAGTTTCTTAAACCAACAGGTGGCACATCCAATATTATTTCCACCTGGCCCGAGCTAAATGATGATCTTTTGAAACATGAAGATTTCGGGAGATATCTGAAAAAAAGTGGACGTGCCGCTCGAAACATAATCGATGGAGAAATTGATCTAACGGGTTTGGAGTCCTCAGCAAAAGCTGAAAAAATAATTACTTACGTCAAGGAAAAATTTGAATGGAATGGAAATTATTCAAAATATGCTTCCCAATCCCCTGATGATCTAATCGATAAAAAGATAGGTAATTCAGCAGACATCAATCTATTTCTTATCGCCCTTTTGACTGAAGCTGAAGTAGACGCTCAGCCAGTTATCCTGAGTACCAGAAATCATGGAATAATTCCTGTAGAGTATCCATTTATGCATTTCACAAATTATGTAATTGCAATGGTGAATACTGAATCGGCATTTCTTACTGACGCTACTGAGGATTATCTTCCATTTAACAGAATCCCACCACGATGTTTAAATGAAAAAGGACTGATCGTAAATGAATCCGATAACCCTCAATGGATAAGTCTTAAAAACAACATTCCTTCACTTGAGAAAAAAATCATAAACCTGACTCTTGATACGACTTCCCTTAATGTTAACACGATGGTTTCGATTCAAAGCACTTCCTATGAATCATACACGAAAAGGGTAGCATTTAAAGATGATACGACAAAAATCAAGGAATACTATGAAGACAAAATTGGTAATATAAATAAGGCGTTGACTTATGGGTTTGATAAGCTTGAACGTCCTTACGCACTCCACTTCAAAGGAGAATTTGAGACAGACAAGATAGGCGATGCGGTTGTCATCTATCCCTTTCTCAAATTACCAATATCCAAAAACAAGCTAACTCAGAAGGAAAGAAGCTACCCGATCGATTTTACCAACGCATGGGAAGATGAATTCGAGTCAAAACTAACGATACCTGAAGGATACTCGATTACCTCTCTACCTGAGGGTTACCAGCTTGATAATGAGCTTGCAGAAATAAACCTCAACTGTAAATATGAAAATGGAATAGTTGTTTCGAACGGTGTTTACAAGTTCAAGAAAGCAACCTATAGTCCGAGCGAATATGCGAGGATTAAATATTACTTTGACGAAATAGTAAAGTATTTTAATCAACCAATCGTAATTGAAACCAGTGAATAATACCTTCCTGAAAGCATTAGACTGACTTTAACACAAAGCATCCGGATATGTTGTATCAATACAAATATCCAGGTGCTACTCTTCAATCAACTTCTTCGCATTTTCCAACACCACATCGACCCCCTCACTGTATGCTTCCCAGGTGGGGATAACCGGAAAATCTGGGATCACACCTCTTCCTTTATAGTCATGACCGATATTGGCTGTGGTGTACTTCCACATTGGGATATTGACAATGATCCCTGAATGAGGTAACGTGATGGTGCGTGTATGCCCGCTGGTGTTACCATCGTATCCTCCACCGGTCTCCTCTCCCAGGAAAGTAGCCCATCCGTGATGGTGAAGCACCGTGGCTACATCGGCACACGTGGAAAAGCTGAAACCATCTATCAGCACATAGACGTCTCCTGTAAAGCGATTTTCTTTGGGCTGCCAGATATCAAGTCCATTATGCGTGGTTACACGATATTGATCTCCAACCCGCTTGGATCTGCCGGGGTACTTGCGAGTCACTTCTATCCGATCAAAATAACCAAATGACTCACGGGCAAGATAGGAGACCAACAATGCTCCGTAATCGTCCTTTCCTCCTCCATTCCCTCTAAGATCTAAAATCAGATTTTTTGTTCCCTTTTTCATAAACTCCTTGAAGCTGTCTTCCAGAAATTGTTCATAGTCATAACCATTGTCACGAAGTGCTTGATAACTGAACGTTCGGATGCGCATATAGGCATAGTCTTCTGTATGCTCGAGAGACAGGAAATCTCCCGAGAAAGAAGCTCGAATACTATTAACCTCCTCCTGAAATACACCGGACACACGCACTTTTTCGATGTTTCCACCCGCATCTTTTAACTCAAGGCAATAATTAGTAGCCGTGCTGTCGATGTACAACTGATAATAAGCTTCAAATAATAACTCTGTAATGCGCGCCTTACCTGTCTCAATTTTTCCATCCGCCGGCAGGTGTTTAAAGATTTGTCGCTTGATTTCATCCATCGTTTGATCGTTGATGGAAGTGATTTCCCATCCCGGCTTTATCTCATCATCCAACGATTGCCTGACATACACCCGATCCCCAAGGAACTTTACACTTATGGGCATAAATCGCTGCTTTCGTTCAAATCGATTCCGCATGTTGTCAGACATTCGGGCTCTGGTGTGCCCACAGCCAACTTTACTAAGCAGGTAATTCACCCGGCGATAAATGCCCATGTCATTCAATCCAGTACTTTGCTTTGCTTCCTCAAACAAAGCTTCCATATTTTCTTTAGAGGTATAGCGATAACGCCCTGGATGATACGTCTCTATCTGCTCCCGGAGATATTCAATATCCGCTTGTACCTCAGCAGGACTGTATTGTGTTTTTGCATGTGAGCAAGCTATAAACAGAATCAGCAGGGATAGTATTTTGTGCATGCCTTTCTAACGGACAGATCAAAGCGGTAGGATTTGAAAACTAGAAGACTGGAAAATAGGCATTACGAATGGATGCCAAAGCCCGATAATCCCAAAAATTCCAGTACTTATTTCAAGTCATAACTTATAACCGTATTATTAAACGCTTATAAACGTTTATTAATACGGTTATTCTAAGTGAGCAGACAATGTAATGATATATACAAAAACAAGCCTGATTTCACTTATGAAGCATTCAGCTATATTTGAAAGGTAGATAACGCGCACAGTACGCGTTACATTAATGTTGTACTCCATACCTTCCATGGACATAGAAAAATCAAAGGAAATAAAGGCGAGAGCCGAACTGGACAGCCAGTTAACAAGTCAACTAAACAAGCTGCTTCCAACTGTCCTTTCTAAAACAGGGTTTTCCAGTATACATTCCTTAAACGCAAAAATTGGAGGAAAGCATCGTCATTATTTAGATATTCGTAACGCTGTAGTTTATTCGCCTGACCACTTTGCTTCCCTTTGGCTTGATGGTTTTAAAACCATCGTTGATGAACATAAGGCAAATTCTCAGTTTACTAGAAGTGAATACCTAACATACCAACTTCTAAAAGCTCATAAGGAATTTCAAGAGTACTTATTTCTTTTCTTGAAAAGAACCTACATAAGATATGCCGATTCTCTTTCCAAAAAGAAACCTCCAATTGAGGATTCAGAAGTATGGATTGGTCAAAATAACGCCAACTACGGTCTTCTGATAACACCAAGATTTGTGAATGGTTCTTGGGAAAACGATGCTAGCGAAATACGGCATTTTGAACCGAAATACTGGTCAATTGGTCATGTAATAAAAACGGGGCTTTGCGTACCCAATAGTCCTAATAAAATAGTATTCAATGATATTGAACAATACTTGACTTTCTTTCTTAACGTAATTGTAAGAAACTCTGGATCTACTTATGAATATCAAATTGCTCAGAAATATTGCGATTATGTCAGGTCAAGCGATAATCCAGAAAACCTTGCTTTGATAATTCCAGAATTCAGATATGAAGGAATTGATGTCCAACATAAATATCGGCTCGACTTTTCAATTATCGAATCGTCAGAATTAAATAAAATTGGATTCGAACTTTCTCCCTGGTCAACGCATGGTTACATTTCAAAAACCAAACAAATGACCCAAAAGGAAATTAACGATGCGGCTCAAGACAATTTCAATAAAGAAATGAAGAAGCATAAGGATTTCTTTAAGAAACACGGGATTTTCACTTTGATATACACGGATAACGACTTGAAAAATCTAGATGGAATTTTCGATGATATGAAAAGATACATCGAGCCAAAAACAGTCGGAAAACAGATGAAATTTCATATTTTTAATGAATTCTTTGACTGATAAAACGGAGTACAACAGTCGCTAAAGTTGCATATGCCAACATGCCCCCACTCGTCCTCGTTTGCAACGAGGATGACTAAACTGTAGCATTTTTAATGCATACATTATAATTGCAACATGTCCGGGGACCGTTACATTATATCCGATCAAAATGCAATTCATTTTCTGACTTTCACAATAGTGGGATGGATAGATGTATTCTCACGAAAAGAGTACAAACTTGAAATTGTCAATTCGCTGAACTACTGCATTAAAGAAAAAGGTCTAACGGTATATGCCTGGTGTATTATGAGCAATCATGTCCACCTGATAACGAAGGCCAAAAACGATTACAGACTTTCAGACATCATTAGAGATTTCAAAAAGTTTACTGCTAAAAAGATTATTAAAATGATCGAGACTGAACCGGAAAGTCGCAAAGAATGGATGCTCAATCAATTTAAATATGCTGGTCGGAATCTAAACAGGATTAAGAAGTACAAATTCTGGAAAGACGACAATCATGCGATTGAATTGGAAAGTCATATGATAGACGGTAGACTCAACTATATCCATCAGAATCCAATAAACGCTATGATTGTAGAGGAGCCGGAGCATTATTTATTCAGCTCTGCAAGAGATTACGCTGGTATTAAAGGAATGGTTAAAGTTGAATTAATAAGTTGAAAACTTAGTTCTTTAAGAATCCTCGTTGCAAACGAGGACTAGATGAAGTTAGGATCTATATCTTCAGAGCGTAAAATTCGTTATCTTTATATCATGACGATTGAACAGAAAAAAATATCACTCATTAACTGGATTACCAACTTGGATGACGAGACTGTGATTAATCAGATTGAAGGTTTCCGAAAAACTTCGATAAGCGAACTCCCTAAAGAAATCGTCGAACTACTGAACATTGCAGCCTCTGAACCAATTGAAGATTGTGTTGAGCACACTTCAGCTCAAGAAATTCTAAATATGAAGGAAAAATGAAGCAAGTAATCTGGGCTCCAACTGCAAGGAGATCCCTCAGACGAACTTCTGACTTCATATCTGAACTTTGGAACGAACAGGTGAAAACTGAGTTCCTAAACCAACTAAATTTTCGTGTAGAACAAATTAGGAGAAACCCGGAACTTGCACCGTCTTTTCAAGATAGCGAGGTTCGTAAATTGGAATTCACAAATCCGTATCGCTATACTATTTGAACGACCCTGAACACATTAGATTGCTATTGATATGGGACAACCGACAAAATCCGGCTGATCTCTATAAGCAATTAACAGATGCTAACAAGCGGTAAAAATGCATGTGGCTACTGCTTATCTGCCATTATCAGTGCAACTGAACCGCGATTTCTGGCTTTTGGAAAGTTCAGTGCTTTCTACTCTTCTTGTCTCATATAGGAAAAATGCGTGTGGAACGTGCTGTATCTGAACCGTTTTGAGTTGATGCCAGAATCGCTATTTTATCTGAGTTTAAAAAGCTCGGGCCACACAGCATTTTACCTGAGCGCACATCTGTCATAATACAACTATCCCAAAATCACACTCGGATCGGGGCAATTTGCTAAATACCTTTCTTTCTCACTCGCCTTACATACTCCGGGATAGTCCCCTACATGCCCCTCCATATCCCACATCAATTGAAAATGAAGATGCGGAGGCCAGTGGAAATTTTCAGCATAATCCCCTATCCACGCAAACTGTTCGCCCTGCCTGATCGTTTGTCCCACTTCTTTGCCTTCCAATGACTTCCTCGATAGGTGTCCGTACAGACTAAATAGTGTCCGTGCCCTCAGCTGATGTTCCAGAATGATCACGGGTCCATAGTCACCATGGAACGCACGATCATCAAACGAATGAATGGTAGCATCTAGAGGTACGTAGACCGGGGTGCCGGCATGGGTCCACAAGTCTATTCCTAAATGAATGGTGCGGTGTTCGCCTTCTGTGAAGAGTTCACTTCTGCTGTAGAAACTTCTTACTTCCTTATAGCCCCCTAACCCGATGTAACCGTCCGGCAGCTGGTCAAATATGAAACGGTTAAACTCTTCCTCGTTATTCAGATCAACATTCATCAACACCTCATTATCCTTGCTGAGGTCAAGCTCAATGACCTTGGATCTGTCATACTGAATGACTTGTGAAGGGTTTATTTGATGCTGATCCAGTAATTCTTCTAACATCTCTATCACCTATTGTTATCGTCGCAAACTACATATCTGAGTGCAGAAGGAAAAATAGAAGGTAATAATCGATCGACCCCCACCTACCGAGGTACCACCCCCCACCTATATAGGTACCCCCTCCCACCTGTATAGGTACCCCTCCCCACTTCAAACATGCAACGTCGAACCTCATAGATTCAAGCGACCATCTTTTTTACTCAACGGATCACCTCTGAGATGCAACCGAGAGCCAAAAAGCATCAAGAGGGCACCTCAAAGATGCGAGCGAGAACCTCAGAGAGTCAAACGAGCATGTTTTAGAGTCAAGCAAGCACCTTTTAGAGTCAAACGATCATCTTTTAGAGTAAACCGTGAATGAAAAAGATTCAAATGATCATCTCTGAGCATCTATAGAGCATGTTTGAACATCAAAGGTCTACTCCGAAGGTCAGCCAAACTTCTCCTCCACTCCCAGACCAAACAAAGCAAAATCATATTTGACCGGATCGGACGGATCGAGCTTCTTCAGATTTTCAGTCAACTCCACGGCTGTTTGCCAGTCGGTTTGCTTGCGGGTGATCAATCCCAGTTTTCGGGCTACCCTGTCTACATGCAGGTCGCACGGACAGATCAGTTGGTTCGGTTTGATCGTATTCCAGATTCCAAAATCCACTCCTTTGTCATCCTTCCTCACCATCCACCGAAGAAACATATTGATACGCTTGCAGGCTGATTTGCGGGCCGGATTAGGGATGTGTTTGTAGGTTCGGATTGGATGATCAGGTAGTGAAAAGAACAGTTCAAAAAAATGTGTCAGCCTCGCCTCCATAGGGGCGTCTTCTCCCAGATTTCCTGTGAATGCTTCTTCCAATGACGCATGTCGTTCGTAAAACCAACGAAAGAAATGAAGAAAATACAAAGCATCGATGCTGTTGAACGTTCGGTGCTTGAAATTTAAGAAGGGTTTCAGATCCTCTTCTGAGTGATAACGCACAAACTCATGCGGGGCATCCCCCATCAATGCTAAAAACTCCCGGCTTTTGTTGATGATCGTTTTACGCTGACCCCAGGCAAACACAGCCGCCAGAAATCCGGCGATTTCTATGTCCTGCTTCTTCGTGTATTCATGTGGAATACTAACCGGATCATTTGGGATGAATCCCGGCTGATTGTATGCTTCAACCTTGTCGTCCAGAAAAGATTTTAGTTCCTGTCGGTTCACTGTTTGTTGTAAGAGACCTCCACACGCGATTTTGAATCGAGGATACCCAATTGGTCATATGCGGGCTGAGAAAGACGCAAGAGCAGGTTTTTATTGAGCCCGGTATTAGGCAACTTACCCACCACTTTTACATGGACTACCTGATTGTTCATCAGGTTTCTCACCTCCAGATTGGTCCCGATAGGTAATGTGCGGTGCAAGGCCAGAAATCGGGTGGTGTTCATCGATTGGATGACGGAAGCCACTCCTTCTTCATAGATCCGCTCAAAACCCTTCTCATCTATTTGAGTACGGGTCGGCTTCTTAGGTTCTATTCGTTTTGTATCGACTGCTTCTTCTTTTTCTTTGAAGAAAAGTTGTTGACCGATCTTCAGGTAGTCTGTTTCCAACCCATTCCATATTTTCAGGCTATCGATGCTGACTCCCACTTTTTTAGCAATCGTGGAAAGTGTTTCTCCGGTTTGCACCAAGTACTTTTCAAAATCAGCAAACGGATCTGATTCCTCTACCTCTGCGCTATCTTCTGTTATTTCAACCACTTTCGGCTGTTCTATATAGGTATCTTTCTCTGTTGGCTTCTCCGTTGCTTTAGGAATCTCAGCATCACGAGAGAGTTTGAGGGGCATCCCGGGAGAAATATTATTATCAGGTAGATTATTCCACCTTCTCAGTTCCTTTAGTTTCACATCATGCTGACGCGAAATGCTGTACAGCGTCTCACCCATTTGTACAATATGAATATCATCACTTGCAGGCATATCCTTTACCACTACTGCTTGCACAGGCTTCTCTTCTTCCACCAGCACGTAGATAATTTGCCCGATTTCGATGCGGTTATCTACAATCTGATTGTGTTTGATGATTCCTATCACAGACCCTCCGTATCGCTTGGCAATGGAGTAGATGGTCTCCTCTTCTTCTACCTCATGGACAATAAAAAGTCCTTCGGCACGTCGCTCTGCCCGAATGCTATCGAGGGGTGTAGCTAATGCCACTTCCAACATCAATAGACTAACCAGTGTAAACACAAACCTCATTTCTATCTTTTATGAATATTAATTGGTGTTCAAATACAAAAAATGCGCCAGGAGAAAAACCCTTCATCTGCTCATCCTGCTTCACCTTCCATTCCTTCTCTCCCTGGTTGATCAAAAGTAAATATCGATCAAACCCATTACCTGAACGAAGATAGTAGCTGATTATGATTTTGTCTCTCCATTCTAAATACTCGCAAGAGAGTGGTAGCTCCAACGATAAAAAATCGGATACCGTTTTAAAAAAATCGGATCCATGTTCATAAACATCCGGGTGAGTAGCTGCCGAATCAAAAGAAGGTAGCATATCCACATTAGATTTCCTTTTACTTTTAAAGTCGAAACAAAAAAATGATCGCTGTGTAGGGTCATTCTTATTCAGGTACTTCACAAAATACAGTTCCTCTCCCCATGCACCCACAAGTCGATCCCACCATTCCAAATCCGCCTTTACCGACTTGATCTTGAGTTTTTCAAGATCAAGTCGAGCAATGGTAATGGATTGCTTTTCCTCTTTCCTCACTTCCAGATACATGCACTTTTGCTCTTCACTCAGGGCAGCACCCCACACCTGGCCATCAACGGATATTTGTTTGATTGATTTAGGAAGCATCTTCAAAAAAGGACTTAGCCAGTCCGTTAAATTAGGATAACTTTAAGCGTAGATTATCAGTTTCAAAGTTGACCCTTTGTTCTGATTTTAGCATCTGATTATGAGAAAACTATTTGCACTATTTGCCGTCCTATTTTCTGTTATTTCCTTTGGACAGGAGAAAGGAAGACCACTCGTTCTGCATCTGACTATTGATGATGTCATTGACCCACGTACAAACCGCTACTCAGAGCTCGGTTTGGAAAAGGCTGTGGAGATCGACGCAGACTATGTGATTTTGGAGTTGGACACTTATGGAGGGGCACTCAATGATGCAGATGACATTCGCACCCGAATTCTAAACTTTGACCGGCCCATCTATGCTTACATAAACAAAGATGCTGCATCAGCTGGTGCGTTAATTTCGATTGCCTGCGATAGTATTTACATGGCAAAAGGATCCAGCATCGGTGCAGCCACTGTGGTAACGCAAGATGGAGCTGCAGCCCCTGACAAATATCAATCTTATATGCGATCGATTATGCGATCCACTGCTGAGGCGAAAGGCAGAAACCCACGTATGGCAGAAGCGATGGTGGATGAGGACATTGACTTGGATAGCATCGCAACAGAAGGGAAAATCCTGACTTTATCGACTTCAGAAGCAATCAAGTATGGGTTCTGCGAGGCAGAAGCAAGTAGCATTGACGAAATCATGAAACGATCAGGCGTTGAGGACTATGAGCTTCAGGAATTTAAATTGGGTGCCACTGAAAAGATTATTTCAATCTTTCTCAATCCATTTGTTAGTGGCATACTCATTCTGATCATCATCGGCGGCATCTATTTTGAGTTGCAGACTCCAGGCGTAGGATTCCCTATTATCGCTTCTCTGATAGCCGTCATTCTTTATTTCGTACCGAACTACCTAAACGGGTTGGCTGCCAATTGGGAGATCATCATGTTTGTAATAGGCATTATTCTCATTGCGGTAGAAGTTTTTGTGATCCCCGGATTCGGTGTAGCCGGTATTCTGGGACTCATCTGCACGATCGGCTCACTCATCCTTGTGATGCTAAACAATGATATGCTGGATTTTTCATTCGTGGGTGCAGAGCAAATTTTCATTTCTGTAGCAACAGTTCTGGCAGGGATGCTCGGCTCCATTGTCATCATGTTTTTTGGAGGAGCACGACTGCTCAATAGCAATGTATTCAAGCGTATTGCACTCCAGGAGGTACAGGAAGGCTCACAGGGCTATACGTCTACTTTTTACAAGGAAAAATCGCTTGTGGGCAAGCAAGGCAAAACCTATACCCGACTGAGACCCAGCGGCAGAATTGAAATAGACGGAGAAATCTATGATGCATTCACACGTGGGAATTTCATTGATGAGGGAGTGGATGTCGTGGTTGTCTCCGATGAAGGGACGAGTTTAAAGGTCAAAGAGATTGACAATTAGTAAAAAAATTGACCAATGAAGCTATTCCCAACACTCATCTGGACATTTACGATCCTCGCGTTTGTATTTCTTTTCTTCTCACTGCGAACGGAAACCAACCAATTAATCTATAGTTTAGTCGCGCTGGGAATGTGGGGGGTGGCATTTTTGCTCAACAAGTTTAAACCAGGTGAAAAAGAGAAGGAAACATAAAGCTTGCCTCAATTGCGGCGAGCTACTTCAACAAAAACATAATTATTGCCCTAACTGCGGGCAGGAGAACACCGATCATCAGGTCAGCATTGGCTTGCTCATGCGTGAGTTCACTTCCAACTTTTTTTCACTGGACTCTCGTTTTGCACACACGTTTAAGCCTTTCCTTTTTGATCCAGGAAAAATAACCAACGCATTCATTGCCGGAAGAAGGGTGTACTATGCGAACCCGATACGGTGGTACCTGGTCATCAGCATCCTTCATTTTTTCTTGCTTTCAAAAGTTTTTCAACCTACCGTACATGACAAAAAACAACGGGGATTTAGTAACACTGATCCAATAACCCAAACAGAGTATGACAGTCTGCAAAACCTGCCTGATTCTGTTCATCTGAATAAATGGCCACAATCCGGATCAAAATTCAAAATGGCAGATTACCTGATTCAAGAAACTGATTTTACTGCTGACGAAATCATGGATTCTTTAGAAATGAATACTGGTAAGTGGACCACAGACTTCATCACTAAAAAGATTGTGCGGACAAAGCAGGAAACCAATGCTTCTATCACTAACTACCTGATGAGGCAGATACCAATCATCGTATTCTTTATTTTACCAATTTATGCCTTTTTGCTTAAGCTATTCTTTTGGAGAAAGGGGCTTTACATCAAACACCTGATCCATTCCATTCACATCCATTCGTTCTTCTTTTTCCTCCTTTCCATCGTCTGGATATTTGAACTCATTTTTGAAGGTTTCGAAGACTTTGGAATAAATATTAGCTTACTCATCATGACCGTTTACATCCTGATAAGTATTAAAAAGGTTTATGGAGTAAGAATACGCTGGGGAATTGTCCGGCTGTTTTTTCTTGGTATTCTTTATACATTCCTGATCGGGATTGCCTTGGCGGTCGGAGTGCTACTATCCCTGGCTTTCATCTAAAAAGTTCTCAAACGTCTTGATAATCTTTTTCACCTCGTCTTCTCCAATACTGTTCGAGATAAACCAGGTTTCAAACTGAGATGGTGGCAGATAAACACCATTATTGAGGTTATACCTGAAGTATTTACCAAACAACTCCGTATCACATGATTTTGCAGTTTCAAAATCAATCACTTTTTGATCGGTGAAAAACAAGCTGATCATGCTACCGATCTGATTCATGGTGTAGTTCAGCTTATGTTTTTTCAATGCCTTCTGATAACCCTCCATGATTTTCCTGGTAGTCTTTTCAATATTTTCATAGACCTCCGGATGATCATTCAAATAGCTGAGCTGAGCATATCCAGCCGCCATCGCCACGGGGTTCCCTGAAAGTGTTCCGGCCTGATAAACAGGACCTTGAGGAGATACAAAGTCCATAATATCCTTCCTGCCACCATATGCACCTACCGGCATCCCTGCTCCAATGATTTTTCCCAAAGTGGTCAGGTCCGGTTTTACCCCATATACTTCCTGTGCTCCCCCTTTTGAGAGCCTAAATCCGGTCATCACCTCATCAAAAATCAGAATAATTCCTTCCTTGTCACAAAGAGATCTAAGTCCTTCCAGAAAGCCCGGTTCGGGCATCACACATCCCATATTTCCAGCCACAGGCTCAATGATGATGGCTGCAATTTGATCTTTATTGGCGGATGTTAATTCTTTTACTTTTTCCAGATCGTTGAAAGGAGCCGTCAGTGTATCCTTAGCAGTACCTTCCGTCACTCCCGGACTATTGGGTGTCCCCATCGTTGCGGCACCACTGCCGGCTGCAATCAGGAAGGAATCACCGTGACCATGGTAGCAGCCCTCAAACTTCACAACTTTATCTCGTTTGGTAAAGCCCCTGGCTAGTCGAATCGCAGACATGGTGGCCTCCGTACCTGAGTTGACCATTCGTACTTTTTCTATAGACGGTACCATCTCAGTGATCAGCTCTGCCAGCTCCACCTCCATGCGGCTGGGTGCTCCAAATGACGGTGACCCAATAACTGCTTTAAATATGGCTTCCTCAATCTCTTTGTTTGCATGACCGAGAATCATTGGTCCCCAGCTATTGATCAGGTCGATGTAGGAGTTACCATCCTCATCGCACATATAAGCCCCCTCTGCTTTAGCAAAAAAAATGGGGTCACCCCCCACTGCTTTAAAAGCCCTGACCGGTGAGTTTACTCCACCCGGTATAAAGTCCTGCGCCCGCTCAAAAAGTTCTTTACTTGTCGTTATATTCATTTGATCCTTCAACTTCCTGTTTTACGTTTTGGTTTCGTAATCGCAAATCTCTCAAAGTGGTAATAGGCACTACCTGATTGTCTTTGTATGGGCCATATTGAATGCCTTCCATGATATAGCCAGGATAATATTCACCATCGATTAAACCTCTCTGAAAGTACTTGCCATGTTTGTGCATCAAGTTCCCCAGGTGCTTCAATAGCTCATAACCGTAAAGATGATATTCACTTGGCTCCATTCCAATTCTGTCAATAAACACATTCTTCAGATCTTCAAAACTCTCAGCTTCCTCATCATAATATGAGGGACTCAAAAAATCTACCTGTAATCGCTCCAGCTGAGAATATGAGACCAGAGAAAAATCCAGCCATTCTTCATAGCCAATAATCCCGATAGTATCACTTCTTACTTCTACCATACTAATGAAATTATTAGCCAGCACATTACTGGATGTTGCTGCAAAGATGTGTCCTATGCTATCCGGCTGAACCGTGAACTTTACTTCGTATGACTCAATTACATCATTACCTTCTTCATCACGAATGATGCGACCTGTTTTTTCATTTCTCAGACTTCTAGTGCGAACAATCCGCCCCGGGAGTAATGCGATCGAATCGATTTCTTCTTGCGAGTACATGGTATCGAGCCTCACCTCATACTGCTCAGTAAAGTCCTTTTGGATTTGCTGAGCATCCTCATTGGTCAATCGCGCAAATTGAACAACGAAAAAGCTGTCCATCTCAATTCTTTCCCTATACGAATTGGCTACTATGCTGTCACGGTCGGTTTCATAAAAAATGAAAAGCTTTTTATTATCAGTGAATTTCTTAGCGGCGTATTTTGCTGCCTCCCTTCCTTGCGTACTGTATGCCGATTTAAATAGGTAACAGTATGGATTGTCCCCCACAATTGCTTCGTTAGATGAAACCGGATTAACCATTGTCACCTTGTTTTCTTTGGAGAATTGACTAATAAACTCGGTTGGGCCGGAGTATAATGGGCCAATAATTACATCTGCGTTATCCAGTTTTCCTGACTTTATTAGATCGTAAGTCACAGATCCCTTTTTCTGCGTGTCAAATGGAAATAGATTGAGTTTTATACCTTCCTTTTTTAATTCTTCCTGTGCCAATTCCATTCCCTGATAGAGATCGAAAATGATAGAGTTTCGAATGACCGTTTGGGGGGTTCCCATTGATTCAAACATGAAGGGAAGTGCCACTGCTATGGCATATTCATCTTTCTTTACCAAAGGCAGGCTCTCCTCCTCGACCATTGCTATGTCAAATTTCTCTGCCAGTTCTCTGAGCATAAACTGGTCACGTTCATCGTATGGTTGTGCCTTAATTGCTTCAGCATAATATTCACCAACATATCGATTATTTGGATTTAGAGCATAGGCAGAGTCCAGGCTTTCGGGGGACATTTTACCTAGAAACGAATCAATCAAATGAGTTTTCCACTTTTCAGGGAGAATTTCCGCCTTCTTAAAAGCCTGCCACATATTGCCTTGATCAAACGCGGCATAAGCGAGCCAAAAATCGACTTCCTGTTGTTTATCCCAATCAGGATATTTGACCTGAATTTGTTTCCACATGTCCTCGGCAACCTTCGGTTTACCGGTCTTTAATGCGGATAAAGCGTAATAAAATGAGGCATACTCCCCAAAGACGGCATCATCTGTAAGTGACTGGAAAGCCTGCATTGCCACGGGATAGTTGCCTAATGAAAACTGTCTTTTGGCTTCAAGGTATTCCCCTTGCTTAGATTGAGAAGATCCGAGCAGAAAAGCCGAAATGAGTAAGCTGAATATGGTTATCCTCACTGGTTGTTTTTATTTCAAAGCTAATGATTATTCCCACTCAATTGTCGCAGGTGGTTTAGAGCTGACGTCATAAACCACTCGATTTACCCCTTTTACCTGATTGATGATCTTATTTGAAATTCTTCCAAGGAACTCATAGGGCAAATGCACCCAGTCAGCGGTCATGCCATCCAGACTGGTTACCGCTCTAAGCGCCACCACACTTTCATAAGTACGTTCATCACCCATCACTCCAACAGATTGCACCGGAAGCAACATTGCTCCTGCTTGCCACACCTCGTCATAAAGACCTTCGTCTTTCAGGCCATTGATGAAAATAGCATCCACTTCCTGCAGGATGCGCACTTTCTCTGCGGTAATATCTCCAAGTATTCTTATTCCAAGGCCCGGTCCCGGAAACGGATGACGACCCAGGATAAAGTCAGGGATTTCTAAACTTCTCCCCACATTTCGCACTTCGTCTTTGAAGAGGGTATTGAGCGGCTCAACGACCTTCAAATTCATTTTAGCAGGCAGACCACCTACATTATGGTGAGATTTGATAGTCACAGATGGTCCATTTACAGAAACAGATTCGATCACATCAGGATAAATAGTCCCCTGCCCAAGCCATTTCACATCTTTGATGCTTTTCGCCTCCTCGTCAAATACTTCAATGAATACTCGTCCTATGATTTTGCGTTTCTTCTCCGGGTCAGTTTCGTTTTTAAGTTCATTATAAAATCTGGATTTGGCATCCACGCCTTTCACATTCAATCCAAGACCTTCATACGACTTTAAAACATCATCAAATTCATTTTTTCTTAGGAGCCCATTATCTACGAAAATGCAATAAAGATTTTTGCCTATCGCCTGATGAATTAGCATGGCAGCAACGGAAGAATCTACTCCTCCGGAGAGTCCAAGAACTACTTTATCGTCACCTAACTGCTTTTTAAGTGAGGCAACCGTCTCTTCAACAAATATATCTGGTGTCCAGTCTTGTGAAGCTTCACAAATATGAACGACGAAATTTCTCAAAACCACCTTACCTTGTGTACTGTGAGTGACTTCCGGGTGAAATTGGATGCCATAGACTGGCTTGTCCTTAATTTTATAAGCGGCGACCGGTATGGATTCCGTCGCAGAAATCAGCTGAAAATTGTCTGGCAAATCAGTAATTGTATCTCCGTGGGACATCCAGACCTGCGTGCCTCTTTCCACCTCTTTCAATAAGTCAAAATGTGAGTCAACGGTCTTCAGGTTGGCCCTTCCATATTCCCGATGATCCGACTTAGCCACTTTTCCACCGTTTTTCTGAACCAGAAGCTGTGCACCGTAGCAAATACCTAAAACAGGTAAATCACCCAGGTCATCCATATTCATATCAGGAGAACCCTGATCCAATACTGAGCACGGTCCGCCAGAAAGGATCACTCCTTTCACATCCGGTGTGATCTCAAACTTGCTAAATGGATGGATTTCACAATAGACATTGAGTTCACGCACTCTTCGTGCAATAAGCTGTGTGTATTGGGAACCAAAATCGAGAATCAGGATTTTATCTTGCATGGCCGCAAAATTACAGGCTTAAGGTCATTCGAGCAGACTCTCTCTTTATCGAAATTTCACATAATTGATCTAACAATTTAACTCTGGAATAATTTTGGTTTAATACCTTCACGATTTGTTAGAATTTCAGCTATGAGAAAAGTACTGGTCACGCTTTTAGTAATTCTTGTTAATTCGGCTTTATCCCAGGAGAAACCAAAGTTGGTGGTTGGGATTGTAGTGGATCAAATGCGATATGACTACATCTCCCGTTTTTACAATGACTTTGAAGATGGCGGATTCAAACGATTAATAGATGAGGGATTCCTATTCAGGAATGCACATTACGACTATATGCCAACCAAGACCGGACCCGGTCATGCGTCAATTTTTACCGGAACAACTCCTGCAAGACATGGAATCATCGGCAATGACTGGTATGCTACCTCGATAGATAAAAAAATTAACTGTGTATATGACAGTACTACTTCGGTGGTGGGAGGAGTGTCGAATGGAGAAGTTTCTCCCAGAAATGTAAAGGCTACTACCATTACAGATGAGTTGCGATTGTTTTACAATTTCAATTCAAAAGTGATTGGAATCTCACTGAAGGATCGGGGAGCGTCAATTCCGGCCGGACACAATCCTACCGGCGCCTATTGGTATGATCTTCAAAGTGGAAAGATGATAACCAGCACCTATTACCGAAATGATTTACCTAACTGGATAAAAGAATACAATGCCCAAAATCGTCCGAAAGAATTTCTATCAGGTAATTGGGAATTGTTTAAGGACAAGTCTATTTACAATGAGAGTATTTCGGATGAGAACCCGTTTGAAGAGGAGCTCAGAAAAGGTATGGGAGTGTCTTTCCCACACAAGCTTTCAAAATTCAAAAATGACCCCTCTCTCTTGAAATATACTCCTTTTACAAACACCATGATCAAAGAAGTGTCACTCAAAGCAGTTGTGGCTGAGGAGCTTGGCATGGATTCAATCCCAGATTTCCTAACCATGAGTTTTTCAGCTACAGATGATATAGGCCATAGATTTGGCCCAAGATCTATGGAAGTGCAGGATACATATCTGAGATTAGATCGAGAAATTAGTGAAGTTTTATCCTTTCTGGATGAAAAGGTTGGAAAGGATTCATACATGGTATTTCTAACAGCCGATCATGGTGCGACCGATGTGCCATCTTACATGTATAAAAACAAAATGCCAGGAGGATATCATAACAATGGATATATCAAATCGATGCTTGATGAGCGACTCACAAAGATATTTGGTGAAGGAGAATGGATCACCTATCTAATCAATGAACAGGTGTACCTCAATAAGGAGTTAATTGCTGAAAAGCAGCTTGATCTAACCGAGGTTAAAAAAGAAGTTATTCGTGCTCTAATGTCAGAAGATTTTGTTGTTGATGCTTTTGACGCTGATGTGGTGGCTATGCGAATGTTTACAGATCCTATGTTGGTGCTTTTGCAAAACGGTTATGATAATAAGCGATCCGGTGACGTACTTTATATATTAAAGCCAAGTACCCTGAATGACGCGTGGGGAAGACAAGGAACCGATCACAGAACCCCATATACTTATGACACACACATCCCGATTATCTTTTACGGGTCAGGGATCAAAAAAGGAAGTAGCGTAAGACAAGTAGCCATAACTGATATTGCACCAACGCTCTCCATGCTATTAAATATTTCACTTCCTAGCTCCGCAACCGGTGAACCTTTAAAGGAATTGTTCGAATAAAACCATTTGAACAAAGAAAGAGTATAATTGACTTATGAGAAATCTCTGGATTGCTTTTTCTATCATTTCAACCTGTGCCTTTGCACAGCCGGTCAAAATCGCTAAGCTGAAGTATGATGGCGGTGGTGACTGGTATGCCAACAAAACAGCACTTCCTAATCTCATCGAGTTTTGCAATGATCAGATCAATACCAACCTCGCGTTATCAGAAGATGTAGTAGAGGTAGGAAGCCCTGATTTGTTTCTATACCCATATGTCTACATGACCGGTCATGGAAATGTGGTTTTCAATGATGCCCAGGTTGAAAACCTGAGGAGCTACCTCACCTCAGGGGGATTCCTGCACATCGATGACAACTATGGGCTGGATCAGTTTGTGCAGATTGAAATGCAAAAGGTTTTTCCGGAACTTGAATTTATTGAAATACCTTTCGAGCACCCGATTTATCATCAAAAATTTGATTTTGATAATGGCTTACCAAAAATCCATCAACATGATGGAGAACCGCCAAAAGGATATGGGCTTATATATGAAGGTCGCCTGGTTTGTTTTTACTCCTATGAATCAGATCTGGGAAATGGCTGGGAAGATCAATCAGTATACAATGATCCGCAGGAAGTCAGGCTGGAGGCCCTGAAGATGGGGGCGAATATTATCTCCTACGCTTTCACCTCAGCTTTATAGTAAGAAAGCCCCAGTCATCCGAAGAATTCTGGGGCCATTACCTACCTGAAAACGATCAACCTTAGACTTAATTAAATCTACTTCGTGGACGCAGAGTAATTTCGAAGGGTTCTCCTCCATTAATGGTGACAGTTGCCAGATAATCGCATTCTCCATTTCCATAATCAAGTATTGCTACATTCTCTCCCGAGGTAAACTGCTTCACCCCTGACACAGGTACAAATACACCTCTGGCCCAGCAAGCTCTTTTGTATACCAATCGCTCAATGATTTCCATCGAATAGGTGATTCCATCTCTTCGAGACCCACTTGCATTGCCTTCCACCTCGGCTTCATCGTCAAGTGGATTGTTGGCTCTCAACCATGTACGGGTTATTGCTGCTTGTCGCGTTACAGTGGTCTCATCTTCAAAAGTCAGTTTACCTCCTGTAAGCGTAATACTGAAGGTTGGATCATCATCCAAGCTTTCAGAGATATTCTCTACTCTTCTCGTTCCCTCTACAAGAACACCATCTACACTAAATCCATCGAAAGTAGCTTCTCGAAAGGCACCCGGCACAAGTCGGTGGTCATTGTATGAAATGATGATTTTACCTGCTCTGATACGCCCACCAGGACCTTCGCATCCCTCACCAAAGTCAATAGTGATCATCTTGTTTTCATCGTCTTTTGTGATGTCAGCACATTCCAAAAGATCATCCTCTTCAATTCTACCACTGATCTCCAGTGTCTCCATACCCGCCTCAACAATCATATCCACGTCTTCATAGCTAGATTCGAGTGCTTCCTCCGAATCAATATCCATTTCTTCAATGATATCCTGAGAGCCTACCTCATCATTACTACAGGATGAAAGAAGAGTAACCCCTGCAATGGCGGTAATAAATAATAGCTTTTTCATAATTCTCATATTTCGTTTTGTTTGAATCGATTTTGTGCTTTGACAATCTGAAACATCATTGGTTTAATCACCTATTAAAAATCCCTCTAATACGGTCTCAAAACGTGTACAATTGGTAGACAACAGGATTAAATGATCGCGTAAATAGGCTGTTAGGATTGTAAATCATTAATATTGTAGATGGCATAAAACCCACCAAAAATCTATGCGATTCCTAATCACAATAATTTTACTTTTTGTGGGATTTCAATTCACCTATGCGCAAGGCTGTAGTGATGCTGGCTTTTGTACAATGGGAGCGATGAAGCCCGATCAGAACTACAGCAAGCGTATTGCTATCAAATTGAGATCTGTAGAACTGAATTATTACAAAGGGACAAGTCTGTTAACCCCGGTAATTCACGCAATGACGGTGGATTTTACATTAGGAATCAATGATTACAGCTCATTCCAAATTAAACTCCCTTATCAATGGATCAAAGGAAATCTGGGAGATAATGCAGGACTAGGAGATATTTCACTGAGTTATACAAGGTTGTTGAAAGCCACTGATGACTGGAACATCAATGGAACACTTGGTGCCAAAATACCAACTAATGATGCTAATGCAACGGTAAATAATGAAAATACCGGTGGCATGGATTCCCCCATTCATATGTATTATCAAACAAGCCTTGGCTCCTATGATGCAATAGCTGGTATCTCGGCGATCAGCAACAATTGGTTATTTGCTACAGGAATACAGATAGCCCTGACAGAAAACAATAATCAGTTTGCATGGAGCGGCTTCCCAAACTATCCTGATCAGGAGTATTTAGAAAAATACAATCGAGGGCCGGAACTGAAGAGAGGCATTGATGTAATGTTGAGGGTAGAACGTAACTGGCGCTTTACAAACTTCAATTTTTCACTAGGTGCACTACCAATTTGGCGAATAACAAAAGATGAATCCATTATCCCCGGAACAAATGAACGAGCAAAGCTTGACGGAACAACAGGTATGGCTCTTTCCGTTCTTGCCAGTTTTGGGTATCATTTTGATGTAAATAACAGTATTAAGATCATCCAGGGA
The DNA here is from genome assembly GCF_965221965.1 of Ekhidna sp. GTDB lineage: Bacteria > Bacteroidota > Bacteroidia > Cytophagales > Cyclobacteriaceae > Ekhidna. The sequence goes on from NZ_OZ244926.1 coordinate 2,580,525, forward strand.
ATCAAAATAACCGATCGTGATTTTAATCCGGATGGATTAACCCGAAATGATGTATTGAGTATCAGCTACGTATACAAATTCTAGATAGAATGAAGCGAGTGATAATCCTACTATTGTTCTCTCATATTGCTTTTGGACAAGAGGCCGAGATGAAACAAGCCCAATCGCTTTACCTGGAAGGTGAATACGAAAATGCATACACACAATTTAAGGAAGCCGGTGACCTTTATTTCTCGAATGAAAAGTATGCTGAGTATGTGGATTCACATCTCCAAATGATCGATTGTCAGATTCATGCGGGGAATCCATTTCATGCAAAAAGCCTTTCTGAAAACACACTTACTTTTCTTAGCCTTGAATTACCCGAAGAAAAGACACTAAAAGCAAGGTCACTCACTTTTCTTGGTTTGAGTTATTTAAATCTTGGTAGAAATGATGAGGCGCTGGAAAGCTTACTTGAAGCAGAGCAACTCTTTTCTAAAGAAGATACCGAAGCAAAAGCCAACTGCCTGGATGCATTAGGATTAGTATACACCAACAATGAAAACAAGCAACTGGCTTCACAGTATCATGAACAGGCTTTCGTGATAAGACGAAAGCTATTTGGTCCACAGTCAATTGAAGTTGCCAATTCCTATAACAATCTAGGTCGTGTGTTTCTCAAAAGCGATCCGCTGCAAGCATTGATCTATTTCAACCGAGCCAAAGGTATCTATGAGGAAAAGCTTGGAAACAGCAGTAGACGTTCGCTAAGAGCAAACCTGAACATAGCTTTTGCTAACATGGAGCAAAAGAATTATGACGAGGCTCTGGAACGACTGAATGAAGTAAAACTCATCTACGATGCAAGCTATGAGGACGATCATCCAAATAAAGCATACATCCAATCAATCATTGGACGAGTACATCTTGAAAAGGACGAGTTTGAAAAAGCACTATTAAATCAAAAGGAAGCGCTTCAGATGTATATCAGCCTTTTTGGCGAAAAGCATCCGGAAGTAGCCAATACGTATTACCTCATCGGCGAGATATACAAGGCAAAGTCTGAATTTAAAACATCGGTTGAGTTTTATCAACGCGCCATCTATGCCAACCTGCCGGAGCAGGTTTATGAGAATGTTTATGAATTGCCAGAGCTGAGAAACTATTTCAATGCCGACATCCTTCTGACAACCCTTCAGGCAAAAGCCATTGCTTTGGGGGCTCTCCATTTTGAGAAATCACTCAATGTAAGAGACATTGTAGGTGCCATTGATACTTATAAAAAGTGTGATGACCTCATCACCATTGTGAGAAGAAAACGTCTGAATGAACAGGACAAATTAAGATTGGGACAAATAGCTAAGGAGGTTTATGAAAATGGCATTCAGCTTTCACTTATCCTGAGCGAGCAGAGTTTTAACAGAAAAAAGCACCTTCAAACTGCCTTTGATTTTTGCGAGCGAAGTAAATCATCCGTACTGCTTGAGGCAATCACAGAATCAAAAGCAAAGAAATTTGCCGGTATCCCGGAAGAGCAAATCCTTCTGGAAGACAGCCTGAAAGATGAAATATCCTTCCTGGAGCAGCAGCTTGCTCATCAGGAAAATGCAGATGATCAGGAAATGAAAGACCTGCTGTTCAGTTACCAAAATGCTTACCGTTCTTTCATATCCAATCTGGAAAGCCAATACCCAGAATACTACAAATTAAAATATGACCAATCCATCGCTACGGTCGCCTCCGTACAAAAGCACCTGAGTGAAAACACTGCACTTCTCTCCTATTTTTTAGGGGATGATAATGTCTACATTTTTATAATCACACAAAACAAGATAGAGGCGGTACGCAAAGAGAAGGGAGAGGATTTTAATAAGCTCACTTCGGGGTTAAGAAACGGAATCAAATACAACAGCAAAAGCACTTTTTTAAAATCAGCCAAAGGCTTGTATGAACTGCTCATCCCTAAATTAAAATCAGATATTTCTGAATTAGTCATCCTACCGGATGGGGTGCTGGGCACACTACCATATGAGGCTTTCATCCATCCGGATAGTGAGTCAGATAGCTTCACCAATGCTGACTTCCTTATAAGAAGTTATCATGTTTCGTACGATTACTCTGCCACACTTTTCAATGAAAGAAAAGCGGATGATAAACAAATAAACCCTGAGATTTTGCTCATCGCTCCCGTAAACTTTGATCAAAATGATGTCCAAATGTCGGCCTTACCCGGATCAGAAAAGGAGATTGATGAGATCAGGTATTTATTCATGGGAGCCAATTGCGAAACCAAAGTGCAAACCAACAGAGATGCAAGCGAGACCAATTTTAAACGCGAGAACCTGGGTAAATATCGCTACCTACATTTCGCCACACACGGCCTGGTAAACGAGTCTGAGCCAGCCCTTTCACGAATATTCTTGCGCCCGGATGAAACTGAAGATGGAAGCCTTTACACCGGCGAAATATATAATCTAAATATTGATGCTGACCTAGTTACACTGTCTGCATGCGAGACCGGCATGGGTAAGGTAGCCAAAGGCGAGGGTATTGTTGGGTTGAGTCGAGCATTGCAGTATGCGGGAGCTAATAACATTATCGTTTCACTCTGGCAGGTAGCAGATGCCTCCACAGCACAAATGATGATTGAGTTTTATCGGTACAACCTGAACAACGAACATCATGGATATAACACTGCCTTACGTCAGGCAAAACTCTCACTCCTGAATTCTGAAGAATACTCCAGGCCCTATTTCTGGGCTCCCTTTATTCTGGTAGGGATGTAAGTGTCTGAACTGGTGTAGTTGTTATCCTCACATGAAAACAATCACCTATCTCCTATTTTCTCTCTTCACTATTCATGCGCTTGCTCAATATGATTACGAGCCATCTTCAAAAAACCCATTCGGAAGTCCAAATCCCAATGGGCCAGAAGAATTGAATGACTGGAAGCTATTAATTGGACAATGTACCTGCAAATCTGTGTCACGAATTGACCAAAACACCTGGGCAGATACTGTGATGATGACCTGGACTTTCAAGTACATCATGAATGGAATGGCCGTTCAGGATGAAACCCTAAAAAAAGATGGGGCTCATTCTGGCAGTATTCGTCAATTCAACTCAGACAGCAGCAAATGGTACGTTCACTACTACTCATCCTCGAGTGCAGTAACAAAGCTGCCCAGCTGGGAAGGAAGCAAAAAAGAGAATGGTCATATTATACTCTACCGTGAACAGCCTGCACCAAACGGAAATCCCGGTTATTACCGTTTAACATTCTCAAACATCTCAGAGGAAGGTTACGATTGGGTGGGAGAATGGGTAAATGAAGCTGAAACATTTGCATACCCGACCTGGAAGATATTTTGTAAGAAGAATGAGTAAGAAAACATAATTCTTAACAAGTTCGCAGCTAAACTTCAGGATTCTATCAGAATTATTTCACACCTTACTGGTCCTAATATCCTGTAATCGATTGAGTATGAAGAGAGTAAAAATCGGTGACATGGTGGAAAGTGACTATGGTAAGGGACGTGTGTTGGCAGAAACGAGCCAGTGGATCATCCATGACAATTCAGCCAATAACAGTGATGCAGAATTTGCCATATTGAAGTCTGATGATTATTACCAGGTGGTAAAAGAATTTGAACTTCAAACTTCCTGAATGTCCAAGACATGAAGCTATTCAGCTAATAACGATTCAATAATTTCATTAAATCGTTGATCAAATGCCTGATAATATTCACCTGTTGCCGGGCCATTGAAATAGCTATGCACATACCTTACGTATCCGGATTTATCCAGAATAACCAAAGTAGGGAATGCCTCAATGCGTTCCATGAATGGAAAAGGCATTGCAGCTCCTGTTTTGCTCAGTCGTCCTCCAAGCACCATGTCGTAAGGGATATTATTCATTTCCCTGTATTCTTTCAGGCGTTCAAGCCCATATTCCTGTGAATAATTAGCCTCAAATGATGCAGCTAGTATTGCCACCTTCCTGTCCTGATTCTGTTGATACCATTTCACTAAATACTTCGTCTGATCCAGGCTATTCGGACACCACGTTCCAAACAATTGAATAATCAGCACTTTTCCTTCATATCTCGAAGGATCAATAGCCCCTTTTCCTTCCCCGGCAGCCAACAAATCGTAATAAGGAGTTTCCACTCCCGGATCAACCTGAACCATCTCAAATGGATCTTCCAATTCCACTTCCTCGCTATAAACTGCAGTCCACGGCTCACTATACCCATCGTCATAAATCATCTCTCCTACCCATCCCTCCGGTGTTCTTTTTCCTATAAATGCAAACGCATGGGCTCCATCAAAACAAGAGAGCTTGAGGGAGTCGCCATCCAAAATGCCTTCAAAAAATCGATAATCACTCACCTGCGTCATGATCGTTCCGGTGATGATATGTCCTCTCTGTGTAAAGAGTCCAACTCCCTTAGACATGCCCGGTGATTCCGGTGAAAATGTGATATCCCACTTTTTTTCAACCGGCGCAGAAGACCTTACACTGGTTTTCGCCAGACGCGGCTTTCCAAATTCAGCTGTAAATGGAAGCGTCAGGTCACGGTAATATTTTTTGTAGACCCCACTCAACCCCATAGCGGTATATCGAGCACGGATCTCTACGTCGAAAGGATCAAGAGGAATGATGATGCTATCGCCTTCGATCCTCGCGTTTGTCACAGTATTGCGTTCACTTCCATTGATAAAAGTGATTTCAGGAATTTCCCCACTCGGGTACCCAATTTCGAATGTCAACGGCACCTTCACATTAGTATAGTGAATATCTCCCCTCCATTGGCCGGGTTTAATAAGCTGTGAGATTGCATGGATTGAACAGGATAAGAGTATTAAGGCGAGTATTGGCTTCATAAATCGGAAGATATAAACTTCTAAGCTTGGAATGAAATAAGTATATTTAACAATTAACCAACCTAAATTAATTATGACAAACGAATCTGTAAAACCACCTGTATGGTTTTGGGTAGTAGCGGCGATTGCCCTCCTTTGGAACCTGGCGGGCGTGGGTGCCTACCTGGGGCAGGCTTTTATGACTGATGAAATGCGTGAAGCCATTCCGGCTGACCAACTACAAATGATTGATGGCAGACCTGCATGGGCCACTGCAGCTTTTGCAATAGCAACATGGGGTGGACTTTTGGGTAGTATCTTACTTCTTGCAAGAAGAGGTCTTGCCTACATGATCTTCATTATTTCACTGGCTGGGGTAATCATACAAATGATCTATGAAGTGTTCATGATCGAAAATCCGGTAAGCTACGGTCCGGGAGAAGTAGTGATGTCTTTGCTCATCCCGATTTTTGGAATCGTATTGATTCTTATTGCCAAAAAGGGGAAATCTGCTGGCTGGCTGAAATAGTATTCAATAAAAATCTAATTCGTAAAAAGCGTTACCTTATCCGGTGACGCTTTTTGTTTTATCAAAATTGCTTTGATTGATGCATCTTTGCCGCACATGACATTTAATGATTTTAACCTAGACGATCAGCTTACAGAAGCGATCGATCACATGGGCTTCTCGGAGGCCACACCCATTCAAGAGGAGGCCATCCCGGCTATTTTAGAAGGAAGAGACCTGATTGCCTGCGCACAAACCGGAACAGGTAAAACAGCAGCCTTTGTTATCCCCACACTTAACTATTTGGCACAAAACCCAAGTGACGATGTAAAAGTATTGGTAGTGGTACCAACCCGAGAATTAGCAATTCAAATAGATCAGCAAATAGAAGGGTTCTCCTATTACCTGTCTGTTCATTCCATCGCCATATATGGTGGTGGAGATGGTTCAGATTTCGCGCAGCAAAAAAAGGCACTGACGCAAGGCAGCAATATTGTAGTGGCAACTCCCGGCAAACTTATCTCACACTTAAACCTGGGATATGTAAAGTTTGATCAAGTGACACATTTGATTCTGGACGAAGCAGACAGGATGCTGGACATGAATTTTTATGATGACATCAAGAAGATCATTACTTACCTGCCAAACCTGAAGCAAACATCCATGTTTAGTGCTACCATGGCACCTAAAATAGAGAAGCTGGCGAGAGAGATTTTAAAAGATCCAAAAAAGATCGAACTGGCACTGGCCAAACCTGCGGAAAACATCAGCCAGGAAGTATACCGGGTAGAAGAAGGCTACAAAACCGAACTCATCAGCAAACTCATCGGACGATATGATGCTTTTGAAAGCATTTTGATCTTTAGCTCTACCAAAAAGAAAGTCTCCGAGATTGTGCAGAGCCTGAAAAAAGCCGGGCTGGAAGCTAAAGGCATCTCTTCCATGCTGGAGCAGGACGAACGAGAGCGCATTCTACTGAAATTCCGAGCGAAAAAGCTACGTATTCTGGTTGCGACAGATGTACTATCCCGTGGCATTGATATTAAGGACATCAATCTGGTGGTCAACTATGACGTGCCCAATGATGCTGCGGACTATGTCCACCGCATCGGTCGTACAGCGCGGGCTAAAACCAGTGGAGTAGCAATTACGCTCGTAAGTAAGGCCGACGATTACAAAATGAAGCGCATTGAAAAACTCATCGAGCGTAAGCTGGAGAAAGTGGATTACCCGATGCGGAGGCGTTAAGACTTATCAAGCAGCTAGTTTGTGGATTAAGAAGTGCTTTCGCGTTATTTGTAAGTGAATGACGTTTTGCGTAAAAAAAATATTGGCATTAATTAAATGACAATGCTACAAGAATATATTGATTCTGTTTTCAGTTTTGAGAAAAACCAATCTACAGCAGGGTTTGAAGAAAGAGTCGGTCCGCCTGATGAGCTATCTGCGGTAATTGGACGCATCACTATGAATTTTCAGTACCTAGAAAATGAATTGAAAGAAAGAATTATCCAAATGCTCGAATTGGATCAAGTAAAGGGACACATAATAGTTTCAGAATTGACTTTCAAAAATTTAGTTAATCTTTTCAGTTCTCTCTACCATAATTTAAAAGCTAACTACCATTTTAATGGATTACCAAATTTTGAAGACGAATATTTTAAGGAGCTTCTTAAAGCGTTGAATAAATGTGAAGAAATGAGAAATCAGATCATTCATTCTACAATAATTGAAAACTGGCAGACTAAAGAAATAACGAGGAAAAAAATGACATCCAAAGCTAAAGTTGGATTAAAAATAACTAAAGAGAATATTGATATTCCTTATCTATTCGATGTAGCGGACTACATAATCGCAATGAGTATAGAAGTGGAAGAATTTTTCATCGATTTTAAAAGAAAAACGAATACCCATAATGGCTAAAAATCATATCTGCTCCGTAGGATAGCAGCACTTTTTAGCCGGAACGCACCACACTACTAAACGTAAAAACACTTAACTTGTACTGAGTAAATCTTTAAAATATGCCTGCTGGTTACGGAATAGTTAAACATGCTAAGGATCTTGCAAGACTTAACAGAAAAAATGCTAAAAACCGAGGAAACTTTCAAAGGACTTACAAGAACAAATTCCCGGATTACGATTTTAATTTCAATGAACTTAGCCCTGAAGAACTGGAAGAATTTCGAATTCAATACTTAAAAAAAAGTAAAAGGGAAAACATCCGCACTGTACTACTCACAATAGCAATTACCCTAATTCTCGGAGCAACTATTTGGTGGATAATTAGCAGTGTGTAGCAAACTCTTCCTCAGCCTCGGTTCGTGTCCCCACGAACCGACAAACAAACTGGTTTGTGAGGACACAAGCTTTGGCGATAGTAAAGGTGGATTGTCCAATACGAAGGAGATAACTCTAAACCAAAAATATGCGTATATTTATGCATAATAACATCATTTATTATGCGAACTACATTAGATATTCCGGAAGAATTGATCAAAGAAGCAATGAAAATTACTGGTTCTAAAACCAAAAGTGCACTCATTAAAGAAGCACTCGAAGCTCAGATCAAGCGAATCAAACGAAAGCGTTTGCTCTCTTTTAAGGGCAAAATTGATCTTGATCTTGACTTAGATAGCCTCAGAAACCGGTAATGTCCGTACTTGTAGATAGTTCTGTATGGATTGATTATTTCCGAAATGGAACTGACCTCTTAGATCAGTTGATAGAGGAAGATTTAGTTGTTGCCAATGATATTATTCTTTCTGAGTTAATCCCTGCGCTAAAGCTTCAAAAGCAAGAAGATGTCATTGAAAGCTTATTGAGCCTTGAGTTAGTTGAGCTGAACATTGACTGGAAGCTGATTAGAGAGTATCAAATCATTAACCTGCAAAATGGAATAAACAAAGTAGGAATACCTGACTTAATCATACTACAACAAACTATTGAGCAGAACCTTTATCTATTCTCATTAGACAAGCATTTCAAACTGATGCAAAAACATTTTGATTTTAAAATGTTTGAATAGATTCCGGCTCAAGGCCGGAATGACGTTCTTATATGATTTGGTTACCCCTCCCTCCTCAACACCTCCATCGGAGACTCTCGAACTACGCTTCTGCTGTTGAGTAAACCGATCAGGATGCTCATACCGGTTACCAGCACAAAGACAATCCCGATTTGAGAAGCATTTGGTATGAACGTAAACTCGAACACAAACTGCCCCAGCAATGTGGTAAATAGCCCTGCTAAGAGTATTCCGCTAAGCGCGCCTAGCGCTCCCAAAAAGAAATACTCAGCAATGGTAATCGTCCAGAGTTGTTTTTTGGATGCTCCCAGCGTTCGGAGCAGAACATTCTCCTGCACCCGCTGAAACTTGCTGAGTATGATCGAACTGATCATCACAATGATCCCTGTTCCAATACTGAAAAAGGCCATGAACTGGATCACAAAAGCTACCTTCCCCAACACATCTTCTAACGTCTTTAAGATCAGCTCCAGATCAATGATAGATACATTTGGAAACTTGCTTACTACCTCTTGCTGATATTTGACTGATTTCATCATATCATCCACTCTTGTGACGAGCACATGAAACTGAGGCGCACGTTCCAGTGCACCCTTTGGAAACAGCACCAGGAAGTTCGTTTGCACCCTGCGCCAGTCGATCTCCCGGAAGCTACCTACGTACGTTTTCAGAATCGCTCCCTGTACGTTAAAGGTGAGTTCATCCCCAAGTTCAATGTCAAGGTTGTCTTTAAATCCTTCTGAGATACTGATATACACACTGTCGTTTCGAACCTCTCCGATCCATTCGCCCTCTACAATTTTTTCCGAATCAATTAATGAATCCCGATAGGTGACCCGATACTCCCGACTGTACGCCCAGTCAGAGATCGAAACCGTAGTATCATTAAAGGCTTCATCTTTGGTGTATCCTTTCACTTCCAGCAGCCGCATAGTCACTACCGGAACATCTTGTGTGATCGGTAAATCATACTCACGCGTCAATTTCTTTATATCCTCATGTTGTTCGGATTGGATGTCAAACAGCACGGTATTAGGTCGATCATTCGCCGCTGACAAAGAAACCCGCTGCACTAACAAATCCTGCATGAAATAAAGGGTAGCTAAAAAGGCTGTTCCCAAACCAAGCGCTGTTATCAGGATGACGGTTTGGTTGTTTGGACGATAGAGATTTGAAAATCCCTGTCGCCAGACATATTTCATCGATTGAGGCACCAGTTTTCGGGTAAGCCAGCTTACTCCTTTTCCAATTCCCCCAAGTAATGCTATCGCACCTATTAAAATTCCGGAAAAAGCCAGTGACTCGTCCAGCTCCTGTATCTGCCAGAAAACAGAGAGAAAGATGAAAAGAATGATTCCTCCTGCGATTGGGATCAAGGCCTTATCGAGTTTGAACTTACTCTCTCCAAAACCCAGCCGAATGGCTGAGAGCGGACTGATCTTTCGCAGACCTATCAAAGACAATAGCCCAAACAAAAGGGATATAACGATTCCGATCAGCACACCCACAAACAGTGCCGGCCAGTAGGGTTCCGGCACCAGATCGATGGGAAGAAAATCCTGGACCACCACCGGTAAATACATGTGAATAGCTAACCCCAGCAAACTACCTATGACCGATCCAATGAATCCAAACAAGGTGACCTGAATCAGGTAGACCCTCACAGCCTGTTTGGCTTTCATGCCTAAACATCTGAGTACCGCCACTGCCTGTACTTTGCTTTTCGCATAGACATATATAGCACTGGCTACTCCCAGGCACCCCAGCAGCAATGCTGTAAAGGCCACCAATTCCAAGAAATTAGCCAGATTTTCAAAGTCTTCACCTGTCTCTCTTTTCTCTTCCTCTACCGTTTCTACGTCATATCCTTTTTGTTCTGCCAGTTTCGCCATCTTGCCCCACCTTCCTGTGGTATCTACCTCCTCTGAAAACTGGAAATAATGCACATAGTTGATGCGGCTCCCCTTCTGGATCAGGCCCGTCTCCTCTAAATACTGGTAAGGGATATAGACCACCGGCGACACGGAAGATGAAACATCTGTTTGTCCCGGAATCTGCGTGATTGCACCGATGATCTCAAACGTAAGTGCACCAACATTCAGGCTGTCTCCCACCTGCGCATCATACTGGATCATCATCTTTTCATCCACCAAAGCATACCTGTCCTCTCTGAATCGCTGGGATGCTTCTTGCGGATTGGTTTCAATCGCTCCGTAATAGGGGTAGTCTCCTTCCAATGCTCGAACCTGAACAAGTCGGGTACCTTTGGACTCGGTGAACATCACCATCGAAGCGAAATAATTCTCCTTCGAATGCTTTACTGTAGCTGATTTGAATTGCTGCAACAGACTATCCGGTAAGTCCCTCCTGCCCCGCACCCTGAAATCCGACCCGACCAAGCCTTTCGCCTGCTTATCGATCTCCTGCAATAGGTTTTCTCTGAATGAGGTTATTCCCACCATTGCGGCAATCCCTAAGGAAATAGATGCGATGAACAACAGGAGTTTTCCTCTGCTCTTTCTGCTATCCCTCCATGCCATTTTCCATGGCCAGGATTTGCTGTATTTAGTGGGTTCTATGGTTACTTTTCGATCCATTTAGCTTTTATAGTCATGCTGAGACTGGCCGTCCGCACTCGTTTCAGCATCTATATCATTATATTGAAGACTCTGAAACAAGTTCAGAGTGACCCTATTATTCACGAAACAGCTTTATTCAGTATGATATTCTTGCCCTTCCTTTGATCAATGATTCGTCCACCCTTGAGTTGAATGATCTTTTCTGTTTTTTCAGCAAGTTCCAGATCATGCGTTACCAGAATAAGTGTGGTGCCTTTTTCCCGATTGATCTCGAATAGCAAGTCCTCCACAGACTGACCGGTTTCTTCGTCAAGGTTTCCGGTAGGCTCATCGGCGAAGAGGATTTTTGGTTCATTGGAGAAAGCCCGTGCTATCGCCACACGTTGCTGCTCCCCTCCTGACAGCTGCGATGGATAATGATGCATACGCTCCGCCAGTCCTACTCGTTCCAGTAAATCTGAAGATCGATTTCTGGCATCTTTAACACCTCTAAGCTCCAGTGGAATCATGACGTTTTCCAATGCGGTAAGTGTTTGGATCAATTGGAAGTTTTGAAATACAAACCCTACATATTGGTTGCGAACTTGCGCCATTTCATCTTCAGTCAATCGATCCAGAATAATATGATTAAGCGTGATTGAGCCTTCTGTTGGACGATCCAAACCTGCACATAATCCCAGCAAAGTTGTCTTTCCGCTACCCGAGGGTCCTACCACAGCAACAGACGCACCTTCACCCACTGAGAAACTAATATCTTCTAATACATGTACTTCTCTTGATCCGGACTTAAATGTTTTTGAGAGGGACGAAACCTCTAAAATGGATGATTCGTTGGGCATGGAGAAAATTTAAAAGGTAAACGAAAAGTGGATTTGCATGTTAATTTAGCCTGATGTCTTCGATAGAAGATCATTTCACTCACGATAATACAACTAACAATGTTTCTTAGAGTTCAAATTATATTCCTGACGTTGCTATTTATTGGTTGCGGTCAATCCAAAGAATCGAAGCAAAAAACAGGTAATGATCGCAAAGAAGAGGCGGCTGAATCTGTCAAAAGTAAGGGAGATAAAAAGGTTATTCTCTTTTACGGAAACAGCATCACGGCTGGTTACCAACTGGATATGGACCAGGCTTTTCCTGCACTTATTCAAAAAAGAATAGACTCTTTGGGACTTAACTACCAAACCATCAATGCCGGTCTCAGCGGTGAAACATCAGCAGGTGGCAAAAGCCGAATTGATTGGGTGCTACGGACGGTTCCGGATATTTTCTTTCTTGAGCTTGGAGCCAATGATGGTTTGCGAGGACTGCCACTAGAAGAAACTTATAAAAACCTACAGGATATTATTGATGCGGTAGAAAAGGAAAACCCGGAGGTGAAAATCATCATAGCAGGAATGATGGTGCCACCTAATCTTGGAGAAGATTACACCTCAGAATTTAAAAACCTCTTTCCCTCACTGGCTAAAGAAAATGATGCAATCTATATTCCATTCCTTCTGGAAGGTGTCGCAGGTAATCCTGAATTGAACCTTGGAGACGGCATCCATCCTACACCGGAAGGCCATAAAATTGTAGCAGAAACGGTATGGAAGTATCTAAAGCCTTTGTTATAGATGGCACCTATTTATTAATACCTTCCTCACTCAATATCTGGCTTACTTTTCGAATAACCTGATCTAATTCTTCCGCAGAATCCAGTAAGCTATTATTTAATTCCTTTCGTTGTGTGTCCGGAATGCCCCTATTGGACTTGAGCTGGTCCGTGATACCTAAAATACGGGCGAGAGGTGCTCGCACATGGTGTGCGTTTGAAAACGCATACTCTCTTAGCTTTTCATTCTGAGCCTGAATGTGTGCTGTTCTCATCCTTACTTTTTCTTCCAACGATTCATTCATCTGCTTGATTTCCTCATTCACATTGATCAACTCTTCAGCCTGCTCTGCCAGCACTTTCGATTGCCTGGTAATCTCTTGGTTCTTTCTTTCCAAAAGTTCAATGTGCCTTTTTCTGGACTTATAGAAGCGATAGCCTATATACAGAACACTTAGAGATAAAATAAACACAAAAGAGCCCCCGTATATGATGAGGTTTTGCCGCTGAATCTGAAGCTTATTTCTTTCAATAGTGGCTTCATTCAATCTGTTTTGATTAGCTAGCATTTCGTTTTCATTAGAGATTTTTTCCAGCTGATAACGACTTTCGAAAATGGCAATCTCTCTACTCTGTCTTTCTGAATTCAGGCTGTCATAATAGGCCTTATGCATAAGCGAATATTCAAAGGCCAGTACATAATTCCTCTTTGAGGAATAGGTTTCATAAAGCAATTTACTCGCATCGCTCATGCCTTTTCTGTATTCCAAAATCCGACTGACCTCCAACGCCTCCTTAGCATGTTCAATTGCTTCATCAAATAGATTAAAGTGATCGTAATATTTCGCAACAGACAGGAGATTCTCAATTACCCCTACATGATACCCGATCTTACTAAAAATTTCATAGGCCTCGCGGTAGGACGCTAAAGCTTCATCATACTTCCCCTCATTGAAATGCACATTGCCGATATCATTTTTAAGGTTAGCTTCTAAGATTTTATTTCCTACCGAATTCGATATGTCAAGTGATTTGGTGAAATATTCCAACGCCTTTTGTTCGTCACCTATCAAAAGGTGGATGGTTCCTATATTCCTTAAGGAGGTGCCCACACCAAGCATCTCGTTGTACTTCGCATGCAAGTCATGTGCCCGAGTATGATACTCCATTGCCAACTCATACTCCCCACTTTCTTTGTAGATATCTCCAATATTTGAGAATGTACTGGAAAAGGCGTCCTCTTTACCTATTTCCTCCTTTATCTCAATGGACTTAAAATAGCATTCCAGTGCTTTGGAATAGTCGCCTAAATCCTGATAAACCATGCCCATATTATTGTAGGTCCCTCCTTTTCCTTCCATGTCTCCAATCTGATCTTTCACGTCAAGGGATCGCTCATATGAACGAAGAGCCTCGGTAAAGTTTCCTTTGATTCGCATGATAATTCCAATATTATTTAATGCCCGATTAACCCCTCTCAGATCTCCAATTCGTTCAGAGACTTTCAGGAATTTCTCATAATATTCCAGTGCTGCATCCAGATTAGATTTTGCATATTCGAGTGTTCCCAGGTTGTTATAGGCATTTGCAACCCCCTTTTCGAATCCTACTTTCAGAGCCATTTCCCTTCCCAGATCAGTATACTTTATCAAAGAATCTGATGAAATCTGGTAATGCAAAAAACCAATCTTCAATAAGATTAATGCCTTGGTGGTGTCATGTTTCGCTGTTTTGAGCTCAAGACGCAAGCTGTCTATTTCCTTTGTCTGTCCGAGGGAGGATAGGCAGAAGCACACAGCGGCAATATGTATTAATCGCTTCATTGAGTAAATAGGGCGGATGGTGTCATTAATTTACTAAATCCCTAATAATCATTTATATAACTACTAAAATGTTTATTAATCTTAAATTTGCGATCCGCTATGAAAAAGGTCGCATTTTATACGCTTGGATGTAAGCTGAACTACTCCGAGACGTCTTCTATTTCGAGGATGTTTGAAGATCGTGGATACATAAAAGTAGATTTTACTGATCAACCGGATATTTTTATCATCAACACATGCTCAGTTACTGAAAATGCGGATAAGAAATGTAAAAAAATTGTAAAAGAGGCTAAGAAAATATCTCCGAGCAGCTTTGTTACAATCATAGGATGCTATGCCCAGTTAAAGCCCAAAGAAATCTCTGAAATAAACGGTGTTGATGCAGTGCTGGGTGCTGCTGAAAAATTCCGTTTATTTGATTACCTGGATGATTTCACAAAAGGAGGTGTTTATGCATCTGAGATTAAAGAAGCAAAAACTTACAATGCCTCCTACTCCATTGCAGATCGTACGCGGACGTTCCTAAAAGTTCAGGACGGTTGCAATTATGGATGTGCCTTTTGTACTATTCCTCTAGCTCGTGGCAAAAGTCGTAGCGATAGTATAGAAAACATCGTTGCTCAGGCCAAAGAAATTGCTCGGACAGATGTAAAAGAAGTTGTGCTCACCGGAGTAAACATTGGGGATTTTGGTATTCAGGATGGAAGAAGAAAAGAGAAATTCATTGACCTTATCAGAGAACTGGATCAAATAGAAGGCATTGATCGGTTCAGGATTTCCTCCATTGAGCCTAATCTACTTTCCAATGAAGTGATTGAATTCGTAGCTCAAAGCAAGCGATTTGTACCTCACTTTCATATTCCACTACAATCTGGTAGCGACACGATTTTGAAGAGAATGAACCGTCGCTACCTGAGTGACCTCTATCAAAGCAGAGTAGAAAAAATAAAAACAATCATGCCGGGTTGCTGCATCGGTGTGGATGTGATTGTCGGGTTTCCCGGTGAAACGGAGGATGAGTTTCTTAAAACCTACAACTTTCTGAATGAGCTGGACATTTCATATCTGCATGTTTTCACCTATTCTGAGCGCCCGAATACCAAAGCTGTTGACATGGAAGGTGTGGTAGATCAGGGTGAACGAAATGAGCGGTCAAAAATGCTTCGGGGACTTTCTGAAAAGAAAAGACGTTATTTCTACGAGCATCAACTCGGCAATACGTTTGAGGTTCTTTTTGAAGAAGATGTGCAGGAGGGTATCATGCATGGGTTTACTGAAAATTATGTTCGCGTCGCAGCTAAGTATGACCCTATACTTATTAATGAAATTAAAAGTGTGACATTAAAGTCCATCAACGCTGATGGCCATGTGGAAGTAGAAGAACCAGAAGAAGCACTGATTCACCATTAATCAAATCTGCTTTCTTTCCCTGTGTTTGCTCATTATTTTTGATGCATGAAGATTATCTGCATTGGAAGAAATTATGCCGAACACATCGAAGAACTTGGGAATGAGCGACCGGAACATCCGATTATTTTCATGAAGCCGGATACGGCACTGATTAAGAATAATGACCCTTTTTATTATCCGGACTTTTCCAAGGACATTCATCACGAAGTTGAAATTTTGGTTAAGATCAAGAAAGAGGGAAAGTCAGTGGAGAAAGAGTATGCACATCAATATTATGATGAAATAGGTCTAGGTATTGATTTCACTGCCAGGGACTGGCAAACCAAGGTAAAAGAAAAAGGACATCCCTGGGAGATTGCCAAAGCCTTTAATGGCTCAGCACCCATCTCGAAATTCATCCCTAAAGGAGACAGAGATATGACCGATGTAAACTTCCGATTAGAAAAAAATGGAGAAGAGGTGCAAAATGGAAATACCAGTCTCATGCTCTGGCCGATTGATGAAATCATTTCGTACGTCTCTCAGTTCATTTTACTCAAAACCGGAGACATTATCTTCACAGGTACTCCGAAAGGTGTAGGACCTGTTCAAATCGGAGACCGATTGGTAGGATTTTTGGAAGACAAACAGATGTTTGATTTTGAGGTTAAGTAGTTGATGAAACTTATTGGTACATACATTTTAATATTTTCATTATTTAAAGGATTTGCGCAGGATTTTGAAGCGATCGACTATCAGTTTCCTATCAATCCCGGTCAGCAGAATTATCTGGCAGGCACAGTAGGTGAAATTCGCAGCTCACATTTTCATACTGGTATTGATGTAAAAACCGGTGGTCGAACCGGTCTTCCCATATATGCCGTGGCTGATGGGCATATTTCCAGAATCAAAGTTTCGGCTTCCGGCTATGGATACGCGCTGTATATGAAGCATCCCAATGGAACGTTTTCGGTGTATGCTCACCTGGAGGCATTTGATCCAAAGATTGCTGCATGGGCTTTGAAAGAGCAATACAGGAAGGAATCATTTGAGGTTGACCTGTTTCCTGAGGCGGGTCAGTTTCCTTTTAAGCGAGGAGATATCATTGGTTATTCTGGTAATACGGGCTCATCCAGTGGCCCTCACCTCCACTTTGAAATCAGGGATGCCAATCACCAACCAATTGATGTGCTCAGTCTTGGTTTTGATGAGATCAGAGATAACATCCCTCCTGTTGTACAAGAGGTTGCTTTCGTCACCCTCGAAGAAGACGCACGAGTAAATGGTTTATTTGGGAGATATGAATTTGACCTAATTAAAACCAAGAATGGCTATGAGACTATAGAACCCATCAGCTTAAAAGGAAAAATAGGAGTTGAAATCTATTCATACGATCCAATGGACGGCATTCCCAATCGAAATGGAATCGTGAAAACTACCTTTCAGCTTGATGGTGATACCTTATTCTCAGAGTACAAAGAAGCATTCAATTTCAGCAAGCAACGGAATGTTTTAGTACACTACAACTACCCTGCATACAAAAATGGAAGCAGGCGTTTCAACAAACTTTACCTGGCAGATGGAAACGAGCACAACATTTATAATGTGGTGAATCGGGGAGTACACTTTTCTGATCAAAGCGAAATTTTAATTGAAACTGCAGACAGCTATAACAACGTATCCGCAACCAGAATAACTCTTAGCAAAGAGTATGGGGCGAATGCTCCTAAAATTCATGCACCAGAACAAATAGGAAATTATCTCCATTTCAAATCCAACCAGCAAGCATCGGTAATGCTGGAAGATTGGGTGCCGTTAAAACCTTATACCCAAAATGGTGAGGATCAATATTATATCTGGGATTTAAGAAAGGGAACTCCCAAAAATCTTTTTATAGACGGTGAGACAACCAAAACCGGTTTAGTGGGACTACTGCCATCGAATCAGGAAATAAGCTATTTACAAAAAGAATTTACTTTAAACTTAAGCAGGCGCTCACTTTTTGATACACTTTACCTGGCATTCGAAAAAGAATATGATTCTACCAGAAATCTTGAGCTTTTTCACTTTCAAAACCCTACACATCCCTTTCGCTCAAATATTGAAATTGCACTAAACCCGGAAAAAAATTATAATCAGGAAAAGGCAATGGTCTATTCCGTTTTCGGGAATCGATTCAATTTTATGGGTGGCGAGTGGGAAAATGGACACATCAGCTTCTCAACAAGGGATTTGGTTACATATACGATTTTGGAGGATAGTATTCCTCCATCCATTGAATTAAAGATGGCTAACGCTGATTACCTGAAATTTAGAATTGATGATGAACTCTCTGGCATTAAGAGCTTCGAGGCAACTATCAACGGCGAGTTTGTGTTGATGCACTACGAACCGAAAAGAAAACTTATTTGGTCACAAAAATTGAATGAAAACATTCCTTTTAAAGGAAGGTTTGTACTAGAAGTAATAGATAATTCAAACAACGGAACCATTTATACTAAAACACTATGATCACATTAAAGCCAGGCGACAAAGCACCAGATTTCGAAAGTAAGGATCAGGATGGGAATCCAATAAAACTATCCGATTATAAAGGAAAAAAGGTAGTATTCTACTTCTACCCAAAAGACAACACCCCTGGGTGTACCGCTGAGTCATGTAATCTCAGAGACAATTACGAAGAACTTCAAAAACAAGGATATGAGGTGCTGGGAGTAAGTAGTGATGGAGAAAAATCACATCAGAAATTCATAGCCAAACATGAACTCCCTTTTAAGCTGATTGCGGATGAAGACAAGTCTGTTCATGAAGCTTATGGCACTTGGGACTTAAAGAAGTTTATGGGTAAAGAATACATGGGCACACTGAGAACTACGTTTATTATTGACGAAGAAGGAAAGATTGAGGAAGTGATAGAAAAAGTAAAAACAAAGGATCATACTGCTCAGATTTTGAAATAGAATTAAGTCGTCCTACCACTAAAAGTGGTAGGACGACTAAGTTTTTATCTCTTCACTTCTGCTGGAAATACTACCAAACTTTCGTTTCCATCTTTTCCAACGGCAGATACTCCGAAAAAGTAGTTATCGATCACAATGCCTTTTAAGGTAAACTCCGTTTTATCCTTATCTACATTGTAAAACATATCCCATGTTGGGGAGGTTGTCTCTCTAAAATACACCTTATAACCAGCCAGGTTTGCATGATCCACTGCATCCCAATAAAGTGTTGTTGAAGGCTCTACAGCTCCACTAATAGCAACATTTTCAGGTTCAGGAGGTGCAGATGCTAATGCAGCTAGTGTGATTGCATTCACCGCAGTAAGTTTTGCTGCATATTCAAAGTTGACATGTTCGATCACATCTCCATATTTAATTCCATTTTCTACTCGAATGTCTTGGTGCTGTTGGGTATAATTTTCATGCGCCTCCATGATCCTCACCCCGGCAAATCCTGCATCACAAAATGGACGGTGGTGTCCACCTCTTCCAAAACGATCTAAACGGTAAATCATCATGGGATTCATTTCAGGCATGTAAGTCTTCGTCATTGTATAGACATAGCGAGCAAGCTGTCGTGATATGCCGTCTACTTCACCACCATAATACCTTCTCATACGCTGTTGAAAGTCAGAATCTGTTGGGTTAGTCGGTTCAGAAAAAATACGAAAAGTACGATTATCGATCACGCCATCAACACCCTTGATGTTACCAATCATATCGTTGTTAAGCACACCAACTATCTCCCACCCTTCTTCTATAGCCTTAGCCGCCAGGTGCTTACCACCATAAAGTCCCTGCTCTTCACCAGAAAGACCTACTAATAAGATTGAGCTTTCAAAATCATACTTAGATAGTATCCGAGCTGCTTCAATCACCCCGGCCATTCCGGATGCATTATCGTTTGCGCCGGGGGAGTCATCTGTGTAATTGAGTGGGTCTGAAACGCGGCTATCAATGTCTCCTGCCATGATAATGTACCTATTGGGATAAGTAGTACCTCGCTTGACGGCCAGTACATTTACAATCTCTGTGTCCTTGGTTATTCGAGTCTTTGCATTGCCTTTCTCCAGTGTACGCTGCATCGAAACTTCGTAGCATCCTCCACACTCTTTGGATATTTTTTCAAACTCTGATTTGATCCATCTTCTTGCAGCACCAATTCCACGAGTTTCAGATTCTGTTTCAGACATGGTATGTCTGGTTCCGAACGAAACTAGTTTCTGAATATCAGCTTCAATTCGATCAGGGTTGACCTCCTCTATTATTTCATAAGGAGTTTGAGAGGAAGCGTATGAAACAATAACTATAAATAAAAAGGTTAATTTATCTTTCATAGTTTAGATTTTAAAATAAAAAAAGCGCTCCATAGAGAACGCTTTTTAAAATAACTTATTGAGATTAACTTGTATATCCCGGGTTTTGATCCACAGGATTGGTATTTGTTTCTCTCTGAGGAATTGGCATCAGCATTTCATCATCATCCCATGCAAATCCATCTGATGATCCTTCCAACCTTTTCACATCATGATAGAAAACACCCTCCATACCTAACTCCAGTTTACGCTCATTTAGAATGTCATTTAGTGTAACAGCTCCGAATGTATTTGCATTCGCTCTGTTTCTCAATGCATTGATGTCATTCAAAGGAGTATCACCTACGGTTGTTCCTAGGCGTTGGTTGCATTCTGCTCTTATTAAGTACATCTCTGCTGCTCTTATCAAAGGAACATTTGCAAATTGGTTAGTGTACTTGGCAGTTAGTCCTCCAACTGTAAAGTTGGCCCGATCATCCGTTGGATCATCGAACAGGGCAAAATAGGCAGCAGTTGGTGTAATATCACCCC
Source organism: Ekhidna sp. (assembly GCF_965221965.1). GTDB lineage: Bacteria > Bacteroidota > Bacteroidia > Cytophagales > Cyclobacteriaceae > Ekhidna. The sequence goes on from NZ_OZ244926.1 coordinate 2,601,143, forward strand.
CTCTACCTCCGTTTGCCTGTGATGCGTAAAAAGTAATCAATTCATTTTCACCCGTCTGGCTAGTTACCTGAAAAGCAAAAATATCCTCATTACTATCTGCATCATTGTTAAAAGCAGCAGCATAAGATCCTACTATATCATGCCCGCTATTTTGCAATACATCATTAGCAGCATCTCTAGCATTCGTATAATCACCTTGCTGAAGATAAACACGTGCTCTTAATGCCTGAGCCGCATAACGATCGGCAAAGAAGCCATTTGACTCTGGCAATAATGTATACGCATCATTAAGGTCGTTTAATATTTGTGTATACACTGCCTCAACACTTGCTCTATCAGCGGTTAAATCCTGACCAAAATCTGTAATTCCGGTTATTCTTAACGGGACACCTAGCTGAGTATTTCCCCCTCCCGGATTATATTTCTGACCAAAGAATCGTATTAGATCGAAATAACCCAGCGCTCGCAAAAACTTAGCTTCACCTTCAGCAGTTTCTGCTACCGCTTGATCTTCAATTATACTAACATTATCTATGACAAGATTTACTAAATTGATATACTGATAGGTATTAACCCACCCACGATCCACATCGTTATTGTCAACCAATACTTGTTTATTTCTAATTTGACGATATCCAAGGAAGGTACCTCCCCAGTTTAATGACCCATCACTTCCAAGAAGATCAGCCATAATTTGAAAGTTTCCTCCGTATGAAGCACCATCTCCTGCTTCTTGGTATGCTCCAACAAGTGTCGCTAGCAAGTTTTGTTCAGATGAAACCGCGGACTCAAGTGATATGCTCTGTTCGGGTTCAATCTCAAGTCTATCTTCACAACTAAATGTAAAGACAGCTATACCTATTAATATTATTTTAAATTTTTTCATTTCTTCTGCTATTAAAAGTTAACATTCACACCTAAAGAAATAGTTCTCGCAGGAGGTGCTGAATAAAATTCATTACCCGGATTAGAACCTCCAACATCTGATGTTGACTCAGGGTCAAATCCTTTTCCTCGGTCAGTGTAGCTGGTAAAAGTCAGCAAGTTTATACCAGAAATATAAAAACGAACTCTCTCCAACTTGGCGAGTTCAGCAATGTTTGATGGCAAAGTGTAACCAATACTCGCATTTCTCAAACGTATGAAATCCGCTTCTCTCAAATATCTCGTAGAGTTAGCAGTTCCATTTCCTCCAAGAAAACGTGCCTGGGGAACATCTGTGATATCACCAGGCTGCTGCCATCTTCTCAACTGATCTCTTGTCTGGTTATCCAGAAAGTCTGCATTTGTTGAAGCAAATCGGCCACCACCATTATAAATACTTGCACCCCACTCGCCCTGAAAGGTGAATGAGAAATCAAAGTTTTTATAGTTAATAGTGTTTGTAAGACCTGCAATTAGCTCTGGGAACGGATTTCCTACTACCGTTCTTTCGGCTGCATTTGGATCATTTGTTGTCGAACGATCTATCGTTCCATCTGGGTTTTCGGTATTTAGATAGTACAGAGCATCACCATTATCTGGGTCAACCCCTGCATACTCTAACAAATAGAATGCACTCACCACTTCTCCCTCTCTGATTATATTTTGTCCTGTTATAACATCAGCTCCGTCATTTGGTAAAGAAAGCACTTCACTTTTGTTATTCGCTATATTGAAGTTTGTACTCCATGTAAAATCATCTCTTTCAATATTTGTTGTGTTCAAAACAATCTCAATTCCTTTATTCTCGATCTCTCCAATGTTAGAATTGATATCAATCAGTCCGGAACTAGGAACCAAAGGAACAGCGAATATCAAACCATCGGTTCGCTTGTTATAATAATCAAACTCAATAGAAACACGATTATCAAGCACTCCAACTTCAAAACCAACATCCAACTGTGAAGTTTCTTCCCATGTAAGACTATTGTTTGGCGCCTGAGTAAGCAAAATACCTGAACGCTGATTATATGAGGCTGACCCAAATAATCCCCTTGAAGCAAAATTGCCTATTTCAGCATTTCCTGTGACCCCATAACTTCCTCTTAGTTTCAAGAAAGAAACGACTGTATTGTTATTTAAGAAACTCTCTTCAGATACTATCCATCCTACAGATACCGCAGGAAAAACTCCATATCGTTCATTCGCTCCAAATCGAGAAGAACCATCCCTTCGAATAGACGCTTTAAAAATGTATTTACCCATGAAGTCATATTGTGCACGGGCAAAAATTGATGCGAATGAATAACGAGTTATAGATCCAGTGCCTCCAGTCACCTCTGCTCCGCTAGAAGGAGTTTGGAAATCATCCGTAGGAAATTCAATAGCTGTTACCGTTTGATCTCTACGTGTCGACTCGTTAAGTTCAGTACCTACTACAACGTTTACATTGTGATCATTTGCAAACGTTTTTTCGAACGTTAAATAATTACTTAAAATGTAATTCTCTGTTCGGGTATTATCCCAAAAAGCTTCACCATTTGTTGATTGAAAAGGAACGCGACTTCCATCCCAAGAATTTTCCTCCTGACTAAAAATATCATATGCAAAATCAGAATTGATTCTTAAGAAATCAAGAATTTGGTACTCTAAAAAAGCTTTACCAGTAACACGTCTTACGGTAGTCTCATAGCTTCCATATTTATCCTGTCGTAAGAAATTGGCATAAGTAGTTTCCGTATTTGGCTCGCCATTCGCATCTACTGCTCTTACCAATGGTGATTGAGCAATCGATTGAACTGGAGTTACAAAAGCATTATCATTTGCAACTCGATCAATAAATGTACGAGAATACCCAAGATTGATGCCCGCTCTAAACTTTTCAGAAAAGTTATGGGAGACATTAGACCTCAGATTAAAACGTTCCAAAGAGTTGCCACGTAGAATACCATCTGTTTTGTTATACGCTCCAGATAGGAAAAATTGCGTTTTAAGGTCTCCGCCAGAAGCAGAAAAACTAAAATCCTCAACTGAACCATCCTGAAACATTACATCCTGCCAATCAGTATCGACATTTAAACCATTTCCACCATAGAATCCAAAAAAGTCTTCCTCTCCTGAAAGAATATCAATCATATCAGATTGACCATTTGGAGCATAAAACACACCATCTGCATCTTCACCAAATTCATTATTCCAAGCCTCTGTAAATAACTCAATATACTCCGGGCCATTGAGCATTTCAATTCTATTTGTCGGCTCACTGACCCCATAGGAATAGTTTACGCTGAAGTTTGTCTTTCCGGCTGATCCTCTTTTGGTAGTAATCACAACAACACCATTCGAACCTCTTGCTCCATAAATTGCCGCTGCGGAAGCATCTTTCAATATATCAATTGACTCGATCTCATTTGGAGAGAGTGTTAATAAAGGATTTGATGTTCCACCATTACTTGACTCATCATTATTAATTAAAGGAATACCATCTAGAACATATAGAGGCTGTGTGCCAGCACTTATGCTTGCCTGGCCTCTAATACGTATATTGATACCTCCATCAACTTTACCATTATCCTGAGTTATATCAACTCCTGCGGCCTTAGCAACTAATGTGTTTTGGAAGCTGGAATTAGGAATTTCCTTTAACTCTTCCCCTCCGATAGTTGCTACATTACCTGTAAGCAATCGCTTGGATTGAGTACCATATCCAACCACTACAACTTCTTGCAACTCAGTTGCTCCTCCCAATGTTATATCAACTGTTGTTCGTGAACCTACATTCACCTCTTGGGTCTCAAAACCCACATAAGAGAAAACCAGGATCGCACCCTCATCTACAGAGAGTCTGTAATTACCCTCCAAATCAGTTGTTGTGCCCGTTGTTGTGCCCTTAATCACAACATTCACTCCAGGTAATGACTCGCCAGAATCATCGGTGACCTTACCTGAAACTGTTCTCTGTGCCATCGAAAACGAGATAGCAACAGAGAACAAAGTAATTAGTAGTAAAATCCTCTTCATACTTTACTTTGTTTAGTTTAAAAATTGAATACTAAAAAATGTCTACATGTAATTTACATCATAAATAAATGACCACTTATCTGGTGTTTTGGTTGTTTCATCCAATTAAAACAAACCCAAAGACAATATGTTAAGAAGCACTCTTTATTTAATAAGGCCCTCTCAATCAATCAGGATTATTACATTTGCCACCTTGAAAATATAAGCCCAATGTCAAACCCTCCTAACCTGGAAAACCTTAAAAAAATTTGTTCGCAAGTTCGACGAGATATCGTACGAATGGTGCATGCCGTAAACTCCGGACACCCGGGCGGATCGCTAGGATGTACTGAGTATTTTGTCGCACTGTACAATCATATTATGAAATATGATCCTTCTTTTAATATGGAGGGTAGAAATGAAGATGTTTTCTTCCTTTCTAATGGTCATATTTCCCCAGTGTTTTACAGCACACTTGCCAGAGCTGGTTTTTTTGATATTTCAGAGCTTTCCACATTTAGAAAACTCGACTCGAGACTTCAAGGGCATCCTGCTACAGAAGAAGGGCTTCCGGGTGTAAGAATCGCTTCAGGATCACTTGGTCAGGGGCTTTCAGCTGCCATTGGAGTGGCCTTAGCTAAAAAAATAGATGGAGATGATCGAAATGTGTTTGTATTGATGGGAGATGGCGAACAACAGGAAGGACAGATTTGGGAAGCTGCAATGTTCGCTGCTCATAATAAGGTTGATAACCTCATTGCTACCATCGATTACAATGGTCAGCAAATTGATGGTCCATTGGAAGAAGTTAATAGTCTTGGTGACCTGAAAGCTAAATATGAGGCCTTTGGGTGGGAGGTGCTGGAATGCAATGGCAATGAATTGGGACAATTAATTGAAACATTGGAAAAAGCTCGATCTAAGTCGGGAAATGGCAAACCGATCATGATCCTCATGACCACCGAAATGGGCAAAGGTGTTGACTTTATGGAGGGAACACACAAATGGCACGGGGTTGCACCAAATGATGAACAACTCGCAGATGCCCTTAGCCAATTAGAAGAAACGTTAGGAGATTACTAAAACCACCAAATACGAATGAAGACAAAGCTTACTTACACTGATAAAAAAGACACACGTTCCGGGTTTGGTGATGGCCTCTTGGAAGCTGCAAAAAGTAACCCTAACATCGTAGGACTTTGTGCGGATCTTACAGGCTCATTGAAAATGAATGCTTTTCAAAAGGAGTTTCCTGAGCGGTTTTTTCAAGTGGGAATTGCAGAAGCAAATATGATGGGGATTGCAGCTGGACTCGCTACTGCAGGAAAAATTCCTTTCACAGGTACTTTCGCTAATTTTTCAACAAGTAGAGTTTACGATCAACTCAGACAATCAATCGCTTATTCAGAAAAGAATGTGAAAGTCTGTGCTTCGCATGCCGGATTGACTTTGGGAGAGGATGGAGCCACCCATCAGGTGCTTGAAGATATTGGCATGACTAAAATGCTTCCAAATTTCACAGTCATTAATCCGTGTGATTACCACCAAACAAAGGCGGCTACTATAGCAATATCCAAATATGAAGGTCCGGTGTATTTACGTTTTGGCAGACCTGGCTGGCCCATGTTTATGGAGAATCAGCCATTTGAAATCGGTAAAGCAATTACCTTGATTGAAGGAAGCGATGTTTCTATTTTCGCTACAGGTCATATGGTGTGGAGAGCAATTGAGGCAGAAGCTGAGCTTGCTGAACAAGGTATATCTGCAGAAGTTATCAATATACATACGATCAAACCGCTAGATAAAGAAGCTATTCTTCAGTCTATTTCAAAAACTCGTTGTGCCGTTTCTGCTGAGGAACACCAAATAGCAGGAGGTCTTGGGGAAAGTATAGCTCAAACAATCGTAAGAAATGATCTCGTTCCTCAGGAATTCGTTGCTGTCAACGATCATTTTGGAGAGAGTGGAAAGCCAGCAGACTTACTCGACAAATATGGTCTTGGAGTGAAAGACATTGTGGAAAAAGCAAAGAAGGCTATCCAACGAAAAGGCTAACTACTTTCCGACCCGGAAGATATTTTGCTTAGCGAAGAAATGCCACTTAGTCTTGGCACCAAACTCGCGATTGCAATTAGTACACTCACCATTGCGTTGAAGTCCTGAAAGAAATCCGGGTTGCCAAGGAACAGGAATGCCAGAATACCTAAGAGTGAAAGACCTAACACAGCACTTACGGTGCTCCACGTTCCTTTTTCACGAACTTCTTTTTCCATTTTCAAGGCCTCTCCCTTTTTAATAATAGAAAGAACGAAATTGGTGAAGCTTTCATTCATGATTCGTAGCTCATCCTCATAAATAAGTAACCCCTTTTCAAGCAAACTCCTAATACCATTCTTGTTATTTATATTAACGAAACGGTCCTTTGCCAGATCATAAATAATATATTTTTCTTCTTTGGATAAAGTGTTCCAAAGACCTAAATAATAGCTTTCTGCAAGTAGCTGAATGCGTAAAATCAGATCCTCTTTATCTATTTTACTTTCATCATTTCCAACATTTTCTTTCAGCTTCACAAAATAGTCCTTAACCCCGGGCAAAAGGTTGGGTAAAAAACTACCTTTATTTAACTCCATTCGGAAAAGCTGTTTGAACATATCACTTTTAATCCATGATGGATCTAGATAACTGTTGATTTTACTGTTTTCTTTGATTGGGTTGTGGACGATTATAAATCCACCCAAAACATGCCTCCATGTTTCCAGTGCGCAATTAAGCTCTTCTCTGGTTTCATCATCACCATCAAAATTCGAAATCTTATTCTCATAAAAATTGGTAATAAAGCTTGGGTGTACATTGGATGAAATGACGAGCTGCTGACCATGATGACTTGCGAGTTTCTCCAAAAGCTTTAGTCTTAACTTATTGATCTTATGAGAGCTTACTCCGTATTCGAAATTTTCAATAATCACTCCATCAAAAAGCTTAAAGTTTACTGCTGATAGTTTATTCCATTCTTCCTCGTTATTTGCAAGCATCATATCCGCTTCATAAAAATTCCCCTCCAGCGTCTTAATTAGGTTGCTCTTATTAGACTTAGGTAGTCCCAATAAAAAAATCTGTCGTTGCTTGTGGTGAGTTATACTATCATCACCTATAGAAATTCGCTTGAAGTTCTCAACGGTGAGAGGCAGAGTGTTCTTGAAGTTATTGTACTCTCTTCCATATATCTTATTTACGCAATAATCTATTAGAACATAAACACCAACCAGAATAAGTAAAACAGTAAAGAAGAAAAATGAACTGTATTGCCTTACTCCTTTTTCAATTGATTCCTGTCGCTGACCAAAAGACAGTAAACTGGGCCGGCTCACGATGGTTATCCGCTCATGATCCTGTCTGGTTTTTGGCCCAAAATTATCCATGTAAACAAGCTGCATTCGGGATTTATCCAAATCATTCGGAAAACACCATTTTCTGTTTTTCTCTTGTGATAGATCGTACGCAAGCCCCTTGCTTTCAATAATTAAATCACTGTAATGTGGTCTTAATTTAGAAAGTAGATGATCAGAGTTACTAATGTTGTCATTGCAGAATTGATAGGCAGAACCTGAACTTACATTTAGTTCTGAGTTTAAAAAATACATGCCGCTATCCAGCTTGGAGTTGAAAAATGACTCCCGAACATCCTTAATATTTACCAAAGCATCCAATCGGTCATCAACGACTCGTACTTTCTGTTTGTAATGTTCAGCAATCTTCAATTGGTTATACTTATGCCAAATAACCTCCTCCTCATTGTGGGCAACCATAAAGATGAAGAAGATCGGCAGCACACTACTAATAAGCAGCCAACTGAAGAGGAAAATATTATAGGAATGATGCTGAAGTATACTTTGGATAAACTTGAAATTTGGTAATCCTATTTTTCCGTTACTCACAGCCTCCTCAATGAATTTATTAGAAAGTAAAAAAACAATCAATAGTGACTGATAAACGATCCACCACCAGGACATGCTAAAAAACGAAATGTAACTCCAGTCTGCTGCCACAATAAACAGCAGAAAAGCGATATTAAAATTTCTTCGTTCGGTCGTTTTATCCGTGTAACGAGTGATTTTATTTGGTGACAACCAAATAAAGCTAATCAAAAACAGGTAAGCGTTAGTTATTACAAAATTGAAAAGAATATCTGCTTCATGAACACTCGGAATAGCTATCATGATCAATAGTAACGCTCCAATAAAAAGAAACAACAAAAACAAGAATTGGTACTCCTTTGATTTCCCCTCCTCTGGCTTCATCCAGTGAAGTAAGAATGTATCAATCCTAAGCTTAGACCTTCGCTTTTGAATTAGGTTTAGAATAATCATCATCAGGCAAACCGCAGCAAAAGAGCCAAAAAGAAGTATGATAGAGATACTAACAACTCCCTGTATTTCTGCATTTCGATATTCATTGTCATAAAAAGTCACCAGGTACAACGGCATTGAATTAATCGGCTGGATATATGAACGATGATTGACATTTCTGTATTTAATATCTGCCCAGGATGCCACCCTGGTATACATGGCTGCCCGGATATCTCCATCATTGTTTGTCTCTTCTAAAAAATTCTCCTGTAAAACCCGATCCTTAAGATTATGAAATTTCACCAACCCCTCAGTATCAATGATTGCAAAACCATAGCCAATAGGAAGGATGGCATCCATCACTGACCCTAACTGACTCGTCATAGCCAAAACAGGCATATCCTCTCCCATTTCAGAAGGAATGGACACTGCTGCTTCTCGAGTAAAGTCACTCCAGGAAACAATGGATTGTAAGTAGAAATTGAAGCTGGTATCCTTTTCGAGATTATACTTTTGAACGGCAGTCAGGCTATCAAAACGAAGCTTCCACATCTTGTCTTCCACAATATTCTTGAAGTACTCCCGCTCACTTACATCAACTGTTGATGCTTTCATATTTAAAAGTGTTCTCTGAAAATCATAAGATGTGTTTCCATCTTTTTCAATCCAAAAAATATGATTGAATTCATTGTAATTAGAAACATCAAAATTCTTAAGGACAGTGGTATCTGGTAAATCAGTATTCTTTGAAACGGCTAAATCCAGTTCATTTAGCAGATTTACTATGGTATATATTTCCCTTACAAAACTGCCTTCTATCTTTTCTGATAAGTCCTCAAGGTTATGGTCTATTTCTTGGTTTCCCTTGATCACAAATTCATACAAATTGAAAACAATAAGCAGGACCATGGGTATGCCCAGCACCAAAGAACCACCGACCATCAAAACATTTCGGATATGAAGCCGCTCAATGGGACTCATCAACACTAGCTTGAGCATTGGCATGGAAATAACCAAGAGCAACACAAGTAGTATCGCCAGAACCAATAAAAACACCTCTACCTTTTGAGATTCTTTTTTGAAAACAGATGACTTGACAAAACCGCCGAGAAAATAGGTCTCATCATTGATTTTCATTCGATGAAACATCAGTTTATAACCTTCATTAAAGAGTTCTACATGTACAGGCTTAATCATTCTTGGGCCCATGGAGATATTCAGAGAATCCGCATTGCCATTTTTGGTGCCTTTCGTCTGGAGCGTCGGACTGATGGAAACCAGATCGATAGGATTATTAAAAGTTTGGTAAATGATTGAATAACTAAAGGGATCACCCAACTCCTTTACTCCGGAATAATCCTCCTTTAGAAGCACATATTCATCAAAAAAACCATTCACCAAAACATCTTTGATAAACGTGTTTGCACCTTCACTAAAGGATATGGTCTCCCCTTCATCTCCCTTTATATTCCATGCAAAATCATTCTGACGATAAAGCAACTCGTCCTTGGAGTAATAATTATCGCTTTTATCATAGTAATAGTTAAACGTTACGTTTCTGGGAGCCGAAGATTGAAGAATTTCAATAATCCTGTTATTGGCTCTTTCACTAAAGCTTGATTGTAGTTTATTGATTTGCTCCTGATAGAGGTCAATTCTTTTATTAATTGCTCTTACCAACCTATCAGTTTCAGCCGGATTGCGGAAATAGCTGAGTTTGCTTTGTAAAATCCTGGAAGAATCATTAAGAGCGATGACCTGATCCTGGTACCAATTAATTGTGGATTGTTGCTTTTGCCCCGCATCCAGAATGGACTGTATATCTCCCTTTACCGTTTTGTAGATATACGCGAGATAATTCTGATATCCGGAATATTTGTTCTTAATATTCTCACTCTTTCTGTCTAATACACGGTATGCACGATCAATGAATCTCGATTCACTGGTTTTTACATAAACGAGAAAATAGTAAGCAAAAGCAGCAAGTATCAGCAACAGAGTCGTAAAAAGAATACCATTCCTACGGCCCACTTTAGGTAGTGAAAAGGTCATTTTCGATTAGGTAATAGTGAGTATAGATAGTAATATAAAGATTATCAAACCTAACTAAAAGACACACTCTCAATTTCTTCTTAAAATGAAATCAGATGAGCAAATAGTGAAATAACATGCATTGTGCATCTTTGCGATATGCTTTCAAACAGACAGCTTTTTCTCAACCACCTGGCTCAAACATCCGACGCACCTCTCATGCTGGAAATGGTATCTGCTGAGGGTGTCTACATGACTGATATTGATGGAAAAAAATACCTTGATTTAATATCAGGGATTGGGGTCTCCAACGTAGGCCATCGCCACCCTAACGTTGTAAAGGCAATCAAAGAGCAGGTAGACAAGCACCTTCATGTGATGGTTTATGGAGAATTTGTGCAAAGTCCTCAAGTAAGGCTTGCTGAAGCGCTTATAAAAACGCTACCAAACACTTTAGATTCGGTCTACCTTGTAAATTCAGGGAGTGAAGCCATTGAAGGGGCTATGAAACTCGCCAAAAGGTATACTGGACGGTCCAATCTCATCGCGTGTAAGGATGCCTATCACGGATCGTCTCATGGGGCGCTTTCACTGACCGGCAGTGAAGACTTCAAACAAAACTACCGTCCACTTTTACCCGGTATTTCTCATATCCATTTTGGTGATGCTGAATCATTAAGTCTTATCGATGACGAAACCGCTGCAATCGTAATAGAAACCGTGCAGGGAGAGGCTGGTGTAAGACATGCGGATAGTTCCTACTGGAAAGCTTTACGAGAGAAGTGTGATGAAACCGGGGCATTGTTGATTCTGGATGAAATACAATGTGGCTTTGGCAGAACAGGGAAATTATGGGCATTTGAACATTACGACATTAAACCAGACGTTTTAGTAAGTGCCAAAGGAATGGGAGGTGGCATGCCCATTGGATGCTTTATTTCGTCCAAAGAAATCATGGGTGTATTTACCAATAACCCGGTACTGGGCCACATATCTACATTCGGTGGACATCCCGTATCAAGTGCGGCCTCACTGGCAACACTAAAGACCATTCAAAAAGAGAATCTACTTCAAGATGTTGCAAACAAAGAAAAAATCTTTCACGACCATCTGAAGCATCCTAGAATCAAAGCAGTGAGGAGTAAAGGGCTTATGATGGCAGTGGAATTTGAGTCCTATGATGTACTGAAACCAATCATAGACCGAGCGATTGAATTGGGCGTGGTGACGGATTGGTTCTTATTTAACGACAGGTCTATGCGAATAGCTCCGCCACTTATCATTACAGAAGAAGAAATAAAAAAAGCCTGCGAGATAATTCTGCAGGCCATTCATGATGTGGTGGAATAGCTGATCAAATCAGTTGATTCAAATCGAGCGTAAAGGTCTTCTCCTCTCCCATTTGCAATACGGTCAATTTCACTTGTTCATTTGCTTTTTCCAAAAGCTCACGGAGTTGAGGAAGTGTATAATCGTCAACACTTTTATCATTCACCCTTAAGATTTCAGCCTCCGGCGAAATACCAGCCTTTTTCGCTGGACTATCCTCATAAACCCTATGAACAAGCACCTTACTCATATCTTTATTCAATTGAAGATACATACCGCTGGCATTTACAGTCATCTTTTCATCAAAGGCTTTGTTCTTCGAGAAATAAATTTTTTTCTGTGAATAATCGAAAGTGATGTTAAACTTCTTCAACAACTTATTGCCCATAATTCCCGCTACCTTTTTATTGTGTTGGATCCCATGGCGAGCAGTACTGATACCAATTGGCATTTCTAAAAAATCAAATCCACCAAAACCAAAATTCCGAACTCGACCTTCATAATGCATAGTCTCATCCTCACTAAGTCCTGCAACCGGGTATGAGAAATGATCCCCTGTTCTTTTGATGATATCATTCTTCTCAGCAAATCTGGTGTTGAAATCCATTGTTGTTCCTGCACCTGTATTTATGAAAAATTCACCAGTTAGGGTTTCCCCATCATTCAAAGTCACCCTAGCTTCAATGTGGGGAATGTAATTATCCAACTTAAATTCAAATTCCTTTCCGCTCCCATCATGCTTATATGTGCCCTGATCGTATAGCTCAAACATTCCCTTATCATAATCCAACTTCACTACATAGTGGTGCAGTAAATCATATCCTATTATTCCATCAATGTTCTTTCCGATACTCATCTCCAGATGCCTCAGACTTGTTGCATAAAGCTGGATATCCTTTTCTAACTCTATCCCGTTCAACTCAATTGTATTATGATCAATGAGAGCTCCTTTCACAGCACCCTGTGCGCTAGTTTTAGAGGCTTGATGGTTCAGGTCCAGCCCTAGCTCATTTGCTACATCCAGATCAATAACCGGCAATCCATCTCCAGTATCAAAAATGAAATCTAAAGGCTCTGAGCCATCCACACTCAGCTGAATAAACAAGTGATCCCCAAACAGCTGCATCTTCGTAGATGTAATCGGTGTTTGCGCCTGAATTGATATTGAAACAAGGAAAAGCGAGGCAGTAAGAAATTTTTTCATTGTGATTGAAGTCTAATTAATTTCAGGTCAATTTAGAGATTATTCAAAATAGAACCATAAAAAATAGATATACGATATGCAAATGATAGAAAAAGTAAGTGCTGCCGTCAAGTTCCTTCAGGAAAAGGGATGTGAAAATCCAGAGGTAGGAATTATCCTCGGTACGGGTCTTGGGGCACTTACTGATGAGATTGAAATAGAAAAGGAGTTTGTATATGCCAACATCCCTCACTTTCCAATAGCGACTGTTGAGTTTCATAAAGGAAAGTTGATTTATGGAAAACTGGAAGGGAAAACTGTCGTTGCGATGCAAGGACGATTTCACTACTATGAAGGACACAGTATGGATCAAGTGGTCTTTCCTGTACGGGTCATGCAAAAGATGGGTATAAAAAAATTGATTATTTCCAATGCAGGTGGTTGTATGAATTTAGATTGGAAAAAAGGGGAGTTGATGCTCATAGAAGATCACATTAATCTCCAACCTGACAACCCCTTGAGAGGGCATGAAGCTGCTGCTTTTGGGCAGATTTTTACAGACATGAGTCAACCTTATGACGCAGAGGTTAATGAAATGCTCTTAAAAATAGCCGCTGAGCAGGGTGTTAAGCTAAATAAAGGAGTTTATGTATCTGTTGTTGGTCCAAGCCTGGAAACAAGGGCCGAATATCGTTTCTTGAGAATGATCGGAGCTGATGTAGTGGGAATGAGTACTGTACCGGAGGTCATTGCGGCAAATCAAATGGGTTTGCCCGTTTCTGCCATCTCAGTTTTAACAGACGATTGTGATCCAGATAACTTAGAACCTATCGATATTGAAGATATTATTGCTACTGCAAAGAGCGCCGAGAAAGATCTGGTGGTTTTACTAAAAGAATTAATGCAAAGACTTTAGTAATCAACCCTTTATATCAGCAGCTTTCTCTTGCACGATCAACTCTACAAGAGTCGGATCAGTTTTGTCCAGTGTTTCTGTAAAAGGCCAGGGCTCCTCCATATCAATTTCATTATACTGAGTCGTCTTAACACTTTTTAATTGCTGCATCTCTCTTTTAGCAGACCTACCCTCTGTTTTGATTCGCGCGCTGCAAAAAACAAATAGAGCCATGACAAGTAATACGATCCTCATACGCTGATATTAAAACTGGATTTATCTATAGCTAAAGTATGACAGATCATTACCAAAGTAAATACCTAAAAAATGGTATTTATTGATTCTGGTTTTTACTGATAATAAGCCAAGAAGTTCGAATGGTATTTGTTAAAAACTTTATCAAATGATAATAAATCACCAATAACGCTACCCTTTTTTGGGTATTTTTCAAAAAATCTTTTCGATTCATGATTCAGAAATGAATCAAAGTGATTAATCTCGAATCCTAATTGGTTAAAATATGATGACAAGAGGTTCTACTCACCTCTCGTTTCAAAGAGCTATCTAAGGATAGTTGGTTGGGTCCGACGCTAAACTCTAATAAGGTACAGGTCGGACCTTTTTTGAAACCATCAATATAAATATGCGTTATTTTCGCATGCTCAACCTGTCACTCAACACCTACGCACACCTCCTTTTCATCATCACTATTTTTTGCGCTTTAATAGCAGAAGTGATACTCATTGATAAGGCTGTCCAACGAAAAACGATAAAAAAACTAAGCCTCATTGATGGTGTTTATGGCTTAGCTGCTCTGCTTGTACTAGGCACAGGTTTACTCAACTGGATGGTATTCGGAAAAGGAACTACTTATTACAATAGCAACACGCTTTTCTTAATCAAAATCTCACTTTTCATTATCGTAGGACTGCTCTCCATCTATCCGACAGTCATGATAGCTCGGGCAAAAAAGCTACTTAAAAAGCACTCTGCCGAAGAGGTGTCTTTGCCTAATGCTATGAAAATGAGAAAGTTCATTATTGCAGAGTTAATTATTATGTCCTGCATTCCACTGCTTGCAGAGTTAATGGCCAATGGAATTGATTTTTAAATCAGCATATTGGTATCTTTCAGTATGAATCTGCGAAAAATGAAGCTCTTACCGATTGCTATCATGGCACTGATGATCTGTTCATGTATGAAGCCTGACCCAAACATGAATGAGGAAACCGGTACAGATGAGCTGACCTCCCTTGAACTGGAGGATCCAATAAACAAGCTGGAAATGACCTATGAGGACATTATTTATGTACCTATTTATTCAGATATTTACTTGGATGCCAACAACCAAAAGACCTTACTCGCTGCTACTTTGAGCATCCGAAATACCAGCTACAGCGATTCCATCTTTATATCGAAAATTGACTACTTCAGTACCGACGGCAATCTGGTAAGGAAGTATTTAAAAAATCAAATCAGCCTTCCTCCCATGGCCACCATCAATTATGTGATTGAGCGAGAAGATGATACCGGAGGATCTGGTGCTAATTTTATTGTGAAGCTAAGTGCGAAAAATGAAGATGTGAAGCCACTCATCCAAGCGGTTATGATTGGCCAGTATGGCAATAAAGGCTTTGCTTTTTCAACTGACGGATACTCGATAAAATAAAAAAAGCCACCCAAAAAGGGTAGCTTCATGTCATACTATAATACTCTCTTCCTATTTAAAAGCAGGAATACCTGTGATTTCCGCACCAAGTATCAGCAAATGGATATCATGAGTACCTTCATAAGTCACTACCGACTCAAGGTTCATCATGTGTCGCATCATTGGATATTCCCCAGTTATGCCCATACCTCCATGAATTTGTCTTGCTTCTCTTGCAATATTTAATGCCACTTCCACGCTATTTCTTTTTGCCATTGAAATTTGAGATGTGGTGGCCTTTCCTTCGTCCATCATCTTACCAAGCTTCCAGTTTAGCAACTGAGCCTTAGTAATTTCAGTTAGCATCTCAGCCAGCTTCTTTTGAACCAACTGAAAAGCTCCAATCGGCTTTCCAAATTGTTCGCGTTCCAATGAGTATCTCTTAGCTGAATCATAGCAATCCATTGCTGCACCAATCGCACCCCAGGCAATACCATATCTCGCTTTATCCAAACATCCCATCGGAGCTCCTAATCCATTTTTACCAGGCAATAAATTTTCTTTAGGAACTTTTACATCACTAAACACCAACTCACCGGTGCATGATGCTCTCAATGACCATTTTCCATGAGTCTCCGGTGTACTGAATCCTTCCATGCCTCGTTCCACAATCAAGCCATGGATTCGTCCTTCCTCGTTTTTGGCCCATACCACCGCAATATCTGCCTTTGGGGAATTGGAAATCCACATTTTAGCACCATTTAGCAAGTAGTAATCACCCATATCCTTAAAGTTGGTCTCCATCCCACTGGGATTCGAACCATGATTGGGCTCTGTGAGTCCAAAGCACCCAAGCATTTCACCGGACGCTAGTTTTGGTAGGTATTTTTTCTTTTGATTTTCCGATCCATACGCATAAATCGGATACATAACCAATGACCCCTGAACAGAAGCTGTAGACCGCATACCCGAGTCTCCACGCTCTATTTCCTGCATAATCAGACCATAGGAGATGTAATCAAGGCCTCCTCCCCCGTATTCAGCAGGAACAGTAGGTCCAAATGCTCCAACCTCTCCAAATTTCTTTACTATCTCCTCAGGAAAGTGATTTTTTTCTGCCCATCCTTCGATGAATGGAGTGATTTCCTTTTTTACAAAATCACGAACGGACGATCGTATCAACTTATGTTCTTCGGTAAGTAGGTCGTCAAGGGCGTAAAAATCCGGTGATTCAAATTCATCTACAAAGTTTCGCTTTTCTGCACTCATCAGGGGATGGGTTTTATGTCTGTTGTTAAAATTTTCCGCCAAATTTACAACCATAAAACGCAACGAAGACAACTACTATGGCGGAAAAGAAGATAGATGAAAATATTCTACAGCAACTCACCAAACTCGAAGAAAAATATGAGGCGATGGGGCAGGATTTATCCAGCTACCTGGATGGCTTGCTTTACTCGGACTACCTTACTTACTGGGATTATATCCACCTAGACACTCTTCTAAGTCTACAAAATCCGCGAACAGCTATTCCTGACGAGAAAATATTTATTCTTTATCACCAGGTTACAGAGCTCTACTTTCGAATGATCCTGAATGAGATGGAGCAAGCCACTTACTCCGATCCTGTAGGTGAAAAAACATTCCTCAAAAGACTCAGGAGAATTAACCGGTACCTCGATCACCTCATTGATTCGTTTGATGTGATGACAGAGGGAATGGATCAGGATCAGTTTTTGGCCTTTCGTATGGCACTTCTTCCTGCCAGTGGTTTCCAGTCCGCCCAATATCGTAAGATTGAAATCCACTCAACAGACTATATACACCTAATCAACCTGGACAAAAGAGAGGAATTAGAAAACGAGAAAGATATTTCAAAGCTCTATGAGTTCTTATACTGGAAAGCAGGCGCCACTGAACTGGCTACAGGCAAGAAAACCCTGACACTCCGGCAGTTTGAAGCTAAATATGGAAAAGAGTTTATTGAAATGGGAGAAAACCTGATGAACTGCAATTTACTTAGGAAGTACCATAATCATTATGAAGGAAATGAGGAGGTAATTGCTGAACTGAAAAAGCTTGATCAAAAAGCCAATGTTGATTGGCCACTGCAGCACTTGAAATCAGCTACAAGGTATTTACAACGTGACCCTGATGTAATCAAAGCATCGGGTGGAACTAACTGGCAGAAATATCTCCCTCCTCGTAGGCAAAGAATTATCTTCTATCCGGAGCTATGGACCGAGGAAGAAACCAGGGAATGGGGACAGAAATTCAAAAAAGCGCTAACCAGTACACATGCTTAGAGTTAGTGGCTATATCACTATCATATTTTCAATTGCCTTTGCTCAAGCACAGATTAAGCAAGGAAAAAACTATTATGATTCTGATAGTACCAATATCAGTGAAGTATATCATTATTCGATTCAGGACTCTATGCTCAATGGAGAATATGAGTCCTTTTACCTTAATGGGTCTCTAAAAACCTATGGATGGTATAAGAATAATCAACCTGACAGTATTTGGAAGTACTTCTATGAAAATGGTAGAAAAAAGGCTGAGGGTAGATTTAAAAATGGAATACCTTCCGGCTATTGGAGGTATTATTTTGAAAATGGTAACCTTAAATCAGAAGGTATTCTGAGAGGAAATTCAAAAGAGGGGCATTGGAAATTCTATTACGAAAACGACGGAGAAAAGAGCAACGGTGAATATGCAAATAACTCCAAAACCGGAATCTGGAATTATTTCTATGAAGATGGATCTTTAAAGGCACAATCAATCATAGAAAATGGTTTAGGTCAGTATACAGAATTCTATCCCTCAGGAGCAAGAAGAATGGAGGGCACAAACAGAAATGATAAAAGCGAAGGAGAATGGATTTACTATTACGAATCAGGTGAACTTGAGGCTATCGGAGAGTTTAGCAATGGGTTGAAAACCGGGGTATGGACCTATTATCACAAGAATGGAGAAAAGGCCGCAATCGGAAATTTTTATAAGGGTCAGAGAAATGGAGAGTGGGAATATTATCACCAAAATGGAAAGCTTAGCCAGTCAGGGAAAATAGCAGAAGATGAAAAAGACGGGTACTGGAAACTTTTCTACCCTACCGGTGAAATGTTGGGTGAAGTCACTTTCGACGAAGGGGACGGAATGTTTAATGAATACTACCCGAGTGGAAATCAAAAATCAAAAGGCCAAATCATTGACGGAGAGAAAACAGGTAAATGGTACTACTATAGTGAAAAAGGGCAGCTCGAAGGGGAAGCAGACCTGAAAAAAGGTGCAGGAGAATACATCGGCTACTACCCTGATGGCAGCATAAAAATGAAAGGGCAGGTGAAGGATGACAAGCGTGTCGGAGAATGGACCTTGTACAATCCTGATGGAAGTACCGCAGGAACCTACCGGCCTATCTATGAAAATACCCAGCCAATTTTCAAGACCAGAATTACACAAGATGCGGAAAACAAAGAATCCCTGGATAAACCAAACTATCATCCTGAAAAGCGAGGGTTGAGGTACTTTTTACCCAGAGTAAATGAATATAAGGGATTCATTATTGCATCAAATCCTGTATGGCTCCTCGATGAGCAGCTACCAATAGCCATTGAATATTACATTCAGGAACGTTTGGGTTATGAATTACAATTTGACATCATTCGATCTCCTTTCTTCACGCCTGATGAGAAGATAGGAGATTATCAGGTTTACAGCCGTGGAGTTAAAATTCATTTCAGACAAAAATTTTACCACGCTGATTCAAAGCTGGGCATGTTTTACTTTGGACATGAAGTCAATTTCAAATACCTGAGCAACAAAGTAAATCACCTTGACACCCTCCGAAATCCCCCTCCCCAATTGAAGGGAAACCTCATTGAAACCAGCTACGGCTATGGCTTGTTCATAGGGAACAGATGGATGAAAGATGTAGGATCGTCCGGATTAACAATTGATGCCTTTTTAGGAGTTGGTGTAGCTAGTAGATCCTATAAGGAAGATTACGCACCAAGTCAATTAAGCCTGCTCGATGAACGTCTGGATCCCTATTTCAGTGATGACATCAAATCATCCGTTCACTTTCCAATCATCATTGGACTGAATATCGGATTTGCAGTAACGAAAAGTAAGAGCAAGACCCAATGAGTAAAAAAACAGCCATTCTTGGTGCCACGACTAATCCGGCACGATATGCCTACCTGGCAGCAGAGAGACTCTCTGCTCACAATCATGAAATTATTCCCATTGGAATTAAGAAAGGAACTGTATTTGGTCAGGAGATTTTAGACCTGAGACAAAAGCCGGACATCACAGGTATTGATACCGTGACCATGTATATTGGCCCACAAAATCAGAGGGAATGGGAAGACTACATCATATCACTGAATCCGAAAAGGATCATCTTCAATCCCGGAGCAGAAAATCCATCACTGGCCCACAAGGCATCTGAAAACAACATTGAAACAATTAATGCCTGCACCCTCGTCATGCTTGGAAATGGCCTTTATTGAGAATTGAGATAAAAAATGATCAATCCGCAGATGACTCATGAATAGCTATTGATGGCACAACATTGACACCTTGTTCCATGAGTTTCTTTAGCGCCTCACGTGTTTCAAATTGTTCCGGATCATTCAAGTCAATATCAAGATTTCTCCAGAAAAAAGTCTTCAGGTTCAATTCATTAATCTGTCCGGGGATTTGGGAGATATCGGTATCTGAAATATCTAAATCTTCCAAACTCCTCATTCCTAAAACCTGCGCCGGAAAGGTTGGAATGTAATTATTCTGAAAATGAAAAACTCTAAGGCTATCTAGTTCCTCCAGTTGTTGCGGCACCTCACTTATCCTATTGTGATGAATATATAATTCTTCCAGACCGCTCAAATCACCGATCTCATCCGGAATATCATAAAGAGAATTAAATGAAAGGTAGAGAATCTTTAGGCTTCTCAGTTTGGCTATGTCGGACGGAATTTTCTCCAGTTCATTATAGTACAAGTCAATAACCTCCAACTGCTCCAAACCAAAAAGGTCAGCAGGAAGGTTCTGCAAATTATTTTTATAAAAAGAAATCTTCGAGAGGTTTTGGAGCGCTGAAATACCCTTGGAAATTTCAGAAAGTTCATTTACCTGAATCAACAACTCCTTTAATCCCGCCATTTTATAAAGTGAGGGATGGAGATATTCAATCTCGCATTTGTTTAGATGCAGAATCTCAAGATCCTTCAATAACCAATACCATCTTCTATTTATGACAACTGGATTCCTGGACAGATCCAATTCTCTAAGTGATTTTAATCTTCTACCCTTCCAGGTTGGGATTTTAGTGAAGGCATTATTTTCCAGTACCAATTCCTCCATGTCTTTCAGCCTATGGACCTTAGGTAGCTTTTTTAATCCATTTCCTGTCAGATCTAATTTTTCAATCCCTTCCTGCCGCTTAATTTTTGGCCTGTTCGTTCCCAATTCATTATACCTCCAATAGATTCTTTTCAATTCAGAAAGATTATTGAGTGATTTTGGAAGCTCATGTATCTGATTATAATCCAGTATTAATATCTCAAGGCGCTCTGCATCATATACCCAATCAGGAATTTGACTCAGCCTTGCACCAGTAAGATCCAGCTCCTTTACTGATGAAAGATCAGATGCCTTATATTGATTGATTCTGTCTACTGCCTCCTGGTATCTTTCCTCTTCTTTGATCTTCCTGATTGAATCCATGTATCTCTCAGGATCCTTCTCCCTCCTTCTTCTTATTTCCTCAATACGCTTGAGCGTCTCTTCATACTGTTTGCGTCGTTCTATTGCAGTGCTGTCTTCTGTGCTCAGGTTAGTTTCTTGTGAAAAAACGGGTAGAATGAAGATCAGAATAAATAGATATAGAAAGAGGTTTTTTGGCTGCATTACAGGTTAGGTTTAAGAATGATTTTAAAGGTCGATTTTAACCATCAAAAACCTCGCCAAATCGAGATAATTTTAGTACTTTTGAACCTTGAAAAAGACTACATTTTAAACATTTAAGAGCACTTTGAAAAGATTTGAAAATCATTCAATCTAAAGCTCTAATTCTTGTTTTTAATCACTGCACATGGAAGACAATAAGCAAAACAAAAAAGGGGATTATTCTGCCAGTAATATCCAGGTTTTAGAAGGCCTGGAAGCCGTAAGAAAAAGGCCAGCGATGTACATCGGAGACATTGGGATGAAAGGACTTCATCACATGGTATGGGAGGTTGTTGATAACTCCATCGATGAGGCTCTGGCCGGACACTGCGACACAATCACGGTAGAGATCAATGAAGACAACTCGATTACAGTCACTGACAATGGTCGTGGAATCCCTGTAGATATTCACAAGAAAGAGAATAGAAGTGCCCTTGAAGTAGTGATGACAGTACTTCACGCAGGGGGTAAGTTTGATAAAGACACCTACAAGGTTTCCGGTGGACTTCACGGTGTTGGGGTTTCCTGTGTGAACGCTCTTTCCTCCAGCCTGAAAGCAACCGTACACAGGGCAGGTAAAGTATGGGAACAAGAATACAGCAGGGGTGTTCCTAAAGCTCCTGTTAAAGAAATCGGTAAGACTGATATCAATGGAACTCGCATCAATTTTAAACCTGATGAGGAGATTTTTACCGTACTGAAATACAACTCTGAGACAATCGCTTCGAGGTTAAGAGAACTTTCGTATCTCAATGCTGGTATCAAAATCAAAATGATTGATCATCGTGAGCTGGATGATGATGGAAAGGCACTTGAAGAAGAGTTCTTTTCTGAAGGTGGTCTCTCGGAATTTGTAGCTTACCTTGATAATACGCGTGAGAAGCTAATTCCAGATCCGATCTACATAGAAGGTGATAAAGGAGGGGTTCCTGTACAAGTCGCTCTAAGCTACAATACATCCTTTACTGAAAATGTAGTTTCCTATGTAAACAACATCAATACCATCGAAGGAGGTACGCATGTTTCCGGTTTCAGAAGAGCACTTACACGTACGCTGAAAGGATACGCTGATAAATCCGGCCTACTTGACAAAGTGAAAGTTGAGATTAGTGGAGACGATTTCAGGGAAGGTTTAACAGCAGTTATCTCCGTGAAAATAGCAGAGCCTCAATTTGAAGGACAGACGAAAACAAAGCTTGGCAACTCTGATGCAATGGGCGCTGTAGACACCTGCGTTAGCGAGATTCTATTGGAATACCTTGAGGAGAATCCTAAAGAAGCCAAACAGATTGTATCCAAGGTAATTATTGCTGCACAGGCAAGACATGCCGCAAGAAAGGCACGTGAAATGGTGCAGCGAAAAAATGTACTTTCAGGAACCGGTCTTCCAGGTAAACTATCGGATTGTTCAGATAAGGATCCGTCTGTGTGTGAATTGTATCTGGTAGAGGGGGATTCAGCTGGAGGATCGGCTAAGCAGGGAAGAGATAGAAGGTTTCAGGCCATTTTGCCTCTAAGAGGAAAAATCCTAAACGTGGAAAAGGCCCAAGAGCATAAAATCTACGACAATGATGAGATCAAAAACATGATCACAGCACTCGGTGTGTCATTTGGAACGGAAGACGATGAAAAGGCGCTGAACATGGAAAAACTACGCTACCATAAGATCATAATCATGACGGATGCAGATATTGACGGAAGTCACATTCGAACGCTGATACTTACATTCTTCTTCAGATACATGAGATCGCTTATTGAAAAAGGGTATCTCTACATTGCACTACCTCCACTCTATCTCATCAAAAAGGGTAAAACAGAAAGGTATGCATGGTCTGAAGATGATCGGGTAAAAACTATAAAAGAGGTCGCACCAAATGGGAAAGAAGATTCAGTAAGTGTACAACGATATAAGGGATTAGGAGAAATGAACCCTGATCAGTTATGGACAACAACCATGGATCCTGAGCATAGAAGTCTCAAGCGGGTTACAATCGAATCTGCTGCAGAAGCTGATCATTTATTCTCAATGCTAATGGGTGACGAAGTGGCACCACGTCGGGAGTTTATTGAGAAAAATGCCAAATACGCCAATGTTGACGTATAACTTACTTAGATAAAATAATCTGATACATTGCCTGGATAAACTTCCAAATTACAGCGAACGTAAAAAGGATTGCAGACCCAAAAGCGAAAATGATCAGAAGAACAAAGTCTAAAATTTTTTCCATACTCTTCAGGTTAATTGAGTTATTGAATATACGATTTAATTAACCAAGAAGATGATGAAATGTTAAACTATTTTTCCACTATGAAATATAATTTTATTAAGAAAGTAATTTTCACTCTTTTATTTGGTTGTTACGCGTACTTCGGTCAAGCTCAAAACTACTGGCAACAACGAGTAGAATACACGATGGATATCGATTTCAATGTCGAAAATCATCAATTTACGGGTGCTCAAACATTGAAATATTTCAACAATAGCCCGGATACGTTGGACAAAGTGTTTTATCATTTGTATTTCAATGCTTTTCAGCCGGGAAGTATGATGGACACCAGAAGCAGAACCATTGAAGATCCTGATGGTCGTGTCAGAGATCGTATTTCAAAATTGGATGATTCGGAGATTGGCTTTCACAAAGTTCAATCGTTAACACAAAATGGTAAAGACCTGAAATTTCAAGTGGAAGGAACTGTGTTGGAAGTAGTTTTAGCAGACCCAATTCTTCCGGGTACCTCTACAGTTTTTGATATGACCTTTGAGAGCCAGGTCCCTGTACAAATCAGAAGAAGCGGGAGAAACAATGCTGAAGGAATAGACTACAGCATGGCTCAATGGTATCCGAAGATGGCTGAATATGATGGAAGAGGTTGGCATACCCACCCGTATGTAGGAAGAGAGTTTTATGCCCCATGGGGAGACTTTGAAGTAAACCTCACTATTAATAAGGATTATGTTGTAGCTGCAACTGGTACGCTGCAAAATCCTAATGAGATCGGGTATGGATATGAAGATGAAGGAACTAAAGTCAATCGGAAAGCAAAAACACTCACCTGGAAATTCAAAGCTGAAAATGTACATGATTTTGTTTGGGCCGCAGACCCGGATTATACACATACAAAAACCATGGTAGAAGGTGGTCCTGAAATTCACTTTTTCTACCAAAAGGGGGGCAAGACTGAAGCATGGGAAAAACTACCTGAAGCCACAGCAAAAGCCTTTGCATTCATTGAAGAAAACTATGGCGAGTACCCATATACACATTATTCCGTCATTCAAGGGGGAGACGGTGGTATGGAATACCCAATGGCAACCCTTGTTACCGGAGAGAGAAATTTTGGAAGCTTGTTGGGTGTGACTGTGCACGAAGCATTGCATTCTTGGTACCAGGGAGTTCTTGCTTTCAATGAAAGCTATTATTCCTGGATGGATGAAGGATTTACATCCTATGTGCAGGACGAAACACTGGCTTATTTACGTGGTGACCAGGAAAATGCGCAAAAAGGTAATTATGCCAGCTATGTCCGACTCACTCAAACTGGCAAAGAGGAGCCGATGAGTACACATTCAGACTTTTTCACTACCAATTATGCCTATGGTCGATCAGCCTATACCAAAGGAGCTATTACGCTGGCACAGATGAATTACCTGGTTGGAAAAGAGACTGCTCTAAGAGCTCAAAAGAAGTTTTATAACCAGTGGAAATTTAAACACCCGGATGCTAATGATTGGATAAGAGTATTTGAAAAAGAATCGGGCCTTGAGTTAGATTGGTACCTGGATTTTTGGACAAATCATACACACACCATTGATTATGCAATAGAATCCGTATCAGCGTCAGATAATAAAACCACCGTAAACCTTGAAAAGAAGGGTTATATGCCTATGCCTGTGGATGTTTATGTGACATTCAATGATGGATCCAAGAAAATCTACTATGCCCCTCTTGTGATAATGAGAGGTGAAAAAGAAAATGAAACAGATCTGGAAAGAGTGGTACTGCCGGACTGGCCCTGGACACACTCCACCTATCAGTTTACCATTGATAAGCCAATGAGTGAAATCTCTTCAATTGTGATTGATGAGACTGGTTATATGGCAGATGTGAACCGCGAAAACAATATGTGGGAGAAGGATTAACCTTCTCCTACTCTTCGCCTTTTTCAACCTTCCCTTTAATGGTAATTATCTGTGTGGGAGCGACAGGGTCGTTGGAATAGACAGTTATAGACTTATATTGATTACCACGCATTTCTGAGGTATCAAAAGAGACTTTAAGCGTCTGGCTTTTCCCTTTTTTGATACCTTTCTTTTTTAAGTCATAGGTAATGCACCCACAGTTTGACTTAACTGCACGCAGTTCCAATTTTTCCTTACCTGTGTTTGATAGCTCAAATTCCATTTCCAAAATAGAGCCCGCCGTGACTCGCCCAAAATCGTAAGACCGATCAGAAATCTCCAGTTTAGCAGCATTATCCAACTCCTCGGCCGTCATTTCGGGGAAATACTCCTCAATGACCGCAATCACTGACAGGTTTTCCTCAGAATCTTCACTCAATTGAATATTATCGCTCACAAAACCATAGTCAGCCTTTTTGATGGGATCGTAGGTAATTTTCAGCTGACCCACTTCTCTTGGATTCAAAAAATCCGGCACTAATTCTACCTGAATATGATCGGGAAGAATCATTTCATCAGCATTAAGAACTGCTATTGTATCAGAGTAATTAAACACATCAAACGTCTTCTCTACAGGTTTTTCAGTAGTGATCTTTCCAATATTCATTCCCCGATATTTGAGTCGTAAATCACCAACTAAAACCGGAAATTCCTCTTCCGGGGTTTTTGGTTTCGGTTTCACAAAACCGGATATGTATAAGGTATGATTTGAGGACGGATCGCTGGTTGTTAATCGAAGCGATTTTCTAAATCGTCCGGGCCTGTTTCTTGGGTTGTATTTTGCTTTTACATAGCCGGAATCTCCAGGCATCACTTCTTCCCTTGTCCAGCCAGGTGTTGTGCATCCGCAGGAAGCCTTCACTCGAGTGATTGTAATAGGCTCATCTCCTTTATTCACAAATCTGAAGGTAAACTCAGCAGGTCCTGCTTCTTCCATTATGTCACCAAAGTCATGATCCGTTTTCTCGAATTCCAATTTTGACTGGCTGTAAACAGTAGCAAAAAACAAAAGGGCTAAAATGGAAAAAATCGCTCTCATCTCTAATTTCATTTTTCAGTTCAACAGGCTCAATATTCAAAGCCTCAAATTATATAGGTTTGCACAAATTTTTAACCAATGGCACGAATACTCACAGGTATCCAAAGTTCCGGGAAGCCTCACTTAGGCAACCTTCTGGGTGCAATTATACCTGCTATCGAATTATCGAAGAACAAGAATAATGAATCCTTCTTTTTCATCGCGGATTTGCACTCTCTTACTACCATCAAAGATCCGCAAGTTCGCACAGAAAATGTAAACGCAGTAGCAGCTGCATGGTTGGCCTGTGGTTTCGACACCTCTGCCAATACTTTTTATCGTCAATCCCGGGTCCCAGCCTGCTGCGAGCTCACATGGTATCTGAATTGTTTCACACCATTCCCAATGCTGGCAAACGCACATTCATTCAAAGACAAATCTGATCGTTTAGCGGATGTAAATGCCGGGCTTTTTGATTACCCGGTATTGATGGCTTCAGATATTTTGCTTTATGATGCCGACTATGTGCCAGTAGGCAAAGACCAGAAACAGCACCTGGAAATGACCAGAGATATCGCTTCTACTTTCAATCATCAATTTGGAGAGATATTCGTTTTGCCTGAAGCATTGATTGATGACAATGTAATGACCATACCGGGAATTGATGGTCAAAAAATGAGCAAAAGCTACGGTAACATTATTGATGTTTTTCTTCCGGAGAAAAAGCTTCGAAAGAACGTAATGCAAATTGTTACTGATAGCACCCCGATGGAGGAACCGAAAGACCCGGACACCTGCAATGTTTTTTCTATCTATAAACTTTTGGCTTCAGAAGATCAAGTCAAACAAATGCGCGGCAACTATGAGGGCGGCAATTATGGCTATGGCCATGCTAAACAAGAGCTTTTTGAACTACTGGTAGATCGGTTTAAAGAGGAGAGAGAAAAATTTGATTATTACATGTCTAACCTTGATGAGTTAGAAGGAGAACTACAGAAAGGTGAGGTGAAAGCTGCAGAGGTGGCAAATGAAGTTTTAATGCGAGTGAAGAAAAAACTGGGCTATGCCTAATTCGGAAATGGAAGCAAAAAGTAAAGCAACTAATTGGCTTAAAGCAGCCAATATGGACGCTTCTTCAAAGCAAGAAATAGAAGCACTCTTACTAAATCAGGAAGAACTTGACGAGGCATTTTTAAACGACCTGGAGTTTGGAACCGGAGGGTTGAGAGGAATCATGGGGATCGGCACCAATCGGATGAATAAGTATACGGTTGGCATGGCTACCCAGGGGTTTGCCAATTACCTAAAAAGTCAATTTTCCAATGAAATTAAAGTGGCTATCGCTTTTGACAGCCGGAATAACAGTCAGCTTTTTGCAGAAACCACTGCCCATGTTTTCTCAGCAAATGGAATCCAGGTATTTCTCTTTGAGGATTTGCGTCCCACCCCTGAATTATCATTTGCCATCCGCAACCTGGGTTGTCAGGGTGGTGTGGTAATTACAGCCTCCCATAACCCAAAGGAATATAATGGTTACAAAGCCTATTGGAATGATGGAGGACAGCTTGTTCCTCCGCATGACAAAAATGTAATTGAAGAAGTGAAAAAGATTAACTCAATCGATGAGATCAATTTTGAGTCGAATCCCTCTTTAATACAGAGAATCGGTGAAGACATGGATCGGGCCTATCTCGATATGATCAAGAATCTATCACTCTCACCAGACGCCATTTCATCTCATCGTGATATGAATATTGTTTTTTCTTCCATTCATGGAACAGGCATCACCATAGTACCCAGAGCTCTTGAGGAATTAGGATTTAAGAATATCCATGTTGTTGAGGAGCAGAAAACGCCCGACGGTAATTTCCCAACCGTGGTTTACCCAAATCCGGAAGAGGAAGAAGCTATGACTCTGGCACTCAAAAAAGCAAAGGAGATTGACGCTGATATTGTAATGGCTACAGACCCGGATGCTGACCGTGTAGGGATAGCGGTGAAAAATTCTGAAGAGAACTTTCAGCTGCTCAATGGAAATCAGACCGGAGCATTGCTGGTTTTTTACCTGATGAAAAAATGGACAGAGAAAGGATTGAAGGGAAATGAGTACATCGGCAAAACCATAGTCACAACAGAGTTGATTAGAGACATTGCCAATAGTTTCAATACAAAATGCTATGATACTCTGACAGGCTTTAAGTGGATTGCCGATATGATCCGTCGCAAAGAGGGAGACGAAGTATTTATAGGTGGAGGTGAAGAAAGCTACGGATATATGATTGGCGAAGAAGTGAGAGACAAAGATGCAGTGGCGAGCAGTGTTATAATTGCAGAGATGGCCGCCTGGGCAAAAACACAGGGACTGACAGTATTTGAACTACTCCTGCAGATTTATAAAACCTATGGTGTTTATTATGAAGAGCTTAAATCGATCACAAAAAAAGGTCTTCAGGGAGCGGAGGAAATAAAGCGAATGATGGAAAACTTTAGAAATGCTCCACCTGAAACGCTGGCAGGATCACAGGTAACCACCCTAATTGATTATTTGGAAGGAGTAAAAATTGATTCATCCGGGAAAAAAGAAGCTGTCAATTTTCCTAAATCAAATGTGCTTCAATATCTTACCGAAGATGGTACGAAAGTAAGTGTTAGACCATCAGGCACCGAGCCGAAAATTAAATTTTATTTTTCGGTTAAGAGTGAATTTAACAATGGGAGCTATGTAGAAATAGAAGAAAAATTGAAGGACAAAATCCATAACTTACTGAATGACTTGAATTTGTGAACGAATCATTAGAAATTGGATTAAATACTTCAAAAGTGTTAATTTGCGAAGATTAGAGAGATTATACGAACTAATCATCTAAATAGTGAGTCACCAATCTAACCGATACTGAATTGAGTACTATAGCATTAAATTTTTTGCTGGTAATTGTGGGGTTTGTGCTACTTATCAAAGGAGCAGATTATCTGGTGAATGGAGCTTCATCTTTAGCCAAACGTTTCAATGTATCAGACATAGCAATTGGCCTTACTGTGGTGGCAATGGGAACTTCCGCCCCGGAGTTGGTGGTGAATATTATTTCAGGTTCGGTTCAAGACGGTAACTCAGGCGCCAATGAAGTGGTTTTTGGTAACATCATTGGTTCAAATATTTTCAATATATTTCTTATTTTGGGTGTCTCCGCAGTTATCTATCCACTTACTGTGGAAAGAAATGCCCTTTGGAAAGAAGTGCCCTATTCACTTCTTGCCACAATAATTTTCTTCATCCTGGTCAATGATGTTCTCTTCTTCGATGCTGAAAAAAATGGACTGGAAGTGCAGGACGGAATTATTCTACTTGTCATGTTTGTCCTGTTTCTCGTCTACATCTTTATGAATTTGAGCAGAAACCCGGAAGCAGAAGTAGAGGACATAGAAATCCACGGAAGTTTGAAAACCACCGTAATGATCGTTCTGGGTATTGTTGGATTAGTTTTTGGTGGTAACCTGATTGTTGAAAATGCAGTGACCATTGCCAAATTTTTCCACGTCAGTGACAAAATGATTGGTCTGACCATCCTGGCTGCTGGCACCTCTCTACCTGAACTGGCTACCTCTGCTGTAGCAGCCTTCAACAAAAAATCAGATATAGCAGTTGGAAATATCGTGGGATCGAACATTTTTAACCTTCTGCTTGTATTAGGTGCAACCTCAATCATTCATGCTCCTTTGGTTTACACCGCATCACTCAATACTGACCTATTCATAGTCATGCTGGGAACACTCATGCTTTTCTTATTCATGTTTACACTAAATAAGTATAAGCTGGACCGTGCCGAAGGAATGGTGTACCTCATTGGCTTTATTGCCTATTCTTATTACCTTTTTGTCAGGGAAGATATCCTTCCGGGTTTATTCTAAAAACCATACATCATGCTACCAAAGATTGACCCAACGACAACCAAGTCATGGGCAAAACTTCGTGAATACGCTAACAAAAAAAGCAGCATAAGAGATCTTCTACTTGATCCTTCTCGCCTGGATAAGTTTACTTTCAACTTCAATGACTTTCATTTCGACTTTTCCAAAAATGAAGTCTCTGATGAAGTAATGGATGAACTCGTTTCCCTGGCAAATGAATGTGGGCTTTCAGCTGCCATTCATTCAATGTTTGCAGGGGAAAAAATCAATGAAACGGAGAAACGAGCCGTACAGCATGTTGCTTTGAGAAGCTCTGAAAAAGAAGAAGTAAAAAAGGAATTATCTAAGGTCAAATCATTCTCAAATAAGTTGCTAGATGGCGACTGGAAAGGGTTCACCGATAAGTCCATTACTGATATCGTAAATATCGGTATTGGGGGCTCTGACCTGGGACCAAAAATGGTCACCTATGCATTAAAGCCCTATTGGAAAAACATCACCCCACATTTCATTTCCAATGTGGATGCTGCTCAGCTGGTAGAGTTTCTGGAGAATCTCAATCCTGAAACAACCTTATTCATTATTGCCTCAAAGACCTTTACTACGCAGGAAACCATCACTAATGCTACATCAGCTAAAGAATGGTTTTTATCACAGGGAGGAAGCCAGGAATATATCAGTCAGCATTTTGTAGCTGTGAGTACCAACGAAGAAGCTGTTAATGAATTCGGGATTTCAAGTGAAAACATGTTTGAGTTTTGGGACTGGGTTGGTGGAAGATACTCGCTTTGGTCAGTCATTGGCCTTTCAATCGCCTGCACGGTAGGATATGATCACTTTGAATCCTTACTTGAGGGTGCACATGAAATGGACCAGCATTTTAAAAATACTGATCTTGATGCCAATCTTCCCGTGATTTCCGCCCTCATCGGCATTTGGTATAATAACTTCCGAAACTACGACTCTATGGCTATCCTGCCTTACGATCATCGGTTAAGGTACCTCCCTTCCTACCTGCAGCAAGTAGATATGGAAAGCAATGGAAAGTATATCGACCGTTCCGGAAAAAAGATCAACTACCAATCTGGTCCCATCATCTGGGGAGAGCCCGGAACCAACGGACAACATGCATTTTACCAATTGATTCATCAAGGAACTAAGATCATACCGTGCGAATTTATTGGTATCGCTAAGCCAGCTCACAAACATGCTGATCATCATGAAAAACTTCTGGCTAATTTCTTCGCGCAATCTGAAGCCCTGCTCACAGGGAAGACGAAAGAGCAAGTCATTGAAGAAGTAGGTGGTGCAGATGAAATATTGATTAACTCTAAAATTTTTGAGGGAAATAGGCCTTCTACCAGCATTTTAATCAAGGAGCTTTCTCCGAAGAACCTCGGTTCGCTAATCGCCTACTATGAGCACCGTGTTTTTGTGCAAGGCGTGATATGGAACATTTTTAGTTTTGATCAATGGGGGGTGGAACTTGGAAAGCAGCTTTCTAAACCCATTTTGAATGAAATCAAAAAGGGTGAAACGGACCAACATGATCCCTCAACAAGCTCGCTTATGAATCACTTTTTTGCCATGCGCAAATGACCGGCAATTATTCCCGTGGCTATGCCTACATTCAATGACTCTGCATGGCCATATCGCGGAATAGTGATGCGTTCTTTTATGTTCTTTTTAGTTATCTCACCCACCCCATGAGATTCACTTCCCATAACCAGCACTGACGGGCTTTTACTATTTAAATGGCTAAGGTGGATACCTTCCATATCGGCTGCATAAACCGGAAGCCTATTTTGTTGATAGAATTCTTCCAGATCACATGAAACTACTTTTACTCGAGTAAAAGAACCCATCGTACTATTAATTACTTTGGGGTGATAAAACTCAGCACAATCTGATGAACAAACCAGCTGATCAAACCCAAACCAATCCAGCGTACGAATAATGGTCCCCATGTTTCCCGGATCCCCCACTCCATCGAGAACAAATAAATGATCATCAAATGATAGAGTCTTGAGGTTAAAATCCTGCATTCTTGCCACCGCCAACACATCTTCATTGGTCTTAAAAGTACCTAGCTGACTTAGAAGGTCCGGCATCACAATTTCATTTCGATGATTTCCACTTTTTAAATTTTGAGAGAAAAACTGCTCTGTTCCTATCACCATTTCTACCTCAAAATCAGAATTGAGTAACTCCTGCACATTTTTTGTACCTTCAATCAAAAAGCATTTCTCACGCATGCGGTACTTCTTAACTTTGAGCGATTTTATAAATTTCTGTTCCTTCCTAGAGAGCATTTGATTTGAAGCGACTTTTTAGACTAAGCCAAATATCACTATTCGCAGGCATTTTTCTTACATCATGCCTGGGCTCAAAGTTTTTAAAAGACGATCAGCACCTCCTGGCTAAGCAAAAAATCAATGGTTTATCCGGCGCACTGGCAGACGATGCAAAGGGACTTTATGAACAGGAAGCCAACAGCCGTATTCTTTTCGGCTACTACCCGTTTACTCACCTGGCTCATTTATATAAACTTGGAGAAAATGGCTGGATCTTTCCCGGATACGATAAACAAAAAGCCATTGCAAAAAGAGATTCACTTGAAGCTAAATTTGATCGAAAAATAGCAGACGCCACCTCTGATAAACGAAGACAGAAGCTCCGAAACAAAAAAGCCAAAAAGTACGATAAGAAGAACAGAAAGGTCAAGCAGGGAAACCAGCTTATGAGGTGGGGAGAAACCCTCGCTATTTATAATCATGCCAGCACAAGACTGACCAGAGAAAAAATTGACCTATACCTAAACTCAAAAGGATATTTTGATGCTACCATTCGGATAGATACAACAACTTATGATAGTCTCGGGCCCATTGGCAAAGCCGGCAGAGACATCAGAAATTGGGTAAGTGGCTGGTTTGGCAAAAAAGATCGATATATAAACCTGGAATATGATATTGCGCTGAAAGACCGCTATGTAATCGATTCTATCCAGTATGATATTAAAGACACGGTACTGCATGCCCTGGTTATGGAAAACATTAAAGAATCACCGCTCCAAAAAGGCTACTATGATCAGGACATATTAAGTCAGGAACGTGACTTCATTTACGATCTGGCTGTAAATAATGGCTACTATGAATTCTCCAAGCAGTTTATTGGATTTGAATTAGATTCCATTCAGATGGGTGGTGATACCCTCATCGTTCGAGAGGTCATTAAAAATCCTCCAGGAAAAGAACAGCACAAGATATTTTACCTGGACTCCATTGTTTTTATTACCGACGCAAGTGTCAGCGAAACATTTGACCGAACGGAAGAGAAATACAGAGACATCACTTTCAGCTTTGCCAGAAACAGGTATTCTAAAAAGGTACTGGAATGGAGAGTCCCCCTTGAGCAGGATGACCCTTATAGTAGAGACCTTACCATTGAAACACAGCGTCAACTCTCCTATCTGGACAACTTCAAGTTCATCAACATCAATTACGACACAACTGGTAACTATTTTGTCGCAAACATATTCACGTCCCCATTCGACAAGTACCAAACATCCAGTGAGTTTGGTTTATCAAGAACACAAGGAAGACCGGGTCCTTTCGTGAACATAAACCTGAAAAACAGGAATACATTCAGGACATTGGAAATACTCAGTTTTGATGCGAATGCCAAACTGGAAGACCTAAGGTCTGTGCGGGAAGAATCTGAGTTTGATGGTAATTACACCTCCCGTCAGTTTGGAGCTGAAGCTGCAATCACTTTCCCTCAGTTTTTGTTTCCACTCGGCTCCTATTACAAAAACAAGATTGGTCGATTCAACCCAAAAACACGGCTTTCCCTGGGTTTTTCATTTGAAGATCGGGTGACAGAATATCGTCGAGCCACTTACAGAGGAACCTGGACGTATAGCTGGCAGGTAAGAGACCAGGTGAGGTATCGGCTAACACCTCTTGAGTTGAGCCTGACAAATACCACCATTACAGGTCAGGAATTTGAAGATTTTCTGAAGGAATTAAGAGACCAGAATAATCCATACGCGCTGGCTTTTGAATCTGCTGTGGTTACAAGCACAGCGTTTCAGCTGGATCTGAGCCTCGGCAACTATGCCCTTAATCAGGATGGAGGATTTGTACGGCTCAACGCCGAGTTGGGGGGAAACCTTGTTGATATTGTAGGTAAATCCTTCTTTGGCGACAGCCTGACAACCTATCAGTATGCTAAAACCCAGATCGACTTGAGGAAAATTGAACGGTTGACCAGAAAAACCAATCTTGCAGCCAGATTAAATGTGGGGCTTGCATATCCCTATGGAGCCAATGAATCCATGCCGTATGAAAAGTACTTTTTTGCCGGTGGTAGTAGTAGCATTCGAGCCTGGAAACCACGAAGGTTAGGTCCGGGAGCATTTGGCGTATTTGAAACCGATGGAGATGGAAACCCCACTGATGCTGTAGACTATAGAAATGAGCAGCGAGGAGAACTCATCATTGAATCAAGTATTGAATTGCGACAGGATCTGGTGGGCTTTCTGGAAGGGGCTGTATTTATTGATGCGGGAAATATTTGGCAGGTACGAAATTCCTTAGTGGATGCAGAATCAGATGCTGAGGGTGATGATGGCGTATTTCACTTCAATGAATTCATGGATGAAATGGCGGTAGGCACAGGTGTGGGTTTAAGATTTGACCTCCAATTCCTGGTTTTCAGGGTTGATCTGGGACTGAAGCTTATAGACCCTGCACAAAAACGAGGTGAACGATTTGTAGGAGATGAAATCTTCTCCAACTTCAATCGGAATTCAGAAATAAATATTGGTATTGGATACCCATTCTAAATGGCAGAAATAACAAAAGAAGAAATAACAAAGTGGTTTCAGGGATTGCAAGACTCGATTTGCAACTCGCTTGAAAAACTTGATGGTAAATCAACATTCAAAGAAGACCAATGGGACCGGCCCGAAGGCGGTGGCGGAAGGTCACGAGTAATTAAAGGTGGTGATCTAATCGAAAAAGGAGGTGTGAATTTTTCTGCTGTCTCCGGACCCACACCTGAGAAAATACTGAACGCATTGAACCTCCCCGAGGCAAACTTCTTCGCAACCGGTGTTTCAATCGTTTTACACCCACAAAATCCATGGGTGCCAATCATTCATATGAATGTTCGCTACTTTGAAATGAGTAACGGGATTTGGTGGTTTGGTGGAGGAATCGATCTTACGCCTCATTATGTGATAAAAGAAAAAGCACAAAACTTTCACCAGTATTTGAAAGACACCTGTGATAAACACGACTCTGAGTTCTATCCGCGATTTAAGGAATGGGCCGACGATTATTTTTTTGTCAAACACCGAAATGAAACACGTGGAATCGGCGGTATTTTCTTTGACCGATTGACCGTCAAAGACGGTAAATCAAAAGCGGATCATTGGCAGTTTGTAAAAGATGTAGGAGAAACATTCATTCCGGCATATACGGATGCAATTGAGGGTCTGCGGGATAAGAATTGGTCGGATGCCGATAAAAACTGGCAGAAAATCAGACGTGGACGATATGTTGAGTTTAACCTGGTGCACGACAAGGGAACCAAATTCGGGCTTGATACTAATGGACGAACAGAATCCATTCTGATGAGTATGCCTCCGGAAGCCAATTGGGAGTACGATTATCAGCCTAAAAGCAATCTGGAATTAGAGACACAGGAGCAATTAAAAAAAGGCATAAACTGGATCGCCTAAGCAATCCGGTCAATGCCTTTAGGTTAGGTTGGTTGTATTTATTAGAGCAAATTGAATCGATCCATCAAGGACTCTTTATAAGAAGCACCAATGGAAAAGGTCTTCTCCCCGATATGCACCTGCAAGTCCTCGATCTTATCGATCTTATTCCGGTTGATGATGTAGCTTCTATGCACTCGGCTGAAAATACTTTCAGGTAATCTTTTCTCGATTCCCTTCATCGTATGATGCACAATGTGCTTTTTACCTGCGGCTGTATTAAAAATCACATAATCTGCCAGTGCCTCCACAAAAAGGATGTTGTCATAGCTTAATCGGTAAAGCTTGCCATCGCTTTTCACATAGATATGATCTTCCTGTTCGGCAATCGCTTTCTCTTTCTCCAGATTCTCCTTCACTTTGTTGACCGCCTTCATGAAGCGCTCGTATTCTACCGGCTTCACCAGGTAATCCGCTACAGAATCCTCAAACGCCTCAATCGCATACTCCTTTTTGGAAGTTACCAAAATCACATTGTAGGCATGCTGAAGATCCTTCACAAGATCCAACCCACTCATTCCGGGCATCTCGATATCCAGAAATACAATATCTACGTCGTTGGCACTTTCGCCTAAAAGAATATCATGCGCCTCCTGAGTGTTGTCCAGGTCGTGCGTCATGACCAGGGTATCAGTCTTATCTATAAATTTCTTGATTACGAGACGCGACATTTTGTCGTCATCTACTACCATGCAATTGAGAGCCATTATTTTCGATTTAGGATTTGGTGAATATACTTACCGATAATATCAAATTCAATATTAACAATGCTACCAACTGCTAGCTGATTGAAGTTGGTATGTTCAAATGTATATGGAATTATCGCCACAGAAAAGATTTTTTTTTCCACGTTAAAGCAAGTTAGGCTGGTTCCGTTAATACAGATGCTCCCTTTCTCGACCACCAGACCCTCCTCTTTCAGCTCAAAAGTGAACACCCAGCTACCATTTTCATCCTTGATGTCACTCACTCTGGCCGTGGTATCCACATGACCTTGCACGATGTGCCCATCAAAACGTCCATCCGCCTTCATGCATCGCTCCAGGTTTACCTGAGCCCCGACTTCAATCGAACCAAGGCTCGATTTTTTCATCGTCTCATCAATGGCCGTTACCCAGTGCCTCCCGTCCTCAACCTTGGTTACCGTCAGGCACACTCCATTATGAGACACACTCTGGTCAATTTTCAACTCGTCTGATATAGACGAAGAGATAATAAAATCCACGTTCGTCCCTTTCCCGGAGATTTCTTCTACTTTCCCTACTGTTTCAACTATTCCTGTAAACACGCTGATTAAATTTAAGGCTCAAAATAAGTCAATTGAAAGATACCTACAAGCATAAGGGCTTACGCAAGCAGTTGGTTCTGGGGATCGCAAAAAAAGGCATCCGCGATAAGGAGGTGTTGAATGCCATCAACAAAATCCCCCGTCATTTTTTCTTTGACAAGATTTTCGATTCGCATGCCTATGAAGATAAGGCCTTCCCTATCGATGCGGGACAAACCATCAGCCAGCCTTATACGGTGGCTTTCCAAACACAGCTACTACAGGTAAAGCCGGGAGATAAAATTCTTGAAATAGGGACCGGTTCCGGCTACCAGGCCTGTGTACTGGATGAAATGGGTGCAGATGTCTATACGATTGAGTATCAAAAGAAGCTGTATCAGAAAGCCATTCGATTCCTGCCAAAGCTGGGCTACCAGCCGCACATGTACCAGGGCGATGGATCGAAAGGGCTCCCCCGATTTGCACCATATGATGGAATCATTGTGACAGCAGGTGCTCCAACCGTACCTGAAGAACTTGTCCAACAACTCAAGGTAGGCGGACGATTAGTGATCCCGGTAGGGAACGATGACATACAATCTATGGTTTTGATCCAGAAAGTGGATGAAAACAAAATAAAAAAGAAGCAATTCGACCATTTTAGCTTCGTACCTTTGCGTGGAGAACGCGGTTGGGGCGACAAAAAGTAAATCAAGAATCTAAATATTCAACTCCTTGGAGCGGTTCGACGTTTCGAGGTTAGGGGTGGGTTAGCTCATCTACTTTTTAAAAAACTGCATATGAAAAAAGTAAAAAACTGTAAGGACTCTTACGTGACCATGACCGAACTGGTCCTGCCAAACGACACCAACGGACTGAACAACCTCATGGGAGGCCGTCTCATGCACTGGATGGATATCGCCGCAGCGATAGCTGCACAGAAGCATTCCAACCGCATTGTGGTAACCGCTTCCGTAGATAACATTTCCTTCTCAGAGCCCATCCGGATTGGGAATGCCGTAACCATCTCTGCTTTCGTTACACGAGCATTCAGCTCCTCAATGGAGGTATACTTAGAAGTGGTGGCCGAGGATATTCCAGCAGATAAGAAGGTGCACACTAACCGGGCGTTTTTCACGTTCGTGGCAGTGGATCAGTCAGGTAAGCCGATTGACATCCCGCAACTGGAGCCTGAGACAGAGTTTGAAAAAGAATTGTATGACGGAGCGCTCAGAAGAAGACAATTACGACTGGTGCTTGGAAAACGCATGAAACCGAGTGAAGCAAAAGAACTAAAGTCTATCTTTGATATGGAAGATTAAGTCTTCCATTTTTTTTGAGTGTCATTCCGAACGCATGTGAGGAATCTTTAAATTTAAGATTCGCTGACTATTGACGATGAGATTTCTCGCTTCACTCGAAATGACACTAAAAATTTGACTCCTGCATGGAAAAAGAACACCTGCACTTACTCATACACGAAGAGATTTACTTGCTATCGCAAGACGAAATCATAAACGAAGAGTCTGCAGAAAAGCAAGAAGAAGCACAGGAACCTACTTCTGTGGCTGAACCGGAACCTGAGCCTGTAGCTAAGGAGGAGGAATCTGTTGCAAAACAACCAGCTCCTGAGACGAAAGAAGCACCGGAAGAGGAACATCATCAGGATTCTCCACATATTCCTCATCACGACCTACCGGACTCCAGGCCTTTGCCATTTGCGGTGTTCCATACCAGCCATGATCCGGCTGAAAATGAGCTCCTGCATAAAATCATAGATGCCTGCAAAATACCGAAGAGCGAGTATAAGATTTTCAGCAATGGTTTTGACCAGGCGGTGAAATTCAAAAAAGCACTGGTATTCGTGCCGGAAGCCAAAGCCTTCTACACCCCTATTCCTTACAAAGGCAGTGAGTTCCTCTGCTCCAAACCACTATCCATACTAGCCGCAGACGTAAACGAGAAAGCCAGGCTCTGGGGAGCGCTTCAAAAGTTTGTACTGTAAAACGGTATCTTTGGAAGATATAAGCGGATATAGTGCATAAAAGTGCACTATATTCGGATGTTATGGGCAATCATGCAGCACAGAATTAAGAAATACAGCAACAAGTTGAGCTTTAACAGTCACGATGACTTTGACACGCATCCTGTCGCTGAGGTCAACTGCCCTAACTGCGGAACAACTACGAATATCAACTTTTCCAACTTACGAAAACATCAGGACAGTCAATTCTCAAACTTGTCGGACGAACACAACGAACTTCTAACTCGCATAACTTCAGACTCTGCACCTGAACTCACGAACTCCTTCCTAGATTACTATTGTCCTAACTGCAAAACTGGAATCAGAATTCTATATGAAAGTTGGGCTGGCGGCAGGCACGGTGAACATGGTTACGAGCTAAGAAACCTTCTAACTACCTAGAACACTAGGCGGCTAATAAAAGAAAAGCCCATAACACGCGCTAGTGATGCATATGTTTACTTAGCTTCTAGCCACTATCGCAGGACGGCCCGCTCACCTTCCCTTCTGGTCTTCTCATAACTTTGCTGAACGTCTCAGCTTCTGGCGTTATGTCCTGTGTAACGCAGCATTTTATGGATCACTTGGTGCATGTGGTTCAGGTTCGCTAGTTTTAACCCAAAGAGCTACGTGTGGACATACGCACACTAGCTGGACGTTGTACTGCATTAAATCATGCATATTCCCAAATGAAAGTTTCAGAACGAACAATTAAGTTTCTAGGTAAGACCTTGTGTGGAGACAATCAAATTCTACCTTACAAAACAGGACCTCAATTAGTAGACTTTTTTGTTGAGTTCGGAGCGGACGATCAATACGGTGAGGGATTTCCGAGCAGATGGAGATATACGGAAGAGAAAGTAAGGCAGTTCAATGGAACGCAGGAATTAAAACTGATAATAGAGAACTCTGTTGACCCTCGAGATTTAATGGAAGCTGGTGCTCCATCTGACAAACTTGACGAAATCATAAAACCAATTAATGATTATCTACGCTTTGAAGGATTTGAGCTTAAAAAGGTCGGTGAATTCTACAAGGTTCATGACTCTAAAGGCATAATTGTAGAACCAGAAACAGTTAAAGCACTTAACCATGAGTTTATTCAAGAACAAATCAATAAGTGTCATAGCAAGATTGATCAAGGAGATTTTAATGGTGCAATTACGAATGCTAGAAGTTTAGCAGAAGCTGTTATGATTGAAATAATTGAACAGCATGAAGGAAAAGAAATAAAGAATGATGGCAAGCTTGAGAACCTGTATAAACAAGTGAAGAAGATTCTTAATCTCACTGTAGATCCTAAAGTACTACCTCC
Organism: Ekhidna sp.; assembly: GCF_965221965.1. Taxonomy (GTDB): domain Bacteria; phylum Bacteroidota; class Bacteroidia; order Cytophagales; family Cyclobacteriaceae; genus Ekhidna. The sequence continues at coordinate 2,641,945 of NZ_OZ244926.1, forward strand.
AACTGTTATTCAAATACTGTCAGGATTAGATTCAATCACAAGTGGCTTGGCAGGACTAAGCAACAACTCAGGAGACAGACATGCCAACAAATTCAAAACGCTTAAACACCATTCAAGACTGGCTGTGAATTCAACTATGACATTCGTTGACTTCTTATTAGACAGTAAAGAATATCAGAATAAATAACGCAGTACAACATTCGCTAGCCATGCTAGTGCGCGTTTGCAACGCGTACCTCCATTCCATCACCTCGGCTCATCCATAAACGCCGTAAATCGCACCTTCCAATCTTCTCCTTCCTTTTCAAACAGCGTGACAAACCGAATATCCCTGGATACGGTATCCGAGCAATCTACGTATTTAAACACTTCCGTCTGCTTGTGTAGGTAGAGCACCTTTCTTGGTGCTACGGTAATAAACCCAATCGTCTCGACCTGACTACCGATGGCTCGGTTGCCAGCCTCGTACCAGTCCTTTACCAGCGGAAAGAAATCATCGCGTTCCCGAATGCCATCACTTAGCATCGGCCAGTTTTGGTAATCATTTGTAAATGCTTTCGTGTAAGCCTCCCACCCTTCATTCGCAAGGGTTAGTGGTATATCCCTTTTGGCCTTTTCAATGGATTGCTTATCCGCCTCGGTCAGTACCCAGGGCTCCTTCTCTTTTTCTCCGCAACTGATGATGAAGCACAAGGTCAAACAGATTACAGCTTTTATCTTTTTCATTTTCCTTTTTTCACAAATAGAATAAGGTCCTTAAAACCGAATATCCTGATTACCAAAAACAGGAGATTAAACATTTTAAATGTTTGACTCACTGTAAATATGTTAATCTATTCCATGCTAGTGCGCGTTTGCAACGCGTACCTATCCATTCAATGGAACATCCTCGGGATGCAGAAGAATAACCCAGGAGTGCTCCGAAATAAGCCCAAATTGCTTTGGAACAAGCTCGAAATACAATGAACAAAGGCCAGAGTGATCTGGAATAAGGTCGGAGTGTATTGGAATAACCACGGGATGTTTTGAAACATCCTCGGAATGCAATGGAATAAGCCTGGAGTGCGATGGAATATCCTCGCAGTGCATTGGAATAAGCCCGGAGTGCCTCTAAAACAGCTTATTTCCTTCTCCTCATTTCCCAAATCAGGATAGAAGAGACTATCTCTTGAAGGAGTTTTGTCAAAAACTCAAATAACAATGACACACAAACACGTACTTTCATTTCTTGTCTGCCTGTGTGCAGGACTTTTCGCACAGGCCCAATTTCACACGATGAAAATTCCACAACCCAGTCCGAAGGTGATGGAAACACAGCGACTGGGTATCACGGACATCACCGTAGACTATTCTTCCCCTGCGACCCGAGGCAGAGATGTCTGGGCGAATGTAATCAACGGGTATGGCGATCCGAACCTGGCATGGCGTGCAGGTGCCAATATGAACACCCGCATTTCTTTCACTACCGATGTGACGATCAATGGCAATCCGCTTAAAGCCGGATCGTATGGCTTTCACATCGATGTGGATGGAGACACTTACACGCTCATGTTTGCCCACCATGACAATCAGTGGGGCAGCTATTACCTGGATCGGGAAAAACATGTAGCGCTGGCTGTAAACGTAAAAAGCGAAGACTGCCCCTTTTCCGAGCAGCTGGACTATGAATTCATCAACCGGACTGATAGCACCGTCGTGATCGCACTGGAATGGGGAGACAAGCGTATTCCCTTTACGGTAGGTGTCGACCTGAACAAAACAGTGGTAGAAAGTTTTCGATACGAATTATTGGGTATCAATACGTATCGCTGGGAGGCATGGAATGATGCAGCTCAGTGGTGCCTGAATCATGACACCAACCTGGAAGAAGCATTGGCCTGGGCCGACCGATCCATCAATGGCGGCTACAATGGTTTTTCCGCCAATAAGAACGTGACGAATATGACCACCAAGGCGCAACTTTTGAGTCGACTGGACAGAAAGGATGAACTATCTGAGACCATTGCTGAGCTTACCACGATGGATATGGGACCGGGAGAGACCAATTGGCTGACGATTTTCTTACTACGCATCAATAAACCAGAGCCTGCACTCAACGTACTGAATGCGGCAGTAGATAAATACCCGGATGCCTGGTACCTGAAGCTAAACCGTGCGATCACGTACTACTTCCTTGATGACACGAAGAAAGCAATGAAAGAATTAGAAGCTGTACAGAGTGAAACACCTCAGAATTTTCAGCCGAGGCTTAATCAGATCATGTCAGAAGTTAAAAACGGTACGTATAAAATCCCGGGTTAACATGAAAAAAACCATTTCATTATTCCTATTGCTGACAGGTAGCTTTTTTCTTCAGGCCCAACAGGAGTTAAAAGGTTTTTATATCGGGTTTGACATCAACTTTCACTACCTCTTCGGCGGTGCACAAGTGGATGGAAAAGAAACCATAGGTGATGGGAATAGGTGGGCCATCGGTCTGGTTGGTGGTTATCGCTGGCATTTTGCGAATGATAACATATTTGCGATTGAAGCACAGATTAACCAGCCGTTTGGTTCTTTTGAAAACAGGGAGAATCCGGACGGTACAGTGGTCAGGTACCGCATCAAGCCTCAGTCAGCTTTACAATTCAATTTCGGTCGCTCCTTCGGTGAGTTTAATGAGCAAGCAGTAATGGGCTATTTTGCCTTTAATCAGACCCGATTTGATATTGACATTGAACGCCCGGGTGGCAATTTCAAACAGACGGATTTTGAGAATTTTGGTCGACTAGGACTTTCCTTTGAAAATGTCTGGACCGGAGGTCACTCCACCAGATTCCAAATGGGAACGAGCCTGGATGCTCTGCCGGATACTGACAATGGCATAGACCTGAAAGCCACTCAGATCTATGGTTTCTGATTATGCGGAGAGTAGCTCAGCTTCTTTCTGATAAGCAGTAGGTGTTTGACCGGTGCATTTTTTGAAGGCTGCATAGAACGCAGAGGGTGAGGCAAACCCCACATCATAAGCCAATGATTCAATTTTCAGATGCTCCTTTTTCGGGTCGAGGAGCATCTGTTTTACTTCCTCTACCCGGAAATGATTCAGGGTCTCCGGAAAGGATCGATCATACAACTGCTTTACACTTCGCGTCACCAAATAAGAGGGCACTTCAAGCCTGGCAGAAAACTGCTGAAGGTTCATGCCCTGTTCCTTGAAAAGTTGTTGATTCTCAAACGCATCTCGTACCTGGCTGACGGTCTGATCAGGTAATGTAGCAGAAATGCCTTTGGGAAAAACCCCGGTTCTGAAGGATTGAATGAATATCCAATAAAGAAACACAGAGGCTATGATCGCACCCCAGGCATAGTCCATCATGGAATATGCCAGATGCTGATACACAAGGGCCGCCCACACGCCAGCTACCATGATCAATACCTTTTTGTTCCAGCTTTTGATCATCCCATTTTCTAATTTCAACAAATGCAAGGTCGAAAAAACCAGGTAGACAAAAAGAACTGCTGTGGCAGACATGTATAAATAGGTTTCCCATGGACTTGGAGAAACGATGAAGCAAGCTATTGCTCCAGCAACAGGAATGATAAAATGCCAGCTGTTCTTCCATTTGAAACCAGATGAATGTCTGATCATGAGCAATGTCAAGGGACCAATGGAGGCAAGGCCTAGAAACCCAAGTGCGAGTCCAAAGGGAGCCATATCATTTAACAGGAAGTAAAAGATGGACTTCCCTATACGTAGCGCAATGGCAAGCAAAATCAATCCTAACCACAAATTTTGTGGATCTTCCTTTCGCTTAACACTAAGGAAAAAACTAGAGAGAAAAAGTGCCACCGCCACTGCACTTCCAGCCAGCACACCAAAAAGACCTATTGTATTCACAGCATTTGCTTACGACAACTAAGTAAAAATAGTTAGTAATTTCTGTTGAGATATTGAAAGACTCACTCTGAGGCTCTCTTGATTGCCAACTTTAACTTCTTGTTAGACTTGATATGAAATGGAATTGAGGAAACGATTAGCGCACCACCTAAATAATAAGGTGCTTTAAAAACACGGTATGGCTCGTCAGGCTTAGATGATCCGATATCCTTGGCTAACCTACCCATTGCATTTGCCGCAAGACCAAGGACAAAAATTCCCAATCCTGTAAAGCCTACAATGTTTCCGACCGATCTACTCTTGAAAGTCTGATCCAGATAAAGATTAATCTCCGGATTATCCCATTGATAACTATCCGTATCAAAACCATTCTGCTTCAACCATTTCGTCCGTCCCTTCCCATAAGGGTTTTCCATTTTAACAATAGTCTCCTGATGAGTGGTGTCTGGCTGTTGCCCTTTTAATTCAAGACAAAAAGACAATATCAGAGCGCAAAGTAGGTATGTGAGATTAGGATTCATACCTATTTGTCAAACAATGGTTCAATAACCCCTAAATATGGTTGCTATACTTTGGTGAGATGGATAAACACCTCTCTGCCCATCCTTGGTTTAATAGAGTTGTAGCAAGGCTCTAGGGTGTTTATATGAAATTGGGGTGAAAACAATGCCATGTACTCATCCATTGAGCCTCCAAAAGGTGGCTGCTCTTCATTCATTGGTACAGACCATAGCACCCCAACAAGCTTCCCTCCCGGATTCAATATTTCTTCTACCTTTTTAACATAGGAAGTTCGTGATGCAGGATCGATTGCGCAGAAAAACGTCTGTTCAAGAATGAGGTCATAGGAGCCCTGATGTTTAAAGAAGTCTTCCTGAATTAACTGATCATCGGGAAAGTCCAGAGCTCGCTCTTTTAGGTTTTCCAACGGTTGCTTTGCCAGGTCAATGACGTAAACATTGTTAAAGCCTTTTTGAAAAAGGTACTCTGCTTCGTAAGCATTCCCTGCACCAGGAATCAGAATTTTGAGATCTTTATTTTCAATCTGATCGATGTAATCAGTCAAAGGTTTGGTTGGTCCACCTGTGTCCCATCCGGTAGTCCCTTCTTCATATCGTTTTTCCCAGTACCTTTTGTTTAGGTCCACAGGTTATCCGAAAATCTCTTTGAGCTTCGCCTCCAAGCTGGCTCCTCGAAGGTTCTTGGCAATGATTTTTCCCTCCGGATCGACAAGGAAAGTAGCCGGGATCGCGTTTACCTGATAATCAATAGCGGCCTGGCTTCTCCAGTATTTCAGGTCAGAAACATGCAACCACGGTAGCCCGTCCTGCTCGATGGCTCCCAACCATTTCTCTCTTGTCCGATCAAGGGATACTCCGAGGATTTCAAAGTTTTCGTCAGAATACTCATTGTACACCCGCACTACATTAGGATTCTCAGCTCTACATGGTCGGCACCAGGCTGCCCAAAAATCAATGAGGACATACTTACCTCTGAGCGAGCTCAATGTGATTGTTTCTCCCTCCGGATTTTGTAATGAAATTTCCGGTGCTTCCTCACCAATCGCCAGACTCTTGGTGGTAGAAATCTGAGACATTAAGTTTTCTACATGAAAATTTTCAGGCATCTCAGCCCGCAACTCAGTGGCAATGGAATCGATGAAAGCAAAGTTTTGTGAAGCGTCAATCATCTGCAATCCATAGAAAGCTGCCAGTGATGGGCTGGCTTCCCGGATCAAATCTTTCAATTCTGCTTCTGTTCTTTTCGCCAGATCCATCATTTGAAGTTGAGCTGTCTGAAATGCCTGCGCATCGTTGTTGGCTCTGGCTTGTCTTTGTGCCTGCTGCATTCCCTGGATCTGAGTCCGGTATTCCTGCATCATCGCATCAATCTGATTCTTGTATTCCGTATCGTAGGAACCGGAAACTTCACTAAACCCACGTGGATCAGCTCCATGTGCATTTAACACGACTTCATTTTCCTCACCGGTTAAGATCAAAGTAATGATTTGGCGACCGTTGAAATTAGCTCGAAAAAAGGCTGGCTCCTCGATAGTAAGGTACTCCGTAAAACTTCCGTTCTCGTCGACCTCCAGCGTATCAAAAGGCTCGAGTCCATTCTCACCCACTCGCTCAATGTAGGCAAATCCACCAGCAGGAAATTGCTCCAGATTACCGGTCAACTTCACTCCTTCTCCTCGCTGCTCTCCACAGCTAAATAGTCCAATGACCAATCCTAAAATCAAGATATTTTTCATCATCACATTTAATTCTTTTCTTCCAACGTCTTTCGTAAGAGTTCGTTCGTTTCTTTTGGGTCAGCTGCCCCTCCTGTCTCTTTCATTACCTCTCCCATAAACATTCCGATCAGGTTCTTCTTTCCGTTCTGGTAAGCTTTCACTTTATCAGGATGCTGATCCAATACCTTCAAAATTACATCGGAAATATCGTCCTTACTCACCTGGGTCAATCCAAGTTCTCTAATGGCGTCATCAACACCCTTTTCAGGATTCTGTATCAGGAAAGGAAACACCTCCTTGCTGGCTACTAATTTATTGACTTTGCCTTCTTCTATTGAGTCGACCAAGTCAGCTAATTGCTGGCTGGAAAGTGGCATCTTTAGATCATTCGAATCCTTTTCATTTAGGATCGACTTCACAGGACCAATCAGCCAGTTGGCTACTTGTTTGTGGTGGTTGGTTTCTTGACAAACTTCTTCGAAGAATCGGGAAACATCCTTTTCAGCAGACAACACTCCCGCATCGTACTTGGTAAGTCCATAATCCTGAATAAGCTTCTCTCGTGTCTTTCCGGGAGTAAGCGGCATCTCGGTTTCAATCTGCTTGAGCCATTCTTCATAAACCGTAAATGGACTCAGATCCGGTTCCGGAAAATACCGATAGTCATTCAGCTCCTCTTTGGTACGCATACCGGAGGTTGTTCCGGTATTAGCATCAAACAATCGGGTTTCTGAGATGATATCTTCACCGGATTCCAGCAGCTTAACCTGTCGTTCAAATTCGTATTTGATCGCCCGACCCACATTCCGGATGGAGTTCATGTTTTTCACCTCTACTTTTCTGCCCAACTCAGCGTCTCCTTTCTTCTTTACAGAAATATTGGCATCACACCTCAGCGACCCTTGCTCCATGTTTCCATCACAAATCTCCAGGTAACGAACCATGCTTCTAATTTCTGTCAGAAAAGTCATAGCTTCCTCAGCAGAAGAAATGCAAGGCTCTGTAACCAATTCAATCAATGGAACCCCCGCGCGGTTTAGATCTATTAGCGAATCCTCAGATTCATCATCATGAATGGACTTGCCGGCATCTTCTTCAAGGTGAATTCGATTTAATTGTACTACAGTCTCGCGTCCATCTTTTAGTTCAATTGGAACAGTTCCACCTATGCAGATAGGCGTTCGGTCCTGGGTGGTCTGAAAACCCTTGGGTAAATCCGGATAGAAATAATTCTTCCGGTCAAAAATGCAGTATCGTGAAATCTCGCTGTTACAGGCCAGTCCCATCCGAATCGCATATTCTACTGCTTTTTTATTAAGCTTTGGCAAAGTTCCCGGGTGAGCCAGGGCGATCACACTCACATTGGAGTTGGGTTCTTTTCCAAAAGCGGTAGAATCCGCAGCAAAGAGCTTACTCTCAGTTGAGAGCTGAATGTGAACTTCAAGCCCAACAACTACGTCGTATGATTCATGAGCGTTCATCAAGAACCTTCAACCAAATCTTTCCCAATCTTCAACGCTTCATCCAGTCCAGAAAGATCCTTACCTCCTGCAGTGGCATAGAAGGGTTGTCCACCTCCACCACCTTTGATAGCTGAGGCCATCTTTCGAATGATCTCGTTAGCATTCATGCCATTTTTTACCAAGTCATCAGCTAGCATCACGGTTAGCATTGGCTTGTCGTTGATGTTTGCGGCAATCAAAAGCACCAGGTTGTCCACTTCTCTTTTCAGATCAAAGGCCACTTGCTTCATGCTATCAGCTGAAGGAAACTCACCTTTATAAGTGATCAATTTTTTTCCATTGATCTCTTTCGCCTCATTCTTCAGTGTATTCTTGATTTGACCAGCCTGCTGCTGGTTCATCTCATCGATTTTCTTCTGGTTAGCCAGGTTTTCCTTTACCAGGTTTTCAATGGTTTTCTTCAGGTCTTTGGGGTTCTTCAGCATCTCCTCCAACTCAGAAATGAGCTGAAGCTTCTGATGATAAAATTTCTCGGCTTCTACAGAAGTAACTGCCTCTATCCTTCTAACACCTGCAGCACTGGATCCCTCACTTACAATTTTGAAAAGCCCAATATTTCCGGTTCTTGGCACATGGGTACCTCCGCACAATTCCACCGAATACTCAGGGTCAAAGGTGATCACACGAACAAAATCACCGTATTTTTCCCCAAAGAGTGCCATCGCCCCCATTTCCTGAGCCTCTCCGATTGGTACATTCTTCTTTTCATCCAGTTGGATGTTTTCCCGAATCTTACGATTCACGATTTGTTCAACTTCCGCAATCTCTTCTTCCGTCATTTTTGCGAAATGAGAAAAGTCAAAACGCAGAATTTTATCATTTACCAAAGAGCCCTTTTGCTGCACATGATCTCCCAGCACTTCTCTCAAAGCCGCATGCAGCAAATGCGTCGCAGAGTGGTTGTTCTCCGTCAGTCTTCGCTTGCTTTCATTGACCACTGCTTTCACTTCACCATCGAGTGAAGTCGGTAGTTTTTTCGTAAAGTGAACAATCAGATCGTTTTCTTTTCTGGTGTCCACCACCTCGATTTTCTCTTCACCAAACTGCAGGTAACCGGTATCCCCAACCTGGCCCCCGCTTTCCGCATAAAACGGGGTGGTCTCTAATACGATCTGATACTGGGTTTTGTCTTTCTGTTTAACCTCCCGATAGCGAAGCGCTTTGGTGGCAGATTGAATTTCGGTATAGCCGACAAACGTCACGTCCTCTCCTTCATTCACTACGGTCCAGTCACCGGTTGTCTGCTTGCCCGCACTTTTAGACCGATTCTTCTGGACTTCCATTTCCTTTTGAAAGCCAGCCTCATCCACTTCCATATCATTCTCTCGAGCAATTAAAGCAGTCAGATCCAATGGAAAGCCATAGGTATCATACAACTCAAATGCTGTTAACCCTTCGATGACTTTCGAGTTTCCTGAAGTGATCGTATCCAGTTTTTTCAATCCATTGTCAAGCGTTCGAAGGAAGGAAAGTTCTTCTTCCCTGATCACTTTAGCAATAAAATCCTTCTGGCCTGTGAGTTCGGGGAATACCCCTTCAAATTGTTGAACTAATACTCCTAGCAATTCAAACAAAAATGGCTCTTTGAATCCGAGGAAGGTATACCCATAGCGGACTGCCCTTCTAAGAATCCTTCGAATTACATAACCAGCTTTGTTATTACTTGGAAGTTGACCATCAGCGATTGTAAAAGCAATGGCGCGAATGTGGTCTGAGATCACACGAATAGCAATGTCTGTTTTCTCGTCTTTTCCATACTCCACTTCTGCTCTTTTTGCCACCCATTGGATGAGTGGCTGGAAAACGTCCGTATCATAGTTGGATTGCTTTTTCTGAATAGCCATCGCCAGACGCTCAAAGCCCATTCCGGTATCTACATGCTTCTCCGGGAGGTTTTCAAGAGTGCCATTGGACAGTCGGTTGTATTGGATGAAAACCAGGTTCCAGATTTCCACCACTTGCGGATGGTCCTGGTTCACTAATTCCTTCCCTGAAACCTTATCAACCTCGCTTTGAGGTCTTAAATCGATATGTAGCTCAGAACATGGTCCGCATGGTCCGGTATCACCCATTTCCCAGAAATTATCCTTTTTGCTGCCATTCAGCACACGATCCTCCGGGAGGTGTTTCATCCAGAATTTCTTTGCTTCACTATCCTGATCCAGGTTTTCCGATTGGTCCCCCTCGAAAATCGTCGCGTAAAATCGCTCTTTCGGCAACTTGAACTTATCAGTAAGTAACTCCCATGCCCAATCAATCGCTTCTTCCTTGAAATAGTCGCCAAAAGACCAGTTTCCAAGCATTTCGAACATGGTATGATGGTAGGTATCAATGCCGACTTCTTCCAGGTCATTATGCTTCCCAGATACCCGCAAGCATTTTTGTGTATCGGCCACTCGCTTATTTTCGGCAACCTTATTACCCAAAAAGTAGTCTTTAAACTGATTCATCCCAGCATTTGTAAACATGAGGGTTGGATCATTTTGTACCACAATGGGCGCTGAGGGCACTATTTTGTGCTTTTTGACTTCAAAAAATTCGAGGAAAGTACTCCTTATTGACTTAGAATCCATTTAGGAAGAAAAAATTAGAATGTTACTGTTATATCTTGTAATTATGAAAAAATCTCAATTATCCGTAAATTGCCGCCGTAATTCGTAAACCACCCGCTAAAACTATTTTGCAAAATTACGACAATTACCCTATCAACCCATGGCTAAAATTAAGTACTACTATGACACTGAATCCTGCCGGTACGAGCGTATAAAAGTCTCTTCATGGGACATTGTGCTCAACCTGTTAGGTTTTCTTGTAGTTTCTTCAATTATTGGATTAGGAATCTTTTTTGTGACCGATCACTACTTTGAATCACCAGCAAAGGCGTCACTGCGAAAAGAGAATGAAGAACTAAAACTCTATTACGAACTTCTTGAAAATGATCTTGAGGAGGCAAACGAAATGCTCTCCGTTCTGGAAGAGCGAGATGATGATATTTATCGAGTGGTTTTTGGTGTAGAGCCAATTCCGGATGAGATCAGATCTGCTGGTGTTGGAGGATCAAACAGATATCGTGAGTTACTGGAAAAAGGATTGAAGCGTGAGGAGCTTATCCTGTCCAACATGCAACGTATCGACAAGCTGAAAAAGCAGATGTACATCCAGACTAAGTCTTACGATGACATTGTTGAAATGGCAAAAAATAAAGAAGCGTTATTGGCCAGTATGCCTGCCATTCAACCTGTCTCTAATAAAGAATTGAAGCGACTGGCTTCCGGATTTGGCTACCGTATGCATCCTATTTATAAGGTTCGTAAAATGCATACCGGTACTGATTTTTCATTGCCAACAGGAACTCCGGTCTATGCCACCGGAGATGGAACCATCGCATACACAACCACAAGATTTGGTGGATATGGAAAACACATCAAAATCAATCACGGTTTTGGGTATCAAACACTTTACGCTCACCTTAGTGAATTTCTCGTAAAGCCTGGTCAAAAGGTCAAAAGAGGTCAGGTAATTGGCTACTCTGGAAATACCGGAGGATCTACTGCACCACACCTTCACTATGAGGTGATCAAGGATAACAATAAAGTGAACCCGGTAAACTTCTTCTATCAGGACTTAAGCGATGAAGAATACGCTGAGATTTTGAGACTATCTTCTCTTGAGAATCAGTCGATGGGTAACTACTAGTTTTTGAAAAAAATTTCAAAAGCGGTTGGTCAATTTCTGGCTAACCGCTTTTTTATTTGTACCCGATGAAAGCACGATACTTTGTTTTAATCCTCATTTCTGTTTGGGCATGTAAGTCAATCAAAAAGACACCATCAGCACCAGTCTTGATTCCTGTAGACACGATCGTCAAGGATGTTGAGATTGACACCATCTACCTGATCACACAGAAAGACGACACACTGGCCAACCTGGATGAGGAAATTGCAATTCCAATAGAAAGGTTACTGCCAGACACGGTTACCATAGCAGCTGTGGGAGATATCATGGGGGGCACTAACTTCCCTGACCAGTCGTATTTGCCGGGAGGAAATGGCGCTTATCTCTGGGATGATGTTCGTTCCCTTCTCAATCAGGCAGATATCACATTTGGAAATCTTGAAGGAACGATTTTGAATGAAGGTGGTGAACAAAAGGAATGCAACAATCCAAAGCTTTGCTACCTTTTTCGGTCACCAGAATACCTTGCCCAAAACTTTGTCGAAAGTGGGTTTGACCTGATGAGTGTGGCCAATAATCACGCGAATGATTTTGGAACGACAGGACGAAAAAACACCCAACGAGTGCTGGATTCACTTGGTATTGCTCACGCAGGATCCGTTGATCAGCCCTTCACTATCAAGAAAATTGGAAGGCTAAAAATTGGTTTTTGCGCTTTTGCACCCAATCGGGGAACAGTCAGCATCCACCAATATGAAAATATCAAATCGACCATTCAGCACTTAGACAGCCTCACGGACATTGTGATCGCTTCCTTTCATGCCGGAGCTGAAGGATCGAAGCATCAGCATGTTACCAGAGAAAGAGAATTCTATTATGGAGAAGATAGAGGTAATGTATATGAGCTTGCACATTTGATGATTGACAATGGTGCTGACCTTGTACTTGGGCATGGTCCTCACATCGTTCGGGCTATAGAAGTTTACAAAGAACGAATCATTGCATACAGCCTGGGAAATTTTTTGACCTATGGAAGATTTAATTTGAGAGGGCTGGCTGGTGAAGCACCGATCCTTGAAGTCAAAACAGACGCTTCAGGAAGGTTTCTCAAAGGAAAAATTCATGCTTTTCGACAAAGTTATTCTCATGGACCAAGAAATGATTTGAATCTTTCTTCAATAAAAACAATCCAACGATTATCTTTGGAAGACTTCCCTGAAAATCCGGTGACGATAGATGACAGTGGAAGTATTGAGTTCAATAAAAACTAAAGCCTACTCACCAACCGTGCCCTACAAGGAAAAGGAAATCGAAAAGAAGTACTACACCATCGGTGAGGTAGCCGATGAATTGGGTGTAGCGACTTCTCTTATTCGTTTCTGGGAGGGCGAGTTTGATAACATCAAGCCGAAGAAGAACCGAAAAGGTAACAGGCAATTCACCAAAGACGACCTCCAAAATGTCAAACTGATTTATCACCTGGTGAAGGAAAAGGGTTATACCCTGCAGGGTGCAAGAGACTTTATTTCCAATGGCGGAGAAGCTGCCTCTGATAAAATGGAGATGATAGAGTCGCTCAAAAGAATCAGAAAATTCCTCACAGATCTTAAGCAAGAGCTATAATTCATGTCAGAGGAGTTGGTTTTCCAGATTGCACTGGAGCTAATTCCAGGTATTGGTAACAGAGGCACAAAGCAGCTGATGAGCTACTGTGGATCTGCCACTGAAGTCTTTAGAGCTTCAAAAAGTAAACTCCTCAAAATTCCCGGTGTTGGTGAAAAAATGGCTGAAGTCATTAAACAGGCCAGTCCATTCAAAGAAGCAGAAGCCATTCTAAAATCGGCAGAAAATATTGGAGCAGAAGTGCTTCATTATACCAATTCAGATTTTCCCAACAGGCTGAAGCAGGCTCCCGACTCACCCAACATCATTTATAAAAAAGGTGCTGGTGATTTGAATCCCAGAAAGACCATTGCGGTTGTTGGTACACGAAAAGCCACAGAATATGGCAAGAGTATAACAGACAAAATAGTAGGTGACTTAGCCACCCTCAATGTGACTGTCATCAGTGGCTTGGCGTACGGAATTGACATCCAAGCTCATAAAGCAAGCCTGAACAATAACACGCCTACCCTTGCAATATTGGCAGGAGGACTGGATCGGATCTACCCATCCATACATAAAAAGTATGCTGAGCAGATGCAGGAAACCGGAGCAATTATCTCCGAATGTATCCCGGGAACCAAACCGGATCCACACCTTTTTCCGGCTCGTAACCGGATCATCGCCGGGATGGCAGATGCCACTATCGTTGTGGAGGCTGCAGCGAAAGGTGGTGCATTGATTACAGCAAATATTGCAGACTCGTACAATCGGCTCGTTTTCGCCGTGCCCGGAGATGTGGGGCATACCTACTCTGAAGGCACTAATAAACTCATCGCCACACAACGAGCATTGATCTACACAGGTTTAGAGGACCTTGTATATCATTTAAACTGGGATGTGGATAGTCAGGATGACGCTCCGAAAGTAATGCCGGAGCTTAGTGAGCCGGAGCAATCGATTTATGAATTATTGAACAAAAATCGTTTTCCTCTTGAAATCGACTTGATTGCCATGAAAACCCAGGTCCCCATCAATCAGGTTGCTTCTCACCTACTCAGCTTAGAGTTTAAGAATCTTGTAAAGAGCATGCCGGGGAAGAAGTTTGGAGTGGTTTAATGTTCAGTTTTTCGTCCGAATTCGAACATTAAAATTGAATGGAATTTCTGTAAGTAATTGATAATCTGTCACTTTTCACTTATGGCATAGTATTGTTAATAGTTTCAATAACCAAAACGCAACTAACTATGCTTAAAAACTTCATCATTACTTCTTTCAGAACATTCAGTCGAAATAAAACCTATTTCGGACTTGGACTGGTTGGGTTATCATTAGGCATTTCATGTGTCATTGCTATTTATACCATTGTCAATTTCAATTCAAACTTTGATACACATCAAAAGGATCGTGATCAATTCTACCGTATCGTAGGAGATTATCACATTGGCGATGAATCGGGAACAACGGCAACTGTACCTCATCCATTAGCCAAAGGATTGAGAGAGGAGCTATCAGATGTAATCGCTATCTCCAACCTTTTCATGCTGAATGATCAGGTGAATATTCCATTGCCTGATGATCAACTCAAGAAGATCAGGCAGGAAAAGATGGGGTTTGTGCAGTCAGACGCTTTTGACATCCTGACCTTTGATTGGACCGTGGGTGGTCCTGAGTCTTTCGGACCGGATCAGGTTTATCTATCCGAATCAACAGCAAAGAAGTTTTTCGATGTTAATTCTGATTTCCAATCAACAATCGGACGAACCATCATCATTGGGAATAAACACACATTAAGAGTTGCTGGGATCTACAAAGACTTCCCAAGAAAGACAGATTTCCCATTTACCATGATAGCCAGCTACGAAAAGCAAGAGGGACTAAATCCGTACTTCGGACCAGAAATCTGGGGAAGGCTGAATGGAGGCACACAATGCATTTTGAAAATACATAAAGATGCCGATCCAGTCCTGGTGCAGCAGAATATAAATGCAGCCTTTAAGAAACACAATGTCATTGATGGATACACCCTGAGATTACAGTCACTGGATGCCATCCATATTGAGCCAATACAGAACTATAGCGGGATTTCATTTGAAAATCACTATAAAATCTTATCCTACAGCATTGCTGTTTTCCTGGCGATGATTGGTGCCATTAACTTCATTAATCTATCAACAGCAAGAGCAATCAAGCGTGCAAAAGAGGTAGGGATAAGAAAAGTGATGGGAAGCCAGCGAATCCAGCTTATTGCCCAGTTCATGATGGAAAGCCTGGTAATTGTTTTGTTCTCACTACTTATCGGTTTTGGCCTTGCAGATCAAATTCTTAGGCTATTTGGTACCATTGGATTCGAAATTAGTATAGCAGAAGTAGCTCTTATGGATTGGGTCATTTTCTCATCTGTTGTAGTTGTTGGCATGACACTTTTTTCAGGATTCTACCCTGCCTTGATTTTATCTGGATTCTCTCCTCTTAACGCAATCAAAACCCGAGTTTCTAATATCGATCGACAAAGTAAAGTCCCCCTAAGAAAAATGTTAGTGGGTGTGCAATTTAGCTTCTCTATTTTATTGATCATCAGTGCGACTGTCATTTTTTCTCAGATGAAATACATGAAAAGTTTTGACATGGGCTTTAAGAGTGACGACATCATTAGCATGACGTTTCCTGAGCCTGATTTTGAAAAACAACACCGTCTTCAAATGCTCATGGAAGCTGAACCAGAGATCTCAGGAGCTTCACTAAATCTGGGTAGTCCGGTTGCCAGAACAAATAACACGGATAAATATTTTAATCCGGAATATAGCAATGAAGAGCTGATCACATTCAACTCGAAAAGTATTGATGAGAAGTACCTCGACTTATTCGATATTCAATTGATCAGTGGAAGAAACATAAGCGCCCAGGATCCTGATGGAAATGTTTTGGTGACTGAGAAAGCGCTGGAAAAACTTAAGCTCGGAAACGCACAAGAAGCGCTTGGAAAAACCATTGAGGCTAGCTGGGGCGGAAAGTTCAAAATCGTGGGTGTGGTAGATGATTTCATGGTTCGTTCCTTAGCTGATGAACAAACTCCCGTGATGCTAGGGTATCGAAAAGATGGGTTTTATGAGCTAGCAATAAATATCTCTGACTATGGAAAAGAAGATATGCAGGCTACCTTAAAGAAGGTTGAATCAATTTGGGATCAGGTGTACCCCAATCTGCTGATTCAGTATGATTTTTTGGATGAGCAGATTAAAAACAGGTATCGATTTCAAGAAGTGATTTCTAAATCGACCAGCTTCTTTGTGGTGATTGCATTGATCATCACGGTATTGGGCCTATATGGACTCATTGATTATATGGCCAATGCCAAGAAAAAGGAAATCGGAATAAGAAAGGTAGTAGGTGCTGAAGTCATGCAGATCATTCGAATTTTTCTCAAAGAAGTAATGATTATACTCACTATTGCGTTTCTTATTGCTGCTTCAGCTGGATATTGGCTAATGAATCAATGGCTAAATGGATTTGAATACCGTATCACCTTTGGCTGGGAGATCATTGCTGTAGCACTTGGTTCCATCCTCCTAATTGCGATGATGACCATGGGTTATCGATCTTATGCTGCGGCCACAATCAACCCGGTGGACGTACTGAAGGACGAATAAAAAACACACAACTAGCCAAATACTGAAGGGGCCATATTCATGGCTCCTTCAAATTCTTCCTTATTAATGCCTGTTTCAACGTTATTTTCATTGAGCCAGGAAAGCATCACTTCAGTGGCCATGTTGCCAGTAAGGTCGTCTTTAGCCATAGGACAGCCACCAAATCCTTTGATCGCTCCATCCATTCTACGGCATCCAGCCTCATAAGCTGCCTTTACTTTTTCTTTGATGGTTTCGGGTGTCGAATGTAAATGAGCGCCAAACTCAATATGCGGGAATTTAGGAATCAATGTCTCGAATAGGTTGGTGATATTTTTTGGTTCGGAAACCCCAATCGTATCTGCCAAAGAAATAATTTGAACTTCCATCTTGTCTAGACGATCCACAAACTCGCCCACATAATCCATTTCATACGGATCTCCATAAGGATTACCAAAACCCATCGATAAATACACCACTAAAATTTTCTCGTGATCATCCGCCAGCTCCTGCATTTCAGAGAGATCATTGAAAGCATCGTTGATCGTTCGGTTGGTATTGCGCTGCTGAAAAGTTTCAGAAAGGGATAGTGGATATCCCAGGTATTGGATTTCATCATATTGACATGCATCCTTCGCGCCCCGAATGTTCGCCACAATAGCCAACAATTTCGATTGTGTTTCTGACAGGTTCAGGCCCTCTAACACCTCTGCCGTATCCCGCATCTGAGGAATGGCCTTTGGAGAAACGAAGCTTCCGAAATCAATGGTATCAAACCCCACTTTAAGCAGTTGATTAATATAATTGATCTTAGTCGCAGTAGGTATAAAGTCGTGCAGGCCCTGCATGGCGTCTCTGGGGCATTCGATGATTTTCATTTAATGTCTTTTGGTACGGGATTTGAATTAGATCAAAGAAATAAACTAATCCTATGATTAAAAAATTCTCTATCACCCTGTTAACCATATTTACGATATCATGCTCTGCAGATGATCCTGTAAGTCTTGCATTTACGCCCCCGAAATGTACCATAATCAGTAATTCAAATTTTTCAGAGGGTAAATACGGACATCTGGCAAAAAGCTACACTGTAAAAAATATAGGTAAACCAACTGCGTTTCATGTCCAACTTAAAGTCAAACTCAAATCAGGCAATCATATCATTGAGGAGGATGTTGGTTTTTTTGGAACGTTGAATTCAGGAGAATCCAGAACAGAAGAATTACTATTTGATGTGGATCGCGGTGAATTCACAATTGAAGAAACAAAGTTGGCGTGGCTGGATGCAGATAATAGATATCATGAGAAATAGCGATCAAAAAAACTCCTTTGCTATCCGGTGGATGGCGTCTGATTTTCCCATGCTATAAAAGTGGATCACCGGGGCACCTTTTTCAATCAGCTCGCGACACTGCTGAATTCCCCATTCAATACCTAGCTCTTTGACGTCAGCATTGTCTTTGCACTTGGTGATCGCCTGCTCCAATTCATCCGGTAAATCAATCTTAAAAATATTTGGAAGTATTGTGAGGTGCCTTTTTACCGCGACGGGTTTGATACCAGGTATAATTGGCACATCAATACCAATGGCTCTGCAGTCATCCACGAATTTGAAATAAGCTTTATTGTCAAAGAACATTTGGGTGACGATGTATTCTGCCCCCAGTTCCACTTTCTTCTTTAGCCACTTCAAATCAAAATTCATATTGGGCGCTTCGAAGTGCTTTTCCGGATAGCCGGCCACCCCAATACAGAAGTTAGACGGTATAGCATTTTGTAACTCTTCATCCAGGTACTCCCCTTTGTTCATATCGGAGATTTGCTCCACCAAGTCCGAGGCATACGCATTCCCATCCGGCTCAGGCTTGAATTCTCTCTCTGATTTAATATTATCACCGCGAAGAGCAAGGACATTGTCAATTCCCAGAAAATTCAAATCAATCAATGCATTCTCCGTTTCCTCTTTCGAGAAACCTCCGCAGATTATGTGGGGAACCGCATCGATGTGATAGTGATTTTGAATAGCAGCACAAATTCCAACCGTGCCCGGTCGTTTTTTGATGCTTCGCTTTTCAAGCAATCCATTTTCTCGCTCCTTATAGACAAACTCCTCCCGATGATAGGTCACATCAATGAATGGAGGCTTAAACTCCATCAATGGGTCAATTTGATCAAAAAGGTTCTTGATGCTATCCCCTTTTTTCGGAGGAATGATCTCCAAAGAAAAAAGAGTACTATCTGCGTTTGCAATATGTTCGGTTACTTTCATTTCAAAGGTTAAGTTAGTTCTAAGTACTAGGTGTTAGAGTTTGGTTCGGAGGTATTTAATAAAGCCTAAAGTTTGATGTTTGCTCTTCTTCAAAGTTTCAATTGCTTTTGATTTATCAGGTTCAGAAATGAATCCCAATTCAAAGTATAACAATAGCATACTATGAACTTCATCTAAAGATGCAGTTGAAATATTCAGAAATCGAATAAATTCCTTATTGGAGAATCTACCAAAGCCCTCCGCAATATTGTTCATTGATGAAAGTGCCGCTCTTTTTAGCTGGTCTTTTGCAAAGAATTCATTTTTGAATTTTGTATCATCACAAATTTTATAAATCTGTATTGTTAGTTCCTTTGCTGATTTCCAGCAATCAAGATCTTCAAATGATTCTACTTTGGCCATAACATTAGCACTTTAACACATCTCAACTTTCGTAACTTAGGTTCGGAGCAAGCCACCTCTCAACTTCCTCTACTTTCATTTGTTTTCGAGCTGCATAGTCTTCAACCTGATCTTTGCTAATCTTACCTAACCCAAAATATTTTGAATCCGGATGTGAAAAATAAAATCCACTGACTGAAGAGGCGGGATACATCGCATAAGAATCTGTTAATGTAATACCTGTATTTTTCTCTACCCCCAGTAAGGCAAACAGCGTTCGCTTTTCCGTGTGATCGGGACAAGCCGGGTAGCCGGGTGCAGGACGAATACCCTGGTATTTTTCCTTGATCAAGTCCTCATTGGACCACTTTTCATCAGCAGCATAGCCCCACAGTTCCTTCCTCACTTTTTCATGCATCAGCTCGGCAAAAGCTTCTGCCAATCGATCCGCCAATGCTTTCACCATGATCTCCTTATAGTCGTCATGCTCGGCTCTATATTTTTCAATCAGCGCCTCAATCCCAATTCCGGCAGTCACTGCAAACCCTCCCATATAATCACGTTGATTTGGATCTAAGAAGTCCGCCAATGAAAGGTTGGGCACACCAGGAGCTTTCTTTCCTTGCTGCCTTAAAAAATGGAATTGGTGATCATGTCCAACGACCTGAACATCA
Source organism: Ekhidna sp. (assembly GCF_965221965.1). GTDB lineage: Bacteria > Bacteroidota > Bacteroidia > Cytophagales > Cyclobacteriaceae > Ekhidna. The sequence continues at coordinate 2,661,817 of NZ_OZ244926.1, forward strand.
TCCCCTTCTCTACTTACTTCGAAAAGACCCACCACTCCTCTTGCTTTAAGTGATCGATTTTTGATGATCGCACCAAGCATGGATTGAGCATCATTAAACAGCTTCTTCGCTTCATCACCCACCGTTGGATTTTCAAGAATCTTCGGATACTTTCCTTTCAACATCCAGGTAGAAAAGAAAGGAGTCCAGTCGATATACTGTCTAATTTCAGCTAAGTCGTAATCCTCAAATACAGTAATTCCAGGGTGTTTCGGTCGATCGACAGAATGATCTGACCAATCGATTGGAGCCGGATTTGATTTTGCACTAGCATAGGAAATATAGCTTTTAGCCTCCGTTCGGGATGCATGTCCGGCGGCCAGCTCTTCGTATTCCGATTTTATTTGTTTGCTGTAGTCGGCAGCTTTATCACTCAATAAACTTGTTGAGACACCCACACTTTTTGAAGCATCCAACACATGAACGACTGTCTGATCATATTTTGGCGCAATCTTTACGGCCGTATGAATTCGTGATGTGGTAGCGCCTCCAATTAATAAAGGGGTCTTCATTTTACGCCTGCTCATCTCCTCAGCGACGATCACCATCTCATCCAACGATGGAGTGATTAATCCACTCAAACCGATGATATCCGCTCCGATCTCCTCCGCCCGATCCAGTATTTTATCGGCAGGCACCATCACGCCCATATCTTCAATATCAAAGTTGTTGCAAGCCATGACCACACCTACGATATTCTTACCTATATCATGCACATCCCCTTTTACAGTAGCAAGAAGCACTTTTCCTTTCGTATTTCCTGAAGCTTTTTCTTTTTCCAGGTAGGGAGTGAGATAAGCGACAGACTTCTTCATCACCCGGGCACTTTTTACCACTTGTGGTAAAAACATTTTTCCACTGCCAAAAAGATCACCGACTATGTTCATCCCATCCATTAGCGGACCCTCGATGACCTTAAGTGGACTTTGATATTTAACCCTTGCCTCCTCCGTATCGTCTTCTATAAAATCAATAATTCCTTTTATGAGCGCATGGGACAAACGATCTTCAACAGATGCCTCTCTCCAACTTAGATCCTCTACTTTCTTTTTGCCCTCACCTTTGACGTTCTCAGCAAAAGCAAGTAGCCTTTCCGTGGCATCCTCTCTTCGATTTAGCAGCACATCTTCCACATGTTCCAGCAAGTCTTTTGGGATTTCATCATATACCTCGATCATCCCCGCATTGACAATCCCCATGTCCATACCGGCTTTAATGCCATGATAGAGAAATGCAGAGTGCATTGCTTCCCTAACCACATTATTACCACGAAAAGAGAAAGAGACATTGCTTACCCCTCCACTCACTTTGGCGCCATGCAGGTTTTCCTTGATCCATTTGGTTGCATTAAAGAAATCTACAGCGTTATTGTTATGCTCAGCTATACCAGTTGCAACAGGAAAAATATTAGGATCAAAAATGATATCCTGGGGTGGAAAATGGACTTTTTCCGTAAGTATTTGGTAGCAGCGTCTGCATATTTCAATTCTTCGCTCGAATGTATCAGCCTGTCCTTTTTCATCAAAGGCCATTATCACAACCGCGGCTCCATATCGCTTGACCTTCCTGGCCTGCTCAATAAACTCTTCCTCACCGCCCTTCAGACTAATAGAGTTGACAACTCCCTTACCTTGAATACATTGAAGTCCGGCTTCAATGATCTCCCACTTCGAAGAATCGACCATGATAGGGATTCTGGCAATCTCCGGTTCGGAAGCAATCAGGTTAAGAAATTTGACCATCGCTTTTTTACCGTCGAGCATGCCTTCATCCATATTCACATCCAGAATTTGAGCCCCTCCCCGAACCTGATCCAAAGCAACCTCTAATGCTTCGTCGTATTTATCTTCTGCAATGAGCCTGGCAAAACGTTTAGATCCGGTGACATTGGTTCGTTCACCGACATTGACGAAGTTGGTGTGTTCCGTAACTATTAGTGGCTCTAAGCCTGAAAGAATCAATGGCTTCATTTCATGGATCAACGGTTTTCCGTCGACAGTCGACTGATTTGTTGTTGACTCACTCATCTCAACCCCTTCTTTAAAGCCTGAATCATTACAATAATTTCTTCAACTTCTTTATAAAATCGATCAAAGTCCTGCTCTGAAATAATACTTCTTCTTTGACCAACATATAAGCATGAAATCACTTCAATGCCGGATCGCTGAGCATACCCAAGAAACTTAGCAAATTCCTTATTTGATTGTCCGGTAGAACCTTCCGCAATGTTTAAGCAGATTGAATCAGTAGCTCTTTTTATCTGTGATGTAAGTATAAAGCGTTCATCGGATGGAAACGTTTTGGTAAGCTCATCAATATCACCTGTCAACACTAGGGCTCTTTGCCAAACTCTTAAATTTTCAAACTTGAATGCCATAATTGTTTAGTGAACGGTTAATCTGCTGACAGTCGACTGTTGACTGCCAACAATTCTTGGTTTATACTTTGCAGCCAGATCAGCTATCGCACCTATATGCTCGGGTGTAGTCCCACAACAACCTCCAATGATGTTGACCAGGCCTTCTTCCAGAAATGCCTTGATCTGTTCTGCCATCATCTCAGGTGTTTCATCATACTGGCCAAATTCATTGGGCAAACCAGCGTTTGGATGTGCGCTGACGAAAAAGTCTGATTTATCTGCGAGCACTTTCAAATATGGTCTGAGCTGAGCAGCTCCGAGTGCACAATTCAGACCCACACTTAGTAAATCCATATGTTGAATGGAGATCAGAAAAGCTTCTGTGGTTTGTCCCGAAAGTGTCCGCCCAGAAGCATCAGTGATCGTGCCCGAAACCATCACCGGAATATCCATTTTTCGTTCTTCCTTGATCTCGTCAATAGCAAACAGAGCGGCCTTCGCATTGAGTGTATCGAAAACCGTTTCAACAAGCAACATATCTACTCCTCCATCAATCAGTGCCTCTGCCTGTTGTTTATAAGCAACTCGTAACTCTTCGAATGTAATTGCTCGAAAACCGGGATCATTAACGTCCGGAGAAAGGGAGGCTGTTCGGTTGGTTGGCCCCATTGCTCCAGCCACAAACCTTGGTTTATCCGGCTCAGCTTGTGTGAATTCATCTGCTATTTCCCTGGCAATTTTTGCTGACTGATAATTCAACTCATAGACCAGACCGTCTAACCCATAATCAGCTTGCGCGATGGTTGTACTGGAAAAAGTATTCGTTTCGGCTATGTCAGCGCCCGCTTTGAAGTACTTTGAATGGATTTCTCTAATGATATCAGGGCGTGTAATGGAAAGCAGGTCATTGTTTCCTTTCAGGGATTTTTCATGATTCTTCAAAGCCTCATTCCTGAAATCATCTTCATCCAGCTTATGACGCTGAATCATCGTACCCATGGCTCCATCGAGCACCAGGATTTTTTTATGTAAAAGGTCTGTTAGTTTCTTCATTCTCTGGCTTAAAGCTTACTTACCAGAGAAAGTTCCGATTGGATTCGACTCATCTCTCCCGCAACTGCAGGATGGGAAGTAGCACCGGAAATCACACGCTGGCGATCAGGTTGCTAAGACGTCAACGGGCCCAGTCCCTCGGTCTTTCTTGATAAGTAGTGCAAATATATCAGAAATTAATTCCTCACAAATATTCAGGTATTACCTTTAGGCAACAATGAAATTAGCGGCGATAGACATAGGATCAAATGCGGTCAGGTTGCAGATTACCAAAGTGATTGAATACGAAAAAATCATCACATTTAAGAAACTGGAGTATGTCCGATTCCCCCTTCGATTAGGTCGGGATGTGTTTTCTCAGGGTCGCATTAGTGAGTTCAATGAAGAGCGCTTTTTCAAACTTATGACTGCTTACAAAAACCTCATCAATCTCTACGAGGTGGACGGCTATTATGGATGCGCCACATCAGCAATGCGCGAGTCTGAAAATGGAAAAGCCATTGTGGATCGGGTGAAGGAAGAGATGGGTCTTTCTATTGAAATTATCAGTGGAGAGCAAGAGGCAGATATGATTAATAAAGTAATCCTGCAAGGATTGGATGACGGACATTACATCCACATTGATGTGGGAGGTGGTAGCACGGAGCTCAATATTTATGAAAAGCACGAGAAGGTTTATACTCATTCGTTTAAGATAGGCTCAGTTCGAACACTGGAGGGAAGAAATGTGCCGGAAGCCTGGGATGAGATGAGGAATTGGGTGGCCAAACATGCTTTTAAAAAAGGAGAGAAAATTACGGCTGTTGGTACAGGGGGTAACATCAATAAACTTTACGAATTGTCTAACCCCGAAAAGAAAAAGCGTAAAATGTCGCTTGACACCCTAATCCGAACTCAGGAAGTTTTGAAAAATCTTTCCCTTGAAGACCGATTAAACAAACTTCAACTAAATCCGGATCGTGCAGATGTCATCATCCCTGCCTCTGATATTTACATTGAAGTAATGAAATCCGCCAAGGCAAAAAGTATCATAGTCCCTGACGTAGGGCTAAAAGATGGAATAAACTACTACCTGTACCAGGCTCACCATCCGGAAAGCGAAAAGGTCTTTGTGAAAAATTAATTCTAACCAACCTCATCACTTTCCTCTGACTCCTCCTGCTTTTTGTCATTATGAACCAAAAAACCAAAGAATATCAGAGTGAAGACAGTCGCTAATATTAAAATAACTCTTGACATAATGTTGTTTTCAATTAAGACGAGAAACTGAGAAAAGGTCACAAAAAAAGGAGAGTTTTACCCCTCCTCCTTTTCACTCATCATGCAACTTCAATCGGTGTTATTTTAGAAGTTTTTCGATGTTTTCTGCTTTTGCTCTTGCAGGAGTATGGCCCAGTTCAATGGCTTGTTTATAGTAAGCCAATGATTGTTCCAGTGTTTCTCTTTTCCGCTTAGGTGCAAATTCAATTCGAGACGCCATCAACTCCAGTCCCTCTCCTTTTGCATACAAAGTTTCCGCTTCAGAAAGTGTCAGTTTTTCATCAAGTTCAGCAACCTTATTCTCAGTCTCAGCCAATACGTTTTCATTGTAACTGAGTGACACCTGAGTATCTAACAATTGGTCTCTTGTCAATTTGACTTCATTCTCCAGACTTGTGTTTTTTGTCTTGTAGTCTTCTACGCTCATTTGAAGAATTGCGATTTGGTCACCCTGCTCAACTATTTGCTTTTTGAGTCTCTTAACCTGAATTGCATATGCAGCTCTTGTTTTTTCAAGTTCAGCAATTGTCCATTCAGCTTTCTGAGTGTACTCATTCAGGCTCTTCATTCGCTGTATGTAGTCCTCCTCATTAAGACCTGTTTCCAAATCAATTGCGATCATCTTGCGGTTTTGGTCAATCGAATCCATGTACATGCCTATCTGGCTCAATAAAGCCACGGCATACCTATGCTCCTCCACTACCTGAAGTAGTGAGTCAACTTTGCTCGTTTCTTGCAACTGAGCCTCTTTTTGCACTTTGCTACATCCAGCTATCACCAGCATGGAAATAGCCATCAATTTTAATTTCATATTCTATCGAATGCTATTAGATTGGTCGGAGAAGGTTAACCGGCAGCACGAGGATTTTCTTTCGAAACTGCCGGTATCTTATCACCTACCTAATCACATTAGTGAGACGTGGGTTTAATAAAAGGTCACAGGATTTTTCAGAAAATTTTATTGTTTGTCCGCAATCAACTCATTGATCGCTTTGATGAGAACCGCCGACCGGTCTTTGGCCGAATTTCTATCCGGTTCTTCCTGAATATCATGTAGTAAGGTTTGAATTCTGCGGTACCAATCCAAATCAGACTCTTTCTTACTTTGGTCACATTGAATGTTTTTATGTAAGGAGATCAGCTCCAGGCATTCACCGATTAAAATTTCCTCATCAATTTTCATGACATTGTAGTTTGATGAAACTCTATATTCTCTAACGTAGCTTCAAGCGATTTGTATATCGCCTCAACCATCTGTGAACCCTGATTCATTTCAGCCCATTTCTGATTGATCTCAATCTCCACTCCCATGTATTGAGGAGAGGTGAATTTCCCTCTCAAATAGGTGGTAAAACCATCATCGGATCCTTTATATGGCACATTGACCAACACATCGAAATCTGTCAGCTCCTCCTTTAATTTTTCCTGCCATTTGAAGCAAAGCTCATTTTCAGCTACTCGCTGCTCATCAAAAAGAAGAGCTACATCGATCTTCCGTTCTTTTCCCTCCCAGGTGGGTGTAAATGTATGCATAGAAATATGCAGTACCGGCTTACGAATACTATGCTGATGGATATAACTTTCAATTGCGTTCCTGTATCTAAAGTAATATTTCTGTAAAATCAGATTCTTTTCAGGTGATTTTAACTCATCAACAAATTCCGAAAAAACATGAGGGTTGCTAATGCTTCGATTGCAGTCTACGAGCAGTCTGCTGATGCGTGTTTCAAACAATTTAACTCTTAGTAGATCAGACAGCTGCTGGGCAAAGGGAAGTGCTCCTAAATCAATTCCTCTATGACTAGAAAGAACCTCCTGATCTTTAAAAAGATGCTTGTATTGCTTTGGAATTTGATTTCCGGCATGCTCACAGGTTACAAGGATATGGACGTGTCGCATGGCTCAAAAATTTTGTTCTCTTCTAGGTTTTGGCTTAGTTCCTGGTAGATCAGCTTTAAATTTTCCTTCGTGTATTGTCCGTTGGCTACTTCAAGAATACGCTTTGCCAAAGATCCATGCTCAAAAATTTGGTTTAACGGGTCTTTCCAATGAGCCATTTTCTCCGGATAGAATTTTAAACACAAATCCATGAAATGTTTCCAAATGTCTATAACCGGCATTTCTTGTTGGCTAATGCCCAAAGATTGTAAGTATGCAGGATCATCTATTACTGTATCACTGCTCTTCCTTATACACTTTTTCAGAATGTTGTAAAGTGGCTCGACTTCCCAGTTAAGCTGGTCATGATAGCTGGTGAGTTTACCATCCACAAACAATTTTATAGTATGAATAATCAACGCTAAGATGGCCAGGTCTGCTTTTGGGCTTTCCTGGATATCCAGAATTCTGATTTCGATAGAACCTCGATCAAAACGGGCGATGATTCCCCTGGAATTCACCCAAACAGGTTCCAGAATATTTTGCGGGTCGTGAGGCTTTATTTGTTTAGCAATTCTATCATAAATATGCTTTTGATATTGATGCCTGGAGGTGACTCCCTCCGGAACAACCTTACCAGTGATGCTATCAAACCTCCTCTGATTGTTTTTGTAATACACCATTCGCCTGTCGTGATATTCCGTAAAGGCACCATCAAGTATTGGTGAACTCGCCGTAAGTCCCGGTATAATAGGCAAAATAAGTCTGGCCGCCGTGTGCAGCTTAGCGAACTCCTCATCATCGTAAAAGGGCAAATTCAAATGTGTACTCTGGAGGTTAGACCACCCATGCCCCTGACAATCAAAAAGCTCGTTGTACTTTTCGTAGATTTCAGAATTACCATGTGGCCAAAGAAATGTTTCTTTTTTAGGGTTCATCCAGGGGTGTGCAGCAGTAGGCATCAATCGCGCATTAAATCGTTTAAGTCGCTGATTTACCTCTAGGATGTTTCTGTGCAAATCTTCCTCCAACTGAACAAGGTCAGCGGTGGGTGAACTGCACTTCAACTCCACCACATGAAGAACCAATTCATTAGACCAACTGACAGATCCATTCTCATACTCTTCACCATATTTGCCCAGCGCCTCTTTCAATAGCTCATCCGCAATGGGTTTTACATCGAGCGTGTCTCTATCTACAATCATGTATTCCAGTTCTATTCCATACCCCTGGAAAAGGTGTAATCTCTTGCTCATACGTTTAGTTTGATTGAACGATCTTCATTAGATGATTCATAATTCTGATGTACAGATCCATTTTATCCACCTCATCCTCAATACCGGACTCGATGCTTGGATTGTCATTAACCTCCACGATATAGAACTTCCCATCTACTTCCTTTACATCCACTCCGTAGAGTCCATTTCCAATCAATTTTGTGGCTTTTAGTGAAGTAGTGATGAGGTTTTTTGGAGCCATGTGAACAGGGATGGTTTCACTATCTCCCAGGCGATCCTTATTTGTAGACTTCCAATCGATGATCTGCCAATGGTTTTTGGCCATGTAATACTTACATACATAAATGGCTTCTCCTCCGAGTATTCCTACACGCCAATCAAACGTGGTGGGCATGAATTCCTGGGCAATCATCAAGTCGGTCTGCTGAAAATATTCTTTTAGCAGAGACGATTGCTCTTCTTTGTCCTTCACTTTTTTCACTCCTTTTGAAAAGGCACCATCAGGCTGTTTTAAAACATATGGAAACTCCATGTTCAGTGAATCGTGGTTGTTTTTTTGGATGATCACAGATTTAGGGGTGGGGATATTATTAGCTGCTAACAATTCATTCAAATACACTTTGTTTGTGCATTTCAGTATCGAGTTTGGATCATCAATAACAGCCAATCCCTCATACTCCGCCCTGCGAGCAAACCGAAAGGTGTGGTGGTTTACATTCGTCGTTTCTCTGATAAAAAGCGCATCAAATTGAGTCAGTTTTCCATAATCAGCACGTGTGATAAACTCTGTACTGAACCCTACTTTATCTGCAGCTTTAACAAACTTTTGAAGAGCTTTAGGATCAGATGGTGGATTGGGGTCATCCGGATTCACCAAAATAGCCAGATCATATTTTTTTCGCTGATAATTCTTACGAACAATCTTTTTCCCTTTCAAAAAGAGGGTCAATGCATTTATTAGTTCTTCCTTTTCGCTTTCACTCAAATCCTTTGGGTTTACCGGCTTTAGCGATTGAAGGAGCCATTTGTCTTTTTTAATAAAGATGGCTTTCAAAATCGGCATCTGATATAAGTTGAAAAGCAATTGGCTCACCTTCGTAAGCGTTTGATCAGAGCTGGATCCAAAGTAAATATTGAACTCCAGTTTTGTCTCAGTCTTTAAATCTTCGAGCTCATCCTGAATCAGCTGATCAAAATCCTGGGCGTCTTCTCTTGCCAAGTTAGGTAACTTGAAGTCCATCAAAGTAGAAGTAACAGGAAGTGATTTGTGCCCCCGTGCTTCCGCCAATAACGAGATATAGTAACCTTCTGATTGATACTGATAGCTCTTACAGAGATTGATCACTTTGATACTTTTCTGCCTGGCGTATTCTTTACTGTTGATGTATGCAGATGGAGATTCTATTTGCACTCCTTCTACTTTTATTTTTAATAGTTCCGGATTCTCAGTTATGATTAATCGCTGCATGATTAGGTTCTATGATTAAAAGGTTAGCATCATATGTTACAATACCCAGTAAAATTGCGTTAACTACCCGCTGGATATCCACTGCATAGTATTGATTGGTATCACTGATTGGATTTGGGTCCAGTGGATCTGCGATCAGTACCTTATCCTGCACTTCATCATAGTCACACAAGACTACAAAATGGCCACTTGGTTCACCCTTTGTATCATGATACATGTTTATCGCACCAATTTCCCGGGCGCTTTGATACAAATAAGTAGCACTTAAACCTGTGAGTATTGGTGTTTTGCTTCTTAAAATTGTCTTTAGCAATTCAGGACTTAACTCCTCGTAAAGAAGCTCACCGCCTGAATTAATGTATTGTTGATAAGCCTTTGTGGCTTGTCGCAGTTTTTTCGACTTCTTATACTTTGATTGTTCTTTCAGCTTTACGGAAAGGTCTACATTATTCTGAAACCAGGTAGGATCAAAAACATGCAAATTGTATGTGTAAATTTTAGCCTTATATCCACGGGGGAGAGCATGATTTGCAAGCATTACTGCTAAAGTCCCTCCTCCTTTTACCTGAGCTACCTCCTTAATCACATCGTCCAGATTGAGGAAGTCATCATAGTAATTGTAAACCGCATGCAGGCAGGTAGGCCCACAACTCTCATCAGTGGGCTGGGGTAAAATTTTGATATATTTTCGCTCATCCTGCAAAAGCATCACTGGTTATCTTTTTTATCTTGGACGAAGAATTTTGAATAAGTCACATCCTAATGAGCAATCCGTCAGATAAGCTGAGCGATGAAGAGCTAGTCCTACGCATGAAGAGTGGTGAGCATCGCTACTTTTCTGTCTTCGTGGATCGTTATGAAAAACATATTTTTAATAAATGCAGGTCTTACGTAAAGGATCAGGATGTAGCAGCCGATTTATCTCAGGAAGTTTTAATCAAAGTTTTCACGCAACTATCAAAATTTCGTCAGGAAGCTAAGCTCACGACCTGGCTCTTTAGCATCATCCATAACACATGTATCGATTACCTGCGATCCAAGAAAAAAAGCCCACATGAGGTAATCACCGAAAAACTTGCTGATGAAGTATTTGATATTGTAGATCATGACGAAGAAATATCTGAAGAGAAAACCGTTGAGATTCTCGAAAGCCTTTTGGAGCAAATGACCCCAGAAGGAAAGATGATTCTTCTTTTGAAATACAAGGAAAAGCACTCCATTCAAGACATTCAGCAGTCATTAGGGCTCTCCGAAAGTGCCGTAAAAATGCGACTGAAACGAGCCAAAGAAACAATCAACAAACTGTATGGAGAGCAGCTGAAAAAGAAATAGTCATTTGTGACTTTTTATTTGTTCCTCGTCATATTTCAGGAACAGATAAAAATGAAATCAAAGACCCCTTATTACGATCAAATCCAGCTTCTCATTAATGAAATGGATATTATTTTGGCTAACCTACAGTCAGACAGTGTAAGGAATAACGCCAACTTAAGAGATCAGGCCATGATTCGAATCAAAGAGATTCAACACAAAATCCATGACCTCAAAATCAAACGAATTGCAGCTGAGACTTCCCTGCAGGCTTAAATGAACTTACTCAGCAGGGTATCTACTACCTCAATAACAATGAGAATAATAATGATCCATTCCAGTCTACTACTTTCCCTGTGATTGTTGTAGGAAATGTAAACTTCCAGGTTATCCCCCACAATTTTGAGGGTGTTTTCCAGTGCTCTGTATCGTTGAGCCAGCTCAAAGTGATTGACCAGTTTTCTATGCAGCTGATCTAAAAATTCATCCTCCCATGCTATCTCAGGGCTATCGAGGATGTAGAGATTCTCTGCGATCGTATTTTTGGTAGACAAGGCAGTACCAATAAACCTCAGGGCCTTTCTTTTGCTAAGCAAAATGCGTCCCTTTACTCGCATCAGATCTGTATGTGTATTGATGCTTCTCAGAATCTGCTCCATCAGGATTGAATAATGGTCCAGAGCTACCGACTGAGCTAAATGAAGCATTACCATTCGGTTTACCGGATGATCAAACCTTCCGATTTTCAATTCAGCAAACCCTATTTGAATTTGGCTATCACTTAAAAACTCAACTTGTAGGTCGTCCTCTACCGGCTTCTCCTTCAAATTAATACAATAGGGAGATATTCGACCCAAAAACAATTGAATGTCTGCCGACTTCATGTTCGCAAAAACCACTACTCCATAGCTAAGCAAATACATGAATTTATCCTCCGATGTTTGATAGTATAACTCTGAGGAATTTGATGATTTCAGATGGTCAGTATGATCCTTACGAAAGGATGCCAAATCAATTTTATCAGCCAGCAAGTAAGCCGAGTAAGTAAACCCTTTTTTCTCCATCATTCCTTTGGTTTAAACATAGGACGGTGTGGAGACAAAAAGTCACTAAGCTAAAGTTCCGAGATATAAATAGTGGCACCCAAAAAAAAGGCGACCCCCTAGGGGTCGCCAATCGCAATAGCCATAGCTAATGCTGCCTTAGTTTGCCTTTACTATTTTTTCCCTTCTCGTGCCCTGATCACTCCTTACCTCAAGAATGTAAATTCCTTTAGGTAAGCCTGATACATCCATTTGCGTACGATTTGAATATATCTTCTGTACGATTTGTCCTTTAAGGTTAAGAAGCCTCACTTCTAGCTCTTTGTTGCTCTCAATAGTTAAGAGGTCTATTACAGGGTTAGGATAAAACTTAACCTCCAAAGCATTCTCTACTGAGAGAGCTGCTTCTTCTGTTACCTCAAAAGAAGTTCTCTCCGAGGCTTCCAGATAGTTTTCATTCCCCGCCTGACTGACAGTCACAGTTACGATACCAATTTCCCCAGTCAATGTAATCGTCGGACCATCATTAGTAGCAGGTCCACTCACACTGTAGGATAACGCAAGTTCCGTATCCACACTGGCCACCACATCAAACGATGCATCGGTAGTTAGTTTATCTGCAATTGGATCAATGGTAATGACCTGATCTGCTTTCGCAATTTCAAATGTACGCTCCACCTCTGGTGCGGGATTGAAATCATTATCACCTGCCTGATTTGCGGCGATCACCGCAGTGCCAGCTCCCGTAATGGTTACTTCATTGCCATCCAAAGAAATGGGTCCGCTGACAATACTAAAACTCACAGCCAAACCTGAAGAAGCCGTTGCAACCAGATTAAATGGCGCATCTCCATAGACTTTATCAAGAATCGTCTCAAAGGTGATGGTTTGGTCCGTTTTGGCAGGGTCAGTAACCACAAAACTCACCGATTCACTTGCCTCATTATAATTTGCATTTCCTGACTGACTCACAGTCACCGTCACCGTGCCGGTTCCTCCAGTCAATATAATCGTCGGACCATCATTAGTAGCAGGTCCACTCACACTGTAGGATAACGGAAGTTCCGAATCAACACTGGCCACCACATCGAACGATGCACCTGTAGTTAGTTTATCTGCAATTGGTTCAATAGCTATCAATTGATCTGCTTTCGCAATTTCAAATGTACGCTCCACCTCCGGTGCGGGATTGAAATCATCATCACCTGCCTGATTTGCTGCGATCACCACAGTGCCTACTCCCGTGATGGTTACTTCATTGTCATCCAAAGAAATGGGTCCACTGACAATACTAAAACTCACAGCCAAACCTGAAGAAGCGGTGGCAACCAGATTGAATGGAGCATCACCATAGACTTTATCAGGAATTGCTTCAAAAGTGATAGTTTGGTCCTGAGGTTCTTCCTCACTGCAATCTGTACTATACTGCGTGCCAGCATCTTTATTCGTCCAGTTGGCGGTGGAATAATCTACATCGTCCACCTGCACACACTCCAGGTTACTATTGTTTTGAATCTGAAAAGTGGTGATGCTTGTATTCATACCATTCTGAATGTTTAACTCTGTTAGCTGACCGTTTCTAGCCATCAGCGTTGTTATATTCGGGTGACTGCTGAGATCCAATGATTGTACTGCACCAAACGCCGTAGTAACACTTTCCAGACTCGTATTGGCACTAAGATCAAGGGTGGTAAGATTTCCACAACTGGATACATCAATACTTTCCAAAGAAGAAGCACTCCCAAGGGCCAGGGTGCTGATTTGGCTGCTCGACAAATTCAAAACCCTGACATCTGTGCCTGTAATATTTGCAGTAGTCAAACTGCTCAATCCTGATCCATTGATCATGTCAAAGGAACCATTTACTGCTTCGAAAGACTCCAAAGGATTCTGGTAAATCTGCACCGTATTGGCCGTAATGTCTTCCGGCAATGTCAGGCTTGTCAACTGATTCCCATTCAGTAAAATGTTATTGAAGGAGCTCCGGTTTGGTAGCACAAGGGATTCCAGGTCATTGCCTACCAGGTTGACCTGCGCAGCATCCACATTCGCAGAAAGATCAATGCTTGTTAAATCATTCAGCGAAAGGTCTATCCACACGACATTGACAAAAGCTTCGATTCCTGTCGGATCAGACAACCCTTGATTAGAGTAGGTAAGGTTACCAGAATAATTCTCGGCTTCTGATACCTGAATTTCCTCATCCTCATTCGTATTGATTTGTCCATTATTCAGCAGGAAGGTTTTGAAGTCTGTATCGTTAATTTGAACAACCTCCTCGGGTTCTGATTCTGCGGTGAAGTACCAGTGCTGCGCTCCTATGATTCCTGCATAGGTATTATCCGCCAGATCTTTAAATGAGCTACTAGCTATCTGGATATAATAGGATTCACCATAGGTAAGCTGGGGAACATCGAAGGTGACTACCTCACCATCAACAGTGACTTCATTAGGATCCACACCCAGGTACTGCGCAATGAGATTGTTGGAGTAATCCCACATGTTAATATTCAAATTTGAAGTGGTCACCACCGGTTCGTTAAACGTAATGGTCAATTCACCTACATCTATTGGCACATCGGTAGCGTAGCGATAGGCAAAAGCTTCAACCGTAGGTGCTTCATTATCCAATGGCACACTACAATCTTCGCTAAACCTCACCTCAGCGTCTACATTCCAAAAATCCAGATTGCTTTCACTCTCATTGTCGACCTGAATGCAAGTGAGGTCCGGATTATTCTGCGCCTCAGCATACCCTTCTGCATTGGTTCCATTTGCCACATTCAACTCAGTAAGCAAGTTATCATGGCAATAAATCTCATACAGTCCGGTATTTTGACTTACATCAAGAGAGGTAAGCTGGTTGTTATCACAATACAAGGCCTCCAATATTGTGTTTGCACCCAACACCATTGATGTGAGTTGGTTTTCCTGAACCTCCAATACTTCCAGATCAAGATTTTGGCTTACGTCTATTGAAGTAAGCATATTGTCATAGATCTCCAGAATTGTCAAGGAAGTGTTTTGACTCACATCAAGTGCTGTGATATCATTCACATAGGCACCTAGATAAGTCAAATTAGTATTGTTGCTCACATCCAGCGAGGAAAGTGAATTAAATCCCAAATTCAATGTTTCCAGGGCGGTATTCTGACTGATATCAATGGAGGTAAGGTCATTATCAAGGCAATTCAGGCCAGTGAGTGATGTAAACGCTTCAATACCCGTCAGATCTGCAACAGACTGACCATATATATTGATAGTACCAGTAAAGGCTGATGCTTCGCTGACCTGTATCTCTGAATCTTCATTGGTGTTGATATTCGTGTTATTCACCAGATAGCTTTTGAAGTTTGCATCCGGGATGTCTACCACCTCTTCTGCCGTGGTGAAAGACCAGTCTGTTTGACCAATTCCTTCAAAAATATTGAAGTACTGATCGGTAATAATTCCATCACCCTCATAGCCGTACTGATCAATTTCTACATAAAATTCAGTGGAAAATGGCATATCTGAAGGAGGATCGATAGTCACCACATTGTCACTGATGGATATGTCGCTAGAGTTGGTATTGATGGTAGCCCAAATCTGATCATCCGAAGCGTACTTAATGTAGATCTCTTCATTAGGCTCAAATCGGACATTTTCATCGAATGTGATTATGAGGTTAGCTTCAACAGCCACTTCTGATGCTGTGTTAGTCGGACTTAACCCATCTACCTGAGGTGGCTGGGAGTCACCAGTGGTAAATGACCAGGTATCTTTCCCAGCTATTCCGGAGAAAGCGTTCCCAGCTAAATCTGTTATACAGGTATTGCAGATTTCAACATAGTATTTTGTCAGGTCTTCGAAGTTATCGTCTCTCCAAAAAGAAATCTGATCACCATTCAGCGTATAGTATGAAGGCATATTGGCCACATCTATGGTTTGAAATGGGGTTTCATCATCATAATTGTAAATGACCACATTTCCAGTACCTACCGCTATATCTTCATTAAACGTAATTCGTATGGCTGGGTAAATACTTTGTGCTGTAGCATCCGGAGTAGGCTCCAACAAAGTATACGATGGTGGAGTGGAATCCTGAGCAAAAGCCGATATGCTCAGTAAAGTGCATAGTACGAATAGTGCAACATACTTATTTGTTATTTCTGTGTAACTAGGGTAAAACTTTTTCATGGCATTGCGATTTTAAATTCAATGCCAAGCTCGGATTGGACCCTATTAAAACGCCCATCCACCCCGGGTGGTTATCGCCTACCCAAGTGGGTAGTTTTTACAAAAAGTTTATTTTTAGTGCCTGGAGAGTATTTTTTCCAGTGCTTCTTTTCGGTTAGTCACACCCAGTTTTTCGTAAACATTTCTTAGGTGGTACTTAACCGTGTTTACAGACAAGTACATAGATTCTGCTATTTCACTGTTGGTCTTCTCGGAAATAGCCTCGTGAAGGATTTCGTATTCTCTTTCAGAAAGAGGTTTATAAAGGCCTTCATTGATCTGGTCCAGATTCACATCCAGGCTTTTTATTCCCCCTTCAAAAATGCTATTGATCTGGATTCTTAACGTGTCTATTTCCTGGGAAAGAAGAGCTCTCTTAAGTTTAAACCGCTGAATAAGCAGAAGGATAGCAATGATGCTAAATACAACGATGACCGCAATAATGATTACCAAAAAGGTTTGAAAACGTTCTTTTCTCTCCAGCTCCTGCTTTGCCTCAAGAATTTCCTTTTCCTTTTCTGCTGTCTCATATTTCACCTTAAATTCCTCGATGCTTTTCAGCGTTTCTGTTTTTTGAATAGAATCGTTTAACGCATGATAGTTTTCGAGATTTTCAATAGCAGAAACCCAATTTTTCTGCATTCGATCCAGCTGATAATATAATTGATAAGATCTTCGCAGACCAAAAGGCATATTGTTCTTTTGTGACAGCTTGATTGCCTCTTCTAATAATATGTGAGATCGATTGAAGTCCTGCTTATCAATTGCCATCTCGGCAAGGGCATTCAAACTTCCCGCATGAGTCTCGGCTTCTCCAAAACGTGCTGCCATATCCACAGCTTTTTCGAAATAACTTTCTGCTTCTATCCATTCTTGCATTGATTTATAAATGTTTGCAATGCTGTAATACTGATAGATCAACCCCAGACTATCCCCCGAGTTTTCTAATAAACCGGCAGCTTCTTTGTTTACCATCAACGCACTGTCCTGCTTCTCCAGTGCGTTGTAGCAATAGCCCAATCGGATGAGATTAGTTGCTATTTCCTTTTGATCACCGATTTTCCTGGAAATAGAAAGCCCTTTTTTTGAGTATCCCAAAGCAGATTTAGGATCACCCAGCTCAAAAAATATACCTGCCAGATTACCTATTAACTTGGATTGCCAACTCCTGAATGCTACTTCCTCCTTTCCATCTGCCAAATCCAGTGCTTGTTCAAAATAGGTTTTTGCCGTTTCATTTTCACTGGATATTCTCGCCACATTTCCCAAACCGTTCAAAGCACCGATTTGTAAAAGAACATCTTTGCTTCTACGAGCAATATCCAAACTTCGATTGAAGTAATAAGTAGATGAATCTGGATTGTAAAGCATTCCGTGAGCTATGCCAAGATGATAAAAGAATTTAGCCTGAATGCTATCCTTCGATTTTTTAACCGATCCCAAATGTGGATTTAATAACTTAAGCATTTCTTTCGGATTATTAATCGTGTCTACCTGAATAATAATCTGATCAATGGTCTGTCCTTTTAGTTGGTAGGCAGTAATAAGAGAGAAAAGAATTAGTAAATAATATGTTTTTTTCATCTCTGCAGTAATGGGATTCGTAATTACTAATCTAGTCGAAAGCAACAAAAAAAGCCTCAGATTTCTCTGAGGCTTCTTCTTTAGTAGCGGGAGCAGGACTCGAACCTGCGACCTTCGGGTTATGAGCCCGACGAGCTACCAACTGCTCCATCCCGCGATGTGAGCTGCAAAATTAGACAGAATAATTTTGATAGCCAAAGGTTTTTAATCATCCAGTTTTATTCGGTTCCAGATGTCCAGGTATATCTTCCACTCATCCTTTACCTTGCGCCAAATGATTACATATTTTCCTCGCCAATCAGACGTTTGCTCTCCATTCGTAGAAGTGCCCTCATAATATCCGTAATCATACGCCTCATTACCTAAAATTTTAATTTCTACCGGTGTAATCCTGTGATAAGAAGTCTTCCATGAGCTTTCACCCGGAGGATTCCAATAGTTTGCCAAGGCTTCACCCTCAAGAATGTCTGCATCAGAAGGGAATATTTTGGCATCACTGGTGTACATGGCCACAATCTTCTCACGCTCTCCCTTCATAAGGTATTCAGAAAAAGTTTTTGCTTGAGATTTGATTGATTCAACTTCCTTATCCTGAGCATTAATTGAGCTAAAAATCGTAAGTACTAGTATGGTTAAGATTATACGCATAGTTTTGGTGTTTACTTATTATGGTGTCTACTATTTAAATGACTGAAACGAAAGATCATAAAGCGGGGTTTGTGAATATCATTGGCAGACCCAATGTGGGTAAGTCCACCCTTCTTAACGCACTGATGGGTGAAAAATTGGCCATCACCAGCAGTAAGGCTCAAACCACACGTCATCGAATGTTTGGCATCCTGAATGAGCCTAATTATCAAATTGTATTTTCTGATACTCCTGGTGCCATTGATCCAGCCTATAAACTCCAGGAAAAAATGATGGGGTATGTACAAACAGCCCTGGAAGATGCGGATGTGATCCTGTTTATGGTAGCTCTCGAGGATAAAAATGATTATCCTCAACTTATTGAAATGGCCCTACGAGCCAACGCTCCTGTCCTTTTTCTAATTAACAAAACCGATCAGAATAAAGGCTCACAAACATTTGACAAAACCACGTACTGGAAAGAGTTGTATCCTGAATTGGAGATCATGACTATCTCAGCACTGGAACAAAATGGGACTGAAGTGCTTCTCAACAGAATTCTGGAATTACTACCAAAGCATCCTAAATACTTCCCTGAAGACGAGCTGACGGATAAAAGTGAACGATTCATAAGTGCTGAAATCATCCGTGAAAAAATATTCCTCAACTACCAGCAAGAGATTCCATATAGTTCAGAGGTGGTTGTAACCAGCTTTAAAGAGGAAGACAAAATCATCCGTATAGATGCGGAGATCTACGTGGAGCGAAACAGCCAGAAAGGAATCATCATTGGTAAGAAAGCCGAGTCGATCAAAAAAGTAGGAATGGAGGCCCGTAAGGACATGGAAGCGTTCTTTGGCAAGAAGATTCATTTGCAAACGTTTGTTAAAGTTGAAAAGGATTGGAGAAAAGATGACCGTAAGTTGAGTAGGTTTGGATATTAATCCTAACTACCTGTTTGAATGAAATCTCTTCAATCGATCATTCTCGTTGCATTCATTTGCTTTAGCTCCTTTGGACAAACCAACCTTACGAAAGAAAGCAAGCACTTTTTTACAGGGAAGTTATGGGGATTCCTCAAATACTACCATCCGGAGGTTGGAAAAGGAACTTACGACTGGGATGCAAAACTTACGGAACTGCTTGATCAAACCTCCTCATTTGAAAATACCAAAGATCTATCTGACTATTATGTAAAGTGGGTCAATGATCTTGGGACCATTGAAGAGTGCAAGAAGTGTGATGAAGAGTCTAAGAACGCATCTTTCCTCAAGAATTTTGATCTTAGCTGGACTAACAATCAATATTTTACCACAGACCTTCAGGAGTTGCTTCAAAACATTAAAGACAATCGCTTTCAGGGTAAAAATCACTATGTTGATCAGGGACCAGTAAATGAGTTTAAACCAAGGAATGAAGATGTCCTTCAGAGTCTTGAATGGTCAAACCCCCATCACCGCTTACTCGTTCTGTTTCGATACTGGAATTATGTCGAATATTTTTTTCCATACAAATACCTCACAGATCAGGACTGGGATGAAGTATTGAAAGAAATGATTCCAAAATTTCTATCTGTTGATTCTGAGGCAGCCTTTCATCGTGCCGTACTTGATTTAGTAGTCAAAGTCGATGACTCACACGCCGGATTTGTCACACCACTTCTCAAAGAAGACTTAGGGTTCGACCTTATGCTTCCAGTTCAACTTATGTGGGTTGAAGAAAAGCCAGTTGTAGTGAGTATTTTGGATTCAGCTAAAAATCAAAATATGCTCCAAAGAGGTGACGTAATCATGGCTATTAACGAAAGGCCAGTAAATGATCTTTGGCAAGGAAATCAAAAGTATGTGTGGGGGTCAAATCCAACTGCCAAAACTCGATTGCTTCAGTTTGCCTTACTCTTTGAATTAAGTGATTCAGCAAGTATTTCTTTTCAGAGAGGAGATCAAATGATGAATGAGAAAATAGATCTCTTCAAGTATTATGAACTAAAAATCGAATCTAAAGAGAAAAAGCCATGGCTTTTTTTGGAGGACTCAATCGGATATGTCAATATGGGAAAATTAGTGATTAAGGAAGTCGACGAGATGATGGAGGAAATGATGAATACACGTGCCATCATTTTTGACCTAAGAAATTATCCAAAAGGCACCCTTTATTCAATTGCTCGCTACTTAAATAATAAACCAAAACAATTTGCGAAGTTCACCCGCCCGGACTATTCCTACCCGGGAAAATTTGAATGGAGTGGCGAGAGTTGGTGTGGTAAGAAGAATAAAAACTATTACCGGGGGAAAGTCATTATCTTATTCAATGAACGAACACAGAGCCACGCAGAATTCACCTGTATGTGTCTTCAAACTGCACCTAACGTTACAAGCATCGGCAGCCAGACATCAGGTGCAGACGGTAACGTTACTCGGTTTAATCTCTTTGGTAATCATTATACTACATTGTCTGGTATTGGTGTCTACTATCCGGATGGAAGAGAAACCCAACGAATTGGAATTGTACCTGATATTGAAATAAGACCAACAATAAAAGGAATTAAAGAAGGAAGAGATGAGGTATTGGAAAAAGCGATCGAGATAGCACGAAAGTAATACGTAGGCATTAAGCCTGTTGCAATAAAAGGATGGTGAAAGTTGAGTAAGTTTGGTTGCTAATCAACTTATATGCTCATGCGACCACTTGTACTCCTTCTGATAGCTTTTTGCTTCTCTATCAACACTTCTTTTGTCCCGATAAAGTCCGGTGATAGCCAAGACCAACTGCAGGATGTTGATCGCCTTTTCTATGTCGCTAAAATATGGGGATTTCTAAAATACTATCACCCACTAGTTGCCAAAGGCTCATATAACTGGGATGAGAAGCTACAAAATATGATTGAGAAAACGGCGAAGTATAAAACTCATGCAGAGTTTTCAAATTACATAGCTAAATGGGTCTATTACATGGGCCAGCTACCTCCTTGCAGAAGCTGCAATAACTCTAACAGCGACCAACATTTTTTAAAAAACTTTGATCTTTCCTGGACGCAGGACAGGCGCTTCTCTGATGAGTTTCGGAAGACATTCAAAAACATAGAGAATAATCGGTTTCAAGGCAATCACTTCTACATCAGTCAGGGAGATGCACAGCAGTTTGAACCAAAAAACGAAGGTCCTGACTTTGACTTTATATGGAAAGACCCTAACCAGCGATTACTGCCACTATTCAGGTATTGGAACTACATCGAATACTTCTACCCTCACAAGTACCTGACTGATCAGGACTGGGATGACGTACTCAAAGAAATGATCCCGAAATTTCTGAATGCAGATACGGAGCTCGGCTTCCACCTGGCCATGCTGGAATTAATTGTGAAAATAGACGATAGCCATGCAGGATTGGTGACTTCCGAACTCGATGAAATGCCTTACAATAATTTTCTGCCTGCCAGAATTGATTTGATTGAGAACCAGGTGGTAGTGACCGAAATAATTGATCGTTCAAAAGCACAGATGAGTGATCTAAAGGTCGGTGATGTCTTAAAAAATATCAATGGTCGCTCCGCAGTGAGTATGCATGAAGCCAACAGAAAGTATATCTGGGGATCGAATGAGGCAGTAAAAAATCGGAATATCTACCATACCCTTTTCATGGGTATGAAAGAACCTCCTCATGTAGAAATCGAACGAAATGGATCGGTTAGGACTGCCACACTTAATCTCTACAAATATTCTGATCTCAGCTATCAGTCCAACAATTCCGCCGAAAAATGGTCCATTGTCGATGATTCAATTGGTTATGCTGATTTAGGGAAAGTAACAAATGGAGATGTGGATCAAATGATGAGTGAGTTAATAAATCAGCAGTTTATCATTTTTGACCTCAGATCAAATCCCAGAGTTTCCTATCGCGCCCTTGCCAAATACTTAAATCCATCTGATACGGTTTTTGCAAAATTTACCCGACCGGATCTAAGCTACCCGGGAAAATTTATTTGGGATGGAGAACGAACATGCGGGGAAGAAAATGAAGACTACTTTAAGGGAAATGTGGTTTTGCTGGTTGATGAGAATACCCAAAGCAATGCAGAGTTTACCTGCATGAGCCTTCAAACAGCACCAAATGTGACCGTCGTTGGCAGCCAAACGGCCGGCACACTCGGTAATGTTTCCAAGTTTGCCATTCTGGCGCGACTACACACTTCCATGTCCGCAATTGGTGTCTATTACCCAGACGGCAGTGAGACTCAGCGAGTAGGTATTGTTCCGGATGTGAACGTTAAACCTACCATTGCCGGTATTCGCGCGGATAAAGATGAAGTGCTAGACAAAGCCATTCAGATTGCACAAGAAGAGATTGAGAGACTGAAAGAAATAGCACGACTAGAGGAACTCGCTCGTCAAAGAAGACTGGATTCACTGGCACGCCTTGATTCCCTGAGAGTGTTAGATTCATTACGAATTGACTCGGTACGGATGAATGCATTACCTATGGATTCACTTCAGATGGACTCTTTGAAGATTGATGAGGGAATTGACAATTAAACATTAACTAAGTATCTCATAGAATACTTGAAATCTAAAAAGTAAGGGTTTGGCTGCTGTTTGCTTTAATTTCGCAGGTTAATTAGAAAAAGTACAGATGGCCAATGTTCTCGCAATTGTAGGCAGACCCAATGTGGGTAAATCCACCCTTTTCAATCGGCTGATAGAAAAAAAACAGGCCATTATGGACAATGAATCGGGTGTGACCCGTGATCGTCATTATGGCTATGGAGAGTGGAACGGGAAGAAGTTTACCGTTATAGATACAGGAGGGTATGTTGAAGGCTCAGATGACATATTTGAAGGAGCTATCCGATCTCAGGTGAAAGAGGCACTGGAAGAAGCAACAGCTATACTGTTCATGGTTGATTGTGATACGGGAATGCATGGACTAGACCAGGATTTTGCGAATGTGATTCGGGAGATTGACAAACCAATATATCTGGTAGCCAACAAAGCCGACAATCAGGAAAAGCTACTGGCATCCAATGAGTTTTATTCACTTGGACTAAACGCTCCTCTTTTTGCTATAGCAGCTGCCAGCGGTGCAGGGACCGGTGACCTGTTGGATGAGGTGGTTAAAGGATTTGATGACGGGGATATTGAAAAAGAAGAGGTTCCTCACATTGCGATTGTTGGAAGACCCAACGTTGGCAAATCTTCATTCATCAATGCACTCATTGGTAAAGAACGGAGTATTGTAACCGATATCGCAGGAACTACCAGAGACGCCACAAACACCCGATATAATTTATTTGGAAAGGATTTTATCCTGACTGATACGGCAGGTATTCGAAAGAAGTCACGCGTAAAAGAAAATATTGAGTTCTATTCAGTTTTAAGGGCAGTTCAAGCCATCCAGGATTCTGACGTGTGTATTGTAATGATTGATGCAGAAACAGGTCTGGAATCTCAGGATATGAATATTATTGGGTTGGCTCATAAGTACAAGAAAGGGATCGTATTGATGGTAAACAAATGGGATTTGCAGGAAAAAGACTCAAAGACAGCCGATAATTATCGGAAATTCCTGGAGGAGAAACTCGGCCCATTGAGTTATATCCCCATTATTTTCACCTCCGTATTGACAAAGCAACGCATTATGCAAACGCTGGAATTGGCATTGAGGGTTTACGAAAACCGATCCAGAAGAATCACAACTTCAAAGCTGAATGAGCTGATGGGAAAAGAAATTGAAAACTACCCACCTCCAGCAGTAAGAGGACATTACATCAAGATCAAGTACATTACCCAGCTACCGACACAAACTCCGACATTTGCTTACTTCTGCAATTTCCCGCAGTATATAAAAGAACCGTATCAGCGCTACCTTACAAATAGGATGCGAGAACACTTCGATTTCAGAGGAGTGCCGATTAAAATGGTATTCAGAAAGAAATAGATCTACTTCTTGACTATTCGGACCCGATAAGTCTCATTTCCTGCCATCGCATGCAATGTGTAAGTACCTACCGCTGATCCTTCCAATTGTTGGGATATTAACTGTTCTGCCTCAGCGTTAGTTGTATTTGATAGTCTCAAAACGGACCTGCCCATTGGATCAAAAAGCTGAATATCGGTTACTACTCCCTGAATGCGTATGGGGCCATTAGTCGGATTAGGAAATACTTCTAAATCACCTCCTATTTGTCCATCGGTGTTGAGCAAAACAATCGGACTGTATTCAAACTGTCCATCAAAATCCACTTGTCGGAACCGATAAAAAGAAGACCCACTGTATGGATTATTATCCGTGAAGGTGTAGAGGTGTTCTTGATTACTATTGCCATGACCACCTACAAATCCAATTACTTTGAAATTCTCTCCATCTGCGCTTTTCTGTATTTCAAAACCTTCATTATTTATCTCAGCCGATGTGAGCCACTCCAATTTCACGCTGTTTCCTTCAACCAATCCTTTAAAATAGACCAATTCAACGGGGAGCGGAGCACCATTCAGATCTCCCGTAAACCCGGAATCATCCCCATTATTTGTATATGTGCCTCCAACGGTAAGATTTCCATCTCCTTCAAGTAGAGCATCCACAATGAATGATTCATTTGTGAAATTTCCATCAACATTCATACTGCCATCGATATTGGTTACACTTCCTGCACCTGTTGTGAAATCTCCGCCTACATCAACTGTTCCGCCATTCTGAATATCAAGCCCCGATAGATTTGCAGCATCAAAATCATCAGCTACTTGTAAAAACCCACCATCCTGAATTATTATATCGAAGAACGAAGTAAAATTATTTTGGGGTCTAAAGTCATCACCAACATCAACTGTTCCGCCATTACCAATAGTTAGAGAGCCACTCCTTGCAATAATATCACCTGTTACTGTCAGCACACCATTTACAATTAAATCCTCTCTTATTGTAAGATTTCCATTAATTGTGAGGTCTCCATTGACGGTTAAAGTAATATTGCCAGCACCAAAAAGTTCTATATCTCCTGCTGGCTCAACGCAAGTGCCTGACTGGATATTTGTGATATTATAGCTTGGACATTGGCCTAGTGCTAAAAAGTTGGCACAAGATATCACTAAAGAAAGCAATAGCTTCTGTTTCATAGTTTGGTGTTGTGGTACTACAATAACGGTATATAAAATTATATAAATATTAGTCAGTAACTATTATTGTTCGATGAATGGAAAATCATTTTGGATTATTTTAAGTTTTAAAGACACAAAACCAATATTCAAATGACTTCTATTGAGGTTTTTCAGAAATTTGTACCTCCCAATGCCGTCGTATACTGCGTAAAGCTCTATGAACACATGGGTTTTGAATTTAAAATCAAGAAAGCCAGGCAGACCAAATTAGGAGACTATAGATTCAATCCTCAGTCTGAAAAACATACCATCACTGTCAATAATGACCTGAACCCTTTTGCATTCCTGGTAACATATCTGCATGAAGTTGCACACCTGATGGCTTTCAAGCAATATGGAAGAAGGATTCAGCCACATGGAAAAGAATGGAAAGAATGTTTTAAGCAAATCGCTACACCAATGCTTAAAGAAGATGTTTTTCATTCCAGCGTATTGCAAGCACTGAACAAATATTTCAAAAACCCAAAGGCATCCAGCTGCTCAGATCCTGTTCTTTATCAAATTCTAAAGCAATTTGATGCTCCTTCAGACCTGATAATGCTAAAGAGTATTCAAGTTGGTCAAGTTTTCATTTTTAATAACAAACCATTTATCAAATTAGAAAAGAAGCGAACTCGATCGGTCTGTCAACAGGTCAACACGAAGAGAAAATACCTGATTTCTGAAGTGGCTGAGGTAAAACCAATGGAACCAGAGAAAATAGCTAAATAGTATCTTAATAAGATAAAATTTTACTATTTTAACATTTCCTAAAATCACCGCTGCTGGATGGAAAAATGGCTAGACACAATATGTCCCAAACAATAGCGGTATATAACTTCAAAGGAGGAGTTGGTAAAACCAGCACCACATTGAGTTTGGCTCACTCCTGGTCTCGTGCTTTTAAAGTTTTAGTTATTGATTGTGATCCTCAATCCAACCTTAGTCAGGCACTCATCGGGCAAAGCAACCAAGCCACTACACTTTTTACGCTAACCAAAAAAATCCTTCACAATGAGCAACCGAAAATCGAACCGATTGAAATTCACCCTTACCTTCATTTAATTCCCGGTGATTATAATATGGCGGAAATGGAATCCAATACCCAATTCATTTCATTTGGTCATATCCTGTTTTATAAACTCCTGGCTGCTATTAGACATCAATACGACATCATTCTTTTGGATTTTCCTACCCATTTTGGTGTTACGGTCAAATCTTTTATCGCTAACATTGATGGAATCCTCATTCCGGCAACCCCCGGTTCATTTTCTGTAGCGGGATTCAAAAAACTACTTGGATACCTCAATGAAGTAGAGAAAGATAAGCCTCTCAATATTTTAGGGATCTTCTTCAATCTGTATAGAAAGCATACTTTATTCCATCAAAAAATTGTGCGTGAAGCAGAGCAAGAACTTGGAAGACTCATCCTGGATCAACGCATTCGGGAGTCTATTCGGGTCAGTGAAGCGAATGAACAACACGAATCACTCTATTCTTTTACTGAGCAAAGTGCAGTAGCTGAAGATTTCCTGAAACTCAGCGAAGAAGTAATTGCTCGGATGAATAGTATTGACCTTCCCACTGCTTTAAAGCAGCTCGATGAACAAACGGTGAACTAAATTGCCAGCCTTCGGGATATCAAGCCATTGACTAACTCAAAAAAGCGAAGCGGTGGCAGGGTTCTCCATTTTTCTATCTGCAGACTTCCTGACATATTGATGTAATTATCAATATTAAAATTCTTCATCTCATCAATCACAAACTCCTGAAAATTGATTCCTGCAATCCATCCGTCTTCTACATCTTCAAACCATTCTTCATAGTAGCAGTCATCACTGCCGTGGAAATTCATGATGTTTTCTCCCACCAGCGCAAACTTATTGATCCCAAATGAGACCATGTGCTCGATGATGTTTCGCTTGAGTTGCATGATGTCATTGTTGAGTGCATCATTCCATTCACCGATCATTTCGATGACGGCAAACCCTCGATCATAATCCACAAAAAGGATTTTGATATAGAGGGTCTCAGAACCAAAAAAATCCCAGGCCGGGTCAATATAATAGCCATAAATATTCTCTGAATAGAGATCATAGTTATACTCCTTCCCCGAAAAAGGGGAGCGATCATCGTAGCTGGAATTGTAGTATTGATTCCAACGCTCATAAGGAGTAATGGTATGCATTGACGCAAAGGTAGATTTGATGTGTAGAAACAAAAAACCCCGACCAAATGGTCAGGGTTTTAAGTTTAGGTTGGTTGATTATTAGTTTCCAAAAATATATCGTACTCCAAATTGCATTTGCCATCTGGAACTGATAAGGCCGGTATCATCTTTACCCAGTAAATCCTCTTTATCCTGAACACTTGTATCAAAAGAATAGGTAGGAATGTTGGTTCCTGTTTGATATCCTTCAAATGATAGAAGTTGTACTGAAGTTCCGTCACCATCTGGTGTGAAGTATCTTCTACCCCAATCCGGGTTAATCAGGTTACCTACGTTGAAGATATCAAATGAAAGTTGGATGGTATTTCTTTTTCCATTAGACATCTCAATGTAGAAATCCTGAAGTAACCTAAAATCAAGAATACTGGAGAAAGGAAGTCTTGCCATATTTTTCTCAGCATACTGACCTCTTCTTTCACTTAGGTAATCATCATTAGAAATATATGCATCCAATGCAGCCCACTGAGCATTAGCTGTTCCCGCATCAGCAAAAACAATTTCTGATTGTGATTCTGGCACATATATCAATGCTCTTTCTCTCGAGTCTTCCCCTGTTACGTCCTCGTTATATGTATATGAGAAAGGAGAACCACTTTGTCCATTATAGAATAATGAAATGGTTGTCGCAAAGTTGTTTAAGTACTCCTTTTTGTAAGAGACAGATGCAAGTACTCTTGAAGCAACATCAAAATCAGATCTACCTAGTGTAGCGTTGTTTCGTCCATTAAGAGAATAAACACCTCTCCATTGAGATGAGTTTTGTGATGAAGTACCTTCAAAAATCGCTTCCGCTCTACCAAAGCTATACGCCACGTTAGCCGTTAGTCCATTATCAAATGGCTTGGTAATACTTGCTGATAAGTTATAGCTATAACCTTCACTTGTATTTGAACCAAGATAAATAGCCGTGTAAGTATTGTCAATATCAGGATTGTTGAAGACAGGACGGTTATCAGGTGTTCCTTCCAGCGTTTCAGTAGCTGGTGCCACGTTCAGGTTTTCATAGAAAATCGCATTAATATTCTTTGTGTAGATTGCTTCCACAGTTCCAATCAATCCCCACCATGGTAATTTTTGATCCACAGCGATACTTGTTCTTAAAACCTGAGGGTACTTGAAGTCAGAGGCAAACAAATCCATTTGACCCTGTGGGATAGCATCAGTACCACCAAAATCACCAACTGTGTATTGATTAAAAGGATCGGCTCTGAAATCTATTCCTGAAAATTGTCGAGTACCTCCTACGGTCAAACCATTATTGTTGTACATCGCACCTGGCCATACGTAAGGGATTCTACTAGTGAATACACCAATTCCACCTCTTAATTGAGTTGATTGATCACCTTTTACGTCATAATTAAATCCAACCCTTGGAGAGAACAGAACTTGTGCGTCTGGCGCCTGCCCTGCTCTGGCTCCCTTTAAGTCATAACCTGCTGCTTCAATCAATCCAATAGTTGTGTTATTAAAGTAGGTGTCCTCCACTGGATCATCCAAAAACATTGGTATATCAATTCGAAGACCACCTGTCAACTTCAATTTTTCAGTTACCTGAAATTCGTCCTGCACATAAAGTCCAATTTGCAAAGCTTTGAAAGCTGCAGCAGCCTCAGTGTTATCCCCTGTTGTATTGTCTATTAGTGAATAACTTCGATCATACTGTGTCGCTAGATCAGTTCCACCATTAACATCAGCTATGAAGTCAGCTATGTTATCGTATCTATAAGATCCGAAGTTCTGACGAATGAATACATTGTTCATATCATAGTACTCATTGTGCGTCCCGATTGTAATGGTGTGTCTTCCTTTGTAAAGACTAAAGTTGTCTGTAAAAGTTAAAATCTTCTGCTCCAACAAGTTTGCTGTTGAAAACTGCTCACTTCCTACCTCTACGTTTCCCTCACTAATATCAATGTACGGGAACGGTGACCCAAGTGGGTCACGGTCGTCTACCACAGAAGTAAATCCAATAATTAACTTATTTGATTTGTTCTCAAAGTTTGATGCAACTTCAAGCGTAGTTGCATTGGTCGTATTTGGGAAGAATACACCAGAATTAGCAAATCGAATTCCTGTGGTAAAAGAGCCACTCGGGGAAAAATTCTCACCTTTATTATAACTATGTCTTAATGAAATTTTATGCTCTCTACTAAGGTTATAATCAAGCTTGATCAAAAATCTCTCAGCCTGAAGTTCTTGAACCACATTTTCATAAGACCCAGGGTTGTATCCAAGTCCATTCAAAGTAGAAATTAGATTGTCTACGTCAGCTTGAGTTGCTGATCCTGTATAGCTTGCAAAATCAAATGGCTGAGGAGTCTCTTCTCTCTGAATTTCACCATTTATGAAGAAAAATAATTTATCCTTGATAATAGGTCCACCAGCTCTGAACCCGTATGTCTTAGCAGAAAATTCAGCAAGCCTCTCTCTCTCTATATCTGCCGGATCAGAAATAAACTTTGGAGTTTTTCCTGCCAGATCCTGATTTCTTACGAAGTAATAAATTGAGCCTTCATATTCATTCGTGCCACTTCTGGTTACTGCACTAATTCCACCTCCTGCAAAACCACTCAATGTAACATCATATGGCGCTACTGCAACACTGATTTGATCAAGTGCATCCATACTTACCAAAGGGTAGTTGCCGATTTGACCACCATTCTGACCATTTCCTGCAAGACCAAATACATCATTACTGGAAGCTCCGTCAATAAAAATTGAGTTGTATCTATTATTACTTCCGGCAATACTGAGTCCTCCTCCAGAGGTAATACTTGCCTGAGGCGTCAATCGAGTAAAATCCTGTATTCCTCTACTTGCGTTCGGTAATGAGTTGATCTCTCTGGTTGATACTTTTGTCTCGGCTCCCGTTCTGTTTCCATCAATCAATCCTGAGCTTGCTGTAACAACTACTTCACTCAGAGCTTCAGCAGATTCCGATAGTGTAGTTGATAGCTTGTATGACTGACCCAAATCAAGGTAAATATTTTCCTGAGTCTTAGTTTCAAACCCTACATATGAAATAGTGATCGTGTAAGGACCCCCTACTTTCATGTTTGGAATTCGATAATAACCATCTACATCTGTTACGTTTCCGTATTCAGCACCCGTAGGGGTGTAAACTGCTAGTACAGTTGCTCCAATAAGCGGTTCTCCGCTTTGATCTGTTATTCTACCATTCATGGCAGACGTTGTAGAGCCCTGTCCAAAGAGGAGAAGGGTGCTCACTGCAAGCGTTACAGTTAGTAAAATTTTTTTCATGCTTTCTGTTTTTCTTTTTTGGTTTAATAAAGCCTTACAAAAGTAGAATCTATCGTGCAGATAGGTATTTTTTTACGTTTAAATTTTCCATCGAACTATTAATAAATAGTTAACAAAGAAAATTTTGCGTTTTATAAAAACTCAGATTTTAAGTTAATGAAATTTACAGCCAACTAAAAGTGAATTGATGGCTGTATTAGAATTGATATGCTGCTAGTGCAGCTCGTACAGATCCATGCTTTTTGATAAGAGTTTCAGCCTCTTCGAAAGTTATATTCAATTTATCCACCAGCATCTGAATGCCCCGTTCTACCAATTTCTCATTACTCAGCTGCATATCCACCATTTTATTTCCTGAGACATGACCCAGCTGGATCATGACGGAAGTAGATATCATATTGAGAATGAGCTTTTGAGCAGTGCCCGCTTTCATACGGGTGCTTCCTGTGACAAACTCCGGGCCTACGATTGCCTCAATCGGATATTCAGAGGCTCTGGCAAGAGCAGTGTCCTCATTACAGGTGATGCACCCTGTCAAACACCCATTTTCCTGTGCAGATTTAACCGCACCAATGACATAGGGAGTCCTGCCGGATGCCGCTACCCCTATTACTGTATCCTTTTGGCTGATTCCATGTGATTCAAGGTCCTTCCATCCCTGATGAGTATCGTCTTCTGCAAATTCCACTGCTTTCCTAATCGCTCCATCACCACCTGCAATGATGCCAATCACCAGATCATGCGAAACCCCAAACGTGGGCGGGCATTCCGAGGCATCTACAATGCCTAATCTACCACTGGTTCCTGCACCAATGTAAAATAGCCGTCCGCCTTTTTTCATTCGCGGAACAATTTCAAGCACTAGTTTTTCGATTTGAGGTATACACCCCTTTACTACCTGAGCGACAGTCTGATCCTCCCGATTAATATTAGCTAGCAAATCACCCACAACCATTTTTTCTAAATGGTCATAATTGGAATCTGATTCGGTGATCGGTTTCTTAGTCATACTGCTGATGATATAAAACTAAACCTGCTATCGGTGACTGGACTATGTTTTTGATTAGAAATTTCCTTTCCGTCCCAATCTGACGCAATGTATCTGAAAAGTAATAAGCGATTGATCCTGAAAAATGAAAAGGTTTCTCCTTATGCTCAGATTTATGAAAGAAGGCATCAAAGAAATCATTGAAAGCACGTGTTATTAGCTGATGAATTTCCGGATGGTTCCTGTTTTCATAAATGAATGTACCAAAAGACGCCAAAAAATGATTGGGACGAGGTTCGTGATAGATTCGTTGTATCACCTCATGCGACGTTAGGCTATACTTCTCCTGAAACTGCGTGATTATTTCTTTTGAGAACTGTTCTCTAAAAATCCCCATCATTAATTTTTTACCCAGATAAGCACCACTTCCTTCATCGCCCAGCACATATCCCAAAGAAGCACTGACTTTGTTTACCTGCTGTCCATTGTAATAGCATGCATTGGATCCCGTTCCAAGGATACATACGTTTCCTTCTTCTCTACCGCAGAGTGATCGGGCTACTCCTACCAGATCGTTTTCGATATGTATGTTGCTCCCAAAAATTTCAGCAAACTCGCTACGCACATCTTCCGCCTGTTGCTTTGTGTCAACTCCTGCTGCATAAAAATAAATGGGAATATTTGGTTCGACTTCTTCACCAAAAGTCTGTGTGATGCTGGTTTTAAGATCTTCCAAGTTATGTGTGTATGCATTAAACCCAATGGTCTCAAATTGTTGAATATCTCCATCCTTCACCACTCGCCACTGCGTGCCGGTTCCTCCTGCATCTCCAACTATGAAAGAATCAGCCATTGGCAGACTTATAAATCTTTTCGATGATCTCAACGGTTTTCAGTCCTTCCAAGCCATTTGTAGCAATACTGCCACCTTTCTGAAGAACGTCTATCAGGTTTTCATACACCCGATCATGATTACTCATACTTCCCTGATACTCACCATACTCATTTGCAGGGTTTCCTTCTTTCAGCTCACCAATTTCTTCACCCTCGAATGACTGGTATTCCAGCTTATTGAGATATTGTCCGCCTACCTTCACCGTGCCCTTTTCTCCAAATATGGTGATTGAGCCTTCCATATTCTTTGCATAAGCATTTACCGTGTAGTTCACCGTTCCTAATACCCCATTCTTAAACTTCAATGAAACAACTCCTGTATCTTCAAACTCTATCACATCCTGATGTGCATAATTGTGAATGAGCGCTGATGCTTCCTCCACGTCTCCAATCATCCAATAGAGCAAATCGATGAAGTGGCTGAACTGCGTAAAAAGCGTCCCCCCATCCAGTTTTTTCGTTCCTTTCCAATCGGAGTTCTGATAGTAAGCAAAGTTTCGGTTCCAAAAGCAGTTGAGCTGAATGGAGTAAATCTCTCCGAAAGCACCTGCGTCAATTTTTTCTTTTACTGCTTCAATCGCCGGATTAAATCGATTTTGTTTTACAATAAATAACCTTCTATTGCATCGCTCAGCTGTTTTGATCATTTCCTCGCAATCGGCTGAATTGAGCGCCATCGGCTTTTCACAAAGCACGTGAAACCCGGCATTTAAAGCGGCAATGGTATGTTCAGCATGAAGTCCGTTCGGTGAGCAAACTGCCGCCACATCCATCTCTTTGATTTTTAGAAGCTCCTCTGCTGAAGTAAACCACGGCACATCATATTCTTCCCCGAGTAATTTTGCTTTTTCTTCATTCACATCACAAACAGCCACCAGCTCCCCAAGCCTTTTGATATGGCCGGCATGTCTCTGAGCGATGCGTCCGCACCCAATTAACCCAACGCGAATTTTATTCATTATCTCTTTATCAATTCCTCTAGTTTGTCGACAAGCCTTTCATGTGAAAACTGATTCAAAAGTGAAGCAGTATCTTCGCCATTTGGCCTTCTTTCATTTTCAAATATATCTTCTATAAATCCCCTGATTGAATCAATTTCAGAATAAGCGAGAATTTCACCCACATCTTTCGTATTCATCAAATCACCTAAATCACTTTTTCGCTCACCCATTCCCAAAATCATGCGTTCGGCGGCCAGGTATTCAAAAAACTTCACAGGAAGAATCCATTCTGAATTAGTGGACTTGTTGAGCAAAAGCAGCAGTATATCGCACTTTCTGTACTCGTCTTGCATGGTCTCGTGAGGCAGGTAGTCTAAAAACTCCACCTTACCATTCAATTCCTTTAGCTCGCAGATCTCATCTTTTATTGACTCGGATACAATTCCCCCTATTCTGATCCGCAGCTTGTTCGCAAAAACCTGACTTTCACGACACATCTGGTCCAGTAGCTGCCACAGCTGTCTTGGATTTCTTAGCTCATTTAAAAGACCAAAGTAGCCAATGGTGAAATGAGCCGAATTTGGGTTGATATCGGATTTATTTCTGACAGTGATCCCATTATGAATCACCTCTATCCCCCCAAGAGCGTCTGCCAACCTGGAGCTGACGGTCATGGCACAATCTGCATTTTTAAGCACTGACCTCTCCAGTCTCTGGTGAACATCAAGTGCAATCGAAGATGTCTTGAGCTTTTCTAGCACATCCCACTTGCTCCATGGGTCCCGAAAGTCCGCCAGCCATTTTACCCCTGTTTTTTTCTTCACACGTTTTCCAATCAGATGCATGCTGTGAGGGGGTCCGGTCGTAATGATCGTATCAATCCCCTCTTTCTCAATCAGCTCAATTGCCCGTTTTGCAGCAGGCTTTACCCAAAAAACGCGTGGATCCGGAATAAGCAAATTCCCACGAACCCAAATCATCAAATTATCCTTAAAGGACCTCTTCGATTTCTCTAGCACCAACCCTTGTTGCACATTCTTTCGATCCTTATTCCGGGTGAGTTTGTGAAAAAGGTTAAAGGGCTCCCATATTGGAATTTTCACTACCGGAATGTCTTTTACCTTTTCAAGCAGTTTCTCATCCTTAATCTCAAACTGTGGATTTTCTGGTGTCAGCACCCATGGCTCCCACCCCCTGTTTTTAAGCTGAAGAGCAAAATTCATCCAGCGTTGAACACCCACACCTCCACTCGGCGGCCAGTAATAAGTAATTATCAGAATTTTGCGGGATGAGTCCATAAAACGATTGGCAAATCAACATAAATCTTCCTTCTCAGGAAAGTGCTTTTTGGATGAGTGCTTTAATCTCCGCCAGTTGATCGGGCTTAAACCAATGAATATCCTCATATTTTCGAAACCACGTGAGTTGGCGTTTGGCATATCTTCGGCTGTTTCTTTTTAAGAGTCTGACTGCTTCCTCTTTATCATACTCACCATCCATATACCCAAAAATCTCCGAGTAACCCACTGTCTGCAAGGCGTTATGATCTTTATGAGAATACAATTGTTCAGCTTCCTCAAATAGGCCTTGTTCGATCATTACATCCATTCTACAATTAATGCGATCAAACAAGACTTCACGATCCATATTCAACCCAATCTTCAAATGATCATAGGGCATCTCAACTTTTTTCTTCATCCGATATGAGCTGAAAGGCTTTCCAGTGCTCCGAATCACCTCTAATGCGCGAATTACCCGCTGACCATTTTGTCTATCGACCTGGTCGTAATAAACGGGATCTGCTTGCTTCAATTCATCTAAAAGGAAATCAAGTCCCTTTTCCTCATATTCAGCATTCAGCTTTTCCCGAATAGAAGAATCAATTTCAGGCATCTCGTCAAATCCATCCCATATGGCTTTCAAATACAACCCTGATCCTCCAACCGCCACTACCGCCTCGTGATTTTGATGCAACTCCGAAATTTTTCTTAATGCATCTCTACCATACTCCCCTGCACTGTATAATTCTGAGATGGAATGTGAATCGATAAAATGATGCGGGACCATTTCAAGTTCTTCGGCAGTTGGTTTAGCCGTGCCGATGGTCATCTCTTTATAAAACTGTCGGGAATCAGCAGACACAATTTCGGTATCAAGCCATCCGGCAATTTGAATGGCCAAATCCGTCTTACCAGCCGCAGTGGGCCCAACGATAGATATTAATAGGGGTTTGCTCGAAATAGCCATCATTTGTAAGGGCTAAAATGCCTAATTTTAATGCTTATGACATCATTTGTGCATAAAGAAATTCAGGACTGCAATTTAAGAGTCATTAAAGTTTTACGTTTATTAGTTAAAAGGGCTTAGCCCTCGATATGGCAGAGGTGGAAAACGATATTGATAAGTTAAAGAAGAAAATTGCCAACCTGGAGGCCCAGCTAGACAATACACAGCGGGACTATTATACACTCGTTGAAAAGACCAATCAAAACCTCAAAGATCTTTTTGACAACTCCAATGACCTCATTATTATTTTCAAAAGAACCGGTGAAATCCGCTTTGCAAATGAGGCGGTAAAAAAGAAGCTCGGCTATACAGAGGAAGAAATAACCGAGATGAAGTTTTTGGAAGCTGTCCACCATGAATATCAAAGAGGCACCCTTCAGAATATTTTAAAAATCACCGCCGGTAGTCGTTTCGAGCGTTTCGAAACAGTGCTAACATCGAGATCCGGGAAGAACATCTACGTAACCGGAAAAATGACTTCCGTTTTTGAGAATGATGAGCCGGTGGAATATCGGTGTGTGTTTTACGACATTACCGAACGAATCAGAGCTGAAAGTGCACAAAGCCTCTATTACCAGATCGCCAACATCACGATCACTGAAAACGACCTGGAGCAGCTATATAAAAACATCTATCACCAGCTGAATCAGATGTTGAAAGTGCACAACTTCCATATTTCACTCAAAGATGGAAACAGCTATCGCCAGGTATTTTGCATCAATGAAAAAGCTGATTCAGATTTCACCTACGATGTTGATCATACGCTTATGGATTACACGGTCCAGCGAGACCGCTCTCTTATCATCTACAAGGATGGTATTGAGAAAATAAGCCAACAAACCGGAACCGAGTTTAAAGACCCGATTCCAAAAATCTGGCTGGGAGTCATCATCCGAACAGCCTCAGAAATGGGTGTAATGTCCATTTATAGCTATAAAGACCAAAGTGCCTTCAACAACAAAGACCTGGAATTGCTTGACTACATCGGGGGGCAGATCAGTCTTGCAATGGAGCGGCAACACAAAGAAGAAAAGATTGAAAACCAGGCCGCTACTCTTGGAGCTATTTTCGATAGTAGTACCCACGAAATATGGTCGGTGGATCAGAATTTCCGTTTCACGTCTTTCAACCAGAATTACGAAATAGCATTCAAAAAGTACTACGGAATCACACCAAAGGTTGGAACAAGTATCACAGATGCATCGAATCAATTCTTGACTGAGGATGTCAAGGATTTCTGGGTATCCAAATATGAGCAGGCCTTTACCGGGAAGTTTGTCAATTTTCAAACAAATAACCTCGACAAGTCCGGTAAAATGGTTTGGCGTGAAGTATTCGTGAACCCCATTTTTCTTCCAAACGGACGCATTGAGGAGCTTTCCATCATCGCCAATGACATTACCGAAAAGAAAGAATCTGAAGGTGCACTGATCGCCAGTGAAGAAAAATTCCGTACCATTTTCGAATCTTTCCAGGATATCTATTTCCGATGCGATACCGAAGGGATAGTTACCATGATTAGTCCTTCTGTTCAAGAGGTACTGGGCTATGAACCCGGAAAAGTCATCAATACAGATGTGCTGAATTATGCAGACCGCACCACACAGGTTATCGAGATCGGACGGAGAATCTCAAAAGAGAAGCGAATACGAAACGTAGAGGGTACTTTAAAAACAGCTGATGGAAAAAAGCTGCAGTTCTTATTCAACATTCGTCTCATCAATAAAGACGATGGCTCAGTGGAAATTGAAGGGGTCGCAAGGGATATTTCTCAGTTGAAAAAAACCAACGAGGAATTAATCAGAGCCAAAGAAATGGCGGAACGATCCTTGAAAATCAAAGAGCGATTTCTTGCGAACATGAGCCATGAAATCCGTACCCCAATGAACGGCATCATCGGGATGATTGACCTGCTGGCCAGCACAACCCTGGACGATGAGCAATCGGAGTATGTAAAAACGATCAATAAGTCTTCGCAAACCTTGCTGAATATCCTCAACGATATACTCGATCTTTCCAAGATTGAGGCAGGAAAAATGGACTTGCGCCAGCATCCGGTGCATTTAGTGAAAACGATAGAGAAAGTATACGACCTGTTTTCGCAGCAAGCATCCTCGAAAGACAACAACTTATATTACCACATTGACGATCGAATCCCTGAGTGGATCCTTGGAGATGAGACCCGGTTGATCCA
Source organism: Ekhidna sp. (assembly GCF_965221965.1). Classification (GTDB taxonomy): domain Bacteria; phylum Bacteroidota; class Bacteroidia; order Cytophagales; family Cyclobacteriaceae; genus Ekhidna. The sequence continues at coordinate 2,699,819 of NZ_OZ244926.1, forward strand.
GGTCCTTTCCAATCTTACTTCGAATGCGATCAAGTTCAGTGAAAACAAAGGCAATATCAACATGAGTATTCGCCTGCAAAAAAAGCGGGGCAAGCAGTTTGTTTTCAAGGTATCGATCAAAGATTCCGGAATTGGTATTTCGGAGGTGGATCAAAAAAGCCTGTTCCAGAGTTTTCACCAGTTGGATAATAGTAGTTCCAAAAACTTTGGCGGAACAGGTCTTGGTCTGGCCATATCACGTGAGCTGGTAAAATCAATGAAAGGTGATATTGGAGTCGTTTCCACCCCGGGACTAGGCAGTACCTTCTGGTTTACTTTTATGGCGGAGGAAATCTCACCTGATCAGGTGAAAGCCAGTCAGCCGGATAAGCCATTCATCAAAGAATTTACCGGCAAGCAGCCGAAAATATTGCTGGTTGATGATAACGATGTAAACCGGAAGGTAGCCAGTAGCATCATGACAAAATCAGGCTGTCAGGTTTTGGAGGCATATGATGGATTCCATGCCATAGAGCAAGTGAAGAAGGAAGCTTTTGACCTTATTTTTATGGATATCCAGATGCCAAAAATGGATGGTCTAAAGGCTACAAAGGAAGTGCGGAAGCTAGCAAACGGATCCAATACACCGATCATAGCTATGACCGCCTACTCCATGGAAGAGGACCGGGAGCGATTCTTAAAAGCCGGACTGGATGACTACCTTGCTAAACCCATAAAGGCTGAAATGATCATTGATAAGATCAAAAAATGGGTAGACTTCAAACCAATAGAGGTTTCGATTGACTCCATTGCGGATCACGCAGAAGATCTGGCCATCAACCAAAATACACTGAATCAGCTTGCAAAGTTTGGTGGGCAGGAATTGATAGAAGCCACGTTGATGGAGTTTGAAGAAGAAGCCGAAGATCTGGTGAAAAACACAGAATTATTCCTGAATGAAAAGGATTATGAAAAAATGAAGGGGGAATTGCACACGCTAAAAGGCAATGCAGGCACCTTAGGAATAGAAAAATTATCTAAACAAGCTGCTTTTATTGAAAAAAGGTTAAAAGAAAATAAATTTGAAGGACTGGAAGGGGAAGTACAAAAGCTGAAAACGCTGTTTCAGGAATTCAAAGAGAGTAGCCAAAATTTATTAGTCACCAATGAGTAAGAAAATAATAGTCGCCGAGGATAGCAGTGTTATCCAAAACCTAACCAAAAAAATCCTGTCCCAACTTAATTACGAAATCGAGTCGGTAAAAAATGGGCAGCAAGTCATAGACCTCCTTGAAAAAGATGATTATGGAATGGTATTATTAGACATTCACATGCCTGTTATGGACGGAATGGAGTGCGCACGACAGATCAGAAGTATGTCGGGCAGCAACAAGGACATTCCGATTGTCGCAATAACAGGAAATGCGAATAACTATACCATGGAGGATTTCGAAGAGGTCGGCATCAATGCTTTTATCCCAAAACCCCTCAATTATGATTCCGTGGTGGAGATGGTGAAAAAGTATACGGATGACAATTAAATACACCAATCATTTTTTAAACAAGCTGGAGGACATCATGTCTGAAACAGACTACATCCTGCGTTACGAAAAAGGGAACTTCCAGTCTGGCTACTGCATTCTAAATGAGAGCAAAGTTGCTGTGATAAATAAATTTTTCGCCTTGGAGGGAAAAGTGAATAGCCTCATTGAGATCATCAGGTCCATCAAGGTAGACTCCAGCAAACTGAGCGAGAACAACCGAAAACTTTATTCTGAAATCACAAATAATCAACTTCAGTTGTGAAAATCATCTTTCTGGGTACTGGTACCTCTCAGGGCATTCCGGTCATCGGCTGTAAATGCGAGGTGTGCACCTCAGTAGATTACAGGGACAAGCGCTTGCGCTCCTCTATTTATGTGGAATATGAGGGCCTGAAAATCGTAGTAGATACAGGGCCTGATTTCAGACAACAGATGCTACGGGAGCGAATAGATGAATTAGACGCCATACTCTTCACACATGCACACAAGGATCACGTTGCGGGTATGGATGACATCAGAAGCTATAATTTCCTCCAGAAAAAAGACATGCCCATCTATGCGACAGAGTTTGTGATTGGGCGGCTGAAGAAAGAGTTTGAGTACATTTTCGCCGTTGATGACTACCCTGGGATTCCAAAAGTGGATGTACACCCTATCGAGAACAAACCATTTAAAGTGGATGGAAAGGAGATCATTCCCATTGAGGTGATGCACTACAAACTCCCTGTTTTAGGGTTTCGATTTGGAGATTTCACCTATATCACGGATGCTAATCACATTTCAGAGAAGGAAAAAGAGAAAATCAAAGGGTCTAAGGTGATCGTGCTGAACGCGCTTCAGAAGAAAAGTCATATTAGCCATTTCAATCTCGAGGAAGCGCTAGAACTGATGGAAGAGTTAAAACCTGAGAAAGGCTACTTGACACACATCGGACACTTTATGGGCACACACAAAGAGGTATCCGAAGAACTACCGGATAATGTGGAGATTGCCTGGGACGGACTTCAACTGGTGATCTAGTGAACTAGTTGCTCGTGAGTTAGTTGCTTGTGATCTGGTTAAATTTCCGCTATGAAAAGTTATCGGGATTTAGATATTTATGAAGAAGCTTATCAGTTAGCGATCCAAATTCATGATGTGAGTCTTAAGCTTCCTTCTTATGAGCTTTATGAACAAGGAAGTCAGATTAGAAGAGCAAGTAAGAGCATTAAGGATAACATTGTGGAAGGGTATGGCAGAAGGAGGTACAAAAATGACTTTATAAAGTTTCTGGTTTATGCTCAAGCGTCTTGTGATGAAACCACTTCTCAATTAGATATGATTAGTGATATTCATTATAAGGAAAAGCCTCTCACTGAACTAAAATCAGCCTACGATCAACTGGGTAGAAAGATCAACAAGTTCATTCAGTACGTAGAATCAAGCTGGAAATAACAACCAGAAACCAGTCAACCAGCATCCAGTCAACCAGCAACCAATATGTTCCACAACTACTTCTTCCTGAAACGCCTTGCTCCAGAGCTGGAGGAAAAGCTGAAAGGCTTAAAACTCTTAGAGTGCTTTTCACAAAACAAAGACGAACTGATCTTGGGTTTCGGAGATCCGGATCGATCATTTTATATCAGGGCTAATTTAGACCCCAATGTTTCGCTCCTTGCCTTTCCCGATGAGTTTGCACGAGCTGGAAAAAACAGCGTAGATCTTTTTTCTAAGCTACTCGATAAAGCAGTGACCGGTGTTTCGGTTTTTGCTTTTGAGCGCTCCTTTCAGATTGAACTGGGAGATGAAGCTCTGATCTTTAAAATGCATGCGCGAAGAGCGAATATCCTGCATGCCCGAAACAATGAGATTATCAATATTTTCCGGAAAAACATCAGTCAGGATGTTGAAATCATTCCGGGCGAGCTCAATCAAGCTATTAACATCTCTGAACCTGCGCTGGCTCAGCACAATTATGATCCAACCTCTTTGATCCCTGCTTTGGGAAAAGAAACCAAGGTCTATCTGGAGAAATCAGGATTTTATGAAAAGCAGGATGCAGAAAAATGGAACCTATTGAAAGAGCTCCTAAACCAGCTCGATAAAAATCCGATCTACCTTCATGAAACGCCATCCATTAGCCTGTTGGATCCCTCCACAGAGCAGACAGAGTCAGCTATTGAGGCAGCCAATTGGCTGTACAACAAGACCGTCAGGGGGTTCTATTTCGAAAAGGAAAAGAATCAGGCGATCAATAAGCTGAAACAGAAAATCAAGAAATCTGAAAACTACATTTCGAAAACCAGAAGCAAACTCCAGCAGGTAGAAAATGCCAGAAGCCCCGAGGAGATCGCCAATATTTTAATGGCAAACCTGAATAGCCTGCAAACAGGATTATCCAAGGCAGTGCTCCATGATTTTTACAAAGATGAGCCCATTGAAATCAAGCTAAACCGGGAGCTAAGCCCACAAAAGAATGCGGAGAACCTGTACCGCAAGGCAAAGAACCGACATCAAGAGATAGACGCTCTCAAAGAAAACATTGAAGCGAAAGAGAAACTCATTGATAAGCTAAGCAGACAAATCCTGCACATTCAGGAAATAGCCGACACAAAAGAGCTCCGAAAATACCTGAAAGATCACGGGCTTGCTCAGAAAGAAAAAGTGAAGGAAGAAAACCTTCCCTACCATGCGTTTGAGTTTGACGGCTGGCAAATATTGCTTGGAAAGCATGCGAAAGCCAATGATGAACTGACGCTGAAAGTGGCCAACAAAGACGACCTGTGGCTGCATGCCAAAGATGTGGCCGGATCACATGTGGTCGTGAGGCAAAAGCCCGGACAAAATTTCCCGACCCATGTCATCGAAAAAGCAGCTGCCCTGGCAGCCGCCAATTCCAAACGAAAAACGGACACTCTCTGTCCGGTTATTTACACCCAGAAAAAGTTTGTGCGAAAAATGAAAGGCGCACCCGCCGGTCAGGTGATCGTAGAGAAGGAAGAGGTGGTGATGGTGGAGCCGAAAGGAATGAATTGATTTCATTAGAGTTATTCTTAAAACCGTTAACTTTCCATCTAAACGTCATAAACCATTCAAAAATACCGTTTTGCACGGGTTTGTGCGCGTTACATAAATGTTAGCTTTCATTCAAAATCGCTCATAGTCATGTCTTATCAAATTCCATATTTTAAGTACGAGTTTAACAATTCTACAATTGACGAAAAGCTGTTTCAATACTTGAAATCAAATACGACCGAACAGATATTGTCAGATTTTGAAAAATTCAAAGAACGAACTAGATCTGAGTTTAATAAAGAATGGAAAACTCAAAAAATCGTTTATGAAATATCATTAGCTGTTTTTCTTATTTCCTTACTCGGTCTGTTTTTAACTTGGGAATCTGGATCAGAAATTACTGGATTTTTTGCATTTATGATTCTACCAGCATTTTTTGGGCTGTTTTATGCTTATTCATATGGACTTAGTGCCGGCGAACTAAGAAAAGCATTCAATCGAAGAAGGAAAAATTTATTGAAGGCGCACAAAGCAGCTCAAAAGTCAGAGAATTTCTCTCAATTTTTAAATGCTATAAGAATTTAACCTGCTGTTGTGAAATTTTCTGAGGCACTCATTTCAATCTATGAATCAGAAGTTTTAGATCAATTCAATAATGCACATCGCTTGGGTATGGCTTTGACTGAACTTGCATTTGAGAATATGCAAAGAGATATCAATTATGAGTATTCTGAAATCTCCAAAATGCATACTGATCTTATAAACCAAACATTTCTACATCCGATTATAATATCCGCTTATGCAGGCTTTGAGTCTCTACTCCAACATTTGTGTAAATGGATCGAAACTAATTTTGATTTCCGCGAGTCGATCGAACCATTTCACAGGTATAACTTGAAGGAAATTGGTAGATTTTTAAGAGGAAATGATGATCAAGTGAAGTGGAGTTATAATCTCTTTGATCAAGACCTTGAACGTGATTGGAACACGCTTACGACTTACCATCAACTCAGAAATTTAATTGCCCATTTCAACGGAAATTATCAACTGATCCCAACTAACAAAAAGACTCAATATCAGCAAATATTAAAGATCGAACACCTGAGTCAAGGGCCAAATGGAACGATAATATTAGAAGGCAAACTACCTAAGATCTACATTGATTTCCTGAACTCATTTATCAACAAGCTAATCGAACGAATCAAGCAATACGAAAGCTAACAGGCGATATTGCGCATGGCTTTACTTAGCCGTCTGCAAAGTGTCTGCCCAACATCCCGCTTACCTGCCTGCCGTCAAAGGAAGGTCTGCCGCCAAAAAACTTAAGTGCTTTCTACCCCTACTCTTTCGGATTTACAATCCGAAAGCCTTGGTAAAGAGTTTACAACTCGCTTCCTTTCAATTTTGTTGTTACAAACGACCAACCATTCTTTCCAGATTTGAAATCTGGAAAGGCTATGGTATAGGAAGATGTCACCCTAAATATTCCAACTAAACCGTTTTCCTGTCAAATCCGTATCTTTGATGGATGAGCAGAGAAGAAGTAAAAACCGCAATTAATGAACTTTTAGACAATACACCTGAACAAGTACTTCAGGAAGTTTTTGACTATCTAAAATCAGTACAAGGGAAATCTAAAAAGTCTGTATCTCTCTCAAAAAACCTTCGAACTATCTTAACAGAAGATAAAGAATTGCTGGAAAGACTGGCTCAATGATTTGTACAAGTTACATTATTATGCAGTTTCTCATAAAATGAATAGACAATTAGACGAAGCTAGTTTAAAGCAATTAATGGATACGGCTGAAGAAGGAAGTAAGGCGAATACTTCCTTCCTTGCCAAAATTACAACTTTTTCGGTCGCTCTAACTGGACTTCTTATTGGACTCAAGCCGAGCAGTATCGGCGTTTATGAAGCTAAGGTTGCTTTCATAATTAGTGTTGGAACCTTATCATTTTGTAGCCTTTTTTCTTTAATCGCTCAACGGTACGAAGTATATGTATTGCGTAAGAAGGCTTCCATTCTATCGACTCAACTAATAGAATTTCTAAATGATTCCTCCAAGGCTTTACACATTGAACCCATACCAAAACCCGTATTTTATAGATTTTGCGAAACGGCAACTTACGTTTGTTTAGTAACAGCCATGTTAACGTTGACCATTTACGTTTATCTTGTGGAATTTTAGCATCAAATGCCAATCAAGCTTTTATAACCCACTGCTCTTTCGGATTTGCAATCCGAAAGCCTTGATAAAGAGTTTACAACTCGCTTCCTTTCAATTTTGTCGTTACAAACGACCAACCATTCTTTCCAGATTTCAAATCTGGAAAAGCTTCACACTTTAACTCTAAAAATCCATACTTTGAGTTTCCCAGAGCATACTTCAGCCTGAAAAATCCATACTTTAAGTCTGCGAGTGCGTACTTTGAGTTTGCGAGAGCATACTTACACTTTGCCAGAGCGTATTTTGTGTCAACCTATTTCAGGACGTGACCCTTTAGACTAATGATTAATGAACCCCCAACCATTTGACGCATAGTAGACAAACACATTAAAAGGGATGATGAATAATAGACTCCACTGCCTGCAAATCGTACCTTTAACTTGCGATGGAAAAAACCCGGCAGCCATTCATCTATCTGATTCCCGCTGATAGTTCCATAAAACTCAATTTTCAAACCTATCATTTCAGTGAACCTTCTGCCATCTTTATTCCCAAAGGACAATATGTAAGCATTAAGCCTGCCCACAGTCTGGCAGTGGAAGATCGCTCCACCAGCCATTATCGCTTTCTCTTTTCCCAGGTACTCTCCGTAGGTCATGTGCATGCCGATGAAAAACTTCCCTTAAAGAACCAAAATGAGACACTGAAGTCTGCTCAGGATCGGTGGTTACAAATGAATCCATTTAATGCAACTTATGATGAGCTATCCACCTTGTTTGACCTGAATGAATGGCTGGAACGGAATGTAGCTGCTAAAATGGAATCGCCCGACTCTTTTTTATCCTATCAGGATGTCCAGCGCATTTCAAAAGAAAAACTTCATCTGACCTTCTTTCAATGGAAGAATCACAAACTGATCAATAAGGCCAGACAGTTGCTCTTTGAAACCAAAGGATCGGTGAAGGAAGCATCCTACCTACTCGGATTTAAAGACCCGGCCTATTTCTCCCGATTTTTCAAAAATCAAACTTCATTATCTCCCGGTCAATTTGTGGATGGATTAGAGATTGTATCTAGAAATCAGGCACTTTCTGAAGCGTTCCGACAGGCACTTGAGCAAAACATCACCTATTCTCACCGGGTTTCCTTTTATGCAGATCTACTCAATCAAACGCCGAAAACACTCAGTAGAAACATCCAACTATCGACAGGACTCACACCAAAAGAACATATCACCAAACATTTGATCACCTTAGCAAAGGAGATGCTGGATCAGGGCGAGCCAGTGACCTCCGTTGCATTCGGGTTAGGCTTTGAGGAGATCAGCCATTTTTCTGCTTTTTTCAAACTCCATACAGGCTCCAGTCCCTCCTCCCTTTCCACAGAAAGTACCATAGGTTAGGAATTTTTCATAAACAGCGAGGGTCACTTGCTGCATTGATTTGCATTGTATTCAAACATTAAAACAATGCAAAAACTAGTATCAGAAATGGACAACATGGTGCTGCGAGGTGAGATCCCCCAGGCAGTTGCCAAATTTTTCAGTAACTCAGCTCACACAAAAGATGTTGATGGCTCAGAAACAGCCACAAAGGAAGAAGCCATTCAAAAGCTTACGGGATTTGTAGGAGCCATTGCTAAAGTCAATGAAATATCGCTACTCAATAGTTCGGTAGGTCAGGATGTAAGCATGTCAGAGTTCCGCTTTCATTTTCAAATGGAGGATGGAAGTGAAATTAACTGGCATGAAGTGATCCGTCGCAAATGGAAAGACGGACAGGTCATAGATGAAACATATTTTCAAAACTAAAAAACAATAACATGTCGAAAATTCTAACTACAGCACTCCTGGTTCTGGGAACCTTTGGTGCATATGCTCAGGCATACAATACAGATGACAGTAAAATCGCTCTAAATGGCTACAGTCCGGTTTCGTACCTGGATTTACAGCTCGCTCAGCGAGGTTCAAAGGAATATGTCTCTGAATACGATGGAGTGAAGTACTTCTTTACATCTGCAGAGCAGAAAAAAACCTTCGATGCAAACCCTAAGAAGTACCTCCCTCAATATGGCGGATGGTGTGCTACGGGAATTGCTATCGGTGCAAAATTCAGAACAGACCCGAATAAGTTCTTGGTGAAGGGTGACAAATACTATGTGTACCTGAACAGCATCGAGGTGGATGCCTTGCAGGTATGGAATGAAAAAGGCCATGATGCGATGGTAAAGAGTGCCAACGAAAACTGGAAGACACTGAAATCGAAATGAGTTTGATCAACAAAGTTGAAAAAAGAAATACTTTAAATCCCCTCCCTGGAGGGGTAAGGGGTGGGTTTAATGGATTATTTCTTTTTCAATTTCATGATAAATAAGCTCTAATTATGGTTGATGTTAAGGGGCAGAAGTGATTCTGTCCCTTTTTTATTTATTACTTAAACATTTATTAATGATATTCGTATTCATAACTTAAACAATTATTAATCTAATGGAATCGATTGGATCACTGGAAGAAATTGCATTGATGATTCTGCTCAAAAATGAGCGAATCAACAGTGTGGATATTGCCAAGGAGTATGAAGATGCACTGAGCAAGAACATTTCCATTCCTGCTATTCATGTCGTGCTTAAACGCATGGAAAAGAAAGGCTGGGTCAGCTCTGAATTTGGTGAACCTACCGCCGAGCGCGGAGGCCGAAGAAAGCGAATCTATTGGGCTACACCTAAAGGATACCAACTCGTTAGCGAGTTGAATGAAGTAAAATCCAAGCTGTGGAGTGGCGTAACTAAACCATCACTACAGTATGTCAGGGCCTAATCCACCAAAGTGGGCCGACTGGCTGGTTGAAAAATGCTGTGCCGATCACCTGGTAGAAGAAGTCCAGGGGGATCTGCATGAGGCATTTTGCTGGCGCGTGCAAGAAAAAGGACTAACAAAAGCACGCTGGCATTTTATCCTGGAAACCATGCGATCCATTCGGCCGGCCAATCTCAAACCAACGCATTACTTAAACAACTACATCATGAGGTTCAAAAACTACATCAAAACAGGATGGCGCTTTATGAAAAAACATAAGCTCTACTCCTCACTCAACATTCTTGGACTGGCACTCGGCATCTCCTTCTGCTGGCTGGCTTATCTCTATGCTCAGGATGAGATGAGCTTTGATCAGCACTTACCGGACCATGAACGGATTTACCGTATCGTTGCAGACTTCCGGAGAGGTGATGATGTCCATCATATTGGCGGCAGCTCCAATGCCATGTCCGTTCAGTTTGAAGAAAAAATACCGGAGATCGAGAGTATTGCCCGGTTTAAATCTGATTACGGACTCATCCAGAAAGGTGAAGAAACGATCGGGCAGTCATTCATCATGGCTGACCGTGCCATGGTCGATTACCTGAATCTCGATTTTTTAGAAGGTTCTGCATCTTCATTTGACCAACCCAACGATATCATCATTTCTGAAACGCTGGCAGGAAAACTCAACATCAGGGGAAAAGCGGTCGGCGAAATCATTTCATTGATTCGAGGAGAAGAATTTGAGGATTTTATCATTCGTGGCGTGTATGAAGACATTCCGGAAAACACTTCTGTGAGAAGGGATATGATCATGTCCTATGCCAATTACATCGCTAATGCACCGGAGCGAAGATTGACCACCTGGTTTGATATCAATATGAACTCTCTGGTAAAGCTGACGAATTCTTTAACCAAGACAGCTGCTGAGATAAAAATGAATGAAATCCATCAGGAAAATGAGCCTGATGAAGAAGGTGCATCGGTCCTGCTGAAACTGCAGCCAATATCTGAAATTCACCTAAACGAAGAGTATGGCCATTATAATGGCGTCTCCAGAGGTGGAAACACTGAGCTCATTCGACTTTTTGCCGGGATAGGCATTTTTTGCCTCATCATCTCCATGATCAACTATTCCAATTTCAATATTTCCCTGTACATCAATCGTGCACGAGAAGTGGCCCTGAGAAAAGTCATCGGAGCTGAAAAGAGCGGTATTTTCAGTCAGCTCATCACTGAATCATTTATTTCTGCCGTGCTGGCCGGGGTATTGGCACTTGCGGTAATGTTGCTCGTCCTCCCCTACTTCTCGGACTTTGTTCAAAAAGATTACAACCTGGAATACGTTCTGGATTGGGATTTTATAGCCGGGGCAATGAGTATACTCATCACGGCAGCATTCATCAGCGGTGTGTATCCTGCATTCGTGCTTTCACGATTTCATATCATCAGGAGCCTGAAAGGCGAGCAAAAAATCAAATCGGGTAAGTGGATCACTCAAACCTTGTTAAGTATCCAATTCGTGATTGCTACGGTTCTGGTAGCAGGTATGCTCACCATGAACAAGCAGATCAAATACCTGTCATCCTTCGATACCAAAATCGACTATGAAAATGTGATCTACATGGATTACATCCAGGCTGACGAGGGGAAAATTGCTTCCTTCGTTACAGATCTATCGCAAATGCCGGAGGTGGGGAGTGTCGCAGCTATCTCCAGCTACAATGGCACCCGGATGATGGGCGAAAACCAATTTGATGTACGTCACCTTCGCGTCCACAAGGACCTGATAAGCTTGCTGGACATTAAGGTTTTGAAAGGAAGAAATTTCGATCCGGAAATAGGCTCTGATGAGTCTGCTATTTTGGTGAATGAGGCTTTTCTTTCGAAAATGAATTTGGAGAATCCTATTGGAGAGATTGTCCCATTTGAGTATGGAGACCTGATCAATCCAAAAATCATTGGTGTAGTGGAAGATTACCACTATGAATCCGCAAAAAGTGCGGTGGATCCACTGGTGATCTATGTAGCGCCAGCTTATCCGTTACAATCCGTATACCTCAAGTTGAGCGAGGGTACCGTCTTCGATCAGGAAAAATTCAGTTCCGTTTGGGCCAAACATTTTGATCCATTCCCTTTTGAATTCAGCTTCCTCGAGGATGTTTACCAACAAGGATACAGACAAGAAGAGCGGATGATGCAACTGGTGGCGATTGGATGCTTCGTGTCTATATTCCTTGCCGCGATGGGCTTGTTGGGCATTGTGGGCTTACAGCTTAACCAGCGTTTGAAAGAAATCAGCATCAGGAAAGTATTGGGAGCAACCCCGGGAAATCTTTATCGGGTTTTCACCAGTAGATTTATTGTTATTATCCTGATTGGTCTGGTCCTGGGTATTGGGGTTGGACGCGTGCTCATCAACCGATGGCTTGAAGATTATCCTTATCACGTAAATTTCGATGGAACCATCATTAGCTTTACTGCAATAATTACTTTGGCTATCGCACTTATCACCATTATTTCACAGGTTTTCAAGGTGACGAAAACAAACCCTGCGCAATACTTAAAAGATGAGTGACCATATTTTGTAAAAAGCATCCTACTTTCGCTATTCAACATTTCGAAGTATGAACACACTCGAACTAATTGGATGGCTGGGAGCAGGATGCTTATTGTTGGGGTTTGCCTTGAATCTTTTTCAAAAGATTACCGCTGAATCGACAAGCTATCTGCTGCTAAACCTCATCGGCTCCATTCTGCTACTCTACAATGCGTATATGAATGCAGCTTTCCCATTCGTGGCAGTCAATTTCGTTTGGGTGGTATTCTCTGCTTTCAAACTCATTCAAATGCGAATAAAAGCATGATGGAAGGGACACAAAGAAGCAATATCAAGATTGGAGCTGAAGTAGCGGTGGTTCAAAAGCACCATCAACGAAGTGGTGAACTAACCCATGGAGTGGTCAGGAAAATTCTAACAAAATCACCCCATCATCCGCACGGTATAAAGGTGATGTTGGAAGACGGAATTGTAGGTCGCGTGAAAGAAATTCTCTGATCTTATTTTAAGTCATCCTCAAATCAAAAATTGTCATCACTGATCCTGCATAATTTGATTATTATTGTCAGAATGAGTGAATTGCCAAGCAATTATGTCAACGTATTCATCCTAATACTTGGGTTTCTGATTGTCTCGATTTCAGCCAATCAAATAGCTAAAGTATTCCAGATCATCAAGTTACCTCTGATCACCGGGGTGATATTTGCCGGAATCTTAGTTGGTCCATTCGTAGTTGGCTTAATTCCACTTTCAGCTGCACAAGACCTTCGTTTTATAAATGAAATCTCATTGGCTTATATCGCTTTTGCTGCTGGTGCGGAATTATACCTGGTTGAGTTGCGCAGTAAGCTCAGGGCTATTAAAATTCATTCCATCGTCCAGAGTTTTGCAGGTTTGATCCTGGGAACCTTTCTGGTTTTTGCTCTCATCGACCTGATGCCATTTGCAGCAGGCTTGGGCTTGGAAGCACAAATAGTGATTTCCATGCTCATTTCAGTACTTTTTATCGCTCCATCCCCTGCATCCGTAATCGCAGTGATCTCGGAGCTTAGAGCCAAAGGGCCGTTCACCAAAATGATGCTGGGAATCACCATGGCCAAAGATTTCTTTGTGGTCGTCCTTTTTGCCATCGTCCTGTCCATTTCAAAATCATTGCTGGGAACCGATAGTATCCAGATTCTGGATTTCATCATACTGGCACTGGAAATAATCGCCTCTTTCGGTTTGGCCTATATTGTTGGCAAACTCCTACATGCTATCATGAAATGGGGTCAGCGAAAATACCTGAAAACCATACTTATTTTGGTGCTAGGCCTCCTCAACTACACCTTTTCCAACTTCTTCAGGGAATACTCCTCTATTCAGTTTGGACATGAAGTCTATTTCGAGCCTCTTTTGATCTGCCTCATCGCTAGTTTCTATATCGCCAACTATACCAAGTATCGTGCGGAGTTCTTAAAAATCCTTCATGATATCAGCTTATATGTTTATGTAGCTTTCTTCACTTTGACGGGAGCTTCGATGAACCTGTCGCTTTTATCAGAGGTGTGGGTCCTGGCTTTATTATTATTTCTTGTTCGGTTGGTCACTGTCATTTTGGGCTCATTTTCAGGAAGTGTCATAAACGGAGACAAAGCAAAATATTATCAAGTAGGCTGGATGCCCTATGTTGCACAGGCGGGGGTAGCACTCGGTCTGGTGACAGTTGTCGCTAATCAATTCCCGACCTGGGGTGCAGATTTCGCCACCTTGTGTATCTCCGTTATTATCATCAACCAGATCATTGGACCTCCCCTGATTGCCAAGGCAATTACGATAATGGGAGAGAATAAGAAAAGAGCAAATATTCCCGCCTTTGATGGAATAAAAGAAGCATTGATTTTTGGCTACAACAATCAATCTCTTGCACTTGCCAACCAATTGGTAAGTAAAGGATGGGTTGTGGAAATAGCCACCAGGAACCCCAGCTACAATTCGCCTGATGAAAAAATCAAGGTCCTACATTACGATAAGATTTCACCGGAATATTTTAAAAAAATCGAAGCATCAAAATATGATGCTATAGTGAGTATGATGTCCGATGAAGAGAGCCTTGAAATCTGTCGATTGGTTTATGAAGAAGTGGGTACAAGGGATATTATCGTCCAACTAAACAACCCGACTAACCTGGAAGAATTCAAAACTTACGATGCACGAATTGTAGACCCATCTTCGGCTATGATAAGTCTCCTTGATCACTTTGTGAGATCTCCTCAAGCTACATCGCTTATCCTAGGACTGGAAAAAGGTAAAGATTCGAGAGATATTGTCCTTCGAAATACAGACCTCCATGGCATTACCTTAAGAGAGTTAAGATTGCCATCGGATGTCATCATATTATCAGTAATGAGATCTTCCAATGTCATTATTACCCATGGATACACCCGCTTGCGATTAGGCGATACATTAACATTCGTTGGTTCTGACTCAAGTCTCGACGAGGTACAACAAAAATTTAGCTGAGTGTGACCTTTATGCTTATTACTCCCTTCGAATAGCCTCTACCGGATCAAGCTTAGAAGCTTTCATTGCCGGGTATGTACCAAACACAATTCCAACCAGAATAGAAACGGTAGAAATAATTAAAAGGGTATCCACAGTGTAAGCCGCCTGAAAGGGCATTTTTGTGAAATGTTTAATGATTGGAACAGCGGCCAGTGTAAATAAAACGCCCAGGATCACACCAAGAAAACTCCCAATGAAGCTGACACTCAAAGACTCTGACAGGAACTGAATAATTATATCTCTTCGCTTGGCTCCCACAGCTTTTCTAACACCTATCTCTGATGTGCGCTCCGTCACAGAAATCAACAATACATTCATTACGCCTATCCCTCCTACCAAAACTGATATTCCTACAATAAGTCCCATTACAATACGAAACACTAAAAACCCTTGGTTTGCCTGCTCCACCCTAAATTCATTCGTGATCACCCGGAGGTTTTCTGCTCTAGAACCGAACTCCGTTTTTAGGTGGGCTAAAATTTCTTCTTTAAGGGTAGCCACCTCTTCCACTGTAGGAGCTAATATCATCACAGAGGGTGGCGTGTTTTTCAATTTCTCTTCGGTAATCAATGTAATTGGCGCAAAAATTTCCAGTCTTTCGGATGGGACATCCACCACACCCTTGATCCGAAAGGTATCCTGTTTAAACACCAGCTCTTTTCCAAGCCAGTCTTCCATATCTCTCCCTTCATCCAACGCAACAGCAAGTTCCTTTGAAATCAGAATATTCGGACTTTTGTTTTCCAGATCTTCTTTTGAGATAAACACACCGGATAATTGGGTCACACGTTCGTGTTGAGTACTGCCAATCGCTGAGAGCAATATTCCTCTGTCAGTGGAGTCATTTACCTGGATAAAACCAGACTCCTCGTACTTGATATAGCCCTCGCATTCACCCGGCAACTCATCCATTAATTGTGAGAACTTTGAATAATTGAAGTATGGATAGTCCTCAATGCTCACAATCACATTATCAACCCGCTTAGTGGTGTTGGTCGAGACTGATATGCTCTCCAGGGAAGTCGTTCTAGAAATTTGTTGATGGGCATATTGTTCCATTCCATCAATCAGGGACAAGATTGAAACCAGCGCACCAACACCTATCACAATACCTAAAATTGATAGTAGTGTGTGGAGTAAGTTTTTACGCGTATCATGAAACGCAGTTTTGAAAGCATGGACGATTTTCAACATGTCTTATGGATGCGTATGATAAGTAAAATGTTACGCTATGAACTCGATTTTGAAATTTTGATCGCACCTTTGGTAGCTTCATTAATTTTAAATGAGTCAGATACTCGGTATCCCACTACCCATGCGATCTGATTATTGGATTCCAACACAAGCACGGTTTTCTTTTTAGGTACTGGCACTTTTTCATCTATCAAAAAATCACTTAGCTTTTTTTCACCTGACATCCCCAATGGGTTGAATCGATCCCCCTCCTTCCATGGCCTAACCTTAAGTGGAAAAACCAATTTCTCCGCATCCAAAAAGACAGTGCGTTCATCCCGGTACTCCACGTCCTTTTTTGAGACCTCTTTTACTTCAAATTCATTTCCATCTAAGTAGTACAGTCCCGGCTCTTCAATAATTAATTCCCCTGAGGTGGTAGTGCCATTCCTGTCAATATAGAGTGACTCACGATCCATGGTGATTAGCCACTCACCTTCCTGAAAACTTTTGCCCGACTTTCCTCTTGCAGCAAATACCTCTTTCGCAGTGACGTAATTCATCCCAAATTCTGCCAGGATCTCCGCAAGGATCAGTTCATCCGTAGCACTCGAAACCCAGTGTAATTGGAGCTTCCACCCACCTTGGTCTTCCGAGAGGTATTGACTCTTGACTGCATGTACTTTCTGAGATACAATCTCAGAAGCAAACCTCAATCGTTCAGATGTATTAAAAAACGTCTTGATTAAAGATGGATTTAGCTTTTCTAATTCAGGGATTACTTCATGTCGAATATGGTTGCGATCATAGTCTACACCTTCATTACTGGAGTCCTCTCTCCAGTCCACCCCCTCATCCATAGCATAGGTATGCAACGCCTCTTTTGTTGCAAAAAGGAGTGGACGTATGAGCTTATCCGTTTTTATTGAAATACCGGAAACACCTTTAATACCGGTACCTCGGGTTAAGTTTATCAAAACGGTCTCCAATGAATCATTCAGGTGGTGAGCAGTGCTGACCTTATCCAAATCGTGCTCTAACAGCAGTTCACTAAACCAGTGATAGCGCGCATTCCTGGCTTCCAGCTGAATGGACCCGTCTCCTAAATCAAAAGATTTTACGTAGCAGTTAACATTATTCTTATCTGCCCATTTCAGCACAAATGCCTCATCGCCATCTGATTCATCTCCTCTCAAACCAAAATTGCAATGTGCCAATGCAATTGGATAGCCTCCTTTCAAAAAGAGGTCCGCCATAACCATAGAATCAAGCCCTCCACTAACCGCCAACAAGATTTTTTGGTCTTTCACTACCAAATGATTGGTGTGAATGAAATCATGGAACTGTTTTTGTAAAGAATGCACAACTCGATCAGTTAATTTTGCCACATGCGGAAGTTACTCCATACCATTTTAGTCTTCTCACTTTTACTCCTCTGCTGGAACACACAAGCCCAGAAGAAAGATCGCATCAAATACAAAGCTGAAGATTTATTTGAATTTCGTAAAAATGGTGAAAAAATCAGACGCTTGATTGGAAATGTGGTCTTTGCACAGGAAACCACTACCATGTATTGTGACAGCTCCTATTATTATGTGGATGACAATGTAATGGAGGCTTTTGGTCGGGTGAAAATCATTGACGATTCTGTCACCATCACTTCTCAGAAACTCATTTATAATGGTCAGGATCGTACGGCTAAGCTGCGTCAAAATGTGGTTTATACCAAAGCAGATCAAAGATTGACCACTGACTTCCTCGATTATAATATGGAAACAGAGGAAGGGCAGTACTTCAATGGTGGTAAGCTCAAAGATTCAGTTAATGTGCTGACTAGCAAAACCGGCTATTATTACGGGCGGCAGAAGTACGCCCTATTCTACTCTAACGTGGTATTGGTTGCCCCGGATTACACCCTGAAATCAGATACTTTACGCTACAATATACGTCCCAAAATTGCCATTACTGAAGGAAAAACCACCATCATCACCGAAGATGAATCCATTTTGCATGCAAAAGGAGGCACTTTCCGTACGCAGTTTGATCAGTCTGAGTTTATCGATGGCACGGTAGAAACGACCGACTACTACATGGAAGGTGATGAGCTTTTTTTTGACGATCTCAAAAAATTCTATGATGCTAGTGGAAACGTGAAGCTTACGTCTAAAGAAGATGATGTTGTGATCACAGGCGATGACGGTTTCGCGGATAAGGCAAACGGGATCAGCAAAGTCTACGGCAATGCACTCATGCGTCGTTTTCTAAAAGAAGATACACTCTATATGGCTGCAGATACGCTGGTATCCATCGAAAGCGAATACGATTCTGCAAAACGGATTCTTGCCTACCATAATGTGAGAATTTGGAAGCGTAACCTTCAGGGCCTTGCTGATTCAGCTTCCTATTTCCTTCAGGACTCTTTGCTCTATTTTTATGAAGATCCCATTTTCTGGAATCTAAAAAATCAATTGGAAGGTGACACTATTGTCATGGAAGTCACTGAAAAAGAAATCAAAAACATGACATTGCTTCAGAAAGCATTCTTGGCTACTGAAGATACCCTGATGAACTACAATCAGATCAAGGGCAGAACCATGAAGGCTCATTTTAAACGTTCCAAAATTGATCACATCAATGTGAATGGAAACGGAGAGAGCATTTATTATGTATTAGATGAAGACGACCCAAATAATATTATCACGCTTGGCATGAACCGCATACTATGTAGTGACATGACCATCCGTTTTGTAGATGAAGAACTGGACAATATCTCCTTTTATATAAAGCCTGATGCAAGATTTATTCCTCCTCACGAGTTGACTCCTGAAGTGCAAAAATTAGACGGCTTTGAGTGGAGAGGTAATGAACGTCCTTCGCTGAAAGACCTGATTACAACACCACTTCTTAAGCCAGAAAAAAAAGAAAAACCCACCCAACAACCTCCTTCAAAAAGGATTGATCTCGAAGGAAAGATGGAAAACAGAAAACAAACGTTAAAAAGCCTTAAGAAGGACGGTGAATGATTGCAGCACTGTTTCCGTTTAAAGCATAAGTCCTTAGTTTTGCCGACCTATTAAAAAAATATGAGGGAAATTCGAATTCTTATCTTGTTGGTTGTTGCTGTGGGGATGCTCGGCAGTTGTAAGTTCCGAAAAATACAAAAAAGCGGAGACTGGAAAGTGAAGTATGAAGCTGCACTGGCATACTACGAAGAAGAAGATTATCACCGTACGATCATTCTTTTGGAAGATATTCTTCCAATTATCAGAGGAACAGAAGAAGCCGAGCTCGGAAACTTCTATCTGGCTTACAGTTATTACTATCAAAAACAATACATCCTTAGTGCCCATCATTTTCAGGAGTTTGTGAAAATCTATGGACGATCTGAATACGTGATGGAAGCAGAATATATGCACGCATATTCATTATACCTTCAGTCACCAGATTATCAGTTGGATCAAACGGTGACATACGAAGCAGTGGCAGCTATGCAAAATTTCATCAATAAGTACCCAGCATCAGACTATGCGCCTGAGGCGGATAGAATCATTGATGATATGCAGGTGAAATTGGAAAAGAAGGCTTATGAGCAATGTAGGCTTTACTATAAATTACGAGAACTACGTGGCTACAAAGCCCCATTGGTCGTTTTTGACAATTTTGCCGATGATTTCCCTGATTCCAAATACAATGAGGAAGTCTCTTATTTGCGAATAGAAACTGCATACGATTATGCAGAGGCAAGTATCCCTTCCAAGCAAAAGGAACGATACCAGGCCGCAATCGATCACTACCTGGAGTTCATAGATAAATATCCAAATAGCGAATATTTGAAAGATGCTGAAAAGATTTATGGGAAAAGCATCGAAGAAATTACTAAATTTGCGGATTCAAAATAAATAGAGCGAAATGCATCAGATCAATTCTTCACTTATTACCAGAGACAATCAGGACATTCTTGAGCCAACAGGCAATCTGTATGAGTCTTTGGTGATCATTGCTAAGCGAGCAAGACAAATCAGCGCAAATCAAAAAGAAGAGCTTAATGCAAAGCTTGCTGAGTTTGCATCTTCAGTAGACAATTTGGAAGAAATCTTCGAAAACAGAGAGCAAATAGAAATCTCCAAGTTTTATGAGCGTATGCCCAAGCCTACTACAATGGCAATCGAAGAATTCCTAAACGGAGAATTAAATTTCAGATTACCTGAAGAAGAAGCCGATTCTGGTTCAGATTTAGCATAAATTAGTCGCCATGTTGGCGGGTAAGAAAATATTATTAGCGGTTTGTGGGTCCATTGCGGCTTATAAAACCGCTTTTTTTGTGCGTTTACTTAAGAAAGAAGGTGCTGAAGTCAAAGTGATTATGACAGAAAGTGCCAAAGACTTTATCACACCTCTAACGCTATCCACTCTCTCCAAAAACCCGGTCTACTCTGAATATTTTGATGGGAAAAGTGGCGAATGGCACAATCATGTGGAGCTCGGCATGTGGGCAGACCTGATGCTCATCGCCCCACTCAGTGCCAACACGCTGGGTAAGATGGCTAATGGTATTTGTGACAACCTGCTTCTTGCAACGTATCTCTCAGCAAAGTGTCCTGTGATCGTGGCTCCTGCCATGGATCTGGACATGTACCAACACCCCAGCACTCAGGAAAACCTAAAGAAATTACAGTCCTTCGGCAATGAAGTAATCGAGGCAAGAGACGGAGAGCTTGCCAGTGGCCTTTCCGGACAAGGAAGGATGGCCGAACCAGAAGAACTGCTGCAAATCGTAAAAAAAAAGCTAGCTAACTCCGAAGCGCTAAAGGGAAAAAAGGTATTGATCACCTCGGGTCCTACATTCGAATCTATTGACCCAGTCCGTTTCATTGGTAATCATTCTTCCGGTAAGATGGGTACAGCAATTGCCAATGCCTTTCGCAATGCTGGAGCTGAATTCACCATGATATCAGGCCCGGCAGATTTCTTTCCGAACCATGGAGAAGTTGTCAAAGTGCAATCTGCTAACGAAATGCTAAAAGAGGCAGAAAAACATCATTTAGATGCAGATATTGTTATTTTCTCAGCTGCAGTATCGGATTATCGACCAAAAGAACCTGCCAAGGAAAAGATTAAAAAAAACGATGATAATTTACACCTTGAGCTTATAAAGAACCCGGACATTGCTGCTACTCTGGGGAAAAAGAAAAAGAAGCAATTTCACATTGGTTTTGCGCTTGAAACAAATAATGAATCAGTCAACGCAAAGGAAAAACTGAAGAAAAAGAATTTTGACCTGATCGTTCTCAACTCACTCAATGATCAGGGTGCTGGTTTCCAGCAAGACACCAACAAAGTAACCTTTTTTGATAAAGACAATAACGAACAAAAATTTGAGTTGAAGAGTAAGGCTGATGTGGCGCAGGATATCGTTGAATATGTCATAAAGCATCTTAAATGAGATTTTTCGGAATACTACTTATCTTCTTCCTGTCAGCGTCATTTGCCCAGGAGCTCAATTGCCGGGTGATCGTGAATGCACAGCAGGTACAAACCACTGAAAGAGCCATATTCACAGAAATGGAAACGGAATTTGCCCAATTCCTAAATACCACCAAATGGACCAATGATGAATTTGAGGAAGAGGAGGTCATCAATTGCAATCTGGTAATCACCATCTCAGAAATGCCGAGCATCGGTGTATTTAAAGCCTCCGTTCAGGTTCTTTCCAGTCGTCCGGTTTATGGTACCGGCTATGAGTCCGTAATAATGAATTTCGCTGATCGGGATTGGAATTTTGAGTATGTACAATCACAACCACTGCGGTTCAATGAAAACACCTTTACCAGCAACATTACCTCCATGCTCGCATACTATGCATATATGATCATTGGTTTTGATTACGACACTTTTTCAGAGCTGGGAGGCACCCCTCACTTTCAAAATGCTTTCAAAATTGTCAACAACGCTCAACAGACTAACTACTCGGGGTGGCAACAATTCAACAGTGTTCGAAACAGGTACTGGTTAGTAGAAAATGTTCAAAACCCACAACTGGAACCGATAAGGCAGGCACTTTATACTTACCATCGTCAGGGGTTAGATATTATGCTGGAGGATCGTGAGCAGGCTGAAAAAAATATTTTGGATGCTTTATCAAAAGTTCAGCGAGCCAACCGTGCGCGCCCCAGATCCATTTTGACCATCGCTTTCATGGATAGTAAATCCGGAGAGTTAATTCAAATTTTCTCTGAATCCAGCCTGGCAACTCGCCGGCAAGCCTATAATCTGCTCAGCAATATCGACCCGGCAAGAACGGACGATTACAAGGCATTAATTGAGTAGTCTCTGACCTATCTTTGTGACCCATTTATGATCAAGTCACTGCAGATAAAAAACTACGCACTCATTCGCGAGCTGGAGATGTCCCCATCTTCTCACCTGAATATTATCACTGGTGAAACCGGAGCAGGTAAATCAATCATGCTAGGTGCCGTGGGGCTTCTACTCGGAAAACGAGCGGATACCAAAGTCTTACTGGATGAAAATCAAAAATGCATTGTAGAAGGAACATTTGATATCTCTTCCTATTCCCTAAAACAAATCTTCGAAAGCGAAGACCTTGACTATGAAGCTGAATGCGTGATCCGCAGGGAAATAAGTCCTACCGGAAAATCGCGTGCATTTGTCAATGATACGCCGACTAACTTAAGTGCACTAAAAGCCATTGGTGAAAAACTAATGGACGTACACTCTCAGCACGAATCGCTACAGCTCGGAAATAACCTATATCAACTAAATGCATTAGATGCCTTTGCCGCACACCCCGACATCCTAAAGAGCTATCAGGAAGCGTATAAAAAATATGCTTCCGCTAAAAAACAATTAGACAAGCTTGAGTCTTTGGCTGCACAAAGCGCAGAAGATGCAGACTACAGGCAGTTCCTGCTTAGTGAACTACTGGAAGCAAACCTAGATGACCTGAATCAAGAGGAGATGGAAAGTGAGCTGGAGGTGTTGGAAAATGCGGAAGATATCAAACTGAAGCTTTCTCAGGCTATCCACATGCTGGATGAATCTGAGGTTGCTATCCTGCAACAGCTTAATGAATCCAAGTCTCTGTTACATTCGATTGCTTCTTTTTCAAAAGACTTAGAGGATATAAGTGAACGAGTGGAGAGCACCTCCATTGAGCTCGCTGATATCGCTAACGAGATGCAGCGGGTACAGGATAAAGTAGAACACGATCCAGAAAAAATTCAGGAATTGAAAGACCGGCTGGATTTACTGTTTAGGCTGCAAAAAAAACACTCGGTTCTCACTGTAGAAGAACTAATAAAGATTCGTGATGAAATCAACGAAAGCCTGAGCCAGGTTGCTAACCTGGATCATGATATTGCGAAAGCTAAAAAGGCACTGGAGTTGGCAGAGAAAGAGACGCAGGAAAAAGGAAATAAGCTCACAGAATCCAGAAAGCTCTCTGCTCTTAACTTCTCAGATGAGATTGAGAAAATCATCCACCAGATTGGGATTGAGAATGGCACTGTTGAAATCAGGGTTAGCCCATCTGAGCCTTCTGCAACCGGTTTAGATACCATTGAAATGCTGTTCAGTGCCAACAAGGGCATTAAGCCTCAGGAACTAAAAGAAGTGGCTTCAGGAGGTGAATTTTCACGTTTGATTTTCGCAGTGAAATATTTGATCGCAGATAAAACGGCCATGCCAACCATCATTTTTGATGAAATTGATACCGGCGTATCCGGTGAGGTAGCCCTACAGATGATCCGCATGATGAAACACATGGCTAAAAGTCACCAGGTGATCAGCATCAGCCATCTGCCACAGTTTGCCGCTGGTGGTGATGCGCATTACTTCGTATACAAAGATCACACTTCAGATCGCTCTGTCAGCCGCATCAAACGGCTGGAAAACGAAGATCGTATCCATGAGATCGCCAAAATGATTGGTGGTGAAAACCCGGGCACTTCTGCGGTAGAAAGTGCCAAGGAGTTGTTGCAAATGGCACCTGAACGATCAAATTAAAAAGTTGTCACCCTGAATTTATTTCAGGGTCTATGCTTACTGAAATATATTTGGATTCTGAATCAAGTTCAGAATGACTTCAATTGAAAACTAACATTATGTCACATAATCTACTAAAAGGAAAACGAGGAATCATCTCCGGCGCACTGGATCAAAACTCCATCGCATGGAAAGTTGCTGAAAAAGCACACGAGCAAGGAGCCACATTTACATTAACAAACGCCCCGATAGCAATGCGTATGGGTGAGATCAATAAACTGGGAGAGCAGACAGGTGCTGAAATCATTCCTGCGGATGCTACTTCAATGGAAGATTTGGAAAACCTTTTTACAAAATCACAGGAAGCGCTAGGTGGTAAAATTGATTTTGTACTTCACTCCATCGGAATGAGCCCCAACGTTCGGAAAGGTAAGGACTATGGTGACCTGAACTATGATTGGTTTCAGAAGACACTGGATGTTTCTGCGCTTTCCTTTCATAAAATGATGCAGACAGCAGAAAAACTGGACGCAATGAACGAGTGGGGATCAATTCTTGGTCTTTCCTACATCGCAGCACAGCGAACATTCCCGGATTACTCAGATATGGCCCAGGCCAAAGCCCTATTGGAATCCATCGCCAGAAGCTACGGCTACCGCATGGGACGAGACAAGAAAGTGCGTGTAAATACTATTTCTCAGTCGCCAACGATGACCACTGCAGGTTCAGGTGTACCGGGCTTTGATGTCTTCTTCAACTATGCAGATAAGATGTCACCACTGGGCAATGCAGATGCTGCAAGCTGTGCAGATTACTGTATCGCGATGTTCTCTGATCTGACCCGTATGGTGACCATGCAGAACTTGATGCACGATGGAGGATTCTCCAGCTCAGGGATCACAGAGGCGATGGTGGAAGAGTTGAGTAAATAATTCTAAGCAGCCTTAAAGAAGGTGTCACACTGAGTTTATCGAAGTGTCTCCTTCGACAGGCTCAGGATGACACGATATGATAGTCTTCCCTAATGCAAAAATCAATCTGGGCCTTAACATTGTGAGTAAGCGGGAAGATGGTTACCACAACATTGAGAGCTGCTTCTATCCTATTCCCTGGCACGACAGTCTGGAGGTGATAGAGGCAGCTTCTTTTACTTTTTGCAGCTACGGACTGGAGATTCCGGGAGACTCCTCCTCCAATCTATGCGTAAAAGCCTACGAGCTATTGAAAGCGGATTTCAAGATCCCTGCGGTTGAGATTCATTTATTGAAAAATATCCCCATGGGAGCCGGACTGGGCGGAGGATCTGCTGATGGAGCATTCACGTTGAAGATGCTAAATGAATTATTTGAATTAGGACTCACCAACTTGCAACTTGAAGCTTATGCCTTACAGCTGGGTAGTGACTGCCCCTTCTTCATCAAAAACCAATCGGCTATTGCCAGAGGGCGAGGCGAACAACTGGAACCCATTGACCTGGACCTTTCCGGCTATTATTTAGCCATTCACAATCCGGGCATACATGTTTCCACGAAAGATGCCTATACAGGTGTCACTCCACACCAACCAAAAAGCTCAGTTTCTGAAATTATCCGAAAACCCATTGAGAACTGGAAAGAAACGCTGAAAAACGATTTTGAAGCTTCCATTTTTCCGAATCATCCGGAAATCGAACAACTCAAAAAGGAGATGTATGAGGTCGGCGCTGTTTATGCTTCTATGACCGGAAGCGGGAGTACGGTGTTTGGAGTGTTTGAAGATCGGATTGAGAATGCTGAGTGGAAATCATTCGAATTACACTAACCGTCTTATAACGCTTAGAGGAGTTAACTATACGTATAAAAAACGCTTATGAAACGTTCAAATCAGATGAAAATACTGAATACGCGTTGTTTGAGAGGAATTTAGTAGTTTGCGCGTTACGTTGTTTTTTGCCTCAAGCTGGCGCTCGTTTGTAACGAGTGCCTTGTCCCTAAATCATCACATCTATGGAGCGTATTATTAAAAAACTCAATCAGGTAGAACTTGAAATTGATAAACACATCGCAAAGCGAGATCAAATTTTTGACTCCCGATCTTCAAGCTGGCAAAACTCCGATAAAGGAATGGAGTTTATGGATGATACGGAAGTCCTTCGTGAGGCCCTATTCAGCATAGAACAAGCTAAGTCTTCCTTAGAACAGCTTTAACTTCCACCGCATCAAACTGGCACTCGTATGCAATGAGTGCCCTGTTCTTAAACAACCATCTTCAAAACCCCCTTCAACACCTCTGCCTCTACCTTTTGGGTTTTACCTATTACCTCGCCATCTACTTGTAACGTGCGAAATTTTCTTGAAGTGATGGTCACTTTCTTCCCTTGGTGAATCGCGAAGTATTCGGACACTTCCAGCCGTCCGATGAAGCTATGCCAGGTGAGATGAAAGAACTTGTGCCACGGGAGCGGCATAAACACACACACTTCGAATAACCCATCCTGCATGTCACACATTGGGTTGACAACCGCACCGGTTCCGTACTTTGAGGCATTGGCAATCACGATCATCTCTGCTTTGTAGGTGTGCCCTTCATCATCTATCTGAATTTCAAACGTACTTTTTCGTCGTTTGCTCAGCTGCTTAAAAAACGAGAGCGCATAGCCCAGTTTTCCACGGGTCCCCTCCTCCTCAAACTCTTTGATCAGCTCCGCATTGAAACCGATATCACTTAAATGCAAGCATAGCTCTCCGTTTACCCGTACAGCATCTATTTTCCTCGTCTTACCCTCCTGCAGGAGTTTTAAATTATCATCAATTCCCTCAGGGATCTCAAGCTCAGTAGCCAGTCCATTGGCAGATCCCAACGGCAAAATACCAAGCTTAATACCTGTTTCCAGAAGTTCCTCAGCTACCAGTTTTACCGTACCATCACCACCTCCGGCCACTACGGTAGTCGGCTGGAAGGATTCGATTCTCTCTCGTATAGACTCAGGATCGTTTTCACCGGACGTTTTCAACAGCTCGCACTCCACCTCATTATGCTCACAGAAATCTTCTATTTGCGCATAAAGTCCCTCTTTATTGTTTCCTCCGGAGATTGGATTGATGACGAAAAGAACTTTCTGTTTGCCCACCTGTTATCGGATTGGTATCTTTTAATGGATTTTAAACACTCGGTACAATCGCAATATTCAAAAAAATCCGCATACGCTTTTTCCTTTGGCTGAAAAAAAAGCTTGGGATTATTCGTCCGCCGGTCGTCGTGCCCTATCGTGGCTATGGAAACGACTCACAAATCATCGTTTCGGGCCATGCACTGGAAAACAGACCGGAGTTTCTGGCTGATGAAGGAGATAAAAAAAGAAAGAACTTCAGGAATATGATTGCTCGGTACCTGAGCACCTCGCTACCTGAGGTAACAGTTGACATTCATTTTCAGGGACAACAACATCAGGTAATCACTGATGAGTTGGGTTTTTTTCAATTGATCATCGATCTCGATAATCCGGTTGAGCCTGGCTGGAAAGAAGTGAGGTTCACCATCGATGATTATGAAACACGTGGAGAGGT
Source organism: Ekhidna sp. (assembly GCF_965221965.1). Taxonomy (GTDB): domain Bacteria; phylum Bacteroidota; class Bacteroidia; order Cytophagales; family Cyclobacteriaceae; genus Ekhidna. The sequence continues at coordinate 2,727,127 of NZ_OZ244926.1, forward strand.
CCTTGTTGTAAATCATCAACCTCCATTTGGAGTCATCTCTGACATTGATGATACGGTGCTCATCTCACATGCCACACAGCTATTTAGAAAGCTCCGATTAATTCTGACAAAAAATGCTAAAACCCGACTCCCTTTTCCGGGTGTCAAAGACTTTTACTGTGCTTTGTCCAGCAATGAATCAGCTAATCCCATTTTTTATGTCAGTAGCAGCGAGTGGAATCTCTATGATTTTCTAGTCGATTTCTTTGAGGCCAAAAACCTCCCTAAGGGACCTTTTTTATTACAGCGATTCAAAAGCGGACTTAAAGAATTGATCAAATCCGGCGGTGGCACCCATATGCACAAACAGGAAAAAATAGAAGCTCTGATGAATTTCTACCCTGACCTCTCTTTTGTGCTGATTGGCGATAGTGGCCAGCGTGATCCGGAGATTTATGCCTCTATCGTAGAAAAATACCCGGGCCGGGTTCAGGCAATTTACATCCGGGCCATTCGTGATAAATCATTAGCAAATGAAACTGCTCAGAAAGTAAAGAGTGCAGATGTTCCTATCCAAATGGTAGCCCATACAGACGAAGCTTACCGACATGCTGTGTCCATTGGTCTGATTTGAAAATCCTCCTTTTTCGGGTGTTTAATGCCCACATGCCTCATGTCATTGATAACAATCATATATGAAAATGATAGGCCTCATTACAATTCATTTTAACATAAATGATCTTCGCAAAGGCACTTGAAAATCAAAATTTATTAACAGGAAAATGTTATGGAATACAGGAAAAAACTCTTTCAAAAAGCAGTGGTGATAGTTTCAATCATTGCTTTGATAGGCGTGTCACAAAGTGCATTAGCACAAGATCGCTTAAGCTTTGAATTCCGTCCTGGTGTAAGCCTTGCTACGAAAGATTTGGGTGATGCTGATCTCAAAACAGGATTTGGTTTTGAAGGCACTTTCGCTTATCGATTCATGCCTCATCTATCAGTGTACGCTGGTTGGGGGTGGAATAAGTTTGGTTCTGACCAGGAAATAAATGGCACCAGCTTAGACTTTGAAGAGACGGGCTATACCTATGGCCTTCAGTTTATCCATCCCATAGGAGACTCAAAAGTTGATTTATTGATCAGGGGTGGTGGATTAGCAAACCATATTGAAGTCGAGCAAGGTGATGATATTATCGCTGATTCTGGTCACGGTTTTGGCTGGCAATTGGGAGCCGGATTGGTAATACCACTTGCCGATAAATGGAATTTAATGCCGAGTGTGCGCTACAGATCTTTATCTAGAGATATTGAAATTGAAACCGCCACTACATCGGTTGATCTTAACTACATCAGTGCCGGCGTAGGCATATCCAGGACATTCTAACCCATTTGCTTTTCAATTAAAAGTGCTTTGGTATTAATTGCCAAGGCACTTTTATATCAAAAATGAAAGCTGCTTCTGCAAAGAGTCAGCAATAGCTATAAATTAAAAATATGCTAAAGTCAATATTCATAATCGCTATGCTTCTTCACGGCCTGATTCATCTTTTAGGGTTTGTGAAAGCCCTTAATCTGGCACCTGTTAATCAGCTCACTTTACCGATTTCCAAAGTATCAGGTGTTCTCTGGTTTCTATGCAGCTTGCTTTTCATCTCTTCAGCCATTCTTTATGGCTTCAAAATCAATTGGTGGTGGATGATCGGTTTAACAGCTGCTATCACCTCACAAATACTGATATTCATATACTGGCAGGATGCCAAATTCGGATCGATAATAAACGTACTGGTGATATTTGCCTCCGTTCTTGCTTTTGGTGAATGGAATGTAAACAAGTCTCTTCAGTCCGAACTCAATAAATTCTTACCGACAAAAACAGCGTCAACTCTGACCATTACAGAGGCTGACATCCCACACTTGCCAGAACCGGTTCGAAAGTGGATGAGACAAAGTGGGGTAATTGGAAAGGTGAAACCTCAGACTGTTCACCTGCTTCAGGCTGGACAAATGAAACTCTCTCCAAAAGATAAGTGGATGTCATTCGATGCTGAACAGTGGGTTAAACTTGCACAACCGGGTTTCACCTGGAGTACAAAAGTTGGTAAAGGGTCTGCCATTCAGTTTTCAGGAATAGATAAGTATGATGACGGAGAAGGAAGCATGGTTATCAAGCTGTATTCACTACTTCCCATTATAAATGAAAGCGGAATTAATATTGACCAGGGAGCAGCCATGCGATACTTAGCTGAAATGGTGTGGTATCCGACTGCCGCAATGAATGACTTTATCCAATGGGATGCAATTAGTGATGTCAAAGCAAAAGCCACACTAAATGATAAAGGTAAGTCTGTGGAAGGAACCTTCATTTTTAATGAAAAAGGAAAAGTCATTGGTTTTGAAACGTTGAGATACCATGATCAAACTAAAAAGCTTGAGACATGGAAAATCGCAATTGATGAGAATTCCTACACTTCCTTTGATGGCTTTTCAATTCCAACTCAGGTTACCGTAACCTGGGTTTTACCCGAAGGAGCATTCACCTGGTATGAAGTTGAAATCACAGATGTGGTAATAAACTGATTTACTTTTCGATCAATGGCTCCTAAATAATCGAACCATCCTTACGCACCCTCTCCAAATATTCTATCTTTGCGCGCTCATTTTAGATCGACATGCAAAGAATATTCCGAAACTTCACCTTTAATCCAAAAAACGACATCCTTTCCGGACTAACCGTAGCACTTGCTCTGGTACCTGAGGCAGTGGCCTTCGCCTTTGTGGCTGGTATCGATCCGATGGTCGGTTTGTACGGCGCATTTATGATGGGAATCGTTACTTCCATGTTTGGTGGTCGGCCAGGCATGATCTCTGGCGCCACCGGCGCTATGGCGGTAGTGATGGTGCATATGATCCAGAAAGGAAATGAGGTCGGAATGTCGCTTACAAATCCGGTTGAAAACCTTGGACTACAATGGTTGTTTATCACTCTCTTATTTGTTGGTGGAATACAAATCATGGCAGGTGTTTTCCGACTGGGAAAATTTGTGCGACTAATCCCACACCCGGTAATGATGGGATTTGTAAATGGTCTTGCTATTGTCATCTTTCTGTCACAATTAGGCCTGTTCAAAGAGAAAATCAATGGGATCTACCAATGGAAATCCGGAGACGAATTATACATCATGCTGGGTCTGGTCGGGCTTACGATGGCCATCATGTATTTTCTCCCTAAACTCACCAAAAAAATTCCATCTGCCCTGATGGGCATTGTCGTGGTGGCTTGCATTACCATATTTGGCGGATTAGAAGTAAGCACCGTTGGCTCATTTATTAGAGAAAGTGGTGGAAATGGCCTTGAGGGAAGCTTGCCGAGCTTTCAAGTACAGATTTTTGGATTGCTTGACACGCTTAATGGGCATTGGGGTTTAATCCTTTCCACAGCATTTCTATTGGCGGCTGTCGGCCTCATTGAGTCATTGATGACACTAAACCTCATCGACGATATGACAGAAACAAGAGGAAGTGGGAATCGTGAATGTGTTGCCCAGGGTGGTGCTAATATCCTCAATGGTTTGTTTGGTGGTATGGGAGGATGCGCAATGATCGGTCAATCCATTATTAATGTAAATTCAGGTGGTAGAGGAAGGCTCTCAGGGATCACTGCTGCAGTAGCTCTACTTTGCTTCATTCTGTTTGCAGCTCCGTTGATTGAACAAATCCCGATCGCAGCACTTGTTGGCGTGATGTTTATGGTTGTGATTGGAACATTTGCCTGGAGTAGTTTCCGGATCATCAATAAGATTCCATTGGCAGACGCTATTGTATTGGTTACAGTCTCAGCTATCACTGTTTGGCAGGATCTTGCGATCGCCGTAATCGTTGGTGTTATTATGTCGGCTTTGGTTTTTGCCTGGGAAAATGCAACACGTATCCGGGCAAGAAAATCAATAAAGGAAGATGGCACCAAAGTCTATGAAATATGGGGCCCTCTTTTCTTTGGGTCGGTTCAGGCGTTCAATTCCAAGTTTGATGCTGCCAATGACCCTAAGGTAATCGAGCTGGACTTCATGGAATCCAGAGTGAGCGACCATTCCGGCATTGAAGCCATTTATGCGCTCGAGCAGAAATACAAAGAATATGGTAAACGGGTCAAGCTGGTTCATCTCAGCCCGGAGTGTAAGGTACTTCTGCAAAAAGCCAGCCCTCAATTTGAGCATATGATCGTATCATCCATTGATGATCCACGATATCACGTGGTGACAGACTTGATGGATAAAGAGGTTTAGGTGTAACTCTTTGATCGTGTCATACGTCCTTAAGTGGTCACCCTAACTCACCAATATTTTGAAAGCACTCGTTTGCGATTCGTACGGCCCCACTTCCATCCTCAAGATTAAGGACATAAAGAAGCCAATCCCCAGAGAAAAAGAGGTGTTGGTCAAGATTCACTGCAGTGCTGTCAATGATTATGACTGGAGCATGGTGAGGGGCAAGCCCAACATCTATCGATTGCTATTTGGCATATTCAAGCCGAAGCATCCTATTCCGGGTATGGAGCTTTCGGGTGTGGTGGAAGCCTGCGGAGTAGGCGTAACCAATTTCACAGGTGGAGACACTGTCTATGGAGATATCTCTTACTATGGGTTTGGTAGCTTCGCTGAGTACATCTGCATCAATGAAAATGCACTTGTCAAAAAGCCCAGAAATATGTCGTTTGAGGATGCTGCGGCTCTCTCTCATGCGGCAAACCTGGCCTGGCAGGGATTGGTAGATATAGGTAAAATCGGGCAGGGAATGAAAGTGCTGATCAATGGAGCCGGAGGAGGTGTTGGCTCGATGGGACTGCAAATAGCCAAGACCTTTAACTGCACAGTAACCGGTGTAGATACTGGTGAAAAACTTAAAATGATGGAGGAGATCGGTTTTGATCAAATCATCGATTATAAACAGCAGGACTTCACCAAAAACGGAGAAAAATACGACTTGATTCTGGATGCCAAATCCACCAGGGCACCTAAAGCTTATATTCGAGTATTAAACCCGGGTGGTAAGTATGTGACAGTAGGAGGTGAGCTCAAAAGAATCCTTCAAGTGGTTTTTGCGCAAAAAGTACGAAAAAAGCCGGTTTATTTGGTACCTCTCGATGCAAATAAAGATCTGGATAAAATTCAGAATCTGTATGATTCAGGTAAAATCAAACCCGTCATCGATGGCCCCTACCCTTTAGAAAAGACCCCCTGGGCCATTCAGTATTTTGGTGAGGGAAAGCATCACGGCAAAGTGATTGTTTCCCCTCTTCAGTACGGTTAATCCAGTTTCACCGCTGTTCCATTGGCACTCACCATCATCATTCCTGAATCTTTTCCAAGAGTTTCATAATCAAGATCAATGGCCAGGATAGCATTCGCTCCAAGTGCCCGGGCTGCTTCGATCATTTCCTGGATGGCAATGTTCTTGGCATCCCTCAATGATTTTTCATATGCTCCTGATCGGCCGCCCACGATATCAGTGATGGAAGCGAAGATATCTTTGAATATGTTGGCACCAATTATGGCTTCTCCGGTCACCATTCCATAGTACGTGGAGATGGTTTTTCCCTCCACACTGTTTGTTGTAGTTAATAGCATATTATCGTATTATATCAGTTGATAGCGCCTTCTTCTTATAGCGTCGATTCAATAACGGGTAGAGGAGCACTGAGGTTAGGATTAAAAGTGTTCCCAAATAAAAACCCGGGCTCATCTCCTCGCTATCACCGAAAATAATCAAAGCAAGTATAATCCCATAGACTGGCTCCAGATTCACGACCAAATTGATCGAAAATGCTGATAACCGCTTCATCAATTCTACAGAAACAGAATACGCGTATACGGTACAAACAATCGCCAACATGCTCAGATAAAGCCAATCTGTCAGATTGGGCAATAGCGAGAGTTTTTCAACAAAGAAAGTAGAATAAATAGGAAAAAAAGCGGCAGTAGCAGCACACGCTCCAATCATTTCATAATAGGTGATGACATATGGGTCATATGTTTTTGTAAGCCTTCCATTTATTACAGTAAAAACCGAGGCGATAAAAGCTGATAACACTGCGGTTAAAAGCCCTGCGAGATAATCAAACTCTACGTTGAAAATAATGGCAATTCCTATGAATGCAATGATGCTAAGCATAACCTCAAACCCTTTGACCCTTCTCCCCTGAGATAGTGGCTCGATCAAGCTGGTCCATAAAGAACAGGTGGCCATACCAGCCAGACACACAGAAGCATTCGAAATTCGGGCAGATAAGAAAAATAATATCCAGTGAGCAGCAATAAGTGCACCCGTCCCCATAATTTGATAAATGTGCTTTCGTGAATTGATCTTCAACGATCGTTTCCAAAATTTTAAAAGGATAAAGAGACCAATGGCTGCAATCAGTGTTCGGTAAAACACTACCTCTACAGATGGAATATCTATTAGTAGGCCCAGAACCGCAGTAAATCCCCATATCAGCACGATAAAGTGTAGTGTGAGATAATCTTTTCTTTCCTGAATCATCGGGGAACCGTTTTATAGAGTAGCATGGCCACCCCGCCAAAAATGATGTTCGGCATCCATATCGCCAAAATTGTATTCATGGAATTAGCCTCAGCAATAGCTCTTGCCAAAACAAAAGTGATAATGAAAATGAATGCGATCACGAATCCCAGGGCAATCTGAAACCCTGTCCCCTGCCGGGTTTTCCTGGCTGAAACAATTACCCCAATCGCCATGAGAATGAAGACAGAAAATGGAGACATGTATCGGATATATTTCTCTACCTGAAAAATATGAACATCATCTGCACCTCTGGATTTTTGGAGCTTGATATAATCATTCAATTCACTCATTGTCATGGTTTCCCACATTCGATCCTTATTTCCAAAATCGCTTGGGTATAAATTGAGTAGAGTATCCAACTCCTGACCCTCTGTGATAATTTCACGGTCTTCCAGAATCTGTCTTCTTTGCCATCTTTTCAGTTTCCACCTTTCAGTGCTATCCACCCACTGAATCTGCCTGGCGTTGATCTTATCCACAAGCTTCGTCCCATTCATTTTTTCAAGGGAAACAGAAGACCCGATATCACGTCTCACGTCATAGCGGTAGAGGTAGATATAATCCTCAAGACTATCCTTTTCAGCTATCTTCAGATGCATATGCTTGTCTGTATTGTAGAAAGGGTCTTTCAAATACTCCAATTCGAATGCTATTCGAAATTTATTTGCATTCGGTATCACGTGGCTATTCAAATAAAAGCTTGCACCTGCAATCATTGTGGCAGCCATCAAATATGGAATCAGCATCCTTCGAAACGACACCCCACTTGCCAAAATCGCTACAATCTCTGATTTAGAAGCCATTTTTGCAGTTGTGAATACCGTAGCAATAAATACAGTTATTGGTGTAAGTAAACCCGCAATCCAGGGAATGAATGTTAAGAAATACTGTCTGATCAGGTGGCCCGGAACATCATTTTCAATGAAATCATCGTTCTTATCCACCCAATCCAGCACACAGATAATCAACTCCAGTGACACCACCACAAAGACAAATGCCGCCAGAATCTTCTTAAGAATGTACCAGTCTATTTTCTTTATTTTCATATCAAATCAGAGTCGTTGACTCACCTTCTTCACCATCTGTTCCTTCCAGCTGGCGAAGTTATCATTTAAGATTTGTTTGCGTGCCTCACCCACCAACCATAGGTAAAAGGTGAGGTTTTGGATGCTTGCAATTTGTGCGCCAAGAATTTCATTGCTCGTGATCAGATGACGTAAATATCCTTTACTGTAAAAAGTGCTCGTGTAGCCTCCCAGCTCAGGGTCGATCGGAGAAAAGTCATCTTTCCACTTTTCATTTCGAATATTTATGATCCCCTGGGTAGTGAAAAGCATTCCGTTTCTTGCGTTTCGCGTTGGCATCACACAGTCAAACATATCCACCCCCAGTGCAATGCATTCAAGAATGTTTGCAGGTGTACCTACCCCCATGAGGTATCGAGGCTTATCCTTAGGAAGAATGCCACAAACATGATCTGTCATTTCGTACATATCTTCAGCTGGCTCACCCACAGACAAACCACCTATTGCATTTCCTTCACGGTTGGTATTGGCTATATATTCGGCTGATTGAGTGCGTAAATCTTTATAAACACTCCCCTGCACAATTGGGAAAAGTGTCTGAGTGTAGCCATACTTCCCTTCCGTCTCATCAAATCGCTGAATGCAGCGATCCAGCCAACGATGGGTCATGTGCATCGAGCGTTCGGCATAATCATACTCACATGGGTAAGGTGTACATTCATCAAATGCCATAATGATATCCGCCCCAATAGTCCGCTGAATATCCATGATCGACTCGGGAGTAAAAAAATGCCTGCTTCCATCCTTGTGAGACTGGAAGTGCACGCCTTCTTCCACAATCTTCCGATTGTCCGCTAACGAATAAACCTGATACCCACCACTATCGGTGAGAATGGGACGATCCCACCCATTGAACTTATGCAAACCTCCCACCTGTTCAATTACTCCCAAGCCCGGCCTCATGTACAGGTGATAGGTATTGCCGAGAATAATTTGAGCTTTTATATCATCTTCTAGCTCACGCTGATGGACGGCCTTCACAGTTCCGGCTGTTCCTACCGGCATGAAAATGGGCGTTTGAATTTCGCCGTGATCGGTTTTTAACGTGCCCGCTCTGGCCGCAGATTTGCTATCAGTATGGTGTAAATCGAATTGCATTGGGGCGCAAAAATAACTTTTAATGCGCTCCTTAAAGGAGATTAATCAAATCCGATTCATTTTAACCCAGGCTTTGATTTACTTCACGAAATGATTTTCATAATCTGGTGTGTTTTTGGACTACTGCATCTGGCCATAACGGCTTATCTGTCAATGGCTTTCCGTAAATACACACCGGCTAACAATCTGAAAAGACCCAAGCTGAGTGTGATCATCGCCGCGCATGATGAGGAGGAAAATCTAAAAAGGTTAATCCCTGCTATTTTAAGCCAGAAATATCCTGATTTTGAAATCGTAGTTGCACTGGACCGTACAACAGATAACAGTAAATACCATTTGGCTGATTGTGATAAAGTCATCCCGATAGTAATTAACGAAGTGCCTGCAGATTGGAACCAGAAGAAGTATGCATTAAATGAGGCAATCAAACACGCATCAGGAGAATGGTTGGTTTTTACCGATGCAGACTGCAAACCTGCCTCAGACAAGTGGTTGACTTCTTTAGTAAAACAGGCTGACGATCAGACGAGCATCGTTTTAGGTGTATCGCCCTACCAGATAGGACACTCCTTTCTCTCCGGGTACATCAGCTTCGAATCCTTTATGACTGCTTTTGCCTACATTGGCAGAGCACTTCATAAAAAACCTTACATGGGGGTCGGGAGAAATATGATGGTGAGAAGATCATTTTTTAAACGAATGGGCGGGTATGAAAAAATAAAAAATATTCATGGTGGTGACGATGACCTGTTCATTCAGCAGCACGCTAATAAGTCAAACCTGAGTATAGTACTGGGTCAGGATGCTCTGGTCTGGACTTATCCGAAAAAAAGCTGGAAAGCCTATTTCCTGCAAAAAATACGACATCTTTCTGTTGGAACAACCTATAAGAATCGTGACCAATTATTCCTTGGGGTATGGCATACCACTCACCTGGTCTTTTTCCTTTTACTATTTTTTAATGCATCTCAGAGTTTTTTCTGGCCGATGCTCCTTTTTTACCTATTTATTAAATTAGTGAGTTATAGATTTGCTGCGAGTAAAATCGGAACGCACATCAACTATATGTTGCTTCCGCTCGTTGACATGCTATATGCAGTGCTCACCCCGGTGATTGCTCTGTGGTCAAAACTCGTAAAGGACATTCCATGGAAGAACTAAATCGTCAGTTTTCTGATAAGGCGCTACGGGATTTTAAGCTTATTGACCTGGCCACTGAAGGCAAGGATCAGGCAGCCTATGCAGAACTCATGCAGCGATACAAAAAGCCTGTGTATCACATGATCTTGAAAATGGTCAGAAATGTGGATGATGCAGAGGATCTGACCATAGAAGCATTCGCAAAAGCGTTTAAGAATTTAGGCAGGTTTAAAAAAGACTATACATTTAGTACATGGCTCTTTCGAATTGCCACCAACAATGCGATCGACTTCATTAGAAAGAAAAAGCTAAATACTTTTAGCCTTAATAGCACTTTCACCGATGACAGTGGCGAGTCGGTAAATATTGACGTTCAGGACAAAAACCTGACTCCTGACCAGGAGACCATCAAAGATCAAAAGATAGAGTTAGTACGGATGTTTGTGGACAAGCTGCCGGCTAAATACCAACGATTAGTAAAACTTAGGTACTTTGATGAGCTATCTTACGATGAAATAGCAAAGGAATTGGAGGCACCATTAGGTACCGTTAAAGCTCAACTACACCGAGCTCGTGAGCTGATGTATGAGTTGGTAAAGGATAAAAAGAAGCATATTTAAGGCATTAATTTAATTCCTCCCTTGAGGGAGGTTAGGTGGGTGATACCTTTGCTGCTTCAAGATTTCAGATATGGTCTCCAGAATTATTCAAAAATACTTCCCTAACCTCACTGACAGACAAAAGAGCCAGATTGAGCAACTATTCCCTTTGTATGAAGAATGGAATGCCAAAATCAATGTCATCAGTAGAAAGGATATAGATCAGCTATATGAGCGTCATGTCTTGCATAGCCTCGCAATTGCGAAATTTATATCCTTTTCTCCCGGAACTCGAGTTCTGGATGTCGGAACAGGGGGTGGCTTTCCGGGCATTCCGTTAGCTATTTTATTTCCTGAATGCCATTTTCACTTAGTGGATTCCATTCGAAAGAAAATCACAGTAGTTAATGAGGTAGCAAATGCCATTGGACTAGAAAACCTGACTGCTGAGCATCAACGCATGGAAAAAGTGAAGGGAACGTACGATTTCATAGTTTCCAGAGCTGTCGCCCAAACAAAACAGCTTTTTATCTGGGCTCATCAAAAGGTGAGCAAAAACCAACGAAACGACCTTGATAATGGCATGATCCTCTTGAAAGGAGGTGATCTGACGCTGGAAATGAAAGAGTTTGGAAGAGGGTATGTCGAAAAAGACTTATCAGATTATTTCTCAGAAGAGTTCTTTGAAACAAAGAAAATAATTTACGTCCCCGTGTAATAAATAGGCTGGTCTCTTGAGTAATCAGCTTCTTTTTTCTACTAATTATTGGAAATAGAGACCAAAGCCAATATTAATTCCAATGGCGCTTGAGCCGTCAAAATCACCCCCACCAATGGCATAATTCAGTGATGGTTCTATAGCTATATTCTCAGCAACCCATATCGGATATCCTGCTTCAAGACCCAAATAATTTCCATTAAAGGTGAAATCTGTACCACCGCTTCCAAGTTTGGTGGTTCCTAACAAATAAGAAGCCCCCAAGAAAAATGTGCCTTCTGCGTAATACCTGAAGAATGGCCCCACCAAACTGGTCGTTTGTTTATCAAAGCTATCACTAACACTGTTGTAGTTCATATTTAAACCAATTACCAGGTTGTCGGCTATGAAGCTGCCCGCACTCAATGTCACATCAAATTCATTTACGCTATCATCCGATCCATCAAAACTTGTTGAGGTGAAACTTAAGTTCGTAGATGCTCCAATCAGCCATCCACCTTTTTCAGTTTGGGCATTTGAGGTGAAGGAGAAAACAGCAAAAAGTGTGGCACCAAGCAATATTTTTTTCATTTATCAATTTTTTTTTAAAAGAAAAGATAGTGAAGTTAATTAAATCGACTTTTAGGGATTAAGCAAGGATTTTAATTGCATAAAAAAACCCCTCCATGTGGAGGGGTCAAATAGACATTGAATTTTTTGAACTTAGCCTCCGATATTAAAAACTACACCAGCATTAATTACTAGTTGTTCAAATGGGGTATTGTACTTGGCCTGTCCATTTAGAAACATACCATCCCCTAACGGATAGTTCATACCTATACCTAAGTTTAAACCTACCTCTGAATCTGATTCGCTTTCGCCTCCTACTTTCGCAGTTGCTAGACCAATTCCAATTCCGGCTAAACCATATAACTGTACGTCACTATCACCGAAGTAATACCTTCCATCAAGATTTATTGAAGAACCTTGACTCTTTATTTCTGTTCCAAAAAAAGTAACCTTTGAAGGGAAAAAATAAGTGAAGCTGGGAGCAACACTAATCACATCTGACACAAAATATTCTCCTCCAATATTAATCCCTATTCCAGCTTTGCTTCCACTTTCATCTACAGCAGCTTTAGTACCTAGTGCTAATCCTCCTCCTACTCTCATTTCACCCTCCTGAGCTGTAGCTGCAAATCCAAAAACTGCAATCAATGCAGTAGTAAGTAATAATTTTTTCATATGATTAATAATATTTGTTTTTAATGAATCGCAATTTATACATTCAAAACCATCCATAAAAACAACTTTTGTTCAATAACCAAGAAGTGATTGGACATAAAAAAACCCCGACTGTTGCCGGGGTTTTTTAATTCTTTGAATGTTCTCTTAGAACATGTAAGTCAAACCTAGTTTGATAGCCAATCCAAATGGATCTTCGAAATCACCTTTTGCAAGGTTGTAATCTACTCCAGCGTGTGCTCCAATGTTGTCAGAGAATCCGTAGATACCACCAACTCCAAGATTGATTCCAGATGCACCGTCACCAACTTCAGGGCTAGCGCTAGAGAAACCTACTTTACCATATGCTTTGAAAGCTTCAGTAGCAAAGTAGTACTTGAAATCAACTCCAAGAACTCCAACAGAGAAACCATCTTTTGCATAAGAATAGTACTCAGCAGTTCCAGACATAGCATCGGCAAATACGTATTCGAAACCTCCACCAAAACCAGTGAAGCTATCGTCAGAACCGAAAGGTCCAGTAGCAAATCCAACACCGCCATGGATCATCATGTCACCAGACTCCTGTGCGTTTGCGTTAAATCCAAACAGCACACATGCTGCGAATAAAGAAAGGATAGTAAATTTTTTCATAGGATTAATAAATAATTTGGTTGTACAATGGGTGCAATATAGTGATACAATATGAAGTATAAAATACCCTCATGTGGGTATTTTAGCCGTTTATGTAAATAGCCAAATATACGCCTCAGTATCAGATAGATACATTTTATTAAAAATAGAGCTCTTTTATTATCAATGGTTTTTTCATCGAAAAATATGAATATTTCATTAATTACTTAGAAAAAGTATATTTTATCATTAAATCATCTAACTTTTCAAAAAAAAGAATTCAACCGTGAAATGTCCGCACTCCAACTGGCCAACAGTACATGATTATTTAAACGAAACAACCATTTAATGCAAAGGTCTTGGGTTTGGACATTCCATGTGACCATTAAAAATCAAATTAAATACACATGAAAAAGCTAATTTTTAGTGTTTTACTTATCACTGTTATTTCCTTTAGTTCACAGGCTCAAAAAACGATAGGCGCAGGACTGGCATACGGCTCTGAAATTGAAAACCTGGGTATTGGAATAAATGCAGAATTTGACCTGAATGACCAAATAGATATTTCTCCCAGCTTTATTTATTACTTCAAAAAGAATAATGTCACTTTATGGGAGCTGAATGGAAACATCAACTACATTTTTAGCTCTAGTGGACCGACTTTTTATGGTATTGCCGGTCTTAACATTACGGGAGTTAAAGTTGATGCCGGAGTTTTTGGTGATAGAAGTGATTCAGAGCTTGGGTTAAATCTAGGCGTAGGAGCCAGTTTTGCTCAATCAGGCTCAGTCATTCCATTTGCTGAAGCAAAATACGTGCTAAGCAACTACGATCAGCTCTCACTTTTTGGTGGGGTCAGGTTCCCATTCTAAATAAAAATCAATCTCATTAACTTAAAGCTTCCAAAAGGAAGCTTTTTTTATGGATTTTAAGTTGTCTTGTCACTTTGGGCGGTGGAAAGACAAATAACATGAGTGATTTTTTATGAAAAAGAAAATAGCCGTCCTTACAGGTGCTGGCATTAGCGCTGAAAGCGGACTCAAAACTTTCCGGGATTCTGGTGGACTATGGGAAGGACATGATGTAACAAAGGTCGCTACTCCGGAAGCCTGGACAAGAGATAGAGCACTTGTTTTAGAATTTTATAATCAAAGAAGAAAGCAAGCACTAACAGTCAAGCCAAATCCCGGGCATTATGCTCTGGCAGAGTTGGAGGAGCATTTTGAGGTGACCATAATTACACAAAATATTGATGCTCTTCATGAAAAAGCCGGAAGTACCAATGTTCTTCACCTACACGGAGAAATCAGCAAGGTGAGGAGTACGCTCGACCCTGAGCTTATATATGATTTGGAGGGCTGGGAGTTGAAAGATGGCGATAAATGTGGAAAAGGATCCCAGCTTCGACCCCATATCGTATGGTTTGGTGAGCCGGTACCCATGATGGAACCCGCAATGAAGGAGGTGCTTTCAGCTGACTTTTTTATCGTAGCAGGGACTTCATTAGTTGTTTACCCAGCCGCAGGTTTGTTAGACTTCATACGTCCGGAGATACCAAAATTTGTTGTTGACCCTCAGATCCCTGCAGTCGCTAATGGTAATAATTTCTACCTTTATGAAGAATCGGCCAGCACAGGGCTACCTAAAGTGAAAGAATACCTGATCAAGAATTATTTATGAGCAAAACCACACTTGAGAAATTTTACCGATCATTTCAAAACCTTGATCCAAAATCAATGGCTGAATGCTATCACAAAGACATCATTTTTAATGACCCGGTATTCAAAAACCTGAACTATAAGGAAGCAACTTCCATGTGGGAGATGCTAATCAAACGATCTAAAGGGAATCTGAATATAGACTTTCACTCCATAATGGGCGATGATGAGATGGCTCAATGTATCTGGGAAGCTGACTATGAATTTTCAAAAACAGGCAACCCGGTTCATAATATCATTCACAGCACGATGGAATTTAAAGATGGATTGATTGTCAAACACACCGATGAATTTGATTTCTGGCGTTGGTCTAAAATGGCTCTGGGTCTTACAGGAGTACTAATGGGGTGGTCTCCCTACCTTAAAAATAGGGTCAGTAAAGTAGCACGAATGTCGCTAGAGAAGTATTTAAGAGAGAATTAATCACCCTTAGCAAAGGGGCTAGAGGTTTGTATCTTCCATCAGTACTTTAAGAAGCTCTTTATTCTTATTTTCACTTAAACCCAGCCAATCAAGTGTGGATTGATAGAAGATATTGTCCAAATCTTTTTGAGGCAAATCCATTTCTGTAATGAATTTTCCTATTTCTAAGTCTCCGAGCGGGAACGGATAATCAGACCCTAAACAAACTTTTTCCGAACCTATCAAATCAATTACATATTGTAAATAGGTTGGATCATGTGTAATGCTATCAACCCAAAACTTTCCAAGATATTCCCTCGGATTTACGTCATTATGGACCGCCACCAAATCAGGTCGACAATTAAAACCATGCTCCAGTCTTCCAATAGTTGCAAGCAATGACCCTCCCGCATGCGCAAAACAAACCCGCAGTTTTGGGTATCGCTCAAAAACGCCTCCAAATATCATGGAAGCTGCAGCTCTAGCTGTTTCAGCAGGCATTCCCACCAGCCATGGCAGCCAGTACTTTTCCATGTACTCTTTACCCATCATTTCCCATGGGTGTACCAGAACGGCCATGCCGAGATTTTCACATGCCTCAAAAAATTCAAAGAAGCGAGGCTTACTTAAGTTATGATTATTAATATTTGACCCAATCTGTACGCCAGGAATGCCGAGCTTTTTTAGTCGCTCCAATTCTTTAACTGCAAGGTCAGGGTCCTGCATAGGCACGGTTCCCAGCCCAATGTAATTTTTAGGATTCTCCTCTACGACCTGCGCGATGTGATCATTCAAAAACATGGAAAGATCCAGACAGTCATGCGCATCTGCCCAGTAGCTAAACATCACCGGTATTGTACACACAACCTGTACCTGAGTATCAAATTCTTTATACTCTTCTATTCGAAGTTTCTCATCCCAGCAGTTTGATTGTATCTCCCTGAAAAACTTATCACCTTTCATCATTCGAGCAGCCTCCGGCTTATGATGCAGCAGATGAATGAAGTCTCCATATCCAAACTTCTCTGCAAAATTTGGGATACTGTGGGGGAGGATATGCGTATGCATATCTATTTTCAAACTTGTTTGTTTAGCCATATTACAAAGGTAAAAAGAAAATCACCTACTGACTACCACAATGTTTCTCTAACATAAGACTTGCCTGATTCATGCCCAAACCCTGAGCATTTTTCAAATACTCACATCCCTTTTCATTCTCGCCCAGGCTCAAATAGGCCATAGCCGCATTGAACCACACATTTTCATACCCTCGATCTATCGAGAGGTATCTTTCGTAAAACCCCACTGCATCTTTGAATTTTTTTTCATAAAAAAGTGAGTTACCAATGAGATAGAACACCTCGGTTCTTGAGGGTTCTAACTGCATTACGCGGATAAAATCCTCACGAGCCTGACTGTGTGCACCTGTTCGAAGCAAAGCTTTACCCCGGTTCAGATAGGCCAAATCATCATTTGGATCTGCCTTTATGGCCCGGGAATGATATTGGGCAGCCAAGGCATAATTGCCGCTTTCAAATGCATTCGCTCCTACGAGATTGAGCATAGGTGTAAACTCTTCCTCTTCCATTAAAAATTTTGGAAGCTGAGTTGTCTGATCCATAATGGCAAGATTATACCAGGCCCTATAACTACCTGAATCCAGTTCGATAGCTCTTTTCAAATCGAAAATTGCTGCTTCTTCCTTTCCCATTTTAGCATAAAGCTGCGATCGATTAATATAACCATCGACTGTCGTGTCATATTCAAAAGCAGTTGTAAAATCATCAAGTGCTTTGTCCCACTGTCCATTTTTCTGGTAAGCCATCGCCCGATATTGGTAGACCTGGCTTATCATGGACTGAAGTGTTGTTAGAAAAGTCCCTTTAGCCCCTGCCGGATCAGAGGCATAGTAAACAGCTTTTGTTTCGGAGTTTGAATGATGTTCAATCACATAGGTAAAATCTTTGATTGCCTGCTCTGTGCCTGCTCTGTGCCTGCTGAATTATAATAAATAAGTCCTTTCTGGAAATAGGCTTCCAGATTATAAGAATCTTTCTGAATCACGGCTTCATAATCGGCTAGTGCCCTTATATCCTTATTCTCAGACTCATGGATCATCCCACTTAAAAAATAATCTTCAGTCGTTGGCTTTTTACTGAGGTTTAGGTTGATATAGAATCGGGCTGAGTCCAGGTTATTTTCATTGTAATACTTTCTCGCACGATCATAATAGTCCTGAGCAAGAACATGTCCTGCAATCAACCAAAAAATGAAGAAAGTGAATGATCTCATAGATCAGTATTTCAACCTATGAAAACGATAGCCTGAATAATTAGGTTATAGCACCTTCTGGATTTGCATACTGCTTTCCTTACTTAGATGAACGAACTTTCCGTTCTCCATTCTATAGAAACTAATTGCCATCACAAGGAATAGTCCGGTACCTTCCGGTATGATGCGGTTGTCAATCGAAATCATCCCTGTCATTGGTTCAGTGGGAATCTTTAACAGAGGAAGCATCGCACTATCATACGTTCCGAATTTCCCATGAAGGTCTTTATTCACCGGCTTATATCCACCCGCTTTCTGATCAAACTGATAATCAGACAAGGCTATTAGACGTGCAGTGATTTTGAAGTTCGTTGCTCCTTTCGGGCTTTTAAACGTTTTCTCTGGAATAAAGGCAGGAAAGTGAAGAATAACCTGTCCCCTTTGCGAACCAGGTTTCACGAAATATTTTGCACCAAAAATTTTTTCATAAGGAGCCTTTGAGTTGAACTCAAAGCCATTAAGTAAGTGCCCATGCTTGCTGAGGAACAATGGACGGGTACCTGTCTGTCCCTCCTCCATTTTAGCAAGATTTCGAAATTGTGCTGTAAGCTTACCAGAAACATACGTTTCACATATTTCAGACATTCCACTCGATAAGGATTGACGCAATGTTTTTGCCATCATGGATGCCACGCCAAATTCTTTCTGATTGTTTCGAAGTTCTTTATAAGATGCTTTGGTCTTAATCTGTGAAGCTGTTGGTCCGCCTTTCTTCGCTATAATCTCTCGATCTATGCCTTTTAATTTATATCTTCTATAACCCTTTGGAATTTCTATTTCGATTGGAGTTCTAGGTGAATCTTTCATGGTTGGCTGGTTATCTTACAGGTAGATTAATAAGCTATTTTTTCTTAGGGCTGTTGAAGATAGTCATTCGACCCGTAACAACAAAATTTTTTCATTCAGGAATAGGTTAATCCAATGAATTGCTAAGCCCTGAATACTACCCACTTATAAATCTCACTTCCTGCTTTCACTTACAACGAATCTGCAATGGTATTTTTTTCTGGTTTCATCGTTGATTAGCTTTCTCATCTGAATATGAGAAAAAAATTATACCTCCGGTACTTAAAATACTCTTTGCTCCTCTTTCTGTTTGTAGCATGTAAGTCTCAACCTGCATATCAGCCAATTTCTTCGGAGGTTGGTCCACTTGGTGAGAATGCAATGATTTCCACCGCTCATCCTCTGGCAACAAAAATCGGTTTGGATGTCTTGAAGAATGGAGGAAATGCTTTTGATGCTGCTTTGGCTGTAAAATTTACACTTGCGGTTGTCTTTCCTCGTGCAGGAAATATCGGCGGTGGTGGATTTGCTGTGTACCGAATGAATGATGGAAGTATTGGAGCACTGGATTTCCGTGAAAAAGCACCAGCTGCATCAAAAAGAACCATGTATCAGGATGAAAATGGTAATGTTATCAATGGCATCAGCACCATTGGACATATGGCCGCAGGTATTCCGGGTTCTGTTGATGGTATCCTTAAGCTGCATGAAACATATGGAACTAAGCCCTTGATAGAGTTGATCCAACCGGCCATTGAGCTGGCCTACTATGGATATACGATTACTCAGGATCAAGCGGATGAGTATAATGAGAAGCGTGAAGCTTTTATTGAAGTAAATGGAGCTGATTTTTTCCTGGTGAAAGATCGGCCGTGGATAGCAGGAGATACAATCAAATTCACTGAATTAGCTGGCACCCTAACTCAAATCAGAGACCGGGGAAGAGAAGGCTTCTACGGCGGGATCGTTGCAGACCAGATCGTCAAAGAAATGCAAAGAGGTGGTGGATTGATTACTGAAGAAGACCTTAAAAATTATAGCTCTAAGTGGCGGGATCCAGTGACAGGAACATATCGCGGACATAAAGTCATCTCCATGCCTCCTCCCTCCAGTGGTGGTGTCGCACTTTTGCAACTGCTTCAGGGAGCCGAACAATATGATATTCAAAAAATGGGACACAACACCGCAGAGACCATCCACCTGATGACAGAACTAGAGCGGAGGGTTTACGCCGATAGAGCCACCCACCTTGGAGATCCTGATTTTTATGAGGTCCCGGTTGATATGTTACTTTCTCCTGAGTACAATAGAGAACGATTCTCCACGATTTCACTAAAAAAGAAGACAGACTCCCAGGAAATTAAGGAAGGCGAGGTAGAGGTTATTGAGAGCGTGGAGACCACTCATTTTTCCATCGTAGATCCGTATGGAAATGCGGTCTCGCTTACCACCACACTTAATTCGTTTTTTGGATGTAAGGTATATGTGAAAGGAGCTGGCTTCTTCCTTAACAATGAAATGGATGACTTCAGCTCCAAGCCCGGAGTGGCCAATCAGTTTGGACTGGTAGGCGGAGAAGCCAATGCCATCCAAGCAGAGAAACGCATGCTAAGCAGTATGACTCCAACCATCGTGGAAAAAGACGGAAAACTTAAAATGGTAGTAGGTACACCCGGTGGAGCCACGATCATTACTTCAAATTTTCAAGCCATTATGAATGTGATCGACCATGGAATGGGAATGCAGGATGCGGTGAATGCTACTCGTACACACAATCAATGGCTGCCGGATCGAATCCTGATTGAAGAGCGTCCACTAGACCCGAGGGTCGCTCAAAAGCTCGAAAAAATGGGACATGAAATTGAGCTGAGACAATCAATGGGAAGAATGGACTGCATTCTCGTACGAGAGGATGGTATGCTGGAGGGCGGTGCGGATTATACAAGGGGTGATAACTATGCAGAGGGCTTCTAACAAGAAAAGAAATGAAAAACCTATCCTATCTATTTCTTGTGACCATCCTGCTGAATGTTGGTCAAAGTTGTACCGTGAAACCAGCCCCGGAAGCAGGGAAAGACTTCACCCAGTTCGTTAACCCTTTTGTGGGAACCAGTAAGATGGGGCATACTTTCCCGGGTGCCACCGCTCCATTCGGGATGGTGCAACTAAGTCCACAAACCAATTTCGAGGTGATGTTTGATGCAGATGGAAGCTATAACAAAGAAACGTATGAGTATTGCGCAGGCTATCAGTACCGAGACTCTACGATTATTGGTTTCGCCCATACCAACTTCAGCGGAACAGGTCATTCGGATTTGGGTGATTTTCTCGTGATGCCTACGACTGGTGATCTGGTGCTTGATCCTTTGAAAACTGCTGACAGCACAAAAGGCTTTTATTCGCTTTTCTCACATGAAAGTGAATCGGCCTCACCCGGTTACTACAGCGTAGATCTGGATAGTTATGATATTAAGGCAGAACTCACCGCCAGTGAGCGGGTTGGCTTTCACCAATATACCTTTCCTGAAAGTGAGGGTGCACATATCATTCTGGATCTGGTGTATAATGTTTATCACCACGACAATAAAAATGTCTGGACTTTTATCCGCGTGGAGAACGATTCGTTGGTGACAGGCTACCGACAAACCAAAGGATGGGCACGGACAAAGAAAGTCTTCTTCGCCATGCAATTCTCCAAGCCATTCAAAAGCTACGGACACAAAAAATATGACGATATAACATACGATGGATTCTATCGTCGCTTTGATCAGGAGGAGAACTTTCCGGAGATGGCTGGCAAAGAACTGCGTGCCTACTTCAATTTTGATACCAGGGAAGGTGAACAAATCAAGATCAAGTTTGCATTGTCCCCGGTGAGCACAGCGGGAGCCATGCTCAACCTGAAAACGGAGATTCCTCACTGGGATTTTGATCAGGTCAGAAACGAAACGCAACAGAAATGGAACGATGAGCTTTCGAAAGTAGATGTGGAAACCATCACTGAAAAAGACAAACGAACGTTCTACACAGCACTCTATCACACCATGCTCAGCCCAATTCTGTACGAGGATGTGGATGGGCAATACCGCGGACTCGATCAGAACATCCATACTTCCGAGGACTTCACTAATTATTCCATCTTCTCGTTGTGGGACACCTATCGAGCACTGCATCCGCTTTTCAATATTTTGCAACCTAGCAGAAACAACGACATGATCAAATCGATGCTTGCACATCATGACGAGAGCGTGCATCACATGCTGCCGATCTGGAGTCATTATGCCAATGAAAACTGGTGCATGATTGGCTATCACGCCACATCGGTCATTGCTGACGCCATGGCTAAAGGTGTTGGTGATTTTGACGTGAAGCGTGCATTGCAGGCTTCTGTAAATACCGCGAATGTCAGATACTTTGATGGTCTGGGTGATTACATCGATTACCAATATGTGCCGGATGACAAGAGCCATTCATCTGTCTCGAAAACGCTGGAACTGGCTTACAACGACTGGTGTATTGCGCAAATGGCCAAGCAGGTTGGAGATAGCCAAACCGAACAGGAATTCCTAGAACGATCCGAATATTTTAATAATGTCTATGACGCACGCATTGGCTACATGCGTCCCAAACTTTCAGATGGCACATTTCGATCAAACTTCGATCCGCTGGATACACATGGACAAGGGTTCATTGAGGGAAATGCGTGGAATTATGGATTATACGTTCCGCACCAGTTGAAGAAAATGGTGGAAATGATGGGAGGAAACGAACGACTCACGGAGCATCTCGATTCGCTTTTCACCATGGAGATTGATGATAAATACATTGAGAAACATGAAGATATTACGCGTGATGGCATCATCGGGAATTATGTGCATGGCAATGAACCGGGACACCATATTCCTTACCTGTACAACTGGACGGGGCATCCCGAAAAAAACCAGGAACGAGTGCGCATGATCATGAATACGATGTATGGCCCCTCTGAAACAGGTCTTTGCGGCAATGACGATGCAGGCCAGATGAGCGCCTGGTACATTTTTAGCAGTTTAGGTTTCTATCCGGTTACGCCGGGTTCGAGTCAATATGCTTTGGGAAGTCCGCTAGTGAAAGAAGCGAAGATCAAACTTGAAAATGGCAAAACACTCACCATAAAAGCGCAGAATCAAAGCGCGGAAAATGTCTATGTGAAAAGAGTGTTGGTGAATGGTAAGGAATTAGAAGGCTTGCTACTTGACCACCAGGACATTGTGAATGGAGGGGAGATTATATTTGAAATGACTAACGAATCAGAATAAAATGAAAACGAACACCTTGATCTACATTATTAGCCTGATCTTTATCGGCGTGTCTATCTACATGGTGCTTGAAGGAGGCTCTAACCGAAATACAACGATAGCGGGAGGACTGGCACTTGTTGGCTTTGTGCTCAATATTGTAAGCTTCAGTAGAAAATAATCAGTGCTACATCACCAACGCTGTACTCCCCAGCACCGCCGCATCATTCAGTGGTAGACCGGATTTCAATATTTTGATCTTGTTACGATAGAGGTTGTGGACATTCGTTTCCAGCGTTTCTTTCAATGCGGGGAAAAACAAGTCACTCGACTGAGCTATGCCTCCAAAAAATATGATCGCTTCCGGGCTGGTGTAAGTCGCTGCATCTGCAAGTTTCAATCCCAGCCATTCTCCGGTTTTTCTGAAAGTCTCTATAGCATTCGGATCGCCCGCCTGTGCTTTTGCTGCAATGTCCTGAGGGGTATTTACTTTATCATCCGCTAGTTCATGATACGTTTCCAGCAATCCGCGGATGGAAACATACGCCTCCAGGCACCCTTTGCGACCACAGGTGCAATTGCGTCCATCCGGCACCACAATGGCATGCCCCAGTTCCCCGGCAAATCCATCGTGTCCATAGATCACATTTCCTCCTGCCACGATTCCGCTACCCAGTCCTGTCCCGAGTGTGATCAAAATGAAGTCATCAAAGTCTTTAGCTACTCCAAATTGTTTTTCACCGATGGCAGCTGCATTGGCATCATTCGTTAGGACAGATCTTATCCCTAGCTTATTTTCTAAATAAGGAGCCACTTCATGCACATCCTTCCAGGGCATATTAGGAGCATACTCAATCGTGCCTCGATAAAAATTTCCATTTGGTGCTCCGATTCCGATCCCACTTATTTCTACCTGATGCTTTTCAGAAAGCTCTGTAATCGCATCAGCCATCGCATCCAGAAAAGGCTCAATCGGGCCGCTGGCATAATCTTGAATTAGGATGATGGATCGATCTACAATCTTGCCTGCTTTAGAAACCAGCCCGACCGTCGTACTCGTACCGCCAATGTCAATACCGATGTAGTGTTTTATGTTCATTTAGAAAAAAAAGTGTTAACAGACTACTAAATCCCCTCCTTGGAGGGGTTTGGGGTGGGTTTTAGATTGTTCTTATCAAGATCATTCAAAATGATTTTTTTTCTTAAACCCACCTCTTGCTCTCCTCCCGAGAGGAGATTTTTTGATATCATTTTGAATGAAATTGCACTTATATTCACTGGTCTCCTATTGAGTTAAACTTGTCAAATGGCCTAATGCTTATATCCTTTCCATCCGTACCAGGCAATGTAAACAAAGCACACAATGGTGATCAGAAAGGAATGATGCAATCCAACCGAACTGTCAGCAATCAACCCCTGCAAAGGAGGGAGCAGTGCTCCACCCACAATAGCGGCTACCAAAATACCCGACCCTTTGCTTGTCTGTGGTCCCAGGTCAGCAATCGCCAGGGTAAAAATGTTGCTCCACATGATCGAAAGGAAAAGACCTGTTCCAATGAGTAACCACATGGCCAGGTATCCGCCTGAGAGGTTAAACCCGATCATCAGCAGCACACAAACCACCGCTGACATTGTCAATAGACGTTGACTGTTGATGAATTTTAAAATCCAGGATCCAAGTAATCTTCCAACCATCAAACCTCCCCAGTAAAAAGGCAGGTACCTAGCTCCTACTTCACGAAATTTAGCGATCTGATCATCCGTATCCGTCAAGCCAACAATATAACTTTGATATTCGGCCAGGTTAGGAAATATATTTTCACTAAGGTAAATCACAAGGAAAGACGCAATGGTCACCTCGGCACCTACATAAAGAAAGATGGCCACCGCACCTTTGACCAGGTGTGGTCGTTTCCAAATGCTGATATCAACTTCATGTTCAGTTCTTTCGGTGGTTTCAACTACCTCCGGTAGCTTCAGAAAACGAAAAACGATCGCCAGTATAAGGAGTAATCCGCCTAATACGAGATAAGGTACCTGCACAGCTTGCGCCTGATCTTCGGGCGCTAACCCTTCCAGTCCACGCAGAATAAAATAACTACCTGCCAGAGGCGCAATGACTTTTGCCACACTATTGAACCCTTGAGCAAGATTCAGCCGGTTGGAAGCTTTTGATGGCTCTCCTAATCTAGCCACATACGGATTGGCTGCCACTTGCAACAACGTCACTCCTGAGGCAAGAATAAAAATCGCACCGAGAAAAAGTGGATAGGAGATCACCACAGAAGCGGGGTAAAACAGCCAACTCCCAATTGCCATCACCACTAGTCCCACAATGATTCCTTTGTGATAACCGATTTTGTTTAGCAACCAGGATGAAGGCAAACTGACGCAGAAAAAGGCGATAAAAAAGGCAAACTGTACAAGAGCAGCTTGAAAGTTATTAAGAGAAAAAAGTCCCTTCAAATATGGAATCAGTGCCCCGTCGAGCTCGGTGAGGAAACCCCATGTGAAAAATAACAAGAGCATGTAGAACATGGATGCTCCATAGGATTGCTTATTCATTGATGTATGATTTGGCGTCTATCAATTCGTTTTTACCATTGACCATCTCGGCGTAATTGAAGCCGGGATGAATCGCATAAGCTCCGGTATTCCCGGCAATATCCATCGCCAGGTATCCTACCTGGAACGATTTGTAATCAAGCTTATCTACAATCCGCTGGATTGCCTCTTCGCAGGCCTCCTGCACATTCGCACCTTGCCGGATTAGCTCCACCACCAGAAAAGAGCCTAATGTTTTCATCATCAACTCACCCATACCGGTAGCTACAGCCGCTCCATAATCATTGTCAACAAAAAGACCCGCTCCAATAATTGGTGAGTCTCCCACTCTACCATGCATCTTATACGCCAGTCCGCTAGTGGTACAGGAACCGGAAAGGTTTCCGTTGGCATCCTGGCAAATCATCCCGATCGTGTCGTGATTTTCTACATTGATCACCGGTTCGTAATTCGACGTTTTGACCCATTCTTCCCAGGCCTTTCTGGAGTTTTCCGTTAGCAGGTTTTCTTCAGCAAACCCCTGAGCAAGTGCAAATCTTTTCGCCCCTTCCCCAGCGAGCATCACATGAGGCGTTTCTTCCATGACCTTTCGCGCCACGGCTATCGGGTGTTTGATGCTTTGCAGAAAGCACACCGAGCCGGCATTGCCTTCATTATCCATGATGCAAGCATCAAGGGTCACGTTCCCATCCCGATCAGGTGCTCCACCTATTCCTACAGATGTTCCGGTAGGATCAGCTTCTACGACCATCACCCCTTTCTCTGCACCATCAAGTGCTGAGCCCCCATCTTGCATCACGCGCATCGCCACTTCATTGGCTGGAAGACCGTGGTTCCATGTGCTGAGTGCTTTAGGGGTAGTCGATCGCTCTAATACAGTTGGCTTCTTGTCATCAGCACAGGCTGTGCCTGCCAATCCCAATGCAGCAGATGCTGCGAGTGAATTTTTTATGAATTTCCTTCTTGAGCTCATGTTGTTGGGTTTTTAAAGCTTAGTGATTGTCCCCTTGAGGGGACGACAGGGGTGTTTGTTAAAAAATCAAACACCCACCTAACCTCCCTCAAGGGAGGAATTGATCCAGAACTTAATGTTATACTCTCCGACACTGATTAATTGATTACTATTTCGTCAGCGAATATCCAGGCTTTATCACCTGCTCCTTTATGATCAGGTGGGCATATACCTCGATTCTTTGCTATGACTTTAACATATCTTCCACTAATTGATTTATTGATTCCGAAATCTTTCAGGATGGCTCCTTTCTCCAGGTAAGGGATATCATTTTCCACGCGTCCAACCTGTCTAAACGCTTCACCATCATTGGAAACCCAGAACTGAACTTCCGTTGGCATAAATATCCATGCGTTTTCATCCTGAAGAAAGCCGATCTTTACTGTATTAAAATTCCTGACACTTCCCAGGTCTACAATGGCTTCCAGATCCACCTGATGGTATCCCTGCCAGGCACCCGTTCGGAAATCTTTACCTCCCCGGATAAAATCAATCAGCGCCATACCTCCCCCCGCCGTGTAGTGATTGGCATACTCTGTTCCTAGCGTAATGTTTCGCTTCTCCGGAATCTTGTAAAACTCACTCTTCGCGCGCAAACTTTGCTTTCCGTCTTTTTCAGCCCACACAAATAAATCAGTAGATTCATTAATCTCAAACGGAGCTTCATACTTGATTCCTCCCCCATTTTCTGTAAAGCTGTAATAGATCTCTGCACCCTTAGTTGGAGTGGACAGGGTAATCGTTGTTGACTCCAGAAAAGCATGATCACCGGTTTCGAGCGCGGGTATCGATACAATTTCTGACTCAATCTTCGATTTGGGACGATGCTCTTTAGCTTTCCAAAATTCGGAAGGCTGATCGCTCAAGAAAAATGTCATCTTTCCGCCTTGCATGATATCATCATGAGTGAGATAAGAAAAAGGATGGCTTGAGCCATTTAGCTCAATAGATTCCACATACACATTTTCTGGTCCATTATCTTTCGCTTCCACCACAAACTGCTTCCCGTTTTCAAGATTAAGTGTCACTCTATCAAACCATGGACTGCCAATGATATAATCCACACTTCCGGGTGTCACCGGGTAGAATCCCATTGCACTCATCACCAGCCAGGAAGACATCTGTCCGCAATCTTCATTGCCGGAAAGTCCATCAGGCTGATCAGAGTAAAGCTCTTCCATGATTTGACGTACAAGTTGTTGCGTTTTGTCAGGACGACCCACAAAATTGTAGAGGTACGAAATGTGATGACTAGGTTCATTTCCATGCGCATACTGTCCAATCAGCCCGGTAATGTCAGCTTGCACCCGGCCGGAAGTTTCCGATTCGGCTGAAAAGAGTTCATCCAATTTTTGCTCGGCAGCTTCATCTCCACCTAATAGATCTATCCAGGTTTCCACGTCCTGCGGCACGTAGTAGCTGTATTGCCACGAGTTTGCCTCGGTGTAGTGGACGTTCACCTCCGCTGGTTCAAAAGGGAAAAACCATCGGTTGTTGTTTCTCGCACGCATAAACCCGGTCGATGAATCAAATACATTTTTGTAGTACTGTGCTCGCTCATAGTAATTTGCAGCTATTTCGGACTCACTCATTTGATCGGCCATCTCAGCGATCGTCCAATCATCATAGGCATATTCTAATGTTTTAGAAACACTTTCTGCTTCCAGATCGGAAGGAATAAACCCTTGATTTCGAAAATGATCAATACCCAACCGATCCTGCATAGAGCTATGAATCATGGCTTCCAATGCCAACTCTTCATCAAATCCTCTGATCCCTTTTACATAGGCATCTGCAATGGTCGGAACCGCATGATAACCGATCATGCAGTTGGTATAGTTGCCGGCCAATTCCCACATCGGAAGACGACCGCCATGCTGGTATTGCTTCAGGAAAGTTCGGATAAAATCAGTCGTTCGTTCACGTTCCAGGATTGTATAAAGCGGATGTGTGCTGCGGTAGGTATCCCAAAGAGAAAAGACAGTGTGATTGGTGAAAGTAGTATCCAGATGCACTTTTAAATCCGTGCTCCGATACCTCCCATCTACATCATGGTAGAGGTTTGGGGCGATCATTGTATGATAGAATGCCGTATAGAAAATTCGCTGTTGCTTATCGTTTCCACCTTCAACCATGATTTTATTCAGCTGTTTCTCCCAGGATTGTCGTGCTTCCTGGCGCGCTTTTTCAAAATCCCAATATTGGATTTCAGCCTCCAGATTTTTACTGGCTCCTTCTTCATCCACTGCTGAAATGGCGGTCTTCACTTTCAGTTGTGGTCCTTCTCCAAATGACAAAGCAGCCTTCACCCCATTAGCAGTTCCACCGTAAGTCATGGATTGAATCGGCTGATCAAAGATGATGCGGAAAAATACATATTGTTTTTCGGCCCAGGCTTTACTGTGACGGAAACCCGTGAGTTCGTAATCGTTTACCTGTTTGAGACTGGATGCCAACACATTATCCCGATGATCAAGATCAATGATCAGCTTGCGATCCTTTGAGCCATTGAATGTGTATTGATGAAACCCTACTCGTTCTGAAGCTGTGAGTTCAACCTTGATATTGTCTTTGGAAAGGTTAACAGAATAGTATCCGGGGGCTGCTTCTTCTGTTTCTTTTGAAAAGTGAGATCTATAGCCAAGTTTCCCGTCGGCTCCATTATGATAATAAGTTGTCCCCGTATACGGCATGATCAGTACATCTCCATAGTCAGAGATTCCTGTACCACTCAAATGAGTATGACTGAAACCATAAACAATCGAATCGGTATAATGATAACCCGAGCACCCATCCCAGCCGGTAAGTCGTGTATCCGGACTTAGCTGTACCATTCCAAACGGCATAGTTGCTCCGGGAAACGTGTGTCCATGTCCACCTGTCCCGATAAAAGGATCAACATATTCGAAGGGTGCTTTTGTGGCTTGATCAGAGCAGGAAAAAAGGAAAATTAAAGCTAAAAGACTGAAAAGAGTCTTTCTGGTCAGGTTTTGATTTTTCATACTGACCGGAAATTAATGAAAAATGCAGAGTGCTATGGATAAATATTATTTCAAATAATTCAAAAACCCCTCTCGAAGTATCTCCTCTGCGCCCATGGTTTCCATGTGCTTTGAGTGCACCTGACAATCAAATAGCTTCCCTCCTTCTTGTTGGAATTTTTGAATGAAATGAATCAGTGCCAACTTAGACGCATTGGCTTCTTTAGAGAACATAGACTCGCCACTGAAAATATTTCCGGTCCGAACGCCATACATTCCACCCACCAATTCATCCCCCTTCCATACTTCTACTGACTCAGCGAAACCCATATCGTGCAATCGGATATAAGCCAATTCCATTTCCTCTGTAATCCATGTCCCCTGCTGTCCGGCACGAGGCATTTGTTTGCATTGATGAATGACTCTTTCAAAAGTCTGATTGTATGTGATAGAAAATTTATCACTATTCAACACTCGTTTCATCGAGCGAGAGATATGAAGTTTATCAGGAAATAGCACAAAACGAGGATCGGGACTCCACCAGATAATTGGATCACCCTTGGTGTACCATGGAAATATTCCAGATTGATAAGCGATAATCAATCGCTCTGGGAGCAGGTCACCACCCACAGCTACAATTCCATCTTCAGCACCTTCAACAGGAGGAAAAATCAGATCATCTGTGAGTTGGTAAATGGGCATATTTGAATGATGTCTCAGTCTTTGGCTTTAAAATTGCTCAATGCAAGATTCACCTTAACAATCTATCCTACTGAAAAATATATGTATTATCCTGCTTTTTACCTTAACTATCACAGGACTCTATTCACAGAATTCAGTTGAAATTCGAAAGCAACAGGTTGAGAATGGACTCACATCAAACCTAAGATTCAATGATGAGAAACCATGGAATATTGAAGAAAGAATGGCTCATTACAAAGTACCCGGTGTAACAATTGCTGTTATCAAAGACTATGCGCTTGATTGGGCAGACGCATATGGGGTGTTGAATCAGAAAACAGAAGAAAAAGTGACTCCATCTACTGCTTTTCAAGCTGCTTCTATTAGCAAAACCATCAATGCCATTGGAGTATTAAAATGGGCGCTAGAAAATAACATTGACATCAAAACAGATGTGAATAAGTATTTAAAATCATGGAAGCTTGAAAGTGAGGATACAGTAACAATTTATGACTTGCTGACCCATACTGCTGGACTTTCTGTTCATGGATTTCCTGGATACACCGATGATAGTGATTTACCTGGCACAGTACAAATACTCAATGGTCAAAAACCTGCTAATAACAATAGAATTGAGCCGCTATTTGCACCAAGAGAAAAATTCAAATATTCCGGTGGAGGAACCACCATTATCCAACTGCTGCTTGAGGATAATGCAGGAGATTATGCAGCATACATGTCAAAAGCCATCTTCACTACATTGGAAATGGAGCGATCGTTCTATCCCACCAATTTCAAAGACCTTGTAAGCATGAGTCACGACCACAAAGGAAAAACAAGAAAAAATGGATATAATGTTTACCCGGAACTTGGAGCTGCTGCACTTTGGACAACTCCAACCGATTTAGCCAAACTCATTATCGAACTGCAATTGTCTTTGGAAGGTAAATCAGAAAAAATATTAACTCAACAAACTGTGCAACTACTTACTACCCCATGGATGGAGGGACAAACCAATGCACTGGGAACATTTATTGATAGTGAAGGAGAAATCAAATACTTCCAACACTCAGGAGGAAATGAAGGATTCAACTGCCTGTATTATGCCAGTATGGAAAAAGGACATGGAGCTGTTGTTATGATCAATGCCGAAAAGTTTGATCTCATCCATGAAATCATGCGGGGTATTGCTGAAACATATGGTTGGAGTACTTACTTACCCACCATTGTTGAACGAGCAGATGCGCCTACGAAGGATGAGCTAAAAAGCTATGAAGGAACGTATCGATCGGTGGATGCTAAAGATAAAACCGTAGAAGTATTCTTAAAAAAAGGTAACCTCTTTGTGGAACAAAAAAAGCGTTGGAGGTCTGAATTGATGCCTCAAGGTAATAACGTTTTCATTACAAAAACCATACAACCTGCAGCTACAGTCACTTTCGAGGATGATAAGATTATAATCAAGCAGGGAGAAGAGTATGTGTGGATAAAAGAGTAGTATTTAAGAGTTGTTCCACTTTCTTAGTCGACTTCCATACCAACTATACAACTCACCGTCAACTAGTTCGCACGCTGCGTCTTCCCAATACTCCCGTGCCTCAGCTAAATGCTCTTCTTTAAAAGGAAATGGCTCGGAACTAAAAAGGATTTTATCAGGATTTAATTCGGTGATTTGCTCCGTGGTTAACTCAGGATAGCGGTCCTTAGTGACCAGATTTTCATATCCCAAATGATTGAGCAAATGATCAATGAAGGTGTTTTTTCCTGCTGCCATCCAGGGTTTGTTCCAGATCAGGTAGATAACTTTTCCTGATTTGGTTCCTTTTACACTTTCGGTAGCTTCACGGCATTCACGAATGATGTTGCCAGCACTGCCTTCCAAATCACAGATGCGACCAATAGCCGTCATCATTTCAAATGCGTCACCGAAGGTATAAATGTCACTCATCCAGACCGGAAATTCTTTTTCCAGCTTCTCGATACCATATTTATAGTTTTCCTCTTTGTTGCCAATAATCAAGTCCGGTTGTAGCTCCCGGATTTTCTCAAAGCGGAAATTCTTAGTCCCTCCAATAATTGGAATATCCTTCAATTGGTCTTTAGGATGGACGCAAAACTTTGTCCGTCCAACCACAGACGCTCCAATATCCAATAAAAATTCCGTTTGTGAAGGTACCAGAGAAACAACGCGTTTAGGTGGATAGGGAAATTTTACTTCCCTATCCATCATATCTTCTATCCTTCTGGTTTGATCAGTGACCATGCCCGGCATGCGATCCTTCCATTCGAGAAAGCAGCTCCTGCATATTATCCCTATTGGCTTCTAACGAAGCTTTTATTTCCGGCACTTTGCTGTCTACCAGGAAATAGGTTTTGAGTGAATCGACCTTCTCCCCACCAATGAAAGTAGCTTGAAATAATTCCTCACTAGACTTGTTTACAATGAGTTGAAACTGGTGCTCATCAGTGATTCTGCTTTCAATGAGAGAAAACTTTAGCACATTCCCATCTCGTTTCAAATCATAAAGAAGAAACTCATCAATTCCGCTTAAGTAGCTTATTGCTTTATCTTCTCCCAGCCACAATTCCATATAGTCACCACTCTCAGCATAGGTATACCACTTCCCTTTTACAGAAGTCGTCTCCTTTGTATTACAGCTAATTAAAAGAACAAGTAAACCAAGGATTAGAGCGTTTCTCATTTTACTTAAAATAGGTGAAATCCTGGCCGTCTTTGACCTGAATAACTGTTTCGTAAATGAGCTTAATTACATTTTCAACATCCTCCTTATGTACGGTCTCTACGGTCGTGTGCATGTACTTCAATGGAAGTGAAATCAATGCAGAAGCAACTCCAATGTCAGAGTAAGCAAATGCATCCGTATCGGTACCAGTGGTTCGGGAAGCTGCCATTCGTTGAAATGGTATTTTCTTTTTCTCAGCTACTTTAATGATCATATCACGCACGTTATTTTGCACCGCAGGACCATATGTTATAGCCGGACCTTTGCCTGCCGTCATATCTCCACTCGTGATCTTGTCATACATTGGAGACTGAGTATCGTGGGTTACATCTGTAACAATCGCAAGGTTAGGTTTGATCCGTCTGGAGACCATTTCTGCACCTTTAAGGCCAATTTCTTCTTGAACAGAGTTTACTACATAAAGTCCGAAAGGCAACTTCATTTTGTTTTCAGATATTCTTCTAACCACCTCAGCGATCATAAAACCACCGGCACGATTATCCAGTGCTCTTCCAACAAAGTACTTCTCATTCATTTCGAATAGCTCATCCTGAAAAGTAGCAACGGTACCTACATGGATACCCATTTTCTCTACCTCCTCTTTTGACTCTGCTCCCACATCAATGCAGATATTTTTTAAAGTTGGGTTATCCTCCTTTTCTTTTCTCACATGGATCGCCGGCCAGCCAAAAACACCTTTTACGATTCCTTTATTCGTATGAAGATTTACCCGCATGGATGGTGCTATCTGATGATCGGAACCACCATTTCTTACAACATAGATATACCCTTTATCTGTAATATAATTTACAAACCAGCTGATTTCATCCGCATGTGCTTCTATCACTACCTTGTATTCAGCTTCAGGGTTTACCACACCGTACACACTGCCATAGGTATCTACAACATAGTCATCTACATAGGGTTTGATGTAATCCAACCATATTTTTTGTCCCTCCTGCTCAAAACCCGTAGGAGATGCGTTATTGAGGTATTTGAAAAGGAAATCTCTGCTTTTCTGATCCATATTGTAATTGTCAATTATTTAATTCTCTATTCTCAATTTTACAGCGGAATATTTCCGTGTTTCTTTCTCGGTAGCTTATCTACTTTATTCTCCAGCATTTTAAATGCATGAATGAGTTTGGTTCGGGTGTTATGTGGCATAATCACCTCATCCACAAAGCCTCGAGCTGCCGCTATGTACGGATTAGCAAACTTCTCCGTATACTCATTGATTTTTTCCTGAAGCTTGGCATTTGGATCATCTGCTTTCTGAATTTCTTTTCTGAAGATGATCTCAGATGCTCCCTGAGCTCCCATTACCGCAATTTCTGCTGTAGGCCAGGCATAGTTCATATCAGAACCAATATGCTTGGAGTTCATCACGTCATAGGCTCCTCCATATGCTTTCCTTGTGATAACAGAAATCCTTGGAACAGTTGCCTCACTGAATGCATAAAGAAGTTTCGCTCCATTGGTTATGATCCCATTCCACTCCTGATCCGTTCCAGGTAAGAATCCGGGAACATCCACCAAAACAAGCAGTGGAACATTGAAGCTATCGCAAAACCTCACAAACCTTCCACCTTTTGTACTTGATTGAATATCCAATACACCAGCCATGCTCATAGGCTGGTTGGCTACAATACCAATACTTCTTCCGGCAAGTCTTGCAAAGCCACAAATGATGTTTTCAGCAAAATCCTTATGCACTTCTAAAAAACTATCCGAATCAATGATCCCGTTGATGACATCATGCATGTCATACGGTTGGTTAGGGTTGTCCGGAAGAATATCATCAAGTTGGTTCCTGGTTTCATCACCTATTTCATAATCAACCCTTGGTGGTTCTTCCTCACAGTTGGAAGGAATGTAGCTCATGAGCTGTTTAATCTGACGAATACATTCCGCTTCATTAGCGCAAGCAAAGTGAGTCACCCCACTTTTGGAAGCATGTGCCTGCGCTCCACCTAATTCTTCGCTCGTTACATCCTCCTGAGTAACTGTCTTTACCACATTCGGTCCGGTTACAAACATGTAGCTACTCTGCTCCACCATAAAGATGAAATCCGTAATGGCTGGTGAGTATACTGCTCCTCCTGCGCACGGACCAAGGATCGCTGAGATCTGTGGTACTACACCAGACGCCAGTGTATTTCTGTAAAAAATATCTGCATATCCACCCAACGAAACCACTCCTTCCTGAATTCTTGCACCACCGGAATCATTCAGCCCAATCACAGGAGCCCCATTCTTCATCGCCATATCCATGATCTTTACAATCTTTTCAGCAAACGTTTCCGAAAGAGATCCTCCAAAAACAGTGAAATCCTGACTGAAGACATAGGTGAGACGGCCATCAATAGTACCATAACCGGTAACGACTCCATCTCCTAAAACCTTTTGCTTATCCATCCCGAAATCAGTAGCACGATGTGTAACGAATTTGCCTATTTCCTCGAATGACCCCTCATCCAGCAGCAGGTCTATTCGTTCACGAGCCGTCAGTTTGCCCTTTTCATGTTGCTTGGCTATCCGATCCTCTCCCCCTCCTTTCAGGGCTTCTTCATTCATGGATTCCAATCGCTCAATTTTTTCAGCGATGGTTTGTATGTTCGTTGCGGTTTTTGGTTTCTCTGTGCTCATATTCCTATTGAAAACGCCAAAGATAAGGTGAGCAATGGACAATGAGAATTCAGCAATTATCTATCGGGGAATTCTAAAAACACTCAAATCCATTTTGCTATATTGCGGCCTGTTTATGAAGGTCGCAGTTATTGATTTAGGTACAAATACGTTTCATCTACTCATTGCCAGAGTAGAGCAGGACTCGCATGCAATTCTTCTTCGTGAGCGTAAAGCTGTAAAAATTGGAGAGAAGGGGATCAATAAAGGTGAAATAACAAAGGCTGCATGGAAACGAGCACTTCAGGCATTAAATGAGTTCAAGAGTATCATAGACGAGCATCAGATTGATCAGGTTTTTGCGACAGCAACGAGTGCTATTCGCAATGCAAGCAATGGACAAGACCTGGTGGAAGAAATCTATAAACAGACAGAAATTGAAATAGAAGTGATATCCGGTACCAGGGAAGCTGAGCTTATACACCTTGGCGCCAGTAAAGCCCTCAATTTTGGATCTGAGAAGAATTTAATCATGGATATAGGCGGTGGAAGCATCGAGTTCATCATCGCTGACTCGTCTAAGACATATTGGCTGAGGAGCTTCGAGGTGGGAGGTCAACGGCTTGTGGAGAAGTTTCACCGAACAGATCCTATCTCTCAAGATGAAATCGCTGACCTGCATGCTTTTTTTGATCAGGAATTAAAACCACTAATCGCCGCTTGTGAGGAATTTAAACCCGTGACTCTGGTGGGCTGCTCGGGCACATTTGATACGCTTAGTGATATTTATTGTGAAGAAACCGGCCAAGAACGAAACCCTAACGAAACGGAGTATCCATTTGGCAAAGATGCTTTCAGAGACATTTTTAATGAGCTGATTAGCAAAAACAGAGAACAACGCCTTTCTATCCCCGGGATGATTGAAATGCGAGTGGATATGATTGTAGTGGCTTGCGTGCTTGTTGATTACATCGTCACAAAACTTGACCTGAAGAACATACGGGTTTCTGCTTATGCTCTAAAGGAGGGCATCCTTTATAATGTACTAGATAAGTTGCAAGCTGAAATAAATACCTCTAACTAGGTATTGGCAAACAGTCACTTCTTTTTAACTTTTACACTTTATCAACCTAACTCCTATTATGAAGTCTTTTTTTGCAGCGTCTTTACTTATTATATCCTATTGTGGTTATGCTCAAAGTACTGAGTTTGAAAGCATCGTCACAGAAATTAAAGCAAACTTACTTGAAGTTCAAACCGGTGATGAAACCTACACTCATGAACTAGAATCATTGGGCCACTCTGTTCTTAAGTACACATTGATAGAGGTAGACAAAAAAGGGGACCGAGAGGAGCTTGTCTATGAATTCAATGTAGCAGACTTAGACCCCTATGTTGTTAGGGAGGAAACAAAAAATGATATCATATATCTGAGCCTGACTGTAGATAACGGTCAAAAATTTATCAAGGAATACGAAAATGGTGAAGCCAAAGGATATGAAGAAAATATGCTAATGGTGACCAAGAATATTGACAATGCCAGAATTCTAAAAGATCTAATTAAAAAAGCCATCCCATTGGCAGAGGAGATCATGAAGAATAAGCTAAAAGTGAAGACTTACCAGGAGATGGAAGACTGGCTGGAGGAACATGTGGTGAATGCCGAGAGCGGTGGCGACAGCTACAACCAAAAACTGGTTGCGTTAGAAGACTTTCCCGCTAATTTTCGACTCATTCAAACAGAGATCACATCAAAGTCTTCCGAAGAAAAGCAATATATCTTCAACCTGGCAGACATTAACATTAATAGTCTGAAATTCAACATTTCCGGGTCAAATTTTTCGCTTGACTTTGAAACAAACCGAAAGCAAAAAGTCATTAAGGTTTTGGAGAATGGTGTTCCGGCTGGATTTGATGATGAAATTGAAATTTTCACCAACAATGTAGAGGAAGCTAGAGACTTAAAAAATATTCTTACACTCGCTGTTCCACTTGCAAAGGACAAAGTGGAAGGCTCTATACAAAAATTTGAATCTCTTCAACCGGCGCTTGATTATCTGGGGCAATTTGTCAAGAACATTGATTACGGTGATGATTCATTTGAGCAATCTGTAACTGGTGACTGTCTGATGAAATTTTCCAGAGTTGAATCCGATCCTAAATCAACAGAAAAACTTATCGCCGAATTCAACCTGATTGACATCAACGGTAACCTCATTGACTATGATGTTTCGTCAGACAAAATGTATGTTGAATTCACTACGAAGGAGTCATTGGATCTTTTAAAGGTTTATGAAAACGATGAGTTCGATGGCTATGATGACGAGCTAAAAATCTATACCGAGAATGTTGAAGTTGCCAGAAGAATAAAGGCGGTTTTGGAAGATTTAATAAAAATATGCGAACGTGATTACATTGACCCTTTCACTGAAATGACGCTTGACCAAAAAGTGATCTGGCTAACCGAAAACATGGGAGAAGTCCGAATTGACGATGAGACCATAACCCAAACATTTGAGCGCATTGATAATTCTGACCCTGACAAAATCAAACTCACGAAACTGGAAGTGGACTCAAAAGGCAGCCAGGAAGAAATTTTCGAATTCAACTTCACAGACCTGAACCCAAAAAGTATCCAATATGATATCGGAAGCAAAACACTAGCGATATCATTCGAAACCAAATTCAAGGAAGATATCATCAAGTATTACAAAGACGGAGAAATCGAAAACTATCAGGACGGGTTTGAGCTTAGTATGACAGATATTGAGAAGGCAAGAAATGTAATTTTAGTTTTCAACCAGATCATAGCGGAGCTAAATGAGTAATTTCGCCGCATGATTTTTTCAGCGGAAGAACTTAAGCGATTTTCAAAAGAGATATTTTTAAGCATCGGTTGTCCTGAAGCAGAAGCACAGCAGGCAGCCGATGTTTTAGTTAGTGCCGATCTCAGAGGCGTAGATTCTCATGGAGTTGCGCGTTTGTCAGGATATATTCGTTTGCACGAAAAGAAGCGGCTTAATGCCACACCATCGATTAAAACCGCACACGAAACTCCCTCAACAGCAGTTGTTGATGGTGATTTAGGGCTTGGGTTAGTGGTTGGGCCACATGCAATGAAACTCGCCATTGATAAAGCAAAAAATGTAGGTTCAGGCTGGGTTTCTGTAAAAAACTCCAACCACTACGGTATCGCCGGATATCACGCCATGATGGCACTGGAAGAAGACTGCATTGGCATCTCACTCACGAATGCCAGTCCACTCGTTTCTCCTACTTTTTCCAAGGAACGATTGCTTGGCACAAATCCGATTTCTATTGCCATCCCAACCAAGAATCAACCTCCATTCGTGCTGGATATGGCTACTACCACCGCTGCAAATGGCAAGTTGGAAGTGTTGCAGCGAAAAGGACTTGATGCCCCCGAAGGCTGGCTGCAAGACAAAGAAGGTTATATTACAACCGATGCAAAAGGACTAATCAAAGGTGGTTCAATGCGCCCATTGGGTGGAGATCGAGAACATGGATCTCACAAAGGATACGCGCTCGGAGCAGTTGTAGATATTCTTTCCGCTGTGTTATCAGGGGCCAACTACGGCCCGTGGGTACCCCCTTTTGTGGCTTTTATCGACCCTGCCCCCAATCCGGTAGGCGAAGGTCTTGGCCATTTCTTTGGTGCCATGCGGATTGATGCTTTTCGTGATGGGGAAGAATTCAAATCACACATGGATAACTGGATTGAGCGATTTAGAGCATCTGAAACGGTAAACCCCGAAGAGAAAGTCCTGATCCCTGGTGATCCGGAGAGAGAAATGACTGAAGAGAGACTCAAAAATGGTATTGACTTACTTGATCCTGTGGTTGAAGACCTGGAAGAACTTGGCAAGAAGTTTGGAATAAAGCTGAACTAAATGCATCAACCATGCGACAGTTTTTATTCTTAGCATTTCTTTTCCAAGTATTTATTTTATTCTCTCAGCGAGTATCATTTAATGACCCTGACCTGAGTTTTAGCTTTAAAAAGCCTAGTAAATGGGAATTGGTAGATGATGGATTCAACATTTCAATGTACCCTAAAAAACCTGTTGAAGAAATTCAGCAAATCAACATAACCTATTTTGAAGCAGCCTCGGAAGAAAGTTTTGATACAGTTCCCTTAAATAAAATCATTGAGTTTAGGCAAGAACTGCTAGAGGTAAATAAGCCAGCTTATAAGTTAATCGGATCGATAAAGAAATCTGATCATAAGGATTCCGAATTATATACATGCAC
The DNA here is from genome assembly GCF_965221965.1 of Ekhidna sp. Classification (GTDB taxonomy): domain Bacteria; phylum Bacteroidota; class Bacteroidia; order Cytophagales; family Cyclobacteriaceae; genus Ekhidna. The sequence goes on from NZ_OZ244926.1 coordinate 2,766,561, forward strand.
GTATTCCTTTAAGCTAGAAAAAAGAACAGCAATTAATAGAACCTTTTACTTCATGCGGTTTAATCAACGGTTTGAGTTAACCTGTTCAGCTTCAACTATTGAAACACTAAATGAAATGGATCAAGTAATCGAAAAAATAATTGATACCTTAGTTGTGAACATGAAGTAGCTCTTTGACTATTAATAAATGAAGTTCGACGAAGAAATAATAGCACTTAGCTAATCCTAAAAACTCATGAGTAGATAAAGTGTATAATCATTACACCCTAATACTTAATCACATGGATTATTTTCGAAAAGCCACCAGCACTTCGCCTGTGGTGATGATGGATTCAAAAACAAAATCAGCTCTTATTTCAGGCTCTTCCTTATGTCGTGACATCACAGTTTATGCGTCTGTGATCAAAGAAATGATCGAACAATTTGATAAGTTCGATTACAATGATTTGAATATCAAACTGGATGTTTTTAATACCATGGCAGCTAAGTCGTTGCTTGAACTACTAAAGTCCTTCAAGTTTAACAGCAAAGCACCTTCCATACATTGGTATTTTAATAATAAGGATGAGGAAATGAAGGAAATGGCGAATGACTACAGTGAATTGCTGGAAATGGAGTTTGATATATCGGATAACTAAAAGATCCCTATACCAACACCGGCACGTATTACCCAGGGGCTCCTGTAAGGCCGAGGAACCTCGCTCTCATCATAGAGTACATTGTAAAGTGCCATGACATTAAAAGATGCCTTTCCACCTAGCTGTTCAGAATATCCTGCTCCAAGCAGAAGGCTATTGAAAGAGCTTCGTTCTGTACGTTCTAAAGAAACTGGATATTCGAAGTTTAGCCTTTCAAATTCTCCATATGCGAAAAACTGTCTGGTGATATTGAAGCGATTGAAAACACTCCAACCATAGTTTGAAAATGTGAAGCTCGGCTGCTTGACTTTTACATATTGATATGTAATGCCCACACCTGCCGAGTAACGATCAGTGATCTTGTAACCTACCTGTGGAAAAACGCTGATATTGGTTTGATTGGAACTTGCACTGAAGCCTCCTCCGCCACCGAAGTAGATTTTGTCAGAAAGTTTGTCTTGACCATAAAGGCCAAAAGCAAGTACCAAAGAGAAGACTGTAATTAGCGATTTCATCGATCTTCTCTTACGACAATGAATAGATCTTCGTTTGGTTTTTTCATCAGGTATTTCTCACGCGCCATTTTTTCCAGAAGATCAGGATTGTGGTTCAATGCTGCCTGATCATTCTTTACCTGCATGATCTTATCCTGATAAAACTGTCTGGCCTCCTCCAATTCAGCTTTTTTATTGGATAGCTGCGTCTGCAAAAACAGGTCATTGCTATCCACGAAAGCCAGCCACACCACAAAAAAAAGTGTAGATAGGAAGTAAAAATTTTTAAAGAAAGAAGGAATACGATCTAACAACTGTTTCATCTGCTTTGAATTTAATGGGTGGTTTGTCTTTCAAAGCTTCAGCAGATAGCTGTACAAATGTAACGAGAAATACTAAGATTTAGATTTCATCATATCTATTCCGACCCAAATAAATATTCCCGCACTAACTATAAACGTAACTCCTATCACAAATTTGATTACATCATCACTGATGCTAAAGATTCGGTAAATATTAATAATCCCAGTAAAGGCCAGAACAACAGCAATGATCAGCCTTACCTTTTGTGATTTGGTGGTGGTATGCATGATTAAGTAAGTAGGTGTAAATTAAATTTACTCTTAACTGTAAATAATTCAAAAAATCAACTCTCAATTATCGCTTACTCTCATTGTCTTAATCATACGTTCTAGCTTCCTCCATCTTAATAAAGCGTAAACAACAATAATCGGCCAAATAGTCACTATTGAAACATCGAGGTAATCAATTGAGTCTGGATAATCACTTACGATATCTGCCACCTGAAGGCCGATGATTACAGAACCTAGTATGGCCTGAAAAATTAATCCTGTCGCCTGGTTCTGCTTATCCCGGTACTCTTTAGCTGAAACCTTCATCTATTTAGTGAAATAGTTTTTGATTGACTTCCACGAAATACTTACGCTGGCCCATACAACTACTACGTCAAATCCAATTGCAAGCGAATCAAAATCAATGGTTCGACTCTGAAACCAGAAGAATAGTAAAGGAACGGGTATCAGAGTCCATATCAAATAAGGGAAATTAGCAGCGAATCTCGATTCTCTTTTGGTCGTTTCCATACTGCTAATATAGGTATCTGTCAAGATTCATAAAAAGGAAAATCCCTAATCTGCTGGAAACCAGCCTCCTCCTTTTGCCAAATAAAATGAGTCATGCCGTTTGTGATCGCCAGGTACTTCGCATCCAGCACCTTATTATAAGTTGCAAGCTGCCCCATCACTTTCTGATCCAACTTTACAGATGGAGCTTTGCATTCCACCAATAAAAACACCTGTCCTTCCCTATCAAGTACCAAAATATCAGATCGCTTTTGATTTTTGAAGTAGGCCATGGTTTGTTCTAGTTTGAAGAGCCCTTTCGGATAACCGAGATGAGCAACTAGCAAATTGATGAAATGCTGCCTGACCCATTCTTCCGGTGTTATTACTACCCATTTTTTCCTGATCAGGCAAAATATCTTGTTCCCTTCGGTCTGATAATCAAACTCAGGAAGCTTGAGTGGCTGCATTTTTTAATTTCACTTGAGAAAGGAATATAATACCAAGAATAAAGAATGAGGCGAGGGCCAGTGTGCTGTTCCGCATACTGCCCGTTACTTGCTCAATATATCCGTAAACAAATGTTCCAATCACAATCGACACATTGTAAGTCACATCATAAAAGCTAAAGAAAGAGGCAGTATCTACGGTATCCTTCGGCATAATCTTCGAATAAGTCGCTCTGGAAAGTGACTGAATTCCTCCCATTACTAAGCCCACAATTGCCGCAAGAGCAAAAAACTCAATTTCTGCATCTACAAAATAGGCCCCCAGGCAACAGCCTATCCAGATCACGATCTGGATGGCCAATGCGCGAATATTTCCTTGCTTTTTGGAAACATAAGCAAAAAAAAGTGCTCCAACAATGGCAACAAATTGAATGATGAGAACCGTCATAATAAGCTTACTAGCCTCCATTTTCAGCTCCTTGGAACCGAAGGTTGCAGCAAGGTACATGACCGTCTGCACGCCCATGTTGTAAAAAAAGAAGGCAAAAAGAAATTTACGCATTCCCTCCATTTCTTTTAGCTGCCTCCATACTGACCTGAGTTCCTTATAACCATTGGTCAGATAGTGTCCTTCGGGTTTTCGACCATGCGGATTTTCCGGCAACTTTGATATAGCATATAGCGAAAAGCCTATCCACCATACTCCCACTGTCAAAAAGGCTACCCGCGATGCAATTCCTGCATCAGCCAGCCCAAATGTGTCAGGCATTTCGATGGTAACCAGATTGATAACAAGTAGGACTACCCCTCCTAAGTACCCGTAGGAATAGCCTCTTGCACTAACAATATCACGCTTATCTTCAGTTACAATTTCATTTAGGAAAGCATCATAAAAAACCAAGCTTCCTGAATACCCAACACTAGCCATCACTGAACATAGAATCCCCCACTCAACATTTTCTCCCGTAAAGAAAAAGAGTCCAATACATGAAAAGGAGCCGATAAACATGAAAAGTCTTAAGAAGAACTTCTTTTTACCAGCATAGTCTGCAATACCCGAAAGTATAGGTAATACCAATGCCACCATCAAAAAACTTGCTGACAGGGCATACGAGTAGAGGACTGAATTTACGATCTCCATCCCGAAGAAGTCAATGCGATCACCTCCGCTGGCATTTACTGCCACCTTTTGATAATAGATCGGAAAAATAGCAGAGGTTATCGTTAAGGAATATACCGAGTTTGCCCAATCGTAGAGACACCAGGCATGGATGGTTTTCTTATCGTTCAGCATTGCGAATTATATTGATCCGGCAATATAATGAATGCATCTTTCACTACTTTTAGGATAACCTATAATACAACATGGACTTTGACTTAAAAAAGGAAAAGCTGCACAGGCAGAATATCCCAACCGCGCGCCTTCCCTCAGGTACCGTGATAGAAATCCCAATTTTTTCCTATGAAGCCAAAAAAGATGGTCCAACGCTGCTCCTGATGGCAGGAATGCACGGAGATGAAATCAATGGCGTAGAAATCATGCGACGGATCATTACCAAAAAACTCTATGAAGTGATAGCAGGGCGAATAATTCTCGTTCCGGTATTTAATGTATTTGGCTTCATCAACTTTAGCCGGGAAGTGCCAGATGGCAAAGATGTAAATCGGTCTTTTCCCGGAAATAAGAATGGCTCACTTGCAAGCCAGTTTGCCTATTTTATGATGGATGAAGTCATCCCCCATATCGATTATGGAATTGATTTTCACACCGGTGGAAAACAAATCAATAATTATCCCCAGGTAAGAGCCATGTTAGACGACCCAAAGAATAATGAACTGGCACAGGCTTTTGCTGCACCTTTCATAATTAATTCCCCTTTTAGGGATAAATCTTTGCGCAAGGAGGCCGGCAAGCTGGGTAAAAGCATCTTAGTGTATGAGGCAGGAGAATCCTTAAAATTGAGAAAACCAGCTATTGATGAGGGGCTGGCCGGGATGAAGCGAGTAATGAAATTTTTAGAAATGTCAGATGAAGCCCCTGCACCAAAAAAAGAGCCTGTGATCATTCAAAAATCCACCTGGACACGTGCCAGCCGAGCCGGGCTTCATTATGCGCAGGCTCGTAATGGATCTTTAGTGCAAAAAGGCGAAGTAAAAGGTGTAATATCCGATCCTTATGGTGAATACGAAAAGAAAATAAAAGCCACTCAAGACTGCTATATCCTAAGTGTAAACAACAATCCAGTAGTGAATCGTGGAGATGCATTATTTCATACTGGAGTAACTGAGAAATGATTGAAAGATTAAATAATACAGATGAGGACATTGCGACGCAAATTCGATATGTCTTCCAGTTGTCCTACGCAATAGAAGCAAAGCTCCTAAACGCTGAAAACAACTTTCCTCCACTCAAGAGACCACTCACTTCCTATGTAGAAGCTGATTCAAGTTTCTATGGCTATTATGAAAGCTCACAGCTGGCCGCCATTATTGAGGTCAGCAATAATGACAATATAACCCATATTCAGAGTCTGGTAGTACATCCTGACTTTTTCAGGCGAGGAATTGCCAGCCAGCTAATCGAGTTTGTTTTAAACAGCTATAATAATCCAACTTTCACCGTTGAAACCGGGGCAGCAAATGCACCTGCAATTGCGCTTTATGAAGGCTTTGGCTTTAGAAAAGTTAAACAATGGATGACTAAAGTAGGAATTGAAAAAGTAGCTTTTGAAAAAATCATTTAATCCTCCACCACTTCAAACTCCACTCTTCTATTGAGCTTTCTTGTTTCTTCAGTTTCATTACTATAGAGTGGCTGATTGCCACCATAGCCTCTTCCGCTAACCCTATATGGACTTATTCCCTGAAGAATGATATACTCCTTCACTGTCTTTACGCGCTCCTCAGAAAGCTGCACGTTTTTCACCGGGTCGCCTGTGTTGTCTGTGTGACCTTTGAGTAAAATCTTGATATCAGGATTGTCATTCATTACCTCAACCACCAGATTTAATTCCTTTTCTGAGCCTTCCACCATGTTGGCAGTACCCCGATGAAAAAGAACATGATCTAATGTGATCACATTACCTTTTGCTATAGAAGAAAGTGAGATTACATTCTCCCCGGTTTTTAGTTGCTCGTCTAACATAATCATCTTAGGAAGATACCCCTGAGACTTAACTTCTACCTCCTCACCCGTTAATGAGTCTATCTCAAATAAACCATTTGCTCCAATCCGTTTTCCACTCTCAGTGAGCAGCTCAGCAGGTAGAACCTCATCGGTTTTCGCATCCACTACTTTGAGAAGTATCCGTTGGTTTTCTTCTATTGGCTCTATCACCACCGGTTCAGGTGCAACGATTGTGGTGGTGTCCTCTTCGATATCCTCTCTGAACTTTACTTTCATGATATCTCCATAGCCATCGCTATCCTGGGAGCTGACATAATAAGCCCACTTAGATCCATCTTGGTAACCGAATGAGGTCTCTGCACCGGAAGTGTTGACTTTTGGTCCCAGATTGACGGGCTTGCTCCAGTTCCTCCATGATTCATCCTGGCGTACCGTATAAAAAAGGTCAAAACTGCCTTCTCCACCTCTACCATTTGTAGCAAAAAACAACGTGCGATTATCCTCGGCCAGAAAAGGTGTTACTTCCTGAAACACCGTATTCAATTGATGACCCAAATTTTTGACTTTGCCCCAGGAACCGTCAGTTTCGCGCTCCACCACATACAAATCCTCCACTCCATAGCTGTGGTTAGATTCAATGCTTAAGATCATGTATTTACCATCCTTCGAAAGACACCCACTTTGAATAGGTGCTTTATTTCGGAAATAAGGAATATCCACCACTTCTGCTTTACCACTGGATGAAAATAGTACTTTACCGGAATACAAGCCTTTATCAAAAGATACCTGACTGTAAAAAATACCGAACGGGGTAAAACCTATCGGACTGACCATTCCCTTCTCGCTGAGCCAATCAGAAAAAACTAAAACTTCCCATTGTTGATTATCAATTGCAATCTTTTCGGAACGATAAGCCTCACCTGTTTGAGGCATTCCTCCACGCTCTTCGGTAAATGCCATTCCTGGTTGATATGGATTGATAACCAGATAGTTCTGACCATTAGGTGTGTTTAGGCTGTCGACCGTTATTCCCGCCTCCTCAAAGGCTATCTGGGCATGAGTAAACTGGCTTAAAAGGACGAAAAAGATGATTATTGAACTTTTCAACTAAATAATTTAATTTTTTTGTGAAAAATATTTGATTATATAATTATACTAATATATAATTGTACTTGTAAAGTTTCTCTATTGGTTAGTTGGTGACAAAGCTAAACAGCTAGTGAATTATTTGAAGTCCGGTGTGGTTAGCCGGGCTTTTTTTATGTCTTTACTTACAAACTTATTGCCAGCAATCACAAACCTCCAGGGCTTTAACGCATCTTCATCTGCATATTCTACTCCTATTCTTGTTCCGGCTAAAATTTCAAAATTTTCTTCCTTATCATCCGATCCGATCCAGATTTGGTCAGATAAAAGATCAGTACCTGTCATCTTCACATTAATACCCATTGCTTGAGAGAGTGTCCCCGGACCGAAAGCCAGCTTTGCCTTCGTGTGCTTTCTTCGCTCTTTCATTGCATCTATACCGTAAACGGGCTCCAAAGCACGAATGAGTACAGCATCTGCCCGCCCTTCCTTATTGGTCACTACATTCACGAGATGATGGATACCATAACACAGATAAACATACGCATGCCCTCCCTGACCGTACATCACTTCCGTTCTGGGCGTCCTTTTACCATTCGCATGACAAGCTTTATCTCCTCTTCCACAATATGCTTCAGTTTCTACTATTTTTCCAGCAGTAATAATACCACTCACGTTTGTAATCAGTACCTTACCCAAAAGATCTTTTGCCACTTCCACGACATCTTCTCTCAAGTAAAACGATCTTGGGAGTTTTTCGTAAACGGATGTATTAATTTCGAAAACCATAAAAACCTTTTAACTCATGAACATGAAAAGAATTACAAATCTAATCGCACTATCGTTGCTAGTGGCGTTTGGTGCTACAGCCCAAATTGCAACACCTCAGCCAAGCCCAGCAGGATCGGTAAGCTCTACAGTAGGTCTAACTGAAGTAAGTATTGATTATTTCCGACCAGGTGTAAAGGGAAGAAAAATCTTTGGAAGTGGAGATCAATACCTGGAGCAATATGGAGAAGTATGGAGAACAGGTGCAAATGCAGGAACCATGGTAAGCTTCAGCACAGATGTAAAAGTTGCCGGTCAGGACGTAAAGGCTGGAGAATACCAAATGGTAAGTATCCCTGGTGAATCAGAGTGGCAAGTAATGTTAATCTCAGAACCCATTGGTGGTAACGAAGGAGCATACGATGAGAGCAAAGCAGTAGTTAAAACAACCGTTAAACCTTCAGCTCCTAAAAACACAGTTGAACGAATGACATTCCAAATTGCTGACATCAGTGAGGATAACACCTCTGCTAACATCCAATTTGCTTGGGAAAATGTAATGTGGAACCTTCCAATTGAAGTAAACTTCCACGAAGCTGTAATGAAGGATATCTCAGCAAAAACACAGGTAAACCCTCAGAATTATGTAGCGGCTGCTAATTACTATTTTAGTTCTGGTGAGAATCTGGAGCAAGCATTGAAGTGGATGAACATGTACCTTTCCATTGGCGAGAATGCTAATCAGTTTTGGCATGTACATACTAAAGCACAGATCTTAGCAAAGATGGGTAAGAAAAAAGAAGCAATTGCTGCTGCTCAGGATTCAATGGCCAAAGCGAAGGCATTCGAGCAAGGTGATTTCGGCTACATCAAAAGAAATGAAGATTTGATTGCCTCGCTTAAATAATCAGAACCTTTAAATTATATCAAAAAGCGTGGGCTTAGCTCACGCTTTTTTTATGCTTTGAAAGTGAGTTCAAACAACTATCAGAATCAATTATTTTGATCAATAATTAGGTCTTGGCTTACTTGGCAAAATGGGTTGCAGGATTATACCGAGTACGATTGTTCCAATGCATCCGATTACATTGTACCACAAGTAGCTCAGTGCAAAAAAATCTGCCTCCGTCATAAAGTGAATAATAATTACTCCTGTCTGTGCAATAAGGGCTGCAATGAATACGGCATTTCCCCTCACATACTTTAAGAAAAAAGCAACAAGGAATATTCCCAATACAGTACCGTAAAAGATTGATCCGATAATATTTACGGCTTCAATCAGATTCTCGGAGTTCTTTGCAAGAATGGCAAAAAGAATAGCAAGCACTCCCCAGCCAAGCGTCATTAACTTGGATGTATTCAGGTAATGATGATCTGACCCGTCTTTCTTAATAGCTCTCTTATAAAAATCAACAGAGGTCGTAGATGCTAATGCATTAAGCTCTGATGAGGTGGAAGACATAGCTGCTGAAAAAATAACAGCAATCAACAGACCTATGAGTCCGTGAGGTAAATAAGTGATAATAAATGTTAGAAATACGTAATCCGAATCCTTTGTCTCTAGTGTGTCATCAGCTTTTAAAATGACTTCTTTAGCCTGCTCACGGATTCGAACAGATCGTGCATCTGCTTCTTTTAACTGACCAACAACTCGTTCTCGCTCTTCACCAATCAGTGACTCATTCGCAAGCTTTTCAGCTGCTGACCTTCTTTCATCCAGGGCATGGGCGTACTCATGATTAAGCAATTCAAATTCCTCAGCGTATGCTGAGTTTTCAACAATATCAACCGAAGCTTCTTTGAAGTGTAATGGTGGATTATAAAAAATGAAAAAGACATAAACCATCACCCCTACAAATAGGATGAAAAACTGCATCGGAATTTTCAGGATGGCATTGAACATCAACCCCATGCGGCTTTCTGCAGCACTGGTTCCACCAAGATACCGCTGTACCTGGGACTGATCTGTTCCGAAGTAGGACAAAGCCAGGAAAAAGCCACCTGTTAAGCCAGACCATAAGGTATAGCGCTCACCTGCATCTGAGCTCAAATTGACCGCTTCAAGCTTTCCCAGACTACCGGCGATCTCCAGAGAACCACTAAACGTAGTGAAATTATTAAGGTATCCAATGATGACAAAAAAGGCTGCAAACATTCCGGCCATGATGACAAACATCTGCTGCTTTTGAGTGATTGATACAGCCTTGGTTCCTCCGGATACGGTATAAATAATCACGAGTATACCTGTGCCTAATATGGTGGCTGTTAGATTCCATTGAAGAATAGATGAAATAATAATTGCAGGGGCATAGATCGTGATACCAGCGGCCAGCCCACGCTGTATGAGGAAGAGTGCTGCTCCCAAATACCGTGTTTTCAGGTCAAATCGTTTCTCCAAAAATTCATATGCTGTGTAAACTTTCAGACGGTAAAAAATGGGAATAAATACTGCGGATACTACTATCAGAGCTATTGGTAGTCCAAAATAATTTTGGACGAATCCCATTCCACTGTCATAAGCCTGCCCCGGAGTGGAGATGAACGTAATCGCACTCGCCTGAGTAGCCATCACGGAAAGCCCTATGGTGCCCCACTTCATCGAGTGTCCGCCTAAGAGGTACCCCTCGATATCCTTTTGTCCCCTTGTTTTATAAACTCCATATGCTACAATAAAAAGTAGCGTGCCGAACAGCACAATCAGGTCGAGATTGTTCATCAATAAGAAGTGCTAAATAGATAAAATAATAAGATAAGTACGGCAAGCCATCCTGCTACGAAGAGGTAGAGGTATCTCCACTTTTTGAAAAGAGGTGGCTTGTCTATGTTTCTTTCAGAGATCAATTCTGTCATTTACCTAGCGATATCAAGTTTACAAAAATTCTATAAGCTCCGGGCACTCCAGCTGGTAATTCTCTAAACCAACTATAACCCGAATAGACATAATATCCCTCTCCATATTTTGCCACGAGCAGTCCCCCGGTTTTGGGGCTTTCACCCGGATCATTGCTTTTAAGAATTGGTGTGAACGCATCAGCCCACTCATCCGGAAAGTACAGGCCTCTCTCCTGAACCCAGTTTTCAAAATCTTTATCAGTAATGCGATTAGGAGCATTCATGACAGGATGATCAAATGCAATGATTTCAACAGGTGCTTGCTCAACAGCTACACGATCCCTGGAAAGCTTCAAATTGAATGGGGCAATTTCCTGGGTCACGAGTCGGTGACTGGTATTGTACTGAATGATGAGGTTTCCACCTTGTTTGACATACTCAAAAAGCTCTTTGTTTTTGAAGGAAAGCCATTCAACAGTATTAAAGGCTCTAATGCCCAGTATTACCGCATCATATTGCATAAGGTTTTCCACTGAAACATCGTCCTTTTCCAGCGTAGTGACCTCATAGCCAATCTGTTCCAGATTATCCGGAATAGCATCACCTGCACCATCAATATACCCTATCCGATTGCCTTCCATTTTTAAATCGAGACGCACCACCTTGACTTGAGATTCAGGATACAAGGTCTGTTTAGGAATGTGATCGTAATCAATCACTGACAGTCCCTTCGAATAAGTCTTTCCGTTCACACTGGCTTGAGCACTAACAAAGCCCTCAGACGCACCGGATGGCGGGTTAATCTCAAAAGTGTAAACCTGCTCCTCTCCTTTAAGCGATAAATTGAAATCATAAAATTCAGGAGAAATACGCCAGCCCTCAGGAGTCTGAAGTGCTACGCGCCCCTCAGTTTGTTTTTTACCTGCGATTACTCTAACATCTACTGATTTTGGTGAGTCGCTTCCAAAAACTAAAACCCCTCCTGAGATATTTACCATTACAGGTGGCCCAATAGTAATGGGCTCAACCACCTCTCCCTCTACAGGATCAGTTCTTCGGAAACGGACAGGAACAGGGTACTTGATCTTCTCTCCACTAAAATTGATCGTGACCTGACCTATAAGAGGCGGATCATTTTCCGGTTTTCCAATTAGTTCCTGATCATTGACCGAATACATGCCTAATTCACCCGGCTCTCTCAGCCAATAGGGATGAGAGTATTTTAATCCTGATGGAAGCTGGAAGTTCATTTCAGTGGTAAGCGGTTTGTTATTCAAAATCGGAGCTTTGAGGGATATTGGGTTCACCCACTCCTCAAACTTCAGTTGCTCTACTTCCATTTTAACATCACTTCTATTCGCCGCTTCCAATGAAATTGTGATGGAATCTCCAACGGCATAGTTGGAAGCTGATGAACTAAGTGACAGATAAAGACCTGTTGCTGCCTGGATTAGTTCATCAATTTCTTTTTGCTTGACTTTTCTCCAAAACTCACTATCAATCTTCTCAAGTGCTTTTCTGGCTCCCAGAAGTGGGTCTACAATTGAAGATGGATTGGCTTCATCATACTGATCAATCGCCTTGTTGATGAAAAAAGCAACTTCCTTCGACCCTTTGACCCGATCCCACGAGGTATCTATTCCATCAAAAGGTGACTTACCTTTTTCTCCCTCCCATTGTTCCAGATATTCCATTTGCTCTCCTCGGGAGCCCGAGGACCCAAAACCCTGGCTTTTGTGCATGCTACGACTTCTGGCTGCTATTTCCGTGTACGACTCTCCTAATAACGCATTGTATCCACCTACATCAAGAGTGACCAACTTGGTGGTGTCCATTTCTCCGTTTCTAAACCACCACCAGCCGGTATTCCAAAAGATCTTCTTTGGTTGCCAGGGCTCTACGTAATCCAATTGTTCAGGATATGCATTTTTATCTCCACTTAGCTTAAAAGCTTCCCTCGCCAAAATGGCACTAGCAGTATGATGTCCGTGAGAAGTGCCAGTATCGCTAAAACGTGTGATGATTATATCAGGGCGAAACTTACGGAATGCCCAAACAAAATCCCTCAGGACTTTTTCCCGATCCCAAATATTAAACGTTTCATCCGGGTTTTTGGAATAACCAAAATCATTTGCTCGTGAGAAAAATTGCTGACCTCCATCTACTCGTCTGGCAGCCAATAACTCCTGAGTACGGATCAAACCAAGTTCTTCACGAATCTGAGGACCAATCAGATTTTGACCGCCATCGCCTCGCGTGGCAGACAAATAAGCCGTGCGCATAAGTTCTTCATTAGCATAATATGCGATTAATCGTGTGTTTTCATCATCCGGATGAGCGGCCACATACAAGACAGACCCTAAAACATTAAGCTTTTCCAACTTCTGGCGTATTTCGCCTGGCCGATACATGCGGGACTGCTGAGCACTACAATGAAAAAAAACAGCTATAAGGACATAGCTAATCAAGGTACGGGTTTTCATAATGGGTTTTGGTTCGGGTTAGTTACGAGTAAAAGGGCGGAAAGTTATGAGAATTGTATGAGTGGCAGAAAATGAGAACTATCATGCTCAAAATTTTCCCTTAGTTTTAAGTTAACCAACTAACCGCAGTTTGAGAATCTTAATACACACGCCTGAAAGATATGCCGGGAGCGAGTTAGAAAGCATCGCCAGAGCTTTGAATATCGCATTCATCATTTTTCCGGCATTCTTCTTTATCGTGTTCGTCAGACAAATACTCCAGTCTGATTGGGATATGGCTACAATCCTGGGTATTGCTATTCTTGCCACATTCGGCATCCGCCAATTATTCCTTCATGGAGAATTGCAGAGATCCATGATGACAGTTGCTGTTTTTTTTAACATATTACTGACAGCTGTTTGCTCACTGGGGAACGGCATTCATGATATTGGGTTAATCGGATTTCCAATCATTATTGGATTTTCCAGTATCATTCTGGATCAAAAGCAACTGATAATTGCATCCATCCTTAGCATTTTAGGCCTTTCATGGTTAGTTGTTGGTGAACAGTTTAATTGGTATACTCCTCACCCTGTTACCATGGATGCAAGTGGGGATTTTCTTGTTTCCGGGCTACTCATTTGCATTGGTGGATTTGTCGCATTTAGTCTGACCAGAAATATGAAGGCTTCTTTAAAAAAAGCACAAAGAGAAATCGAAGTAAGTAAAAATGAAGCTGATCATCTGGCCCAACAAATTGAACAGAAAGAGGAAATAATAGAGGAAATCCATAATGCGGTAATCAATAGCCTGGGTCATATAAGGCAGCTGATTGAGCATAACCCCAACGATAATGATGAACTCATCGCTGTTCATGACAGCCTCAAAAGAAAAATCATTGTGATTGAAGCCGCTCATGGCATTTTATTAGAAGATAAAGCCCCTATTCTTCTGGATGTTACAGAGCTAACCCGTGAGGTTTTAGCTCGATATGAGAAGAAACTAACTACGCCAATTCTGCACATAGATATTGACACTACCTCTTGTATCATAAGTCTGGATCAGGCCATTCATTTTGGAATTTTTCTTATCGAGTTAATACATAAAGTAGACCAAAATGCTTCCAATTCTTTGGCCATTAGACTCTCAATTAAAATGGGAAATATTGAATTGAAACTAAGTGGATTCGAAAACGGCGATCGGGATGAGCTGGGAGTGGTAATGGAGTTATTGACAAAACAATTAAAAGGATCCTTAAGTAGGTCACCGAATGAGATAGTCTTTACGTTCCAGCCAAGTATGAAAAAATGAACTCTAAGTGGCTACCATATGACCAAACATTAGACGATCACTCTAAACAAGAGATTGGTTTTTTGCTGAAGACATTTCTGTTCATTATACCATTGGTTGCTGTGATTTTGGCTATCGTGAATTTCTCACTTGGGCTGCCTCGGATTGCATTGATTATTCTGACTGTTCCAATTTTTTGTCTGATCTCTCTAGCGGCACTCAACAAGGGGTTGATTAATATTTCCGTTATCACGCTTATTGCAATTCTGATTGCTGCCACAACGCTTAGCTGTACGCTGGGTAACGGCGTTCATGAAACGGGGATAATTGTGTTGCCGGTGATCGTGTTATTCTCAAGTCTAATAATGAATGTAAGAGGAGTTCTTATCACCACTATCATCGTGATCCTTTGCCTTGCCTACATTGTCTTTGGCGAACAGTATGGCCTTTACCCCTCCAGAAAAGTACCTTCTGCGCGCTGGCTGGATTTGGTTGTTGTTTTGACTGTAACCATCATCCACATTTTTGTCACTCACAGCTTTTCCAGCATCACAAGGAGAAACCTCAACAGAGCCAAAACTGAACTAAGTAATCAAAAGAAGTACAAAGAGGAAATAAGCACCAACCTAAAGGAAAAATCAGAACTACTTCGTTTGGTCCACCACCGTGTAAAAAATAACCTCTTGCTCATTAATAGTCTAATAGAACTGGAGACTTACGGTAAACCAAAAATCAAGGAGGAACTTACAGAAGTAACGAAAAGCATTCATACCATAGCGCGTGCCCATGACCCATTGTATCATACAGAGGACTACAAGCAAGTGGCCATCAAACCATACCTCGAAAAACTTATATCCTCATTTGTTCAGTCAATGGGGATAAAAGACCTGGAAGTAAATCTTGAAGACAAACTGATATTCCACGAGAAGGCTATCCTATTGGGGATTATTTTGCAAAAGATAATAACTGACATTGAGCAGGAGGATTTAGAAAAACTTCAAATAAGCCTTCAATCAATTAAGAAAAATATCATCCTTAGGGTGATGCTTACCAACGGTAATCGCATTGGAGATTCTCAAAAGGGAATAATCCACGCACTGGTAAAAGAAATGGGGGGAGAATTTCAGGTTTCGCCAAATGAAGCTTCTATCCAAGTAGAAGCCTAGCCTTATCCGAGCTTACTGAAGTCCTTCACATCGGCATCTGTGGTGAGGATTCGCTGAAAAATGCCATTCAGGTCTTCGAAATCCCATGGTTTGGTAACAAAATCATGAATGCCAAAATCACCAATTGTTTCGTAAAGGTCTGCCTTTTTGATAAAACCACTCAAAATCATTCGTTTGATGTGAGGATGAGACGCAAAGACATCTTTCAGTAGCTCAACCCCTGACATGTGAGGCATTCGGTGATCTGTTACGATCAGATCTATTTTCTCCTTTTTGACAACCTCAAGCGCCTCCTGTGGGCCTAAAGCAGTATGAACATTGTAAAGCCTTCTGAAGGTAGATTTAAAGCCTCTCAAGTTTGGCATTTCATCATCTACATAAAGTATGGTATACTCCTTGTCAGTTTTCGCTGCTTTTCTGGCAGCTCTTCTGGCGGCTCTTCGCTCTGCTCTTTCTTCTGCTGTGAGTGTTTCCATTGGCAAAATTATTCTCTACAAAAATACAAGAAATACCGAGGATCAAATATCTATTTTTAATTAAGCATAATGCTTAAAAATCAATTAAGCCGGCAATAACATTCTTGAAATATAATGGTAATTAAAATTTTCTTTGATCAAAAAACGAATCCAACAAATTTCAAAAAAATGATAAGGATTTATAGAATCCTTTCTATGCACTTGCTAAGTGAGTCGATTTCAAAGTAAACCTAAAAACGGTTCCTTTACCATTCGGATTATCTATTACTTCAAGGCTTCCTCCATTTTGTGTTACCAAATCTTTACAGATAAACAGCCCAACCCCACTGCTTTTTTCATTTGCCGTGCCTACCCGTTTATTGTCTTTTTGCATTTCAAACAGGTTCGCCTTCATCTTATCAGGG
The DNA here is from genome assembly GCF_965221965.1 of Ekhidna sp. GTDB lineage: Bacteria > Bacteroidota > Bacteroidia > Cytophagales > Cyclobacteriaceae > Ekhidna. Next base: position 2,782,836 of record NZ_OZ244926.1, read on the forward strand.
ATGCCGATACCACTATCCCTGACCTCAATTAAAACATCGTCAGTTCTATTCCTCACATCCACACCCACCTGTCCCCCCTTTTCAGTAAACTTTATGGCATTGGATATCAAATTTCTCATCACCACCTTGAAGGCATTTCGATCAAACAGGCATCTAGCTTCCATATCACCTGTCAATGTAAAATCAAGGCTTTTGCTTTCGATGTTGGGTCTTTGGCTTTCGGCGATTGACTCAATGATCTCCCTAATAGTCAACTCCTCCTGGTCGATTCGTTTATTTTCAGATGCAGCATGTCCCCACTCCATTAGTTCATCCAGCATTTGAATGGTATGATCCACACCTTTATCAATATTACCCATAAACTCTTTGGCCTGATCTACATCAATTTGATCTTCTCGTACAAGTGAGATTACACTTTTGAGGTTGCTCATTGGACCTCTGATATCATGACTCACAATTCGAATCAAGGTATCTCGAAGCAGACTTGCACGTGAAAGTTCAGCCGTCTTTTCTTCCACTCTCTTTTCCAGGTTTTTATTTAGCTCTTGATTTTCCCGGAAGGAATGACCGAAAATTTCTGAAAGGGCGATGGACTGAAAAAAGATAAAAATGATAAATCCCGAATTCACCAGATTGGGACCAGCATCGACTGAAATAACCCCGCCTATTTTCAATAGCTCTGCAATAACAAACAGGAAGCATAAAACCGTACCTGTAAGGACGTATATTGAGCCTACTTTACGTTGTTTTACCGCCCTAATCAACACAGAATACATAAGCACATATGAAAAAAGTATAAGTATTGTGTTGATACCTAATGTGTGATAAAAAATGCTGTAAGGAGTAGCAAGTACGAAAAGCATTAACAGGCCACACACAATAAGAAAAATATTCACAAATCGCCTGATGGCAGGAAAGGGGTACAAACTGTAGCAAAATAGCACGGATAGCGGCGCACCGGAGTAGCTACTGAAGTATTCGATTTTCCTACCCATTTCCAGAGGGACATCCGGAAAGAATGTGAAGAAAATCATGGACCCATCGTCCACCAAAGTTGCCCTTAGAAAAATGAAAAAAGACATCAGTCCCAGGTAGAGATAGTAGCGCCTCCGCACCTGATTGTAAAGAACCAGTGTGTAGGCGGCAAAGATGCCAATAGCCCCAATCTCCATCAATTCGATAATCTGCTGCATATGTCTTTCAAGCACGTTGCGATTGGTAAGTAAGGAATCCAGTCGATAATAGTCAAGAGGCCATAGTAATTTTTCGACCATTCACTTTCATATCTACATATTTCTATATCTTTAGCTAACCTCAAACCAAGAAACTATGTCAATGTACTGTCTCGTTTGGAAGTATCAAGTGTCATCTAACCAATCCAAGTTTGAAGAAGAATATGGTCGAAATGGTAGTTGGTTCAAATTTTTTGAATCCTGTGAAGATTACCTGGGGCATGATCTTATGAAAAGTGGAGATGGCAAAACTTACATCCTTGTTGACAAGTGGATGTCTAAAGCTGACTACCAGGATTTTCTCGACGAAAACAAAGCGGAGTATGATCAGCTCAATGAGAAAAACAAAGACCTTTATGATTCAGAGGAGGAAATGGGCGAATTTGATCTATTGCAGTAATTCTTAAACCTACCTTTTGGTAAACACGTTTGAGCTAGAAATCAAACCAACTCAAACATGCAATCTACATTCAAATTTCTTGCAATCATTGGACTAGTGGCTACATGCCTATTTGCATTCATGCCCATTTCAGAATCCACTTCAGAAAATGAAGAAGCTGTAAAAAAAGTCGTACTGGAATCCTACATAAATGGAGCGTTTAATGAACTGGATGCCGAATCCATGGCAAATGGTTTTCATAAAGACTTTGCGATCTACTCAGCTAATGGGGAAGAAATCAGCAAGTACCCCATTGGAGATTGGGTGGCTGGTGTGAAGAAACGAAAAGCAGGCGATTATAACCCTGAAGATGAAAAAAATGTATGGAAACACACATTTGCCAACATTGATGTAACAGGTGGAGCTGCACAGGTCAAAGTGGAGTTAAGAAATCAGGGTAAACTGGTTTACACCGATTATTTGAGCTTACTGAAATTTGACAGTGGCTGGAAAATAGTCGCAAAAGTCTATCACAAACATTAATTGTCATAGCCTCGAATTTCGGGGCTTTATTTTTCTGTTTGGATCATTCCACTCATGAGGGAATGAAAATGCACTTTAATAATTAAAAGCCAACCTCTCCCCATACACTCGATTTAGCGTAGGTGAAATAGCCTCGATCAATGATGATCGGCGACTCGATATTATTGTGGTACAGGCTACCAGTACCCAACCCATGAAATTCTTCATTCTGTGGGTACAGACTGGCAAATTGGGCGATAGCATTCAGTCCAAGATTGGATTCCAGGTATGAGGTAACCCACCACTCTACACCATGCATTTCTGCCAAATCAATCCATTCCTTTACCGAGGCAAAACCACCATGTAAAGTAGGTTTCAAAACCAGATAGTGAGGTTTTAGCTCCTGAATTAAATCCACACGATCCCGGGAACCATTTATTCCGATCAGTTCCTCATCCAATGCGATGGGTATTTCACTTCGATTGCAGACCAGTTCCATTGCCTCCGGCTGCATTGGCATAATGGGTTGCTCAATGCTGTGAATATTGAATTTGCTCAGATCTCTTAATTTGAATAGTACCTCCTCGGTTTTAAATGCACCGTTTGCATCTAGCCTGATGATCAAATCCTCGGAAATTTGACGCAGCGATTTGATGATTTTTAGTTCCGTTTCAAAATCCAATGCGCCAACCTTCAGCTTTATACACCGAAACCCTGCATCCAGCTTCTCCTTTATCTGATCTTGCATAAAACCCTCATCCCCCATCCAGACAAGTCCATTTATTGGAAGTTTAATATTCTGTAGATCGGATGAAAAAATATGCTTCTGTCCCTCATTGATCAAATCCAGCAGGGCCATTTCCAATCCAAATCGAATACTTGGCATGGTCTGAGGAATCAATTGATCTACCAGGCCAAAGACCTCCTGTTCAGTAGCAGGGATTTGTACTTTGCTGACTTCAGTTTTTAGCTTCTCCAGAAAATCTGGAACATCCTCCATATCTTCCGGGCTTAAACGTGAAATAGGTGCTACCTCTCCAATCCCGTGACGGCCTTCCTCATCCGTCAATTTGATAAACCAAACCTTACGGTCTGCCATCTCACCTCTACTCGTCCGCGCAGAAAATTTAAAATCAAATACGTACGGTTTAACTTCGAGCCTCATTCATTATGGATCTAAAATTAGAAGACTTTATTTACGACCTGCCTGAAGACAGGATTGCGAAACATCCACCAAAAGAACGAGCTGGTTCCAGGCTCCTCTTTTACAACAAAGGTGATATTTCGCACCACGAATTTAAGCAGATCAAGGACCTAATTCCTGATGATTCGCTCCTCGTATTTAATGACACGAAAGTTATTCCAGCCAGAATTATCATGCACAAGGATAGTGGCGCTCGTATCGAAATCTTTTTACTGGAACCACTAAAGCCTTCGAAAGTTCATGAGGAAGTAATGAACGCCAATAAAACCTGCACATGGAAATGCATGATCGGCAATGCGAAGAAATGGAAAGCAGATACATCACTAAAAATTGACAAGCTGTCAATGACTGCTACACGGGTAGGGCAAGATGAGGTTAAATTCTCCTGGGAGAGTGGCCTTACTTTTTCCGACCTCCTCACAGAAATAGGTAAAATCCCACTCCCGCCTTACATCGATCGGGAGGTGGAGCAGGAAGATGAGGACCGATACCAGACGGTGTATTCTAAGATGAAAGGTGCAGTTGCTGCTCCAACAGCCGGCTTGCATTTCACTAATGAAATTATCAATTCATTGAAAAATAAAGGGATCAATGCCGATTATCTCACCTTACACGTATCGGCCGGCACATTCCAGCCCATCAAAAGTGAAAGGATCAGTGACCACCCCATGCACAATGAGCAAATTTGGATTAGTAGAGAAAATATAAAGAACCTGCTCGATGCTAAAAAAGTGATTGTGGTAGGGACCACTTCCATGCGAACACTCGAAAGTGTCTACTGGTATGGAGTAAAGTTATTAAATGGTGAGGATGACTTTTTCGTCAAAAAGAGTGACCCCTATTTATTAAAAGCAATAGACCGCAAGCAAGCGTTGAATGCCGTGTTGGAGCAAATGGAAAAAGCCGGAGTAGAAAAACTGGGTGGGCAAACTGAGATATTTATCTACCCCGGTTATAAATTTCAAATCTGCGACGGATTAGTCACCAACTATCACCTTCCGGGCTCTACGCTTATACTATTAGTAGCATCATTCATTGGAGATGATTGGAGAAAGGTCTATCAGTCCGCACTAAAAAACCATTATCGGTTCCTCAGCTATGGAGACAGCTCATTGCTTATCCGCTAGTCGCCGACTTCATTTTTATACGCTGCTCTCGTATGTAATCCAGTGAAAACTTACCACTGCCGGTAATCGCTACCAGGATAAGTGCGCCCAATGTGATAGCTGCCATGGGTAATTCCATATAGTTATCGGCTGTGAGCATCTGTTTGTAATTGAAAATCACAGCACCCGCTAATATTGGAATATTCAACAAGCACATCCAACGTGTGAGTGCCCCCGTCATCAGGATAATTCCTCCTGCCATGTGAATAAAAATAATAGCATGCGCCAGGTGCGCCGCTACGAAAACCCAGCCTACCGACTGAATATTAGCTGTGAAACTGTCAAAGTTGCTCACAAAAACAATTCCCTTGTAAGTGATAAACCCACCCAGAGCGATGCGAAGAAAATCTACCAAAATGGGCGGGTTGATCGATTCGATTTTTTGAATGATACCCATAATTTTTGGCGTTTGGTTTAGCATAAGTTACTGAAAAAGCCACTGATATCCAATATCTCCACTTTGGTAGAGCCACAGTCTGGTTTGATCGAATTAGAGAAAAATACCCAATTTATGGTATTGATTCCCGTGGCAAAACCCCCTTGCTTTGTACCTGTAACTAATCACCAGTACTGCTATGAGTCAAATTTTGAGAAGTTTATCTGTTAATCGTATTTATGCTGAAATGGCTGGAAAGCTTTTCATATTGATTTTGATTCTTGCACTGTTAATAAGTTGAGATCGCTCTGATCACCGCAACACTTACTGTTAAACATTTAAAGCGCCCCGCCTGGCGCTTTTTTTTATGGCTTATTGGGAAGTAATAAAAACAGAGATTTTGATTTTTGCAGTTGTCTCACAAAAAGAGCCATGCTGAATTTGTTTCAGTATCTATGACGAAACTTGAGCCAACCATTATAACGAAGTGCTTCCTACAAATCCACATTTTCCTGAACGATTTATCCTGAGATGAATTGATTATATAGACATTAACACGAAAACAATGAACGTATTAATCATAGGCGCAAACGGAAAAATTGGAACAATCTTATCCAAAAAGTTAAAAGACACTCCTCATCAACCCATCGCAATGGTGAGGAAAGAAGAACAACAAAAGTCCTTTAAAGACAAAGACATTGATACAGTACTCGCTGACCTGGAGAAAGATTTTGACCATGCATTTGATGGTGTAGATGCCGTAGTATTTACAGCCGGCAGTGGGGCACATACAGGGAAGGACAAGACCCATCTGGTAGACCGCTTAGGGGCTAAGAAAGCGATTGACCTGGCAGTGAAGCATAAAGTGGATCGGTTCGTGATGGTTAGTGTCTTTGGAGCGGATGCCAGTCCTGACCAGTGGCCGGCAAGCATGGCACATTACTATGAAGCCAAAGCGGATGCAGATAAGCACCTCATGCAAAGTGGATTGAACTACACCATCCTAATGCCCGGTCGGCTCACCGATGATAACGGCACCAACAATGTGGAGATTGGTGAAAAGATCAGTCAGCGAGGGGGCAGCATCACCCGCACAGATGTAGCTACTGTAGTCCGGAAGTCTCTGGATCATGAAAAGACTTTCGGCAAGAATCTGGAATTATTAAGTGGGGAAATGCCGATTGATGAGGCACTGGGTCAATTGTAATCATCGAACGCGCTTATATCTTTTTCTTCTTTTCAGCACCTTTCCTTCATATCCTTCAAAGTAGACCGGGACTGCTATATCTTTCCCTCTACGAACGACAAAGTGAAGATGTGGCCCTCGTGTGAATCCGGTCAATCCGGAGTAACCAATGTGTTGTCCCTTTTCTACGTATTCACCTTCCTCCACAAGTACCCCATTGTAATCAAGGTGTACATAAGAAGCGGTTGTGCCGTCTTCGTGTAAAAGAATGATGCGATTCGCTTTGTATTTATACTCCTCACCTCCATGATCCTTAAAATGTTTTTCCACTTTAATTACCACACCCTCTCTGGCAGCATGTACTGGTTCACCAACCTCCAACTGAAAATCAATAGCATATTTAGAAGCGATGTGATTATGTGAAAACTTTCCATTGAAAGTCTGACTTACCTCATACTTTTTTCCCTTCTTAAATGGAAATCGATAGAGATAAGTACTATCATGGACTGCCTTAGGATCACCCAGGTAATAGCCCAAATCAAATTGCTCATTGAATGATTCTACTGCTGCGCTATCTTCCTCTCCTTCAATATTCATACATATAAGACTATCCATGGGAGCCACAAGACATTCTTTAACAACTGTCTTTGATTCAGATTCCTTCACATAGAAATCCAAAGGCGCGAGCGTGTGATTCATCACCATGAGCTTTAATTCTCCTTCCTTTGACACAACCTTAACACTCAAATCCCTTTCTACATGATTACTTTGAACGGCTAGCAAAGGAATGGTGATAGCCATGGTAATAAAAAGCAATAGACATTTCATATCATCAAAGAGCGCAAAAGTTTTGCCGGGTTGCAAATAAAAAAAGCCCCGCACACATATGCATACGAGGCTTCAGCTTTAGAAATGCTTTACCGTATTAGATTGTTTTTTGATTTTCATGCACACCTTCTGCAAACTCCTCAATCATTTTCGCATTGAAATCTTCTAAATCTTCAGGTGAACGACTGGTAACTAATCCGGCATCCACGACCACACTTTTATCTACCCATTGCGCTCCTGCGTTTTTTAGGTCGGTTTTGATGCTTGGGTAGGATGTCATCATTCTACCATTTAACGCTCCGGTTTCAATCAATACTTGTGGGCCGTGGCATATTGATGCAATCGGCTTCCCAGCCTCAAAAAAATCGCTAACAAATGCGACTGTGTCTTCATTGACTCGAAGTAAGTCGGGGTTGGCAACTCCACCCGGTATTAGAAGAGCATCATAATCATCCGCGCTGGTTTGTTGTACCTGCTTATCAACTGAGATTTCCATATTCCAGTTATCGTCTTTCCAGCTTCTGATTTTGTTCTTTCGGGGAGAAACAATAGTAACATTGGCTCCACTGGTCTCCAACATTTCCTTAGGTGAGGTCAACTCTGATTCTTCAAATCCATCTTCGGATAATATTGCTACATTAACATCTTCAAGTGGTTTCATATCTTATTTTCTGTTATTTTAAATTCAACATTCATTTACTATTAATACAAATGTTCCGTATGATCGTTTGACTATATCTGAAATCACAATTCGATTTTATCCAAGTAGCTAACCATAAAATATTATACTCCAAAACTGCTGTTTCATAAATGTCAGAAGTACACTACACCGCCTCCGAAGAAAGACTCAATGTACTTACACATGCATTAGGAGTAATTCTTAGTTTGATTGGACTGATTTTCTTGCTCATCAAATCATCCGGGACAATTGAGGTGGTTTCTTCTATGATCTTTGGTTTGAGTTTGATCATCCTTTATTCAGCCTCTACAATGTATCATGCTTCAAAAGACCAGAAAATAAGGGCGAGGTTAAGAATTTTCGATCATGCAGCCATCTATGTTTTAATTGCAGGCACGTATACACCAATTTGCCTGATTACACTCTATGAAAATACAGGTCTTACTTTGCTTTGGGTAATATGGAGCGTAGGTATTAGCGGTGTGGTCCTCAAACTCTTCTTTACGGGGAAATTTGACAGACTGTCCACCATTATGTATATCGCTATGGGATGGATTGCCATCTTTGCCATCAAGCCTCTATTGGCAAGCATGAGTACTGCTGGATTGCTCTGGTTATTGGCCGGAGGAGTTTTTTATACCTTGGGTGCACTACTTTATAGTATTCGTTCCATGCCGATGAACCATGCCACCTTTCATATCTGCGTATTGGGAGGAAGCACATGTCACTACCTTATGATTTACCTCTACGTCTTGTGATCAATCGTCGAAACAGGCTATAGTGAAATAGGTTATGATCGTGTGATTTCCTATATTAATGTAGCTATACCATCACCTGATGATTACGAGCCTTAGAAATTCCAAAGAAATCGGCATACTGCTTAAAGCTAACTTGCTCTTAGCTCTGCTAAGCCTGGGGCTTATTTATAATACTTGTGCACAACAACTTACAAATCAGAAAAGGTTAAGCCAGTTTGTACTGCGCGGGTGGAACACCGATGACGGACTCACTTCAGAATCAGTTAGTGAAATGGCACAAACAATAGATGGATATTTATGGATTGGCACTTACACCGGGCTACATCGATTTGATGGCAAAGATTTCACCGTATTTACCAGCCAGAATAGCGACCTTCCTTCATCGAACGTACTTCGCATCGAAAAAGGAAGAGGTAATGAACTCTGGTTAGGAACCCTACATGGGGTAGCCACATTCAATAACGGCACCTTTGAGGTACCTTTGGGTTTAGAGGCTGTTAAGCATTTGAGCATTGAGGAAATGCTCCTTACACAGGGTGGTGATTTATGGTTTAGCTCAAAATCGAATAACCTGTTTCGATATCGAGATGGAAACCTGGAGGAGTTGACGAAAGAGTTTCAGGTTGAAACGAGTACCATTTTATGCATAGAAGAAGACCGAAATGGGTATGTCTATTTCGGGACTGACGACTCCCGTCTAATTAGATATTCCCCTGAGGGAGAGATTCAAAACCATCAGTTAAATGAAGATGTGAATGGAATCAACACTTTGCTTTATTCAAATGGCCTAACCTACATGGGAACGGGAAGTGGACTATTTCTTTGGGATGGCACTGAATTGATCAAAAGTCCAATATTCAAAAATACCACAATCAACACGCTCCTTTTTGACAAGAACAGAGCGCTTTGGGTTGGGACTATGAAGGGGCTGTTCAGATATAACCAAGCAACTTCCAACCTTGATTCTTTAACAGAAGAAAGTGGTATGCCAAATAACATTGTTGAAGATATTATTTTCGATTCCGAAGGAAACTTATGGGTTGGTACCTATCGCAGCGGTATTTTCTTTCTGGGGGATGGCTCCATTACCAGTTTTACTAAAAATGATGGCCTGGCCACCAACATAATTAGTAGTGTAACTGAAATTGAGAAAAGTACTTTTTTGCTTGGCAATGAAAATGGCACTCTTAATTTGCTCAAAGATGGAAAGGTTTCAGAGTATACGCCTCCAGTTCCGATTCCTAATGAACGACTAAAAAACCTTTTTACAGACAGCAGAGGTCGGATCTGGGTGAGCACCTATGGAGGGTTGGTTGTCATAGATGGTAACGAAGGAAGACGGTACACCGTTTCCGATGGATTCCCAGACAACTTCATACGTCTCGCATACGAAGATAACGAGGGTACCATCTGGGTTGGGACAAAAAACACTGGCTTGTTTTTGTTTGAAAATGGTAATCTGGAAAGTTGGGAAACACTCAATATCGATGATGGACTTAGTTCAAACTATATTCTTTCCATCGAACAAAATAGTTCCGGAGAAATCATCGTGGGTACCATCAGCGGACTAAATATCATCAAAAACAGAAAAGTAATTAAAGCAGTAACTGTTGAAGATGGACTTCCTTCCAATTTTATGTTTGCCACCCATTCTACTTCCAGATTTATCTGGATTGCTTCCAATGATGGTCTAACTGGTTATAGTGAAGACAAAATCGTCAACTTCTCTTCTGAAAATGGCATGCCTACCAATATAATCTATGATGTTTTGGAGGACAAGGAAGGTAACTTATGGATGCCGTCAGAAAATGCAATCCTGAGTGTAAAAAGAGAAGAATTGGAGGCTGCAGCTGATGACCCTCAGCGACGGATCAAAATCAAGCAATTCGATGAGAGTTATGGAATGAAAAACAGTCACTGCCTTGGTGCTGTGCTGTCTTATGAAGATTCCGGCGGGAGCTTCTGGATCCCCACGATCGGTGGGGTTGTGAGATTAAATCCGAATGATATAAAACCTCCAACCTTTCGTCCAAAAATGCTTATTGAGGATGTATATGCGGATAACCAACTAATATCCCAACAAGAAGGGAAAGCGATCGTCATTCCGGCACGTACAAACAGGTTGTCGATTGATTTTACAGGGATCAGTTATTCACAGACTGACCTCCTGCAATTTCAGTACCGGCTGACTCCCTTTGATAATGACTGGATACCCGCAACAGATGAGCGAAATGCTACCTATACCAATTTACCCCCGGGTAACTATAGCTTTGAGTTACAAATTGGAGTAGACAACTTCTACTTTAAGAAAAATCTTTCTAAGTCAATTACTATAACAGCGGCGTGGTGGCAGACTGCCTGGGCAAAAGGGCTGATGATTTTATTTGCAATATGCGTTGCACTACTGATATACTGGCTCAGGTTAAAGTCACTAAGGTCAAGTAATATCAAGTTGGAGGAAACCGTAAAAGTCCGCACCAAAGAAATAGAAGAACAAAAGCAGGAATTAAGGTCGGCTATTGACCAACTGAAAAATGCGCAGGAGCAAATGATCCAATCGGACAAAATGGCCTCCCTTGGTATTCTTGCAGCCGGAGTAGCGCACGAAATAAACAACCCTCTAAACTTTATTCAAGGGGGTGTAGAAGGCTTAGAACAAAAGCTGATTAAGAGTAAAAAAATCAAAAAGGATGAGTATGGAATGCTCATCGGCGCAATAAAAGAAGGAATATCAAGAGCTTCAACAATCGTGTCAAGCTTGAATGAGTTCAGCCATGCTTCCGATGAAAAGCTAGAACCCTGTGATATAAAACACTTGATCGAAAATTGCCTTACGATGATTCAGTACAGGCTCAAGCATGGTATTGACTTAAACAAGGAATTTCCAGATGAAGATGTTGTAGTTCTTGGGAACAACGGAAAACTCCACCAGGCTTTCCTCAACATTATTACCAATTCAATCCAGGCCATTGAGGATGCCGGAACGATTGAAATCAAGACTTCATTAGAAAATGGAAAGGTGACAATCGAATTCATCGATTCCGGTCAAGGCATAAAGCCCGAGCATCTAAAGAAAATCACAGAGCCATTTTTTAGCACAAAGGAACCGGGAAAAGGAACCGGGCTAGGCCTATCCATTACGTACTCCATTATAAATGAGCATAATGGCTCACTCTACTACGAATCAGAATGGGGAAAAGGAACAAAAGCTACGGTTGTGCTGCCATTGATGAAGAAATAGCTTACCAAAATTCGTATTCGTAGGTTATCGTATATTCAGCTTCATTATAGCGATTGAATATCTCAGTTCTATCTTTTAGGCCATCTTCATAATAGTGAACTCTGGAGTTTAGCAAAGTCCCGGATTTATAGTATTCTGATCTAACCAGAAGGTTGTTTTCATAGAAATATCTTCGTTCGTAATCCCCATTTTTCACACTAGTCATATTGTCCCCTTCGTAAGAGTATTCAGTTGTCAAAAACTTTTCTCCAGATTGCTTCCTGGTCTGCTCACGTATTTCCTTCTCCTCCTCTGACATATCTTTTTCAACTAGCGCCCTTAATTTTTTTTGTGCTTCATCAGCATCATCAATATTCCTGTAAAAGTTGGCTTGCATTACATTAATGACCTTTCCGTTTTCATACTCAAAATACTCAGTCACATCCGGCATCATCATTTCAATAAAAGAGCTTTCATCCTTTTTTTCTTGTTTCCGCTCTATTTCTGTAGGTAACGTCTCATCATCCACACTCACAATTTCTCGCCATGGGAAATCACCCTCTTCCTTTATACTTCTCTCTTTTAAAAATTTAGCGTAAGCGATCGGCCAATCATTCCCGTATAAAAAGGTCTTTTCAGCAGTACCTGTAGTAAGTCCATCCATGATATATGGTAATCCGGATTTATCAGGAGCGTCCCAAAAATATTTCTTGGTTTCAAACTCCCGGTCATATGGGTAAGTGGTCTGCTCAACAAACTCATCTAAGGTACCATCGGGTAAAAAACTTGTAATGGCTACAATCTTACCCGTTTTCTGTTGGGTGTCGTCCTGATGACTTGTAAATCGCGTGGTTATTGTCTTAACATTCTGTAGCCTCTCCGCCATGATCACATCGGATGGCTGCTCAATATCACAACTCACCAGCCAGAAAGCTAGCAGTATCGTTAATGTAGTAAAAACAGATACCCATCGACGGTGCACGGGAATACTTTTCATTGCAATAATTCTTGCCTTTAAATGACGTGCACTAAAGTGATTCATAATCGAGACGTCTCGCTCCGGCACACTTAAACCTAAAAGAGCATTCGCATAACCAGAATAACTTTCCTGCCTGGTGATAAAGTAGTCGGTTTCGAGCTCTGTATTCAATGAAATGATCCTTTTTAAAGGCCAGGCAAAAGGGTTAATCCAAAACAAACAGCAATAAATGTGACTTAGTAAAATATCCAGACTATGAAAAAGCCGAACATGTGTCAGCTCATGATTGAGGATCATATCAAAATCATCAACGTCCTTACCAACAAATATCCAGTTAAAAAATGACGCTCCTTTTAACTCGGCTTCTTTTACAATAAAACACACTTGACCGTCACCCACTTGAGTATCTGATCCTCTCTTCAATTTAAAAACCTGAAATATTCCCAAAGAGAGACGCCCCAAAAAAAACAAAGTGATCCCAAGGTATATGATTCCCACTATTAACTTCCAATTCGAATTATTGAATTCAGATTCAGACTTAATATCAGATTCTATTGACACTTTGCTATCCAATAGGTCTTGAGGTTTATTAATCTCATCACCATCCTGACTCCATGAAGGATCTATCATCTCTGCCGTAATTTCCTTAACCTTAATATTTGGAGACTGTGGAGTGGATACAGAAATTACGGGAAATAAAGATGAAAAAATCATCCATCCGAGTAAATAAAGTCGCCTGAAAGAGGGGGTTGTATGTTTTCTAATAAGAAGAAATCCCAACCAAAAGATACCGGAAATGAAAATTACTTCGAGTAAGTAGGTAAAAATGAAATTCATGATTTTTTAATTAGATCCTTCAATTCCTCAATCTCCTCATCCGATACATCCTCATCTGCTAAAACCTGGGATAAAAGTCCCTTGTAGGAACCGTCAAAATATTCGACAATAATATTCTTGAGCATATTGCGTCTATATTCGTTTTTAGATACCACTGGGAAATATTGATGAATCCTACCGTAAGCTTTGTGGCTGACCATCCCTTTTGATTCCAAAATTCTGACTATAGAACTCACCGTATTGTAAGGACTCTTTTCCTCTAACTCTTCAATGATATCTTTCACAAAGACTTCATTCTTCTTCCAAATAATCTTCATAATAGGCTCTTCAGCCTTTGTAAGTCGTTCCATGATTGGAAATATAAACTAAAAAATCCGTTTTATAACTTATTTTTCAGTTTTATAACTAAAATATCAGTTAATCTAATCTTGCCTCATGAAAAAAATGACGCTGAAAGCTCCTATCCTCAAATTCGAATCAGACCTATGGAGTTATTATGTAGCTATTCCAAAGAAAGTTGGAAATCAATTTATTGAAGGTGAGGACAGACGTGTCATTTGTAAGATCAATAACGGAACCCCAATCCATAGTGCCTTAATGCCAAAGGGAGAAGTCTACAGTATCTATGTGAAAAAGGAATTCATGAGAAAAAACGGACTTGAAGAGGGGGATGAGGTGGACATACAACTGAAGAAAGATAAATCGGAGTATGGCATGCCTGTTCCCGAATCGTTTCAGGTTCTGTTGGATCAGGATACTGAGGGAAGCATGTATTTCCACGAACTCACTAAGGGCAAACAAAGAACCCTGATCCATATTGTAGGGAAAGTGAAAAATGTAGATAGTCAGCTAGCTAAAGGATTGGCTATCATGCATCACCTGAAAGAAGCCAAAGGTGAGTTAGATTTTAAGCGACTCAACGTTTTGATTAAAGAATACAACAATCGAAAATGAAAGTTTTGTAGCTTGGTATTATGAAACACTTTTTAGCTACCATTTCACTCATTCTCTCATTTCAACTTTCTGCGCAGGATCAACACTATAAAGTCACATTATTGCGAGCAAACCCCGGAGATCTGTTAAATCTGATCGAGTTAATCGATCAGGATATTTCCAATTTCGAAACCTACCTGGAAAACAAACCATACCTGCTTCGCCACAGCCAGGGAGACCACTGGGACCTAATGTTAATTTATCCAATTGATGATCTGGCAAGCTATTTCTCCTCACTTCAGACGGATGAAAGAATGGAGTCCGAAACAATAGAAAAGCCTTATGGTGACGATTTTTTCAATCTTGTTTCCTTTCAGGAAGAGGCCATAGTGAAAGGGCCTCCTGTCAATGTTTTTATCTCAGCACTTGAAAAGTATCGTCTTTTCCACATTGAGATTTTTACTTCTCTGGCTGGTAAGCAAAACGAACTACTGGAGCAGCGATTGGCAGAGAATCAGTTTTATGCCGGTATAGAACACCGGCCCAATTTTATTTTCACACGCGTATTCGGACCAAGCTGGGATAACTTTACCATCGGTTTTTATGAAGATATGCATGATTTTGCCGGACCTGATGTGCCATTTGAAAAGGAAAATCAAGCCGCCAAAGAAGCCGGCTTTGAGGGAGTGAACTACATAGGCAGCTACCTGCGTTCGCTAATAGCTGAGCATCACGATACTTTAGCATGGAAAGTAGAATGAGGCTAAATATATGTGAAAGAGATGCAACAAGCTTTTAATTATACCTTCGCAGAAAACTAAAAATCGATGAAAATAGACTTAAAATACAAAGGCGATGAGGAATTCACCTCCACTAACCAAAACGGAAATAAAATTGAGGTAGACATGCGACCTGCTGAACAAAAGCAGCATCAATCACCCACAGAAATGTTATTGTCTGCGGTAGGTGCGTGTGCGGCAGTTGAGATTGTTTCAATGGTGAAAAAACGTCGTAAAACATTCGTAGACCTGAAAGCGGAAATCAGTGGGGAACGAAGAGATGAACACCCTCGGGGCTTCACCAAAATCCACTTAAAATACTTTATTAATTCTCCGGATTTGACAGAAGAGGAAGCCGAGCGGATAGTAGACCTGGCAACAACAAAATACTGCTCAGTAGCAGGATCCCTTAGCGCGGAGCAAACGCATTCATTTGAAATTGTCCGGGATTAACCCTCTATCATCTTATTCAGCATATCAGATAGTTTATCAAAGGAACTCATCTCATACATGATTAGTATGTCTCCGCTAATATTCTTCCCCCGAATGGAAAAATTGGTGTGGCATACAAGCACCTGATTATATCGTTGCTTATCCAATTGGCCATAGATTCCTTCCACATCTCCTTGATAACTCCTCGGCATGTGATAATCCAGTGGCGCATCCAGAATATTACCAAAAGAACCCATAATGGCATTGAGTATGATGTTGCCAACCTCAATCATGAGACCATCTTTCATTTCATCGATGGTTGCAGAATCAGGATCTTCATGGATTAATAAAGAAGCAAGCTGTCTGGAGCTCTCCCCTGGCAAAATCACATTCGCACTTCCCTCATACTCACCTGAGAACCTCATTTCTACCGAATGCACCTGATCTCCACCTCCGAGTTTTTTAATCTCAGAAAGAACATCATCGAATGTGATCACATTCACATAAGGCACATTTAATATGATCTCTCCATCGATCATCTGACTAAGCGATGCAGAACCCTTACCAACACCAATGTTGATGATTTCTGTTATGGTATCTATTTGTTTTGAACTGAGCATATCTGTATCGCTTAATTAAAAATGTTATTCAATATTGAAACTAGTTCATCTTTACTGACAACCTTGTTCATAAATGCAGTAGCTCCCAAACTCATCGATTCCTCCCTACGAGCTTTCTGAATATCCGCAGTGATAACAACTACAGGAGTTTCATTACCTCTATTTTGCAACTCCCTCAGTACATCTATACCTGACATCCCTCCCATTAGCAAGTCAAGGAAAATACAGTCATGAGAATCATTCAAGTTCTCCAAAAGGTCCTCACCTGAAGCCACTGCTTCTGATTCATACCCCAAATCTTTGAGTATGTCCTGAAGCGTCTTGCGCTGAAAAAATGAGTCATCTGCAATTATGATCTTTTTCATTTATTCCTTTTTTAAAATCAAACTCACGGTAGTCCCCTTGCCTTCCTCACTGGATATTTCAACATAACCACCATGCAGTTTCATAATTTGTTGTACAATAGACATTCCTAATCCATGGCTGGGCTCACCATCTAATCCAGCTCTTTTTGATCCACCGAATTTCACAAAAACGTCTTTCAAAATGTCTTTACTCATCCCTATCCCCTCATCAGTAATTGTTAATCTGAGCATTCCACCTTGCTCTTCTACACCAACAGTTATATTGGATTCGGACTTGCTAAACTTAACTGCATTACTCATAATGTTATCCAATGCACGAGTGAGTTTAGATTCACTCACCATCGCCTTTGCATCATTATCGGATTCAAAATGAACCTTTATTTTCTTCTTAAGGGTCAGTAGCCGGTGAGTCGCTAGATAATTCTGAACAAATTCTTTCATCACCACAGGTACCATCTTTAGTTCATATCTTTCTGATTCAATCTCAGCAAGCTCCATTATTTCATCAGCCAGCCGTAGCGTTTTATCAGTATTCACCTTAATCATATCCAGATATGTGGTGACCTCCTCCTTATCTAAATGTTCTTCCGTCTGGATGGTATGATACATCAGGTTTACAACTCCCAGAATTGACCCCAGAGGAGAACGAAAGTCATGAGCAGCATTTTGTAAATAAAATATGGAGTTATCCTTCTCAGGGATAACAAACCATAGACTTTCGATTTGTGATGATTTTTTTATCGATGCACATTTAATATCCGCTGATAAGCCATTGTTTTTGATGGTAAACTGAGACTCGGACACAGAACCAGAAATACTTTTATGGTAAGTTACGAGATTGTCTAACAGTCCTTTCGGTACGAGGTTTTCTAAAGCATAAATACCCTCAGGAAGCATCTCCGGGCAAGTGCTTTTCTCTACATGAATGGCATTGGCTTCATTCCAACTTACCCATGCATGAGATGCAGCTGACTCAAATAAGCTGAGCCTAACAAGTAAATCCTCGTCATTCAAAATACTCATTGGCAGTGGTTACAAATGCAAGATAATTCCAATTACTTTAGTGCCACGGTTTAAAAACCGAAGTATATCGAAAAAACCAACCCGCAAACCAGCTAAAATATGCGAGTGATTTTAATCCTTTTTGCATGCTTATTCTCATTGGATTCACTAGGACAAACACCGGAGGAAGATGAGGTGAAGTTCCAATCTGCAGTGGATTGGTTAGATAGTAAACTCAGCTACCTCTATTATGATGAAGTAGGTGAAAAATGGTGGAACAATACATTTTATGTAAATGATAAGAAGGAGATAACGATTAAACATATTTCCTCAAGCAAGCCCAACACTGCAAATATTAGAAGCAAGACCTATACGATCCGCACTTTTAAGATTCAGGATATTAATCCAAAAAGCTTAAAAATCAAGGAGGTAAAAGAAACGAAAGGGCGAATAGTAAAAGGGAAAATGCTGGAACTCAGAACCTATGGCTTTCAGGATTTGATTCACAAGACCATAAATAACAGGCCCGCAACTAGTACATCCTTTTTATTCCTTTCCTTTCCCTCAGCACTGACTGATAGTATTTCAGATTACGCAGAAATTGCAAAGCAGAAATTTGAGCAAGCTATTCTTGCCAGCACTCAACTATACCCGAAAGGAAATGAGCATGATATTGAAACAGTTTTCAAAGCTCTATCCGGATCATTTGAAACAGATGATGGAAAAAAATGGGATGCAGAAGAAGTAAAATCAAATGTCCTCAAAATTGACAGGGGCATTGATGCTATTGAATACTTTGGGTTTGATGAAGAAAACAAGGAATTCTATCTATTGGATATTTCTTCAAGGGGCATACACAAAAAGTCTTTTCAACTGGACAATACCAATGATTTAACTCTTAAAGAAAATGAAGAAAACATATTCAAATTTCATACGCTCCATTCTTTTAGTTATGAAGGTATTCAGTTTTTCAGGCGGTGAGATTAGCTTGAAGAGCTTGTTCAGCTATTTTTTTATACTTCCTGCCGATTGAGAGCTCTTTTTCTCCTAATCTAACTTCTTCCTTATTGTAAGAATCTACATGAGCTTTATTTACCAAAAACGAACGATGAATTCGAATAAACGAGTTGGGTAGCCGTTTTTCAAAACTGCTGATTTTCTCTTTAGTTGTATACATTTCTTTATCAAGATGCACTTTGACATAATCCCCAAAACTCTCTATATAAGTAATATCAATCAGCCTTAGGTTTATATTCTTTCGATTGGATCGGATAACGATTTCTTCTTGTTTCTCGTTTGCTAACCTCTCCTCTACCTCAGCCAGCCTTTGAGTTTTTTCTCTTAGTTTTTGAATTGACAGAACAAGCCCTTCTGCAAAAACCACCAAATAAAGAATGAGTGTCAATAGGTAAATGTCACTGGCTATTTTACCGAGGTTATCTATTTGGTAGTCTGCAAGCACTACAAAGGCAAGCACCATTACAAGAAGCTCAAAGTAAATAGAGACAACCAGCATATAAAGCAGATACAAAAAGAACCTGCTCATTCTATTCTTTAGTAAGTACTTAGGAACCAGAAAACGATTAAAGAAAATAGAAGTAGCGAGCACCACAGGCATCAGTATAGTTACAAAATAGATTGATACAACAAAGCCACTCAAGGATGTGCTCAATAATAGGATTAGAAACAACCAAACCCCAAACCAGAAAATCAACTGCTTTTTAGCTAACATGGACCCGAAGATGTACTTTTTCAATGGAAAAAGTAAGAAAAATAGATGAACGACACATTTACCTATGGATACTACCTTTCATTCCAGCAGCAGTAAAACTTGCTTTGTTGCCATGTTTAACTAAATGAAAAAACTATGATTGAATTATTTCAAATGGGAGGTCCCCTTTTTATGAGCATACTCACGATCGAGTTGGCAGCAGTGATCTTTTTTGCGGCAAAATGTTTTATTAATAAGGAGCATTCGGTCAGTCAAATCAAGAGTGCGGGGTTATTGGCTGCCATTACCGGAATTCTAGGACAACTTATTGGACTCTTTTCAGCATTCGAAGCAATACAGGAAATAGGATTCGTTTCTCCTGCAATGCTCGCTGGAGGCCTAAAAGTGTCTATGATTACGACTATGTATGGAATTATTATTTACGTGATAGCTATAATACTGAGTCTAATTCTTAAAGCGAAACACTAATCGTAAGAGCCGGACTTCTGGCTTTTACCATTTTCTTCATCCGTATTTTTCCTGATTAGGCTAAAAAAAATATCCCGATAATTTTACAGAATGCTAAAGCGGGTCAATATCGGGAATAAACTAGCGCTAATCATGATTGCGCTTTCACTGGTGGTGATTGCCTTGCTTTCCTCACTTTTTTATGTACAGTTTGACACAGCCCTTCAAGAGCGTGTGATGCTTCAATTATCTTCTGTAAAGCAGCTGAAGATCGTTAAAATAAAGAATGAGCTAACGGATCGAATGAATGTTTTTCGTGATGCTCTGGCTAATCCCGAAGAAGCTCTTGAAGAGCATAGTGAAGTTTTTAGCCATTTACAATTCTACGACTCTATCCCTTCTACCATAATGGGGTTAGACCTGAATGTTTCACCAGAAAACATAGGGAAGAATGTAATCATGAAGGATATTACCCCGATAGATATTAGTCATGAAATCACCATTAGTCTTTTCGGGAAAACTGGAACTAAATTTCTGATCGGTATCGCTGAGGTTCCTGAAGTTCAGGATATACTCCTGGAAAGAACAGGCCTGGGACAAACAGGTGAATCATACATTGTCGGTAGCGACTATAAACTAAAAACCAAGTCAAGATTTTTCACGCAAAACCCCAGGGAGGTTGAAGTCAAGACAAAAGGGGTAATGCGGGCGCTTGAGGATCAGCCCGGAGAAGATATTATACTCGACTACAGAGGAACCGAGGTGTTTAGCTCATATGAAAAAATCGAAGTGAGTGATATAAAATGGGTAATTCTCAGCGAAATCAACCATCAGGAAGCGCTTTTCCCTTTAAATCAGCTTCGCAGCAATCTTATCTACATTCTGATCATCATCTTGATTTTTGTTCTAGTGGTATCATATTTTCTCTCAAGGATGCTTGTGAGCCCTGTGCTAACCATGGAAAAACACCTGAAAGACATGTCAAAAGGTATGCTCAGTGTAGTTCCTTATGATAAAGACCGGGAGGACGAAATCGGAAGGATGTTTATGGCATTGGATAAGCTAGTAAGCGCCCTACAGGAAACGGTGGTATTTGCCAATGAAATTGGATCAGGAAATTTTGATGCCGACTACAAACCTCTAAGCGAAAAAGACAAAATGGGAGCAGCGCTGATACAGATGAAAGAAAAGCTGCGAACATTCAAAGAAAATGAAGATCGCTTGCTTAAGGAAAACCAACGATCCATACTCAATGGTGAAGAGAAAGAGCGCTCCCGACTCTCCAAAGAAATGCATGATGGACTTGGCCCCCTTTTGACAACCCTTCGGATGAACCTTCAGGCTGCCGACCTGGATGAACCTACCAAAAAACAGCTCCTTCAGAGACTGGATGAGACGATCGGCGAGGTAAGACGAATGAGTAATAACCTAATGCCAAATGTGCTAGTGGATTTTGGTGCTGGTGAAGCAATTGGTAACTTATTGAAGCAAATAGAAGATAATTTTTCCATTCAGGTTCTTTACAAGAATGATATGCCTGCAGAATCTGATATTGACGATGATATTCATATTACTTTATATCGGATAGCTCAGGAATCAATAAACAATGCAATCAAGCATTCAAAGGCTACTGAGCTAAAGGTATCCATGAGTGAGTTTGATGATCATGTGGGATTTTTCATCGCCGATAATGGCATTGGATTTGATCCCGAACAGCCTGCTCATGGTAACGGCATCCGAAACATGAGAGAACGAGTAAAATTGACCAATGGGACAATAGCTATTCGAACAGCTAAAACAGGAACAACCATAGAAGTAGAAATACCACTGCAATGAGTAAGATTAGAGTTATAGTAGTAGATGACCACCAGTTATTCAGAGAAGGGATTATATCTCTCCTTGACAAAAATGAGGATCTGGAGGTTGTGGGTGAGGCCTCATCCGCGGAAAACCTATTTGGCTTGCTGGCCAGTACCGATCCCCACATCGTCCTGATTGATATTACCATGCCTGGAATGAATGGACTGGAAGCGATAGAGGATGCCCGCGAAAAGTATCCGAACGTGCGATTCATTGTGCTTACCATGCATGCCGAGGGGCAGTATGTGGTAAAAGCAGTAAGAAATGGCGCCTTCGGTTACCTCATCAAAAACGCCGATGAAAACGAATTGATTCAGGCCATTAAGAATGTTGCGGATGGAAAAAAACACTTCAATGATGAGATATCCCAGCTTATGATTGGCAACATGGCCATTGAAGGTGAGTCACATAAAAAACTATCTGATCGTGAAATGGAGGTTCTGACATTAGTCTCAGAAGGACAGACAACCAAGGAAATCGCAGATCAACTATTTGTAAGTGCGCGAACAGTGGAAACTCACCGGGTAAACATGATGAAAAAGCTGAAAGTGCAGAATACTGCGGAGCTCATAAAAAAGGCTGCTCATTTGAAGTTGATTTAACCCATCAGTAAAAATACGGACTGGCGCTTCCTGATATATTCTGAAAAGATTATACAATAATTTTCAGAGGTCAGGCAATTTACCTACGCCCTAAATTTGACATTCTAAAACAAGATAGTCATGAGCATCTTCGACATCATAGCTGTACTCATTTTTTTTTCAGGCGTATTCATTTTCGTCAACACGTTCTATTTAAAACTACCATCATCCATAGGTCTCACCATTCTTGCGCTGGCTCTATCGGTTTTAGTTTTCATCTTCGGTCTGTTATTCCCGGACTTTCATCTGGCAGAACATGTGAAAAAATATGATTTCGCTGAAGTACTCTATCGTTTCGTACTTAGTGTCATGCTCTTTGCCGGAGCATTAAATGTAGACTTCAAGAAACTCGGCAATCAGCTCATTCCGGTACTTGTTCTTTCATTTTTTGGAGTACTTATTTCCACTTTTGTAATAGCCACACTGATTTACTATACATCAGGGTTACTTGGAATAGAACTTAGCTACATCGCATCTCTTGTATTTGGTGCACTTATCTCTTCCACTGATCCGGTAGCTATAACCAAAACCATCCAGCGATTCAGGATGTCCAATGAGCTGGAAACTAAAATATCAGGCGAGGCGCTTTTGAACGGAGGTATTGCTATTGTTCTGGCGCTCGTACTAGTAAATATTTACAAAGAAGAGGCCGCCATGGGTTCACTAAATTTTACAGGCGCAGCTTGGGTCTTGATTAGGGACCTGGGAGGTGGACTTATCGCCGGCCTTTTCTTTGGTTGGATGGGTTATTCCGTCCTAAAATATATAGACAATGATGCAGTGGAAGTAGAGGTGTTGGTTACACTCGCATTGGTGATGGGAGGGTCCTATGCCGCAGACCTTATATCTGTATCTTCAATGATGGTAGCAGTAACAACTGGACTAATCCTGGGCAACTTTGGCCGAAATGAGAAAGGCGAAAGTGCTGTGGGCGGTTATGTATATAGATTTTGGCAACTTTTAGAAGAGACTCTGGCTGCAATGCTTTTTGTGCTAATAGGTTTTGAAATGTTGGTTATCCCTCTTCGACTTGACTACTTCGCATTAGGTTTTTTTGCAGTCAATTTTGCGTTATTCGCTCGGTGGGTAAGTGTATTCATACCCATCAGGTTGATGTCGATGAGTCGCTCCTTTGATGATGGCACCATACCGGTGCTATCATGGGGAGCACTTAGAGGAGGATTGCCAGTAGCCGTTTCACTCTCTCTCACCAATTTTCCAGGTCAGGAAATCATAGTAATAATGACTTACGTGGTGGTAGTTTGCTCCGTGCTTTATCAAGGCTTTACCCTCACCAAAGTGATGAAATATTATAACGATAAGCATCCCATGAAGTGGATGGACTAAGACTTCATAAGTAGTGTTATCATAGTTGAGTTCTTTTTTGGTGGATATACAGAAGCCTCTCGCATACCTTGCGGGAGCGCTTTTGTGATTTCAGAACTTTAGCTTACTTCCCAGCTCCATATCACTCAACTCAAGATCCAACGCTTTTGTAGAAAGCTGAATTTCACGAACAGAAATTATTAAAGAAAGCAAAAGAAGAACAAGGGATATTCCAAATATCCCGCTTCCCCATTCCCCTACCTCAAGGTAAATAAAGAACATGGCGAGCACACACAGCAGCAAACTCATTACACCAAACAACTGCATCGCACGTATAAGAAATAAACGCTTTCTAAGGTTTTTCAACTGCCCCTCTACCACACTTTTGGGGTTCTCGAGGTAACTTCTATGTAGCTGTCGAATGAGCGTAGCGATAGCAAGAAATCTGTTCGTGTAAGCCAAAAGCAACAAGGAAATCGCAGGAAATAAAAGTGCGGGTGTTGTCAGGGTAATTTGCATACCCAAAGATAGTGCTAACCTTTTCTTAGGTAAATGATGCCTTCCTTCATAAAGCCCAGGCCGTAAGCAGTTAACTGAATAAAAGCAGCGCAAACGGATAACATACCCACTTGCAAGCTTTTCGTTTTAATGGTTGCATCAAATAAAATGGCAAGAAAATACACACCGTATAAGAGCATCAACACTTTTCCTGGTAAGGGAAAAAGTACCATTAGAAACAACCCTATAATTATCCCAAGAGTGAATGCAGCTGGAAAAAAGTGGATAAGTTTTAATTCACTTTTGAAAAACCGAAAAACATTGATTCTTGCAGTTCCAAAAAAGTGAAGCTGCTTATAAAATTGTCGAAAATTCGTCCTGCGCTTATGATAGACAAACGCCTTATCTATAAGGGCCGTTTTAAATCCATTTCTAATTATTCGAATACTGAATTCAATATCCTCCCCTTTTTTCGGTAAAATATAACCCCCAGTTTTCTCATAAACCCTTCGATGAATCCCCATATTAAAGCTCCTGGGGTGAAAGATCCCTATATGCTTCTTACCACCCCGAATACCACCTGTAGTAAATAAAGAGGTCATCGAGTATGATATTGCCTTTTGAATTTTGGTAAAGTCCTTATGAGCCCTGTCAGGACCTCCAAAGGCATCAATTTTATTTATCTTGAGGAATTTCTCTACCTCTTCGAGGTAATTCGTGGGTATGATACAATCAGAGTCAAAAACAATCAACCACTCTCCCTTTGCCCTCTCAAAACCATAATTACGACTAAAACCCTGACCTGAATTTTCCTTGTAGAAATAGGATATATCTAATGATTCAGTGTATTTAGAAATGACATCATCGCACTTTCGAGTAGATCCATCTTCAATAACCAATACCTCAAAATCCTTGCACGTTTGATCCACCAGGCTTTCCAGCAATTCGTCTATTTCATCAGGACGATTGAATACGGGAATAATGATCGAGTACTTTGGCATCAATCCTTGGTTCTCTCTGAGACTAGGTAATCACTTTTTCGCTGACTGACCTGTATCATCATTTCCGCAATAAAGCCAGCCAAAAACAATTGCATACCAACAATTAGTGCAACCAGAGCAAGAAAGAATAGCGGTTGATCAACCACATCTCTTCTGGCCATATGATGATATTGACGATAGAGTTTCTCACCAATAATCCAAATGGTAATAAAAAACCCTCCTATGAAAGAGAGACTTCCAAAAACCCCGAAAAAGTGCATCGGATTCTTCTTAAATCGGGATACGAATGTCACCGACAGCAGGTCAAGGAAGCCAGTAACAAAGCGTTTCATTCCGTATTTGGTCGTTCCATATTTACGAGCCCTGTGTTCCACTACCTTCTCGCCGATCCTATTATATCCATTCCATTTAGCTATCAAAGGAATATATCGGTGCATCTCACCATATACATGAATGTTCTTCACCACATCGTTTTTGTAGGCTTTTAGCCCACAGTTGAAATCATGAAGTTCGATTCCTGATACTTTTCGTGTGACCCAATTAAACAATTTAGAAGGAATGGTTTTGCTGATTGGATCATGACGCTTCTTTTTCCACCCGGAAACAATATGAAGATTCAGATCCTTCACCATCCTCATCAACTCAGGGATCTCATCCGGACTATCCTGCATATCTGCATCCATGGTCATAACTACTCTGCCTTTCGCTTCATCAAAGCCAGTTTGTAGTGCAGCTGATTTCCCGTAGTTTCTATTAAACCTGAGGCCGATCACACGTTGATCATCCTTAGCATACTGTTGAATAATTGACCATGAGCGATCTGTGCTCCCATCATCAATCAAGAAAATTTCAGTTTCAATTTTACTTTCATCTACAACGCGAAAAATCCACTCCAAAAGCTCTGGAATGGATTCTTCCTCATTATAAACAGGTATAACTATCGATAAATCTTTATCCTTCAAGTTCAGGTTCTTTCTTTTTGATTATTGCGCCAGTTATTAGCGAAAGTATTGCATAAACAATTAATCCCCATAAAAAACCCATAAGAGATCCAGACACAGTAAAGCGATCTAGTGTGTCAGTTCTGGTTTTTTCCAAAGCCTCATCCATCTGATCTTCAGGCATACCAAATTTTCGCATCATAGATTCAGCATTTTCTACAGATTGATCTGCCAGCATTGAGGGTAACTCCGGATCAATTACATTATAAAGAAGAAGGTTAAAAATAGTGGATAGTATCCCCGCTGCTATTAGTACTTGCATAGAATATACCCATGCTTTACCAAAAGACATATAACCTCCAATTTCATTTCTGTGCTGGATTCCAAAGTAACACACCAAACCAATAAAGATTATAAAAAATACAAGCATCCACATTGAAACAAGTAATGCAGCATTTACAATATAGATTAGAAGTGTTAGTACAATGCCTATAACTCCTACAATTAGACCGGATTTGATTGCGTGATTATTCATAAGTTATTTAGGTTTTTTTCTTAAAATTATGGCAACTACAGGTGTAATAAGAAATCCAGCAATGATTTTCTTCCAAAAGGTGCTAAACAATAGCCGAGCTGTTGTCTCATCATCCACAGCGGCAAGTTGTTGTTGGTACTGATCTTCAGTAAAACGCTCCAAATACAAATCTTTCTTATCAACCAGCATTGCCCTGGCTCCATCCTTATAAGCCTCAATCAGCTCTGGGTTAGCTTGAAAAACAGCATAAAAAACAATGGAGAAGATCAAGACAGCAGGAATTATAACAATGAAACCTATACTTATTCCTTGCCAGAAATGAAAGAAACCCCCATTGCGGTAATCCTTGAACTCTTTTCCGCTGAAATAGATAAAAAGGAAAAATACTCCCAGATCAAAGATGAAATGACGCATGTCCAATAGTGGATTACTACCAAAATTGATTGATATGAAGAATAATCCAATAAGGAATATTCCACATAAAATGGAATATTTGAGAGTAGATTTTATCACTGAGCTAGAGTGTTATACTGGTTCCGTTAATCGTTCCTAAAACTTTACCTTTCAGCTTGGTATTCCAAAATGGAGAATTTCGGGATTTCGACTTATTCGTTTCATCATTCAAGGTCCAGATGTCTTCGGGATCAAAAATCGTAAGCTTGGCTACTTCTCCTTCATCTATCTTAACCTGCTTCTTTTTCATTATTCTCCTTGGACCACTAGTCACTCTCTCTATCAGTATATCCATCGGAATATCAGAAGAGATTTGTAACAGAGACGAATAAAAAGTCTGAAGCGAGGTGCTCCCGGGATCAGCTAAATCAAACTCCAGCTGTTTGCACTCCTGATCCAAAGGCCTGTGATTAGAGCAAATAGCATCAATGGTCCCGTCTTTCACACCTTTAATCAAAGCCTTTCTGTCCCGCTCGGTTCGATAAGGTGGAATGCTCTTAAGGTTAGTATCAAAATCTCCAACATTATCCTCTGTAAACAGTAAATGATGGATGGCCACATCACATGTCACAGCCAGCCCTTTCTTTTTAGCTTTTCGTACAAATTCCACACCCCCTTCAGTTGTTAATCTGCTAAAGTGAATGTTTCCACCACTATATTTCAAAATTTCTATGTCCCGCTGAATCATGACCTCCTCTGACAATGAAGGCTCACCTCTTAAGCCTAACAGTGTGCTCACCTTCCCCTCATGCATATGAGTGTTTTGTGCAATATTTAAATCGCGCGGATTTTGAATTACCGGTACATTGATGTCATTCGTATACTGAAGTGCCTTTAAAAGAAGCTCTGCATTCCAGATAGGCCTATCTCCTTCCGAAAAAGCCACCGCTCCAGCTTCATGTAAATCCAGCATCTCAGTTAGATTTTCACCCTTAAGAGCCTCGCTTACAGCAGCTATTGGATAAATATCCAAATAGTCAGGTGACTTCTTAATTAAATAATTAACGTCACTCTTAGAAGTAATTGGAGGGAAAGTCTCAGGAATCAAGCACACATCAGTAAATCCTCCGGCTCTCGCGGTTTCTGACCCGCTCGTAATATCTTCTCTATGCTCATTACCAGGATCAAAAAACTGTGCATTAAGATCCACCCACCCACAACTAATCATTTTTCCCTTTAAATCAACCTCCCGTTTAGCAGACTTCCCTTTGAGAGAAGTAATCTTCCCTTTTTCAATAAGTATGTTTACTTGCTTGGTGTGAGCTGGTGAGTTGAGGTCTAAGACATGTACATTCTTCAGCAATAAGCTCATTTGAGAAATCGGTGCAGCATTGTTTCAGTAAGAATCAATATTAGCGCCAAAATTAATGCATATTTCCATAAGCCTACAGATTCTGAAGATGCAAACACCGTATTTTCAGCCCCTTCATAAACCTGGGATACCGTCACATTATCATATTGCTCAAAAGCTCGCTCTAGATCTTCCAAACTCGGAGCAATCATAACAGATTCATTCTCTGGAATATTAATAGCTAGATGTTGCAAAGTATCTTCTTCCCGAATTAGATGGTAAATTCCCGGTTTTACATCATTTGGAATACTTAAAGTTGTTTTAGACTCAATTGAGCTGAAGTCAGGGATTACCTCAAAACCCTCCCCAACTAATTTAATTGGAATATCTGTCACCGGAACGTCCAACTTGATACTGTTTCCCGGATAAACATATGGTGCCTCTATACCCCCTGCTGATGTAAATGCTATTTGATATAAAACCGGCAAAAACAAAGCATTAGACTCAAAACCTTGACTATTATTAAGTGAAGTATTAAAGATGTAATTCTTTTGAGTTGAAAAAAGAAATGGACTTCCATCTCTAAAGTTTATAATGGGCTCAAAGGAGCCCTTAACATGAAAAGCCGGACTCAATTTCGGCATTGTGCCAGGCTGGGTATTTTCATCAAAAACACCTCTCATCAAGTCATTCCCAGGGATAATATCAATTTCCAATGGATCACTAGAATTTTGAGAAAAAGACATTCCATCTAAACCGCTGTAAGACAAACCATCAATTGAATCGGGTGGAAAAATTAACAAATACTTACTATCAAACTGCTCAATTAGGTTAATGGGTAACTCGAAGAAATTATTAAACACAATTAGATCAGACCCTTCCAATCGCTCATAGTCCAGATTTTGGGTGTTTAGAATCTTAGTATCAAAAAGAGATGAATTATTGAATACTTCTTCAATTGCTCTTCCTCCTTCATTATTTAAAACAGATATGACTGGCTTATTCTTTACCTCCCTTACAAAAAAGAACTGATTATCATATGTTACTTCATCACCGTCAATTTGCAAGGAATACTGACCATAGGCATCCATTGGAATATCAAACTCGAGAACATCTAACTCCCCTATCTCCTTAACAATTGAACTCAGTTGCCTTGACCCTTGCATCAACTTAACAACAACACTACCACTAGCCATATTGTACTTGACGAAATCAACATAAACAGTCAGTTCAGATAAATCATTTGGATTTGTCTGCAACCATAGACTATCTACAGCTAGATTTCGATGCTCACTCAGCTTATTCAAAAGAATTATTCGATACTGCTTTGTCGAATCTATCAGAATACTTTTTAAATCTTGTGTATTGACTCTTTGAAAGTCAGACAGCAAAATATTGTTATTGCTAGCATATTCAGCCATATCATATTCAACAACACTATTAAGTGATTTGGAGCTATAGCTAGATGATAATCCAAAATCAGAGACTGATGCAATACTTTGATTGTCAATATTGCTTATAAGATGAATAGGTTTTTGATTCTGGTTCGTTAAGTCTTGGACCAAATCGTAAAGAATAGCTGCTCCATCATTTATTGTTGAGCTTACAGAATTATCAAAGTATAGAGAAACTGGCCCGGTTCTTTTCACCTCTTTGTCAGACACTAAATGCCATATTGAAATTAAAATACAACCGAAAATGAGAAGTCGATTTCCTAATACTGCTAAGTATTTAAGTCTTGAAGTAGATTTTGTTTTGGAAGATAGGTTTGAAATATACTTTATTGTAGAAAAGTATATTCTTTTAGCTTTTCGAAAATCGAACAAATGAACAAGTAGTGGAACAAATAAGAAAAGAGCAAATACCCACCAAATCACAATATGCTAAATTTTAAAGGGAGTTTAACGACTTATTGCTTTGTAAGTTATATAAAACAAAAAAGCCCTCTTATTTCTAAGAAGGCTTTGTTAATAAACTGGCAACGACCTACTCTCCCACCTGTTACGGCAGTACCATCAGCGCTGACGGGCTTAACTTCTCTGTTCGGAATGGGAAGAGGTGGACCCCGTCGCTATAATCACCATAAAATTTGCCTATATCCCTAAGGACAGGACTTAATGTCTTGACATATAAAAGAAAGATTCACATGAAAAATTGCGAGTTTATCGAAACGCTTCAAAAAAGCTTATGGGTAATTAGTACTGCTCAGCTTTGACATTACTGCCTTTACACCTGCAGCCTATCTACGTCCTAATCTAGAACATCCCTTAAAAGAAATCTCATCTTGTAGTGGGTTTCGCACTTAGATGCTTTCAGTGCTTATCCCTTCCAAACGTAGCTACCCAGCAGTGCTCCTGGCGGAACAACTGGTACACCAGCGGTTTGTCCAACTCGGTCCTCTCGTACTAAAGTCAGATCTACTCAAATTTCTTACGCCCACAACAGATAGGGACCGAACTGTCTCACGACGTTCTGAACCCAGCTCGCGTGCCACTTTAATGGGCGAACAGCCCAACCCTTGGGACCTTCTCCAGCCCCAGGATGTGACGAGCCGACATCGAGGTGCCAAACCTCCCCGTCGATATGAGCTCTTGGGGGAGATCAGCCTGTTATCCCCGGAGTACCTTTTATCCTTTGAGCGACGGCCCTTCCATACAGAACCGCCGGATCACTATATCCTAGTTTCCTACCTGCTCGGCTTGTAGGCCTCACAGTCAAGCACCCTTATGCTATTGCACTCTGCGCACGGTTACCAAGCGTGCTGAGGGTACCTTTGAAAGCCTCCGTTACTCTTTTGGAGGCGACCACCCCAGTCAAACTACCCACCACACACTGTCTCCCTTTCGGGGTTAGGCATCAGATAAATAAAGGCTGGTATTTCACCAACGACTCCACCATGCCTGACGACACAGCTTCAGAGTCTCCCAGCTATCCTACACATCATTTACCCAATACCAATGTGAAGCTATAGTAAAGGTTCACGGGGTCTTTCCGTCCCGTTGCGGGTATCCGGCATCTTCACCGGAACTACAATTTCACCGAGCTCATGGTTGAGACAGTACCCAGATCGTTGCACCATTCGTGCAGGTCGGAACTTACCCGACAAGGAATTTCGCTACCTTAGGACCGTTATAGTTACGGCCGCCGTTTACTGGGGCTTCAGTTCAGAGCTTCTCCGAAGATAACTCCCCCCCTTAACCTTCCAGCACCGGGCAGGTGTCAGGCCTTATACATCCTCTTTCAAGTTCGCAAAGCCATGTGTTTTTGATAAACAGTCGCCTGGGTCTTTTCACTGCGGCCCCCATTGCTGGGGGCGCCCCTTCTCCCGAAGTTACAGGGCGATTTTGCCTAGTTCCTTAACCATGAATCACTCGAGCACCTCAGGATTCTCTCCTTGACTACCTGTGTCGGTTTACGGTACGGGCACCTTTATTCTAACCTTAGAGGTTTTTCTTGGAAGTCTGTTTAGGTACACTATCCACGCATCCGAAGATTTGTGGTACTATCAGGTTCAGCAGAGTCTGCGGATTTTCCTACAGTCCCTATACCTACACCCTTTAACGTACTATTCCGTCAGTACGCGGTACTTTCACTACTCCGTCACCCCATCGAAAATAAAGGTGGTACTGGAATATTAACCAGTTATCCATCGACTATCCCTTTCGGGTTCGCCTTAGGTCCCGACTAACCCCCGGCTGATTAGCATTGCCGGGGAATCCTTAGTCTATCGGTGGGCAGGTTTCTCGCCTGCCTTATCGTTACTTATGCCTACATTTGCTCTTCTCTATTCTCCAGCAGAACTCACGTTCCACCTTCGTCGATTAGAGAATGCTCCCCTACCATCATAAATGATCCTAAGCTTCGGTATTGTACTTGATGCCCGATTATTATCGATGCTCTGCCGCTCGACCAGTGAGCTGTTACGCACTCTTTAAATGAATGG